>JAAFYY010000001.1:4800000-8774294 GCA_014284505.1 Streptacidiphilus sp. 4-A2 | reverse complement strand
GCGCTGGACCTCGGTGGGAAGGGCGGCCCACAGGACGGCGGAGCGCAGCAGCGGGTGACGGAACTCCACCACCGGTGGGGTTGCCCCGACCGTCAGCACCCGGGCGCTCACGGCCGGCTCCAGGGCCGCGGCCGGCAGCTCCGCGCCGTGCGCCGCCGACGCCGCTCCGAGGATCTCCCCGAGGTCGTCGCTGTCGTCGACGGCCGCGGCCAGCAGGACGGCCCGGGTGGCGGCGGGCAGGCCGACCAGCTCGGGGACGAACGCCCGCCGCAGCCGGACAGTGGCCGGCAGCGCCGCGAACGGCGGCCCGGGGGCGGGTGCGGCGGCTGCCAGGGCGGTGGGGAGTTCGAGCAGCCCGAGCGGGTTGCCGGCGGATGCCTCGACGACCCGCAGGCGCGTGGAGAACGACAGCGCCGGGTGGTGCTCGGCGAGCAGTTCCTGCGAGGAGGCGGCGTCCAGGCCGCCCAGCGGCATGTCGTCCAGGCCCGCGTGCCGCAGCGGACTGTCGTGACCGACGCGCAGCGGCGACCAGGGCGATCCGTGCGGTTCCCCGGCGGGACGCCACGAAGGCCAGCACCTCACAGGTCGGCAGGTCCAGCCACTGCACGTTGTCGACGAGCAGCAGCAGGGGTGCGTGCGAGGCTGCTCCGGCAAGGAGGTCGAGGACCGCCGGGGCGACCGCGCCACTGTCGGGGCCGCCTCCGTCGGTCATCCCGAACGCCGCCGGCAGGGGCTCCGGGAGCACCTGGGGTCCGTCCAGCAGGGGACGCAGCAACTGGTAGAGCCCGGCGAAGGACAGCCCTGTCTCGGACCGGACGCCCACCGTGCTCAGCACTCCGACCCCGGCCTTCGCAGCGTGCGCACCTGCCATGTCGAGGAGGAAGGACTTGCCGATGCCGGGCTCCCCGCACAGCACGGCCCCGCCTGCACACTCCCCCACCCGGTCGACCAGCCCCCTCAGCAGGCGTAGTTCCTGGTCACGGCCATGAGCGGTGGCGAGTTCCGGCATGTGCCCATGGTGGCAGATGCCGGGCCGCGACGACACCCGGGGCCCGCGCCCGGTGCGGACAGCGCTCAGGTGCCGGTTCCACCGCCTGCGGCCGGCACCTGGCCGAGCGCCTGTCGGCGACGGGTTCCGTCTGCGCCGCGGAGGGGACGGCGATCAACCGGACCGGCTCGAACGAGGCGCTCCCCCCCTGACCGCACAGTACGAAAGTCATTGGAGTCAGATGACCGATACCGACCCGGGCGTCGCGGGCGAGGATTGACATGGCCGATCTCCGCGGACAGCGGCGCCGTCGATGAGGAGTCACCTCGGACGGGGACGACGAAATCCGGCACGGCCGAAAGGCCGCTACAGGGAGGGGATTCCCATGCTCGAACCCGACCGGATGGCCCACAACCGCGCCCTGCACGTGGTGCGGAACCCCGGGTTCGGCCAGCACCGTGCCACGGCTCGCCAGCAGGGCCTCGCGGCCACCACCTCATCGGGGACCGGACCGCGCCGCCCTCCGGGGGCGTCAGTGCGCGCAGACCCCGGTGGCGGTGGCGGTCCTGGCGGGGGACGCGATCACGGCGAAGGGCACGGCCGCCTTCCTCAATTCGTGCGAGGGCGTACGGGTGGTGCCCGACGAGCGCCGGCAGGAGGCGGAGGTGGTGCTCATCCTGGTCCGGCACGTCACCGACGAGATCCTGGGTGGATGCAGGAGGCCGCCGAGGCGGCCGACGGCCGCGACGTGCGGTTCGTGCTGGTCAGCGACGGCCTGAGCAAGCACCAGGCGCTCCGGGCCGTCACCTACGGGCTGGTCAGCGTCATCCCGTCCCGGGACGCCGACTTCGAACAGGTGGTGCGGGCCATCGCCGCGGTGCGGGAGGGACGGGTGGCCCTGCCCGACGTGGCCCAGGGCTGGCTCGAAGACCAGATCCGGACCACCTGGCAACTGGTCCTGGAGCCCCGCGGGCTCACCGCGACCGGCCTGGAGCGGCGCGAGGTCGACGTGCTCCGGCTGCTGGCCCGGGGGCTGGGGACCCAGGAGATAGCCCAGGACCTGAACTACTCGGAGCGGACCGTGAAGAACATCATCCACGGTGTGCTGACGCGGCTGAAGCTGCGCAACCGCACACACGCGGTGGCCTTCGCCATGCAGCACGGGGCCCTGTGACCAGCGCACCGCGAGCACACTCACGCCTCAACGGAGCTGCACCGGTGAAGGGTTGATCACCGGGCCACATCAGCCGGCTGTTCGCACGGCGCGTCCCACGAATTTCTTCGCCCGCCGACACCACCCGAACTGGCACGACTCGGTCATGGGCACCGGCATCCCGGCCGTGGCCTCGTTACCAGGGCAGTCCCCCGGCCTCCGGGCGGAGCGGTCAGATCTCCGGTGCCGGGGATTCGGCGGTCACTCCCGCACTCCGGGCGTGAAAGCGGCGGGCCTTGAGCCGGTTGCCACAGGTGGCCATCGAGCACCAACGGGCGGTGTTGGACCGGCTCGCGTCGAGCAGGAACAACCGGCACTCGGGATTGCCGCACGGACGCAGCCGCCCCGGCCGCCGCTCCGCCAGGTCGAAGTACGCCAGCACCACCCTGACCGCCAGGCAGGCCCCTCGGGGGCGTCCGTACGCCAGGCCAGCGTGCCCTCGTCAGCCACCCGCGGAACGCGCGTGACGCCCTCGAACCAGCCGGCGAGGCTCTGTGCGGACCTCCTGCCCAGCACCACCTGACGAAGGTCTTCTCGCACCTTCCGCGCCGTCGGCAGGGCCGCAGCGTCCCGCGGCAGGCCCCGCTCGATCAGCCACTGACCGAGCGCGGCGGCATCCGGCCACCTGTCGTCGATCTGTCCGGCCACGAGGGGCTCGCTGTTCAGCAGGTCCAGCAGCAGCCCGGCATCGTCCTCCGGCGGCAGACTCGTATCCATCTTTCCATCATAGGCGCTTGTGATGGTTAGCCGACGGACCCGCCGCCACCCCGGAGGATGCACCAAAGGAAGCAGGCACCGCCCTATTGTGGAACGGACTGTTCAGTTAAGCCCGTTCGCGCAGGCATGGAGTACCGATGAAGGCAGCAGGAGACGGAACCGAAGCGGGCACCCGGCCCGGGCGCCCGCGCAGCGAGGCCCGGCGCGCCGCGATCCTGGCCGCGGCGGGGGATCTCATGATCGAGGGCGGGCTCAAGGCCGCCACGATGGAGGCGATCGCCGCTCGCGCGGGGGTGGGCAAGGCCACCGTCTACAAGTGGTGGCCCTCACGCGGCGCACTGGCACTGGAGGGATTCATGCTCCGCGCCGCGGACTCCTGGTCCCTCCCGGAGAGCGCCACGGCATCGGAGGCCCTGCACATTCTGGTGCTGGCATCGGTACAGCTGTTCCGGGACACCTCAGCCGGACCACTGATGCGGGCGCTCGTCGCGGACGCGCAGTCGGACCCCGAGATCGCGCAGGCCCTGCGCGAGCAGTGGCTCGGGCCACGCCGCGCGGTGGCCGCCGAGATCATCCGCAACGGCGTACTGCACGGCGAGTTCCGCGAGGACCTGGACCTGGCAACGACCCTCGACCTGCTCTTCGCCCCGTCTACCACCGACTGCTCTTCTCCCACGCCCCTCGGACGAGACCTTCGCCGGGCACCTCACCCGGCAGGTCCTCGTCGGGATCGCGACGACGGGGAATATCCCGAAGTACGCTACGCTAAAACTGAACGTTCAGTTCAATAACTAGTCCCGGAGTGCTCCCTTGAGAACGAACACGGTCTCCCGACCCTCCGCCGAACCGGCCGCATCCGCCGAACCGGAGCGCGGGGAGGCGATAACCCCGCACTCGACCCGCTCCCTGCGCTGGATCACCGTCCTCCTGGCCTTCGCCTGCGGGGCCAGCGTGGCCAACCTGTACTACGCGCAGCCACTGCTGGGCCTCGTCGGCCGGACCTTCGGAGTGGGCCAGGGCACGGCGACGACCGTGGTTACCGCGACCCAGGTGGGATATGCGCTGGGCCTGGCCCTGCTGCTGCCCCTGGGCGACCTGCTGGAGAACCGCAAGCTGGCCTCCCGAACCCTGCTGCTGACCGCAGGAGCCCTGGCCCTCGGCTGCGTCGCCCCGACTTCTGGGTCTTCCTGGCGGTCTCCGCCCTCATCGGTGTGACCTCGGTGGTCGCCCAGATCCTGATACCCCTGGCGGCACATCTGGCGCCCGAGCAGACCCGTGGCAAGCTCGTCGGCCAGGTCACCAGCGGGCTCCTGCTGGGCATCATGCTGGCCCGCTCCATCTCCAGCTTCGCCGCTGCCGCCTGGGGATGGCGCAGCATCTACGCCATCTCCGCCGTCGTGATGCTGATCACCGCCTTCGCTCTGGCCAGGATGCTGCCGCATCGGAAGCCGGCCCAGCGCCAGTTACGGCGCACTGCTGGCCTCGGTCGTGCGCCTGGCTCGCGAGGAGCCCGTGCTACGACGCCGAGCGCTGACCCAGGCCAGCCTCTTCGGAGCCTTCACCGCGTACTGGACGGCGATCTCCTACGAACTCGTCGCCCATCACCACCTCTCGCAGGTGGGCGTGGCCGTCTTCGCCCTGGTCGGCGCCGGCGGTGCGGCCGTCGCACCGATCGCCGGACGCCTGGGTGATGCCGGCCATGGCGTGCCGATGCGCGCGGCCGCCATGTCGTTGGGACTGGTATCCATGCTGGTGGCCGGGTTCGGCGCGGGCAACCTGTTCCTGCTGGCTCTGGGCGGCGTGCTGCTGGACTTCGCAGTCCAGAGCCATCAGGTGCTCAGCCAGAGGGACATCTACGCCCTGCGCCCGGACGCGCGCGCACGGATCAACTCCGTCTACATGACCTGTGTCTTCCTCGGGGCGCCGTCGCGTCGGCAGCCACCGGACTGGTCCTCGCGTCCTGGGGCTGGACCGGCGTCACCGTCATGGCGGGCTCGTTGATGGCAGTCGGCCTCCTCATCTGGGTCACCGAACAGGTCCGGCGCTCCCCGATTGCCTGACCGAACCCGTCACTTCGGAGGTTCCCCAGCGACGTTCGCGCCCACGGGCGCCTTGGCCGGGCCTCATGATGTGCCCTTCCGGCCCGATCACGTTGGTGCATCAGGCATCGTCCGTCAGTTTCCTTGTCGCGGTCGACGTTGATCACGTTGAATCACCAATTCATGGCTCCGGACGGGCCATGGACATCTACGAAAGGGATGATGATGACATTCAAAAGGGCGCTCAGGCGAGTACTGGTGCCGGTCACCGCTGTGGCACTGATGGGCGCAACCGCCGTGTCCCTGGGAGCCTCACCCGAGGCCTCAACCATCCAGAACGGCTGGGTGCAGCTCTGCGCCGGGGGCGGCTACGACGCGCAGTTCGACGTTCTTCCCACGGGCAAGGACGGGTTCACCGGAGAAACCCACGCGTCCGCGCCGGCCAACTCCTGCTTCTGGGAACCCGTCAACACCTACGGCCAGAACACGATGATCGTGCTCTCCGAGGGCGACGGGCAGTACATCGGGACTGTCTGGTACAACAGCGACTCCGGAATCGGTATCGGCACGGAGGGCTCAGCGGGCAGCCCCACGTTCGAAACCTGGTAGTCGGCTTCCGTCCGACCGGCAGAACCCGTCGGCCCCACATGCGCGGCGAAGCGGCAATTCTGCGGCCCGACTGACGAATCCCAGCCGGCGTACGGGCAGGTGCGGAGGTACTCCGCCCGTACGTACGGCGGGCCCGGGGCACAGGATCCGCACCACGTCGGCCGGTCGCGACAATCACACCCGGCGCGTCGCCGTCCCTTTCCCAGCCGCGCTTCGGAACCGCAGAACCATGGAGGTACCACACCATGCGGTCAACATCGACGACTGCACGAATCGATGTCCACCAGCACGTTGTGCCCCCGTTCTACCGCGACCACCTGCTCGCCAACGGGTTCACCGACGCGGGCGGCGTCCCCTCCCGTCCTGGAGTGTCGACCAGGCGCTCGCACTGATGGACCGGTTCGCCATAGGCCGGGGATCCTGTCGACCTCGACGCCCGGCACCCAGCTCGCCCAGGGCGAGGACGCCCCCGCCTGGCCGCGAGCTCAACGAGTACACCGCTGCTGTCGTGCGGCAGCATCCGGAGCGCTTCGGTTTCTTCGCCACCCTCCCGCTGCCGGACGTGGGCGCAGCGCTGGAGGAGATCGCCTACGCCTTCGACCACCTGCACGCCGACGGCGTCGCCCTGCTGGCCAACGTCCACGGCGACTACCTGGGCCACGAGAAGTTCGCTCCGGTCCTGGCCGAGCTGGACAGGCGCGGCGCGGTGGCCTTCGTCCACCCCGGGGCCTGGCCTGCGCGGCACTGCCCGGCGTCCCGGGCTACAGCGAGGACTATCTGCTGGACACCACCAGGGCGGCCACCGACCTGGTGCTGTCCGGCAGCACTGCCCGGCATCCGCAGATCTCGTTCATCCTCGCGCACGCAGGGGGCTTCCTGCCCTACGCGGCCCACCGGATCGCCGCGACCGTCGCACAGGCCGCAGGCGGCCAGCCCTCGGCCGACTTCCTGCTCGACCAGTTCAGCCGCTTCTACTTCGACACCGCGCTTGCCGCCAGCCCCACCAATCTTCCCAGCCTGCTCGCCCTGGCCCGGCCCGGGCACATCCTGTACGGCAGCGATTGGCCCTACGCGACCACCGAACTGGTCCAGCGGTTCACCGGCAACCTGGACGACCATCTGGGCGGCGGCGCCGCGCGCTGGCCGCCGTCAATCGCGACTCGGCCCAGGTTCTCCTCACCCGGCGTGCCGCCGGCTAGCCCTTGGGGCTTCGAACCGCACCCGCACCACCGCCCCTGCTGCCGTCAGGTCCGGCCGGCAGCCCGTCCCAACTCCGGCCGGGCGCAACTGGCTTCCAAGTTGACTGTTCGTCATTTTGATTCGCCGGCATCGCGTCACGGGCCCGGGCATCCCTGGCACATTGCACCTGGTGACCGAACGGGCAAACAAGGGTGCCCGCACCGGCCCCGTGGGCAGGGCGCCAATATGAGTGCCCGTCAACAACCCTTTTATATACGGCAGTTACAGGAGAACCCACCCGTTGGGCAGGCCGGACTTCGGCTGGACAGGCCTGGCAGGTGGACCCAGACTTGATCACGACAGCCTGCGTGGCCCCGTACATCGCGCCACTGCCAGGGCTCTCGCGAGCCCGGCCCCGTTCGCGGCCACGACTGTCGGGTTCTCGCTGTGCGAGCCACTTCACCCGAGGAAGGAAACTACTGATG
This sequence comes from Streptacidiphilus sp. 4-A2, assembly GCA_014284505.1. Lineage (GTDB taxonomy): Bacteria > Actinomycetota > Actinomycetes > Streptomycetales > Streptomycetaceae > Streptacidiphilus. Next base: position 8,767,064 of record JAAFYY010000001.1, on the reverse strand, counting down.
TTCATCGACTTCCGTACCTACCGCCTGAAGCCTGGGACGACGGACGACTACGTGCGAATCGTCCGCGAAGAGGCGATCCCGCTGTTGCGCAAAGCCGGCCTGGATGTGGTCGCCTTCAGCGTTTCGAAGTCCGAGATAGACGGCCACACGGACCTGTACCTCGTGCGGGCGTTCCCCTCGCTCGAAGTCATGCGCGAGCAGGAGGGGCGTTCTACTCCAGCGACGCGTGGTTCCAGGGCCCGGCTGAGGGGGTTGTCAGCAGGATCGAGAGCTATCACGCGGTGGCCATCGAACTGACCGAGCAGGCCGTGGACCTGCTACGCGACGGTGTGTAACGCCGAATACCGATAGAGCGGCCCGGACCCGGCACCTCATTCGGAGGTCGTACCCGGGTCCGGGCCTGCGTCGGCAGTCCGTGGGCGGTCGGCGGCCTGTGGGCCGTCGGCGGCCTGTGGGCCGTCGGCGGCCTGTGGGCCGTCGGCGGCCTGTGGGCCGTCGGCGGCCTGTGGGCCGTCGGCGGCCTGTGGGTCGTCCAGATGCCGTCGGTCAGCAGGGGCAGTTCCTGGAGTGGGGCCCCGGTCGGCATCGACCGATCGGCGCGTGGAGGTCATCTGGGTGGCCTCCACGCGCCGGAGCACCTACCCATGGAAGATGCAGGCCTGCTCGGGCGAGGCCGCATAAGGAGTCGCGATTGCCGGGCCGGGGACTTGCCGGGCCGCGTGGTCCGAAAAGTCAGACCAAGCAAACGAAGGACGGACCATGTCCAAGATCATCGTCATCACCGGTGCCAGCGACGGCATCGGAGCCGCAGGAGCGCGACGGCTCCGAGCGTCCGGCCACACCGTGGTCGTGGTGGGCCGGTCGCCCGAGAAGACCCAGGCCGTCGCCAGGGAACTGGACAGCGACTTCTTCATCGCCGATTTCACCAGTCTGGCGGCGGTCCGTAAGCTGGCCGCCGATCTTGACGCGGGCTACCCTCGGATCGACGTGCTGGTCAACAACGCCGGGGGCGTCTTCGGGGACCGCACCAGGACCGTCGACGGGTTCGAGAAGACCCTCCAGGTCAACCACCTGGCACCATTTCTGCTGACCAACCTGCTCATGGACAGGCTGCTCGGCAGCCGGGCCTCGGTCATCCAGACCTCCAGTTCGGGGGCCCGACTGTTCGGCAGGATCGACATCGAGGACCTGAACAACGACACCCGCTTCACTCCGCACAAGGCCTACGGCGACACGAAGTTGGAGAACATCCTGTTCACCAGGGAGCTCCACGACCGCTTCCACGGCCGCGGGCTGTCCTCAGCAGCCTTCCATCCGGGAGCCATCGCCACCGGCTTCGCCTCGGACAGCACCAGCTTCATGCGGTTCGTCTACCGCAACCCGGTGGGCAGGGCCTTCCTGCAGAGCCCCGACCGGGGCGCCCGCCCGTTGGTCCGGCTCGCCGAGGGGACACCCGCGGTCGACTGGCAGTCAGGCACCTACTACGAGAAGACAAAGCCGGCCAGGAGGAACAACCCCCAGGCGGAGGACGCGGCGCTGGCCCGCCTGCTCTGGGAGCGCAGCGCCGACCTGGTCGGACTTGTGTGACTCAGCCCCGTCCCTCGCCCCGGACTATGCGGCGGGGAGCTCAGGATTGGACGGCGAGTACTCGGGAGGCGTCCAAGGGAACGGAAGGCCGCCGGCGATCTCGACGGCCTCGGTGAGTGTGAAGACGACACCGGGGCCGCTCCGGGAGTCCCAGTCGGTGCAAGCGGTACCGGTCAGCAGGAGCAGCGTTCCGGTCTCCCAGTCGGGGAACACCACCCCTGCCGCCGGGTTGAGTTCCAGGTTGCCAAGGGTCATGTAGGCCGCGTTGCCCTGGTACTCCGGCCATCGCAGTCGCGTCGGCGACAGGACCTGGACGAAGCCGGGGTTCCCTCCCCGATGGGAGGCATCGGCGTTGCCCTGGTCGTCGGCGGTGGCCATGAAGAACGTGTCCGCCGAAGCGATCAGGGCGCCGTGATGCTCCGTCAGCTCATGCTTCCTGGACCATCTCCGCCCCAGGTCGGCGGTCCTCGCTGGGCCGGGGTCGCGCCGCTGTATGTACTTGGGACAGTTGGAGAACACCTGCTCGACCGTGATGACGAGGCCTGAGCCGTCGGCCGCCGGGGCAGAGGTGCCATTGAGCCGCATCCGCCGCCGCGTGGCCGGCTCGAGCGCGATCGTGCCGACCCGAGCGGACCCCGCGAGGGCCGCGGTGAGCGGGTCACCGGGACTGGGCACGGCCGCGACGGTCACCGTGCCCCGTCGGGCGTGGCCAGGAATCCCGGCTCCCCGACGAGGACCGTCGCCCACATACGTCCCAGCGCGTCCGCGGCACCAACGACCACGAACCGGCGTTCCGCCAGGAACCGAGCGGCGACTGCCGGGACGGTCTTCCGAATGCTGCGGCTGAGGTGCTGGGCCCGCCCGGTCTCCCCCATCGCCCCCTGAACAGCCAGTTCCCCGCGGTGGTACGCACCGGTTTCCGAGGTCATCGCGCGCTCAGAAGAATCCGCAGGTGGGCGCCGACTCGACTGGCGCGTCCTGCCCGGACGCGCCGTGAGCCGTGAAGATCTCCAGCCGGGTCCCGTCGGGGTCGCTGAAGAAGATGCCGCCCGAGTCCGCAGCCTCGGCATGCGGCACCACACCGTCGTACTGGAAGGGCGTCCCGATCTCCCGCAGCACCCGCTCGGCTGCCTGGACCTCCTCGATGGTGTCGACTTCGAAGGAGAGGTGGTGCATCCCCGCGGCCCGGCTCGCGTAGGGAACATCGGCCTGCTGCCACAGCGTGACCAGAATCCGGCCTTCACGGGCCAGGAAGGCATGACGGCGGCCGGGAGGAGTCCCGGGTGCGGACGAGCCCACCATGTCGAAGCCGAACACGCGCACGTAGAAGTCGAGCGAGCGGTCGAGATCGGTCACATTGACCCCGACATGCCCGCCACGCAAAGACTTCAGGGACCCGTTCGAGGTCGTCCCCATGATCATCACATCCGTTTCCGAACTTTGACTCCTGGCCGACTGACTAACCTGCAAGATGGACTTTACCGGTTAGCCGAAGGGAGAGCAACCGCCTTGGTCGTCCTTGATGGTTAGCATCGCCGGCCCGAGCGGTCCGACGTGCACGTCGAAACGGCCGGCCCGGCCTGACTGCCGGCCCGGCCGGCCGTTTCGAGGAGCGGTGCTCAGAGGGTGTCGAGCAGAATGTTGAGACCCTCGGTCATGGTGGGATGATTGATGATCATGTCCCGCACCGCGGTGTACGGCAGCTGCCCCAGCATGGCTGTCTGAACGGTGGTGATCGATTCCCCGGCCTCAGGACCGAACAGTGTCGCGCCGAGGATCAGGTCGGTATCGGCGTCGATCACCGCCTTCCACACCCCGGTCGTCTCGCGCAGGATCCTGGCCCGCGGATGACCGCGACGGGGATCCGGGCGACCCGGACGTTGTACCCGGCGGCGGCAGCCTGACTCTCGCTCAGCCCCACGCGTGCCAGTTCCGGTGCGAGGAAGACGGTATGCGGGACCAGACGGTCCTTGGTGGAGACCAGTTCCCCTGCCAGATTCCGCTTGATCACCCGGTAGTCGTGCCAGGACAGGTGGGTGAACTGCGGACCACCGGTGATGTCGCCCGCGGCCCACGTGTGGTCAGCGGTGGTGCGCAAGTACTCGTCGGTCACCACGAACCCGCGGCCGTCGGTCTCCACCCCGCGGCCTCCAGGCCCAACGCGGCGGTGGCCGGAGTACGCCCGACAGCGGCAAGCAGGTCGTCAGCCGTCAACTTCCGCCCGTCGTCCAGGGTCACCGTCACGGTACCGTCGGAGTTTCGGGCCACTCTGGCGACCGCCGCCGAGGTGAGCACGGTAATCCCCTCGGCGGCGAAGACGCCGGCCACCTCCTGGGCGATGTCCGCGTCCTCGCGGCTGAGGATGTGCGGCCCGCGCTCCAGCAAGGTGACCTCGACGCCGAAAGCGCTGAGCATCTGGGCGAACTCGGTACCGATGTAGCCGCCGCCCAGCACGATGATCGTGGCGGGCAGTGCGTTGAGGTCCAACATGCTCTCGCTGGTGAGGACATGCGCCTCGGCCAGCCCGGGAACGGGCGGCAGCCAGGGCCTCATCCCGGTGTTGATCAGCACGTCGACACCGCGCAACTCGCGGGTGCCACCGTCGTTGAGCGCGACTTCCACGGTGCGTGGGCCGGTGAACCGGGCCGTCCCCAGCAGCAGGTCCATGCCGGAACCGATGAATGCCTTGTGCTGCCCCTCGACGAAGCCCTCGACCACCGTCTCCTTGTGCTTGCGGAGCAGGTCGACGTCAATGGCGGGCCGTTCGCCAGTGATGCCGAAATCCCGGGCGCGCCGCGCCTGGCGCAGTACCCGGGCGGCCGCCACAAGTGTCTTGGTGGGCACGCAGGCGACGTTGATGCAGGTACCGCCGATCCACCTGCGTTCCACCATCGCCACCCGCTGCCCGGCCTTCGCCCTGTCCATCGCCAGGGACTTCCCGGCTTTGCCGCCGCCGACCACCAGCAGGTCGACTTCTTCGATTTCCTGCGAACCGGTCATGACGTATCTCCGTCCTGGGTATCCGTGCCAGAGGGTGCGGCCAGGCGGACATCACGGATACCGGAGTTCCGCCATGGCTGCACGACCGCTGAGCAGCGTCATAGGTTCGGCCGATCACGCCGGGGCGCCGAAGGCCGAATGTGTGCATCAAGGTGCGCCGGCACGCGCGGGTCCGTGCTGAGCGCGCGTCGCCCGCTGGAGCCGCCGCCCGGAACCACCGGGATGCGTGACCAACGTCGAAGGACCGCCCATGAATCCCGGTACGGGAGCCGTGGGCGGTCCTTCTCAGGGAGTGCGTGGAGAGACAGCCCGGGAGTGGGCTGGTGTCCGGACACTCCCCGTGGGAGTTTTCACCAATCAGGGGGGAACCACATGGCAATCACCTCCATAACGCCGGTCTCTCGTGTATCCCGCAGGGGGTTGTTCAACAGTGGAAGCCATGAACCCGCACCACGTCGAGGCTTCACGTGCGTCTCTGTCCGATCGGACACACTGCTTGGGCCCACCGGGCCGTGTTCGTCCGCTCGACCCTGCTCGCTCGACCAGTTGCGCGGCGAGTTGGGGCTTGGACACGAACCGCCGGCACCGACTGGTCACCCGAGCACGCTCATGGCCTGGCACCGCCGTCTTGGAAGCCCGCACGGGAACGGTGGCAGAGCAAGGAAAATGACGTAGCGGCAGGACTTGGCACAATACGGTCGGGAGCGCCAGGCTCGTCGGGTCCGCGAAACTCGGCATCATCGCCTCGGAGCTCTACGCACCCGTTGCTTCGGTGGCACCATCGACACATACCGTTCGGACTTGCCGGTTACTGCCAGTCGAGGACCAGCCAGCCCCGGTGGCTGAGTTCCTGTTGGCTGGTCACCCACGAGCCCGTCGCGGACAGCGGCACCGGTCGTGGCCGTGCCAGTGGAGCAAGCAAGGTGGCTCTGGGCTGGGCCGGTGCGGCAGGGATGTTCACCCGGACGGTCGCCGGGTCGGCGCTGCCGTTGGCGACCGCCAGCCGGCGCCCGCTGCCCGCCTGTGTCAGCTGCGGGATGAGGTGGGGCCGCCGCTGACCAGCGGCAGGCGGGGGTGGTCGCCCTCCAGGAAGCGGATCATGGTGTGGAGCAGCCGTTGGCCGTCGTCGCTGTAGGGAAGTTCGTCGATGGCGGTGGCCGCCAGCACCGCGACCCGTCCACCGAACTCATTGACGAAGCCGTAGCGGCCCGCGCCCCACTCCTCGCCGCGCGCGGTGACCACCCGGGTCCACGGCCGAGCGGTGTCGACCGGTTCCAGCCGCGCCAGCGCGGGCTGCACGTTGACGCTGAGCAGCATGCCGACCGCGCCCGGGTCGTCCGCCTCCAGCAACTCCTCGGCGGCGTAGGGGCCGTCGGCCGTCTGCTGCTCCCGGCCGACCAGTCGGCCTCGCGCAGGCCGATCAGTCGGCTGAAGCCGCGCTCGGCCAGGACCACGGCGGCGGCGCCGTCCAGCAGCAGCCCCCCGGAGAGCAACTGGCGCAGCTCGTCGTCGGACAGGGCGCGGGCGAGCTGGCCGAAGAGCACGGCCACCGCGGCCGGGTTGGCGGTGATCGGGACGCCGGAGCGGAGCAGGAAGTCGGCGGCGGGGCCTGGACCGGCCGCCATGTCGTCCAGGTCGGCGGTGCGGGTGTGCACATGCGTGGCTGTGTCCTGTTTGAAGGGCACGTACACGCCTTCGGTCACCAGGTCGCGTGGCCGCCGGTCGGCGATCCAGTCCAGGGCCGGTCGTGACCGCAGCAGGAGGTCACCGACCTGGGGGTAGCGGTCGGCGCGCTTGGCGTGCATGGGGTGGACGTTGAGCAGCAGCGCGTCGGAACCGGCCAGTTGCGCGGCGACCATCTCCGACCAGGTCTGGGTGTCGGCCTTGGACCAGGCGGTGTGCGGCCAGTTCTCGATCTCCGGTTCGCTGGTGACACCGGCCGGGCGCAGTGCCCGCTGGAGTTCCAGGGTCCATACCGAGAAGCTGAGTTCGCGTCCGGGGGCGTCGGTGTAGGGGGCGAAGTGCGGGCGGTGCGCGGCGCAGCCGTTGACGGCCAGGGCGTCGAACAGGGCGGGCCAGTCGCGTCCTTCGACCGAGGTGGTGTCCAGCCAGGAGCTCATGAGCCCCAGTTGGGAACGCCCGGCGGAGCGCTCGGCGACGGTCTCGGAGAGCAGTCGGGCGACCTCCAACTGGGCCGTGCGCCAGACCTGCTGGAGCTTGGGCGCGCCACGGGTGCGGTGTTCCTGGCGCGGTGACGGCGGCGACCAGCTGCTCGCGGGTGGGCTGTTCGCCGGTGAGTTCCGCGAACCGCTGGAGCATCAGCGGTTCGAAACCGCCGCCCCAGTGCAGTGGTGCGTGGTTGTGGTAGCGGAAGTCGTCCTCGACCACAGCACCCGGAACCCGAGTTCGGCGAACCGGCCGTAGTGCCCGGCGACCCAGCGTCGCCAGCGGGGGCAGGCGAAGGAGGCCTGGGCGGTGGCGGTCCGGCCGGTGGGGAGACCATGGGGCGAAGCCGAGGGTGTCGCGGCGGCCCCGGTCGGCGTGGCCGACGGTCACCCAGGGGTTGAGGCTGACCTCGATCCCGGCGTCCAGCAGCACCCTGCGGGCCAGGGACGCGGTCTCGAACCAGGCGTCCTCGTCCGCGCCGGCCGAGTGCCCGCCGTACAGCTCCTCGGCGTTGAGCAGCAGCACCACCTCGTCCACCGAGGCCGAGGCACAGGACTTCGCGAGCGCGACGGCGTCGGCGAGGGTGTCGGCGGTGTCGGCCGAGGGGTGGATCTGGAAGCGAAGGTGGTACCGGGCCGGCACGGGTGGCCTCCTCATTTGACGCTGCCGGCGACCAGGCCGGAGCGCCAGAAGCGTTGCAGGGACAGGAAGAGCACGACCAGTGGGACGGCGGAGAGCATCGCCGCGGTGATGATGATGTTGAAGGGGACGGCGGAGGAGCCGATCCCGCGCTGGGCCTGCCAGCCGACGATGCCGACGGTGACCGGTTGCAGGTTGCTGTTGGCCAGCATCAGCACCGGCAGCAGGTAGTTGGTCCAGATGCTGACGAACTGGAACAGGAACACGGTGACCAGGGCGGGGGCCATCACCCGAATCGAGATGGTACTGAAGATCCGGAACTCGCCCGCGCCGTCCAGCCGCCCGGCCTCGATCAGTTCGTCCGGGACCGAGGCCCCGGCGTAGATCCGGGAGAGGTAGACGCCGAACGGGCTGACCATGCTCGGCAGCAGTACGCCCCAGTAGGTGTTCACCAGGTGTACCGGGGAGAACATCAGGTACCAGCGGGATGGCCAGCAGCGGCTGCGGGATGAGCACCGCCGCGAGCACCAGGTTGAAGGTGAACTCCCGCCCCCGGAACCGGTACTTGGCCAGGGCGTAGCCCGCCATCGCGGACAGCAGGGTACTGACCGCCGCGCCGCCCACGGCGTAGACGGCGCTGTTGAGCAGCCAACGGGAGAAGATCCCGCCCTGTTCGGCGAAGACCGTGCGCACGTTGGAGAAGAAGGCGAAGTGGCCGAACCAGAAGCCGTTGCCGGCGAACAGCCCGGAGCTGGTCTTGGTGGACGAGACCAGCAACCACCAGACGGGGGCCAGGAAGTAGATGGTGGCGAGCAGCATCACGCCCAGGGTGAGCCAGCGGGTGACTTCGAGTTGGCGTGGCTGCTGCGACCTCTCCCCGGCGTGGTGGTGGGCCTTGGTGGGCGGTGGGGGTGTGTCTGTCGCGGCGGTCACAGCGCCTCTCCCCGTCGTTGCATGAATTTCAGGAAGCCGAAGGACAGCACGAAGGCGAGGACTGCCAGGATCACCGATTCCGCCGCGGCGGCGTTGAAGTTGTTGTTGTTGATCTGGTCGTAGGCGGCGAAGATCGGGGTGTAATCGCTGCTCAGATTGGGTGCGACGTTGTGCAGGATGGCGGGTTCGTTGTAGAGCTGGGCGGTGCCGATGACCGAGAACACGGTGGTCAGCACCAGGGCAGGGCGGACCATGGGGATCTTGATGTGCCAGGCGATCCGCAGCGGGGAGCAGCCGTCCATGGTGGCGGCCTCGCTGAGTTCGGCGGGGATGGCCTGGAGCGCGGAGTAGATGATCAGCATGTTGTAGCCGGTCCAGCCCCAGGTCAGCATGTTGCCGATGGTGGGCGCCAGCAGGGTGTTGGAGGTCAGGTCCAGGTGCAGCCCGAGGTGGTGGGCGGCGGCGGTGATCGGGCTCAGGCCCGGGGCGACCAGGTAGGACCACATGATGGCGCCGATCACGCCGGGGAGCGCGTAGGGCAGGAAGAAGGCCAGCCGGAAGAACCGCTTGAACAGGGTGGTCCTGGCGTCCAGCAGCAGTGCCAGGGCCAGCGCGAGCAGCAGCATCACCGGGACCTGGACGATGCCGATCAGCAGCACCCGCAGCAGCGAGCCGCGGAAAGCCGGATCGCCGAGCGCCGCCGTGTAGTTGCCGAGGCCGGCGAAGGCGGTGGTGGGGGCGGACAGGCCGAGGCCGGAGTGGTGCACCTTGAACAGGCTCTGGTAGACGGTGTAGCCGATCGGGGCGAGGTACATCCCGGCGAACAGCACGGCGAACGGGGCGATGAAGGCTGCCGCGGTCCGCGCCTGGCGGCGCTGCTGTCGTGGTGTGTGTCGCCGTGGTGTGGGTTGCCGGGGCACGGCGGCCGGTGGTCGGGGCGTGGCTGTGGTCATAGTGGGATCCTTCTTCGACCGTCGCGGGCCGCCCGGCCGGTCGCAGCGGGCGGGGCCCACGGGCCTGGTCGGCAGGGTGCCGCGTTGGGGCCGGGATCTGCTGCGGAGAGCTGGTCCGGGCTGGTTCCCCGGTGTGGGAGCAGGGGCCCGGGCGGGTGTGCCCGGGCGGCGGTCGCCGGTCAGTTGCCGGAGACGCTGAGGCCCTGCTGCTTCATCTCGGACACGGTCTTGGTCTGCACCGTGGACAGCACGCCGGACAGGTTCGCGTTGCCGGTCTCCACGGTTCCGAGGCCGTCGCCGAGGTCGGTCGAGGTCTGGGTCATGGTCGGGCCCCACTGCCAGGCGGTGTTGATGTCCGGCATCTCGGCCTTGAAGACGTCGAAGATGGCCTGGCCGCCGTAGAACGGATCGGGCGCGGACAGCGCCGGGTTGGTCAGGCCCGAGGTCGCTGCCGGGTAGATGCCGGTGACCTTGATCAAGTTGCTCAGGCTGGCGGCGTCGGTGCTCATCCAGGCGGCGAACTCGGTGGCCTGCGCGGCGTCCTTGCAGCCCTTGAGCACGGCGGTGGCCGAGCCGCCGTCGTTGCCGTACTGCGGTCGGCGGCGTTCCAGACCGGCATCGGGGCGACGGCCCAGTCGCCGGAGGTGGTCTTCACGCTGGAGGCGAGGATGGGGGTGTCCCAGACCGCGTTGACGTCGGAGAGGATGGTGCCCTTGGCCATGTCGCTGTACAGGGACGGGTCGTAGCTCGGGTCGTTCTTGAGCAGGCCCTTGCTCTCCAGGCCCTGCCAGAAACCGGCCACCTTCTGGTTGGCGGCGTTGTCCAGGGACACCTGCCACTGGTCGTTGCTGGTGCCGAACCACTGGGCCCCGGCCTGCCAGGCCAGGCCCGCGTAGTTGTAGGCGTCGTTGCCGAAGTCGCCGAGGTAGACCGAGGGATCGGCCTTGTGGACCTTGGCCGCGTCGGCGGCGTACTGGGTCCAGGTGGTCGGCGGCGTGGTGATGCCGTACTTGGTGAAGAGGTCCTTGCGGTACAGCAGCGCCATCGGCGCGGTGTCGACCGGCATGCCGTAGGTGTCGCCGTCGATGGTGACCTGGTTCCAGATCCAGCCGGCGAACTGGCTCTTGTCGCCGCTCGCGTAGGAGGTGACGTCCTGCAGGGCGCCGGCTGCCGCGAAGCTCGGCAGGGTCTCGTAGCCGACCTGGGCCAGGCACGGGGCGTTGCCGGCCTTCACCGCGGTCAGCATCTTGGTGTAGCCGCCCTTGGAGCCGGAGGCGGTGGTGTCGAAGCTGACCTGGATGTTCGGATGGGACTTGTTCCACAGGGCGACGGACTGGGCGTAGCCCGGGGCCCAGCCCCAGAAGGCCAGCTTCACCGGCCCGTTGGCGGCCGCCCCCGGCTGGCCCGAACCGCTGCTGCCGCAGCCCGTCAGCGCGGTTGCCGAGGCAGCGGCGGCGACCAGCACGGCGGCGGCCCTGGTACATCTGATTCTCATGGTGATCCCTCTCAGGCGAACACAAGGGGTAGTTAGTTCGACTATTGTCCGAACTGACTTTGGGAAAGTCAACAGATCCACGTGGGCAGGTTCTGGGTCGCAAACGACCGATTCGGCACCGCGCGGAGGGGCATCGGCGCAGCTCAGCGCGGATGCCCGCGGTCGCGGTCGCGGTCGCGTCAGTTGTCGGGGCATGGCGGCAGGCCGGCGGCAGACGCTGCTGCCGCCGCCGGTGGTGGGGTCAACTGCCGGGTTGCCGCGCGCGTGCTGCTGGCGCGAGCTGTGCCCCGCGCGACGCGCGGTGCTGCGGATCAGGTGGGGCGTCAGGCAGGAGCCGGGGCTCCGCGCCTGGTGACGCTGCTCGGATCCTGGTGCACGGCGCTCCAGCGCGAGCTACGCCCCGCCGCACAGGGCGGAGCTGAACCGGTGCGTCGCAAACGACCTACTCGGCACCGGGCGGAGGGGCATCGGCGCAGCTCATCGCGGACGTTCGCGGTCGCGGTCGCGGTCGCTGTCGCGGCATGGCGGCAGGCCGGCGGCAGACGCTGCTGCCGCCGGTGGTGGGGGTGAACTGCCGGGCTGCCGCGCGCGTGCTGTCGGCGCGGGCTGTGTCCTGCGCGAGGCGCGGTGCTGCGGATCAGGTGGGGCGTCAGGCAGGAGCCGGGGCTCCGCGCCTGGTGACGCTGCTCGGATCCTGGTACACGGCCTCCAGCGCGAGCTGCGCCCCGCCGCGCAGGGCGGAGGTGAACCGGTGCTTGGAGCGCGCCACACTGGCCGAGCCCACGGCGGATTCCAGAACCCGCGAGTCCAGCGTGCGCTGTACGTCCTCCAGCAGGAAGTCACCCAGGTAGGCGAAGTACCCGCCGAAGACCACCAGTTTCGGGTCGAGGACGTCCACCAGCATGGCGGTGCCGTAGCCCAGGCTGGCGGCGATCTCGCGGAGCGCGGCCAGAGTCCGCTCGTCGCCGGCCTCGGCCCGCCTGCGGATCTCGGAGAGCCGCTGTTCGCGGTCGGTCCAGGGGTCACGGACGGCGTCGTCCGGGTCGGCGGCGTGCGCCAGCAGACCGCCGAGGCCGATCAGGGTCTCCCAGCAGCCGCGGCGTCCGCAGCCGCAGAGGACGGGCTCGGGATTGAACGGCATGTGGCCGATCTCGCAGGCGGCGCCGCGGAATCCCAGCATCTCCTGCCCGTTGCTGACGATGCCGCCGCCGACGCCGATGTCGCCGGTGATGTAGAGCATGTCGCGGACCCCGGTACCGGCGAGGGCGACGTACTCGGCGATGGTCCCGAGCTGGGCGTCGTTGCGGATGCCGATCGGAGGGGCCTGGTCGCCGAGGCCCTCGCGCAGGGCCGAGGTGACCGCGATGTCGTGCCAGCCCAGGTTCGCCGACATGGTGATGCTGCCCCTGCCGGCGTCCGTGCCGCCGGGCACGGCCACGGTGACCCCGACCGGTTCGATGCCCTGGCCCCGGAGGTCCTTCAGCGCCTCGTCGGTGAGGGCGACGGCGGCCGCGAGCGTTCCGACCGGGCCCAGCCCGAGCGCGTCGACGGCGGTCCGGCGGTTGAAGACGATGTTCCCGCAGAGGTCCAGGGCGATGGCGGCGACGTAGTCGACGTTGATCTCGACGCCGACACCGCAGACCCCGTGCCCGTACAGCTCGACCGACTGCCGGGGTCGTCCGATGTTGCCGGTGTCCCGCTCGAAGTCGCCTTCACGGACCAGGCCGAGCCCGGACAGTTCGGCGACCAGGCTGGAAATGGTCGCCTTCGGAAGTCCGGTCTCCTTGGCGAGCACCGTCCGTGACCTGGGCCCGCGGTCCTGGAGGTGCCGGAGGATCATGCCGAGGTTGGCGCGCCGGATCGACGCACGGTCGGCCGGGTCCCGGATGCCCCCGACGGCGATGCCGAAGCTGGGAGTCTGCTCAGTCATCGAAATCTCCAGCTGTCTGGTCGTCAGCTACCGCTACCGCGAATCCTGTCGAGTGCTCTGCCTCCGGGTCCCGAATCGTTCTCTTCGGAAGTATTGACACCGAGGGGCTTCGTTATAACACTAGCCGAACAAATAGCTGGGGGCCAAGTAGAGCCGAGCGTCTTCTTGACCGAGGTGGTAGGCAGCCCCCGCAACCCCCCTGCATGTTCAGAGCCGGTCCATTCTCCACGCGGCGACGACACCCCCGTCTTCAGGGGGTCCCGCACCCGGCGTTCCTTCACTCAACGCCTGCTCCGGGACGTGGTACCCCCATGCGCCCGCCTGGATGCGGACTTCCGGAAGGACTTCCTGTGTCACGTTTGAGACAAGCACTCGGCACCGCGGTCACCGTCGCCGTGCTGGCGGCCCTCGCTGCCCCGGCGGCGACCGCCTCGCCGGCCGCTGCCCCGTCGGCCCCGCCCCCCACCGCCGGCTACACCGTCTCGGTCGGATCGACGGGCACGTACTCCACGCCCGACGACACGCCTGCGGGCCCCTACATCGACAAGGACGGCACGTTCTACTTCCAGCAGTCCGCCTCGCTGTACGGGGCGACGGCCCCGCGCTACTGGCAGTTCTTCACCGGCACGAACTTCGACACCTCCACCGAGTCGAGTGCGATCAGCAACGCGGTGAACCCGGCCAACCCCGACGACTCCAACAGCGACACCACCTGGCGGTGCAACAACAGCCCGACCGGACTCACCGCAACGCCCGCGCCGTCGGGCTCCACCTACGCCGAGTCCAACTACTGCGACCTGGTGGGGGTGTGGATCGACCCGGACACCGGCAACTGGTACGGCATGGTGCACAACGAGTTCACCCCGCAGCCCTTCGGCGACGGCCTGCACTACGACGCCATCGACTACGCGGTGTCGACGGACCAGGGAAAGGTGTGGACCATCGAGAGCCACGCCATCACCTCTCCCTACAGCACCACGCGTGACGACACCACCGCGTTCCCGAACCAGACGTACGACTACGGTGACGGCGACCCGCGGCTGTACACGGACACCGCCTCGGGGTACTTCTACCTCTACTACGGCTCGCGGATCATCGACAAGACCGGTACCTGGAGCGCCTTCTACGAGCACGTGGCCCGCGCTCCGATCTCCGGCAAGATGGCGTCCGGCACGTGGGAGAAGTGGTACGACGGCTCGTGGAGCCAGCCCGGCCTCGGCGGCCAGGAGAGCAACATGGTGCCGGTCAGTTCCAGCAACAGCACCGGCTACACCCCGGTCTCCAGCGAGTACAACCCGGACAACACCGGTACCGCGAGCCAGCAGACAGCGGCCGGGGAAATGCCCGCGACGTCCCCGCTGTTCGCCATGGACATCACCTACGACGCCTACCTGGGGCTGTACATCGGCGAGCCGCAGAACCCGGACCAGAGCGGAACGGCACCGCAGCAGTACTACGCGACCGACAACCTCGCCACACAGCAGTGGTCCCTGATCGGCGACACCGGAAGCAGCTTCGAAACCGCGTCCTGGTACCGCTGGTTCCTCGACAGCGCCAACCTGACCAGCTCCAACATCGTCGGGAAGTCCTTCCGCTCCTACTGCTCGCAGGCGTGCCCGAACAACTCCACCGGCGCGTACGCCAACGTCACGTGGACTCCTCCGCGCCCGCCGCGCCGGTCGACCTGACCAAGGACTACGTGATCGGCAGCGGAGCCGGCGTCGTGCTCTCCCAGGTCTCCGGCAGTTCGGCGACCACCTCGCTGGCGTCCGCGGGAGGATCCAGCCTGGCCGTGTGGTCCTTCTCCAGTGAGGGCGACGGCTCGTACCTGATCACCAACGCCGCCACCGGCCAGGCGCTGGGCGTCGACTCCAGCTCAACGGCCAACCGGGCCTGGGGAACCGCGCCGACCACCAGCACAGTCGGCTCCAGCGGCCCCACCGTCGGACAGGAGTGGTTCGTCATCGCGAACACCTCCCCCTCCACCGGCACGCAGACCGGCACCTACCGGCTCGTCAACCGCTACAGCGGTCTGGTGCTGGGCATGTCCTCGAACTCCGGCCGTCTCACGGAGACCACGCCGAACCGCGACTGGACCAACACCACCGGCAACTCCGTCGGCGGCACACGAACCGCGGCCGAGCAGACGCTGACGTTCACCCAGTCCGGGCCGACCTCTGTCCCCGAGACCGTCAGCGTCACCAACCCCGGCGCCCAGACCGCCACCGCCGGAACCGCGGCCACGCTCCAGATCAGTGCCGCCGACTCGCAGGCCGAGGCGCTGACGTACTCCGCGACCGGCCTGCCGACCGGGCTGTCGATCAACTCGGCCGGTCTGATCACCGGCACACCGACCACCACCGGCAGCTCCACGGCCACGGTCACCGCAACCTCCGGTACGGCCAGCGGCTCCGCCTCCTTCACCTGGACCGTCAGTGCCACCCTCAACGGCACACACACGCTCTCGCTCTCCGGTGAGGCCCTCGACGACCCCAACTGGTTCACGACCACCGGTATCCAGCTGGACACCTGGTCACTGAACGGCGGCCAGAACCAGAACTGGACCTTCACCCGGCAGCCGGACGGCTCCTACACCATCGTCAACGCCTACTCCAACCTGTGCGCCGACGACAACGGCGGCCTCACCACGGCCGGCACCACAGTGATCCAGTGGACCTGCACCGGCGGCACGAACCAGGACTGGAAGGTTACCCAACTCGCCTCCGGCGCCTACACCATCACCAACGTCAACTCCGGACTGCTGCTCACCACCTCGTCCACCTCCAACGGCGGTCTCGTCACACAGCAACCCAACACCGGCTCGGCGCTCCAGCAGTGGAAAATCAACTGACGATTCATCATGTCTTCAAGTCGCCCTACATAAAAAAGATCTGACGGCAGTTCGGTTGCCTTCAACTGATCCCGTCGGCAGTGGGAGGGCGCCGATGCCAGGAGTGGGCAGTGGAGCGGGGTCGGCAGCACGCCGCCCCCGCTCCACCTGCCCGTCCCGGGAATCCAGCACGCCATCGGCCGGGGACACCGACCCCAAAGCCGAACACCAGGCCCGTGAAGCCGCCCCTGCGGATGCCCGTCCCGGAACCCGGATCCAGCCCACCCAAGGAAGCCCCGTGAATCACGTCATCGCCCTCGATGTGGGCGGCACCGCCATGAAAGCCGCCCTGGTCGCCCCCGACGGAACCGTTCTCTTCCAGGCACGCCGCCCCACCGCGCGCGACCGGGGCCCCCACGCGGTTGTGGCGGCCATCTGCGCCTTCATCACCGACCTCGCCCACGAGGGGCACCACCGCTTCGGCACCCATCCGTTGGCCGCAGGTGTCGTGGTACCGGGTACCGTCGACGAACAGGGCGGCATCGCCTCCTACTCCGTCAACCTCGGATGGCGCGACGTGCCCCTGCGCAGCCTGCTCGGTGAGCATCTCGCACACAGCACGGGCAACCCGGCCCTGCCCATCGCCCTGGGCCACGACGTGCGGGCCGGCGCCCTCGCCGAGGCCCGCCTGGGAGCAGGCCGCGCTATCGAACGCTTTCTCTTCATAGCACTCGGAACCGGCATCGCCGGTGCCATCGGCGCCGGCGGTCGCATCGAACCCGGCACCCACGGCAACGCCGGGGAGATCGGACACGCCATGGTCCGCAGACGGCCCCCGCTGCGGCTGCGGAGCATCCGGCTGCCTGGAGACCCTGGCATCGGCGGGCGCCGTCTCCCGCGCCTGGGCACTCACCACTGCCGACCCGAACGCGGACGCACGCGACTGCGCCCGCGCGGTCGAAGCGGGGGACCACCGTGCGGCCGTAGTCTGGCACCGGGCCGTCGACGCCCTGGCCTGCGGCATCGTGCAAGCCCAGAACCTGCTCGACGTGCCCGCCGTCATCATCGGAGGCGGACTGGCCGAGGCAGGGGACACGCTCTTCGCCCCACTGCGCCGCGCCGTCCGACAGCGCTTGACCTTCCAGGTCCAGCCCGCCATCGTCCCAGCCGCCCTCAAGGACACCGCCGGCGCCTCGGCGCGGGGCTGCTCGCCTGGGACCTGCTCCCCTCGCGGTAGGAGCGTGGTGGTGTAGCGGTTGGGCGTTCGGCGATCTCGGTGTCATCCGGATGCCACGCACGAACTCAATCATGGAGAGACGGATCCGCTCCTGCCGCGCAGAACTCCTGGACCGCACCCTGATCTGGAACCAGACCCACCTCCCGCACACACTCCGCGCATACGAGCAGCACGTCAACCACCACCGGCCACACCACACCCTGAACTCCGCCGCACCTCTGCGCCCACTCCCCCAACCGATCTCCGAAGCATCAGAGTTGGACCAGCACAGCATCCGACGGAGAGATCGGCTCGGAGGCATCCTGCACGAGTACCAACATGCAGCTCGACCAGCATGGACGGGGTTTATGACACCCCAGCGTCGGAAGCCGCCGCTCGGACGCGGACGAGATCCTCATCCGGACCCGGGCGTGGCGGCTCGAACTCAGCGGGCCACGTCACCTCCGGACCGCCGTAGCGGTCGTATTGACGGCGCTTCACGAGGCGTATTCGTCCGAGATCTCGGTGGCGTAGTTCTTCCAGAGCGGTTGCATGGTCCCGGCGTTGACCGGCTGCCCGGAATCGATCATGGCCTTGAAGTCACGGAAGTACTGCACATACAGGTCCGGCGTGAAGGTGTTCAGCATGACGGCGTTCTCGTCGCCGACGTTCGCGAACGTGTGCGGCGCCCCGGTCGGCACGATGACCCAGGTGCCCGGCCCGGCGTCGTACTGGTCCTTGCCGACGGTGAACCGGAAAGTTCCCGCCAGCACGTAGAAGCCCTCGTCATGCTGGGCGTGGCGATGCTGCAACGGGCTCGGGGTGCCCGGCGGGATGGTGACCTCGGCGAACCCCAACCGGTGGTCGGTGTGCTCGCCGTTCTCCAGGATGCGGATCTGCTGCGCCCCGCTGCCGAGGATCTCGCCCTCACCGGGGCGGACGATGTTTACCTTCGCCATGACTTTCTCCTGTCGCTATTGCCTGCCTTGGTCACCACCATCCTTGTCCGGGCCGGCTGGCCGCGTCCTGGTCGTCTGTGCACGGCTGCTGGTTACCAGTGCACGGGCGTTGTAGCCGTACGTCGCCTTGAAGAGCTTGCTGAAATGGGTGGGATCGGAGAATCCCCACCGGGCGGCAACGGCGGTGACCGTACGTCCGCTTCCGGTCAGCTCGGCCCGGCAACGCTCCAGGCGGCGACGGCGGATCAGGGCCGCGACGGTGAGCGGCTGGTCCTGGAACAGCTTGTGCAGCCGGCGTACGGATATGTTGTGGGCGGCGGCGATGCCAGGCGGGGACAGATCGGGATCGGCCAGCCGGGTCTCGATGTAGCCGGCGATCCGGCTCCGCAGCCACTCGTCCGGGGCCGGTTGTTCGTCGCCGAGCCGGGCCTCCAGTGCGACCGCGATCAGCTCGACGACGGCCGCCGCCGACCGCAGCGCCTCCGCCTCGCGGAACTCGGTCGCCGACCACACCGACTCCCGGGCCAGCACGGAGACGAGAGCGCCCGGGCCGTGGCTGCCGTCGATGCGTACGCCGATGAGCCGGTCGATCTGCGCGGGCCGGATCCGAAGCTCCCGGCGCGGAACCAGGATGGTGACGTGTGCCGCGGCGGTGCTCTCGAACCGGAGCGTACGCGTGGGATCGAGCAGTACCAGGTCGGTCGGCCCGAGTTCGGCCTCGCCGCGCCCTTGCTCGATCCGCGTCCGGCCTCGGGTCATCACCTTGACCGCCAGGTTCTCGCCGTCGGAGGCGTCACGCTCCCGCCCGATGCAGGCGCTCTCGGGCGTGTCGAGGGAGACCAGCCGCAGCGGCCCGAGGTCACGGGTGGCGATCCTGCCGCGGAAGCCGGCACCGGCCAGCTTGTTGATCAGCGGCGGAAACCCGCTGGCAGCCAGCTCGTCCTGGAAAGACTCAAGGTTGCCGATCACCGGTCAATGATAACGGCGACACTTCTGCCCAGGCACGGTGTCCGGCGGGGGTTACAGCGGCGCCGGCCGCATCTGCTCTACCAGGCTCTGGTGCACGCGGTGAACGGCTCGGTCGCGCCGACGGCCGAACGGTGAGCGCAGCATCGATATCGGAATCGGTGGTCACCGCCGTGATGAACTTCGAGATGTGTTCACGCTCGTTGGCGATCAACTGGAGGCGGATGCGAGAGCGGGCCTGGATGCCGGTCTTCTCGTCGATGCCGACGAGGAGGGTACCGGCGGGGATGCCGAGGTGGAGGCGACACGGCGCCGGCCTGGGACCAGAAGGCGTCGTCGTCGGCCCTGTTGAGCCAGCCGCGGACCTTGTGCGGGCGGACCTCGTGCGGGCGGACCTTGGCTTCGGCCAGGGTGCGGTGCACGGTCGCGCGTGAGAGCGCCATACCTCGTTCGGCCAGGTGTCCGGCGGCCAGCGCCTGGGTCCAGCGGGCGGCCCCCGGGTGGGAGGAGGTGGCGACGGCGATGACAGCGAGGCGCTCGCTGGCCCCGTACCTCTCCGGGCGGCCGCTGCGCGGGCGGTCGAACACGCCCGGCACGCCGTGCCGCTTGAAGCGCTGCCGCCACCGGCGCACGGTCGGCTCGCTGCAGCCCGGTTCGGCGGCGATCGCGCTGTCGGCCGGGCCGTCCGCGGCCAGCAGCACGATCCGTGCGCGCAGCGCGATCGCCTGCGGGCAACTCGCAGCGCCGACCATGGCAAGCAGCTTGCATCGTCGACGGACAGTCAGATGCATCGCAGCGGCGGGCGAATGGGACATCGGGGACGCTCCGTGCTGCGCGCAGACACACGCCCGTGGCGATCATGCCGGGCCCGCACCCCGCCCGGCCCGGGGCACCGTGCGGCAGACTCTCCCTGCGCCCGCGGGGTACGGGGCGGGCGGCGACCCGATCCGCCATCCGTGCCGGGGCGGGCTACGGGTGGTCGGGGGCGGGGTGGGGCTGCCGGGAGGCCAGGGGAGTTCGGTCGGGCGCCGGTGCCACCACCAGCCCCGGGCGGCCGGTGGCGGCGCGAGGGGGGAGGGCGGCGCTGAGGGCGGTTCCGCCGTCGTCGACGGTCAATTGCCGGTAGGTGTGGTCGATGGCCGCCAGGGCGGTGGTGAAGGCGGCGGCGACGTCCGGCTCAAGGCCGGCGGCGGCGGTCTCCAGGTAGTCGCGGTACTCCAGGTCCTCGCGGTAGAAGTCGGCCGGGTACCAGGACGCGGGAGGCCACCCCGAGCCCATACGACTCGACAGGTACTCCCAGGCGCCGAGTGTGGTGCCCGCCTGCCACTCGGCCCCGGTCCCCTCCGACCGCTCGGTGGACCTTCCGTGTGCGGCCATCCAGTCCCGGAAGCGGCCCGTCGCCGGGTTCGGCAGTTCGATGGTGCGGATGACCTCGGTGATGCGGGCCACGGTCAACTGCGGCAGCTCGGGCACGAACTGCTCGACGGCGTCGATCCTGCGGTCCAGGCCGTCCTCCTCCAGCCGGGCCCGGGTGACGAGTCCGGTGGGGAGGCCAGCCAGAAGGCGCTGGGGACGGGTTCGGCGGCGGGGAACAGGAACGGCACCCGCAGCCGCTCGGCCATCCACAGCGTCAGGTCCCGTTCGCTGGGCGGCACCGGAACGTCATCGATCGCGTAGATGCCGAGCGACCAGTACGCGTCCCCGTCCCTCGGCTCGAACTGGCAGCTGACGCGGACGTGGTCCCAGTCGGGGACTCCCCGTCGTCGAAGGTCGCCATCACGACCTCGTGCCGCGCCACGGAGAACAACTCGGCCAGTGCCGTCGCGACCTCCGACCGCTCCAGGTCGCCGAGGGCCACAATGTCGTATCCGGTGCCCATCAGTACCTCCCCTCGTAGACGGCGAGCGCCTTC
This sequence comes from Streptacidiphilus sp. 4-A2, assembly GCA_014284505.1. Lineage (GTDB taxonomy): Bacteria > Actinomycetota > Actinomycetes > Streptomycetales > Streptomycetaceae > Streptacidiphilus. The sequence goes on along the minus strand of JAAFYY010000001.1, from coordinate 8,746,478 downwards.
TGCACGATCTGCGGAGTGAACCGCGGGTTCCTTCCGAAACTGCTGGCGAATCTGTCCATGTCGCCACCCGACTTCGCTATGCCTTGCAGCGCGGCGTACTCGTTCCTGTCCAATTGGACAATACCGGGACCGGACACCGGGTAGACGGTCCCGCTCGGTTCGACACGGTACAGCCGGCCGTTGATCCCGTAGTTGTTGGTCGCGCCGTCGAATGTTGCCCTGCCGTCAGCGATCTGGGCGATGTCATCGTTGATCTCGCCACCCTGGCCCCGCAGGATGACGCTGTTCTCCGCCTTCACCTCGCCGCTCTTGGCCCCGGCGACGGTGTGGCGGGCGTTGGGCGGCCTGAGGGTCTTGCCGCCTGCGGGGCCGGCGACGTCGTCACGCACGGGCCACGAGGCCCCGGAACGCTGGTTGGAGCCGGCGTCGCTGAATGCCTTCCTGATGCCGTCGTCGAGGCGGCCGATGCCGTCCTTGAAGCCGTACGCGCCGCCGACGACGGCGGTGGTGCCTGCGGCCACCGCGAATCCGCGGCCACGCAGCCGGCTCCGGTGAGGCACAGAGCCGCGCCGCCAGGTCGCCTGCCGCTCCTTCGCCGATCATCAGGGAGCTGATGACCGTCTCGCCGGCTCCTGCCCAGACATCGGGTTGGTCAGGACCGCCTTGCCGTAGTCGTAAGCGGTCTCGGCCTTGTTCAGCCAGTCATGGATCCAGCCGCCGTCGTCGGTACCCGTCCGTGTTTTCGTCAGCCTCCTCGTCCGCCTGCTCCTTCAGCTGTTCGGCGATCTCTTCCTGCTGCTTGGTCAGGGCGGTGGCGTAGGCCTCGTTGGCGGCGGTGCCGGCTGCTGTCGCGTCCTGGCCGCTGTGTGGCCGAGGTGCGTGCCTGCTGGGCGGCGGTCCAGGCTTCGTCGGCGGAGCCGCTGGCCCAGTTCGGAGCTCTGCGCGTCGGTGGCCGAGTCGATGGCGCTCAGTGCGGCGTTGTCGGCCCGGGCTTGGGCGCTGCGGCGTCTTGGCGGAGTTTGGCGGCCTGGGCGCGGAGGTCTCGGTCTTCCTTGGCGGAGCCGGCGGCCTGGGCGGCATAGTTCTTGCGCGTCGCCGGCCGCGGTCTGGGCCGGTGGCGTACGGCCTCGGTGGGCCTTGCGTGCGTGGCGGCGGTCTGGCCGGCTGGGCGGCTTCTGGGCGGTGGCGGCGGTGGCGGCGGTCTGGGCGATGAGTTGCTGAATCCGCGTGTGGGTGGCGGCGAGCTGGTCCTGCCGCTGGCCTTGAACTGGCCGGTCTGGATGAAGGCATGGAGCAGCTGCGGGCCTTCCAAGGCGGTGCGGCGGCGGCCTTGACCTCCCGCCGCTGTCGACAAGTTGCGCCGCGGTGACGCGTTCGTCCTGGGTGCGGGCGGTGTCCTGACCGGTGGTGGCGAACTCGCGGTACTGATCGAGGGAGCCGGAGGCCAGGGCGCGGCGGCCTTCGCCTTGACCTCTGGTCCGCCGGCGGAGGCCACCTGGGCGAGGTAGACGCGCAGGTCCTGCTCGACGGCCTGGTACTGGCCGTGGCCAGGAACGCGGCGATCGCCTGGGAGTCGCCGGACAGAGCCGTGCGGCGGCGGTTCGGATCTTGCCCGAGCCGCCGTTGAGGGCGAGATCCTCGACGGTGACGCGGTCGTCCTGCTGGGCGGCCTGGAGCCAGCCGGTGCGCGCGTAGCCGAGGAGGTCGGTGTCGCTCTCGGCCAGGGCGACCTCGGCGGCGGTGCGGCTCCACGGGGCACCGGTCTTCATCGCCTGCAGGGCGTCCTTGCGGGCCGCGGCAGCCACCGCGGCGGTGTCGGCCCCGGTCTGGGCGGCCTGGGCGGCCAGGGTCTGTTCGGCGGCGGTGAGGTCCTTGGCCTGCTGGGCGGCCCGGGCCTTGGCGGCGTTGGCGGCGTCGTCCTGGCCTTGAGGTCCTGAGCCGGGCTGTCGCCTCGTTGGTGCGGGCGGTCAGGTCCTCGGCCTCGACCCGGACCGCGAGCTCGTGCACGGACTTGGCCTGGGCCACCGCCGCGGTCGCGGCGTCGGCGGCCTGCTTGGCCGCGTTCGCGTGGGCCGTGGACTGAGCGGCCGCGGTGGCGGCCTGTCCGGCGTGGGCCGCAGCGTCGTCGGCGTCCTTCGCGGCGGCCTGCGCGTGGGCGGCGGCCGACCGGGCGGCGTCACGGGCCTGGCCGGCCGCGGTGGCGGACTGCATGGCCAGTGCCTGGGCGGCGCCGGCCGCGCGGGCGGCTTCCCTGGCGTGGCGGTGGCGGATGCCGCCGCGTCCGCGCCTGCGCGGAGTGCTGCCCGGCCTGGTCGGCCAGGCTGTTGGCCTGGTCGGCGGCGCTGGCCGCGGCGTCGGCGTCGTTGCCGCGTCCAACGCGGAGCCGGCCGCGCCCGCCGCCGCGGTGGCGGCCTTTCCGGCCTGGTCCGCGGCGTCCGCGGCCAGGTTGGCGCCGTTGGCGGCGCTCAGCGCGTCCTGCGCCGCCTTGCGGGCGGCCGAGGCGTTGCCCGCGTTGGTGGCCGCGGAGCCTGCCGCGTTCTCGGCGCGGGAGGCGGCCTGGGCGGCTCCGGCGGCGGCGGAGGCGGCCGCGTGGCCGCGTTGGCCGCCACGCGGGCGGCGTTGGTCGCCGCGGCCGCGGCGTCGATGGCCTGCTGAGCGGCGGTGGCGGCCTGGTCGGCCGCCGAAGCGGCCCGGGCGGCCGCGCTCGCGGCGTCCTGGGCCTTGCCCTTGGCGGCCGCGGCCTCCGCGGCGGCCTTCTGGGCGGCTTCCTTGGCCAGCTTCGAGGCGGTGACCGCTCGCGCTGAGGCCTCCTGAGCCGCGACGGTCTGGGCGGCGGCCTCAACGCCCGCGCGGTGTGCCTCGTCGGCCAGTTGCGCGACGGTGGCGCTCTCCTGGTCGCGCGAGCGGGCCGTGTACTGGCCCACGGCCAGGAACTCGCGGATGTCGTCCGCGGAGCCGGTCAGCGCGATCCCCGGCGCTCTGGACCGCGGGGCCACCGGCGTCGATGATCTGCGCCAGCAGGACCGGTCGTCCTGTTCCTGCTTGTCGTACCGCCCCTGGTTCAGGAACGCGGTGACATCGGCCGCGGTACCGGACAGTGCGGCGGCCCGGCGGCTTTGACGATGGGTCCGCCCGCGTCGACGATCTGGGCGACGCGGACCCGGTTGTCCTGCTCCAGCGGTTCCTTCCAGCCCTGCACCAGGAACGTCCGCAGGTCGGCCGCGCTACCGGACAGCGCCCTGACGGCGGCGTCCTGCAACTGCACGCCGCCCACGCTGACGAGTTGGGCGGCGGCGACCCGGTTGTCCTGGAAGGTCTCCCCGGCCACCTCGTCCAGGAACGTGTGCACATCGCTGTCGGTGCCGGTCAGGGCGGCCTCGGCGGCGGCCCGTACCCTGGTCCCCCGCTCAGCCATGCCTGGACGACCTTGCCCCGGTCGGTGTCGGGGACGGGGCTGGCGGCCGGGGTGGGAGCGGGGCTGTCCGCCAGAGCCGGAGTGGTACCGAGCAGGCCCGCGAGCAGGGCCCCGGGCAGTACGGCCGCGAACCCCGCGCGCAGCGCGCGGCGGGTTTCCCGGTGCGGGCGGAGGACTTTTTTGTTCGGTTCAAGACAATGCTCATCTCGCTGACTGGCCATGCGCGGAGGTCAGAGGGCAGCCGCCGAATGGCGGCCCGAGATGTTAAGCATGGACTTACCTAAAAATAAGATAAGGAAAACCGCGCGAGGGTCGATCCTCGCGGTCCAGCCGATGCACCATCCGGGTGATAGAACCGGACAAAACACCGAAATCGAGGGCGAGTTCGGCCTGCTGTCGCCTGTTTGATGTCGGTTCGGTCTCCCCTGAATAACGAAGCAATAAAGCACCGCCCATGCCGATGTGACTTGGATCACTCAATATTTGAATGTAAGGTAAGAGGCTTATTTGACAGCTCTTACCTGTCTGGGTATGAACTTCTGGTGGCGTCGCCGACCTGCGACGGCCAGTCCCGAGAAAGGCCTTCCGTGACCACCCTTGCCCGCAAACTGATACTCGTGGGCGCCGCCGGTGCCGTGGCCGCGCTGGTCAGCGCACCGGCCCTGGCCGCCCCTCAGCAGACTGCCGGATCCGCTGCCGCTTCGACCGACGCGCAGACCCCGCCACCCGCGGTCGAGGACTTCCAGTACCCGGGCGCGGCCCAGATCCTGAGCCAGCAGGGCATCAAACTGATCAAGGGTGACGGACACCTGCTGCTGGACGACTGCACCGATCCGGCCGCGCAGATCACGGTCATGACGGTCGCGGACCCTTCCGTCGGCCGAGCCGGGACGTACTGCTTCCATGCCACCGCGAAGACCGGGTACCTCACCCTGGAGGTGCCCCGGGTCTTCTTCCTCAAGACCGCGGACCACCCCATCAGCGCCGACCTGACTGCGGCCGCAGTACCCAGACCGTCCAGGTCCCCAAGGACTCGGTCAAGAGCGTCGGCGAAGGCACCGTCGGTGGCACCCAGTCCGTCCTGGTCGAACTGCGCGTCACCGGCTGAGGCCCACGCCGCTCGCACACCCACCCGAGCTGTGCGCTCCCTTTCTCCTGCCCGGCCCCTACCTCGTCAAGGACCTCGTACCGTGGCAAAGACCCGTACCCGCTCCCGAACCCTTTGGATCACCGCCCCGGTGGTCGCCGCAGTGGCTTCCGGAGCCCTGACCGGCTCCCGGCCCAGGCCCTGGAGGGTACCCAGACCCTCGACCCGGCCTACGGATTCACCGCCAGGCTCGACATCGGCGACGGACTGCGCTCCTGCACCGGCACCCTGATCGACAACCAGTGGATCCTCACGGCCGCCAGCTGCTTCGCCGACGACCCCGCCACCCCCAGGACCTCCCACCGGAGCGCCCAAGCTCCCACCACCGCCATCATCGGCCGCACCGACCTCAGCGGCAGCACCGGCACATCCCGCCGCATCACCAAACTGATACCCCGCCAGGACCGCGACCTGGTTCTGGCCCAACTCGACTCCCGAGTACCCGGCATCCAGCCGCTCCCGCTCACCGCCACCGCACCCGCCGCCGGCCAGACCTGGACCGCGGCCGGCCATGGACGCACCAAGGACACCTGGGTTCCCAACCTCGTCCACACGGCCCCCTGACCACCGGAACCGTCACCGCCACCACCGTGGACACCGACGGCACACCCGTATGCAAGGGCGACACCGGCGCCCCCGCGATTACCGCCACCAACGGCCGTCGCGAACTGGCCGCGATCCTGTCCGCCTCCTGGCAGGGGGCTGCCTCGGCTCCACCGAGACCCGCACCGGCTCCGTCGCCGTCCGCGTCGACGACCTCGCCGACTGGGTCAAGCAGAACACCGCCGCCACCCTGGACAAGTGGAAGCTGCAACTGCTCACCACGACAGACCAGGGCCTGTTCCACGCGATCCGTGACAGCAACGGCGACTGGGGCGCCTTCGCGACGTCCAGCGGGCAGCCGGTGCCATCGGGACGTCAAGGTCACCGCTGACGCCGGTATCAACGCCGACAACTACGCCTTCGCCATCGGCGGCAACGGTCACCTCTACGAATCCACCCGCCACGCCAACGGCACCTGGACCGCGTTCCGCGACATCACCCGAGACCGGCGCCCTGAGCCACCTCACCAAGATCGCCGTCACCTCCACCGGCACCCAGGTCGCCATCATCGCTCTGGCCGACGGCCAGATCTACCACGACATCCAGAACTCGCAGGGCCAGTGGGCCACTGGGCAACGTCACCGCACAACTCGGCCTGCTCGGCAACGCCACCGGCGTCACCGTCGCCCAGACCGGCGACAGCACCCAGATCGGTGTCATCGCCGACGCCGCGCGTTCCACGCCATCCGCAACGCCAACGGAACCTGGACCAAGGGGTGAGATCACCGCGGCCGACCCCGCCTGCGCCCGGTCGTCGCATGGCATTCCGCCTCGAACGCCGCCCCCGGCGCGATGCAGGCCGTCATCACCAGCGCCACGCGACATCCACCACGTCACCGCAACGCCAACGGCACCTGGAGCGCCTTCGGCGACTCACCCCGGTCCTCGGTCACCACGCCGCCACCAGCACCAGTGCCATCGCGACGTGAATCTCCAGACCCCTGGTCACCGAGACGGCCACATCGAGCACACCGTCCGCCACGCCGACGCACCTGGGATCCGCCACTGAGCTCCCCCTCCCGGCAACCCGACCAGCGTCGCCATCACCGCCAGCTGGGCTGACAACCTCGACACCCAACGGCGGCTCCCCGGCCGGCCGGCGGAGCCGCCCATCCCGCCGGAGCGCCGGGCCTCCCTCCAGTCGATCACCGGTGCACCGACTGGCCGGCACGAGCGGGCGGTCCGCAGATCACCAGGCTGATGCCCCGCCGACCGCGACCTGGTGCTGGCCGAACTCGACGCCCCGGTACCCGAGGTCCGGCCGCTCCCGCTGTCCGCCACCGCGCCCGTCACCGGCCAGGACTTGACTGCGGCCGGATACGCAAGGGGGACAGTGGCGCCCCGGTCACGGCCCGGACGAGACCCGCACCGCGGTCCGTGTGCAGATCGCCGGCGCCGACGGTGCCCTGTGGGAGAACGGCGCTGCCTCGGATGGCACCTGGGACGGCTGGAAGCGGCTCGACGGATCCGGGATCACCGCTCGCTGGCCGGCGCCCGGGCCAGCACTGCCGAGGCCGACTGACACCTGGTCCCAGTGCCGTCTGAAGACCGGCGGATCGGGGGCGACGGGCAGCAGCGGGGATCATCCGGGTTTCGGCCGCGCTCTCCCTGCTTTGAGAGCCTGATGACTGCTCGTCCCGGATGCCGCGGAGGGCTGACCCGCAGGACCCGGCTGACCGCCGTCGAAGCCGGCGCCCACGCCGGCATCGGACTTTGCTACCAGCACCTCCGGAAGACCGAGGTCAGCACCACGCACCTGGGACAAGCCGTCGACATGCTTCAACAACTCGGCCTGCGGGCCCAAACGGCACGCGTCCGGGCACACCTCGACAAATCCTGACCCCCTGTGCCCGCCGACCGATGGGTCGGGGTCGGGGTCGGGTCGGCACGGCCTATCATGCGGTTGACCGCATCACTCTTGGGGGTTCGTGTGAGAAGCAGGATTCGTCGCGCCACTGTGGTCGTCGCCGCGGCGGCAGTCGCCGCGCTACTGCCGGGCGGCGTCGCAACGGCCGCGACCGGCCCGACTGCCCGGCCGAGCGCGTTTGTCTGCGACTCGACCAACATCCTGACGGCCACGGACTCCGACGGGAACCTCGTCCCGACGGCGCGCAGGGCCGGAGTGAAGCTGGATGACACCATCCACATCCGCAATACCGAGGACGCCACGCTTCCGAGCGCGTACTACGAGTTCGAGCTCCTGGCCGGAAGCAGTAGGGCCGGTCAACCCACGCCCACCATCTGGTGGCGGATCGGGAACGGCGGATGGCGGCTGATGTCGTTGCACTGGGAGAGCCGACTCACCACCGGCAGCTACGGTTGGGAGTCGAGCGACCTGGGCATCGGCGCCGTCGCTGCGCACGGGACGGTCAACGTCGAGGTCTCCCTGTCGTTCCCGACGCACTCGGTCAAGGATTCCTACTACGACGTGTTCCTGTTCGGAGGCACGCCCTGCGGCTCCTATCCGGGGATCGGCTGGTTCAACGGCGGCGGCTTCCAGTACTGGCCCTGGAGCGGACTTCCCGGCAGCCCGGCCTAGCCGTGGCCGGGCGTGCGGCGGGGCGGCCCTACCACTCGGCGAGCCGCCGCGCCGAGCCCGCTGCGCGGACACGGAGCAGACCGTACGCAAGGCGGCCATGGAGCATCAGCCCGTCGGCGGCGCGGTCGGCCCCCGCGGGGTGGTGGTCTTCTCCGACCACAGCCTCTCCCCCATCGGTGCTGCACCGTCCCCGGCCGCCCTGGATACTGGCGCTGCGGCATCAACTGCTGCTCCTTCAGCTCCAGTTCGCCAGCCCCGCGTTCACCGGCACCGACCGGGCGGTGCTGACCGGACTGCTCCACCACCTGCCCATGAACAGGCTTCGCCAGCTCCTGCGGCTGGTGCAGCCGGACACGATCCTGCGCCGGCGCCGGAACCTGCTCCAGCGCCACCACGCCGCTACCCGCGTACCCAAGCGCCGCGGCCGCCCACCGACCATCCGCTCGATCCGCAACCTGGTCCTGCGACTGGCCCGGGAGAACCCCGCGTGGGGGTACCGCCGCATCCACGGAGAGCTCTTCCCCACGCTCTTCGAGCAGGGGAGACCCCATGCGCTCGGAATCAAGGCCTGCCGCCACGAACTCCTCGACCGCACCCTGATCTGGAACCAGGCCCATCTCCTCCACGCACTCGACGACGAGACCGACACGGCGGAACACTCCACGAGTACCAACATGCGGCGTGACCAGGCCGGATGATGTATCGGCGCCCGCAGTGTCCGGCTGGGTCGACAAGGCCGGGCTCACCCGGGTGCAGTCCGTTCCGCCGAACAGCGCGGGCTCTCGGTGCGGCCGGACGGGTGAGTCTGCGGCCCTTCGGCGTGGCACCGGGACCTGTCACGGGCGGGTGGTCCAGGGCCGTGCGACGCTGATTCGCGGTCCCGGACCCGAATCGAAGGCGGCGGTGGTGGTGGAAACAGGCGGTCCCGGACGAGCGACCAGCGCCTCCCGTGGAGTGCTTGTCCCGCTGGCTCTGTCCCAGTTCATCTGCAGCTTTGCCGGCTCGAACATGAACGTCATGATCACTGACATCAGCACCGACCTGGGCACGACCGTGAAAGGCGTCCAGGTAGCCATCACGGTCTTCCTCCTGGTCATGGCCGCGCTGATGATTCCCGGCGGCAGGCTGACCGACCGGTGGGGCCGGAAGCGCTGCTTCGTGATCGGCCTCTTCGTCTACGGAACGGGCGCGGTACTGAGCGCGCTCGCCCCAGGGCTGGGCGTCCTGATCCTCGGCAACTCGATCCTCGAAGGGGTCGGTACGGCGTTGCTGATCCCCCCGGTGTACATCCTGACCACCTTGCTGTTCTCGGACGTGAACGCACGCGCCCGTGCCTTCGGTGTGGTGATGGCGATGGGCGGCATCGGCGCTGCGGCAGGACCACTGCTCGGTGGGCTGATCACTGCGGCGATCAGCTGGCGAGCGGCCTTCGTGTTCCAGGCGCTGGTCATCGTTGTGATCATCGTGCTCAGCCGCCGGATCGAGGACCCGCTGCCACCGGATCCGAGTGGAGCCTTCGACATCGGCGGCGCCTTTCTGTCGGCAGCCGGCCTGGTCCTCATCGTGATGGGAATCCTCGCGGCCGATGACAACCTGTGGCTGATGGGTGGGCTGCTGCTCCTGGGGTTCCTGGTTCTCGTCTGGTTCTTCCGCAGCGTGCGTGCCAGGGAGCGGGTCGGCGTCGAGCCGCTGCTGCCTACGTCCTTGTTCCGCAACCGGACTTCCAATCTGGGTCTGGCCACGCAGAACACCCAGTGGTTGGTGCTCATGGGCGTCTCCTTCACGGTGGCTGCCTACCTACAGACAGTGCGCGGGTACGACGCGATCCAGACCGGCGTGATCTTCACCGCCGCCACCCTCGGCATTCTCGTGTCCTCACTGGCCGCCGAAAGGCTCGCGAAGCGGAGATCGCAGCGGACCCTGGTGATGGTGGGCTTCATCGTCTCAGTCGTCGGCATCGGCGTCCTGCTCACTCTGGTGAGCGGCTCACCCAGCGCCTGGCGGTTCGCTCCCGGCCTGCTGCTGATCGGGCTCGGAATGGGCGTCATGCTGACACCCTCGGTCACCATCGTGCAGTCGAGCTTTCCGGAGACCCAGCAGGGAGAGATCTCCGGCCTGTCCCGCAGTGTCTCCAACCTCGGATCCTCACTCGGCACCGCGATCGCCGGAACCATCCTGGTCGCCGGTCTGGACCGGGGCGGCTACGCCGTCGCCATGATCGCCCTGGCCGTCGTCGGCCTCATCGGTCTCGGCGCTGCCGCGTTTCTGCCGCGCGGGCCTCTCGCGACCGCTCCGTCCACCGGGCCGCAGGGATCGAGCTGAGTCACGGGACGGTGGCGGCCCGGGTGCCTTCCCGCCGACGTCGCCGGTGGTGCTGCCGTGGTCGGCTCAGGGCGCCTTGGGCAGCTTGTGTCTGCGGCGCTGGGAGATCTGCTCCGAGTGCTCTGCCAGCGCAGTCGCATCTGGTCCAGGACGTTGTGCCATTCCCGACGGACCTCGTCGTCCGGCGGTCGGTCGCCGTGCCGGATCCGGCCGAGTTCGTCGCAGACCTCCCGTCCGAGCACCGTGGCTCCGACCAGGACGAACATGACGCAGAAGAGGCCGGATAGGATCGCGAAGATCGCGCCCACCACCCCGTACCGTGCGGCATAGGAATTGAAGAGGCGCGGCAGGTAGAAGGTCGCCGCCACCGAGCAGACAGCCATCGAGAAGCCCATGATGACGGCGGTCGGCAGGATGTTCCGCCACGCAATGCGTTTGGCGGAGAGCACTCGACCGCTCCAGGCGTAGAAGGCCACCGTCAGCGGTGCCCCGACCAGGGCTGCGGCAAGTTCCAGTCGTCCGCGGCCGAGAACAGCGTGCAGCCACCAGGTGACCGCCATGTACCCGAGCAGGGCAAGCGCCCACCTCATGGCGTTCGGGTGTTGCGAATGCTCAGTGGGGTCAGCTCCCAAACCTGCTCGAACAGCCGTTGGACCGCTCGTGTGAAGCTCACACCGAGACCAACAGGAACAACACCCCGAAGACGCCCGTACTGGCACTCGCGTCGGCAGCGGAGGAGAAAACCTGCGTGACCGCCTCCGCCCCTGCTCCGTCGAGGCCGTACCTGTGGTTGATGTGGTCCGCGAGGTCGCTGTGGCCCAGAAGGCCCAGGACAGCGCCGCAGATGATCACCAGGGGATGAGGGCCGTCAGTCCGCCAGAGGCGAGTGCCATCGACCGGTCGAATCCGACGATCTTCTGGAAGCGGTTGACGACCCGCAGCACGAAGGCCGGACGCAGCCAGAACGTCAGCGTTCTGACCAGGCGCTCGCGGTTGATCGTTACCGTCTCCTCTCCCGGTCTCCGAGAAGTCGCACCAGGGCGCGACTGGCCCGGTAGCCCGGCCTCCGACAGCTCCGGCGCGGACTCCCCGGCCTGCGGACGTCACGCCCCCTCGGCACCCGATCCAGCCGCAGCGGCAGCGGCGGCAGCAGCCATATGGTGGTCAGCCCTCGCTTTCAATCTCCGCGTCGGCGACGGCGATCGCGACTCCAAGGGCTTCGGCGATGTTGCCCGCGGCCGTCATGACGCGGGCCGTGCCCACGATGGGGGCGATCGCCACCAGGACGTCCTGGAGTTGCTCGGAGGTCAGGCCCGACCTCAGGGCAGGGTCTATGTGGGCGAGGTACGAGATGGGGGGTGCGTCGGAGGCGGCGAGTGCGGCTATTCGAGTGAGGATGAGGATGTCCGTGGGCAGGCCGCACCGCTCGATCGAGTCGACGGTCATGGCGGCGAGGGTGTCCAGGACGGGCGTTTCCGAGGTAGTGGTCATGATCCGGGGTCTCCAGGCTTTTGGGGGGCCTACACCGTGGAACTGCCGGACGGGCAGAGGAAGGGGCGCCGGTCGGACGTTCCCCTCTACCGTAGAAGCCTTCTGGGAGGCGCGCACGGGAAGAGAGAGCCTGGCGCGCCACGCGCCTCCCGTTGTGCCAGTCTGGAAGTGAACGCTTCGACCGGGTCCCCGACCCCCGGGGGCTGGTTGTCCCGAAGGAGCCTGGATATGGCTGGCACTATCAGTGGCGGGCCGAGAGGCGCGCAGACTGCACGGCGGCCGATAGCCACCGGATGGACCTACTTCGCCGCCGTCATGATGATCTTCGGTGGCGTGATGGCGATATTCGAGGGAATCGCCGCCATCGCCAAGGACGATCTCGTCGTCGTCACACGTCACTACTCGTTCAGCTTCAGCACCACCGGCTGGGGGTGGGTGCACCTTGTGCTGGGCGTCCTCATCGTCCTGGCGGGCGTGGCCGTCTTCAGCGGTGCGGCATGGGCACGCGCCGTGGGCGTCGCCCTCGCCGGGCTCGCGTTGCTCGCCAACTTCCTGTGGTTGCCCTACTACCCGTTCTGGGCGTTCGCGTTGATCGCCGTCGACATTCTGGTCATCTGGGCGCTCTGCGCCGGAACGACCAGGGAGGTCGGAGGGAACTGACCGCGTACGCCCGGCCGCTGGCCGGGTCGAGGCAGACTCAGCGCATGCGCTGGAGCGCGTCGGACAAGGTTCGAGATGCGTTGCCCACGAGCCGGAAGGCAACCTTCGGCCGGAGGCCGGCTGGGGGACAGGCGGATCGGAGGCAGCAGGCGTGGGATCGGGTAATTCCGGTGCAGCCACGCGCGCACCCGCGCTTGCCCGGCTGGCACTGGTCTGCCTGTTCGCAGCGGTGGCGGTGCTCGTGGCCACGAGCGGACCGGCGGGACTGCTGGTCCTGACCGTCGCGGTGGTCTGCCTCGCGGTCGCGGCGGCCGGCGTCTGGTGGGCGTTGTCGCACCGCGGCGGCGTGCGGTTGGCCGGGACACTGCTCGCGCTCGGCGCCCCCCGCATGCGTGGTGCTCTACACACGGGCGGGCCTGTGGCCCGTGGCGCTGTCCGCGGTGGCTCTCCTGGGGGCGGCGTCGGTGTGCGCGCGGTCGGCGGCGAACCTGGTGCGGCGTCCCCGCGGCATGCGCGCGGTCGCGTCGCCGCCTCCCAGACATCCGGTGCTGATCATGAACCCGAAGTCCGGCGGCGGCAAGGTCGCGCGCTTCGGGCTGGTGGAGAAGGCAGAGGCGCTCGGCGCCCGGGTCGTGCTGCTGGACACGTCCGTCATGACGGACGTCCCCTCGCTGGCCCGCCGCGCCGTGGCCGACGGCGCGGACCTGCTCGGGTCGCCGGGGGTGACGGCACCCAAGCCCTCGTCGCCGCTGTCGCTGCCGAGCACGACCTGCCGTTCCTGGTGGTCGCTGCCGGAACCCGCAATCACTTCGCCATGGATCTGGGCCTGGACCGGGACAACCCCGCCCACGGCCTGGAAGCCCTGACCGACGGTGAGACCCTGCGCGTCGACCTGGGCATGGTGGACGGCCGAGCCTTCGTCAACACGGTCTCCTTTGGGGTCTACGCACAGATCGTGCAACACCCCGAGTACCGCGAGGCCAAGGTCGGCACTGCTCTGGACACGCTGCCGGACCTCCTGCTCGGCTACCGCGGCCATCTGCTCGACACCCTGGCATCCGGTACCCGGCTGGAGTCCCAGCAAGCGCTCCTGATCAGCAACAACCCGTATGCCACCCCGCAGTTGACGGCCACCGGCGGCCGCCGACCCCGGCTTGACCTCGGCACCCTGGGCGTCGTCGCGGTCCAGGTGGGCAATGCCGCCCAGGCGGCCCGCGTGGCGCTTCGTGGCGCTCAGGCCCACGGCCTGCATGTCATGACGTCCCCGCAGGTCACTGTCGACTCGGATACGGAGAGCATTCCGGTCGCGGTCGACGGCGAAGCTCTGCGCCTGCCCACACCCGTCACCTGCGGCATCCGCCCGGGTGCGTTGCGCGTCCTGGTACCCAGGAACAGGCCGGGATCGCCGGAGACCACTCCACCCGTCGACTGGCGTGAAATCGTCGCCCTGGCCTTCAGCGGGTCCCGGTCGGCCGCAACCGTGCAGGAGTACGTCGATGAATAGCGCCCGCGAGGTACTGCATGACCTCATGACCCTCGACAGCGCTGTCTATGCCGCCGTGGCGGCCTCGGAGACACCCGCACTCGACCGGGGCCTGCGGCGCCTGTCCACAGCGGCCGACCATTCCAAGATTTCCCTCACGACGGCCGGACTGATGGCGTTGTGCCCCGGTCGGACACGGCACGCCGCGCTGCTCGGCGTCGCCGCCGTCGGCGTCGCCTCGGCCACCTCGAACCTGGTGGGCAAGCAGCTGATCCGCCGCCCGCGCCCGGACCGGGCCGCCGCCGGCAGCAGCACGGAACGGCACGTCCCGATGCCCGCCTCCGCCTCCTTCCCCTCCGGACACACCGCCGCCGCAATGGCCTTCGCCATGGCGACCGGCTCCGCGTCGCCCGCGTTCGCCATGCCGCTGGGCACGCTCGCCTGCGTGGTCGGGTACTCCCGTGTCCACACCGGTGTCCACTACCCGGGAGACGTGGCCGCAGGGGTGGTGATCGGGATCGCCAGCGCCGCCGCCGTGTCAGCCGCCGCGAACCGGTGGGCCTCGCGGGCCCCGCAGCCGTGAGTCGCCTGAATGCCTGTGCCTCGCGTACCACCACCTACCCGATCCGGCCACCCGATCCGGCCACTTGCTGCCGGCGAGCCGCAGATCGGTCAGAGCCGTCAGGGCCATGTGCCTGGAGTTGAAACCGAGCGGTATCAGCGCATTCCGGCCGCCGGCGCCTGCCAGGGTTCAGGAACGGACTATCCGGACAGCGCAGCCCTGCTGGCGAGCCGAACCGTCGTCCGCAAGGCTGGATGAGGAGAACTGCCGCCCGGCTTAGGAGAACGACCGTGACGACCGAGACCTCCGATCGGACGTGCGCCCACGCTCTCGGCAAGGCCGTACGCAAGCGCGTTCCCCGTTCCCTGCACAGCACGTGGGCGCCTTCCGACACCCGGCAGGATCCGGTCGCAATCCTGCTGAAAGAGGCCGAGTCACGGATCCCGGAACTCGCATCCGTCCGTCACGCCCGGATGGCCGGGTCGCTGTCGGCCTACTTCCGAGGCACCCCCGCCGTCATGGCCGCCGACCTCGCCGGTCTCCCGCACACCGGTCTGGCCGTGCAGCTCTCCGGTGATGCCCACCTGTCGAACTTCGGCCTGTTCGCCTCGCCGGAGCGTACCCTCGTCTTCGACCTCAACGACTTCGACGAGACGCTGCCCGGCCCCTTCGAATGGGCTGTCAAACGGCTGGCCGCCAGCGTCGCCGTCGCCGCCTACGACAACAACTCGTCGCGGCGGGCCGCCCGGTCGGCAGCGGCCGAGTCGGCCCGCAGCTACCGCACGCACATGCGCAAGTTGGCCGACCGGGGGAACTCGACGTGTGGTACGAGCGCCCAGCAGACCAGGGCTGACTTCGATGTCTTCACCAAGGCCATCCGTGACGGAAGAATCCCTGCCACGGAGTCCTGAACCGGGCCCGCCCCAGCGCGGAAAGAGCCGCACGAACCCTCCCAACAGGTTGCCCCGAGCGGCGCAGCCCCGTTGGCGGGCCGGGATGCCTTCCTCAATGGTTGAGGTGAGACCTGCCGACCCGCTGTCGAGGAGAGCTGATGCGCCAGTACCCGCCGATCGCCGAGCACGGTCTGATCGGAGACCTGCAGACCTGCGCACTTGTCTCCTCCGATGGTGTCCTCAACTGGTTCTGCTCACCCCGGTTCGACTCCCCGAGCATCTTCGCCTCCCTGCTTGACCACGATCGCGGCGGCTCCTTCGCCATCACCGTGGATGCGCCCGAGGTCACCGTCCGGCAGCTCTACCTCGCCGACACCGCCGTCCTGATCACCCGGTTCCTGACTCCCGACGGCGTCGGGGAGGTCATCGACTTCATGCCCGTCCAGGACCCGCGGACCGCCACCAGCCGTCATCGGATCATCCGGGGGCTGCGCGTGGTCCGCGGCACCGTGCGTTTCACGGTCGCCTGCCGCCCCCGTCTGGACTACGGTCGCCAGCCGCACGAGCTGACGCTGGACGAGGACCGGGCGCGCTTCACCGGCGCGGGACTGGCCCTGCATCTGGATGCTGTCGGTGCGGTGCGGCTGGAGCGCGACGGCAATGACGCGCAGGCGTCGGTAGAGCTCCGTGCCGGGCAACTCGCCGCGCTCGTGCTGACCGTGTGTGACGCGGACGGTGAGCAGCCGACCCCGATCTCCCTCGAACAGGCGCAGGAGGAGTTCGCCGCCGCCCGCCGGTTCTGGCACGGCTGGATCGGCCGCTGCCACTATCGCGGGCGCTGGCAGCAGGCGGTCAATCGGTCCGCGATCACCCTCAAGCTGCTCACTTACGCACCGACCGGAGCGCCGATCGCCGCCGCCACGATGGGTCTGCCCGAACAGGTGGGTGGCGAGCGCAACTGGGACTACCGCTACACCTGGATCCGCGACGCCTCCCTTTCCGTACGGGCCATGCGTGACCTCGGATTCACTGAGGAGGCTGAGGCATTCCGTGCCTGGATCAGCGAGCGGATCAAGGAGGGGGACGCCCCCAACGGCGAACCCCTGCAAATCATGTACCGGATCGACGGTGACCCGCACCTGAGCGAGGAGATCCTCGACCACCTGGAGGGCTGGCGCGCGTCCGCTCCCGTGCGGGCCGGCAACGAGGCCGCCGATCAGCTGCAACTCGACATCTACGGCGAGGCCGTCTACGCCCTCAGCCAGTCCGGTGAGATCACCGGAATGGGTGCGGTGGGATATGACGACTGGAAGAACGCGGCGGCGGTGCTGGACCGGGTCTGCGACACGTGGGACCGCCCCGACGAAGGCATCTGGGAGACCCGAGGCGGCCGCAAGGACTTCACCTACAGCCGTCTCATGTGCTGGACAGCCCTGGACCGCGGCATCCGGCAGGCCACCGCCCACGCCCGTCCCGCCGACCTGGCCCGCTGGACCGCCGCCCGCGACGCGATCCTCGCTCAGATCATGGAACGCGGCTGGAGCGACGAGCGCCAGGCCTTCGTGCAGAACTACGACGACACCGTGCTCGACGCCTCCCTGCTGCTGATGCCGCTGGTCGGGTTCATCTCCCCCCGGGACCCGCGCTGGCTGTCCACCCTGGACGCCATGGAGGGCGAACTCGTCTCCGACAGCCTCGTGTACCGCTACGACCCCGCTGCCTCCCCCGACGGTCTTCGGGGCTCCGAGGGCACCTTCTCCCTGTGCAGCTTCCTGTACGTCTACGCGCTCGCCCGCGCCGGTCGGCTGGAGCAGGCCCGCTACGCCTTCGACAAGATGCTCAGCTACGCGAACCACGTCGGGCTGTTCGCCGAAGAGATCGGCCCCACCGGCGAACAGCTCGGAAACTTCCCCCAGGCCTTCACCCACCTCGCCCTGATCACCGCTGCCCTCGCTCTCGACACCGGACTCGACCGCGCCCCACGGGGGCATAGGAGCCGGTCCTGCGGAGGGAACTGCCCGAGCGGTTGTGACGGGCGCGGCCGCACCCGGCGGCCATTCGGTGGACCGGCCCCGTGGTGGCGGGCCGCCTCGCCCGGCGGACCTGACCGCGCGGCCTATGTTGGGGGCATGAACAGTCCAGTCGTCCCGCATCGGGACGGGGATCACGGCGGGCTGCCCGCTGTGAAGCGCACGGACTACGCGGGAGCGGTCTACGGTTCCATGCTCGCCGCCTCGGTGGTGGCGACGGCGGGAGCCGTCGGTGACTACCCGCGCGTCCAGTTGGCGGTCATGCTGGTCGTCACGGGCCTGGTGTTCTGGGCCGCTCATGTGTACGCGCGGCTGGCCGGCGAGCGGTTGGTCGGACAGGGGATCAGCTGGAGCGAGACACGGCAGGTCGCCAGGCACGAGTGGTCCATCGTTGAGGCGGCGGCACTCCCCACAGCGGCTGTCCTGATCAGTCCGGCCCTGGGGTTGGACCTCGCCGGGACCGCGTGGCTGGCACTGAGCCTCGCTGTGGCCCAGCAGGTCCTCTGGGCGTTCGCGGGAGCGACCAGGGCCGGTGCGAGCCGCCGCCACGCGGCGGTCGAAGGGCTGGCCAACCTCGCCCTCGGCCTGATCATCGTGGCCGCCAAGGCCGCCCTCGGGCACTGACCCGTTCACTGTGGGCAAGCCACCCCGTGTCCCCCGCGCCCGCATCCTCAGCGGCACCATCAGGTACCGATGCCCTCTCACCGCAACGACTACGACTGGGGCGGCTGCGCGGACATGCTCCTCGAAGACACCGACGTCCTCCTGCTGTTCGACACCGAGCTGGAGAGCATCGCCGATCCGCAGCTTCCCGCCAACCAGGACCTGGGCATAGGCGATCTACGCCCCGCCACCTGGTTCACCCCGTTCCACAGCGCCACCCGCAACCGCGACTACAGCGCGGCCAACTGACCCGACCCCCAACCCCAGCGGCACCGACCAGACACTGGTCGGCGCCGCCGTCATGTCCGCCCCCAACACGACACGACCTCCCGGCCCGTCGGACAAGCCCCCGTACGCCACCAAGGCACCGCTCGTGGCCAGCATCCCGCCAACGATCCCCATCTCACTGTCCGTAACGGCGACCTGGGCACGCCCAGACGGTTCTGTCAGCCTGACGACGACCGCCCAGAAGCGAACGGAATCGCTTCAACCGCAGCCCTGCCGAGTTCTTACACCGCGCCCCGGGAATCCGCCCGCGATGGCACCCGAATTCGCACATCCGTCTGCATTTTGCGTGCGGAGGCTCCGCGTGCCTCGTGTGACCGCCGTGGTCCCCAGATCGTCCGCAGCCCCCCTGACCGGACCCCCGGCGCGCACTGTCCAAATCTGACGCCCAGTCACACAAAAGCCCTCCGACCAGGACTTTCGTCCAGTCGAAGGGCTTTCGTTCACTGTCGGGACGACAGGATTTGGACCTGCGACCCCCTGACCCCCAGCATTGCGGACAAGCACACTCTCGACTTCGCTTTGGCATACACCTCAACTGCGCTCCCAACAAGCATGGAGCCGTTCGCGGGCATCTCAGCGGCAGTTCAGCGCCCGCTGCTCCCAGTCATTTTGACGAGCAAACAGTCCAGTCGAAGCCGCAACATCGGCCGCCAGCCGAACCCTTCGGCCGGCGTTCCGCGCCCCCTGATTGGCGACAGGGGGCGGTGCTCCTCCGCACCCGCATCCCCAGCAGCGGCGGCATCGGACACCGATAGGACTCACATCCTGCAGCGATGACTTTTCGAGCGGTACACGTCCTCGCTGACTCCGGTCGGCAGTGGAATGCTGCGGGTGCCCGTGGCCGTCTCCGCGAGGGAGTCGTCGAAGGGCCTCGGCCAGGACCTGACCGGCGGCCTGCGCGATCACACACCGCAAGAGGACAATTCGCGCCTCGGAGGATCGGACCATCACGCGCGCGTACCCGAGGTGACCGGAGTCTCACCTGACGGGCGGGACTTGCACTGACCCCCAGGTTATTTGCATAATGCAAAGGTGACTAGCCCCGGAGCCTCATCCTCCGCACCGATATCCGCCCCCACCCGCATACCCGACGGCCCGGCGACCGCACTGGCCAAACTGCGGGAGTCCAAGGGAGGGCTGCTGGTACTCGCCCTGCTGGTGGGCGCGGGCGCGGGACTGGGAGCGGTGGCGTTCCGGTGGATGATCAAGGGCTTCACGCTGCTGCTCTCCGGCCACCAGGACTACTCCGCCGCCGGGCACTCCGCCAACCCCTACGTCCCCTGGCTGGGCCGCTTCTTCGTGCTGCTGGCGCCGGTGCTGGCCGGGCTGCTCTACGGGCCGCTGGTGCAGCGCTACGCACGTGAGGCCCGGGCCACGGCGTGCCCGAGGTGATGTACGCGGTGGCCCGGCGCGGCGGAAGGATCGCGCCGCAGGTCGCCCTGGTCAAGTCGCTCGCCTCGGCGCTGTGTATCGGCGGCGGCGGATCGGTCGGCCGGGAGGGCCCGATCGTGCAGATCGGCTCCGCGCTCGGCTCCGGCCTCGGCGGCTGGGCCAAGGTCTCCGAGGACCGGCTCAAGGTCCTGGTCGCCTGCGGCGCCGCCGGCGGCATCGCCGCCACCTTCAACGCACCCCTGGCCGGGGTCTTCTTCGCCATGGAACTGATCCTGCGCGACTTCACCGCCGAGTCCTTCGGCATGGTCGTCCTGTCCTCGGTCACCTCCAGCGTCATCGGCCGGGCCTGCCTGGGCAACAGCCCCTTCCTGCAACTGCCCGCCTTCCAGGTGCAACACCTCAGCCAGTACCTGCTGTTCGCCCTGCTCGGCCTGCTCGCGGGCGCCCTCGGGGTCGGCTTCACCAAGATCCTCTACCGCATCGAGGACCTGTGCGACGCCGCCTGGCGCGGCCCCGAGTGGGCCCGCCCCGCCGTCGGCGGCCTGCTCCTGGGCGTCCTGCTGCTGCTCCTGCCCGAGATGTACGGGGTGGGCTACCCGGTCCTGGAGAACGCGGTCGGCGGCAAGTACGTCATCGGCTTCCTGCTGCTCCTGCTGGTCGGGAAGATCATCGCCACCAGCCTGACCATCGGTATCGGCGGCTCCGGCGGCGTCTTCGCACCCTCACTGTTCATGGGCGCCATGCTCGGTTCCGCCTTCGGCGCCGCCGCCCACGATCTCGCCCCCGGCATCGCCGGACCGGTCGGCGCCTACGGCCTGATCGGCATGGGCGCCGTCTTCGCCGGTTCCGCCCGCGCCCCGATCACCGCCGTGATCATCCTGTTCGAACTCACCGGCGAGTACAGCATCATCCTGCCGCTGATGACCGCCATCGTGCTCGCGACCATCACCAGCCGCGCTCTGACCCGGGACACGATCTACAGCCTGAAGCTGCGCCGACGCGGGATCGACCTCGACGCTCCGGCTCCGGGCGCCCACTTCGCCGGGGTCAAGGTCAGCACCGTCATGGAGCCCCTCCCCCAGGTGCTGCCGGCGTCGATGTCCCTGTCCGACGCCGCGGACATCCTGGCCGGTTCGCCGCACGGCATCCTGCCCGTCTCCACCGCCGACGGCCGCTACCTGGGCACAGCGACCGCCCGCACCGCCGCCGAGACCCTGGCCGACGGGGACCACGACACCACCACCGTCGCCGCCATCACCCACCTCCCGAGCACCGTCACCACCGACACCGACCTGTCCGACGCCCTCGACTCCCTGGCCGGCAGCACCGGAGGCGGACTGCCCGTACTGGACGCCAGCCGCACCACCCTCACCGGCTGGCTCACCCACCAGTCCATCCTCACCGCACTGCACGGACGCCCGACCACCCCACAGGGCGCCCGACCAGCCGCATGACGCGCCCCGGGGAGCCCTGGGGCCCGTGCGACGACCCTCAGCACCTCAGCACCTCAGCACCTCAGCACCTCAGTACCGCGAACCGGCGATCAGCATCCGGATGACCGGGGTGGGAGAGGCAGCCATCAGCGGCGTCCAGGATCCGGAGACCGTGGTGATCGTGGTCGGGACCCTGCCGGCGGCGCGCTCGCTTACGGAACTCGTCCCCCGTCAGCCGTTCTTGGACGTCGATCCACTGGCCGCGGCCCATGAACAGGCCGGGCCGTAGCGTCCGCGTGGCAACGTGCGAGGGATCTCCCCGATTGCCGTCCCGGCCATGACCTGGCCGAGA
The DNA here is from genome assembly GCA_014284505.1 of Streptacidiphilus sp. 4-A2. Classification (GTDB taxonomy): domain Bacteria; phylum Actinomycetota; class Actinomycetes; order Streptomycetales; family Streptomycetaceae; genus Streptacidiphilus. Next base: position 8,725,205 of record JAAFYY010000001.1, on the reverse strand, counting down.
CGGCCTTCGCCGTTCCGGCCCTGCGGGGCCCTTTCGCTGGTGACCGATGGAGGCCTGGAACTCGACCGCAGCGCCCCGGCGGCTCGACCACGAAGGGGCTCGCCCCGCTCGGCCGGATGAGCCAGAGCAGGCCCGCCGCATTCAAATTGCAGTATGCAATGTTTGCATGGGAGAAAGATGGGGGTGTACGCTCCGGCTCCACAAAGGCGGCCCCGACCGGGTAGAACTTCTCTATGCCCGCTGCCCTGCCGCCCCAGGACCCCACTACCGTCAACGAGATGGTCGCCTCGGTGCTGACCGCCTCCCGCGTGCTGGTGGCGATCTCCGCCCGCTCCCTGGCCGCCGTCGAGGACACGCTGACCGTGCCGCAGTTCCGGATGCTCGTCGTCCTGGACACCAACGGCGCCACCAGCCTGTCCCGGCTGGCCGAGCAGCTCGCGGTCAACCCCTCGACCGCGATGCGGATGGTCGACCGCCTCAACGCGGCCGGCATGGTGGAACGCACCCCTGACCCGGAGGACAGGCGCGTGGTCCGGCTGGTCGCCACCGAGGCGGGCCGCCGCGTGGTCCACGCGGTCACCGAACGCCGGCAGGCCGAGATCACCCGCATCGTCGCCGCCATGCCTCCCGAGCACCGCAGCGCCATGGTGCGGGCCCTCCAGGCGTTCGCCGACGCCGCGGGCGAGGTTCAGGTCGACCCCACCGCCTACACGGTCGCAGGCCTGCCCGGCTGGACCTGACCACGACCGGACGGGGCCGCCCGCCACCACGCATCCGCACCGGCCCCGCCGCTCTGGCGTCTCGGATCGCCTACTCCGACCGGGGGTGTTACCGACGCAACCTGCAACACGACCTCGACCTACAGGACGCCGCGCTGGGCGACGCCTGACCCCGGCCCAGGCCTCGGAGCACCTGCGTCAGCAGCGTTTCCCAATCCGAAGGACACGACTGCTGCTCGAACTTGCACGCGCATCAGCCTCGTTCGCGTGATCTCTCTGCGGCCGACGCATAGGAGAAGGGCCTCCTGCACGGTTCGGTGATATGGAGTCAATGAACAACCAGGAGACCCTGGTGCCCGCTGTGGCGCAGTTGAGGTCCCCGGCCTCGTCCGCGCTCAGAGCACCCCGGCGATTGCGCCAGATCCAAGCTGCACGAAGAGCCCTGTCTTCATACCGAGATCGACGGAAGATCACCCGATCATGCCGCTGTGGCGAACCCGTGCTCACGAGGTTAAAGGGCAGCCGGCAGGGTGAAGTATTCCGTTCGTATACATCAGCTCGGGCGAGTTGCCGGGAGTACGGAACTGTGACTGACTTCATGATGGGAAGGCGCCCCCGTCAGCGGAGGCCACCAGGCCGGCCGCACCACCTGGAGAAAGCGAGAAGTTCATGGACACCACGTTCACGGAAGACAGCGTGTACGAGCCGCCGGTCCTGGTCGAGGTCGGAGACTTCGCCGAGCTCACGATGGGCCCCGGCGGCGAAAATCTTCGATGGCTTGCGCTCCAATCGCTCTCCTTCTGACGAACAGGAGCAGAAGTGGCTGAGGAATGGTTCGTTGCCCTTCCTGACAGCGCGGCAGTCCTCGCCACAGCGCGTGCCCTTCGCCGGTCGGCGACACGCGAGATCGAGCACGCCTCCGGACGGCCCTGGCTTATCGGGCAATGGCGGAGCGACGATGTCACGATCGCGAACGTGGGCACCGTGAGAGTGGTGGTGGCCGGGCAGTGCTCGGCCACCACGACGTCACTGCAGGCGCTGGTCTCCCGGGCCGAGTCGGTCGACGACGTCGCCACCGCGCTCGCCAACCTGCCCGGCTCCTTCCACATCGTCGCGTCCGCCGGCGGGCGCGTCCGACTGCAAGGAACCCTGGCCTGTGTCCGCCGGGTCTTCCACGCCCGGGTCGGCAACGCTGTGATCGCCTCGGACTCCGCCCGGGTACTGGCCGACCTGATCGGCGCGAGCCCGGACCCCTCCTGGCTGGCGCTGTGTCTGACCTCGACGACCATGCCGTTCCCCTTCCACGAGGAAACCCCTGGCGGGACGTGTCCCCGTGCCGGCCGATCACTGGCTCGCCCTGGAGCGGGACGGGTCAGCCCGCATCCATCGCCGCTGGACACCGCCCGATCCCACACTCGCCCTCGCAGACGGAGCAGGGGCCGTCCACGACGCCCTGGCCCAGGCCGTACACGCCCGCACCGCACAGGGCGGCACCATCACCTGCGACCTGTCCGGAGGCATGGACTCCACCAGCCTCGCGTTCCTCGCCTGTCAGGGACCGGCCCGGGTGGTCACGCTCCACCAGACCAACCGCGACACCGCCAACGACGACACGCACTACGCCCACCAAGCCGCCGCCTGCCTTCCCCAAGCCCGTCACCGCGAGCTGCCCTACGCCCGGGCGGTCAGCCGGTTCGCCGTATCCGGCCCCGGGGCTTCCCTGCCGACATGGACGAGCCATGTGTCCTGGAAGTCAGCCAGGCACAACTCGAGTATCTGGCCGGTACGGCCGCCGAGGAGAAGCCACGCCTGCACCTGAGCGGAAACGGCGGGGACGAACTCTTCCAACCCGGCATCGCCTACCTGCACGACCTGATCCGCACCAGGCCACTGACCGCACTGGGCTACGTGCGATCCCAGCGGGCGAAGGACCGGGCTCGCATGGCACAGCGTCATCGGACCGCTCCTCAGCCGCGCACCCGCAGACCGAACTCTCCCGGGCCGCCGGCGCCCTGACCGCAACGCGACGCCGTGGATGGGCCGAGCGCCTGGACTGGCAGACGGCCGCCACCATGCCCCCATGGGCGACCCAGGACGCGATCGCCGCCGCCCGCGACCTGCTGCGCGCCCGGGCCCAACAGCCCGTCGAACCCCTCGCCCGCTGGCGCGATCAGCACGAAGTCCTGCTCTCCGCGCGTAAGAAGGGCAAACTCGTGCGGCAGACAGACACGCTCTACCAGCAGCACGGACTACGGCTGGCCGCGCCCTTCCTCGACGACCACGTCCTGCACGCGGCACTCGCCGTCCGTCCCGAGGACCGCCTCTCCCCCTACCGGTTCAAGCCCCTGCTGACCGCCGCCATGGCGGGAATCCTGCCGACCGAGATCCGCGAACGCACCACCAAGGGCGAATACAGTGCGGAGGCCTACCACGACTGGATGCGCCACCGGCGCCACGTCCTCGCGTTCATCGAGGATTCCGAACTCGCCCGACAGGGCCTGATCGACGTCGACGCGGCGCACCGCGCCCTGCTGGCCCCGCTCCCGAACCCCTCGGTCCTCATCCAACTCCTCGGCACCCTGGCCTGCGAAAAATGGCTTCGCACGCTTGCCACCGCCACCGCCACCGCCACCGCCACCGCCACCGCGGAACGTTCCCTGGACTCCCGACAGCGTCCCATCCCGAGTGAAGGCACACGACCATGACCTCGCTGCGTCCCCACGTCACCGCGACCCCGTCCGGCCGCGGCATGATCCTCCTCGACACGCGCTCCGGGAAGTACTGGCAACTCAACGACACCGGCGCACTCGTCCTGCGCAACCTGCTGCGGGGAGCCACGCCAGCCGAGACCGCGGTACACTGGCACAAGAGCATCCCGCTGCCGCCCCGCGTGCCTCCCGCGACATCGACACCCTCCTGCGGCAACTCGCCGCCGCACAACTGATCAGCCAGGACTGACCGTGAGTCACGACTTCATCCTCCCTGCGGGTAACCGCCTCCCCGGTCGCCGCCGGCCCGCCGCACTGCTGGCGACCGCGGCGCGGCCCGCCTCCTGGCCACTCGGTCACCCCACCGTATCCAGCAGGTTCAGCGTCGTACGACACGGCGCATCCCCGCCACGGCCGCCGAGGCCAGCGACGCCCGCTCAGTCGTGACCGCGGTCAGCCGCCGCTGTGCCGGCCGCAGGGGATGCCTCCAGCGCTCCCTGGCCACAGCCCTGCTTTGCCGGCTCCGTGGCACATGGCCGACCTGGTGTACCGGAGTGCGCACCACACCCTTCTTCGCCGCGCACGCCTGGATCGCCGTCGATGGAGAACCCATCGACGAGCAGCACGACCGCAACTGCTACACGCCCACCATGACAGTCCCTCCGTACTGCAGCGAAGCAGGGACCGCCCTCAGGGCGCAGTGAGGAGCCCCCCGCCCGGACCCCCTGCCCACCATCGGCGGCGTCGCGCTCGACCAAGGCCACGATCCGCTCGCAGTCCGACGGAAGCACACCGGCCTCCAAGCCCACCCGCCATACGGGAGCTTCGACCCGCGGGCCAGCCACGCCCGCGACCGGCTCCACCACCGATCCACCGGCCGACACCTCAGCCACAGCTGCCTGATCCGCCAACTCGGCCAGCGCCTCCACCGTCTCCTCCCGGGCGATGACGGCGCGCCGCGCGGCCTGCTCGGCCTCCACCACAGCGGCCTGAACCCGCTCCAACTCGGCCCTCAGCTCCCCGCCCGGGCCAGCAGCCACCCGCTCGCGCCGCTCCTGCACTCCCAACACGACGGCATCCGCCACCTCCGCCCACGCCCGACCGACACGACGGTCCGAGCATGCTACCGAGCGACGGCCACACATCTCACCTGGGAAAACTGTCGCTGTCTACGGCATGTACCGCTCGAAAGTCATCGCTGCAGCTGAGTGGTGTTGCCTGTGGCTGTCGGCGGTGACTGGAATGCTGACGCTGGTGATCGTGTCCCTGCTGTACCGCGCGCCCGCACCTGCCGTCCATACCAGGTGTCGTGCTGCGCCGGGACACCGCCAAGGACGCCGAGCTCCTGGTGCTGCGACATGAGAACGCGGTGCTGCGCCGTCAGCTCAAGGGACCAGTCCGCTACGAGCCCGCGACCGGTTCTGGCTCTCCGCACTGTCCGCGCTGATCCCCCGCCGCCGCTGGGCGAACATCTTCCCCGTCACGCCGTACGCTCCTGGCCTGGCACCACAGGCTGATCGCCAACAAGTGGGACTACTCCGCCGCCGGGGACGCAACGGTCGACCACCGACAGCCACCGCGCTCAAGAAGCTGCTGCTGCGCCTGGCCAACGAGAATCCCCAGTGGGGCCACCGCCGTATCCAGGGCGAACTCGCCGGCTCGGGCATCCGATAGCGCCGTCCACGGTCTGGGAGACCCTGACCGCCGCCGGCATCGACCCGGCCCCGCGCCGAACCGGACCAAGCTGGCGACAGTTCCTGACCGCCCAAGCCGAGGGCGTCATCGCCGCGGACTTCTTCCACGTCGACACGTGCCCGGCACCCGCCTGTACGCCATGGCGTTCCGAACACGGCACCCGTCGCCTTCACATCACGGCGCACCGCCCACCCCACCGGAGAATGAGCGACCCAGCAGGCCGCGCAACTTTGCCTGCCCCGCGTGAAACTCGAGTTCTGGCGTTCACCTGCAGCGTTTTCTCTGCGGGATGCGGCAGCTCGAGCATGATGAGGAGGCATGCGGTGGTCCTGGATCTATCTGCTGACGCGTAGGTCGTTGGAGCTGGCGGGCCTGAGGCTGCTGGGCGCGCGGCGAAGGATGTTGAACTGCTGTCCTGCGGCACCAGCTCGCGGTACTCCAGCGCCATCGCCAACCGAGACTGGAGCCGGCGACCGGGTACTGCTGGCCTCCTTGTCGAGGCTGCTGCCAGGGATCGCCGGAGCAGCTTCTTCGTCACTCCGGCGAGGCTGCTGCGCTGGCACCGTGAGCTGATCGCCGACAGGTGGCCTACCCCGCAAATGTCCCGGTCGGCCGCCGATACCGAAAAGACACGGGAGTTGATCCTGCGCCTGGCCCGCGAGAACCTGAGGGGCTCAAGAAGTCATCGCTGCAGGTGAGATACGTGCGACTCGTGGATCTGCGAGGCTGTGCCCGTGATCGTGTCGCTGGTATATCGCGCTGTTCGGACTCCTGTCACTGCCGGAGCTGCTGCTCCGACGAGAGGCGTCGATGGAGGCAGAAGTGCTGGTCCTGAGGCACGAGAACGCGGTGCTACGCCGACAGTTGACCTCGCCCGTGCGCTACGAGCCGGCGGACCGGTTCTGGTTCTCCGCCTGTCCTCGCTGATACCCCGGCACCACTGGGCCCGTGTCTTCCCCGTCACCCGGGCACGGTGCTGGCCTGGCACGCAAGCTGATCGCCCGAAAGTGGGACTACAGCGCGCGCCGTTCACGCGCCGGACGTCCACCGTCGTCCGCAGCTCTGAAGAAGCTGGTCCTGCGCCTGGCCCGAGAGAACCCCCGGTGGGGGCACCGGCGCATCCAGGGTGAGATGGCGCGGCTGGGTCATCCGATGGCGTCGGGCACGGTGTGAACATCCTGCACGCAGCCGGGATCGACCCGGCACCAAGACGTCACGGACCGAGCTGGACAGAGTTCTTGACCGCCCAGGCCGAGGGCATCGTCGCAGCAGACTTCTTCCACCTCGACACCGCGCTCGGCCCCGCTCTACGCCATGGCTTTCCTGGACACGGGACCCGTCGGCTGCACCTCACCTCCGTGACCGCGCATCCCACCGGGCAGTGGGCGGTCCAGCAGGCCGCGAGTTCACCACAGCGCTGGCCGATCGCGGCGGGCAAGTCAGGTTCCTGCTCCGCGACCGGGACAGCAAGTACACCGCCTCCTTCGACGCCGTCTTCACCGCCGAGGACACAGAAGTCCTGCTCAGCGCCCCACGCGCGCCCAAGATGAACGCCCACTGCGAGCGGGTGATCGGAACCGTACGCCGTGAGGCACTCGACCACGTCCTGATCACGAACGCATCCCACGCCACGAGAGTCCTCGCCGAGTTCGCGGACCACTACAACCAGCATCGGCCGCACCGATCCCGAGGCCAACTGCCGCCCGACGCGTCACAGCAGACGCCACCCGGCATCGGCCACGATCGCCGACTGCTCCGCACCCGCGTACTCGAGGTGCCATCAACGAGTACCGCTATGCCGCTTGAAGTGCAGCGATGAATAAATGAGCCCTACAGGATTGGGAGCGATTTGCTCCCAATCCGCTCCCAGGCTGAACGGGGCTCTACGGGTTGGAAACGACTCAGGGGCTGTATCTGATGAATCAGATACAGCCCCTGAGCTGCGACTATGGACACTTGTCCAGTCGGGACGACAGGATTTGAACCTGCGACCCCCTGACCCCCAGTCAGGTGCGCTACCAAGCTGCGCCACGTCCCGAGGCTGCTGCCTTGCGGCCTGTCCCCGGTCTCCCGGGCACAGGAAGAACAATACAGCACGTGGGGTGGTGCTCGCGCACGGCTTTGGCGAGGGGGGACGGGGGAGGGAGAGGCAGGTCAGGGGGTTGGGGTGCGCGCGTCGTAGCGGGCGAAGGTGGGGTAGCGCAGGACCAGGACAAGCATCGCGGCGACGCAGGCGACGCCTCCGCTGACGGCGGAGAAGGTGGGGGTGGTCAGCTGGGCCACCGTGCCTGACTCGAAGTCGCCGAGCCTAGGGCCGCCCGCGACCACGACGGTGAAGACGCCCTGGAGCCGGCCGCGCATGTCGTCCGGGGCGGCGGCCTGCATGATCGTGTTGCGGAAGATCATGCTGACGGTGTCCGCCGCTCCGGCGACGGCGAGCAGGAGCAGGCCGAGCCAGAGGTAGCGGGAGAGGCCGAAGCCGGCGATCGACAGCCCCCAGGTGAGTACCGCGAGGATGACCGCGACGCCGTGCCGGTGCACGCGGCTCACCCAGCCGGAGAACAGCGCGCCGAGCAGGGCGCCCACGGCCGGGGCGGCGGCCAGCAGGCCGACCGTGCCGGCGTTGCCGTGGTACAGCACCGCGGCGAGGGCGGGAAACAGTGCCCGGGGCATGCCGAAGACCATCGCGGCGAGGTCGGCCAGGAAGCTCATCCGCAGGTTGGGGCGGTCGCGCAGGAAGCGCAGGCCGTCCAGGACCGAGGTACGCGGCTTACGGCCGCCGCCGGGGGCGGCGTCCGGGAGCATGGCGGGCAGCCGCCACATCGCGTACAGCGACGCGCCGAAGGCGAGCGCGTCGATCAGGTACGCCGCCTGGTAGCTCCAGATGCCGATGAGCAGCCCGCCGAGCATCGGGCCGACGGTCAGTCCCAGGTTCATGCTGACCGTGGACAGCGCATTGGCCGCGGGCAACTGCTCGGCCGGGACCAGGCGCGGCACCATCGAGGCGCGGGCGGGCGCGTTGAGTGCGAAACAGACCGCCTGGAGCGCGACCACCGCGTAGAGCACTCGACCTGCCGGACTCCGAGGAACGCCTGCACGGCCAGTCCGGTGGAGAGGATTGCCAGGCCGGTCGCGCCGAAACAGCCCGAGCCGGCGGCGGTCCATGGTGTCGGCGATCGCCCCGCCGTAGAGGCCGAAGATGACCAGCGGCACCAGCGAGCACAGTCCGACCACGCCGGTCGCGAAGGTCGAACCGGTGAGCGCGTAGACCTGGACGGAGATCGCCAGCGCGGTCATCTGCTGGCCGATGGAGGACACGCTCTGCCCGAACCAGAGCCGGAAGTGGGCACTGGTGCGCAGCGGGGTGATGTCCGCGAGCGCGGTGCCGGCCAGCTTGCGCAGCCGCCCCGGCGCGGCGGGGCAAGGGCGGCGGGGTCGGCAGGGCCGGAGGGCACCCCGGCATTTGATGGGGATGACTGGAATGACTGTGGTGGGTGGGCCTGGTCGAGCGTGTCGGCTGAGGCTGAAGCCCGATGCGGTACGGATGATGCTGATGATTGGGATGGCACGGCCGATATGGATGATTCAGGTGAAGGGGTTGCAGCTGGGGATATCGGACGGGGGCCGGGGGGCGGTGGCGGCAAGAGCTGGTCACTGGGCACGTGACATCCTCCCCCGACGCCGGCCCCGCCGGACCACAGGGTCCGTCCCCACGACCCGACAGGAGTGGCAGGAGCGGCGGGAGTCGCAGGGAGCGACGGGCGCAGGCGGGGACAGGCGGCGGACCCCGGCCGGCGTCAGGCCGCCCCCGCACCGCTCTCGCTCAGTCGGCGATCCGGCGGAAGAGTCCCTCCTGCATCACCGACACCACAGCCGTCCTCGCGGTCGAACAGCTGCCCGCGGGCCAGGCCCGGCCGCCGACCGCGACCGGGGACTCCTGCTCGTACAGCAGCCAGTCGTCCGCGCGGAACGGACGGTGGAACCACATGGCGTGGTCCAGCGAGGCCATGTCGAAGTGGCGCTTGCCCCACAGCGGCTCGACCGGGACCCGGACCGCGTCCAGCAGGGTCATGTCGCTCGCGTAGGTGACCGCGCACGCGTGGACGAGCGGGTCGTCGCCGAGCCGGCCGTTGGTACGCAGCCAGACCGCGACCTTCGGCTCGACGCCCTCCAGCTCCTCCTGCCGCCAGCGCAGGCGGTCGACGTAGCGGAGGTCGAAGGGCTGGCGGCGGCTGATGAACGGAGGGATCTCACCGAGGACGTCGCCGACCTCGTCCAGCGCGCTGGGCAGATCCTCCGGTCCGGGCACCGTCGGGCCATGATCTGGTGCTCGAAAGGTGAGGGTTCGGGAAGATGGAAATCGGCGGTAAGGGCAAAGATTGTGCGCCCCTGCTGCACCCGAGGACCCGGCGGGTAGTGAAGGCCCGGCCGTCGCGCAGGCGGTCCACCTGGTAGACGATCGGCACGCCGGGGACACCGGGTCGCAGGAAGTAGGCGTGCAGCGAGTGGACCGGACGGTCGGGGGCGACGGTGCGGCCGGCCGCGATCAGCGCCTGTCCGGCGACCTGCCCGCCGAAGACCCGTTGCAGCGACTCCTCCGGGCTGCGACCACGGAAGATATTGGTCTCGATCTGCTCCAGGTCGAGCAGATCGACCAGATTGTCCACAGGATTGCCCATCAGCTTCTCCCTCTCTCCATCCGACTACTCCCCTTTCGTCATTCTCGCCTCTGCCTGCGGTTCACCCGTACATGTGCTCCGGCTTCGTCCGCGCTTCCTCTCCGGTTCAGCTGCCGCGGCCGCGCTGACCCCTCCGACCGGCCATTTCGCACCCCCCGAACGGCGGGGTGCCGCTCGTACGGGTGATGGCCGCCAGGTTGCTTTTAGGGGGCGTCAGACCTGGTCAACCGATTGAGAACGGAGTATGAAGAAACAGTGCCACCCACAGGCGGTGCGTTCGGACGTGTCAAAATGCGCCAGTGCCCCCAGTTTCCCCTGCCGATGCCGATTCGGCCGACACGACCGGCCCTGCCGCATCGTCCGCCTCGACCGAAACCGGCGCGGCAGAGCCGACAATCTCTGCCACGTCGACCACCGCAGCTGACGGCCGTACGGCCACGCAGAGCGTCCCCGGTTTGACGGGTCCCGCCCAGACCGGCCAGACAAAGGCCAGGATCGGCCAGGTCGGCCCAGAGCAGACCGGCCAAGGCCCCGGCCCGAATGGCCTGAACAGCCCGAGCGGCTTGGGCGGTCCGGACAGCACGGGCGGTCCGACCCAGGCCCCGGGCCGAGCCGGATCACAACGGCCAGCTCAACGGCCACCCCACGGCCGCCTCCAAGACCACCGCCACCGCCGCCGCCACCGCCACCGCCACCGGCGACAGCGGTCCCCGGCCGCTGGGCCGGGCGCGCGGGCGACGCGCCCGGGTGCGCAGCGCGTTTCGCCTGCTCGGCGCCGGGGAGACCACGCCCGGCAGCCTGCGTCGTCCGCCGGCGCAGATGAACCGAATGCTGACCGTGCTGGCCTGCTCCAGCATGCTGATCGGCACTCAGGACATGTGGAACCGGACCGTCATCAACGAGCACAACCACGCCATCGTGGTCATGCTCTACTACGGCTCGATCATCGTGCTGGGCGTGCTGGGGCTGTCGGTGCGCACCCGTCGCGCGATGACCATCGTGGACGGCTCGGTGCTGGCAGTCGCGGCGCTGGAGTGCGTCAACCGCTTCTACACGGTGACCGCCGCCAAACCACCCGCCACCGCCAACTCCACCCACGTCTACTACGGCACGGACGAGGGCTCGCTCATCCATATGGCGGCGAAGACGCTGCTGCACGGGGGGCACATCTACGGCACGCAGTGGCCGCAGATCTTCCAGATGTTCCATGTCGGCACCACTCCGCTGATGAACGGCGGCGCCGCGACCGGTCTCGACTACCCGCCGCTCGGCCCGATCTTCACCTCGGTACCGATGGCGCTGGGCCTGAGCCACCCTCCGGCCGGGATCGCCGCGACCGCGATGCTGGTGCTGGCCTCGCTGGTGATGTTCCTGCTGCTGCCGGTGGCCTGGCGGCCGGTGGCCGTGATCGTCTGCTACGGCTTCGGCTGGCTGCCCAACTACGCCGAGATGGGCTATCCCGGCTGCATGGAGCTGCCGTTCCTGCTGGTGGTGGTGGCCTACTGGCAGCGCACCGGACGCGGCGGGCGGCTCGGACGCTGGGGCGTGGTGCAGGCGGCCTGCCTGGGCATCGCCTGCTGTCTGCACCAGCTGACCTGGTTCCTGGCGCCGTTCCTGGTGGTCGGCATGTTCATGATCCGCCGGGGCGAGATGCCCGCGCGGGACGCCGCCCGGGTGGTGGGCCGGTATGTCGCCATCACCGCCGGCGTCGCTCTGGTGATCAACCTGCCGTTCATCCTCCAGGGCCCCAAGCCGTGGCTGCAGGGCGTGCTGGCCCCGATGCTCCAGAAGGCGATCCCCAGCGGCCAGGGCCTGGTGGGCATCTCGTACTACTTCAGGTCCGGCAGTGGAGACCTCAGTCTCTACAGTGACGCCGGGCTGCTGCTCGGGCGGCGATGCTGCTGCTGCTCGTGGTGTTCCCGCGGCGGCTGGGGCTGGCTGTCGCGGTGATGCCCTGGCTGGTCTTCTACCTGTCCACCCGCTCCCAGGAGGACTACTTCGACCTGACCGTCCCGCTGTGGGTGATGGCGGCGGCGACCGTCAGCTCGGTCGAGTTCGACCACGCCTGGCAGCCGCGGCCGCGGTGGCTCCGGGCCAGGACGGCGCGGGCACTGCTGGTGCCGGTCGTACTCGCGCCGGCTCTGCTGTCGCTGTTCGCGGCGGTGGTGACCCCGCCGCCGCTGAAGATGCGGATCACCGCGATGAGCGGCAGCAACGGGGCCGGGGCGCTCGCGCTCACCGATGTGCTGCAACGGCTGACGGTCGACATCACCAACACCTCCAGCAATCCGCTGAGCCCGCACTTCGCCACCAGCACCGGCGCGACCTCGCCCTACTGGCGGTGCTGTCCGGTCCGGCGGTGCTCGGCGCCGGGCAGAGCGCCGTCTATGTCCTGCTCGCGCCCCAGGAAGGTGTCGGCGGGCCAGGCGTGACCGACCGGATCCTGCTGCGCGCGGTCACCCCGCAGCCGATGAGCCTGTCCACCCAGCTGATCGGGGTCGGCCCGAGCCAGCAGACGGTTTCCGCGCTCCAGGCCCAGGCCGCCAAGGCCAAGGTCCTGGCCGAGGCCCGGGAGAAGGCCAAGGCGCGCTACCGGAAGACACACGGCCACGACGACCGCTCCATCGAGGCCGACGCCCGCTGAGGCCCTGCCTGTCTGCCGTCGCCCTGCCTGCCACCGCCACGGCTCCCGCGGCGCCACGGCCCGCGCGTACCGGGATTCCCCGGCGCACGCGGGCCGTGACGGTCTCCAGACAGGCCGGGCCACAGAGCCCGGGCCGTGGGGACAGGCCGCAGAGACCCAGCCGCAAAGTCCGGGCATCCGAATCCGGGCTCAGGGGCGGAAGGGCAGGGCGGGCACCTCGAAGCAGTCGGTGTCCATGTCCGGCACCTCGGTGACCCAGGCGCCCGGACTCCCCGCACGGTGGCCGAGTCCTCCCAGCGGGCCACGTCCAGGCAGGCCCGCTGGAGGCCGGTGGGCGCGGGCCTGGGCACAAAACCGGTGGGGATCAGCAGTCCGTCGGCGTCATAGGGCTGCGGCCGCTCCATGAAGCTGTTGACGCAGGCCCGGGTCACCGTGCCGCCGCAGGACCGGGCCGCGTCGGAGAACCAGAGCGCCGCCGCCCAGCCCTCCAGCTCCCACTGCGACATGAGGGCCGCGCGCTGCGGGTAGTAGCGCTGCATCGCCGCGCGGAACGCCGCCACCGCCGGGTAGCCGACATCGTCGTAGTTCCGGCTGTCGGCGGTCGCCCAGAGCACGTCGCGGCAGCCGGGGACGTCCGCGTAGTCCTGCCGGACCTGCTCCGACCAGTTCTGGACGTTGGTCACCTTCGCCGCCACGGTCACCCCGTCCGCCGCCATCGCCTGGCACAGGCCGATATTGCCCCGGGTGTCCATCGCGTCCATCAGCAGCTGGGTGCCCTGGGCCTTCATCTCCGCGGCGACCGCCGCGAAGTCCGGCAGCGCGAAGTCCACCGTCTCGCTCTGCACCTGGTAGCCCTCGGCCCGCAGCCCCTGCACCAGCTCGGCGGCGTAGCGGGCGGAGTCGGCCTGGTCGTACGCGACCACGGTCGCCCGGCGCAGGCCCAGCTTCTGCTTGAAGTACCGGTAGACCTCGGTGGTCTGGTACTCCGTCCCGTCCCAGCCCGGGGCGGAGCCGTCACGGGGCTCCGAGCTGCCGTAGATCTGGTAGAGGTAGGGGTACTGGTCGTAGACGGTGGTGATGGGCTCGCCACCGATGTCGGGGACATGCTGGGCGCTGACGTAGGCGGCGCCGGCGTAGTCGAGCTCGCTGCCCGCCACCAGCGCCACCACCCGGTCCTGGTCGACCAGCTGGTGAACGCATGTCTGGTTGTCGCCGCCGTCCCCGCTGTCGTCGCAGCTGATCACCCGGATCTGGTGCCCGTCCAGCCCCCGGAGGCATCCAGGGCGCGGAAGTACGCCTGCGCGCCGTAGAGCGGGCCGCTGAAGGCGTCCACGCCGAGCGGGCTGGACAGCGAGGTGATGATGCCCACGGTGATCGGCGCGGCGGGCGGGGACGCGGCGGATCCGCCCGGCTGACCGCCGAAGTCGCGGTCGGGCAGCCGGCTGCCGCAGCCGGCCAGCAGCAGGGCGGCGAGCAGCGGCACCGCCGTGCCCGCCGCCCGGCCCGCCAGCGTACGCCTCGCCCGGCGCGGCTGCTCCTCCCGGCCCCGGAGGGCCCGAACGTCCCGAGCGCCCCGGACGCTCCGGTCGTCCTGGTCACCTCGAAGAGCCCGGTCACCCCGGTGTCGCCGGTGACCCCGGTGTCGCCGGTGTCGCCGGTTCAGGAGCATCCGGGGACGGCCGCGCCGCCGTTGTTCAGCTTGACCAGCCCGCACAAGGTGGCGTCGGCGACCTGCCAGACGCCGCCGCCAGCACTGCCTTCCCGGCCGAGTCCGGGAGCACCGCGGCTCCGCTCTCGCACAGGTTGTAGGTGACGTCGGCGGCGGTGGCCCCGGTGAAGTCGACCGCGGTGACGGTCACGGTGGCGGCCGCGGCGAGCTTGTTGCTCGCGAAGCTCTCCAGCACCGGCACAAAGGAGGTCCCGCTCTGGAGCAGCCCGAGTTTGGTGGTGGACGCCGTCGCCGGGTCGAAGAACTTCTGGTAGTCGGCGGCGACCGCCTTGGCCGCGGTGGCGGTGTCGGCCGGTCCGCTGCCGGTGACCATCGGGGCGAGGGCCGCAGTGCAGGCGGCCGGGGCGGCGGCCGCGGTGGTCGGCGGCGCGGTCGTCGGCATGGCCGCGGCGGTGGTGGGCGTGGACACGCTGGACGCGGACGGGCTCGCGCTGGACGTCGAGCTCCCGCAGGCCGCGACCAGGACGAGCACGGACGCCACACCCAGCCCGGCCACCGCGCCCCGGCGTCGGGCGGTCGCCCTTCCGGCCGGGAGAGCCCCCGGCTCCGCGCCGCCGGAAGCCGCATCGTCAGCCGCCGAACCCCGCGCGCCAGCGCCCCGGTACCTCTGGTCATGGAACCCTCCCACCGTCTCGTCCGCAGATCTGACTGTCCGTCAGTTCTCCTTACGCTAGCGGCTCCCGCGCAAGAGGGATCCACCCCTGCGGCCAATAGATGGCGGAACGTGACCCAAAGCCGGGCCCGGCACCCCTCCCCCGCACCCGGCCGAGGCAGCCCCACCAGCCCGGCCGCGCCAGTCCCGGCCGGACCGTAGAGGGCTCGCGGCCACTGTGCTTTCCTGGGTGGGAACGACGGTGGGTGGCGGCGGCTCCGCGTGGCAGCAGCTCCGCGTGGCAGCAGCTCCGAGTGACAGCGGCCCTGGGCGGCAACCACCCCGGCCGGAGACGGCCTTGGGCGGCAACGGCGGAGAGGCGGGGAGGCGGGAAGCCATGGCTGATCCACGCGGCGACGCCCGGCCGTCCCGTGGTCGGCGCCACTCCGGCGCGCAGTGCGGGTAGCACGCACACTGCACGTAGCACGCACACCGCGCGCACCCGGGATGCAACTCGGCTGGACGACGGTCGGGCTGGGCGCCGTGCTGTGCTTCCTCGGCTGGTACGGCGTCTCCGGCCAGCGCTACCCGCGCAGCTCCCCTACCTGGCCTCGGCCACCGCCCCGGGCAGCGCCCTGCTCCTCGGCGGACTGGTGCTGCTGGCACCCGCAGCCGGTCCAGTGGCAGCAGTGGCAGCGGCACCGACAGCGAACAGATGCAGCGTCAACTGAACGTGCTCTACCACCTGCTGACGCAGCAGACGGAGGATCCTGAGGAACAGCCCCCGACCGCCGCCGACACCCCGCTGACGATCCCCGGCGGCCGGACCTACCACCGAAGTGACTGCCTGCTGGTCCTGGGGCGCGCCGACGCCGAGTCAGCCGCACCCGCTCGACTCGCGGCCCTGCGACCCTGCCCGCTGTGCGATCCACCGGCGCCGGAGGGCTGACCGGGTGGCCGCGCCACTCGTCCTGGACCTGGCACTCGCCGGGACGGCCGTGGGCAGCGCCGCCGCGCTCTCCGGCATCGGCCTGGTCGTCTGCTACCGGGCCACCGGTGTGCTCAACTTCGCCCAGGGCGCGATCGCCATGGTCAGCGCCTACGCACTGCGGCAGACGGTGGTGGTCTGGCACTGGCCCCGAGCCCTGGCCGTCCCCTGCTGCCTGTTGCTCTTCGCCCCCGGCCTGGGGGTGCTGCTCGATGCGCTGGTCTTCCGACCCCTGCAACGCCGACGCGCGGGCACCGGCGAGACCCTGGTGGCCGGGCTGGGCGTGTTCGTGCTGCTGGTGGGGGCGGCCTATCTGCTCTGGGGGCCGACCCGCGCGCCGACTCCCCCGCACTGCTGCCACGCACCGCGGTGGCCACCCTGGACGGACTCAGCCTGCCGCTCGACACGGTGGTGGAGCTCGGCACCCTGCTGCTCCTGGCGCTCGGTCTGGGCGCGGTCACCCGCTGGACCCGCTTCGGCACCAGCCTGCGCGCCGTCGTCGACGACCGCCGGCTCGCCGAACTCGGCGGCGTGGACGCCGACATGGTCTCCTCGGTGGGCTGGGCCTTCGGTGCCTTCAGCGCCGGGCTGACCGGGGTGCTGCTCGCACCTGGCCTCCAACTCGACCCCTACGGACTGCCGTTGCTGGTCATGGAGACCATGGCGGTGGCCGTACTGGCCGGGCTGCGCAGCCTGCCGGTGACCGTCGCCGCCGCGCTCGCCCTGGGCATGGCGCAGAGCGAGCTAACGCAGTTTCATGTGCCAGGTGCAGCAGAATCATTACTGGAGTCGACCGACGCAAACCTGTTCGTACTGGCACTACTGGCGGCCACGCTCCTCCCCCGACTGCTTCCCACGCAGGAAAGGGACGGCCTTGAGGCATCTCTGACGATCAGTCATCTGTCGATGGTCCGCCGGATCCCACCGACAGCGGCAGCAGCTCTGCTGATTCCGCTGGCGTTGCGGGCCGACGCCCTGCGCACCGCGCTGCAACTCCCGGCGCTGGCGCTGGTGCTGCTCTCGGTGGTGGTGGTCACCGGCTATGCCGGACAGATCTCCCTGGGCCAAGCCGGGTACGCCGGAACGGGGGCGCTGGTCACCGGGTTGCTCGCGGGCGGGGGCGTCCCCGGCCTGCCGCGGCTGCCCAGCCTGGTGGCACTGCTCGCGGCGGTGCTGATCACAGCCGCGCTGGGGTTTCTGCTGGGCCGGCCGACCGTGCACCGCAGGGGGCTGGCACTGGCCCTGGCCACCTTTGCCGTCGGCACCGCCCTGAGCCGACTGGTCTTCCAACAGCCTTTCGCCGCAACCGGATTGCTGCTCGACCGGACCGGCCTGCTGGGTGACGACCGGTTCTTCTACCTGCTGGAGCTGCTCCTGCTGGGCGGTGGGGCGCTCCTGGTCCGGCAGTTACACCGGGGACGTCCGGGGCGGGCGCTGGGCGCGGTGCGGGACCACGAACCGGCGGCAGCGGCGGCCGGGGTGGACGTCGCCAGGGTGAAACTGCTGGCGTTCACCATCGGCGCGGGTTTGGCGGCGCTCGGCGGCGGACTGCTCGGCCTGGGGGCACAGGCCTTCGACCCGGACAGCTTCGACCCGGTCTACGGGCTGATCTGGTTCGCGGCCGTGGTCGTCGCCGGAGCGGACAGCGCGCTCGGCGCGGTGCTCGCGGCAGCGGTGCTGACCGCACTGGACGCCGGAACCCTCTCCGGCGTCGCCACGGCCGCAGTCGGCGCGCTGGCACTGCTTCAGGGCTGGACGCCGCATCACGGCCGCGCCCCGGCCCGGGAACCGGCCCGGGAACCGGATCCGGTGCTCAGCCCACTCGGCCGCGCCCTGGCCGCGCGCGGCGCGCAGCCCGCACCGCCAGCACAACCCGCACCGCCCGCACCGCCCGTAGAGCCGCCCCTGCCCGGCCCGCGGAGCCCCGCCGGGCCGGGGACGGTACGCGGTGAGCGGCCGGGGGCATGCGGCTGACCGCCCGCCGGCTCGTCCGGCGCTTCGGCGGGTCACCGCCGTGGACCAGGTCACCCTGACCGTGCCGCCGGGCCGGATCACCGCGCTCAGCGGCCCAACGGCGCCGGCAAAGCACCCTCTTCGACTGCCTCAGCGGCGCCCAGCGCCCGGACGCGGGCCGGATCCTGCTCTCCGAACACGGGCAGCAGCCCGGCCGTGGCCCCGCCCGGACCCGGGACATCACCTCGCTCCCCGAGTACCAGCGGGCCAGGCTGGGCCTGGCCCGCACCTTCCAGCAGATCGCGGTGTTCCCCCGGCTGACCGTGGCCGAGAACCTCCGGATCGGCGCGGAACAGGCGGGGCGCCTTCCCCCCGGCGCGGCGGCCACCGCCGTGGACCGCACTCTTGCCCTGCTCGGCCTGGAGCAGGCCAGGGACCGCCCGGCCGCCGACCTGCCCAGCGGATCCCTGCGCCTGGTGGAGCTGGGCCGGGCGCTGGCGGCCGGCCCCGGCGTGCTGCTGCTGGACGAGCCGGCTGCCGGGCTGGACCGGGCCGAGACCGCCCGGCTGACCCGGCTGCTGCGCACCCTCGCGAACGACGGGCTGGCGATCCTGCTGGTGGAGCACGACCACGAACTGGTGGACCGGATCGCGGACGCCGTCTATGTGATGACAGCCGGACGCGCGGGCCCGCGCACCGCCGTCCCGGCAGGCCCGGAGAGATCGGGAAGCGATGGCGCTTGAGATCAGCCTGGAGCGGGCCCGGGTCCGCTACGGCGCGCTGGAGGCACTGCACGGCATCGACCTGCGCATCCCCACCGGCAGCCGGACGCTGCTGGTGGGCCGCAACGGCTCGGGCCGCAGCACCGCCCTGCACGCCCTCACCGGAACCGTGCCGCTGACCGGCGGGCGGGTGCTGTGGCACGGCGGCGGGAGCGGCCCGCCGCGCGACATCAGCCGGCTGGAGACCTACCGGCGGGTCCGGCTGGGGATCTGCCTGGTGCCGTCCGAACGGGCGGTGTTCCCCTCGCTCACGGTCGCCGAGCAGCTCGGTCTGCTGGACCAGGCCGGACGGAAGGCGGCGCTGGCGCTCTTCCCGGAGCTGCGCCCGCTGCTCGGGCGCACGGCGGAGCGGCTGTCCGGCGGCGAGCGGCAGCAGCTGGCGCTGGCCCGGGCGATCGCGGGCCCGGCCCGGCTGCTGCTCCTGGACGAGCCCGGCCGCGGACTGGCCGAGCCGGTGCTGGCGCGGCTGGACGCGGCACTGTCGGCGGCGGTGGCCACCGGCCGCACGGTCGTCGCCACCGGCCGCTCCCTGCGCCCCGGGGCGGCACCGCCGGACCTGGTCTATGTGCTGCACCGGGCTCGGTGGTCTTCGCCGGTGAGCCGGGAACGACCGCAGCGCGGCCCCCGTGGTGACGGGGACCGCGCGTGGGTCGTACTGAGCGATCGAGCGATGCCCGGCCGGAATTCAGCCGGGATCAGGCGTCAGCCGATGGCCAGGGGCCAGGGGCCAGAATTCAGCCTGACCTGGTGTCAGCCGAGCTTGAGGACCTGGCCGGGGAGGATCAGGTTCGCGTCGGCACCGATGGTGCTCTGGTTCTCGCTGTACAGCGTGTGCCAGTTCAGGCCGTGGGCGCGGCGATGCCACTCAGGGTGTCACCGGCCTGCACGGTGTAGCCGGCGCCGTTGGAGCTGGCGGCCGGAGCCGGGGTGCTGGTCTGCGCGGGGGCGCTGGACTGAGCCGGGGCGCTCTGCACCGGGGCGCTGGACTGCGCGGGGGCGCTGGACTGGGCCGGGGCGCTGGTCTGGGTGGAGGCGGCGCTGTTCGACGAGTTGGAGTTCGACGAGGTGGTGCTCACGCTGGCGGCGGGGCCACCGGCGGTGAGGCCGGCCTGGGGCCGCAGACGGGCCAGGCGCCGGGGCCCTGGGAAGCCAGGACGTTCTCGGCGACGGCGATCTGCTGGCCCTCGCTGGCCTGGTCGGCGCTGCTGGCGTACTGGGTGCCACCGAAGGCGGCCCAGGTGGACGGCGTGAACTGGAGGCCGCCGTAGAAGCCGTTGCCGGTGTTGGCGGCCCAGTTGCCACTGCTCTCGCACTGCGCGACGGCCTGCCAGGTGGAGACCGACGCGGCGGACGCGGTCGTGGCGGTAACCAGACCGGCCACGGGGGCGGCGACGACCACACCGGTGATCACAGCGGCGCGCAGGCGGTTGTGCTTGCGGACGCCCTCGGTGGTGGCGGTGTGGGCGGCGTCGTTCTCGCGGCGGAAGATCATTTAATCCCTCTCTACAGCCCCGGACGGCACAGCGGACGGCGCGCTGGGCGCGCTTCGGACCGCTGGTGCGTTTCGCAGGACAGCCGGTTCACGCGGGGCGTTCCGTGCTGTCCCGGCACCCACCACTCGCCACCGGCCTGATGGCAGGCGGCGGGCGGGTTCTCGTGGACAAGCCGAGAACCTGCGGAGGCGGGCGAACCCGGGTGGTGCTCGTTGCACCGGTGAATGAACCTAGGCAACGGGCCGCCCGCACGCCAAGTAATTCATGGACTGCGCAGGTCAGCGGGGCGTTACCGAAGGTATCGATCTCCAAATCCGGTCGCATATCGGACATTTGGCTCGGCTTTTGGATCGTCAAGAACGCCGCGAGTGGCCCCCGCCACACCGAAGCGGGGGTGAGCCATCCCACACTGTCGACAGAAAGTGACTGGTCATCGACCAGTGGTAGCGGTTGATCTTGCCCCTCCCTGACTCGATCGCCGACAACCGTGACCCGAGCCACACCTGGTCCGTTTGTCATCACGGCCGGGGCAGTCCCGCCCGCGGCCCCCGCTCGCGCAACCCAAGGAGTCTTCGTGCCGCGCTTGATCGATGTCAGCGACGAGGTCCGTGCCGAGATCGGTGACGACGAGGCCGACCGGCTACTCACCGGGGGCACCGCCCCCGATCGCTACGACTGCACCTCCTGCCGGGCCCCGGGCGACGCGACCATGGACCCCACCGCGACCGTGCTGTTCGTCGGCGAGGAGACGGCGGTACTCGCCTTCGCCCACTCCCGCTGCATCCCCTCCCAAGTGGTACCGGTCGCGGAGGAACAGCTGCTGGGCGCGGTGCGCAGCATCAACCAGGCCCCGGGCGGGACACCGGAGCCGCTCCAGCCCATGTACCGCCGCCCGCACCGGCCCCGGGCGCCGGGCCGGAGGTCACTGCCGCAGTGCTCGGCGTGACCTGCGGCCTTGTGCTGTGCAAGTACGGCCCGCACGCGGCACTCCGCGGGCCGCGCTGGTGGTGGAGCCGACCGGACCGGTGGGCCGGCCGGGCAGCATCACCGGGCAGGACCACTTCGCCGAGCTGCTGCTCGAGCATGGATTCGACCAGGTGGTGGATGTCGACCAGCCGCCCGCCGAGCTGCGCGGATGGTCGGTGCTGATGGCGATGGGGCAGCTGCACGCGGTGCTCCAGCCCGCGCCGGGCGGCGGCACCCTCGCCTGGTGGCAGGCGCACCAGCCGCTCCAGGTGACGGACGCCTGGCGAGCCGCCGCCAGCAACCAGGGCGAGGTGATCATGTTCGCGGCCCCGGCCGGAAGCGTGGGCCGCCAGCCCCGGGAGGACCTGCTCCGGCAGGCCGTGGACAGCGCTGCCCGGCGCGGGCTGCTGCTCGGCGCGGTCCTGCCGCTGGCCGGCACCTGAGCGGCACCACCGCCGGGCACCCCCCCCGGGCGGGCCGCCGGGCGCAGCGCACCGCCCTCCGCCGACCGGAAGCCCCCGGGCGTGGAACCCCCTGGGGCCGCCCGGACACGGCGGCGGAGGACACCCGTCACCCGCCAGCAGCCCGCCCCCCCGCGCCCCCGCCAAAGAAGCCGCCAAAGAAGCCGACGCAGAATCCGCCAGAGAAACCGCCAGAGAGTCCGCCGCGGAAACCGGCAAGGCGACCGGCGGAACGGTCGGCTGACGGACCGGAGTGCAGCGGCGCCCCCGCGACCGCCGACCGGATCCGTACGCCTGACCTGCCGCCCCGCCCGCATCCCGTCGGGCGACGGTCGTTGGCCATGGCGTGCAGACCTACGACACCTACCTCCCCCGCGCCGCATCGCCGACCGCATCGACCACAGCGCTCCCACCCGCCGCCTATGCCCAGGCGGCCGCGCCCGGCGCACCGGCCCAGCAGATCCCGGCCATGCGACCGGCCTTCGAGGGCGAGACCTCCGCCACCCCATCTTCGATGCCTCTACTCCGAGTTCCGGCGCCGGTTCCGGCCCTGCCGGGGGACCGCGAGGGCGAGGAGGAGCTGCGCTTCACCGGCTTCGGCTACCAGGGCGGCTCCGGCTACGCCGCCTGGGAGCGCCCGGCGCCGTACAGCCAGGGCTACGGGCCGAGCCACAGCCAGGGGTACGGGCCCGGCTACGGCCAGGGGTACGGGAGCGGCTACGGTCCGGGCCAGGGGGCGACACCTGGCTCCTGGCTCACCGGCCGCCACCGCGGCTACCTCTCCCTGCCGCCGGGACAGGGCTGAGCCTCCGCCGCGCGCCGCGGCGCCCGCTGCCCTCCCGCCGGTCCGGCTGGCGCGCCCGCGCCTGCCCCGGCGCATAGCAGCACGCCGGAGGCGCTCGCTGTCTCCGCGCGCCCCACCGCGTCCGGCGGGCACCGCAGGGCCCGAGCACCGTCGGCTCACGCCCCGACCGCACCCGCCCACGCCGCCCCGTCCGCGCCCCGGCGCCCCGGACACTCAGGACTGCTCAGGACTGCTCAGCTCGGCCGAAGCTGCCCCGGCCGCAACGAAGTGCGCGGGCCCGGCCGGTGTCCTCCGGCCGGCCCGCGCACTCGTGCCGCGTTACCTGCTGTCGCCCTGTCGCTACCGCGGTTGATTTGTCTCTACTCGCGGTCGCTGCTCGCGGTCTCTACTTGCGTCCGCGCTTCTCGCGCACCCGGACGCTGATCGCGATCGGCGTGCCGACGAAGCCGAACTCCTCGCGCAGCCGCCGCTCCACGAACCGCGGTAGCCGGCCTCGATGAAGCCGGAGGCGAAGAGCACGAAGCGCGGCGGCTTCGCCCCGGCCTGGGTGCCGAAGAGGATGCGGGGCTGCTTGCCGCCGCGGACCGGGTGCGGGTGGGAGGCGACCAGTTCACCGAGGAAGGCGGTTCAGCCGCGCGGTCGGGATCCGGGTCTCCCAGCCCGCCAGCGAGGTCTCGATCGCCGGGACCAGCTTCTCCATGTGGCGCCCAGTGAGCGCGGAGACGTTGACCCGGGGCGCCCACTGGACCTGGACCAGGTCCTGCTCGATCTCGCGCTCCAGGTAGTAGCGGCGCTCCTCGTCGATCTGGTCCCACTTGTTGTAGGCGATGACGACGGCGCGGCCGGATTCCACGGCCATGGTGATGATCCGGGTGTCCTGCTCGGCGATGGGCTCGCTGGCGTCGATCAGGACCACCGCCACCTCGGCCTTCTCCAGCGCGGCGGCGGTGCGCAGCGAGGCGTAGAAGTCCGCGCCCGCGGTCTGGTGCACCCGGCGGCGGATGCCCGCGGTGTCGATGAACTTCCAGGTCTTGCCGCCGAGCTGGATCAGCTCGTCGACCGGGTCGCGGGTGGTCCCGGCGAGCTCGTTGACGACGACCCGGTCCTCCTTCGCGACCTTGTTCAGCAGGCTGGACTTGCCGACGTTGGGGCGGCCGATCAGCGCGACCCGGCGCGGGCCGCCGACCGGCTCGCCGCCGAAGGTCTGCTCGGGCGCGGGCGGCAGCTTCTCCAGGATGGCATCCAGCAGGTCGCCGGAGCCGCGGCCGTGCAGCGCGGAGACGCAGTAGGGCTCGCCGAGGCCGAGCGACCACAGCATGGCCGCGTCGGCCTCGCCGGACATCCCGTCGACCTTGTTGGCGCACAGCACCACCCGGCTTGCCGGACTTGCGGATCAGCTTGACCAGGGCCTCGTCGGTGTCGGTCGCGCCGACGTTGGTGTCGACCACGAACAGCACCGCGTCGGAGTTCTCGATGCCGAGCTCGGCCTGGGCCGCGACCATGGCGTCCAGCCCGAAGACGTCGATCTCCCAGCCGCCGGTGTCGACCAGCTTGAAGCGCCGGCCGTTCCAGGTGGCCTCGTACTCGACCCGGTCACGGGTGACGCCGGGGCGGTCCTCGACGACGGCCTCGCGGCGGCCGATGATCCGGTTCACCAGGGTCGACTTGCCGACATTGGGACGTCCGACGACGGCGAGCACCGGCAACGGGCCCTGGCCGTCCAGGCTGCCGATGTCCTCGGCGTCGAAGCCCTCCTCGGCCGCCAGCGCCAGGAACTCGGCGTAGTCCGCCTCGTCCAGGCCACCGTGGTCGGCGTTGCCGCCGACGATCTCGTTGCTCATGTAACCCGTGCCAACTCTCATCCGTCGTCGCCCAGAGGGCGCTCAAAGCTCAATGGTGTGGTGCGGCCGCCGCGGGCCCGCGGCGGCGGGCGGGCGCTAGCTCGCCAGGACGGCGGCGCGCTCGCGCACCAGGCCGATGATCCGGTTGATGACCTCTTCCGGGGACATCCCGGTGGTGTCCACCTCCACCGCGTCGTCTGCCTTGGCCAGCGGCGAGGCCGCCCGGCCGGAGTCGGCCGCGTCGCGGCGCTCGATGTCGGCGAGGATCGCGGCGATCCCGTCCGGGTCCGCGACGCCCAGCTGCGCGGCCCTGCGGGTGGCCCGGATCCCGGCGGAGGCGGTCAGGAAGACCTTCAGGTCCGCCTGGGGGAAGACCACGGTACCCAGGTCCCGGCCCTCGGCGACGATCCCGACCGGCGCCTCCTCGGCCGAGTGCCGCTGGAGCTCCACCATCCGGACCCGGACCTCCGGCACCGCGGAGACCGCGCTGACGGCGGCGGTGACCTCGGGCCCCGGATCGGCCCGGAGACGTCCACCCCGTCCACGGTGATGGTGGGCCCGGCGGCGTCCGTGCCCGAGCAGACCACCGGCTTGGCGGAGGCCAGGGCGACGGCGTCGGCGTCGTCGACGTCCACACCGTTCTGGAGCAGCCAGTAGGTGATCGCGCGGTACATCGCACCGGTGTCGAGGAAGCTGAGGCCCAGGCGGGCGGCGATCTCCCGGGAGACGGTGGACTTTCCGGTCCCGGCGGGGCCGTCGAGAACGACGATCACCGGGGCATCCGAGCGGTCGGGTGTTTCCACGGTGGCGGTCCTTCTCTGTGGCATGGCGGCAGGGGTCACCCCCAAGGTTACCGGTCCGTGCGCACCCGCCAGCCCCGCTCCTTCAAGGCCTCGGTCAGCACGGGCGCGGCCCGGGGCGCGACCAGCAGCTGCACCAGCCCGGCCTGCTGCCCGGTGGAGTGCTCGATCAGCACGTCCTCGATGTTGATCCCGGCCAGCCCGGCGTCGGCGAACAGTCGGGCGAGCTCCCCCGGCTGGTCGCCGATGGGCACGGCGACCGTCTCGTAGCGGGTCGGCGGCGCTCCGTGCTTGCCGGGGATCCGGGCCCGGCCGGCCTTGCCGCGGCGCAGCACGTCCTCGACCGCCACCGCACCCTCCCGGCGCTTGCCCTCGTCGGCGGCCTCCAGCGCGCGCAGCCCGGCGACGGTGCCGCTGAGGTCGGCGGCCAGCTCCTCCAGGATGTCGGCGACGACCCCGGCATTGGCGCTGAGGATCTCCACCCACATCTTCGGGTTGGACCCGGCGATCCGGGTGGTGTCCCTGATCCCGGGGCCGGCCAGCCGGACGGCGTTCTCCTCGGCGTGCTCCAGCCGGGCCGCCACCAGGCTGGACAGCAGCTGGGGGGCGTGTGAGACCAGCGCGACGGCGCGATCGTGCGCCCCGGCGTCCATGACCACCGGCACGCCCCCGCACAGCGCGACCAGCTCCAGCGCGGCGTTCAGGGTGTCGGTGGAGGTCTCCGGGGTGGGTGTCCCAGGTCCCTCGAACAGGTCCGCGCGGGCCGCGAGCGGCCCGTTGCGCTCGGCCCCGGCCATCGGATGGCTGCCGATGAAGGTCACCGGGTCACAGCCCAGCGCCGCGATGTCGGCGCGCGGTCCGGACTTCACGCTGGCGACGTCCGTGTAGCTGCGGGCCAGGTTCTGCTGCTGGCAGTCGGCCAGCACCCCGGCGATCAGCGCGGGCGGCACGGCGATCACCGCCAGGTCCACCGGGGCGTCCGGTTCGTCGGTGGTGCCCGCGCCGAGCGAGGCGGCGGTACGCGCGGCGTCGGGGTCGGCGTCGCGCAGGTACACCGTTATTCCGCGCGCCGTCAGGGCGAGCGCGGCGGAGGTGCCGATCAGTCCGGTGCCGATCACGGCTGCGGTGCGCATGGCTGGCTACGTCCTTTACTGAGGTACGGCTCCATGATCGCGCATGATCCGGCCGGGATCCGCGTGACTCGGACAGGAGGCCCGGAAAGTCCGAAAACCTTCGGACGATGCGATTCCCCTGGACGGTGCGACCGGTGCGACCGGTGCGACTGGTGCGGCCGGTGCGGCCTGGTGACCGGTGCGACCGGCCGACCGCCGATCGGGTCGGGGCGCAGGCCGACCCGATCAGCACGACACCGCGACTTCCCCCGCCGGCCGCCGCGTCCGCGGGCCAGCCTAGCCAGCACGCCCAGCATCCGGAATCATCCGTCCACCCCTTGAGACCTCCGCCGCGACCCCCGGCGCGCCCCGCCCGCCGTCGCCCCACCCGCATCCCACCCGCACCCCATCCGCACCCCGCCCGCATCCCGACTCCGCGAAGGCTCGCGCGACCACTCACGCAACAGCCACCGGATCGCAACCGAGGGCGCTCTCCGGATTCGCGCCGCGATAAACCTAAGGGAAGCTAAAGCGAGCCGACAGTTCGTCATATGACGGGCCGCCATATCGATCAACGCTGCCAGCAGCGCAAATGACGAACCGTCATGCAAAATTGGTCCAGACCCTTGACGTCTCGACTGGTCCATACCAATCTCTAATGTGACGGGTACCTGTCTATTCGGAGGTCGAACTGTGCCACGTTCCAGACGGATCGGATTAACCATCACCGGGGCGGTGATAGCCGTGTTCGGACTCGCCACCTCGATGCTCGGCACCTCCGCCGGCGCGGCCACCGCCGCCACCAACACCACCGGCGCCGCGCCACCAGCGGCGGGCTCAGGGTCGCCTACTACGACCAGTGGTCGATCTACGCGAACCAGTTCTACCCCAAGGACCTGGACACCGAGGGGATCGCGGGCAAGACCGACTACCTGATCTACGACTTCGAGAACATCGACCCCACCAACCTGACCTGCTTCGAGACGACCAAGGCCACCGACCCCGACCCGGGCGGCGAGAGCGACCCGAACGCGGGCGACGGAGCCGGGGACTCCACCGCCGACTACCAGACCGACTACACCGCGGCCAACGCGGTCAACGGGGTCGCGGACACCGCCGGCCAGCCGATCGCGGGCAACTTCCACCAGCTCCAGGAGCTGAAGGCGAAGTACCCCAACCTGAAGATCCTGCTGTCCATCGGCGGCTGGACCTACTCCAAGTACTTCTCCGACGTCGCGGCCACCGCCGCGTCCCGGCAGAAGTTCGTCTCCTCCTGCATCAGCATGTTCATCGAGGGCAACCTGCCGGTCCAGGGCGGCTACGGCGGCAACGGAACCGCCAAGGGCATCTTCGACGGCTTCGACATCGACTGGGAGTACCCGGGCACCGCCAACGGGCACCTCGGCAACCACTACTCGAACGCCGACACCGCCAACTACACGGCGCTGCTTGAGGAGTTCCGCAACGAGCTGAACGCCCAGGGCACCACCGACGGGAAGACGTACGACCTGACCGCCGCCCTGCCGTCCGGCCAGAGCAACATCGCGGCCATCCAGACCAATCAGATCGCGCAGTACCTGAACTTCGCCGACCTGATGAGCTACGACATGTACGGCGCGTGGAACGCCACCGGCCCGACCGACGAGCAGGACCCCCTGTACGCCAACCCCAACTCGCCGGAGGCACCGGTAGCGCCGGGCAAAGAGACCTACAGCATCGACAACGCCGTCAGAGCCTGGACGGTCGGTGATCCGTCCTACGGGATACCAGGCGGCTTCCCAGCGAACAAACTGAATCTCGGCCTGCCGTTCTACTACCGGGGTGGACCGGCGTACCGGCCGGTTCCGCGCACGGCCTCTACCAGACGGCGAGCGGGCCGTCGGCCGGGATGACCTACTCCGGGGACGTTCCCGGTGTGGCCATGTACAAGGAGATCAGCAGTATCGTCGCCAACCCGGCGGACCAGTACTGGGACCCGACGACGGACTCCGCGTACTTCTACGACGGGACGAACTTCTACGGCGGCGAGGACGCCGAATCCATCCAGGCCAGAGCGAACTACGCGCACTGCAACGGCCTCGGCGGGTTCATGATGTTCTCGCTCTACGACCTCGATCCCGCGGCCACGCTGTGGAACGACGCGGTGAACGACATCGCCGGCTCGGCCACCACCTGCCCGGCCCCGCCGACCGGTTCGCCCACCTCGACGGCCACCCCCACCACGCCGCCGACCACCGCTCCGCCCACCACGGCGCCGCCACAACGGCTCCGCCGACCACCGCCCCGCCCACGACCGCCCCGCCGACCACGGCTCCGCCGACCACCACGCCGCCGAGCAGCGGCCTGCTGGTCAACGGTGGCTTCGAGACGGGAAGTCTGAGTCCATGGACCTGCCAGAGCGGCAGTGCCGTGGTGACCTCACCGGTGCACTCGGGAAGTTACTCGCTTGAAGTAGCCCCGGGCTCCTCCACAACCGGTGAGTGCGATCAGACGGTCACCCTGAAACCCGACACCAGCTACTCGCTCACCGGCTGGGTCCAGGGCAACTACGCCTACCTCGGCGTCAGCGGCGGTGCCACCGCCAGTACTTGGACCAGCAGCAGCGGCTGGAAGCAGCTCACCGTTCCGTTCACCACCGGCTCCAGCGGCACCGTCACCGTGTATGTCCACGGCTGGTACGCCCAGGGCAACGTCTTCGCCGACGATCTCAGCATCAGCTGACACATCGTCACCACCCCTGCGGGGGCGAACCGTCGGGCTCCCCACGTCCGGCGGCTCGCCCCCGCGCCGCGTCCCGGTACTGCCGCCGGTGCTGCCGCCGGTACTGCGACACCGGTACTGTGACGCCGGTGAAGGCACCAATAGAGCTGGTCATCTGGGACTGCGACGGAGTCCTGGTGGACAGCGAACGCATCGCCGTACGCATCAATGTCGCCCTCGGAGCGGAGCTCGGCTGGCCGCTCAGCGAGCGCGAGGCGATCGAGCTGTTCATCGGCAGGTCCAGCGACGCCATCCAGGAGCAGTTCGCCGAGCGCCTCGGGCCGGAGCCGGCCGCCCGGTGGCGGCAGCGGTTCGCCGAACTGCACACCGCCGCCGTGGATGCCGGGCTGGAGCCGGTCGACGGCGTGGTCGAGGCCCTGGACAAGCTCACCCTGCCGACCTGCGTCGCGTCCAGCGGCAGCCACGGCAAACTGCGGCACACCCTCGGCCGGACCGGCCTGCATCCGCGTTTCGAGGGCCGGATCTTCAGCGCCGCCGACGTCGCCCGGGGCAAGCCCGCGCCGGACCTGTTCCTGCACGCGGCCCGGCAGATGGGCGTCCCGGCCGCGGCCTGCGTGGTCGTCGAGGACAGCGTGCACGGCGTCCGGGCCGCCCGCGCCGGGATGCGGGTGATCGGCTACGGCGGCGGGGTCACCCCGGCTCCCTGCTCGAAGGCCCGGACACGGTGATCGTCCAGGACATGCGCCAGGTCCCCGCGGTGATCGAGGCCCTGAGCCCGACCCGGTAACCCCGCCCCACTCCGGCCCGGCCCACTCCGGCCCGGCCCACTCCGGCCCGGCCCACTCGGGCCCGCCCCACTCCGGCCCGGCCCGGCCTCCAGCAGCCGGGCCTGCCGCAGGTGTCCGCCCCTACGCCAGCACCCGCAGCTCCCGCGAGACCAGATTCAGCCGCTCGCCGCCGGTCCCGGTGCAGACCGCGATGTCCTCGATCCGCGCCCCGAACCTGCCCGGGAGGTAGATCCCCGGCTCGATCGAGAAGGCCATGCCCGGCTCCAGCGCCCGGGTCGACCCGGCCACGATATAGGGCTCCTCGTGCGTCTCCAGGCCGATGCCGTGGCCGGTGCGGTGCACGAAGTACTCGCCGTAGCCCTCACCCGCGATCAGATCCCGGCCGATGGCGTCAGCTGCTCCGCGGTCATCCCGGGCACCACCGACTGGCACTGCGCCGTCTGGGCCGCCAGCAGCACCCCGTACAGCCGCAGATACTCCTCCGGGGGCTGGCCGACGGAGTAGGCTGGAGTCGGAGCAGTAGCCGGAGGGCATGGTCCCGCCGATGTCGACACCACCGGCTCCCCGGCCTGGATCACCCGGTCCGAGACCTCGTGGTGCGGGCTGGCGCCGTTGGGGCCCGACGCCACGATGACGAAGTCCACCGTGGCATGCCCGGTGCCGATGATCGCGTCGGCGATGTCCTTGCCCACCTCGGCCTCGGTCCGGCGGCCGCAGCCACTCCCCCATGGCGAGGTGGACGGCGTCGATGCCGTCGCGCCTCGCTCAGCGCGCGCACCTCGCTCGGCCGGCGGACTTGCGCATCCGCAGCTCCGACAGCGCGGCCCCGGCCAGTGCCTGCTCCGCCCCGGGCAGCGCGTCCCGGAACGCCAGGACCTTCTCGGCCCACATGTGGTTGTCGACCCCGATCCGGCCCACGCCGGAGCCGAGCCGCTTGGCGATCAGCTCATAGGGATCGTCCGTCTCGGCCCAGCCGACGATCTCGATCCCGAGATCCCCCGCGGGCGAGACCTCCGCCGCGGGCTTCTCCAGTTGCGGCACGACGAGGAACGGCTCACCCCCGACCGGGGCCACCAGACAGGTCAGCCGCTCCAGCGGCAGCGCCTGGTATCCGGTGAGATATCGCAGGTCGGCACCGGGTGAGACAAGCAGCGCATCGATCCCGGCGGCCCCGGCCGCCTCCTGGGCGCGGGCGATTCGATCAGGGGTGAAGAGATTCGCATCGTCTGCCATGGACCAAGTCCACCACGTCCCGCTCCCGGACGCATCCACTCGCGGTCGATCGTCCGAACCGCGCCGCGGCCGTGGCCGGGCCCGCTCAGCAGTGGGTCTGGATCCGCACCCCGGCCGGGAGAGTCCCGCCCCGCCGTCGGCCCCGGGCGGGCTCCGGGTGGACCGTCGTACCGCCCTTGACGGTCTCGACGACGGTGATGTCCTTGATCCCCTCCGAAGGCACGGTCAGCGGGTTGGCCGACAGAATGACCAGGTCGGCGAGCTTGCCCCGCTCGATGCTGCCCTTACTGGCCTGCTCGCCGTACTGGCGGGCGGCGTTGATGGTGATGGACCTGACCGCGTCCAGCGCCGAGACGCACTGCTCCGGGCCGAGGATCTCGCCGCTCCGGGTGACCCGGGTGACCTGGCTGGCCAGGATGCCGATGGAGCTGGGCTTGGCGACCGGGGCGTCGTGGTGGGCGGTGTACGCCAGGCCCCGGTCCAGCGCCCAGCGGGCCGGGGAGATGCTGCGGGCCCGCTCGTCGCCCAGGATCGTGCCGTACCAGTCGCCCCAGTAGAAGGTGTGCATGGGGAAGAAGGACGGGATGATGGCCAGCCGCTGGAAGTCGTCGAGCTGGTCCGCGCGGACGGTCTGGGAGTGGACTGCCACGATCCGGCGGCCGGCGAGCTCCTCACGCGACTCGCCCCGTTCCTCGGCCACGGTCCGGATCGCCCGGATGAACTGGCCGATGGCGGCGTCCCCGTTGACGTGCGCGATGATCTGCCACTCCATCGCGAACCCGCGCCGGACCTGGGCGAGCAGGTCGGCTTCGGCAATGGTCGAAATACCGTGGTAGGGCTGGGGCTTGCCCTCGGGCGCCAGCAGATACGGGTCGCGGAGCCAGGCCGTGCGGCCCTGGGGCGAGCCGTCCAGGTACAGCTTGACGCCGGCCACCCGCATCCGTCCGGCGCTGTACTTCTCGCCGGCGCGCACCGGGTCGCCTTCCAGGCCGGTGACCTCGGCGGCCTTGGCATAGGCGACCACGTCGAGCAGGAAGGGCAGTTCCCGCATCGCGTCGATGGTGGCCAGGGCCTGTCCGCCGTCCTGCACAGTGGTGTACCCGAAGGCGGCGGCGGCCTGCTGGCCCTTGGCCAGCAACTCGGCCGAGACGTGCGGCGGCAGCGACGTCACCGCCAGGTCCGCGGCCGGGTTGAACGCCGTCTCCTCCAGCACGCCGTTGGGCTCCCCGAAGGGCTGCTCGAAGTCCGGGGAATCCGAGGCGTTCCGGCGGCGGATGGCCCCGCCCTGCGGATCCTTGGTCTCCTTGCTGTAGCCCAGCACCTCCAGGCCCTTGCTGTTGACGGCGCCGAGGTGGAAGGACTGGTGGATGGCCAGCACCGGTCGGGTGGTGGAGACCTGGTCGAGGTCGTCGCGGGTCGGATGCCGGGTGATGCCGTGCTCGTCGGTCAGCAGGGTGTCGTCGTAGCCGAACCCGACGATCCACCCCGGCTTGCCCTCGTCGGCGGAGAAGCTGTCGTACCACTCCCGCAACTTCCTTTGCAGCGCGGCGATCGTGCCGACGTCACCGTCGGGTTCGGCCAGCAGGTCGGCGATCGTGGCCTGCAGGCCGATTCCGCCGATGTGGGCGTGGGCGTCGATGAACCCGGGCAGCAGTGCCCTGCCCTCCAGGTCACGCCGCACCGCGGTACCGGCGGCGTCCCAGTTCGCGAACGCCTCCTCACGGCCACCGACGAACACGATCGTGTCACCCCTGACGGCGACCGCCTCCGCCTCCCGCGCCTCCCGCGTGGCGGCGACGGTCACAATGTCACCGCCGTAGTAGTAGATGGTGTCGGCCTGGCCGGTCACCGCCGATGACGACGCAGGGGCCTCTGCCATGGTGATCCTCGATCCATCGAGTGTCGGATTTTCTGGCCTTTGTCAGAGTTTCCTCCCCCAGTATCCGGCGCCCGGCAACACGATGTCGCTCTCCCGCCAAAGCCCCTCGCCCCGAAGGCCAACCCGCTATGCTCTGCGCCCAACCCCCACAACCGCCCTGATCAGGCGTCAGCTATACCTTGTGCTGCTGACCACTGAGAGCGCTACAAGGCTGCGCGCTCGCGTGCTACGAACAGGGGCGTCCATTCAGGCCGTTGAGCAGGGCGCTGGAGTAGGCGCCGATCGGGTAGTCGGAGCCGAAGACCGCGACGGACTGCCAGATCGCACCGCCGCCGAGCTTGATCCCCTGCCGGGTCAGGCCACCCAGTTCCTCGCAGATCTCCTTGGGCGTCTGGCCCTGGGGATTGGTCAGCGGGTCGGTCCAGGCGGAGTAACCGGCCACCATGAAGGCCTCCGGATTCGTCACACCGATCGGGCCCGGGTACTGCTTCATGGTGTCGATCCAGTCCACCGGGTCAGCTCCGCCGTAGACCTGGAGATTCCACCAGTCGACCAACTGCTTCTGCCCGTTGTCCATGTAGATCAGCTTGAGGGTGAGCAGCCACCATGACTTGGTCATGTACGGGGAACAGGTGATCAGTTGCTTCGCTCCCACCGGCTTGAGCAGCGCCGCCATCGTGGCGATCGTGTCGGGGAGGATGTCGTCCTCCTCGCAGTCGAAGTCGAAGCCGTCCAGTCCCAGCCACTCCGCCACGACGACGAAATTCTGGATGAGCGCCTTACGGGTGTCGGGCTTGCCGAGCAGCGTCTCGATGTGGTGCCAGTCCCGCACCTGCGGGGCCGGCGGGAAAGGGCTGCCAGAGCCGATGTCGAACATGATCGTCTCGACTCCCCCGGCCCGCAGCAGCGCCACCAGCGCGGGCAGACTCGGATCCTGCCCCTCGTCGCGCCACGGGTAGACGATCCGGCCGCCCGCCGCAAGCGGCTTGTCCGCCCAGTAGAGGTCGCCCTTGGCGTCGACATGGATGGTGAACAGGATCAGGGTGTTGAACTCAGCTTTGACCAACTCGACGACCTGGACGATGTTCTTGGCGTTGTCGTCGGTGTTGAACTGGCTCTGCCCCCAGAGGACAGTCCGGTAGTCCGCGTTCATGAATCGCGCCTCCTTGCCTCCTCCCGAAACCGTAACCCGCACCTGGTTCGCATGCATCCTGTGGCGCAGTCGCCGCCTCCGCCGGGCGGCAGGCCCTGCCCCCTCCCCGCAAAGGGGTCCCGTGTGGCTGCGCGGAATGTTCGTCTACGAATGTTTCACTGGCTGCCATCCGTCGCTGACACGGGGTCAGCGCCGGTCCAGCTAGGAGATCGCATGTCCTATCGAACGAAGAGAACGAAGCGGACGAAACTGCGCGGTGCCGTGGTCGGCGCGTGCACTGCGGCGCTGCTGGCCTGCTCCGGTCAGCTGGCCGTTCCCGCTCAGGCGGCGTCGGACCCGGTGCAGCAGGTCAACGCCTTCTTCTCGCAGTACCGGAGCGCGGTGCAGGGCCAGGGCGGCCTGACGCCGCACCAGGTGGAGGAGGAGTACCTCACCCCCGACCTGATCACGCAGCTCGACGCATACGCCCGGACGCACAACGCCGACCCGGTGTTCCGCGCGCAGAACATCCCGGCCAGCTGGTCGGTCCGCTACGGCGACAGCGGCGCCGGGCACACCACGGTGATCCTGACCGAGAACTGGGCCGGCGGCACCAGCACGGACGTCTGGTATCAGGTCCGGATCGCCACCCTGGTGATCGACGGGCTGGAGGACCCGCCCGCCCCGCCCGACGCGGGGGTGCCCTGCTGAGGCTCAGCCGCCCGCGGCCGGGCCCCGGGCGTGCCCGCGCCCCGGGGCCCGGCCGGGTCAGCGGCGCGGCAGCAGCGGCAGCGGGGTGTCGCGCCGGCGCAGGCCGATCCGGTAGAGGGTGGCCGCGCGCTGCTGGAACGTGGTCTCACAGGCACGCAGATAGACCCGGTAGCGGCGCAGCGTCTGCGGGCCGACCAGCTCCCGGGCCCGGTCCCTGGCCCGGTGCAGCCGCTCGGACCAGACCCGCAGGGTGCGGGCGTAGTCGTCCGGGCTGCTGTACAGCGCCGTCACCGAGAAGTACGGGTCGCAGGCCGCGGTGATCTCGGAGAGCCGGGGCAGGGTGGCCCCTGGGAAGATGTCGCGGGTGACGAAGGAGCCCATCGGTCCGTCCGGCCCGGTGACCCCGTCGTAGGCGATGGTCTGCAACGACATCGAGGCGCCGGGCCGCAGCAGTTCGTGGCAGCGTTCGAAGTACCACGCGTAGGCGGTGATCCGCTGGTCGGCGGGGGTGGCGGCGGTGACGAAGTGCTCGAAGGCGCCGACCGAGACGATCCCGTCGTAGGGCCGCTCGGGGCGGTGCGACTGCCAGCCCTCCAGGACCGCCTTGGTCCCGGGCCGCCCGTGGGCGGTGACCTGGTCGAACTGGGCGCGGGAGAGGGTGAGCCCGGTGGCCTCGGCGACCCGGCCGCCGCCGACCGCGTGGTCCATCAGCCCGCCCCAGCCGCAGCCGACGTCCAGCAGCCTGAATCCCGCCTGGCCGGCCCCGGCGGCCGGGGCTTCGGCCAGGTCGAGGTGGCGGGTGAACTTGGCCTGCTGGGCGCGGGCCAGTGCGGGTTCCCCGGACTCGTCCGGGCCGATGCCGTCCCAGAGCGCGGCCGAGTAGGCGAGGGTCCGGTCCAGCCACAGGGCGTAGAAGTCGTTGCCGATGTCGTAGTGGAACTCGATGTCCGTCGCGCTGGTGGCGGCGGTGGCGCGGGTCATGCTTCTCCTCGGTCTCGGGACACGGAGGTCTTCAACGGTGATCCACGAAGGGACAGTGGTCCACGAAGGGACGTGGTCCCCGAAGGGACAGGGCCGGGCGGACGCTCAGCGGGCGTCGAGCGGGTGGGGATCGGCGGCTCGGTGCGCACCAGCGGGTTCGGGATGCGCACCGGCGCGACGAACGCGCCGCGCTCGGGCCCGGCGCCGACGACCGAGAAGCAGGCCAGGTCGCCGTTGGCGATCTCCTTGTCCAGCAGGTCCGCGTAGAACAGGGCCGGCGTGGCGGCCGAGACCAGGTTGCCCAGCTGGCGGACGTTGGTGGGGGCCTTCCCGGCGGGCAGTCCGGCCAGCTCCGCGAAGTCCTGCACCAGTTCCGGCCCGGCCTGGTGGGTGTAGATCCGGCGGACCGCGTCCACGTACCCGGGCAGGGCCCGCTCCAGGGCCTGGTGGTTGAGCATCATGCCGCCCGCGTAGTAGCGGGCCAGCGCCTTGCCGTTGAGGCCGAAGGCGGACATCTCCGCCGAGCCGGGGCGGCCGGGCGGGTGGTCCGCGCCGCCGCCGGGGTAGTGCACCAGCGGGTCCAGGAAGCCCGGCTGCTCGCCGAAGCTGTGCGAGTCGCGGGAGTAGAGCGAGAGCCCCGGGCTCTGCTCGTCGCGCTCGAAGACCATGGCGGTGCAGGCGTCGGAGAACAGCGCGCCGCTGCACCACAGCGTCTTGGCGTAGGGTGGTGGGTGTTCTCGGCGTAGATCGACAGCGGTCCGCCGTCCGCGCCGAGCCCCCAGGAGCTGCCGATGTTGTAGCAGATCACCAGGGCGTTGCGGACGTTCATCCGCGCCAGCAGGGCGACCGCCCGGCCCAGGCCGGCGCAGCCCGCGCCGAGCTGGGACGGCGCCACCGAGTCGGGCACGCCGATCTCGCGGGCCAGCGCGAAGCTGTCCTGGTCCAGCATGATCTGGTGCGGCGAGCAGGTCGACACCACGATGTGTTCGACCTCGCCGGGTTCCAGCGCGGCCGAGGCCAGGGCGTTGCAGGCGGCGCCGACAATGGTGTCCAGTGTGGCGAAGCGCTGCTGTCCGGCGTCCCAGCTCTTGCCGTGGATGCCGAGGATCCGGGTGATGTCCTGGCCGGTGATGTGCTGTCCGGGGCGGTGGCGGTGCGGGATCCGGGCCAGCTCCGCCCAGTCCGCTATCGGCATCACCTCGCCGATCTGGGCGAACACTCCGGATATCGCATAGGGGAACGGCCGGGCGGTCGTCATGTCGATTTCCTCGGGCAGGCGTCCAGTGAATCTGAAATGGGCACGCCACATCCTCACCCGGCCCCTCGGCCGAACCCGGTTCCGAGGCCGGCTCGTTCACGCTTTCGAGTGAAGGATTCCGGGAGGTCCGCCGCCCGCCGCCCGGGCCGTGATCCACGCGCCGCCCGGACCGTCCGCCGCCGCGCCGCCGACGGGCCGGATCTGCCCCGGGCGCGGTCCCGGAACCCGGACGTCGTCCATTGACTGTGGTGGGACGGGTGACCGGGGCGCCGCAATCGGGTACAACGAGGACATGCTTCTGCACCTGACGACACTGGACGGCTGGCTGGCGCACCCCGACCGCCCCTATGCCACGGCCACGCTGGCGTTGGAGGGCTTCATCCACTGCTCGCCGGACGAGGAGTCGGTCCTCACCGTGGCCAATGCCCGCTTCGCACGCACCCCCGGCCCGCTGATGGTGCTGCTGATCGAGGAGGACGCACTGGAGTCCGCGGTCCGCTGGGAGGCCGCGGAGCCGGGCGGGCCGCTCTTCCCGCACATCTACGGCCCGGTGAACCGCTCGGCGGTGGCCGGGATGCTGGAGGTCGAACGGGACGCCGAGGGCCGCTGGGCCGGCCTCGCCCTGTGGAGCTAGCCCCGCCCTGTCGCCCGGACCGCGCAGGGGGCCCGCACCGGACGGTGCGGGCCCCCTACAGGTCAGCGGCTGAGCTGATCCGGGTCACATGTGGACGGCGGCCGGGGCGTCCGGGTCGACGGCCACCCGGCCGCGGCGGTAGAGGACGGCGGTGACCAGCGTGCCGAAGGCGAAGAAGCCGGCCGACCACCAGTAGGCGGTGGAGTAGCTGTGCAGCTGCGCCTGGGCCACCAGCTGCGGGGTGGGCCGCTTGCCGGACAGGTAGTCGGTGGCGGCGCCCGCGGCGAGGGTGTTCAGCAGCGCGGTGCCGATGGAGCCACCGATCTGCTGCATGGTGTTCACCGCCGCCGAGGCGACACCGGCGTCCTGCGTGGCGATCCCGGAGGTGGCCGTGCTCATCGCCGGGGGCATGACCAGGCCCAGGCCGAGGCCGGTGAGGATCAGCGGGGCAGCACCCCGGAGGCGTAGCTGCTGCTGAGGTCCAGCCCGGTGAGCCAGGCCATCCCGGCCGCGGCCAGCGCCATGCCCAGCGGCACCACCGGCCTGGGGCCGAACCGCGGCACCAGCACGTTGGTGGACAGCTGCGCGGTGACCATCAGCGCGCCGATCATCGGCAGGAAGGCCAGCCCGGTGCTGACCGGCGTGTATCCCATCGACGCCTGGAGGTAGTAGGTGAGGAACAGGAAGACGCCGAACATGCCCGCGCCGGAGATGGCGACCGCCAGGAAGGAGGCGCCCCGGTTGCGGTCCAGCAGTACCCGCAGTGGCAGCAGCGGGTGCGCGGCGCGGGTCTGCCACCAGGCGAAGGCAGCGATCAGCAGCGCGCCCGCGACCAGGAAGCCCCAGGTCTGCGGCGAGGACCAGTGGTGGGTCTCGGCGTTGGAGAAGCCGTAGACCAGGCCGAAGAGTCCGGCGGAGACCAGCAGCGTGCCGGGCAGGTCGAGCTTGGGCCGGTCGGCGGGCGCGCCGCGCCGCAGCAGCAGCAGGCCGCCGGTGAAGGCCAGGACGGCGAAGATCAGGTTCACATAGAGGGTCCAGCGCCAGCTGAGGTGCTCGGTGAGCAGCCCGCCGAGCAGCAGGCCGATGCCGCCGCCGGTGCCGGCGATGGCGCCGAAGATGCCGAACGCCTTGGCGCGTTCCTTGGCCTCGGTGAAGGTGGTGTTGAGCAGCGAGAGCGCGGCGGGGGCCAGCAGCGCGCCGAAGAAGCCCTGCAGGGCCCGGCCGGTGACCAGCATCTCGAAGTTGCCCGCGGCTCCGGCCAGGGCGGACGACAGGGCGAATCCGGCGACCCCGACCAGGAAGACGATCTTGCGTCCGATCAGGTCGGCCAGGCGTCCGCCGAGCAGCAGCAGGCTGCCGAAGGCGAGCGAATAGGCGGTGACCACCCACTGCCGGTCGCTGTTGGAGAAGCCCAGCGCCCGCTGGGCCGAGGGCAGGGCGATGTTCACGACGGTGGCGTCGAGCACCACCATCAGCTGGGCCAGGCCGATGACGGCCAGCACCCACCAACGCCGGGACGGGGCAGGCTCCGCCGCCTTTGCGATGTCGACTCTGGCGTCGACGGCCGACTGGGACATGATCACCCCTCCGAACGAAACGGTTTCGTACAGGAGCAAGCTACGCCTCCACTTATCGAAACGCAAAAGTTTCGATAAGTGGCGAGGCCAGGAGGTGGGTCAGCTGTTCCGCAGCGCGGGCAGGACCACCGCGTCGATGTAGCGGATCAGGTACTCGGAGTCCGCGAAGCGGTCCTCCAGGATCTTGCGCGAGGGCAGCGCCCCGAACAGCATGTGCACGAAGAACTCGGAGGCCGCCGCGTCCGGGCTGACCTCGCCGCGCTCCTCGGCCCGCCGCAGCAGCGCGTACAGCACCTCGCGCTCCGGTTCGATCAGCGTCTCCCGCAGCGCCGCCGCCAGGTCCTGGTGCTGGTGCACGGCGTGTCCGATGGCGCTCAGGAACACGGTGTCCTTCTCCGCGCCGGAGCCGATCTGCCGGGCGACCTGGTGCAGGTCGCCCTGCAGCGAGCCGGTGTCGATGTCGTCCATGTGCACGAAGGTGGTGTGCCGCATGGCCGCCGCGACCAGCTTCGGCTTGCCCTGCCACTGCCGGTACAGGGTGGCCTTGCTGGAGCGGCTGCGGGCCGCGACGGCGTCCATGGTCATCGCCTCGTAGCCGACCTCGCGCACCAGGTCCATCACGGCCTGGTACAGCTCGGCCTCGCGTTCCGAGGTCAGCCGGGTACGGCGCGCCGTCGCGGTCACCGGACTACAGCCCGACGGTCTTCATCAGCTGGCCGACCTCGGGGTTGGTCAGCCGACGCAGCCAGCCCGACTTCTGGTCGCCGAGCGCGATCGGGCCGAACTGCACCCGCACCAGCTTCTCCACCGGGAAGCCGGCCTCCGCCAGCAGCCGCCGCACGATGTGCTTGCGGCCCTCGTGCAGGCTCACCTCGACCAGGTAGTTCTTGCCGACGTTCTGCACCACCTTGAAGCTGTCGGCGCGGGCCCAGCCGTCCTCCAGCTCACGCCCTTCGCCAGCTGCTTGCCCAGGTCGCGCGGATCGGGCCCTGGATCGCGGCCAGATAGGTCTTCACCACGCCGTACTTGGGGTGGGTCAGCCGGTGCGCCAGCTCGCCGTGGTTGGTGAGCAGGATGATGCCCTCGGTCTCGGTGTCCAGCCGGCCGACGTGGAACAGCCGGGTCTCCCGGTTGTTCACGTAGTCGCCCAGGCACTGCCGGCCGTCCGGGTCCTCCATGGTGGCGACCACGCCGGCGGGCTTGTTCAGCGCGAAGAACAGGTAGGACTGGGTGGCGACGGTCAGCCCGTCCACCTTGATCTCGTCGTGCGCCGCGTCCACCGCTTGCCCTGCTCGCGCACCACCTTGCCGTTGACCTCGACCCGGCCCTGGTCGATCAGCTCCTCGCAGGCGCGGCGGCTGCCCATGCCCGCGCGGGCCAGGACCTTCTGCAGCCGCTCGCCGTCGGGCTCGCCATGGGTCTTCGGCAGCTTCTCCACCGGCTTGTCGTGCCGGACCCGCACCGCGTCCTCGATCTTGGCCTGGAGCTCCCGCGAGCGCACCGGCTTGGCCGGTCCGCGCGCGCGCCGCGCCGCCGCCGAGACCGCCGGGGCGGATCTGGCCGACCGAACGCCCCGCGCTGGCGTGCGCGCCCGAACTCGGGACGGTCGTAGGAGCGCTGCTCCGGACGCGGAGCCTCCTTCTCCCAGCCGCTGCCGCTGCGCCGCTGGCCACCGCTCTGCTGCCCACCGCGCTGGCTCCCGCCGCGCTGACCGCCGCTACCGCCCCGCTGGCCGCTACCGCCGCTGCCGCCACGGGCGCCGCCGCTGCCGCCGCGCCCGGCGCCGCCGCCGCTGCTGTTCTCTGCTATTACCGCTGTTACCGCTACGCATCAAGAAGTCCGTTGTCGAGTCCGTCGTCGGGGCCGCGTCCCAGGGCGGGTGTCACTGCCTATCACCTGCTCCGTCCGCCCGCCAAAAGCCGCCGCCGCACCAGCTGCCGACGCTCGGCGCTAGCTCTGTACGGCGACCGCCTCGGCGATCGCGGAGCCCTCCTGCGAGTCCGCTTCCACTTCGTCGGCCTCAGGCAGGAAGGGGGCCAGCTCCGGCAGCTCATCCAGCGCGCCCCCATCCGTTCCAAAAACTGCTGTGTCGTCCGGTACAGGATCGCTCCCGTCTCCGGCTCGGACCCGGTCTCCTCGACCAGACCCCTTTGCACAAGGGTACGCATGACACCGTCACAGTTCACACCACGGACGGCGGATACCCGGGAACGCGACACCGGCTGCCGGTAGGCGATGACCGCCAGCGTCTCCAGTGCGGCCTGGGTGAGCCGGGCCTGCTGGCCGTCCAGCACGAACCGGTCCACGGCCGGAGCGCAGCTCGCGCGGCTGTAGAAACGCCAGCCCCGGCGACGAAGCGGAGGTCGAATCCCCGCTCCTGGGCGGTGTACTCGGCCGAGAGCTCGGCCAGGGCGGCCGCCACGGCCCGCTTGGGCCGCTCCAGCACCTCCGCCAGGTGCGCGACCGTCGCCGGCTCGTCCACCACCATCAGCACCGCCTCCAGCGCGGCCCGCAGCGCACCCTGGCCACCGCGGACAGCTGGACCTCCTCAGGCTCGGCCTCCGGCTGCGGCTGCGGCTCCGGCTCGGGAGCGGGTTCCGGCGCGGGCGCGGTTCGGGCGGGGCGCGGATCCGGACCGCAGCGGGTGGGGTCCGGGCACCGGCGCGGGCGCGGCACAGGGGCGGGCAGCGGCGCGGGGCCGGCAGCGGATCCGGGCGGCGGCACCGTGCCCGCGGCGCAGGAGCGGCGCTGACGCCTGCGGCAGCGGCGCCGGCCGGGCTGGTCCGGGTCGCGCAGCGGCTCCGGCTCCGCAGCACGGTCTCAGGTTCCCCCGGCGGGCCGACGGCATGCCAGCCGGGTCGCGGCGCGGGCTGCTCCGCCTCGTCGCCGTTCGCCGTCACGCTGTCACTCACCGCTTCCTGCCTTCCTCGGTACGGTCTCCACCGGCGGGCGTCGAACTCGTCGGTCACCTCCACGCGGCGCCCTCGCGCCGATCCACTGCACCAGCAGCTCCCCCAGCGCCTCCGGCTGGTCGAAGGCGAGCACCCGCTCCCGGTAGAGCTCCAGCAGCGCGAGGAACCGGGCCACCACCGTGAGCACGTCCGGGGCGTCCTCGGTCAGCGTGCGGAAGCTGGCCCCGCCCAGCTCCCGGAGCCGGGCGCGACCACCAGCGCGGCCTGCTCGCGCACGCTCACCGTGGAGGTGTGGATGTGCTCGATGTAGACCACCGGCTTGGGCCTGGGCTCCATCGCCCTGGCCGCGAGCCGGGCGAAGCCCTCGGGGCCGATGGTGATGACCACCTCGGGGAGCAGCTGCGCGTGGTGCGGCTCCAGGCCGACCGTGCGCGGACGGCTCAGCTGCTCCGCGGCCCAGCGCTCGGCGAACAGCGCGGCGATCCGCTTGTAGGCCCGGTACTGGAGCAGCCGGGCGAACAGCAGGTCACGCGCCTCCAGCAGCGCCAGGTCCTCCTCGTCCTCCAGTTCGGCGACCGGCAGCAGCCGGGCCGCCTTGAGGTCCAGCAGGGTCGCGGCGACCACCAGGAACTCGCTGGCGAGGTCGAGGTCCCACTCCGGGCCCATGGCCCGGATATGGGCGATGAACTCGTCGGTGACCCGGGAGAGGGCGATCTCGGTGACATCCAGCTTGTGCTTGGCGATCAGGCTGAGCAGCAGGTCGAACGGGCCCTCGAAGTTGTCCAGCCGCACCTGGAAGCCGCCCGACGGCTGAGCCGCGAGGTCGTCGGGCCCCAGGTCGTCGGGCCCCAGCTCGTCCGGGCCCAGGTCGTCCGGGCCCGGCTGCTGCGTACTCGGCTGCCGCGGGCCCGCTTCGTCGGGCTGCTCCGGTCCCGGGGCGGCCGGGGGCGCCTCCGGCTGCCCGGGGGATGGGTGTGGTCATCAGGGTCCATGGTGAGCGTCGGCGACGCCGGGACCCGCTCAGGGCGCGCCGACACGCGGCACGCTCCCCGGGCGGGCGTCCCGGCGGCTTCGTCCGAACACCATACGACCCGCCACCGACAGCCGGCCCGGCCCCATCGGCGGCCCGGACCGGGCCGCCACCGTCCAGCCCCGACCGGCGCCGGGCCGAACACCGGCCGGTAGCGGCCGGTACCGCCCGCTACCGCCCGCGCAGCCGCCGCACCAGGATGCTGGCCTCGCCGCGCTGCTCCAGGTCGGCCAGGACGACCGCGACCGCCTCACGCACTATCCGCCCCCGGTCCACCGCGAGCCCGTGCTCGCCCCGCAGCACCAGCCGGGCGTGCTCCAGGTCGATCAGCTCCTCGGCGGAGACATAGACGGTGATCTTCTCCTCGTGCCGCTCGCGCCCGGTGGGCCGGGAGCGGCCCTGGCCGCGCGGCTTGCGCCGGGCCGGTTCCTCGGCGGCCGAC
This sequence comes from Streptacidiphilus sp. 4-A2, assembly GCA_014284505.1. Taxonomy (GTDB): domain Bacteria; phylum Actinomycetota; class Actinomycetes; order Streptomycetales; family Streptomycetaceae; genus Streptacidiphilus. The sequence continues at coordinate 8,681,940 of JAAFYY010000001.1, read as the reverse complement.
GGCTGCGCCGCGGCGCGGCCCGGCAGCGGGGCACCGTTGCGCGGAGACCCGTTGTGCGGGGCGCCGTTGTACTGGCTGACCACCTGACCGGCCGTCTGGGCGGTCGGCTCGGCCGACTCGCCGGCGGCGGTGCCGTGCTCGCCGGCCGGATCCGCGGACCGGCCCTCGCGCCCTTCCCTGCTCTCCCGTGCTTCACGCGCCTCGCGGCTCTGCATGGAGTCGGGCGCGCGGGGCGCGGGGTGAGCGACGTCCCACCCGTGGTCCGGAACAGTTCGTCCGCGCCGGGCAGGCTCACTCGACGGGGCACCGGGCGAGCACCTCCCTGGCGAGCTGGCGGTAGGCGGCGGCACCCACGGAGTTGGAGGCGTAGGTGGTGATCGGTTCCCCGGCGACCGTGGTCTCCGGGAAGCGCACCGTGCGGCCGATGACGGTGTGGAAGACGTGCTCCCCGAAGGCCTCGGTCACCCGGGCCAGGACCTCGCGGCTGTGCACCGTACGGGAGTCGTACATGGTCGCCAGGATGCCGTCCAGCCGCAGTTCGGGTTGAGCCGCTCGCAGACCTTCTCGATGGTCTCGGTGAGCAGGGCGACCCCGCGCAGGGCGAAGAACTCGCACTCCAGCGGGACGATGACGCTGTTGGCAGCGGTCAGCGCGTTGACGGTGAGCAGCCCGAGCGAGGGCTGGCAGTCGATGATGACGTAGTCGTAGTCCGGCAGCAGCGGCTTGAGCGCCCGCGCCAGCGCCGACTCCCGGGCGACCTCGCTGACCAGCTGCACCTCGGCGGCGGACAGGTCGATGTTGGACGGCAGCAGGTCCATGCCGGGGACAGCGGTCTTCAGCAGCACCTCGTCCGCCGTCAGATTACGCTCCATCAGCAGGTTGTAGACCGTCAGATCGAGCTCCATCGGGTTGACCCCGAGCCCGACCGACAGCGCGCCCTGCGGGTCGAAGTCGACCAGCAGTACCCGGCGGCCGTACTCGGCCAGCGCCGCGCCGAGGTTGATGGTGGAGGTGGTCTTGCCCACCCCGCCCTTCTGGTTGCACATCGCGACGATCTGCGCCGGGCCGTGCTCGGTCAGCGGCGAGGGGATCGGGAAGTACGGCAGCGGACGGCCGGTGGGGCCGACGCGCTCGCGCCGCTGCCGGGCCGCGTCGGGGCCAGGGTGGCCGCGTACTCGGGGTCGGGCTCGTACTCGGCATCGGGGTCGTAGAGCTGGCCGTCGATCAGACTGCTCTGGGCCAGGCCCGGTTCGATGGCGTCGAAGGCCGCCGCGTCGTAAACGCCGCTGTCGTAGCGGGCGATGGCGGGCTCGGAGCCCGCGTGCTCATGGCTGTCGGGCGCGCTCGTGGCGCCGGGCTGCTGCCTGGCGTCGAACGTGCGGACCTCGTCCTCCCCGGAGCGACCGGCGGCGTGCTGCTGCACCAGTCCAGGCTGACCACCCCGGGAGCAAATGTCGACTCATTCACAAGTCGTCTTACCTCCTTGGCGACCGCCGTTGACACCGGATCTTTGGGGGCTCTTGGGGCTGTGCCCCTTCGCTGGGCGGCATGTGCCGTGCCGCAGCCTAGCAACGACACAGTATCGTCAACCACCGCGCCAGCGATGCACGAACCAACATGTCGATATGACTAGCTCTGCCGACAGTCGCCCGACGACCGTCGTCAGAGCCGCCTTCCCAGCGCCCGCACGGCGAAAACGCGCCCTGGAGCAGCGGTTGCCGCGGGGCCCGCGACCAGCACAACAGGGTGACGTGATCGGGACATGTTGACTTCTCGTCAATACCGGCATATGCCGAAGCCGAGGGCGGGGTGCTCCACCCTTCGGTGGGGCACCCCGCCCTCGGTCGCTCCGCCCTCGGCGGCGGTCCGGGCCGGGCCCGGAGTGGTTCGGACGGCGGGTCAGGCCAGGACGGTGTCCAGGTCGACCGAGCCCAGGCCGTGAGCCTCCGCGACGGACGCGTAGACCAGCTGGCCCTCGTGCGCATTCAGACCCTTGGCCAGCGCCGCGTCACGCGCGCAGGCCTCCTTCCAGCCCCGGTTGGCCAGCTCCAGGATGTAGGGCAGGGTCGCGTTGGTCAGCGCGTAGGTGGAGGTGTTGGGCACCGCGCCGGGCATGTTGGCCACGCAGTAGAACACCGAGTTGTGGACCGGGAAGGTCGGCTCGTCGTGCGTGGTGGGCTTGGAGTCCTCGAAGCAGCCGCCCTGGTCGATGGCGATGTCGACCAGCACCGAGCCCGGCTTCATCCGGGAGACCAGCTCGTTGGTGACCAGCTTGGGGGCCTTGGCACCGGGGATTAGCACCGCGCCGATGACCAGGTCGGCATCCAGGACGGCCTTCTCCAGCTCGAAGGAGTTGGAGGCGATCGCCTTGATCTTGTTGCCGAAGAAGCGGTCCGCGTCACGCAGCTTGTTGATGTCGCGGTCCAGCAGGGTCACGTCGTAGCCCATGCCGATGGCGATGGTCGCGGCGTGCCAGCCGGAGACACCGCCGCCGATCACGACCGCCTTGGCCGCGTGGGTGCCGGGACGCCGCCGCGGGCAGCGTGCGCCCGCCGGCCGGACGCATCAGGTGGTACGAGCCGACCTGCGGCGCGAGCCGGCCCGCGACCTCGGACATCGGCGCGAGCAGCGGCAGGGCGCCGTTGGCCAGCTGCACGGTCTCGTAGGCGATGGCGGTGGTGCCGGAGGCGAGCAGCGCGTCGGTGCACTCCCGCGAGGCAGCCAGGTGCAGGTAGGTGAAGAGGGTCTGGCCCTTGCGGAGGCGGTGGTACTCCGAAGCGATGGGCTCCTTGACCTTCAGCAGCAGGTCGGCCGCGGCCCAGACCTCGTCCGCGGTGTCGAGGATGGTCGCACCGGCGGCCACGTACTCGTCGTCGGGGATCGAGGAGCCAACGCCTGCGTTGTGCTCGATGACGACCTGGTGGCCGCTGCGGACGAGCTCGTGCACGCCCGCGGCGTGATGGCCACGGTACTCGTGGTTCTTGACTCGCTGGGGGCCGACCTTCACGGCTAAACACGTCCCTTGCACATGTGGGGAACCCGTCGTCGGATACGCCGACAGGCAGCCGCGCACTGGTTGCGGCACTTACGAGTGTAATGAAGCCGCAGCGATGCGCCAGCCTTCCAATCTGACCAAATTTTTCTCTCCGGTTGGCAGTTTCGTAGGCTTGTACTGCCCACAACCCTGCAAATCGCCCTTAGTGGATAAATCTCACACTCTCCATCATTCATCGTGAACCGGGCGGCGTCACCTCGGTCAGCCCCGGCGCCACGGAACCGCCCCCGGCCTGCGCCGCGACCGCCGGACCCGGCCCGGGCAGCCCGCCGCTGCGGGTGGCCGGCACTCCCGCGGCGGCCTGCTCGCGCTGCGCCCTGGCCCCGGACGGGTCGCCCGCCCGCTCCAGCGCCTCGGCCATCCGCACCAGGACAGCCCCTGGAGCCGGGCCCCGGCCTGGTCGTCGGGCAGCGCGCGGCCGCCGCCAGGGCCTCCCGCTGGGTCCGCAGCCCCTGCTCGGTGCTGCCGGACAGCTCCTGCGCCCGGGCGCGCGAGCCGCGGCCACCGCCCCGGCCTCGTCGCCGAGCCTGCGGTGCATCGCCACCGCCGAGCGGTATTCGCGCAGCGCCTCGCCGTGCGCCCTGCGCGGCGTGCGCGCGGCGAGGCGGGCCAGCAGCCGCAGCTCCTCGGCGTGCTCGCGGGCTGCGGCGCAGCCAGCGCCCGGCCGTACCAGTCGCGGCCCGCACCAGGTCGCCCGAGGCGCGGTAGGCCCCGGCCACCGCCTCCAGGATCCGGGCGACCGCGACCTGGTCGTCGACCGAGCGGGCCGGGCCCAGGGCCGCGCGGTAGCGCTCCAGGGCCCGGGCGTGCTCGCCCGCCCGGGCGTGCAGATCGCCCAGGTTGACCAGGGCGGCGGCCTGCTGCCGGATCCGGCCGCCGCGCGCGGCCAGCTCCAGCACGGTCCCGTGCAGCTCGTACAGGTCGGCGGCGACCGCCTCGGCGCTGCCCGCCCACAGCGGCAGCGCCCGGACCAGGGTGGTGGCCAGCCGCATCGCCAGCCCGTCCAGCTCACCGTCGGCGACCGCTATCCGCACGGCACCGCGCAGCACCGGCAGTTCCCGGTCCAGCCAGCGCCAGGCGTCGGCGGCGGAGCCGAAGCGCAGCGCTGCGGGCAGCGGCTCGGGCTCCGGCCCCGAGCCGGGCGCCAGCCGGTGCACGCACGCGGTGAGCAGCCGTACCAGGCGTTCCAGCATCCGGGCGCGGGCCAGCTCGGTCTCGGCCGCCCGGTCTGCGGCAAGCAGTCCGGTCAGCGGGGCGCGCAGGCATTCCGGCAGCTCATGCCCGTCCCCAGGCCTCCCGGGATTGAGCAGCTGCTGCTCGGCGAGCGCGGCCAGATGCGCGGCGGCGGTGTCCACCGGGCAGCCGAGCAGCGCGGAGGCGGTCCTGGGCTCGGCCCGGCCCTCCGGGGCGATGGTGAGCAGCCGCAGCAGCCGGGCCGCGGGCGCGCTCAGCCCCTCGTAGGCCAGGTCGAAGGCGCGCCGCAGCGGATCGGTGTCGCGCAGCGCCGCGCCGGGCTGCTTCAGCAGGCTGACCCGGGAGGGGGTCTCCGCCAGCAGCTGCCGGGCGTCGGCGACCGAGGCGCCGGGGCGGGTCCGCAGCCAGCCGCCGACCAGCCGCAGCGCGGTCGGATGGCAGGCCAGCAGCTCGACCAGGCCGCGGGCGGCGACCGGGTCGCAGACGATCCGGGTGTCCCCGGCCAGGCTGATCACCACGCCCAGCGCGGTCCGCAGGTCGAGCCCGCTGATGACGCAGGGCCGGGCGTCGGCGATCCCGGTGAGCGGTCCGGCGGTGACCGCGACCATCAGGCAGCCGGGGGCCTGCGGCAGCAGTGCGGCCAGCTGGTCGGCGGTGCGCACGTCGTCCAGGACCAGCAGCGCCCGCCGCCCGGCCAGCGCCGCGCGCAGGGCGACGCAGTCCGGGTGGTCGCGGTCGGCCCCGGACTCGGCGCCGCTCTCGCGCTCGGCCACCGGCCGCTGTCCGCCGGGCTCGCCCAGCGCGGCCAGCAGCTCCCGGGCGACCCGGCCGGCCGGGACCGCGCCCGCGCCCGGTTCGCCGAGCCGGACGAAGAACTGCCCGTCCGGGTAGTCGGCGGCGAGGCCGCGGGCGAAGTGCAGGGCCAGCGAGGTGCGCCCGGAGCCGGGGCGTCCGGCCACCACCAGCACCCTGGTCCGCCCGGCGGCCGCGGTCTCCTCCTCGGCGGTGCGGGTGCCGAAGGCGGGGCGGCCGACCTCCTCGCGCAGCCGGGTCAGCTCGGCCGCGCGCCCGGCGAAGTGCGGCGGGCTCCCGGGCAGCGCGGCCCGGCCGGCCGGAGCCGCCGGCCGCGGTGCGGCCGTGCCCCGCGTGGCCGTGTGTGTCGTCTGTGCCGCCGTCCGTGCCTCAGTCACCTGCGCCACTCCGTCCTACGGACGTCCCACCTTCAGGCGCGTCGCGGAACCCCCTGACGCAGCGTAGTTCACCACGCCGGGGGCTTCGCCTACGACAATGCGATTACCGGCGAACTCACTCGAACGGGCGCGCGGGCCAAGGGGACTGAGCAGGCCTCAGCGAATCCAGGCCCGGTCCGTCCAGTGCCACCTTGGCCGCCAGCAGCGCCGACACCAGCACCCCGTTGTGCAGCTCACCGGCCAGCACCAGGCGCACCAGCTCGTCCAGGTCCACCCGGTCCACGGTGAGGTCGAGCTCCTCGTGCTCGGCCGCGAAGCGTTCGCCCTCGGCCTCGGCCAGGCCCCGGGCCAGGAACACCCGCAGCGCCTCCGAGGAACCGCCGGGCGTGGAGTAGGTGTCGACCAGCACCCGCCAGTCCTCGGCCTTGGCGTGCGCCTCCTCGTAGAGCTCGCGCTGGGCGGCGTGCAGCGGGTTCTCCCCGGGCACGTCCAGCAGCCCGGCCGGGAGCTCCCACAGCCGCTGCCGTACCGGGTGCCGGTACTGGCGCACCAGCAGCACCCGGCGCTGCTCGTCCAGCGCCAGCACACCGACCGCGCCCGGGTGCCGCATGTAGTCCCGGGTGGCGACCGCACCGTCCGGCATCACCACCTCGTCGCTGTCGATGTCCCAGATCCGCCCGGAGAAGACGGTCCGGGACGAGGTCACCGGCCACTCCTCGGCGGTGTCGGTGATCTGCTGCTTGCCCTGCGACATGACGCCTCCACGACTCCCCGGCAGTGAACAGGTACAACGTACGCGACGGCGGCCACGCAAGATCGCGTGGCCGCCGTCGTGGCTGTGGGGTTCGCGGCTGCTACTCGGCCGCGACCGCCTTCTGCTGCTCGGCCTTGCCGGCCGCCGGCGCCTGCGCGCCGCGCCGCCCTGGCGGCGCACCGCCGCCGCGACCAGCCCGGCGAACAGCGGGTGCGGCCGGGTCGGCCGGGACTTCAGCTCCGGGTGCGCCTGGGTGGCGACCAGGTACGGGTGCACCTCGCGCGGGTACTCGACGTACTCGACCAGGTCGCCCTTCGGGGAGAGCCCGGAGAACACCAGCCCGGTGGCCTCCAGCTGGCCCGGTAGCCGTTGTTGACCTCGTAGCGGTGCCGGTGGCGCTCCTCCACGTAGGGCTCGCCGCCGTAGACCTCGCGGACGATCGAGCCCTCGGCGAGCTTCGCCGGGTACAGGCCCAGGCGCATGGTGCCGCCCAGGTCGCCCTTGCCGTCCACGATCTCCAGCTGCTCGGCCATGGTCGAGATCACCGGGTGCTTGGCGGCCGGGTCGAACTCGGTGGAGTTGGCCTCGGGCATGCCGGCCAGGCTACGGGCGGCCTCGATGACCACGCACTGAAGGCCCAGGCACAGGCCGAGCAGCGGGATCTGCTTCTCCCGGCCGTAGGTGATCGCGGCGACCTTGCCGTCCACACCGCGGTCACCGAAGCCGCCGGGGATGCAGATCGCGTCCACATCGCCGAGCTGCTGCTGCGCGCCCTCGGGGGTCTTGCAGTCGTCCGAGGCGACCCACTTGATCTCGACCTTGGCGCGGTTGGCGAAGCCGCCCGCGCGCAGCGCCTCGGTGACCGACAGATAGGCGTCGGGCAGGTCGATGTACTTGCCGACCAGCGCCACCTTCACGGTGTGCTCGGGCTCGTGCACCCGGCGCAGCAGGTCGTCCCAGACGGTCCAGTCGACGTCCCGGAAGGCCAGGCCCAGGCGGCGGACGACATAGGCGTCCAGGCCCTCGCCGTGCAGCACCCGCGGGATGTCGTAGATCGACGGGGCGTCGATCGCGGCGACCACGGCCTCCTCGTCGACGTCGCACATCAGGCTGATCTTGCGCTTGATGGCCTGCGGGACCTCGCGGTCGGCCCGCAGCACCACCGCGTCCGGCTGGATGCCGATGCTGCGCAGCGCCGCCACCGAGTGCTGGGTCGGCTTGGTCTTGAGCTCGCCCGAGGGGCCGATGTAGGGCAGCAGCGAGACGTGCACGAAGAACACGTTGTCGCGGCCGACCTCGTGCCGCACCTGGCGGACGGCCTCCAGGAAGGGCAGCGACTCGATGTCGCCGACGGTCCCGCCGACCTCGGTGATCACCACGTCGACGTCCTCGGTGGCCATCCGCCGGATCCGGGACTTGATCTCGTTGGTGATGTGCGGGATCACCTGCACGGTGTCGCCCAGGTACTCGCCGCGGCGCTCCTTGGCGATCACCGTGGAGTACACCTGGCCGGTGGTGACGTTGGCCGAGCCGTGCAGGTTGGTGTCGAGGAAGCGCTCGTAGTGGCCGATGTCCAGGTCGGTCTCGGCGCCGTCGTCGGTGACGAAGACCTCGCCGTGCTGGAACGGGTTCATCGTGCCCGGGTCCACGTTGAGGTACGGGTCGAGCTTCTGCATGGTGACCGCAGGCCGCGTGCCTTGAGCAGGGCCCCAGGCTGGACGCGGTCAACCCTTGCCGAGCGAGGAGGCGACACCGCCGTGACGAAGAGGTGCTTGGTCGTCGAACTGTTCCGGGTGGTACCGGAATGGGGCTGTGCCAAGAGGGGGCTCCCGTGGTCGCGTCTTGAGTACCCGGCGGTCCCTGGGGGGTCAGCGGCGGTGCAGCGCACCTGTCCACGGGATACCAGGTATCAGTGAGCCACCGCGATCGCGTTCGCCCGGCACCGCCGGGCGGCCCGGGTCGCGGCGCACGCCCTCGCGCCCCGTTCCGCGCCCCGTACGCGCCCCACCGGCGGCCGTCCGGCGCCCGGCCCGGGCCGGCCCCCGCCCGTCCCCGCCTGCGCCTCGCCCGTACCCCGCCTGTTCCGGGCCCGACTGCCGACCGACTGCCGACCGACTGCCCGGCCCGCTGCCGGGCCCTGCGCGAGGCCCTCCGGGTGCCCCGGCGGCGCCTCCGGCGGGGTGCCGGAGACGGCTCGACCGACCCGCGCGTCGCAGCCGCACCGCCCGCCGTCCGGCGTGCCGTGATCACCATCGTCCCCGCCCGCCCCGCCTGCGTCGTATCCTGCACGGACGTATCGCCGCAGCGGACCCCCGACATCCAACGCACCCGGGAACACCGACGACCGCCCGACGTCCGACCGACGTCAGTCCAGAACGCCCGAGCACGCCCCGTACAGCCGTCGCCCGGCCCGGCCTCCGCAGCCGCCGGGACCGTTCCCCCCTCCTCGGCGATACGGTGCACACCCTGCGAAGTGGAGATCCCCGTGGCTGCCCGTATCGAGGACTACGCACTCATCGGCGACATGCAGACCGCCGCCCTGGTCAGCCGGACGGCGCGATCGACTGGCTGCCTGCCCCGCTTCGATTCCCGGCGGTGTTCGCGGGCTCCTCGGCACCGACGAGCACGGATTCTGGCGGATCGGCCGGCCGACAGCGACCATCCGGTGGACGACCCCCGGTCCGGCGTGTCGGGCGCCGCCGGGCGGCGGGCGGCCGTTTCGAGGAGAGCGGCGAGCTGCGCTCCTGCCGCCCACCGCCGCCGCCCCGGCGCAGCCGGCCCGCCGCGCTACCGCGGCGACTCACTGGTGCTGGAGCAGGAGTGGGACACCCCGCGCGGCAGCGGGGTGATCGACTTCATGCCGCCGCGCCATGTCTCCGGCGGTCCGCACGGCGGCACCACCGAGCCGCAGATCATCCGCATCGTCGAAGGCCTGGGCGGCCGGGTGCGGATGCGCTCCGCGCTGCGGATGCGCTTCTCCTACGGCCGGGTGGTGCCCTGGGTGCACAAGGTCGAGGACGGCGAAACCACCCGTACCGTCGCCGTCGCCGGTCCCGACTCGGTCTGGCTCGACGGCGAGGCCGACACCTACGCCGCAACCTCACCACCTACGCGACTTCACCGTCGCCGCGGGCCAGCGGATCACTTTCGCGCTGACCTGGCAGCCCTCGCACCTGGGCGCCCCGGAGCCGGACGCGAGGAGGCGCTGGCCGACACCGAACAGTTCTGGCGCGAGTGGGTCGCCCAGTGCCCCACGGCCCCTACCGGGAGCCGGTGATCCGCTCACTGATCACCTCAAGGCCCTACCTACGCCCGACCGGCGCATCGTCGCCGCGCCACCACCTCCCTGCCCGAGGACATCGGGGGTGCGCAACTGGACTACCGCTTCACTGGCTGCGGGACGCGGCGATCACCCTGTCCTCGCTGCTGCGCACCGGCTACCGCGAGGAAGCCGGCGCCTGGCGCGAGTGGCTGCTGCGGGCGGTCGCCGGGGACCCGGAGAACCTCCAGATCATGTACGGGATCGCGGGCGAGCGGGAGCTGACCGAGGCGGTGCTGGACTGGCTGCCCGGCTACGAGGGCTCGACCCCGGTCCGGATCGGCAACGGCGCCGCCGCCCAGCTGCAACTCGACGTCTACGGCGAGGTGGTGGAGGCGCTGCACCTGGGCACATGACCGGCCTGGTCCGCAACGACCACGCGCATGTGCTGCAACTGCGGCTGATCAGCTACCTGGAGCAGCACTGGCGGCAGCCGGACGAGGGCATCTGGGAGGTGCGCGCCCGCGCCGGCACTTCGTCCACTCCAAGGTGATGGCCTGGGTGGCGGTCGACCGCACCATCCGGATGATCGAGGAGACCCCGCACGAGGGCCCGCTGGACCGCTGGCGGGAGCTGCGGGACGCCATCCACGAGGACGTCTGCGAACGCGGCTACGACCCGGAGCGCAACACCTTCACCAGTCGTACGGCTCGCAGGAACTGGACGCCTCACTGCTGCTGATCCCGCAGATGGGCTTCCTGCCGCCGGACGACAAGCGGGTGATCGGCACCATCGAGGCGATCCAGCGGGAGCTGATGACCCCGGACGGCTTTGTGCTGCGCTACCCGACCACCGGCGACAGCGCGGGCGTGGACGGGCTGCCGGGCGACGAGGGCGCGTTCCTGGCCTGCTCGTTCTGGCTCGCCGACGACCTGGCGATGATCGGCCGGATCGACGAGGCGCGCGACCTGTTCGCCCGGCTGCTGGCGATCCGCAACGACGTGGGGCTGCTGGCGGAGGAGTGGGACCCGAAGCTCAAGCGGCAGGTCGGAACTTCCCGCAGGCGTTCAGCCACGTCCCGCTGATCGACACCGCGCTGCGGCTGACCGCCTGCGGCGGCGTGCCCGGCATCCCGCCGATGGGTGAGCCCCGGGGGCGCACCCGCGTCCCGGCAATCCCGTGTCCTGGCCATCCCGTGTCCAGGCAATCCCTGCCCTGGCAATCCGGTGCCGGCGCTCCGGGCCATATTTGTATAGTTGAGGAACAAAGAACGGTCCGACAAAGGAGCGCCATGCCCGTCTCGTCCACGCCCACGACCGTCACGACCGTCACGACCGTCCTGACCGCCCGAGCCCTGCTGCTCGACATGGACGGCACCCTGGTCGACTCCGGTCAGGCGGTGCGACGGGTGTGGCAGCGCTGGCGGTCGAGCACGGCCTGGACATCGAGACGGTGCTGGGCGTGGTGCACGGACGGCAGGGCTTCGCCAGCATGGCGCTGCTGCTGCCGGACCGCCGATGGAGCAGAACCACGCCGACAACCGGCGGATGCTGCGGAGGAGACCGCGGACACCGACGGGTGGTCCCGATAGCGGGCGCCTCGCCTTCCTCGCCTCGCTGGCGGAGCTGCCGCACGCGCTGGTGACCTCCGCCGACGACGCCCTGGCCCGCGCCCGGATGCGCGCGGCCGGGCTGGGGCTGCCGCCGGTCGCGGTGACCGCCGAGCACGTCACCGCGAGCAAGCCGGACCCGGAGGGCTTCCTGGCCGGTGCGGCCCGGCTCGGGCTCGCCCCCGCCGACTGCATCGTGTTCGAGGACTCGGAGGCCGGGTCGCGGCCGGGCTCGCCGCCGGGATGCGGGTGGTCGGCATAGGCGCCCAGGCCGCCGCCCACGGCGCGACGGTCACCGTGCACGACCTCACCCAGGTCCGGGTGGCCCCGGCCGCCGACGGCAGCCTCACCGTCACCGTGACCGACCAGCTCTGACCTACTGGCTCCGGCCGACTGGCTCCGGCCGACAGCTCATCCCGCCAGCGCACTTGACGGCGCGTCAGCCCTCAGCGCGCGCCGTTCGCCGTCAACTCGTCGTAGATGCTCAGTACCTGAGCCACCGTCGCCGCCTCGTCCGGCCAGGTCCGCCTGCGGCGGGCCCGCCGCTGCCAGCCGGGCCCGCGCGGCCGGATCGGCCAGCAGAGCTGACACAGCGTCAGCCAGCGCTGCCCGGTCGCCCGGTGGTACCAGCACCGCCGCGTCGCCGACCAGCTCCGGCAGGCCGCCGACGGCGGTCGCCCCAGCGCCACCCCGCCCGCAGGGCCTCCTGGCGACCAGCGAACGCGCCTCCAGCGCGAGGAGATCACCACCACGTCGGCCGCGGCCAGCAGGTCCGGGATGTCGTTGCGGTGGCCGAGCAGCCGCACCGGCAGCCGCTCGGTCCGCACCCGGGCCTGCAACGCCTCCTGCTCCGGCCCGTCCCCGGCGACCAGCACCAGCGGCTCGCCCGCACCGCGCCAGCCGGAGGCCGCGTCCAGCAGCAGGTGGAAGTTCTTCTGCGGGATCAGCCGCCCGACCGCCAGCACGATCCGCCGCTCGGCATCCGGCACCGGGCCGTCCTGCTGCGAGCCGCCCGGCTGCGGCCCTCCGGCTCCCCCGGCGGGCGAGCAGTTCCCGGCGGACCTGCTCACGGCGGCCCTCCGGAACCGGCAGCGGCCGGCGGCGCGGCCCGGGCTCAGCCGGGCGTCGGCCGCGCCCAGCGTCCGGGACCGGGCCACCAGGTCCGAGGAGACCCCGAGCACGAGATCCGCTGCCCGCGCGACCCGGCGCTCCATCAGCCGCAGCACCCGGCGTTCCATACCGGTGGCCAGATTGGCGTGGTGCGAGGTGACCACCAGCGGCGTCCCGGCGCGCGCCGTCCGCAGCGCCAGGTCGGACAGCGCCGCGCCGCAGCCCGTGCGCGTGCACCAGCGTCGCCCGGGCGAACGCCCGCCGCAGCTCGCCCACCGCGGCGGCGTCGCTGCGCGCTCCCGGCGTCGGGTGATCTCCACCGGATGGAACCGTGCCCCGGCCTCGGAGAAGCCGTACAGCTCGTCGGTCTCCGCGGGACCGCAGACGGTGACCTCCAGGCCGTGCGCGGTCAGTCCCTGGGCCAGGGAACGGACATGCGCGCCGATGCCGCCGGAGCTTCCGGCAAGGACGAGGACAGCGTGCAGCTGGCCGGTCGAGGCTGGGGATGTGTGCTCCACAGTCGGCGTCGTCTCCCTCTCGTTCGGTCGGCCCCGCTGGTCGACGGCCTGGCCGGACCGCTCTGCCGGGGCGGGCCGCCGTGGACCGCCCCCGCCTGTGGTCGGGCGCCCGCTTGTGGCGGGCGCTGTCAGTTCGTCTGCTTCACTTCGGTTCGATCAGCACCGGGTCGCGGCGGCTCCACGATGCCAGGTGGGCCGGGTTCTTGGACAGTCGGCGTCAGCAGCCGACACTGCCTCACCCGTTCGGTGGCACCACACCCGTTCGTGCGGCGGCCAGCAGCTCCTCGGCATGGGCCCGGCCCAGCTCGGAATCCTCCAGGCCGGCCAGCATCCGGGAGAGCTCCCGGACCCGCTCGGTGTCCGAGAGCGTGGTCACCCCGCTGCGGGTGACCGTGCCGTCCACGGTCTTCTCGACCACCAGGTGCCGGTCCGCGAACGCCGCCACCTGCGGCAGGTGGGTCACCACGATGACCTGCGAGTTCCGGGCGAGCCTGGCCAGCCTGCGGCCGACCTCGACCGCCGCCTTGCCGCCGACACCCGCGTCCACCTCGTCGAACAGATAGGTGGGCACCGGGTCCGCGCCGGCGAAGACCACCTCCACCGCGAGCATCACCCGGGACAGCTCACCGCCGGAGGCGCCCTTGGCGATCGGCCGGGGCGGGGTGCCGGGATGCGGCGCGAGCAGCACCTCGACCTCGTCGATCCCGTGCGGGCCGAACTCCTCGGCCTCGGTGATCCCGAAGCTCACCCGGGCGTGCGGCATCGCCAGCTCGGTCAGCTCGGCGGTGACCGCCGCCGCGAACACCTCGGCCGCCGCGTGCCGGGCGGCGGTGAGCTGGGCCGCCAGCTCGGCCACCCGCTCGTGCAAGGACTGCCGCTCTGCTTCGAGAGCGGTGATCCGGTCGTCGTCGCCGTCCAGCTCGGTGAGCCGCAGCGCCGCACCCTCGGCCCATTCCAGCACCTGGGCCAGACCGCCCTCCTGGCTGCCGTACTTGCGCACCAGGTGGGCGAGCACTGCCCGGCGCTCCTCGACCACGGCCAGCCGCGCCGGATCCGCGTCCAGGTCGTCGGCGTAGCCGGCCAGGTCCCCGCCGATGTCGCCGAGCAGATAGCCGACCTCGCCCACCCGGTCCGCGAGTGCCGCGAGCCTGGGTCGTGGTGACGCACCGACTCCAGCGCCCGCCGGGCCTGCGCCAGCAGCGTCCCGGCGTCCAGCGCGTCCGGGCTGGCCGGGTCCCCGGCCAGGGCCCCGTGCGCCAGCTCCGCGGCCGACGCCAGCGCGTCGGCGTGGCCGAGCCGCTGCGACTCCTCGGCGAGCTCCTGGTCCTCACCGGCCAGCGGCTCGGCGGCGCGCGACCTCGTCCAGCCCGAACCGCAGCAGATCCGCCTCCTGCGCCCGCTCCCGGGCCCTGGTGGTCAGCTCCTCCAGCAGCGCGCCGACCTCGCGCAGCCGCCGGTACACCTCCTGGTACCCGGCCAGCGGCAGCCACCGAGTCCCCGGCGTAGCGGTCCAGGGCGCCGCGCTGCCGGGCCGGCTGAAGCAGCCGCTGCTGGTCGGTCTGGCCGTGCACGGCGATCAGGTCCTCGCCGAGGACGCCAGCAGGCTCATCGGCACCGACCGGCCGACATGCGCCCGCGACCGGCCCTCGGCCGACAGCGTGCGGCTCAGCAGCAGCACGTCGCCGTCCAGCTCCGCCCGGCCTCCAGCGCCCGCTCCGCCACCGGCGAGCCGCCGGCAGCAGCACCCGGCCCTCACCACCGCCGCTCCGCGCCGTTGCGCACCAGGCCGGCGTCGGCCCGCCCGCCGAGCAGCAGCCCGGGCTGGTCACCACCATGGTCTTGCCGCCCGGTCTCACCGGTGACCACGGTGAACCCGGGCGACAGCTCGACACGGCGTCGTCGATCACCCGAGTGCGCGTATCCGCATCTCTCCAGCATCCGCGCACTGCCCCTTTGACCTGCCGATCGGCTTGATCCACTCGACTACTCCCGCTAGCTGGGAGGGCCCCGGGGAAGCCCTCTCCGCCGACCCGCCACTGCCGCCGCACGCGGGGCTCCCGCATGCGGCATGAAGTGAGCGTAGTGCTCCCGCTCGCCCCCAGCCCCCCCCGCCCGGAAACCAGTCTCCCCCTCGCGCCCACCACCGGACACCTGTTCGGCAGCTGCCGGTGGCGGAGCGTGGCTGGTCAGCGGCCGGTCGGCGGCTACCGGCCCCCGGCCGGCGCCTTGCGGGCATGCAGCACCCGGCCGTCCAGGGGCAGTGGCGAGCAGTCGGCGAGCACCAGTCCGGTATCGGCAAGCAGCGCGCATAGTGGTCGGCACGGCGTTCGCGGCCGCCGACATTGCACATCATGTGCAGATCCAGGCGGTGGCCAGCGAGGCCGAGCCGTCGGTCGGCAGCACCCGCTCGACGATGAGCAGGTCGGCATGGGCAGGCATCGCCCGGGCGCAGTGGCTCAGGATCTCCCGGCAGCGCTCGTCGTCCCAGTCGTGCAGCACCCGGGCGAGCACATAGACGTCGCCACCGGCCGGCACGTCCGCGAAGTCGCCCACCCGGCAGTCGCAGCGCGCCCGACCCGGCGGCATCCAGCAGCAGCCGGGCCGCCTCGACCACATGCGGCCGCTCCAGCAGACCCCGCGCAGGCCGGGTGCGCGGCCAGGATGCCCCGAGCAGGCTCCGTTGCCGCCCGCGACATCGACGACGGTCCTGGGAGCGTCCGCCCGGCCCGCGGCGGGATCACCGGATGCGCGGCCAGCGGTTCGAACATCCGGGCGCCGGCCGCCATGGACTGGTCGAACAGCTCCGCCAGCTCCGGGTCGCGGGCGAAGTAGTCGAAATGGTTCTCACCGAACAACTGCTCGAAAGCCACCTCGCCGGTGCGCACGGTGTGCCCCAGCCGGGCGAAGGACTGGTAGAAGGAGCCGCCGTACATGAGCGCCAGCGGGCGCATCGAGGCCGGGGCGTCCGCCGCAGCAGCGCGCCCAGCCGGTCAGCCGGAAGCCGTGCGGTCCTCGGTCACCGCTCCCAGGGTCACCAGGTACCGCAGCAGCCTGGCCAGGCAGTCGCATCCGCCCCCGCCCGCGCCAGCGCCTCGGCGCCGGGGTCGGCATCCGCGCCGGGATCGCCAGGGTCGGCGGCGTCGACCGCGCGACGGCCATCGCGTCGGGGATCCGCAGCTGGGCGAAGGCGGCCAGGGCCTGGGTGGCCCAGGCCCCGTCAGCAGCCGCAGCAGCGCCTCCGCGGGCGGTGGCGGGCCGCTCCGGCCCAGATGGTCCGCGAGGACGTCACGGTGGTCGCCCGGGCATAGAGCTCCACCCGCCGGTAGCCGGCCTTCGAGTCGGCGGCGCGGTGAAGTAGAAGACCGTGCCGTCCTCGTGCGGGTTGTAGCCGCCGCCGTCGGCGGCGGCGCCTGCCGCGCGAGCAGCGCGCACATGCCGTGCAGCACCAGCGGGTCCGGGCGATCGACCTCGAAGCCCAGGTGCGCCTCGTGCGGGCCCGCTCGTGCTCGGCGATGTCCGCCAGCGCGGAGCCCGCCGGCACGGTCAGCGCGAACACCTCGACGCTGCAGCTGCTCCGTCCGGGCCGGTCACCGGTGGGCGGGAGATGCGGACGTCCAGTTCCCCGGCGGCCCGCCGGTGCCGATCCGCGAGCCGCTGCCGCACCACCACGCTGGGCCGCTCGGGCAGTTCCGCGGCCAGCCGCAGTCGGCCAGGTCCGCGCGCAGCGCCTGCGGCGTCGCCGGAAGACCAGCAGCCGGCGTGCGAGAAGCGGCAGCGGTCCACCAGGGCCCGAAGTTCCAGGGCGTCGAGGCCGGCAGCAGCAGTAACAGCAGCGCGGCGGTGTCCTGCCCGCTGACAAAGCCGACCGCCGCACGCAGACGTTCGCATCGGTCGTGGTGGCGGTCGGGGTCGTGGTTGTGGTTGTCGCCGTCACGGCGTCCTCGATTCTGATGGGGCGGTGCGGGGTGCGGCAGGGGGGTCAGACGCCGACGTAGTTCTCGGCGAACCAGTCCTGATGGGCGCGCGAGGTGCGCAGCGAGGCGATCCGGGAGCGCCGCAGCGAGTCCTGAAACAACGTTTCGTCAGGCCGGTCGCCGGGCGTCCGGTGCAGCAGCTGGATCATCCACCGGGAGAACTCCTGCGCCCGCCAGATGTGCCGCAGGCAGCGCTCCGAGTACTCGGCGAGGCCGGTCGGGTCGCCCCGCTTCAGGGCGTCGGTCAGGGCGCGGGCAAGGATCTCCGCCTCCAGCACCGCCAGATTCGCCCCCTTGGCCGCCGGACTGAGCAGGCTCGCCGCATCGCCGACCAGGAACAGCGAGCCGTGCCGCAGCGGCTCCAGCACGTCGGACTCCAGCTCCACGACCGCACGCTGGACCAGTCCGCCCCGGTGCAGCGGCCCGAAGTCCGCGGCGCGCATCCGCAGCTCCAGCTCGTCCCAGATCCGCTGCTCGGACCACGCGTCGAGGCGCTGGCCCCGGGCGCATTGCAGGTAGTAACGGGTGATCTCGGGGCTGCGTGCCATGTGCCCGGCGAAACCGCGGCTGTGCAGCGCGTAGCCGACCGCGTCCAGACTGGGCGGCGCCTCGGCCAGCAGGCTCAGCCAGGAGACGCCGTAGTCGTGGCGGTGGTGCCGGACCGCGCCCGGCGGCAGGGAGCGGCGCACCGCGCCGTGACGGCCGTCGCACCCGGCGACATACCTGCCCTGCCACCGGCCGGGCCGGTCGTCGGCGTCGCGGACGCTGACAGCGGGCCGGTCGCTGTCCGCCGCGTGCACGGCAACCCCTCGGTCCCGAAGTGCACCCGCCCGCCCGCGTCGAGGTAGTGCGTCAGCAGATCCGTCACCAGTTCCTGCTGCGGGTAGACCGTGTGCCGCTCGCCCTGGCCGAGGCCGCCGTAGTCGAGCCGGAACCGGCCGTCCTCGGTCCGGAACTCGCAGCTGGCATGCTCCTCACCGCGCCGCCGTAATCCCTCCGCCAGACCGTGGCGCTCCAGAATCCGCACAGTATTGGCCGCGAGAAATCCGGCCCGTGCCCGGGTCTGCACATGTGCGCGATCGGCGCGCTCCAGAACGACGCAATCGACTCCGTTCATACGAAGAAGATTTGCCAGCACCAGGCCGGCCGGCCCCGCCCAAGGATGACCACCTCAGCGCTGCCTTGAATTGCTTGGTTGTTCCGACTAGCCATCACGGGATTGGATCTTAGGTGGTGAAAAATGCAGGGAATAACGAAATTAACCCGTACGGCTCAGCCATACGAAAAGCATTTAGCAACCCCAGAATTCCCGCCCCGCAGCCCGGACGCCCCCGGGCCGCCCCGCCACAACGGGCCGCCCACCCGCGCGGCGCCCCTTCGCCCGCCGGCCCGCGGACCGTTCGAGGCCGGAGCGCCCGCTCCGCACCCCTCCCCGCACCCGCGCCCAGCCCCGACCGGCCGCCGGTCCGGCCCGGCCACCGCGGACGCGCCTGACCACGCCAGTCGATCGATGGTCGAATTCCTGTTCACCCCCTGCGGGCAGCCCTACAGCTCGGCGCAGCGGCTCTGCGCGCAGCCGGTCCACCGACCGCCGGCCGCGGTCAGCTCTGGTCCGGGGCTCCGCGCCAGCCGGTGACCGGGAGGGCGAACTTCGCGACCAGGCGGTCGGTGAACGGCGCGCGGTGCAGCCGGGCCAGGCGCACCGGGGTACGGCCGCGGCGGACCTCCACCCGGGCCCCGGCCGGAAGCTCCACCGTCCGCCGCCCGTCGCACCAGAGCACGCCGTTGGGCGTCTTGCGCTGGACCTCGACCGCCAGCACCGACTTCGGCGAGGTCACCAGCGGCTTCGCGAAGAGCGCGTGGGCGCTGATCGGCACCATCAGCAGCGCCTCCACCTCCGGCCACACCACCGGCCCGCCGGCCGAGAAGGCATACGCGGTGGAACCGGTCGGGGTCGCGCAGACCACGCCGTCGCAGCCGAAGTTGGACACCGGTCGGCCGTCGACCTCGGTCACCACCTCGATCATGCGCTCCCGGGAGGCCTTCTCCACCGAGGCCTCGTTCAACGCCCAGTCGGTGTGCACGATTCTGCCGTCGGTGCGGACGATCACGTCCAGCGTCATCCGCTCCTCGACCTCGTAGTCCAGGTCGACCACCCGCTGCACCACCTTGGCCAGGTCGTCCCGCTCGGCCTCGGCCAGGAAGCCGACCCGGCCCAGGTTCACGCCCAGCATCGGCACACCCGACTCGCGCGACAGCTCCGCGCCACGCAGCAGCGTCCCGTCGCCGCCCAGCACCAGGATCAGCTCGCAGCCCGCGACCGCGCCCGGCCCCGTCGGCCGCCTCCACCCCGGCCGGGAAGCCCATGTCAGGGGCCTCCGCAGCCAGCCCGCAGCCTTATCCCCGCCTTCAGCAGCCCCTCGACCAGGCACTCCACGCTGAGCAGGGCCTCTTCACGGCCGGTGTGAGCGAGCAGGAAGACAGAGCGGTCAGTCATGGAATCCTCCAGCGCAACCGGCGGAATCTCCGGCCGCGCCTCCCCCTCGTAGCGTCTGGGACAGCGATGGCTTCCGACCCTACCGTTTGCTCACTGCGGGCCCTCCGAAACCGCGCGACTCGCATCGGCGGGATCCAGCGGCTCCGCGTCCCGGCGGAACCAGAGGAAGTACTCGACGTTGCCGGAAGGACCAGCCGGGCTCGCGGTGACCCCGCGCACGCCCAGGCCCAGGGCCGCGCCCTGGGCCGCGACCTTCTCGATCATCTCCTGGCGCAGCAGCGGGCTGCGGACGACCCCGCCGCTGCCCAGCCGCTCCTTGCCCACCTCGAACTGCGGCTTGACCATCAGCACCAGGTCCCCCTCGGGCGCGGTGCAGGGCCAGCGCGGGCAGCACCAGGCCCAGTGGAATGAACGACAGGTCACTCACCACCAGGTCCACCAGGACGCCGTCGATCTGCTCCAGCGTCAACTCCCGGACGTTGGTGCGGTCCATCACGGTCACCCGGTCGTCGCTCTGCAACGACCAGGCGAGCTGCCCGTAGCCGACGTCCACGGCCAGCACCCGGGAGACCCCGGCCCGCAGCAGCACATCGGTGAACCCGCCTGTGGACGCGCCCGCGTCCAGGCAGCGCCGCCCTCCACCGCCAGGCCCTGCGGGACGAAGGCAGCCAGCGCCCCGGCGAGCTTGTGCCCGCCGCGGGAGACATAGTCGGGATCGTTGTCGTCCTTGCTGACCACCACCGCCGCCGAGGTCTCCACCTGGGTGGCGGGCTTCGTCGCGGTGGCCCCGCCGACGCTGACCGCCCGGCGGCGATCAGCTCGCTGGCGTGCTCCGCGAACGGGCCAGCTTGCGGCGGACGAGTTCGGCGTCCAGACGGCGTCGTGCAACTGCCACGTGCGTTTCAGCTCCTGCGATGTGGGTGATCAGGTTCGGGTCGGGGCCGCCGAGAGGTGCGGCTCAGGGCTGGGGCTGGGGCTGGGGCTGGTCCAGCCCGGCCAGGGTCTGCCTCAGCTGCTCGTGCACGCTCTCGAACAGAGCGGCCTGCGCCTCGGCGGGAAGGTCCGCCAGCTCCTCCAGCGGCGCCAGCGCGGCATCCACGGCGGGATGCCCGGTCTCCGGCGCGGGCCCGGGCGCGGCGGTCGGTTCACTCATCGGCGGCGGGCTTCCGCGACGCGGTCTTCTTCGCGACGTCCTTGGTGGCGGCGGTCTTCGCGCACCGGTCTTTGCGCCGGTGGTCTTCTCGGCGGTGGTCTTCGCGCCGGTGGTCTTCTCGGCGGTGGTCTTCGCGCCGGTGGTCTTCGCGGCGGGAATCTTCTTCGGCGCCGTCCGACCGGCCGTCCCGGTGGCAGCCGGCTTCTTCGCAGCGGGCTTCTTCGCCGCCGCCGCGTCGGTGGTCGACGCAGCGGCAGTCTGCTTCGCCGGAGCCTTCTTCACGGCGGTCTTCTTCGCCGCCGTCTTCTTGGCAGCCGTCTTCTTGGCGGCGGGGGTCTTGGCGGCGGGCGTCTTCTTCGCCGCCGTGCCCTCGGCCGGCGCCGGGGCCGACGCGGTCTTCTTGGCCGCGACCTTGCGCATCCCCGGGACCGAGGCCCGGCGCCGGGCCGCCGCGGCGGCTGCTTCGGCGTCCGGAGTGCCCTCCGGGTCGACCACCACGCGCACCGGTCGCGGGGCGGAGCGCGCGGGGGCGCGGCGCCGCCGGGCCGGGGAATGCCTGATCCGCCCGGGAGACCTTCCGTTCGGGCGAAGGCGCCGTCGGGGGCTTCGGCGACGGCTGCGACGGCTCGTCCTCCGCATCCCCAGCGGCGTCGTCCCCGCCCTGGAACTGCCGCATCTGGCGTTCCAGCAGTTCCAGCACCACACCCACATGCACCATGCCGTCGCCGACGCGGCTCCACGCCTTCTCCGCCTCCGAGCGGACCAGGCCGATCAGCAGCTCGGAGTTGGTCCGCCCGGCCGACACAACCTCCTCCGCGAGCGACTGGACCGGCTGGGGCACTCGCGCCAGCAGCTCGTCGGCGTCGACGCCCGACAGCTCCAGCAGCTCACGGGCACCGGACTCGGCGCGCCGCCGAAGCTCCCCGGCCGCCCCCAGCGCGGCCCCGGCCGCCAGCTTGAGGTAGTCACGCAGCATGTCGCGCATCCGGCCTTCCTCTCCCGCTTCCCGTTGTGCCCGTGGGACCGTCCCACCAAGACGCTACCGCTTCGCTGTGCCGCTCCCGCCATCCGGCGCCAGGTGCCCCGCGCTGCGGTAGCGTCGCAGGGGAACCAAGCCCGCCGCGGCACCGTCCGGCAGCAGCACAGCAGGGCTGCAAGACAGCAAGAGGAGCACACCGCGCCATGGCCAACCCCGCCGAGTGCCGTGCCGCACTGAACCAGCTCAGCGAGAACCTCGGCAAGGCGCAGGGCGACGTCCGCAGCGCCGCCGCCCTGGACCGGTCGCTGACCTGTTGGATCACCGATCTCGATCTGACCTTCTCCGGGCGCCTGCGCGACGGCCGGATCCAGGACATCACACAGGCCCCGGGCGGCCGGGGAAAGGGCCCAGATCCGGCTCGCCATGGCGAGCGAGGACTTGGTGGCACTGGTCGAAGGCCGACTCAACTTCGCCCCGGCCTGGGCGTCCGGACGGGTCAAGCTGGAGGCCGGCCTCCGCGACCTGCTGCACCTGCGCAAACTGCTCTGAGCCCGGCCGGGACCCGCCGCGGGCTCAGAGGCCCAGGTCGGTCATCGCCTTGCGCCAGTTCGGGACATCGCCCCGGGTGGCGTCCGCCACCGCCCAGGCCGCCGCGCACAGCGCCCGCAGGCCGTCGTACGGGTCCTCGCCGCGGGTGTCGCCCAGGTCGAGCACCCCGTCCCGGACGGTCGCCGTCCAGCCGCCGCAGTGGAAACGGCCGTCGTCGCCGGCGGTCAGCTCCGGGTGCGCCCGCAGCAGCCCGCGCAGGTCGGCGGCCATGTAGGTGGGGCGGTGCTGCGGCGGCGCGGTCGGCAGCTGCTCCGGCCCGGTCACCCCGGTGAACACCAGCAGGCTGTCCACCTCGCCGTTGAACGCCCCCTCGATGTCGGTGTCCAGCCGGTCCCCGACCACCAGCGGGCGCTTGGCGCCGGTGCGGATGATCGTCTCGCGGTGCATCGGCGGCAGCGGCTTGCCCGCGACCTCCGGCTCCGCCCCGGTGGCCGTACGCACCGCGGCGACCAGCGTCCCGTTTCCGGGGGCGGTGCCGCGGGCGGTCGGAATCGTCAGATCGGTGTTGGACGCCACCCAGGGCAGCCCCTGACCGACGGCGTAGCAGGCCTCGGCCAGCTGCTTCCAGCCGACGGAGGGGTCGAATCCCTGGACGACCGCCCGCGGCTCCTCGTCCAGCGAGCGCACCGGCCGCAGCCCCCGCTCGCGCAGGGCCACCTCCAGTCCCTCCCCGCCACCAGCACCGCCGAATCCGGCGGCACCAGCTCCGCGACCAGCCGCGCGGCCGCCTGCGCCGAGGTGATCACATCGCCGGGCTCGGCCGGCACCCCGAGCTCGGTGAGATGGGTGGAGACCGCGTCCGGCGTCCGCGAGGCGTTGTTGGTGACGTACGCCAGCCGCATTCCCTCCGCGCCGACCTCGGTCAGTACCTCCACCGCGTGGTCAATCGCGTCGGGCCGGCATAGACCACCCCGTCGAGGTCGAGCAGCGCCGTGTCATAGCGGCGGTACAGCGGGAGCGAGACATCATCGGGCGCCGCCGGAAGTCGGGAAGGTCAGGCATGGGTCCGGTCTCTCTACTCGTCCTGGTCCTGCTACGTGTCCTGGTCCTGCTATTCGTCCTGCTCCTGCACACGCCCGACGGTATCGAACCCGCCCGCACGCGCCTTCAGGGTCGCCCGGGTCTGCCGCAGCGCCGCCTGGTAGTGCTTGGAATCCGGCCGCATCGCCACCGCCAGTGCCAGATGCACCGCCGACTCCTCGAAATCACCGGTCCGGGCCGCCGCCAGCCCCCAGCCGAACTGGGCGTAGTCGTCCGACGGGTCGGCCAGCGCAACGGTCTGGAAGTTCTCCAGCGCCGCCGCGTACGAGCCCGCGTCGTACTGGGCCCGCGCCAGCATCTCCCGGATCGCGGTCGACCCGGGCTCCGCCTCGGCCGCCCTCACCAGCAGTTGTACCGCCGCACCCGGATGGCCGCCCGCCAGCAGTTCGCTGCCGCGCCGGAACCAGTCGTACACATCCCCACTCGGAGTACCCTCGTCGCGGCGTGCCCGCTCCCACATCTACGACCCCTCTCCGTCCCCCGGTTTACCGTCCGATGATCAGTCAACCGCGCATACCCGGTTAACATGCCCAGGGTGAGCGCAGTCAGTGCAGACGACGCAGCAGAATCCAGATACGGCGACGCGGGCCGCGTGGCGGCCGCCGGGCTCTCCCTCTCGCCCTTCCGCGGCTTGCGCTACGACCCTGGCCGGGTCAGTTCGCTCGCCGCGGTCACCTCGCCGCCCTACGACGTGGTGGACGACGACGGGCGGCTCCGGCTGGAGACCGGCGACCCGCACAATGTCGTCCGGCTGATCCTTCCCAGGCCCGAGCCGACCGCCGAGAGCGGCTACCGGCGGGCCGCCGCGCTGCTTGCCTCATGGCAGCGCAGCGGCGTGCTCGCGCCGGATCCCACGCCCGCGCTCTACGTCTACGAGCAACAGGCCCCGGCCGAGGACGGCGGCCTGCTCCAGCGCGGCCTGATCGGGGCCCTGGCCGTCAGCGGGCCGCAGGCGGGGGTGGTCCTCCCGCACGAGGAGGTCATGCCGCGCCCGGTCGCCGACCGGGTCGGCCTGATGCGGACCACCAAGGCCAACCTGGAACCGATCCGCTCACCTACCGGGGTGACGGCAGCGCGGCCGAGGTGATCGAGCGCGCGGCGCTGACCCCGCCGCTGCTGACCACCACCACCAGCGACGGCACCACCCACCGGCTCTGGTCGGTGACCGCCTGCGACGACCTGGCCACCGTCTCCAAGGACCTCTCGACCTGCCGCGCGCTGATCGCCGACGGCCACCACCGCTGGGCGATGTACCTGCGGCTCCAGCGCGAGCACCGCTACCTCGCCCACAGCCCCTGGGACCGGGGCCTGGTGCTGCTGGTGGACACCGCCCGCTACCCGCTGCGGGTCCGCGCGATCCACCGCGTGCTGCACCAGCTGCCGCTGGCGGACGCCCTCGCCGCCCTCGCCACCGACGGCGCCGGCAGCGGATTCGGCGACGGGTTCTCCGACGGGTTCGGCGACAACGAGACCTGGAGCGTGTCCGGCCCGCTGAGCGGCCAGGACGTCGCACTGTCCGCGCAGAAGGCGGCCAAGGCCGCCGGGCAGAACGCCTTCGTGCTGGCCGGCGAGGGCCGCTTCCACCTGGTCACCGGACCGGACAAGGCCACTCTGGACGCCGCCGTGCCCGCCGACCGCCCCGAGGAGTACCGCCGCCTGGACGCGACCGTGCTGCACTCGGTGCTGCTCGACCGGGTCTGGAACGTCCCGGACGCTCCCGAACACATCGGCTACGTCCACGACACCGACGCCGCCGTACGCGAGGCCGAACGCGGCGGCGGAACGGCGGTGCTGCTGCAACCGGTGGCGGAGGGCGTGGTGCGGCGGCTCGCCGAGCAGGGCGTGACCATGCCCCGCAAGTCCACCTCCTTCGGCCCCAAGCCCGCCACCGGGCTGGTGCTGCGCAGCCTGCTGCTCGGCTGAGCCGCGCGGGCCGGCTCCGCACGAGCTGACTCCGCACGAGCTGACTCCGCACGGGTCAGCCGGAAACGACTGCGGCCCGTACCGGGAATCCCTCAGGGATTCGCAGTACGGGCCGCAGTCCGTTCAGCCGGAGCCGAGCGCGAAGCGCTCAGCAGCAGTGGTCAGGAACGATTTCCCTGGCCAGGCTCAAGGAAGGGGGAAGCAGACGGGGTCGCAAAACCCTCCTCCTCGTCCTCTTCCTCATCGTCGTCGTAGTAGTCCTCACCGGAACCGGAGGCGAACTCGCCGTCCGCTTCCTCGTGGCCGTCCTCGTCGTCCTCGTAGTCGTCCTCGGCGACGACGGCTTCGGCGTCCGGCTGAGCGGCCTTGGCGGCCTTGCCCTGCTCGGCGCTCTCGTCGTCCTCGGCCTCGGGGTCGAGGGCGTCGACGAACTCGATGCCGTCGATCTCGGCGAGCCGCTCGGCCGCGTTGGTCGTACCGTTCTGGTCGGCCTCGGCAGCCTTGGCGAACCAGTCACGCGCCTCGTCGGCACGCCCGGCGCCGATGAGAGCATCCGCGTAGGCGTAGCGCAGACGCGCCGTCCACGGCTGCACGGAGTGCGAGCCAAGCTCGGGGCACTCCAGGGTCACCACGGCGGCGTCGAACTGCTCCATGTCGCTGCGGGCACCCGCCGCGACCAGGCGCATCTCGATCTGCCCGGCCTTGTCCAGCTGCTTGACCTCGGGAGCGCCGGCCATCTCCAGCGCCCGCTCCGGACGGCCCAGACCACGCTCGCAGTCGGCCATCACCGGCCACAGCTCGGCCGAACCGGTCATCCGACGGGAAGCGCGGAACTCGGTCAGCGCCTCGGAGTAGCGCTCGGTCACATAGGAAGCGAACCCGGCCGCCTCCCGCACCGAGGCGACCCGCGAAGCCAGCCGCAGCGCGACACGCGAGTAGGCGTAGGCCTCCTCGGGCTCGCCGTCGAGCAGCCGGGCGACCATCACCAGGTTCTTGGCGACATCCTCGGCCAGCGTCTTCGGCAGGCTCATCAGCTCCTGGCGGACGTCGCCATCGATCTCCTGGCCGGTGACGTCCTCATCGATCGGCAGCCGGCGGACCGGCTCACTGCGCCGCTCGTCGCCGTGCCCACGGTCGTCCCGGTTGTAGCCACCGCCGCCGCTGGAGCGGTCGTCGCGACGGAAGCCGCCTCCACTGCTGCTCGGACGGTCGTCCCGACGGGGACCACGGTCGTCACGGTTGAACCCACCACCGGTGCGGGGGCGGTCGTCGCGGTTGAAGCCGCCGCTGGGGCGGTCGTCGCGACGGAAGCCGCCACCACTGCTGGGACGGTCGTCCCGGCGCGGGCCACGGTCATCGCGGTTGAAGCCGCCGCTGGGGCGGTCGTCGCGACGGAAGCCGCCACCACCACTGCTCGGACGGTCGTCCCGACGGGGACCACGGTCGTCACGGTTGAACCCACCACTGCTGCGCGGCCGGTCGTCACGGTTGAAGCCACCACCGCTCGGACGGTCATCACGGCGCGGGCCACGGTCGTCACGATTGAACCCACCGCCGCTGGGACGGTCGTCGCGGTTGAAGCCACCGCTGGGGCGGTCGTCACGGCGGAAACCGCCACCACCACTGCTCGGGCGGTCATCCCGACGGGGACCACGGTCGTCACGGTTGAAGCCACCGCTGGGGCGGTCGTCGCGACGGAAGCCGCCACCACTGCTCGGACGGTCGTCGCGGCGCGGGCCACGGTCGTCACGGTTGAACCCACCGCTGGGGCGGTCGTCGCGACGGAAGCCGCCACCACTGCTCGGGCGGTCGTCGCGGCGCGGGCCACGGTCGTCACGGTTGAACCCACCGCTGGGGCGGTCGTCGCGACGGAAGCCGCCACCACTGCTCGGACGGTCGTCGCGGCGCGGGCCACGGTCATCGCGGTTGAAGCCACCGCTCGGGCGGTCGTCGCGGCGCGGGCCACGGTCGTCACGGTTGAACCCACCGCTGGGGCGGTCGTCACGGCGGAAACCGCCACCACTGCTCGGACGGTCGTCGCGGCGCGGGCCACGGTCGTCACGGTTGAACCCACCGCTGGGGCGGTCGTCACGGCGGAAACCGCCACCACCACTGCTCGGACGGTCGTCCCGACGGGGACCACGGTCATCGCGGTTGAACCCACCGCTGGGGCGGTCGTCGCGACGGAAGCCGCCGCCACTGCTGGGACGGTCATCGCGGCGCGGGCCACGGTCGTCGCGGTTGAACCCACCACTGCTGCGGGGGCGGTCGTCGCGGTTGAAGCCACCGCTGGGGCGGTCGTCACGGCGGAAGCTGCCGCCACCGCTGCTCGGGCGGTCGTCGCGACGCGGGCCACGGTCGTCGCGGTTGTAACCGCCACCGCCGCTGGGACGGTCGTCCCGGCGCGGGCCACGGTCGTCGCGGTTGAACCCACCACCGGTGCGGGGACGGTCGTCGCGGTTGTAGCCGCCGCTGGGGCGGTCGTCGCGGCGGAAACCGCCACCACTGCTCGGGCGGTCGTCGCGACGCGGGCCACGGTCATCGCGGTTGTAACCGCCGCCACCGCTGCTCGGCCGGTCGTCACGACGCGGGCCACGGTCGTCGCGGTTGTAGCCACCGCCACGGGAGTCACGCCGGCCGGCGCCGCCCCCAGCACCCTGCGGTCCGTCGCCCGAACGGCGCTCTGGGCGGCTCTGAGGGGGGTTCGACATCGACTCGACTCCTTCTGATCACTGAAACATCCTGGTGACGGCCATCGAGGCTCGGTCACCACACCATTGTCCCGCACTCCGCCAACTGGCGCGCACGGGTGACAGGCCCATGACCTGCCAGTCCACCAAAACAAACCAAAACAAAAAAGCCGCGGCCCCAGCGAATCGCTGGGGCCGCGGCTCTGAATAATTGTTCGGCGGCGTCCTACTCTCCCACAAGGTCCCCCTTGCAGTACCATCGGCGCTATGAGGCTTAGCTTCCGGGTTCGGAATGTAACCGGGCGTTTCCCTCACGCTATGACCACCGAAACCCTATCGGGTGTTCAGCGAACACTCTCTTTAATTGTGATGTGCCGAATAAATCGACACGTTCACCGGGGCTGTTCGCAACCCGGGAACTGTACAGTGGACGCGTAGCAACTATGGACAAGCCCTCGGCCTATTAGTACCGGTCAGCTCCACCCCTCACAGGGCTTCCACATCCGGCCTATCAACCCAGTCGTCTACTGGGAGCCTTACTCACTCAAGGTGATGGGAGCCCTCATCTCGAAGCAGGCTTCCCGCTTAGATGCTTTCAGCGGTTATCCCTCCCGAACGTAGCCAACCAGCCATGCCCTTGGCAGGACAACTGGCACACCAGAGGTTCGTCCGTCCCGGTCCTCTCGTACTAGGGACAGCCCTTCTCAAGACTCCTACGCGCGCAGCGGATAGGGACCGAACTGTCTCACGACGTTCTAAACCCAGCTCGCGTACCGCTTTAATGGGCGAACAGCCCAACCCTTGGGACCTACTCCAGCCCCAGGATGCGACGAGCCGACATCGAGGTGCCAAACCATCCCGTCGATATGGACTCTTGGGAAGATCAAGCCTGTTTCCCCGGGGTACCTTTTATCCGTTGAGCGACGGCGCTTCCACAAGCCACCGCCGGATCACTAGTCCCTGCTTTCGCACCTGCTCGACCCGTCGGTCTCACAGTCAAGCTCCCTTGTGCACTTACACTCAACACCTGATTGCCAACCAGGCTGAGGGAACCTTTGGGCGCCTCCGTTACATTTTAGGAGGCAACCGCCCCAGTTAAACTACCCACCAGACACTGTCCCTGATCCGGATCACGGACCCAGGTTAGACATCCAGCACGACCAGAGTGGTATTTCAACGACGACTCCACAACCACTGGCGTGGCCGCTTCAAAGTCTCCCACCTATCCTACACAAGCCGAACCGAACACCAATATCAAGCTATAGTAAAGGTCCCGGGGTCTTTCCGTCCTGCTGCGCGAAACGAGCATCTTTACTCGTAATGCAATTTCACCGGGCCTATGGTTGAGACAGTCGAGAAGTCGTTACGCCATTCGTGCAGGTCGGAACTTACCCGACAAGGAATTTCGCTACCTTAGGATGGTTATAGTTACCACCGCCGTTTACTGGCGCTTAAGTTCTCAGCTTCGCCCCGTCGAAACAGAGCTAACCGGTCCCCTTAACGTTCCAGCACCGGGCAGGCGTCAGTCCGTATACATCGCCTTACGGCTTCGCACGGACCTGTGTTTTTAGTAAACAGTCGCTTCTCGCTGGTCTCTGCGGCCGGCCACAGCTCAAGGAGCAAGTCCCATCACCACAACCGGCCCCCCTTCTCCCGAAGTTACGGGGGCATTTTGCCGAGTTCCTTAACCATAGTTCACCCGAACGCCTCGGTATTCTCTACCTGACCACCTGAGTCGGTTTGGGGTACGGGCCGCCATGAAACTCGCTAGAGGCTTTTCTCGACAGCATAGGATCATCCACTTCACCACAATCTCGGCATCAGGTCTCAGACTATATGTGAGGCGGATTTGCCTACCCCACGTCCTACACCCTTACCCCGGGACTACCACCGCCCGGGCTGGACTACCTTCCTGCGTCACCCCATCGCTCACCTACTACCAACTTGGGTCACCGGCTCCACCACTCCTCTTCACCCGAAGGATCCGAGACGGCTTCACGGGCTTAGCATTACTGGGTTCGACGTTGGCGCTTCAAAGCGGGTACGGGAATATCAACCCGTTGTCCATCGACTACGCCTGTCGGCCTCGCCTTAGGTCCCGACTTACCCTGGGCAGATCAGCTTGACCCAGGAACCCTTGGTCAATCGGCGCAAGAGTTTCCCACTCTTGTATCGCTACTCATGCCTGCATTCTCACTCGTATACCGTCCACGACTGGCTTCCGCCGCCGCTTCACCCGGCACACGACGCTCCCCTACCCATCACAGCCCCCGTTAGGAGTTAATGCTGCAATGACACGGCTTCGGCGGTGTACTTGAGCCCCGCTACATTGTCGGCGCGGAATCACTTGACCAGTGAGCTATTACGCACTCTTTAAAGGGTGGCTGCTTCTAAGCCAACCTCCTGGTTGTCTCTGCGACTCCACATCCTTTCCCACTTAGCACACGCTTAGGGCCTTAGCCGGTGTTCTGGGCTGTTTCCCTCTCGACCATGGAGCTTATCCCCCACAGTCTCACTGCCGCGCTCTCACTTACCGGCATTCGGAGTTTGGCTAAGGTCAGTAACCCGGTGGGGCCCATCGCCTATCCAGTGCTCTACCTCCGGCAAGAAACACGCGACGCTGCACCTAAATGCATTTCGGGGAGAACCAGCTATCACGGAGTTTGATTGGCCTTTCACCCCTAACCACAGGTCATCCCCAGGTTTTCAACCCTGGGGGTTCGGTCCTCCACACGGTCTTACCCGCGCTTCAACCTGCCCATGGCTAGATCACTCCGCTTCGGGTCTTGGGCGCGCTACTCAACCGCCCTATTCGGACTCGCTTTCGCTACGGCTACCCCACACGGGTTAACCTCGCAACACAGCAAACTCGCAGGCTCATTCTTCAAAAGGCACGCAGTCACGACCAGCAAAGACTGGCGACGCTCCCACGGCTTGTAGGCACACGGTTTCAGGTACTATTTCACTCCGCTCCCGCGGACTTTTCACCATTCCCTCACGGTACTATCCGCTATCGGTCACTAGGGAATATTTAGGCTTAGCGGGTGGTCCCGCCAGATTCACACGGAATTTCTCGGGCTCCGTGCTACTTGGGAAAAACTCAAGAGAGCCGTACAGATTTCGTCTACGGGGGTCTTACCCTCTACGCCGGACCTTTCGCATGTCCTTCGACTACCCATACGGTTTCTGACTCTCCGACCAACCGGCAGACTGATCAAGAATTCTCCCACGACCCCGAAGTGGCAACCCCTGCCGGGTCTCACACCACAACGGTTTAGCCTCATCCGATTTCGCTCGCCACTACTCTCGGAATCACGGTTGTTTTCTCTTCCTGCGGGTACTGAGATGTTTCACTTCCCCGCGTTCCCTCCACACTGCCTATGTGTTCAGCAGCGGGTGACAGCCCATGACGACTGCCGGGTTTCCCCATTCGGACACCCCCGGATCAAAGCTCGGTTGACAGCTCCCGGGGCCTATCGCGGCCTCCCCCACCCTCCGTTTCATCGGTTCCTAGTGCCAAGGCATCCACCGTGCGCCCTTAAAAACTTGGCCACAGATGCTCGCGTCCACTGTGCAGTTCTCAAGCAACGACCAGCCACCCATCACCCACACACACGGGCATGAAGTTCACTGGGGCCGGCGTACCGAAGACCCAGCCATACGGCCGCGCCCTCAGGACCCAACAACGTGCCCGACCCGACCCACCCAGCAGTGCGTTCCACGCGCCGAAGCGCAGTACTGACCCAACCAGACGAACCGTGCCGAATAGTCAACGTTCCACCATGAGCAACCAGCACCGGACATGCGCCGATGTTCTGGCCCTGGCCGCCGAAGCGGCAAGAAGTGCTCCTTAGAAAGGAGGTGATCCAGCCGCACCTTCCGGTACGGCTACCTTGTTACGACTTCGTCCCAATCGCTGGTCCCACCTTCGACAGCTCCTTCCTTACGGGTTAGGCCACCGGCTTCGGGTGTTACCGACTTTCGTGACGTGACGGGCGGTGTGTACAAGGCCCGGGAACGTATTCACCGCAGCAATGCTGATCTGCGATTACTAGCAACTCCGACTTCATGGGGTCGAGTTGCAGACCCCAATCCGAACTGAGACCGGCTTTTTGAGATTCGCTCCCCTCGCGGTATCGCAGCTCATTGTACCGGCCATTGTAGCACGTGTGCAGCCCAAGACATAAGG
Source organism: Streptacidiphilus sp. 4-A2 (assembly GCA_014284505.1). Classification (GTDB taxonomy): domain Bacteria; phylum Actinomycetota; class Actinomycetes; order Streptomycetales; family Streptomycetaceae; genus Streptacidiphilus. The sequence goes on along the minus strand of JAAFYY010000001.1, from coordinate 8,650,196 downwards.
GGCATGATGATTTGACGTCGTCCCCACCTTCCTCCGAGTTGACCCGGCAGTCTCCTGTGAGTCCCCGGCATAACCCGCTGGCAACACAGAACGAGGGTTGCGCTCGTTGCGGGACTTAACCCACATCTCACGACACGAGCTGACGACAACCATGCACCACCTGTATACCGCCACAAGGGGGCGACCATCTCTGCCGTTTCCGGTATATGTCAAGCCTTGGTAAGGTTCTTCGCGTTGCGTCGAATTAAGCCACATGCTCCGCTGCTTGTGCGGGCCCCCGTCAATTCCTTTTGAGTTTTAGCCTTGCGGCCGTACTCCCCAGGCGGGGAACTTAATGCGTTAGCTGCGGCGCGGACCACGTGGAATGTGACCCACACCTAGTTCCCAACGTTTACGGCGTGGACTACCAGGGTATCTAATCCTGTTCGCTCCCCACGCTTTCGCTCCTCAGCGTCAGTAATGGCCCAGAGATCCGCCTTCGCCACCGGTGTTCCTCCTGATATCTGCGCATTTCACCGCTACACCAGGAATTCCGATCTCCCTACCACACTCTAGCCTGCCCGTATCGAATGCAGACCCGGAGTTAAGCCCGGGCTTTCACATCCGACGTGACAAGCCGCCTACGAGCTCTTTACGCCCAATAATTCCGGACAACGCTCGCACCCTACGTATTACCGCGGCTGCTGGCACGTAGTTAGCCGGTGCTTCTTCTGCAGGTACCGTCACTTGCGCTTCTTCCCTGCTGAAAGAGGTTTACAACCCGAAGGCCGTCATCCCTCACGCGGCGTCGCTGCATCAGGCTTTCGCCCATTGTGCAATATTCCCCACTGCTGCCTCCCGTAGGAGTCTGGGCCGTGTCTCAGTCCCAGTGTGGCCGGTCGCCCTCTCAGGCCGGCTACCCGTCGTCGCCTTGGTAGGCCATTACCCCACCAACAAGCTGATAGGCCGCGGGCTCATCCCAGATCGCCGGAGCTTTCCACGCACACCCCATGCGGAGATGCGTCGTATCCGGTATTAGCACCGGTTTCCCGGTGTTGTCCCAGAATCTGGGGCAGATTGCCCACGTGTTACTCACCCGTTCGCCACTGATCCACCCCGAAGGGCTTCACCGTTCGACTTGCATGTGTTAAGCACGCCGCCAGCGTTCGTCCTGAGCCAGGATCAAACTCTCCGTGAATGTTCTCGGGATCTCCCGATCGCACTCGCGTTGAGCGGCACAGCAACCAGCGGAATAGCTGGCCCCGTGCACTGCGTCCTCGCTAGTGTTTTGTGCATCAAAGGAACCTCGTCCGACAAACGGACGGGGTATCAACATATCTGGCGTTGACTTTTGGCACGCTGTTGAGTTCTCAAGGAACGGACGCTTCCTTCAAGACCCTTTCACCGGTCTCTCCAGGCGCTTCGTTCTTCGTTTTCTAGCTTAGCAGATCCGAATCCCCCGGCGAACCAGGTGAATTTCGTTTCCGCCACCCCGCCGAAGCGGGCTGCCGCTCTGCGACCTGCACTACGTTAGCGTATTTCCGGTTTCCCGAAAAATCGGCCACCTATTCGCATGACAAATGAACCCCCGACATCGACGGACGCCGATACGAGAAAGATCAGTTGACTGAGGAAGAGGCTTCTGAAGTGCGGCCACGTGAGGACCCAGTACTGCGAGACGATGTCCCGTACGACGTATGGATCCGAATCAAGCGACTCGCTCAACACTAGACGGTCAGGTCCGCCACGTCAAACATCCGCAGCGAAGATCTTTTAGGACCTTCGCTGCGGATGCTTGTCAGGCTTCGCCGGCCAGGCAAGAACGCCAGGTCAGCGGGGTTGTGCGGGTGCAGCTGTCAGCTCGTCAGCTCCACTGCGGCCAGGCTTCGCTTGCCCGGCGCAGCAGCAGCCAGCGACCGTGGAGCAGGTCGGCGGGGGTGGCCACCGCCTCCTCGTCGGTCACCTTGACGTTGTTCAGGTAGGCGCCGCCCTCCTTCACCGCCCGCCGGGCCGCCGACTTGCTGGCGACCAGGCCCGTTGCCACGAACAGGTCGACCAGCGAGCCGAGTTCGGCCGTCTGTGCGGTCGGCAGCTCGGCGGTGGCGGCGGCCAGGGTCGGAGCGTCCAGGTCGGTCAGGTCGCCCTGGCCGAAAAGAGCCCGGGAGGCGGCCACCGCGCGGGCGACCTGCTCCTCGCCGTGGACCAGGGTGGTGACGTCCTCGGCCAGGGCCCGCTGGGCGGCCCGGGCGGCCGGCTGCTCGGTGGTCAGCCGCTCCAGCTCCTGGATCTCCTCCTGCGAGCGGAAGGTGAAGACCTTCAGGTAGTTGACCACGTCCCGGTCGTCGGCATTGAGCCAGAACTGGTAGAAGGCGTAGGGGGTGGTCAGCTCCGGGTCCAGCCAGATGGTGCCGGTCTCGGTCTTGCCGAACTTGGTCCCGTCCGCCTTGGTGATCAGCGGGGTGCCCAGGGCGTGCACCGACTTGCCCTCGGCCTTGCGGATCAGCTCGGTACCGGCGGTGAGGTTGCCCCACTGGTCGCTCCCGCCGGTCTGCAGCGTGCAGCCGTAGCGGCGGTTGAGCTCCAGGTAGTCCATCCCCTGGAGGACCTGGTAGCTGAACTCGGTGTAGCTGATGCCGGCGTCGGAGTTGAGCCGCCGGGCGACGCCTCCTTGGCGATCATGGTGTTGACCCGGAAATACTTGCCGACGTCACGGAGCAGGGAGATGGCCGACATCCCCGAGGTCCAGTCCAGGTTGTTGACGATCCGGGCGGCGTGCTCGCCCTCGAAGTCGAGGTAGCGCTCGACCTGGCTGCGCAGCCGCAGCACCCAGTCGGCGACCGTGCCCGGGTCGTTCAGCGTCCGCTCGGAGGTCGGGCGCGGGTCACCGATCAGCCCGGTGGCGCCGCCGACCAGACCCAGCGGGAGGTTCCCGGCGTCCTGGATGCGGCGCATGGTGAGCAGCTGCACCAGGTTTCCCATGTGCAGGCTGGGGGCCGTCGGGTCGAAGCCGCAATAGAACGTGACCGGACCGTCCGCGAATGCCTTGCGCAGTGCGTCCTCGTCGGTGGACAGGGCGATCAGCCCACGCCATTTCAGCTCGTCGACGATGTCCGTCACGGTCTCGGTTCTCCTTTGGTCCACGGGTGTCCAGTGGTGGCTCTCGTTACTGCCGCTGTCGTACTCAGCCTGACCGAGGGTACGGGGTCGGCGCCACTCACATATCTCGCGGGCCCGACCGAGCGGGCCCCTTCTCGGCCGCTCTGCTCTACTGTGGCCGCTGCGGCGACCGCTTCCCGTCCCGCCCGTGGCGTTTTCCGGGGAACGTGAGGAATCCGAATGACCCAGCTCCGTATCGGCATCCTGGGCGCGGCCCGGATAGCTCCCTCCGCGCTGATCCGCCCGGCGGCGCAGACGCCCCGGGTCGTGGTGGGTGCGGTGGCGGCGCGCGACCCGGAGCGGGCGCCGCTTCGCGGCCAAGCACCGGATCGGCACCGTGCACCAGAGCTACCAGGCACTGCTGGACGATCCCGAGGTGGACGCCGTCTACAACCCGCTGCCCAACGGACTGCACGCGCAGTGGACGCTGAAGGCGCTGGCCGCGGGCAAGCATGTGCTGTGCGAGAAGCCGTTCACCGCGAACGCGACGGAGGCCCGGGCGGTGGCCGACGCCGCCGGCTCCTGCGGGCTGGTGGTGATGGAGGCGTTCCACTACCGCTATCACCCGATGGCCGCGCGGATGCGGGAGATCGTCGACAGCGGTGAGCTGGGCGCGATCCGCGGCGTCGAGACCTCGATGTGCTTCCCGCTGCCGGTGTTCGGCGACATCCGCTACAGCTATCCGCTGGGCGGCGGGGCGATGATGGACGGCGGCTGCTACGCCCTGCACCTGCTGCGGCTGCTGGGCGGTGCGGCGGCCGGGGGCGCGCCGGAGGTGGTGAACGCCCGGGCGACGCTGCGCGATCCGGACATCGACCGGGCGATGACCGCCGAACTCCGCTTTCCCAACGGCGCGACCGGTCGGCTGACCACTTCCCTGTGGTCCCGGCGGCTGCTGAACTTCAGCGCCAGGGTGCGCGGCGACCAGGGCGAGCTGCGGGTCACCAACTATCTGGCCCCGCAGCTGTTCAACCGGCTGACCGTGCGGACCGCGGGCGGGGTGCGCCGGGAGCGGGTCCGCGGCGGGACCACCTACGGCTACCAGCTGCGGGCCTTCGCCGAGGCGGTGCTGGACGACGGCCCGGTGCTCACCCCGGTCGAGGACGCGGTGGTGACCATGGGGCTGATCGACGACATCTACCGCGCCGCCGGGATGCGCCCGCGCGGCGAGCCCAGCTGACCCACGGGGAGCCGGGCGCCGGGAAGACGCCGGGAATGAGGTCAGCCTCCGCAGGCACAGCAGACAGCAGACAGCAGACAGCAGACAGCAGACAGCAGACACACTCCGCAGGCACGGCAGCCACAGGGTCAGGCAGCAGGCCCGGGCGAACGCTTGCGCGGGGTGCCGGCGGTAGGGGCTGACGGTGGGGTCGTCCGCGATCCAGAAGCGCCAGGGGATCTCGGGTGCCTGGGACACCCCCGTGCGCGGCCCGCTGCGGACGGCGTCCGCCGGGCAGGGGACGCCCTGGTGGACGGTGACCACGGCCCCGGCCGCGCAGACGTCGACGCCGTTCAGGCCGCGGTCGAGGTCCAGCGCCAGGGCCAGCCGTCCCGGGCCCTTGGCCAGCTCGTGGACGGCACGCGCGTTCGGCCGCCGGGCGGTGGCCGACGGCTGCCCGTGGATCACCTCCCCGGCCCTGATCAGCACCCCGTGGGACTCGCCCTCGGAGCCGCAGACCAGGTTGGCGGCATGGTGCATCCCGTAGATCCAGTAGACATAGAGGTGGCCGGGCGGCCCGAACATGACCGTGTTGCGCGGGGTCGGGCCCCGGTAGCCGTGCGAGGCCGGGTCCACCGCGCCCTCGTATGCCTCGACCTCGGTGATCCGCAGGGCGATTCCCCCTCGGCCTCCGCCGGAGCAGGACCCGGCCCAGCAGCTCCGGGGCGACCTGGTGCGCGGGGCGGGCGAAGAACTCGCGGGGCACCAGGCCACCGACGTCGGACATCTCCGGTCCCCTCGCTACCAGCCACCAGGGCACGGCCTGCCCGAAGGATCCGGGCGCGGCCGACAGGCTCCGAGCCTAGTGGAACGGCGCCGCTCCGCGGAGGCCTGCCCTGGCTAGGGTGGTCAGCGACAGCATCCCCTTCGCGAGAGGTTGACGAAGTGTCGGAGTCCAAGCGGCGGCCGCTCCCCCATGACTACCATCCGCCGGTTCCCGAGTTCACGGTGGCCAGCAGCGACTTCACCGCCGGCGGGACCCTGCCGGAGGCGCATCTCTTCGCCGGCGGGAACGTCTCGCCGCAGCTCAGCTGGTCCGGGGCGCCGGTCGGCACCAGGAGCTACGCGGTGACCTGCTTCGACCCGGACGCGCCGACCGGCAGCGGCTTCTGGCACTGGTCGGTGTTCGACATCCCGGCCGGGGTGACCGAGCTGCCGACCGGGGCCGGCAGCGACGGCTTCAAGGGGCTGCCGGAAAGCGCCGTGCAGGTCCGCAACGACTTCGGGACCAGGGACTTCGGCGGGGGCGCCGCCGCCCGGCGACGGCCCGCACCGCTATGTCTTCACCGTCTACGCGGTCGACCAGGAGAAGCTGGGGCCGGACGCCGACGCCACCCCCGCCGTGGTCGGCTTCAACCTCCGTTTCCACGCGCTCGGCCGGGCGCACGTGATCGCGGAGTACGAGGCCTCCTGAGCCGCTCCCCGGCCCAAGGCAGGGGCACCGGAAGGCGGGGGCCTGCCCGCAGGGGTATTGGTAACCCGCCGGTCACCGAAATTGCGTTGTCTGCGGACCGCGCCGCCCTCAGAGTGGGACCAGCCGTCATGGGGCGGTCACGGTCGCGGAGGTGGTCGCAATGCGCAGTGCGCTGGTGCTCAACGCTGGATACGAACCCCTGTCGGCGGTGTCGCCGCAGCGGGCCGTGGTGCTGGTACTCCAGGACAAGGCCCTGGTCGAGCACTCGCATCCGCTGCACCGGGTACGCGCCGCCCAGGTGGAACTGCCGCTGCCGCGGGTGATCAGGCTGCGCCGGTATGTACGGGTGCCGTTCCGACAACGGGCACCGTGGACCCGTCGCGGGGTGCTGGTGCGCGACGCGCACCGCTGCGCCTACTGCGGCCGCCGGGCCTCGACCGTGGACCATGTGCAGCCGCGCTCCCGGGGCGGCGGGGACACCTGGCTGAACACGGTCGCCGCCTGCGGCCCCTGCAACCACCGCAAGGCGGACCGTACCCCCGAGCAGGCCGGGATGGCCCTGCTGATCACCCGTTCGAACCGACCCCCGAGGCCACGCTGATACAGGCGCTCGGGGTCTCCTGGGACGAGCTCCCGGACTGGCTGCCGCTGCCCGCCGCCTGAGCCGGCCCGGCCCGGGGCCGCCGGTGTCGCGGCGGCCCCGGGACTGACGGGTGCGGCCGGTCAGCTGGAGCTGCTGCCCGAGAAGAGCGTCGCCGCCGTGCCGTAGGTGCTGGTGTACTGCGGCAGGATGGCCACCACCGAGCCCTGGTAGAGCACCCGGCCGGCGGTCAGCAGCGAGCCGGTGCCCTGCGGGAAGGCACCGCCGGGGGTCTCCTTGCCGGTGCCGAGGTCGAAGTGGGCTGAGCCGGGCGGGCTGCCCTATCCGCTCCTCGGTGGCGAGGACCGCGCCGGAGGTGTCCACCCCGATCAGCGCCGACTGGCCCTTTCCGCCGGGGCGGTCTGCCACAGCTGCCGCCGCTGGTCAGGTCGAAGGCGGTGACCGCCCCGGAGGAGGACGCCGCGGAGGCGGTGCTGCTGCCGGAGCTGCTCGCGGCGGTGCTCGGGCTGAGCTGCGCGATCATGGTGCTGCCCTGGAAGAACAGGTCGGGATCCGGGTCGAAGCTGCCGTGCAGCGAGTCCAGCTGGCCGCCCACCTGGGCGACCGGGATGGTGGCCTGACTGTCGCCCTGGGCGCTGAAGGACATCAGGGTGTCCTTGGTCGGGTCGGTCATGTGCACGGACACCACCGCCGGAGCGGCCGAGAGCACGGTGTAGGACGCCGCGTTCTGCGGCAGCCCGCGCCACCAGCCGAGCTTGCCGGTGCCCGAGTCCAGCGACAGCACCTGCTGCTTGGGGTTGGTGTCCGCGCAGGTGCTCTGGAGCAGCAGGTTCGTCCCGGTGCCGTTGCCCGCGAGGACGCAGTACTTGCCCGGCCCGTTGTAGGTCCAGCTCTGCTTGCCGGTGGCGGAGTCGTAGCCGACCGCGCCGGAGGACGCCACGGCGACCACCCGGGTGTCGCTGACCATGACCGAGGTCTGGCCGGTCGAGCTGCCGGGGACGGTCGCGGTCCAGGCGGCCTTGCCGCTGCCGGTGTCCACGGCGACCAGCAACGAGCAGGCCTGGCCGCTGCCCGGCTTGGCCTGGAACAGCACCGCGCCCACCCCGGCGGTGTTCACGGTGGAGGACATCGCGCAGGGCACGGCCCCGGCGGCCGGCGGCGCGACGGTCCACAGCTTGCTGCCCCGGCGGCGGAGTAGCCGGTGACGCCCATGCCGTCGCCGCGCACCACCACGCTGGGGAGCAGCCAGGAGCCGACGAGTTGGTCGTTGCCGTTGGCCGACCCGGCGTCGGCGGGGGCGCCCCAGGACTTGCTGTGGGTGGCGGCGAGGTCGACCGACGGCGTGCTGCTGGAGGGGGCGGCCTTGGGCTTGCTGCCACCGGACCCTCCGGCGACGGCGAATCCGGCCACTCCGAGGACGACCAGGGCCGCACCCCCCAGGGCGGCCCGGACTATGAACGTCTTGCGGTCGGTGCCCGGGGCGCGGCCGGTGGCCACCGCGAGCAGCCGGGCGTAGACGGGAGCACCGGCGCCGGTGCCGGCGGACTCGCTCTGCTGCCCCTGCCCCCGCCCGGAACGGCGGGCGGACCGCCCGCCGACGGCGGTGGAGCCGGAGTTCCCGCCCTCGGCGGAGTCGGCCGAGCCGGCCGAACCCCCGGGGCCGGAAGGACTGCCGGAGGCAGGACCGGCGCCGGAGCCCGGGCCGGGGTTGCCGGTGGGGGCGGCCGGGAAGTCCGGCTCGTACCGCTCGGCGGCCGACCAGGTCGCGGTGGACTCGGTCGCGGAGGCCTCGCTGCCGCCGGAGCCGTTCCCCGGCTGCTCGCCGGGCTGGTAGCCGCCGTCCTGGTAGGGCTCGGCGGGTACTGCCCGGGCGCGTACTGCTGCTCCGGGTAGCCGCCCTGGTAGCCCTGGTAGCCGCCGGAGTAGTCGTACTGCTGCTGCTCCTGCGGATAGCCGGAGCCCGGGTCCTGCTGGTAGCCGGGGCCGCCGAACTCCGGCCGGCCGTAGCCGGGGTGCTGCTCGTAGCCGGACTGCCCGTAGTCGGCCGGCTGGTACTGCTCGTGGCCGTAACCGGGCTGGGTCTGGTCGGGCTGCATCTGGCCGGGATGCATCTGGTCGGGCTGCATCTGGCCGGGATGCATCTGGTCGGGCTGCATCTGGCCGGGCTGCATCTGGTCGGACTGCGTCTGGTCGGGCTGGGCGTAGCCGGGCTGCTCGTAGGCGGGCTGCTGACCCTGCTCCTGCGCCGACTGACCGTCAGGTCCCCAGTACTGGCCGTAGCCGGGTTCGCTTTCCATTGCTCTGTCTGCTCCCGCCGCCTTCACGATTCGCCAGCCAGCATCTCATGGCCGACGGACGGCCCCTTCCGCCGCAGGCGTACCGGGGCCTACAGGTCAGAGCCTGCCAGCGCGTCGATCCGGGCGGCGAGGTCCAGGTCGAGGCTGGTGATGCCGCCCGCCGAGTGGGTGCTCAGGGCGAAGTTCAGGGTGCGCCAGCGGATGTCGATGTCGGGGTGGTGGTTCATCGACTCGGCCACCTCGGCGACGGCGACGACCAGTCGGATCCCCGCCGGGAAGTCATCGGCCAGGACGCTGCACCGCAGGGTGTCCTCCTCGCGGTGCCAGCGGGGCAGCGTACGCAGGCCGTCCTCGATCTGCTGCTCGGTCAGTCGTTCGGACATCTGGGCTCCTGTCGGGACGATCGGGCGGATCCGGACATATCCCGGCCGCTTCGCTCAGCCAACCAGAAGTTGACCATGGCGACGAGTCCCACGACGACGATCAGGCCGCGCAACGCGGTCGGCGGCAGTCTGCGGCCGACCCGGGCGCCGATCTGACCGCCGATCACCGAGCCTGCCGCGATCAGGCCCGCGGCCGTCCAGTTCATCCTGGCCTCGAAGACGAAGACGATCGCGGCGACACCGTTGACCACCATGGCGAGGACGTTCTTCATGGCGTTGATCCGCTGGAGGTCGTCGTTGAGCAGCAGCCCCATCAGCCGAGCAAGCACGCCCTGGGCGGCACCGAAGTACCCGCCGTAGATGCCGGTCGCGAAGACGCCGAGGAGCAGCACGATCCCGCCGTCCGGCCGGGCCGGCGTGCCTTCGCGCCGGGCGGCGACGGCCCGGGCGAGCCGGGGTTGCAGGATCACCAGCAGCAGCGCGATCCCGATCAGGACCGGCACGATGGCCTTGAAGGCGTCGGCCGGGCACCAGCAGCAGTACCGCGCCGAGCAGCCCGCCGAGCAGCGAGGCCGTGCCGAGGCGCAGTGCCCGGTCGCGCTGGCCGACCAGTTCCTTGCGGTAGCCGTAGGCGCCGCTGAAGGAACCGGGCACCAGGCCGAGGGTGTTGGAGACATTGGCGGTGACCGGCGGGAGCCCGACCGCGAGCAGCACCGGGAAGGTGATCAGGGTCCCCGAGCCGACGATGGTGTTGATGGTCCCGGCGCCGATGCCGGCCGCGAAGACGCCGACGGCCTCCCAGGGTGACATGGCTGTGCCCCTCCGCTCGCTGTGATGTGCAGAATCGATCATGCACGAAGCAGGGTGCGCAGGGGCAGGGGGTCCGCCATCCGAAACCGCCGGCGATGACCGGAGGATCCGACGCCGGCGGCGACCGGAGGATCCGACGGCGACAGGACCGGCGGGCCCGGCGGCAGCAGCACCGACGGGCCCGGGACGGCTACTCCGGGTCTATCTCCGGGTATTCGCGGCGCTTGTCCAACCGCGGCCCGGGGACGCCTCCGTTGCCGTTGTCGACCGGTGCGGCGGCCGGGCGCTCCGGCTGGCTGCTCTGGGCGAAGCCGCCGAAGGCGCCGCCGAGGCCTTGAGCGCGTCGCCGACCTCACTGGGGATGATCCAGAGCTTGTTGGCGTCGCCCTTGGCGAGCTCGGGCAGGGTCTGGAGGTACTGGTAGGCCAGCAGCTTCTGGTCGGCGTCACCCTCGTGGATGGCCTCGAAGACGGTGCGGATGGCCGCCGCCTCACCGTCTGCGCGCAGCACCGCGGCCTGTGCCTCACCCTCGGCCTTGAGCACCTCGGCCTGCTTCTGGCCCTCGGCGGTGAGGATCTGGGCCTGCCGGGCGCCCTCGGCGGTGAGGATCGCGGCGCGCTTGTCACGGTCGGCGCGCATCTGCTTCTCCATCGAGTCCTGGATGGAGGTCGGCGGCTCGATGGCCTTGAGCTCGACCCGGTTGACCCGGATGCCCCACTTGCCGGTGGCCTCGTCCAGCACGCCGCGCAGTCCGGCGTTGATGGTCTCGCGGGAGGTGAGGGTGGATTCGAGGTCCATCGAGCCGATGATGTTGCGCAGCGTGGTGACGGTGAGCTGCTCGATGGCCTGGATGTAGCTGGCGACCTCGTAGGTGGCCGCGCGGGCGTCGGTGACCTGGTAGTAGATGACGGTGTCGATGTTCACCACCAGGTTGTCCTGGGTGATCACCGGCTGCGGCGGGAAGGGGACGACCTGCTCGCGCAGGTCGATCCGGTTGCGGATGGTGTCGATGAACGGCACCACGATGTTGAGGCCCGCGTTGAGGGTGCGGGTGTAGCGGCCGAACCGCTCCACGATCGCCGCGCTCGCCTGCGGGATCACCTGGATGGTCTTGATCAGTGCGATGAACGCCAGCACGACCAGGATGATCAGGACGATGATCACGGGTTGCACAAGGACTCCCTCGTTGCGTTCCTCGGCCGCCTTCCGGGGCGGCCGTTGTGTCGGGGTGGCACGCCTGCGTCAGAGGATCAGCGCGGTGGCGCCTTCGATTCGGGCCACATTGACCTGCTGGCCGGGACGAAGACGCGGCCCGGCTCGTAGGAGCGGGCGGACCAGACCTCGCCCTGGAGCTTGATCCGGCCGTCGTGCTCGTCGACCTGCTCCAGGACCAGCGCCTGGGCGCCGGTGAGGGCCTCTATGCCCATCCGCACGCCGGGCCCCCGGCGCAGGTGACGCACGGCGTATGGACGGACGAATACCAGGAGTGCGACCGAGGCCACGAGGAAGACGCAGAACTGCGCTACCGTGCCCGCGCCCAGAGCAGCCGTCAGCGCGGCCGCGCCCGCACCCACGGCGAACATACCGAACTCGGGCAGCGTCGTGATCACCAGGGGGACGCCCAGCGCCGCCCCGGCGATCAGCCACCACATCCAGTTCTCCACCTGTCCATGGTAGGGGCGCACGAGGCCCGCTGGAGAGGGGTTTGCCCAGGTCGTCCCGAGGACGGCGGTCAGTGCAGCGGCAGACCGCGGGCGGACCAGCGCTCGCCGTGCTGTTCCAGCGTCAGCGGCAGGCCGAAGCAGAGCGAGAGGTTGCGCGGGGTGAGCGTCTCCGCCAGCGGTCCGGCGGCCAGCACCTTGCCCTGACGGATCATCAGTACATGGGTGAAGCCCGGGGGATCTCCTCGACATGGTGGGTGACCATCACCATCGCCGGGGCCTGCGGGTCGCGGGCCAGCGCGCCCAGGCGGCGGACCAGGTCCTCGCGGCCGCCGAGGTCGAGACCGGCCGCGGGCTCGTCCAGCAGCAGCAGCTCGGGGTCGGTCATCAGGGCGCGGGCGATCAGGGTGCGCTTGCGCTCGCCCTCGGAGAGCGTGCCGAAGGTGCGGTGGTGTACTCCGCCATGCCGAGCAGATCCAGCAGCAGCAGCGCCCGGGACTCGTCGGCCTGCTCGTACTTCTCACGCCAGTGCGCGGTCATCCCGTAGGCGGCGGTGAGCACGGTCTCCAGCACACTCTGGCGGCGCGGCAGCTTGTCGAACATCGCGGCCCCGGCCAGACCGATCCGGGGGCGCAGCTCGAACACGTCGACCGCGCCCAGCTTCTCGCCGAGGATCGCGGCGGTGCCGCTGGACGGGAAGAGGTAGGAGGAGGCGACCTGGAGCAGGGTGGTCTTGCCCGCGCCGTTGGGACCGACGATGACCCAGCGCTCCCCCTCGGACGACGGCCCAGGAGACCTGCTCCACAAGCGCGCGGCCGTCCCGGACCACGGATACGTCCACCAGTTCGAGCACGTCGCTCATTGCGTACGCCTTCCCAATGCAGAGTGCGATTTTGTCGACAGTTCGGGCGTCGCGAGCACGCCGCGGACGGCAGCGCTACGGACGGCACAGGGAAAACCTACGCCACGAAGCCGGGTGCGATGTTCGTAGGCTTGGGTCATGGTGCAGATGCCCGGCGCAGGCCGTCCCGATGACGTATTCGACGAACCCCGATCCGGTCGGCTGGTGGCCTGGGGAAACGCCGTGCTCGGCGGCTCGGCCTCACCGGACGACGCCGCCGAGGCGGTCCGCGGCGCGGACGACGCCCACCGGGCGGAGGGAATCCCCGGCGCCGAGGGCGCCGGACTGACGCTGGCCCTGGGCCGGCTGCGGGCGCTCGGGGCGACCGGGCTGCGGCTGGCGCTGCCCGCCCCGGGTCATCCGCTCGGCCTCACCGGGCCGCCCGGCTTCAACTCCCGCGCGCTGGAGACCGGTGAGGCGGTGCTCACGGTCGGCGGCCCGGCCCTGGGGCTGCTGCCGGAGGTGGTCCGGCACGGCCCCGAGGGCGACTCGCTGACCCGGGTGGTCTGGCATGCCGTGCCGGTGAACGAGGGGGTCCGGCCGACGTACCGCAACTGCGGGACGCCGAGCGGGAGCTGGCGCTCGGGCTGCGGGAGGCGACCGAGGCACTGCTGCGGCTGGACGTCGCCGGGGGCGGCCCGAGCGTGCAGCGGGCGCTGGAGGCCCATCGCAGGCGCCGGACGCCGATGCTGCTGGCGCCCGGCTACCCGCCGCGCGCGGTGCGGGTGCTGGAGTCCGCGCGACAGGTCAGGACGCTGCTGGTGCTGGCCTCCGCCGACCCAGGGGCGGCGGTCAGCGCCGGGGAGATGGCGGCCAGGGACCAGGCGCTGCGCCGCTGGCGCGTACGGTGCGCCGGGCCCAGGTCGCGGCGTACAACGCGATGGTGGACGAGCCGACGCTGCACTGAGCAGCGGACCGGCGGTCAGCGGCGGGGCGGCGGGTCAGCGGGGCGGCGGTCCCGCGGGTCAGTGGGGCGTGCCGGGGCCCGCCGCGCCGTTGCGGACCGCCCAGAGCGCGGCCTGGGTCGGTCCGCCAGGTCCAGCTTCATCAGGATGTTGGAGACATGGGTCTTCACCGTCTTCTCGGACAGGTGCAGCGTCCGGGCGATCTCCCGGTTCGACCGGCCGTCGGCGATGTGCCCCAGTACCTCCCGCTCGCGCTCGGTCAGCGTGCCGCCCCGGCCCTGGGGCGCACGCACCGACTCCTCGGAGAGCAGGGCGCTCGCCAGCTCCGGCTGGAGCAGCACATGCCCGGCGTGCACCGAGCGGATCGCGCCCGCCAGCGCCTCGGGGTCGACGTCCTTGTAGACATATCCGGCCGCCCCGGCCGCAGCGCGGGACCACCGTGCGGTGCTCGGTGAAGCTGGTGACCACCAGTACCCGGGCCGGGTTGCCGGCCTCCTTGAGCAGCCGCAGCGCCTCTATGCCGTCCGTGCCCGGCATCTTCACGTCCATCAGCACCACATCGGGGCGCAGCTCCTCGGCCAGCCGCACCCCCAGCGCGCCGTCACCCGCCTCGCCGACCACCTCGATGTCGTCCTGGACCTCCAGGAAGGTCCGCAGTCCCCGCCGGACCACCTGGTGGTCGTCGACGAGCAGCACCCTGATCCGGGACTCAGCCACCGGGAACCTCCAGTTCCACCACGGTCCCCCGGGGGCCGACTCGATCCGCAGCGTGCCGCCGACAGCGGCGGCACGGTCGCGCATGGACACCAGGCCCAGGTGGCGTCCGGCCCGCCGCACCTGTTCCGGCTCGAAGCCGTGGCCGTCGTCGCGCACCAGCAGCCGGCCGCCCCGGCCGGTGCCGGCGGCCAGCAGCTCGACCTGGATCCCGGTCGCGTCGGAGTGGCGCAGGGCGTTGTGCAGAGCCTCCTGGGCGACCCGCAGCACCGCCTCCTCCTGCGCCGCGGGCAGCGCGCTGAGGCGGTCGTGCCGGAAGGAGACCTTGGCCGCGTGGGCCCGGTCCAGCACCTCCACATGGGACTTCAGGGTGGGCAGCAGCCCGTCCTCGTCCAGTGCGGCCGGGCGCAGCTCCACCACCACGCTGCGCAGCTCGTCCGCGGCCTCGGCGGCGAGCCGGGAGACCTCCGCCAGCTCCGCCCTGGCCCGCTCCGGGTCCCGGGTGACCAGCGCGGAGGCGGCCTGGGCGGTGAGCCGCAGCGAGAACAGCTTCTGCGAGACCGCGTCGTGCAGCTCGTGCGCGATCCGGGCCCGCTCGCCGACCAGGGTGAGCTCGCGGCTGCGCTCGTACAGCCGGGCGTTGGTCAGCGCGATCGCGGCATGGGCGGCGAGGATCCGCAGCAGCCGCTCGTCGTCGGCGGTGAAGGTGTGCCCCGGCCCGCCGTCCGGGTCCTCCTCACCGGCCAGGAACAGCGCGCCCAGGATCTCCTCGCCGTCGACGATCGGCACGCCGAGGAAGGCGCTGAGCTCCGGGTGGGCGGCGGGCCAGCCGCCGAAGCGGGGGTCCTGGCGCAGGTCGGCCAGGCGCTGCGGGGTGGCCTCGTGCAGCATCGCGGCGAGGATCCCGTGCTGCCGGGGCAGCGGGCCGATGGCCCGCCACTGCTCGTCGCTGACGCCGTCGACCACGAACTGGGCGAAGCCGCCGCAGTCGTCCGGCACCCCGAGCGCCGCGTAGCGGGCGCCGAGCAGGGCCCGGGCGGAGCTGACGATCCGCTGGAGTACCTCGCGGACCTCCAGGTGCTTGCTCATCGCCAGCACCGCGGCGCTGATCGCCTCGATGCCGCCCAGGCAGGCGCCGGGGACGGCGGAGGGCAGCTCGCAGGCTGCTTCGGACGGTGGATCGGCTGCGCACATAGCGCCACCGTACCGCCGGGTGATCGCCCGGGCATCGGGCCCCGGGGACCAGTCGGCCCCGCCGCGCGGCGTAGGTCCAAGGGCCCTGCCGACGGCTGGCTGGGGACCGAGGCCGCGGCGCGGAACGGTGCCTAGCGTCGGTGGGGTCGCACTGTCGCAACGGGGACCGCACAGGCCCCGGAGGCGACTCGGAAGCGACTCGCAGGAGACGCACGAGCGGGAGGAGAGGACCATGGCTGTCGCCGTCATCACCGGGGCGTCACGGGGTCTGGGACGGGGGCTGGCCCGCGCGCTGGCCGCCGAGGGCTGGTCACTGGTGCTGGACGCACGCGGGGCGCAGGCGTTGCAGGAGGTCGCCCGGGAGCTCGGCGGCGCGGTGGTGGCGCTGCCCGGGGACGTCGCCGATCCGGCGCACCGGGCCGCGCTGGTCGCCGCCGCCGAGCGACTGGGCGGGCTGGACCTGCTGGTCAACAACGCCAGTGTGCTGGGCGCGGAGCCGCTGCGGCCGCTGGCCGAGCATCCGCTGGAGGGCTTCCGGCAGGCCCTGGAGGTCAATGCGGTCGCCCCGCTGGCGCTTGCCCAGGCCGCGCTGCCGCTGCTGCGGGCGGCCGGGGGCGCGGTGCTGAACATCAGCTCGGACGCGGCCGTCGAGGCCTACCCGGCCTGGGGCGGCTACGGCGCGAGCAAGGCCGCGCTGGAGCACTGGTCGGCGGTGCTGGCGCTGGAGGAGCCGGAGCTGCGGGTGTGGTGGGTGGATCCGGGCGACATGCGGACCGCGATGTACACGGCGGCGGTGCCGGACGACGAGGAGCAGGGGCTGCGCCCGCTGCCGGAGGAGGCGGCGGTACCGGCCCTGCTCCGGCTGCTGGGCAGCGGTCGGGGCAGCGGTCGGCACAGCGTCCCGGAACTGCTGGGGCGAGGTGACCGGCACCCGGGTGCAGCGTCCGAGCCGGGGCCAGGGCCGGGCCGCACGGCACCCGGACGCCGCCGGCCCGGAGCGCCTCAGCCCGGAGCGCCTCAGCCCGGAGTACGCCGGCCCCGAGCGCTTCGGCCCGGACCGATTCGACCTGGGCCGGTTCGCGCGGGACAGCTTCGCGCTGGACCGGTTCGAGCTGCCGGCCGAGCTGGAGGCGACCGCGCCGCCGGAGGAGCGCGGCGCGGGCCGGGACGACGTGCGGCTGCTGGTGGCACGGCAGCAGGGGCTGGCCGTGGAGCACCACGTCTTCCGGGATCTGCCCCGGCTGCTCGACCCCGGCGACGTGCTGGTGGTGAACACCTCGGCCACGCTGTCGGCCGCGGTCGACGCCGAGGCCGACGGGACCGGGGAGCCGGTCGTGGTGCACTTCTCCACCCGCCGCTCGCCGACCGAGTGGGTGGTCGAGCTGCGCAGCCCGGACGGCCGCGGCAGCACCCGTCCGCGCACCGGCGCACCGGACGGCACCAGCACCGGCACTGGCACCGCCACCGGCACCGCCACCGTCCGGCTGGCCGGGGGCGCGGCGCTGGACCTGCTCGCCCCGGTGTCGGCCCGGCTGTGGCTGGCCCGGTTCGACGTGGCCGAGCCGCTCGGTTACCTGGCCCGGCACGGACGGCCGATCCGCTACTCGTACACCGACACCGACCGGCTGCCGGGCGCCTACCAGACGGTCTTCGCCCAGGCCCTGGCCGAGGCGGTGGGGCCACCGGCGGCGGGCTCGGCGGAAATGCCCAGCGCCGCACGGCCGTTCACCGCGGAGCTGGTGACCCAGCTGGTCAGCCGGGGAGTGCTGATCGTCCCGATCACCCTGGACACCGGTGTGGCCTCGGTGGAGTCGCACGAGCCGCCGTACGCCGAGTGGTTCGAGGTGCCGGAGCCGACGGCACGGGTGGTGGAGTCGGCCCGGCGGGCCGGTTCGCGGGTGGTGGCCGTGGGCACCACCGCCGTCCGCGCGCTGGAGTCGGCCGCCGACCGGCCGGGCGGGCTGCGCGCGGCCGACGGCTGGACCGAACTGGTGGTCACCCCGCAGCGGGGCACCCGGGTGGTCGACGGCCTGCTGACCGGTCTGCACGAACCCCGGGCCTCGCACCTGCTGATGCTGGAGGCGGTCGCCGGGCGGCCGCTGCTGGAGCGCTCCTACGCGGAGGCGCTGCGCGAGCGGTACCTGTGGCACGAGTTCGGCGATCTGCACCTGCTGCTCAGCCGCTGAGCCCGCCCGCGGTCCGACGCGCAGCGCGCCGGACCGGGCCAGGCTCGCGAGCCCGTGCGCCGCTCAGCGCGAGCGCATCACCTCGGGCTCGTGCCGACGCAGCAGCCGCAGCACGATGAAGCCGAGCAACGCGCTGATGACGACCAGCATGCCGCAGTCGATGTACCACTGGGCGGCGGTGTGCTGCCACATGGGGTCGTAGTGCGGGACGCTGGTGAAGGGGGCGAGCAGGTGCGCCAGGTTGGTGGTGGTGCCCAGCGCGCCGACGGCCCAGCGGGACGGCATCAGCCAGGCGGCCTGCTCCAGGCCGGGGCTGCCGGCGATGGCGAAGCCGAGGCAGCCGGTGAAGACGACCTGGATGATCGCGAACATCACCAGCAGCGGCATGGTCTTCTCGGAGGTCTTCACCAGCGCCGAGATCACCAGCCCGAACATCATCGAGGCGAAGCTGAGCAGCACCACCGCGACGGTCATCTCCACGATCGGCGCGCTGCTGACGATCAGACCGGTCGGCGGGAGCTTGCGGGTGGAGAAGCCGATGCCGCCGATGATCACCCCCTGGAGCACGCTGATCAGGCCCAGCACGATCACCTTGGACATCAGGTAGGCCGAGCGGGAGAGCCCGACCGCCCGTTCCCGCTCGTAGATCACCCGCTCCTTGATCAGCTCACGGACCGAGTTGGCCGCGCCGGAGAAGCACGCGCCCACCGCCAGGATCAGCAGAATGGTCGGCGCGTCCCCGTTGAGCCCGTTGTGCGACGGGGGTCCGACGCCGAGCCCGGACGGTGACGGGATCACCATGCTGACGAACCCGAGCACAGCCGGCATCAGCACCGACAGCACCATGAAGCCGCGGTCGGAGGCGATCACCGCGAGATAGCGCCGGATCAGCGTGGACAGCTGCGACAGCCAGCCCTGCTGCTTCGGCGGCTGGCTCTGGTGCTGCTCGATCGGCGAGGACTGCGCCTGCACCGCCTCCACATCCGCCGAGTACATCTGGTAGTGGACGGAGCCGCGGAAACGCCCGGCCCAGTCGTGCTCCGGGTAGTTCTCGAACGCCTGGAAGACGTCGGCCCAGGTGTCGTAGCCGAAGAAGTGCAGCGCCTCCTTGGGCGGGCCGAAGTACGCCACCGAGCCGCCCGGCGCCATCACCAGCAGCCGGTCGCAGAGCGCGAGTTCGGCCACCGAGTGGGTGACCACCAGCACCGTGCGGCCCTCGTCCGCCAAGTCCCGGAGCATCTTCATCACATCGCGGTCCATGCCCGGGTCCAGGCCCGAGGTGGGCTCGTCCAGGAAGATCAGCGAGGGCTTGGTGAGCAGTTCCAGCGCCACCGACACCCGCTTGCGCTGGCCGCCGGAGAGTGCGGTGATCTTGTTGTCGCCGCGCTTCTCCAGGTGCAGCTCGACCAGCACCTCCTCGACCCGGCGGGCACGCTCGGAGGCCTCGGTGTCGCCGGGGAAGCGGAGCTCGGCGGCGTAGCGCAGGGCGCTGCGGACGGTCAGCTGCGAGTGCAGGATGTCGTCCTGCGGCACCAGGCCGATGCGCTGGCGCAGCTCGGCGAACTGCTTGTAGAGGTTGCGGCCGTCGTAGAGCACGTCGCCGTTGTCGGCCGGCCGGTAGCCGGTGAGCGCGCGCAGCAGCGTGGACTTGCCCGAGCCGGACGGCCCGATCACCGCGACCAGCGACTTCTCCGGCACGCCGAAGCTGACGTTGTTCAGCAGGATCTTCTCGCTGCCCTTGTGCTCGACCTTGACCAGCAGGTGCCGGGCCGAGAAGGAGACCTCGCCCGTGTCGACGAACTCCTCCAGCTGGTCGCCGACCAGCCGGAAGGTCGAGTGGCCGACGCCGACGATGTCCTGTGGGCCGAGCAGCATCCGGGAGACCGGCTGGCCGTTGACATAGGTGCCGTTGTGGCTGCCGAGGTCGACTATCTCGTACTGGCCGTCCGCGAGTTGGCGCAGCTCGGCGTGGTGGCGGGAGACCGACAGGTCGCTGACCACCAGCTCGTTGTCGTGCCCGCGGCCGATGCGGATGGTGCGCAGGTTCCCGGCCAGGTTGCGGATCATGGTGGGGTTGCGGGTGGCGTAGGCCGGCTCCTGGCCCGACTGCGCGGACCGAGGCTGCGGCACCCGGCCCTCCGCGCCCGCACCGCCGCCCTGCCCGGACATCCCGTCGGGCGCGGGCCGGGCAGCGGCCTGCTGCTGCGGACCGGCCTGCTGGTACGACTGACCCTGCTGACCCTGCTGGTGCTGCTGACCCCGCTGACCCTGCTGATGCTGGGCCTGCCGCTGAGGCTGCTGGGAGGGATCATTCCCCTGGTAGGCCTGGGGCTGCTGGTAGGGCGGTGCCTGCTGATAGGGCGGTGCCTGCTGATAGGGCTGAGGCTGCTGGTGGGGCTGAGGCTGCTGGTGGGACGGGGCCTGCTGATAGGGCTGCTGGTAGGGCGGAGCCTGCTGGGCCTGCGGGGCCTGCTGCGGGTACGGCTGGGCGGGAGGCTGCTGGGCCGGGTAGCCGCCCTGCGCCGGGGCGGGGCTGTGCCAGTCGGCGGCGGGTTCGGCCGTGGCCGCCCCGGCGAACGACAGCCGGGGCCCGCTGTCGACGTTGCCGAGCACGACGACCGAGCCCGCGGCGAGCGGGACCTGCTCCCTGCGCTGCCCCTCCGCGAAGGTGCCGTTGGTGCTGCCCAGGTCGGTCAGCACCCAGCCGGACGGCTGAAACGCGATGGTTGCGTGCCGCCAGGAGACCCGTGAGTCGTCGACTGTCACATCCGACTTCGGGTCGCGACCGAGCGTATACGTGCGCCCCGGCTCCAGTGTCGTACGTTGTCCGTTGTTGTCTAGTACCAGCTGCGGCACTGTCCCCTGCCCCACGAAGTAGTCCCCCGAATAGTCCCTGTTCGGCGAGGGAAGTTTAGAGATGCCGAACGTCGGGGGAATCATTCCAGGTCCGTCTCCGGCTGGTGAACCACCCTCGCAGAACGTGACCGTGCGGCAACCTGACAGCCAGTCGACTGGGGCGTGAGCGATGACGGTGTACGGGCACCAGCGACCGGCGGGGGCCCTCGGGCGTCGTCGGGGGGTGGTCACCGGGGCGGTACTGGCGGCGGTTTCGGCCAGTTGGGCTTTCGCCGCGATGGCGGCGGTGGCCGCGCTGGGTGCGCACCTGCTCGGCCTGGACCGCTACGCCGCGCTCGGACCGGTCACCGCCGCCCTGGTGGCGCTGGCCGTCGGCGGAACTGTCACCCCGTCAGGACAGCTGTCGCTGCTGGGACTGGGCACCGCCAACGGCCAGGGCGCGGTCGGGATCATGCCGCTGGGGGTGTCCTTCGTCGGGGCACTGGTGCTCGGCCTGCTGTTCGTCCGTCCGCTGCGGCGGCTGCCGGTGCTGGACCCGCCGGTGCTGCTGGCCAGGATCGGCGGGGTGCTCGCCGCCTATCTGGTGCTGCTGTGGGTGGTGGCCTGGTCCGGCAACGGCACGGTGACCATCGAGCTGAACTCGCTGATCGGCAGCGGCGGGGGCAGCGGTAGCGGCGGCGGGCTGCTCGGCGGGCTGAGCGGGCTGCTCGGCAGTGCGCTGGGCGCCGGCCATCCGGAGGTGGGCTTCCGGGTGGAGCTGCTGCCGACCCTGGGGCTGGGCCTGCTGTGGGCGCTGGTGGTGCTGGCGATCGCGCTGACCGCCTCCCGGCGGGTACCGCTGCCGCACCAGCAGCGGCTGCTGCGGCAGGCCGTGCGCCCGGCGGTCTCGGCCGTGGTCACCACGGTCGTGGTGGCGGTGCTGGCGGGGGCGGTGTCCGGGACGGTGGTCGGACTGCGCGGCCACGGCGGGGCCAGGACCATCGGCGGGGTGCTGCTGGGCACCCCGAACGGGGTCTTCCTGGGCGTACCCCTGGGCATGGGCCTCCCGCTCGACGGCAAGGCCACCGGACCGCTCGCCGGGCTGCTGCCCGCGCCGGTGAACCAGCTGCTGAAGGGCGGCTCCGGGCAGTCGATCACGCTCTCGCGGCTGGCCGCGCAGGACGGCCGGGTCTGGCTGCTGCCGGTCGCGGTCGCCCTGCTGCTGCTGGCGGCGGGGGTGCTCACGGCCGCGCGGACGCCGGGCCCGGCACGGCCGGAGAGCGCGCTGCGCGAGGCGGCGGGCACCGGTCTGCGGCTGGGGGTGGCCCTGGCGGCCACGGTGCCGCTGCTGCTGGCCCTGGGCCAGGTGTCGGTCGGCGCGAACCTGTCGGTGTTCGGATTCTCGGCGGTCGGCGCGGAGTTGGACGTCTCCGGGAACCTGGCGCTGGGGGCGGCCCTGGGGCTGGTCGAGGGAGCGGTGTTCGGCCTGCTGGGCGGGCTGCTGATGCGCCGCTTCGGCTCCACCGACGCGCGCCCGGCCCAACCCGCGCCCGCAAACCCCACCGGCCCCGCGAACCCCGCCGGCCCCACCAGCCCCACCAGCCCCGCTGACCCCGCAGACCGTTACCAGGCACTGCCGGAGCAACCGCCACGCACGGTGACCGACCTCCCGGCCAACCCCTACGCCGCTCCCCCGCCGCAGACCAACCCCTACTCCGGCGGTCCGGCCCGCAAGCCCCCGCCCCCGCCGGTGCCGCCGGAACGCTGACCACTGAGCGCTGACCTCGGGACACCCGGGCCGGGCGTCCCGAACGACCGGGCCGAAAACGACGGAGCCGGGCGGAGGCAGGCTGTCCGGAGGGCGGGACGCTGCCTTGAACGTTCGTCCGGGCCCGGTAGCGTGGGAGTCACCATGAGCGAATCGCCCTCGGCCCCTGCGGCCTCCCCCGCTGCGACCACTGCCGCCGTGCCCTCCCCCACGGCCCCACCGGCGATCCCCACCACCCCGGAGCCGAGGACCCTGCTGGTCAAGGTCTTCGGCAAGGACCGCCCCGGTATCACCACCGGCCTGTTCACCACCCTGGCCGAATACGGCGTCGACGTCGTCGACTTCGAGCAGGTGGTGACCCGGGGCCGGATAGTGCTGTGCGCCCTGGTGACCGCGCCGCCGCTGGAGGGAGAGCTGCGGGCCAATCTGCACCAGTGGGCGGAGGGCCAGCGGCTTCAGGCCGAGGTCATCTCCGGGACCGGCGACAACCGCCCGCGCGGCGAGGGCCGGTCCCATGTCACCGTGCTCGGCCATCCGCTGTCGGCCTCGGCGGTCGCGGCGCTGAGCGCCCGGATCACCGGCTGCGGCGGCAACATCGACCGGGTGTTCCGGCTGGCCAAGTATCCGGTCACGGCCGTGGAGCTGGCGGTGTCCGGGGTCCCGACCGCGGTGCTGCGGGCCGCGCTGGCGCCGGAGGCCGCGGCGCAGCGGGTCGATGTCGCGGTGGTCCGTTCGGGTCTCCAGCGCCGGGCCAAACGGCTGATCGTGATGGACGTCGACTCGACCCTGATCCAGGACGAGGTGATCGAGCTGTTCGCGGCCCACGCGGGCTGCGAGGAGCAGGTCGCGGAGATCACCGCGTCGGCGATGCGCGGCGAGATCGACTTCGCCGAGTCGCTGCGGGCCCGGGTGGCGCTGCTGGCCGGGCTGGACGAGGCGGTCGTGGCCAAGGTCCGCGCCTCGGTCCGGCTGACTCCGGGCGCGCGGACGCTGATCCGGACGCTGAAGCGGCTCGGCTACCAGGTCGCGGTGGTCTCCGGCGGGTTCACCCAGGTCACCGACGATCTGGTGGACCGGCTCGGGCTGGACTTCGCGGCCGCCAACACGCTGGAGGCGGTGGACGGGAAGTTCACCGGCCGGGTGGTCGGCGAGATCGTGGACCGGGCCGGGAAGGCCCGGATGCTGGAGCGGTTCGCGGTGGAGGCCGGGGTGGCGCTGGAACAGACCGTGGCCATCGGCGACGGCGCCAACGACCTGGACATGCTGAACGCGGCCGGCCTGGGGATCGCCTTCAACGCCAAGCCGGTGGTGCGCGAGGCCGCGGACACCGCGGTCAATGTGCCGTTCCTGGACACCGTGCTCTACCTGCTGGGGATCTCCCGCGAAGAGGTCGAGGACGCGGACGGCGTCTCGCTCCCCTCGTCCTGACCCGGGCGACCCCGGTCAGGACCCGGGCGACCCCGGTCCTGCCCCGGGCGACCCCCGGGGAGCCGCCGCGGACCCGGCGGGGGCGCGCAGCCGCGTGCCGCCCGCCGGGCGGGTGGTCAGTCCGCGCTGGGCGCGTGGAAGCTGGTGAGCCGCGCGACGCCCCGCTCCAGCGCCTTCCACGGGACGTCCACGGTCAGCACCGCGACCGCCGCCGTCGGGAAGCCGGTGGCGCGCAGCCGGGGCAGGGTGTCCTCGTCGTGCTCTCCGGCCAGCACCTCGGCCAGGCCCTGGACTCCCGGGTTGTGGCCGACCAGCAGCACCGTGCCGACCTCCTCCGGGAGCTCCTGGAGGACTTCGATCAGCTGGCCCGGCGCGGCCTCGTAGAGCCGGTCCTCGTAGACCGTACGCGGGCGGGTCGGCAGCTCGTGGGCGAAGAGCTTCCAGGTCTCCCGGGTCCGCTCGGCGCTGGAGCACAGGGCCAGGTCGGGCATCAGCCCGAGACCGGCGAACCAGCGCCCGGCGGCCGGGGCCTCCCGCCTGCCGCGGTCGGCCAGCGGCCGCTCGAAGTCGGGCACGGCGGGCCAGTCGGCCTTGGCGTGCCGGAGGACGATGATCCTGCGGGACGTGTCGACGCTCATACCGCCAGCTTCGCAGAAAAGGCGCCATCCGGCTCGACTCGTTCGGCCCGGCTCAGTCGGCTCGGCTCAGCCCATGTTGGCGGCGATGGTGGCGATGATCGCGATGAACACCAGGATCCCCCCGATGACCCCGAACATCTGCAACAGCTTCTTCTGTCCCCCGGTGGGGTTCTCATCAAGATATGGCATGGGCAGGAGTCTGCCACCCCTTGGTGAGGACGCTTCGAAGGGGCTCACACCTCGTTCTCGATCTGGCCCGGACGGGCCGCCCGGCAGCCCATCACGGCCTGGACGACCACCAGTACGGCCAGCAGCGCCAGTGGCCCGTACCAGTTGTGTTCGCGCTGGTAGAGCACGCCGATCAGGATCGGCCCGGGGACCGAGACCAGGTAGCCGACGCCCTGGCAGAAGGCGGACAGCCGGGCCACGCCCTCGGGGTGCCGGAGCGCAGTCCGATCATGGTGAGCGCGAGCGGGAAGGCGGAGCCGGACAGACCCAGCAGGGCCGCCCAGGCCCAGGGCGCGGCGGCCGGGGCGAAGGCCAGCCCGGCGTAGGCGGACAGCCCGCAGGCCGCCAGCACCAGCACGATCGGCGCCTGGTTGCTGAGCCGGGCGGCGAAGGTCGGGATGAGGAACGAGAGCGGCGCGCTGACCAGCTGGACCACTGCGAGCAGCAGTCCGGCCTCGGTCGCGGAGATCCCGGCGTCCTGGTAGATCTGCGGCAGCCAGCCCATGACCGTGTAGGCAGCGACGGCCTGGAGGCCGAAGAACAGCGCCAGCGCCCAGGCGGTACAGCTGCGGCTGATCCGCAGCCGGGCGGTCCCGGTCGCGGCGGCGGCCGCCCCGGCCCTGGCGGCGGCGCCGGCGCCGCGGGTGAGAACGGTCCGGGCCAGCCACAGCAGCAGTGCGACCGCCGCGGGCACCGACCAGACGCCCAGCCCGGCCCGCCAGCTGCCGCCGAGCGCGCTGGTCAGCGGGACGGCGAGGGCGGCCGCGGCGGCGGTGCCGACCGCCAGCGACATGGAGTACAGGCCGGTGACCGTGCCGACCCGGTCCGGGAAGTACCGCTTGACCAGGACCGGCATCAGCACATTGGTCACCGCTATCCCGGCCAGGCCGAAGGCGCTGAGCAGCAGGAACATCGCGCTGTCGGGGGCGAGGGCGCGGGCGGCCAGACCGAGGGCGACGGCCGCCATCCCGGTGCAGACGGCGATCGAGGGGCCGAACCGCCGGGCCAGCACCGGGGCGGCCAGACCGACCAGGGCGAAGCAGAGCCCGGGCAGCGCGATCAGCACCCCGGCCAGGCCGGCGCTCATGTGCAGCCCGGCCTGGACCTGGTCCAGCAGCGGACCGAACGAGGCCACGGCGGGTCTCAGATTGAAGGCCGCCACCACCAGAGCGGCCAGCAGCAGCCGGCGGAGCCTGCGGGCGGCGCGGTCGGCGCCGGGCTCCGACCCGGTCCGCGGCAGCAGTGGGGCGCCGGTGTCAGGGGCAGGGGCATCTGGGCCGATCTCGGTGGCAGGCATGGGGCCATCATAGAATGATGGGATGACTTAGTATGGCATTTTGTTGAAGGATGCAGAGTCCGGGAACATCGAAGCAGGATGATGGATCACCCGTCTCCTACCGTGCAGCCCCAGGAGTGCCATGACGCTGACCTCGCCCAGGCGCGAGCCCCTGGCCGACCAGGTGATCGCGCAGTTGCGGACCCAGATCACCTCCGGCGAGTGGCCGGTGGGCTCCCGCATCCCCACCGAGGTGGAGCTGGTGGAACAGCTCGGCGTGGCCCGCAACACCGTCCGCGAGGCTGTCCGGGCGCTGGCCCACAACGGGCTGCTGGACATCCGCCAGGGCTCGGGCACCTATGTGCTGGCGACCAGCGAGCTGGCCGGGGTGATGCACCGGCGCTTCGCGGACGCCGACCGCGACCAGGTGGTGGAGCTGCGGCTGGCCCTGGAGGCCGCGGCGGCCCGGCTGGCCGCGACCCGGCGTACCGAGCCCGACCTCAAGCTGCTGGCCACCGCCCTCGACCGACGGGAGGAGGCCTGGCGCTCGGGGGACGTCGAGGACTTCGTCCAGACCGACGCCGCCTTCCACCAGGCGGTGATGGCCGCCGCCCACAACGAGGTGCTCTCCACGCTCTACGCCGACCTGGGCGAGGTGCTGCGGACCGAGCTGCGGCAGTCCGTCGGCCCGGAACTGGCGGAGCACCGGTATGTGAGCCACGACGGCATCCTGTCCGCCATCCGCAACGGCGACGGCGAGAAGGCCTCACTGGAGGCCGCCATCGGCCTGATGAGCTGCCGTTTCGACGAGCTCCCGGCCGCCCCGGCCAACCCGGCCGCCCCCGCGGAGTCCCCGGCCCCGCACGCCTGAGCCCCGGAGCACCCCAGAACCCCGGAGCACCCAGAACCCCGGAGCCGGCCGGGCTCCGGGCATCCCTGGACGGCCGGCCCCGGATCAGCTCGCGGGTCCGGTGATGCCGTGGACGATGAAGCCGGTGAGGGTGTCCACCGCCTCCTCGTCGTCCAGCGTCAGGCCGGGCACGCCCTCGCCGCCCGCCACCAGCAGCCAGCTCCGGCGAACTCGGACATCAGCGAGACCATCGCCGAGGCCACCACCAGCGGCCGCCCGGGCAGCCGCCCTCCGGCGGCGCGGACATGCTCCAGATGCTCCGCGATGTCGAGCACGTTGGGCTCCAGCAGCTGCCGCAGCCGCTGGGCGAAGGTCTCGTCCACCATCGCGGCCTGGTAGAGCGCGGCGACAACCGGCCGGTTCTCGGTGACAAAGCGCCAGTACACGGCGACATGCCAGCGCACCGCCGCCGGATCGGAGAAGTCCGGGCTGTGCCCCGGCTCCTCCACCCGCCGGTCGCCCTCCGCCAGCATGTCCACCAGCAGCGCTTCGAGCAGCTGCTCCTTGCTGCCAAAGTGGCTGTAGAACGAGCCCGCCGCGCGCCCGGCCTCGGCGGTGATGTCGGTGATCTTCGCCTTGAGGTATCCGGTGCGGGCGAAGACCCGCTTGGCGGCCTCCTTGAGCGCGGCCTCGGTCTCGGCGGCCCGCGCCTTGCGCACCCCGACTGCCCCTGCGCCGGTCATACCGCCATCCTTCCCGCTCGCACGGCCCCGCCTCCTGCGCGCCCGCCCTGCGGCGGCCGCCCTGCTCCGCCTGTCTTGTCCGGGACGTTAGCAGCAGCTAATCTGAATCAAGATTCCAGTGAATTTAGATTCAGCAAACAGGGGACAGTCATGACCACTGAGCAGACCGAACAGACTGAGCAGCGGACCCGGGTGCTGATCGTCGGGGCCGGCCCCGCCGGGCTGGTCCTGGCCTGCGAACTGGCCCGGCGCGGCATCGCCCACCGGCTGGTCGAGCGGGACGCCCGGCCCTTCGCCGGCTCCCGGGGCAAGGGCCTGCAACCACGCACCCAGGAGGTGCTGGAGGACCTGGGCGTGCTGGAGCGGGCCCTGGCGCACGGCGGCCCCTACCCGCCGCTGCGCGCCTACCAGGACGGCCGGGTCGTCTGGGAGGGCCGGATGGACGAGCCGCGCGAGCCCACCCCCGACGTGCCCTACCCCAACGCGCTGATGCTGCCGCAGTGGCGCACCGGCGGGCTCCTCCGCGAACGCCTCGGCGAGCTGGGCGGCGCGGTGGAGCACGGCACCGAACTGCTCTCGCTCAGCCAGGACGCCGGAGGCGTCACCGCCGTACTGCGCCATCCGGGTGAGGGCGCGGGCGGGGACGGCGGCGCGGCCGGGGACTGCGGCGCGGGCGGGCAGGAGCAGGTCAGGGCCGACTACCTGGTCGGCGCGGACGGCGGCCGCAGCACGGTCCGCCGCTTGCTCGGGATCGGCTTCGCCGGGGAGACCAGGGAGGAGCAGCGGATGCTGGTGGCCGACGTGCGCGCCGAGGGCGTCGACCGCGACCACTGGCACACCTGGCCGCTGCCCGGGGGCGAGCCCGGACTGACCCCGACGGCGCTGTGCCCGCTCGCCGGAACCGACACCTTTCAGCTGTTCCAGCCGCTGGCCCCGGACACCGAACTGCCCGGGATCACCCTGCCGCTGCTCCAGTCGATGCTGGACCGGGCCGCCGGGCCGGGGCGGGTCAGGCTGACCGGGCTGGTGTGGAGCTCGCTGTTCCGGCCCAACATCCGGATGGCGGAGCGATTCCGGGCGGAGCGGGTGTTCCTGGTCGGCGACGCCGCCCATGTCCACTCCCCGGCCGGCGGCCAGGGTCTGAACACCAGCGTCCAGGATTCCTACAACCTCGGCTGGAAGCTGGCGGCCGTGCTCGAAGGGGCTCCGGCGGAGCTGCTGGACAGCTACCAGCAGGAGCGGCTGCCGGTCGCCGCGGGCGTGCTGGGGATCAGCACCCGGCTGCACGACAAGGGCATGACCGGGGAGCGGGACGCGCACCGCCGGGACGACCCGCGGCTGCACCAGCTCGGCCTCGGCTACCGGGACAGCGCGCTCAGCAGCGAGCAGCGCGCGGCGCCCGGGGAGGTGCGCGCGGGCGACCGGGCGCCGGACGCCCCCGGCCACGACCGGCAGGGCCGCCCGGTGCGGTTGTTCGAGCTGTTCAGCGGGGCGCAGCCGGTCCTGCTCGGTTTCGGCCCCCGGGCCGCCGGGCTGGCCGCCGCGCTGGCCGGGCCGCGGGCCCGGGCGGTCGCGGTGCTGGAACCGGGCCTGCCGGTGCCCGCCGGGGCCCTCGGCTTCACCGACACCGACGGCCACGCCCGCCGCGGCTACCAGGCCCAGGAGGGCGACCTGCTGCTGATCCGCCCGGACGGCTACCTGGGCCTGGGCCTGGCCCTCGACACCGAAGGCCCGGACACCGACGGCCCGGACGCGAACGGGTCCGCCGTCGACGGGGCGTCGGCGCAGGTCCGCGGCTATCTGGCGACGATCACCCCGGCCGTGCGGGCCGGCGCCTGACCGGCCCTTCCGGACCCGCGGCCCGGAAGGCCGCGAGGCCCGTGCGCCCCCTCGGCGGGGAGCGCACGGGCCTCGCGGGCGTGACGGTCGTTCAGGCGCCGATGGCGTGCAGCCCGCCGTCGACGTGCACGATCTCGCCGGTGGTCTTCGGGAACCAGTCGGAGAGCAGCGCCACCACACCGCGCCCGGCGGGCTCGGGGTCGGTGACCTCCCAGCTCAGCGGGGAGCGGGTGTTCCAGGCGTCGGCGAGGACGTCGAAGCCGGGGATGGACTTGGCGGCCATCGACTTGATCGGGCCGGCCGAGACCAGGTTGCAGCGGATGTTCTGCTTGCCCAGGTCGCGGGCCAGGTAGCGGGAGGTGGCCTCCAGCGCGGCCTTGGCCGGGCCCATCCAGTCGTACTGCTGCCAGGCGATGGTGGCGTCGAAGGTCAGGCCGACGATCGAGCCGCCGTCCTCCATCAGCGGCAGGCAGGCCATGGCGAGCGACTTCAGCGAGAACGCCGAGACGTGCACCGCGGTCGCGACCGACTCCCACGGGGTGTTCAGGAAGTTGCCGCCCAGGGCGTCCTGGGGCGCGAAGCCGATGGAGTGCACGACCCCGTCCAGGCTGCCGAGGTGCTCCCGCACCTGCTCGGCCAGCCCGTCCAGGTGCTCCTGGTTGGTGACGTCCAGCTCCAGCACCTTGGCGGGCTTGGGGAGCTTCTTGGCGATGCGCTCGGTCAGCGAGGGGCGCGGGAAGGCGGTGAGGATGATCTCCGCGCCCTGCTCCTGCGCCAGCTTCGCGACCTGGAAGGCGATGGAGGACTCCATCAGCAGTCCGGTCACCAGGATGCGCTTGCCCTCAAGGATTCCACTCATGATGGTCAGTGACCCATGCCCAATCCGCCGTCGACGGGAATGACGGCTCCGGTGATGTATGCGGCCGTCGTCGGAGGAGAGGAAGCGCACGGTGGACGCGATCTCGTCGGGAGCCGCATAGCGGCCGAGCGGGACGCCCGCGACGATCTCGGCGCGGCGCTCGTCACTGAGCACCGCGGTCATGTCGGTGTCTACGAAGCCGGGGGCGACCACATTGACGGTGATGTTGCGCGGGCCGAGCTCACGCGCCAGCGAGCGGGCGAAGCCCACCAGGCCGGCCTTGGAGGCGGCGTAGTTCGCCTGCCCCGGCGAGCCGGTGAGGCCGACCACCGAGGAGATCAGCACGACCCGGCCCTTGCGGGCCCGCATCATCGCCTTGGAGGCGCGCTTGACCACCCGGAAAGTGCCGGTGAGGTTGGTGTCCACGACCGAGGTGAAGTCCTCCTCGGACATCCGCAGCAGCAGCGTGTCCTTGGTGACCCCGGCGTTGGCGATCAGGACCTCCACCGGGCCGTGCTCCGCCTCGACCTCCTTGAAGGCCCGCTCCACCTGTTCGGTGTCGGTGATGTCGCACCGCACCCCGAACAGGCCCTCCGGCGGCTCCCCGGAACGATAGGTGACCGCGACCTTGTCTCCGGCCTCCGCGAAGGCCCGGGCGATGGCGAGGCCGATGCCCCGGTTGCCTCCGGTGACGAGAACCGAGCGGCTCAACAGTCCACCTCTTCTCTCTGCGCTGGACGAGTCTCTGGCGGGCGTATCGCCGCACATGGTTGCGACATGCGCACGCTGGCGACGCTATCCGCATTCAAACGACAGAGGCTATTCCACTGCCGACAGCGACACCGACCCTGAACTGTGGGCTTCCCACAGTGCGGAAAATCAGCAGGTTGACGGCGTCGCAGGTGGCAGCGGTGGCGGCGGCAACCGGATTGGAGACCCTCGGCGACAGCCGGACACGCCGAAGGGCCCGGCGCAGTGACTGCGCCGGGCCCTTCGACTTGACAAAGTAGCGGGGACAGGATTTGAACCTGCGACCTCTGGGTTATGAGCCCAGCGAGCTACCGAGCTGCTCCACCCCGCGTCGTTGTGTCCACACCGTACCCCGCCACCGCGGCGGAAAGCCAATCGCTTTCCCAGCGGCCCGGTACAGGGCAGGATGCGAGACGGCGCCCGTACCCGGGGCCGCCCGCACCCGTCCCCACGGAGGAGTTCGATGCCGGACACACCCACGTCCATCGATCCCGCGTTCCTGGCACTGCCGCTGCGCGGTCTGGCCGACGCCGCCCTGTCCCGCGCCCGCGCCCTGGGCGCGAGCCACGCCGACTTCCGCCTGGAGCGGGTCCGCAGCGCCTCCTGGCGGCTGCGCGACGCCCGGCCCGCAGGCAGCTCGGACACCCTGCAACTCGGCTACGCCGTAAGGGTGGTCATGGACGGGGCGTGGGGCTTCGCGGCCGGGGTCGACCTGACTCCGGAGGCCGCGGCCCGGGTCGCCGATCAGGCCGTCGCGGTGGCCCGGATCAGCGCCGGGATCAGCGCCGCCTCCGGCACCGAGGACCTGGTCGCGCTGGCCGACGAGCCGGTCTACGGGGACGTCAGCTGGGTGTCCGCGTACGAGGTCAACCCGTTCGAGGTGGCGGATGCGGAGAAGTCCGCGCTGCTGGCCGACTGGAGCTCGCGGCTGATGGCGGCCGACGGGGTGTCCCATGTCACAGCCACCCTGCTGACGGTCCAGGAGAACAAGTTCTACGCCGACACCGCGGGCACGGTGACCACCCAGCAGCGGATCCGGCTCAACCCGGAACTCGAAGCCGTCTCGGTGGACGAGCGGACCGGGGCCTTCGACTCCATGCGCACCCTGGCCGCCCCGCCGCGCGCGGCTGGGAGTACCTGACCGGGACCGGCTGGGACTGGGACGCCGAACTGGCCGAGCTGCCGGTGCTGCTGGCCGAGAAGATGAAGGCCCGAGCGTCCGGGCCGGTCGCTACGACCTGGTCATCGACCCGACCAACCTGTGGCTGACCATCCACGAGTCCATCGGCCACGCCACCGAGCTGGACCGCGCCCTCGGCTACGAGGCCGCGTACGCCGGGACCTCCTTCGCGACCTTCGACAAGCTCGGCAGCCTGCGCTACGGCTCGGACATCATGCATGTCACCGGCGACCGCACGGTCGAGCACGGCCTGTCCACCATCGGTTACGACGACGAGGGCGTGGGCACCCAGTCCTGGGACCTGATCAAGGACGGCACCCTGGTCGGCTACCAGCTGGACCGGCGGATGGCGAAGCTCCAGGGCCTGGGCCGGTCCAACGGCTGCGCCTTCGCGGACTCCCCGGCGCATGTCCCGGTGCAGCGGATGGCCAATGTCTCGCTCCAGCCCGCCGCGAACGGCCCGGACACCGCGGGCCTGATCGCGGGCGTCGAGGACGGCATCTACATCCTCGGAGACCGCTCCTGGTCCATCGACATGCAGCGCTACAACTTCCAGTTCACCGGGCAGCGCTTCTTCGCGATCAAGAACGGGCAGCTCGCCGGGCAGGTCAAGGACGTCGCCTACCAGGCGACCACCACCGACTTCTGGGGCTCGATGGAGGCCGTCGGCGGCCCGCAGACCTACCACCTGGGCGGGGCCTTCAACTGCGGCAAGGCGCAGCCCGGCCAGGTCGCGGCGGTCTCGCACGGCTGCCCCTCGGCCCTGTTCCGTTCCGTCAACGTGCTCAACACTCAGCAGGAGGCCGGTCACTGATGTCCGATCAGATCCTTCGGGCAGCAGCGCCCCATGAGATCGTGGAGCGGGCGCTGGAGCTGTCCCGCACCGACGGCTGTGTCGTCATCGCCGACGAGGCGTCGACCGCCAACCTGCGCTGGGCGGGCAACGCGCTCACCACCAACGGGGTGACCCGCGGCCGTACCCTCACCGTGGTCGCCACCGTGGACGGCCGCGAGGGCACCGCGGCGGGCGTGGTCTCCCGCGAGGCGGTGACCGTGGGCGAACTGGAGTCGCTGGTACGCGCGGCCGAGGCGGCCGCCCGTGAGGCCGGTCCGGCCGAGCGCGCAGCCGCTGGTGCGGCCGACCGGCGGGCCCAGCTCCGACTTCACCGCCGGGCCGGCGGAGACCGGCATCGGCGTCTTCGCCGACTTCGCGCCCGCCCTCGGCGAGTCCTTCGCCCGGGCCCGCAAGAGCGGCCGGCTGCTCTACGGCTTCGCCAACCACAGCGTCACCTCCAGCTACCTGGGCAGCTCCACCGGGCTGCTGGCTGCGCCACCGAGCCCACCCACGCCAACGCGCCGACCTGACCGGCTCCGCCTGGGCCGGAGCGGCCACCCGGGACTTCCGGGACGTCGACCCGGCCGCGCTGGAGGAGCAGCTGTCGCAGCGGCTGGCCTGGGGCGAGCGCCGGATCGAGCTGCCCGCCGGGCGCTACGAGACACTGCTGCCGCCCACCGCGCTGGCCGACCTGATGGTCTATCTGAGCTGGTCCTCCGGCGCCCGGGACGCGGCCGAGGGCAGCACCGTGTTCTCCAAGCCCGGCAGCTCCAAGCCGGGCGGCGAGGGCGGCACCCGGATCGGCGAGCGGCTCTCCCGCTGCCGCTGCGGCTGTACAGCGACCCGGCGCACCCGGGCCTGGAGGCCGCGCCGTTCGTGCTGAACCACGCCTCCGGCGGCGACGCCTCGGTCTTCGACAACGGCCTGCCGCTCCAGCCCACGGACTGGGTGCGCGACGGCGAGCTGGCCAACCTGCTGACGACCCGGCACTCGGCCGGGCTCACCGGCCTGCCGGTGCGGCCCGCGATCGACAACCTGGTGCTCGAGGCGCACGGGCCGGACGGCGGCGGCGCCACCATGGAGGAGATGGTCGCCCGGACCGAGCGCGGGCTGCTGCTGACCTGCCTGTGGTACATCCGCGAGGTGGACCCGGCGACGCTGCTGCTGACCGGGCTCACCCGGGACGGGGTCTACCTGGTGGAGGACGGCGAGGTGAAGGGGGCGGTCAACAACTTCCGCTTCAACGAGTCGCCGGTGGACCTGCTGAGCCGGATCACCGAGGCCGGGCGGACCGAGCGCTGCCTGCCGCGCGAGTGGGGCGACTACTTCACCCGGGCGGCCATGCCGCCGGTCCGGGTCGCCGACTTCAACATGAGCTCGGTGAGCCAGGCGTCCTGACGGGGAGCGGACGGAGCACCGCGCCGGCGCGTAGCAGCCCGGGCGCGGTGCCGCAGTGGCGGTCCGCCACTGCCGGGGCATCCGGGATCGCACGGGGGATTCCCCTGCGAAACCGGGTGCCCCGCTCTCGAACGGGGGACCGGGCGGCGTACGGTGACCGCATGGGGAAGTTCACAGGCAAGGGCGGCAAGGGCGTCGGCAAGGGCCCGGAGGTCGTGCGGATCACCGGCGCGCGGACCGGTCTGACCGAGGACGTCCGCGCAGGCAGCGGCGCTACATGCTCTCGATGGCGGTGCGCACGCTCTGCGTGATCCTGGCCATCGTGCTCTGGCAGGAGTCCCGGATCATCGCGATCATCGCCCTGGTCGGCGGGACCCTCATCCCCTATCTGGCGGTGGTGTACGCCAACGCCGGCCGTGAGGGCGTCCCGGACCTGCCGGACACCTTCGTCGGCTACCAGCCGCCGCGATGCTCGAACCGGGCGTCGGGGTCCCCGCGCAGAACACCACCGGGACGCCCACCCAGCAGGGCTGAGCCGACAAAGTACGGCCGGGCAGAAGCGCGTGGCCGGTCGGGCAAGATTCCCCGTCTTCCCCGGATCCAAACCCATACCCGCATGCAATACTGCGTACGCGCGCTCCGCATCCCCCGTCGGGGCGACGGACCGACGCCGGGCAGCTCCCCCGTGGCTGCCCGGTGTCACCGCTTTCGCGTCATATGTCCCCGCACGCCGCACCGGCCACGTGTCCACCCCGTGGGCCGGTCTGCGGTACGAGTGCGCACGGCGGGGATACTTCACCCATGAGCACCGAGATGCCGCACTGTTCCGCCAAGGGTTGCCGGACACTTGCCATATGGGTCCTGGCCTGGAACAACCCCAAGCTGCACACCCCTGAACGGCGCAAGACCTGGCTGGCCTGCGCGGACCACCGCGAGTACCTGTCCGACTTCCTCAACCTGCGCGGCTTCCTCAAGGACGTGGTGCCACTGGCGGAGTGGCAGGACCCGCAGGAGTGACTTCAGCCGCTTGCGGCGACGGTGCAGCCAGCCGCCGATGGCGACGGTGACACCTAGCCGCCGATGGCGACGGTGATGTCTAGCCGCTCGGGCTGGGTGAAGTCCGGGGCGTCGATGCCGCCCCCGGCCCGTTTGCCCCACATCGCGGTCCGCCACAGGTCGGCCAGGGCCTCGTCGTCCGCGCCGGAGCGCAGCGCGGTGCGCAGGTCGGTCTCGGTGACGGCGAAGAGGCAGTCCCGGATCTGCCCGTCCGCGGTCAGCCTGGTCCGGTCGCAGGCCCGGCAGAAGGGCCGGGTCACGCTGGCGATCACGCCGACCCGGGCCGGGCTGCCGTCCGGGCCGGTCCGGCCGGCCACCAGCCAGTGCTCGGCCGGGGCGGCTCCGCGGCCGGCCACCGGCTCGGGGTGCAGTTCGAAGCGCTCGCCGAGCAGGTGCAGGATCTCCTCGGCGGTGATCATCTGCCCGCGGTCCCAGCCGTGCTGCGCGTCCAGCGGCATCTGCTCGATGAAGCGCAGCTCATAGCCGTGGTCCAGGGACCATTCCAGCAGGTCAGCGGCCTCGTGCTGGTTGACTCCGCGGATCAGCACGGCGTTCACCTTCACCGGCCGCAGCCCGGCCGCCTCGGCCGCGGCCAGCCCCTCCAGCACGTCGTGCAGCCGGTCGCGGCGGGTCAGGGTGCGGAAGGTCTCCCGGTCCAGGGTGTCCAGCGAGACGTTCACCCGGTCCAGTCCGGCCGCGCGCAGCGCCCCGGCAGTGCGCGCCAGGCCGATGCCGTTGGTGGTCAGCGAGAGCTCGGGGCGGGGGTCGAGCTCGGCGCAGGCGGCGACGATACCGACCAGGCCGGGGCGGAGCAGCGGCTCACCGCCGGTGAAGCGCACCTCGGTGACGCCGAGCCGGGTGACCGCGATCCGGACCAGCCGGATGACCTCCTGGTCGTCCAGCAGATCCTGCTTGGCCAGCCAGCTGAGGCCCTCCTCGGGCATGCAGTAGCTGCACCGCAGATTGCAGCGGTCGGTCAGCGACACGCGCAGGTCCACCGCGCGGCGGCCGAACGTGTCGATCAGCACAGGCTCCACACCCCCAGGTTTCCTCCAGCTTAAAGCCTTCGCCGGGCTCCCCCGGGGGCCGCTACCGCCGGGGGTACCGATCGTTTTCAGGGTGCGGCTCTTCGCCCCTGGTCGCAGGCGGTCGACGCCCCGGAGGAATGACATGATCACACCATGCAAAGGACCGGGGCAGCACCCCGGCAAGCGGCCCTACGGGGCGGTCCGGCTGCCCCGGCTGCTCCCGCCGGTGCCGCGGGCGGCGCGGCGGCTGCCGGTCCGGCACCCGGGGCCGTCGGTGCCGCTGCCGGTGCTCAGCATCGAGGCCCTGCGGCACGGCCACTGACCGGCCCGAACCCGCCACCGTGTCCAGTACGGATGACGCAAGTCACCGGCGGAGCCTATTCCGCCGCCCCGGTGATCTCGGAAACATAGGCACCCCCGGCCCCCAGCCCCAGCCCCCGACGACTCCCGACACCGACACCATGGAGACCGCCCGTGCCCGAACCCGCCGCCGCGCCGCTGGCCGGTGTCCTGGTCGCCGACTTCAGCCGGGTGCTGGCCGGACCGCTGGCCACCTCCACGCTGGCGGACCTGGGCGCCACCGTGGTCAAGGTGGAGCGCCCCGGCGGCGGGGACGACACCCGCGCCTGGGGCCCGCCCTTCACCGAGGGGACCGCCGCCTACTTCGACGCCGCCAACCGCTCCAAGCACGGCGTCACCCTGGACCTCGGCGATCCGGACGACCTCCGCGCCGCACGCGAACTCGCGCTGCGCGCCGACGTACTGGTGGAGAACTTCCGCCCCGGAGCGCTCGCCAGGCACGGCCTGGACCACGCCGCGCTGCGGGGCGCCAACCCCGGGCTGGTCTACTGCTCGATCACCGGCTTCGGCGCGGACAGCGCGCTGCCCGGCTACGACTTCGTGGTGCAGGCCGTCGGCGGCCTGATGAGCATCACCGGCCCGGAGCAGGGCGAGCCGTACAAGGCCGGGGTGGCGCTGGTGGACGTGCTCACCGCCAAGGACGCGGTGGCGGTGATCCTCGCCGCGCTGCGTCACCGCGACCGCACCGGCGAGGGCCAGCTGGTCGAGGTGAACCTGCTCTCCAGCCTGCTCGGCTCGCTCGCCAACCAGGCCGGCGGCTATCTGGCCACCGGCCGCGCGCCGCGCGCCCTGGGCAACCGGCACCCCAGCATCGCGCCGTACCAGACCCTGCGCTGCGGCCCGGACGGCGCCGGGCTGCTCGCCGTGGCCTGCGGCAACGACGGCCAGTTCCAGGCGCTGGCGCGGGCGCTGGACCGGCCCGGGCTGGCCGGGGAGGCCCGCTTCGCCACCAACCCGGAGCGGGTGCGCAACCGCGAGGCGCTGGTCGTGGAGCTGGAGCAGGCGCTGGCCGCCGGCAGCGCCGAGCACTGGCAGCGACGGCTGGACGCGGCCGGAGTGCCCTGCGGGCCGGTCAACGACCTGGCCGGGGCCTTCGCGCTGGCCGACCGGCTGGGCCTGGAGCCGGTGGTCGAGGTCGGCCCCGGGCGGGTACCCCAGGTCCGCAGCCCGCTGCGGCTGTCGGCCACCCCGGTCCGGCCTCCGGTCGCCCCGCCCCGGCTGGGCGAGCACAACGACGCCGTCCGCGCCTGGCTGGCCGGCCCGGCCGACCGGCCGCTGCCCGGGCTGCGCCGCGACGGCACCGGCCCGAACAGCACCGACTGCACCGACGACACCGACAGCGAATGTGAGGTCTCCCCATGAGCCGCCCCGACCCCCGCGACCCGCTCGGCCTGGACGGGCTCTTCGACGCCGAGGAGCTGGCCGTCCGCGACACCGTCCGCGCCTGGTGCGACGACCGGGTGCAGCCGCACATCGCCGACTGGTTCGAGCGCGGCGAACTGCCGCAGGTCCGCGAGCTGGCCCGGGAGCTGGGCACGCTCGGCGCGCTCGGGATGCACCTGGAGGGCTACGGCTGCGCCGGGGCCAGTGCGGTCCAGTACGGGCTGGCCTGTCTGGAGCTGGAGGCCGCCGACTCCGGGCTGCGGTCGCTGGTCTCCGTCCAGGGCTCGCTGGCCATGTACGCGATCCACCGCTGGGGCTCGGAGGAGCAGAAGCAGCGCTGGCTGCCGGGCATGGCCGCGGGCGAGATCATCGGCTGCTTCGGCCTGACCGAGCCGGACCACGGCTCCGACCCGGCCTCGATGCGCACCCGGGCCAAGCGCGAGGGCAGCGACTGGGTGCTGGACGGCCGCAAGATGTGGATCACCAACGGCTCGGTGGCCGGGGTCGCCGTGGTCTGGGCGCAGACCGACGAGGGCGTCCGCGGCTTCCTGGTGCCGGCCGGCACCCCGGGCCTCTCGGCACCCGAGATCAAGCACAAGGCCTCGCTGCGCGCCTCGGTCACCGCCGAGCTGGTGCTGGACGGCGTCCGGCTGCCCGCCGACGCGGTGCTGCCGGAGGTACGCGGCCTCAAGGGCCCGCTGTCCTGCCTCAACCAGGCCCGCTACGGCATCGTCTGGGGGGCGCTCGGCGCGGCCCGCTCCTGTCTGGAGGCGGCCCGGGAGTACAGCATCACCGCGAGCAGTTCGGCCGCCCGATCGGCGGCTTCCAGCTCACCCAGGCCAAGCTGGCGGACATGTCGCTGGAGCTCAACAAGGGCCTGCTGCTGGCGGTGCACCTGGGGCGGCGGATGGACGCCGGGACGCTGCGGCCGGAACAGGTCAGCTACGGCAAGCTGAACAGCGTCCGCGAGGCGCTGAAGATCGCGCACACCGCGCGCACGGTCCTCGGCGCGAACGGGATCAGCTACGAGTACCGGTGATGCGGCACGCGGCCAACCTGGAGAGCGTGCTCCACCTACGAGGGCACGGTGGAGATGCACCAGCTGGTGATCGGTCAGCTGCTCACCGGCCAGAGCGCCTTCCGCTGAGCGGGGCGCGGGGCGCGGGGCGCCTCCCGCAGGGCGCGTTGCCGGACCCGCGACGGGCGGGTCCGGCAACGCGCGGCCGGGCTCAGAAAGCGATCTTGACCTTGAGCGCGGTGCGCTCGTCCATCGCCCGGTAGCCGTCGGGCACCTGCTCCAGGCCGACCGTGGCGTCGAACACCGGCGAGGGGTCGATCCGCCCCCGACAGCACGTCCGCCAGCAGTTCCGGGATGTAGGCGCGGGCCGGGCGACGCCGCCGCGCAGCGCGACATTGCGGTCGAACATCTGCCCGACGTCCACCCCCGCGCTGCCGCCGTGCGGCACCCCGAC
Source organism: Streptacidiphilus sp. 4-A2 (assembly GCA_014284505.1). Lineage (GTDB taxonomy): Bacteria > Actinomycetota > Actinomycetes > Streptomycetales > Streptomycetaceae > Streptacidiphilus. The sequence goes on along the minus strand of JAAFYY010000001.1, from coordinate 8,610,850 downwards.
ATAGCCCACGGCGCCGCCGTCCCGGGTGATGGAGATCGCGGTGCGCATGGACTCCTCGGTGCCGACCGCCTCCAGCACCGCGTGCGCGCCGACCCCCGCGGTCAGCTCGCGCACCGCCGCCACGGCCTCCTCACCGCGGGCCGGGACGATGTCGGTGGCGCCGAAGGTCAGGGCGACCGCGGTGCGGTCGGGGTGGCGGCCCAGGGCGATGATCCGCCCGGCGCCGAGCCGCTGCGCGGCCAGCACCCCGCACAGTCCCACCGCGCCGTCGCCGACCACGGCGACCGTGGACCCGGGCCGCACCCCGGCGGCCAGCGCCGCGTGGTGCCCGGTGGACATCACGTCGGACAGCGCCAGCAGCGCGGTCAGCAGCCGGGGGTCCGAGGCGGCGTCCTTGGGGAGCCGGACCAGGGTGCCGTCGGCGAAGGGCACCCGGACCGCCTCGCCCTGGCCGCCGTCCGACCCCGGGGTGCCCCAGAAGCCGCCGTGCGGGCAGGAGGTCTGCAAACCCTCGCGGCAGAACTCGCAGACCCCGTCGGACCAGACGAAGGGGGCCACCACCAGGTCGCCCGGCTTGAAGGCACGCACCTCGGGGCCGACCTCCTCGATCACGCCGAGGAACTCGTGGCCGATCCGCTGCCCCGGCTGACGCGCCGCGACACCCCGGTAGGCCCACAGGTCGCTGCCGCAGACACAGGCCAGCAGGGTACGCACGACGGCGTCGCCGGGCTCGCGGACGACCGGGTCGGGCACCTCCTCGACACGGATGTCGCGGGTTCCTCGGATGACAGTGGCGCGCATGAAAATCTCATCTCCTGGTACGAAGGTCGCAGCGTACGACCATCCCCCGGGGCAAGATTATTCCGCGCCCGGCCGCCGGCGCCCGGTCACCCGTCCGTGCGAGCGCGCCGTCGCCGAGGTGACGCGCGCCGTCGGAGCTGTCGGGGGCACACCGTATTCTGATCGACCATGGAAACCAGCACGGGCACGCGCGCCACCGCCCACCCCTACCCGGCGGGCGGCTGGGCGGTCGTCGACGTCGAGACCACCGGCCTCGGCCGGACCGACCGGGTGGTGTCGGTCGGCGTCTACCGGCTCGACCCCCAGGGCGAGGTGCTCGACCACTGGTACACCCCGGTGAACCCGGGCCGCGACCCGGGCCCGGTCTGGATCCACGGGCTGACCAGCGAGCTGCTGGCGTCCGCGCCGACCTTCGCGGAGATCGCCGAGGAGCTGTCCGAGCGGCTGGCCGGGCGGGTGCTGGTCGCCCACAACGCGCTGTTCGACTGGTCGATGATCTCCCGTGAGTACGCCCGGATGGGTTCCCGGGTCCCGGTGGAGCAGCGGCTGTGCACCATCGTGCTGGCCAGGGACCTGCGGCTGCCGCTGCCCAACCACCGGCTCGGCACCCTGGCCACCCACTTCGGCGTGGTCCCCCGGCAGGCGCACCACGCGCTGGACGACGCCCGGGTGCTGGCCGAGGTCTTCCAGCCGAGCCTGCGGCTGGCGATGGAGGCCGGGCTGGCGCTGCCGCTGACGCCGTGTGTGCCGCCGACCGACCTGGGCGAGGACGAGCCCGCCCCGGCGCGCGAGCGCTCCGCCCCGGGCGGCGGAGGCTGGGCCCCGTACCGCCCGGCCCGGCGCAGGCCCGCGTGCCCCTACCCCAACCCGGGCCGCTGGCAGCCGGACTCCCCGCTGATGCAGGGGATGCGGGTGGCGATCAGCGGGGACACCGCGACCGACCGGGAGCTGCTGGAGGACCGGCTGACCGAGGCCGGGCTGCATGTCGCCTCCTCGGTCAGCAGCCGCACCAGCCTGCTGGTCACCAACGAGCCCGACGGCTGGACCACCAAGGCCAGCCGGGCCCGGCAGGTGGGCACCCCGGTGGTGGACGAGGCCGCGTTCCTGCAACTGCTGCGGGACGTCGTACCGCAGCCGGAGTGACCCCCGCCGCCGCCCGGCGGGACACGCCGGGCACCGGGCGGGCCCCCGCCGAAGGTACGCAAAGGGGGCGGAGGTACCGTCGGGGACGTGCTTCGCATCCTCCTGACCCGGCGCTGGGTGATCCTGACTCTGGTCTTCGCCATGCTGATCCCGGTCATGTACGGCCTGGGCATGTGGCAGTTCCACCGCTACCAGCAGACCACCCGCAGCGACAACACCACCGCGCGGAACCTGGCGGCGGCCCGGTCGCGATGGACCAGATCTCGCATCCAGGGGCGACCGTGCCCTACAGCGAGATGTACCGGCATGTGACCGCGACCGGCGTGTTCGACGTCAAGGACCAGTACGTCATCCGGAACCGGTAACGACAACTCCGGTGACAACCGGCCTACTACCTGGTCACCCCGCTGATCCTGGACAACGGCGACGCGGTGCTGGTCGCCCGCGGCTGGGTGGCCCCGAACGGCATCGACGCCGCGAATTTCCCGAGCGTCCCCGGCACGCCCGGCGGCACCGTCACCGTCTTCGGCCGGCTGGTCCCGGACGAGACCACGGCGGTCTCGGGCATCCACGACAACGGCGGCCTGCCGCCGCACCAGGCGATGCTGATCAACAGCAAGCTGGAGGCCCCGCTCCTGCACCGCCCGGTGGTGTCCGGGTACCTCGCCCTGGTCTCCGCCACCCCGCAGCTGAGCGCGGCCGACTCGGCGCAGGTGATCCCCGGCCCGAACGCCCAGACCGATTCCACCAGCGACGACATGGCCGTGGTCGGCAAGGGCGTGCACCTGCCCTACGGATCCAGTGGTGGCTGTTCGCGCTGATGGTGCCGATCGGCTGGTTCTTCCTGTTCCGGCGGGACGTCCGGGACCGGCGCGAGGAGAAGGACGCCGGTGACGGACCGCCGCCGGTGAAGACCGTGGCCGAGTACATGGCCGAGCGACGCGCGGCCCAGGCCGCGGCTGCCGCCGCCGAGGCCGCCGCCGAGGCGGAACGGGCGGCTGCCGGGGCGGAGCCGGCCGACACGGATTCGGCCGCCGACACACCGCCGACCGCCGCCGCGGTCGGTGCCAGGGTAGCGTCGGGGCGACCCGCCCGTGCCCGACAGCTGGGGACCCGCCCTGTGCCCGGACGTATCGAGGACTACGCGCTCATCGGCGACCTGCAGACCGCGGCACTGGTCGGCCGGGACGGCTCGGTGGACTGGCTCTGCCTGCCCCGGTTCGACTCGCCCAGCTGCTTCGCCGCGCTGCTCGGCGGCGACGAGCAGGGGCACTGGCGGCTGGCTCCGGAGGGGGCCGGGCTCTGCGACAGCCGCTCCTACCGGGGACAGCCTGGTCCTGGAGACGCTGTGGGAGACGCCCACCGGGACCGGGTGATCGACTTCATGCCGCAGCGCGACCGCACCCCGGACATGGTGCGGATCGTCGAGGGAGTCTCCGGCAGCGTCCGGATGCGCGGCGAGCTGCGGCTGCGCTTCGACTACGCGCGGGTGGTGCCCTGGGTGCGGCGCACCGACCACCACCGGGTGGCGGTGGCCGGTCCGACTCGGTGTGGTTGCGGGCCGCGCCTCGGTGCACACCTTCGGCGAACAGCTGGCCACGGTCTCCGAGTTCACCGTGAACGAGGGCGACCGGGTGCCGTTCGTGCTGAGCTGGCTGCCCTCGCACCACACCACCCCCGCCCCGGCAGGACCCGGAGCGCGCGCTGCGGGAGACCCTGGAGCAGTGGCAGGAGTGGGCGGACTCCTGTGACTACCGGGGCCCTACCGGGAGTCGGTGATCCGCTCGCTGGTGATCCTCAAGGGGCTGACCTACGCGCCCACCGGCGGCATGGTGGCCGCCGCCACGCGGCACTGCCGGAGCAGATCGGCGGCGAGCGGAACTGGGACTACCGCTTCTGCTGGCTGCGGGACTCGACGATGACCCTGTCCGCGCTGCTGGGCGGGGCTTCCACACCGAGGCCGCCGCCTGGCGCGGCTGGCTGCTGCGGGCCATCGCCGGGGACCCGGCCGACCTGCAGACCATGTACGGGGTGGCCGGCGAGCGCCGGCTGCCGGAGGTGATCGCCGACTGGCTGCCCGGCTACGAGGACTCCGCCGGTGCGCTTCGGCAACGCCGCCGTGGACCAGCTCCAACTGGACGTCTACGGCGAGGTGGTGGACACCCTGCATCTGGCGATGGTGTCCGGCATCCCGATGGAGCGCCATGTCTGGGGGATACTGCGGGCGCTGATGACGTTCCTGGAGGAGCACTGGCAGGAGCCGGACGAGGGCCTGTGGGAGGTCCGCGGCGGGCGCCGGCACTTCGTGCACTCCAAGGTGATGTGCTGGGTGGCCTTCGACCGGGCGGTGCGGATGGCCGAGTCCTGCGGGCTGCCCGCGCCGGTCGAGCGCTGGCGCACGGTCCGCGACGCCATCCACGCCGACGTCTGCGAGAAGGGCTACGACCCGGGGTGGCGCGTTCACCCAGTACTACGGCGGCAAGGAGCTGGACGCGGCCACGCTGTTCGTGGTGAAGACCGGGTTCCTGCCGCCGGACGACCCGCGCGATCAGCACGGTCGAGGCGGTCAGGGACCAGCTGGACCGCGGCGGCTTCATCCTGCGCTACTCCACCGGCGAGGCCGAGGACTCCCAGGTGGACGGGCTCCAGGGGGAGGAGGGCGCGTTCCTGGCCTGCTCGTTCTGGCTGGCCGACGCGCTGGTGGCGATCGGCCGCCGGGAGGAGGGCCGGCTGCTGTTCGAGCGGGTCGCGGCGATCGCCAACGACCTGGGCCTGATCTCCGAGGAGTGGGACCCTCGGGTGGGCCGCCAGCTCGGCAACACCCCGCAGGCGTTCACCCATGTGGCGCTGGTGAACACCGCCTTCCGGCTGGCGGAGCAGGACTCCCCCGGGCTCACTCCACCCGGTCCGCGGGACCGCTCTCAGCCCGGATCCTGACCTCCACCGGGAGGTCGGTCAGCCCGGTGCTGGCCCGGGCCGAGGTGACCGGACCGCGGCCCAGCGCCCGCAGCGCCTCCTCCGGCCCGGCCCCGGGGGCCAGGGTCAGCGCGAACCGGGCCCGGGGGCTGTGCGAGCGGCCGAGCAGCCGGGCCCGGGCGGCGGCGACCCCGGGCAGCCGTTCCGCGTCCGCGCCCATGGCCTGGGCCAGCGCGTTGCCGCGGACCAGGGTCCCGCTGCGACGGCGGGCGGCCCGGGAGGGGCGGGCCGGCTGCCAGGGGGTGGGCACCGGCAGATCCCCGGCCCGGCCCCGGCCCAGCTGGGCCAGCAGCCACCACAGCGCCAGCAGCGCGCAGACGGCGAGGCCGCCGAAGACCACCGGCCACCACCAGGAGCTGCCGCGCCAGCGGGTGCGCGCCACCGGGCTGAGCACGGCCTGGTGCGGCCCGCTCCACGGCCAGCCGTGCGGCAGCCCCAGGTGCCAGTGGCGGTCCAGGTCGAGGCCGCCCGATCAGCAGCAGCACACCGCCGCCGAGCAGCAGGATCCCGGCCAGGGCGAGCAGGGTCCGGTTCAACGCGGTACGGGTCATCGGCTGCTTCTGACCTTCACTTGGATCGCCGGGGGCCGGGCCAGGCCCATCCGGTCGCGTTCGGCCGCCAGCGCGGCCACCATCGCGGCCCGGGCCTCCTCGTGCGAGCCGTAGCGGACGTCGGCGCGGATCCGGGCCCGGCGGCGGCCGCCCGCACCTTGGCCGCGCTGCGCCGGGCACCTCCAGGGTGGTCCGGCGCAGCATCGCGGCGACGCCGCCGCGGTCCAGCGAGGCCCGCAGCCCGCCGGTCCCGGCCGGGGACATCGGCAGCAGCGCCCGCAGCCCGGGGGTGACCGCCAGCGTCAGCAGCCACAGGCCGAGCACGCAGCACAGCGCGCCGAGCCGATCACCCAGCCGCTGTTCAGGTGGTGGTCGGCCAGGGTGTCGGTGATCCGGGTCCGCCAGGCGTGGGCGCGGTGGCCGGTGTGGATGTAGAGCTCCTCGTAGAGCACCGCGCCCGCCAGGAAGACCGCGGCCAGGGCGGTCAGCGCGGAGGCGTTGCGCCGTACCGACCAGAGCCGGCGCGGCCGCAGCAGCGGCGGACCGTCCGGGCACCGGCGGCGTCGGGCTCGGCCGCGCCGGGCTCGCCGGACCCGGGCTCGCCGGACCGGGACGGGGGACCGCGGCGGGGGCGGTCACCGGAGCTCGCCGGGCGCGGGCGGCACCAGCCGTTCGACGACCAGCGCCATGGTCGGCTCCGCGGCCCCGGCCAGTTGCTGGAGCCGGTGCACCACCTGGTGGTGCACCGCGCCGGTGGCGGCGGCGATGTCCACCGGGTAGGGCAGGTCGATGCCGAGCCGCAGCCGCAGGCCGCGCCGCCCCTGGCTGGCCGAGGCCCGGGGGAAGTCGAGCCGGTCCGGCTCCGGGGCCTGCTCGGCCAGCGCCTCGCTGGCGGCCTGGGCCGCGATCCGGGCCAGTGCCCGGTCGGCGATCCGCAGACCGCCGCGTTCGGCCGGGGGAAGGGCGCGGGCAGGGGCACCGGGGAGGCGGCGTCGGCGGCGGAGCCCTCGGTCATCGGCGGTTCCGGCCCCTGGGCCGGACGAAGTCGCCGAACTCCAGGTCGCCCTCGAGCAGCCGGCCGACCACAAAGCCGATCGCACCCAGGGCGGCCACCAGCAGGAACGCGCCGAAACCGCCGAAGTACCCGGCGAAGCCGAGCGCCATGCCGACCGCCAGGCAGAACGCGGGCAGCATCACTGGACCCTGCTCTCGACGAGTCCTCGTCGTCCTGGTCACTGGGCAGGTGGACGTCGTTGACCGAGATGTTGACCTCGACCACCTCAAGCCCGGTGGTGCGCTCGACCGCCTCGATCACATGAACCCGGACCGAGGCGGCCACCTTGTGGATCGGCACGTCGTACTCGACGATCAGGTCGATGTCCAGCGCTGCCTGCTTCTCGCCGACCTCGCCCTTGACGCCCCGGCCGACATTGGGCCGGGTTCCGGGCACCCGCTCGCGGACCGCGCCGAAGCCGCGCGCGCCGCTGCCCAGCGCGTACACGCCGTCGACCTCACGGGCCGCGATTCCGGCGATCTTCTCGACCACCCCACCGCGATGGAGGTACGCGCCGCGCTCGCCGGGGCGGGTGGTCCGGGCGGAGTCCCCCGGGCCGGGTTTGGGGGCGGGCTGCTTGGCGATGTCGGTCATGGCGGCTCCCTCGTCGGGCATTCCCGGCGAAGGCGGACGCAGCCGACAACCGGGACATGTCCCCGCCACCCTAGAAGCGGGCCTGGCCGGCCGCCAGGCGGGCGCACCGGACGGGCTAACGGGCCTGGCTACTCCGCCACCCCGGCCAGGTCGCGCAGCCGGCGGACCTGGGCGGCGCGCTCGGCGGCCTGCTGCTGCTCGTGGGTGCGGCCGGGCGCGCCCTGGAGCAGCGCCTTGGTCTCGATCAGCGCGTCCCGGGGGGCGGCCAGCAGCGCGGCGCCGAGGTCGGCCGCGGCGGCGTCCAGCTCGGCGGCCGGCACCACCAGGTTGGCCAGGCCGATCCGCTCGGCCTCGGCCGCCGCCACCCAGCGGCCGGTGCCGCAGATCTCCAGCGCCCGGGCCGGGCCGACCAGGTCCACCAGCGGCTTGGTCCCGGCCAGGTCGGGGACCAGGCCGAGCGAGGTCTCCCGCATCGAGAACTGCACGTCCTCGGCGCAGACCCGCAGGTCGCAGCCGAGGGCCAGCTGGAACCCGGCGCCCACGGCGTGGCCCTGCACCGCGGCGACGGTGATCAGGTCGGGCGGCGCCACCAGGTGAACGCCTCCTGGAATCCGGCGATCTGCTGCTCGCCGTCACCGGTGGCCAGGTCGAGCAGGCTGGACTCGCCGGGGATGCCCTCGGGGGTGAACATGGCCCGGTCCAGACCGGCGGAGAAGGACAGTCCCTCGGCCCGCAGCACCAGCCGGACGCTGCCGGGCAGCGAGCGCCCGATGGCGGCCAGGGCCCGCCAGAGCGCGGGCGACTGGGCATTGCGGCGCTCGGGGCGGCACAGGGTGACGGTGGCCGTGGCCCCGTCGATGTCGAGCCGGACGCCGGTCTGCTCCCAGTCGGCGGGTCGGCGCCGAAGCCGGACTGCGAAGTGCGGGCGGAACTGGACACGGGGACCTCCGGCAGCTTGGGGATACGAAGCTACTGAAGAGTAATGCCCGTGACACGACGATCGGCGGCCGGGTGGGAGGCCGGGATACCGGTCACTCCCCAAACCGCCGAAGCGCCAGGGCTTAGCTGATGGACCCGTGACCGGAGGGTCAGGATCCGGCTGCCGTGGCAGCCTTGGACTTACCGCGCGTGGCACCACCGCGACCGCGGAGGGAAACCCGGACTCGCTGAGCATGCGGTGGACGAATCCGTAGGAACGGCCCGTCTCCTCCGCAAGTGCCCTGATGCTCGCGCCGGAGTCGTACTTCCGCTTGAGCTCGGTCGCGAGCTTGTCCGTGCGGCACCAGTCACCCGGCTGCCCTTTTTCAGAGTCTCGGCCACCCGTGCCTCCTCGTAGCAAGTGCTCTGTTGGAATCCCATGATCACCCATGGGGGCCTTCTGGCCACCCATTCCGCAAGGTCGATACCCGGAAATTCCGAGCCAAGGGCGTTCCCGCGTGCAGTCCGAGCGCCCGCTGCCGGGCTTCGCGCCCCCCGGCAGAACTGTGCCGATGAAGTGAATATGCTGATCAGCAGCGGTAAATGGGGAATGAACTGGATTTTCCGAGACCCCGGTAAACTCCTGGGACACCCGATCCGGCGAACTGTCCGACGATATGAACTCTTCTGGTCCAGATGCATGATCCCCGACTACTCACCCGTCGGGGGATCGCGCAGGGCCGCGGCGGGCGGGCGGTCAGGCCAGGGAGACCAGGTCCCCGTAGCTCTCGTTCCAGAGGTCCTCCACGCCGTCCGGCAGCAGGATGATCCGCTCCGGCTCCAGCGCCAGCACCGCGCCCTCGTCGTGGTGACCAGCACCACGGCGCCGGTGAAGGTCCGCAGCGCGCCCAGGATCTCCTCCCGGCTGGCCGGGTCCAGGTTGTTGGTGGGCTCGTCGCAGCAGCACGTTGGCGCTGGAAACCACCAGCGTGGCCAGGGCCAAACGGGTCTTCTCGCCGCCGGAGAGCACCCGGCCGGCTTGTCCACGTCGTCGCCGGTGAACAGGAAGGAACCCAGGATCTTGCGCACCTCGACAGGTCCAGGTCCGGCGCGGCCGACGCATGTTCTCCAGGATCGTGCGGTCGTTGTCCAGGGTCTCGTGCTCCTGGGCGTAGTACCCGATCTTCAGCCGTGGCCGGGGAGGACCTCGCCGGTGTCCGGCTGCTCCACCCCCGCCAGCATCCGCAGCAGCGTGTCTTGCCCGCGCCGTTCAGGCCCAGCACGACCACCTTGGAACCCTTGTCGATGGCCAGGTTCACATCGGTGAAGATCTCCAGCGAACCGTAGGACTTCGACAGCCTTCGCGGTCAGCGGGGTCTTGCCGCAGGGCGCGGGATCCGGGAACGGAGCTTGGCGACCCGGTCCGACTGGCGCACGGCCTCCAAGCCGAGAGCAATTTCTCGGCCCGGCGCGCCATGTTCTGCGCGGCCACGGTCTTGGTCGCCTTCGCCCGCATCTTGTCGCTGCGAGTTCAGCTGCGACGCCTTCTTCTCGGCGTTGGCAGCTCGCGCTTGCGGCGCTCTCGTCCGCCTCACGCTGCTGCTGGTAAAGCTTCCAGCCATGTTGTAGACGTCGATGCAGGTCCGGTTGGCGTCCAGATAGAACACCTTGTTGACCACGGTCTCAACCAGCTCGATGTCGTGCGAGATGACGATGAATCCGCCGCGGTAGGACTTGAGGTAGTCCCGCAGCCAGATGATCGAGTCGGCGTCCAGGTGGTTGGTCGGCTCGTCGAGCAGCAGCGTGTCGGAGTCCGAGAAAAGGATCCGGGCCAGCTCCACCGGCGGCGCTGACCGCGAGAGGGTGTGCAGCGGCTGGGCCAGGACCGGTCCGGCAGGCCAGGCTGGCGGCGATGGTCGCGGCCTCGGCCTCGGCCGCGTAGCCGCCTTGGTGAGGAACTCGGTCTCCAGCCGCGAGTACTTCTTCATCGCGTCGTCGCGGTCTGGCCCTTGCCATTGGCCATCTTGTCCTCGGCGATACGCATCTTGCGCAGCACCGAGTCCAGTTCGCGGCGGACAGGATGCGGTCCCTGGCCAGCACCTCCAGGTCACCGGTGCGCGGGTCCTGCGGCAGATAGCCGACCTCGCCGCTGATGGTGACCGAGCCCGCGGCCGGGGTGCCCTCGCCCGCGAGAACTTGGTGAGAGTGGTCTTTCGCGGCGCCGTTACGGCCGACCAGGCCGATGCGGTCCCGGCGCGACCCGGAAGCTGGCCGACTCGATCAGGATGCGGGCGCCGGCGCGCAGTTCGATGGCGTTGGCGGCGATCATGCTGAAGACACTCCGGGCGGCACTGCGCGGGCCGTCGACACCGGCCCAGCTCAAGGGGCCCAGTCTACCGGGGCGGGCCGCTGCCGGGGCCGGGCCGGACGCCCGCGGCGGCGCCGCGGCGCCGGGGCCGGGCGGCCGGCCGGCGGCCCGACCAGCATGCCATCGGCGGCCGTCCCGGCCGAAGCCCTCCACAGCGCCGTGGCAGCGCAGGGACGGGTGACCACCACCGTCTCGCCGATCACCAGCGCCCGGCTCGGGTCGTAGGCGAGCCCGGCGGCGGCAGGGTGTCGGTGCGGATCGCCCCGTCGCTGTGGTGTACGTCACCACCAGCCCGGGGGTGAGCACCAGGAAGGCGCGCCGCGTCGAGCGGCGTCACCAGCACGCCGCGGTCGGCGGCGCGGGTCAGCCGCAGCTGCGCCAGCCAGCCGGCCAGGCCGGTACGAAGCGGTGCCAGCGGACGGCGGGCTGGTCCGGGCTCATCCCGGTGAGCATGCCGTCGTCCCAGACCGCCACCGTCGTCCCGGCCGCGACCACCAGCCGCACCGGGGTGCGGCCCGGTCTGCGGTAGGACCAGACGGAGCGTCCGCTGCGCCGGTCGTACGCCTGGACCGAGCGGTCGCCGCCCGGACGCAGCGCGTCGGCGGAGACGGCGCTCGCGGAGCGGGCCACCAGGTCGTCGCCGAAGGGCGCGGGCCGGTGGTCCCGGACGGCGGTGCCGAGCAGGAGGGCGGCGGACAGCGCGATCGGGGTGAGGATGCCGAGCAGGGCGGTGCGCATGTGACGACGTTAGGGGCTGCGGCGGTTTCCGCCCGGCACATGTCCGCCCGGCACACGGGGTGTGTCCTGCGAGGTGGGGGCGCCGGCGACGCCTACCGTGGAGGCCGGGCCAGGTGCCGGTGAGTCAGTCGTGAGCGAGGTGGAGGGCCGATGCGGCGGTGGCGGGTGCTGCTGACGGTGCTGACCGTGCTGTGCACGGCCTTCGGACTGGTCGCGCTGACCGACGGCAGCGCCCCGAACCCCCCGGGCACCGCGGCCGATCCCGCGGACGACACCGTGCTGCCGCCGCACCGGGTGCCGTTCGGGCTGTTCCTGGGCTCGGACGAGTCGGACGCGGCCGAGACCAGGCTCAGTGAGTGGCTGGGCGGGGCCCCGATCCAGGTGGGCCACACCTATCTGCCCGGCAACCACTGGGACGACATCGAGGGCAGCCCCTCGCTGCTGGGCGCGTGGGCGGCCTGGAAGGGCGAGCAGTCGGACCGGCTGCTGGTGATCGGCACCCCGATGCTGCCGGACAACGAGGCCGGCGTCCCCGACGAGGAGGTCCGGCAGGAGCTGCGGGAGGGCGCGGACGGGCAGAACGACGCGCACTTCACCCTGCTGGCCCAGCGGCTGGTCGCGCTGGGCCTGCCGGACGCGGTGCTGACCCTGGGCTGGGAGATGAACGGCACCACCTACACCAGCCGCTGCGGCCCGGACCCGGCGGCCTGGAAGGCGTACTGGCGGCGGGTCGTCGACGCCATGCGCACGGTCCCCGGCCAGCACCTGCGGTTCGAGTTCGCCCCGACCCGGGCACGGACGCCCACCCGTGGCCCGACTGCTACCCCGGCGACGACGTCACCGACGTCATGGGGATGGACAGCTACGACATGGCCGCGGACGACCCCGACGTCACCGGCGACTTCGACTCCTACATCCACGAGCCCTACGGGCTGCTGGCGCAGGTGCGCTTCGCCAAGCAGCACACAAGCCGGTGTCCTATCCGGAGTGGGGGATGTACAACCGGGGCGACGACCCGGTGTACGTGCAGCGGATGCTGGACTGGATCAGCACCCACGACACCCTCTACCAGACCGTCACCGACTACTGCCCGCACGGGGTGTGGCGCTGCCCGAGCAACCCAAGGCCAGCGGGGTGTTCCGGCGGATGCTGAGCGTCTCCCCGCCGAGCCCGTCCGCCGCCGCCACCCGACCGCCCCGGCGACCCCCCACGCCGGCCCGTCCGCCACCGCGGCCGCGAGTGCCCCGGCCGCCGCACCGGTCGCCCCGAGCGCCACGCCGCACGCCGGGACCGGCGGTTCCGCCCCCGCCTTCCCGGCGCCGGTGGCCGGCTCGGCCGCCCGCCCGGCCCTCCACCCGGGGCGGGCCCGCCGGTACCGGCGGGGCCTCGGCCCTGCCGCACCCCTCGGCAGCCGGCCCGGCGAAGCCCGCCGCCGCCCCGCAGAGCCCGCCCACGGCCGGGACCGCACCGGCCGCGAAGGACGCCGCCAAGGACGCCTCGAAGGCCGCCTCGCGGTAGCCGGCCGCGAACCGCGAACCGCCCCCGCCGTGTGGTCACGGCGGGGGCGGTTCGCGGTGCTGCGGGACGCGGAGTCCGGGTCCGGGTCCGGACCCGCCCGGGGCCCGGGGTTCAGCCGCGCAGCCGGGCGCGGACGGCGGCCAGCCAGGGGGCTCTGGCCCGCAGCGTCCGCAGCACCGCGCGGCGCAGCCGGGCGCAGCCCGCGTACAGGGCCACCGCCGGTGCGCCGCCGAGCAGCAGCCGCTGGTTGCGGGCCTGCTCCGGACGCCAGCGCTGCTTGTAGGGCTCGTTCCCGCGCAGCAGGCTGACCTCGCGCCGGCCGGCTTCGGCGGCGTGGGCGAGGCTCTCCCGGAACAGCATCCCGGCAATGTCGATCCGCTCGCGGGCCTGCGGGTGCACCCCGTAGAAGTAGAGGGCGCTCAGGTCGCGCCCGTGCAGTTGCAGGTCGCTGGCGATCAGCCGGCCGTCCAGCCGGTACTGCCGGATCGCGGCCCGGTCGGCGGCGCACAAACGTCCGGCGGCGCGGCGCAGGTGCTCGGCGAAGCGTCGGCGCAGGTGCTCCGGGGTCGCCCCGCGTCCGCGCCACTGGAGTTCGTGCAGCGCCAGCAGTTCGTCGACGGCCCCGGGGACCTCGGCCGGGGCACCAGCCGGGTCTCCACCCCGGCGGCGGCGAGCTTGCGCAGCTTGACCCGGGTGCGCTGGGCGGTGCGCCCGGGCAGCCGGACGAGCAGGTCCTCGACCGGAACTCCGGGCAGGTGCTGGCACATCGAGTCGGGCAGGGTGCGCACGGCGCCCGGCCAGTGCGCGACCAGGTGCTGGGCGGCGGCGTCCGGGCGCAGCTCGCGCAGGTCGAGCGCGGCCCAGGGCCGGGTCAGGCCCAGCTCCTGGCCGAGGGTGCGGGCCAGGAAGGCCGCGGCCTGGTCGGCGTGCCGGTCGTCGACCAGCACGTCGAGGAAGTCGGTGAGCCCGGCGCCGATCGGGACCAGCCGCGGCAGCGGCCGGTTGCGGGCCATCAGCGGCGCGGCGGCGACCAGCACCCCGCCCCGGCGGACGGTCACCAGCCGCAGCCTGCCCGGGCGTCCGTAGGACTGCCACCAGGAGCAGAGCCAGCCGTGGCTCTGGAACGGGGTGGCCGGGGAGCAGCGGTCGAGCAGGTCGTCCCACTCCTCGGCCAGCGCCTCGAAGACGGCGGGGTCGCGGTGGACCTCGGTGGTCCACACGGCGGGCGCGGTCATCCGCGGGCCTTGGCCTTCGCCCCGGGTCGCGGACGCGCGGGCTCCTGCGCCGCCCCTTCCGCCGCCGGGTCCGGCTCGGCGCCGGCGGCGGCCGCCGGGGCGGTGTCGGTGGCGGCGTCGGCGGCCGGCCGCTCGGGCTGGGCGGCGGCCTCCGCCGGGGCGCCGGGCGCGCTGCCGGAGGCGCTGCCGGCTGTGCTGCCGGCGTGCTGCTGCCGGGCGCGCCGCCGGGCATGGTCTCGCCGTCGGCGAGCGGGCGGGGCTGGGGCAGTCCGGCCACCGGGTCGCCCTCGGCGGCGGCCGGTCCGGCGGCCGGTCCGGCGGCGGGCTGCTGGCGGGCCATCATCGCCAGCCCGCCGAGCAGCAGTCCGGCCGCGACGCCGACCGCGAGGTCGATGCTGTGCGAGGGGGAGCTGGGGGCGGCCGGGGCGGCCGCGGTGGCGAAGGGCAGCAGCCGCACCCCGGTCTGCCCGGTGGTGGCGTTGCCGAAGGCCACCAGCGAACCGGCCACGGCGTTGGCCTCCCTGGCCGCCAGCCGGGCCCGGTCGGCGGTGCCGCTGATCTGGATCATCGGCGCGTCCGGGGAGGTGACCGCCTCGATCCGGGCGGACAGTTCGGCCATCGGTACGCCGGTCCTGGCCGCCGGGGTGAGCAGGATCTCCGGCTGGCTGATGATCCGGCCGTACGCCTGGGCGAAGTCGACCGCGGTGGCACTGTCGGCCCCGGCCCGGGGCACCGCCATCACATAGGCGTTCGCCACATAGGCGGGCGGCGCGACCAGGGCGTACACGCCCCCGCACAGCGCGCCCAGCGGCACCGCCGCCAGCATCGGCCACCAGCGGCGCAGGCTGCGGTCAGTGGTGAACATTGGTCTCCTCGGTGACGGGCACGATCGGGTGCGGGACGGTCTGGGAGGGCGCGCTCGGGACTGCGCGGTCCGGGATGCGCGCTCGGGACTGCGTGCTCGGGACCGCGGCGCGGTGCGCCCGGTGCGGGCGGTGACCTGCTGAGAGCTCGGCGACGGCGAGCGCCAGCCGGCCATGTCGTAGTGCCGGACCGCCTCGGGCTGGTCCAGGGGGCGCCCGGCGGTGCCGCGGCGGCGGTGCGCAGCTGCTCCAGCTCGGCCGCGTAGGCCTCGGGCCGGGCCACCGTCCGCCGGGCGCCGGGCGCGGCCCCCTGGGGCAGCTCGGCCAGCGCCGGGCCGGAGGACCAGCGCACCGGCAGGCCCGCGGCCAGGGCCTCCAGCAGCGCCAGCCCGAAGGTCTCCACGGTGGACGGCGCGGCCAGCGCGTCGAGCAGCGGTCAGCAGCTCCGGGACGTCGTCGCGCTCCCCCGCGAACACCACCGGTCGGCCACCCGGCCGCCGCGCGCCGCTCCAGCGCCGCGCGCTCGCTGCCGTCGCCGACCAGCAGCAGCCGCACCGCCGGTCCCGCGCCGGTCCGCGGCAGCAGCGCCAGCGCGTCGATCAGGATGTCGAAGCGCTTACCCGGCACCAGCCGGCCCACCCCGCCGACACAAAGGCGTCCTGGGCAGGCCGAGCCCGGCCCGGACCGCCTGCCGGGCGGCGCGGACCGCGCGGGCTGCCGGTAGCGCGCCGCCCCGACGCCGTTGGGGATCACCCGGACCCGGTTCCCGGCCACGCCCCAGTCCGCCAGCCGCCCGGCCACCGCCTGCGAGACCGCCACCGTGCACCGGCCCAGACGCTCGGTGGCCAGGTACAGGGCGCGCACGCCCAGGATCCGGCGGCCCTCGATGGTCTGCGCCAGCAGCGAGTGCTCGGTGGTGACGATGGCGCGCACCCCGGCCAGCCGGGCGGCGATCCGCCCGTAGACACAGGCCCGGTACAGGTGGCAGTGCACCACGTCGTAGCCCTCCCGGCGGATCAGCCGGGCCAGCCGGGGCACCGCCGACAGGTCGCGGTTGCCGCGCATGGCCAGGTTGCCGACCCTGACCCCGTCCGCACGCAGCCCGGCGGCGACGATCCCGGGGTTGGTCAGGGACCACGTCGCAGTGGTACTCCGGGGCAGGTGCCGCAGCAGCAGCCGCAGCTGCTGCTCGGCGCCGCCCGCGCCCAGTCCGGTGATGACATGCAGGACCTTCATGCCGTGCCCCTTCGGTCGGTGCGCTGCCAGGACCTGACCCGGTGCCGGACGCGCTTGGCCCACAGCCGCCAGGCGCTGTCCGCTCGCCGATGTAGCAGCGCGGCAGGGCGAAGCGCCCGGTCAGCGCGCAGTGGTCGATGGCGACGGCATGGTGTAGCCGGCGTCCCTGGCCGCCGCGACGGCCGCCGGTCGACCGCGCGTACGGTAGCAGAAGCCGGTGACCGGCCGCTCCAGCAGGTCCTCCAGCAGCTCCCGGCTGCGGCCGTCTCCAGCGCCAGCTCCTCGGCGGGCAGTCCGCGCAGCGCGCGGTGGTTCAGGCCGTGCGAGCCGATCTCCACACCGCGCAGGGCGGCCGCCCGCACCTGGTCCGGTCATCAGCGGCTTCCGGGGGCGTCGGCGCCCAGGTGTTGTGGCTGCCCAGCCGCCCGCGACGACATAGGCGGTCGCGGTGAAGCCGTAGCGCTCCAGCACCGGCAGCACCTGCCGGGGCAGGTCCGCGTAGCCGTCGTCGAAGGTCAGTCCGACCAGCCCGGCGGACCGGCCGAGGGCGTGCGCCGCCAGCAGCTCGGCCACGGCGACACCGCGCAGGCCGCGGCGGTGCAGCCACTCCATCTGCCGGACGAACCGGGCCGGGGTGACCGTCAGCTGGTACGGGTCGTCGCGGTTGACGTCGACCGAGTGGTACATCAGCGTCCACGGCGCCCGGCCCGGCTGGATCTCCGGGAGCTCCCGGGCCGGTGCGGTGCCGGACAGGCGGAGGTCCCGTTCCCCCTGGCGGGGTGTGTCAGCGGTCATACCCGCTCTCCTTTCCTTGCCCGCCCGGCGGCCGCCGGGGCGTGGAGCTTCAGGCCGCCGAGCACCGCCAGGGCGGCCGCGAAGGCAGTGAGACCGGCGGCGGAACCCAGCGGCACCGCGAGCAGCGGGTCGGCGCCGGCCCGGGCCGAGGCCCACAGCGCGGCGGCGGTCGCGACGGCCGCCGCCACCAGCAGCCGCAGCTGGGTCAGCAGCACCGCCGGGACCCGGACCGGGACACCCCGGGCGCGCAGCGCGCGCAGCAGCAGTCCGGCGGTGAGGGTGATCCCGGCGGCGTTGGCGGCGGCCAGGCCGAGCGCGCCGAACCGGTGCGCGGTGGCCGCCCCGATCCCGGCGGTGACCAGCAGCCCGAGGGCCATGGCCGCGATCGGGTACCAGTCGCCGCGGTCGCGCCGCAGCGCCCGCCCGGCGCCCAGGTTCACCGCGGGCCGGACCGAGAAGAAGGGCCGGACCAGCGTGCCCACCAGCGCCTGGCCGAGCAGTCCGAGGCTGTACACCCGCATCACGGCCGCGGTGGCGACGGTGTCCGAAGCAGTGAACGCCCCACGCTGGAACAGCAGTTCGACAATCTTGGGGCGCAGGCGATGAGCACCGAGGTCCCGGCCAGCACCACCGTGCCGACCAGCTCCAGATCCTGCTCCACCCGCCGCCGGGCGGCCTCGAAGTCGCCCTCGGCCAGGGCCCGGGCGACCAGCGGGAAGGTGACCGTGCAGACCATCATCCCCAGGGTCATCGCCATCTGGGCGACCTTCTCCGCGTAGTTGAGGTGGGAGATGGTGCCGGGCGCCAGCGAGGAGGCCAGGAAGCGCTCGACGAAGACCTGCGCCTGCCGGGTCAGCGTGAACAGCGCCACCGGCAGCAGCGCCAGCGGGCTGATCACCAGCGCCTGCCGGGCCGCGCCCCGCCGGGGCGAGGCCAGAGTGCCGCAGCGCCGGGAGAACAGCGGCAGCAGCAGAGCCGTCATCAGCACGCTGCCGAAGGCGACCCCGGCAGCCGCCGCGCGCACCCCCAGACTGCCGTGCAGCAGCAGCATCACCGCGAGGATCCCGGCGTTGTAGACGATGTAGACGGCGCCGGGGCCGATGAACCGCTGGTGCGCCCGCAGCCCGGCGCTGAGGTAGCCGGTGAGCCCGAAGGGCAGCACGGTGAGCGCGGTCAGCCGGGTGCAGACCACCGCCAGCGAGGGGTCGGGCAGGCCCGGCGCCAGCAGCCGGACCAGCAGCGGCGCGCCCAGCGCGGTGGCCGCCGACAGCCCGGCCAGCAGCAGTGCCAGCGGCGGCAGGGTGGCCGCGACCAGTTCCCGGACCGGGTCCCTGACCTGGACCAGGGAGCTGCCGGCCGGCCGGTCCGGCCGCCGCCCGACACGGGCTCGGCCCGGCGGCCAGGGCCAGGCTGAAGGCGGGCACCATCAGGAACGCCATGGCGTCCTCGATCAGCAGCGGGGCCGCGGTCTCCGGGACCGTCCAGGACACCAGGAAGGCGTCGGTGCCCAGGCCCGCCCCGTACAGCCGGGCCAGCAGCAGGTCGCGCACCAGGCCGAGCAGCGAACCGGCGGCGCTGAGCAGGGCGGTGATGCCGAAGGCGCGGGCGAGGAAGCCGCCGGCCGCGCGGGGTGCGTCCTCGGTGGGACGCGGTGCGGTGAGCGTCACGGCGCGCCGGCCCGCCGGGCGCACCGAACGCGCCGTAGGCGGCGAGACCGATCAGGAAGGAGACCAGCACGGTGGTGGGACCGCCGATGTCGGCGTACAGGAAGTCCACCAGCTCCCAGGCCAGCAGCCCGAGCAGGGCCGCGCCGAGGCCGTCCCGGCGGCTCCGGGCGTACCGCAGGGTTCCGGCGAGCAGGCCGAGCAGCAGCCCGCCGAAGGCGGTCAGTCCGATCAGCCCCTGCTCGCTGAGCACCAGCAGGTACATGTTGTGCGGGGAGAGCAGCGGTTCGCGGCTGAAGCCCGCGCCCGCGCCGGCGGTGTCGCTGCCCGAGGACAGCCGCAGCGGCGCGTGGGCGTCCCGGAACTGCGGGAACTCCTTGGGTCCCACGCCGGTGACCGGGTGCTGCCGCCAGATGGATCCGGCGGTGTCCCACAGGTCGTAGCGGTCGCTGACCGAGTGGTCCGGCGCGCCGCCGGTGACCGAGGCGATGCTGTCCAGCCGGGCGACCACACTGGCGCCGCCCAGGCCGAGACCGCCGACCAGCACCACCGCGGTGGCCAGCGCCAGCGCCCCGCCGCGCAGCAGCAGCCGGACGTCGGTCAGCAGCAGCACCAGCGCCACCGCGCAGCCGGTCGCGATCCAGCTGCCCCGGCTGAAGGACAGCGCCAGCGGCGGCACCAGCAGCAGCGCGGCCAGGCCCCAGCCCGCGGCCGGCCGGGTGCGCCCGGCCGCGCGGGCCTCCAGCGCCAGCCCGAGCGCGGCGATCAGCCCATAGCTGACCAGCGCGGACATGGCCATGATGTCCTGCGCGCCGAAGGTGCCGACGGCGCGGACGGTGCCGCCGTCGTAGGAGGCCCCGGTGCCGGTGAGGTACTGCTCGACCCCGACCGCCCCTCCACCAGGGCGGCGGTGATCAGCGCCGCCAGCAGCAGCCGCAGGTCGCGCCGGTCGCGCAGGGCGAACCACACCGCCAGCGGCACCAGCACGAACACCTGGACCAGCCGGACGAAGCCGGACAGGCTCACCGCCGGGTCCTGCGAGGCGGCGGTGGCGGTGGCGGCGGCCAGCAGCACCCCGCCGAAGAGCAGCGCCGCCCGTCGGGGCAGCAGGCCGGTCGCGCCCCGGCGCAGCGCCGCGGCCACCCGCAGCCCGCAGACCCCGGCCAGGCCGACCGAGGCCACGTCGGCCGGGGTGACATGGACGGCGGCGGCGACATTGCGCTGGCCGCCGGTGGGCAGGCAGACCAGCAGCACGGTGACGGCGGCGAGGACGGCCGGCAGCCGGTCGGAGCGCAGCGCCCGGCGCAGCGCCGGCAGCGGCGCCTGCCACTGCGGTCGCGCCGGCCGGGGGACGGCCGTGGTGAGCAGGGTCATCGGGTCAGCTCCCGCTGGGGCGAAGGACCGAGGCGAGCGTCCGCAGCAGGATCTTGACGTCCTGCCACAGGCTCCAGCTCTCGATGTAGTAGTTGTCGAAGCGGGTCCGGTCCTCGATCGAGGTGTCCCGCGCAGTCCGTGCACCTGGGCGAAACCGGTGATGCCGACCGGCACCCGGTGCCGGTCGGCATAGCTCTGGTAGGCGTGGCTGAACCGGGCCACGAAGAAGGGCCGTTCCGGGCGCGGACCGACCAGGCTCATGTCGCCGCGCACCACGTTCCACAGCTGCGGCAGCTCGTCCAGCGAGGTGCGCCGCAGGAACCGGCCGGTGGCGCCGAGCCGGTGGTCCTGGGAGATGTTCCAGCGGGTGGCCGACTCGTTCTCGTCGTCGGGGCGCAGCGTGCGGAACTTGAGCACGGTGAACGGCCGGCCGTCCAGGCCCACCCGCTCCTGGCGGAAGATCACCCCCGGGCCGCCGTCCAGCCGGACCGCCAGCGCGCAGGCCGCCAGCACCGGTGAGACCAGCAGCAGGCCGCCGGCCGCCAGCAGCGCGTCCACCCAGCGCTTGACCGCCCAGCTGGGGCGGTGCATCGCCGGCTGGCCCAGCCGCAGGCAGGGAAAGCCCCAGAGGTGGTCGACGACGGCGGCCCGGCGGTTGCCGAACTCGAAGGCCCCGAAGTCGGGGGCGCCGGGCACCAGCCAGACCTCGCAGCCGTGCCGGGTGGCGGTGCGCAGGGTCCGCACCGCCACGGCGTCGTCGCCGCCGGAGGTGATCACCACATCGGTGACGTCCTGGCCGGTGATCTCCAGGTCCAGCGCCTCGGGGCCGCCGAGCACCGGGACGGCCCGGGCCGACGGTACGGCCGCCGCCGCTCCGGGGGCGGGCGCGGCGTTCGGCGGCTCGGAGTCGATGTAGCCGACCGGGAGCAGCCCGTACTCGGGGTGCTCCAGCAGCGCGGCAGCGACCCGGCGGCCGACCTGCCCGGCCCCGGCGATCAGCGTCGGCCGGGGGCTGCGCCGCCGGGCCCGGCGCAGCACCGCGTAGACGGCGGCCCGCCGGGCAGGTCCAGCGCCAGCTGGCACAGCAGCAGCGCCAGCAGCGGCCGGCCGCCGTCGGGGAACGCGCACGGCCACTGGCCGGGCAGGCAGTGCTCCAGGGTGAGCGCGATGGCGGCGGCGACGGCGGCCCGGCCGCACAGCCCGGGGAGCTCGTCCAGCACCGAGAGGACCAGCCTGGTCCGGTAGAGCCCGCCGGAGCTGTTGAACAGCGCCAGCACCGGGAACAGCCCGCAGGCCGCCCAGAGCGCGCCGAGCGGGCCGCAGTGCCCGGCGGCCGCGACGGCGGCGAACACGGCGGCGGCGTCGACGGCCAGCAGCGCCGCGGGCAGGCCGACCCCGGTGCGGTCGCCGCGGCGCGGTCCGGCGGCGGGGCGGGCCGGTGCGGTGCGCCCCCGGACGGCCCCGGTTCCGCCGCGGGTAAGGGAGAGCAGTCCCTGGCCGGAGGTGGTGGCCGCGATGCCGGGACGCGGCAGTTCGTTGTTGTCGATGGTGGTCATCGGCGCACGTACTCCCCTGCTCTGTGTCCGTGGCCTCGGAGGGCCGCCTGCCGCCACGGGCGGGGTCGAGGTAGCACCTGTCGCCGCGCCCGGTGCCCGGCTGGCTCACTACGGGGGAATCGAGCAGGCAATTGCGACATTACAGACATATGCCCATTGAATTCCCAGTAGGCGCCCGATTGTTCACCCTAATGACTAATAGTCATACCTTTATCACCATAGGTGTGTTGATATCCCGTCAGCACTTCCTCGTACACCCTGGCCACCCGCTCCCGGGTGAGCCGCACATCGCGCCGGTCGAAGACGTCCAGCCAGGCCCGCAGCCCGTCCTGGCGGCAGCCCTCACGGTCGGCGAGCCGGGCCGCCAGAGCCCGGCGCAGCGCCTCCGGGTCGGCCACCGGCAGCGGCGGCGGCGCGCCCTCGGGCAGGCACTCGCGGGCCCCGGCCACATCGGTCAGCAGTACCGGACGGGAACAGGCCATCGCCTCCAGCGGGGCCAGCGCCATCCCCTCCCAGCGGGAGGGCAGCACCATCAGGTCGGCCGCCGCGTACCAGTCGCGCGGATCGTCGACCGCGCCGGCGAAGCGCACCGCGTCGGGCCGCGGCAGCCGCGCCGCCAGCTGCTCCAGCGCCGCCCGGTCCGGGCCGTCGCCGACCAGGGCCAGCCGCGCCTGCGGCAGCTCCCGCTGCACCCCGGCCCAGGCCCGCAGCAGCACGTCCTGGCCCTTCTGCCGGCACAGCCGCCCCACGCACACCGCCAGCGGGCCCTCGGCGTCCAGCCCCAGCATCGCCCGCGCCCGGTCCTGGGTGGGCAGCCGGGAGGAGTCGAAGCGGTCCAGGTCCAGGCCGTTGGGCGCGAGCGCCAGCGGCCGCGGATCCCGGCCGCCTCGCCCTCGGCGCGCTCCTGCTCGCTGACGCACAGCAGCCGGTCGGTCCAGCGGACCGCCCAGCGCTCCCAGCCGCGGGCCGCCACCGCCACCGGCCCGGAGACCGCGGCGAAGGACCAGGCGTGCGGCTGGAAGACGGTCGGCCGGGCCCCGCGCAGCGCCAGCCGACCGGCCAGCCCGGCCTTGGCACTGTGCAGGTGCACCAGCTGCGGATCGGCCCCGGCGATCAGCCGGCGCAGCGCGGCCACCTCCGCGGGCAGGCCGGGGCCGGGGCCGCGCCCGGCCGCCCAGGGGTGCACCCGGGCACCTGCGGCCTCGGCCGCGGCGGCCAGCCGGCCGCCGACCGGGCAGGCCAGGGCCACCCGGTGGCCGTCGGCGAGCTGCCCGCGGACCAGGTCGGCGACCACCTGGGCGACACCGCCGTCGACGGGCTGGGAGATATGAAGGATCGTCAGGGACACGGCGCTCAACCTAGGCCGCCGCCGCCGGACGCGGCTGACGTGCTCACTCGCCCGGCCGACAGGATCCACTCGTGCGGGCGACCCGCGTCCGGGGCGGACGCGGGTCGCCCGCGACCGGTGGGCCGCGGCGGCGCTGGAACGCGGCGCTAGAAGCGGCGCTCGCCCACGTCCACGCTGTGCGAGAGGAACAGCTCGCGCTCGGTGTGACCGTCCTCGATCCGCAGCGCGGTGGCGACCGGCGGGTAGCCGCTGGCCATCACCGTGTACTCGCCCGGTTCCAGGTCGGTGAAGCGGAAGCAGCCGTCCGGTCCGGTGGTCATCGCGGCCACCACGGTCCCGGCCGAGTCCAGCAGGGTGACCCGGGCCTCGGCCACCTCGTGGCCGCTGGTGGTGCGCACGGTTCCGCGCAGCGTGCCGCTGCCGGACATCGCCACGTCCTGCCGGGTCTCGCCGCTGGCCGACACCTCCACCGCGAGCGCGGCCGGACGGTAGGCGCGGCGCTGACGGCCAGCGTGTAGCGGCCGCTGACCAGGTCGCGGAAGCGGTACTCGCCGTCGGAGTCCGCGTGCGCGGTGCTGACCACCTCGCCGCGGTCGTCGGTCAGTGTGACCGCCGCCCCGGGCACCGGCGCGCCCTCGGCGCTGCGGACCGCGCCGCTGAGCCGCCCGGTGCCGCCGAGCACCACGTCCAGCTCCACCGGGCGCCCGCCCACCGCGACCGTCACCGCCTGCGGCTGGTGCCCGGAGGCGGCCGCGATCAGCACATAGTTGCCGCTCCTGGGCGCGGCCAGAGCCCAGCGGCCGTCCGGGCCGCTGCCCGACCTGGCCACCTGCCGCCCCTCCATGTCGATCAGGGTCAGCACCGCCCGGGAGACCGCCGACCGGTCCGGCTCAAGTACCGCCCCGGTCACCGGGATGCCCGGGGTCTGCTGCGGCTGTACCGGCTGCGGGGCCTGCTGCTGCGGGGCCTGCTGCTGTGCGGGCTGGGTCGGCACCGCCGTGTCGCCGATCTCGACCGTCAGCAGTCCGGCCGCCGGTTCGGGGCCGGAGTCAGGGGCGGTGTGGGTGACCAAGGGTGTCTCCTTGAGCAGGAAGGCGAGCAGGAAGCCCAGCACCAGGACCGGCGCCAGGTAGAGGAACACCCGCGGCAGCGCGGCCGCGTAGGAGTCGACATAGGCCAGCCGCAGCGGCGCGGGCATCCGGCGGACCAGCTGGGGGGTGATCGAGTCCACCGGCGGCAGCCCGCCGGTGTGCGGCAGCCGCAGCGAGAGCTGGTGCGCCAGCCGGGAGTTGAACAGCGTGCCGACCACCGCGGCACCGACCGAACCGCCGATCTGCCGCAGGTAGTTGTTGGCGGAAGTGGCCGCGCCCAGGTCGCCCGGATCCACCGAGTTCTGCACCGCGAGCACCAGCACCGGCAGCACCAGCCCCACGCCGAGGCCCAGCACGCCCATCGCCACGCTCTGCCACAGGTACGAGCTGTGCGCCGTCAGCCGGCCCAGCAGCACCATGCCGCCGGTCGACAGCACCCCGCCGATCAGCGGGTACGCCCGGTAGCGGCCGGACTTGCTGATCAGCTGGCCGGAGCCGACGGAGGCGAGCACGATCCCGCCCATCATCGGCAGCATCCGCAGTCCGGAGCCGGTGGCGCTGGACCCGTCCACCATCTGCAGGAAGCTGGGCAGATAGCTGGCGGCGCCGAAGAGGGCCACGCCGACCACCACGCCGATGGCGCCGGAGACATTGAACACGCTCTGCCGCAGCAGTCGCAGCGGCACCACCGGCTCGCTCGCGTACCGTTCGGCGAGCACGAACAGCGGCAGCGTGACCACCGCGCCGGCGAACAGGCCGAGGATCACCGGCGAGCTCCAGGCGTACTGGCTGCCGCCCCAGCTGCCGGCCAGCACCAGGCAGACGCCGCAGACCGCGAGCAGCAGCGACCCGGCGACATCGAGCCGCGGCCGGCGCTGCGAACGGCCGCGCGGCCGCGGCGAGCGCAGCACCAGCCCGGTCACCAGCAGCGCGGCCAGCCCCAGCGGCAGGTTGACGTAGAAGCACCAGCGCCAGCCCGGGCCGTCGGTGAACCAGCCGCCGAGCAGCGGCCCGGCCACCGAGGCGATCCCGAACACCGCGCTGATCAGGCCCATGTAGCGGCCGCGCTCCCGGGGGGCACCAGGTCCGCGATGATCGCCTGGACGCCGATCATCAGCCCGCCGCCGCCAACGCCCTGCACCGCCCGGAAGATGATCAGCTGGTCCATGCTGTCCGCCCGGCCCGAGAGCGCGGAGCCGGCCAGGAAGACCACGATGGCGAACTGGAAGACCCACTTGCGCCCCAGAGGTCCCCCAGCTTGCCGTAGACCGGCAGCACCACGGTGGACGCCAGCAGATAGG
Organism: Streptacidiphilus sp. 4-A2; assembly: GCA_014284505.1. Lineage (GTDB taxonomy): Bacteria > Actinomycetota > Actinomycetes > Streptomycetales > Streptomycetaceae > Streptacidiphilus. The sequence goes on along the minus strand of JAAFYY010000001.1, from coordinate 8,585,726 downwards.
CGGTCACCACCCAGGACATGTGCTCCAGGCCGTCGAGGTCGCCGACGATGCGTGGCAGGGCGGTGGCGACGATGGTCTGGTCGAGCGCGGCGAGCAGCAGCGCCATCATCAACCCGGCGAACACCAGCCGGATCTGACGTCTGGTCATTTCTGGCTGGGCGGGCCCGGCCGGGCCCCCGGGGGCTTCCGGCGGGGCCGGGCGGTCGGACGGGGGGCGCTCGCTCTGCGGTTCCGGCGCGGTTCGGGCCGCTTCGATCACGGACATGGCCCGGATCATTGCAGCGAGCACGCATTCGACTCGAACCGGTCATATGGTCACCCCGACACTGCGCCACGGGGGTTGACACCGCCGTCACCAGCGACGTTGTAGCGGTATGTCGACTTGGCGGGAAATGGACCCCGGCGCCGCCGCCGCCAAGTTCACCCGTCCGTGGGGCGCCCGGTACACCCGTCCGAGAGCAGGTCCGGGCGCCGTGGGGACGCCCGGACCGGCTGCCGGAGCCGGGCCTCAGGCCGCCGGGCCCTCGGCGACGGCGGCGGCCAGACGGGCCAGGATCTCGTCGTTGATGCGACCCAGGCCCTTGGGGGCGAAGGTGCGCTCGAAGAAACCGCCGATGCCGCCCGCGCCTTCCCAGGTGGTCTCCACCACGGCCTTGGACTTGCCGGTACCGGCCGGGGTGACCGTCCAGGTGATCACCATGCTGGAGTTGGCGTCGGTCTCCACCAGCCGCCCGGGCGAGGGCTCGGTGACGGTGAACAGGCAGTCCCGCACCCGCTTCTCGGTCGCCTGGAGCTTCCAGTGCACCACCGTTCCGGCGCCCTGGCCGCCCTCGCGCACCTCGTACTCGCTGTACTGCGACGGCAGCAGGCTCGGACGGGTCTTCCGGTAGTCGGCCAACGCCGCGAACACCTGCTCCGGCGAACCGTCCAGCACCCGCTCGCTGACCGCGTAAACCTGGCCCATGGCCCTACTCCTCCTGCTACCCCTGCGCTCGCAAGGCGTGGTCCGCATGCGTGGATCAAGCCAACCACCGCCCGCCCCGGCGGCCAAACCGGGGGCGGGCGCGGCAGCAGGCGCACGCCGGGCCGCTCCTGACACTGTCACAGACGCGTGCTTGGATGAGCGCATGAGCACCCAGGGCGCCCCGCAGCCGCTGAACACGGACGAAATGCTCGACATCGTGGACGCGCAGGACCGCGTGGTCGGCCAGGCGCCGCGCGGGGAGGCCACCGCCCGGCGGCTGCGCCACCGCTGTGTGTTCGTGCTCGCCCGGGACGAGCGGGAGCGCATCTTCGTGCACCGGCGGACCGCGCGGAAGCTGGTGTTCCCCTCCATGTACGACATGTTCGTCGGCGTGGTCGGCGCGGGCGAGAGCTACGACGACGCCGCCAAGCGCGAGGCGGAGGAGGAGCTGGGCGTGACCGGGCTGGCGCCGGCGCCGCTGTTCCGCTTCCTCTACGAGTCCTCCGAGCACACCTGGTGGTCCGCGGTGTACGAGACCCGGACCCCGGTCACGGTCGAACCGCAGGTGGAGGAGGTCGCCTGGCACGACTTCCTCTCCGAGGCCGAGCTCACCGCCCGGCTGCCGGAGTGGAGCTGGGTGCCGGACGGGCTGGCCGCCTGGCAGCGGCTGACCCTGTGGCGCCCGGCGCCCGGCCGGGGCTGACCCGCGCCGGGAGCGGCACGGCAGGCGGCAGCACAGGCGGCGCGGGGGCGGCGCAGGGGGCGGCACGGCAGGAGGCACCGGGGGCGGCGCCCGGGGGCGGCCCCGGGGCAAAGGAGCAGCGCAGGAAGCGGGCCTGCCGGACTATCGGAGTCCGGCGGGCCCGGGTATGGTGAGCGGAATACCACCGTTGGCGTCGGGAGCCGCAGCAACGGTGGGTTCGGCCCCCGCTGGACTCATCCAGGCGACTGGAGAGTCACTCGACCCGGGACAGGCCGCGTAACTGGACGGACCGCGTACCGGCGGGCTCTCCAGCTTCTTCTTCCCCTTCACACGGCGACCTCAGTCGCGCCGTGCTCCCTCATCCCCTGCCGCGCCCAGCCGGAGCGGACCGGCCGCAGCGGCGCTCCCCGAGGAGTCATCCCATGACTGAGTACGCCGAGCCCACCGCCGGACCCACCGCTGAACCCACCGCCGGACCGACCCGGGCTCTTCCCTGTCGTCGCCGTCGTCGGCCTGGGCACCATGGGCGCCGGGATCGCCGAGATCACCGCCCGCAGCGGCCGCCGGGTGATCGGCGTCGAGCGGGACGCCGAGGCCGCGAAGGCCGCCCGGCGGCGGATCGAGGAGGCCACCGCGTACTCGGTCGAGCGCGGCCGGATCACCGCCGAGGAGCGGGCCGGGCTGCTGGGCCGGATCACCTTCACCCATGAGCTGGCCGAGGCCGCGCAGGCACAGCTGGTGCTTGAGGAGATCCCGGAGCGGCTGGAGCTCAAGCGTGAGCTGTTCGCCGAACTGGACCGGCTCTGCCCGCCGGAGACCGTGCTGGCCACCGGCACCACCGCGCTGTCGGTGACCCGGATCGCCGCCGCCACCTCCCGCCCGGAGCGGGTGGTGGGCATGCACTTCTTCAACCCGGCGCCGGTGATGGAGCTGGTCGAGGTGGTGCGCACGGTGCTGACCGCCGAGCCGGCCGCCGAGGCGGCGGCGGAGTTCGCCCGGGCCCTGGGCAAGTCCCCGGTCGCGGTCGGCGACCGCCCCGGCTTCATCGTGAACGGGCTGCTGTTCGCCTATCTGAACCAGGCGGCTGCGATGTACGAGTCGCGCTACGCCAGCCGGGAGGACATCGACGCGGCCATGCGGCTCGGCTGCGGTCTGCCGATGGGCCCGCTGGCGCTGCTCGACCTGATCGGCATCGACACCGCGCAGACCGTGCTGGAGGCCATGTACGCGCAGTCGCGCGACCGGCTGCAGCACGCCCCGCGCCGGTGCTCGGCCAGCTGTCGGCCGCCGGGCTGCTGGGACGCAAGAGCGGACGCGGGTTCTACACCTACGCCGCCCCCGGCTCCTCGCAGGTGGTGCCCGAGGCGGCGCAGGCCGGTGCCGGGCGTCCGGCCGGGCGCGAGGTGCGCAGCATCGGCGTGTGCGGCTCGGGCACCATGGCCACCGGCATCGCCGAGGTCTTCGCCAAGGCGGGGTACCCGGTGCTGCTGGTCGCCCGCAGCCAGGAGAAGGCGGACCGGGCCCGGGCCGCGCTGGCGAAGTCCCTGGACCGGATGGTCGGCAAGGGCCGGCTGAGCGAGGCGGACCGGGACGCGGCGCTGGGCCGGATCACCGCCTCCGGCTCGCTGGAGGACCTGCACTCGGCGGATCTGGTGCTGGAGGCCGTGGCCGAGGACCTGGCGGTCAAGCAGCAGCTGTTCGCGGCGCTGGACCGGATCTGCAAGCCGGGCGCGGTGCTGGCGACCACCACCTCCAGCCTGCCGGTGATCCGCTGTGCCACGGCGACCGGGCGGCCGCAGGACGTGATCGGGATGCACTTCTTCAACCCGGCCCCGGCGATGAAGCTGGTGGAGGTGGTGGGCACGGTGCTGACCGCCGACGATGTCACCGCGACCGTGCTGGAGCTGTGCCGGGAGGTGCGCAAGCACCCGGTGGTGTGCGGGGACCGGGCGGGTTTCATCGTGAACGCGCTGCTGTTCCCCTACCTGAACGACGCGGTGCGGATGCTGGAGGAGCACTACGCCTCGGTGGACGACGTGGACACCGCCATCCGGCTCGGCTGCGGCTACCCGATGGGCCGTTCGCGCTGCTGGACGTGGTCGGTCTGGATGTCTCGCTGACGATCGAGAAGGTGCTGCACACCGAGTTCCGCGAGCCGGGGCTGGCGCCGGCACCGCTGCTCGAGCACCTGGTCGCGGCCGGCTGCCTGGGCCGGAAGTCCGGCCGGGGCTTCCGCGACCACGCACGGAAGTGACCAGGCCCCCGGAAGTGAGCAGACAGGTGGCGACGGCTGCGGCGGCCGGCCCCGGCGGCTGTAGCGTTCGCGGCATGGATGGGGAAGAACCGCAGCAGCAGGGCACCGGCGGCACGGCGCGCAGAGTGACCGCGCAGCGCCAGCAGATGCGTCAGGACCTGGCTGCGCGGCGATGGAGCTGTTCGCGAACCAGGGGTACGAGGAGACCACGGTCGACCAGATCGCGGCGGCGGCCGGGGTCGCCCGGCGCACCTTCTTCCGCTACTTCCGCTCGAAGGAGGAGGCGATCTTCCCGGACCACGACGACACCCTGGTCCGGGTGGCCGACCTGCTGGCGGGTGCGGATCCGGCGGAGCACCCGCTGGACGTGGTGTGCCGGGGCATCAAGGAGGTGCTGCGGATGTACGCGGCCACTCCCGGGGTTTCGGTGGCCCGCTACCGGCTGATCCGGCAGGTGTCCACGCTGCGGGAGCGGGAGATCGCGGTGGTGGCCCGTTACGAGCGGCTGTTCACCCGCTATCTGCTGGGCCGTTTCGACACCGCGGGTGAGTCCTCCGGCTGGGAGCGCGGGGTCGGCGACGACGCGATGCTGGCCGAGGTCTCGGCGGCGGCGGTGGTGGCGGCGCACAACCATGTGCTGCGGCGCTGGCTGCGTTCGGGCGGCAAGGGCGAGGTGGAGCCGCAGCTGGACCACGCCTTCGCGGTGATCCGGCGGACCTTCTGGGGGCAGGCCGGGACGGGTGCCACCAGCGCTGCACGCAGTCTGGCACCGGGTGCCATCCAGGGCTCGGCGGCGACCCTGGGCAGCGCGGTGGAGAGTGCGGTGAGTGCCACCCCGCCGGGGAGGTGCTGATCACGGTCGCCCGCACCGATGCCCCGCTGGATGAGGTGCTGGAGAGCATCCGCACCGCGCTCGGGGTGCCGAGCGGCTCCTGACAGCGAGGCATAGCAGCAGGTCACGACCAATTGCGACGGACCCTTCCGGATGCCGGAGGGGTCCGTCGGCGTATCCGGGCGGGCTCCGGCGGCAGGCGGGGCCGCTGGGGCGGGCGGGGTTGCGACGTGACCACGGTCACGTATCGTCAGAGGTAATTACTGGCACGCAGTGTCTTTACGAGTGGCACAGGGTGCCAGTACGTTGTTACTCACCGGTCGCGGCGCCGCGGCTCCCCACCTGGCGCGCCCCTCCGGAATCCGCACGCCACCCATGTGCGGAGAGCAGCGAACAGGCCTCATCCTGACGACTGAAGCCCCTCATCCCCAACCGGTGTCCGCTCCCGGTTACCCCCATCTCGACGCAGCCTGTCCCCCTCAACAGGCCCGCCGCCGGAGGCAGCCATGAAGGAAATCCTCGACACGATCCTCAACGAGGACAGCACGGCCGATTTCGCCGCGCTGAAGGTCCCGAGTCCTACGGGCGGTCACGCTCCACAAGGCGAGGAGCAGATGTTCGCCGGCCTGGACAGCCGGGACAAGGATCCCCGCAAGTCCCTGCACCTCGACGAGGTCGCGGTGCCCGAACTCGGCCCGGGCGAGGCCCTGGTCGCGGTGATGGCCAGCTCGGTCAACTACAACACCGTGTGGAGCTCGATCTACGAGCCGGTCTCCACCTTCGGCTTCCTGGAGCGCTACGGCCGGCTGTCGCCGGAGACCGCGCGGCACGACCTGCCGTACCACATTCTCGGCTCCGACCTGGCCGGAGTGGTGCTGCGGACCGGCCCCGGGTGCACGCCTGGAAGCCCGGCGACCAGGTGGTCGCGCACTGCTGAGCGTGGAGCTGGAGAGCGCGGACGGGCACAACGACACCATGCTCGACCCGGAGCAGCGGATCTGGGGCTTCGAGACCAACTTCGGCGGACTGGCCGAGATCGCGCTGGTGAAGTCCAACAGCTGATGCCCAAGCCGGCCCACCTGACCTGGGAGGAGCGGCCTCGCCGGGGCTGGTGAACTCCACCGCCTACCGGCAGCTGGTCAGCCGCAACGGCGCCGGGATGAAGCAGGCGACAATGTGCTGATCTGGGGCGCCAGCGGCGGCCTGGGCTCCTACGCCACCCAGTACGCGCTGGCCGGCGGCGCGACGCCGATCTGCGTGGTCTCCAACGACGCCAAGGCCGACATCTGCCGGGCCATGGGCGCCGAGGCGATCATCGACCGCAGTGCCGAGGCTACAAGTTCTGGAAGGACGAGCACAACCAGGACCCGCGCGAGTGGAAGCGCCTGGGCGGGCGGATCCGCGAGCTGACCGGCGGCGAGGACGTGGACATCGTCTTCGAGCACCCGGCCGGGAGACCTTCGGCGCCAGCGTCTATGTCACCCGCAAGGGCGGCACGATCGTCACCTGCGCGTCCACCAGCGGGTACATGCACCAGTACGACAACCGCTACCTGTGGATGTCGCTCAAGCGCATCGTCGGCTCGCACTTCGCCAACTACCGCGAGGCGTGGGAGGCGAACCGGCTGATCGCCAAGGGCAAGATCCACCCGACGCTGTCCAAGACCTACACCCTGGCGGAGACCGGCCAGGCGGCGCTGGACGTCCACCACAACACGCATCAGGGCAAGGTCGGCGTGCTCTGCCTGTCCCCGCAGGAGGGCCTCGGCGTCCGCGACGCGGAGCTGCGTGCCAAGCACCTTCCGGCGATCAACCTCTTCCGCGACGGCTCGCCGGAGCGGAACAACGAGCGCAGCAAGGGGGAATGACCACCATGGCTGACCGCGACGCCCCTGGCTGATGCGGACGTACGCCGGACACTCGTCCGCCGCCGCCTCCAACGCCCTGTACCGCCGGAACCTGGCCAAGGGCCAGACCGGGCTGTCGGTGGCGTTCGACCTGCCCACCAGACCGGGTACGACCCGGACCACGTCCTGGCCAAGGGCGAGGTGGGCCGGTGGGGGTACCGGTCAGCCATCTGGGTGACATGCGGACGCTGTTCGACGGCATCCCGCTGGAGCGCACCAACACGTCCATGACCATCAACGCCACCGCCATGTGGCTGCTGGCGATGTACCAGGTGGTCGCCGAGGAGCAGGGCGCGGACATCGCCAGGCTCACCGGCACCACCCAGAACGACATCGTCAAGGAGTACCTGTCGCGCGGGACGCACGTCTTCCCGCCCGGGCCCAGCATCCGCTGACCACCGACATTGATCGCCTACACCGTGGCGAACATCCCCCAAGTGGAACCCGATCAACATCTGCAGTTACCACCTCCAGGAGGCCGGGGCGACCCCGGTCCAGGAGCTGGCGTACGCGATGTGCACCGCGATCGCGGTGCTGGACGCGGTCCGCGACAGCGGGCAGGTGGCGGCTGACCGGATGGGCGAGGTGGTCGCCCGGATCTCCTTCTTCGTCAACGCCGGGGTGCGCTTCGTCGAGGAGATGTGCAAGCTCCGGGCGTTCAACCGGATCTGGGAGCGGGTCACCCGCGAGCGCTACGGCATCGAGGACCCGAAGCAGCGCCGGTTCCGCTACGGGGTGCAGGTCAACTCGCTGGGCCTGACCGAGGCGCAGCCGGAGAACAACGTCCAGCGGATCGTGCTGGAGATGCTGGCGGTGACCCTGTCCAAGGACGCCCGGGCCCGCGCGGTGCAGCTCCCGGCCTGGAACGAGGCGCTGGGCCTGCCCCGGCCCTGGGACCAGCAGTGGTCGCTGCGGATCCAGCAGGTGCTGGCCTACGAGTCGGACCTGCTGGAGTACGGCGACCTGTTCGACGGCAGCCATGTGGTCGAGGCCAAGGTCGCCGAGCTGGTCACCGGCGCCGAGGCGGAGATCGAGAAGGTGCTGGGCATGGGCGGGGTGGTCCCGGCCGTGGAGTCCGGCTACCTGAAGGCGGCGCTGGTCGGCTCGCACGCCGAGCGCCGGGCCCGGATCGAGTCCGGCGAGGACAAGGTGGTCGGCGTCAACTGCTTCGAGACCACCGAGCCCAGCCCGCTCACCGCCGACCTGGACACCGCGATCATGCAGGTGGACCCGGATTCGGAGCGGGCGGTCGGCGTGGCCTTCGCCCAGTGGACCGCCGGGCGCGACCAGGCGGCCGCGCAGGGCGCTGGCCGAGCTGAAGCGCCAGGCCGCGACCGACACCAACCTGGTCCCGCCACCTGGACTGCGTCCGGGCCGGGGTGGTCCTCGCGCTGCGCGAGGTCTTCGGCGAGTACCGCGCCCCACCGGCGTCGGCGGGGCGCCGGTCACCGGCGCGCTGGCGAGCGGCGCGGAACTGCTGGCGGTACGCGAGGCAGTGGCCGCCACGGCGGCCGAGCTGGGCAGCGGCCGGCTGCGGCTGCTGGTCGGCAAGCCGGGCCTGGACGGGCACTCCAACGGCGCCGAGCAGATCGCGGTCCGGGCCAGGGACGCCGGCTTCGAGGTGGTCTACCAGGGCATCCGGCTCACCCCGGAGCAGATCACGGCCGCGGCCGTGGCCGAGGACGTGCACTGCGGGGCCTGTCGATCCTCTCCGGCGCGCACGCCGAGCTGGTCCCGGACGTGCTGCGGCGGCTGCACCGGGCCGGGGTGGAAGACGTGCCGGTCGTGGTCGGCGGGATCATCCCGGCCGCCGACGAGCAGACGCTGCTGGCGCAGGGCGTCGCGGCGGTGTTCACCCCAAGGACTTCGGGATCACCACCATCATCGGCCGGATCGTGGACGAGATCCGGCTCGCCCACCGGCTTGAGCCCTGGGCCGGGGCGGTGCCGGTCGGACAATAGAGTCGCCTCTACCGACCTACCGACCGCAGCGCCACCACCCTCACCACAAGAAGAGGACAGATGACCGTCAACCGCCCGCCCGTCGCCCACCACCGCCCTCAGACGACGGCCCTTCGGTCCGACGCCCCCCGCCCCGCCGCTCCTGTCTCGCCGTCCCCGGCAGCAACCCGCGGTTCCTGGAGAAGGCCCAGGGCCTGCCCGCCGACCAGGTGTTCCTGGATCTGGAGGACGCCTGCGCGCCGCTGGCCAAGGAAGGCGCGCGGCACACCATCGTGGACGCGCTCAACAAGGGCGACTGGACCGGCAAGACCCGCGTGGTGCGGGTCAACGACTGGACCACGCACTGGACCTACCGCGACGTGGTGACCGTGGTCGAGGGCGCCGGGCAAACCTCGACTGCATCATGCTGCCGAAGGTCCAGGACGCGCAGCAGATCGTCGGCGCTCGACCTGCTGCTCACCCAGATCGAGAAGACCATGGGCTTCGAGGTCGGCCGGATCGGCATCGAGGCGCAGATCGAGAACGCCAAGGGCCTGGTCAATGTGGACGCCATCGCCGGGGCCTCGCCGCGGATGGAGACCATTGTCTTCGGCCCGGCCGACTTCATGGCCTCGATCAACATGAAGTCCCTGGTGGTCGGCGAGCAGCCGCCGGGCTACACCGCCGACGCCTACCACTACATCCTGATGCGGATCCTGATGGCCGCCCGGATGCACGACCTCCAGGCGATCGACGGCCCCTACCTCCAGATCCGCAATGTCGACGGCTACCGCGAGGTGGCCCGGCGCTCGGCCGCGCTGGGCTTCGACGGCAAGTGGGTGCTGCACCCGGGCCAGGTGGACGCCGCCAACGAGGTCTACTCCCCTACCCAGGAGGACTACGACCACGCCGAGCTGATCCTGGACGCCTACGACTGGTGCACCTCGGAGGCCGGCGGCAAGAAGGGCTCGGCGATGCTCGGCGACGAGATGATCGACGAGGCCAGCCGGAAGATGGCGCTGGTGGTGGCCGGCAAGGGCCGCAACGCCGGGATGAAGCGCACCAGCACGTTCGAGATCCCGGAAAGCTGAGGGCTGACATGCAGTTCGGACGCACCTTCGAGGAGTTCGAGGTCGGCGCGGTCTACAAGCACTGGCCCGGGAAGACCGTCACCGAGTACGACGACCACCTGTTCTGCCTGCTGACCATGAACCACCACCCGCTGCACATGGACAGCAACTACGCCGAGAAGACCACCGACTTCGGCCGGAACGTGGTGGTCGGCAACTACATCTACTCGCTGCTGCTGGGGATGTCGGTGCCGGACGTCTCCGGGAAGGCCATCGCCAACCTGGAGGTGGAGTCGCTGAAGCACATCGCGCCGACCTTCCACGGCGACACCATCTACGGCGAGACCACGGTGCTGGACAAGACGCCGTCGAAGTCCAAGTCGGACCGGGGCATCGTTTATGTCGAGACCAAGGGCTACAAGCAGGACGGCACGGTCGTCTGCGTCTTCCGGCGCAAGGTGATGGTGCCGACCGAGCAGTACATCAAGGAGCGGGGCGGCGAGCAGCCGGGCCGCCCCGAGCCGCGGGGCTGACCCGCCCCAGCACTCGGGCGCCCCGGGGTCACTGCCACGCCCCCGGGGCGCCCGTCCCCACCCGGAAACCCCCTCCCGCCCTCACAGGAGCTGTCATGGGACGCCTCGCCCAGACCGAAGGACTCACCGAGATCCAGCAGGACATCCTCGCCACGGTCCGGAACTTCGTCGACAAGGAGATCATCCCGGTCGCGACCGAGCTGGAGCACCGGGACGAGTACCCGGCCGCCATCGTCGAGGGCATGAAGGAGATGGGCCTGTTCGGGCTGATGATCCCGGAGGAGTACGGCGGCCTCGGCGAGTCGCTGCTGACCTACGCCCTGGTGGTGGAGGAGATCGCCCGCGGGTGGATGTCGGTGTCCGGCATCGTCAACACGCACTTCATCGTGGCCTACATGATCGCGCAGCACGGCACCCAGGAGCAGAAGGACCACTTCCTGCCGCGGATGGCCACCGGCGAGGTCCGCGGCGCGTTCTCGATGTCCGAGCCGGGCCTGGGGTCGGACGTGGGCGCGATCCGCACCAAGGGCGTCCGCGAGGGCAAACGAGTACGTGCTCAACGGGCAGAAGATGTGGCTGACCAACGGTGGCAGCTCCACCCTGGTCGCGGTGCTCTGCCGGACCGACGAGGGCCAGCCGGAGGGCGCGGCCCCGCACAAGTCGATGACCACCTTCCTGATCGAGAAGACCCCGGGCTTCGGCCTGAACGAGACGGTCCCCGGGCTGACCATCCCCGGCAAGATCGAGAAGATGGGCTACAAGGGCGTCGACACCACCGAGATGATCCTGGAGGACGTCCGGATCCCGGCGGACCGGGTGCTGGGCGGGGTCTCCGGGCGCGGCTTCTACCAGATGATGGACGGGGTCGAGGTCGGCCGGGTCAATGTCGCCGCCCGGGGCTGCGGGGTGGCGCAGCGCGCGTTCGAGCTGGGCATCCGCTACGCGCAGCAGCGGTCGACCTTCGGCAAGAAGATCGCCGAGCACCAGGCCATCCAGTTCAAGCTGTCGGAGATGGCGACCAAGGTCGAGGCCGCGCACCAGATGATGGTGATGGCGGCGCGCAAGAAGGACTCCGGGCAGCGCAACGACCTGGAGGCCGGGATGGCCAAGTACCTGGCCTCGGAGTACTGCAAGGAGGTCGTCGAGGACTCCTTCCGGATCCACGGCGGCTACGGCTTCTCCAAGGAGTACGAGATCGAGCGGCTCTACCGGGAGGCCCCGATGCTGCTGATCGGCGAGGGCACGGCGGAGATCCAGAAGATGATCATCGGCCGACGGCTGCTGGAGGACTACCGGCTCGCCGACTGAGACCGGCTGGGGCTGGCTGGGGCCGACTGACCAGCACCGCGCGTCCGTGCCACCCGGCCGCCCCCACGGGTCGGGTAGCACGGACGGATGCATCGATTTCCGGCCGGATCTTGAAAGATCCGGCCGTTTTCGTCATTCTGCCTACACGGGCCTGAGGTGCGCGATACTTGGGCTATGGGCTCTGACGTGTCCCTGCAAGCTTCCAGGTCATCCCTGGGAGACATGTCACCGTTCCGGCGAAACCCTTGGCCAGGAGCGGTGGACGCGTCTACGTTCGACAGCAGGGCCACCTGTGCGGGCGGCCACCCGGTCAGCCGAGGGTTGTCCGAGCACCGCCCGCTGCCGATAGCATCCCCGTGGACAGCTCGTGTCCCCGAACCCCTCGATCACGCGGCCCCATCGCGCGGTCACCACGCCGGAACCCTCCGGCGTCCACCAAGCCCCGGGCCCCCGCGACAAAGGTCTTCGATGCCCCTCAGTCCGTCCCCACGATCCGCGAACCGCCCCCGTGTCACGCTGGCACGCGGCGCTTCGCCCTGGCTCGTACCCACCGTGCTCACTGCGGCCGCCTGCACCGCCCTCACCCGGCGCAGCGGCAAGTGGGCCGTGGCGGCAGTCCCCGCCTCCGCGCTGAGCGCGGGGATGCTGTGGTTCTTCCGCGACCCTGAGCGCGCCATCGGCGAGGGTCGGGTGATCTCCCCCGCCGACGGCGTGGTGCAGAGCATCGACGCCTGGCCGGACGGGCGTACCCGGGTCGCGGTCTTCATGAGCCCGCTCAACGTGCATGTCAACCGCGCTCCCCTGCCCGGCACGGTGACCTCGGTCGAGCATGTCCCCGGTGGGTTCGTCCCGGCGTTCAACAAGGACAGCGACCGCAACGAGCGGGTCGTGTGGCACTTCGACACCGAGCTCGGCGACCTGGAGATGGTCCAGATCGCCGGAGCCGTGGCGCGGCGGATCATCCCCTACGTCCCGGCCGGTACCAAGGTCGAGCAGGGCGAGCGGATCGGGCTGATCCGGTTCGGCTCCCGGGTCGACACCTACCTCCCGCAGGGCGTCGAGCCCGGCGTGGTGGTCGGCCAGCGGACCACGGCTGGGGTGACTCGTCTTGACCGTGACTGATCCGGAGACCGTTCAGGGGTCCGAGGAGGGCGAGCACACCGCCCGCAGGCTGCGCTGGGCCCGGGACCGCGAGCTGCGCACCCCGCGCTCCCCGCAGCACCTGTCCACCGCCGACGTCTTCACGCTCGGCAACGCGGTGTGCGGCTTCCTGGCCATCTACTGCACCACCACCGGGGTGCTCATCCCGCATCTGACCGGCGAGGTCAGCGGCGGCGACCGGCGCAGCGCGGCGGCCGCGGTGACGCTGCTGCTGATCGGCTCCATGTGCGACCTGTTCGACGGGCTGGTCGCCCGCAAGCTGCGCAGCTCCGCCCTGGGCGCCGAACTGGACAACCTGGCGGACCTGATCAGCTTCGGCATCGCGCCGGCGTACTTCGTGGTGGTCTGGGGCATGGTCACCTCCGGCGCCAGCCAGCGGCTGTCCGCCGGGATCGCCATCGTGGTGCTGCTCGCGGTGGTGCTGCGGCTGGCCCGCTTCTCCTGCACCCCGATGCGGCCCGGGGTGTTCCAGGGCATGCCCTGCCCGATGGGCGCGCTGACGGTGATCTCCATCGTGCTGCTGAACCCGCCGTTCATCCTGGCGGTGCTGGGCATCCTGGCGGTGGCCGCGCTGATGGTGAGCAAGGTGGAGTACCCCAAGCCGCACGGGGTGCTGGCGACCGCCACGCTGAGCTGGATCGTGGTCAGCATGGGCTGCCTGGCGGCCTGGGCGACCGGGGTGCCCGGCGGCCATCTGCTGCTGCAGATCGGCGCGAGCCTCCAGGTGTCGCTGGCGCTGATGGCGCCGCTGATGGTGATCCGCCGCAAGGTCGGCGATGTCCGCGCCCGGCGGGCGGAGTCGCGCACCTCGACGCGCTGACCCCCGCGGCCGCGGAACAGAGCAGCAGACGGCAGCGCCCGTGACCGGATCCCGGTCACGGGCGCTGCCGTCTGTGCTGTGCCGTGCTGTGCTGGGTGTACCGTCCGGCCGGAGCCGGGCGGGGCGGCCTCAGTGGGCCGCCGCTCCCACCTGCTCGGTGCCGGCCGGGGCCTCCCAGGCCGGCGGCGCGCTGGAGCGACGGACCAGCAGCAGCACCATCGCCCCGGCCACGAGGCCGATGATCCCGGCCACCAGGTAGACCCGGTCCAGACCGGCCGCGAAGGCGGTGTGCACCAGCTGCTCGGCGGCGGCCCGGTGGTCGGCCGGGGCCTGCGCCAGCACCGCTCCGGCCCGGCCGCCGCTGAGCGCGGAGGCCGCGGCCTGCGGGTCGGGGACCTTGCCGCTGCCGGTGACCACACTGGTGATCCGCCGGGCGAAGACGGTGCCGAGCACGATGCCGAGGGCGTAGCCGAGCTGGCGTCCGGTGTTGACCGCGCCGCTGGCCATGCCGGCCCGCTCGCGCGGCACCGAGGCCATCACCGCGGACATCATCACCGGCATCGCCAGGCCCACGCCCAGGCCGCTGACGATCAGGCCGGGCAGTACCACCAGCCAGCCGGAGCCGGACGACACCGCGGTCAGCATCAGCGCACCGGCGCCGACCAGCAGCAGACCGATGCCGATCGGCAGCTGCGGGGCCATCCTGGCGAAGAAGCGGCCGCTGGTGGAGGCCACCGCGAAGGAGGCCAGCGCCAGCGGGCAGACCACCAGACCGGCCTGGATCGGGCTGAGGTTCAGCACCGACTGGAGCCAGATCGAGGTGTAGGTGAGGTGGGCGAAGGCCGCCGCGTTCAGCAGCAGCGCGGCCAGGCTCAGCCCGGCGAAGCTGCGGTTGCGCATCAGCGACAGGTCCAGCAGCGGGTCCGCGGTGCGGCTCTCGACCACCACGAAGACGATCAGCGCGAGCACGGCCAGGCCCAGCGAGCCCAGCACCGTGGCGCTGCCCCAGCCGTCGCCGGCGCTCTCGATCAGACCGTAGGTGAGCGAGGCGGCGAACACCGTGAAGCAGAGCGCGCCCGGGTAGTCCAGCCGGCCGCCGGCCCGGCCGGGGTCGGCGGTGAGGCGGCGGACGGTCATCCACAGCGCCACCGCGGCGATCGGCAGGTTGACGAAGAAGATCGCCCGCCAGTCGATCTCGTCGGTGAGCAGCCCGCCGAGGACCGGCCCGACGGCCGCCGCGGCGCCGCTGACGGCACCCCAGACGCCGAAGGCGGTGCCCCGGTCGCGGCCCTGGTAGGCGGCGCTGATCAGCGAGGTGGTGGAGGTCAGCATGGCCGCGCCGCCGATGCCCTGGACGGCGCGGGCGGCGATCAGCGTCCCGGCGTTCGGGGCCAGCCCGCAGGCCAGCGAGGCGAGCGCGAAGACCACCAGGCCGACCAGGTAGAGCCGGCGGTGGCCGAGCCGGTCGCCGAGCGCGCCCACCACCATCAGCAGGGCGGCCAGGACCAGGGCGTACATGTCCACGACCCACTGAAGGGAAGTGAACGACGAGTGCAGGTCGGTCGCCATCTGCGGCAGGGCAACATTCACGATGCTGACGTCCACCAGCAGCATGAACGTGCCCAGGCAGATGGCCACCAGGGTATCCACTTGCGCATAGTGGTCTCCGGGCGGGAGTGGGGCGGGTTCACAGCAGTACTTCTTTCACAGGAAATCAATGGCGGGCCGGGGCTGCCCCGACGGGGCACCCAGCTGCGGCCTGGCTCCGCGATACTGCCGGGCGGAGCCGGTTCAACCCCAGCCACATCGGCAGATGTGGCAGTTTCCGACATCGGTTAGCCTGGACTGGTGCGATCCGACTTCGACCTGCTGGACCGGCAACTGCTGCACGCGCTGCAACTCGACGCGCGGGCTCCGTTCAGCCGGATCGCCGCCGTGCTCGGCGTCTCCGACCAGACCGTCGCCCGGCGTTACTCCCGGCTGCGCACCGAGGGGCTGATCCGGGTGCTCGGGCTGTCCGACCCGGCCGCGCTGGGCGAGGACCGCTGGCTGGTCCGGGTCCAGTGCACCCCGGACGCCAGCGCCACCGTCGCCGGGGCGCTGGCCCGGCGCGAGGACACCAGCTGGGTCGGGCTGAACTCCGGCGGCACCGAGATCAGCTGCGTGATCCGCAACCTGACCTGGCACGACGAGCACGCGCTGCTGCTGCGGACACTGCCGCACACCCCCAGCGTGGTCGGGGTCACCGCCTACTGCGTGATGCACACCTTCTTCGGCGGCAGCATGAGCCTGATCACCAAGCTGGACGCGCTGGAGCGGCCCCAGGTGGAGCAGTTGCTGCTGCCGCCGCCCTCGGTGACCCCGGACGGCCCGGTACGGCTGGACGACGGCGACCAGCGGATGCTGGCGGTGCTCGCCCAGGACGGGCGGGCCGGTCTGGGCGAGCTGGCCGCCGCCACCGGCTGGTCGCAGAGCACCGTCCGGCGGCGGATGGCGGAGCTCCAGGACTGCGGCGCGCTCTACTTCGACCTTGAGTTCGAGCGGCGGATCTTCGATCTGGAGGCCCGGGCGCTGCTCTGGCTCTCGGTCGCCCCGGCCGAGCTGGCGGCGACCGGAGCGGCGCTGGCCGAGCACCCGGAGGTGGCCTACGCCTGCGCCACCACCGGGCCGACCAATCTGCACGCGGTGGTCTTCTCGCCGGACATGGCCTCGCTGTACGCCTATCTGACCACCCGGATCGCCTCGCTTCCGGCCATCCGGCAGGTGGAGACCTCGCCGATCCTGCGCCAGGTCAAGGGCGCCGGGCCGCTGCCGCAGCGGCCCGAGCCCAGGCGGCGGGATCAGCCCAGCGGCGGCAGCGCCTCGCTGACATGGCGGCCCAGCTCGTCCAGGCCGTCGACCACCGCCGCCAGCCGGTCCGGCGCGAGCACGCCGTAGACATGCCGGTCCAGCTGCTCGGTGTGCCGCCGGGCGGCCTCGACCAGCCGGGACTCGCCCAGCGGGGTGAGCGTGACCACCTGCACCCGCCTGTCGTCGCGCGAGCGCTCGCGGCCGACCAGGCCTGCCTCGACCATCCGGTCGACCAGCCTGGTCGCGCCGCCGCTGGTCAGCACCAGCCGCCGGGACAGCTCCCCCATCGGGACGCCCTCGGGCCTGGCGCCGACCAGCAGCAGCACCTCGAACATCGGGTGGCTGAGCCCGCTGTCGCGCTCCATCGCCGTTCCCAGCAGCCGCTCCAGCAGGCTGGTGGTGGTCAGGATCACGCCGAGGGCCTGGATTCGCTCGTCGGCCACCGCGTCGGCCGCGCTGCCGATCTGCTGACGCTCCGCCATCGCCCGCCTCCCGTGCCGCCGTCGAGTACCGACCCACACCGTAGCCCAGCGGCGGACGGCGTTCCGCGACCGGGCACCAGCGGCCCGGGGTCGGCGGCCCGGGTCGGCGGCCCGGGGTCGGTGGCCGGGCTCGGTGGCCGGGCTCGGTGACCGGGGCTCAGTAGCCGATGGTGAAGCGCTGCCCGACGTAGCGGGGCCGGTCGATCTCGTCGACCAGGGCCACCGCGTAGTCCTCGGTGGAGATCCGGCTGACCCCCTGGGCGTCGGCCACCAGCTGCTCGGTGCCGGTGCGGTAGGCGCCGGTGCGGTCGCCGCTCTCGATGGTCGCGGCCGGGCTGAGCACGGTCCAGCGGACGTCGTCGACGGTGGTGTAGTACGCCTGGGCGTCGCCGTGCGCGTGCATGATCTGGAGCAGCCACTCCGGCAGGCCGGGGCTGTCCCAGACCCGCACGCCGGGGCGGTCTCCAGGCTGCCCGCGCCGCCGACCGCGATCAGCCTGGGCGCGCCGTCACCGAGCGCGCGCAGGCCCTCGACCAGCGCCCTGGCGGCCGGCTCGATGGTCGCGCTGTGGCCCGGGCCGTCGCCCCCGCCCACCGCGCTGACCAGGACGTCCTGCCCCTCGGCCACCCGGGCCACGGCCTTGGCGTCCAGCGCGTCCCCGGCGACCACGGTCAGGCCCTCGGCCGCGTGGGCGTAGCGCTGCGGGTCGCGGACCACCGCGGTGACCTGGTGCCCCCGGGACAGCGCCTCGTCGACGACGCGCCGACCGATGTTCCCGTTGGCTCCGATGACGGCGATCTTGGCCATGGCTGGCCGCCTTTCCTCAGTCGTGTGCAGTCTGTACTGCTCTCAGTAGGCGTCAACATCTGACTGCGCAGATTTAATTCCTGGGCGCCCCGCCGACTACTTCGACGGCGGCGGCAAGGGGTCCGGCGGGGTGTCAGTAGCGCCAGCGGGTGGCGGCGATGACTGCTTCCGGGGAAGGCCCTCGAAGGTCTGGGCCTCGGCCCGGCGGACTGCCGCCACGGTGTCGTGCAGCACCTCGCCCAGCGCCCCGGCGAGCACCGCCGAGCCCTCGAAGGCCGCGAGTGCCTGCCGCAGGTCCGTCGGCAGCCGGGGACCTGCCGCGCGGCCGCCGCCGGGTCGCCGCGGACCTCCGGCGGCAGCACCGCGCCGGCGTCGATCCCGGCCAGGCCAGCCGCGATCACCCCGCCCAGCACCAGATACGGGTTGGCCGCCCCGTCGAAGCACTTGACCTCGGCGTTCGCGGTCTCCGGCCGCCCCGGCAGGCCCGGTACCAGCCGCAGCGCGGCCTCGCGGTTCTCCGGTCCCCAGCAGTGGTGGGCCCCGGCCCAGTGCGAGGGCACCAGCCGCAGATAGCTGGCCGGGCTGGGGGCGCCCAGCGCCAGCAGCGCCGGGAGCTGCTCCAGCACCCCGGCCAGGAACGCCTCGCCCTCGGCGGTCAGCCCGTGCCGCCCGCCCCCCGGTCAGCAGATTGCCGCCGGCCGTGTCACGCCAGACGCTGAGGTGCAGATGGGCGCCGTTGCCCACGCCGCCGGGGGCGAAGGCGGGCGCGAAGGAGGCGCGCAGGCCGTGCGCGGCGGAGACCGCCCGCACGGTGTGCCGGACCAGCACCGTGCTGTCGGCGGCGGCGACCGGGTCCTCGGGCGCCACCGACACCTCGAACTGGCCGGGTGCGTACTCCGGGTGGATCTGCTGCACCGTCAGCCCCTGCGCCTCCAGCGCGATCAGCAGGTCCCGGAGGTAGTCGGAGAGGTCGGTCAGCCGGTGCATCCCGTAGGCGGGGCCGTCGGTGGGACAGCCGCCGTCCCGCTCCTGGACGATCCACTCGACCTCGAACGCCGCCCGGAGTTCCAGCCCGCGAGCGGCGGCCAGGGCGACCGTCCGGGCGGCGAACTGCCGCTGGCAGGCCGGGTGCGGCGTGCCGTCCTGCTGCCGCCGGTCGGCCGGGGCCCAGGCCCAGCCGGGCTGGGCGGCCAGCGGCACCGCCCGGCCCAGATCCGGGAAGAGCCGCAGGTCGCCGTCCGGTCCACCGATCCAGCGGCCCGCGGTGACCGAGTCGTCGACCAGGAACACGTCGAAGACCGGGGACATGCCGACCCCCTGCTCGGCGGCCTCGGCCAGCGCGCGCAGCGGGACCGCCTTGACCCGGCTGATCCCGGCGTTGTCGACCCAGTTCAGGACCAGGCCGACCACGCCCTCCGCGCCGAGCCGGGCCGCGGTGACCCGGGGGTGCTCCAGTGCCGCCGGGACCGTCGGCTGAACCATCGGCCGGGGCCTCCTTCGGCTGCGCGGTG
The DNA here is from genome assembly GCA_014284505.1 of Streptacidiphilus sp. 4-A2. Classification (GTDB taxonomy): domain Bacteria; phylum Actinomycetota; class Actinomycetes; order Streptomycetales; family Streptomycetaceae; genus Streptacidiphilus. The sequence continues at coordinate 8,566,585 of JAAFYY010000001.1, read as the reverse complement.
GCGGGATCAGGCGCCGGGATCAGCGGCGCCGGGTCAACGGCCCCCGTCGTGGACGCTGAAGGCGCTGCGCCGGGCGGCGCGGGCGACGCCCGGGTCGGGGTGCGCGGAGGCGACGGCGGCCAGCACCTGCCCGGCCCGGGGGTGGCCCACCCGGCGGGCGAGTGCGAACAGCCGGCTCGGGTCTCCGTCCGCCGCGCCCTGGACATGGCGGACCAGCATGGCCGTGTCCCCGTGTTCGAGCACGGCCGCGCCGGTGTCGACCCACAGCCAGGCGGCGTCGTCCCGGCCGAGGACGTCGGAGGGCAGCACTCCCTCGTCGGTCTGCTCGGCGAGCCACAGCAGCGCGTACGGGCGCAGCAGCGGCTCGTCCACGCAGTCTCGCACGGCCGGCTCGGCCGGGTGGCCGGCGACGCGCAGGGCCTCGAAGGCGAGGCCGCGCAGCAGCGCGTCCTCGCCGCGGGCGACCGCGAGCAGGTCGGCCACGGCCCGGTCGGTCTGCCGGGCGGCCAGCCAGGCCCGGTACTCGGCCCGGGCCGGGCCCGGGGAGTAGCGGGCGCAGGCGGTGAGCAGTTCCAGCGCGGACTGCTCGATATGACCCGCGGCGGTCTGGGCGACCGTGCAGATCTCCTCCAGCTTGGCGCGGACCGCCCAGTGGCCGAGCGGGGTGAGCTCGGCGCAGCCGTCCGGGGCCTCCACGCCGTCCGGGCCCACGCAGCCGGGGCGGCGGACCAGGGCGCCGACGGCCGCGAAGCCGTCCAGCATCCAGTCGAGGACCCCGGCCACCTCGGCCGGGCCCGGGGTGAGCGTGAGCGCCAGGGCGCTGTCACCGCGGACCGCGGAGACCGCCCAGGCGGCGTGCGGGACGGGCGCACCGAGGGCCGGGTGCACGCCCCCGTGCCACTGCTCCTCCAGGCCGCGCCGCAGCAGCTCCCGCAGCTCGGTGAGCGGCACCGGGTCCTCGACCAGGTGCAGGAAGGAGAGCAGCTGCGGGGCGTGGTCGACGGCCAGTCCGGCCAGCGAGGTGAGCGCCCGGTCCGGGACGGGCACCAGCAGCGTCCAGGCGTCGAAGAGCGCCGCCCAGCCGCGGAGCACCGCCTCGTCGTCGTGCTCCCAGGCGTGCAGCCGCCAGCCGGGGCCGGCGCCGCTGCCACGCAGTTCGACCAGGCCGGTGAGCCTGGCGCGTTCCCAGGCCTCTACCGCGGCTGGCATGGTCAGCGCCAGGGCCAGCCCGGCGGCATGGGCGTCGGCCTCGTGCAGGTCGCCGCGCCGGTCGACGCTGGGCAGTTCCCCCGCCCAGCGGGAGATCCGCACCGCGTCGGCGAGCAGCCGCCGGGCGAGCGGTGCGAGTTGGGCGGGTCCTGGCAGCCCGGCCGGCGTGCGTCGGGCTTGGGTGGAGGGTCGGGGCGGGGCGCTGCTGCGTGGCTGCGTGGGAAGCACAGCCGTGGGCAGCCTGGTCACCTGAGCGGTGCCACCCACAGGTCGGGCATCACGGTCGCGCGAGTTCCGGGACGTCACGCCGTGCAGTCTTCCCCGTTGGCGGGGCAGTTGTCACATCCTCAGCTTCAGCGGCTTCCAACGTGTCCCGGATTGGTGACGGAAGGGTCACAGGAGGGGCGTGAGGAAACGGCGCACGGTGTCCTCGTACCCCTCCGGATCGGAGTTCCACAGCGCCTCGTGCTCGGCTCCGGGGAACTCCTGGTACCAGACCAGGTCGTCGCGGAGCCCGGCGAGCCGGCGGGCCGGGCCGGCCGCGGCGACCGAGTCGTCCGGGCTGTGCATCAGCAGCACCGGGGCGTGCAGGCCGTCGCCGAGCGCCAGCCGGTCCAGGGTCGCCGGGTTCACCCCGGAACGGCCCTCAGCTGCATGAACCCCAGCGTGGCGAGCGCGTCCGGCACCCCGCGCCGGGTGGCCAGCCGGTGCACGGTGTCCCGCCAGTCCAGCACCGGCGAGTCCAGCACGATCCCGCGGACGCTGTCCCTGGCCGGGGAGCGGTCGGCGGCCTGGAGCACCATGGTCGCGCCGACCCCGAGGCCGTACAGCAGCAGCCGTCCGGCGCCGAAGGACAGCGCCAGCCGCATCGCGGCGTCGACATCACGCCATTCGGTCTCGCCGAAATGGCCGATTCCGTCGGCGGTACGCGGTGCGCCCTCGTCGTTACGGTAGGTCACCGCCAGCACCGGCACCTTGAGCCGGTGCAGCGGCCGCAGCACCGGCAGCACCTGCTGCCGGTCCGCGCCGAAGCCGTGGACCGCGATCACCCACAGGTCGCGGGCCCCCGGCAGGTACCAGGCGGGCATCGGGCCCAGCTCGCCCTCCACCCGGGCCGGGGTGAAGTCCAGGCCCAGCGCCGTGCGCGGATCCCCGACCAGCACCCGCGGGGTGATCCGCACCTCGGTCCCGGCCGGGGGCGGGTCGCCCTGCTCCAGCGCGCGGACCACCGTCTGCCCGGTGGTGCCGAGCACCCCGCCCACCACCGCCCGGCCGTCCTGGCCCCACTCCAGGGCATAGCGGCCCGGGCGCAGGGTCTCCCAGCCCCGGGTGAGCTCGATCCGGTCGGTACCGGCGGAGTGCACCCGCAGCCCGCCCGCCTCGGCCGGGGCCACGCCCCCGGGCCGGACCGCGAGCTCGGACACCGCCCGGCCCGCGACCAACACCAGTGCCCCGGCGCCGAGGGCGCCGGCACCGGCCACCGCTGCTGCCACTCCCCAACGCATGTCGCTCCCTGCGGTCGGCGATCCCCGATGCGGCCACCCGGGCCGCCGCTGCTACTCCCGCTCCTGCCCCGTTTCTGCTCCCTTCCCGCCATCACAGGGCCCGCGGGCGGCCGGCGCCACCGGACGCGGCCATCCGGCTGATCCGGGCGGCCGGTTCCGGCGGGTCGATACTGATCCTGGGCGCGGGCCCGCACTGTCCAGCCGACGCTGTGTCGACATTGCCGCCGCAAGGCTGACACTGTGCGCATTGCCGCTGGTCAGCCCACCTGGATACGGTCCGGAATCCCGCTCCGGCACTCACCGGCGCTCACCCCGACGGCTTGGAAGCAGGTCCCTGATGGGCACGTCCGCCACCGCCAACGGCAGTGTCTCGTTCTGGTACTCGTCGATCGGCTCCCGGCGCCGCGGCCGCCGCTCGACGGGTCGGCCGAGGCCGACGTGTGCGTGGTCGGCGGCGGCTACACCGGCCTGTGGACCGCCTACTACCTGAAGAAGGCCGATCCGGGCCTGCGGGTGACCGTGCTGGAGCAGCGTTTCTGCGGCTACGGCGCCTCCGGCCGCAACGGCGGCTGGCTCTACAACGGCTTCGGGCGCGGCGTCTTCGCCCGCACCTACGGCAAGCGGGGCGGTCGCCATGCAGCAGGCGATGAGCCGGGCGGTGGACGAGGTGGTCGAGGTCTGCGCGGCCGAGGACATCGACGCGGACATCGTCAAGGGCGGGGCGCTGGAGGTCGCCTACACCCCGGCGCAGCTGGCCCGGCTGCGGGAGTACGTCGAGGCCGAGCACGCCTACGGTGAGACCGACCAGGTGCTGCTGGGCGCCGCCGAGGCGACCGCGCGGATCAGCGTCGCCGGGACCCTGGGCGGCAGCTGGACCCCGCACGGCGCGCGGATCCAGCCCGCCAAGCTGGCCCGGGGGCTGGCCCGGGTGGTGGAGTCGCTGGGCGTGACCATCCACGAGGGCACCGCGGTACGGAGATCCTGCCCGCCACGGACGGGCACCCGGCCCGGGCGGTGACCGCGACCGGGACCGTCTCGGCGCGCTTCGTGCTGCGCGCGACCGAGGGCTTCACCTCGGCACTGCGCGGCGAGAAGCGCTCCTGGCTGCCGATGAACTCCTCCATGATCGTGACCGACCCGCTGCCGCGGTCCTTCTGGGACTCGGTCGGCTGGGCGGGCCGGGAGACCCTGGGCGACATGGCGCACGCGTACATGTACGCGCAGCGGACCGCCGACGACCGGATAGCGCTGGGCGGGCGCGGGGTGCCGTACAAGTTCGGCTCGCGCACCGACAACGACGGGCGGACCGCCCAGCAGACCATCGACCAGCTGCGGGAGATCCTGGTCCGCTTCTTCCCGGCGTCGCGGGACGTCGGGATCGCGCATGCCTGGTCGGGCGTGCTCGGGGTGCCCCGCGACTGGTGCTCGACCGTGGAGCTGGACCGGGTCTCCGGTCTGGGCTGGGCCGGGGGCTATGTCGGCAGCGGCGTCACCACCACCAACCTGGCCGGGCGGACCCTGCGCGACCTGGTGCTGCGGGAGCTCGGCAGCCGGGACGGGACCGAGCTCACGGCGCTGCCCTGGGTCGGGCACCAGGTGCGCCGCTGGGAGCCGGAGCCGCTGCGCTGGATCGGCGTGCACGGCATGTACGCGGCCTATCACGCCGCGGACCGGCAGGAGCTGGCGGGCCGGGCCACCACCTCGCCGATCGCCCGGGTCGCGGACGTGATCTCCGGGCGGCACTGACGTGACCTCGGGCCGGCACTGAGGGAGGGTTTGCCGGGCGGGTTTGCCGGGCGGGGCAGGGGCAGGCGTGGGCGGGTGCCGGGCGGCCGGGTTGACCAGGAGTGATCGGACGCGGGCACTCCGAGATGCGGAAACGCCGCTCGGAGCGGAGGCTGGTCTCCGGGGGAAACGACCGGACCGCAGCACTCGACGAGCTTGGGGTGCCCATGTCTGTTCTTGTCTGGCTTCTCATCGCCCCGATGGGGCTGCTCATCATCCTCGGCCTCGCCTGGTTCGAGGACCGCATGCTGCGTCCGCCGGCGAGCCCGGCGGAGCAGGTACTGCAACGCCAGAGCGAGGCGGATGCCAGGTCCCGTCGGCGCAGCCTGCCGCGGGCCAACCCGGTCGACCAGGTCGCGCAGGGCACGGTGGAGCTGCTGAGCCTGGTCCGGCTCCAGCCCCGGCGCACCGCCGAGCGGCCGGACGCCGGGCGCGACAGCGCCGCCTGAGCCCCTGCCGCGGGCCCGTCCGCGGGATCGGGTGCGGACGGCGGGAGTGCGCTGTCAGCCGGATGTGAGATGCGTCGCCGGGCCGACTGTTGACGGTCGGTCCGGCGGCATGGTGGGATCGTTGGGCCATACGGAGGCAAGCAGAGGAAGCCGGTGTGAATCCGGCGCGGTCCCGCCACTGTCACCGGGGAGCGCTCTCGAACGACGGCCACGGCAGCGGGTTCCGCTGCGGGAAGGCCCGGGAGCGTGTCGATCCGGAAGCCAGGAGACTCTCGCCCCCGGTTCGTCGATCCAGGGCGCGGACCCTGAGTGAGGACATCCACGCCATGCGCGCTTCGCCGCCCCTGCCCGCTGCCCCTGTTCTTCCGCAGCCGCCCCACTGACCGCCGTGCGCAGCGCCGTCGCGCTGGGCGTCGCGGCCGGATACGCCGCCGACGCGGCCTTCGGCGACCCCCGGCGCGGGCATCCGGTGGCCGGATTCGGACAGGCCGCGACCGCGCTGGAGCGGCGGCTGTGGCGCGACCACCGGGGCTCGGGGGCCGCTTTCACCGCGCTCTGTGTCGGGACGGTCGCGGCTGGCGCGCTGGGCGCGCGGCAAGCCGTGCGCGGCTCCGCCGCCGGGCAGGCGCTGCTCGCGGGCGCGGCCACCTGGACCGTACTGGGGGCGCGTCGCTGGTACGCGAGGCGCGGACGATCGGCGGCGCGCTGGAGGCGGGCGACCTGGCCGCCGCCCGTGACCGGCTGCCCTACCTCTGCGGCCGGGACCCGCGCGAGCTGACGGAGCAGCAACTTGCCCGCGCGGTGGTCGAGTCGGTCGCCGAGAACACCGCCGACGCGGTGGTGAACGCGCTGGTGTGGGGCGCGCTGGCGGGAGCGCCGGGGCTGCTGGCGTTCCGGGCGGTGAACACCCTGGACGCGATGGTCGGCCACCGCTCGCCGCGCTATCTGCGCTTCGGCTGGGCCTCGGCCCGGCTGGACGACGTCGCCGGCTGGCCGGGCGCGCGGCTGACCGCGCTGCTGACCGTCGCCGCGGCGGAGCCCGGACGGCGCGCGGACGCCTGGCGGGTGTGGCGGCAGGACGCCGCCGCGCATCCGAGCCCCAACGCCGGACAGGCGGAGGCCGCCTTCGCCGGGGCACTCGGGGTGCGGCTGGGCGGCACGCTGCGCTACTCGCACAGCGCGGACCCGGCCGGCGCGGAGCGCGGCGACGCGCCCGGGGATCCGGCGGCAGGCGGACAGGCGGAGCACGGCGACTCCCCCGGGGGCGGCGGGAGGGTCGAGCACCGGCCGGTGCTGGGCGCGGCGGCGCGGCCGGTGGCGGTCGCGGACATCGAGCGGGCCTGCGCGCTGTCGCGGCGGGTGGGACTGCTGGCCGCCGGGGTGGCGGTACTGGTTGTGGGGCTGCGGCACAGGAGGCGGCGTTGAAGGGTTCACTGCTGGTTGCCGGGACGACCTCGGACGCGGGCAAGAGCGTGGTTACCGCGGGCATCTGCCGCTGGCTGGCCCGGCAGGGCGTGTCGGTGGCGCCGTTCAAGGCGCAGAACATGTCACTGAACTCCTTTGTCACCGCCGACGGCGCGGAGATCGGCCGGGCCCAGGCGATGCAGGCCGCCGCCGCCGGGATCGCGCCGGAGGCGGCGATGAACCCGGTGCTGCTCAAGCCCGGTGGGGACAGCCGCAGCCAGGTGGTGGTGCTCGGCCACCCGGTCGCCGAGGTCGGCGCGCTGGACTACCACGAGCGCAAGCCCGCGCTGCTGCGGATCGCCCTGGACTGCCTGGCCGATCTGCGCAGCCGCTACGACGTGGTGGTCTGCGAGGGCGCCGGCTCCCCGGCCGAGATCAATCTGCGGGATCGCGACCTGGCCAACATGGGCCTGGCCACGGCCGCCTCGCTGCCGGTGGTGGTGGTCGGCGACATCGACCGGGGCGGGGTGTTCGCGTCCATGTTCGGGACGCTGGCGCTGCTGTCGGCCGAGGACCAGCGGCACATCGGCGGCTGGATCGTGAACAAGTTCCGCGGTGACGCCCGGCTGCTCGCGCCCGGCCTGGAGATGCTGCTGAAGCTGACCGGGCGGCCGACCCTGGGCGTGCTGCCGATGCTTCAGGGCCTGTGGCTGGACGCCGAGGACTCGCTGGACCTGGCCGGACTGCTGGACCGCACCCCGGACCGGCCCGCGCAGGGCCGGGAGGTGCTGCGGGTGTCGGTGGTGCGGCTGCCCAGGCTGTCCAACTTCACCGATGTGGACGCGCTGGCGCAGGAGCCCGGGGTGCTGGTGCGCTGGGCCACCCGGCCGCAGGAGCTGGCCGACGCCGACCTGGTGCTGCTGCCCGGCACCAGGGCCACCGTGGCCGACCTGGCCTGGCTGCGCGAGCGCGGCCTGGATGCGGCGCTGACCGAGCGGGCCTCGCTGGGGCTGCCGCTGCTGGGGGTGTGCGGCGGCTACCAGATGCTGGCGCGGACCCTGGTGGACCGGGTCGAGTCGCGGGCCGGCGAGGTGCCGGGGCTGGGGCTGCTGCCGGTGCGGGTGGAGTTCGCGCCGGAGAAGACCCTGGCCCGGCCGGTCGGCGAGGCGTACGGGGAGCCGGTCGCCGGATACGAGATCCACCACGGGGTGGTCTCGGTGGAGGGCGGCGAGCCCTTCCTGGACGGCTGCCGGGCCGGTTCGGTCTGGGGCACCACCTGGCACGGCGCGCTGGAGAACGACGGCTTCCGGCGGGCCTTCCTGCGCGAGGTCGCCGCGCTCGCCGGGCGCGACTTCGTGCCCGCGCCGGACACCTGCTTCGCGGACGCCCGCGAGCAGCGGCTGGAGCGGCTCGGCGACCTGATCGCCGAGCACGCGGACACCGGTGCGCTGCTGCGGCTGATCGAGGGCGGCGTGCCTCAGGGGCTGCCGTTCGTGCCCCCGGGCGCGCCGTGAGCCCGGCCCCCGTGCCCCCGCCGCCTTTTCCGGTCCCCGCCTTTCCCGTTGCCTTTTCCGTTTTCCGGTACCGGGTCACCGGTTCACCGGTTCACCGAGTGCCTCGTACCGATGACCGGCTACTGATGACCGGCTACCGATGACCGAGTACCGACTTTTCTGTGCTTTCCGTGCCGACGACAAGGGAGTTCACGTGGCCACGCAGGCCGAGCAGGAGCAGCTGTCCGGATCGACCCCGCCCAAGGGCGGTGCGACCGTCCTGCTGCTGTCCAGCGCCGACACCGACCTGCTGGCGGCCCGCGCCGCCGACGCGGACTTCCGCATCGGCAACCCGTCCCGGGTCGGCGCCGGCGACGAGCTGCGCGCGCTGCTGGACGGCGCGGACGTGGTGGTGGTGCGGCTCCTCGGCGGGCGCCGGGCCTGGGAGGACGGCCTGGCGGTGATCGCCGCCTCCGGGCGGCCGACCGTGCTGCTCGGCGGCGAGGCGGTGCCGGACGCCGAACTGATGGGCATGTCCTCGGTGCCCGCGGGTGTGGTCGCCGAGGCACTGACCTACCTGGTCGAGGGCGGGCCGGGGAACCTCGGCGAGCTGGCCCGGTTCCTCTCCGACACGGTGCTGCTGACCGGCGAGGGCTTCGCCGCGCCGCAGCCGATGCCGCAGTACGGCGTCAGCGGCGCGCGGCCCTGGGTCGAGGGGCGGCCCAGCGTGGCGGTGCTGTTCTACCGCGCGCACGAACTCTCCGGGAACACCGCCTTCGTGGAGACGCTGTGCGCGGCCGTGGAGGCCGGGGGCGGCAATGCGCTGCCGGTCTTCTGCGGCACCCTGCGCGGCGCGGACGAGGGCCTGTACCGGCTGCTGGGCCGCTGCGACGCGGTGGTGGCCACCGTGCTGGCCTCCGGCGGGACCGTCGCCGCCGACGCCTCGGCCGGGGGTGACGAAGAGAGCTGGGACATGGGCGCGCTGGCGGAGCTGGACGTGCCGGTGCTCCAGGGCCTGTGCCTGACCTCCAGCCGCGCCGCCTGGGAGGCCTCGGACGCGGCACTGTCGCCGATGGACGCGGCCATGCAGGTCGCCATCCCCGAGTTCGACGGCCGGATCATCACCGTCCCGTTCTCCTTCAAGGAGATGGGCGAGGACGGCATCCCCGGCTATGCGGCCGACCCGGAGCGGGCCGCCCGGGTCGCCGGGATCGCGCTGCGGCACGCGGCGCTGCGGCACAAGCCGAACGCCGAGAAGAAGATCGCGGTGGTGTTCACCGCCTACCCGACCAAGCACTCCCGGGTCGGCAACGCGGTCGGCCTGGACACCCCGGCCTCCGCGGTGCGGCTGCTGGACGCGCTGCGGGCGGGCGGTTACCAGCTGACCGACTACCCGGACACCGGCGACGAGCTGATCCACCGGCTGATCGCGGCCGGCGGCCACGACGTGGAGTGGCTGACCGAGGAGCAGCTGCGGGCCGCGCCGGCCCGGGTGCCGCTGGCCGACTACCGGGGCTGGTTCGAGGCCCTGGAGCCGGAGCTGCGGGAGAATGTGCGCCGCCACTGGGGCGAGGCGCCGGGCAGCCTCTATGTGGACGGCGACGAGATCGTGCTCGCCTCACTGGAGTTCGGCAATGTGGTGCTGATGATCCAGCCGCCGCGCGGCTTCGGCGAGAACCCGATCGCCATCTACCACGACCCCGACCTGCCGCCCTCGCACCACTACCTGTCCGCCTACCGCTGGCTGGAGCAGAGCTGGGGCGCGGACGCGATCATCCACCTGGGCAAGCACGGCACCATGGAGTGGCTGCCCGGCAAGGGCCTCGGTCTGTCCGCGGGCTGCGCGCCGGACGCGGTGCTGGGCGAGCTGCCGCTGGTCTACCCGTTCATCGTGAACGACCCGGGCGAGGGCACCCAGGCCAAGCGGCGCGGCCACGCCACCGTGGTGGACCACCTGGTGCCGCCGATGGCGCGGGCCGACAGCTACGGCGACCTGGCCAAGCTGGAGCAGTTGCTGGACGAGTACGCCCTGGTCAAGGATCTGGACCCGACCAAGGCCCCGGCTGTGCGGGCGCAGATCTGGACCCTGGTCAAGGCCGCCGAGCTGCACCACGACCTGCATGTCGAGGACCAGCCGGAGGAGGACGACTTCGACGACTTCGTGATGCACATCGACGGCTACCTGTGCGAGATCAAGGACGTGCAGATCCGGGACGGCCTGCACATCCTCGGCGGCGGGCCGGTCGGCGAGGCGCGGGTGAACCTGGTGCTGGCGGTGCTGCGCTCGGCCCAGGTCTGGGGCGGCAAGGCGGACGCACTGCCGGGCCTGCGGGCTTCGCTGGCCCGGGAGTTCGGGCTGGAGGAGAAGCAGCTGCTGGCCCAGCCCGGTGCGCCGGCGACGGCAGCCGCCGAGCTGCTGAAGCTGGTTGACGGTCCGTCACGCACCGGTTCGGACCTGCTGGACCTGCTGGAGCAGCTGTGCCGGCGGCTGGCCGAGGGGATGGAGGCGGCCGGCTGGGCCACCGGGGCCGCCGCGGCCCTGGTGCTCGAAGTGACTGGGCGTCAGATCGCGGACGCGACAGCCGTGCTGGAGTTCGCGGCGGACGAGGTGGTGCCCCGGCTGGAGCGCACCACGGACGAGCTGACGCACATCCTGCGGGCGCTGCGCGGCGGCTATGTCCCGGCCGGGCCCTCCGGGTCGCCCACGCGCGGGCTGGTCAACGTGCTGCCGACCGGACGCAACTTCTACTCGGTGGACCCGAAGGCCATCCCCTCCCGGCTGTCCTGGAGGTGGGCCAGGCGCTCGCGGACTCGCTGGTCGAGCGCTACCGCGCGGACAACGGCGACTACCCGCGCTCGGTGGGCCTGACCGTCTGGGGCACCTCCTGCATGCGCACCCAGGGCGACGACATCGCGGAGATCCTGGCGCTGCTCGGCTGCCGCCCGGTGTGGGACGACGCCTCGCGCCGGGTCACCGGCTTCGAGATCGTCCCGGTGGCCGAACTCGGGCGCCCGCGCATCGATGTGACGGTCCGTATCTCCGGCTTCTTCCGCGACGCCTTCCCGCATGTGGTGGCGCTGCTGGACGACGCGGTCCAGGCGGTCGCCGCGCTGGAGGAGCCCGACGACGCCAACTACGTCCGCGCGCACGTCGAGCAGGACACTGCCGAGCACGGCGACCGGCGCCGCGCCACCGCGCGGGTCTTCGGTTCCAAGCCCGGCGCCTACGGCGCGGGCCTGCTGCCGCTGATCGACGCCCGCAACTGGCGCTCCGACGCCGACCTGGCCGAGGTGTACGCGGTCTGGGGCGGCTACGCCTACGGCCGGGGCCTGGACGGGCGCGCGGCGCGCGGGGACATGGAGCAGGCGTTCCGGCGGATCTCGGTGGCCGCCAAGAACGTGGACACCAGGGAGCACGACCTGGTCGACGCGGACGACTACTTCCAGTACCACGGCGGCATGGTGGCCATGGTCCGGCACCTCACCGGCGTCTCGCCCGAGGCGTACGTCGGCGACAGCGCCACCCCGGACCAGGTGCGCACCCGCACCCTGGGCGAGGAGACGCACCGGGTGTTCCGGGCCCGGGTGGTCAACCCGCGCTGGATGGCCGCGATGCGGCGGCACGGCTACAAGGGCGCCTTTGAGATGGCCGCGACCGTCGACTACCTGTTCGGCTACGACGCCACGGCCGGGGTGGTCGACGACTGGATGTACGAGAAGCTGGCCACCGAGTACGTCTTCGACGCCGAGAACCAGGAGTTCATGCGGCAGTCCAACCCCTGGGCGCTGCGCGGGGTGACCGAGCGGCTGCTGGAGGCCGCCGACCGGCAGCTGTGGGCCGAGCCGGACCAGGCCACCCTGGACCGGCTGCGCGAGATCTACCTGGAGCTCGAAGGCGATCTGGAGGGCGGGGAATGACCCCGATCACGCCCGCACGTACCGTCCGAGGAGGCGCATCCGCATGAACTCCCTTCAGGCACCGACTGCCTATCCCTTCACCGCGATCGTCGGCATGGAGGAGCTGCGGCTGGCGCTGCTGCTGAACGCGGTGAGCCCGGCGGTCGGCGGTGTGCTGGTCCGCGGCGAGAAGGGGACCGCCAAGTCGACCGCGGTGCGGGCGCTGGCCGGGCTGCTGCCGGCACTGGCCGAGGTGACCGGCTGCCGCTTCGGCTGCGACCCGGCCGCGCCGGACCGGCAGTGCCCGGACGGCCCGCACCCGGCCGACGCGCCCGGCGCGACCCGGCCCACCCGGCTGGTGGAGCTCCCGGTCGGGGTGTCCGAGACCGGATCGTCGGCTCGCTGGACCTGAGCGGGCGCTGCCGAGGGCGTGAAGGCGTACGAGCCCGGGCTGCTCGCCGCCGCCCACCGGGGCGTGCTCTACATCGACGAGGTCAACCTGCTCGGCGACCATCTGGTCGACCTGCTGCTGGACGCGGCCGCCATGGGCCGCTCCTATGTCGAGCGCGAGGGCGTCTCGGTGCGGCACGCGGCGCGCTTCCTGCTGGTCGGCACGATGAACCCGGAGGAGGGCGAGCTGCGGCCGCAGCTGCTGGACCGGTTCGGGCTGACCGTGGAGATCGCCGCCACCCGCGAGCCCACCGAGCGGGCCGAGGTGGTCCGCCGCCGGCTGGCCTACGACGCCGACCCGGAGGGTTTCTCCGACCGCTGGACCGAGGAGGAGCACGCCCTCGCCGGGCGGGTGGTGGCCGCCCAGCAGCTGCTGCCGCAGGTCCGGCTGGGAGATGTGGCGCTCCGTCAGATCACGGCCACCTGCGCCGCGTTCGAGGTGGACGGGCTGCGTGCGGACATCGTGATGGCGCGTACCGCGGTGGCGCTGGCGGCCTGGGCGGGCCGGACCGAGGTGCTGGCCGAGGATGTGCGCACCGCCGCCCGGCTGGCGCTGCCGCACCGGCGCCGGCGCAACCCCTTCGACGCGCCGGGCCTGGACCAGGACACCCTGGAGCAGGCACTGGAGCAGGCCGCGGGGCCGTCCGACTCCCCAGACGACTCCCCCGGCTCCCCCGACTCGCCGGACTCGCCGGAGGAAGGCCCGCAGGGCGAGGGGCCCGAGGACGACGGGCCGCAGGACGACGGGCCCGGCGGAGGGCCCGGCGGCGGTGGCGGGCAGGACACGCCGTCCGGGGACGACGGGCAGGCGTCCGGGCAGCAGGAGCAGGCTCCCGAGCAGCGCTCCGGGCCGGGCGGCGACGCCCCCGCCGTGCCCGCCGCGCAGCCCTACCGGACCCGGCTGTACCAGGTCCCCGGCACCGGGGAGGGGATGCCCGGGCGGCGCTCCCGGGCCCGGACCGAGAGCGGCGGCCACACCGTCCGCGCCGCCCGGCCCACCGGCGCGCTGCACCGGCTGCACCTGGCCGCCACCCTCACCGCCGCCGCCCCGCACCAGCTGGCGCGCGGCCGCGACGGGCGGGCGCTGAAGCTGCGCCGGGACGACTTCCGGCAGCAGGTCCGCGAGGGCCGCGAGGCCAATCTGGTGCTGTTCGTGGTGGACGCCTCCGGCTCCATGGCGGCCCGGCAGCGGATGTCCGCGGTCAAGGGCGCGGTGCTGTCGCTGCTGATGGACGCCTACCAGCGGCGCGACAAGATCGGGCTGATCTCGTTCCGGGCACCGGGGCGACCCTGGCGCTGCCGCCGACCTCCTCGGTGGAGGTGGGCGCGGCCCGGCTGGAGCAGTTGCCCACCGGTGGGCGTACGCCGCTGGCGGCGGGCCTGCTGCGGGCGCACGAGACGCTGCGGAGCGGCTGCGCGATCCGCACCGGCGCCCGCTGCTGGTGGTGGTCACCGACGGCCGCGCCACCGGCCGTACCGGCAGCGGCCGGGCGCCGCTGGCGGAGGCCCGGCAGGCGGCGCAGCTGCTGGCCGCGCAGGGCACGGCCGCGATCGTGGTGGACTGCGAGAGCGGTCCGGCTCGGCCTGGCCGGCGAGCTGGCACGGCACCTGGCCGGTACCGTCGTCCAGCTGGAGGAGCTGGCCGCCGACAGCGTCACCCGACTTGTACGTTCCATTCGGAAGGAGGCGGCGTAACCATGCCGCAGGGACAGCCGACCACCGTTCCCGAGGACGGGCTGACGACCCGTCAGCGCCGTTCGCTGCCCGTGCTCGCGGTGCACACCGGCCCCGGCAAGGGGAAGTCCACGGCCGCCTTCGGGCTGGCCCTGCGGGCCTGGAACCAGGGCTGGCCGATCGGGGTGTTCCAGTTCGTCAAGTCGGCCAAGTGGAAGGTCGGCGAGGAGCACGCGCTGCGGGTGCTGGGCGCCAGCGGCGAGGGCGGCACCGTGGCCTGGCACAAGATGGGCGAGGGCTGGTCCTGGGTGCAGCGCACCCTCGCGGACAGCGAGGAGGCCGCCGTCGAGGGCTGGGCCCAGGTCCGCCGCGACCTGGAGGCGCAGACCTACCGGCTGTATGTGCTGGACGAGTTCACCTACCCGCTGCACTGGGGCTGGATCGACACCGAGGAGATGCTGAGCGTCCTGCGCGAACGGCCGGCAGCCAGCATGTGGTGATCACCGGCCGCAACGCCCCGCAGGCGCTGCTGGACGCGGCCGACCTGGTCACCGAGATGACCAAGGTCAAGCACCCGATGGACGCCGGCCGCAAGGGCCAGCCGGGGATCGAGTGGTGAGCGGGGCGGCGGTCAGCGGATGAGACTCAGCAGGGCCCCTGTCTCCAGGTCGAACCCCACCGGCTCCGGCAGGGTCACGACCTTGCCCAGGGGCAGCCTGAGCTCGACGCTGTACTCGCCCTTGACCGGCTCGGAGTGGATGACGGCCTCGGCGGTGGAGCGGTCGATGAGCAGGTAGACCGGAATACCGGCCTCGGCATAGGCGCGAGGCTTCTCCCTCCGGTCACGCCCGTCCGTGTCGGCGTCGAACGAGGTCACCTCAACGGTCATCAGCACACCTGCGGCTTCGGCCCACTCTCCTTGTCCCGCAAAGGCCCCGTCAGGGGCGAGCACACCGTCAGGCCGCGCCCGCCCCTTGCGGTACGCCTCCACCACCAATCCCGCCTCGGGGTAGAGCCAGAGGTCCGGCCGGTGCTGCATGCACTGGCGCTGGAGCCACTTGATCATTTCCGAGTGGTCGCCGTCAGGCATGACCTTTGCCCCCACCTGTCCGAAGAGGAATTCCAGGGAGACGTGCTCGGGCGCGCCCGCAGCCAGCTCCTCGAAGTCCTCAACCGTGATCGTCAGACCTGCCTTCTCCACCGGTCGCTCGTGCACTGCGGTCACCGCCTGCCTCCTTCGCCCGGATTCCCACACTGAACACACAGCGTAGTCGGACGATTACCTGTTCTTCGAGCAGTATCAGCCTACGAAAGGATGGCCGAATGGACATTCCCCGTGTCGTACTCGCCGCACCCGCGTCCGGCAGCGGCAAGACCACCGTCGCCACCGGGCTGATGGCCGCGCTGACCGCGCGCGGGCTGAAGGTGTCGCCGCACAAGGTGGGCCCCGACTACATCGACCCCGGCTACCACACGCTGGCCGCCGGGCGGCCCGGGCGGAATCTGGACGCCTTCCTGTCCGGCCCCGAGCGGATCGCGCCGCTGCTGCGGCACGGTGCGGCGGGGGCGGATGTGGCCGTGGTCGAGGGGGTGATGGGGATGTTCGACGGCGCGGCCGGGCGCGGGGAGTTCGCCTCGACCGCGCATGTGGCCAAGCTGCTGCGGGCGCCGGTGGTGCTGGTGGTGGACGCCTCCTCGCAGAGCCGCTCGGTAGCGGCACTGGTGCACGGCTTCGCCTCCTGGGATCCGCAGGTGCGCCTCGGCGGGGTGATCCTCAACCGGGTGGCCTCCGACCGGCACGAACAGCTGCTGCGGGAGGCGCTGGAGGAGGGCGGTGGCGTGCCGGTGCTGGGCGCGGTGCGGCGCGACGCGCAGGTGGCCACCCCCAGCCGCCATCTGGGCCTGGTCCCGGCGGCGGAGCGGGACGCCGAGGCGCTGCGGGCGGTGCGGGACATGGGCACCCTGGTGGCCGCCGGGGTGGACCTGGAGGCGCTGCTGGCCCTGGCCCGCTCCGCTCCCCCGTGCCGGAGCTGCCGTGGAGCGCGCGGGCGGAGATCACCGGGCGCGGCGGCCCGGTGGCCGGAGCGCCGGTGGTGGCGCTGGCGGCGGGCGCGGCCTTCTCCTTCTCCTACGCGGAGAACGCCGAGCTGCTGGCCGCGGCCGGGGCCGAGGTCGCCCCGTTCGACCCGCTGCGGGACGAGGAACTGCCGCCGGGGACCGCCGGTTTGGTGATTGGCGGCGGCTTCCCCGAGGTGTACGCGGCGCAGTTGTCGGCCAATGCGCCGCTGCGGGCCGCGGTGGCGCGGCTGGCGGCCTCGGGTGCGCCGCTGGCCGCCGAGTGCGCCGGACTGCTGTACCTGGGCCGCTCGCTGGACGGAGAGCCGATGTGCGGGGTGCTGGAGGCGGACGCCCGGATGACCGGGCGGCTGACCCTGGGCTACCGGGAGGCGGTGGCGCTGTCGGACAGCCCGCTCGCGGTCAGCGGCACCCGGGTGCACGGGCACGAGTTCCACCGCACGGTCTGCGAGCCGGCCGCCGGTCCGGCCCCGGCCTGGGGCTGGCGCGCCGCAGACGGCCCCAGGACCGAGGGCTTCACCGGGCCCTCGGTGCACGCCTCCTATCTGCACCTGCACTGGAGCGGCGCGCCGGAGCTGCCGCTGCGGCTGGTCCGGCAGGCCGCGTCCAGGAATCGACTGATGATCAGTTAGCAGACAGCAGCCCCACGCGGCCGGCCAGGCGCCGGCCGCGCCGGACCAGCGCGTAGCCCCGGGTGAGAAGCCGGTCCCGGCCGTAGAGCCGGGCCAGGGAGTGGCCCTGGACCAGCGCGCAGAACTCCGCCAGCCCGGTGGAACGGCGCACGGTCAGCCGGGAGAGCGCATAGGGGCCCTGCCGGGGCTCGGCGAAGGCGTTGGCCACCGCGCAGGCGCCGCGGTAGCCCTGGCCGCGGACGGCCCGGCGGACCGAGGCGTCGGAGTAGCCGAAGGGGTAGCCGAAGGTCGCCAGCGGCCGCTGGATCCTTTGCTCCAGCAGTTCCTGATTGAGCCTCAGCTCCTCGTGCAGCGAACGGCCCGGCAACTGGTCCAGGGCGGCGTGGCTGTGGCCATGGCCGCCGATCTCCACCCCCTGCGCGGCCACTTCGGCCAGCTGGCCCCAGCCGAGCATCTCCCCGAGCGGCCGGCCGGCCCGCTCCGGCCCGGCGTCGGCGAGCCAGCCGGTGGTGACATAGAGGCTGGCGGTGGCGCCGTAGTCGGCGAGCAGCGGCAGCACGGTGCCGTGGAAGTCGGCGTAGCCGTCGTCGAAGGTCAGCACCACCGGCGCTCCGGGAGCGGCCGCGGCCGCAGGCCGAGCGCCCGCTGCCGCCAGTGCTCGACCAGCGCGGCCATGGTGACCGTCGTGAAGCCCATGTCGTACAGCGCCGCGAGCTGGGCGTCGAACGCGGCCGGGTGCACCGAAAGCCCCCTGGTGGCCGCGGTGGGCGCGGCATGCACCGAGTGGTACATCAGCACCGGTACCCGCAAGGCCTGCTGATTCTGAGTCATACTGCCTTCCTCCTACCCCACTTGTCGCGCTGGAGGCAGAAGCCCAGCGCATAGCCGACGGCGGTGATCAGTCCGCCGGAGGCTATGGCGGCGGCGCGCGCCAGCCCGGCCGCGTCCCCGCGCAGAGTCTCCGCGAGCCCGCGCAGGATGCCCGCGGGCAGGGTCCTGGAGGCGTAGTAGCGCTCGCTGGACAGGCCGTCCCCGGCGCCGACCTGCCGGGCCACCTGGGCCTTGGACAGCCCCTCGGCCCAGCAGCGGGTGCGGAAGTAGCCGAAGCGCTCCCGCTCCACCGGTACCCGGTGGTGGATCACCGAGCGGTCGTCGAAGAGGAACACCGAGCCGGGCCGCTGCTGGTGGATCCGGATGCACAGCTCCGTCTCCTCCCCGCCGAGCGGGCGCGCCGGTCGGCCGCTGCCGGCGTCGGCCCCCCGGCCGATGCCGCAGCTGAAGCGCCCGCGACCTCGAAGGCGCTGCGCCGGAAGGAGGCGTTGCCGCCGAGCACATTGCGCACCCGGGCACGGCCGGTGGGCATGCCCCGGTAGGTCGCGCCGTGCACCCAGTCGAACTCGTGCGGGTACCAGCCGGGCCGGCGGCCGGAGGCCCAGACCGGGAGGGTCAGCCCGCCGACGCCCATCACCTCCGGCTCGGCGAATCCGTCCGCGAACCAGCGCAGCCAGTCGCGTTCGGCGATCGCGTCGTCGTCCAGGAAGGCCAGGATCTGGCCGCGGGCCTCGGCGATCCCGGTGTTGCGTCCGCCGGAGAGCCCCGGGCCTGGCCGTTGGCCAGCACCCGGACCGTCCGGCGGTTCGCCAGCTCCGCCCGCAGCCGGGACAGCAGCAGCGGATTGTGGTCGACCACCACCAGCACTTCCAGCGGCCGCAGGCTCTGCTCCAGAGCCGAGTGGACCGCCGCCAGCAGGTCGTCCCATCGTTCCTCGGTGTACACGCAGATGATCACTGATACGTCGTCCGACATCGAGCCCCCCAGTACAAGTCCGGGCCGCGCGGCCGCCCGGACGCCGATCAACCGCTGTCCCGTCCCCGGCGGAGCAGCGGACACCCCGGAACCAAACGTGCCCGCTGCTCCGGCCGTTAACCGAACGTGCTCACCAAGTATCGGGGTTGGCCGGGACTGCCGGGCCGGATCGGCCCGCTCGCACGATTCCCGGCCAACATTGAGGGTGGTTCGGGTTCGCTGCCGCTTTTGGCTCCGTATGCTGTGCTTCAGGGGTGGGATGCGATGCCTATGGGGGACGACGCATAGTGCAAGAGATCATTTCCGAGACTCCCGAGGGATCGCTGGAACGACCGGATCAGGACGGCCCGACGACCGGGCCGAGTCTGACCGTGGTTGTTTGTGCGTACACACTCGATCGCTGGGACGATATCGTCGAGTCCATCCAGTCGCTGCGTGACCAGGAGCGTTATCCGGATCAGATCATTCTGGTGACCGACCACAACCCGGAGCTCCAGGAGCGGGCGCGGGCGTATTTCCCCGACCTGGAGGTGATCCCCAACCGCGAGCGCCCCGGCCTCTCCGGCGCCCGCAACACCGGGATCGCCGCGGCCCACGCGGATGTCGTCGCCTTCCTGGACGACGACGCCGCCGCCGCACCCGACTGGTCCCGCCAACTGCTGGCCGGCTACCGGGATCCGAAGGTGATCGGCGTCGGCGGCTGGATCGAGCCGCAGTGGGAGGCCGGACGGCCCACCTGGTTCCCCACCGAGTTCGACTGGGTGGTCGGCTGCACCTACACCGGGCTGCCGGAGGCGGCCATGCCGATCCGGAACATGATCGGCGCCAATATGTCGCTGCGCCGGGAGGTCTTCGGCGCCGTCGGCGGCTTCAGCCACGACCTCGGCCGCACCGGCTCGCTGCCGCTCGGCTGCGAGGAGACCGAGCTGTGCATCCGGGCCGGGCGCCACTACCAGGACGGCGTCATCCTCTACCTGCCCGACGCCGTGGTCCGGCACCATGTCGGCCCCGGGCGCGGCACCTGGCGCTACTTCCTGGACCGCTGCCTCAAGGAGGGCCTGTCCAAGGCCGCGGTCAGCCGGATGGCCGGCCCCGGCGCGGCGCTCGCGTCCGAACGCGCCTATCTGCGCCGCACCATACCCGCGCGGTCGGCCGCACCCTGCGCCCGGGGCCCGGCCGCTACCCGGTCGCCACCCTGCCGGCGCTGGTCCTCGGCGTGGCGCTGACCGCCTTCGGCTACCTCAGCGGCCGCACCCGGCAGCTGTTCCAGCCCGGCCCGGACGGCGAGCCGGGCAGCGACGACCCCGACGCCGCCGTCCGACCGCTGCGCACCGCGCTGGGCCTGCTGCTGCCGCTGCTGGCCGCGCTCGGGCTGTGGGCCTGGTCCGTCCAGCGGGTGGACGTCTCCGACCTGGGCGGCTTCGGGCTGCCGCCGCAACTCCCGTGGAGCTACTGGGCGTCGGTGGCGCTGCTGCTGCTCGGCTTCGTCGGGGCGCTGCGGCGGCGCGGGCGGCACCCGGTCTGGCCCGCCGCCTACACGGTGGCGTTACTCGTGGTGCAGCGGGCCACCTCGGCGCTGGTGTACCACACCCTGCTGTACGCCTGGACCTGGAAGCACATCGACATCATCGACCGGCTGCTCGCCAACGGCGGGCACCTCGAACTCGGCAACCAGCTCGGCGCGATGGCCCCTACGACCAGTGGGCCGGGTTCTTCGCGGCCAACACGCGCTGATCCGGATGCTCGGCCTGAGCACCGCGCTCTCCTACGCCGCCTGGGCCCCGTTCGTCTCCAGCCTGCTCCTGATCATCCCGCTCCACCTGGTCTTCCGCTGCTTCAGCCGGGACCAGCGGCTGATCTGGACCGCCCTGTGGATCTTCTTCCTGGGCAACTGGGTCGGCCAGGACTACTTCTCCCCGCAGGCCTTCGCCTTCTTCCTGTACCTGGGCGTACTCGCGGTGGTCTTCCGGCAGTTCGCCCGCGAGGCCAGGCCGGGGCTGCTCTCCTCGCTGGACGCCGGCTACCCGCTGGGCGCCGCGCCGCGGCGGCCGCTGGACCGGCGCGCCCGGGCGCTGTGGACCCTGCTGCTGCTCCCGGTGCTGCTCACCATCGCCGCCGCGCACCAGCTCACCCCGGTGATGCTGGCGGTGGGCCTGGTCGCGATCTGCCTGACCCGGCGCTACCGCAACCCTGGCTGGCGCTGCTGGCCTGCGCCATCCCGGCGGCCTGGGACTTCAGCTCCGCACTGGCCTTCTTCAAGCTGCAACTCCCGCAGATGGCGCAGTCCTTCGGCAATCTGCTGGCCAACTCCCAGGCCGGGGCCGGGACCACGCCCACCGGCATCGGCCCGGTGACCATCGCCTACCTTGGACCGGGGCCTGTCGGCGGCGGTCGCGGTGCTGGCGGTGGTGGGGGTGCTCCGGCATCCGCCGCTGCGCCGCGCCGGGCTGCCGCTGCTGCTGCTCGGGGTGTCGCCGATACCGCTGGCCGTGGCCAACAACTACGGCGGCGAGATGATCTTCCGGGTGTACATGTTCGCGCTGCCCGGGCTGGCCTTCTTCGCCGCCGCCGCGCTCCAGCCCAGCCCGGCCAACGGCCGCACCGTCTCCTGGGCCCGCCGGTCGACCACCGCGCTGGTGCAGCCGAGGCGCACGGCGCTGCTGAACGTGGCCGTACTGGCGCTGCTCGCCGCCGCGTTCTACCCCAGCTACTACGGCAAGGACCGGGTCAACTACTTCCCGCCGGACGAGATCCGGCTGGTGGACCAGCTCTACGCGCTCGCGCCGCCCGGCTCGCAGATCATCGCGGCCACCCCCAACTTCCCCGACGCCTACCGGAACTACCAGCAGTACACGCTGTGGTGGCTGTCCGACGACGACGCGGCCGCCAACAGCGCGCTGCTGGCCGACCCGGCCGGCTACCTCGGCGGGCAGAAGCAGACCGGCTGGATCCACCAGCAGAACCCGCACGCCTACTCCTATGTGTCTTTCACCCGGGCGCAGTTCGCGGACGTGTCCATGGACGGGCTGCTGCCGCCCGACTCGATCCAGCGGATCGAGGCCTCGCTGAACACCTCGCCGCGGTTCCGGGTGGTGCTGCGCAACGCCGACGGCGTGGTCTACCAGGTGCTGCCGTCCGACTCCGGCGCCGGGAGCGCGCAATGAAACTGCTGGCCCGTCTGCCGCTGGCCGTCACCGGCTGGATCGCCCTGCTGTGCGCGTCCCTGGCGGCGGACGCGTCGCCGCTGCGGATCGCGGTGGGGTCTGTTCCTGCTGTTCGGGCCGGGACGGCGGCGCTGCGGCCGCTGCGCCCGGCCCTGCGCGGGCTGCGTGCCGAAAGCGCCGGGGCGGCGGGCGGCGGGGCGGCGACCCGGACGGCGCCGAGGACCGGCCCGGGACGGTGACCGCGCAGAACCTGCTGCTGACGGTGCTGCTCAGCCTGTCCGCGCTGGTCCTGATGTCCACCGCGCTGATGCTGTCGGGCGCCTTCAGCGGGCTCGCCACCCTGGCGCTGCTGGCCGCGTTCACCACGGTCTGCGCGCTCTGCCCGCCGCTGCCCGCCGGACGCGGCGCCCGGGCGGGACGCGGAATGACCAGGGCCGAACGGCGGCGGCTGCTCCAGGCGGCCGCCGCCCGGCGGCGGACCCTGGTCGCGATCGGCACCGGACTGGCCCTGCTGCTCGGACTGCTGCTGTACCTGCCGCTGCCGGGTGGCGGCGGCAGCGACCGCTGCGCGGCCACCTCCGAGCTGGTGCCGCCCTGCGGCGCCTGGTGGGGCGCGTACGTGCCGAACGGGCCGGACGGCCTGGTGGCCTCGGTCGGTGCGCTGGAGCAGCAGATCGGACGTCCGCTGGACCTGGTGTACACCTACCACGACATGGGCCCCGGCACCTGGGCGAGCTGCTCGACCCGGCCGAGCAGCAGCTGGGCCGGAACCACCTGCTGATGCTCTCCTGGGAGTCGGACGTCTGGTCCGCCAGCAACGGCCCCGAAGTGCCGCTGGGCTGGGCGAAGATCGCCGCCGGGGACTACGACGCCTCGGTGATCGACCCGCAGGCGGAGCGGGTGAAGGCCTACGGCCGCACCGTGCTGATCTCGCTGGACCAGGAGATGGACTCGCGCACCCCGGCCTTCGGCACCCCGGCCCAGTTCGTCGCCGCCTACCGCCACATCGTGGACCGCTTCCGGCAGCTGGGCGTGGACAACGTCCGCTGGGTGTGGACCGTCACCGGCTACCTGGTGCACGCGAAGCTGTTCACCGAGATGTACCCGGGCGACTCCTATGTCGACTGGATCGCCTATGACCAGTACAACTACTACGGCTGCCGGCACGATCCGCAGTGGCTGTCCTTCGCCCAGGCCGAACTGCCCGCCTACACCTGGCTGCGGGCGCACATCTCGGCGGCCAAGCCGCTGATGCTCGCCGAGTACAGCACCGCCGTGGACCAGGCCGATCCGGGCCGCCAGCAGCCGTGGTACCAGCAGGTGCCGCAGGTGGCGCGGCAGCTGCTGCCGGACGTCCGGGCGGTGGTGCAGTGGGACTCCAGCGTGCCGGGCCCGGACTGCGACCTGGCCCTGGACACCGCCCCGGCACTCAGCGGCTTCACCCAGGCCGGACACAGCCCCTACTTCAACCAGCCGCTGCCCGGGTGAGGCGGCGCGGCCGGGTGAGGCGGCGCGGCCGTCACCCGGCGAACGAGGGGCCCTGCAGCAGCGCCGGGAGCGGCGGTAGACCCGCCAGCCCACGGTGCGCAGCCGGTCCGGGTAGGGGGCGACCGGGGCGCCCAGTCCGGCCAGCCAGAACGCCAGGTCGGCGGTGGTGTCGGTGTTCTTCAGCATCAGCCGGGCGATCCGGAAGGGGTCGTCCCTGGTGGAGCTGAGGGCGTTGCGGACGGCCGTGGCCGAGCTGTAGCCGGCCTCCCGGACCAGCCTGCGCACCGCCGGGCTGTTGTAGCCGTGCGGGTAGGCGAAGGCCGGGACCGGGGTGCCCAGGATGTCCTCCAGCAGCGCTTTCGGGTTGCGCAGCTCCTGCCGGACCGCGGCCGCGGAGAGGGTGTCCAGCTGCGGATGGGTGACCGTGTGCGCGCCTATCTCCAGGCCGCAGTCGGCCACCTCCTGGATCTGACCGACCGTCATCATCGGTGCGGGGGCAGCAGACAGCGCGGGTCGCCGGAGAGCGCGCCGGTGGTCAGATAGGCGGTCGCAGTCAGGCCGCGCCGGGCCAGCTCCGGGGCGGTGAAGCCGGGCAGGTCGGCGAAGCCGTCGTCGATGGTGATCACCACCGGGCGCTCGGGCAGCGGCGCCCGGCCGGCCAGCGCCTCGGTCAGGCCGGTCGCGGTGAGCGGGGTCCGGCCGCTGTCCCGGATCGCGTCCAGCTGCGCGGTGAACTCCCGGGGGCGCACGGTGTAGCGGGCGATCCAGTCGGGCGGGTCGTCCATCACCGCGTGGTAGAGCAGCACCGGTATCCGTGTCCCCACCGGTACCCGTTCGCCCGTCGCCACCATCGCCGTCCCCGTTCGCTCCGCTGTCCCCCGGCTGCGCTTCCCGTTCAGTGTTCCTCCTCCGCCCGCGCCCAGGGGCGTTGCTGCGGAATCGTCATCAGCCGGATGGTGTCGGGATCCGAGCCGCCGGACGGCGGACCGGATCGCGGGCGGCGCACCCGGGGCGTACGCGGCAGCCAGGAGTCGCGGAACAGCAGCAGTCCCCCGGCCACCAGCAGCTGGGTGACCAGCCAGGCCGCGCCCATCCCGGCCAGCCCCAGGACCGGCTCGAACAGCTGGAACAGCCCGAACACCAGGACGCAGAGCGAGCCGTAGACCAGGACCACCATCCCGGCCCTGCGGCGCACCCGGAAGGCCGCCAGAGCGGTGGCGGTGATCAGGTTGGGCACCGAGGAGAGCGCGAGCAGCCGCAGCAGCGTGCCGGCGTGCGCCGGGTAGTCCGCGCCGAACAGCCGCAGCACCAGCGGCGCCGCCGCGACCAGCGCCGCGGCGCCGCCCAGCAGCAGCGTTCCGGTGCTGCGCAGCACCGTCCGCGCCGCCTGCGCCAGCCGCCGGGGGTCGCCCGCCGACTCGACCACGATCGACGAGCCCATATTGCTGCTGATCACATACAGCATGGTGGTGATCACCCAGCTGATGGAGAAATACGCGCTGTCCCTGGCCCCCAGTGTATCCAGGATCAGCACCTGCGGCAGGGTGGCCGCGGCCAGCCAGAACAGGTCGCCGACATAGGTGGTGGCGGTGAAGCGGACCATGCCGTGGGTGGACTCCATCGGGATCAGATGCAGTCCGGTGACATCGCCGGGGCGGGCGTCCCGGGCCCAGGAGGGCCGCCGCTCCATCCGGCTCACCTCGCGCTCCCGGGCCGGGATGGCGAAGCCGAAGAGGTGGATGTTGACGTAGGCGAGCGCCAGCAGCAGGGCCAGCCCCCAGGACAGCAGGATGCCGGAGCCGCGCGCGCACAGCGCGAACAGCGCCACCGCGACCAGCTTGGAGACCGAGAACAGCATCTGCTCGCCGAGCACCCAGTTGGTCCGGCGCAGCCCGGTGAGCACCCCGTCCTGGAGCACGAAGATGCTGTAGGCCACCACCGAGACCACGAACGCGGTGCCCATCCCCGGGGTGTGCAGAAAACCCAGACCGGGCGACAGCCAGGGGATCAGCAGCACGAAACCGGTCGAGACCAGCAGCGCCAGCAGCACCGAGGCCAGATAGGCGCGGCTGACGATGCGCCTGGTACGCCGCCCGGCCGCGGGGCGAAACGCACCATCACGTCGGCGAGGTTCAGTTGGGAGAGCCCGCCGAGGAACATCATCATGACACGGCCGAGTAGTTCCGGCCCACGGTGCTGATCGAGTAGTGCAGGCCGGGGCCGACCACCGACCAGTAGGCGGCCCCGAGCACCGAGGACGCCAGTGAGGCCAGGGTCAGCACCACACCGTTGCGCAGCAGCGGGTCGCCGCCGAGGAAGCGCCCCACCAGCGGCAGCCGGGCCAGCCGTGCGGCCGGCCCCCGCCCTTCCGTCCCTGCCCCGCGCCCGATCCTGTTCCGGTTCCTGTTTCCGGTCCTGTACTGGCTCTTTCCCACCTCGGATCGGCCCCCCCGCTGAGCCCTTCCGGGCCAGCCCCCGACGCAGCGCCGCTCAGCTGCCGCCCTCGGCCAGTATCCGCTGCCCGGACCGGCCGCCGATGAGGATTCCGTCGACCACGCCCAGATCGCCCGGCGCGGTCGGCGGTTCCAGGCCGAGCGGCAGCCCGCGGGCGGTGAGCCGCAGGGTGCGGCGCTCCCCGCCCGGCTCGGCGACCTCGGCGGTGAACTCGACCTGCCGGTGGCCGCGTCCCCCGGGCGCGGCGGGCTCGCTGAGGTCGTCCAGCGACAGCAGGTCGGTGCCGTCGGGCAGCAGCCGGGTGACGGCGTCGGCCAGCCCGTCGGAGTCCAGCAGCCGGTTGATCCGCCAGCGCGAGGCGGGCAGCACCGCCGCCGGGTAGCGCTGGAGCAGCCGCGGCTGCGGGGTGTCGTCGCTCAGCGCCGGGTAGGCCGGGACTATCCGGGCCGGCGCGAAGCCGGCGTCGACGAACCGCGCGGCCACCGAGGCCATGGCCGCCCCGGTCCGGGGCGGGCCGCCGAGCAGGACGACCAGGCCGCCGACCCGGCGCAGCGAGTCCGGCAGCCGGGGCTCCTCCGGCAGCAGCGGGCCGCCGGGCCTGGTGGTCCTGGCCACCACGTGCTGGTACTCAAGCCGTCCGAGCGCGGCGGCCAGCAGCGGCGCCAGATAGCCGCCGGACGAGCGCAGGCCGAGCACCAGCAGCGGGCGTTCGCGGTCGGGGTGGAGCTCGGCGAAGCGCCCGGCGAGGGCGACCACGTCCTCCGGGCGCAGGTCGAGCTCGCGGAAGCTGGAGGGTCGTGCAGCAGCGCGCCCTCCAGCAGCCGCGCGGTGTGCGGCGGCACACCGGAGCGCAGGTCCTCCACCGCGGTGCGGACGCTGAGCAGGATCCCGGCGGCGTCCTCCTCGGTGTCCCGAGCACGGCCTCGGCCAGCACATTGGCGAGGTCGCGCAGCAGTACATGCCATTCGGACAGGCCGAGCCTGCCGCGCACGGCCGTGGCCGAGGTCTCCAGCAGCCGGCGCAGCATCCCGAGCCCGCCGCGCGGCGGCAGCAGCCGCAGCTGCGGGTGCACCGGCAGGGCGGAGGTGCCCTGGAGCCGGTCGGCCACGATCTGCGCGGCCCCGGCGGCGTGCAGGAAGGCGTCCAGCGCCTGCCCGCTGTCGCGGCGGCGACCAGCCGCTCCAGCACCGCGTGCAGTTCCACTGCGGGCGGGCGGGGTCGGATCCGCTGGTCAGTGACCATGGTGGGGCGCCTCCCAGGGCAGTGGTGTTCCATGGACCAGGCGTCGGCTGCGCAGATAGCCGACCGGGCCGTACAGCAGGCCCCGGCGCTGGAGCCGGGACAGCCGCTCGGGCCAGGCGTGGGCGGGCTGCGCCGCGCCCCCGTCCGGGCCGGAGGGTTCGGGGCGGGCCCCGGTGCTGCGCAGCGCGTAGCGGACGCCGCCGGGCAGGCGGCGCAGCAGCGCGGGCAGCATCCGCGGCTCCCGGGCGACGGCGGCGGTCAGATAGGCGCCGAGGCCTGCGCCGTAGCCGTACGCCTGGTTGTCGAGGTCCTCCGGGCGGTCCCGGTGGTGCCAGACCAGGGCTTCCGGCTGGTAGACCAGGTGGTGGCCGTTGACCACGGCCCGGAAGAAGGAGAGCAGGTCGTCGCCGCCCCTGGCCGGGGTGCCGGTGCCGGTGGCCGGGTCGAAGCCGCCGAGGTCGCGCAGTGCCTGGGTGCGGAAGGCCATATTGGCGCCGGAGCCGAAGCGTCCGGTGAACGGGAACAGCGGCTCGTCCGGTGGCGGCTGGTCCAGCCGCCAGGAGCGGCGCCGGAAGCCCTTGGTGAAGCCGCCGTGGGCCTCCAGCGTGACCTGGGTGCGGGTGCGCAGCCGGGCGGGCAGGATCAGCCCGGTGACGCAGCCGATCCGGGGTCGGCCCGGGTGCCGCTCGGGTCGGGCGAAGCCCCCAGGGCGCGCAGCCAGTCGGTCGATCACCACTCGCGTCGGTGAAGGCGGTGATCTCGCCGAGGGCCTCGGCCACGCGTTTGGGCGGCGGCGAGGCCGCGGACCGGTTCCGGACATAGCGCACCGGTCCGCGTAGGCCGCGGATCAGGGTGCTTGGCGTCGGTGACCGGGTTTTGTCGACCACCACCACCTCGGTCCGCGGGTAGCGCAGTGCGGCGACCGAGTCCAGGCAGCGGGCCAGCAGTTCGGGCCGCTCCCGGTGGCGATCACCACGGTGTCAGCGGCGCGTAGGGCTCGGCGGCGGGCTCGGCCGGCTCCTTCGCGGCGCCCGGTTCCGCGGCGCCGAGCAGGTCCGGGCCGAGCTCGCGGCGGGCGGCCTCGGCCAGAACCTGCGCCGGGTCGTCGTCGGGTCCGACGGCGGCCTGCACCAGCCCCACCGGGCGTCCGCCGACCCGGGCCAGGGCCAGCACCTGCCCGGGCGGGACCGCCCCCGGCTCACCGACCCGTCGTAACTCGGGCTGCCGGCCGCCGAGTTCCAGTTCGGCCACCTCGATCGGGGCCTGGTCGGGGTCGAGCCGCAGCGGCGGTCCGGGTGCGGCCGCCGGGAGCGGCGGCCGCATCGCGGTCTGCTTCACCGGCCCGCCCCAGCGGCCGTCCGTTGCGCTCACGCAGCAGGGTGCGCAGCACCCGGTGCCCGTCGCGGAAGGTCCGCAGGTTGGACTGGCCGGTGCGGCGCGGGAGTTCGAGGGTCGGCACCTCGGCCACCCGCAGCCCGGCGAGCAGCGCCCGGACGGTGATCTCGGTCTCGATCTCGAATCCGGAGGACTGGAGGTCGAGCCGGTCCAGCACATTGCGGTTGAAGGCGACGAAGCCGTAGCAGAGGTCGGTCAGGGTGCTCTGGTACATCACGTTGACCAGGGCGAGCAGGCCCCGGTTGCCCATCCGGCGCAGCGTGGTGATGTCCAGCGAGCCGCCGCCCCCGGTGAACCGGGAGCCCTTGACCAGGTCGAAGCCGCTTTCCAGGAAGTGGATGTAGCGGGGTATCTCGCGCGGCGACATGGAGCCGTCGGCGTCGATCATCACGATGTAGTCGCCCTTGGCGGCGAGGAAGCCGGTGCGCAGCGCGCTGCCCTTGCCGGGCCCCTGCTGCGGCACCACCCGCAGCGACGGCAGGGTGGCCCGGGCCATCTCCAGGGTGGCGTCGGTGGATTCCCCGTCGACCAGGATCACCTCGTCCACGCAGTCGGGGATGCGGTTGAGCACCCAGCCGATGTTGGCGGCCTCGTTGCGGGCCGGGACGATCAGGCTGACCGTCCCGCGCGGGGACTCCCCGGCCCTGGGCGGCCGCGCGGACTCCTCCCCGGCCGGATCCCCGGCCGGATCCCCGGCCCAGCGCCCGGCCGCGGTCACGCGCTCGCGCGGCCGCTGCCCGCGAGCTCCCGACCCGCGAAGTCGCTTCCGACAATGTCGTGTTCAATGTCGTGTTCCACGACACCGGCCACACCGGTTGCGCCGGTGGGCAGTTCCACAGTGTTGGAC
The DNA here is from genome assembly GCA_014284505.1 of Streptacidiphilus sp. 4-A2. GTDB lineage: Bacteria > Actinomycetota > Actinomycetes > Streptomycetales > Streptomycetaceae > Streptacidiphilus. The sequence continues at coordinate 8,537,615 of JAAFYY010000001.1, read as the reverse complement.
ACAGGCACATTCATGAACGGCACCTCGGTTCCCCCCACGGCAGCCAGCCGCGACATTCGAACGTCCGTATGTTCGGTCATGACAACTACTCTGCGGTCCGCTCCCCAGTTATCGACCCGCAGAGGTCCCCTGCCTTCGCGTCACATTTCTCCGGACCGGTACGTGCCCACTCGCCTGAGAGACCGCGCAAAGAGAGTGATCATCAGAAGGATGATCACGGGAAATGATCACGGGAGCCCGCCCCACGCGGATTCCGCTCCCCTCGGCCGCCGGCTCCCATCAATAGGAACGGTACCGGGGGCCGACAGCCCGTGTAAGGGATTTCGCGGCAGCGCCCGCCCGAATTCCCGATTCGGCGCAAATCAGCACCCTCGACAACGCCTTTACCCTCCCTACCAACAGGAATCTCAACCGGAAGCCGGTCGTCCGCCCCGGCTGCCGACCGTGAACGGGACCTGCCGCAAGGCATGGTGACGACAGATCAGCCGCACCGCACCCGCGGTCCATGCTGCTACGGAAAGGCCCTGATGTCATGGGATCGACCGGATTCACCGTCCCGACGGCCCGGTGTCGGCGAAATCCGGTCGGTCCGGCCCGGCCCGGGCATGATGGAGCGCACGGACCGGGTCCGCGGCCCCGGCCGCGCCGCGGTAACCGAGCAGGCGGACCGCAGGGGACCGAGCAGGGGGGCTGCCTTGGACATGGGCCTGGATCCACGCACACCGGTACTGGTTGTGAAGATCGGCCACTATCCGCTGCACCACGGGGGGGTCGGTGCCATCCGCAGTCTGGGCCGGGCCGGGGTGCCGGTCTACGCCATCACCGAGGACCGGGCCACCCCGGCGGCCCTCTCACGCTATCTGCGCGGACGCTGTGTCTGGCCCACCACCGGCGCCGAGCCGACCGCCGAACTGCTGGCCGGGCTGGCCCGGATCGGCGAGCGGATCCGCGCCCGCGAGGGCCGCCCGTGCATCGCCCTGCCCACCGACGACGAGGCCGCCGTACTGCTCGCCGAACACGCCGCGGAGCTGGACCCGTACCTGCTGATGCCGGCGGTCGCCGCCGGGCTGCCGCGCGCGCTGGCCGGGAAGCAGTCGCTGCACCAGCTGTGCCTGGAACACCAGGTGGCCACCCCGCGCTCGGTACTGCCCGGCTCCCACCGGGAACTGGAGGCGGCCGCGGACGAGTTGCTCTTCCCGATCGTGGCCAAGAACGCCGACCCGTACTCCCGGCTCAGCGATCCGGCGGTCGGCTCGACCACCCTGCTGCCGGACCGGGCCGCGCTGACCCGGCTGGCCGAGGGCTGGGACCGGGCGGCCATGCCCCGGGTGCTGCTCCAGGAGTACCTGCCGATGGAGCACTGCGAGGACTGGATCGCCCACCTCTACTGCGGCGACGGCCGGGCCGACGACGAACGGGCCGGCCGCGAGCTGGTGTTCACCGGCGTCAAGGTCCGCGCCTGGCCGCCGCGCGGCGGGGTCACCGCACACGCCTACAGCACCGCGAACCCGGAACTCGCCGAGGAGAGCGCCCGGTTCTGCCGCGCCGTCGGCTTCCACGGCATCTGCGACCTGGACTGGCGGTTCGACCGCCGCGACGGCCGCTACAAGCTGCTGGACTTCAACCCCCGGCTGGGCGCGCAGTTCCGGCTGTTCGAGACCGGCCCCGGGATCGACCTGGTCCGCGCGCTGCACCTGGACCTCACCGGCCGCGCCGTCCCCAGCGGCGGGCAACTGGACGGCCGCAGCTTCACCGTGGAGATCCTGGACGCCCCGGCCCGGGTCGCCGCCCGGCGCGGGCACCGCTCGGCGCAGTTGCCCACCGGCCGGTCCGGGCCGCCGCCGCGGGCCGGCGGCAGACTGCGGGAGCTCGGCTGGACGGCGGTGGACGACCCGCTGCCCGCGCTCTCGGCCGTGGTCCGCTCGGCCGGCCCGGCGGCACCGGCTGCGCGGGGCGGTCCGCTCGCTGGTGGGACCGCGTGACGCCTGACAGGGCACGACGTGTGACAGGACACACGGCCTCCGGTTGACTGCCCCGCGCGGGCGTGGTGGGATTCCTGGCCTGATACGGCGGCATTGATGAGGAAGTCCGGTGCGATTCCGGCGCGGTCCCGCCACTGTCACCGGTCGGCCGGGCAGCCGCCCGAGCCGGCCCGGGAGCCAGGAACTCTGGCCGCCGTTACCACGATCCGGGGCGCGGACCCCGAGTGAGGACTGCCGCCATGCGCTGTGCCGCGCCCCTGCCCGACCTGACTGCCTTCGCGGCCGCTCGGTGAGCCCCGACCCGGTGGCGAAGGGTCCGCGACTGGTGGGCCTGGGCATGGGCCCCGGTGACCCGGAGCTGGTCACCGTCAAGGCCGTGCGGCTGCTCACCGAGGCGTCGGTGGTGGTGGTCCCGGTGCTGGACAGCGGTGAGACCGGCCGGGCCGAGGCGACCGTGCTGCACCACGCGGCCGCGGCCAAGGTCGAGCGGGTCGTCTTCGCCCTGAACGAGCGGCAGGACCGCGCCCGCCGGGAGGCCGCCTGGGATGCGGCCGGCGCCCGGGTGGCCGAACTCCTGCGCACCCACCCGCTGGTGGCCTTCGCCACCATCGGCGACCCCAATGTCTACTCGACCTTCACCTATCTCGCGCAGACCCTCACCGCGCTGGTGCCCGGGCTGGTGGTGGAGACCGTCCCCGGCATCACCGCGATGCAGGACCTGGCCGCGCGCAGCGGCACGGTGCTGGCCGAGGGCACCGAGCCGCTGACGCTGGTGCCGGTGACGGCCGGCTCCGAGACGCTCCGGGACGCCCTGGCGGGCCCCGGCACCGTCGTCGCCTACAAGTTCGGCCGGCACGCGGCCGAGGTTGTCCGGCTCCTGGCCGACTCCGGGCGCGACGGCAACGCGGTCTGGGGGCCTCGCTGGGCCTGCCCGACGAGCGGATCCGCCCGGCCGCCGAGCCGCTGGACGGCCCGCTGCCCTATCTGTCCACCCTGATCGCCCCGGCGGTCCGCACCACTCGCGGAGGCAAGCTGTGAGCACATCCGGCCAGGCGGCGGAGACCGACCGGAACGAGGGACAGCGGGTCGGCAAGGTGACCTTCGTGGGCGCCGGGCCGGGCGCCGCCGACCTGCTGACCTTCCGTGCGGCCCGGGCGATCGCCGCGGCCGACACCGTGATCTGGGCGGCCAGCCTGGTCCAGGCGGAGGTGCTGGAGCACGCCCGCGCGGACGCCGAGATCCTGGACTCCTCGCTGATCGCGATGGAGGACGTGCTGGCGGTGTACCAGCGCGCCGCCGCCGAGGGCCGCACGGTGGCCCGGATCCACTCCGGCGACCCCTCGCTGTGGGGCGCGGTGCAGGAGCAGCTGGACCGCTGCCGGGAGCTGGGCCTGGACACCGAGATCGTGCCCGGGGTCTCCTCGTTCTCGGCCGTCGCCGCCATCGCCCAGCGCGAGCTGACCATCCCGGAGGTCGCGCAGAGCGTGATCCTCACCCGGCTCGGCGGCGGCAAGACCCCGATGCCGCCCGGCGAGGAGGTGCGGGACTTCGCCCGGCACGGCACCACCATGGCGCTGTTCCTGTCCGCGGCGCGGGCCAAGCAGCTGGTGGAGGAGCTGACCGAGGGCGGTTATCCGGCGGACACCCCGGTGGTGATCGCCTACCAGGCCACCTGGCCGGACGAGTTGGTGCTTTACGGCACGCTGGAGACGCTCGAGGCGCAGGTCAAGGAACACAAGCTGTGGAAGCACACGCTGTTCCTGGTCGGCCCGGCGCTGTCGGCCACCGGCACCCGCTCGCACCTGTACCACCCCGGTCACTTCCACGGCTTCCGCCGCGCCGACCCCGACGCCCGTCGCGCCCTGCGGGCCGCAGCGAAGCCGTGACCGCCGGGACAGTCGCCGCCGGCCACCGCCGGATCGCGGTGCTCGGCTCGGCCCTGGCCGCCGAGCACGCTGAACTGGTGGCCGGCGCCCGGCTGGTGCTCGGCGCCCGCCGCCATCTGGAGGCGGCGCAGGTCCCGCCGGGCGGGCACTGGTGCTGGGTCCGCTCGCGCCCGCGCTGGACGCGCTGGCGGAGCTGCTCTCCGCCGACCCCTCCGCCCGCGCGGTGGTGCTGGCCTCGGGCGATCCGGGCTTCTTCGGCATCGTCCGCGCACTGGCGGAACGATTCGGCGCGCAGGCGCTGGACGTCCGTCCGGGCAGCAGCAGCGTCGCCGAGGCGTTCGCCAGGATCGGCCTGCCCTGGGACGACGCGGTGGTGGTCAGCGCGCACGGCCGCGATCCGCGGACCGCGTTCAATGTCTGCCGGGCGCAGCGGAAGACCGCGGTGCTGACCGCGCCCGGCGCGGGACCGGCCGAGCTGGGCGCCGCACTGCTGGCCACCCCGGGCATCGAAACGGCTGCTGGTGGTCGCCTCCGACCTGGGCACGGCCACCGAGGGGGAGCGGGTCACCCCGGCCGAGGCCGCGGCCCGGGACTGGCCCGGGGTGCATGTGGTGCTCTGCCTGGCCGGTGCCCGGCCGGGACCGATGCGGGCGCTGGCCGGGGCCGGACCGGGCCCGGAGGGCGGCTGGGCGCTGCCCGAGCAGGACTTCCAGCACCGGGACTCGATGGTCACCAAGGCCGAGGTCCGCGCCCTGGCACTGGCCCGGCTAGGGCCCCGGCTGGGCGAGTTGGTGTGGGACGTGGGCGCCGGCAGCGGCTCGGTCGCGGTCGAGTGCGCGCGGCTGGGCGCGGCGGTGGTGGCCGTGGAGCGTGCCGAGGACGGTGTGCGCCGGGTGCGCTCCAACGCGCTGGCGCACGACGTGGACGTGAGCGTGGTGCACGGGAGCGCGCCGGAGGCGTTGGTGGCACCCGGAGCCGGACGCGGTGTTCGTCGGCGGTGGCGGCGCGGACCTGCCGGAGCTGGTCGGCGCATGCGCGGCGCGCGCCCGGCGCACGGTGGTGGTGACCCTGGCCGCCGTGGACCGGGTCCCGGCCGTCCGCTCGGCGCTGCTGGCGGCGGGGTTCAGCGCCGAGGGCGTGCAGTTCCAGGCGTCCCGGCTGGCCCGCTGCCGGGCGGGGTCAGCCGCCTCGCCGCCACCAACCCGGTCTTCGTGCTCTGGGGCTCCCGGCTCCCGACCGCTTCGGCGGCCGGGCCCGGGACCGAAACCGGGACCGCAACCGTGACTGCTTCGGCGAACACATCCCAGCGCGCAGCCCACCCCATAGCCGTACCTCGGAACAGAGTTGTCGACTCGTCAGGAGACTCGTTGTGATTGGCCTGATCGTGGCCACCGCCGCCGGACGCCGTGCCGCCGAACGGCTGGCCGCGTCGCTCGGCGACTGCCGGGTCTACCAGGAGGCGTCGGTCCGTGACTCGGTGCGGCTGGCCTGGTCGGAGTGCGAGCAGCTGGTGTGCTTCCTGGCCACCGGCGCCACCGTGCGGCTGATCGCGCCGCTGCTCGCGGACAAGCACCGCGACCCGGGTGTGGTCTGCGTGGACGAGGCCGGACGCTTCGCGGTCGCCCTGGTCGGCGGCCACGACGGCGGGGCCAACGCGCTCGCCGGGCGGGTCGCCGAGGCGCTGGAGGCCCGGCCCGTGGTGACCACCGCCACCGACGCCACCGGCGTCCCCGGCCTGGACACCCTCGGCTGGCCGGTCACCGGCGAGGTCGCCGCGGTCAGCCGGGCGGTGCTGGACGGCCTGCCGGTCGCCCTGCTCGCCGACACCACCCACCCGCTGCCCGCGCTGCCCGCCAACGTCCGCCCGTACCCGTACTCGGAGACGGAGACGGAGACGGAGACGGAGGGCGCGGCCGCCGCGCTGATCCGGATCAGCGACCGCGAGCTGCCCGCACCGGTGTCCGGCACGGACGCCTCGCTGCCGCAGGTGGTGCTGCGTCCGCGCAGCCTGGTGGTGGGTGTCGGCGCGAGCCGGGGCGTGACCGAGGAGGTGCTCGGCCTGGTCCGGGCGGCACTGGCGGACGCCGGGCTCAGCCCGCACTCCGTGCGCTGCCTGGCCAGCGTGGACGCCAAGGCCGAGGAGCAGGGCCTGGTCGAGGCCGCCCGGACGCTCGGCGTCGAGCTGCTGACCTTCACCTCGGACGCACTGGCCGGCGTCGCCGTACCCAACCCCTCGGCCGCGCCGCTGGCCGCGGTGGGCACCCCCAGCGTCGCCGAGGCCGCGGCCCTGTTCGGGGCCGGCTCCGGTGGCGAACTGCTGGTCCCCAAGCGCAAGTCCGCGCCCGAGGGCCGGGCCGCGATGTGCACCGTCGCGATCGCCCGGCGACCGGCGCGCGGACGGCTGGCCGTGGTCGGCCTCGGCCCGGGCTCGCGCGACCTGCTCACCGACCGCGCCCGCGCCGAGCTGCGCCGGGCCTCGGTGATCGTCGGCCTCGACCAGTACGTGGACCAGATCCGTGACCTGCTGCGACCCGGCACCCGGATCGAGGCCACCGGCCTCGGCGCGGAGGAGGAGCGGGCCCGCAGCGCGGTGCGGCTGGCCCAGCAGGGCCTGGCTGTGGCGCTGATCGGCAGCGGCGACGCCGGGGTCTACGCGATGGCCTCGCCCGCGCTGGCCGAGGCGGACACGGACATCGACGTGGTGGGCGTGCCCGGGGTCACCGCCGCGCTGGCGGCGTCCTCGCTGCTGGGCGCGCCGCTGGGGCACGACCATGTCTCGATCAGCCTCTCCGACCTGCACACCCCCTGGGAGGTGATCGAGCGCCGGGTGCGCGCCGCCGCCTCCGCCGACCTGGTGGTGACCTTCTACAACCCCCGCAGCCGGCCGGGACTGGCAGCTGCCGAAGGCGCTGGAGCTGCTGGCGGAGCACCGCGACCCGGCCACCACCCCGGTCGGCGTCGCCCACTCGGTCTCCCGTCCGGACGAGTGGCACACCGTCACCACCCTGGCGGAGGTGGACGTGACCACCGTCGACATGACGACCGTCGTGGTCGTCGGCAACACCGCCTCGCGCACGGTCGCCGGACGCATGGTCACCCCGCGCGGATACCGCTGGCAGGAACGAGGAGACCGATGAGCCCACGGCAGGTCCACCCGATCGAGACCGAGTCCTACCGGGCGGCGGGCCAGGGTCGACACCAGCGGGATGTCCCCGCTGCGCCGCGCGGTCGCCGAGCGGGTGGTGCACTCCAGCGCCGACCTCGGCTATCTGGACGACCTGGTGCTGCCGGAGGAGTCGGTGCTGCGCGCCGCCGCCGAGGCACTGGCCGAGGGCCGGCCGCTGGTCGCCGACGTGGAGATGGTCGCCGCCGGGATCACCGCGCGGCGCGCGCTGTGCCGGGTCAGGGACGCCAAGGGCGACCCGGCCACCGGGCTGACCCGCTCGGCCGCCGCCGTCCGGCTGGCGCTGGCGGAGGTCGGCCCTGGCGCGGTGTGGGTGATCGGCTGTGCTCCGACCGCGCTGGAGGAACTGCTGCTGGACGCCCGGCCGGCGCTGGTGATCGGGCTGCCGGTGGGCTTTGTCGGCGCGGCCGAGTCCAAGGCCGCACTGCGGGCCTCCGGCCTGCCCGCGGTCAGCAACATCTCCGAGAAGGGCGGTTCGGCGGTGGCCGCCGCGGCCGCCAACGCCCTGCTCTACCCCGACCTTTACACCGACCGCGACCCGCGGACCGACGCCGACCAGTGCGCCGCCCTCCGGTTCCCGTCCGAGGAGACCCCGTGACCGCCCCCGTTACCTCCGCCCGCCCGTCGCGGGGCCCGGCGCCCGCACCCGCGCTGCTGCTCGTCGGCCACGGCACCCGCGACGACGAGGGCGCCGAGGCGTTCCGCTCCTTCGTCGCCGGGCTGCGCGACCGGCTGCCGGACACCCCGGTCGGCGGCGGCTTCATCGAGCTCTCCCGCCGCCGCTGGCCGACGCGGTCAGCGAGCTGGTCGAGGCCGGGGCGACCCGCTTCGCGGCCGTCCCGCTGGTGCTGGTCTCGGCCGGGCACGCCAAGGGCGACATACCGGCGCGCTGACCCGCGAGCACGAGCGCCACCCGGGCACCTCCTTCAGCTACGGACGTCCGCTGGGGCCGCACCCGGCGCTGCTGACCGTGCTGGAGCGGCGGCTGGACGAGGTGCTGACGCCCGAGGAGCGGGCCGGGACCACGGTGCTGCTGGTCGGCCGGGGTTCGACCGACCCGGACGCCAACGCCGAGGTGGCCAAGGTGGCCCGGCTGTTCTGGGAGGGCCGGGGCCTGGCCGGGGTGGAGACCGCCTTTGTCTCGCTGGCCGCGCCGGACGTGCCCTCCGGCCTGGAGCGCTGCCGACTGCTGGGCGCGCGGCGGGTGGTGGTGCTGCCGTACTTCCTGTTCGCCGGCATCCTGCCGACCCGGGTCCGGCAGCAGGCCGCCGACTGGGCCGCCGGGCACCCGGAGCTGGACGTCCGGGTGGCCGGGGTGATGGGCGCCACCGACGAGCTGGCCGAGCTGGTGCTGGAGCGCTACCGCGAGGCCCTGGCCGGGGACCTGCGGATGAACTGCGACACCTGCGTCTACCGGATCGCCATGCCCGGCTTCGAGGACCGGGTCGGCGCCGAGCAGCGCCCGCACCACCATCCGGACGACCCCGCGCACGCGCACGACCACGGCCACGGCCCGCACTCGCATGCCCACTGATCACGCCCCGGACAGCCCGGAGCTGCGGCCCGCCGAGCCGCGCAGCAGCACGAGCGGCCTCAGCACGAGCAGCGGCAGCACGAGCGGCCTCAGCACGAACGGCAGCAGCACGAGCCGCGGCAGCATGATCTGCGGCACCACGGCGACCAGGAGGTCGGCGGCGGCCTGGTGGATCTGGCCGTGAACGTGCGCACCGGCACTCCCCCGGCCTGGCTGCGGGGGCTGGCGGAGTCGCTGGCCGGGCTGGCCGCCTACCCCGACGGCCGGGCCGCCCGCGCGGCCGTCGCCCGCCGCCACGGCCGCGACCCGGGCGAGGTGCTGCTCACCGCGGGCGCGGCCGAGGCCTTCGTGCTGCTGGCCCGGGCGCTGCGGCCACGCCGGGCCGTGGTGGTGCACCCGCAGTTCACCGAGCCGGAGTCGGCACTGCGGGAGGCCGGGCACCCGGTGCAGCGGGTGCTGCTGCGCCCGCAGGACGGCTTCCGGCTGGACCCGGCCCTGATTCCGGCCGACGCCGACCTGGTGGTGGTCGGCAACCGACCAACCCCACCTCGGTGCTGCATCCCGCCGCCGACCTGGCCGCCTGGCCCGGCCCGGGCGCACCCTGGTGGTGGACGAGGCCTTCGCCGACACCGTCCCCGGCGAGCCGGAGAGCCTGGCCGGGCGCGGCGGCGTGCCCGGGCTGGTGGTGCTGCGCAGCCTCACCAAGACCTGGGGCCTGGCCGGGCTGCGGATCGGCTATCTGCTGGCCGCGCCGGAGACGGTGGCGCTGCTGGCGGGGCCAGCCGCTGTGGCCGGTCTCCACCCCGGCCCTGGTCGCGGCCGAGGCGTGCAGCAGCCCGGCGGCGCTGGCGAGGAGGCCGCGGCGGCCGCCGCCACCGCCGGGCCCGCGGCCACCTGCTGCGCGGTCTGTCGCTGATCCCGGGGTGGAGGTGCACGGCGAGCCGACCGCGTCCTTTGTGCTGATCCGGTGGACGGCGCGGACCTGCTCCGGGAGCGGCTGCGGGAGCTGGGTTTCGCGGTCCGCCGCGGCGCTTCCCCGGCCTGGACCGGGATGGCTGCGGATCGCGGGTCCGCGACCGGGAGACCACCGACGCCTTCCTGGAGGCGCTGGCGAAGGCCCTGGGGCTGGATCCGCCGGCTGACCGCCCGGGCCGCGCGGGTGCTCCCCTCCGTGAGCACCAGCGGCCCGGCGTCCGCACCCCCGCCGCCGCACGCCGACCCGGTTCAGGACCACCCCGGCCTCAGCGCCGCCCGGTCTCGGCCGCGCCGGCCTCAGCGCCGCGCCCCGGTCTCAGTGCCGTCGGCGCCGGGCGTAGAGGACCGCCGACCCCCGCGCTACCAGCACCGCGCCGGCCGAGCATCGGGGTGTCCTGCCGCCGGTCTCGGCGAGCTCGCGGTGGCCGGGGTGGCCGCCGCGTCGACCGGCTGCGCGCTGGCCGCGCTCGCGGGCGTCCCGCTCGGGTCGGCCGAGACCGTGGCCGAGACCGAGGCCGGAGCCGACGGGGCGGCGGAGTGGGTCGGCCCCCGGCCGCCCTTCCCGTGCCCTCCTGGCAGCTCACCGCGGCGAGTTCGACCTGGCCGGTGACCTGGGCGACATTCAGCTGGAGCGGATCGACCGACACATCGAGTTCCAGCGCCGTCGCCGCCGCCGAGTCGGTGGTGACCGTCTTCCTGGACAGCCACAGGCTGACCTTGCCCACCCCGGCACGGTGACCAGGGTCGGACCGGCCGCGGTCAGCGAGACGTTCTCGCCGAGCACGCCGACCGTGCCGAGTACATTCACCTGCGCGCTGGGCGGCCACCCGCCGGGCAGTCGGCCTGGGCGTGCACGGTGTCGATCCGCAGCAGCCCGCTGCCGAGCAGCCCGGGGACGTTCACCCGGGCGTTGACCAGGTCCACCAGCGCGTGCGAGCCGCTGCTGTCGGCGGTGGCGTAGCTGCGGCCGAGCTTGGCGTCGACCAGCGCCAGCGGACCGCCGCCGACCCGGCGACCGTGGCCGTCAGCAGGCTGCCGTCCTTGTCGCCGGGCGCCTGGATGGAGTTGAGCGCCACGTCGACGGGAATGTCGACGGTGCTGTTCAGCAGCCTGACGTCGAGGCCGAGCCGGGCGGTGGTGGCCGAGGCGCTGCCGATGCCCTCTCCCCGGCGCGTTGGCGGGCGCGGCCGCGTGCGCGGGCGCACCGACGGCGAGCAGGGAGACCGCGGCCAGCGCACCGAGAACGGCGGCAGGGCGGCGAATGGCATGCATGTAGGAAGACCCCCACAGAGTGACTGGACACGCAGGTACGCGGAAGGACCACGCGGGTCGCACGGCACACGCCGGGACGCTCACCCCCGTGCGGCGGCACTGGAGTGCAGCGACACCGCGGAGCGCCCGGACGTGCTCTCGGACCCGGCCTATCCTCGCGAACCCTCCGTCACTCCGGGAGCACACAGAGTCAGTTCACCCTATTGAGTGACAGAACCTCAGATTCCCCAGACACCACAGCAGTTCATGCTGTTCAGGGCAGTCATCGGTCAACCAGTCGTACTCCAGTGGTACCAATGAATCAGGGCCCCGGGGTCCCGCTCGGCTTGTCGTCGGGCGCACCGCTCCCCTGCGACGGTGGCGGCGAGGGCGGCGAGGGCGGCGCCGAGGACGGCGGCAGGGTCGTCACCGCGCTCCCCCGGCTTCGTGCCGGGCAGACCGGAGGACCGGCTGGGCGGCGGTGTCGAACTGCTCTTCCCGTTCGGGGTCGAGGGCGGCGGTGCCAGGACGGGCACCGGGTTCTCGGGGTAGGACGGTCCGTTGGCCTGCACCGGCGCCGGCGCGCCGTCCGCACCCCACACCCCGCTGGTCGGGGCCGGGAACGGCTGGGTGTGTCCGCCGGTGACGGCCTGCATGTAGTTCTGCCAGATGCCGGTGGGCCAGAGCACGCTCTGCGCGGCGCCCACCCCGCCGAGGTGGTCCAGCGAGTGCACCACGGTCCGGCCCTTGGCGTCCACGGTCTGGTCCCACAGGCCGACGGTGGTGGCGACGTCCGTGGTGTAGCCGGAGTACCAGGCACTGGCGTCCCCGCCGATGGTGCCGGCCTCACCGGCGATGTTCCCCCGCCGGCGAGCACGGGCGACGCGCCCGCGGACCCCGAGCCGACGACGGGCGTCGCCGAGTGGCTCAGCAGTTCGCTGACCATGTCGGCGGCGCTGGAGTCGAGAGCCGTGCTGCCCTGCGGCTGGTAGGTCCACACGGTACGGCCGTTGACGGTGACCGAGAGCGCCATCGACAGCTCGTGGTAGACGCCGCCGTCGGCGAGGGCGGCGAAGGCGGCCGCCATCCGGGCCGGGGACTCCGGGGCGATCCCCAGGCTGAGCTGCTGATCCTTGCTCAGTTTGGCCAGCGGTTCGGGCAGTTCGGCGGGGTTCGCCAGCAGGTTCTGAGTCAGGCCCACCTTGCCCATCAGCGCCCACAGCCGCGAGGCGCGACGGAGTCGGACGGATTCTGCTGGTCGGACGGCGCGCCGAAAGTCGCGGCGAGGGCGAACGCCCCCATCTGCGATCCCGGTTCGATCTGCGCCAGGGTCGCGTTGTCGTACTCCGAGCCGCCCGGGTAGATGGCCAGCAGTTCCCCGGTGCGGGTGTCCACGCTGGCGAGTCCGACCTGCACCCCCTGGTCGACGGTCGCCTGGGACTTGTCCTTGCCGTTCAGCTTGGCGTAGAGCCCGGCCTTCACCGCGCGCACGGCGGCGGTCATGTCGGCGCGGTTGAAGGTGGTGCGGATGACGTCGCCACCGGCGTTGGCGGTGGCGGAGTCGGGCACATCGGGGTTCTGCTGGTGCAGCTTGTCCAGGTAGGTGTCGGCGACCTGGGCCATCGCGGAGTCGTCGACGCCGTTGGCGTCATAGCTGACCGCGCCGGACAGCGGCTGTACGGTCGGCCAGTGCGTGGCCGCCGCCTGGGCCGGGGTAAGCCGGCCGGCCTTCACCATCGCCTTGAGGACCAGGGCCCAGCGGGCCTTGAGCAGGCCCTGCGAGGTGGGGTCGGTCTGCGAGAGCACCGTCGGCTCGTTGACCAGCGCGGCCAGATAGGCCGCCCGCGCGGGGTCGGTGATCTGGTCGACGGGCACCCCGAAATAGCTCTGCGCGGCGGCCTCGATCCCATAGGAACCGCGGCCGAAATACACGGTGTTGAGGTAGTCGTCCAGGATCTCCGGTTTGGGGAAGGTCCGGGTTATCTTCACCGCCTTGAAAATCTCCACCAGCTTCCTGGTGAAGGTCTGCTGGTCGGTCAGATAGGCGTTCTTGACGAACTGCTGGGTGATGGTCGAACCGCCCTCGAACTCCCCGCCCTGGACGTCGCTGATCAGGGCCCGCAGGATTCCCTTGGGCGCGATGCCCTCGTCCGAGTAGAAGGTCGGGTTCTCGATCGAGACGATGGCGTTCTGCATCATGTCCGGGACCTGCCGATGGGCACCGGCTGGCGGTCCTGCAGCCCGGCCGCGTAGAAGGTGGTGCCGTCGGAGTACTGGTACACCGTGGCGGTCGGCATCTTCAGCCGGTTGATGTCGGGCACCTTCACCGAGGCGTAGACCGCGAGCACCAGACCGGTCAGTGCCAGCCCGAAGCCCAGCAGCACACCGCCGACCAGCCGCCAGGACGGGACCGCGCGGCGCCAGCCCCTGCGCCCCTGGCGCGGATAGTCGACAAAGCGATGGTATCCGGTGCGGCGCACCCGCCTTCTGGCTCTGGACCGGGCACCCGGCACCGGCCCCTTCGCTGCCTCGGCACCCGCACCGCGCTGATCCTCGTGGTCCGACTCTCGCATGGTCGCCGCTCTGCTCGGGGACAGTTCTTCTGCGCTGTTCGTGCTCCCTCATAGAGACGCTTCGTCATACACACCGTGTTGCTTAGATTTTGGTGTGAGCCATGTCCCGGGCATGAACCCGTACGTTCACGGAGACCGGCCTGCGGTCATCCGCCGGGGCGAGCACCCCCGACCGGGACCTCCCGCGGACCGCGCCGCCGGCGCCGCCGCTGCCCGCCACCAGCCGGTCGCGCGAGGCCCGAAGCCGAAGGCGGTCTGCGGGACCAGCAGCGCCAGCAGCAGCACCAGCGGACGGTCCAGCCGTGCGAGGAGTCGTGCACCGCACCCAGCACGGTCGGCCCGGTGGCCGCCAGGACATAGCCGAAACACTGCGCCATGCTGGACAGCTGGGCCGCGTGACGGGCATCGGGCGCCCGCTGGACGATGAACAGCAGGGCCAGGCTGATGGCCACTCCCTGGCCGAGGCCCAGCAGGGCCATCCACAGATACGCGCCGCCGACCGGAGCGGTCAGCATCCCGGTGAAGCCCAGCGCGCACAGCACCGCACCCAGCGCCGCCAGCACCCCGGAGGGCAGGCGGCGGCCGACCACGACCGGCGCCAGGAAGGAGCCCGCGATGCCGAGCAGCGAGGAGAACGAGAGCATCCAGCCGGCGTCGCCCGCGCCCAGCCCGGCGTCCTTGAGCATGGTCGGCAGCCAGGCCGCCGCCGCGTAGTAGTTGAGCGACTGCGAGCCCATGTACAGGGTGACCTGCCAGGCCAGCGGCGAGCGCCAGAGCCCGCGCACCGGGTGCGCCGCGTCGGCCGGCGGCGCCGACCCGGGCGCGAGCGCGGGTCTGCGGCAGCCACACCAGCAGCGCGACCAGCGCCGGTATGCCCCAGCAGGCCAGGGTGACCCGCCAGCCCATCCCACCGGCCCGCTGCAACGGCAGGGTGATCCCGGCCGCCAGCGCGGCCCCGCCGAACAGCGACATCGAGTAGAGGCCGGTCATCAGCCCGGTCCGGCCCGGGAAGTCCCGCTTGATCAGGCCCGGCAGCAGGACATTGGCGACGGCTATACCGGCGCCGACGACCACCGTCCCGGCGAACAGCGCGGCGACCGGGTCCAGCATCCGCAGGGCGGTGCCCGCACAGATCAGGGCCATGGTGCCGAGCAGTGCGCGTTCCGTCCCCAGCCGTCGGCCGAGCCGGGGGGCGATCGGCGCGAGCAGGCCGAAGCACAGCAGCGGAAGCGCGGTGAGCAGGCTGATCGCCGCGGCGGACATGCCGCTGTCGGCGCGGATGGTGTCGGCCAGCGGGGAGACGCCGACCAGCGCGGGGCGCAGGTTCAGCGCCAGCAGGACCACCCCGCGCCCAGGTAGAGGCTGTGCCGACGGCTACTCGTCATCGCCCCCGCCTCCCCCGCCCTGCCCGGCCCGGTTCTGCCCGGCCCGGCCCTGCTCGGCCCGGTTCTGCTCGACCTGGTTCTGCTCCCGCAGCGCGGCGATGCCCTCGGCGAGGTGCCCGGCGACGGCCGCCTCGGCAGCGTCGGGGTCCCGCGCCTCGATGGCGTCGAGGATGGCCCGGTGCGCGTCGAGCTGGTGCCGTACCGAGTCGGGGACCTGGGCGCCGACGACGGACTGGACGCTGCTCCGCAGCGCGTCGCTGAAGTGCTCGTACAGCTCGGCCAGCACGCTGTTGTGCGCCGCGGCGGTGACCGCGCGGTGGAACTCCAGGTCGGCGTCGACGAACGCGGCCCCCTCGCCGCGTTCCCAGGCCAGGCTGCGCCGGTCGAGGGCGGCCCGCAGCGCGGCGAGGTCCTCGTCGGTGCGGCGCTCGGCGGCATGCGGGCGGCGTCGCGCTCCAGGCAGGCGCGCACCTCGTAGGCCTCCAGCGCCCCGGCCCGGCGCAGCCGGCGCTGCACGGCCGCACCGAAGCCGCTACCGGCCCGCACATAGGTGCCGTCGCCCTGGCGCGGCTCCAGCATCCCGGTGTGCACCAGCGCGCGCACCGCCTCGCGGACGGTGTTCCGCCCCACCGCGAGCTGCTCGACCAGCGCGGGCTCGGCGGGGATCTTCGCGCCGACGGCCCACTCGCCGTCGGCGATGAGTCTCTCCATCTGCTCGATCACCAGGTCGACAAGGTTGGTGCGGCTGGCGCTGTGCAACGGCATGATCCCGAGTTCCTTCCGCTGAGTCTGCCTAAGATGGGAACATCCCATGTTTGCTGCTGTCAAAAGTTCTCGCGAAACGCATGCAACGCATTGCCTCCCGCCGGCATCAGTGAGGCGTGAAGGGAGGTGGTCCCGTGGGGACAGCATCAGGACGTCGATTTCGCCGAATACGTCAGCGCTCGGGGGCCCTGGCTGCGCAAGCTCGGCTACCTGCTGTCAGGGGACTGGCACCAGGCGGACGATCTGGCGCAGGCGGCAATCACCAAGCTCTACGCCCGCTGGAACCGGCTGGACGTGCACAACCTGGACGGCTACGCACGCACCGTCCTGGTGAACACGTTCCTGGCGGAGCGGCGTTCACCCTGGCGGCGGGTCCTGCTGCACAGCGCCCCGGAACGGCCCGCGGAACAGACCGACCTGGAAGCCATCCTGGACCTGCGCCAGGCCCTGGCTGTCCTGCCCGCACGTCAGCGGGCGACGGTGGTGCTGCGTTACTACTGCGATCTGACAGTTGAGCAGACCGCGGCCGAACTGGGCTGCTCGGAGGGCACGGTGAAGAGCCAGACAGCGCGAGGCCTCGACGCGCTGCGCCGCTCGCTGAGCTCTCACAAACCCACCACACCGATCGGAGGTGCATCGAAATGACAGGTGAAGACCAGCAGTTGCTCGCATCCGTGCTGGACGACCTGGCGGAATCGCCCGCGCCTCCCTCCGGCATGGACACCTGTCGGGCCATCCGCGACGGCCGCCGCCTGCGCCTCCGGCGCCGACTGGTCGCCGGCGGCGCGGTACTGGCCCTGGTCGCGGCCTCGGTGGGAACCGCCGCGGCACTGACCCACCACAGCCCGGCACCTCCCGCCCTCCCCGCTCCCCGCACTGGACGGGCTCCGCCTCGCCGCACGACCCGGCGACGGTGACCGGGGCTTCGGCTGGCTGCCGCCGGGCGTGACCGCGGACGGCTACTGGGGCTACACGAGACTGGGATTCGGCATGCCCGTCGACGCGGTCGCCCTGGGGGCCACACCCGCGACCGGACGCACCGTACGTCCCATGCTGACCCTGTATCTGTATCCGATGGCCTGACACCGACCGTCCCGGTGGGGCAGGGAGTAACCGGACAGCCCGGCTCGCCGCCGCCCAAGAGCCACCACATCCCGGCGCCGGACGTCGACGGACGTCAGGCGTACTGGGCCAGTTCCTCTGCCACGGACGCCCTCGACGACGACCGGCCGATGCTGCGCTGGCGGACCGCCGACGGCCGATGGGCCGAGCTCACCGCCTCCGGCTTCCCCGCTCAGGGGCTGGAACAGACCATGCTGCGCACAGCCGCCGGCATCACGCTGGGCACCCGGCCCGTCCCCCTGCCGTTCTACATCAGCGGCTGGCCGGTGCCGACCCAGGTCGGCACCTTCAATCTGTCGGCCGATGCCGTCCAGGAGCTGAACATGCACGGCTGGGGATTCGACGTCGAATTCGCCGTCTCCGGCTACCGCTTCGGCGTCTCCGTCAGCCAGTACGTCACCGCGCCTGAGAACTTCAACACCCCGGACCAGACCACGGTATGGGCCGAGGCCAACGGCATGCTCTACCGCATCGACCACGAGGGGTCCGGCAAGCTGCCGCGCGCCCTGACCGCCATCGGGGGCTACAGGGCCTCCTCAAGCGGGTGACCGTGCTCGGCCCCGACCCGCAGAACTGGACCACCGACGTGCTGCGCTGAACCCGCACCACGCATATCCCACGTGTCCAAGCCGATAAGGAGAACCACGTGTCCTTCCGCACCCGATTCCTTGCCACGGGCCTGGCCCTGGCCTCCGGGCTGCTCACGCTCGGCACGGCAGCCGCAACGGCAGACGCCGCGTCCGCCGCCGCACCCCGCGCCGCACCGCCGCAGCCGCTGGTGCTCTCGTTGGTGAAGCAGAACCCGAACCAGCGGCTCACGCCGGGCGGTTCGACCGGAGTTGCGGTCATGAAGGTCAGCAACACCACCGGCGAGGCCGAGCAGTTCACCGACAACATGACGTTGTGGCCGACCGGTTGGCTCCAGCTGGACACCCGCGACGTCTCCGTGCGGCTGACCCCGACGGCCGGAACGCCCGCCACGCCGACCACCCTCGACACCTGGGGGGTCGTCCACATCCCGCGCACACCACCTTCACCTGGAAGGTGTCGCTGGAGGCGACCAGGGCGTGGCCGGTGAACGACACCGGCTTCGGCTTCGAGGTGTACGTGCTGAGCCAGAACCCCTTCGTGATCACCAAGCAGCTGGTGTCCTTCCCGGTCGGTACCGCCAGGACCGGGGTCCCGTCAACGAGTCGCTCACCGGCGGTACGAAGGTCGCGCCCGGCCACCCGGCCGAGGAGACCTTCACCGTCACCAACCGCACCGGCGCCCGGATCGCTCAGCCGCTGGACATACAGCCCCAGTTGATCGCCCCGAACGGGGTCGGGCTGGCACTGGACGAGTGGGTCGGCTCGGCAACCCGGGGCCACTGGCAGGCCGTTGAGCGCATCACCGTTCCCGGTGGTCTGGCCGACGGCGCGACGGACACCTTCCGGCTCCGCGTCCGACTGACCCGGTACCAGGCTGCCGCCGGCAGCACCTGGGCCGACCTCATGCTGAACAGCCCCGAACTGCGCATCGGGTCATTCCAGCGACTGACCGTCGACCGCGCCGCCTGAGCCCCGGCTGAGGCCCACCTGAACTCCGCAGTCCTGCCCCCTGGCCGCGCCGGCGTGCCAGGAGGGGGAGGGCAGGGCTGCGGTTCACGGCAGACGCCAGTCCACCGGCTCCCCGCCCTGCTTGACCAGCAGATCGTTGGCCCGGCTGAACGGGCGGGAGCCGAAGAAGCCCCGGTCGGCGGACATCGGACTCGGGTGCGCCGACTCCACACTCGGGAAGGGGTCGAGCAGCGGACGCAGATTGCGGGCGTCCCGGCCCCAGAGGATGGCCACCAGCGGCGTACCCCGGGCCACCAGCGCCCGGATCGCCTGCTCGGTCACGGCCTCCCAGCCCTTCCCCCGGTGCGCGGCCGGCTTGCGCGGCGCGGTGGTCAGCGCCCGGTTGAGCAGCAGCACCCCGTTCTGGGTCCATGGCGTCAGATCCCCGTTGCCGGGCGCGGGCAGCCCCAGGTCCTGCTGGTACTCCTGGAACACGTTGACCAGGCTCCCCGGCAGCGGCCTGACCTCCGGCCCGACCGAGAAACTCAGCCCGACCGCGTGCCCGGGCGTGGGGTACGGATCCTGACCCATGATCAGCACCCGCACCTGGTCGAAAGGCTGCTGGAAGGCCCGCAGTACGTTCGACCCGGCCGGCAGGTAGGTCCGCCCGGCCGCTATCTCCGCCCGCAGGAAGTCGCCCATGACGGCGATCTGCCCCGCCACGGGTTCCAGGGCCTTGGCCCAGCCGGGTTCGACGATCTCATTCAGCGGTCGCGCAGCCATGGGATCACTCTAATGCGCCATCCGGGGCCCGCCGTCCGCAGTGACGATTCATGACAAAGCAGAACCATCACGGCAGACTGATCGCATGGTCACCGAGCACAAGGAGCCGCCGTCCCGGCCGCACCGGTTCCTCACCTGCGTCTGGGACTACATCCGGCGCGCGCCCGGGACCTTCCTGTGGCTGCTGGTGTTGCTGTTCACCACGGCGTTGATGCACCACATCAACCCGAAGTTCGCCAACGCCTTCCTGCGCCGCCGCTCGACCAACCTGCACCAGCTCTCCACCGACCCGGTACGGGTGCTGTTCCTGAGCGCGCTGTGGCTGGACGGCGGCAGCTGGCTCGGCTATCTCGTGCTCTACAACCTGTTCCATGTGCCGGTCGAACGCTGGCTGGGCACCCTGCGCTGGCTGCTGGTGATCGCCCTGGCCCACGTCGGCGCCACCTACATCAGCGAGGGCGTGCTCTACTGGGCGATCCACCACGGCCGGGCGCCCGCCTCCGCCGTCAACACCCTGGACGTGGGCGTGAGTTACGCCCTCGCCGGGGCCCAGGCGGTACTCGCCTACCGGATCGCCACGCCCTGGCGCTACCCGTACGCCGCCGTGGTCCTGCTCTGGTACGGCACCGCCCTGATCAGCGGCCGCACCTTCACCGACGTCGGCCACCTGAGCGCCGCCCTGATCGGCTTCGCCTGCTACCCCCACCCTGGGCCACGCCCCCGCCTGGAACCCCGCCACCTGGCTCCGCTCCCTCCGCCACCGCCGCAGCCCCTGACCTGCGTCCCCCGTGCCGTGTTCAGGCGGACGCGACCAGCCAGGCAACGAGCGTGCCGAACAGAATGACGCAGAACGGCACAAGGACGCCGACCACGACGTCGACGCCGGCCCGTCTGAAGCGTTCGTCGGAGTCGGGCGGCGGCGTCAGTCCGAGCCGGACCGCCGCGAAGGGCGACACCTGGACCGGCGGCACGGAGGGGTCCCGCGTCGCCCGGGCCCTGCGCACGGCCGCGCCGACGCGGTCGACGAGCTCCGCGTCGGAGAACCGGAAGCCCACGCCGGACCGGTCCCGGACCTCGATGAGGTCGCTCCAGCTGTTCCGGCCCCTGGCGCGGAACCGGCGTACCCGGTCCAACCGGTCGAGGTCCACCGTGCGCAGTCCGGTCAGGGTCATGGCCGTGACCAGGTCCGCGTCGGGTTGGCCGTGGCTGACTGCTCGCGTGCCCTGGGGTATCCACTCCAGCGCCATCCACACGACGAACCCGACCAGAATCCCCGCCGCGGGCGCGCCGCCGTGAATCGCCCCGAACCGCTCCAGCAGACCGGGCACCAGGATGCCCGCCACCGCGAACGCACCGACGACGAGGTAGCCCACACGTCTCCGCCGCACCGATTGCGCCGCCGGAACGCCGTGCACCCCGGCACGGGCGAGCAGTTCCGCCTCAGCGGCGATGCCCCGGGCATCCCGCTTCGAGGGTGGCAGCACGGGCCGCTTCTTCGGACCCGGCTGAGGGCGCCTCCTGCGCTGGGCCCGGCTCGTCATCCAGCCATGATGCCATCGCCCCGCCCGAGCCCGAAGGGAAGAACAGCCAGAAACCCCCTGCCAACCGCTCCCCGCAAGCACCACGCCACCGACCGCCACCCGCCCCGCAGTCGCGGCGGACATCCGGATCGCCGCTGCCGACGTCCGGCCGTCCCGCCGCGACTGCCATCGGTCCCCGGTCAGGCCGTGACGCGGCCGCGGAGGATGACGGCGGTGGGGGCGGTCAGGACGCGGACGTCGGCGCGGGGGTCTTCGGGGTAGAGGACCAGGTCGGCCGGGGCGCCCTCGGCGAGGGCGGGGCGGCCGAGCCAGGCGCGGGCGGACCAGGTGGCGGCGGAGAGGGCGGCCAGCGGGGGCCCCGCCGTGACGAGTTCGGCGACCTCGTGCGCGACCAGCCCGTGCGGCAGTGACCCGCCGGCGTCGGTGCCGGTGAAGATCGGCACGCCGCACGCCGGCGTCGTACGCCGCCGCGACGGTGGCGTAGCGGCGGGCATGCAGGGCGCGCATGTGAGCCGCGTACGCCGGGAACTTGGCCGCGCCGTTGTCGGCGATCCCGGGGAAGGTGGCGATGTTGACCAGGGTCGGGACGATGGCGACGCCACGCTCCACGAACAGCGGCAGGGTTTCCTCGGTCAGGCCGGTGGCGTGCTCGATGCAGTCGATGCCCGCCTCGACCAGGTCGGTCAGCGAGTCCTCGCTGAAGCAGTGCGCGGTGACCCGCGCGCCCTCGGCGTGCGCCGCTGCCATGGCCTCGTCCAGCGCCCAGCGCGGCCAGCAGGCCGCCAGGTCGCCGCTGTCGCGGTCGATCCAGTCGCCGACCAGCTTCACCCAGCCGTCGCCTCGGCGCGCCTCGGCGCGGACGTAGGCGGCCAGGTCACCGGGCTCGATCTCGTGGGCGTAGTTGCGGATGTAGCGGCGGGTGCGGGCGATGTGGCGGCCGGCCCGGATGATCCGCGGCAGGTCCTCACGGTCGTCCACCCAGCGGGTGTCGGAGGGGGAACCGGCGTCGCGCAGCAGCAGCGCGCCGGCCTCCCGGTCGGTCAGCGCCTGCTTCTCGCTGGTGGCGTCGTCGACCGGGCCGTGGGCGTCCAGGCCGACATGGCAGTGGGCATCGACCAGTCCGGGCAGCGCCCAGCCCTGGAGCGTGCGCACGTCCCTGGCGGTGGCCGGGCGGTCGTAGCTGATCCGGCCGTCGACCACCCACAGGTCGTCCCTGACCTCCTCCGGGCCGACCAGCACCCGGCCCTTGATCCGCAGTACCGGGGCGCCCGGAGCTGCCGGTGCGCCCGGGGCTGCCTCCGGGGCTGCCGGGGCGCTCACTTGGCGCCCTCGCGGACCCGCAGCGCCCGGCGCAGGTCGTCGAGCCGGTCCTCCAGCGAGCGCCGGGTGGCCGCGGTCAGGTCGTCCCGGCGCAGGCAGGCCTCACCGGCGGCCAGGGTGGCCGGCACCGCCGAGAACGCCGGGAAGCCCAGGCGCCCCAGCACCCCGGCCAGCGCCGGGCGCGCCGGGCACCGGCCTGGGCCGCCTCATCGAAGAAGCGCTGCGGACGGTCGCCCAGCAGGTCCGCGTGCTCGGGCCGCCACAGGCCGCTCGCGGCGGCCTCGACGATGTAGTTGGAGACGTCGCTGTGGAACACCAGCTGCCAGGCTGCCTCCTTGGCGGCCGGCTCCGGCAGCGAGGCGCGGCAGCGGGCGGCGCCCTGCTCGCCGGTGGCGCTGGGGTCGCGCCGCAGCTCCGCGTCCACGTCCTCGGCGGTGGCCGCGCCGAGGACGCACAGCCGCGCCAGCAGCTGCCAGCGCAGCTCCGGGTCGAGCACCGGGCCGCCGGGGACGGTGTCCTCCGCCAGCCACTGCTGGAGCTCGGCAACCTCCACCGGGGTGTGGGTGGCGTCGATCAGCCCGCGCACCGCCAGCAGCCGCAGCCCGGAGCTGTCCGAGCCGCCCTCGGTGCGGCGCAGCAGCGCCCGGCAGACGTCGACCAGCACCGCCAGTGCGGCCGGGCGGCGCTCCAGGGAGACGTAGCTGTCGGCGACGGTGTTCCGGGCGTAGCCGAGCACCGCCTCGACGATGTGCGCGGACTCCTCGCCGGGCAGGTGCGCGGCGACCAGTTCCAGGAACTCGGCGGGGTCGATCTCCGCGTCACGGACCAGGTCGCGGGCGGCGTTCCAGAGCACCGCCCGGGCCAGCGGGTCGGGCACCTGGCCGAGGGTTTCCCTGACGGTCTGCCAAGAACGTTCGGTGAAGCGGACTTTGGCGTAGCCGAGGTCGGTGTCGTTGAGCAGCAGCAGGTCGCAGTCGGCCAGGGCCGGGTCGGCCCAGCGGGTGAACGACTCGCCGGGCAGGTCGAGTTGGAGCCTGGAGCCGACGGTCAGCCGGCCGTCCGGGGCCCGGTCGTAGGTCGCCGCGGTGATCCGGTGCGGGCGCGGGCTGCCGTCGGGGGGTGTGTGCTGGATGCCCTCGGCGTCGGGCCGCAGGGTGTCCACGCCGGTGGTGCGCAGCCAGCTGTCGGCCCACGCGCGGACGTCCCGGTCGGTGGCGTCGGCGAGGGAGTCGAGCAGGTCGTCCAGGGTTGCGTTGCCGAAGGCGTGCTTGCGGAAGTGCTCGTTGAGGCCCTTGAGGAAGTCCTCCTCACCGATGAAGGCGACCAGTTGCCGCAGCAGCGAGGCGCCCTTGGAGTAGGAGATGCCGTCGAAGTTCTGCAGGGCCTGGGCGGAGTCGGCGACGTCCAGCGGGGCCACCGGGTGGGTGGACGGACGCTGGTCGGCGTCGTAGCCCCAGGACTTGCGGACGCAGGCGAAGCCGGTCCACACGCCGGTGAAGCGGGTGGCCTGGGCGATGGTCTCGTGGCCGAGGTACTCGGCGAAGGACTCGTTCAGCCACAGGTCGTCCCACCAGCGCATGGTGACCAGGTCGCCGAACCACATGTGTGCCATCTCGTGGGCAACCACCATGGCGCGGACCTCGCGCTGGTTGTCGGTGACGGCGGAGCGGAAGACGAACTCGTCGCGGAAGGTCACGCAGCCCGGGTTCTCCATCGCCCCGGCGTTGAACTCCGGTACGAAGCACTGGTCGTAGGAGTCGAAGGGGTACCGGTGCTCGAAGATCTGGTGGTAGTGGTCGAAGCTCTGCCGGGTGGTTTCCAGGATCTCCGCCGCGTCGGCGTCCAGGTAGGGCGCGAGCGAGCGGCGGCAGTGCAGGCCGAGGGGGATGCCGTCGTGCTCGCTGAGCACCGAGTGCAGTGGTCCGGCGACCACGCAGAGCAGGTAGCTGCTGATCGGCTGGGTGGGTGCGAAACTCCCAGCGGTCGCCCTCGTGCGGCTCACCACGCTGTTGCCGACCACGGTCCACTCCGGCGGGGCGGTGACCGAGACGTGGTGCACGGACTTGAGGTCGGGCTGGTCGAAGGCGGCGAAGATGCGCGGCCCGTCGTCCAGGAAGGCCTGGGTGTAGACGTAGACCTCGCCGTCGGCGGGGTCCACGAAGCGGTGCATGCCTTCACCGGTGCGCGAGTAGGCCATGTCGGCCTCGATCCGCAGCTCGTTCTCGCGCTCCAGGCCGTCCAGCGGCAGCCGGCCGTCGGCGAGCGCGGCCGGGTCGAGCTCGCGCCCGTTGAGCCGGGCCGAGCGCAGCAGCGACGGCTTGACGTCGACGAAGCTCGCCGCGCCGGACTCGGCGCAGGCGAAGCGGATCACCGTGGTGGAGCCGAAGACCTCGGCCCCTCTGGTGAGATCCAGTTCCACGGTGGTGTCGTGGACATCCAGGAGGAGGCGGCGGGCGACGGCATCGGCGCGAGTCAGTGCGGACATGGGGATCATGCTGCCTCATCGCCGCGCGGAGCACGAGCACCGAGGCAGCCCCGGGGGCCCGGCCGGGGCGGCGCCGGGGAGCGCTGCCCCGGGGCGTTCACCGCGGCCGAACCGGGAGGGGCCCGGCGAAAGGAGCTGAGTACGCTGACGGCTGCGGTTACCGTGGTCGTGGCCCGCGGACCGCGCCGGGCTGTACCGACCCCTGGAGAGACCGTGTCGTCAACTCTCGCCCCGGGCGGCAATACGCCGCTGACCAGCAGCCGGGTGACCGTGGAAGTGGCCGCCGCCAAGGCACTGGACGTGTCCGCGCTGCTGGTCACCGCGGCCGGCAAGGTCCGTTCCGACGCCGATTTCGTGTTCTTCAACGCGCCCGAGGGCCCCGGCGTCCGCCACTCCGGCGCCGGGATCACCGTGGACACCGCCCTGGTGCCCGGCGACATCGACAAGGTCGTGGTCACCGCCAGTCTGGACGACGCGACGGCCACCTTCGCCGGTACCGAGCCCACCGCGACCGTCCGCGACAGCGCGACCGGCGAGCCGCTGGCCCTGTTCACCCCGCCCGGCTGGGGAGCGAGCGGGCGCTGATCGTGGTGGAGCTGTACCGGCGCGGCGGGCAGTGGAAGCTGCGCGCGGTCGGCCAGGGGTACGCCGAGGGCCTGGCCGGGATCGCCACGGACTTCGGGGTCACCGTCGACGACCCGGGCCCCACCGCGCCGGAGCCCCCGGCCACCGCCGCCGGGCTTCGGCCCGCCGCCCGTGTACCAGCCCCCGGCCGCCCACCAGCCCTCGCCCGCCGCCGCACCGGCCGCACCACAGAACCCCTACACGGCGCCGGCCGAGCAGCCCGCCCCGCCGGTGCAGCAGCCCGTGCAGCCGCCCGCCCCGCCGGTGCAGCAGCCGGTCCAGCAGGCCCAGCCTGCGCAGCCGCCGGCGTCGTCGCAGGGCTGGATCCCCGCCTCGGTGCCGCTCGGCTCCGCCCAGCCCGCGCCCGCATGGCAGCCCCCGGCCCCGTCCAGCCTCCCCGGCCCCGGTTCGACGGTTCCCGGTTCGGGAGTCCCCGGTTCAGCGGTCCCCACGCCCGCCCCCGTTGCCGCGCCCGTCCCCGCCGCGCCCCCGGTGCCCGCCGCGAGCCCTGCCCCGCCGCCGCGCCCAGCGGCCGGGTCACCCTGGACAAGGGTCGGGTCTCGCTCACCAAGGGCGGCTCGGTCTCCCTGGTCAAGAACGGCCAGGCGGTGCTCACCTCGGTCCGGATGGGCCTGGGCTGGGAGCCCGCGCAGCGCGGCCGCGACATCGACCTGGACGCCTCCGTCATCGCCTACGACCAGCACCGCAGGGAGCTGGAGAAGGTCTGGTTCAGTCACCTGATCGCCTTCAACGGGGCCATCCAGCACGCCGGGGACAACCTCACCGGCGTGGGTGCGGGCGACGACGAGGCGATCACGGTGCACCTCCAGTCCCTGCCCGAGCGGGTCACCAGCCTGGTCTTCACCGTGAACTCCTACACCGGACAGCGCTTCACCGAGGTCACCAACGCCTACTGCCGCCTGCTGGACGCCACCTCCGGCGCGGAGCTGGTCCGCTTCGACCTGACCCGGGCCGAGCCGCACACCGGCGTGCTGATGTGCAAGCTGGTGCGGATGCCCACCGGGGAGTGGGTGATGACCGCGCTGGAGCAGTACGAGGACGCCAGGACCGTGCGCGGCATGGTCAAGCCGGGGGCGCAGTGCCTCTGAGGCCGGGCCCCGGCGGAGAGGTCGGGGCCCGGCTCCGGCCGGGCTCCTTCCTCATCGGACCTTCATGCTGGCCGACCGGGAATTGTCAGTCCCCACTGCGATGATGATTGTGTGTCAGCGACCAGGTTCCCGGCGGAGCTCGTGCGCGCCCAGCGGCAGGTGTGGGCGTACGAGGCGGCTTCGCGCGACTTCGTCCTCGCCGGCCCGGACTCCCCGGTCGGCAGCTGGCCGCTGCCGCGTCGGACCGAGTACCGGCGGCTGCGCGAGTCGCTGGAGCAGGCCCGGCGACAGCTCCAGCAGCATCCGCTGATGGCCGCCGCCATCGCCGACCGCCGCTGGGCGGCCACCGCCCGGGCTCTGTCCCGCGCGGCAGCCGAGGAGCAGCCGCCGCACCGGGCGGCGGCGGCCTGACCGCTCCGGGCCGCCCGGCGCGGACGGCGGGCGCGCGGACGGCGGGCGCGGCCCGGCGCGCGGGGGAGGCGGCGTCAGCCCTTGTGCAGGATCTCGATCGGGCCGTCCCGGGTGACCAGCTTGAAGCCCTCGGACCGCAGCGTCGCCAGGTACGGCGGGATGTCGGCCGGGCCGATCGGGCAGGACGGGTTGGCGGTGTCCACGGCCGCCCAGTCGCCCTTGTCCACCTTGGAGCCGACCAGGGTCACCGTGTCGTGCGCGGCCAGCGGGATGAGCAGGTTGTTGGTCGCCCTGACCTCGACGCCGGAGGGGACGGCCTTGAGCGCGGTGTGCACGTCCGCGATCCAGGAGGCGTTGGAGGTGAAGGCACCCTTCGCCGCCCAGGCGTAGAGCTGCCGGTTCCGGTCGATGTGGATGGTCACCGCCAGCGAGCACACCGCCAGGCTCGCGCCCGCGAGCACCGGCAACCAGCTGCGGTCGAGCCGGGGCACGAAGCGCCGCAGCAGCCGGACCACCCGCTGAAGGCCGTCGACCGCGCCGATGAAGGTGATCGCCATCAGCGGCATGTCGTAGTAGAGGTCGTCGGACCACTCGGTGTTGCGCGAGGAGAGCATCCGGGTGACCATCATCGGCCCGCCGAGCAGCGCGATCGGCGAGGCCAGGCACATGCACGCGACCGGCGCCAGCAGGTCCACCCAGGTCTGCCGCTTGACCGGGTTGTCGAACAGCAGGTGCAGACCCAGACGCGGATGCGTGATCAGCTGCTGGATCAGCTGGTTCATGTTGCCGGCGTGGAGGTTGGCCGCGTAGTCCGCCGAGTAGGTGAAGGTCCCGCTGGGGTTGTAGTGCGGAATGATCACGTCGACGGTGAGCAGGAACATCCCGACGCCCCAGACGAACAGCGCCAGCGCGTGCCGCCACTTGCGGTTGATCAGCGCCCAGATGGCGAACATGGCGACCATCGCGCCCATGTCCTCCTTGACGAAGACACCGGCGGCGATGATCAGCGAGGCGGCCGTCCACTTCTTCGCCAGCGCCCGCTCCAGCGCCCAGGCGATCAGCGGAGCGCCGAACATCACCTCGTGCACCGGGAAGGCCACCGAGCCCTGGATCCCCATGCTGGCGAGGTAGGCGGTGGTCACCCCGGCGGCCGTCCAGCGGCCCCAGGCCCGGCAGACCACCAGGTAGACCGGTATCGCCGAGGAGCAGAGCAGCACCACCTGGGCGAACACCAGGGTGATGGGCGAGTTGTAGATCCACAGCGCCGGGGCGAGCAGCATGAAGATCGGCGAGAAGTGGTCCCCGATCTGCGGGAATCCCTTGATCGGGTCGGTCGGGAAGCCGTGGAAGGCCCACCCCTCCGTCGCCTGGTAGAAGATGCCCAGGTCACAGGCGCCGGCCTGGAGCTGGGTGTACTGGTGGTAGGCGAACAGCGAGTAGACCGTGACTGCGGCGGTCACCAGCCAGCTGCACGGACTGCGGACCGCCTGGCGTATCAGGCCCAGCAGCTGCGCCCGGCGGTCGACCGGCTCCTGCGCGCCATCCTCACCATCGGTGACCGACTGCTCGGACGACTCAGTCAGCGACACGGGACCCCGGCTCCTCAACACGTCGAATCACACCCATCGAACATGTGAGTGGTCCACGGATACTAATGGTTCCCTCGAACGCAAACTCACCCGACCGGGTGAATCTCAGGCGAAGACCGATCGCGCCCGGATCCCGGGCGGGACGGGTGGCACAGATGGCACGGATGGCTCAGCCGACAGGCCGCTGCGGCCGCCGCCGCACAGGATGAAAGTGTTCTCCGCCCGGCCTCCCAGCAGAAGGGCCGCCCTTGTCCGCGCACCCCGCCAAGCGCCCCGCCAGTGCCGGGCCCGGCGTCGGCACAGCCGCAGCCACCGCCGGCCTGACCGCAGTTGTCCTGCTGCTCGCAGGCTGCTCCTCGACCGCGAAGCACACCTCCCCGACGTCCCCCTTCCCGACGTCGGCGTCCGCTGCCTCCACCGCCTCCGCCTCGCCGGCCACGTCCGCCACGTCCGCCACCCGGTCGGCGACATCCACCGCGCACGCGACCCCGACCAGGCAGACGACGCCGATCACACCGGCCACCCAGGCGACCCCGACCATGCCGAAGGCCGCCGCCGTACCCAGCGACTCCGCCCAGGAGCCGGCCGACGTCGCGCCCGGAATGCTCAAGGCGCCGAGCGGCAACTACTACCAGGCCGGGGAGTTCTGCCCGAAGAAGGACCTCGGGATGTCAACCACCGACGGCAACGGCCACACCCTCACCTGCGTCAGCGAAAGCGGCGGCTACCACTGGCGCGACTGAGCCCGGGGCCAGGGGCTCTGGAGCCGGGGAGCCCTGCCCTGGCGTCAGGGAGCCCGGCGGCCACGGTCAGGCTGTCGCCCGCCGCATCGCCGCGCGCACCAGCGCCGCGCCCCGCGCCGTGGCGGCCTCCCCCCGGCCCACCGCCACGGTTCGGCTGCCCAGTCCGGCGCAGCACGGGCAGATCCCCTCCTGCGCCACCGGCAGCCCGCACATTCGGCATTCCCAGCGTTCGGCCGCGACCGGCGAACCGGTCTCCGCCGCGTCCGGCAACGGCTCAGGCAACAGTTCCGGCGGCAGCTTCCGGATCAGCCGGTCGCGCAGCAGCGCCGCCGCCGAGTGCATCCGCGCCGGGAGCCCGGGCAGCAGCGCGCGGGAGAGATCGGCCGCCGTGCAGCCGCGTTCCAGCCAGGCCGCCACCAGGGGTGCCAGCGTCAGCGCCTCGACCGTCCCCAGGCGCAGCCGGGGCTCCGGCCGCAGCACCCGGAACAGCAGGGCCACCGCCTCGGTGGCTGCCGGGTCGGTCGCCCGCGCCCACGGCTGCGGCGCGGCCGGGAGGGTGGGTTCTTTCCCCGGGTCCTTTACGGGAGGGGCGTCACAGGCAGCGGCGCCCGCCGCACCGGAACCCGGAATCACGGCATTCGGCGGCGCCGACTGCGGCGTGTCCCAGATGTGCGCCTCGCTGACGAAGGTCCCGTCCGGCCGCCGCACCCGGATCACCTGGTAGTACCCGGCTGCCGCCAGCTCCCGCAGACCCTTCGCGACCGCCAGCCGCCCCTGCGGACTGCTGTCCGCCATCTGCCGCCCGTCCTCCCGCCACCCGTCGGGGCGCGAGAGCAGGTCGACCAGCAGGCCCCGGGAGGTGAAGCTCAACCGGCGGTCCTGCAACAGGGCGTTGGGCAGGACGGTGAATCCGAACGCGTGGGCGCTACGATGAATGTGCATGAGGAGTGTCTGCTCCTTGTGTCGGACCCCGGGGTGTTGGCGCACCGCCGGGGTCAACTATGTCCGTGGTTGTTCGGCCACAAACGCTAGCACGTCGATCGGCCTTCCCGGTCAGCTTTATGACACCCCATCAGCCAGTCCGACAATCGCACTTCTTTGTCGCACCGAGGGAGCTGCACACCCCGGACGGGTGTATGCCAGTGGCGGCCACCGGCAGGTGCGGTCAAGGTGGTGGACAGTGGGGGCCGTTTCGCCTGTGGAGGTCCGAACAGACATGCCCGTGATATCCGAACCGTATGCGCCCGGCACTCCCTGCTGGATCGACCTCATGGTCCCCGACCAGCAGGCCGCGCTGGACTTCTACCGCGACCTGTTCGGCTGGCAGGGCGAGATCGGCCCGCCGGAGACCGGCGGCTACGCCGTCTGCACGCTGGAGGGCAAGCCCGTCGCCGGGATCATGGCCGCGATGTCGCCGGACGGCGGCCCGACCCCGCCGACCGTGTGGACCACCTATCTGGCCACCCTCGACAACGGATGCCACCGTGCAGGCCGTCACCGCCGGGGCGGCAAGGCGCTGATGCCGGCCAGCGATGTGATGACCCTCGGCCGGATGGCGGTCGTGGCCGACCCGGCCGGCGCCGTCGTCGGCCTGTGGGAGGCCCGGGACTTCTTCGGCGCGCAGATCGTGAACGAAGCCGGCGCGCTGCTCTGGAACGAGCTGGACCCCCGACCCCAAGGCCGCTGGGGAGTTCTACGCCAAGGCCATCGGCATCAAGGCCGAGCCGATGGAGGGCGCCGAGGGCTACTACGCGCTCAACGTCAACGGCAAGACCGTGGGCGGCATGCAGGGCATGGACAACCTCCCGCCCGGCACTCCCCCGCACTGGCAGGTCTACTTCGCCGTCGACGACACCGACAGCACCGTGGACGCACTGGTCCGGGCCGGTGGCAATGTGCTGGTGCCGCCGTTCGACATGGTGGCCGGCCGGATGGCCGTGGTGCAGGACCCGCAGGGCGGCGTCTTCTCCGTGCTCAAGCCCGTTCCGATGTAGCACCGGCGCAACGCCGAGGTCCGTGTGCCCCGCTGCCTGGGGGCACACGGACGCCCGTGGTGTGCGGCAGGGCTACCAGACGACCGGGAGCCGCTCCGGCATCCGCTTCATAAAGCCGGTCCGCCAGACGAGTTGCTCGACCGGGACAGCCAGCTCCAGCTCCGGCATCCGGTCCAGCAGCGTCTCCAGGGCGATCTCGGTGTGCCGCTTGCCCAGCGCGGTCGCCGGGCAGTAGTGCTGGCCGCCGCCGAAGGACAGGTGGGCGATGCTGTTCTCGCGGCCGATGTCCATCCGGTGCGGATCGGCGAACACCTCCGGGTCGAAGTTCGCACCCTCGACCAGCACCAGCACCAACTCGCCCTTGCGGACCAGCACGTCACCGAGCTGGACGTCCTCCAGGGCGAGCCGGGGCAGGCCGTCACCGATCGACAGGTTGACCCGCAGCAACTCGTCCACCGCCGCCGGGATCAGGCTGCGGTCCGCCAGCAACTGCGCCCGCACCTCCGGGTGCTGGATCAGCGAGAAGACAGCCATGGTCAGGAACGCCGAGGTGGAGATCACCCCCGCGCCGAACATGGTCACCCCGACCGTCGCCAGCATCCCGTCGGTCAGGTGGGCGTATTCCGGCTGGCCGCGCAGCGCGGCAATCTCCGCCATCAGTCCAGTAGTTGACGGATCGTCAAGCCGTTCCACCATGTACGCCATGTCGCGGTCCCAGTTCAGCCTGGCGCCGGTGACCGGGCAGGCGGAGTTCATGAACGCGATGTCCAGACTGGCGGCCAGGCGCGGTGCGTCCCGCTGCGGGATGCCGAGGATCCGGCAGTGCATGCCCTCCGAGTACGGGTTGGCGAAACCGGCCCGCAGGTCCACCGGCGCACCGCTCGCAATCAGCCCGTCGACCAGCTCGGCCGCGTACTGCCGCATCCAGTCCTCCAGCCCGGGGGACTTCGGGTTGATCGCCTTGAGCACGGCCTTGCGCAGGCCCACTCCGGTGATATTGCCCATGTTGTTGACGACCTCCGGCGGGATCGTCAGCGCGTACTGCCGGGGCGCGCCCGGGGCCGAGGTGTCCTTGAGGCTGAACCGGCGGTCCTCCAGCACCTGCCTGCACAGCGCGTGCGAGGAGACCAGCCAGGCCGGATCCCCGGCGATGGTCCGCACTCGCTTGACCGGCTCCGCACGCAACTCCGCTATCTCACTTGGCAGTTGGTCGCCACGCCAGGAGAAGGGGAAGCCGGGCAGGGTCTCCGCCCCGGGGTGGGTCAGCGTCTCAACGGACATCGGTGTCTCCTTGTACAGGGGTAACGACGGCGTGGCCCTGGTTGCGCGAGGCCCGCAGCCCGGACCCGCGCGAATAGAGCAACTCGGCCATCGGCAGGAGCTGGTGGTAGCAGTTGAGCGAGGAGGGGACCTCAAGGATCGCCGGGGAGTCCAGGAACAGCGGCGCCTCCGCGCAGACATAGCGCAGGCACACCGCACGCTGCTCCTCGGTCGCCGCCCGTCCCTCCAGCACCTTGGCCGAGAGGAACCCGTCGACCAGGGCGTCGCAGGTTGCCCGGAACTGCGGGTCGGTGTCCAGCAGTTGGGAAAGGTGCTGGTGGATCTCCCGGTAGGCCCGGTTCTGCTGGAAGTCCGACATGGCGTGGGATCTGAGCCGCCCGCCCAACGGGCCCACGGTCTCGACCGCGGCGTTCACCTTCGCCCGGACTCCACGCAGGTTCTTGACCGCCTTGCGGCGGGCGTCGTCCTCGCTGTACCCGAGGGCCACATACATCTCGGCCACATGCAGGTCGGTGTAGACGATGTCGACCTCGCGGAAGTTCGCCGTCCCCAACGGGCGAGGTCGATGATGCGCTGAGCGGAGAAATAGCTGTTCCCCGGGGAGATCCCGATCACGGCATGGTCGCCCTCGGCGCGGATCACCTGGCAGTGCGGGGTGTACGGCTGGACCTCGAAGACTTCGGCTGCGGCTGCGGCCGGTGTGCAGGACTGAATCTCAAAGATTTCGGTCGCTGTCGTCAACTGGAGAGCGTCCTTCGCTCGCGTCGCTAGTCCCTTGAGGGCCCCGTGCCCCCGGTGTGGCGACGCCACGAGTAGTTAACGGGCAGGCGCGGAGCGTGTCAACGAAAGCCTGACGAGCCCACGCGAGCGCCCCAGAAACATACAAATGAGGTCAGGAAGGGACCTTGCCACTGGAACCACCTGGTCGCAGGCGTATCAGCGCCCCAGAAGCGGTTGCCTGCTGCACCTACGAGAGTTATCAGCCAATGACAAGTTGCCCGCCAGCCGATAATGATCGTCACCCGCAGCCCGGTTTCGTGCGTTCCGACAGCCGCACCCACTCCGCGCCGCCGTTCACACCCCGGCAGCGGCTCCTGCTCGATCGCCCAGCCGCGCGGGGTGACCGCGATGTGATCCCGGCAGCCGGCCCCACGCCCGTACATCCGCGCCTCGGGATCGGTCAACTCCCTTCCACAGCCCGCACACCGCACCACCCGCCGCTCGGCCGCCAACACCTGCGTCCCGGGAATAGCCGCCTGCTCCACCCTCGTCCCCCGTCCTCCTGATCGGGCCCCGCCGGTCTCGGCCCCGATCGAGATTATGCTGGGCGCATGGCTGAGTCGTTGCCTTCCGTGGCCGCGGGCGCGGTCGCGGGCCGGTGCCGGCTGCTCGCCCGGGCCGCCGTACATGCCGGGCTCCGGGCGCTCGGGGAGTCGCTGTATCTGCTGACCGCGCCGGTCAGTGCCGTGCTCGGCGTGCTGCTGGTGCTGGTCGGCCTGTGCGTAAGCGCCGTCGGTCTGCTGCTGCCGGGCGGATCGCCGGTCAGGGCCGCCGGTCCGGAGCTGACCCACTGGTCCGCCGACCTGGAGCGGTGGCGGATCGCCAAGGTGCGCGGCCGGGTCGGTGGGGAGCGGCCCGGGCCGAAGGGGAGGGCCGCCGCCTCGGGCCCGGGGCTGTGGCTCGACGCGGCGCACGCCGTGGCGGTGCTTCCGGTCGTCCTGGCCACCTCGGTGGTGACCGCCCTGTGGTGGTTCGTCGGCGTGGCCACGCTCACCTCTCCGCTGCGCGACCAGTACTCGGCCGGCGCGCTACGGCCGATGAACCTCTACCTGGGCAGCCCCCAGTCGCATATCGCCCTCAGCCTGGGACTGACCTCACCGGACCAGCGGCTCGCCTTCGCGGTCACGATCGGCCTGCTGGCGCTGGCCACCCTGCCGCTGGCGACCCGCGCCTGCGTCGCCGCCCAGGCCGGGCTCGGGCAGGCACTGCTGTCCGACCTGTCCACGCTGCACCGCCGGATCAGCGGCCTGGAGCAGGAGCGGGACACCGCCCGCGCGCAGACCGTCGCCGCGGTGACGGCCGAGGCGGCCGCGCTGCGCCGGCTCGAACGCGATATCCACGACGGCCCGCAGCAGCGGCTGGTCCGGCTGGCGCTGGAACTCGCCGGCCCAGCCGGCACTTCGACAGCAGACCGGAGGCAGCCAGGGAGGCCCTCGCCGACGCCCTGCTCCAGGCCCAGGAGGCACTGGACGAACTGCGGGCCCTGTCCCGCGGTATTGCCCCGCCGATCCTGGTCGACCGCGGCCTGCGCGCGGCACTCGCCGCCCTGGCCTCGCGCAGCGTGGTGCCCGCCGAGCTCGACGCCGGGCCGCTGGACCATCGGCCCGACGCCGCGGTCGAGACCGCCGCGTACTTCGTGGTCGCCGAGTCCCTCACCAATGTGGCCAAGCACAGCCACGCCCATCGCTGCGTCATCGGGCTGCGCCACGCCGAGGGGACACTGCGGGTCTGGGTGGCCGACGACGGCGTGGGCGGCGCGGCCCTGGCCAAGGGCCACGGACTGCGCGGCCTGGACGACCGGCTGCACGCGGTCGGCGGCCGGCTGCGGATCACCAGCCCCGACGAAGGACCGACCACGATCACCGCGGAGCTGCCATGCCCCTGACCCCGGCCCCGGACGGACCGGCCCGCACCCCGCTGCGGATCGTCGTGGCCGACGACGCGGTGCTGCTGCGCGAAGGCCTGGTCCGGCTGCTCGCCGACGAGGGCCACCGGGTGGTGGCGTCCGTCGGCGACGGCCCCGCCCTGGTCGGGGCGGTGCTCGAACACCGCCCCGACGTGTCGGTGGTCGACGTCCGGATGCCGCCCACGCACACCGACGAAGGCCTGCGCGCCGCGATCGCCGCCCGAGCCCAACTGCCCGGCGCCCCGATCCTGGTACTCAGCCAGTACGTCGAGGCCTCCTACGCCGCCGAACTGCTCGCGGACGGCTCCGGCGCGGTCGGCTACCTGCTCAAGGACCGGGTCGCCCGGGTCGAGGAGTTCCTGGACGCCCTGGAGCGGGTCGCCCGGGGCGCGACCGTGCTCGACCCCCAGGTCGTCTCCCAACTGCTGGCCGGGCAACGCCGGAAGGACCCGCTGGCCGCACTCACCCCACGCGAACGCCAACTACTCGCGCTGATGGCCGAAGGCCACTCCAACGCGGCCCTCGCCCGGCAACTGGTGCTCTCCAACAGCGCGGTGGAGAAGCACATCGGCAATGTCTTCGCGAAGCTGGGCCTGCCACCGGACGACAGCCAGCACCGCCGGGTGCTGGCCGTCCTCGCCTACCTCGACGCCTGACCGCCGCCGCGCGTCACCATCCGCCCTGGAAGAAGGCCAGCAACGCCGGCGCCGGGTCGGCCGCGGTGGACGCGTTCGCCGCGACAATCACCAGCAGCGCCAGCGCCAGCACCCCCAACACCGCCCCGTACGCCCCCGCCACCAGCGTCGCCCGCTGGTCCGTCCCGCGGGCCGCCGCGAACCTCCGCCACAGCGCCACACTCACCCCGATCAGCGCGGCCGCCACCACTGACGCGATCACCGCCATCGCCGCGTGGTAAAGCCCGAAGTCGTCGACCATCACCCGCGTCGCGGGCGATGTCCGGCCGCTCAGCCGCGAATACCCGGCCAGCTGCTGCCTGACCTGACCGACCGCCACCGCCAACCGCCCGTCCCGGGCGCCGACCGGCAGCATCGTCAGCACCGAGGAGAGCGGCGCCACCACACCCTGGATGTTGGCCATCACCACCAGCAAGGTGAACAACCCGGCCAGCGTGACCCCGACCCGCCCGCCGCCGCACCGAACCCACCGGCCCGCACCCGCGCCCTCCCCGCAGATAGCCCCGCCACACCAACACACCCAGTGCGACCAGCACGACCAGCAACACCGCCGCGATCACCGCCTTGGCCAGGTGATAGCGGAACCAGTAGTCGACCACCCGCTCCAACCCCGGCGAGTACCCCCGTTCACCGGAATTCCAGTACCCCGTGAACGCAGCCCGAAGAGCCTCGACAAGGCTGCGCTGATCAGCAAACCCACCCCCGGCGCACTGGATGCCAACACACCCGGCGCCAGCACCAGAGCCGCGCCGAGCACCACCGCCAGAGCGGCGAGCACAGCAAGTGCCCGCCCGGACATGTCCACGGATCGCGACCTGGCCGCATGAGTGCGCATGGGATTCCTCCAACTCGACCGAGCACTTGGACGACGCCCCGAACCACCGGCTCAACGGGTCGCCGCCATCACACCGATCACCCTCCCCCACCCGAATCCCCAGGTCACTGCGGCCCGCCAGGCACCTGTGGTGTGGCCAGCCACACCCGGTCCGGTCGCCCCCGAGGCGCTACTTCTGCCTATAAACATGCCCATGGTTCCGCCTGGCCCGCACTCCTGAGTCGATGATCGACTGGCCTGTACAGCGGTGTCACGCGCTACGCCGAGGAGGCACCGGGCCGCTCCGCGCCCACACCGCCGCACCCAACGTCTCGCCCCGCTGCTCCGACAGACAAGGTTCCACGTGCGCGCGCAAGAAGCCGACAAAGCCCCCAGCCGATCCCCGGAGCGGCCTGCTCCCAGGCACTCCGGCTCAGCCGCGCCGGCTCCAGCCGCATTCAGCTCAGGCAGCCTGTCCCCCAGGCGATCCTTGCCTTGCAGCGCAGCATCGGCAACGCGGCTGTCTCCCGCCTGGTCGAGCAGTCCCGCCACCAGCACGGCGCCGGGTGCGGCCACGCGCAGAATGCCGCCGAGGCAGCAGCCCCGGTGCAACGTTCGGCGGTCCATGACGTGCTCAGCGCGGCGGCCGTCCGCTCGACAACGCGACCCGCACCGACATGGAGGCCCGGCTCGGCGCCGACTTCTCCGACGTGCGCCTGCACACCGGCGCGACCGCGCAGCGCTCAGCCGCCGAGATCGGCGCCCGCGCCTACACCTCCGGCAACCACGTCGTCATCGGCGACGGCGGCAACGACAAACACACCCTCGCCCACGAACTCACCCACGTCATCCAGCAACGCCAGGGCCCCGTCGCCAGCACTGACAACGGCAGCGGACTACAGGTCTCCGACCCGTCGGACCGCTTCGAGCGCGCCGCCGAGGCCAACGCCCAGCGGGTGATGTCCGGGGCGGCACCGGTACAGCGGACCCATGCAGTCGACCGATCGACCGAAGCGCCTCAGGTTCAGCGGATGGAAGCACCCGATCCGCTGCCGGCCAGCCTGGAGGATTTCATCGCTGACTTCCGTGCATATCTTCTCGCCAAAGGGTTGGGAAGTCGCTTTGAAGACGACTACTGGGCTTACGAGGCGACCCGCGACTACACCTCGAAGACGAAGGTCAATCTGACGAAGACAAAACTCCAGGATGCCGCCCGGAAGGAGTGGCAAAGCGTCGAGGGGACCCTGGCTGACGAAGCACAGGGGCGGCGGAAGCGAAAAGCCAACGCCGCACCGACTTCCGCGTGAACGAGCCGGGAAGCTGGGTTCTCAGCCATGAGGTCACCTACGGCCCGCGTGCCCCGGAAGGTGCCTTCGATGCCCTTGACCAGAATATCATCAACAGCCTGAAGACCGGGAACCTCTCGCCCCGGGAAGGCAACTACATCTTGAATATGCCGGTCCACCAGCATCTGAAGGGCGGGAGCGGAGGCATTGCCTTCTTCTACGTTCTTCAGGCCGACTACAAGGTCGGTATCCACATCCACGCGATATCCAACAAACGTCAGGGCAACAACTACACGTGGGTCGGCTACGGCGGATCCATGGCCGGGCCTCCGGCAATCATGCAACCAGCTGACGTAGCCGCCAGGAACGCCTCTCAGGAGCGCGTTCCGCAGCAGTGACATCGGCGGTGGCGCGCAACCGGAATCGAGTTGCGAGCCACCGCTGTTCCTCAATCCAACGGGTGTCACCGCAGCGTCCGCCTGTCCTTTCGCGCACCGCACGATGCCCGATCGCCTGTTGTAAGCCGATGGCCTGGCCAGCTATCCAGGGAAAACACCTACTGCGTCTTCGGAAGGACTCCCATGCACGCCAAAGACTCCCGCATGCAGTCAGAGGCAGAGCCACGCCGCGATACGCCACGTAACGTCGCGTTCGAAGCAGCCATGCCGGGGTTGAACACCGGCAGCGGATTGTCTCCCCAAACGGCCCTGGCCTTGCAGCGCAGTCTCGGCAATGCGGGGGTCTCCCGGGTGATCGAGCAGTCCCGACACCAGCACGGTGCCGGCTGCGGCCACACGCAAAATATGACTGCCCCGGTGCAGCGATCCGCTGTGCACAACGTCCTGAACACCAATGGGCAGCCACTGGACGACGCCACCCGCACCGACATGGAATCCCGTCTCGGCGCCGATTTCTCCGACGTCCGTGTTCACACCGACGGCGCGGCCCGCGCCTCCGCAGCCGAGGTCGGCGCCCACGCCTACACCAGCGGTAACCATGTGGTCATCGGCGACGGCGGCGGAGACAAACACACCCTCGCCCATGAACTGACCCACGTCATCCAGCAACGCCAGGGCCCCGTCGCCGGCACCGACAACGGCAGCGGACTGAGGGTGTCCGACCCCTCCGACCGCTTCGAGCGCCAGGCCGAAGCCAACGCAACGCGCGTCCTTTCGTCGCCCGCCCCCGTCCATCCGCTCGTCCCGCAGGCGGAAGCATCACCCCAGGGGCCGGCCCCCGTCCAGCGCATGCACAACGGAAAAAGACCCTACGAGGGCGAATCCGAAGAGGGAGCTCAGCTGCCGCAGGTCGGCGGGTCTTCCCAGGAGGCGCCCAAGCGCCACCGGATCGACGGCACATCGGAAGCACCGACGGCGCAGGATGCCCCGATGGAGCAGCACTTCAACCAGGCCCACCATAATGCGGTGCTGAGTGCCCTGGCTCATTACCACCCGCTGGAATCCGCAAACTACCAGGTGGACCCGGCCCAGTGGCCCTGGCGCGACCAGTGGTACATGCACTACTCGCCGCAATTTGACGCCTCGGGGCAATATATAGGGCCCGCCCAGGAAGAGCAGCACACAGGGGCCGCCCCAGAGGAACAGCACGATCCGAATGCCCCTGACAACTCAGTCACCTCGGCCTGGCACGCAGAAGAGATCCGCAGCAGGGAGGACCTTCAAGATTGCGAACTGTCCGACAGCAACGCGGTGGCGCTGGACGTCGACCACACTGGCGACATGTACCATGCGCGAGCGGTCATGGTCGCCGAAGACAATTTCAATCTCCTCGTCTTCGGCGTCACCGCAGGGAAAGAAGGCAAAGCACAGGGGATGATAGAGCTCACCCAGGACCTGACGTCAACCAGGCGGAGAGTGTACTGGTCACGCCGTTCGGCACAGGATCTGGAGCTCGCGGACAAGTTGGACGAGGGCGGCAGAAACGGGACCCTCACGCGTAACGGCGACACGGCATCCACCAGGCGCCTGGGGAAGACCCTGGAAAGAGTCAACCACAAATACGGCTGGCACGATAACCCCGCCACGATGAAGCGGCGGCAGGACAAGTTCCACGATGACTACGCCGCGCCGACCGCAGCACAGGACGAGATATTTCCGCCGCTGCTGGCAGGAAAGGGATTCCACGCCAACGCCAAGTATGTCCTCGTGAACTTCCGCGACAGCGGCCACAGCGGCAGGGCAATGCTCCCGCACTCGACACCGGCCGGCAGGGAATGCAGGACATCATCAGTGCGGTCAGGGAGAAGCTCGGACCGAGCGTAACCATCGTTCCCATCGGAGATGTCTTTCCGGGCGGCGTGACGGAGGAAGCCTGGGGCGGGCCGCATCTGGTGAGGTACTACACCTGGGCACAGACGAGGGATCGCAGGTCGCAACTGGCGCTCCTGCATCACCTCAACAAGAATTTCAACGTCCTCGGCGCGATTGGAATGCGCAGCGGGGTCACCGACCAGTTCGCGTTCGCCGGCATAAGAACGATATCCATCGACATCACCCCGTTCCAGAACAGGGGCGCTCTGGGTGAAGGCACCATGCTGGACCACCCTCGAAGGGCTGGAATCGCGGCATGAAGCTGGAAGGGCCCTTCGCTCCCACATATGGGCGGGTCTTCCTCAAGGAGCCGAGGCAAGACGATCTGGTCGCAGCCGACCCCCAGTGGGCAGGCGGTTTCGGAGCGCAGGACCGAGCCGAGATCGGGGACGCCGTATCCTTCTACTTCCCGCACCCCGACGCAATGGAGGGTGTGGAAGGCACAGGCCGGGCCACCCGGGACAATCACCAGCACCGGTCCCATCCACTGAACGGCAAGCGGATCAAGGAATGGCTGGAGGATAATTCTGTCGACCTCCGCCAGAGGAAGCAGGTACTTCAGCAGCTGATGGCCCAGTCCCATCTCATCCAGGATTGCGACGAGTCCACATGGAATCGGTTCATCAGAGAATGCAAGGGGCACGGCATCGAGGACACATCCCGATATTGATCCGGGCAGTGCGCCCGGCCGACCTCACCGGGTGCCTCATGCCCACACCGTCGCCCTCGAAAGCGTCAGCTACGACATCTCGAACAGCCGCCAGAGCGGCAATGCATACAACTGCCCCCAGGATCATCCGAGATCCTGGGGGCAGTCCGTGGCAGGCGGCCCGTCAGTTGCGGGTGGCGAGGGCGCGGAGGAAGAAGGTGAGGTTGGCGGGGCGCTCGGCGAGGCGGCGCATGAAGTAGCCGTACCACTCGCCGCCGTAGGGGAGGTAGATGCGCATGGTGGCGCCGGTGTCGACGATGCTGCTGCTCCTCGGGGCGGATGCCGTACAGCATCTGGTACTCGAAGCTGTCGGGCTTGCGCTCCTGCCACTGGGCGAGCTGGCCGGCGATGCGGTTCAGGCGCGGTCGTGCGAGGCGACCTCGGGTAGCCCTCGCCGCCCATCAGCACCTTCAGGCAGCGGACATAGGCGCGGTCCACCTCGTGCTTGGACTGGTAGGCGACCGAGGCGGGCTCCTGGTAGGCGCCCTTGCACAGCCGGACCCGGGAGCCGGGGCCGGAGAACTCGGCGCAGTCGGCCTCGGTGCGGTGCAGGTAGGCCTGGAGGACGACGCCGAGCCAGGGTAGTCGGGCGCGCAGTTCGCGGGCTATGCCGAGGGTGGAGTCGGTGGTGGTGTGGTCCTCCATGTCCAGGGTGACCGTGGTCCCGGCGGCGGCCGCGGCCTCGCAGATGCGGCGGGCGTTCTCCAGGGCGACCTGCTCGCCGTCCTGCGGCAGGAACTGGCCGACCGCGGAGAGCTTCACCGACACCTCGGCCCGGTCGGCGAGGCCGGTCTCCTTCAGTGCGGCCAGCAGCTTCTCGTAGGCGACGGCGGTCTCGGCGGCCTGGGCGGCGTCGCGGGTGTCCTCGCCGAGGTGGTCGAGGGTGATCCGGCGGCCGGCGCCGACCAGTTCGTCGGTGACGGCGACGGCCTCGTCCAGGACGTCGCCGGCGATGAAGCGCTTGACGATGGCGCGGGTGGGGGGCAGCGCCTCGATCGCCTGGCGGGCGCGCGGGGCGCGGGAGGCGGCGAGCAGGGTGGTGCGGAGCATGTGGACTCCTGGACAGGGCAGGTCACGCGGGCGGGGTGGACCGGGTGGCGGAGCGGGCGGGGTGGACCGGGTGGCGGAGCGGGCGGGGTGGGGGAAGGGGTGGCCGCGCCCCCGCCGGGAGGAAGCGGGGGCGCGGCCGGCCGGTCGTCGTCAGCCCATGTGCGGGTAGCGGTAGTCGGTCGGCGGAACGAAGGTCTCCTTGATGGACCGGGTGGAGGTCCAGCGCATCAGGTTCTGCGCCGCGCCCGCCTTGTCGTTGGTCCCGGAGGCCCGGCCGCCGCCGAAGGGCTGCTGGCCGACCACTGCGCCGGTGGGCTTGTCGTTGATGTAGAAGTTGCCCGCCGAGAAGCGCAGCCGCTCCATGGTGGCCGCGACCACGGCCCGGTCGCAGGAGATGACGGAGCCGGTCAGCGCGTACGCGGAGACCGAGTCGATCTGGTCCAGCACCTCGTCGTAGCGCTCGTCCTCGAAGACGTGGACGGCGAGCACCGGGCCGAAGTACTCCTCGCGGAAGTACTCGGCGGCCGGGTCGGCGCAGACCAGCACCGTCGGGCGGACGAAGTAGCCCTCGCTGTCGTCGTAGCTGCCGCCGGCCAGCACCTCGACCTGCGGGTCGGCCAGCGCGGCGTCGATCGCGGCCTTGTTCTTGGCGAAGGCGCGGTCGTCGATCACGGCGCCGATGAAGTTGCCCAGGTCGGTGACGTCACCCATGGCGATCGCCTGTACCTCGTCCCGGAAGCCGTCCTTGATCTGCGCCCACAGCGAGGCGGGGACATAGGCGCGGGAGAGCGCCGAGCACTTCTGGCCCTGGTACTCGAAGGCGCCGCGGGTCATCGCGGTCTTCAGCACGGCCGGGTCGGCGGAGGGGTGGGCGACCAGGAAGTCCTTGCCGCCGGTCTCGCCGACGATGCGCGGGTAGCTGCGGTAGCCGGTGATGTTCTCGCCGACGGTGCGCCACAGGTGCTGGAAGGTCCGGGTGGAGCCGGTGAAGTGGATCCCGGCCAGGTCGCGGTGGGTCAGCGCGACCTCGGAGACCGCG
This sequence comes from Streptacidiphilus sp. 4-A2, assembly GCA_014284505.1. GTDB lineage: Bacteria > Actinomycetota > Actinomycetes > Streptomycetales > Streptomycetaceae > Streptacidiphilus. The sequence continues at coordinate 8,494,931 of JAAFYY010000001.1, read as the reverse complement.
AGCCCGTCGCCGGTGACCATGTTGATCACCCCGGGGCAGCCCGGCCTCCTCCAGCAGGTCCATCAGCAGCTGCGCCGAGTACTGCTGGGTCGGCGACGGCTTCCAGACCACGGTGTTGCCCATCAGCGCGGGCGCGGTCGGCAGGTTGCCGGCGATCGCGGTGAAGTTGAACGGCGTGATCGCGTAGACGAAGCCCTCAAGCGGACGGTGGTCGCTGCGGTTCCACACGCCCGGGGAGGACTGCGGCTGCTCGGCCAGGATGCCCCGGGCGAAGTGCACATTGAAGCGCCAGAAGTCGACCAGCTCGCAGGGGCAGTCGATCTCGGCCTGCTGGGCGGTCTTGGACTGGCCCAGCATGGTGGCCGCGACCAGGGTCTCCCGCCAGGGGCCGGAGGCCAGGTCGGCGGCGCGCAGGAAGATCGCGGCGCGGTCGTCGAAGGAGAGCGCGCGCCAGGCCGGGGCGGCGGCGAGGGCCGCGTCCACGGCCTCCTGCGCGTCCTCACGGGTGGCGTTGCGCATGGTGCCGAGCACGGCGGCGTGGCGGTGCGGCTGGCGGACGTCGATCGGCTCGCCCCGGCCCAGGCGGCGCTCCCCGGCAACGGCCATGGTCAGCTCGACCGGCTCCTGGCCGCCGAGGCGCTTGAGCTCGGCCTCCAGCCGTGCACGCTCCGGGCTGCCCGGCGCATAGCTGTGCACGGGCTCGTTCACCGGCGCGGGAATCTGGGTCACAGCGTCCAACACGCGCGTTCTCCCTTGGTTGCGGCCGGGCGAGTGGTCCCGGTCGGCGGCGTACCTGCCGCGCGGATCGCGCGTCAGGACGACGTTAGGGCCGGGCAGGGTCCGGCGTATCTGTCCGACCGGCTAATGTCTGACCCGTACCCTTGTCCGGTCGGCCAAATGTCCACCTGCCCAGGATCCGGTCGCCCACGCCCGCCGCAGCCAGGCCCTCTCCGGGAGTCGCCGTGAACTTCGAACCGCCGGCGATCGGGATCACCCTGCGCCAGCTGCTGATGTCCCTCGGTGAACCCCTGGCAGAGCTCCAGTGTGCGCCCGCCGGGCTGGAGGCGCAGGTCAGCGGGGTCGCCCTGGCCGATCCGGAGGAGCCGCCGGGGGCCCGTCCGGGTGATCTGGTGCTGGCGCTGGGCGTACGCGGCCGGGCGGCGCTGCCGCTGCTGCGGGCCGCCGGAAGGGACCGGGCCACCGCCGTGGCGGTGAAGCGCGAGCCGGGCCCCGGCGGTCCTTCCGACCTGCTCCGGGAGGCGGCCGAGGAGGCGGGGGTGGCCCTGCTGTCGGTGCGCCCGGAGGCCCGCTGGGGCCAGCTGGACGCGCTGGCCCGCGCCTGCCTGGGCAGCGTCCAGCCGGCCCGCCCCGGCGAGGGGCTGGAGGAGGGCGACCTGTTCGCGCTGGCGCAGACCACGGCGGTGCTCACCGGCGGCATCGTCAGCATCGAGGACACCGCCAACCGGATCCTGGCGTACTCCCGCTCGGCGGACTCGGACGAGCTGGACGACCTGCGGCGGCTGACCATCCTGGGCTGGCAGGGCCCCGAGCCGTATCTGGCGCAGCTGCGCGCCTGGGGCGTGTTCCAGCAGCTGCGCGCCTCGGACGCGGTGGTGGCCATCGACGCCCGCCCGGAGCTGGGGCTGCGCCGCCGGCTGGCGGTGGGGATCCGCTCCGGCGAGCGGCAGTTGGGCACGATCTGGGTCCAGGAGGGCACACAGCCGCTGGCCGAGCGCGCCGACCAGGCGCTGCTGGGCGCGGCCCGGGTGGCCGCGCTGCATCTGGTCCGGCCCCGGCGCGAGCCCAGCGCGGATCTGCGGCTCACCCAGGCGCTGCTGACCGGACTGCTGGACGGCACGACCGGGCCGCATTCACTGGCCGGGCATCTGCGGCTGGATCCGGGACGTCCGGCGGCCGTCCTCGGCTTCACCCTGCCGGGCTCGCTGGACCCGGCCCGGGCCGAGGCGGTCGGCCTGGTGTCGGTGCACGCCGCCGCCCGGCACCGGGGCGCCGTGGTCACCACCATCGGCGACCGGGTGTACGCACTGCTGCCGGAGCTGGCCCGGGGCCTGGCGCCGGCGGTACTGCGGGGCTGGGCCCAGGAGATCGCCGACGCCGCCCGGCACCACCTGCCCGCGCCGCTGCGCGGAGCGGTCGGCCGGGTGGTACCCGCGCTGGCGGACGCCGCCGACTCCCGGCGCGAGGCGGACCGGGTGCTCGACGCGATGGCCTCCGGCCGGGTCGCCGCCGAGGTGGCGGCACTGCCGGAGGTACTGGCCGAGGTGCTGCTCGGGGAGACCCTGACGCTGCTCTCCGACAACCCCGGGGTACGCGATCCACGGCTGGAGGAACTGACGCTTCGTCACCATCAGTTGGCGGCATCGGTGCTGGCCTGGCTGGACGCCTTCGGCGATGTCGCCTCGGCCGCGCGGGAGCTGCACATCCACCCAACACCCTGCGCTACCGGGTGCGCCGCGCCGAGCAGTTGACCGGCCTGGATCTCTCCCGTCCGGAGCAGCGGCTGCTGGCGATGCTGCACCTGCGGTTGCCACGTAACTGAACAGCCCTGCCAGCTACGGATTATGAGGGAGTCTCAGCTGCCCTGACCCGCAGGCCGTCGAGCAGCAGCCGCAGTGCCAGCTCGAAGCCGCGCTCGTCCAGGCCGGTGGGGCCGCCGCCGCGCCGGGCCGCGGCCTCCAGCGAGTCCGCCAGGGCCGGGAACTGCGGGCGGTAGCCGGCCGGGGGGCGGGTGAAGCCCGCGGTGAAGGTCTCCAGCGCGGAGCCCAGGACCAGGTAGTCGAGCGCGGCCGCGGTCTCGGCGGCGTCGGCGGGCGGCAGCCCGGCCCGGGCCAGCGCGGCCAGCAGGGCGTCGTAGCCGCGCAGCTGGAGATCGGCCTCGACCCGGCGGCGGGCGAGCAGCGCGATGGTGTTGGGATGCCGCAGGAACACCCGGCGGTAGCCGCGGGCGTAGGCGTCGACCCCGGTACGCCAGTCGTCGTGGCCCAGCGGGGTGAGGTCGATCTCCTCGTTGACCAGCTCGGAGAGCGCGTCCAGCAGCTCGTCCTTGCCGGCCATGTGGTTGTAGAGCGAAGCGGCCTTGACGCCGAGCCGCTCGGCGAGGGCGCGCATGGTCAGGCCCTCCGCGCCGCTCTCGTCGACTATGTCCAGCGCGGCCCTGGCGATGATCGCCCGGCTCAGCAGCGCCTTGCTCGGTCGTCCCACTCCCCCACCTCTCGTCCGTGTGCCCGCGCCACGTTACCTCTTGGTCTCGGCTCTTCCGCTCCGGCCGGGCTGAGGCTATCGTCAAAAGCTAACTAAGTTAGTTTACGGCCAGCGCACCATGGAGCGACCATGACCGAACGCCCCCCGCAGCCAGGCGACGAACCCACCGACGCCGAGCGGCTCGCGGCCCTCGGCTACCAGCAGGAGCTGCGCCGCAGCCTGAACGTCCTCGGCAACATCTCCATGGGATTCGCCGTGGTCTCCCCCGTCGTCGGGCTGTACGCGGTCGCCCAGGTCGGCATGAGCATCGCCGGGACGGCCTGGGTCTGGGCGCTGCCGATCTGCCTGCTCGGCCAGGCCCTGGTGGTGTGCGTCTACTCCGAGCTGGCCTCGCAGTGGCCGCTGGCCGGGGCGCCTACCAGTGGAGCCGCAGGCTGGCGAGCCCGGCCTTCGCCTGGCTCAGCGGCTGGATGTGGCAGTTCGCGGTGATGTTCGCCAACACCACCGTCGCCTACCTCGCCTCACCCTGGGTGTTCGCCCTCTTCGGGGCGGTGCCCACGCCCGCACAGCTGGTCCTGGTCTCGCTGGGCTTCCTGCTGTTCTGCACCCTGGTCAACGCCTACGGCATCAACTTCCTGCGCTGGTTCGTCTCGCTGGGCATCGCCGCCGAGGCCGTCGCCTCGGTCGGGGTCGGGCTCTCGCTGCTGCTGGTCTTCCGCAAGCACGGCTTCTCGATGCTCACCGAGACCCTGCACGCCCCGGCCGCCGTCGGCAGCAGCACCATCGGCGCCTTCCTGGCCGTGATCGCGGTCGGCGGATGGGCCTTCATCGGCTTCGACGCCTGCGTGTCCACCGCCGAGGAGACCAAGGACGCCGCCCGCCAGGTGCCCCGGGCCATGTGGTGGGCCCTGCTCAGCGTGGGCTCGGTGGTGATCCTGAACGCAGTCGCCGTGGAACTGGCGCACCCGGACCCGGCCGAGGTCGTCTCCGGCCGCGACCTGGACCCGGTCACCACCGCCGTGGTGCACAGCTTCGGCGGCTGGGCCGACAAGCCGTTCATCGCCGTCGTCCTGGTCAGCTTCACCGCCTGCCTGATGGCCTCCCAGGGCGGCGCGGCGCGCGGCCTGTACTCGCTGGCCCGCGACGACGTCTTCCCGTTCTCCCGCCAGGTCCGCAAGGTCAACCGGCACAAGGCGCCGATCGGCGGACTGGTCGCGGCCACCCTGGTCAGCTGTGCCGCGCTGCCGCTGGGACTGAAGAGCGCGGCCATGGGCAGCCTGATCACCTTCGGCAGCGCGGCCACCTTTGTGCCGTTCTTCCTGCTCACCCTGGTCGCCCTGGTGGCCCGGCTGCGCGGCAGCTGGAAGCCGGCCGGCGAGGTGCGCTACGGCCGCTGGGGCACGCCGCTGAACGCCCTCGCGACGGTGTGGACCGGCCTGGAGGTGGTCAACATCTGCTGGCCCCGGACGATCCTGGCCCCGGCCGGCGCGCCCTGGTACCAGGTGTGGGCGGCGCTGCTGGGGTGGGCATCGTCACCGTGGCCGGCGTCGGCTACCTGCTCGCCCGCCGGCCCCAGGACCGGATGCGCGACGACACCGGCGCCGGGTCCGAGTCCGGCTCCGGCTCCGGCCTGGACGAGCTCGCGCCCGCCGTGATCTGAGCCGGGCGCCGTGGGGTCCCGCCGCGCGGCGGGATCCCACGGCGCCGCGCCCCGCTCAGCGGGTCCGCGTGCCTGCCCTGGAACGGGCCTTGTACGCCGCCTTGCGGGCCTCCTTGGCCGCCGTCCTGTCCGGGTGCAGCTCACCGACCGCCTCCAGCACCGCGGTGGTGTAGGGGTGTTCGACCCGCCAGAGCTCGGCGAACAGCTCCGCCTCCGGCTGACTGCCCGTCACTTCAATGATCATTCCCCGGAGTGCGCCCTCCTCGCTGGAGGCGTCGATCAACTGCGCCGCGATCACGTCGATCTGACTCCACAGCAGCACCGATCTGCTCAACTCCGGCAGATCCGAGGCGCCTTGGGCGGTGAGCCAGGCGGCGGCCAGGCCCGCCAGCTCCGGATCGTCCAGCACCGCGCGCACGGCCGGGACAGCGGGCTCGCCCAGGCGGTCCAGCGCTGCCACGCAGAACATCCGCTTGACCGGGGCGACCAGGTCGTTGCCCCGGGCGGCGGCGAGCAGTTCGGCGGCCGCGGACTGCGGGTCGCGCCCCTCCAGCCACTCGCGGATCTCCTCGTGCGGCAGCACATTGGCGGAGGCGCAGATCCCGCTGAGCAGCGCGTCCGCGTCCCCCTGGGCGTGGTCGCCGATCAGCGGGGCGTCGTAGCCGTCCTCCAGCAGCCACTGCCGTACCCCGTGCACCCCGAGCGGGGTGAGCCGGGCCAGGCCGAAGCGGGCCGCCTGCGCCTGGTCGAGCTCCAGGTCGGCGCCGCCCTCGGGGCGCCGGTGCCGTCGGCGTCCTCCTCCTCGGCGAAGAGGGTGGGGTCGATCGGGCTGTAGTCCACCAGGCCGATCCCGGCGAGATCCTGGAGCATCGGGTCGAGCGCCACCATCACCGAGGTGATGTCCCCGAGCATCTCCTCGTCGGGCTCCTGGCCCTCCGGGGAGACCAGCAGCGCGGCCAGCACGCCGAGCGAGACGGTCTCCTCCTCCTCGGTGTCGGCGAAGGCGCTGGCCTCGTAGAGCACCTGGAGCGCGTCGTCGAGCAGCCCCTGGGTCTCCTCACGGGCCGCCTCCAGCTGGGCGTACTCGGCCTCGCTCTCGTCCTCGGAGAGCTGGTCCGGCCCGTCCGGGGCGCCGAGGTCGATCTCCGCCTCGACGGCGGTCCCGGCGACGATGGAGGCCGCGGTCTCCCACACCTCCAGCACGGTGTCGGGATCGGCCGTCTCCAGCGAGCCCAGCGCCTGGAGGCCGACGCCGGGCCGGGCCACCTCGGCCGACGCCCCCGACGCCCCGAGGACGCGGCTTCCCCGTCCGAAGCGCCGGAGGCGCCAGCAGCGTCCGAAGCGCCGGAGGCGTCCGGGGCCTCCTCGGTGTCGGAGACCTCGATCAGCTCCAGGTCCACGGCCAGCGACCAGGCCGCGGCGACCCGGCCCAGGGCCACGTCGGCATTGCCGTCGTCCGGTACCAGATCCAGCGCCAGCGCCGCCTGCGTCTCCAGCTCCGCGCCCAGCTCGCCCCACTGGTCCACCGGACGGAACGGCGCCACCCAGTGCGCCAGCCGGATCGCGTCCGACAGCAGCGGGACCCGGAGCGCGGCCGCGGCCAGGTCCTCGCGCGGCAGCAGCCGCACCGGCGGCACCACGATCAGCTCGCCCTCCTCGTCGGCCGCGTCGTCGCTGCTGCCGACCGCCCCGTAGAGGGTCTCCAGGTCACGTCGGCCGGGAGCGATCCCGACGCGTTGCCACTCTTCTTACGGCTCGAACCCGCCATGGCCGTGCATCTCCCTCAACGCTCACCGCGACACGACGGAACCGACCGCCGCGCTCTGCCCGCTCGACACTATCCCGCACGGGCCGCACCGGACCGCCGCTCACCGGGACGCGTCACCCGGATCGCCGACCAGCACCGCGACCACAAACGCGAACGCGCCGGCCTCCCGGGAAGGGAGACCGGCGCGTCGGTCCGCAGCGGACCGCGGCAAGCTCAGACGTTGAAGCCCAGGGCACGCAGCTGGTCGCGGCCGTCCGGGGTGATCTTGTCCGGGCCCCACGGCGGCATCCAGACCCAGTTGATCCGCAGATCCTGCACCAGGCCGTCGGTGGCGGTGCGGGCCTGGTCCTCGATGACGTCGGTCAGCGGGCAGGCCGCCGAGGTGAGCGTCATGTCGATGGTGGCCACATCCGCCTCGTCGATGTGGACGCCGTAGATCAGGCCCAGGTTGACCACGTCGATGCCCAGTTCCGGGTCGACGACGTCCAGCAGGGCCTCCATCAGGTCGTCCACGGCGACGGTGCCCGCTGTGCTCCCGACAAAGGTGCTCTCCGCCTCGGCGGGTGCGCCCTCGGCAGCCGCCTCGGCGGTGCCGGTCTTCTCCTCGGTGTCGCTCATGCGCTTCTCCCTCACAGTGGCCAGCGCCTGCGCGGTGGCGTCCTTCCAGGCCATCCAGCTCAAGCAGGGCGCACTTCACCGGGCCGGGTACTTGGAGACCCCGGCGAAGGCGATGGCGTCCTCCAGGACCTCCTCGTCGCCCTCGGCCTGGCCCTTGCTCTGCATCAGCTCCAGGAATGCCTCCTGGATCTGCTGCGCCTCGCCCACCGGCTTGCCGACCAGCAGGTCGTTCAGCACCGAAGCGCTGGCCTGACTGATCGAGCAGCCCTGCGAGTCGTACGAGACGTCGGCGACGATCTCGCCGTCGAGCCGCACCCGCAGGGTGATCTCGTCCCCGCAGGTCGGGTTGACGTGGTGCACCTCGACGTCGCCGTCGCGCAGCCCCTTGCCGTGGGGGTGCTTGTAGTGGTCCAGGATGATCTCCTGGTACATCGAGTCCATCTTCATCGCGTCGCGCCTCCTCTCTCAGCCAAAGAAGTTGCGGACGTGGTGCAGCCCGTCGATCAGGGCGTCCACCTCCGCCTCGGTGGAGTACAGATAGAAGGACGCCCGCGTGGTCGCCGGAATTCCGTAGCGCAGACAGACCGGGCGGGCGCAGTGATGGCCGACCCGCACCGCGATGCCTGCTCGTCGAGCACCTGGCCGACGTCGTGCGGGTGGATGTCACCGAGGGTGAAGGAGATCGCCGCGCCGCGGTCCTCGGCCGAGGCCGGGCCGATGATCTTCAGATCGGGGACCTCCAGCAGCCGTCCCACCGCGTACTCGGTGATCCGGTGCTCGTGCGCCGCGACCGCGTCCATGCCGATCGCGTTGAGGTAGTCGATGGCCGCGCCCAGGCCGATGGCCTGGGAGATCGGCGGGGTGCCGGCCTCGAACTTGTGCGGCGCCGGGGCGTAGGTGGACGAGCTCATCGAGACGGTCTCGATCATCTCGCCACCGCCCAGGAACGGCGGCAGGTCCTCCAGCAGCTCCTGGCGGCCCCAGAGCACGCCGATGCCGGTGGGGGCGAGCATCTTGTGCCCGGTGAAGGCGACAAAGTCGGCCTCCAGCGCCTGCACGTCCAGCGGCATGTGCGGCGCCGCCTGCGAGGCGTCGATGACCACCAGCGCGCCGACGTCCTGCGCGCGCCGGACGATCGCCTCGGCCGGGTTGACCGTGCCCAGGATGTTGGAGACCAGCACGAACGAGACGACCTTGGTCTTCTCGGTGATGATCTCCTCGATGTTGGACAGGTCCAGCCGGCCGTCGTCGGTGAGGCCGAACCACTTCAGCTTCGCGCCGGTACGCTGCGCCAGCAGCTGCCACGGCACGATGTTGGAATGGTGCTCCATCTCCGTGATGACGATCTCGGTGTCGGGGCCGACCCGGTAGGGCTCGTCGGCCCAGCCGAGCATGTTGGCCACCAGGTTCAGCGACTCCGAGGCGTTCTTGGTGAAGATCACCTCGTCCCGGCTGGGCGCGTTGATGAACGACGCGACCTTGTCCCGGGCACCCTCGTAGAGGGCGGTCGCCTCCTCCGCGAGCGTGTGCACGCCGCGGTGGACATTGGCGTTGTGCTGCTCGTAGTAGGTGGTGATCGCGTCGAGCACCTGGCGGGGCTTCTGCGAGGTGGCCGCGTTGTCCAGGTAGACCAGCGGCTTGCCGTCGTGCAGCACCCGCTGGAGCACCGGGAAATCCTTGCGGATCGCGTCGGTGTCCAGCGCCGGGACCACCAGACCGGAACGGGGGGTGTGGATCACGCGGACGCGCCGCCCTTCGCGTACTTCTCGTAGCCCTCGTTCTCCAGCTCGTCCGCCAGCTCGGCGCCGCCGGACTTGACGATCTTCCCGGCCGCGAACACATGCACGTAGTCGGGCGTGATGTAGCGCAGGATCCGGGTGTAGTGGGTGATCAGCAGGGTGCCGACCTGGCCCGAGGAACGGACCCGGTTGACGCCCTCGGAGACCACCCGCAGCGCGTCCACGTCCAGGCCGGAGTCGGTCTCGTCGAGGATCGCGATCCTGGGCTTGAGCAGCTCCATCTGGAGAATCTCGTGGCGCTTCTTCTCGCCGCCGGAGAAGCCCTCGTTGACGTTGCGCTCGGCGAAGGCCGGGTCCATCTGGAGCTCGGCCATGGCCTCCTTGACCTCCTTCACCCAGGTGCGGAGCTTGGGGGCCTCGCCGCGGACGGCGGTGGCGGAGGTACGCAGGAAGTTGGAGATCGAGACGCCGGGGATCTCGACCGGGTACTGCATGGCCAGGAAGACGCCGGCCCGGGCGCGCTCGTCCACGGTCATCGCCAGGACGTCCTCGCCGTCCAGGGTGACCGTGCCGCCGGTGACCGTGTACTTCGGGTGGCCCGCGATGGAGTAGGCGAGGGTGGTCTTGCCGGAGCCGTTGGGGCCCATGATCGCGTGGGTCTCGCCCTGCTTCACGGTGAGGTCGACTCCGCGCAGGATCTCCTGGGGGCCGTTCTCGGTCGCGACGGAGACATGCAGGTCGTTGATTTCAAGGGTTGCCATGGGCTCAGGACTCCTGGGTGACGGAGACGAGCACATCGTCCCCTTCGATCTTTACGGGGTACACGGGGACGGGACGGGTGGCGGGCAGCCCGGAGGGCTTGCCGGTGCGCAGGTCGAAGCTGGAGCCGTGCAGCCAGCACTCGATCGCGCAGCCGTCCACCTCGCCCTCGGAGAGGGAGACATTCGCGTGCGAGCAGATGTCGTTGATGGCGAACACCTCGCCCTCGGCGTGCACCAGCGAAACCGCCACGCCGTTCACCACCACCCGCACCGGGGTGTCGGGCTCCAGCTCGCTCAGCGCGGCGACCCGCACAAAGCCCTCAGTTGTTTCGACGGTCATGCGACGGAGGCCTCCAGCTCGGCGTCGATCTTCTCGATCAGGCGCTCCTGGAGATCCGGGAGACCGATCTGCTGCACCAGTTCGGCGAAGAAGCCGCGGACCACCAGGCGCCGGGCCTCGTCCGCGGGGATGCCGCGCGACTGGAGGTAGAAGAGCTGCTCGTCGTCGAAGCGGCCGGTGGCCGAGGCGTGCCCGGCGCCGACGATCTCGCCGGTCTCGATCTCCAGGTTCGGGACCGAGTCGACCCGCGCGCCGTCGGTGAGCACCAGGTTGCGGTTGAGCTCGTAGGTGTCGGTGCCCTCGGCCGCGGCCCGGATCAGCACGTCGCCGATCCACACCGCGCGGGCGTCCCGGCCCTGGAGCGCGCCCTTGTAGGCGACGTTGCTGCGGCAGTGCGGGGTGTCGTGGTCGATGAACAGCCGGTGCTCCAGGTGCTGCCCGGAGTCGGCGAAGTACAGCCCGTACAGGTCGGCCTCGCCGCCGGTCGAGCCGTAGACCACCCGCGGGTGCAGCCGGACCAGGTCGCCGCCGAAGGTGACCACCACGGACTTGAACGAGGCGTCCCGGCCGATCAGCGCGGTGTGCTGGGCGACGTGCACCGCGGTGTCGTCCCAGTCCTGCACGGAGACCACGGTGAGCTTGGCACCGTCGCCGATCAGGTACTCGACATTGGCGGCCAGCACCGCGTCACCGGTGTGCTCGATCACCACCAGCGCCTCGGAGAACGCGCCCAGCTCCACCACCTGGTGGCCGTAGGCGGTACCGCCCTGTCCCTGCACCGAGATCCGGATCGGCTCGGTCAGCTGGGTGTCCCGCGGCACGGAGACCACCCCGGCCTTCTCGAAGCCGGAGAACGCCTGGGCGGCGACCCGGTCCACCGGCTTGCCGGACTTGCCCACCCGCGGGTCGGTGCGGTCCACCAGCTCGACGACGACCCCGGCCGGGGCACTGACGTCGACCTTGACCGCGCCGTCGTCGGCCTTGGCCGTGCCGTCGTGCAGCCGCGCAGCCGCGCGCCAGCGGGGTGAACCGCCAGTTCTCCTCGCGCCCGCCGGGCACGGCGAAGTCCTCCACGTCGTACGAGGCGACGGTCTCGACCGGGCATCCACGGGTGGGCGGTGTCGCGACCGGTACCGGGCCGGCGAGCTGCGCGCCCGCCCCGGCGGTACCGACCTCGATGGAGCCGGCCGTGGTCGAGCCGCCGGGGGTGTTGCTGGCCTCAGCCATTGCTCGTGCTGCTCTCTTTCGTAACGGACGTCTGGTTGAGGGGGTGGGGCAGGGTCAGCCGACCGAGCCCTCCATCTGGAGCTCGATCAGCCGGTTCAGCTCCAGCGCGTACTCCATCGGGAGTTCCTTGGCGATCGCTCGACAAAGCCGCGGACGATCATCGCCATCGCCTCGAACTCGGTCATGCCCCGGCTCATCAGGTAGAAACAGCTGGTCCTCGCTGACCTTGGAGACCGTCGCCTCGTGGCCCATGGACACGTCGTCCTCACGGACGTCCACATAGGGGTAGGTGTCCGAGCGGGAGATGGTGTCCACCAGCAGCGCGTCGCACAGCACGTTGACTTGGCGCCCTTGGAGCCTCGCCGATCTCGATCAGCCGCGGTAGGAGGTACGGCCGCCACCGCGCGCCACCGACTTGAGACGATGTTGGACGAGGTGTTGGGGGCCATGTGGACCATCTTGGCCCCGGCGTCCTGGTGCTGGCCGGCGCCGGCGAAGGCGATCGACAGGGTCTCGCCCTTGGCGTGCTCGCCCATCAGGTAGACGGCCGGGTACTTCATGGTGACCTTGGAGCCGATGTTGCCGTCGACCCACTCCATGGTGGCGCCCTCGTAGGCCACGGCGCGCTTGGTCACCAGGTTGTAGACGTTGTTCGACCAGTTCTGGATGGTCGTGTAGCGGCAGCGGCCGCCCTTCTTGACGATGATCTCCACCACGGCGCTGTGCAGCGAGTCCGAGGAGTAGATCGGGGCGGTGCAGCCCTCGACGTAGTGGACGTAGGCGTCCTCGTCGACGATGATCAGCGTCCGCTCGAACTGGCCCATGTTCTCGGTGTTGATCCGGAAGTAGGCCTGGAGCGGGATCTCCACGTGCACGCCCTTCGGCACGTAGATGAAGGAGCCGCCGGACCACACCGCGCTGTTCAGCGAGGCGAACTTGTTGTCGCCCACCGGGATGACCGTGCCGAAGTACTCCTGGAAGAGCTCCGGGTGCTCCTTGAGGGCGGTGTCGGTGTCCATGAAGATGACACCCTGGGCTTCGAGCTCCTCGTTGATCTGGTGGTAGACCACCTCGGACTCGTACTGGGCGGCGACACCGGCGACCAGGCGCTGCTTCTCCGCCTCCGGGATGCCCAGCTTGTCGTAGGTGTTCTTGATGTCGGCCGGCAGGTCCTCCCAGGACTCCGCCTGCTTCTCGGTCGACCGGACGAAGTACTTGATGTTGTCGAAGTCGATGCCGGTGAGGTCCGAGCCCCAGGTCGGCATGGGCTTCTTGGCGAACAGCTTCAGGCCCTTGAGCCGAAGGTTCAGCATCCACTCCGGCTCGGACTTCTTCGCCGAGATGTCGCGGACCACCGCTTCGGACAGCCCTCGCTTGGCGGAGGCGCCTGCGGTGTCGGGGTCGGACCAGCCGAACTCGTAGGTGCCCAGGCCCTCAAGCTCCGGGTGAGCGGTTGTGGTCATGCGGGGTTCCTCCCGGAGACTTCGGTGGGGACGGCGGGTGCGGGTACGGAGGGGGCGGGCACGAAGGTGGTGCAGACCCCGTCGCCGTGGGCGATGGTGGCCAGCCGCTGCACATGGGTGCCCAGCAGCTGCGAGAAGACCTCGGTCTCGGCCTCGCAGAACTGCGGGAACTGCTCGGCGATGTGCGCGACCGGGCAGTGGTGCTGGCAGAGCTGCTCTCCGAGGGGGGCACGCCGCACCGTGGCAGCGTACCCGTCGGTGGAGAGGGCGCCCGCGAGCGCCTCGGTGGGCGTGCGCTCACCGCAGTCGTCGAGCTGCTCGCGGTAGCGCTGGGCGTCGCGGGCCAGCCGGGCGCGGGCGAAGGCGGCCAGGGCTTCCCGCCCTGCCTCACCGCCGCCCACCGACTCGGCCAGGAAGCGCAGCGCGTCGGCCGCCAGCTGGTCGTAGGCCTGGTAGAAGGCGTCCCGGCCGGAATCGGTCAGCAGAAAGACCTTGGCCGGACGGCCCCGGCCGCGGTGGCCGTAGACCTTCTGCTCGCGGCCCGACACCAGCCCGGCGGCGGCCAGCGCGTCCAGATGCCGACGTACGGCGGCCTGGGTGATGCCCAGGCGGTCGGCGAGGTCGGCGGCGCTGCTGGGGCCGTGGTCCAGAATGGAGCGGGCCACACGGTCGCGCGAGGGCACAGGGCCCTGGGGCGCCGCGGCGGCACCCTCCAGGCTCTCCCGGCTCTCGCGCATGTTTTTCACAACGCCATTGTTGCGTAATTCATTCCGCGCGGACAACTCCCCGCGGGAACGCCCAGTGTCTGATCGATCACTAAGGTTCACCTAACCTACCTGCGGATTTCCCGGGCTTCGTAGACTCGTCGCCATGTCATCCCAAGCCCAGCACCCCCGGTCCGCGGAGGCCGCCGTCGAGATCCGGGGCCTGGTCAAGCGCTACGGCGAGAAGACCGCCGTGAACGGGCTCGACCTCACCGTGGCCCGGGGCTCGGTCACCGCCGTACTCGGACCCAACGGGGCCGGGAAGACCAGCACCATCGAAACCTGCGAGGGCTACCGCCGTCCGGATGCGGGGACAGTACGGGTGCTCGGCCTGGATCCGGTCGCCGACGCCGCGCGGCTGCGCCCCCGGATCGGGGTGATGCTCCAGTCCGGCGGCATCTACCCCGGCGCCCGGGCCCTGGAAATGCTCCGGCACACCGCCCGGCTGCACGCCCACCCGCTGGACGTGGACGCCCTGGCCGAGCGGCTCGGCCTGGACTCCTGCGGCCGCACCAGCTACCGGCGGCTCTCCGGCGGCCAGCAGCAGCGACTGGCCCTGGCCATGGCCGTGGTCGGCCGCCCGGAACTGGTGTTCCTGGACGAGCCCACCGCCGGGCTCGACCCGCACGCCCGGCACGCCACCTGGGACCTGGTCCGCGACCTGCGCGCGGACGGCGTCAGCGTGGTGCTCACCACCCACCACATGGATGAAGCCGAACAGCTGGCCGACCAGGTCGCCATCGTCGACGGCGGCCGGGTCATCGCCGAGGGCAGCCCCGAGGAGCTGTGCCGGGCCGACGCCCGCAACACGGTCCGCTTCCGCGCCACCCCGGGACTGGACCTCGCCTCGCTGCTCAAGGCCCTGCCCGACGGCAGCTCGGCCGGGGAGCCGACCCCCGGCAGCTACCTGGTCGAGGGCGCGGTGGACCCGCAGCTGCTGGCCACGGTGACCGCCTGGTGCGCACAGTCCGGGGTGATGCCGGAACGGCTCGCCGTCGAACGGAACACCCTCGAAGACGTCTTCCTCGAACTGACCGGACGGGACCTCCGCGCATGACATCCCAGGCCACGCCATCCCCGGCGACGACACCCCGGGCCACGACACCCCGGGCGACGACACCCCAGGCCTACGCGCCCCGGCCCGGCGCCGCGCCGGTCGGCCGGATGCTCCGCGCGCAGACCGCCCTGGAGACCAGGATGCTGCTGCGCAACGGTGAGCAGCTGCTGCTCACCGTGGTCATCCCGAGCGTGCTGCTGGTGCTGTTCAGCGCCGTGGACGTGGTCAGCACCACCGGACCGGGCAAGCGGGTGGACTTCCTCGCGCCCGGGCTGCTGGCGCTCGCGGTGATGTCGACCGCCTTCACCGGGCAGGCCATCGCCACCGGCTTCGAACGCCGCTACGGCGTGCTCAAGCGGCTGGGCGCCAGCCCGCTGCCGCGCTGGGGGCTGATGACCGCCAAGACCGGGAGCGTGCTGGTCACCGAGGTGCTCCAGGTGGCCCTGCTGTCCGTGATCGCGCTGGCCCTCGGCTGGCACCCGCACGGCGACCCGCTCCCGGTCGCCGCCCTGCTGCTGCTCGGCACCGCCGCCTTCTCCGGCCTCGGGCTGCTGATGGCCGGGACCCTGCGGGCCGAGGCCACGCTGGCGGCCGCCAACCTGGTGTTCATCCTGCTGCTGCTGGCCGGCGGCGTGGTGGTGCCGCTGTCGAAGTACCCGTCCGCGGTCCGCCCGGCGCTGGAGGCACTGCCGATCAGCGCGCTCTCGGACGGCCTGCGCACCGTGCTCCAGCAGGGCGCCGCCATGCCCTGGTCGGACCTCGGCATCCTGGCCGCCTGGTCCGTACTCGCCCTGGCCGCCGCCGCCCGCTTCTTCCGCTGGGAGTAACCACCCCCGGCAGCGGGCGGTCAGGCCTTCGAGCCCTTCGCAGCCCGTGCGGCGACGAGCGCCTTCGGGTGCTTCGACGACTTCAGGGGCTCGGCGGACTTCGACGGCTTCGACGGCTGCGGGGAGCGCGGTGCGGTCGGCGCCTGCGGGACCCTGACCCAGATCTCGAAGTGGCCGCCGCCGGTGGAGGTCTCATAGGGCAGGGCGCTCTGGAGCCGGTAGCGGCCGCTGGAGCGCATCTCGTCGCGCACCGCCTGCTCGGCGGCGGGCAGGCCGTCGGAGTAGTTCAGCACCACGCCGTAGAAGTACCCGTCGTCGATCGCGGCACGGTAGCCGGGGATCCCGGTGAGCGACTGGCCCTTGCGGCCGGTGTAGTCGATGTAGAAGAACGACAGCCAGTCGGTGTAGCTGGTGAGGCCCTTCTTGCTCAGGTAGTAGATCGGGCCCTCCTCCGGATCGCCCAGCCACTCCTGGCCCGGGCGCACGGTGTAGGACAGCTGCGGGATCAGATAGGTGGTGTTGGGCCAGCTCCCGTAGTTCTCCGCCGACTGCGTCATGCCCAGGGTCAGCGCGACGACCCCGATCGCGATGGCCCACTGCGGGAGCTTGAAGTGCGCCCCATCAGCCGGGTCACCCCCACCCCGGCCATCGGCGCGGCGAAGAACAGCCCGAAGCCGACGTGCTTCTGGAGCGAGGTCTCGGTCGCCAGGTGCACCTGGTACAGCGGGGCGAGCAGCGCGGTGCCGCTCAGCAGCACGCCCACGGCCAGCCGCCAGCGCGCCCGGGGACCGCCCTGCGCCAGCCCGGCATCTCACTGAGCCTGGCCGTACGCGTGTACAGCACGGTCCCGATGACGGCGACGGCGAACACCAGCCCGCCCCAGCGGGTGCTGTCCATCAGGATGGGCCCGGGGCCGGTGGTGCCATGGGCGCGGGAGGTGGTGGTGCTCTCGATCGCCGCCCAGTAGTCGGTGGCGTAGAGCGCGCCGGCGAGGATGCCGACCACCGCCCCGTGAAAGCGGCGCCGCGTGCCAGCGCCGCGCGCAGCCCGTGGTGCTGGTAGGCGAGGAGTACCAGCAGCACCGCGATGGTGGGCAGGAACAGCGCGGAGGCGTACTTGACGCCGCACGCCAGCACCGCGACCGGAGCCGCGGTCAGCATCAGCGCCCAGTGCCGGTGTGCGGTGTACACCACGATCCAGGTGGTGATCGCGAGCAGGAACACCGCCATCGCGTCGTAGGTCGCGAAGTTCCCCATGAACAGCGTCGGGTCGGCGAAGGAGAACAGCGCGGCCGCGCACAGTCCCGCGCGCTCGTTGAAGATCCGGCGGGTGATCGAGTAGAGGCAGCTGGTGGCGACCAGCATGAACAGCAGGCTCATCAAGCGGACCCCGGTCAGGCCCCAGACCGAGTCCACCGCGGCCGCGAGCACCGGGTAGAGAGTGGGCGCGCCGGAGAAGTAGCCGTCGAAGCCGCCGTAGTTCGGCACCCCGTGGAAGAGGTGCGCGATCTCCACATGCCCGGCGTAGAGGTAGAGCGCCTCGTCCTCGAAGGCGGTGTTGGTCAGCCGCAGCGAGAGCATGGCCTGGATCAGCAGCAGGACCGCGAGCAGGCCCCGGCTGATGATCCGGCGCCGCCGCCCCGAGTCGGCGGACCAGCCGACGTCGGACGACGGCGGCAGCGCCCAGCGGGGCCGACGGCCTCGGTGAACGCGAAGCCCGGGTCCGGCTCGGGGTCGAGCTCCGGCAGCACCCGCAGTTGCATGGTCCGCTCGCTGACGGTCTCCACGGTGGCCCTGGCCACCGGGCGAGGCGCGGCCTCGCGCGGGGGTTCGGTCTGCGGCTGGGCCCTGGCGCGGGCAGCGGCCGCCCGGGTGACCACGGCGATCCGCAGCGTCGTGTCCGGCGCGGGGGACGGCTCGGGGGACGGCGCGGACGGCTCGGACGGCGCGGACGGCGCGGACGGCTCGGGCAAGGCCTCGGGCCGCTTCGCGACCGGCGGTGCGGCGGCCTTGGCCCGGGCGGCCGCCGTGGCGGCCCGGGTGACCACGGCGATCTGGAGCGTCTCATCCGGCCGAGGCAATGTCCTGGGCGGCTCGGACGGCTCGGTCGGCTCGGGCAGCGGCTCAGGCCGCTTCGCCACCGGGCGCTCGGCGACCTGCTGCCGGGGGTCCACCCGGCGGCGCGGTGCGAACCATATGGTCTCGGGCTCGGAGTCGTCGGGATCGGTGGTCCCCAGCGAGACGGTCCGGCCGGTCCGGTCCGATGTGGGATCGGTCATCAGGGGTGCCTTGGGTCGAAGTCGTAGCGGGCGTTCTCGGCGCCGGCCTTGAAGGCCGCCAGCGTGGCCGGGCTGCTGTCCACCCGCCAGTCCGTCTCCTTGTTCAGGTCGAACCAGATGAACCGAGGACGTCCGGGGTGTCCGCCACGGTCTTCAGCAGCTCGGTGATCTGCGCGGCCTTGCGCGGGCTCGGCTCCGCTCCGGTCTCGGCCAGCAGGAAGGGCTTGCGGGTGAAGCCCCGCACCTCGTCGAAGGTCGGCCCGAAGAGCTGCTGGAAGTCGTGGGCACCGCTCAGCGCGTAGTAGCCGACCACGCCGACCCAGTCGACATAGCCGTCACCGGGTAGTACGCCTTCAACTGGACCGAGGGCACCGGGTTGATGATGTTGGGGCTCCACACCCAGATCACATTCGACACCCCCTCGTTCTGGAAGATGTCGTGGATGTGCTGCCAGGCCGCCACGAACTGCGCCGGGGTACTGCCCTTGGTCCCCCAGGGTACCAGTCGCCGTTCATCTCGTGACCGAAGCTGATCGCGATCGGCAGATCCAGATCGCGGATGGTGTCGGCGGTGGCCCGGATATAGGCGTCCTGACTACCGGAGGCGATCTGCGCCATGGTCGCCTTGTAGGGCTCCCAGGCGAGGTAGGGCACCTGTCCGTCGTCCCAGACCGCCTGTGTCTGGTCGGCCTGGAGCGCGTCGCCCCAGGCCAGGTAGAACTCCAGCAGGTCCGGCTTGCGGCCGACCTGGGCGGTGTACGCCTGGACCGGCGCCAGCGAGGCCGGCACTCCGTCGAAGGTCGCCCCGAAGAGCTTCCCGGAGGGGTTCAGCAGCGGGGTGATGTTGTACGGCTGCACGGGGATCGCGGCGGCACTGCTCGCCGCCGCCCCGCCCGCGGCGGGCTGCGCGCCCTGGCCGCCGGCGCCGATCGGCGCGTCGCCGAGGCGTCGCAGCCGACGCAGGCGAGCGTGAGCAGCAGCGCCAGCAGCAGACCGGTGATGCCTCGCCTCATCGGATCGCCTCCACGCCAGGGGTCGGTATCAACAGAGAGCCCGTCGCCGGGTCCTCCTGCACCGGGGCCGGCGGCGGTTCGATCAGCGCCCGGCCCACGGCGACCGCGTAGAACAGACCCGAGGCGAGCATCAGTGCGAAGTCCGCGGGCTGCATCGTGGACATCCGCCACAGTGCGACCACCACCCAGATCACGGCCGTGGGAAGCTCCAGGCCCACATGCCGATCCAGAACCGGCGGGTCTTGTTGTTCTTGGCCCCGCCCGACCCGGTGGGCTGCCAGCCCATCGGACGGCCGCGCAGCAGGTCCCAGATTGCGAAGACATGTGCCCAGCCGTACATCACCCGGGTCGCCCAGGCCTCCAGCCGGTAGGGGTTGCGGTGCCACAGCGGGTAGACCACGGTCAGGTACAGCACGCTGGGCAGCACCAGCCACATATTGGTGGCGCGCAACTGGTACGGGTAGAAGAGCAGCAGGGTCAGCGCGATCAGCGGCCCGGTGAAGGTCAGCAGTGCCGTCTCGATGTAGTAGAACGAAGCCGGAGATGTAGCAGAGCCGGCTGGCGAAGCGCATCTTCACCTGCCAGAAGTCCTTGACGCTGCCGAGCATGCTCATCGAGGCCATGCACCAGCGGTACTGCTGGTTGTAGTACGAGCCGACGGTGTTCCGGGCAGACCCCGGTGGACAGGGCCAGCGGCACATAGCGCAGGTCCCAGCCCTTGGCCCGGAGTCGAAGCCGGTGTGCATGTCCTCGGTGCTCGATCAGACTGGTCCCGCCGATCTCGGCGAGCGCGGTGCGCCGGTAGACCGCGCAGGAGCCCACGCAGATCGCGCCGTCGCTGCGCTGCCGGGAGACCTGCACCGAGCGGTAGAACAGCTCCTGCACCGCCCCGGCCCCGCGCTCGATCCAGTTCTGCTGGTCCAGCACCCGGAAGAACTGCGGGGACTGCACGATCGCGATCCGCTGGTCGTCGTCCAGGTAGGGCATCAGCTCGTGCAGCAGATCGGAGCGGGGCGCGAAGTCGGCGTCGAGGATGAGGATGGCGTCGCCGTCGGAGTTCTCGAAGCCGTGCCGCAGATTGCCCGCCTTCTTGAACCAGCCACGGTTCGGACGGACCAGGTAGCGGAAGCCGAAGTCCTCCGCCATCGCCCCGAGTTCGGGGCTGTCGGAGTCGTCCAGGACGATCGGGGTGACCTGTCCCGGATAGGTCTCGGCCAGCCGCTGGACATGCGTCCAGGTGTTGTGCAGCACCTCGATCGGCTCGCCGCAGACCGGGAGGAACACATCGACGCTGGGGTAGTACCCGGGCTGCCAGGAGCGCACCAGGCGGCGGTGCTCCTTGACGTCGAAGCTCGGGGCGAACGACTCAAGCCGCACGCCTATCAGGAACCCGACGGCGGAGAGCAGCAGCACCGGCGCGAACAACCAGATCCACAGGCTGTGCGCGGCCGAGTCGACCTGGCTGAAGAGCACGCAGACGAAGCCGACCAAGGAGGAGACGTTCAGCACCCAGGTGTAGCGCTTGACGTACGAGTACTTCTCGCGGTCGTCCGGCGGCGCTGGGAGCAGCCCGGTGAAGACGGGCCCGGAGCGGGAAGCGCGCCGTCGGCCATGGGCCGGGGGCTGAGGCTGGATCACGTACGTGGGCTCCATGGATCGACCGGTCCAGGGGAGCGCGCCGGGCTTCGGTGCTTCGCTTGGGACACACGGTCACGGGGTGGGTGCACCGGGATGCTAGGGGATATCTGTTCGACAGGGGAGCTCGGGGTCGATTTCTTACCGACTCCCCCACGGATACCGAACGAGCAGCGGGAATGACCCTCAGTAGCCAATCATCGAACAGAGCTACACCGGGTCACGAAGCTACAACGTTCCAATCAGGCCGGTCTACGCCAATGTTCGATTTCACCTGCTCCCCATACGATCTGCACGACGAGGACACCAGGGATCACGGAATCTTCACACCAGTCCCGAGCGGTCACGTCGGAAACGCTCGCGAGCTGACGCCCGGGCGCAGGACTCCATCCGGGGAGATATGTCCAAGTCGTCCGTCGGCTCCATTCCCGACTCCCGTGACATCGCTGTGGTCTTCGGCACCCGTCCGGAGATCATCAAGCTCGCCGGGCTGATCACCGAGCTCGGCGACCGGGCCCGTATCGTGCACACCGGCCAGCACTACGACAGCGCGCTCTCCGGCGCCTTCTTCGGCAACTTCGGCCTGCCCGATCCGCATCTGCTGCTGGACGGCGCCACCGGCCGCTGGGGCGCGGCCACAGATCGGTACCTGATCGCCGAGCTGACCCGGGAGTTCACCCTCTCCGCCGCGCGCGGTGATCGTCCAGGGGGACAAACAGCACCTCGGCGGGAGCGCAGGCGGCCCATACTGCGGCATCGGTGGTCCATGTCGAGGCGGGCTACGCTCCGGACCGCTCCATGCCGGAGGAGATCAACCGTCAGGTCGTCGGCGTGCTGGCCGACTGCACTGCGCGGCGACCCGAGGCAGCCGGGAACCTGCTGGCCGAGGCGTACCGTCGGGACGGATCCGGGTCACGGCAACACCGTGGTCGAGGCACCTGCGTTCGCTGCCCTCCCCTGCCGACCGTGCGGCCTGGTCGAGCAGTACGCCGTACCCGGCGAGTTCGTGCTGGCCACTTCCATCGTCCGGAGAACTCGGACACGGCCGGCTGGCGCGATCCTGGATCGCTCGCCGCCTGGACCTTCCGGTGGTGGCTGCCGCTGCATCCGCGCACCCGGGCGAAGATCAGGAGTTCGGCCTGGACGCCCGCAGGGAGCAGTTGCGCCTGACCGATCCGGTGGACCACCCGACCTTCCTCGCCCTCGCCGGGCAGGCCCGGCTGCTGGTCTCCGACTCCGGGGGCGTCCAGGAGGAATGCACCGTCCTGAAGAAGCCGCTGCTGATCGTCCGCACCAGCACCGAGCGGCCGGAGGCGGTCACCGCGGGCTTCGCGCGGCTGGTCAACCCGGGCCCCGACCTGGTCAACGCGGCCCGGCTGCTACTGGCCGACACAGGTCTGAGCCGTCGGCTGGCAGCCACCCCTCTCCCTACGGGGACGGCCTGGCCTCCCGACGGATCAGTGTCGTCGCGACGGCGCTGGCCGACGGGCTGCCAGTGCCCGATCCGCTGCTCGTCACCAAGGACTGAGCACTCGTACGTGCACCCCCGACCCAGGGGGCGCACTGCCACAACCGCACGACAAGAAGAAAGGGGCACCATGTACGGAACCGCAGGCAAGGGAGCCGTCGGCGCCGGGGCGGTCCTCGGCGGCGCACAGCTGGCCGACACCGGCTTCGGACTGCCGGGCGTCGCCATCACCGTCCTCGCCGTGGCCATGGTCATGGCCGGTCTGCTGATGATGCGCTCGGCCCGGGTCGCCCGCGCGAAGCGCTGACCCGACAGCCGCGAAGCGCTGACCCGACAGCACCGCGGCGGGCCCGCTCAGGGCCCGCCGTACCCGCTCACCACCTCGTCCGGCAGTACCCGTCTGGGAGAACCAGTCATGCCCACCCCCGCAGCTTCCGGCCTGCTCTCGCTGGTCTCCCAGATCACCCTGGTGCTGAGCTTCCTGTTCCCGCTCTATCTGGTCGACTGGTGCTCCCGCTGCTCGTGCGGCGCAGCCGCCGGGCCGGAAAGGCCTCCGACTACGACTGGCACCTCTTCGTTCCCTGCCGTGACGAGGAGGCGGTGATCGGCCAGACCCTGGAGTACCTGCGGGCAGCCTGTCCCACCGCGCACATCTGGGTGATCGACGACGACTCCGAGGACCGCACCGGGGAGATCGTCCGCTGGGCCACGCAGCGGGACGGCGGCATCCACCTGGTGCAGCGTCGCCGCCCGGAGGCTCGTCAGGGCAAGGGCGAGGCGCTGAACGCGGCCTACCGGATGCTCAACGACTGGCTGCCGCCGAACGCCGACCGGGCCCGCACCATCGTCGGCGTTTTCGACGCCGACGGCCGGCCCGAACCCGGCTGCCTGGACTACGTGGCGGCGCGGCGCTTCCTCGGCCGCTCCGAGGTCGGCGGGGTGCAGATCGAGGTTCGGATGATGAACCGGACCGAGCGCCGCCCCGTCCCCGACGGCGGTCGGGCGCGCAACCTCTACGCCCGGCTGCTGATCCGGATGCAGGACCTGGAGTTCCGCGCCCCGGTGGCCGCGCTCCAGCACGCACGCAAGACCTCGCGCAGTGTCTGCCTGGGCGGCAACGGGCAGTTCGCCCGACTGTGCGCGCTGGACGACCTCGCCGTGCAACGCGGCCGCCCGTGGACCGGACGACTGCTGGAGGACTTCGAGCTGGGCATGCACCTGCTGCTGGCCGGCTGGATCAACAGCTTCTGCGCGGACACCTTCGTCGAGCAGGAGGCGCTGTTCGACACCAAGCGCTTCCTGACCCAGCGCACCCGCTGGGCCCAGGGCGTGATGCAGTGCCTGCGCTATGTCGGCTCGGTGTGGCGGTCGAACCTGATACCCAACCTGGGCTTCCTGGAGCTGACCTTCTTCCTGGTCCAGCCCTGGCTGCAACTGCTCGGCGCGTTGCTCTACCCGATCCCGCTGATCGCACTGCTGGCCTCCTACGCGCGGCACCCGGGGGCGGCGCTGCACTACCTGGCCGACGGCGGCTGGCACGGCGTGCTGCTGTACCTGGCCATGGCCTTCGGCCAGTTCGTGATCTGGGGCCCGATCTACCGCCGCAAGTGCGAGCCCGGGAGCGGCTTCTGGCAGGCCCTGGGCTGGGGACTGCTCTACCCGCTGTACCTGGTCTCGCTGTACGTGGTCTCCTGGCGGGCGGTCGGCCGGATCGTGACCGGCCGCAACGGCTGGGCCAAGACCCGCCGCAACGCCGAACGCGCGGTGAGCGGCCCGGTGGCCAAGGAGGCCTGAGCGGCGCGGGGTATTTCAGGGCGGCACGCGAGCCGCCCACGAGCCGCCCACGCCGGGGTGCCACCCCGGGGCGGCCCGGGGTGGTCATGCCGTCGCCGCGCCGGGGGCGCCGCCCCGTGGCCAAGATCCGTATCCGGGCAATCTACGATGAACCCGTGCGTACCCCCTTCTCACTCCTCGCCGACCGGGTCACCGTCCCCGACCGGGTGATCCGCTGGACGGCGTTCGCGACCCTGGTCGCGAGCGTGCTGATCGTGGTCACCGGCGGCGCGGTCCGGCTGACCAGCTCCGGTCTCGGCTGCCCGACCTGGCCCACCTGCACCGGCGGCGACCTCGCCCCGACGGCGGCGATGGGCATCCACGGGATCATCGAGTTCACCAACCGGATGCTCACCGACGTGGTCTGCGTGGTGGTCGGCCTGGCCATCATCGCCGCCCGCTGCGGCAGCCCGTGGCGGCGCAGCGTCTCCCGGCTCGGCTGGGCGCAGTTCTGGATCATCGTGGTGGACGCGGTGCTCGGCGGGATCACCGTGCTGACGCACCTCAACCCGTTCGTGGTGGCCGTGCACTTCCTCACCTCCATGGTGCTGATCCTCACCGCGCTGGCGATGTGGCAGCGCGCCCGCGAGGGCGACGGCGAGCCGGTGCGGGCGGTCGGGCGTCCGGTGCTGCACCTGTCCCGGCTGACCATCGCGGTGACCTCGGCGCTGATCGTCGCCGGGACTCTGGCCACCGGCACCGGGCCGCACTCCGGCGACGGCACGGCGGTCAAGCGGATGCCGTTCAACTGGGAGAAGGTGACCCAGTTCCACGCCGACTTCGCCATGGTCACCATCGGCCTGTCGCTGGCCATGCTCTTCGTACTGCTGGCGGTGGACGCCCCGCACGAGCCGCGGACGCGCGCCCGGGAGTTCCTGGTGGTGCTGCTCTCCCAGGCGGTCATCGGCTTCGTCCAGTACTTCACCCACCTGCCCGAACTGATCGTCGGCATCCACCTGCTGGGCGCTGCGCTGGTGTGGGTGGCGGTACTGCGGCTGCACCTGTCCCTGCGGGTCCGCCCGGAAGCCACCGCCCTCGACCGCCCGGCCGGCATCGAGACCCTGGTCGCGGTCTGAACGGCTCAGCCGTGCTCCGCGCCCTGGTGGCGGCGTATGAGCACCCGCTGATCGGTGGCAGCGCTGTGGTCGCCCCGCGCCGCTGCGGCTCTGGCCTGCTCGGTGTAAGCGGCACATTCCGCGCACCCGTCGACCGGTTCGGGCTCGGCGGGCCGGAAACCGCATCCGTACCCGCTCATCGCCCGGCCTCAAGCAGTGCCGCTCGGTGCGCCTGGACTTGCAGCGGGCAGGCCACCTCGCACCAGACGACCTTGTAGCTGCGAGCGCTGTAGTAACCCCACTCACAGCTGAGCAATTGCACGAGCGCCAGCCCCCGGCCGTCCTCCGCGCCGTCGTCTGGCACGCGCAGTTCGGGATAGCTGGGACTCCAGTCGAGCACCTCGACCCGCACCCTGCCGAAGAAGCGGTGCAGCCGCAGTCGCAGCCGATCGGCGGGCTCATCAGCCAACTGCCCGTGCCGGAGCGCGTTCGTCGCCAACTCGGACACCAGCAGCATCGCGGTGTCGATCACTTCGGGTGGCATGCCCCAGTCGGATAAGACGGCGGCTGCATGCCGTCGCGCAGCCGTGATCGCGGCGGGCGTCGCTGCCAGATCAAGCATGTCAACACATCTCTGGGATGACTCTTCCACGTTCCGGCCCCTTTGAGCGGAGAGGTGGTATTGCATGTCACTCAGTGTGCACACTTCAGCACAGTCATGCAATGCCACCACTAGAGTGGCATTGCATCTACAGAGGGATGGGATCAAACCATGGCCACGACCAGTCCCGTCGTGAGGCGCCGCCGGCTCGGCCTGGAACTGCGCGCCCTGCGCGAAGCCACGGGCATGACCGGCGAGGAGGCCGTACGCGTCCTCGGCTGGTCCAACAGCAAGCTCAGCCGGATGGAGAACGGCCGCAACCCGCCCAGCCCCACCGACCTCGGCAGACTCCTCGACCTCTTCGAGGTGCACGACGACCAGCGCCGCGAGGAGCTGTCGCGACTACTGCGCGAAGCCAAGCGCAAGGGCTGGTGGCAGATCTACTCCGATGTGCCGTACTCGACGATGATCGGTTTGGAGGCCGAGGCCGCGACACTGCTGGCATACGAGGCAGTAGTGCCCGGCCTGCTGCAGACCGAGGAGTACGCCCGAGCCATCATCACGGGGACCAGTCCCTCGGTGTCGGAAGAGACCTTGGACCAGAGGGTGGAAGTCCGAATGACCCGACAGGCCGTGCTCACCAAGCGATCACCGCTTCAGGTTCGCGCCGTCCTGGACGAGTCTGCCATTCGCCGCCTCGTGGGAAGCCCAGCCATCATGCGGGGACAGCTCCTGCGCCTGCTGAAGCTCTCCGAGCTGCCCAACGTCATCATCCAGGTAGTTCCCTTCGCCAACGGCGCCCATCCAGGCACCATGCTCGGAGACTTCAACATCCTGGAGTTCGAGCACTCGAGCGACCCGGGGGTGGTCTACGCCGAGAACCACACCGACCCCTACCCAGACCGCGAGGGCGACTTGCAGCGCTACAAGCTGGCGTTCGACCACATCCGGGCGGCAGCACTGAGTGTTTCCCAAACTGCCACGCTTTTGCGAGAATTGACAGCATCACAGTGAGTACTGCCCGAGAGGACCGCAGGACATGGACGAGCTGACGCATGCCACCTGGCGCAAGGCCACCGCCAGCCAGGCCAACGGCTCATGCGTCGAGGTTGCGAGCCTGTCCGGCGGTCGTCGGGCCGTCCGCGACAGCAAGGCTGAAGGCCATGGCCCGGTGCTGTTCTTCACCGCCAAGGAGTGGGCAGCCTTCCTCGACGGCGCCAGAAACGGCGAGTTCGACAGCTGAGAGGACGCATTCATGGACGGGCTGGCTGAAGCGAAGTGGCGCAAGAGCAGTTTCAGCGGAGCGAACAACGAGTGCGTGGAGGTTGCGCCCGTCGACAGGTGGATCGGCGTGCGCGACAGCAAGGCCAACGGCCAGGGCCCGGTGCTGGTCTTTCACCGGAGCCGAGTGGGCGGCCTTCCTGGAGGGTGCCAGGAACGGCGAGTTCGACAGCTGAGCCGCGCGCGGCCGCTGCGGAAGCCCCGGCGGGGAGTGCCGGGGGCTTCCGCCGGTCCTGGGTTGCGGACCTGCGGGTTCTGGTGATCAGCTTCTTCTGCTGCGGCGGGCAGCAGGTACGGTCGGCTGCAACGTCGTTGGGGAGCTGGGGGTTCGGTGGCGGGCATGGAGAGCGCGGTCGGGTATGTGTTCGCGTGGGCGGTCCGCGCGGCCGGGCGGGACGCCGGGGCGGCGGGGACGGTGGCCGGGCACTCGCGGGATGCCGGGCTGGAGCGGTTGCACGGGCTGGTCGCCCGCAGGCTCGGCGAGGACCCCGCGCTCAAGCAGCTCACCGGGGAGGCCGAGGCGGGGCGGGACGCGCCCAGCGACGGCGCCCGGCAGCGGCTGCGGGACGCGCTGACGGAAGCCGCGAGGCAGGACCCCGAGTTCGCCGAGGCCCTGGAGCAGGCGCTGCGGGAGCTGCCGGAGCTGTCCCCCGCCGACGGCGGCGCGGGCGAAGCGGCGAGCGCGGGCGAAGCAGCGAGCGCAGCCGGGAGCGCGGACGCGGGCGTCATCACCCGCGGCTACCCCATCGGCCTCGGCTGGGACGCGAAGGTGGTGACCCTCGAGTCCGAGATCCGGCGCCGGGCTCTGGACCGTCCCGATGACGCGGACCATCCCGACACCCTCAGCACCCGGCACAGCCTCGCCGTCTGGCGAGCGGACGGCGGGGACGCGGCCGGCGCCGTCGCCGACCTCGAACAGCTGCTGACCGACTCGCTGCGGGTGCTCGGCCCGGACCATCCGGACACCTTCGCCACCCGCAACCACCTCGCCCACTGGCGGGGGGAGGCCGGGGACGCGGCAGGCGGCGCCGCCGTCGCCGAGGAGTTGCTGGCCGACATGGTGCGGGTGCTCGGCGCGGACCACCCCAGCACCCTGAACACCGGCAGAACCTCGCCTCCCTGCAGCTGCACGCGGGGCACCCGGTCGACGTCACCGTCTTCGAACAGCTGCTGGCCGACCAGCTGCGGGAGCTCGGCCCGGCCCGAGCGTCCTCGGCACCCGGCACAACCTCGCCACCCTGCAGATGCAGGCGGGGCACCCGGTCGAGGTCACCGTCCTCCAGGAGCTGCTGGCCGACCAGCTGCGGGAGCTCGGCCCGGACGACCCCAGCACCCTCAGCAGCCGGCACCACCTCGCCACCCTGCAGGGACGGGCGGGGCATCCGGCAGCCGCCGCCACCGCCTTCGAACAACTGCTGGCCGACATGGCGCGGGTGCTCGGCGCGGACCACCCCAACACCCTTACCTGCCGGAACAACCTCGCCACCTGGCAGGGGGAGCAGGGGATCCGGGCGTCGCCGCCGCGGAGTTCGAACAGCTGCTGGCCGACCAGCTGCGGCTGTTGGGCCGGGACCACCCCGACACCCTCACCAGCCGGAACAACCTCGCCTACTGGCGGGCGCAGTCAGGGGACATGGCCGGCGCGGCCATCGCCTTCGAGCAGTTGCTGGCCGACCGGCTGCGGGTGCTCGGCCGGGACCACCCCGGCACCTTCGCCAGCCGGCACAACCTCGCCGTGTCGCGTGGGAAGTCGGGGAACCCGGCCGGCGCCGTCGCCGAGTTCGAACAGCTGCTGGCCGACCAGTCGCGGGTGCTCGGCCCGGACCACCCCGACACCCTCGACACCCGGAGCAACCTCGACGACTGGCGGGCGCGGCAGCCGCCACGGATCCGGCGCGGATCGGCCCCAGATCGGCCACCGGTAGCCGCGAGCGCAGCACGGAAGCCCCTGGGAGGCATCCCAGGGGCTTCCGGACATCCGGGCGGAGGGGGTCAGGCGGCGGGCTGGGTGCCGCCGAGCTGGAGGCCGGCCATCCGCTTCCACTCGTAGGCGCTGGTGCGGACCTTGAGCCCGAGCTCGCCGTCGAAGGAGTCCCGCCGGGTGATCCCGGAGAGCTCGACCGCGCGGTCGGCGACGGCCGGGCTGGGCGCCATCTGGTCGCCCCAGGAGCCGTCGGCGGCGACCAGGACGATCCGGGTGGAGATCCGGCCGACGTACTCCACGACGCCCTCGGCGCTGCCGCCGTGCGCGGCGGCGAAGGCGCTGATGTGCTTGGCGGTGCGCCGGGCGCGGCGCTCGTCGCCGGCCGACAGGGCCGCGGTGCTGGTCTCTTCGCTCATGGAACTGATGCTACCCACGAGTAGTGGTGTTGACGACCTCGCCCCCGTGTGCCGCACGGCACACGGGGGCGAGGAGGGTCGAACAGAGGGCTACCTGATCACGTGGCTGCGTGAGGAACGTGGCTACTTGAGGAAGGGGTCGATCGCGATCTCGACGAACAGCAGCGTCAGATAGGTGATCGACCAGTGGAACAGCCGCATCTCCTTGAGCTTGGCGCCGACCACCCCGGCCCTGGCGCGGGCCAGCAGCCCGTGCGCCTCCTTCAGCCACAGCGCGCCCAGCGCCACCGCGGTGACCGGGTAGAGCCAGCTGGTGTGGCCCAGCGGCCACAGCGCCAGCGACACCGCGACCATCACCCAGCTGTAGGCCACGATCTGCTTGGCGACGGCCTCGTTGGTGGCGATCACCGGCAGCATCGGGACACCGGCGTTGGCGTAGTCGTCCTTCACCTTCATCGACAGCGGCCAGTAGTGCGGCGGCGTCCAGAAGAAGATGACCAGGAACAGCACCACCGGCGAACCAGGCCAGCGAGTTGGTCACGGCCGCCCAGCCGATGAACACCGGCATGCAGCGGCGATGCCGCCCCAGACGATGTTCTGCGCGGTGCGGCGCTTGAGGCCGAGCGTGTAGACGAAGACGTAGAACAGCAGCGCGCCCAGCGCCAGCGCCGCCGACAGCGGGTTCACCAGCAGCCAGAACCAGGCGGTCGAGGCGATCGCCAGCGCGATGCCGAAGACCAGGCACTCGGGCGGCGACACCATGCCGGTGACCAGCGGACGCTGCTCGGTGCGGTGCATCAGCGCGTCGATGTCGCGGTCGATGTACATGTTGAGCGCGTTGGCGCCACCCGCCGACAGGTAGCCGCCGAACACGACCTCCAGCACCAGCAGCAGGTTCGGCACCCCGCGCTGCGCGAGGAACATCACCGGAACGGTGGTGATCAGCAGCAGCTCGATGATCCGGTTTGGTCAGTGCGACGAAGGCCCCGACACGGGCCGCGAACGGCCGGTGCCCGGGGTTCGCCTTGACCAGCCCGGCAGGGCGGGAATCGACGGCGGTCACGAACACCCCTGGTTGACGGAGATCAACAGGCACCGGTCCGGGCTCGGCCGCGGCGGTCCTGCGCGTACCACGCCACCTTAGACGTTGGGTATCTCCGCTTCCGCGCCGGGTCCTGGTTCAGGTAACCGTGTTGCCCGTTCAGCGGGCGGACCGCTCAGCGATCCCTCAGGCTGGCAGCGTAGGTGTACGGCCGGTGTTCCGAGGTAGGCGCCGGTATGACCGATGCGGGGACGGGTGCGGTGACCAAGGCCTGGATTGACGCGGGAAGGGGCCGCTCATGAGCGGTAGGCTCGATCCCGCAAGCGGGTCAATGCTCTGTGACCAGGTCCGCCACCGTCGACGGCACCCGGCACGGGGTCGACGATACGGAAGGAGCCCTGATACAGGGTGAGTACGACGCCGAGCACTACCTTTGAGTGGACCGACCTCGACCAAGCGCGCGGTGGACACGGTCCGGATTCTGGCGGCGGACGCCGTGCAGAAGGTGGGCAACGGCCACCCCGGCACTGCCATGTCGCTGGCTCCCGCGGCATACCTGATCTTCCAGCGCTTCCTCCAGCACGACCCGGCGGACCCTGCCTGGACCGGCCGCGACCGCTTCGTCCTGTCGCCCGGACACACCAGTCTGACCCTGTACATCCAGCTCTACCTGTCCGGCTACGGCCTGACCATGGACGACCTCAAGTCGTTCCGCACCTGGGGCTCGCTGACCCCGGGCCACCCCGAGCACGGGCACACCACCGGTGTGGAGACCACCACCGGTCCGCTGGGCCAGGGTGTCGGCAACGCGGTGGGCATGGCCATGGCCGCCCGCTACGAGCGCGGCCTGTTCGACCCGGAGGCCGCCCCCGGCACCTCCCCGTTCGACCACACCGTCTGGGGCATCTGCTCGGACGGCGACCTGGAGGAGGGCGTCTCCGGCGAGGCCTCCTCGCTGGCCGGCCACCAGAAGCTGGGCAACCTGGTCTTCCTCTACGACGACAACCACATCTCGATCGAGGGCGACACCGAGACCGCGTTCTCCGAGGACGTCCTGGGCCGCTACGAGGCCTACGGCTGGCACGTCCAGCGGATCAGCCCCTCGACCACCGGCGACATCGACGTCGACCAGCTGCACGCCGCCCTGCTCGCCGCCAAGGCCGAGACCGAGCGCCCCTCGATGATCGCCATGCGCACCGTCATCGCCTGGCCCGCCCCGAACGCCCAGGGCACCGAGGAGTCGCACGGCTCCGCGCTGGGCGTGGGCGAGGTCGCCGCCACCAAGCGGGTCCTCGGCTTCGACCCGGAGAAGTCGTTCCAGATCGCCGACGAGGTGCTGGCACACGCCCGCCGGATCGCCGACCGCGGCCGGGAGAGCCACACCGCCTGGAACAAGCGCTACCAGGACTGGCGTTCGGAGAACCCGGCCCGCGCCGCCGAGTTCGACCGGATCGTGGCCGGCGAGCTGCCGGACGGCTGGGAGAAGGCGCTGCCCTCCTTCCCGGCCGGCAAGGAGGTCGCCACCCGCAAGGCCTCCGGCGAGGTGCTGAAGGCCGTCGGCCCGATCGTCCCGGAGCTGTGGGGCGGCTCGGCCGACCTGGCCGGCTCCAACCTCACCACCTTCTCCGACACTTCCTTCCTGCCGACCGGCAACCCGCTGCCGAACGCCGACCCCTACGGCCGGACGATCCACTTCGGCATCCGCGAGCACGCCATGGGCTCGACCATGAACGGCATCGCGCTGCACGGCAACACCCGCATCTACGGCGGCACCTTCCTGGTGTTCTCCGACTACATGCGCGGCGCGGTGCGGCTGGCCGCGCTGATGAAGCTGCCGGTCACCTACGTGTGGACGCACGACTCCATCGGCCTGGGCGAGGACGGCCCGACCCACCAGCCGGTCGAGCACATGGCCGCGCTGCGCGCCATCCCCGGCCTGAACATGGTCCGCCCGGCCGACGCCAACGAGACCGTCACGGTCTGGGCCGAGGTGCTGCGCCGGCACACCGCCAAGCCCGCCCCGCACGGCCTGGCGCTGACCCGGCAGAACGTGCCCACCTACCCGGCCAACCCGAACGCGGTCAAGGGCGGCTACGTCCTGTTCGACGCCGAGGACGGCGCGGCCCAGGTCATCCTGATCGCCACCGGCTCCGAGGTGCAGCTCGCCGTCGCGGCCCGGGAGACCCTCCAGGCCGCGGGCATCCCG
The DNA here is from genome assembly GCA_014284505.1 of Streptacidiphilus sp. 4-A2. GTDB lineage: Bacteria > Actinomycetota > Actinomycetes > Streptomycetales > Streptomycetaceae > Streptacidiphilus. The sequence continues at coordinate 8,462,734 of JAAFYY010000001.1, read as the reverse complement.
ACCCGGGTGGTCTCCATGCCCTGCGTCGAGTGGTTCGAGGAGCAGGACCTCGCCTACCGCGACGCGGTGCTGCCGCCCGCGGTCCGCGCCCGGGTCTCGGTCGAGGCCGGGATCGCGCTGACCTGGTACCGCTACACCGGAGCGGCCGGGCGCAACGTCAGTCTGGAGCACTTCGGCGCCTCCGCCTCGTACCAGACCCTCTACCGGGAGTTCGGCATCACCGCCGAGGCCGTGGTCACCGCCGCCCACGAGTCCCTCGCCGACGCCAACCGCTGAACCGCACCCATCGAAGGAGCAGCACCATCATGACTGACGCTCTGAAGCGCCTCAGCGACGAAGGCGTGGCGATCTGGCTCGACGACCTCAGCCGCACCCGTCTGACCTCCGGCAACCTGGCCGAGCTGGTCCGCACCAAGCACGTGGTCGGGGTCACCACCAACCCGACGATCTTCCAGAAGGCCATCGGCGGCGGCAGCGACGCCTACGACGCGCAGCTGCGCGACCTCGCGGTGCGCGGGTCACCGTGGACGAGGCGGTGCGGATGATGACCGCTGCCGACGTCCGCGAGGCCGCCGACGTGCTGCCGGGGTCTACGACGCCAGCAACGGCCGTGACGGCCGGGTGTCCATCGAGGTGGACCCGCGGCTGGCGCACCACACCGAGGCGACCATCGCCGAGGCCCGGCAGCTGGCCTGGCTGGTGGACCGGCCGAACACGCTGATCAAGATCCCGGCGACCAAGGCGGGCCTGCCGGCCATCGCCACCGTGATCGGCGAGGGCATCAGCGTCAATGTCACGCTGATCTTCTCGCTGGAGCGCTACCGCGCGGTGATCGACGCCTTCCTGACCGGTCTGGAGCGCGCCAAGGCCGCCGGGACCGACCTGTCCGGGATCGAGTCGGTGGCCTCGTTCTTCGTGTCCCGGGTGGACACCGAGATCGACAAGCGTCTGGACAAGATCGGCGGCGACGCCGCCAGGGCCGCCAAGGGCAAGGCCGCGGTCGCCAACGCCCGGCTCGCCTACCAGGCGTACGAGGCGGTCTTCGGCTCGGTCGACGGCAGCGTCCCGGCGAGCGACCGCTGGCAGGCGCTGGCCGCCGCGGGCGCCAAGCCGCAGCGTCCGCTCTGGGCCTCGACCGGGGTCAAGGACCCGGCCTACGACGACACCATGTACGTGGTGGAGCTGGTCGCGCCCGGCACCGTGAACACCATGCCCGAGGCCACCCTGGACGCCGTCGCCGACCACGGCCAGGTCCGCGGCGACACCATCCGGCCCACTACGCGCAGGCCCAGGCCGAGATCGACACCCTGGCCGGGCTCGGGGTCTCCTACGACGAGGTCGTCCAGCTGCTGGAGGACGAGGGCGTGGAGAAGTTCGAGGCCTCCTGGAAGGAGCTGCTCGACACGGTCTCGGCGTCCCTCCAGAAGTTCACCCTGCAGGGGGTACCGCCCAGTGAGCGACGACACGACCACGGTCCTGGAGGACGACCCGGGCGAGGTCAACACCTGGCTGAACCCGCTCCGGGATCCGGCCGACCGGCGGCTGCCGCGCATCGCCGGGCCCTCCGGCCTGGTCATCTTCGGGGTCACCGGCGACCTCTCCCGCAAGAAGCTGATGCCGGCCGTCTACGACCTGGCCAACCGCGGGCTGCTGCCGCCGGGCTTCTCGCTGATCGGCTTCGCCCGGCGCGACTGGGAGGATGAGGACTTCGCGCAGGTCGTCCACGACTCGGTCAAGGAGCACGCGCGCACACCCTTCCGCGAGGAGGTCTGGGCGCAGCTGGCCAAGGGCATGCGCTTCGTGCAGGGCGAGTTCGTCGACAACGACGCCTTCGAGAAGCTCCGCGAGACCATCGAGGAGCTCGACAAGGAGCAGGGCACCGGCGGCAACTTCGCCTTCTACCTGTCGGTGCCGCCGAAGTTCTTCCCGCAGGTGGTGCAGCAGCTCAAGGCGCACGGCCTGGCCGACCCGCCGAAGGGCTCCTGGGCGGCGCCGGTCATCGAGAAGCCCTTCGGCCACGGACCTGGCGAGCGCCAAGGAGCTCAACACGGTTGTGCACTCGGTGTTCCCGCGTGACGAGGTTTCCGGATCGACCACTACCTGGGCAAGGAGACGGTCCAGAACATCCTGGCGCTGCGGTTCGCCAACTCGATGTTCGAGCCGATCTGGAACCGGTCGTACGTCGACCATGTGCAGATCACCATGGCCGAGGACATCGGCATCGGCGGGCGGGCCGGGTACTACGACGGCATCGGCTCGGCGCGTGACGTGATCCAGAACCACCTGCTCCAGCTGATGGCGCTGACCGCGATCGAGGAGCCCGCGTCCTTCCACCCGAAGGCGCTGGTGGCCGAGAAGCTCAAGGTGCTGTCCGCGGTCAAGATCCCCAGGGATCTGGGCCGGCACACCGTGCGCGGCCAGTACACCCACGGCTGGCAGGGCGGCGAGGAGGTGCTCGGCTACCTGGAGGAGGAGGGCATCGACCCGGACTCCACCACCGACACCTACGCGGCGGTCAAGCTGGAGATCAACAACCGCCGCTGGGCCGGGGTGCCGTTCTACCTGCGCACCGGCAAGCGGCTGGGCCGCCGGGTCACCGAGATCGCGGTGGTCTTCCAGCGGGCGCCCTACCTGCCGTTCGACTCCAGCGCCACCGAGGAACTGGGGCAGAACGCGCTGGTCATCCGGGTGCAGCCGGACGAGGGGGACCATGCGCTTCGGCTCCAAGGTCCCCGGCACCTCGATGGAGGTCCGCGACGTCAGCATGGACTTCGCCTATGGCGAGTCCTTCACCGAGTCCAGCCCTGAGGCCTACGAGCGGCTCATCCTGGATGTGCTGCTGGGCGACGCCAACCTCTTCCCGCGGCACCAGGAGGTGGAGGAGTCCTGGAAGATCCTCGACCCGATCGAGGCGTACTGGAACAGCCACGGCAAGCCCGCTCCGTACGAGTCCGGCACCTGGGGACCGTCCGAGGCGGACGAAATGCTCGCACGAGACGGTAGGAGCTGGCGCCGGCCATGAAGATCGACCTTACGGACACCACCTCCAGCAAGATCAACGCCGGGCTGATCGAGGCCCGCCGGTCGATCGGCGCCGGAGGCCGTCGGCATGGTGCTCACCCTGGTCATCGTCACCGACGAGGGCAGCGCCTACGACGCCCTCAAGGCGGCCGGCGAGGCCTCGCGCGAGCACCCCTCCCGGATCCTCGCGGTGATCAGCCCCGGGCGCTCGCCCCGGGCCCGGGCCGAGGCCCGGCTCGACGCCGAGATCCGGGTCGGCTCCGACGCCGGGACCGGGGAAACGGTCCTGCTCCGGCTGCACGGCGAACTCGCCCAGCACGCCCAGTCGGTGGTACTGCCGCTGCTGCTGCCGGACGCCCCGGTGGTGGTCTGGTGGCCGGAGAACGCCCCGGAGAACCCGGCCAGGGACCCGCTGGGCGCGCTCGCCCAGCGCCGGATCACCGACGCGGTCACCGCCGAGTCCCCGGTGGAGCAGCTGGCCACCCGGGCGATCACCTACAGCCCCGGCGACACCGACCTGGCCTGGACCCGGATCACCCCCTGGCGCTCGATGCTGGCGGCCGCGCTGGACCAGCGGCACGCCAAGGTCGAGTCGGCGGTGGTCGAGGGCGAGTCCTACAACCCCAGCGCGGAACTGCTCGCGCTGTGGCTCGCCAGCCGGCTGGACATCAAGGTGGAGCGGGTCGTCAGCGAGGGCCCGGGGCTGACCGGGGTCCGGCTGCGCACGGCCGGCGGCGACGTCACCCTGGACCGCAACGACGGCCTGCTCGCCAAGCTCTCCATGCCCGACCAGCCGGACCGGATGGTGGCGCTCAAGCGCCGCGAGACCGCCGAGCTGATCGCCGAGGAGCTGCGCCGGCTGGATCCGGACGACATCTACGCCCACTCGGTCCGCGGCGGGAGAACCTGCACCCGGACGCTCCGGGCTTCGCCGCCACCGGCGCCCCGAAGGACGAGGCCGAACCGGTCACCCTGCCCCCGGCGCACCCGGTCGCCTCGCCGACCCGACCAAGGCCACCCCCAAGGCGGCCGCGCCCAAGCCCGCGCCCAAGGCGGCCAAGGCCGCCGACGGGCAGAAGCCGGAGGCTTCATGACGACCCCTCAGCTGGTGGTGCACCGGGACAAGGAGCTGATGGCCGAGGCCGCGGCGGCCCGGCTGATCACCCGGATCGTCGACGCGCAGTCCGCCCGTGGCGCCGCCTCGGTGGTGCTGACGGGCGGGCGCAACGGCAACGCCGTGCTCGCGGCGCTGCGGACCTCCCCGGCCCGCGACGCGGTGGACTGGGCGCGGCTGGACCTCTGGTGGGGCGACGAACGCTTCCTGCCCGAGGGCGACCCGGAGCGCAACGCCACCCAGGCCCGGGACGAGCTGCTGGACGCGGTACCGCTGGATCCGGCGCGGGTGCACCCGATGCCGGCCTCGGACGGTCCGGACGGCGACAACCCGGAGGCGGCGGCCGAGCGCTATGCCGCCGAGCTGGCCCGGGCGGCCGGTCCGCAGGACCACGCCGGGGTTCCGGCCTTCGACGTGCTGCTGCTCGGCGTCGGCCCGGACACCCATGTGGCCTCGCTCTTCCCGGAGCACCCCGGGGTCCGGGAGCGGACGCTGACCGTGGTCGGTGTGCACGGCGCGCCCAAGCCCCCGCCGACCCGGATCTCGCTGACCCTGCCGACGATCCGGACGGCCCGCGAGGTGTGGCTGCTGGCGGCGGGCGAGGACAAGGCGGAGGCGGTCGCCCTGGCGCTGTCCGAGCCCGGCGAGATCCAGGCCCCGGCCTCCGGCGCCCGTGGCGAGCAGCGCACCCTGTGGCTGCTGGACCGCGCCGCCGCCGCCAAGCTCCCGCCTCAGCTCTACCCGCCCGCCCAGGCCTGACCCGGCCCGGCGGCCGCACCCCGACGGCCCCGGCGCTCTCCCGCGGAGAGTGCCGGGGCCGTCGGCGTTCCGGGCCGCGGGGGTCAGATCTCGCCGCGGAGGCGGGCCAGGGCTTCGGCGAGGATGGCTTCGCCGTCGGCGTCGCTGCGGCGCTCGCGGACATAGGCGAGGTGGGTCTTGTACGGCTCGGTGCGCGGGGGCGCCGGGGGGCTCTGCTCGTCCGGGCCCGCCGGGAATCCGCAGCGGGGGCAGTCCCAGGTCTCCGGGACCTGGGCGTCGGAGGCGAAGGAGGGGCGGGTCTCGTGCCCGTTGGCACACCAGAAGGAGATCCGCAGCCGGGGGGCGGACTCGCCCCGCTCGGCCTCGCCCATCGGTCCCGCGCCGACCCTGCTGCCACGGATAGCGTTGCCACTTGCCACAGTGCGACTCCCTGCGTGATGGTGCAAAGCGTTAGCCGCCTGGAGCACCGGCGCCACAGGGCCCGTCCCCCAGGTGTTCCGGGCGCACCAGTGCACGGACCGTAGTGGTACGGTCCGTCACCGTCACCGGCGGCCCCGGCCACCATGATAGGCGGCCAAGCGACGGCCCGTCAGTTGTCACCCGGACGGGCCACCTGCACGAGGTACAGCGGGGGTGGGGCGGTCGCGCCTGTCAGCCGTTCTTGGCCTTCATCAGCAGCGACAGGATGATGATGCAGGCGAACCAGCCGACACCCACGAAGATGGTGATGCGGTCCAGGTTGCGCTCGGCCACGGCGGACCCGCCGCCGGTGGAGGAGACACCGCCGCCGAACATGTCCGACAGACCGCCACCCTTGCCCTTGTGCAGCAGGACCAGGACGACCATCAACGCGCTGAAGACAATCAGCGCGATCGAGAAGGCCAGGATCACGGCGGAACCAATCTCTTGTGTGGATGCTTGGCGATGGAGCGGGGCCGGAGCCGCGGCGGTGCCACGACTCCGGCCCTAGCGTACGTCGGCCCTAGACTACGACGGGCAGGGCCAGTCAGCCTACTGCCTGGTCCCGATACCGGACGATCTTCACGAACTCCTCCGGGTCCAGCGAGGCACCGCCGATCAGGGCGCCGTCCACGTCGGGCTTGGCCATGATCCCGGCCGCATTCGAAGACTTGACCGAACCGCCGTACAGCACGCGGACCTTGTCGGCCAGCTCGGGGCTGTACAGCTCGGCCAGCCGGGCCCGGATCGCGCCGCAGACCTCCTGGGCGTCCTCGGGGTGGCCACCTCGCCGGTGCCGATGGCCCACACCGGCTCGTAGGCGATGACGATCTGCTCGGCGTCCTCGGCCTCGACGCCTTCGAGCGCGCCGTCGAGCTGGGCCAGGGTGTAGGCGACCTGGTTGCCCGCCTTGCGGATCTCCAGGCCCTCGCCGATGCACAGGATCGGCAGCACGCCCCACTTGAAGGCGGCCTTGACCTTGGCGTTCACGACCGCCTCGGTCTCGTTGTGGTACTGGCGGCGCTCGGAGTGGCCGATGGCCACGTAGGTGCACTGGAGCTTGGCCAGCATCGGGCCGGAGATCTCACCGGTGTAGGCGCCGGAGTCGAACGCGGAGATGTCCTGGGCACCGTACTTGATCTTCATCTTGTCGCCGTCGACCAGGGTCTGCACCGAGCGCAGGTCCGTGAACGGCGGCAGGACGGCGACCTCGACGGCCGTGTAGTCCTTGTCGGTCAGCGAGAAGTGGAGCTTCTGGGTGTGCGCGATGGCCTCAAGGTGGTTGAGGTTCATCTTCCAGTTCCCCGCCATCAGCGGGGTACGGGCTCCGGTGGACGTCGTCTTGCTCATGGCTCAGTTCTCCAGTGCGGCGAGGCCGGGGAGGGTCTTGCCCTCAAGGTATTCGAGGCTGGCGCCGCCACCCGTCGAGATGTGGCCGAAGCTCTTCTCGTCGAAGCCGAGCAGGCGTACGGCCGCGGCCGAGTCGCCGCCGCCGACCACCGAGAAGGCGTCGCCCTCGGCCAGCGCCTGGGCGACGGCCCTGGTCCCGGCGGCGAAGGCCGGGTGTTCGAACACGCCCATCGGGCCGTTCCAGAAGACCGTGGCGGCGTCGGCCAGCTTGGACGCGAACAGCTTGCCCGACTCCGGGCCGATGTCCAGGCCCATCTTCCCGTCCGGCATCGCGTCCGCCGGGACCACCTCGAAGTCCTCGACCGGGGCCTGCCCCTTGACGTCGGGGAAGGAGCCGGAGACCGCGGCGTCCACCGGCAGCACGAACTCGACGCCGTTCTCCGCGGCCCGCCGCAGGTACTCCTGGACGACCGGGATCTGGTCCTCCTGGAGCAGACTGGTGCCGACCTCGTGGCCCTGGGCCGCGAGGAAGGTGAAGGCCATGCCGCCGCCGATGAGGATCCGGTCGGCCTTGCCCAGCAGGTTGTCGATCACCCCGAGCTTGTCGGAGACCTTGGAGCCGCCCAGCACCACCGCGTAGGGGCGCTCGACCTCCTCGGTGAGCCGCTTGAGCACGGCCACCTCGGCGGCGATCAGCAGGCCCACCGCGTGCGGCAGCCGCGCCGGCAGGTCGTAGACCGAGGCGTGCTTGCGGTGCACCGCGCCGAAGCCGTCGCCGACATAGACGTCGGCGAGGGCCGCCAGCTGGTCCGCGAAGGCGCCGCGCTCGGCGTCGTCCTTGCTGGTCTCGCCCGGGTTGAAGCGCAGGTTCTCCAGCAGCGCGACCTGTCCGTCGGACAGCGCGGCCACGGCGGCCGCGGCCGCGGGGCCGACGGTGTCGGTGGCGAAGGCCACCTCCTGGCCGAGGATCTCGCCGAGGCGCACGGCCACCGGCGCCAGGCTGAACTGCGGGTCGGGCTCGCCCTTGGGACGGCCCAGGTGCGAGGCGACGATCACCTTGGCGCCTGCGGCGACCAGCTTGGCGATGGTCGGGGCGACGGCGCGGATCCGGCCGTCGTCGGTGATGGTGGTGCCGGACAGCGGCACATTGAGGTCGGCGCGGACGAAAACCCGCTTGCCGGCGACGTCGAGGTCGTCGATGGTCTGCACGGTCTGGTGACTCCTGTTGGGGGGTGGAGAGGCGGCAAAGTGGTCGACGGTCACGCAGGCAGGGCCCGGACGACTGCGTCCGGACCCTGCCTCACATCACCTGTGCCGAGCTGGTCAGAGCTGGCTACCGACCAGGGTGGTCAGGTTGACCAGGCGGTTCGAGTAGCCCCACTCATTGTCGTACCACCCGAAGATCTTCACCTGGTTGCCCTGGACCATGGTCAGCGGGCATCGAAGAGACAGGAGTACGGCGAGTTGACGATGTCGCGGGAGACGATCGGGTCCTCGTTGTAGTACAGGATCCCCTTGAGGGAGCCCTGGGAGGCCTTCAGGAAGGCCGCGTTGACCTCGTCCTTGGTGACCTCGCGCTCCAGGTCGACCACCAGGTCGGTGATCGAGCCGGTGGGCACCGGGACGCGCAGCGAAGTGCCGTCCAGCTTGCCCTTGAGCTCCGGCAGCACCAGCGCGGTGGCCTTGGCGGCACCGGTGGAGGTCGGGATGATGCTCAGCGCGGCAGCGCGGGCACGACGCAGGTCCTTGTGCGGGAAGTCCAGCGTGACCTGGTCGTTGGTGTAGGCGTGCACCGTCGTCATCATGCCCTTGACGATGCCGAACGCCTCGTGGAATCACCTTGGCCATCGGCGCCACACAGTTGGTGGTGCACGAGGCGTTGGAGATGATGGTGTGCTTGCTGACGTCGAGCTTGTCGTCGTTGACGCCCATGACGATGGTGATGTCCTCGTCGGAGGCCGGAGCCGAGATCAGCACCTTCTTGGCACCGGCCGTGAGGTGCGCCTTCGCAGCCTCGGCCTTGGTGAAGAAACCGGTGGACTCGATCACGATGTCGGCGCCGAGTGCGCCCCAGCCGAGCTTCGCGGGATCGCGCTCGGCGGTGACCTTGAAGCTCTTGCCATCGACGGTGATGGTGTCTTCGGTGTGGCTGACCTCGGCCTGCAGGGTCCCCAGGGTCGAGTCGTACTTGAGCAGGTGTGCCAGGGTCTTGGTGTCGGTCAGGTCGTTGACACCGACGATTTGGATGTCCGCGCCCTGGGCCTTGACGGCACGGAAGAAGTTGCGGCCGATACGGCCGAAGCCGTTGATTCCTACCCGGATCGTCACGAACCGATCTCCTCGCTGATACGCCGGCGGATGGGCCGACGAGCTGGAATGGGATGTCCCCGACCGCTTGAAACCCTACCCCGCGAGCGTGTCGAAGAGCACATCAGGCCGCGCCCAGGCCGCGCGGTCCGCTGTGTACCCGACGCGTTTCGTGTGCTATCGGGGTACCGCGCGAGCGCGGTCCGATCAGCATCCGATCGCCGTCCGTTCCCTGAGGGGATTCCCCGGACGAATCACCCGGAAGCCCGGAAACGACCGAGGCCCCGGGGCCCGGACAACAGGGGCCCCAGGGGCCTCCAGTGCCCCCCGGGTTCAGCCGGCGACCATCTCCTCGGCCTCGGAGAGGTTGTGCTCGGTGCTCGGCAGACCCAGCTCCGAGGCCCGCTTGTCGGCCATCGCCAGCAGCCGGCGGATCCGCCCGGCCACCGCGTCCTTGGTCAGCGGCGGGTCCGCGAGCGAGCCGAGCTCCTCCAACGACGCCTGCTTGTGCTCCATCCGCAGCCGGCCGGCCGCGGCCAGGTGCTCCGGGACCTCCTCGCCGAGGATCTCCAGCGCCCGTTGCACCCGCGCGCCGGCCGCGACCGCGGCCCGCGCCGAACGGCGCAGGTTGGCGTCGTCGAAGTTGGCCAGCCGGTTGGCCGTCGCCCGGACCTCACGGCGCATCCGCCGCTCCTCCCAGGCCAGCACCGACTCATGGGCGCCCAGCCGGGTCAGCAGCGCGCCGATCGCGTCGCCGTCCCGGATCACCACCCGGTCCACCCCGCGCACCTCCCGGGCCTTCGCCGGGATGCCCAGCCGCCGGGCCGCGCCCACCAGTGCCAGCGCCGCCTCCGAGCCGGGGCAGGTGACCTCCAGCGAGGAGGACCGGCCCGGCTCGGTCAGCGAGCCGTGCGCCAGGAACGCCCCGCGCCAGGCGGCCTCCGCGTCGCAGGTCGCCCCGGACACCACGCCGGCGGCAGCCCCCGGATCGGGCGGCCGCGCCCGTCCACCAGACCCGTCTGCCGGGCCAGCAGTTCGCCGTCCTTCACCACCCGTACCACGTACCGGCTGCTGCGCCGCAGGCCGCCGGGGGCCATCACCACCAGCTCCGAGGAGTGTCCGAAGATCTCCAGCAGATCCTTGCGCAGTCGTCGTGCCGCGACCCCGGTGTCCAGCTCCGCCTCGATCACGATGCGTCCGCTCACAATGTGCAGACCGCCCGCGAACCGCAGGATCGCCGACACCTCTGCCTTGCGGCAGCAGGCCCGGGTGACGGGGAGCCGGCTGATTTCGTCCTTCACCGCTGCCGTCATCGCCATGGCGCGATCCTTCCATGCATCCTGAAGATCCGGTCGTACGCGGCGGCCAGAAGCTCCGGGTCGTGTCGCCCGGTGGCCTGGATCCCTTCCAGGGCCGCGACGTTGTCGAGTACGAGTTCGGCTCCCAGACGCTTGGCCGCACCGCGCAGCGCCTCCGGGTCGGCCACCGCCGCCCGGTCGGCCAGCACGAAGTCCACGGTGAGCTCCGGCGCGTGCTCCTGGAAGACCTCCAGGTGCCGCTGCGGCGAGAAGCCCTCGGTCTCGCCCGGCTGGGCGATCAGGTTGAGCGCGAGCACCTTCCGCGCCCGGGCGTCCACCAGCGCGGAACGCAGCTGGGGCACCATGAGGTGCGGCAGCACGCTGGTGAACCAGGAGCCGGGGCCGAGCACCACCCAGTCCGCGTCCAGCACCGCGGCCAGCGCCTCGGGCACCGCCGGGGGGTCCTGCGGCAGCAGCCGCACCGACTCCACCTCGCCCTTGGTGACCGCCACCCGCGCCTGGCCGCGGACGGTGTCCAGCCGGTCGGGGTGGTCCGGGTCCAGGCCGCGGACCACTGCCTCGATGTCCAGCGGCACCGCCGACATGGGCAGCACCCGCCCGTGCGCGCCCAGCAGCCGGCCGACGTACTCCAGCGCGGCCACCGGGTCGCCCAGCTTCTCCCACAGGGCGACGATCAGCAGGTTGCCGACCGCGTGGCCGTGCAGGTCGCCGTCGCTCTGGAAGCGGTGCTGGATCACCTCGGACCAGGTGCGGCCCCACTCGTCGTCGCCGCACAGCGCAGCCAGCGCCTTGCGCAGGTCGCCCGGGGCAGCACCCCCAGCTCCGCGCGCAGCCGGCCGCTGGAGCCGCCGTCGTCGGCGACGGTGACCACGGCCGTCAGCTCGCCGGTGAGCCGGCGCAGGGCGGAGAGGGTGGCGGACAGGCCCTGACCGCCGCCGAGGGCCGTTATTCTCGGCGCCTCGCGACGACGACGGACCTGCCGACCGGCCATGATGTGTGACGCCACCCGTGCCCCTTACTGCTCTGCGCGGCTACTCACGGCCCATGTCGCGATGCACCAGCACCGTCTCCAGTCCGTCGGCGGTCAGGCGCTTCGCGAGACGTTCCGACATCGCGACGCTGCGGTGCTTGCCTCCGGTGCAGCCTACGGCAAGTGTCATGTACCGCTTGCCCTCGCGTCGGTAGCCCTCGGTGACGATCCGCAGCAGATCGGCGTACTGGTCCAGGAACTCCTTGGCGCCGGGCTGGTCGAAGACGTAGGCGGCGACCTCCTCGTCGGTGCCGGTACGGGCCCGGAGCTCCGGGACCCAGTGCGGGTTGGGCAGGAACCGGCAGTCCACCACCAGGTCGGCATCCACCGGCAGGCCGTACTTGAAGCCGAAGGACATGACCGTGGCCCGCAGCTCCGGCTCCTGGTCGTCGGCGAACTGGGCGTCCATCTTGGCGCGCAGCTCGTGCACATTGAGGCTGGAGGTGTCGATCACCAGGTCGGCCTCGCCGCGGAGATCCCGCAGCAGGGTGCGCTCCTGGGCGATGCCGTCCACGATCCGCGCGTCGCCCTGGAGCGGGTGCGGGCGGCGGACACTCTCGAAACGCCGGACCAGGGCGTCGTCGGAGGCCTCCAGGAAGACCACCCGGAGCCGGACGCCGCGCTGCTCCAGCCCCTCCAGCGAGGTCAGCAGGTCGTCGAAGAAGCTCCGGCCGCGGACGTCCACCACCGCGCCTATCCGGGCCACCGCGCCCTGGGAGCGCGCACCGAGGTCGACCATGGTCGGTATCAGCGACGGCGGCAGGTTGTCGACGACATACCAGCCGAGGTCCTCCAGGCACTTGGCCGCGGTGCTGCGGCCGGCGCCGGACATCCCTGAAATGATCACCAGCTCGGGCTGGCTGTCCGCGGTCTCACTGTCGCCACCGGCACCGTTGGTACTACCGGGCACACTCACTTCTGTTCCCCGCTTTCGGTCGCATCAGTACAAACAACGCCCGCGGTCGTCTGCGGCTTCCCTGTGTCACCCGGATGAGTGACATCACCATCGCTGATGACCTCCCCGGTCGCCGTATTGACCGTAGGAGCAGCGGGTGTCGCCGAGGCCAACGCTGCCACAACAGCTTCCGCGGTGCGCTGCCCCACCCGGGGACCTCGCGGATCTCCTCGACCGTCGCGGCCTTCAGCCGCTTCAGCGAGCCGAAGTGCTTGAGCAGGGCCTGGCGGCGGGTCTCGCCGAGTCCGGGGACGTCGTCCAGACCGCCGGCGGTCATCCGTTTGCCGCGCTTCTGCCGCTGGTAGCTGATGGCGAAGCGGTGCGCCTCGTCCCGGACGCGCTGAAGCAGGTACAGGCCCTCGCTGCTGCGCGGCAGCACCACCGGGTCGTCCTCGCCCGGCAGCCAGACCTCCTCCAGCCGCTTGGCCAGCCCACACAGCGCCACGTCGCGCACGCCCACCTCGTCCAGCGCCCGCTGGGCGGCGGCGACCTGCGGCTCGCCGCCGTCGACCACGATCAGCTGCGGGGGGTAGGCGAAGCGGCGCGGGCGGCCGGTCTCCTCGTCGCGCTCCCTGGGCTGCTCGGTGTGCCGGAACCGGCGGGTGATCACCTCGTGCATGGAGCGGACGTCGTCCTGGCCCTCGAAGCCCTTGATCGAGAAGCGCCGGTACTCGCTCTTGCGGACCAGGCCGTCCTCGAAGACCACCATCGAGGCCACCACGTCCTGCCCCTGGAGGTGCGAGATGTCGTAGCACTCGATCCGCAGCGGGGCGGAGTCCAGGCCCAGGGCGTCGGCGATCTCCTGGAGCGCGACGCTGCGGGTGGTCAGGTCGGAGGCACGCCTGGTCTTGTGCAGGGCCAGCGCCTGGGCGGCGTTGCGGGCCACGGTCACCATCAGCTCGCGCTTGTCGCCGCGCTGCGGGATCCGCAGGTCCACCCGGGCGCCGCGGCGCTCGCTGAGCCATTCGGCGACCGGTTCGACCGGCTCCGGCAGGGCCGGGACCAGCACCTCGCGCGGCACCGCCTCGCCGCTCTCCTCGCCGTAGAGCTGGAGCAGGGCGTGCTCGACCAGCCCGGCGGTGTCCACGTTCTCGACCTTGTCGGTGACCCAGCCGCGCTGGCCGCGCACCCGGCCGCCGCGGACGTGGAAGATCTGGACCGCGGCCTCCAGCTCGTCCTCGGCCACGGCCAGCAGGTCGGCGTCGGTGGCGTCGGCGAGCACCACCGCGCTCTTCTCCATGGCGAGCCGCAGCGCGGCGATGTCGTCCCGCAGCCGGCCGGCCCGCTCGTACTCCATCGCGACGGCGGCCTCGCGCATCTCCTCCTCCAGCCGGCGCAGGTAGGCGCCGGTGCGCCCGGCCATGAAGTCGCAGAAGTCCTCCGCCAGCTGCCGGTGCTCCTGCGGCGAGACCCGGCCGACGCAGGGCGCGGAGCACTTGCCGATGTAGCCGAGCAGGCAGGGCCGGCCGACCTGCTCGGCGCGCTTGAACACCCCGGCCGAGCAGGTGCGCACCGGGAAGGCGCGGAGCATCAGGTCCACGGTCTCGCGGATCGCCCAGGCGTGGCCGTAGGGCCCGAAGTAGCGCACCCCGCGCTTCTTCGGTCCGCGCATCACCTGGACCCGGGGGAACTCCTCGTTGAGGGTGACCGCCAGCGAGGGGTAGCTCTTGTCGTCGCGGTACTTGACGTTGAAGCGCGGGTTGAACTCCTTGATCCAGCTGTACTCCAGCTGGAGCGCCTCGACCTCGGTGCCGACCACGGTCCACTCCACCGAGGCGGCGGTGGTCACCATCTGCCTGGTCCGCGGGTGCAGGTTGGCCAGGTCCTGGAAGTAGCTGCTCAGCCGGGGGCGCAGGCTCTTGGCCTTGCCGACGTAGATCACCCGGTGATCGGCGTCACGGAACCGGTAGACCCCGGGCGAGACCGGGATCTCGCCGGGCGCGGGCCGGTAGGAGGAGGGATCGGCCATCAGGACGCCCCCATCCGGCGCTCCCGGGACGACCGGCGCGGACGAGGTCGTGGCATAGCGAGTGCTCCCTGGTGACGGACGGGCGGCGGCGAGCCCGGAACGGACCGGCGCTGATACGGAAAACCCTAGCGCCAGCCGCCGACACCCCGCCGGAGCACCGGGGCGGGGCCGGGGCGGGGGCCGGGCCGACGGAAGCGCCGCGGGTCCGCCCCGGCCGCGCGGCCGGTCGCGGCGCCCCGGCGGCGGCCCTCCGGGGCCCGCGACGTTCGGCCCCGAACGGACCGGCTCCGGAGCGGTCAGGGAGGGGGTGGTGGCCGCACCACCCCCTTCCTGACCCGGAGCGGGCGATTCGATCAGCCCTGATCCCGTGGTGGTGGCCGGACCACCACCCGGCACCCCGATGTCGTGGTTCTGGCCACCTAGGCCGGGGCACCCGCGGCTGCCTACGGTCTTTTCGACAGCGGTGCACCCGACGTGCGCGGCGGCGCGAGCGCCGGCGATGCGCGCCGCAGGGCCCCGCGAAACGCGGTGCCCGGCGAACAGCAGCGCCCGGCGAACAGTGTGGGGGAGAGCAATGACTGGTGCCGTCCGGTACCCCGGCAGCCCGGGGAAGCGTCCCGCACGACCGGCCTGCCGTCGCCGCGCAGCCGCCCGAGCGCGCGGCCAGGGACGCGGTGCTCGCCGAACTGTGCTCCGAGCTGTTCGCCTCGCTGCCCCGCAGCGACCAACGGCGCAAGGGCGCCCAGTACATCCAGGGCCTGCTGGACGCGGAGGGCCGCAAGTCGATCCGCAACATCGCGGCCGTGGTCGGCGGGCAGGCCGCCGAGCAGAACCTGCACCACTTCGTGTCCAGCTCCACCTGGGACTGGATGCCGGTGCGCCGGGCGCTCGCCCGCTACCTGGTCCAGGACGCCGCGCCGCAGGCGTGGGTGATCCGGCCGATCGTGATCCCCAAGGCCGGGGAGCACTCGGTCGGCGTGCGCCGGCGGTTCGTCCCGGACCTCGGGCAGATGCTCAACGCCCAGCGGGCGGTGGGCGTCTGGGCGGCCTCCGAGGAGATCAGCCACCCGGTGAACTGGCGGCTGCACCTGAGCCACTCCTGGCTGACCGACGTGCCCCGGCGGCGGCAGGCGGCGATCCCGGAGGAAGCCGACCCGGAGAACATGGACGACTGCGCGATGGCCGCGTTCCAGGAGCTGGCCGCGGACTGGCGGCCGCCGCGGCGGCCGGTGGTGCTGGACGCCAGGGAGGCCGACGCCGCGAAGGTGGTCTGGCGGCTGCGGGCCGGGGGAAACCCGTTCCTGGTCCGGGTCGACGGCACCCTGCCGCTGATCCCGCTGGACAGCCCGACCGCCCGGCAGCGGGGCGAGCAGCTGCCCGCGTACCGGGCGCTGGGGGCGGCCCGGGTGCTGCGCCGCCCGGTGGCCTGGCCGGACCCCGAGCGGGAAGGGGCCGTCGGCAGCAGTCTGGTGGCCACCACCCGGGTGCTGCTGCCCTCGCGCTCGCCGCGCTCCTCCGGGGGTGTGCAGGGCAGGGAGCTGCTGTTGCTGGGGGCCGCCGCGCCGGGCCAGAACTGGCCGTCCGAGCTGTGGCTCACCGACCTGGTGAGCCTGCCGCCGGCGGCGCTGTACCGGCTGAGCCGGCTGACGCGGGTCGACCACGACCTCGCCGCGATCGCCGACCGGGTCGGCATCCGGGACTTCTCCGGGCGCTCGTACCACGGCTGGCACCGGCACGCGACGCTGGTCTCCGCGGCGCACGCGGTGGCGCGCGCACCGCCCACGGCGCCGGCAGCGGCCTGCGCCGGGCGGGCTAGACCGGGCTTCCGGCCCGGCTCCCGGCTTCCGGCCGGGTCAGGACGACCGCCGCGCGGTGGGGACGCGGCGGTAGGGCCGGTGGGGACACCGGCCAGGGGCGGCTTCGGGCCGCCCGGGGGCGGGCGGCTGCCGCCCCGACCCGGGGCCGAAATTCAGGGCGGCCCGGGGTCGGGGCGGGGCGGCAGCTCCGGAAGCGGGCCTCGGTCGGGGCACCGCGCTCCAGCAGCAGCTTGCGGATCCGCGCCAGCCGCAGCGCCAGCTGGATCTCCAGCGCCCGCTCCGGCTGCTGCCAGTCGGCGCCCAGCAGCTCGTTGATCCGCTCCAGCCTGCGGGCCACCGTGTTCGGGTGGACATGCAGCTTCTGCGCCGCGTAGGTGGGGCTGCTGCCGGTCTCGAAGTACGCGGCGAGGGTGCGGGTGAGCTCGGTCAGCCGCTGCTGGTCGTAGTCGAGCACCGGCCCGATGGCCGTGTCGATGAAGTCCACCACATTGTGGGTCTCGGACAGCAGCACGCCGAAGAAGCCCAGCTCGCGGGCCGAGGCGGAGCGTCCCACCGCGCCCAGCGCGGTCATCGCGTCCAGGCAGCGCAGCGCCTCCTGGTAGCCGTGGAAGACCGAGGCCGGGTCGGAGACCGGGCCCGCGCCGCTGACCGTCACCGGCCGGCCGAGCAGCGGCGTCAGTTCGTCGGAGACCGCCTGCGCGGCCACGCTGGGGTCGTCGCCGGGCAGCAGCAGCACCGCCAGCCCGTTGCGGACGCACTTCAGCCCGTTCCGGCGGTGGGCGTGCAGCGAGGCCCAGGTGGCGACCTTGCTCAGGGTCTCGCCCTCGGGCCGGGCCAGCACCACCAGGTGCGGCCGGTACAGGTCGATGCCGAGCCGGCGGGCGCGCCGCTCCAGCTGCTGCGGCGGCAGCTGCGGAACCGCCAGCAGGTCGTCGAGCAGCTCGTCGTGGCCCTGCGCGCCGGTCGCGCTGCGGCCGGGCTGGAGCAGCAGCAGCACCCCGACGGCCTGGGCGACCATCGCCAGCAGC
Source organism: Streptacidiphilus sp. 4-A2 (assembly GCA_014284505.1). GTDB lineage: Bacteria > Actinomycetota > Actinomycetes > Streptomycetales > Streptomycetaceae > Streptacidiphilus. Next base: position 8,445,606 of record JAAFYY010000001.1, on the reverse strand, counting down.
CGCTGTTCCTGCCCGTCGGCGGCCTCCTCGGGCCGCAGCAGCAGGGTGCCCAGGTTCTCGTCCCCGGCCCGGATCGGGGCCGCCCACAGGCCGTTCTCCAGCGGCACCGGCCGGTCGGCGGCGTGCGCGGCCATGGCGGCGGCGGCCTCGGCGACCGGATCGCCGTCCGGCATCGCCCCGGCGGTGGTGAGCACGGTGCCGTTGCCGAGCAGGATCCGCAGCGGGCCGCCGAGCCTGCGCGCGGCGAGGGCGGCCAGGGCGTAGGGGCCGCCGCCGTTGAGCACCAGCTCGATCAGCGAGCCCTGGAAGCGGGCGAACTCCTCGGCGGTCCGCAGCTCGGCCTCGGCCACGGTGTTGCGCTCCCCAGCCGGGAGACCGCGCAGTTGGCCCGGTCCAGGATCCGGGCCCGCTCGATGGCCACCCCGGCGAGGTCGCCCAGCGAGCTGATCAGGGAGATCTCCTCCCTGGTGAAGTGGCGCAGGCTGCGGTCGGCGACATAGAGCGCCCCGGCCGCGTCCGAGCCCTGGCCCAGCGGCACCGCCATGATCGCCCGCAGCCCCTCGGCGCGGACCACCTCGTCGATCGCGCTGCTGTGCGGGATCCGGTCGTCGGCGAGGTAGTCGGGGTCCAGAACGGGGACGGGTTGGCGTGCACGGCCCCGCCCAGCCCGGCGTTGTCGGGGATCATCAGGCCGACGTTGAGGGTCGAGACATGTCCGTCGGAGGTCCGCACATAGGTGGCGCCGGTGTCCTCGTCGCGGAAGCTGATGTACGACATGTCGACGCCGAGCAGCAGCCGGGCGCGGCGGGTGATCACCCGCAGCAGGCTCTCCAGGTCATAGGGGACGGCGAGGTCCCGGGCGGTGTCCACCAGCGCCGAGAGACCGGCCTCGCGCTGCTGCCGCCGCTCCAGCTGGGCGCTGATGTCCAGCGCCAGCCGGGTGCCGCGCTCAAGCTCGGCGAGCTGCGCCCCGCTGACGCCGCGGCTGCGGGCCTCGGCCAGCAGCAGCTCGTAACGGGCGGGCGGCGCCTCCACGGCCAGCAGTTCCAGCACGGAAAGGGCTGAGCAGTCCGCATGTCCCTCGTGTGACACAGAGCTCTCCCCCTTGTACTGCCCGCCAGGGTGAAGCTACGCAGCGCGGTGCCCGGAGTCAATGCGGAGTTGTCCCAGGTCGGGCGGGCATAGCAAGCTGATCCAGGGGCCCGGCGGTGGCCTGGCCACCACTTCTGCCCGCAGGGTGTGGTGCTGGCTCACCTTCCTAGGTGACACCTGCTGCGAAAGAGTTGACAGCACTGTCTGCATTCCCTCGCGGCTCGCAGTTCACACCGGACTCAGTAGTCCCCAGTAGTCAGCAGGCACATAGTTCTACAAGCATGTCGTTCTACAGGCACCATTCATTCCAGGCCGACCGGGCCGTCCGGTCGTTCAAGCCAAGGGGGAGCACTGATGTTGGAGGCGCAGGACTACACGCGTTCGCTGGAGAGAAGCCGGGAGGCCCTGGCCCGCACGATGCAGCCCTCGGTGTTCACCATGGCGGGGCGTGAGTGGGATCTGCTGCCGGGGTGTTCGCCCCGCAGTACTCGCCCACCACCGGCTTCTCACTGGAACTGCTCGCCTGTCCGAGCAGCTCCGGGCGCCGCGCACCGGCTCCATGCTGGAGATCGGCTGCGGCACCGGCGTCACCGCGGTACTGAGCGCACTGGCCGGCTGCGAGCGGGTGGTCGCCGCCGACATCAACCCCGCCGCGGTCAGCAACGCACAGCTCAACGCCACCCGGCACGGCCTCGGCGACCGGTTCCGCGGCGTGGTGAGCGACCTGTTCGCCGGACTGGACCCGGAGGAGCGGTTCGACACCATCTTCTGGCACTCCAACTACGTCCTGGCACCGGACAGTTACCAGTACCAGTCGATGCACGAGCGGGCCTATGTGGACCCGGGCTACGCCACCCACCGGCGCTTCCTGCAGGAGGCCCCGCTCTGGCTGGCCCCCGGCGGCTCGGCCATCCTGCACTTCAGCGGCCGGGGGGACCTGCGGGCGCTGGAGCGGATCGCCGAGGAGGCCGGCCGCAGCCTGCGGGTGATGCGCGCCGAGGTGTTCACCGAGGGCCCGCTGGAGGTCAGGCACATGCTGATCGAGGTGACCCCGGCGCAGTCCTGAAGGGAGGCGGGGACAGAAGCCGGCGGCGAAGTGGAGACTGGAGAGACGATGCGCACCCTGCTGATAGACAACTACGACTCCTTCACCTACAACCTCTTCCACTATCTGGCTGAGGTGAACGGTGAGGAGCCCGAGGTGGTGGTGAACGACGACCCCCGGTGGCAGCTCGGACACCTCGCCGACTTCGACAACGTGGTGCTCTCCCCCGGCCCCGGCCATCCGGAGCGCCCCGCCGACTTCGGCATCTGCAGGGAGGTGCTGGAGCAGGGCGGACTGCCGGTACTCGGTGTCTGCCTCGGGCACCAGGGGATCGCGGCGCTGTACGGCGGCCGGGTGCAGCGGGCGCCGGAGCCCTTCCACGGACGGGTCTCGCCGGTGCTGCACGACGGCCGCGGCCTGTTCGCCGGGCTGCCCTCGCCGTTCGAGGCGGTGCGCTACCACTCGCTGGCCGTGGACCGGCTGCCGGACGAGCTGGAGGCCACCGCCTGGACCCCGGACGGGATCCTGATGGGCCTGCGGCACCGCACCCGCCCGCAGTGGGGCCTCCAGTTCCACCCGGAGTCGATCGGCGGCAGCCACGGCCGGGAGCTGCTGGCCAACTTCCGGACGCTGACCGAACGGCACGGGCTGCGCCCCCGGCGTCCCGCCGCGCGGCGGGCGGTCCCGTCCGCGCTCCGCCCGGCCGAGCCGCGCGGCCTGCGGGTGCTGACCCGGCCACTGCCCACCCGCTGGGACGACGAGACCGCCTACCAGGAGCTGTTCCAGGGCGACGAACACGCCTACTGGCTGGACAGCAGCCGCCCGGACGCCGGGCTCGGGCGGTTCTCGGTGATGGGCGACGCACGGGGGCCGCTGGCCAGGACCGCCACCGCCGACGTCGCCACCGGCACGGTCACCGTCCGCTCGGCCGGCGGCACCGAGACCGTGCGCGGGTCGTTCCTGGACTGGCTGGACCGGGATCTGGCCGCGATCGCCGCCGAGACCCCGGAACTGCCCTGCGACTTCGCCCTCGGCTGGGTCGGCTACCTCGGCTACGAGCTCAAGGCCGAGTGCGGCGCGGACGCGGCGCACCGCTCGCAGGACCCGGACGCGGTGCTGATCTTCAGCGACCACGGCCTGGTGCTCGACCACGCCACCGGCACCACCCACCTGCTGGCGCTGGCCGAGGACGGCGACGAGAGCGCCGCCCTGGCCTGGCTGGAGACCGCGCAGCAACAGCTGGAGGCCGCCGCCGGACGCCCCGGCAGCCCGGCCGAGCCGCCGGAGCCGCTGCCGGAACTGCGGCTGCGGCACGACCACAGCGCGTATCTGGACCTGATCGACGCCTGCCAGCAGGAGATCGCCGCGGGCGAGACCTACGAGGTCTGCCTGACCAATCTGATCGAGGCCGAGTGCGAGCTCGACCCCTGGCAGAGCTACCGCTTCCTGCGCCGCACCAGCCCGGCCCCGTTCGCCGCGCTGCTCCAGTTCGGCGAGCTGAACGTGCTGAGCACCTCGCCGGAGCGGTTCCTGCGGATCGGCGCGGACCGGGTCGCCGAGGCCAAGCCGATCAAGGGCACCCGGCCGCGCGGCGCCACCGAGCAGGAGGACCGGGCCCTGGCCGCCGAGCTGCTGGCGAGCGAGAAGGACCGGGCGGAGAACCTGATGATCGTCGACCTGGTCCGCAACGACCTGGGGCGCTGCGCGGAGGTGGGCTCGGTCGAGGCCGAGGAGATCTTCCGGGTGGAGACCTACGCCCGTGCGCACCAGCTGGTCAGCACGGTGCGGGCGCGGCTGCGGACGGACTCCTCGCCGGTGCGCTGCCTCCAGGCGGCCTTCCCGCCCGGCTCGATGACCGGCGCGCCCAAGCTGCGCACCATGCAGCTGATCGACCGGCTCGAAGCCGGGCCGCGGGGGGTCTACTCGGGGGCGATCGGCTACTTCTCGCTGACCGGCGCGGCCGACCTGAGCGTGGTGATCCGCACCGCGCTGATCACCCCGGGGCTGCTCCGGTACGGCGTGGGCGGTGCGGTCATAGCGCTCTCCGACCCGCAGGAGGAGGTCGACGAGACCGCGGTGAAGGCCGCCCCGGTGCTGGCGCTCACCGGCGCCCGCTTCCCGCTGCACCAGCGGGAGCCGCTGCTCGGCTGACCCCCGGCGGGCGCGGCCGGGGCCACAGCGCCGGGCCGGGCCGGGCCGGGACCGCCGGGCCGGGCCGGGCCGGGGCCACGGTGCCGGGCCTATAACCGCTGGGCCAGCGCCGCCGCGCTCTCGCCGCTGGGCCATTGCTGCCGGGCCTGGGGGAGGCGGGCTGCGATCACCGCCTCCAGACCCCGCCAGGCGGCGGCGGAGGCGGCGGCCCGGCGCTCGTCCAGGCGTCGGTACACCGCGTCCACGGAGATGCCGGCCTGGGCGATCCGGGCCAGGGCCTCGTTCGCGGCCTCCCGCTCACCGGTGAGGGTGTCCCGGCCGGGTGCCGTGCGCGGCGAACTCCGTGACGGCGTCCTGGTCCAGTTCGCTGACCGTGCCCCAGCCGACCAGCCGGCTCAGGTAGGAGTAGCAGGGCTCCGGCTCCGGGCCGGCGGTGTCCTCCGCCGCTTCGGCGACGCTCCACATCGGCCGCTGCGGCTGGGCCCCGGCGACGCGCAGCGCCCGCCAGCGCTCGCTGCCCAGGTACTCCTCGTATGCGGCGTACATCAGCCGGGCGGTGGCCAGGGCCACGGTGCCGCGCAACGGCCGGCCCTCGGACCGGGCGAGCTCGTCCAGCTGCCGGTCGACCTCGTGGTCGAGCAGCCGCACCGGCAGGGCGGCGACCGAGCCGAGGGTGCCCAGCGGGATCCCGGCCCCGCGGGCCAGCTCCAGCCCCTCCAGGTGCGCGTCCAGCACCTTCCGGTAGGTGCTGACCGAGAAAACGCCGGTCACCTGGACCCCGACGCCCTCCGCCAGGCAGGCCCGGATCGCGTTGAACCCGCAGGCCGGTATTTTCACCAGCAGGTTGGGCCGGTCGACCGAGCGGTTGAGTTCGTGCGCATGTCTGACGGTGGCGGTGGCATCGCTGAGCGTCGCTGGTTCGAGGTCGACCGAGACATATCCGTCGTGGTTCCCGCTGCGTTCGAACACACCGGACAGCAACTCGCAGGCCCGCTGCGCGTCCTGGGCCAGCAGCGCGGTCACGGCCTGCCCGGCACTCGCCCGCGCGCCGCCAGATCGGCCAACTGCTGGTCGTAGTACCCGCTCCCGGCCACTATCGGCGCCATGCCGGCGACATCGGTGCAAGCCCCGCGGATCCCGGATTCGGCGATCAGGCGGGCCAGCCGGCCGGTCGCCGTCGTCTCCCGGCCGACACCGGACAGCCAGGGCGACACCCCTTCGGCCACCAACCGGTGCAGGGCCCCGTCACACTCGGGGCTCACCTGAAATTCCATCGAGAGCTCACCTACTCCTCCACATTCCAGCCAGGGGAGAGCTGCCAGGTGAAAACCGAGGATAATGCGCTGTTCGCATGCCTGTAGTAAATGCCCGGGGGGTGTGTCAGGTCGGTCACTGAGAGCTGCCGAGCCGCAGCACAGCGCGGTGTCCGGTGCCGGAGAAGGTACAGACCACCGGTCTCCGGCGCCGCGGACAGGGGAGTTGACATCATGTCAGTTGCAGCCTTGTGCCAGTTCACAGCTCACCTCAGTTCCAGCCGCCGAGATGGGTCAGCCGTTCGGCGATGGGCGTCAGCGCCTCGGCCATGCCGGCCAGCTGCTCCGGGTCGAGCAGCCCGGTGAGATGGCTGCGGACCGCCCGCACATGGTGCGGGCCGACCCGGCGCAGCATCTCCCAGCCGTAGTCGGTGAGCACCGCGTTGGTCCCGCGCCCGTCCTTCGGATGGGGTTCGCGGACCACCAGCCCCTCGGCCTCCATCCGGCCGATCTGGTGCGAGACCCGGCTCTTCACCTGCAAGGTCACCGCCGCCAGGTCCTGCATCCGCAGCCGCTGGTCCGGGGCCTGGGCGAGGGCCGAGAGCAGCATGTAGTTGTTCAACGAGATGCCCTGGGCCTGGAGGTCACGGTCCAGTTGGTGCAGCAGCAGCCGACTGACCGTCAACTGCGCCTTCCACAGCTGCTCCTCGGCCTCGGTCAGCCCGCTGCGGCCCTCGGACCCATAGCTGTGCAGCTGATATCCCATCATTCCTGGCTTCCTTCCCGGGTGTTGGCGATGGAGCGGCGACCGGCGCCGGGCCGCGCCGACCGGCCCGCCTGGCCCGCCGGACCGCACGGAGCAGTACGGACACGATCAGAACGGCGCCGGTGACTTCCCCCGGGTATTCCCGCGGGCAGCTGTCGGCGGTGTTGCGCTGCTCGTCCGTGGAGAAGTCCGGGTGGCGGGCCCGGGGATCTCCGCCCGCAACTAAAACCGGCCTATGGCGTCCCTGATACGGCCGAGGGTGAAGACAAGGTCATCGGCCAGTTTTCGCGACCATTCCCCGAAGAATGTCCGGCGTTCCTCCTCGGTCATTCCCGAGGTGATGCGGCGGATACCCTCCGTGGGCTCGCCCATACGGAAGTGGTGGATCAGTCGGCTGTGCTCTCCGGCCGCCTCGATGTCGAAACCCCAGACGCTGTCCTGCCGCGCGCCGGCGCTGTCGCGCATCGCCCAGCGAAAGGTACGACCCGGCTCGGCGGCCACCACCTCGGCGTATGTACTCCAGTTGCCCCGGGTGACCGGGGCCCAGGGGACCACCTCGGGGCCGCGGAGGTTGTCGCCGCGGAACACCGCACCGAGCGCGGACGGCCGGCCGTCGACCCAGGAGCCGCCCCGGCATTCCGGGCTCCACTCACCGCTCCGGGCGAGGTCGCTGATCACCGGATAAATGTCCGACGGCTCGGCGGGAAGCACGATCTCAGCTCGCAGCTGGAATACCGCCGCCTCCCGGACCAGACCTGTTCTGGTCGTACTGGTGTCTCTGTCAGCCATACCAGGGATACTGACGACGCGGGCCACGGCGGTCAAAGATCGATCAGGAGTTACGTCAAGTCGTCCCATCCGGATTCCGGCCTGCTATTTGCCGTGCGAAACCCAAAGCACGGCCCGCCCGCACCTCCGGCCGGGTCAGCCGGGGGGCGTGCGGCCCGCTTCGGTCGCGTCGAGTTCGGCGGACAGCAGCTCCAGCAGCGCCCGGCCGGATCGGGCGGACCCGGCGGTGGCCCTCGCCCGCCCACATGGCCATGCCCTGCGGGTCCCCGGCCCGGGCGGCGGCCTGGCGCAGCCCGGAGGTGAGGTAGTGGACCTGTGGATAGGCCGAGGGAGCGAAGGCCTCGTGCTCCCGGATGAAGCGGTTCGCCAGCCCCGGGCCCGGCGCCCGGAGAACGCCCGGGTGAGCACCGTCCGCTCGAACGCGGGGTCGGTCAGCGACTGCTTGTGCAGCGGATTCGCCCCCGACTCCGGGCAGGCCAGGAAGGCGGTCCCGAGCTGCCCGGCCACCGCTCCGGCGGCGCGCACCGCCGCGATCCCCGCGCCGTCCATCAGCCCGCCGGCCGCCACCAGCGGCAGCGGCACCGCCGCACGGACCTCGCCGAGCAGCGCCGCCAGCGGCAGCGCCCGGCCGTCCTCGCGCGGATCGTCGCGGTGGGTGCCCTGGTGGCCGCCGGCCTCCAGCCCCTGGACGCACAGCGCGTCGGCCCCGGCCCGCCGGGCCGCGACCGCCTCGGCCGCGCTGGTCACCGTGACCACGGTGACCGTGCCCGCGCGGGCGAAGGCCTCCAGGATCCCGGCGGTGGGGCAGCCGAAGGTGAAGGACACCAGCGGTACCGGATCCTCCAGCAGCAGGGCCACCTTCGCGTCGTACTCGTCGTCGGTGCCGCGGTCCGGATCACCGAGCGGGGTACCGTAGCGGACCGCCTCGTCGGCGAGTCGGCTGCGGTATGCCTCGACCGCGGCCGGATCGGCGGCCCGCGGCTGCGGCATGAACAGGTTCACACCGAACAACTGCGTGCCTCGCCGCCGCAGTTCGGCGATCTCCTGGTGCATGGCGGAGGCCGTCCGGTACCCGGCGGCGAGGAAGCCGAGACCGCCGGCTTCGGACACGGCGGCGGCGAGGGCGGGGCAGGAGGCGCCACCGGCCATCGGGGCCTGCCAGATCGGGAGGCGAGTGAACACGGCCACTGCGGAGGACATGACCGCATGGTGCCACAGGGCGCCCGCCCGCAGCGGCAGCTCAGTCCGAGACCACCAGCTTGCCACCGGTGACCGTGACCGTCTTGGCGGGCAGCGCGGAGGTCGCCGGGCCGGTGACCACGGCGCCGGTGGCGATGTTGAACTGGCTGCCGTGGCACGGGCACTGGATCACCCCGTTGGAGACCCCGTCCACAATGCAGCCCGCGTGGGTGCAGACCGCGCTGAACGCCTTGTAGGCACCTGCCGTCGGCTGGGTCACCACGATCTGCTGCGAGCGGTAGAGCGTGCCGCCGCCGACCGGGACCCCGGTGGCCTCGCCCAGGGTCACCGGTCCGCTGCTGGTGGCGGCGGAGGAGCCGGAGGAGCAGGCCGCGAGCCCGACCGTCGCCGCCCCGGCCACCCCGGCGGCGGCCGCGCCGCGCAGCACCGAGCGGCGCGAGGGGCCGCAGCCCGCGCAGCCCGCCGGGCCCGGCTCGGAGGGGTCCAGGCTGGGGACTTCGGCGGGCGTGCTGAGCTGCGACATGATCCGGTTCACTCCATCGCGGTCGGGCGGATGCACCAGGCACAACGCCCGGCGACCGGGGCAGGTTGCGGCCCCGCCTGCACCTTAGACCGCCCGGATTCCGGGCCCCACGGCGGTGCCGCGGAGCCCGGACCGCTCCCGGTGCGCGCCGCTCAGCCCCGCTTCCGGCCGGCAGCGGTCTTGCTCGCGGCGGTCTTGCTCGCGGCGGTCTTGCTCGCGGCCGCCTTCTTGGTCGCCGGCTTCGCCGCAGCGCTCTTCGCGACAGCTGTCTTCTTCGCCGGCGCCTTCACCGGGGCCTTGGCGGCGACCGCCTTCTTGGCGGGACCCTTCGCCACGGACGTCGCTGCCGTCTTCGCGGCCGTCTTCGCGGCCGTCTTCGTGGAGGACTTCGCGGCGGGCTTGCGCCCCGTGACGGACCCGGGCATGTCGAAGACCCGGTCCTCCCCCAGGATGTCCCGCAGGAACTTCCCGGTGTGGCTCTCGCCCACCGCCGCGACCTGCTCCGGCGTACCCTCGGCGACCACCATGCCGCCGCCGTTGCCGCCCTCCGGGCCCATGTCGATGACCCAGTCCGAGGTCTTGATCACATCGAGGTTGTGCTCGATGACGATGACCGTGTTGCCCTTCTCCACCAGCCCGGTCAGCACCTTGATCAGCTTGCTGATGTCCTCGAAGTGCAGCCCGGTGGTGGGCTCGTCCAGGACGTAGACGGTGCGGCCGGTGGAGCGCTTCTGGAGCTCCGAGGCCAGCTTCACCCGCTGCGCCTCACCGCCGGAGAGGGTCGGCGCGGACTGGCCGAGCCGGACGTAGCCGAGACCGACGTCCGTCAGCGTCCGCAGGTGCCGGGCGATCGCCGGGACGGCCTCGAAGAACTCCAGGCCCTCCTCGATCGGCATGTCCAGCACCTCGGCGATCGACTTGCCCTTGTAGTGGACGTCCAGCGTCTCCCGGTTGTAGCGCGCGCCGTGGCACACCTCGCAGGGGACGTAGACGTCCGGCAGGAAGTTCATCTCGATCTTGATGGTGCCGTCACCGGCGCAGTTCTCGCAGCGCCCGCCCTTGACGTTGAAGGAGAACCGGCCCGGCAGATAGCCCCGGACCTTGGCCTCGGTGGTCTCCGCGAACAGGCGCCGGACATGGTCGAACACCCCGGTGTAGGTCGCCGGGTTGGAGCGCGGGGTCCGGCCGATCGGCGACTGGTCGACATGGACGACCTTGTCGACCAGTTCCGTCCCGGTGACCCGGGTGTGCCGCCCGGGCACACTGCGCGCGCCGTTCAGCTCACGCGCCAGGTGGGTGTACAGGATGTCGTTGACCAGCGTCGACTTGCCGGATCCGGACACGCCGGTGACCGCGGTGAACATCCCCAGCGGGAAGCTGACGTCGACGTCGCGCAGATTGTGCTCGCGGGCGCCGTGGACGGTGATCTGCCGCTTCGGGTCGACCGGGCGGCGCAGCTCCGGGGTCGGGATGCTGCGCCGGCCGGAGAGGTAGGCGCCGGTCAGCGACTCCTGGTTGGCGAGCAGGCCCTCGCGCGAACCGGAGTGCACCACATGCCCGCCGTGCTCCCCCGCGCCCGGGCCGATGTCGACCACCCAGTCCGCGGTGCGGATGGTGTCCTCGTCGTGCTCGACCACGATCAGGGTGTTGCCCAGGTCGCGCAGCCGGACCAGGGTCTCGATCAGCCGGTGGTTGTCCCGCTGGTGCAGCCCGATGGAGGGCTCGTCCAGCACATAGAGCACGCCGACCAGGCCGGAGCCGATCTGGGTGGCCAGCCGGATCCGCTGCGCCTCACCGCCGGAGAGGGTGCCCGCCGCGCGGTTGAGCGAGAGGTAGTCCAGGCCGACGTCGACCAGGAACCGCAGCCGCTCGTTGACCTCCTTCAGCACCCGCTCGGCGATGGTGCTCTCCCGCTCGGTGAGCTGCATCGCACCCAGGAACTCGGCGCAGTCGCTGATCGACATGCCGGCCACCTCGGCGATGGACTTCCCGGCCATGGTGACCGCGAGCACCACCGGCTTGAGCCGGGTGCCGTGGCAGGCGGGGCAGGGGACCTCGCGCATATAGCCCTCGAAGCGCTCCCGGCTGCTGTCGGTCTCGGAGTCGGCGTGCCGCCGCTCGACGAAGGGCACCACGCCCTCGAAGCCGGTGACATACGAGCGCTCGCGCCCGAAGCGGTTGGTGAACCGCACCTCGACCTGGGTCTTGTGCCCGTACAGCAGCGCCTTCTTGGCGCGCTGCGGCAGCCCGGCCCAGGGGATGTCGGTACGGAAACCGAGCTCCTTGCCCAGGGCCGTGATCAGCCGCAGGTGATACTCCTTGGTGTGGCCGAGCGACCAGGCGTGGATCGCGCCCTCTTCGAGGGTCTTCTCCTCGTCGGGGATGATCAGCTCGGCGTCGACCTCCATCCGGGTGCCGATGCCGGTGCACTCCGGGCAGGCCCCGAACGGCGAGTTGAAGGAGAACGAGCGCGGCTCCAGCTCCTCGTAGGAGATGTCGTCGAAGGTGCAGTAGAGGTGCTCGGAGTACATCCGCTCACGCTCGGGGTCGTTCTCCGGCAGGTCGACGAAGTCGAGCACCACCGTGCCGCCGGAGAGCTTGAGCGCGGTCTCGACGGAGTCGGTGAGCCGGCGCTGGGCGGAGGCCTTGACCGTGAGCCGGTCCACCACCACCTCGATGGTGTGCTTCTCCTGCTTCTTCAGCACCGGGGGTTCGGTCAGCTGGATGGTCGCGCCGTTGACCCGGGCCCGGGAGTATCCCTTGGTCTGGAGGTCGGCGAAGAGGTCGACGAACTCGCCCTTGCGGGCCCGGACCAGCGGGCTGAGCAGCTGGAACCTGGTCCCCTCGGGCAGTTCCAGCACCTTGTCGACGATCTGCTGCGGCGACTGCCGGGCGATCGGGCGGCCGCAGACCGGGCAGTGCGGGTGGCCGATGCGCGCGAAGAGCAGCCGCAGGTAGTCGTAGACCTCGGTGATCGTGCCGACGGTGGAGCGCGGGTTGCGCGAGGTGGACTTCTGGTCGATGGAGACAGCCGGGGACAGGCCCTCGATGAAGTCCACATCGGGCTTGTCCATCTGGCCGAGGAACTGCCGGGCGTAGGAGGACAGCGACTCGACATAGCGGCGCTGGCCCTCGGCGAAAATCGTGTCGAAGGCAAGTGAGGACTTCCCCGAGCCGGAGAGCCCGGTGAAGACAATGAGCGAGTCGCGGGGCAGGTCGAGCGAGACGTTCTTGAGGTTGTGCTCGCGAGCACCGCGGACAATGAGGCGGTCTGCCACGCTTCTGGACCTTCCGGAGCGGGTGTCGGGCGGTCCTGGATGGGGCGATCCGGGGCCGCCCGACGTACATGGGGTGCGGGGCGGCGCAGGCGCGCGCAGGACCGGATTCTGCCCACCATGGTAGGCAACCCCATGGTAGGCATCCGGCCGGGCGAGTGCTGCGGCACTGAGACTATGGGATCACGTGTTCGATTTTTGAGGCAATCGAGCAGACTCACCCGAACGGGTGACTTCGGCGACGGTAGCGTGAGCACCGCCCCACCCGATGCAACGACTGTGGGACGCCGGGGACACGCCGACCGCCCGGGGCACCGCGCGCACCGCGTACCGCACACACCGCACACACCCGCCCCGCACCGCTCGCGGCGCACCCGACCCGCAGCACCTGCCAGCGCACACGTCACACCGCACGTACCAGCCGACGGGAGTCACCGCACATGACCGCCCACTCCGCCACCCCTCGGCCCGACCGGGCCCTGGCCGCCAACGCCGAAGCCGAGGAACGCCTGCTGCGCAGCGTCCGGGCGATGCGCCCCGAGCAGGTCTTCGAACCGTCCGCGCTGCCGGGCTGGACCCGTGGCCACCTGCTGGCCCACCTCGCCCGCAACGCGGACGGCATGGTCAATCTGCTGACCGGAGCCCGGATCGGCACGCCGATCGCGATGTACTCCTCGCTCCAGGAGCGGGACGACGGGATCGAGGCCGGGGCCAAGCGCCCGCTGCCCGAGCAGCTGGCCGATCTGCGCGACTCCGCCGCGCGGCTGGCCGAGGCGGCGGACGCGATGCCGGACCACGCCTGGGGAGTGGAGGTGCCGCACCGGCTCGGCGTCTTCCCGGCCGCATATGTCCCGGTCAAGCGCACTCAGGAGATCCACTACCACCTGGTCGACCTGGCCCTGGACTGCACCCCGGCCGAGTGGCCCGCCGACTTCGTCTCCCGCGAGCTGGGCCCGCTCACCGCCCGCCACCTGGAGTCCGGCGTGCTCACCCAGGAGCTGCTGGACAGCTTCGACGCGACCCCGGCCGCGCTGCTGGCCTGGCTCTCCGGCCGGTCGGACGGTTCCGGTCTGGGCGTCCCGTTGTCCGTCCTGCCCGCTCTCCCCCGCTAAGCTGAGCGGCATGTCGTACCACGGAGCGGTGACCGTCGGCGGAACGCCGGACGTGCGAGAGCTGGCCCACCTGGTGATCACCAAGGTGGCCGTCGGCAGTATGAACAACAACTCCTATCTGCTGCGCTGCCGGGCCACCGGCGAGCAGCTGCTGATCGACGCCGCCGCCGAGGCGCCGGTGCTGCTGGAAACCGTCGGCGAGAACCTGGCCACGGTCGTCACCACCCACCAGCACCACGACCACTGGTTCGCGCTGGCCGAGGTGGTCGCGGCCACCGGTGCCACCACCGCGGCCGGGCGGATCGACGCCCCCGGCATCGGCGTCGCCACCGACGTGCTGCTGGACGACGGCGACACGCTGCGGGTGGGCGAGGTCGCCCTCACCGTCCGGCACGTGGTCGGACACACCCCGGGCGCGATCGTGCTGGTCTACGACGACCCGCAGGGCCACTCCCACGTGTTCACCGGCGACTGCCTCTTCCCCGGCGGCGTGGGCAACACCGAGGGCGACCCGGAGCGCTTCCGCAGCCTGCTGCACGACGTCGAGACCAAGGTCTTCGCGCCGCTCGCGGACGAGACCTGGGTCTACCCGGGCCACGGCGGCGACACCACCCTCGGTGCCGAGCGCCCGCAGCTCGACGAATGGCGCGCCCGGGGCTGGTGACCGCCCCGGGGGCCGTCCGGCCGCGGTCTCCCACCCGCCGGACGGCCCCGCCGCGGCATGTGCCAGGCTCTCCGCCCATGAGCGACCTGGCCATCCGCACCGCCACCCCCGAGGACGTCCGCCCGCTGCTGGACTTCTGGAAGTCCGCCGCCGAGGGCACCAGCATCAGCGACGACGAGACAGGCGTGGGCCGGCTGATCGCCCGGGACGCCGAATCGGTGATCATCGCCGAGCGGAACGGCCTGATGGTCGGCACCGTGATCGCGGGCTGGGACGGCTGGCGCTGCCATCTGTACCGTCTGGCCGTGCACCCGGCGGCACGCCGCCAGGGCGTCGGCCGCGCGCTGCTGGCGGCCGCCGAACGCCGCTTCACCGAGCTCGGCGGCCGCCGCGGCGACGCGATGGTGCTGGAACACAATGAACTGGGCCAACTCGCCTGGCAGGCCGCCGGATACGCGCCGGAGCAACAGTGGCGCCGCTGGACCAAGCCGCTGGACCAAGCCGCCGACCGCGAGCCGCCGACCGGCTGAACCGGCTGAACCGGCCGAGCGGAGCGCGGTCCGACGGCCCGTCACTCCCCCGGCCCGTCGGTCCACCCGGCCCGCCGGCCACCCCGGCCCGTCACTCCACGGTGCTGAGCACCACCTCGTTGGGGCCGTACACGGCGAGTCTGGCCGGGGGACCTTGCCGCCGTCGAGGTAGTGCTGCCGGATCTCCGCGAGCGCTCCGGGCAGTGCCGCGCCCAGCTCGGCCGGGGGCCGGTCGGCGGTCAGCCAGTGCAGCGCCAGCACCCAGGTGTGCCGCTCACTGACATGCCTGGGCGCGGTGGGCTCGGCCTCAAGCCCCAAGCGGTCGACGATGGCCAGAATCACAGCCATGTCGCGGCCGTCGATGTGCACGAAGTTCTCTTCGATCAATACCTCGGTCATGCCGACGACTTACCCAGACATCCGACCTGTCATCCGGGCCGCCTCGCCCGGGCATGATCGAGAACGTCGCGAAACACGCCTGATAGTTTCGCATGTGTAGTATCGGCAATCTCTTGTGACCGGTATTTTGCTTGAATCCGCGGCACACACCGGGAGCGATGACGCCATGAGCACGACGACGGAGATCCCCGAGCCGAATACGGCGCCTGCGCCGAGCCGCCCCGGGCTGGCCCGGCTGCGCGAGCGCTTCAGCCCGTGGACCCCGCATGTGCTGCTCGGCGCGGTCTTCTGTGTGGTCTGGACCATACTGTCGGTGGCGCGCTACGAGCGGTTCGGCGCCGAGGAGTGGGATCTGGGGATCTTCACCCAGGCGGTGCGCGGCTACGCGCACCTCGGGGCGCCGATCTCGGACATCAAGGGTCCCGGGTTCAATGTGCTCGGCGACCACTTCTCCCCGATCATCGCCACCATCGCCCCTTCTACCGGCTGTTCCCGTCGGCGATCACCCTGCTGGTGGCCCAGGCGGTGCTGTTCGCGATCTCCGTCACCGTGGTCTCCTCGACCGCCGAACTGGCGCTGACCCGGGCCAAGGGCCTGGCGATCGGCGTGGCCTACGGCCTCTCCTGGGGCCTCCAGCGCGCGGTGGACGCGGACTTCCACGAAATCGCCTTCGCCGTCCCGCTGATGGCCGTGGTGATGCGCCAGCTGTATCTGCGGCGCTGGAACCGGGCCGCCTGGTGGTCGCTGCCGCTGCTGCTGGTCAAGGAGGACATGGGTCTGACCGTGGCCGCCGTGGGCGTACTGCTGCTGTTCAACCGCCGCTGGCAGTCGGGCGCGCTGCTGGTGTCCGGCGGCGTGGCGGCGGTCTCGCTGACGGTGTACCGGATCATCCCCTGGTTCGCGGTCGACCACCACTACGCCTACTTCAGCAACCTGCCGGGCGGCAGCGCCACCCACGCGCACATCGGCTCGATGCTGCTGGGGCTGATCTGGCCGGCGGTGAAGTGGCGCACCCTCGGCTGGATCTTCGGCCTGACCGGCCTGCTGTGCCTGCGCTCGCCGCTGGTGCTGATGGCGGTGCCGACCCTGGCCTGGCGCTTCAGCTCGGACAACACCGCCTACTGGGGCACCGCCTGGCACTACAACGCGGTGCTGATGCCGGTGGTGTTCCTGGCCGCGGTGGACGCCGTGGTGCGGATGGACAAGGCCCGCTGGGAGTGGGCGCGCTCCTACGCACGGCAGGCCGCGCCGCTGATGGTGGGCGTGGCCGTGGCGATCAGCGTGGGCATGTCGCTGACCCTGTCCGAACTGGCCGACCCGGCGACCTACCCCAGCGGGCCGCAGGTGGCGGCGCTGCGGGCGGCGGACCGGCTGATCCCGGACGGCGCCAGCGTGGAGACCGGCAACCCACAGCTCGCGGCGCTGGCCTCGCGCTGCACCGTGTTCTGGCCCGGCGGCGACCCGGTGGGCCCGCAGTACATCACGCTCGACCTGTCCTGGTGGTCGCCGGGGATGACCCCGGTCGCCTACGCGGAGATGGCGCACCGCGGCACGGTGTACCAGCAGATCTTCAACGAGCAGCAGGTCGTGGTGCTGCGCCGGGTGAGCTGAGCCTCTCCGCGGTCCCGGACATGCTCCGGGCCCGCGGGCCGCACCCGTGGGGTACGGACCGCGGGCCCGGGGTCGGGCAGCCGGTTCAGGCCGCCGACAGCGCCGGAGCGCCGGTCACCAGTGAGCGCCCGCCGCACCCGCCACGTTGTGGTGGCCCAGCAGGACGTGGCCCGACGGGCCGTCGTAGGCGACCACGTCGGAGTTGGCGGCCAGGGCGCCGTGGGCCGCGCCGTGGTCGGTGTCCATGTAGCCCTGGCCCTGGTCCCACGGACCGCAGTCGGCAAGGGCGGTGCCGGTCCCCATGGCGACGCAGACGGTCGCCATGACGGCCACGACGGACGCGCGGAGGTTGGTACGCACGATTGATCTCCTTGGTTGGAACAGGTCGGTCGGAAGGAGATCAAATCCGGCAAACCATCTGTAGGCTCGCAACTCACCCTTTGGTGGGCAAGCCACTCACCCGGATGACACTCGAACCATGGCTCGGAATACGAAATTCCGTTCGCTGTTCGGACGCGAGTTCACATTCGGCGGACTGCGCGAAAGGCCGTTCGACCGCATTTCCATGCCGCCCCCAGAGCGACACGGGTACGGTCCGGCGGGACCCGCCGTGCTACTGCCCGGAAGCCGGCGGATTGCCGTCGATCTGCTGGTTGATCTTCTGCTGGGCCGAGTCGACCTGACCGCTGTACTTGTCGCCGGTCTTCCCGTCCACGTAGTCGCCGGCCTTCTCGACCCCCTGGTGGGCCTGGTCCTCGTGACCCTGCAGCAGGCCTTTGAGCTTGTCGAGCATGGACATGGGCGTCCTCCTCGCAGAGAGTTGCCCCTCCAGCATCCGCGACCCCGGTCGGCTCCGCATCCCCAGCCGGGCGCCACAGCACGGGCGCCCCGCACCGGTGGGGTGCGGGGCGCCCGGATCACCAGCTGAGGACTCCTCCTCAGACGATGGTGATGTTCTCGGCCTGCGGGCCCTTCTGGCCCTGGGTGACCTCGAACTCGACCTTCTGTCCCTCGAAGAGCTCACGGAAGCCCTGCGCGTTGATGTTCGAGTAGTGGGCGAAGACATCGGCGCCGCCGCCGTCCTGGGCGATGAAGCCGAAGCCCTTCTCGGCGTTGAACCACTTCACGGTGCCACTGGCCATGTGCTGCTCCCCTGTCGGGGACTTGGGGCGCCGACTGCCGAACGCCCCGGGGGTGATGAGGTGATCGCCCTGGTCCTTCGACAACTGCCGGACAGCACAACGCCCATGGCGCGAGCGCGGGCATCGACGTACGAACCACGACTGCTGGCAGGAAAGTTATCGGATCTGCGTTCGTACGGCTACTAGGTGTTGGCGCAAAAGAATCGACAAAACGCCAAGATGACCGAACAGCAGCTCATCCCAGCCAGCCGACGTCCAGAATCTGCACCGCCTCGTCCCGGAGTGCGTAGCGCATCCAGCAACAGGCGAAATGTGCCTCCCGGACATCGTGCGATTCGCCGGCGCAGGCCCCGCCGGAGGCCTGCGGCCAGGCGTAGGGGGCGTCGTGGATCGTGCGCAGCAGGGTGCGGGCCGCCCCCAGCCCTCCTCCGGGAGCTCCGCGAGCAATTCGCCCGCCATGTCTTCGATCAGGGCACCGTTCTGGTTCATAGCCTGCTCAACGCGACCGGAAGCCGGTGGTCACGGAGCCCCCGCGGCCGGGCCGGCACCGGGGCGGGGCGGCGGCACGGACCGGCGGGCAGGCCGGGGCTAGCGGCGGTCGGGCGGGCCGGACGGGTCGGCGTCCACGTGGTCGAGGCACTGCGGGCAGGTGACCGGCGCCGCCGCGACCACGGTGTAGTACCCGGCCCCCGGCGTGAAGCCGCAGGGCGTCCGGGCGCCGGTGCCGTGCCGCTGGGCGATGTGCACCAGCGAACTGCCGGAAGGGCGGATCCTCAAGGCGTACGGGCTGCCGTCCACAACGGTCTCCTCACACGACCCCCGGGTCCCCCCCCCCGGCCCCCGTTCGCTCCGCCCCCACCCAAACACGCCCCGGCCGGGCCCGCATCCGCGGCGGCTCCCCCGGGAACGCCGAAGCGCCCCCGGCCGGGGATACCGGCACGGGGCGCTCGGTCCGGGCCGGGCGTCGCCGCGGGGCCTCGGAGGGTGGTGCTCAGCCGCGGATGGTGATGTTCTCCGCCTGCGGGCCCTTCTGGCCCTGGGTGACGTCGAACTCGACCTTCTGGCCTTCCTGGAGCTCGCGGAAGCCCTGGGAGTTGATGTTGGAGTAGTGGGCGAAGACGTCAGCGCCGCCGCCGTCCTGCTCGATGAAGCCGAAGCCCTTTTCGGCGTTGAACCACTTGACGGTTCCGGTGGCCATGTCTCTCGCTCTTCTCTGCAGTCGTGGGGGACCAGCACCATGCGGATCCCTTGAACCGGATCTGCAGCGCACATCGTCCATAAGACCGCAGACACGAAAAATGCCCGCGATCGGGATCACGGGCGTGCAAACGTCGGGAACCACGACTACTACTGGGCAAAACCGTACACGATACGCATCCCGGCCACCATATGGGAAGAGAAATCCCAGGTCAGCGGCGTGGGCCCGGGGCCGACCGGGCGCCCTCCGGCGGGGTCGGTCCAGGGCCGTCCGGGGCGCCGCCGGGGAGGGTCCGGCAGGGGTCACCGAGGCCCTGGAACCTGTTGACGCACCCCAGGGCAGGCCCTGTATTCTTGTGATCAGTTGCAGTGCGTGGTTCCCTAAGTTTGGCCGCCCGTGATCGCGATCACGGGCGTTCGTGCTTTTGCAGGTCTCTTCATGACCAGGGTGATCATCCCGGCGACACAGGGTCCGCACAGGGCGGGCACTGGCACCAGCCCCTGACAGAAGGAGACCATTATGGCCACCGGTACCGTGAAGTGGTTCAACGCCGAAAAGGGTTTCGGCTTCATCGAGCAGGACGGCGGCGGCGCTGACGTCTTCGCCCACTACTCCAACATCAACGCCCAGGGCTTCCGCGAGCTCGTCGAGGGCCAGAAGGTGGAGTTCGAGGTGACCCAGGGCCAGAAGGGCCCGCAGGCCGAGAACATCACCATCATCTGAGACATCCTCTCAGCTGCTGAAGCCGGCGCCCCGCACCCCTGAGGGTGCGGGGCGCCGCTGCTTCCGCCCGCGCCGCCGGGCGCCCCGGCCGGCTACCTCCTGCGGTAGTGCGGGCCGCCGATCATGAACAGGAACAGGGCCACCACGAAGGCGATCACGCCCAGCGTGAAGCCGATAGTCTCCAACGCCCTCATGGCAGCGCCCTTCCTCGGTCAGTCCCCCGTCCGGCTTCCGACGCTAGGCGACTTCCGGGCCGCTCGCAGCGCGACCGCGGCCTTCAGCGGTCCGCGGTGAGCTTTCCGGCGGCACCCCAGCTGTCCGCCGGGGTCTCCTGGATCCACACCTGGACGGTCTCGGCGGGGATCTTGTAGGCGTCCACGAAGGCGTCGGTGATCCGGCGCACCAGGTCCCGCTTGAGCTCGATGTCGCGGGGGCCCTGCTGAACGGTGACGATGGGCATGGCAGTCTCCCTGGATCCGTCCCGGGTCGGCCCCGGGTGCGTTCACCCCGGACGGTCGACCGGAAGTGATCCCTGCCGGTCGGTCGACCGGCGTGACCCCAGTCCATCGCCTTCCGGATGCCCGGCCAAGGAGCAGTCCGGACTCGCAGCCATCATCGATCGTTATCGTCACTGGCAGGAGCGGTGCAGGCGGCGAGCAGCAGCTCGAACCGCGAGGGCGGAGCCGATGCGCCGACCACCAGGGAGGTGGTCAGCGCCAGCGAATCGCCGGAGAAGGGGCGGAAGGCCACCCGCTCGTTGCGCAGCTGCCGGGCGTGGGCCGCGTAGACGACCGTCCACAGCGGCTGACCGGCGCCGATCGCGGCCAGCGTGTCCTGGAGGGTGCCGGCGCCGTGGCCCGGCAGCGGCTCGAACCCGGCCGCCGCGCAGGCGCCGACGACCAGGTCGACCAGCGCCGGATGGTTGCGGCGCGGGGTCAGCGCCAGCCGCAGCCCGGCCAGGCCGGCCAGGTCGACCTCGGGCCCGGCCGCCAGCGGGTGCCGGGCCGGGAGCGCCGCCACCAGCGGATCCCGCCAGACCGGGATGCCGCGCAGGCCGTCCGGACCCCGGTCGTCCTCGCCCTCCAGCCGGCCGCGCACCAGCGCGGCGTCCAGCCGTCCCTCGGCGACCTGCCGCAGCCGCTCCTGGACCGGCGCGGAGACCAGTTCCACCACGGCCTCCGGGGCCCGGCGGGCCAACTGGTCCAGCACCCGGTCCAGATGGTCGCCCAGCCCGCTGCTGGTGCCGAGCCGCAGGGTCCGCTGCCGGGGGTGCAGCAGCTCGCCGATCACCGAGCGGGCGTGCTCCTCGGCCGCCAGCACCGAGCGGGCGGCAGGCAGGAAGAGCTCCCCGGCCCCGGTGAGCCGGACATGGCGCGGCGACCGGTCGAACAGCTCGGTCCCCAGTTCCCGCTCCAGTCGGCGGATCTGCTGGCTGACGGCCGGCTGCACGATGTGCAGCAGTTCCGCGGCCCGGCCGAAGTGCAGGGTGTCGGCGACGGTGACGAAGTAGCGAAGCTGACGCAGTTCCACCGGCCCAGCATGCCCGACCCGGCCCCGGGCCCCGGTGGGCGGGCCGCCCCGCGCCGCCCTCCGCGGGCGGTGCCGGGCGGTGCCGGTCAGCGCCGGGCGGTGACCGGACGGCCCGGCGCGCCGCCGGGCGGCGTACCGCGTCGCCGGTCGCCGGGTGCAGCCGGGCCGCGTCCGCGCGGCGGCCAGCGGGATCAGTCCGAGCATGCCGAAGGCGATGGCGTAGCCGGTGCCCGGGTTGCCGCCGACCGCGCCGCCGAGCCGCAGCGCCACGGTGGCGACCGCGATGCCGAGCCCGGCGGCGGTCTGCGAGCTGGTCGACGACAGGGTGTTGGCGTCGGCCATCAGCTCGGGCGGCATCTCGCTGAGGGTCAGCACCGAGTAGCCGGTGAGGCCGACCGAGCGGGGCGGCGCCGCTGACCACGGCCAGCGCGGCGATCACCGGCAGCGGGGTGGACGGGCCCAGGAAGGCGAACCCGGCCGTGGTCGCGGCCAGGCACAGCCCCCGCAGCAGCAGCACCCGCAGCCCGTGGCGGTTGAGCAGGCCGGTGGTGGCGGGCTTGATCCCGATGTTGCCGACGAACACGAAGAGCACCACCGCGCCGGACTTCACCGGGCTCCAGCCGAAAACCTCCTGGAACAGCAGCGGCAGCAGGAACGGGATGGCGTTGACCACGATCGCGAACAGCGAGCCGCCGACGACCGAGGCACGCAGCCCCGGGTTGGCCAGGATCCGCAGGTTCACCAGCGGGTGCGCGGTGCGCAGCAGGTGCCGGGCGGCGGCGGCCAGGGCGAGCAGCGACAGCGCCGCCAGCACTGCGGCGGCCGCCCACGGGGCGCCGCTCTCGGAGCACAGGTGGGCGGCCCAGGTGAGCCCGGCCAGCCCGGCGCAGCTGAGCAGCACGCCCAGCCAGTCCAGCGGCGGCGGGCTCTGCTGCGCCCCGCCGGGGACCAGCCGCCAGCCGGCGGCGAACGCGGCGAGGCCGAGCGGGAGGTTGATCAGGAACAGCCAGTGCCAGTCGGCGTAGGTGATGATCAGGCCGCCGAGCAGTGGCGCCACGACCGGCGCGAGCAGCCCGGGCCAGACGATGTAGCCCATCAGCCGGGGTATGTCGGGTTTCTCGGCCCGCCCAGCACGACCATGCGTCCGACGGGACCATCATCGCGCCGCCGACGCCCTGGAGCACCCGCATGGCGACCAGTTCGCCCAGGCTCCGGCTGCTCGCGCAGGCGAGCGAGGCGAGGGTGAAGGCCACGACGGCGCCGAGCAGGATCCGCCGGGCGCCGAAGCGGGCGGCGAGCCAGCCGCTGAGCGGGATCAGGGTGGCGACGGTGAGCAGATAGGCGGTGATCACCAGCCCGACCGAGGCAGCCGGTGTGTGCAGCGAGGCGCCGATCCGCGGGCGGCGGTGGAGACGATGGTGCCGTCCAGCATCTCCATGAAGAAGCATCCCGCGATGAGGAAGGCGGAGTTGCGGTGGCGGGTGTCGATCATGGGGCACTCCCAGCTGAGGCGCGGACTCGGTCGAGTACGACACTCATGCTGTCGGCGCCCACTGCTGACTACAAGTTCCTTGTTGTCAAGCTAGCATTGCGCCCCATGCAACTCCCGGACATGAACCTGCTGCCCGCCCTGGACGCCCTGCTGCGCGAGGGCAGTGTCACCGGCGCCGCCGCCGAACTGAATGTCTCCGCGTCGGCGATGAGCCGGACGCTGGGGCGGCTGCGCCGGGTGGTCGGCGATCCGCTGCTGGTTCCGGCCGGGCGGGGGCTGGCGCTCACCCCGCGCGCGCGGGAGCTCCAGCCCCGGGTGGAGGCCGCGCTGGCGGGCGCGCTGGCCGCGCTCCAGCCACCGGCCCCGGTCGACATCGCGGGCCTGGAGCGGGAGTTCGTGCTCCGCACCAATGACGCGGTGACGGTGGTACTGGGCGCGGCGGTGACCGCGCGCGTGGCCCGTGAGGCGCCGGGGGTGCGGCTGCGCATCCTGCCCGAGGGCGAGGAGGATCCGGCGGACCTGCGGGACCGGGTGGATCTGGACATCGGGTCGCTGCCGGAGCTGCCGCCGGACGTGCGCTCCGAGTTCCTGTACGAACACCGGCATGTCGCCGCGGTCCGGGCCGGCTCCGGACGCGCCCGGGACGGCGGACCCCTGACGCTCGCCGAGTTCACCTCGGTCCCGCATGTCACGGTCTCCCGGAAGGGCCGCAGCCGCACGGTGGTCGACGAGTGCCTCGCCGAACTCGGCCTCAGCCGTCAGGTGCTGGCGACCGTGCCGACCCACAGCGCCGCCTGCTTCCTGGCCCTGGAGTCCGAGGTGCTCGCGCTGCTGCCGGGCGAGTACGCCCGGCACGCCGCCCGGGTCATGCCGCTGGAGCTGCTGGAGATCCCGCTGGCGCTGCCCACGGTCGCCCTGGGCATGGCCTGGCATCTGCGGCTGGACAGCGATCCGGGGCACCGCTGGCTGCGCGCCGTGGTCGCCGACGCGGTGCGGGCGATGACCGCGGCGGACCGGTAGCGCGCGCCGCCGCAGCGGCGGCACGGCGGGCTACAGCGCGCCCTTCGCCGGGTCCCCGGCCGGGCGCGGGTTCAGCAGCAGGACCTCGGCCGGGGCCGCCAGCAGTCCGTCCAGCTCCTGGTTCAGCGCGGCGAGCGCGGCGCCCCCGCTGTGCGCGCGGAGCAGTTCCGGATCGCTCCACTTCTCGATCACCACCAGGTCCGCGCCCTGGGCGTGCAGGGCGTAGAGCTCGCACCCCGGCTCCTGGTGCACTGCCTCCACGTGCCGGGAGAAGATCTCCAGCACCTCCTCCAGCCGCCCCTCGGCGGGGTGGACGGTCGCAGTCACGACAACGGTCACGGCGGTCTCCTCACACAGTGCTGCCCATGGTCCGGTGCTGCCCATGGTCCTGCCTGCTGGAACAACGGGCCACGCGCGGATCTTCCGGCCGCGCGCCGCCCGGCCCACGCCAACTCCCCGGCCCGATCCGCACTTCGCACACACACCCAATCACTCCTTGGGGTGATGGACCATCAGAATCCATTGACCCAACGCAGTCGTCTGAATACTTTGAGTGACGGTAGTTCCTACACGAAAGGGCAATCGCATGCCAGGATTCCGCCTGCCCGTGACCGTCCGGGTGTCGCTCGCGGCAGCCACCGCCGTCGCCGCCACCCTCACCGGCCTGGGTGCCTCCGCGTCCGCCCAGTCGGACATCAGACATCCCGTCAGTTACGTTGCCCTGGGCGACTCCTACAGCGCCAATGTGTTCGTCCGCCCGTGGGAGGAGAGCGACGGCTGCGGTCGCTCCTATCACGACTACCCGCGCCAGGTCGCCGAGCGGTTCGGCCTGGAACTCGACGACGTCACCTGCGGCGCGGCCGAGGTGCAGGACGGCATCCTCGGGCCGCAGCCCTCGGACAAGCTGCTCGGCCCGCCGACCACCCCGCCCCCCGGCGGCTGGCCGCAGCGGCCGCCGCAGCTGGACGCCCTGCATCTGGACACCGACCTGGTCAGCGTCGGCATCGGCGGCAACACCCTCGGCTTCGGGGACATCGTCACCGAGTGCCTGGCGCGCGGCCTGACCACCCTCGGCCTCGGCAAGCCCTGCACCAACTACTACACCACCGGCGACGGCCGTGCCTGGCTGGACCAGCACTTCGCCCAACTCGACTACCAGTTCACCGAGATGATGGACGGCATCCGGGCCCGGGCACCCCACGCCCGGGTCGCCGTCGTCGGCTACCCGGCCATCGTCCCCGACAGCACCGGCTGCACCTGGGGCAACTTCAGCCAGCTGGGCACCGTCGCGAAGGGCGACATGCCCTGGCTGGACAGCCTGGAGCGGGATCTCAACGGCCTGCTCAGACAGCAGGCCGAGGAGCACGGCGCCACCTATGTGGACACCTACGGCTCCAGCATCGAGCACGGGGTGTGCCGCAGCGGCGACCAGAAGTGGATGTACGGCATCAAGGACAACCTGACCGGCGACGGCGACCAGACCGATCCGCCGGCCGGCATCTGCAAGGACATCCCCGGCGCCGGCGAGGCCTGCACCTTCGTCCACCCGAACGTCCTGGGCTCGGAGAACCAGGCGCGCCAGGTCGCGGCCGCCTTCGGGGCACTGGGCGCGATCCCCGCAGGGCCGGACCAGCCCTGACCGGTCGGCGGCGGCGGTCTCCCCCGGCGGGCACCCGCCGGATCCGCCTTCGCCGACCGGCCCGGAGCCCCGGCCCACTGAGGGCGATACCGGCCCCCACCGCAGCAGCGCGGTGGGGGCCGGCGTCGTCCGCGCAGCGGAACCGGGAGCCGCCGTGCGGCGTCACCACCATCATCCGGGGCCATAAATCGTCAGGTTCAGGACAGATAACAAGACCGAAGCGTTTGTTTCATCTAGGCTCAGTACCAGGGGGACGGTTGCTGTGCCTGCGGAGATGAAAACGGCCCTACGACAAACAGACAGGTACGGCTGTTTCCCTTTGTTCACAATGGACTTAAGGTTCATTCGGTCCCAGCACGCGCGAGCAGACGGAGGTCCCCGATGGTGCGACAGGAGCGGGCTGAGAAGACCCGTCAGACGATCATCGAGGCGGCCGCCGAGGTATTCGACCAGCACGGCTTCGCCGGCGCCAGCATCTCCGAGATCCTGGCCCGGGCCGGGGTGACCAAGGGCGCGCTCTACTTCCACTTCCCGTCCAAGGAAGCCATCGCCGAGGAGATCGAGGGCTCCGAGGTCGCCGAACTGGCGGCGGTGACCGCGGCGTCGGGGCCCTTCCTGCAGGCCATCATCGACCTCTCGCACACCATGGCGCAGGCGCTGCGGGAGAGTCCGATCGTGCGGGCCAGCATCAGGCTGGCCATCGAGAGCTCGTTCTCCGAGCCCTCGCCCGGGCCCTACCTGGCCTCGATCGAGCTGGTCAGGATCCTGCTGCTGCGTGCCCAGGGTGAGGGCACGGTCAGGCTGGACGTGGATGTGGACTCGGCGGCGCGCTTCATCATCAGCTCCTTCACCGGCGCGCAGATCGTCTCCCAGGTCTTCTCCGGCCGCGAGGACCTGGAGCAGCGGCTGGTCGACCTGTGGGGCTTCGTACTGCCGGGCCTGGCCGTGCCGGAGCGGGTGCACGAGCTGCGGCTGTCCGCCCCGCAGCCGGTCGACGCGAGGTGAGGCCGGCCGCGGGATCGGCACCGGCCCTGCCGGGCGACCCCGCACCGCCGGGATGAGCGGGCGGAATAAACAGCGCGATCGGTCTGTTTTACTGTCCGGCCTTCGGGCTTCTCTGGAGTGATCGCCGGCCCCCCGGCGTCGCCCTGCACTCGGTGTCGTTTTCACGAGGGAGATGTCATGCCCATGCAGAATCGCGCCAAGAGCACCAGGAAACGGCTGATCACCGCCGCCGCCGAGGCACTGGACGCGGCCGGCGATCCGCTCGGCGGGGTCGACGCACTGCCCGGGATGGAGCTGATCAGCCGCACCGCCGGGGTGTCCAAGGGTGCGCTGTACTACCACTTCCGCTCCAAGGAGGAGCTGCTGGACGCGGTCCGCGCCGAGGCGCGGGAGTCGATCGGCTCGCTGGCGGCGGCGCACTCCGCCACCGGCCGCCCGCAGACCGGGCTGCGGGCGGTGCGGGAACTCGCCGACGCGGTGGCCCAGCGACTGGACAACGATCCGGTGTGCCGCGCCGGACTCCGGCTGAGCTGGCCGGATCTGCTCCGGCTGCCGCCCGGGGAGACCACGCTGGAGTGGATGGAGTCGGTCGAGGCACTGCTTGCGGTCGCCGCCGAGCGCGGCGAGCTGCACCAGGGCGTACGGCCGCGCGAGGCGGCGTCGGCACTGCTGGTGCTGGCGGTCGGCGGGATGGCGCTCTGCGAGAGCAACCCGGGCCGCTCCCGGGCCCGCACCGCCTCGCAACTCTGGGACCTGGTGCTGCCGTTGCTCACCGACCCGGTTCGGGCCCCGGACCCGGAGCAGCGGCCTTGAGTTCATTTGACAAACCGTCCGGTCGGTTCTTCAATCGACTCGGATGGAACGTCGAGTCGGACGTCATGTGCCGTGCACCGCTGGCCTGAGCAGACCCCTCCGGGTCCGTTGGAAGGACGCAACGTATGACCATGCAGCACTTCGATCACCCGGGTGCCGCACCGCGCCCGACCGGTCCGCAGATACGGGCGCTGCTGGAACGCGCCCGGGAATTTCCCCAGCTCGCCGAGAAATACCGGCCGTTCAGCGGCGGCGACGGCCCGGTGGAGATCGAGCGGCTGCCGCCGCTCTCCGCCGAGGAGCTGCGCGCGACGGCCTGGAACGGCATCCGGGCCGGGCTCTCCCGCGACCGCGGCGCCGTTCTCTACCTGGGCGGCGGCACCGCCGAGCAGCCCTCGGCCACCCTGGTCCCCTCCGGACTGTTCGCCGCCGACATCCTGCGCGACTGGCGCCCGCTCGACTCCCGGGACGTGCTGCTCAACCTCTCCCGCGGCGGCAGGCTCTGGCCGGCCCACGACCTCTTCAACTCCATTGCCGCGCTCAGCGGTTCGTCGACCATCCCGTACGGCAGCCCGGAGGGCGGGGAGCTGGCGCGCTGGGTCGACTTCTTCGGCCAGTGCGGCGCCACCGCGCTCGCCGCGGACACGCCCACGCTGCGCGAACTGCTCCAGTTCTGCCGCAGCACCGGCCGCCGGCTGGACTGGCTGCGGACCCTGCTGTGGATCGGCAGCGGCCTGGACAGCACGGTCACCGGACTGATCGGCCAGCTGCTGCCCGAGGCCCGGGTCTGGGGCCTGTACGGCTCGGTGGAGTCCTGGGCGGTGGCCGGGAACGGGCCGGACTGCGACCGCAATGTCTTCCACCCGCTGCCGCACCAGTATGTGGAACTCCTGGACGGCGAGCTCACCGTGAGCACCCTGCACCGGCAGGCCGTCATCCCGCTGCTGCGCTACCGGACCGGCGACGTCGGGGAGTTCGCCGACTGCCGCTGCGGCTCCGGGCGCCCGGCGGTGCGGCTGCTGGGGCGGATGGCGGACGTGCTCTGCTTCCGCGGGGCCCGGTTCAGCCGCGAGGAACTGGCCACGCTGGCCCGCGCCGTGGACGAGGTGCTGGACGCGGAGGCGGTGGTGCTGGACAAGGGACTGCCGACCGAGCGGCTGCAACTGCGGGTACGGCTGCGCGACGGCCTGCTGGTGGACCGCTACCAGGAGGAGTGGATCAAGGAGTGTGTCCTCAGCGGTCATCTGACCCTCAGTCAACTGTCGCTGAGTGAGCCGGAGTCCATCGAGGTGGTGGCCGAGGCGGCGTTCCGGCAGCCCGCCGCCGCCTGAACGCCGCCTGCACGCCGCCTGAACGCGGTCGACAACACCGCCGACAACACCGTCGGCGGACGGCCGGCCGGCCAACCGGCCAATCGCGCTGCCGGGGCCCGGGGCCGGCCCCGGCAGCGCCGGGCTCAGGCCCGGGCGACCCGGCCCGCCCTGGCCTCGGCGGCCACCGCGGCCGCCACCGCCGGGGCCATCCGCGGGTCGAAGGGGCTGGGAATCACCCGGTCCGCCGACAGTTCGTCCGCGCCGATGATGTCGGCGATGGCCGCGGCGGCGGCGAGCTTCATCCCCTCGGTGACGGTGCGCGCCCGCACATCCAGTGCGCCACGGAAGACCCCGGGGAAGGCCAGCACATTGTTGATCTGGTTGGGGAAGTCGCTGCGCCCGGTGGCCACCACTGCCGCGTACCGGCGGGCGACCTCCGGGTGGATCTCCGGGGTCGGGTTGGAGAGCGCGAAGACGATCGCCCCGGCCGCCATCGACGCGACCGCCTGCTCGCCCACGGTGGCGCCGGAGAGGCCGACAAAGACGTCCGGCCCCGCGCAGTGCCTGCTCGGTCGAGCCGGTGAGCCCGGAGTGGTTGGTGTCGGCGGCCAGCGCCGCCTTGACCGGGTTGAGGTCGGTCCGGCCCGGGTGCAGCAGGCCCCGGCTGTCGGAGACCGCGATGTCGCCGATCCCGGCCTGGTGCAGGATCCGGGTCACCGCCACCCCGGAGGCGCCCGCTCCGGCGACCACCGCGCGCAGCTGCGACAGCGGCCGCCCGGTCAGCCGGGCGGCGTTGCGCAGCGCGGCCAGCACCACGATCGCGGTGCCGTGCTGGTCGTCGTGGAAGACCGGGATGTCCAGCAGCGCCCGCAGCCGCTCCTCGATCTCGAAGCAGCGCGGCGCGCTGATGTCCTCCAGGTTGATGCCGCCGAAGCTGGGCGCGAGTTGGCGTACCGCCTCCACCAGCGCGTCGGTGTCGGTGGTGTCCAGGCAGATCGGCACCGCGTCCACTCCGGCGAACTCCTTGAACAGCAGCGCCTTGCCCTCCATCACCGGCATGGCGGCGGCCGGCCCGATGTCGCCGAGCCCGAGCACCGCGGTGCCGTCCGAGACCACGGCCACGGTGTTGCCCACCCAGGTGTACTGGTGGGCGAGTTCGGGCCGCTCGGCGATCGCCGTGCAGACCCGGGCGACCCGGGGGTGTACGCCAGCGCCAGATCCGCGGCGTCGCGCACCGGGACGGTGGACCGGACCTCCAGTTTGCCGCCCCGGTGCAGCGCGAACACCGGTTCGACGAACGGGACTGCGGGGCTGGGCGGTTGCGCGAGTTCTGTCATCGCAGTTCTCCTTCGGGAGATTCGGGAGAGTTGAGGGTGCGGATCCGGAGCGGGCTCAGCGTGCGGCGGCGGCCGGGGCCGGCATCGGGCCGAGCACGGCGAGGAGTTCGGCCTCCAGCCGGTCGAGGTCGCCGGTGTGGCCGTGTGCGGCGATGTGTCCGTCCGGGCGGAGCAGGTAGTAGCCGGCCTGTCCGCAGCCGGTGTGCCGGACGGCCTGGCCGTGCGCGACGGGACCGTCCGCAGCTGCGGACGGCGGGCCGCGAGGTGCTCCACCTGGGTGGTCCACCGCTGGTCGCCGGGACCGGTGGCCAGCAGCACGGTCCAGTTCAGCGGGTCCGCCCCGGAACCGGCCAGGCCCAGCGCCAGCGCGAGCGGCCGCGGCAGCACCGCGCCGGGCCGCAGACCGCCGGGCAGCTGCCCGCGGACCCGGCAGAGCGGCAGGCCGGAGGGGTGCTGGGTGGGACGCTGGGCCGGGTACGCGAGCCGGCGTCCGGCCATCACCGGCCCGTAGAGCCGGGAGAGCAGCCCGGTGCGGTCGGCCACGGCGAAGGCGGCGTCCCGGGCCAGGACCTTCGCCGGGGTGTCCACCAGCCAGGCGCGGGTCTGGATGTCGGTGTCGCGGACCACCCGCTGGGCCACCGCCGAGCGCTCGGGTCCGTAGCTGTGCAGCAGTTCGGCCGGGGCCTCGCCGTGGACCACCGCGGCCAGCTTCCAGGCCAGGTTGTGCGCGTCCTGGAGCCCGGTGTTCAGCCCCTGGCCGCCGGCCGGGCTGTGCACATGGGCGGCGTCCCCGGCCAGGAAGACCCGTCCGAGCTGGAAGTCACCGGCGTGCCGGGCGTGCACCCGGAAGACGCTCTGCCAGACCGGTTCGGCGATCCGCACCCCGCGCGGGCCGCGCTCGTCCAGGATCGCCTGCATCATCGGCACGCTGACCTGCTGGCCCGGCGGCAGGCTGGAGAAGAACCGGAACACGCCGTCCGGCAGCGCCACGATCACCAGCGCGCCCTTGGGCGACTGGTAGTAGAGCGCCTGGTCGGGCGGGAGTTCGCCCTCGATCCGCGCGTCGACCAGGGCGAACGCGGTCTCGTAGGTGCTGCCGGTGAAGCCGGTGCCGATCTGTGCGCGAACGGCGCTGCCCGCGCCGTCGGCGCCGATCACAAAGGGCGCCCGAGCGCGTTCTATCCGGCCGTCGGTGTGCTCCAGCACCGCGGTGACGCCGTCGCCGGCGGTGATCCGGCCGGAGAAGTCCAGGCCGTCGAAGCAGAGCAGCCTGACCCCGCGTTCGACCTTGCCGCCGAGCTCCCGCAGCCGGTTCGCGATCACCCGCTCGGTGTCGCTCTGCGGCAGGCACAGCGGCGCCAGTTCCTGGCCGAACTCGAAGGTGGCCAGCGGGCGGCGGTCGGAGAAGTAGCTGAAGGCGTTGATCCGCAGGGCGGAGCGGTGCACCGCGTCCAGCGCGCCGAGGTCCTCCAGCAGGTCCAGGCTGCGCGGCCAGAGCAGCAGCGCCTTGGGGAACGCGCTGGGCTCCGGCGCACGGTCGACGATCCGCACGCGGACCCCGCGGCGCAGCAGTTCGCAGGCGGCCATCATGCCCGTCGGGCCACCACCGACGATCAGTACGTCGAGGTCGGACTCAATGTTCGGTTCCTGGGACATGCCGGTGACTCCTCGGTGATTGAGGTCGGTTGCACGGCTCCGCAGAGCGAAGATTGACGCTGAGCATAAGATATCTTACAGTCATACCGATTCGTGAGGTACTCAGATTCTTGATGGATTGGGGAGAGCGATGAGCGTGCTAGCCGAACCCCGCCGGGCGCAGCCGGGGGAGCGCCGCGCAGCCGGCGGCCTGCCCACGCTGCTCGCGGTGGCGCTGGCCAGCGTGATGCTGCCGCTGACCGTCACCGGGCCGGCCGTCGCCCTCCCGAGCCTGGCCACCGGCCTGGGCGCCGGGGTGGGCGCGGGACAGTGGGTGCAGAACGCCTACGGGGTCACCTTCGCCGCCTGCCTGCTGGCCGCGGGCGGGCTGGGCGACCGGTTCGGCCGCAAGCGGGTCCTGCTGTTCGGGATCTGGATCTTCCTGGCCATGTCCCTGGTCTGCGGTCTGGCCTCGGACATCGTGCTGATCGACGTGGCCAGGGCGGTGCAGGGGGTCGGCGCGGCCGGGGTGCTCACCAGCGGCGCGGCGATCCTCGCGGCCACCTTCGAAGGCCCGGCCCGGGCCCGGGCGTTCGGGGTGCTGGGGCGTCCTTCGGCTTCGGCCTGGCCCTCGGGCCGCTGGTGGCCGGGGCGTTGGTGAGCGCCGTCAGCTGGCGCTCGGTGTTCCTGATGAACGTGGTGCTCGGCGCGGTGGTGCTGGCGCTGGTGCCCAAGGTCCGCGAGTCCCGCGACCCGGAGGCCCAACAGGTCGACTGGGGCGGGCTGGTGACCTTCAGCGGCAGCCTGTTCCTGCTCGCGATGTTCTTTGTCGAGGGCCCGGACCAGGGCTGGGCCGGGGCCGCCGCGCTGGGCTCGCTGATCGGCGCCGCGGTCTTCATGGCCCTCTTCGTGGCCGTCGAACTACGGGTCCAGCGGCCGATGTTCGACCTCTCGCTGTTCCGCCGGCCGACCTTCATCGTGGTGGTCTGCCAGCCGTTCACCATCACCTTCGGCTTTGTGGTGCTGCTGGTCTACCTGCCGCAGTACTTCCAGGGCGTGGGCGGGCACAGCTCGACCGCCTCCGGCGCGCTGCTGCTGCCGCTGACCCTGCCGGTGCTGGCCCTGCCGCTGATCGCCGGGCGGATCGCCGGGCGGCTGCCGCTGCGGGTGATGCTCGCGGCCAGCTCCGCGCTGATCGCGGCCGGTTCGGTGTGGCTGGTGGTACTGCAACCCGGCGACAGCTGGGTGTCGCTGGCCGGGCCGCTGCTGGTGTTCGGCGTCGGCGTCGGCAGCGCCTTCGGCGTGATGGACAACGCCGCGGTGAGCGTGGTTCCGGTGGAGCGCTCGGGGATGGCCTCCGGCATCTTCAACACCATGCGGATCACCGGCGAGTCGGTGGCCATCGCCGGGGCCGGAGCCCTGCTGGCCAGCCTCACCGACTCCGATCTGGGGCATCAAGCAAGCCTTCTGACGAATGCTCAGGCCAAGTCGCTGTCCGGCGACGCGGTCCAGGGACGGCTGTCCGGGTCGCTGGACGCGCTGCCCGCCGGCAGCCGCGACGCCGCCCGCGCCGCCGTCGGCCACGCGCTGACCACGGCCATGCACACCACCTTATCGCGCTCGCGGTACTGGCCCTGCTCGGCGCGGTCACCACCTACGCCGTGGTGCGCGACCGCGAACTCGACCGCGGCTGACCGCACCCCCTCCCCCCGACTCGCACACAGCTAAGGAGACATCTGGCCATGCGGACACGAAAGCTTGGCAGCAGCGCGGAGGTCGGCGCGATCGGCCTCGGCTGCATGGGTATGAGCTTCGCCTACAGCCGCAGCCGCCGGGACGACGCCGAATCGGCCCGGGTGATCAACCGGGCGATCGACCTCGGCGCCACCCTGATCGACACCGCGGACGTCTACGGACCGCACACCAACGAGGAGTTGGTGGGACGGGCGATCCGCGGCCGGCGCGAGGAGCTGGTGCTGTCCAGCAAGTGCGGCCTGATCGTCGACCGGGCCGGGGAGATCGTCCCGGACGGTCGGCCCGAGCAGCTCCGGGCCGCCGCCGAGGGGTCGCTGCGGCGGCTCGGCGTCGACCGGATCGACCTCTACCAGCTGCACCGGGTCGACCCCCGGGTGCCGGTGGAGGAGTCCTGGGGCGTGCTGGCCGAGCTGGTCGCCGAGGGCAAGGTCGGCGCGATCGGGCTGTCCGAGGTGACCGTCGCCGAGCTCGACGCGGCCCACCGGATCCACCCGGTGGCGACCGTCCAGAGCGAGCTCTCGCTGTGGAGCCAGGAGCAGCTGGACGATGTCGTGCCGTGGTGCCGGGGGCACGGGGCCGGTTTCATCGCCTACTCACCGCTGGGCCGCGCGTTCCTCACCGGGACCATCACCGCGGCCCGCCAACTGGAGCGTGACGACTGGCGGCTGGGCAATCCCCGGTTCCAGCCGGACGCGATCGAGGCCAACCAGAAGCTGGCCGACAGCGTCGGCGACATCGCCGCGGCGTACGGGGCAACCGCCTCGCAGGTCGCCCTCGCCTGGGTGCTGGCGCAGGGCGACCAGGTGGTCCCGATCCCGGCACCAAACGGCTGGCCTACCTGGAGGAGAACGTCCGCGCCGTCGACCTGCAACTCACCGCCGAGGACCTCGACCGGCTCGGCCGACTGGGCCGGGAGGCCGTCGGCACCCGCTACTGAACTCGGCACCCGCTACTGACCTCGTCGGCCGCCCACCCGGGGCGGCCGGAAGCCGGAGAAGGAGCACCGTATGACCGCCACACCCATATCCAGCCCGGTGCCGGTGAACGCCCCCGAGGCGCCCGCAGGACCGGACCTCTCGTTCGCGTACACCGTGAACCGCTCCCTGGTGCACCGGGAGTCGCTCGGCGAGGTGTTCGTGACGGATCTTCAGGAGTCCGACGACGCGCACTACGCCGCCGCCGCGCAGCTGCCCCGCTCGCACGCCTACTACGGCGACCACCTGCTCCGCCCCAGCACCCACGACCCGGTGCTGCTGCTGGAGGCGGCGCGGCAGGCCGCGCTGGCCGGTGCGCACGAGTTCTTCGGGATCCCGGCCGACCACAAGTTCATCCTGACCTATCTGCGGATCCACCTGATCCGCCCGCAGCTGCTGACGGTCGGCAGCTCGCCGCTCGACCTCGCCATGGCGGTCACCGTCACCGACCGGCGGGTGCGCGAGGGCCGGGTCACCGGGCTCGACCAGTCGTTCGAGCTCTCCGTCGGCGGTGCCCGGATCGGCTGGGCCGGGGTCGGGCTGCGGTTCCGCGACCCGGCCGGCTACCGCGAGCTGCGGCTGCGCAACCGGGACGGCGCCCCGCTGCCGACCTCGGCCGGCTTCCCGGCCGCGCCCGGCAGCCCCGCCGTCCCGTACCTGGTCGGCCGGAACGACCCGGACAATGTGGTGCTGCTCGACCCGGAGCTGCGCGCCGACGGCAGCGCGCGGGCCGTGCTGCGCACCCCCGCGGACCACCCGAGCATGTTCGACCACCCGCAGGACCACCTGCCCGGGATGGTCCTCGCCGAGGCGGCGCGCCAGCTGGCGCTGTTCACCGCACTCGACAACCACGGCATCTCCGCCGCGAAGAGCGTGCTGGTCGACCTCAATGTCACCTTCGCCAAGTTCGGCGAGCTGGAGCCGACCACCGTGCTGGTGGCGACCGCCGACAAGGAGCGGCCGGCCGCGGGCGCTGACGGCAGCGACACCTACTACACCCAGGGCGGTCCGCTGGAGCTCGCCGAGGCCGGTCCGGGCAGCGCCGTCACCCAGCTGCCGGTGACCGTGGACATCCGCCAGCACGACGAATCCATCGCCCGCTTCGCCCTCACCCTGGCCCGCATCCGCGGCCGGGCGCTCTGAGACCGAGCGCTCCGAGACCGAGCGGTCCGAGGCCGGGCCCCGGCGGGGCCGCGCAACTTCCTACGGAGGACCGATGCCCAGCACCGCAGGCGCCTTCTTCGACGTGGACGAGACACTCGTCCGGGTCAAGAGCATGTTCCACTTCCTGGAGTTCTACCTGCGCCGCCGGGGAGAGCCCGAGGGCAGCTACGACCACCTGGTCGGCGGGATCCGCGCCGCCGCCGACCGCGGCGCGACCCGGGCGCAGATCAACCGCGCCTACTACCGCCTCTACGCCGGAGAGAGCGCGGAGCGGCTGGCCGCGGCGGGCGAGGCCTGGTTCGAGCACAGCGTCGAGCGGGACCTGTTCGTCCCGGAGACCGTGGCCGAGCTGCTCAACCGGCGACTGGCCGGCGACTTCACGGTCCTGGTCTCCGGGTCCTTCTTCGCCTGCCTGGACCCGATCGCCGCGCAGCTGCGCGCCGACCGGACCTTCGGCACCCGGCCGGTGATCCGCCGCGGCGTGCTCACCGGCGAGGTGGTCACCCCGCTGATCGGCGGCAACAAGGCCCGGGTGGCCCAGCTGGTGGCCGCCGTGCGCGGGCTCGACCTGGCGCAGAGCTCGGCCTACGGGGACCACGCGAGCGACCTGGAGCTGCTGCGCACCGTCGGGCGGCCGGTCGTGGTCGGCGACGACCCGGTGCTGGCCGAGCACGCCACCGCGGCCGGCTGGCGGCGGCTGCGGACCACCGCGGGCAGCGCGGCCCGGGTCTGACCGCACACCCGGGGGCGACCCCGGGCCTGTTATTCCAGAGCAGGAGGAGACCGTGTCAGCCATCGGAATCGTGGGCACCGGCTCGTACGTGCCCGAGAACGTCATCAGCAACGAGGAGATAGCGGCCGGGGCGGGGGTGACCGCCGACTGGATCCGCGACAAGACCGGGATCGGGCAGCGGCACCGCGCCGCCGACCACGAGGCCACCTCGGACCTGGCCGCCGAGGCCGCCCGGCGGGCCCTGCGCCAGGCCGGGCTGAGCGCGGACCAGCTGGCCTTCGTGGTGGTCGCCACGTCCACCCCGGACCACCCGCAGCCGGCCACCGCCAGCATCGTGCAGCACCTGATCGGCGCCGGACGCGCGGCCGCCTTCGACGTCAACGCGGTGTGCAGCGGCTTCCTGTACGGGCTCACCGTCGGCGCACAGCTGCTGCGGGCCGGAACCGAACCGTCCGCCCGGTACGGTCTGGTGGTCGGCGCGGACATCTACTCCCGGATCCTCGACTACTCCGACCGCCGCACCGCCGTGCTCTTCGGCGACGGCGCCGGAGCGGTGGTACTCGGGCCGGTGCCGACCGGCCTGGGCGTGATCGAGACCGCGCTGGTCGGGCACGGTGACCAGCACCGGCTGATCGGCGTCCCGGCCGGCGGCAGCCGGGCGCCCGCCTCGCAGCGCACCCTGGCCGCCGGCGAGCACTTCTTCCGAATGGAGGGCCGGGCGGTACGGGAGTTCGTCCAGGAGGCTCTGCCGAAGGCGGTCAGCAGCCTGCTCGACCGGGCCGGGATGCCGGCCGACCAGGTCCAGCACTTCGTTCCGCACCAGGCCAACGGCGTGATGCTGAACGAGGTCTGGCCGGATCTGGGACTGCCCAACGCGTCCCTGCACCTGACCGTCGACCAGCACGCCAACACCGGGGCGGCCTCGGTCGCGGTGACCCTGGACACGGTGCACCGGCAGGGCGCGCTGGGCCGGGCGACCTGGTGCTGCTGGCCGGCTTCGGCGGCGGGATGAACATCGGCGCGGCGCTGCTGCGCTGGGCGCTGGACCGGCCCACCGAGCCGCTGGGCATCCCCGCGTTCCAGGCGGACGACCCGGCCGCCGAGCACCTGGCGTCCTGGGGCCTGCTCTCGGCGGCCACCCTGCACTGAGCCGCACCGGGAACACGCCGGGGCCCTCCGACCGCAGCGCGATCCGGTCGGAGGGGCCCTTTCCCGTGCCCCCGCAACCCTGTGTAGACCACCCATCCGCTACCGGTCACGGACGCCGTGGTTTGTTTTCCCGCATCGTGAAAACTGGTCGACGGCAGCGAAAATCCTGTAAAAAGTCGTAGTTGAGGTCTGGCAGCCCTTAAAAACAAACCGGACAGTCTGTAGGATGTGGCTTGTCTTTTCGACCGCTCTAAGGGGGGAGCAAGCGAAGTGGCACAGCTACTGGAATCATCGCCCGCCATGGTGCTGTTCGATCGCACAGTTGACCGCGCCCTGGTACACCGATCAGCCGTGTCCGAAGTCCTGTTGACAGACTGGCGCTCCGTCAGCGAGCTGGACTTCACCCTGGGTGCGCAATGGCCGCGCGGGCACAGCTTCTATCCGCCGATCGCCGAACGCTGGCACGACCCCGTACTTATGGCAGAAACAATTCGTCAGGCCGGGCTGCTCATCGCCCACAGTGCATTCGGCGTACCGCTCGGCACCCAGTTCATGATGGGCGACCTGACCTTCGAAGTGGACCCGCACGCGCTGGCCTGCAACGGCAGGCCGGCCGAACTCTCGCTGATGGTCACCGCCGGGGAACTCCGCCGACGC
Source organism: Streptacidiphilus sp. 4-A2 (assembly GCA_014284505.1). Taxonomy (GTDB): domain Bacteria; phylum Actinomycetota; class Actinomycetes; order Streptomycetales; family Streptomycetaceae; genus Streptacidiphilus. Next base: position 8,407,917 of record JAAFYY010000001.1, on the reverse strand, counting down.
GGGCCCACCATCAGCGCGATGCGGATCCATGTGCATGTGATGCGCGACGGCCGCCCTCTGGGCACCGGCAACGGCGTGCTCGGCTGCGCGTCGGCCGCGGCCTACCGGCGGCTGCGCGGGGAGCGGATCGGTGCGGTGCCGGACAGCCGGCCCCCGCTGCCGGTCCGCCGCCGCTGGTCGGCCGGAACCGGCTTGCGGACGTGGTGCTCGCCCACCGGCGACATCCACACCTGGATGGTCCGCTCGGAGACCGGCCATCCGGTGCTCTTCGACCACCAGGTGGATCATCTGCCCGGGATGGTCCTGGTCGAGGCGATGCGGCAGGCCGCGTGCCTGACCACCGGCTGGCCGGAGCTGCTGGTGACCGCACTGGACTCGCGGTTCGAGAAGTACGCGGAGTTCGACCGGCCCTGCCTGGTGCGGGCCGAGAAGGGCCGGGCCACGCTGGACGGCACCCCGGTGCGGGTGCTGCTGGAACAGAACGGTGCGACCGTGGCCGAGGGGCGGCTGCTGGTCCGCTCCACCGGCTGACCGGCAGACCGGTCGGTTTCCGACCGCCAACCCTGGAACCGCCAACCCTGGAACCGCCGGCCTTTTGAAGCGGCAGCCTTTGAATCGACAGCCTTTGCACCGAAAGCCTTTGCACCGCCGGTTCCGGAGTGTCCGCCGGGTCCCTTCCGTCGCGCGGGAGGGGCCCGCGGGTCAGCCCTCCGTCTGCACCTTGGCCAGCGCGGTGGTGCACCGGGCCAGCAGCCCGACCAGCTGCTCGCGCTCCGCCGCGCTGAACTCCGCGTCCAGCGCCTGCTCCACCGCCATCGCCGGGACGTCCGCCTTGGTCAGCAGCGCGCGGCCGCTGCGGGTCAGCCGGGCCTCCAGGATGTGGTGGTGGATCGGGTGGGGCTTGCGCTCGACCAGCCCCCGCCCCTCCAGGGTGCCCAGCACCGACGACATGGTCTGCGGCGTCACCAGGCACCTGCGGGCGAGCCCGGCCCCGGACAGGCCGGGTTCCTCCCAGAGCACCAGCAGCACGGTGTACTGCGGGGTGCTCAGCTTGAACGGGCGGAGCGCCGCGTGCTTGGCCGCGATGAGTTCCTGTTCCGCGCGCTTCAGGTGGTGTCCAAGCCGCTGGTCGATAGACATGCTCATACTTCCCTGTATATCAGGTGTCTTATTATTCTCTGAACCCTTGTGCGCGAGTACCGGCATGCACCGGCGCCCGCCCACTTTTCCGTCCCCGAATTCCGTCTTGTCCGGCCCGGCCACACCTATGCGGCGGGCCCGCCACGCCGACCGGTGGGGTCGACACGCGGGCCCGCCTCGGGCGTCCACAGGGTCAGCCGACGATGAGCACGGCCTTGCCGGCTTGCACCTGGCGGTCGCGGACCGCCGTCAGTACCTCGTTCACCTGTTCCCACTCCCGCTGCTGGGAGATCTCCACCGACAGCCGCCCGTCGGCGACCAGCTGGGCCAGCGCCGCCAGATCGGCACCGGCCGGCTCCCCGGTGACAAAGACGAAGTGCCGCAGCACCGCCTGCTCGTGTCCGCCGAAGAACTGGAAGAACGAGACCGGGGTGGGCTCGCCGGAGGAGTTGCCGTAGCTGAAGACCGTGCCGCCGGGAGCGACCAGGCCCAGCGCCGCCGTCAGCGACTCGCCCCGGCCGACTCGTACACCGCGTCGAACGGGCCCTCGGCGGCCGCCGCGTCGGTGACCACCTCGGCCGCGCCCAGCGCGTCCAGGCCCTTGGCCCGCTCGGCGTTGCGGGCCACCGCGGTGACCCGGGCCCCGGCCGCGGCCGCCAGCTGGACCAGGATCCGGCCGACGCCGCCGGCCGCGCCGACGACCAGCACCCGGCGGCCCAGCAGCGAACCGGAGGCGCGGACCAGGCGCAGCGCGGTGAGCGCGGCCACCGGCAGGGTGGCCGCCTCGGCGAAGCCGACCGCGTCCGGCAGCGCGGCGACCGCCTCGGCCGGCACCGCGATCTGCTCGGCCCAGCTGCCGTCCGCCAGCGAGAGCGCGACCACCCGCTGTCCGGCGGTGAATTCCCCGGCGCTCCGGGCGACCACCCCGGCGACGTCCCAGCCGGGACGCCAGCCCTCGGGGTTGCCGGGCAGGTTGAGGATCTCGCCGCGGTTGACCGAGACCGCCCTGATGTCGATCAGCACCTCGCCGGGAGCCGGCTCGGGCGCAGCCACCTCGCGGAAGGCGACGCCCCCGGTGGCCGGTGTGTTGACTATGGCGCGCATGGTGTGTGTCCTTTGCCTGGCCGGGACGGGAGCTCAGCTGTCCCGGCGGTCGGATTCGGTGGTGGCGACGAGGTAGGTGGCGGCCATGTCCTTGTCGCCGTGGCCCTCCTTGATGGCGCGCTGGAACCGCTCGGCGACGGCCGCGAGCATGTCCATCCGCACCCCTGCCTGCTCCGCGTCGCCGAGGATCAGCCGGGCGTCCTTGGCGGCGGTGGCCAGGCCGAAGTTGGGGCTGAAGTCGCCATTCGCGATCGCCCCGGCCTTCGCCTGGAGGTAGGGGCTGTCGAGCCCGCCGCCGGCGATGGTGTCGGCGAAGATCCGCTTGTCCAGGCCCAGGCCCTCGGCCAGCGAGATGGCCTCGGCCGCGGCGGTGACCGTGGCCAGCACCCAGCTGTTGACGACCAGCTTGAGCCGGGTGGCGGCGGCGGAGGCCGGGTCCTGGTCGAGCCAGACGGTGCGCGCGGCGACGGCGTCCAGCACCTCGGCCGCCTTCTCCCTGGCCCGGTCCGACCCGGCGGCGAAGACCAGCAGCTGGCCGGTCTCGGCGGGCTGGCGGGTACCCAGCACCGGGGCGTCCACCAGGTCGAGGCCGTTGGCCCCGGCGAACGCGGCCAGCTCGGTGGCGGCGGCGACGCCCACGGTCGAGGTCTGCAACCAGACCTGACCGTCCGTCAGTCCACCGGCCGCGGCGGTCAGTGCGGCCAGCACGGCCGGTCCGTCGGTGAGCATGGTGATGATGACATCGGCGCCGCCGACCGCCTCGGCCGGGGTCGCCGCCACGGTGGCGCCCGACTCGGCGAGCGCGGCGGCCTTGTCCTGGCTCCTGTTCCAGACCCGGACCTCCAGGCCCGCCCGGCGCAGGCTGCGGGCCATGCCCGCGCCCATGATCCCGGTCCCGAGGACCGCCACCACCGGGGCGCTCACAGCTCCCCCTTGGCGGAGTCGCCCTCGCGCAGCTGGACGAAGGTGCGCAGGTCCAGCGGCTCCAGCAGCAGTTCGTCGACCAGCTCGGCGAGCTGCTTGAGGTGCGGGGTGCCCAGGTGCCGCTCCAGGGCCTCCTGGCTGGGCCACTGCTCGACCGCGACGAAGCTGTCCGGGTCGACGTCCCCCTGGTGGATGGAGTAGTGCAGGCACTCCTCCTCGGCATGGGTGGGGACGATCACCGAGCGCAGCAGTCGCTCCAGGTCATCCCTCCTGCCCGGCTTGGCCGTTGCCCGGCCGACGACAGTCACGACACTCACAGCCCGGTTCTCCTCGGGACAGACGCCACGGCGTCAATGGTTTGACCTACCTTCCGGACCATAGCACCGTTCGATCTCTTATGTCAGTACGGCTTCACGGTCCGGACCCGCTCGCGGTCCGGCCTTGACGGTCAACCATTCGATCTCTTATGGTCATTCAGGATCGTATGGAGGTCGGACCACTGCTGACCGGCCGGGCGGGATCCGCCCCATCCCCCGTGTCCGGCCGTCACTGACAAGGAGAAAACTGGCGATGCGCTACCGCTATCTCGGCGACACCGGCCTGGCCGTCTCGGAGCTCTGCTTCGGCGCGATGACCTTCGGCGGAGGGGCCTCCTTCCTCGGCGCACCGGACCGCAACTGGTCCGAGTTCGGCACCGTCGCCGACAACGACGTGCGCCGGCTGATGGACATCGCACTCGACTCCGGCATCAACTTCTTCGACACCGCCGACGTCTACAAGAACGGCACCGGCGAGGAGTTCTTCGGGCAGACCCTGAACAAGGTCCGCGACCGGGTCATCATCGGCACCAAGGGCCGCTGGCGGGTCAACGGGGACGGCCCCAACGACTTCGGCGCCACCCGCCACCACCTCTACGAGGCCGTGGAGGCGAGCCTGCGCCGGCTCCGCACGGACTACATCGACCTCTACCACATCCACGGCTTCGACCCGCGGACCTCGCTGGACGAGACGCTGCGGGTACTGGACGACCTGATCCGCGCGGGGAAGATCCGCTACATCGGCGTGTCCAACTTCGCGGCCTGGCAGCTGATGAAGGCGCTGTCGGTCTCCGAGCGGCGCAACCTCAGCCGCTTCGTCTGCTACCAGGGCTACTACAACCTGGCGGCCCGCGACCTGGAGTGGGAGATCGTCCCGCTGGCGGTGGACCAGAAGGTCGCCATCACCGCCTGGAGCCCGCTCGCCGGCGGCTTCCTGACCGGCAAGTACCGCCGCGGCGAGGGCCGTCCGAACGGCAGCCGGCTCTCCGAGGCGACCCCGGCCGAGTCCGCGCCGCTCACCGACGAGGAGCAGGCCTACGACATCGTCGACGAGATGCAGCGGATCGCCGAGCTGCGCGGCGCGACCGTGGCGCAGGTGGCGATCAACTGGGTGCTGGCCAAGCCCGGCATCACCTCCGCGGTGATCGGCGCCACCAAGGCGCACCAGCTGGAGGACAACATCAAGGCCATGTCCTGGGAGCTGACCGAGGACGAGGTGCGCAGCCTCGACAAGGTCAGCCAGGCCCCGGTGCCCTACCCCTACTGGCACATCTCGACCGTGGGCGCCGACCGCAAGCTGCCGGGCGACATCTACCCCGCCTGACGCCCCCGCCCCACCCACCGGCCGGGCCCACCCGGCCGGGCAACCGGATCAGACCGAACCGAGATTGACGAGGACTTCCATGTCAGGACTCCTGGACGGCCGTGTGGCCGTGGTAACCGGCGCCGCCAGCGGCATCGGAGCGGCCACCGCGCGACTGCTGGCCGAACGCGGGGCGAAGGTCGCCCTGCTGGCCCGGCGGCGGCAGCGGCTGGACGAGCTGGCCGCCGAGATCACCGCCGCCGGCGGCGAGGCGCTCGCGGTGGTCGCCGACGTGACCGGGCCCGACGACCTGGCCGCCGCCGCGGACACGGTCAGCGGCCGGCTCGGGACGGTGGACCTGGTGGTCACCGGCGCCGGGGCGATGCTCACCTCGCCGTTCGAGTCCGGGCGCACCCAGGAGTGGGAGCGCATGATCGACACCAACCTCACCGGTCTGATCCGGACCGTCCACGCCTTCACTCCACAGCTGCTGGAGGCCGCCCGGCTCGGCCGGGCCGCGGACGTGGTCACCGTCTCCTCGCTCGGGGCGCAGATCATGGCGCCCAACTTCGCGGTCTACTGCGCGACCAAGGCCGCGGTGAGCCATCTGGCCCGCAATCTGCGCACCGAGTTCGGCCCCCGCGGAGTCCGCTTCACCAACCTCGAACCCGGGGTTGTGGACACCGAGTTGATGGAGCACCTGGACGACCCGGCCTCCTCCGAGTGGCTGACCGGGCTGATCAAGTCCATCGATGTGCTCTCCGACCGCGACATCGCCGAGGTGGTCGGGTTCGCCGTGGCGCAGCCCCGGCACGTCAACCTCTCCCAGATCGTCGTGCTGCCCACCCAGCAGGTGTGACCGGGCAGCCGATCGGCACCACCCACCCCCACCGCAGTCCGCCGCTTCCGCCCAGTTGACCGACCGTCGAACGGTCGGAAACACCGCACAGTCGAATGGAGAACGACCATGAAGCTCCGTAGAATCCTCGCTCCGCTGGCCCTGGCCACCGCACTGCTGACCGCCGCCCCGGCCGCCATGGCCGCCGACGGCGCCGCCGGTCCGATCGCGCCCGACCGTGACGTCAAGACCTCCGAGTACACGGTCGTCGCCTCGTACCAGAACATCTCCGCCGCGGCGCTGAAGACCGTCACCCGCGCCGCGCAGAACGACGCCTACGAGTCGCTGAAGCACGAGCACGGCACCCTCGGCTTCTATGTGGTGCCGGACCCGGAGGACTCCACCCGCCTGGTCATCGCCGAGACCTTCACCAACAAGCGTGCCTACGAGGCGCACCAGCGTGGTGCCTTCGAGCGTGCCTTCCGCGCGGTGGCCGCCCGGCACGGCGTCAGCGCCCCCGACTACGAGATCCACGACCAGTCGCTGGTCGCCAGCACCGCTGGCAAGACCGCGTACGAGAAGGCCGACAACGGCGGCTCGGTGTTCACCGTCGTGGCCGAGTTCGACAACGTGCTGCCGGAGTGGCGCAACGACTTCATCCAGATCGCCCAGGCCGACGGCTACGGGTCGCTGACCGGCGAGCCCGGCACCCTCGGCTTCTTCTTCGTCCCCGACAGCAGCGACCCGACCCGGTTCGTCTTCCTGGAGACCTTCACCAGCCTGGCCGCGTTCGTCGCGCACAAGAACGACACCCCGGCCCAGGCCTACCTGGCGCTGGTGGCCAAGGCCGGCATCGTCGGCCCGAAGTTCTTCGTGACCAACTCCGACACCGGCTTCACCGAGCCCGGCGGCACCTCGGTGCCGAACCAGCGCGGCTGACCCCGCACCGTCGGCCGACGCGGCGTCGAAGCCGCAGCCGACCTGGACCGGTGCGGGGCCCGGGCGCCCGGGCCCCGCACCTTTCGAGCCGTCCCGCATGTCACATCCGCGTTCTAGACTCCCGCTCGTCGCAGGGGGATCGCCAGGGACGCCCGTGGTCCCGGTCCCGACCAGACCGAGGGGGGACACCATGTCCGCACAGCAGCAACTCCTGTCCGGAAAGACCGTGCTGATAACCGGGGCGAGCAGCGGGATAGGCGCCGCCGCGGCCCGGCTCTTCGCCGCCGAGGGCGCAGCGGTGGTGCTGGCAGCCCGCCGCGAACAGCACCTCGCCGACCTGGTGGACGAGATCACCGGCAAGGGCCACCAGGCCTGCTACGCGGTCACCGATGTGGCCTCGTCGGCCGATGTCGCCCGCGCCGTGGACACCGCGGTGAGCCGCTACGGCCGGCTCGACGCGGCCTTCAACAACGCCGGCTACGCGGCCGAGCAGACCCCGCTGCATCTGATGGCCGACGAGGTCTTCGACACCATCCTCGATGTGAACCTGCGCGGGGTCTGGTACTGCCTGCGGCACGAGATCAGCGCGATGCTCAGGACCGGCGGCGGCGCCATCGTCAACACCAGCAGTGTGGGCGGCCTGGTGGCGACCCCGGTCGCGGCCCCCTATGTGGTCGCCAAACACGCGGTGGTCGGCCTCACCCGGGCCGCGGCCAACGAGTACGGCGCGCAGGGCATCCGGGTCAACGCGATCGCCCCGGGCACCACCAGGACCGAGATGGTCGAGGCCTGGCTGGCGATCCGGCCGGACATCGAGGCGGTGCTGCACGCGGCCACCCCCCAGCCGCGTACGGCCGGCCCGGACGAGGTGGCCCAGGCCGCGGCCTGGCTGTGCAGCGACCGGGCGTCCTTTGTCACCGGAGCCACCCTCCCGGTCGACGGCGGCTACACCATCCGTAAGTAGCCGCCGGCCGGCCCTCCGTCCGCCGCGCCGCCGCCGCCCGCGCGACCCCGCGCGACCCCGGGCGGCGGCGGACCCGGCGACCGCTACTCCGCCGCGGAAGTCCGGGCGGTACGGGAGGCGCGGAGGCTGGTGACCGTGGTGACCGCCAGCACCAGCGCGATAAAGCCCAGCGAGAAGGGGATGCCGATCTCCGGGCCGCGTGCACACCCGCCTCGTGCAGCGCGTGCAGCAGCAGCTTCACCCCGATGAAGCCCAGGATCAGCGAAAGCCCGTAGGAGAGGTGCACCAGCCGCTTCAGCAGCCCGCCGATCAGGAAGTACAGCTGGCGCAGCCCCATCAGCGCAAAGGCGTTGGCGGTGAACACGATGTACGGGTCCTGGGTGAGGCCGAAGATCGCCGGAATGGAGTCCAGCGCGAACAGCAGATCGGTGGTCCCGATGGCCAGCACCACCAGCAGCATCGGGTGACCAGGCGCTTGCCGTTCTCCCGGATCATCAGCTTGGTGCCGTGGTAGCGGTCGGCCACCGGGATCCGCTTCTCGACCGCCCTGAGCACCGCATTCTGTTCGAACTCAGGCTCCGCACCGGCCTCCGCACCGCCCTCCGCACCGGCCTGCGGACCGCTGTCCCGGTGCCCGGCCCTGGCCTCCTTGATCAGCTTCCAGGCGGTCCAGATCAGAAACGCGCCGAAGAAGAAAAAGATCCAGGAGAAGCTGTCGATCAGCGCGGCGCCGGCGGCGATGAACACCGCCCGCAGCACCAGCGCGATCAGCACGCCGATCATCAGCACCCGCTGCTGGTAGGCCCGGGGCACCGCGAACTTGGCCATGATCAGCACGAAGACGAAGAGGTTGTCGACACTCAGCGACTTCTCGGTGATGTAGCCGGCGAAGAACTGCCCGGCCTGGCTCCCGCCCGAGTACCACCACAGGAACCCGCCGAAGGCGAGGGCGAGGGCGATCCAGACGGCGGTCCAGATACCGGCCTCCTTGATGGAGACCTCGTGCGGCTTACGGCCGCCGACGAAGAAATCGGCGGCGATCAGGGCGACAAGTACCCCGATGGTGGTGGCCCACAGGGCCATCGAGACATCCATGACGTGCTGTCCTCCGGCAGTGGAAATGGCTGCCGGAGGTCTCCTCCGCCCTGACACGCCGCGGGGCGCGACAGGACCGACGTCACCGGGTCGGACCGCCTGCGGCCCGCCGTGCTGACGAGGACGTCGCACTGCCGTGAACCGGCAGCGGGGGTACTCCCCTCCGTCTGTCCCTCCATGATAGGCAACCGCACCGTAAACGAGCGGTAAGCCCGACCGGTACGGCCTGGTCACCGCCCCGGGCACGGCGCGGGTACCGGCAGGATCACAGGTGCCAGGATCACAGGTACCGGGTACCGGGCACCCGGATCACAGGTACGGGGAGATCGCAGGCAGCATGTCCTGGAAGGTCTTGCCGCGGGCGGGCGCGCCGATGGCCGCCATCTGCCAGCCGCCGTCGCCGTCCCGCATCACCTTGGCCATCACCTGGCCGGTGTGCTCGCCCCCGCCGCCGAGGCTGTAGCGGGCCAGCTCCTGGCCGGTCACCTCGTCCACCAGCCGGCAGTGGGCGTTCCGCACCTCCTGGAAGGTCTGCCCGGTGTAGGAGTTCACCGTGAAGACGATCTGGGTGACCTGCTCCGGGACCCGGGTCAGATCCACCACGATCGACTCGTCGTCCTCCCCGCCCGCACCCCCGGTCAGATTGTCACCGGTGTGCCGGACCGAGCCGTCGTTGCTGACCAGGTGCTGGAAGAACACCACGTCGGCCAGCTGACGCTCGGCGAACATCACCGCCGAGGCGTCCAGGTCGATCTGCCGGGTCTTGCTGCCGAACAGGCCGCGGCGCGGCGCGGCCTCCCAGCCGAGCCCCATCCGGACCAGGGTGAGCGTTTCGCCCCCCGACTTCCGCAAGCTGACGCTCTGTCCCTTGCTCAGGCTCACCGACATCGTGGACGACCTCCCCGTTCGGCCCATGGCTCCGCCACTGCATTGTTCTCCAGAAGAAACCTTACGCAGTCCCGATGGTTCCCGGCGGCCGGTCGGACGGCGTTCCCCCGCCGTGCACCGCCCGACCGCCCCACGTACCACCCCAGGCCATTCGCGTCCCCCGGGACGCCGTCCCCTAGGCGACCCCCGCCTCACGCATCTGCCGCAGCTCCTTCTTGAGTTCGTTGACCTCGTCCCGCAGCCGGGCCGCGGCCTCGAACTGGAGCTCGGCCGCGGCGGTGTGCATCCGCTCGGTCAGATCGGTGATGATGTCGGCGAGTTCGGCCGCGGGCAGGCCCTTGGTCTCCCGCCGGCCGGCGCCCAGCGCGGGCACCGGGGCCCGGCCGCCCTTCGCTCCGCCCTTGACCCCGCCCTTGGCGGACTGCCGGTAGCCGCTGCTCAACAGCTCACCGGTGTCGATGTCCTCGCGGGCGATGGAGTCGAGGATGTCACCGATCTTCTTCCGCAGCGGCTGCGGGTCGATGCCGTGCTCGGTGTTGTACGCCTGCTGGATGACGCGCCTGCGGTTGGTCTCCCCGATGGCCTTCTCCATCGCCGGGGTCACCCGGTCGGCGTACATGTGCACCTGGCCGGAGACATTGCGCGCGGCCCGGCCGATGGTCTGGATCAGCGAGGTGCCGGAGCGCAGGAAGCCCTCCTTGTCGGCGTCCAGGATCGCCACCAGCGAGACCTCGGGGAGGTCGAGCCCCACGGAGCAGGTTGATGCCGACCAGCACGTCGTACTCCCCGGCCCGCAGCTCGCGCAGCAGCTCGACCCGGCGCAGGGTGTCGATGTCGCTGTGCAGGTACCGGACCCGGATGTCGAGGTTGAGCATGTAGTCGGTGAGGTCCTCGGACATCTTCTTGGTGAGCGTGGTGACCAGCACCCGCTCGTCCTTCTCCACCCGCAGCCGGATCTCGTGCACCAGGTCGTCGATCTGGCCCTCGGTGGGCTTGAGCACGATCTCCGGGTCGATCAGACCGGTCGGGCGGATGATCTGGTCCACCTGACCCTTGCCCCGCGACAGCTCGAAGGGGCCCGGGGTGGCCGACAGATAGACCGTCTGACCGATGCGCTCCAGGAACTCCTCCCAGCGCAGCGGCCGGTTGTCCATCGCCGAGGGCAGCCGGAAACCGTGCTCGACCAACGCGCGCTTGCGCGAGGCGTCGCCCTCGTACATCGCGCCGATCTGCGGGACGGTGACATGGGACTCGTCGATGACCAGCAGGAAGTCCTCGGGAAGAAGTCCAGCAGGGTGTTCGGGGCGGTGCCGGGATCACGGCCGTCGATGTGCCGGGAGTAGTTCTCGATCCCGGCACAGGTACCGATCTGCCGCATCATCTCGATGTCGTAGGTGGTGCGCATCCGCAGCCGCTGCGCCTCCAGCAGCTTGCCCTGCTTCTCCATGGTGGCGAGGCTCTGCTCCAGCTCCGCCTCGATCCCGGCGATGGCGCGCTCCATCCGCTCCGGACCGGCCACATAGTGGCTCGCCGGGAAGACATAGAGCTCGTTGTCCTCGCTGATCACCTCGCCGGTCAGCGGGTGCAGCGTGGTCAGCGCCTCGATCTCGTCGCCGAACATCTCGATCCGCACCGCGAGTTCCTCGTACACCGGGAAGATCTCGATGGTGTCCCCGCGCACCCGGAAAGTCCCCCGGGTGAAGGCGACGTCGTTGCGGGCGTACTGGATGTCCACGAACCTGCGCAGCAGGGCGTCCCGGTCGATCTCCTGGCCGACCTTGAGCCGGACCATCCGGTCGACGTACTCCTGCGGGTACCCAGGCCGTAGATGCAGGAGACGGAGGCGACCACCACCACGTCCCGCCGGGTGATCAGTGAGTTGGTGGCGGAGTGCCGCAGCCGCTCCACCTCCTCGTTGATCGAGGAGTCCTTCTCGATGTAGGTGTCCGTCTGGGCGATGTACGCCTCGGGCTGGTATAGTCGTAGTACGAGACGAAGTACTCGACCGCGTTGTTGGGCAGCAGCTCGCGGAACTCGTTGGCGAGCTGCGCCGCCAGGGTCTTGTTCGGAGCCATCACCAGGGTCGGGCGCTGGAGCTTCTCGATCATCCAGGCGGTGGTGGCGGACTTGCCGGTGCCGGTGGCGCCGAGCAGGACGACGTCCTGCTCACCGGCCCGGATCCGGCGTTCCAGGTCGGCGATGGCGGTGGGCTGGTCGCCGCTGGGCTGGTAGGGACTGACGACCTCGAAAGGCGCCACGGTTCGCTCAAGATCGGTGATGGGTCTCACAGCACCAACCGTACGACCTGCCACCGACAATCCGGGCGGAGAACCGGCCGGCCCGGGCTCAGCGGACCGGCGCGGCCGCCCTGGAGCTCTCCCGGGCCAGCGCCACCAGCCGCGAGACCGCCCGCAGATACTTCTTGCGGTAGCCGCCCTTCAGCATCTCCTCGCTGAAGACCGCGTCGAAGGGCGTCCCGGAGGCGATCACCGGCAGCTCACGGTCGTACATCCGGTCGGCCAGCACCACCAGCCGCAGCGCCGTGCTCTGGTCCTCCACCGGGTGCACCCCGGTCAGGCAGACCGCGCCGACGCCGTCCAGCAGCGCCCCGTACTTGCTGGGGTGGACCACCGCCAGGTGCGCCAGCAGCTCGTCGAAACCGTCCAGCGAGGCGGTCGGGCCGATCCTCCCGGCGAACGCCGACACCTCCCGGTCGGTGTACGGCTCGGGGGCCTCGGGCAGGCCGCGGTGCCGGTAGTCCTGGCCGTCGATGCGGACGCTGCGGAAGCGGGACGACAGCCCCTGTATCTCGCGCATGAAGTCGGCGGCGGCGAAGCGGCCCTCGCCCAGCTTGCCGGGCAGCGTGTTCGAGGTCGCGGCCAGCTTCACCCCGGCCTCGGCCAGCCGGCTGAGCAGGCTGGAGACCAGGACCGTGTCCCCCGGGTCGTCCAGCTCGAACTCGTCGATGCACAGCAGGCTGTGCCCGGACAGCGCGGCGACGGCGTGCTGGAAACCGAGTGCGCCCACCAGATTGGTCAGCTCGACAAAGGTGCCGAACGCCTTGGGGCCGGGGGCGGCGTGCCACAGCGAGGCCAGCAGGTGGGTCTTGCCGACGCCGTAGCCGCCGTCCAGGTAGATCCCGCCGGGGCCCGGGGCGGCGGCCGCGGCCGCCGGGCGGCCGAACCAGCGCCGGCGCGGCGTCCCCGCGCCGCCGGGGCCACCGGATCGGCCCAGCGTCCCGGCGAATCCTTCGAGGATCCGCACCGCCTCGGTCTGGCTGGGCTGCGCCTGATCGGGCAGGTAGGTGGCGAAGCGAGCGCCCATGAAGCGCGGCGGGGGCACCATCTCGGCGACCATACGGTCGGCGGGCACCACCGGCTGCCGGGCGCTCAGGGCTATGGCGTCGGCGGGGCGGTCGGCGGACTGGTCAGCGGCAGGCACAATCCCCAAGCGTACGGTCCGCGCCACCGTGGAAGACTCCCAAGCATGCGCCGACTGCTCCCACGAGCCCCGATGTGACCGACCTCACCACCCTGGAGGGCCTGGCCGAGGCCTACGCCTATCCGCCGGACACCGCCGCCGCCCCCGGCCCGGACGGGCACCCGCGCCCCGGCCGCTCCTGGCTGCGCGGCAACATGGTCGCCAGCGCGGACGGCGCGGCCCGGCTGGGCGGCCTGTCCGAGGGGCTGTCCTCGGCGGCCGACAAGCGGATCTTCGGGGTACTGCGGGCGCTGGCGGACGTGGTCCTGGTAGGCGCGCAGACGGTGCGCTCCGAGGGCTACCGCCCGGCGCTGGCGCGCGCGGAGTTCGCCGCGGAGCGGGCGGCGCGCGGGCAGGGGCCCGCGCCGGTGATCGCGGTCTTCACCGCCCGGATCGATCTGGACCTGTCGCTGCCGCTGTTTGCCGCACCCCGGGTCCCCACCATCATCGTGACCTGCGCGAACGCCCCGGCCGAGGCACTGGCGGCGGCCCGCGGGACGGCCGAGGTGATCATCGCCGGGGAGCAGCGGGTGGACCCGGCGGCGGCGGTGGCGGCACTGGCGGAGCGCGGCCTGGTCCGGCAGCTGACCGAGGGCGGTCCGACCCTGCTGGGGCAGTTCGCGGAGGCGGGGGTGCTGGACGAGCTGTGCCTGACGCTGGCACCGCTGATGGTGGCCGGTGACTCGCCGCGGATCGCACATGGGTCCACGGCCCTGACCGAACGGCTGGATCTTGCTGCGCTACTTGAGGAGAAAGGTTTCCTCTTTGCCCGCTACACCCGTAGCGTGACTAATGCCGCATAGCGGAAGACGATCCTCCGTGCGGCCGGTGCGCCCCGTCCTGCCCGACCGCACATGGTGTGCCGGAGCCGGGGCCGAGCTTGAAGGGACACGCGTGTTCACGACCGTACTTCTGATCGAGAAGACCCTCTCGAATGCAGACCTCGAACTGATCACCACCCTGCACGGTGACGAGAAAGTCACCTTCCACGTCCTCATGCAGCCCCGGGGCGATCAGGACGAGCTGCTCCGCGCCGTGGACGACGTGGCCTTCGGCTACCTCAACCGGGCACTGCACGAGCACGACGAACCCCGCGCGACGAGGCCGAGACCACCGCCGCGAGCGAGCTCGAACAGACGCTCCAGCAGCTGCGCGGCGCGGGCGCCGAGGCCACCGGCGAGGTGGTCGCCCACGACCCGCTGCGCAAGCTGACCGAACTGGTCGACCAGGTGAAGGCGGACGAAGTGGTGGTACTCGCCGCCCCGCAGTGGATCGAGGGCCTGTTCCACCGCGACTGGGCCTCCCAGGCCCGGCACAAGGTGGGCGTCCCGGTCCTCCAGCTCTTCGCCCAGCAGGACTGACCCCGCCGGACCAGCCCCGCCAGGCCCGACCGGCCCCGTGCACCACCCGCACCGTGCACCACCCGCACCGCGCACCATCCGCACCGCACTGCATTCGCACCGGACCGGCCCCGAGGAATCCGACACGGCCCCGGCCCCGACACCCGCGCCAGCGGTTTGGGCCCGGCGGCCCATGTACGGCACAATCGGTGCCGACACCCAGCCGACGGCCCGAGCACGGGAGAGCCCCATGAGCCCGACTGACCTCTCCGCACCCCACTTCGTCGCGATCGGCGGCGCGGGCATGTCCGGCATCGCCAAGATCCTGGCCCAGCGCGGATCCGCGGTCTCCGGCACCGACGCCAAGGCGTCCGCGACCGTGGAGTCGCTGCGGGAGCTCGGCGCCGAGGTCCACGTCGGCCACTCGGCCGACTACCTCCCGGCCGGGGCCAGCTGCGTGGTGGTCTCCAGCGCCATCCGGGAGAACAACCCGGAGCTGGTGGCCGCCCGCGAGCGCGGACTGCCGGTGCTGCACCGCGCGGACGCGCTGGCCGCGCTGATGCGCGGACACCGGGCCCTGGCCGTGGCCGGCACCCACGGCAAGACCACCACCACCAGCATGCTGGCCGTCAGCCTCACCGCGCTCGGCCTGGACCCCTCCTACGCCATCGGCGGCGACCTGGACGAGCCCGGCAGCAACGCCCGCCACGGCTCCGGCGAGATCTTCGTCGCCGAGGCCGACGAGAGCGACCGCAGCTTCCAGAAGTACTCCCCGAGGTCGCGATCATCCTCAACGTGGAGCTGGACCACCACGCCAACTACGGCTCGATGGAGGAGATCCACGAGTCCTTCGAGGCGTTCGTGCAGCGGATCACCCCCGGTGGCACGCTGGTGGTCTCCGCCGACCACCCGGGGCCCGCGACCTCACCGCCCGGGTCGCCGGCCGGGCGGACCTGAACATCGTCACCGTCGGCGAGTCCGCCGACGCCGCCCTGCGGATCCTGCGGATCACCCCGCGCGGGATGAGCAGCGAGGTCAGCGTGCTGGTCGACGGCGCCGAGCTGACCTTCACCGTCGCCGTCCCCGGCCGCCACTACGCGGGCAACGCCGTGGCCGCGCTGGCCGCCGGATCGCCCTGGGCGTCCCCGCCGCCGACCTGGCCCGGGCCCTCGGCGGCTACCAGGGCGTACGCCGTCGGCTCCAGCTCAAGGGCGAGGCGCAGGGCGTCCAGGTGATCGACTCCTACGCGCACCACCCCACCGAGATCGCCGCCGACCTGGAGGCCATCCGCGAGGCCGCGGGCGAGGGCCGGGTGCTGGTCGTCTTCCAGCCGCACCTGTTCAGCCGTACCCAGCAGCTCGGCGTGGAGATGGGCGAGGCGCTCTCCCCCGCGAACGCGCTGATCGTGCTCGACATCTACCCGGCCCGAGGACCCGCTCCCGGGGTCACCAGCGATCTGGTCATCGACGCCGCCCGGGCCCTGGGCGCGGACACCACCGCCGTGTCCGGTCTGGCCGAGGTCCCGGAGCTGATCGCGGGAATGGCCAAGCCCGGGGACCTTGTTCTGACCATGGGCGCCGGTGACGTGACCTCCCTCGGCCCGGAGATCCTCGCCGCCCTCGGCTGAGCCCGTCCCGGCCGATCCGGCGCCCGCACCGCCCCGGCCCGCACCGTCCCCGCCCGCACGGGCCCGTCCGAAAGGCAGCGAGTCCATGTCCTACGAGATCGACAAGACCGAAGCCGAATGGCGCGCCGAGCTCACCCGCAGGAGTACCACGTGCTGCGGGAGGCAGGCACCGAGCGCCCGGGCGTCGGTGAGTACACCGACACCAAGACCGTCGGCGTGTACTCCTGCCGCGCCTGCGGCAACGAGCTCTTCAGCTCGGAGACCAAGTTCGACAGCCACTGCGGCTGGCCCAGCTACTACTCGCCGCTGGCCGGGAGCGGGTCCAGTACATCGAGGATGACTCTCTCGGCATGCGCCGGGTCGAGGTCCGCTGTGCCCGCTGCGGCTCGCACCTGGGCCATGTCTTCGAGGGTGAGGGCTACGGCACCCCCACCGACCAGCGCTACTGCATCAACAGCATCTCGCTGCGGCTCCAGCCCAAGGAGTCCTGACCCCGGGCCGGCTGACCGCCGGGCGGGCGCCGACCCGGCCCGGCGGGTCAGCCGGTCTGCTGCCGCAGCCAGTGCAGGGCCTCGGCCGCGGCGTGCAGCACGGAGATGTGCCCGGCGTCCGGACAGCTGCGCAGCCCGGCGCCGGGGTGTGCCGGGAGAGCCAGTCGCCGTGGCTGCTGGGGATGACCCGGTCCTGGCCGCCGTGCAGGAACAGCGCGGGCGCGGTCACCGAGGCGACGTCGAAACCCCAGGGCGAGACATACGCCAGGTTGTCGTCGACCAGTCCGCCGGTGCCGCTGTCCAGGCCCTTCCCGGCGACCATGTTCAGCCAGGACCACTCGCCCTCCAGCGCGGCGTGGTCGGCCGGGTGAACAGCTCGGGGTCGAACTCGCCGGCGGCCAGGAAGTCCTCCAGCGCGGCGCGGCCCCGGGCCGAGGCCCGCAGCTCCTGTTCGCTCTGCTCCCCCATGCCGGCGAACCAGTCCAGGCCGTCGGCGCCGAACGGGGCCGGAGCGGCGGCGCAGACCACCCCGAGGACGCGCTCCGGCAGCAGCGCGGCGGCGGCCAGTGCGTGGGCCCCGCCGCCGGAGTGGCCCATCACCGCGAAGCGGTCCAGGCCCAGGGCGTCGGCGACCGCCGAGACGTCCGCCGCGGCAGAGGCCAGGTCGCGGCCCGGGCTGCGGGTGGAGCCGCCGTATCCGGGCCGGTCGTAGGAGATCCAGCGGATGCCGTAGCGGGCGGCGGCCGCGAACAGGGGCTCCGGCGGCGCGCCGAGGTTGGGCGTGCCGTGGTGCCAGACCACCGCGAGGCCGTTCCCGGCCTGCGCCGCGGTGGCGTCGTACATGTGCAGCGTGCGACCGTCGCTCAGTTCGAGGTCGGTCTCGGTCACCGTGACTTTCACCATGCGCCGAGCGTAGTGAGAGCCACTGACAACCGGCCGTCCGCGCGGCCCGGCCGCCCTCCGGCGAACTGGCCGGGGCCCTGGTCGGTGACGCGCGGCCTCCCGGCCCGGCCTCTCCGGCGACTTCCCGGCGACTCCCCGGGGCGACTCCCGGCGACTTCGGGGCGCGGCTTGACTTGGTCCGGCGAAGGTGGCTTGACTGGTGGTGCGACACCTCGTTCGGTGAGGCGTCTGCACGGATAAAGGCCACTGACCCCACGACGTCGAGAGACGCCCAGGGTCAGGCCAGGTCTCCTCGGATTAAGGGGTGACCCCAAGTGGCTTCCGGCCCGCGAGGGTGGGGATACGCCGTGCAGTGCCGAAGCTCTTACGTGAGGGGTGTCGTCCAGGGACATCGTGGCGGCCCGCGCTCAGCCGGAGCCGCCCGCGCCCTGGTGGAGTCGCACGGGAGTGCGTCGGCTGTGGGGGTGGGGCCTTGTGAGAACCGGCAGCAGTCCGGGTCGGCGCGGCACCCGTGCCTCCAGCAGCCTGTGCATCGGGCTCCGCAGCGAAACCGACTGATCCTCAGCAGTCTTCACGAACAGTCCTGTTCAATCATTCGTCCGCTCACCCGAGCGGTCGGGCAGTCGGCGCTGCCCCGGCCCGGGTGCGCTCCCGCACGGCCTGGCGCGGCACGTCCTGCCGCCGTCGGGCCGGCCCCTGGAGGTACCGGCACCATGACCATCGCATTCCACGACCCGACCACCCGCTCGCACCGGAGCGACCCCGCCCGCGGCCGCTTCGCCCGCCTGCGGCAGGCCCTGCGCCCGGGGCACCCGGCCGACCTGGACCGCACCGCACGGGACGCCGGACCCGGCGCCCCGGAGCCCGGCCCGCTGCCCACCGCCCGCGGCCTGCTGCCGCTCACGCTGCACGACGGTGTGCTGCGGCTGTACGCGCTGGACGCCCAGGAGTTCGCGGCCACCACCAGGGTGGAGGTCGCCTACGACGCCCGGGTGCACACCGCCTATGTGCTGTCCGCGCAGGGCGGGCGCGCCGAGTGGCTCGCCCAGCACCTCGAACTGCCGCTGCCCGCCGCCCCGGTCCATAGCCGACCACGCCCTCCGGCACGGACCGGCCGGCCCCGGCGGCGGGCCGCCGCGCAGCCGGACCACCGGAGGCTGAACCGGCCCGCCCCGGACCGGCCCGCAGACCGGCTGCCTGCCGTCACCCGCTGCACGCGGAGGACGGCAGGCAGCACGCCGGGCGCTACTGCGGGCGGCGGCCGCCGCCCGCGGTCAGCAGCCGTTCAGTCCGGCCCAGTCCGCGACGGTGTCGGCCGCGGTGTAGGAGCTGTCGGAGCCGTTGAAGTAGAAGCTCCGGTTGGACTGGTCGGCGCAGGAGGAGGCCTCCTCGACGTTCGTCCAGCTGCCGTTGAGGTCGAACTTGTAGGACAGGGTGGAGCCGGAGACCGCCGGGACGACGATTCTGCCAGGTGTCGGTGCCGGTCCGGGTCATCGGGTAGAGCCCCGCCAGCCAGTCCTGGCCGGAGGACATCCCGGTGCCCAGCCCGGAGAAGTCGCCCGCGATGTACACCGTCCCCGAACTCGGCGTCGAGGAGGGCACGGTGACGTCGATCACCGCCTCGGCCGAACCGCAGGTGTCCGGACCGCCCCAGTTCAGCACGGTGTCACCGGTCGTCCCGTTGTCGACGGTCAGCGAGCGGTTGCTGATGTCCGCGCAGCTCGCCGACTTCTCGACATCGCTCCAGGAGGCGCCCAGCACGTACTTGTACGACAGCGCCGCCTCGGTGGTCGCGCTGATGGTCGCGGTGTAGTGGGTGTCGTCCACCCTGGTCATCGCGACCCCGACGCCGCCCAGTCCCCGCCGCCGTTGCCCAGCACCGAGAAGTTGCCGTCCAGGTACACCCCGTCCCCGGTCGCGGCGGTGTTCACCGGCACGGTGACGTCCACCGTCTGGGTGTAGCCGGTCGCGGTGGTCGCGGCCACCGCGGTGGAGGCGGCGGAGACGTCGCCGTCGGTGTCATAGGCCTCGACGGTGTAGCTGTAGCCGGTGCCCGGGGTGAGTCCGGTGTCGGTGTAGGAGGTGCCGGTGGTGGTGGCCACCCTGGTGCCGTTGCGCAGCACGTAGTACCCGGCGACCGGGTAGCTGCCGCTGGTGCCGGCCGCGGTCCAGGACAGCGGCACGGTCGAGGTGGTGACCGTGCCGGCGGTCAGCCCGGTGGGCGCGTTGGGCGCGACCCCGGGCGCCGAGGTGGTGGCGGTCACCGCGGCGGAGGCCGCCGAGGTGCCGGCCGAGTTGTACGCCTCGACGGTGTAGCTGTACCCGGTGGAGGCGGTCAGCCCGGTGTCGGTGTAACTGGTCCCGGTGCTGGTGCCGACCTGGGTCCCGTTGCGCAGGATCTTGTAGCCGGTCGGCGAGCCGGCCGGGGCCGTCCACGACAGCGAGGCCGTGGTCGAGGTGGTGCCGGTGACGGTCACCTTGGTGGGGCGGACGGCTTGCTGACCGGGCAGGTGCCGAAGGTCTGGCAGACGACGCTCGGGGTGTCCCCGTCGCTGCCGTTGGAGATGTCGTTGGCCAGCCGGACGTACTGCCCCATCGCCCACATCAGCGGGGTGGAGGAGTTGTCGCCCTGGCCGAGGGTCCAGCCGCCGTCCGCGGCCGGAGTGCTGCTGCCCCAGACCTGCTCGGTGATCTGCCCGCCCGGGTCGGCCGCGCCCTGCATGGTGGCCAGCATCGACTGGGCGTCGGCGGTGTCGCCGAGCGCGACGTCGTACTCCCCGCGCTCGCCGGTGAGCACCGGCCAGGGGTTGCCCACCCCGGAGCCGGTGTAGTCCGCGCCGGTGGAGGTCTCGCCGTAGCCGTCGTGGTTGTACCGGTGCCAGACCGGGCCCTCGGGGGTGTTCACCTTGATGGTGTCGTCCACCGCGGCCAGCGAGTTGGTGATGTCGGTGGCCGAGGCGGACTTGATGCCCAGCCGGACCAGCTCCAGGAAGCCGGCGTCGGTGACGTCACGGTCGTCGTAGGTGCCGCCGCCGTTGGCCAGGCTGATGCTCGCGCCGGAGTTGGGGTTGCCGTCCTGGGTGATCCGCAGGAAGTAGTCGCCGTTGCCGTAGGAGCCGGTGGTGGTGTACGTCCAGCCGTCCACGTCGGCGGCCCAGGTCTTGGCGGTCGACAGGTAGGTGGCGGCGTCGGTGGTGTCGCCGTTGTCGGTGGCTATCACCGAGGCGCAGACCAGGCCCGCGATCTCGGCGGCGATGGTCGACGGCGAGTACCCGCCGATCTCCTCCCAGCGCTCCTCACCGGTCACCGGTCCGTTGCTGACCAGGTAGCCGGCCTCCTCCTTGAGGGTGGCCCAGGTGGTCGGGTCGGTGACGCCGAGCTGGTAGGCGAGGATGATCGGGTCGGCCACCTCGTCCAGCTGCTGCCCGCCCCACTCCTCGGTGCCGTTGAGCCAGGAGTTCTGCTTGACGTAGCCGCTCGAAGTGACCTCGTACTTGAGCAGGTAGGCCAGGGCGTCCCTGGCGTCGGCGGTGTCGCCCGCCGACATCAGCGAGGTGGCCATCTCGTACTCGTCCCGGGTCCACACCAGGTGGTAGCCGTGCGCTCCGGCACTCGCCGCGCTGACGCTGCCGCCCCAGGGGACGCTGGGCGCGGCGACGAAGGCCCCGGTGTAGGTCCGGTCCTCGTCGGCCTTCACCTCCATCAGCGAGATGTCGTACTGCTGGAGCAGGCTGGGGCTGGAGGCCACCGAGGCCGGCGGGGCGTTCAGCCCGCCGGTCCAGGAGTGCCACCCGGCCTCGTAGGAGCTCTCTGCCGCGGCGAAGCCGGTGCTCAGCGAGCTCGCGGCGTCGGTGACCGCGGCCGCCTCGGTGCTGTCGAAGGCCAGCGCGAGGGTGAAGGTGGTCGACCCGGAGGCGTTGACCGGGATTTCGGCGGTCTGGTCGATATGGCCGCTGGAGGCCACCCCGGAGTACTGGGTCGCCAGGTCGTGCCCGCTGGTCAGCTGGGTGGCGCCGCTGGTGCTGGTGCCGACATAGCCGGTGCTGGTGGCGCTGAAGCCGGTGGAGGCCGACATGGCGCTGGCCACCGAGCCGTTCTCGGCGACCAGGTCGCCCGAGCCGGTGTCGGTGCCGCCGGTGTTCCCGTCACCCTGGTTGGCCAGGTAGGGCTGGTAGTCGGCGTAGAGGTGGAGCGGGCTGCTGGTCCTGTTGGTGAAGGTGGTGTCGACCAGGACCACCGAGCGGGCGGGGTCGGCCACATAGGTCTTGGTGATGGTGTACTTGCCGCTGGTCGCGGTGTTGGTCTGGGTCCAGGTCAGCGAGGTGGGGTCGGCCAGCGAGATGGCGTGGGTGTGTTGCCGGTCTCGCTGTCGGTGAAGCCGGAACCGTCGGTGACGTAGTACTGGAGGCCGTAGGTGTCCGGCTCGTCGGTCTCCGGGTAGTAGACGTTCTGCAGCGCGCCGTCGGCGACGTGTACCAGACCTTCGAGGTGGGGCTCAGCGCGGTGGCGAAGCCCTGGACTCCGCCGCTCTCGTTCCAGTAGGGCGTCGAGCCGGGCCCGCCGGAGGCGGTGCTGCTGGCCAGCGCGGGGGCGGCGTCGGTGAGCGCGAGGCCGAGGCCCGCGGAGAGGGTGACGACCACAGCGACAAGGCTGCGCAGTGGTCTGCTTCTGGGCCGGGTGGAGATCATCCTTGATCAGTCCTAGCAGCGGTCGGGTACGTGCGGCTGACCTGACTTTCAGCCGCACGGCAAGCAGCCGCACCCGGCCCGGAAGCAGGCCGCGAGCAGCGGTGGGACAGGCCCGCCAGGCCCGCGTTCACTAGCTGAACTCATAATGTTCCGGGCATGACAGGTCAAGCGGCAGAGCCGCCGGTGGCACTGGACTCGGGTCCCGCCGCGCGGGCGCCGGGATGGGGTCGGGAGAGGGTTCTGTGGTCGCACGCCGCACTCGGCGGCTGAGTGGAAGGTAGCCGAGCCCGACCGGGTGCGCCAGACATGCGCCCCGATCGTTTTCACAAGTTGGCGCAACGGTGGTGACATACCGTCAAAAAAGGGTCCGGTTTCCGGCCTTGAAGTGAAGTCTTGAAATCTGTGCGACAGTTGGGCAGCGGTGATCCGGGGTTCCGGGCGGCACAGAGCGGGGCAAGCCGAGCAAGTCGCCCGCCGGCCGGCCGGAAACCTCAAATCTTGCTCTGAGAATCAGGGCCGAGTCTTCCCCCCTGGCGCCCGGCGCGGCATGCTTCACGACGTGGAGCCGGGAGCGGGGGACCCGGCTCCACCTGCATATCTCCGTGTACATCCGCTCCGCGAACCGCGGGAGCACGGCCCGCGAAAACAGAGCGCCCCCGGTCCCACCGCAACGGTGGGACCGGGGGCGCTCCGTCGCCCGGACCGGATCGGCCCGGCCGGGAAACCTCAGGCCGGGAAACCTCGGACCGGGAAACCTCAGGCCAGACCGGCCAGCAGCTCGGCGATCGGCTTGCGGCGGCCGGTGAAGAAGGGGACCTCCTCGCGGACGTGCCGGCGGGTCTCCGAGGCGCGCAGGTCGCGCATCAGGTCCACGATCCGGTACAGCTCGTCGGCCTCGAAGGCCAGCAGCCACTCGTAGTCACCGAGCGCGAACGAGGCCACCGTGTTGGCCCGGACGTCGGGGTAGCCCCGGGCGAGCATGCCGTGCTCCATCAGCAGCCGGCGACGCTCGGCGTCCTCCAGCAGGTACCACTCGTAGGAGCGGACGAAGGGGTAGACGCAGACGTAGTTCCGCGCCGTCTCGTCCGCCAGGAAGGCCGGGATGTGCGACTTGTTGAACTCGGCGGGGCGGTGCAGCGCCATGTTCGACCAGACCGGCTCCAGCGCCCGGCCCAGCGCGGTGCGGCGGAAGCGGTTGTACGCCTCCTGGAGGTCGTCGCTGTTCTCAGCGTGCCACCAGATCATCAGGTCGGCGTCGGCGCGCAGCCCGGAGACGTCGTAGGTGCCGCGGACGGTGACGTCCTTCCCGGCGAGCTGCGCGAACAGCTCCTCCACCTCGGCCGCGTGGGCGCTGCGGTCGTCCGGCAGGACGTCCTTGAGCCGGAACACCGACCACATGGTGTACCGGATGACCTGGTTCAGGTCACGTGCCTTCTTCTTCGCTTCGGTGCTCTCGGTCATGCGCCCATTCTCCCTTCCGCCTCCAGTGCTCCCCGCACCAGGTCCGCCGCGCGCCGGGCACTGGCGATGCAGGCGGGAATGCCCACGCCCTGGTGGGCCGCGCCGCACAGGGCCAGCCCGGGCAGTCCGGCGGCCAGCCGCTCGATCCGCTCGATCCGGTCCAGGTGCCCGACCGGGTACTGCGGCAGCCCGGCGCGCCAGCGGGTGACCGTGCCGGCGTAGGGCAGGGCGGTGATCCCGGCCGCCTCCCGCAGGTCCGCGAGCGAGCCCGCGACCAGCTCGGCGTCCTCCCGGTCGAGGACCTGCTGGTCGCCCTGGCGGCCGACGGAGGTACGCAGCACAAAGGTGTCCGGCGCGGACCCGGCCAGCCAGCCCCACTTGTTGCTGGAGAAGGTGGACGCCTTGATCAGCCGTCCGTCCACCGGCGGCACCAGCAGGCCGCTGCCGGTCAGCCGGCCGAGTTCGGCGCGCCGAAGAACATGGTGACCAGTGCCATACCGGCGTACTCGATCGCCGCCAGCTCGGCGGCCGCAGCCGGGGCCTGGTCCGCGAGCAGGACAGCGGCGGCCGGGGCGGGCACGGCGAGCACCACCGCGTCGGCGGTCAGCGGCCGGCCGCCGACCAGGCAGCTCCAGCCGTCCGGGGTCCGCCGCAGCCGGTGACCGGGGCGTCGGTGCGCAGTTCGGCCCCGGCCGCGCAGGCGTCGGCGACGGCCTGCGGCAGCCGGCCGATGCCGCGCGGATGCCGGTGAACACCGGGGCGGGTTGGCCGGGGCGGCGGCCTGGAGCCGGCGCACCCCCTCGACCAGCGGGCCGCCGCCGCGGGCCAGCGCCAGCAGCTGCGGGACCGCGGCCCGCAGCGAGATCCGGTCGGCCTGGCCGGCGTAGACCCCGCCGAGCAGCGGTTCGACCAGCCGGTCCACCACCCCCGAGGTGCTCGCCGACGTACTGGCCCACGGAGACGTCCGCGCCCGGGTCGAGCGGCGGCAGGTCGGGCTCCTCGGCGGCCCGGGCCAGGCCCGCCGCCGAGAGCACCCCGGAGGCGGCCAGCGCGTCCAGATCGCCGGGGACGCCCATCAGCTGCCCGGCGGGCATGGGCCGCAGCGCGCCCCTGGTCCAGATCGCGGCCCTGGCGGTGGTCGGCGGCTCCAGCGCGTCGGCCAGGCCGACGGCCCGGGCCAGTTCGACCGCCTCCGGCCTGCGGGCGAGCACGGACTCCGCGCCGAGGTCGACCGTGATCCCTCGATCTCGGCGGCGTGCAGCTTGCCGCCGAGCCGGGGCCGGCCTCGGCCAGGACGACCCGGGCGACCGGCGGGCTGCCGTCCGCGCCGCTGAGCCGGGCGGCGGCGGCGAGCCCGGCGATGCCACCGCCGACGACCAGGACCTGCTGGAGCGGCGCAGACGCCGCTGGGCTGCTGTGCATGCCCGCCACTCTCGCACACCGGCCCCGGCGGCCGGACAGCCGCCCGAACCCCGACCCGGCCGCCTCCGCAGACCGGACCGGGCCCGGACAGGCCCTGGACCAGGCCTGGGATCAGGCCCCGGATCAGGCCTGGGTGCGCTCGTGCACGTGGGCGACCAGGCGGGTCAGCGCGTCCGGGTCGGTGCTCGGCAGCACGCCGTGGCCGAGGTTGAAGACATGCCCGCGGCCGCTGGCCGCCGCCGACTCGAGCACCTCGTCCGCCTTGGCCCGCACCACGGACTCGGGGCGAACAGGATGGTCGGGTCCAGGTTGCCCTGCAGGGCCTTGCCGGGGGACCCGGCGGGCGGCCTCGTCCAGCGGAACCCGCCAGTCGACGCCGACCACGTCCGCGCCGGCCTCGCCCATCAGCCCGAGCAGCTCACCGGTGCCCACACCGAAGTGGATCCGCGGCACGCCGTAGCCGGCGACGGCCTCGAACACCGAGGCGCTGGCGGGCATGACATAGCGCCGGTAGTCGCGCGGGGAGAGCGCGCCGACCCAGGAGTCGAACACCTGCACAGCCGAGGCCCCGGCCTCGATCTGCACCTTGAGGAAGGCCGAGGTGATCGCGGCCAGCCGGTCCAGCAGCTCCTGCCACAGCTCCGGGTCGCCGTACATCAGCGCCTTGGTGTGCTCGTGGTTCTTCGACGGGCCGCCCTCGACCAGGTAGCTGGCCAGCGTGTAGGGCGCCCGGCGAAGCCGATCAGCGGCTTGGCGCCGAGCTCGGCGGTAATCAGGCCCATGGCCTCGGTGACGTACCAGACGTCGGCCGGCTCCAGCGGGCGCAGCTGCTCCAGGTCGGCCCGGCTGCGGATCGGGTTGGCGACGACCGGGCCGATGCCGGGCTTGATGTCGAGGTCCACGCCGACGGCCTTGAGCGGCACCATGATGTCGCTGAAGTAGATCGCCGCGTCCACGTTGTGGCGGCGCACCGGCTGCAGGGTGATCTCCTTGACCAGCTCCGGCATCATGCAGGAGTCCAGCATGGCGACGCCCTCGCGGATCTTCAGGTACTCGGGCAGCGAACGCCCGGCCTGCCGCATGAACCACACCGGGGTGTGCGTCCCGGCCTCGCCACGGCAGGCCCGCAGGAACGCGGAGTCCCGCAGGGCCGGGTTGCTGTCGGCTGCGCTGCCCACGGCGGAGTCCTTCACGGCGCTGTTCTCCACGTCATCGGTGCGGCCGGTGCCCGGCCCGCTGCTGTCGCTCACGGGTGGAATCTTCGCATGCGTGCCTGTGCGGCCCGACCCCGCCCGCCGCCCGGGACCCGGACCCTGCCCTTGAGGGCCGCCATGGAGACCCGCCGGTGGTGCCTCCGCCACCGGAAGGTGCCAGCGTCTTACTCTTCCGGCATGGCAGCGGTCAGCGGGCACCCGCGAGTGAGGACGGAGCGCCCGGAGATCCGCCGGCCTTCCGGGAGGCTGTGGCCGCCCTGAAGGCGGCGCGGCTGCGCCCGGAGGTGGTGGTCACCCAGACCCGGCGCCACGCCGGCTGGCCCCCATGCCTTCGCGCTGTCCGCCGCGGTCGAGCTGGAGGACGAGGAGCTGGCCAGCGGCCAGCTGGTGCTGCTGCACGAGCCGGAGGGTCATGACGCCTGGCAGGGCGAGTTCCGGCTGGTGTCGCTGGGGCGGGCGCAGCTGGAGCCGGAGATGGCGCACGACCCGCTGCTGTCCGAAGTGGGCTGGTCCTGGCTGATGGACTCGCTGGCGCAGCAGGGCGCCGCTACGCCGAGCCCAGCGGCACGGTCTCGCGCTGCTCCTCGCAGTTCTTCGGCGGGCTCTCGCAGCGGCCGAGCACCACCGACATCGAGATCCGGGCCTCTGGACGCCGCTGGTCGACGACCCGCGTGACTTCGCCGGGCATCTGCGGGCCTGGTGCGAGCTGCTGTGCCTGTGCGCGGGCTGCCGCCGTTCCACTCCGGCGCGCGGTGACCGGGACGGTCCGCTGCCCACCCGCCGCCACCCGCGCTGAACCGGGAGCAGTTGAACGGGAGCGGTTGAACGGTCACGGCTGACCGGGAGCGGTTGACCGACGCCCGCGCGCGCCTGCCGTCGGCGCGTTCGAGGCGGTACGCACAGTGACGAAAAGCACGCCCCGCGGCGTGGCCCCGGCCCGGAACGCCGACCGGCGTGCGCGCCTACGCGCACACCGAATACTCAGCGTATCGACCAGTAATTCCTCGAAGAGTGGCTTATTCGGGCGCGTCGATCACTTTTGATCACTTATGGGTGACTTAGGCTCGGTCAAGCAGTCCAAGATGTGCGAATTGTCCCGGCTTTACTCACTCAATCGTGATCTTTCACTAAAGCCGGGCACGCATCCTGCCGAAGCAGTCAGTGACCCTTTCCACACGAGGACCCTCCCCATCGTGTCTCCCGGGTCCCCGCGCCATCCCCTCAGGAAGCCTGGTGTCTGTCCTTCCGAACACCCGCAAACCTGGTCGCCTACCGTCGACCAAGCCCACTGCCAGGTGGTCGTGCGGACCCGCGCGTCCGCAGCACGGTCACCCGCCATCTGTGGGCTCTGGGGCGTGCGCGACGTGATCGAGGCGTCCTCACTCGCCGAAGCCCGGCCCCGGGTCGGCACCCCGCGCGACATCTGCGTCGCCGACGTCCACCTCCCGGACGGGTCGGGACTGGCCATCCTGGCCGAGACCAGGGCCGCGGGCTGGCCCAACGGCCTGGCCCTGTCGGCCGCCGACGACATCGGCGCGGTGCGCAGCGCCCTGGCCGGCGGAGTCAAGGGCTATGTGGTGACCGGGACCCGGGTCACCGCCGGAATGCAGCGCCCCGGACTGAACGGGATCAACCCGATGAGCGGCCGGGCCATGGGCGGCCAGCTGCGGCGCCCGGGAGCGCCCGGGGCACCCGGGGCGCCGGGCGGCGCGCCCAGCGCCCAGGGCACCCCGCACCCGCCCGCCTACCGGGAGCTGTCCGGCCGGGAGGTCGAGGTGCTGCGGCTGGTCGCCGAGGGCCAGTCGAACAAGGCGATCGGGGTGGCGATGGGGCTGTCGGCGCTGACAGTCAAGAGCCACCTGGCCCGGATCGCCCGGAAGCTGGGCACCGGGGACCGCGCGGGCATGGTCGCGGTGGCACTTCGCACCGGGATCATCCACTAGTCCGATATGTGCTCCACCGTTCGAGGGAACGTTCCTCTTCGGGCGGTGGGGTACGACCGGGCACAGACGCCCGCGCACGGCCCTACCGGTCGGATGCGCGGGCGTAGTCTTGGCTCGTGACCGACGCCCGCGAAGCCATCTCCGACACCGCCGACACATCGAACGTCTCCGAATCCGGCGGCCCGGTCCCGCTGCTCGACCCCCGGGAGGGCATTCCCCCGGTCGTCGCGGACGCCGACGCCTTCGCTGAGATAGTGACCCGGTTCGCCGCCGGTACTGGACCGGTGGCGATCGACGCCGAGCGGGCCTCCGGCTACCGGTACGGCCAGCGCGCCTACCTGGTGCAGCTGCGCCGCGAAGGCGCGGGCAGCACCCTGATCGACCCGGTCGGCTGCCCCGACCTGTCGGAGCTGGGGGCGGCCCTGGCGGACACCGAATGGGTGCTGCACGCGGCCACCCAGGACCTGCCCTGCCTGGCCGAACTGGGCATGCGCCCCACCGTCCTGTTCGACACCGAACTGGCGGGCCGGATCGCCGGCTTCCCCCGGGTGGGCCTCGGCCCGATGGTGGAGAGCGTGCTCGGGCTGACCCTGGAGAAGGGCCACTCCGCGGTGGACTGGTCCACCCGCCCGCTGCCCGAGCCCTGGCTGCGCTACGCGGCGCTGGACGTCGAGGTGCTGGTCGACCTGCGGGACGCGCTGGAGGCCGAGCTGGCCGCCCAGGGCAAGCTGGAGTGGGCGCTGCAGGAGTTCGCGGCCATCGCCGCGGCCCCGCCGGCGTCACCCCGGGTCGACCCCTGGCGGCGCACCTCCGGGGTGCACAAGATCCGCCGCCGCCGGCAGCTGGCGGCGGTGCGCGAGCTGTGGCAGCTGCGGGACAAGGTGGCCCGGGAGCGTGATGTCTCACCCGGGCGGATCCTCTCGGACGCGGCGATCATCTCCGCCGCCACCGCGATGCCGCTGAACACCGCCGCGCTCCAGGCCCTGGCCGGCTTCGGCCCCGGGTGCACCGGCGGGCGCTGGAGCAGTGGATGACCGCGATCGAGGCGGCCCGGGCGATCCCCGAGCCGCAGCTGCCGCCGGCCACCGCCCCGCACGACGGCCCGCCGCCGCCCCGCTCCTGGTCCGACAAGGACCCGGTGGCCGCCGCCCGGCTCTCGGCGGCCAGAGCCGCGGTGAGCACGCTCGCCGAGTCGCTGAACCTGCCGCAGGAGAACCTGGTCTCCCCGGAGGCGGTGCGCCGGGTCTGCTGGACCCCGCCGGCCGATCCGACACCGGAGGCGATCGCCGCCGCCCTGTCCGGGCTCGGCGCCCGGCCCTGGCAGGTGGAGCTGGTCTCGCCGGTGGTGGCCGGTGCTTTCACCGAGTCCCGCCGGACGGTTCCGGCGCGTCCGGCGGAGCACCGCGGCACCGGGAGCCCTACTGTCGAGTAGGTCCGCGGGGGCTACGTCTGGGCAACATAGTTACTAGCGGGTAGCATCTCCTCAGGGACGTCGGCGACTCATTTCCCGTCAGCCGCGCCCCGCCGGTCCAGCTGGGCCGCTACCACATTTGGGCCCCCCATCGTTGGGGACTTGGGAGGAGAGCCATCGTGCCTCGTACCGCGAGGGACGTCGTCTTCGTCGACGGCGTCCGCACCCCGTTCGGCAAGGCAGGACCGAAGGGCATCTACGCGGAGACCCGCGCCGATGATCTGGTGATCAAGGCCATGCGTGAGCTGCTGCGCCGCAACCCCGGCCTGGACCCGGCCCGGGTCGACGACGTGGCCATCGCCGCCACCACCCAGATCGGCGACCAGGGCCTGACCCTGGGCCGGAGCGCCGCGCTGCTGGCGGGCCTGCCCAAGAGCGTCCCCGGATACTCCATCGACCGGATGTGCGCCGGCGCGATGACCGCCACCGCCGTCGCCGGCGGCATCGCCTTCGGCGCCTACGACATCGCCATCGCCGGTGGTGTCGAGCACATGGGCCGCCACCCCATGGGCGAGGGCGTCGACCCCAACCCGCGTTTCCTGTCCGAGAAGCTGGTCGACGAGTCGGCCCTGTTCATGGGCATGACCGCGGAGAACCTGCACGACCGGCTGCCGCAGCTGACCAAGGAGCGCTGCGACGCGTTCGCGGTCGCCAGCCAGGAGAAGGCCGCCAAGGCGTACGCCAACGGCGACATCCAGCCCGACCTGGTGCCGGTGGCCATCCGCCGCACCAACCCGGCGGGCGGCGAGACCGGCTGGGGCCTGGCCACCGCCGACGAGCCGATGCGCCCGGGCACCACCATGGCGTCGCTGGCCGGTCTGAAGACCCCGTTCCGCCCGCACGGCCGGATCACCGCGGGCAACGCGGCCGGTCTCAACGACGGCGCGACCGCCTCGCTGCTGGCCGCCGAGGACGTGGCCCGCGAGCTCGGCCTGCCGGTCAAGATGCGCATGCTCTCCTTCGCCTACGCCGGGGTCGAGCCCGAGGTCATGGGCATCGGACCGGTCCCCGCGACCGAGAAGGCCCTGCTCAAGGCCGGTCTGTCGATCGACGACATCGGCGCCTTCGAGATCAACGAGGCGTTCGCGGTCCAGGTGCTCTCGCTGCTCGACCACTACGGCATCGCCGACGACGACGAGCGGGTCAACCCGTACGGCGGCGCCATCGCCTTCGGCCACCCGCTGGCCTCCACCGGCGTCCGGCTGATGAACCAGCTGGCGCACCGCTTCCAGCAGCGCCCCGACATCCGCTACGGCATCACCACCATGTGCATCGGCATGGGCATGGGCGGAACGGTCGTCTGGGAGAACCCGAACTTCGAGGGGCAGAAGTGAGCGACACCACCGCGCTGCTCAAGCGCGCACACGAGCTGTTCCCGGACGAGGTCGTCACCTCCGCCCAGGTCCGCCACCTGGACCTGCCGCTCGGGGCCGGGCGCTTCGCGCTGATCACCCTGGACAACGGCTTCGACCACACCAAGCCCACCACCTTCGGCCCCGGCTCGCTGGCCAACCTGGCCGAGGCGCTGGACCAGGTCGAGCGGGAGGCCGCGGCCGGCGAGATCGTCGCCGTCGGGATCACCGGCAAGCCCTTCATCTTCGCTGTCGGCGCCGACCTCAAGGGCGTCGAGGTGCTCAAGGAGCACAGCGACGCGCTGGCCATCGGCAAGGGCGGCCACGACGTCTTCAAGCGGATCGCCGCGCTGCCGGTGCCCAGCTTCACCTACTACAACGGCGCGGCCATGGGCGGCGGCGTCGAGGTCGGCCTGCACTGCACCTACCGCACGGTCAGCACCGGCGTCCCGGCGTTCTCGCTGCCGGAGTGCTTCCTCGGCCTGGTGCCGGGCTGGGGCGGCTGCACCATCCTGCCCAACCTGATCGGCCCGGCCAAGGCGATCTCGGTGATCATCGAGAACTCGCTCAGCCAGAACCGCCAGCTCAAGGGCAAGCAGGTGTTCGACCTGGGCATCGCCGACGCGATCTTCGCCCCGGCCGACTTCCTGGAGCAGTCGCTGCTGTGGACGGCGACCGTGCTCAAGGGCGAGACCGTGGTCGAGCGTCCGGAGATCGACCGCGGCGAGGCCTGGGACCAGGCCGTCGCCCACGGCCGCTTCATCGCCGACTCCAAGGTCCACGGCGCGGCCCCGGCCCCCTACCGGGCGCTGGACATCATCGCCGCGGCCAAGGACGGCCGGCTCGGCGACGCGGCCTCGCTCCAGGCCGGCTTCGACGCCGAGGACCAGGCGCTGGCCGACCTGATCATGGGCGGCGAGCTGCGCAGCGGCATCTACGCCTTCAACCTGGTGCAGAAGCGCGGCAAGCGCCCCGCCGGCGCGCCGGACAAGAGCCTGGCCCGCCCGGTCAGCAAGGTCGGCGTGGTCGGCGCGGGCCTGATGGCCTCGCAGCTGGCGCTGCTGTTCGTCCGCCGGCTGAAGGTGCCGGTGGTGCTCACCGACATCGACCAGGCGCGGGTCGACAAGGGCGTGGGCTATGTCCACGAGGAGATCGACAAGCTGCTCGGCAAGGGCCGGATCAACCAGGACACCGCCAACCGCTTCAAGGGCCTGGTCACCGGTTCGCTCGACAAGGCCGAGGCCTTCTCCGACGCGGACTTCGTGATCGAGGCGGTGTTCGAGGAGCTGGGCGTCAAGCAGCAGGTCTTCGCGGACGTCGAGGCCGTGGTCTCGCCGACCTGCGTGCTCGCCACCAACACCTCCTCGCTGTCGGTCACCGAGATGGCCGCCAAGCTGGAGCACCCGGAGCGGGTCGTCGGCTTCCACTTCTTCAACCCGGTCGCCGTGCTGCCGCTGCTGGAGATCGTCCGCGGCGAGCAGACCGACGACGCCTCGCTGGCCACCGCCTTCGGCGTGGCCAAGTCGCTGAAGAAGACCGCGGTGCTGGTCAAGGACGCTCCGGCGTTCGTGGTCAACCGGATCCTCACCCGTTTCATGGGCGAGATCCAGAAGGTCGTCGACGAGGGCACCCCGATCGAGACCGTCGAGAAGGGCGTCGAGCCGCTCGGCCTGCCGATGTCCCCGATCGTGCTGATCGAGCTGGTCGGCCCGGCCATCGCGCTGCACGTCTCGGAGACCCTGCACGCGGCCTTCCCGGAGCGCTTCCACGTCTCGGAGAACCTGGAGCGGGTGGTCAAGGCCGGCAAGCGCGGCTTCTACACCTGGGCCTCCGGGCAGCAGGAGATCGACCCCGAGGTCGCCGCGCTGCTCCAGGTCGGCGACACCGTGCTGACCCCGGAGCAGGTCCTGGACCGGGCGCTGACCGCGGTCGCCGAGGAGATCGCGCTGATGCTGAACGAGGGCGTCGTCGCCGAGGCCCAGGACATCGACCTGTGCCTGATCACCGGCGCGGGCTGGCCCTTCCACCTCGGCGGGATCACCCCGTACCTGGACCGCTCGGGCGTCTCGGAGCGGGTGAACGGCAAGCCGTTCCTCGCCCAGGGCGTCGCCAGCGTCCCGGCGTAGCCGGAACACGCGGCACCACGCGTCACCCGGAACACGCAAGAAGGCCGGCTGCCCCTCGGGGCGGCCGGCCTTCGGCGTACTCGGGCCTCAGCGGCGGCGGGCGGAGACCAGGCCGCCCGGCCCGCGCCGTGGCGGCGAGGGTTCGGCGACCGGCCGGCCGTAGGCGGCCGCGCGCTCCGTGACGGTGTGGAACCCGGCGTCCCAGCCATGACCGGCCAGCCAGCCGACCGGGTCGTCCGGCATCGCCGAGACCCACATGTCGGCCGCCGTGCCCTGGTCCTCGGCGAAGCGCTCCAGGGTCTGCTGGGAGCCCATGGTCAGGCCCATCCGGCTGCCCGGCGCGGACAGCCCGCCGATCCGGTCCAGCAGCAGGTCCACCGCCTCCTGCGGCAGGTAGATCAGCAGGCCCTCGGCGATCCAGACGGTGGGCAGGGCCGGATCGTGCCCGGCCGCCGCCAGCGCGGCCGGCCAGTCCTCACGCAGGTCCACCGCGACCGTGCGCCGCTCGCAGCGCGGCCGCGCCCGCTCGGCGCGGAGCACGGACTCCTTGAAGTCCAGCGGCTCGGCGGTGTCCAGTTCGAACAGCCTGGTCCCCGCGGGCCAGTCCAGCCGGTAGGCCCGGCTGTCCATGCCCGCGCCCAGCAGCACCACCTGGCGCACGCCGGAGCCGACCGCCTCGGCCAGCAGGTCGTCCAGGAACCTGGTCCTGATCACCACCGAGAAGGCCACCGCGCGCCAGCGCCGCCGCCGCGCCTCCTCCTGCGGCGACAGGTCCTCGGCCTGCGGGGGAGGCTGCACCGAAAACCCGCCGGCGGTCGCGAAGGCGGCCGCCAGCGGGTCGTCGAACAGCGCGTTCTCGCGGGCGCTCTCGAAGGCCCGGATCCGGGCCACGCCGACTGCGGTCGCCCACACGCCGGACGGCTGTCCAAGGGTCGTCATGGGCGTCACGCTACCTCCGGCAGGGCCCGCGCTGAAGACCGGCCCTCAGTGGCCCGGTCCGCAGCGGGAGCAGGTGCTCAGGTCAGGAGGAGGGGTGGCCGTGGGCTGGTCGGTCGGCGCGGTCTGCGGGCGGCCAGCACCTTGCTGGTCAGCTGCTGCGGGGTGAGCGGCAGGCTGCTGCTGTAGCGGTGCTGAACTGGTCGGTGGTCTGCGGCAGCACCGACATGGTCAGCACCGGCACGCCGGTCTGGCTGATCTTCTTGAAGGCCGAGGTGGAGTCCTTGACCCAGACGTCGTGGGTGCCGCTGTTCACGCAGGAGCGGAAGACGTCGGTGTCCAGGCCGGCGACCTTCTTGGAGAGGTCGATCAGCTTGGCCTTGGAGCCGAAGGTGTCGTCCGAGGAGGTGGGCTGGTTGGCCAGCAGCACCTGGCGGTACTGCGGGAAGAGCTTGGCGTCCTGGGCGCAGGCCAGCGCGTTGCCCGCGTAGAGCGAGCCGTTGCCGCCCTCGCTGGCGTCCATGCCCGCGACCTCGCGGTAGTAGACGTTGACCGTGCCGGAGGCGACCAGGTGCGCCAGCGTCGGGTCGAAGGTCTGCGAGAACTGGAGGCTGGCCGGGTCCCGCATGTCCTCGAAGACGGTCAGGGTCACCGCGGCGTGCCCGTAGATCGGCACCGCCAGCGCGCTGGGACCGGCCGCCGAGGCGGGCGGCGCGAGCTTCCGGGCCTTGTAGTCACGGACATAGGAGCCGATCAGCCCGGCGATGGCGAAGACCGCCAGCACCATGCCGCCGATGACCACCCAGCGCAGCACCGAGGAGTGGGTGTCCTCCGCGGCCGCCCCACCGGCCCCTGCGTCTTGGTTTCGCTGGGTGTCCGGTTCTTGCCGTCAGCACGCTTCACTGTGGGGGTCCCTCTTCCGAAATCCGGGTTCTGCAACCGACAGAATGGCACGGGATTGCAAGAACCGTCGCCTCGGGGTCGCTAGGGGCCGACGCCGTCCGGATGGGCCGACGCGGTCCGGATGGGCCGGTCGGGCCGGGGCGCCTGCCGGTGCGGCGCGCCGCCCGGACGCAGCCGGTAGATCACCGTGGTGCCGTCCTGTCCCACCCGATCGTAGTGGGCCGCGAGCAGTGCCCTGATCGGGGCGATGTACCTGGGGGCGTAGGGCGCACCGGCCGAGTCGTCGACCACCACCTCCGGAAGATGCCTGGCCATCTCGGTTTCGAAGACCTTCCAGCTGGACGCGACGCCCCGGTCGACGCCCACTCCCTGCCCGTCCCGGCCGCCTGAGAAGTTGGTGAGAAGTCCGGCGGTGAGATAACGGGTGGCCGGTTTGCGGTCCGCGAGCCAGTACATCTCCGGGTGCATTCCCAGACCAGTACCGACTCCTGCGGGGTGGAGTCCTTGGCGACGACCCGCGCCACCGAGACCGCGTGCCGCACCGACTGCTGCGGCCAGACGAAGCCGAGGACACAGAAGACCGTGCAGGCCAGCACCGAGTAGGCGAGCACCGGCCACCAGCGGGCCGCGCCGCGGGCGACCGCGCCCACGCCCAGCAGCACCAGCGGCGGCAGCAGTTGCAGGAAGTAGTGGCCGAAGAAGTGGAAGCCGGTGATCACCCCGAGCCAGGAGGCCCGAACCAGACCCACAGGTCGGCGTCCTCGTGCCGCGGCGCCCGCCCGCGGCGCGGGCCAGCGGCACCAGCAGCCCGAGCGCGGCCGCGCCGAGGATGGCGCTGTTGCCCAGCACCCGCTCCAGCATGTCCAGCCAGGCGCCGTCCGGGGAGGCATAGCCGCTGCTGCCGGAGACCACCCAGAAGAAGAAGCGCCGGACCCCGGTGGAGCAGGCGATCACCGCGACCGGCAGCCCGAAGCCGAAGAGCAGCGCCGGCAGCGACCGCCGGCGCTCCCCGCGGCCGCGCCAGAGCAGCCACAGCAGCGGCAGCAGCACGGCCCCGCCGGTCTGCTTGGTGAGCGCGGCGACGGCGGTCGCGGCCCCGGCCGGGCCCCAGCGCCCCTCCTGGGCGTACCAGAACGCGGCGGCGGTGGACGGCAGCATGAACACCTCGAAGGTGGCCGCCTGGCTGTCCGGCGGGGCCAGCCCGATCGAGAGCAGCAGATACAGCACTCCGGCCGCCGCGCCGGCCCGGTCTCCCCAGCGCTTGCGGGCGATCGCGGCCAGCAGCAGTGCGGTGGTCAGGTGCGCGGCGAGGGCGAGCACCCGCAGCGGCCACAGCGAGGCCGAGCCGAACACATGGAAGGCCAGGTCGTACAGCCACGGCAGCAGCGGCGGCTTGCGGTCGACCACGGTGTTGTAGAGGACGCCGCCACCGGCCAGCATCCTGGCCTCGGTCGCCAGATAGCCCTCGTCCGGTTCCACAGCGGGCGGTCGAACGAGGGCAGATGGGTCAGCAGCGCCAGCGCCGCCAGCAGCGGGACCAGCCTGGCCCAGTAGCCGGTGCGCAGCGCCTCACGGGCGCGGGCGTACAGCTCGGCCGTTCCGGGCCGGTCCAGTGGCAGCACCACCGCCGGGCCCGCGGACATCGCCTTCCGGGGCTTCGCTGACGGCTCGTCGACCACGGGTCCACGCTACCGGTCGGGCCGCTGGCCGCGCAGGCAGGCGGACAGGCACGGCGCAGACAGGCGGCGCAGGCAGGCGGGCGGACAGGCGGGCGGACAGGCGGGCGGACAGGCGGGTCGCGCGGGCGGGTCGCGCGGCCCGCCCGCGCCCGGCTACAGCACCTGGTCGGTCTGCTTCTGCTTGGCGACGACATCGGCGACCCGCTCGGCGATGGCCGGGGCGGTGAGGCCGATCTGCTCCAGGATCTGCGCCCGGGAGGCGTGGTCCAGGAACTCCTGCGGGATGCCGAAGTCCCGCAGCGGGACATCCACCCCGGCGTCGCGCAGGGCCTGGGCGATGGTCGTGCCGACCCCGCCGACCCGGCCGTTGTCCTCGACGGTGACCACCAGCCGGTGCTCGGCGGCCAGCGCGGGCAGCGCCGGGTCCACCGGCTTGACCCAGCGCGGGTCGACCACGGTGCAGCTGATGCCGCGGGCCGCGAGCAGGTCGGCGGCGGCCAGACAGGTCTCGGCCATCGCCCCGACGGAGACCAGCAGCACATCCGCGCGGACCTTGCCGGCCGGCTCCGGGCCCGCGCAGCACGTCCATGCCGCCGATCCGGCCGACCGCGGCGATCGGGGCCCGACGGCGCCCTTGGAGTAGCGGACGACGGTCGGCGCGTCCTCGACCGCGACCGCCTCCCGCAGCTGGGCACGGAGCTGGTCGGCGTCGCGGGGCGCGGCCAGCCGCAGCCCGGGGACGACCTGCATGATGGACATGTCCCACATGCCGTTTGTGGCTGGCGCCGTCGGTGCCGGTGACCCCGGCCCGGTCCAGCACGAAGGGTGACGCCGCAGCGGTGCAGCGCCACATCCATCAGCACCTGGTCGAAGGCCCGGTTCAGGAAGGTCGCGTAAACCGCGACCACCGGGTGCAGCCCGCCGGTGGCCAGCCCGGCCGCGCTGACCGCGGCATGCTGCTCGGCGATGCGACGTCGAAGATGCGGTCCGGGAAGGCCTTGGCGAAGGGGCCCAGTCCGACCGGGTGCAGCATGGCGGCGGTGATCGCGACCAGGTCAGCGCGCTCGCGGCCGAGAGCGACCATCTCCTCGCCGAAGACCGAGGTCCAGTCGGCGGCGTGGGCTTGCCGCCGACCGGCAGGCCGGTGTCCGGGTGGATCACCCCGACCGCGTGGAAGCGGTCCTCCTCGTTCTGCTCGGCCGCGCGGTAGCCGCGGCCCTTCTCGGTGATGCAGTGCACGATGACCGGCCCGCCGAAGCCCCTGGCCCGCTTCAGCGCGGACTCCAGCGCCTGCTCGTCGTGGCCGTCGATGGGGCCGACGTACTTCAGGCCGAGATCCTCGAACATGCCCTGCGGGGCGATGAAGTCCTTCAGGCCCTTCTTGGCGCCGTGCAGCGTCTCGAACAGCGACTGGCCGACGACCGGGGTGCGCTGGAGTGCGTCCTTGCCCCAGGACAGGAAGCGCTCGTAGCCCTGGGTGGTGCGCAGCGTGGCCAGGTGGTTCGCCAGGCCGCGATGGTCGGCGAGTAGGAGCGCTCGTTGTCGTTGACCACGATGATCAGCGGCCGGTCCTGGGCCTCGGCGATGTTGTTCAGCGCCTCCCAGGCCATGCCGCCGTGAGCGCGCCGTCGCCGATGACGGCGACCACGTGCCGGTCCCGCAGGCCGCGGATCTCGTCGGCCTTGGCCAGGCCGTCGGCGTAGCCGAGGACGGTCGAGGCGTGCGAGTTCTCGATGAAGTCGTGCTCGGACTCGGCGCGTGAGGGGTAGCCGGACAGTCCGCCCCTGACCCGCAGGCTGGAGAAGTCCTGGCGGCCGGTGAGCAGCTTGTGCACATAGCTCTGGTGGCCGGTGTCGAAGAGGATGCGGTCCTTGGGCGAGTCGAACACCCGGTGCAGGGCGATGGTCAGCTCGACCACGCCCAGGTTGGGTCCGAGGTGTCCGCCGGTCTTGGAGACGGCGTCGACGAGGAAGCCGCGGATCTCCTCGGCCAGGGCTGTGAGCTGCCCGGGGTGAGGCGATCCAGGTCGCGTGGTCCCCGAATGCGGGTCAGCAGGGCCACCCGTTCCTCCTTTGTCGACACGGAAGCTTTGTGGACCGAAGCTTTGTGGGCCAAGGACCAGAGTCTAGTCGGGCGCGCGCCCGGGCACGCGACTGCCCGGCACCGGAGCGGTTCGGTGCCGGGCAGTCTGTGCGTGCCGACCCGGCTCGGGCGGAGCTCCCCCTCAAGAGATCCGTCCAGGATCGGCAGTCCGGTTGCGGGCCCCGGGGGCCCGGTTGTGCCCCGCAGGCAGGGCGCCTGCGGCGGTCAGCCGCGGCCGGACGCCTTCTGGGTCCGGCGGGAGACCGAGTCGATGACGACTGCGGCGAGCAGCACCACGGCCGTGATCATGTACTCGACGTCGGACTGGAGGCCGAGCAGCTGGAGGCCGGTGGTGATCGACTGGATCACCAGCATGCCGAGCAGCGCCGACCAGGCCTTGCCGCGTCCGCCGAAGAGGCTGGTGCCGCCGATGACGGCGGCCGCGATGGCCAGCATCAGCCAGGCGCCCTGTCCGGCGCTCTCCTGGGCGCTGAAGCTCCAGCCCGCGTAGAACAGACCACTGAGGGCGCCGAAGCCGCCGGAGATCGCGAACACCGAGATCCGGATGGCGGGGACGCTGATACCGGCGCGGCGGGCGGCCTCGATGCTGCCGCCGACCGCGAAGATCTTCCGGCCGTAGCTGGTGCGGCGCAGCACGAAGTCGCAGATCACCAGCGCGGCCAGGAACAGCACGCGGTGGGCACACCGCTGGCCTGGTTCAGCTCGTACGCGGCCGCGAAGGAGACCAGCGCCAGCGCCGCGGTGCGCAGCACGATCTCGGTGGTCGGGCGGAAGGGCACCCCGGCGGCGCGGCGGCGGCGCTGCTCCAGCAGCGACCCGCCGAGCATGGCGGCGACGGCGAGCCCGGCGAGGATGTAGCCGCCGGCGATGTCACCGCCCATGAAGTAGGAGTTCTGGCCCAGGTCGTGCATGAAGCCGGAGTCGTTCAGGGTGATGCTGCCGCCGACGCTGCCGCTGCCGAGCAGCCACAGCATCACGCCGAACCAGCCGAGGTTGCCGGCCAGGGTGACCACGAAGGCCGGGACGCCGATCTTGGCGAAGAAGAAGCCCTGGAGCGCGCCGATGACGACGCCGCTGAGGATCGACAGCAGCACGGCCAGCCAGGCGTTGATGCCGTGGATGACCGCCAGCCAGCCGAAGACCGCCGCGGACAGACCGCTGACGGAGAGCACCGACAGGTCGATCTCGCCGAGGACCAGCACGAAGATCAGGCCCAGCGAGGCCATACCGGTGGCGGCCAGGAAGAAGCTGATCTCGCCGATGTTGGCGGGCTGGAGGAACTTGCTGTTCTGGAGTCCGAAGACGATCCAGATGATGATCAGGCCGCCGATGACCGGCAGCGAGCCGAGCTCGCCGCCGCGCACCTTGCGCTTGAACTCGCTGATGTACCCCTTGAAGCCCTCCTCGCGGACGAGCAGGCGGGGGTCCACGGCGCCGGACGGGGCCTGCGGCGCGGGCTCGGCGTCGGGGTGGTGATGGTGTCGTTGCCGGTGTCGCTCACTTGGTTGCCTCCGCCGTGCGCGCCTTGCGCCGGGTCACCGCGTTGTCGGTGGCACCGGTGATCGCGGCGATGATGTCTTCGTGGGTGGTCTCCCGCGCGGGGAACACGCCGTTGTTGCGGCCCAGTCGCAGCACCGCGACGGTGTCCGCGACGGCCTTCACGTCGGCCATGTTGTGGCTGATCAGGATGACCCCGAGGCCGCGCTCGCGCAGGCGCTCGACCAGGTCCAGGACCTGGGCGGTCTGCTCCACGCCGAGGGCGGCGGTGGGCTCGTCCAGGATGACGATCTTGGGGTCGCCGATCAGCGCGCGGGCGATGGCCACGACCTGGCGCTGACCGCCGGACAGGCCGGCGATCGGGATCCGGACGCTGGGGATGCGGATGGACAGCGTGCTGAGCAGTTCGCGGGCCTTCTTCTCCATGGACACCTCGTCCAGGGTTCCGAAGCGGCGCAGCTCGCGGCCGAGGTAGAGGTTGCCGACCACGTCGAGGTTGTCGCAGAGCGCGAGGTCCTGGTAGACGGTGGCGACACCCAGGTGCTGGGCGTCCTGCGGCCGGTTGATGCCGACCTGCTTGCCCTCCCACTCGATCGCGCCGTCGTCGATGGGGTGAACCCCGGCGATGGTCTTGACCAGGGTCGACTTGCCGGCGCCGTTGTCGCCGACCAGGGCGACCACCTCACCGGCGTGGACCTCGAGGTCGACGTCCGTCAGGGCCTGCACGGCGCCGAACCGCTTGGAGACCCCGCGCAACGCCAGTACGGGTGCGCTTGTCACGTGAACCAACTCCTTTGACCACCCGGTGCCTCGGGTGGGTTGCCGCGCCGTCCCAGGCGCAGTTGTCGTGCGAAGAGCTAGGGAAATGCCGCCCGGGACGGTGGCTGACCTGCCCTGGGCATCTAAAACTGACGCATGGTCATATCATCGTGCCATTGCGAACGGATCCGCGCTGCGCCCCGCGCGGTGTTCCCGCGCGGGGCGATGCTTGTTGCTGCCGGAGATCCGGGCCGACCGCTTCGCTGCGGTCGACCTACTTGATGCCGTCAGCGGCGCAGTAGCTGGCGAACTCCGCGGTGCAGATCTGCGAGGCGGGGTACAGGTCGCCCTTGACGATCACGGACTCGACGTTCGCCTTGGTCACCGCGATCGGGGTCAGCAGCAGCGACGGGACGGTGTTGCCCGACAGGCTGGTCTGAGTGCCGGTGGCGATGGTGTTCACCGCGGGGCTGCCCTGGAGCAGCGCCACGGCCAGCTTCGCGGCGGCCTGGGCCTCCGGGGTCGGCGCCTTGTAGATGGTGACGTACTGGGTGCCGGCGAGGATCCGCTGGACGCCGTCGATCTGGGCGTCCTGGCCGGTCAGCGGGATGCCGGAGAGGCCCGCGCCCTTGAGGGCGGCGGCGACACCGGCGGCCATGCCGTCGTTGGCCGAGTAGACGGCGGCGACGTTGGCCTTGCCCAGCTGCTGGATGGCCGCGGTGGTCTCCTGGTTGGCCGTGGGGGCGTCCCAGTTGCCGCTCTGGTCGTAGGCGATGTCGATCTTGCCCTTGACGGCTTCCTGGAAGCCGGCCTTGAACTGCGCGGCGTTCGGGTCGGAGGCGGCGCCGTCGATCTCGACGATCTTGGTGGAGGGGGTGGCCTTGGCGCCGAGCGCGGTGAGCAGGGCGGCACCCTGGAGCTCTCCGACCTTCTCGTTGTCGTAGGACACGTAGGCCGAGACCGGGCCCTCGGCGAGGCGGTCGTACGCCACGACCTTGACGCCCTTGGCGACAGCGGCCTCGACAGTGGACTTGATGCCCGCGCCGTCCTCGGCGTCCAGGATGATCACCTTGTCCCCGTTGGCGACCATGGTGGACATCTGCTGCGCCTGGGTGGCGGCGCTGCCGGCGGCGTTCGCGTAGTCGACGGTGCAGGCCGAGCAGAGGGTCTTGATCTCGGCGGTGATCTGCGGCTTGTCGAAGGCGGCGTAACGGGCGGTGACGTTGTCGGGGAGCAGCAGCCCGATGGCGCCGGAAGCAGAGGTGCTGGCCCCGGTGCTGGAAGAGCTGGACGCAGACGAGGAAGAAGACGAAGAGCCGGCCTTGCCACAGGCCGCCATGCCGAGAGCCATGGAGACTGCAGCGGTGGCGATGACAGTGCGGCGGAGAGTTGTGTTCATCTTTGGGGTGCCTCCCTGACGCGGTCGCTACTTTGCGACCGAGGTGTCAGGGAGTCAACCCTTCGAACGAGTATGGCGTCAATAAGTAAATCCGCTCTGACGCCAATCCGAACCCATTCGTTATCTTCCTGAAGGCATGACCGCAACCGAACGGCCGGATTCCCTACCCTCGGTGGCGGGCAACGCCCCAGAGTCACTCATCTCGGACATCACCAGCGCCAAGCAAGGCTCCAAGAACCTCGGCCCGGCCGCCGAGGGTCCCCGGGACCACCGAGAGCTGCCTGGCGGCGCTGGGGATGGCGTACCGGGCCACGGACTCCCGGATCGGGTCGAGCACCAGGTCACCGGCCTCGGCCAGGTCGCCACCGAGGATCACCCGACGGGGGTTCAGCAGGTTGCAGAGGTTGGCCACACCGGTGCCGATCTGCCGCCCGGCGTCGGCCAGCACCCGGCGGCAGCCGAGGTCGCCGCGCTGGGCCAGCTGGACCACCTTGGGGACCGTCAGATCGGCCCCGTGACTGCCGCTGAGCAGGCTCAGGATGTGCCGGGCGGCCACAAAGGTCTCCAGGCAGCCGCGGTTGCCGCAACGGCAGACCGGCCCCGACTCGTCCAGGGTGATGTGGCCTATCTCCCCGGCCGTACCGCCCGGGCCCCGGTAGATCTGACCGGAGATCACCAGACCGGCGCCGACACCGCTGGCCACCTTGATGTAGGCCAGGTCGGACAGTCCCCGCCCGGCCCCCAGACCAGCTCGCCCAGGGCCCCCAGGTTGGCGTCGTTGTCCACATAGACCGGCATGCCCAGGCGGCTGGAAAGCTCCTGACCAGGGGAGATACCAGTCCAGCCGGGCAGGATCGCGGTGGAGCCGAGCGCCCCGGTCTCCCCGTCGATCGGGCCGGGCACGCCCAGGCCCACCCCGATCACCTTCTCCGACCGGAACCCGGTCTGCTCCAGCAGCCGGTGCACCAGCAGCTCGGCCCGGCCGAAGCCCTGGTCGGCGGAGGCGTCGGTGTCGATCGGCTCGCTCTCCTCCGCGAGCACCCGGTGCGCCAGGTTCCCCACGGCCACCCGGAGATGGGAGTGTCCGAAGTCGACGCCCACCACGATCCCGGCGTCCGCGCTCAGCGACACGCTGCGTGCCCGCCGCCCGCCGGAGGAGGTCGGGGTGACCACGACGGTCCCCGCGTCCTTCAGCTCGCGGACGATATTGGACACCGTCGCGGCCGACAGGCCGGTGCTCCGGGCGATCTCGGCCTGCGTCAGCGAGCCGGCCATCCGGACAGCCCTCAGCACTCGTTCCAGGTTGGCCCGATGCAGCGAAGACTGCGATCCCGGCGTATCCACGGACATGTTCCACCCTCCCGAACCCGGCAACTCGACGGCGACCAGGGTCCTGCCGCGTCCTTGCGGCGGAGTCCAGCTACAACTAATGAACCCTAAGCTCAGCCAATGGTGTTATCTCCCGTCAAGGCTGAACGGCGATCGTTGCCAAACCTATGCCGCAAATCGGGATGAAGCAGGCGGGGTTCCGGGGTCAGCGCCCGGCCCGGTGGCGGGCGATCCGGTCCCGGTACCACCCGTAGGAGGCCCTGGGGGTGCGCACCTGGGTGTCGAAGTCGACGTGGACCAGGCCGAAGCGCTGCTGGTAGCCCTCGGCCCACTCGAAGTTGTCCAGCAGCGACCAGGTGAAGTAGCCCCGGACATCCACACCGCGGGCGACCGCGGCCCCGACCGCGTCGATATGGCCGCGCAGATAGTCGATCCGCTCCTGATCCACCGGCGCGGCCCCGCCCACCGGGCCGTCGTCCGCCAGCGAACAGCCGTTCTCGGTGATCAGCAGCGGCGGCAGGGCGACGCCGTAGCGCTCCTTGAACCGCAGCAGCAGCTCGGTCAGCCCGTCGGGGACCACCGGCCAGCCGAAGGCGGTGCGCCGGTAGCGCCCCTCGGGCGGCTCGGCGATGGTGAACGGCAGCTCCGA
This sequence comes from Streptacidiphilus sp. 4-A2, assembly GCA_014284505.1. Classification (GTDB taxonomy): domain Bacteria; phylum Actinomycetota; class Actinomycetes; order Streptomycetales; family Streptomycetaceae; genus Streptacidiphilus. Next base: position 8,363,633 of record JAAFYY010000001.1, on the reverse strand, counting down.
GCCCTCAGCCGGGGCGGCGATCCAGCTCGGGTTGTAGTAGTTCACCCCCAGCGCGTCCAGCGGCGCGGAGATCGTCCGCAGGTCGCCCTCGCGGACCAGACCGCCCCAGTCCGGGTCGGGCAGGCCGAAGGCCGACAGGTCCGGGTAGCGGCCGAGCAGCAGCGGGTCGGCGAACAGCCGGTTGTGCAGGATGTCGTACGCCTCGGCGGCCGCCCGGTCCGCCTCGGTGCCCTTCCTGTCGCTGCCCTCGCTGTCGGTGCCGTTGCTGTCGGTGCTGTTGCTGTCGGCCGCGAGCCGGACCGGGCTGTGGTTGTTGGCCACCAGCACCTCGCCCGCGCCCCGGGCCCGCAGCGCCGCCACCGCCAGTCCGTGGCCGAGCAGCTGGTGGTGCGCGGTCGGCAGCGCCCCCAGCATCAGCGTCCGGCCGGGCGCGTGGATCCCGAAGGCGTAGCCGTAGACCATGTGCACCACCGGCTCATTGAGCGTGATCCAGCTGCCGACCCGGTCCCCGAGCCGGTCGGCGACGATGCCCGCGTACTCGCCGAAGCGGTGGGCGGTGTCCCGGTTCAGCCAGCCACCGGCATCCTCCAGGGCCTGCGGCAGGTCCCAGTGGAACAGCGTCGGGGTGGGCACGATCCCGCCGCGAGCAGCTCGTCCACCAGCCGGTCGTAGAAGTCCAGGCCCGCGCCGTTGACCGGGCCCGCGCCACCGGGCTGCACCCGCGGCCAGGAGACCGAGAAGCGGTAGGCGTCCAGGCCCAGGCCGCGCATCAGCGCCACATCCCCGGCATGGCGGTGGTAGTGGTCGCAGGCGGTGCCGCCGCTCCGGCCGTCACGGACCACGCCGGGCCGGGCGGTGAAGGTGTCCCAGATGGACGGCCCCTTGCCGTCCTCGGCCGCCCCGCCCTCGATCTGGTAGGCGGAGGTGGCCACCCCCCAGCGGAACCCGACCGGAAGCCGGTATCCGTCGGCTGATCCGACTGGATCAGTGCTTTGGGATGAGTCGGATGATCCCTGTGCCTGGAGTTGCTTGGGCAAGTCCTGTGATCTGGATGACTTGGGCGACGCAGAAGGCATGGGCGGGTGACTCCTGTCCATCAGGTCCAATGGGTCCTATAAACATGAGTCATACTCGCGTTATCTGCTCGCCAATGCCACCCCCGATCCGGCAGAGTGGATCCATGCCGACTCCCGCCCCCGTGCCGGGCTCCGCCGTCCGCCGCCGTCCGGTCCAGCGACGCAGCCTGGAGCGCTTCGGCCGGATCCTCGACGCCTGCGCGGAACTGCTGGACGAGGTCGGCTACACCGGCCTCACCACCAAGGAGGTGGCCCGCCGGGCGGAGGTGCCCATCGGTACCCTCTACCAGTTCTTCCCCGGCGTGGAGGGCCTGCTCGGGGCGCTGGCCGAACGCAATCTGGAGCACTACGCCGAACGGCTGAGCCGGCGCGTCAGCGCCGAGCCGCCCGCGCACACCGGCGAGCTGGTGGACCTCGCGGTCGAGGAGTATGTCGCCATGCACCGCTCGGTACCCGGCTTCGGCGTGGTCGACTTCGGCGCCGTCGGCGTGGAGGACACCAGCGGGATGCACCTGCTGGACGGCCGACCGGGAGAACAACACCGTCGCCGCCGACCGGCTCTGGTCGGTCATCGGCGAGGTGCTCGTCGGCACCCAGGCCCCGGAAGGCGGCGACGACCCGCACAGCAACCCCCGGCTGGCCCTGCGGGTCGCCCTGGAGTGCGCGGACGCGGTGCTGCGGCTGGCCTTCCGCACCGACCCCGAGGGCGACCCGGTGCTGATCTCGGAGTGCAAGCGGCTGCTGCGCCGCTATCTGGCCTGAATCGGGGCCGGCGAAACGCCGGAACGGCCGGCCCCCGGAAGGGGACCGGCCGTTCCGGCTGCTTGTGCTTCGCGATCAGCTACTTCGCGATCAGCGAGCGCAGCACGTACTGGAGGATGCCGCCGTTGCGGTAGTAGTCGGCCTCACCGGGGGTGTCGATGCGGACCTTGGCGTCGAAGGAGACGTCACCGGCCTGCACCCGCACGGTCTGCGGGATGCCACCCTCGTTGAGCGCGGTCACGCCGGTCACCGAGAAGGTCTCCTCGCCGGTCAGCCCCAGCGAGTCGGCGCTGGCGCCCTCCGGGAACTGGAGCGGCAGCACGCCCATGCCGATCAGGTTCGAGCGGTGGATCCGCTCGTACGACTCGGCGACGACGGCCTTGACGCCCAGCAGCGCGGTGCCCTTGGCCGCCCAGTCACGGGACGAGCCCGAGCCGTACTCCTTGCCGGCCAGGATCACCAGCGGGACACCGGCGGCCTGGTAGTTCTGCGCGGCGTCGTAGATGAACGACACCGGGCCGTCGGCCTGGGTGAAGTCGCGGGTGTAGCCGCCCTCGGTACCGGGCGCGATCTGGTTGCGCAGCCGGATGTTGGCGAAGGTCCCGCGGATCATCACCTCGTGGTTGCCACGGCGCGAGCCGTACGAGTTGAAGTCGCGCTTCTCCACACCGTGCTCGGTGAGGTACTGCGCGGCCGGGGTGCCCGCCTTGATGTTGCCGGCCGGGGAGATGTGGTCGGTGGTGACCGAGTCGCCCAGCTTGGCCAGCACCCGGGCGCCGGCGATGTCGGTGACCGGGCTCGGCTGGTGCGCCATGCCCTCGAAGTAGGGGGCTTGCGGACGTAGGTGGACTCGGCGTCCCACTCGAAGGTGTTGCCGGTGGGGATCGGCAGCGACTGCCAGCGCTGGTCGCCGGCGAAGACGTCCGCGTAGTCCTTGGCGAACATGTCCTGGTCGATCGAGGAGGCGACCACGTCGGCGATCTCCTGCTCGGTCGGCCAGATGTCGGCCAGGTAGACCGGGCGGCCCTCGGCGTCGGTGCCCAGCGCGTCGCGGGTGATGTCCACGTTCATGTTGCCCGCGATGGCGTAGGCGACCACCAGCGGCGGCGAGGCCAGGTAGTTCATCTTGACGTCGGGGTTGATCCGGCCCTCGAAGTTGCGGTTGCCGGAGAGCACCGAGACGGCGGCCAGGTCGTGCTCGTTGATCGCGGCCGAGACCTCTTCGATCAGCGGGCCGGAGTTGCCGATGCAGGTGACGCAGCCGTAGCCGACCAGGTCGAAGCCCAGCTTCTCCATGTAGGGGACGAGGCCGGCCTTCTCGTAGTAGTCCATGACGACCTTGGACCCGGGGGCCAGGGTGGTCTTGACCCAGGGCTTGGCGTGCAGGCCCTTCTCCACGGCCTTCTTGGCGAGCAGGGCGGCGCCCAGCATCACCGAGGGGTTGGAAGTGTTGGTGCAGGAGGTGATCGAGGCGATCACGACCGCGCCGTTGTCGATCTCGTAGGTCGAACCGTCGGCGGCGGTGACCAGGGTCGGCTTGTGGATGCCGTTGCTGACCGCCGGGGAGTCGGAGGCCGGGAAGGACTCCTTGCCCGACTCGTCGTCCACCGACACGTAGTCGCGCACCGCGATCCGGAAGCGGTCCGCGGCCTCGGACAGCACGACGCGGTCCTGCGGGCGCTTCGGTCCGGCGATCGAGGGGACGACCGTGTCCAGGTCCAGCTCGATGTACTCGGAGTAGACCGGCTCGGACTTCGGGTCGTGCCACAGGCCCTGGGCCTTGGCGTAGGCCTCGACCAGCGCGAGCTGCTGGTCGCTGCGGCCGGTGAGCCGGAGGTAGGAGATGGTCTCGGCGTCGATCGGGAAGATCGCGCAGGTGGAGCCGAACTCCGGGGACATGTTGCCGATGGTGGCGCGGTTCGCCAGCGGCACCGCGGTGACGCCCTCGCCGTAGAACTCGACGAACTTGCCGACGACGCCGTGCTTGCGCAGCATCTCGGTGATGGTGAGCACCAGGTCGGTGGCGGTGGCCCCGGCCGGCAGCGCGCCGTTCAGCTTGAAGCCGACCACCCGCGGGATCAGCATGGAGACCGGCTGGCCCAGCATCGCGGCCTCGGCCTCGATGCCGCCGACGCCCCAGCCCAGCACGCCCAGGCCGTTGACCATGGTGGTGTGCGAGTCGGTGCCGACACAGGTGTCGGGGTAGGCCTGGCCGTTGCGGACCATGACCGTGCGGGCCAGGTGCTCGATGTTGACCTGGTGGACGATGCCGGTGCCCGGGGGGACGACCTTGAACTCGTCGAAGGCGGTCTGGCCCCAGCGCAGGAACTGGTAGCGCTCCTTGTTGCGGCCGTACTCGATCTCGACGTTCTGGACGAAGGAGTCCTTGGTGCCGAAGCGGTCGGCGATCACGGAGTGGTCGATGACCAGCTCGGCCGGGGCCAGCGGGTTGATCTTCGCCGGGTCGCCGCCGAGCTCCTTGACGGCCTCACGCATGGTGGCGAGGTCCACCACGCAGGGCACGCCGGTGAAGTCCTGCATGATCACACGGGCGGGAGTGAACTGGATCTCCTGGTTGGGCTGCGCGGAGGCGTCCCAGTTGCCCAGCGCGCGGATGTGGTCGGCGGTGATGTTGGCGCCGTCCTCCGTGCGAAGCAGGTTCTCCAGGAGGACCTTCAGGCTGTAGGGAAGGCGCTGCGAGCCCTCGACCTTGTCCAGCTTGAAGATCTCGTACGACTCGTCGCCCACCTGCAGCGAGCTGCGGGCGTCGAAGCTGTTGGCGGACACGACTGTCTCCCTAATCTTTCCATGCGCACAGTCTCTGGACGGCGCGCACCCACGCGACCATGCCGAGGATATCTTGACGTCGAGATAACCATAGTGCATCCCGCCCGCATCAGCGACGCGGGCGGGGCGGGGTCCGCGGATCAGTCGCCGAGGGTCGCCACCATGACCGCCTTGATGGTGTGCAGCCGGTTCTCGGCCTGGTCGAAGACCACCGAGTGCGGCGACTCGAAGAGCTCGTCGGTGACCTCCAGTTCGGTCAGCCCGGTGTCGGCGTGCAGCTGCCGGGCCACCTCGGTGCCCAGGTCGTGGAAGGCCGGGAGGCAGTGCAGGAACTTCACCGCCGGATTGCCGGTGGCCCGGACCGTTTCCATGGACACCTGGTACGGCAGCAGCAGCTTGATCCGCTCGGCCCAGACCTCCTTGGGCTCGCCCATGGACACCCAGACATCGGTGTAGAGGAAGTCCGCACCCTGGACCCCGGCCGCGACGTCCTCGGTGACCGTGATCCGCGCGCCGCTGTGCTCGGCCAGGGCCCGCGCCTGTGCCTGGACCTCGGCGGTGGGCCACAGCTCCCGGGGGGCGACCACCCGGATGTCCATCCCCAGCAGCGCGCCGGTGACCAGCAGCGAGTTGCCCATGTTGTTGCGGGCGTCGCCGAGGTAGACCAGGGCGACCTCGGCGAGCGGCTTGGGGCAGTGCTCGCGGACAGTGAGCAGGTCGGCCAGCATCTGGGTCGGGTGCCACTCGTCGGTGAGCCCGTTCCAGACCGGGACCCCGGCATGCGCGGCCAGTTCCTCGACGATCTGCTGGCCGTGCCCCCGGTACTCGATACCGTCGAACATCCGGCCGAGGACCCGCGCGCTGTCCTTGACCGACTCCTTGCCGCCGAGGTGCGAGCCGCTCGGGTCCAGATAGGTGGTGTGCGCGCCCTGGTCCGCCGCGGCCACCTCGAAGGCGCAGCGGGTGCGGGTGGAGGACTTCTCGAAGATCAGCGCGATGTTCCGGCCGCGGAGCCGGGGCTGCTCGGTGCCCGCGTACTTGGCCGCCTTCAGCTGCGCCGACAGGTCGAGCAGGAAGCGGAACTCCTGGGCGGTGAAGTCCAGCTCCTTGAGGAAGTGCGATTCCGCAGATTGAAGGCCATGCCGGGCTCCCGAAGGCGACGGAGTGATCAGTAGTTGCGGCAAGTATATACAACTAGCTGCATGTTTATACAGTGCGATCGGCTCAGTCGGACGCCTCCCCCGCGCCCGCGATGCCCAATCCCGCCCCATCTTCTTATCATTTGTCCGATATACCGGATTCATGGTCAGCCGCTGTGGGAACAGCCAGAGGAAGGCACACCACCTACGGAAAGGGTCTCCATGAATCGCGCACTCACCTCCGCCGTGCTCGCCGAGCTGCGTCGTTCCCCGCCCCTATCCCGCTGTGTCGATTCCTGATGCCCACCCACCGGCGCGAGCCGGACAACGCCCAGGACCCGGTGCGGCTGCGCAATCTGGTGGCCGAGGCCAAGGAGCGGGTCCACGCCGACCCGGAGATCTCCCGCGCGGACCGGATCAAGGTGGTCGAGCAGCTGGAGGCGGCCCTGGCCGAGGTCGACCTGGTGCACTCCGCGGACGGCCTGGCCCTGTTCGTCTCCCCCGACGAGCACGAGGTGTGGACCCTGAACCGCAGCGTGGCCGCCCGGGTGGTGCTCTCCGACACCTACCTCACCCGCAATCTGGTGGCCACCCACGCGGCCCAGCGCCCCTACTGGGTGCTGGTGATCGCCGCCGACCACGCCCGGCTCTGGGGCGGCGGCCTGGAACGCGTTGTCGAGCGGACGAACGGGGCCTTCCCGCTCAGCCGCAGCCTGGAGGACCCGGACTCCGAGCGCAAGGAACGCATCGGCGACCTGCCGAGCACCTTCACCGACGAGCTGACCCGGCAGTTCCTGCGCGAGGCGGACACCGCGCTCGGGGTCGTGCTCGCGGCCGAGCCCCGCCCGCTGTTCGTGGTCGGCGAGGCCGCGGCGCTGGCCCTGCTGGACGACGTCGGCACGGCCGTCAAGAACGCGACCGCGCACATCCCGCACGGGGGGCTGACCCACGGCACGCCCGAGGCGGTGTGGCAGGCGGTCAGGCCCGCGGCCGACGCCCAGGCGCAGCTGGACGTCGCCGCCGCCCTGAAGGATCTGGACCTGGCCAAGGGACGCCGGGAGTTCGCGGCCGGGATCGACGAGGTGTGGCAGAAGGTCGGCGACGGGCGGGTCGGACTGGTGGCCGTCGAGGAGAACTACCAGGTGACCGTGCGCGACGACGGCGAACACCTGGTCCACGCCGACGCGGGCGAGCAGGGCGCCCGCGAGGACATCGTCGACGAGGTCATCGAGAAGGCCCTGGACACCGGCGCCCAGGTGCGCTTCGTACCGGACGGCGAACTCACCGACTCCGGCCGGATCGCCGCCGTACTGCGCTACTGATCCTGCTACCGAGCCGGCTACCGGACCGGCTACCGGCCGGCCTGGCTACCGGCCCGGCCCGGCTGCGGCCGGGCGTCGGTCGGCGTCGGTGCGGCTGCGCAGCCGCCGCAGCATCCGCGGGTCCTCGAAGCCGACGGCGCGGGCGGCGGCCTCGACCGTCGTCCCGTGCGCGATCAGGTGCTCCGCGCGCTCCAGCCGCAGCGTCTGCTGGTAGCGCAGCGGAGTGAGGCCGGTCGCCCGGGTGAACAGCCGGGTCAGCGTGCGCTCGCTGACCCCTGCCGCCCCGGCGAGCTCGGTCAGGGGCAGCCGCTCGACAAAGCGGCGGTCCAGGGTGTCCTGGGCCCGGTGCACGGTGTCATCCAGATGGGCGCGGTGCCGCAGCATGGCGCGCTGTCCTGCTGCTCGTGCCCGTTGCGGCGGGCATAGACCACCATGTCGCGGGCGACCCTGGCCGCCGCGGCCGGTCCGTGCCGGCCGGCCACCAGGCTCAGCGCCAGGTCGATACCGCTGGCGATGCCCGCGGAGGTCACCACCCGGTCGTCAGCGGTGAACAGCACGTCGCGCACGATGGTGGCCGCCGGGTAGCGGGCGGCCAGCCTCCTGGAGGTCGTGGTGGGTGGTGCAGCGGCGGCCGTCGAGCAGACCGGCCAGGCCCAGCGCCTCCGCCCCGGCGCAGACGCTGGCCACCGTCCCGCCCCGGGCATGGTGCTCGCGCAGCCCCCGCAGCAGCTCCGGCCCAGGTTCCGGCCCCTGCGCCAGGGTGGGCGCCCGCCAGCCGGGGACGAGCAGCAGATCCTCCGGCCCCAGCTCGGGCCAGCCCGTCCCGGCGTGCAGGGCGACCCCCTGCGCGCTGGGCACAACCGGCTGCTCCGCGACATAGTCCAGGGTGTAGTCGTGGCCGAAGCCGGCGGCGGCGGAGAAGACCTGCGCGGGCCCGGCGAGATCGAGCAGATGCACGCCGGGCACCAGCAGGAAGAGAATGCGGCTCATGGTGCGGCTATCGTGCCCCCTCCCGGGCCTGCTGTTCCAGCTCGTCCACGGTGGCGATGGTGGCGAAGCGGTCCGCCAGGGCGAACTCGGTGCGGCGGACGATCTCCTCCGCGGAGAGGGTGACGCCGTTGCGGGTGATCGGGTTGGTCGCGGTGGGCGTCGCTGACAAAGGTGACCTGGTAGCCGAGGTCGCTGCCGACCCGGGTGGTGGTCTCGACGCACTGCTCGGTACGGATGCCGCAGACCGTCAGCTCGCGCACCCCGCGCAGGGTCAGCTCCTGCTGGAGGCTGGTGGTGGTGAAGGCGTTGTGCGAGGTCTTGCACAGCGTGAGCTCGCCCTCCAGCGGCTCCAGCTCCGCCATCGGCCGGACATGGCCGAGGGCCGGGTCGAAGACGCCGCCGCTGCCGGGCTCGGAGTGCAGCACCCAGACCACGGTGTCTCCCGCGTCGCGGGCGAGCCGCAGCAGCCGGTTCACCTGGTCGGTGATCTTCGGGTTGTTGATCTCCGCCCACTCAGCGCGGGCTCGGAAGGATTCCTGGACATCGATAACAAGCAGTGCTCGGGTCATGTGCTCCAGTCTGGCCTGCGTCTACTCCATCGCGGCAGGCTTGATCGGGTCCAGAGGCGGACCGATCCGGTCAGCCGGATGGGGGCAGCCCCGGGCCTGTCCGACGCGACCGGCGGGCGGACCGGAGCGGTCCGCAGGGCGGTACGGTTCGGCGTCCGCCGGATGGATTGGTTAGCGTTCAGGGGTGACCAACGAGACCACATCCCCTGACTCCCGTATCGCCCGCGGCGCCGTCGCCGCTGGTCTGGCCAGCATCGCCGCCGACGGCACGGTACTTGACACCTGGTTCCCCGCCCCTGCCCTCACCGAGACGCCCGGCGAGGCCGGCACCACCCGGCTCTCGACCGAGGAGGCCGTTGCCGCGCTCGGTGCGAGCGCGGCGGGCGCGCTGCGCACCGACGCCCGACGCGGCGTCGAGGTGGTCGCCGTGCGCACCGTCATCGCCTCCCTGGACGAGGCCCCCAAGGACGCGCACGACGCCTACCTGCGGCTGCACCTGCTGAGCCACCGCCTGGTCCGGCCGCACGGCCAGAACCTCGACGGCCTCTTCGGCCTGCTGGCCAATGTCGCCTGGACCAGCATCGGCCCGGTCCCGGTGGACGGCGTCGAGGCCGCCCGGCTGGCCGTCGTCCGCGCCGAGGCGGGCAGCTGGCGGTGTTCGGCATCGACAAGTTCCCGAGGATGACCGACTACGTCGTCCCGAGCGGCGTCCGGATCGCCCACGCCGACCGGGTGCGCCTGGGCGCGCACCTGGCGGCCGGAACCACCGTCATGCACGAGGGCTTCGTCAACTTCAACGCCGGGACACTGGGCATCTCCATGGTCGAGGGCCGGATCTCGGCGGGCGTGGTGGTCGGCGACAACAGCGACATCGGCGGCGGCTCCTCGATCATGGGCACCCTGTCCGGTGGCGGCAAGCAGGTCGTCTCCATCGGCGAGCGCTGCCTGCTGGGCGCCAACGCCGGGATCGGCATCTCGCTGGGCAACGACTGCGTGGTGGAGGCGGGCCTCTATGTGACCGCGGGCACCCGGGTCACCGTGCCGGACGGCAAGATCGTCAAGGCTGTCGAGCTGAGCGGGCAGAGTGACCTGCTCTTCCGCCGCAACTCGCAGAGCGGCGCGGTCGAGGTCATCGCCCGGACCGGCTCCTGGGGCGGGCTCAACGAGGTCCTGCACGCCCACAACTGACGGTGCGACGACCGGTGGTCCCGGCAGGCGTCAACGCGGGGACCACCGGAGCGCCAGAGATCCCTCTTGGGTGTGACGCCGGGTGACCGACCCGCTCGCGGACTCGTTTCCCGCACAGGACCGGCACCGCCGCCGGTGCCGTCCGCAGCACCCAGGAGGGGCGCGCCCGCGATGTCCGAGGCCACCGCCGTACCCGGGGGCCCCAGGCCCAGCAGAACCTGCTTGCCGAGATGGAGCGGCTGCTCGCCGCCCTGGACGCCGACCTGGGCCGCCTGGACGCCGACCTCCAGGCCGACCCGACCGGCGTGACCGACCCCACCGCCGCATCCGGAGCGGACCGGGAGCTGTACCGGGGGCTGTACCGGCAGCCCCAGCAGCCGGAGCAGCTGTCGGAGCAGCGGGACCAGCGCTAGCGACCGGAGCACCCGCGACAGCCGCCGGAGCAGCGGCGACGACGGCGCTCCCGGCGGCAGTGTCGGCGCCGGTGCCCACGGCAGGGCCGGTGCCGGTGTCGGTGTCGGCGGCAGGGCGCCGGTCATGACTCACCGCCGCAGTCCGGCGGGCCGCAGTCCACCGGCTGCCGCTCGTACCCTGGCTGCTCGTACGCCAGGTGCTCGAACCCCGGCTGCTCGAAGTCCGGCTGTTCGCACTCCGGCTGCTCGTGGGCCGGCTGTCGTGGGCCGCTGCTCGTGGGCCGGCTGTCGCTCGCGGGGCTGCTTCTGCTCGTGCGCCTGCTCGGGGACGCCGCTGCGGACCGCGCGGAGCAGCTCGGTGGCCAGCTCCTGGCACTCCGCCACCGCGTCCACCGAGTCGATGCAGCGCCAGTAGAGCTCCTGCTCGGCGGCCCCGCAGGCGAGCACGATCAGGGCCTCCGCCGTCTCATGGATCAGCGCCCGCAGCTCCCGCACCGTGGTTTCCAAGTCCTGGACGGTGGTGAGCCGTTCCGCACGGCTGGGGCCGCAGCTGTCGTCCGGCGGGCGGCCGACACAGGCCGCGGCGTGCCCGGCGGCCTGCGCCAGCGCACCGGCGATCGCCACCGCACCGCTGCCCCGGCCCACCGCCGGGAGCTCGCGGGTCAGCCCGACAGCGGCGGTGGCGGCCACGGCCTCCACCAGGGTGCACGCCTGCCATGCCTCGATCAGGGCCGGTGGGACCGAGCGCACCTCGGTGAGCGCGTGGCGGGTCGATTTGATCAGTCGTTGCGCGTCCATGACGTGGCTCCCCCGCTGGTGTCCTGACGGACCGTCCGCCAGGACACCAGCGTGGACCCCGGTACCGACCGTTCCCGGCCGTCAGCCGCAAGCTGTGGACAAACCCGGGGCTGTGGAAAACCCGGCCACTCGAAAGAGTGAGACCACACCGTCGGCGACCAGCTCGGCGGCGAAGTCAGGGGCCGTCCAGCGGCGGGGTGCCGCCGACCGGGAACCGCAGCTCATTGCGTTCGATCTTCGCCGCCAGCGCCGCCAGCGGGTCGACGTCCAGCGCCATGCAGAACTGGAGCAGGTAGGCGAGCACGTCCGCCACCTCGTCCTCGACCCGGTGCGCCCGGACCGGATCCTGCATCACCGCATCCGCCTGCTCCGGCGTCAGCCACTGGAAGATCTCCAGCAGTTCGGACGCCTCCACACTCAGCGCGGCGGCCAGGTTCTTCGGCTTGTGGTACTGCCCCAGTCCCGCGCCGCGCGAACGCCCGCAACCGCCGCTGCAACGAGGCGACATCCGGCGCGCCCCCGACCTCACTGTCATCGCTCATGCCGCCATTCTCCGGGACAGGCCGGCTACCCGGTCACGGCAGGGGACCTGACCACCTGCGGCAGTTCACCCGCGAGCAGGTCACCCGGGGGCGAGTAGCCCGGGACGAGAAACCCGGGGACAGAGCCTCCGCCGGGTCAGCGGCAACGGCAGCGGTGGCGGCAGCTACGACGGCGGCCGGGGTCAACCGGCTGGCGCCGGTGGCCGGGTCGCGGCGGCAGTGGACGTCCAGCACTCCCGGCATCCGGGCCGGGCCCCGCCCGGTGGCCAGCAGCCGCACATGGCCCCGGGCCACCACCTCCACCGCCAGCGGCAGCAGCGCGGAGCAGAGCTCCGGATCCAGGTCCTCGGCCAGCACCGTGAGCAGCCGGTCGGCGTCCGGGACCTCGGCTGCCGACTCCATCTGGAGCACCCCGGGGCCGGTCAGCAGTACCGTGGCGAAGGCCAGCCGCCGCAGCGTGCCCGCGCCCAGCAGCGCGGCCGGGGTCAACCGGCCTCCGCCCTCGTCCACTACCGCGATCACCCGTTCGGCCCCACCACCTCCCGCAGCACCCCGAGACCGGCCACCGGATGCGGGCTGCCCGACCGCACCGCCTGCACCAGCCGCCCGTATCTGATCCGGCACTCCCCCTGGATCCGGGCGATCACCGCCGACAGGTTCTCCGCCGAACTGCGCAGTCTGGCGTCGTCCGCCGCGCAGACCCAGTCGCGCATCAGTCCCGGCGCCGGGTCGACCACAAAGAGTTCGCGCAGCGCGGTGAGCAGGTGCTCCACCGCCGCCAGCACCCGGCGCTCGCCCGGGGTGGCGCCGGCCACCCGCAGCGGCAGCTGCGCGCTGAGCAGCGATGCGGCCGAGAGCGGCGCCTGGATGTCGCCCTGGCGGCCGTCGCTGTGCCAGGCCGCGTTGATCCGCTGCCGGGCCGGGTCCTCCTCCCCGGTCGACAGCAGCAACTGGCCGTCCAGGTGCAGCCGTTCGGCGGTCACCCGGGGGTTCTCGCCGGTGTGCACCGCGACCTCCAGCCGGACGGTGCCCTGCGGTGTGCCGACCGAGCAGCCGAGCCGGAACCCTTGGCGGCCGTACGGCGCGCAGCCCGCGAGGCCGCCGCGCACCCCGGACAGCGCCGGTTCCAGTTCCTCGCCGCCGGCCAGGCCGGAGAGCACTGTCAGCGCGTCCAGGGCGTTGGACTTGCCCGCGCCGGAGGCGCCGTGCAGCACGGTGATCGGCGCGAGCGGCAGCACCGAGCCCAGATGGGACTTGAATGCGCCGAGCCGCAACTCCTGCACGGTGGCGCGGCGGGGCAGGACGGCCTGCTGATCATCGGTCATCCCCCGGACGCTACTGCGACCGGCCCCGGCCGCGCCGCCCGGCTTCCACCAACGGGTGAACGGGATCAGCCGGAGGCCGGCCGGGTGAACGCTCAGCGTGACCGAGGCGGTGACCTGCGCCGGGGCCGGGAGTCCGGCGATCCGCCGGTCCAGCTCGGCGGCGTCGGTGTGCCAGGCGCTCGGCCCATGTCCACCACGGTGCGCACCGCGGTGCGGTCCAGCAGCATCGGAAAGGTGTGCTCGCTGCTGCCCTGGAAGTCCAGGTGCGGGCCCAGCGTCGCCGACAGCCGCTCCGGCTTCCGCGCGTCCACCCCGATCAGACCCAACTCGCCGACCAGCTCCGCGAGATGACGAGGGGTCGGGGAGACCACCAGCAGCGTGCCGCCCGGCCGCAGCACCCGCCGGATCTGCGGCCCGTTGCGCGGCGCGAACACGTTGAGCAGCACGGACGCCGCCGCGTCGCGCAGCGGCAGCGGACGCCAGGCGTCGCAGACCACGGCACCGGCCCGGGGTGGGCCCGGGCCGCCCGGCGCAGCGCGAACTTGGAGATGTCCAGGGCCAGGCCGCGGGCCCGGGGGCAGGCGTCCAGCGCCGCGGCCAGGTAGTACCCGGTGCCCGCGCCGAGGTCGACCACGCACTCGTCGCGCTCGCGCCGCCGCGCCGCCGCCGGCCGGGGCGGCACCGGCGGAAGCCGGGGCGGCACCGGCGGAAGGGAGGGCGTCCGGGACCGCGGCGGCCAGCGCCGCCGCGATCGGGCGTAGTGCCCGGCCCCAGGAACGCCTCGCGGGCCGCGACCATGGCGGCGGTGTCACCGGTGCCGGTGTGGGCGTCGCCGGGCAGCAGGTTGGCGTACCCCTGCTTGGCGACGTCGAAGGTGTGACGGCCGGAGCAGCGCAGCGCACGACTGCCCTCGGTGAGTGCCAGGGCCTGCCCGCAATGGGGGCAGGCCAGGTACTCCACGACGTCCTGCAACACGTGCACCGTTCCTCAGCTGTTCCCGGGCCCCGACCAAGAGCGGGGCCAGGAGCAAGGTTACGGCTCGCCCCGGAACCGTCGGCATCCCCGGCGCCGCCGGTGCTATCGGCACCACCAGCACCGTCCGTGCCATCCGTGCCATCCGCGTGATCGGCACCGGCCGGGTCGTTGGAGCCACTGGGCTCACTGGGCTCGTCCGGGAGGCGAGATCCTGCCGCTCCGCGGCACCCGCGGCGGGCTCGCCCTCGGCAGCTGGTCGACGATCCACCCGGCCAGCCGTTCGGCGGTGGCCTCGACCCCAGCCGTCCCTCCCGCACCGCGCGCGCCAGGCTGCGCATCTCGCGGGTGTGGTGGCCACATTGGCCCCGCCGGAGACCAGATAGGCGAAGGCGACCGCGGTCGCGAACAGCTCGTTGTTGCGCTCCAGCGCGGGCACCCGGATGAGCTGGTGCATCAGCGCCGCGGCGCGGTCCTCGGGCTCGGGGTAGACCAGGACGTCGAAGATCTCCGCCTGGTGCCGGGTCACGGCCGCGACCAGGGACCCGTAGTCGGTGACCCTGGGGTCTCCGGGGGTGTACTGCTCGGCGACCATGAGCAGCCAGGACAGGTCGATCTCGATGTTCAACGGCGTTGGCCCGTCCCCTCGTGCTCGCCGAACTCCGCCAGGAACGCCGCCTCGTACTCCTTCATGAACTGGGCCGCGGTGTCCACGAAGGAGCGTCCGACTTCGCCCATGTCCTGCTGGACCAGCTTCTCGATGTACTGGTTCATGCTGATCCCTCCTGGTCGGCCCTGGCCCGGGCGATCTCGGCAGTGGGTGGCGTCCACCCGGACGTTCAGCTGCTTCTTAGTCATACCCCCAAGCTAGCGCGATTCCGCTAGCTTGCAAGGGCCAGGCTGCGCCGACTTTGCCGGGCCGCCCGGTCCTACCGGGATACCCAGTTGGCGGCGCGCCAAGCCAGGGCGTGACGAAAAGACCCCGGGGCGTGAGCGCGACAGCAGCGCGCCCGGCCCCGGGGTCCGTGATCGGTCGGCGGATCAGCCCTCGACCGGCTCCAGGATCGCCACGCACTCGACGTGCTGGGTCATCGGGAACAGGTCGAACGCCCGCATGCTGGTCGGCCGGTAGCCGGACTGCGCGAAGAAGGACAGGTCCCGGGCCAGCGCCGCCGGGTCGCAGGCGACATAGGCGATGGCACGCGGGCTCAGCCCGGCCAGGTGCTTGACGGTGTCGCGGCCGGCCCCGGCCCGCGGCGGGTCCAGCACCACCAGGTCGGTCTCGGTGATGCCGGTGCGCGGCAGCAGCCGCTCGACCTTGTCGCACTCGATCCGCACCCGGCGCTCACCGATCAGGTCGCCGAGGTTGTGCCGGGCATCGGCCACCGCCTGCTTGGACGACTCGATGCCCAGCACCGCGCCGGTCTCCCCAGCCGGTCGGCCAGCGCCCCGGCGAACAGACCGACGCCGCAGTACAGGTCCAGCGCGTTCTCGCCCTCCTGCGGGTCGAGACCCTCCAGCACCGCCGAGATCAGCAGGTCCGGGGCCTGGTGGATCTGCCAGAAACCGCCCTCGCTGACCCGCCAGGTGCGCCCGGCGGCGCGCTCGCGGACGAAGGAGCGCCCGTGCACCCGGTGCAGGCCGCCCTGGCGGTCGATCCGCATCACCGAGACCGGGCGGTCCAGCTCCACGATCGGCAGCCGGGCGTCCTCCTTCGGCGTGAGGATCACCTGACGGTCGGAGGAACCGGTGGCGGCGACCACCTCGACCGACGCCATGCCGTCCCACGCCCGGCTCTCCACACCGAGCTCGGCCACGCCGGGCGCGGCGATCAGGCAGTCGTCGATCGGCTGGACGTCGTGCGAGCGGTGCCGGCGCAGCCCCGCCCGGCCGGTGTCCGGGTCGACCGCGTACTGCACCGGGTGCGCCACCTCGGCACGGCGCCTGCCGGGAGCTTGCCGCCGACCGGTTCGACGCTGCCGTCCCAGCCGGCCTCGGCCGGGCTGAGCCCGGCGAGCTGCCGCAGCTGCTCGGTGACCACCTGCGCCTTGAGCTTGCGCTGCGCGCCCGGGGTGGCGTGCTGCCAGTCGCAGCCGCCGCAGCGGCCGGGGCCGGCGAAGGCGCAGGGCGGCTCCACCCGCTCCTTCGGGGGTGAGCACCTCGACCGCGTCCGCGCGCAGGAACCGCGAGGTGGCGCTGCCGTCGGTGACCTCGGCGATCACCCGCTCACCGGGCAGCGCGTGCCGGACGAACAGCACCCGGCCCTCGTGCCTGGCGACGCAGTGGCCGCCATGGGCGACCGGCCCCACCTCCACCTCGTACCGCTGCCCGACAAGGGAGTCCGCGGCGTCGGGCGCCGTGGCGTCCGTGGCACTGGGGGCGGGGGTGGGGCGTCGCTTCGTCACTCGTTGCTTTCCTTGCTGCTCTGTTCGCTGTGGGTACCGGTGCTGCTCGGGCCGACCGCGGCCGGGGCAGCATGGTGCTGGTCGCGGCCCCGCACCCGGTGCGGTCCCCGCGGCGGACCTGCCCGGGGGCGGCCCACTCCACGGGCTTGCGCCGCCGCTCGGAGGATTCCAGCTGCCAGGGTACCGAGGTCACCATCACCCCTGGGGTGAACAGCAGCCTGCCCTTGAGCCGGAGTGCGCTCTGATTGTGCAGCAGATGCTCGTACCAGTGCCCGACGACGTACTCCGGGATGTAGACGGTGACCACGTCGCGCGGGCTGCTCCGGCGCAGGCCGCGGATGTAGTCCAGGATCGGGCGGGTGATCTCGCGGTAGGGCGAGTCCAGGACCTTGAGCGGCACCGGGATGCCGCGCTGCTCCCACTCCTGGCGCAGTGCGGCGGTGTCCCCGGAGTCGACGTCGACGGTCAGCGCCTCCAGGGTGGAGGTCCGCGCGGACCGGCTGGCCTGGGCGTAGGACAGCGCCCGCAGGGTCGGCCGGTGCAGCTTGGAGACCAGCACCACCGAGTGCACCCGGGCCGGGAGCACGTCCTCCTCCGGGTCGTCCTCGGCGACCGCGAGTTCGGTGGACACCCGGTCGTAGTGCCTGCGGATGTTCTTCATCAGTACGAAGAAGACCACCATCAGCAGGCAGGACATCCAGGCGCCCTCCATGAACTTGGTGCTGAGGACCACCACCAGGACGCAGGCGGTGCAGCTGAGGCCGATGGAGTTGATCACGCGGCTGCGGATCATCCGACGGCGCACGGCGGGGTCGGTCTCGGTCTTCAGCAGCCGGGTCCAGTGCCGGATCATGCCGGTCTGGCTCATGTTGAAGGAGACGAAGACGCCGATGATGTACAGCTGGATCAGCCGGTCGGGGTTGGCCCCGTAGCCGACGATGAAGACCACGGCCACGGCGGCCAGGGCGATGATGCCGTTGGAGAAGGCCAGCCGGTCACCGCGGGTGTGCAGCTGCCGCGGCAGGTAGCGGTCCTGGGCCAGGATCGAGCCGAGCACCGGGAAGCCGTTGAAGGCGGTGTTGGCGGCCAGCACCAGGATCAGGCCGGTGACCGCGGCGATGAAGTAGAACCCGGGCGTGAAGTTGCTGAACACCGCCTGGCTGATCTGGGCCAGCGCGGTCTTCTGCTGGTACCCGGCCGGGGCGCCGATCAGCTGGCTTGCTGCCGGCCATCTTCAGGCCGGTGAGGTTGCCCATCCAGATGATGCTGATCATCATGATCACGGCCATGACCGCCATCATCAGCAGCGTGGTGGCGGCGTTCTTGCTCTTGGGCTTGCGGAAGGCCGGGACGCCGTTGCTGATCGCCTCGACGCCGGTGAGCGCGGCGCAGCCCGAGGAGAAGGTCTTCAGCAGCAGGAAGACCATGGCCAGGCCGGCCACATTGCTGTGGCCCGGCGCGGCGACCAGATGGAAGCCGGCGCTGGCGGCGTGCATCTGGGTGCCGAAGGCGAACTTGCGGAGCGCCGCGTAGGCCGCCAGGCCGAGGATGCCGATCATGAAGCCGTAGGTCGGGATGGCGAAGGCGGTACCGGATTCACGGACCCCGCGCAGGTTCATCCCCATCAGCAGGATGACCAGGGTGACCGAGATGGCCACCTCGTGACCGTGCAGCGAGGGCACCGCGGAGACCAGGTTGGCGACGCCCGAGGTGGTGGACACGGCGACGGTGAGCACGTAGTCCACCATCAGCGCGGCCGCGACGGTGAGCCCGGCGTTGGCGCCCAGGTTGACCGTGGCGACCTCGTAGTCGCCACCACCGCTGGGATAGGCGTGGACGTTCTGCCGATAGGAGGCGACCACGACCAGCATCACCAGGGCCACCACCCCGCCCACCCACCAGGAGAAGTGGATGGTGGCGATCCCGGCCACGGACAGGGACAGGAAGATCTGCTCGGGCGCGTAGGCCACCGAGGAGAGAGCGTCGGAGGCGAAGACCGGCAGCGCGATCCGCTTGGGAGCAGCGTTTCGCCGAGTCTGTCGTTCCGTAGCGCGCGACCGATAAGGATGCGCTTGGGCAAGCCGGTGAGTTTGGACACGCTGAGGATGGTAGGCCCAGATCTTAACGCCATATTAACGACCCCGGATTCTGTGACACTGCGACCCGATGGCAGTCGTGACATGAGCTTGGCCAAGCAGGATCGGGAGATGCCTGTGATTCGCAGGTCAGGCTGCCCTTTCGGCCACACAACGCTTCCGCCCCGGTCTCGACTCCGTTACGGATTGGCCACCTCTGCTTGTGAATTTCTGCACGTGAGAGCGGTCCACGCGCCGGGGCGCCCCGGTTGCGCCTGGGGTTACTGGGTACATACGCCCTGAATGACCAGGTGATGCGGTTGTGCCATTCACGGTCGGGGGTGCGACCCTGGTGCGTGCACCGCGCTAAGACGGTGCCAAGATCGAGCCGAGACACCACACCGGAAGGACGGTCGTGCACATCGTCATCATGGGTTGCGGGCGCGTGGGTTCTGCCCTCGCACGCACCCTGGAGAAGCAGGGTCACTCGGTCGCCATTGTCGACCAGGACCCCACGGCGTTCCGCCGTCTCGGTTCGGGCTTCGCCGGCAAGCGGGTCACCGGGGTCGGTTTCGACCAGGACACGCTGCGCGAGGCGGGCATCGAGGAAGCCGACGCCTTCGCGGCCGTCAGCAGCGGCGACAACTCGAACATCATCGCCGCGCGGGTGGCCCGGGAGACTTTCGGCGTGGAGAACGTCGCCGCCCGGATCTACGACCCCCGCCGGGCCGAGGTCTACCAGCGGCTGGGCATCCCCACCGTCGCCACGGTCCGCTGGACCGCCGACCAGATGCTGCGCCGGCTGCTGCCCAGCGAGGCTGAGCCGAACTGGCAGGACGCCAGCGGCGCGATCCAGCTCGCCGAGGTCCCGGTGGCGGCCGGCTGGTTCGGCCAGCGGCTCTCCCGGCTGGAGCAGGCCGCCGAGGTCCGGGTCGGCTTTGTCACCCGCCTCGGCGTAGGCACCCTCCCCACCCCGGAGATGGTGCTCCAGGAGGGCGATGTGGTGCACCTGCTGATGCGCACCGCCGATCTGAAGGCCGTCGAGGCCGTCTTCGCGAAGGGCCCGGAGGAAAACTGATGCGGGTAGCCATTGCCGGAGCCGGCGCGGTGGGACGTTCCATCGCCGGCGAGCTGCTTGAGAACGGCCACGAGGTCCTGCTCGTGGACAAGAACCCGAAGTCCATCTCGGTGGAGCGGGTGCCCAGGGCGGAGTGGCTGCTGGCCGACGCCTGCGAGATCACCGCGCTGGACGAGGCTGCCCTGCAGCGCTGCAACGTGGTCATCGCCGCCACCGGCGACGACAAGGTCAACCTGGTCGTGTCGCTGCTGGCGAAGACCGAGTACGGCGTGCCGCGGGTGGTCGCCCGGGTGAACAACCCCAAGAACGAGTGGCTGTTCAACGAGGCGTGGGGGGTGGACGTGGCGGTGTCCACTCCGCGCCTGATGTCGGCGCTGGTCGAGGAGGCCGTGAGCGTCGGCGACCTGGTCCGGCTGATGCGCTTCAGCCAGGGCGACGCCAACCTGGTGGAGTTCACCCTTTCGGCGGACGCCTCGGTGGTGGGCACCCGGGTCAGCGGCGTGAGCTGGCCCGAGGACACCGCGCTGGTGACCATCATCCGCGAGGGCCGGGTGCTGGTGCCCAGCGGCACCGACACCCTGGAGGGCGGCGACGAGCTGCTCTTCGTCGCCACCGCCGAGCGCGAGACCGAGCTGGAGGACCTGCTCTCCGGCGTGAAGGCAGCGTCCTGAGCCGAGGCCTGGCGCGCAGGAACGGGGCGGGGCCGGTGACGATGTCACCGGCCCCGCCCCGTTCCGCTTGCTCGGGCCGCCGGGGCCCGCTCAACCACGCCCGGCGCTCAGCTCAGCCGCGCTCGGCCTCGGCCGGGAGGGCCTCCCGGTCCGCGGGAGCGGGAAGCCCGTCGGCCGCGCCGTCCGGGCCTGACTGCTCCTCCTCCGCCACGACGACCTTGATCGGCGCCGGGGCCCGGGACAGGATCAGCCAGGAGAGGTAGATCGCGACCAGCCACGGCGGCACGCCGAGACCGATCTTGGCCACGCCCAGCCAGGTGACATTGCCCGCCCAGTACAGCGGGAAGAGGATCGCCGCCCGCAGCGTGAACAGCGCCACCCAGACCCAGGTCGCCTTGGTGTAGGCGGCCAGCCGGCCGGGGTTCCGGGTGCGCCAGGTCATGTTCTCGCCCAGCACCGGGCCCAGGAAGACCCGATCAGCGGCCAGCGCACGATCGCGGAGACCGCGTAGGCCACGCCCAGCACCAGGCCGTAGATCATGGACGGCAGGTAGAAGTCCTGGGCCTTGCCGGACTTCATCGCGATATAGGCGCTGATGGCCACGCCCAGCACCCCGCCGAAGGCATGCTTCAGGGTCTCCCGGCGCACCAGCCGGACCACGGCCAGCAGCACGGTCACCCCGACCGCGGAGAAGGACGAGACCCGCAGGTCCTTGGTGATGGTGTAGATCACCACGAAGACGAAGCCGGGCACGGTCATGTCGACCATGCCGCGGATCCCGCCGAAGGCGTCGATCAGCGAGGTGTCGACGCCGGACCTGCTCACCGCGGAGCCGCCGTCCGAGGGCTCGCCGCCCGGGGAGAGGTCCGCCGCGGACCGGCCGGGGCCGCCCCCGTGCTTGCTGCCACTGCTCACGCGCGACTACTCCGATCCGACGGGGCGTAGCTCGTAGCGGGGGTTGAACAGCACCCGGCGACCCCGCTGATGACTGATCCGGCCATGGGCCACCAGGCGGCGGCCGGGCTCGATACCGATGATGGAGCGGCGGCCCAGCCAGACCACGTCCAGCGAGTCGGTGCCGTCGAACAGCTCCGCCTCCAGCGCCGGGATCCCGGCGCGCGGGCGCAGGGTCACCGCGCGCAGCGTGCCGCTCACGCTGACCTCCTGCCGGTCCTGGCAGGAGGCTATCGGCGTACAGCCGGTCTCCTCGACGCTCTGCCGGAGCTCCTCGGCGTGCAGGTCCTCGCTGCTGGCTGCGAGGCGGCTGAACATGCGGCGCAGGCGCCCCTGCTGCCGGTCGCTGCGGATGTCACTCATGCACCCGAGGGTACCGTTCCGCGGCCACCGGTCCCACCAGCTCCGAGCTGCCGGTTCACGGCGGCCCGGTGCTTCTACTGTTCGAAGCGGTACCCCATGCCGGGCTCGGTGATGAAGTGCCGCGGGTGCGCCGGATCCAGCTCCAGCTTGCGCCGCAGCTGCGCCAGATAGACCCGCAGGTAGTTGGTCTCGGTGCCGTAGGCGGGCCCCCAGACCTCCTTGAGCAGCTGCTTCTGGCTGACCAGCCGCCCGGTGTTGCGCACCAGGATCTCCAGCAGGTGCCATTCGGTGGGGGTGAGCCGGATGTCGGTGTCGCCCCGGGTCACCCGTTTGGCGACCAGGTCCACCGAGAAGGAGGAGGTGGTCACCACGGCCTCGCCGGTCTCGGTGCCCACCGGGTCGGCGCGGCGGACCGCGGCACGCAGCCGGGCCAGCAGCTCGTCCATGCCGAAGGGCTTGGTGACATAGTCGTCGGCCCCGGCGTCCAGGGCCTCCACCTTCTCGTCCGAGGCGTGCCGGGCGGAGAGCACGATGATCGGGACCTTGGTCCAGCCGCGCAGGCCCTTGATCACCTCGGTGCCGTCCATGTCGGGCAGGCCGAGGTCGAGCAGCACCACGTCCGGGTGGCGGGCGGCCGCCATCTCCAGGGCGGACGCCCCGTCGTGGGCGGCGTCCACCTCGTAGGAGCGGGCTCGAAGGTTGATCACCAGGGCGCGGACGATCTGCGGCTCGTCGTCCACTACCAGGACCCGGGTCATGCGTTGCCTCTCGCTTCTGTGGTCTGGCCGACCGGTTCCTGCACGGCCTTCTCCTGTTCGGCCGGCGGTCGCGCGGCCTCGGCCGGCGGTCGCGCGGCAGGTTCCCGCGTGACCGGTTCGGGGGCGGGGCCGTCGGGATCGCCGGGGCGGGGACGGGGCGGGGTCGGGGTGGCCGGGATCGTCGGGGTCGTCGGGGACGACCGCGCCGGGCACCGCCGGGAGGGTGAACACCATGGTCAGGCCGCCGCCCGGGGTGTCCTCCGCGTTCAGGCTGCCGCCCATGGCCTCGACGAAGCCGCGGGCCACGGCCAGCCCCAGGCCGACGCCGGTGCCGCGCGGCGCGTCGCCGTAGCGCTGGAAGGGCTCGAAGACCTTCTCCTTGGCGTCGTCCGGGATGCCCGGGCCGTGGTCGGCGACCCGCACCTCCAGCCGGTCCACCGTCCCGAACTGCCGGAAGACGCTGCCGGAGACCAGTACCCGGCCGGGGCCGTTGTACTTGACCGCGTTCTCGACCACATTGGCCAGCGCGCGCTCCAGCAGACCGGGGTCACCGGAGACCAGCATCAGCCCCTCCGGCACCTCGGTGCGCACCGACTCCGGCGGCACCCCGCGCAGTGCGAAGGGCAGCACCTCGTCCAGGTCGAACTCTCGGACCAGCGGGACGACCGTACCGGTCTGGAGCCGGCTCATGTCGAGCAGATTGCCGATCAGGTGGTCCAGCCGGTCCGCGCCCTCCTCGATCCCGGCCAGGAACTCGGCCTCGTCCTGCGGGGACCAGGTGACGTCGTCGGCCCGCAGCGAGGAGACCGAGGCCTTGATCCCCGCCAGCGGCGTGCGCAGGTCGTGCGAGACCGCCGCCAGCAGCGCGGTGCGGATCCGGTTCCCCTCGGCCATCCGCCGGGCCTCCCGGGCCACCTGGTTCAGCCGGCGGCGCTCCAGCACCACGGCGGCCTGCGCCGCGAACGCGCCGAGCACCCGGCGGTCGTCGGCGGGCAGCACCCGCCCCGACAGCGCCAGCGCCAGCGTGTCGCCGACCGGGACGTCCACGTCGGCGTCCTCGGGCCGGCTCACCGGGTGCGGGCCGACCGAGGCGGCGCAGTTCCACGGCCCGAAGTCCTGCTCGCGCTCCAGCAGCGCCACCGACTCCATCTGGAAGGTCTCCTGGACCCGCTCCAGCAGCGCCGGGAGCGCCTTCTCCCCGTTCAGGACGCTCTGCGCGAGGAAGCTCAGGGTCTCCGCCTCGGCCCGGCTGCGGGCCGCCTGGGCGGTGCGGGCGGCGGCCAGGTCGACCACATAGGCGACCGAGAGCGCGACCGCCAGGAACACGCCCATGGAGATGATGTTGGCCGGATCGGAGATGGTCAGCGTGTGCAGCGGCGGGGTGAAGTACCAGTTCACCAGCAGCGAGCCGACCGCGGCCGAGGCCAGCGCCGGGAACAGCCCGCCGGTCAGCGCGGCGCCGACGGTCAGGCCGAGGTAGAGCAGCATGTCCGTCTGCTGGTCCCGGCCGCTGTGCATCCACTCGATCAGCCCGGTCAGCAGCACCGGCCCGGCCACGCCGATCGCCCATCCGGCGGCGGTGCGGGGCCGGCCGAGCCGGGTTATCCGGCGGATCGGGGCGACCCGTCCCTTGGCGACATGCTCGTGGGTGACGATGTGGACGTCGATGTCCCCGGCCTCGCGGGCCACGGTGGCGCCCACGCCCGGGCCCAGCACCCACTGCCAGGGCTTGCGGCGACTGCTGCCGAGGACTATCTGGGTGGCGTTGACGCCCCGGGCGAACTCCAGCAGCGACTCGGCGGCGCTGTCGCCGAGGACCGAGTGGAACGAGCCGCCGAGGTCCTCGACCAGTCCGCGCTGGACGGTCAGCTCCTCCGGGGAGGCGCCGGTCAGGCCGTCGCTCTTGGCCACATAGACGGCCAGCAGCTCGCCGCCGGAGCCCTTGGCGGCGATCCGGGCGGCCCGGCGGATCAGGGTCCGGCCCTCGGGGCCGCCGGTCAGACCGACCACGATCCGCTCGCGGGCCTGCCAGGTGGAGTCGATGTGGTTCTCGGCGCGGTAGCGCTGGAGGTACTCGTCGACCCGGTCCGCGGTCCACAGCAGGGCCAGTTCGCGCAGCGCGGTGAGGTTGCCGGGGCGGAAGTAGTTGGAGAGCGCGGCGTCGATCTTCTCCGGCGCGTACACGTTGCCGTGCGCCAGCCGCCGCCGCAGGGCCTCCGGGGCCATGTCGACCAGCTCGATCTGGTCGGCCCGGCGGACCGCCTCGTCGGGGACGGTCTCCTGCTGGCGGACCCCGGTGATCCCCTGGACCACGTCGCCCAGGGACTCCAGGTGCTGGATGTTGACGGTGGAGATCACGTCGATCCCGGCGTCCAGCAGCTCCTGTATGTCCTGCCAGCGCTTGACGTTGCGGGAGCCGGGGACGTTGGTGTGGGCCAGTTCGTCCACCAGGGCGACCGCGGGTCTGCGGGCGAGCACCGCGTCCACGTCCATCTCGGTGAACTCGGCGCCGCGGTAGGTCAGGGTCTGCCGCGGCAGGATCTCCAGACCCTGCTGGACCTCCCGGGTGTGGGCGCGGCCGTGGTCCTCCACAAAGGCGACCACCACATCGGTGCCCCGGCCGGACCGGCGATGGGCCTCGCCGAGCATGGCGCAGGTCTTACCGACCCCGGGCGCCGCCCCGAGGTAGATCCGCAGCCTGCCGCGTGCCATTCCGGTTCCGTCCCTGGTCAAGTACTCCTGCCACGCCGGTGAACGCGGCTCTCCCAGCCGAGCGTACGGGAATCCCCAGGCCCGCACCGCTGGCCGGATCACCGCTCCGTGGCCATTTAGCGACATCTTGACGTGTCGCCGTATCCCTCGATTCCGGCAAGAGTCCGATGAGAACGCACTGTCCGGCCGCCCCGGACAGTGCTGCACGGGGCTGGTCCGCCACCGAACGCCGGTGCCAGGATCGGGTGTCGGACGGTCTGCGGCAGCACCGGCCCGGGCACGACAGGCCCGGACACCGCAGACCCACGCACCGCAGACCCGGACAGCACAGACCCACGCACCGCAGGCCCGGACACCACAGACCGAGACACCGCAGACCCAGGGGGACGCAATGACGCAGCTCCACGACCTCACCGCGCTGGAGCAGGGCGAGCTGATCGGCGCCGGGAAGCTTTCGCCGGTCGAGCTGACCGAGCACTACCTGGAGCGGATCGACCGGCTGAACCCGGCCGTCGGCGCCTTTGTCACGGTCACCCCGGAGCTGGCCCGCGACCAGGCGGCGCAGGCCGAACGCGAGCTGGCCGACGCCCAGCGGGAGGGGCGGCGGCTGTCGCCGCTGCACGGGGTGCCGGTACCGGTGAAGGATCTGAACCTGGTCGCCGGGATCCGCGCCACCCTGGGCTCGGCCGCCTACGCCGAGCATGTGCCGACCGTGGACGATCATGTGGTGACCCGGCTGCGCAACGCCGGAACGGTGATGACCGGGAAGACCAGCTCCCCGAGTTCGGTCTGTCGAGCTACACCGAGAGCCTGGTCGCACCGCCCGCGCGCACCCCCTGGGACCTGGAGCGGTCGGCCGGGGGCTCCAGCGGCGGCGCGGCCGCGGCGGTCGCCGCCGGGCTGGCCCCGGTCGCGCACGGCAGCGACGGCGGCGGCTCGATCCGGATCCCCGCCTCGGCCTGCGGGCTGTTCGGCATCAAGCCCAGCCGGGGCCGGGTCAGCAGCGGGCCCACGCTCCACGACATCAGCGGGCTGAGCACCAGCGGCCCGCTGGCCCGCACCGTGGCCGACGCCGCGGCGCTGCTGGACGTGCTGGCCGGGCCGATGCCCGGGGACTGCTTCACCGCGCCGGCGCTGCCCACCGGCGAGACCTTCCTGGACTACGCCGGCCGCGACCCGCAGCCGCTGCGGGTGGCGCTGGTCACCGACCCGCTGGTGGCCGGGGCCGTCGTGCACCCGGACTGCCTCGCGGCCGCCGAGAGCACCGCCGAACTGCTCACCGGGCTCGGCCACCGGGTCGAGCGGCTGGGAACTGCCGCCGACGACACCCTGCCCCGGGTCTTCGAGCAGGTGTGTCGGTGATGGCCACCCAGCACCCGATCGCGCCGGAGCAGGAGGAGCTGCTGATGCCGCTCACCCGCCATCTGCGCGCCCGGGGCCGGGCGGTCAGCGGCCCGGACTTCGCCACCGCGCTGTACACCTTCCGCGCGCTCGGCGCGCTGGTGGCCTCGTTCCAGGTCGAGTACGACGTCATCCTCACGCCGACCCTGGCCCAGCCGCCGGCCCTGGTCGGCGCCCTGCGCGACGACGCGGACCCGGCGCGGGAGTTCGACCGCATCGTCGCCTTCACCCCGTTCACGGCCCTCTACAACGCCACCGGCCAGCCCGCGGTGAGTGTGCCGCTGCACTGGAACGCGGCCGGGCTGCCGATCGGGGTGATGTTCGGCGGACGCTACGGCGACGAGTCGACCCTGGTCTCGCTCTCCGCCCAGCTGGAGCGGGCCCGCCCGTGGGCGGGGCGCAAACCCGAGCTGTGGTGACCGCGCCGGGCGCGTGGCGGCGGCTTCGCAGAACCGCCATGCGCCCGTAACACCCGTCCATTGACCACCTCGGCCGCGCTTGCGAGCATCGGCGCATGACCTGCACCGCGAGCTGTCCGGGCCGCCGGTAGCCCCACTCCGCCCGAGTTCCGCGGCGGGCGCCGGCGTACACCGCCCTGGCACACCCCCGACCGAGGACCGCCGATGCCGCTCGCGCTCATCGCCACGCCCACCCCTCCCCCCGCCCTGAACAGCCGGACGGCGCCGCCGCCGTGCTGCGCGCCGCGCTCCGGCGCGGACCGCTGGCCCGGACCGCGATCAGCCTGGAGACCGGCCTCAGCCCGGCCGCGGTCTCCCGGCACAGCGCCGAACTGCTGGCGCTCGGACTGGTCTACGAGCCGCCGGCGCCGCTCAGCCCGCCCCGGCCCGGCCGGCCGCGGGTCCCGCTGGACATCGACACCGGCTACCACCTGGCCGTCGGCGTGCACATCGCGGTACCGCAGCTCACCTTCTCGCTGACCGACCTGCGCGGACGCGTGGTCAGGAGCAGCTGCCGCGCCGCGGCTCCCCGACCGAGGTGCTGCGGGACATCTCGGCGCATCTGCCGGGGCTGCTGCGCAGGCGGGCGGCCGGACGTTCGGTGCTCGGCCTGGGCGTGGTCACCGGCGGCTGGGTCGACCCGGACTCCGGGACCGTGGTCGAGAACAGCGCGCTGGGCTGGCGGGACGTCCCGGTGCGGCGGCTGCTCCAGTCGGCGACCCGGCTGCCGATCCATCTGGAGGGGCACGCCCGCGCCCTGGCCCAGGCCGAGCTGCTGTTCGGCGCGGCCCGCGGCGGCGACCTGGTGCACCTGTTCGTCGGCAACGCCGTGGACGCCGCCATCGCCGCCGGCGGCACGCTGCTGCGTGGCCGCCGCAACGCCGCGGGCGGTATCGCCCACCTGCCGGTGCCGGGCTCCGGCGCCGACTGCCCCTGCGGCGGGACGGGCTGCCTCCAGGCCACCGTCTCCGACCGGGCCTTCGCGGAGCGCGCGGCGGACACGGGGATCATCGCGCAGCCGGTGATCCGGCAGCTGCTGGCCGCCGCGCAGCGGGGCGACCCGCGCGCCCTGGAGCTGTGCCGGGAGCGGCTGCGGCTGATCGCCCCGGCCGTGGCGCTGCTGCTGGACATGATCAGCCCGGAGGTGCTGGTGCTGACCGAGGCGGTCAGCCTGTCCCTGCCGGAGCTGCTGCCGTATCTGCACGAGCAGATCGCCGCGCGGACCAGGCAGGCGCCGGAGCAGCTGGTCCGGCCGAGCTCCTTCGGTCCGGAGGTGCTGGCGGTGGCCGCCGGGACTCCGGTGCTGGCCGCCGTCCACCGGGACCCGCTGGCCCTGCGCACCGCGGGCACGGCCCGATGACCAGCCCCGGACGCATTACTTCCAGCGCGTCAGAAACCATTGTCCGGGTGCCGGACCGACCGCAGACTGGGGACATGGACACACAGCGGAGGGCGACGATCCGGGAGGCCGCAGGCCGGCACCCGGTGAATGTCTTCCGGCTGCACCACTTCGCCGGTCTGGGCTGTTCCCGCTCCGTCTGACCGCCTGGGCCGACCGCTCCCGTGACCGCTCCGGGAGCCCGGCCGCCGGGCCCACCGCACCCGCGGCCGCGCCCGCTTCCGCCGCACCGCCGTCCGCGCCGTGCCGCCGCCGCGGCGACCCGGCGCAGCCACGCCGCCGCAACCCGGCGCCGCAACCCGCCGTAGCCCGCCGTACCCCCGTCCGCCGCGCACGCCGTGTGCCCTCCGCGCACGCGTCCAGCCTCCCGGAGTAGCTTCCGCATGTCCTCAGCACGCAGGCAACTGCATCTCAACCTCTTCCTCATGGGTGTGGGCCACCACGAGGCCGCCTGGCGGCACCCGCGCACCGACCCGTCCCGGCTCTCCGACATCCGCTGGTTCCAGCAGCTCGCGGCGACCGCCGAGGCCGCCACGTTCGACTCGGTGTTCCTCGCCGACGGGGTGGAGGGGCCGGTCCCCGGGGCGAACGCCTGGGTGAGCCACTTCGAACCGCTGACGCTGCTGTCGGCGCTCGCGGTGAGCACCGAGCGGATCGGCCTGATCGGCACGGTCTCCACCGGATTCACCGAGCCCTACAACCTGGCCCGGCAGTTCGCCTCGCTGGACCACCTCAGCCGGGGCCGGGCGGGCTGGAACATCGTCACCTCGGCCGGCGACCGGGCGGCCCGGAACTTCGGCCGTTCCAGCAACCAGGAGCACGCCGTCCGCTACCAGCGGGCCGCCGAGTTCCTGGAGGTGGCCGGTGCGCTCTGGACAGCTGGGAGGACGGCGCACTGCTGCTGGACCGGGAGAACGGCCAGGTCACCGCCCCGGCAAGCTGCACGAGGTGGACCACAGGGGTGAGCACTTCCAGGTGCTCGGCCCGCTGAACATCCCGCGCGGCCCGCAGGGGCATCCGCTGCTGGTGCAGGCCGGATCCTCGCAGGACGGACGGGAGTTCGCGGCCCGCCACGCCGAGGCGGTGTTCACCGCGCAGCAGACCCTGGACGAGGGGCAGGCGTTCTACCGCGACCTCAAGCGCCGGGCCGCCGCCCTGGGCCGCGATCCGGACGGGGTGGTGGTGCTGCCCGGGATCGTGCCGGTGCTGGGCAGCACCGAGGCCGAAGCCAAGGCCCTGGACCAGGAGTTGGACCTGCTGATCAACCCGGCCAGGGCGATCGGCACGCTGTCCGGCCTGCTCGGGGTGGACCTGCGGGAGCACCCGCTGGACGCCCCGCTGCCGCCGCTGCCGCCGGTCACCGCCATCAACGGCGCCAAGAGCCGGTTCGAGCTGGTCCGGGACCTGGCCGAGCGGGACGGTCTGACGCTGCGTCAACTCATCGGCAGGCTCGGTGGAGGGCGCGGGCACCAGGTCCTCGCCGGGACTCCGGAGCAGGTCGCCGACCATATCCAGCTCTGGTTCGAGCAGGGCGCCGCCGACGGCTTCAACGTGATGCCGCCGATCCTGCCCGAGGGCCTGGAGCTGTTCACCGAGCACGTGGTGCCGCTGCTGCGGGAACGCGGACTGTTCCGCACCGAGTACCAGGGCACCACCCTGCGCGAGCACTACGGCCTGCCCCGACCCGCCAACCGCTACGCCGACCGCTGAGGATCACCATGCTCCGGACCACACCGCACCCCGCCGCCCGCCCGCTGGCACCGCCCCCGGCAGACCCCGGCGCAGGACCGGCCGGTTGCTGCTGCTGCCGCTGCTGCTCGGACTGCTGCCGCTGGCCACCGCCTGCGGCGGCAGCGCCGACGCCAGTACCGGCGCCGCCGGCAAGCCCGGCGAGGTCACCCTGAACATCGGCGACCAGGGCAAGGACGTGGAGACCCTGCTCCAGGTCTCCGGCGAACTCGCCAACCTGCCCTACAAGGTGGTGTTCGACCAGTTCAACAGCGGTCCGCTGGTGAACGAGGCGTTCGCGGCCGGCGCCATCCAGTTCGGCATCATGGGCGACACCCCCGCGATCTACGCCGCGCCGCCGGACTGCCGGTGACGTGGTCGGCGCCAGCCGCACCGTGGGCGTCGGCTACACCCTGCTCGCCCGCCCGGGCTCGGGGATCCACACCCTGGCCGACCTCAAGGGCCACAAGGTCGCCTACTCCAAGGGCACCGCCAACCAGGGCTTCCTGATCCAGTCGCTGGCCACGGTCGGCCTGCGGCAGCAGGACATCACGCCGGTGGACGTGCCGTTGCAGAACGTGGGCGAGGTGCTGGAGTCGGGGACGGTGGACGCCGCCACCGTGGCCGCCCAGGACCTGGTCAACTACACCAGGGCGCACCCGGACGCGGTGAAGCTGATCAACGGCTCGCAGGTGTCCTCCGGCTACAGCTTCTGGCTGGCCAGCCGGAAGGCGCTGGCCGTCCCGGCCGAGCGGGCCGCGCTGGAGGACCTGCTGGGCCGCATCGTCAAGGCCACCGCCTGGACCAGGAGCCACCCCAGGCCTGGATCAACGCCTACTACGTCGGGGTCGACAAGCAGACCCCGGCGGTCGGCCAGGAGATCTGGCAGATCTCCGGAGAGACCGACTTCGTCCCGCTGAACGCGACCGTGGTCGCCGCGCAGCAGCGGCAGGCCGACCTGTTCCTGACCAACGGTCAGCTCCCCGGGAAGGTCGACGTCACCGGCGAGTTCCCGGCCGACGTCGAACGGGACTTCAGTGCGCTGGTCACGCCCAACCAGTGACCGTCCGGCCCGACATCCGCAGCACGAGAGGAAACCAGCCATGACCAGGATCACCGTCCGCCCGGTCGCCGGGCACATCGGCGCCGACATCGACGGCGTCGACCTCGCCCGGCCGCTCGCCGAGGCCGAGCTCCGGACGCTGAAGGAGGCGCTGCACCGGCACAAGGTGGTGTTCTTCCGGGGCCAGCGCCTGGAACCACGCCGCGCAGATCGCCTTCGCCCGCCAGTTCGGCGAACTGACCTACGCCCACCCGCACGACGACACCCCGCCGGAGGAGCACCCGGAGATCTTCACCGTCGACCCGGCCCGCTTCGAGGAGCGCTACGGCGCCAACTTCCGTACCGAGTACCGCAAGCGCCAGTACAGCTACTTCGACGGCTGGCACACCGACGTGACCGCGGCGGTCAACCCGCCGGCCGGGTCGATCCTGCGGGCCGAGCGGGTACCGGAGTTCGGCGGGGACACCACCTGGACCAACCTGGTCGCCGCCTACCAGGGCCTGTCCGCCCCGC
Organism: Streptacidiphilus sp. 4-A2; assembly: GCA_014284505.1. Lineage (GTDB taxonomy): Bacteria > Actinomycetota > Actinomycetes > Streptomycetales > Streptomycetaceae > Streptacidiphilus. The sequence goes on along the minus strand of JAAFYY010000001.1, from coordinate 8,332,172 downwards.
TGCGGGCCTTTGTGGACACGCTGCGGGCGGAGCACCGCTACGGCGGCAGCCGCAAGGTCGAGGGCGACAGCGAGTACGCCCGGCGGATCAACAGCAATCTGCTGGTGGCGGTGCATCCGGTGGTCCGGGTGCACCCGGAGACCGGTGAGCGCGCCCTGTTCGTCAACCCCGGCTTCACCAGCCATGTGGTGGACGTCCATCCGAGCGAGAGCCGGCGGATCCTGGAACTGCTCTACGCCGAGATCACCCGCCCCGAGTACACCGTCCGGTTCCGCTGGGAGCCCGGGCATGTGGCCTTCTGGGACAACCGGGCCACCGCCCACCTCGCCCCGCGGGACCTTGAGCACCTCGACGTGGAGCGCAGGCTGCACCGGGTCACCCTGATCGGGGACATCCCGGTCGGCCCCGACGGCAGGCCCTCCGAGCTGGTCTCCGGCCGGCCCTTCACCGCCGACCACCGCGTGGTCACCGCAGTCTGAAGATCCGTCACTCATGGCCCGGGCCGCCGCCGTACGGCGGCGGCCCGGGCAGACCGGAAGGAGCACCAATGGCGACCACCGCCGCACCCCCGGCCGAAGCCGAGCCGGCGGCCCGGCCACCGCAGGGCGCGGGCCGGCTGATCGACGCCTCGACCCTCAGCCGGGCCCGCCGGGACTGGCTGCCGCTGCCGCGCTGGCTGCGCCGGCTGGCCGGCCCGGTCCTGGTCGTCGCGGTCTGGCAGCTGCTCGGGGCCCTCGGCGAGATCAACCAGCAGATTCTGGCGACGCCCAGTCAGGTGCTGTCCGCCGGATGGCAGTTGACCAGGGACGGGGAGTTGGAGAGCAATCTGCTGGCGTCCCTGCAACGGGTCGGCTTCGGGCTGCTGATCGGGGTCGGCGCGGGCGTGCTGCTGGCGGTGCTGGCCGGACTCTTCCGGCTGGGCGAGGACCTGGTCGACTCCACCATGCAGATCGTCCGCTCGCTGCCGGTGCTCGGACTGCTGCCGCTGGTGATCATCTGGTTCGGCGTGGGCGAGGCCCCCAAGATCGCGCTGGTGGCCTTCGCCTCCGCCTGCCCGGTCTACATCAACACCTATGCCGGGATCCGCGGCGTGGACAGCCGGCTGGTGGAGTCCGGGCGGGTGGTCGGACTGGGCCGGCTGGGGCTGATCCGGCAGGTGATCATGCCCGGCGCGGTCCCGGCTTCCTGGTCGGCCTGCGTTTCGCGCTGACCAGCGCCTGGCTGGTGATCATCATCGCCGAGCAGCTGAACGCCACCAGCGGCATCGGCTACCTGATGAACCAGGCCCAGGCCTGGTACCGCACCGACATCATCGTCCTCGGACTGCTGATCTACGGGCTGCTCGGGCTGCTCGCCGATGCCGCCGTCCGCCTGCTGGAGCGCCGCCTGCTGGTCTGGCGGCGCGGATTCAACGGAGCCTGAGCCCTGTGACCACCACCGCCGTCACCACTCCCGACACCGACCCCACCGCCGACCCCGTCATTGCCGACCCCGTAGCCGACCCCACCGCCGACTCCACAGCCGACCCCACCGCAGGCCTGGCCGCCGACCTGGCCGTGCGGGCCACCGGCGTGAACCGCTCCTTCGCCGGACGCGAGGTGCTGGCCGGGGTCGACCTGGCCATTCGCCGCGGCGAGTTCGTCGCGCTGCTCGGCCGCAGCGGCTCCGGCAAGAGCACCCTGCTGCGCGCCATGGCCGGGCTCGACCCGGACTTCGGCGGGCAGCTGCTCGTCCCGGAACGCCGCTCGGTGGTCTTCCAGGACCACCGGCTCCAGCCGTGGAAGCGGGTGCTCGACAATGTGGTGCTCGGGCTGCCCAGGTCCGGGGCGCGCGCGGCCGGACTGACCGCGCTGGACGAGGTCGGCCTGGCCGAGCGGGCCCGCGACTGGCCGGTGACCCTGTCCGGCGGCGAGGCCCAGCGCGCGGCGCTGGCCCGCGCCCTGGTCCGTGACCCGGAGCTGCTGCTGCTGGACGAACCCTTCGGCGCGCTGGACGCGCTGACCCGGATCCGGATGCACGCGCTGTTGCGGGAGCTGTGCGCCCGGCACCGCCCGGCCGTCCTGCTGGTCACCCATGACGTGGACGAGGCGGTGGCCCTGGCCGACCGGGTGTTCGTGCTCACCGACGGCAGGCTCGGGCCCGCGCACCCGACCGGCCGGCCCGGCCTGCGCGAGCGGCTGCTGGCCGAGCTGGGAGTCGACCTGGAGGCCTCGGTCTGAGGACTGCGGAGCAGCCAGGGCAGCAGGGGCAGCAGGGGCAGCAGGGGCAGGAGGGGCAGCAGGGTCAGGCCGGCTGCTCCGGGGCGACGGCGCCGGACTCCTCGACGATCCGGCCGTCCCGCAGGTCGAGCACCCGGTCCGCGAGCTCCATCAGCTGCGGGTCATGGGTGGCCACCAGGGCGGTCACGCCCTCGCTGCGCACCACCGCGCGCAGCAGCTGCATGATCGACCGGCCGGTGTCGGAGTCCAGCTGGCCGGTCGGCTCGTCGGCGATGATCAGGGCCGGCTGGTTGGCCAGGGCCCGGGCGATGGCAACCCGCTGCTGCTGGCCGCCGGACATCTCGCCGGGACGCTGGTTTGTGGTCGCTCAGTCCGACCAGCGCCAGCAGATCGGCCACCCGCTCGTCGCGCTGGGCCGCCGGGAGCCGGCGCAGCCGCATCGGCACGCCCACGTTCTCGGCGGCGGTGAGGATCGGGATCAGGCCGAAGGACTGGAAGACAAAGCCGATCCGGTCCCGGCGCAGCGCCAGCAGGCCTTCCTCGCCCAGCTCCTGGAGGTTCTGCCGGTCCACGGTGATCCGGCCGGAGTCCGCCCGGTCCAGCCCGCCGAGCAGGTTGAGCAGGGTGGTCTTGCCGGAGCCGGAGCGGCCCCTGAGCGCGGTGAGCTCACCGCGCCGGACGCTGAAGGAGACCCCGCGCAGGGCGTGCACGGCCGTCGGACCATTGCCGAAGGTCCGGTGCAGGTCCCGCACCTCGACCATGGCGTCGCCGGGCTCGGCTACCGCGGTGGCGCCCTCGGGCGCGGTCTGACCGGTCATACGAACTCCCCCTGCTGCGGCTGGTGCTGCGGTTACCGGACCCCTGCCCGGTGGTCACCCGGACGGGCGAGGGGCCCCGCGACGACGCGGGGCCCCGATTGGCACTGCTGACAGCACGGACGCCCGTACCACCGGTTCCGGTTCAGCGGATCTCGGTGATCTCGGGACCGCGGTCGAACGGGTTGAGCGGGTCGCCCCCGAAGCGGTTCTCCTCGGCGGCCGGCTGCTGCGGCAGGCCGTCGGCGACCATCTGGGCGTCCTCCGGCAGCTTCAGCACGATCGGGTCGCGCGGGGCCATCGGCAGGTCGCCGCGGACCACCACGGTCTCCCGGAAGATCTTCTCCAGCACCTCGGCCGCCTCCGGCTGCACCGCGGCCTGGCCGGAGATCACCCCGCGCAGGAACCAGCGCGGACCGTCGCAGCCGACGAAGCGCACCAGCTGCACCCCTGGGTGCCGTCCGGGAGCTGCACCGGGACCTGGGCGCGCAGGCCCCAGCCCAGCGGGCCCTCCTCGGTGTCGACAATGCCACCCTGCTGGGTGATGCCGGAGGCGATCTCGTTGCGGACCTCGCCCCAGATGCCCTCGGACTTGGGCGCGGCGAAAGCCTGAAGCTGGATCGCGCTGTTGCCCAGCACCAGAGTCGCGGCCACGATCGCGTCACCGGCGACCTCGACCCGCAGCTCCATGCCCTCCACGCCCGGCACGAGCAGACCGCCCAGGTCCACCCGGCCCTCCTTGGCGTTCTCCACCTCGGTGGAGTCCCAGGGGCCGTCGGGGCGCGGGGCGGGCGGCAGGGGCGTGAACTCCTCCTCGGCGTCGCTCTCCGTGTCGGAGGCGACACCGGCGCTGCCCTCGCTGTCCTCGTCCACGCCGTCCTCGTCCAGGGCGTCCTGGTCCAGGCCGTCGTGTTCGACAGCGTCCTCGCTCTTGGCGCGACGACGGAACACAGTCATTGTCCTTCCCGGTCGGGTACCGATGAGATTTCCTGCCCGGCCGCCGGAATGCTAACCGCGCCATGGCCACCCGTCGACCCGAAGCCTCCTGCGGCCCGCGCCGACCCCGGAAGTTCCGCCACCTCGTGGAAACGGACCTTCTCGACCCGCTGGACGACCAGCTGGGCGATCCGGTCCCCGCGGTGGAAGACCACCCGCTCGCGCGGGTCGAGGTTGACGACGATCACCTTGATCTCACCACGGTACCCGGCATCGACCGTTCCAGGGGCATTCACAAGGGCAAGACCGCACCGGAGTGCGAGACCCGAACGCGGGTGCACGAAGGCCGCGTAGCCGTCCGGGAGCGCGATCGCCACGCCGGTCGGCAGCACCGTGCGCTCCCCCGGCTCCAGTACGGCGTCGACGGTGGTGCGCAGATCGGCCCCGGCGTCGCCGGGATGCGCGTACCCCGGCGCGGGCAGATCCGGGTCGAGCCGGTGCAGCAGCACGTCGACGGGGTGGTGCGGGGAGCTGGTCACGGGTTCACCTCGAAGGCACGGGCACGCTTGAACAGATCGGGGTTCTCCATGGCCGCCCTGATGTCCTCCGGACGGCCGTGGCTGGTGAAGTGGTCCAGGGTGACCTGGAGGAACAGGGCCTTGGCGGAAATCGCCAGCGGCCCGTCCGGGGCGTCCAGCCGCCCCTGCGCGGAGCAGTAGATCTTGCGCCCGCGCACGGCGTCCGCCCGGGCGTGGATGTACAGGGTGGAGCCGACCGGCACCGGGCGGCGGAAGTCGGTCTCCAGCCGGGCGGTGACCGAGGGGTGTGCAGCAGCCAGTTCAGCGTGCCCAGGGACTCGTCCAGCGCGGTCACCAGCACCCCGCCGTGGGCCAGCCCGGGGCCGCCCTGGTGGGCGGTGCCGACGGTGAACTCGGCGAAGACCTCGACCCCCGCCCCGGCGCGGGCGGACAGGTGCAGGCCGTGCGGCTGGGTGGGGCCGCAGCCGAAGCAGTGGTCGTAGTGCGGCTCGATCAGCTTCCCGGGCTCCGGGGCGTCCGGGTGGCGCACCGGGGCGGCCGCGTCCGGTGGCGGGGTCAGCGAAGGGCGGTCGGCCGACATGTCGGGCCCCTGTTCGTCGGGACGGGATGGGTGCGCGGTCACGCCCGCGACCTTACAGGCCCGCGACCTTGCAGAACGTGGCGGTGCGGGCCGAACCGGGAACCCTGTGCCGAGGCTCCAAGGTCGCGCGTCCACAATGGGTCCCATGTACGACGAACGCCTCACGGCACCGCCCGCGATGTGGCTGCTCCGCTCGGCAGCGGCATCTCCTTCGGGCTGATCTTCTTCATCTTCGGCGCGGTACCCGGGCTGGTCGGCCTGGTGGCCGGCGGGGCGGCCGCGGCCATGCTGCTGAGCTCCTACGGCTCCGCGCGGATCCGGGTGGTCCAGGGCCTGCTGGTGGCCGGCGACGCCCGGATCCCGGTGGAGGCCCTCGGCGAGTCCTTCGCCATGAACAAGGAGGACTGCCTGGCCTGGCGGACCCACAAGGCGAACGCCCGGGCCTTCATGCTGCTGCGCTCCTACATTCCCTCGGGCATCCGGGTGATGGTCACCGACCCGGCCGACCCGACGCCCTACCTCTACCTGTCGACGCGCCACCCGCAGCGGCTGGCGCAGGCCATCGAGTCCGCCAGGGCCGAGGCCGGAGCGGCCCCGCAGGCCGCCTGAGCAGCCCGCTCGCAGGGGGCGCGCCCCTGGGCGGCCCGGGAGGCCGTCCGGCGCCGGTGCGGGCCGCTCAGGCCCAGTAGCCGGGGTCCGACGGGGGACGGCTGCGCAGGTCGCGGCGGATCTCCTGGGCGAGCCTGGTGGTGTCGCGCCGGTTGACCACGGCCCCGGCCGCCGCGCCGATCATCATCGGGGCGAGGGTGGGCAGTTTGCGCAGGCCGCTGCGGGCGAGTCTGCGGCGCAGCTGCCGCCGCAGTTCGTTGCCGCTGGTCAGCGCCACCATCGTGGCGGGCCTGGTCACGTCCAGGCCCCGGCGGTGCGACCAGACGACGAGATAGGCGCCGGCCCGCCGGGTGGCCGGGCCCTGGGCGGGCTGGCCGTACACCTGGTAGAGCTCGGCAATGAGTTTGACCTCCACGGCCGCCACGGCGAGCATCTCGCCGGCGATCTCCACCGCCATCGCGGGCGGTACCGGGAGCATGGACGCCGCGCCGACTCCGGCGCCGACGGCTCCGCTGGCTCTGGCCGCGGCCGTGCACAGCCGGTCGGCGAGGTCTTCGGGGGTGCGCGCGGCCGGGTACTGGGCGCGCAGGGTGTTCAGGTCCCGCACGGGGATCCGCGGGGCGGTGTCGATCAGGCTGCCGGCCAGGGCGGACAGGCGTCCGCCGGTCCGGGAACCGGAGGCGGGCTCGGGGAGCCCGGATCCGTCCCGGACGTCCAGCTCGGCGGCGACTCGGACGAATTCGTCCGCGGGGTCGCCGCCGCGCTGGTCTCTGTGGTCCTGCCGGTTCTGCCGGGTGCTGCCGGGTGCGGTACGGGTTCGCTGTCGGAACGGTCTCATAGCACCCTCCTACCCGGTTGTGTCAGGCCGCGCAGTCCCGGCAGATGGGGTTTCCGTTCTTCTCACTGGCGAGCTGGCTCCGGTGGTGGACCAGGAAGCAGCTCATGCAGGTGAACTCGTCGGCCTGGCGCGGAAGCACCCGGACGGAGAGCTCCTCGTTGCTGAGGTCCGCGCCGGGCAGCTCCAGACCTTCGGCGGCCTCGAACTCATCGACGTCGACCGAGCTGGTCGACTTCTCGTTGCGGCGCGCCTTCAGCTCCTCGATGCTGTCCTCGTTGAGGTCGTCATCGGTCTTGCGTGGGGTGTCGTAGTCAGTGGCCATGTCGCTGTCCCCCTTTGGGTGTCTGCGGGTATCTCCAGCGCACGTAACGCGCGGGGAGCCGGACTTGTGCCCGACCCGAGGGCGAGATTTTGCCTTACTTCAAGGCTCGTTACTCAATCGACACCCGTTCCGACCCCGAAGAGGTGACCGGAAGGGTATTCCGCCGGGCCGGATGCACTGTCGTGCCTCCCGCCTCCTTGAGCACTTACCGTGATCGCGGGGCGGGAAACGTGTCAAAGCGGACCGGTCCGGCCCTTGCGCCGCACGGAAAGCGCGCGGTGGGGCCGGTCGTGCCGAGCCGTCAGCCACGACTACCGTAAGTCACCGAGCTAGCAGTGCTCACGCTGCGTGATCGGCCGAAATATTCACTCCGACGGCGGGAAATGTGAGATTAGTCACTGTTCTGAAAAGTCCGGACTTAGCCGTACAAGATGCAACCGACCGCCGCGACCGGCCGACCGCGCGGTGTGACCGGGCTCTCAGCCCTTGGCGGCCTGGTTCGCGGCCCGCCGGGCCAGCAGCGCGGCCCGGCGCTCGTCGAAGCGGGTCGCCTGGGCGTCCAGCCCCTCCAGGTAGACACCGAGCTCCTGCTGCGCCTGCCGGCCCTCCGGACCCAGGCCGCCGATGTCCATCACCTTGAGGTGCCGCAGCACCGGCTGGAGCACGTCGTCGTGGTGGATCCGCAGGTTGTAGATCCCGCCGATGGCCATCTGCGCGGCGGCCCGCTCGAAGCCGGGCATGCCGTGGCCGGGCATCCGGAAGCCGGTGACCACATCCGCGACCGCGCGCATGGCCTGGTCCGGCGCGATCTCCAGGGCGGCCTTGAGCAGGTTCCGGTAGAAGACCATGTGCAGGTTCTCGTCGGTGGCGATCCGGGCGAGCATCCGGTCGCAGACCGGGTCGCCCGAGTGGTGGCCGGTGTTGCGGTGCGAGATCCGGGTGGCCAGCTCCTGGAAGGCCACATAGGAGATCGAGTGCAGCATCGAGTGGCTGTTGTCGGAGCTGAAGCCCTCGGCCATATGGGTCATCCGGGCCCGCTCCAGCGCCACCGGGTCGACCGCGCGGGCGGTGAGCAGGTAGTCCCGCATCACGATGGCGTGCCGGCCCTCCTCGGCCGTCCACTGGTGCACCCAGGTGCCCCACGCGCCCTCGCGGCCGAACATGGTCGCGATCTCGTGGTGGTAGCTGGGCAGGTTGTCCTCGGTGAGCAGGTTGACCACCAGCGAGACCCGGCCGATGTCGGACACCGGGGACTGCTCCACCGCCCAGGCCTCGCCGCCCATCAGTCCGTCGAAGTCCCGCCCCTGGCTCCACGGCACGTACTCGTGCGGCATCCACTCCTTGGCGACGCCGAGGTGTCGGTTGAGCTCGCGCTCGACCACCTCTTCGAGCGCGAGGATCAGCTGGGTGTCGGTCCAGGCGGTGCTGGGCGGGGCGATGGTCACGGCTGCCAACTCTCGGAAACGAATTCGCCTACGCTTCCGTAGGTTACGCCACCGTAGGTTGTCGTGGCGACTGCTGGCAAGAACCACCCGATACGTGCACAGCACACCCAATCCGCCCGTCCCCCGGAACCGGAACGACCCCGCCGACCTGGCAAAAGGTCGACGGGGTCTCGCTGCCTCCCGGAACACCGGCGGCGGGCCCGGGGGCCCGTGAAGGGCCCTGCGGCGGGCGATCAGCCGCCCGGTGCGGCCGGAATGCGCACCCGCATGTCCAGGCCGCCCCCGGGCCGGGCGACGGCCTCTATGGTGCCGCCGTGGGCGCGGACCACCGAGCGCACGATCGACAGGCCGAGGCCCACCCCCTTGTCGCTGCGGGTGCGCTCCTTGCCGCTGCCGCGCCGGAACGGCTCGAAGATGTGCTCCAGCTCGTAGCCGGGGACGGTCTGCCCGGTGTTGGACACCACCAGTTCGCCGCCGCCGTCCGCGCTCCCGACCGAGACCCGCACCCAGCCGGCTTCGGGCAGGTTGTAGCGGACCGCGTTCTGGATCAGGTTCAGCGCGATCCGCTCCAGCAGCACGCCGTTGCCGGACACGGTCACCGGCTCCAGCTCGCTGTCCAGCCGCACCCCCGGTCCGCGGCCTCGGTCCGGGTCTGCTCCAGCGCCTGCCGGGCCACCACTGCGAGGTCCACCGGACGCCGGTCGACCAGCTCGTTGTCGCTGCGGGCGAGCAGCAGCAGCCCCTCCACCAGCTGTTCGCTGCGCTCATTGGTGGCCAGCAGGGTCTTCCCCAGCTGCTGGAGGTCCGGGGAGCTGGACGGGTCGGAGAGCTGGACCTCCAGCAGGGTGCGGTTGATCGCCAGCGGGGTGCGCAGCTCGTGCGAGGCGTTGGCGACGAACTTCCGCTGCGACTCGAACGAACGGTCGAGCCGTTCCAGCATCTCGTCGAAGGTGTCCGCCAGCTCCTTCAGCTCGTCGTCCGGACCGTCCATCTCGATCCGCCGGTGCATGTCCGAGCTGGCGACCTGGCGGGCGGTGCGGGTGATCCGGCCGATCGGCTGGAGCACCCGCCCGGCCATCGCGTAGCCGAAGGCGACCGCAGGATCAGCAGCGCGATCAGCGCGCTTATCGACTTGAGCAGCAGCGTGTGCAGCGCGCTGGAGGAGGTGGCCGCCTCCTTGGCGGCCATCAGCGCGTTGTACTGGTCGCTGGTGAGCTCCCGCCCGTCGGAGGTCTGCACCTCGATCCCGGGGCCGATCTTGAGGTACTGCGGATGCCCGACCAGGTGGAACGCCTCGGACACGAAGACGTACATCACCAGCACCATGACCAGGCCCGCCAGCAGGAACATGCCGCCGTAGAACATGGTCAGCCGGATCCGCAGGGTGGGCCGGAACGGGAGTATCGACTGGTGGATCTCGGTGCCCGGCCAGGGCCGGGGGAATGCGGGGGACGCTCGGCCATGACTCAGATCCGGTATCCGGAGCCCGGCACGGTGATGATCACCGGAGGCTCGCCCAGTTTGCGGCGCAGCGTCATCACGGTGACCCGGACGACATTGGTGAACGGATCGGTGTGCTCGTCCCAGGCCTTCTCCAGCAGCTGCTCGGCCGAGACGACGCCGCCGTTGGCCCGCATCAGCACCTCCAGCACCGCGAACTCCTTGGGCGCCAGGGCCACCGGCTTGCCCTCGCGCAGCACCTCGCGCCGGCCCGGGTCCAGGCTCAGGCCCGCCCGCTCCAGCACCGGCGGCAGCGGGGTGGTCGCCCGGCGGCCCAGGGCGCGCACCCGGGCCACAAGTTCGCTGAAGGCGAACGGCTTGGGGAGGTAGTCGTCGGCGCCCAGCTCAAGCCCCTCGACCCGGTCGCTGATGTCGCCGGCCGCGGTGAGCATCAGCACCCGGGTCGGCAGCCCCTCCTCGACGATCCGGCGCAGCACGTCGTCGCCGTGGACCAGGGGGAGGTCCCGGTCCAGCACGGCGACGTCGTAGTCGTTCACACTGACCCGGTCCAGGGCGGCCTGGCCGTCGTAGACCACGTCCACAGCCATCGCCTCCCGACGGAGGCCGGTGGCGACGGCGTCGGCGAGCAACTGCTCGTCCTCGACCACGAGAACCCGCAACGGAGTGGTCCTTTCAGACACAGGGCTCCCGGGGCGGTGGCCGCCGGGAGCGCGGCCCGGCGGCCCAGGCACGGGTCGCCGATCGTCGACTCAATCCTGCCTGGTCGGTGCGTAAAGCAGTGGTAAGCGGTCATCCGCCGCACGAGGGCGGGCGGTCGCCGGGCGCGCCCCGGGGGCCCTCGGCGAACCCAGGAAACGTGCCCGGAATTCCCCGGGATATCGAGGTTTCCCCGCTCACCGGCGGGGGAAGACGCTGTGTACACCCGCGATCACGCATGCTCCGCCGCGTGGTTTCGCACCCGCCCGACGTGCGACCGTCCGCACTGGGCCTCGCCCGGGGTCGCCCGACAACAGCAAGGGGGTCTTGCCTCATGGACGCCTTCACCGACGGCATTCTTCAGCGCATAAGGAAAGCCGAACTGGACCTGCTCGCCGCCCTGGAGTCGGGCGACGAGTTCCTTGCCGAGCTCGAACAGTCGGAGCTCGACGACCTGCACCGGCTGGCCGCCGAGCACGGCATCCAGATCACGCCTGCGATGCGGCCCACAGCCGCCTGAAGCACCGCCGTACGCAGTACAGACCTGCACCACCGCCGCTGCCGGTTACTCCACCGGCCGGACAGCGGCTACAGCGCCCAGGACGGTCCCCGCGCTTCGCGGGGCCCGGGCGCTGTCCTACCGCCGTACCGCCGACCCCGGTCGGTGCGAGTACGGCAGCGACCCGAACCGCGGCCCTGTCCGGGCCCGACCCGCCGGTCCCCTGCCCCCGATCCGTCCGGCCACCGCGCCGTCCCCGATACGGCGCCGACCTGGTACCGCGCAAACCACCACCGTACGCGCAGGCACCGAGCACACACCGACGCAAGCAAGCACGCACGCACGCACGCACGCGCAAGCGGGCGCACAAGGACGCACCCGGCCGCGCCGACACCCCGGCGCGGCCCCGGTTCGGTCCGGCGGTTCAGTCGTGCCAGGCCCCCAGCTCCTCCAGGGCCTGCTGCAACGGCTCGAACAGTCCGGGTGCGGCGGCCACCGTCAGCTCTCCGGAGGGTGCCGCGCCCGGGCGGCCGCCGACCAGTGCGCCGCCTCAACGGCCAGCAGCACCCCGGCGGCGTGGTCCCACGGGTGCAGGCCGCGCTCGTAGTAGCCGTCGAGGCGGCCGGCCGCGACATCGCTCAGGTCGATCGCGGCCGATCCCCCACGCGGATGTCGCGGAGCCTGGGGATCAGCTCCGGGCGACCTCGGCCTGCCGGACCCGGCGCTCCCGCAGATAGCCGAAGCCGGTGCCGACCAGCGCCAGCTCCATCGCGGCGGGGCTGTCCGGAGCGCATCGGCCGGCCGTTCAGAAAGCACCGCCGCCGCGCACGGCAGCCGGTCTCGCCGCGGGCGGGCACCTCGACCACCCCGACCAGGGTCTCGCCGTCCGCCTCGGCGGCGATGCTGACCGCCCAGGAGGGCAGCCCGTACAGGTAGTTGACCGTGCCGTCGAGCGGGTCGACCACCCAGCGGATGCCGCTGGTGCCCTTGGTGTCGGCGCCCTCCTCGCCGAGCAGCCCGTCCTCGGGCCGGCGTTCCATGATCAGCTCGGTGATCAGCTTCTCGGCGGCGAGATCCATCTCGGTGACCACGTCCACCGGGCTGGACTTGGTCGCGGCCACGGCGAGGTCGGCCGGACGGCCGTCGCGCAGCAGCGCGCCGGCCCTGCGGGCGGCCTCCAGGGCCAGATCGAGGAGTTCCTGCTGGAGCGGGGTGGTCATGACGGCCTCTCGGTCCTTGGGGGAGCGCTGTCCTTGGGGTCTGTGGGATCTCTGGATTCACTGGAACATCTGAGCCATAGGAATCTCTGGACCCACAGGGAGCAGCCTGGTCCTCGGAAAAATGCGGATCATCGGAAAGCATGGGTCCCCTGCCGGAGCGGACCGGTCAGTCGTCGGTCCAGTCCGCGCCGGCCGCGGCCGGCGGGGGTTGCGCAGCGCCGGACAGCAGTCCACCGGGCACAGGTCGTGGGCCGCACCGAGGGCGCCCAGGGCGCAGCGCTCCGGGCGCTCGCCGCGGGCGGTCGCCGCCCGTTCCAGCACCAGGTCGCGGACGGCGGCGGCGAAGCGCGGGTCGGCGCCCACGGTCCGGGCCCGGGCGACCGGCAGGCCCAGCTTCTCAGCCTGCTCGCGGGCCTGGGTGTCGAGGTCGTAGACGACCTCCATGTGGTCGGAGACAAAGCCGATGGGGACCATCACCACCGCCGGGGCGCCCTCGGCGTGCACCGAGGCCAGGTGGTCGCAGATGTCGGGCTCCAGCCACGGGGTCCCGGGGGCGCCGCTGCGGCTCTGGTAGACCAGCTCCCAGGGGCGCTCGGCCACCCCGGTGGCCTGTGCCACGGCCTCGGCGACCAGCCGGGCGGTCTCCAGGTGCTGGGCCACATAGGCGCCGCCCGGGCGGGCGCGGGCCGGGTCCTGCGGTGCCCCGGAGCTGTCCGCCAGCGTGTCCGGAATGGAGTGGGTGGTGAACGCCAGCCGCGCGCCGGCGCGCACGCCCTCGGGCAGCTCCGCAAGCGCGGTCAGGGTGTTGTCGATCATCGGCTGGACGAAGCCCGGGTGGTTGTAGAACACCCGCAGCTTGTCGATCCGCAGCCCGGCCGCACCGGGCGCACCCTCCGCCCGCAGCTCGGTCAGCGCCTGCGCGATGTTCTCCCGGTACTGGCGGCAGCGTAGTTGGCATAGGCGCTGGTGGCCAGCGTCAGCACCCGGCGGTGTCCGGCCGCGGCCAGCTCCCGCAGGGTGTCGACCAGGTAGGGCGCCCAGTTCCGGTTGCCCCAGTAGACCGGCAGCTCCAGGCCCGCGCCGGCGAAGTCCGTCCGCAGCGCGGCCAGCAGTTCCCGGTTCTGGCCGTTGATCGGGCTGACGCCGCCGAACAGGAAGTAGTGCTGTCCGACCTCGGCCAGGCGTTCCCGGGGGATGCCCCGGCCGCGGGTGACGTTCTCCAGGAACGGCACCACGTCGTCCGGCCCCTCCGGGCCGCCGAAGGAGAGCAGCAGCAGGGCGTCGTAGGGCCGGGGGTCGGCGGCGTGCGCGTGTGACATGGGACCGATCCTGCCACCGCGGCCGGCCCGGCCGCCGGAGGACCCCGGTCGAGCGGTAACCCGGAGGCGTCCCGGCGGCTGCCACCCGTAAGCTGTGAAAATTCGCAACGTCCCTTACGGAGTTCTTGTGCTGTCCACCTACCGCCGGATCTTCGACGCGCCCGGAAGCCTCCGATTCTCCGCGGCCGGGTTCATATCGCGGATGCCGCTGTCCATGACCGGCATCGGCATCGTGACCATGCTGTCCACTCTGCGCGGGGACTACGGGCTGGCCGGGGCGGTCTCGGCCACCCTGGCGCTGTCCTCGGCCGTGCTCGGTCCGCAGGTGTCCCGGATGGTGGACCGGTTCGGGCAGGCCCGGGTGAGTCTGCGGGCCACCGGGGTGACCGTGGTGGCGATGGGCGTGCTGCTGCTCTGCGCCCGCTGGAACGCCCCGGACTGGACGCTGTTCGCCGCCGCCTCGGTGGCCGGCTGCATGCCGAGCATGGGTTCGCTGGTGCGGGCCCGCTGGGCGCTGATCTACCGCGGCCCCCCTGCTGCACACCGCCTACGCCTTCGAGTCGGTGATGGACGAGATCGTCTTCATCATCGGCCCGATCCTGTCGGTGGGGCTGTGCACCGTGGTCTTCCCCGAGGCCGGGCCGCTGGTGGCGATGGTGTGCCTGGCGGTCGGGGTGGTGCTGTTCTCGCTCCAGCGCGCGACCGAGCCCCGCTGCACCCGGCGACCCCGGAGCAGGGCAGCGGCGGCTCGGCGATCCGCACCCCCGGGCTGTGGGTGCTGGTGCTGACCTTCGTCGGCGTCGGCGCGGTCTTCGGCTCGGTGGACGTGGTGACCGTGGCCTTCGCCGACCACCTGCACCACAAGCCGCTTTCCAGCCTGGTGCTGGCGGTCTACGCGCTGGGCTCCTGCGTGGCCGGAATCGTCTTCGGCGCACTACGTCTGCACGGCCCCTTGCCCCGGCGCTTCCTGGTGGGGATCATCTGCCTGGCGGTGAGTATGCTGCCCCTCCTCTTCGTGAGGAACCTCGTGGCTCTGGCGGCGGCCCTGTTCGTCGCCGGGCTGTCCATCTCTCCGACCATGGTCACCACCATGGGCCTGGTGGAACGGATCGTCCCCGCCTCCAAGCTCACCGAGGGGATGACCTGGACCACCACCGGGCTCGCCGTGGGCGTGGCCCTCGGCTCCTCGGCCGCCGGGTGGGTGGTGGACAGCGCGGGCGCGTCGGCCGGCTTCCGGGTCACCGTCGCCGCCGGCGGCTGCGCCGCCGCCTCGGCCTTCCTCGGGGCACGCCGGCTCAGGTCGGCGCCGGAACAGCAGGAGCGTGCAGATGTCGACCAGAACCAGCGGCAGCGCCAGCCCGGTTAACGACACGGCCTGGACGAACTGGGCGGGCAATCAGAGCGCCCGGCCGCGGCGCAGCGTGTCCCCGGGCTCGGTGGAGGAGCTCGCCGCCGCGATCCGGTCGGCCGCCGAGGACGGCCTGCCGGTCAAGGCGGTCGGCTCCGGCCACTCGTTCACCTCGGTCGCGGCCACCGACGGGGTGCTGATCCGGCCGGACCGGCTGACCGGTGTCCGCGGGGTCGACCACCGGGCGGGCACGGTCACCGTGGAGTCCGGGCTGCCGCTGGAGCGGCTGAACCTGCTGCTGGAGTACGCCGGGCTGGCGCTGACCAACATGGGCGACATCATGGTGCAGACCGTCGCCGGGGCGGTCGGCACCGGCACCCACGGCACCGGCCGCTCCTCGGCCTCACTGGCGGCCCAGGTCAGGGCGCTGGAGCTGGTACTGGCCGACGGCACCACCGTCACCTGCTCGCCGACCGAGAACCCGGAGCTGTTCGCCGGGGCCCGGCTGGGCCTGGGCGCGCTGGGTGTGATCAGCGCGCTCACCTTCGGTGTGGAACCGGCCTTCCGGCTGACCGCGCACGAGCAGCCGATGTCCTTCGCCGAGGTCACCGACCGCTTCGACGAACTGGCCTGCACCAACGAGCACTTCGAGTTCTACTGGTTCCCGCACACCGAGGGGTGCAGCACCAAGCGCAACAACCGCAGCCAGGGACCGCTCGACCCGCTGCCGCCGTTCAAGCACTGGCTGGACGACGAGTTCATGTCCAACACCGTCTGGGAGGGCGCCTGCCGGATCGGGCGGCGGTTCCCCAGGGCGATTCCGCCCATCGCCCGGATAGCCAGCCGGGCCTGGTCCGAGCGGACCTACACCGACGTCTCCTACAAGGTGTTCACCAGCCCGCGCCGGGTCCGCTTCACCGAGATGGAGTACGCCGTGCCGCGCGAGGCCGCGACCACGGTGCTGCGGGAGCTCAAGGCGCTGGTGGAACGGAGCAACTGGCAGATCAGCTTCCCGGTGGAGGTGCGGGTCGCGCCCGCCGACGACCTGTGGCTGTCCACCGCCAACGGCCGCGACACCGCCTATGTCGCGGTGCACCTCTACCGGGGCACCCGGGACCAGGGGTACTTCACCGAGGTCGAGCGGATCATGACCGCGCATCAGGGCCGCCCGCACTGGGGCAAGCTGCACACCCGTGACGCCGGCTACCTGGCCGGGGTCTACCCCCGCTTCGGCGACTTCACCGCGCTGCGGGACAAGGTCGACCCGGAGCGCCGCTTCGGCAACGACTATCTGCGCCGGGTGCTCGGCGGCTGATCCGCAGTGACCCGCGGGCTCCGCTCAGGGCGCCGCCTGGCCGGAGCCCGCGGCGCCCGAGGGCAGGGACTGGCCGTCCGGGACACCGGCCGGGCTGGTGCCGGGGGTCGGCGTGCCGCTGGGGCCGCTGCTCGGCGTGGGGCTGGGGCTCCCGTCGGGCGTCCGGCTCGGCGTCGGCCCGGGGCTGCCGCCCGGAGTGCCGCCCGGCCGGCCCGAGGGCTGCTGCCCGGGGTCGGCCGGGTGCTCCGAGGGCTTGGTCGCCGGGGCGCCGCCGCCGGAACCGCCCGAGCGGTCCACCGTGCCGCCGCCGAAGGTGGTGCCGCTGCCCGGCTCGTCCTTGACGATCGCGGTCACCGGCTTGCCGGCGATCAGCTCCACCGCCGTGACCGTGCCCATGGCCAGACCGAACACCAGTACCGACACCAGCGCGACGCTCTTCCAGTTCCGCAGCCTCCAGGTGGTCCGGCCCCGGTAGACGGCCACCGACTCGGCCTGCGGCGGAGCGATCCGGGCCAGCATCCGGGTGCGCTCGCCGCCGGGATCGAACGGATCGAACAGGTCCGGCTCCACCGGTCGGCTCTCCGGGCGCTGGAACGGCACCGGGGTCGACGCCGTGGCAGCCGTGGACTTCAGATCGCGCAGCTGTTCGCCGGTCCGCCGGAAGGCGTGCTGGAACAGCGCGCTGCCGACCGTGGCACCCGCGCTGACCACTGCCGCGCCCAGGATGGTTCCGTAGACGCCCAGTTCGGAGGCGAGCACCGCGCCCGCCACCGCCGCCATCGAGCTGGCGGCCACCTGAGCGACGCTCAGGTCCAGGGGTCGCCGTCGCGGCGACCGGTCCGAATTATCCAAGTCCTCCATGAATGCCCCTCGATATACACCTTCTCCATCTTGCACGACGAACGACTTGTCGAAAAAATGTCTGGTTCCAGCCGGCCAGTAGATGTGAAGATGATCACTGTCCATCGATCGGAGGGCCACCATCGGAGTGGCGACCCTTGAGATTCCCGGTGATTCAGGGACACTGGAGCCACGAGGCGCCCCACCTGGATGCCGCAATGGAGTACCGTTCATGGAGCCTGGCCGCGGGCCGCCTCGGCGTGCCGACCGACCGGTGGACACCATGACGTGGTGGACACGGTTGCGGCGCTCATCCCGGGGTGTCGCGAGCTTGGGACTCGACCGGGGCAGTACACGCGCTGGCGAGATCCGGCAGTGCGCAAAGAGATAACCGTGCCATAACGGTGGGTCGCGGGTAAGCGCCGACACACCGGGTAACTCTGCAATGCTGTGGTCCGCCGCCCGTCGGCAGGCCACACTCGTTACGGGAGCAGCGACGCAGGTGACGTCGGCAGGCACCACCCGGGAGGTAACCGTGCCCGAACTGCGTGTCGTAGCCGTCAGCAATGACGGCTCACGACTGGTGCTCAAGGCTGCCGACTCGACGGAATACTTTCTTCCGATTGATGAGCGGCGCGCCGCCGTACGCGGCGACCGACCCAGGCTGGGCCAGATCGACGTCGAGAGCCACCTGCGGCCCAGGGACATCCAGGCGCGGATAAGGGCGGGCGCCAGCGCCGAAGAGGTCGCTCAGCTCGCCGGGATCTCGGTCGAGCGGGTCCGCCGCTTCGAGGGCCCGGTCCTGGCCGAGCGCGCCTTCATGGCCGAGCGCGCCCGCAAGACCACCGTCCGCAGGCAGGGCGAGAGCACCGGCCCCCAGCTCGGCGACGCGGTCGCGGAGCGGCTGCTGCTGCGCGGCGCGGACAAGGACAGCTCGGTGTGGGACTCCTGGCGACGGGACGACAACACCTGGGAGGTCGTGCTGCAGTTCCGCGTCAGCGGCCAGCCGCAGCAGGCCCGCTGGACCTACGACCCGCCGCGGCGGCTGGTGCAGCCGGTCGACGACGAGGCCCGCGCCCTGATCGGGGAGACCCCGGAGCGCGGCGGCGAGGAGCCGACCTTCCCGTTCGTGCCGAGGATCGCCCGGCTGCCCGGAGCAGACCGGGGCATGGGCATGCGCCCGATGGCCCCGGAGCGCCCCCGGTGGGCCGGCTGAGCCCGCCCGAGCGGATCACCGCCGACCGGCACAGCCCCGAGCGGCTCGGCCCGGACCGGATCAGCGCCGAGCGCGGTGTCCCGGAGCGGATGATCGAGCCCCGGCGGCGGCCGCCGCCCCGGTGACGGTCACCGCGGTCGAGCGCGACCCGCTGACCAGCCTGATGGACGTGGTACCGGCCCAGTCGGGCGTGCCCGAGGACGAGCAGACGACGGAGCCGGAGGCCCCGGCGGCCGCGGTCGGCGCGGGCTCGGCCTACGCGGACATCCTGATGCCGCGCACCACCGCCCCGCACCGGGACCGGCTGATCGGCAGCACCGACCGGCAGGCCGAGGCGGACGGCGTCCGCCCGGGTCGCCGTGCGGCGGTGCCCAGTTGGGACGAGATCGTGTTCGGCACCCGCCGCAAGAAGCAGGAGTGACGGCCGGTCCTACGGTCGTACCGCGCCGCCCACGCTCCCCGGACCGTGGGCGGCGCTGTTCACCCGGGGGGCGTCAGCCGTGCCCGGGGCCGGTGGCCACCGGGCGCTCGGGCTGGGCGGACCACTCGCTCCAGGAGCCCGGGTAGAGCACGCCCTCGATCCCGGCCAGCCGCATGGCCAGCAGTTCGTGGGCCGCGGTCACCCCGGAGCCGCAGTACACGCCCACCTCGGTGCCCGGCTTCACGCCCAGGGCCGCGAACCGGTCGGCGAGCACCGGCGCAGGCTGGAACCGCCCGTCGGCGGTGACGTTCTCCATGGTCGGCGCGCTGACCGCGCCCGGGATGTGACCGGCCCGGGAGTCCATCGGCTCGGTCTCGCCCGGTAGCGCTCCCCCGCCCGGGCGTCCAGCAGCACCCCGTCCGCGCGCCAGCTCCGCGGCCCGGTCGGCGTCCAGGGTGGCAGCGCGCCGGGCACCGGCACGAAGTCGCCCGCGCCGTCGGCCGGGGCCTGCTGCTGCTCCGGCAGTCCGGCGGCGCTCCAGGCGGCCATCCCGCCGTCCAGCACCCGCACCCGGCGGTGGCCCGCCCAGCACAGCAGCCACCAGGCACGGGCCGCGGCGGCGGAGCTCGCGCCGTCGTAGACGACGACCTCGCGGTCGGCCCGCACCCCGCCCGGCGCGCCACGCCCAGCAGCTCCGGGTCGGGCAGCGGATGCCTGCCCCCGACCGGGCCGCCCGGGGCCGCCGCCAGCTCACTGTCCAGCGCCAGGAAGTGCGCGCCCGGGACATGCCCCGCGGCGTAGTCCTCCACGCCGGGCGGGCCGCCGAGCTGCCAGCGGATGTCCAGCACCGCGGGCGGGTCCTCCCCGGCGAGCGCGGCGGCCAGCTCGGGTGCGGTGATCAGGGTTGTGGTCTCCATGGGGGACATTGTCGCGGAACACCGGAAGGCCGCAGAGCACTTCGGCGCACGAGGTGGCAGCATCGGCGCAGGAGGTCCACCATGACCGGCACGGAACCGGCCCATCCGCAGGGAACCCCTTGCTGGGCGAGCCTGTCGGCGTCCGACCTGGACGCCGCTCAGAAGTTCTACGGCCCTTTGCTGGGCTGGGAGTTCGTCCCCGGCCTGCGCGGCGTGGGCCCGTATGTCCGGGCGCTCGCGGAGGGCCGCCCGGTGGCCGGGATCGGGGAGCTGCCCTACCGCTCCGGCCTGCCGGTGGACTGGATCACCTACTTCGCCGCCGACAGTGCGGACGAGCTGGCCCAGCGGATCCGCGACCACGGCGGAACGGTGGCGGTGGGGCCGCTGGACTCCGAACTGGCCGGACGGCTGGCGGTCGCCGCCGATCCGCAGGGCGCGGCCTTCGGCCTCTGGCAGGCCCGGGAACTGCGCGGCTGGCCGGAGGGGCGGGAGGCCGGCGACCCGGCCTGGAGCGAACTGGTCACCCCGAGCCGGAGCGCGCGGCCGCCTTCTACCAGGGCGTGTTCGGCGTGTCCCTGCTGATCGCCGACGCCGGCCCGGAGACCGGCGCGGTGGTGCTGGGCGTGGACGGCCACCCGGTCGCGGGCCTCGGCCCCTGCCCGGTCCGGGGCGAGCGCGCGTACTGGCGGATCCACTTCGCGGTGGCCGACGCGGACGCGGTCGCACACCGGGCGCAGTCCCTCGGCGGGCAGGTCGACCTCCCCGCCCGGGACACCTCCCACGGCCGGGTCGCGCTGCTCCGCGACCCGCAGGGAGGAGCCTTCGCCGTGGCCCAGCCGGGCGGCGGCTGAGCGGGCAACGACTGACGGGGCAACGACTGAGCGGGCGCGGACGCCCGGTCAGCCGGAGTCAGCGGCGTACCTCCAGCAGCGGGACCAGCTGCTCCACCGGGGTCATCGAGCCGTGCAGGCCGACCATGCCGGACTCGCCCGGCTCCCGGCGGGAGGCGGTCACCGCCATGTCCGCGTGGGCGGCGGCCACCACATCACCGATCCGCTCGTACACGCGGTCGTCGATCACCGGTCCGAACCAGCCCTCGGCGATGGCCTGGTCACGGCCGGCCACCCACATCCGGTCGCCGAGACGCTCGCGCCAAACCGCCAGCACGTCCTGCTCCGCGCCCGGCTGGGCGTAGACGTGCCGGGCCCGGCCCTCACCGCCGAGCAGGGCCACCCCGGCCCGCAGCTCGGCGTCCTGGTCGAAGTCGATCCGGTCCTGCGGGGCGATGTCGATCATCCCGTGGTCGGCGGTCACATAGAGCACCGAGCGCGGCGGCAGCTGCTCGGCCAGGCGCTGGGCGAGCCGGTCCACCGCCATCAGCTGGCCGCGCCAGGCGTCCGAGTCCACCCCGTAGCGGTGGCCCATGGCGTCCAGCTCGCTGTAGTACGTGTAGACCAACGCCCGGTCGTTGCCTGCCAGCTGATCGGCCGCCAGGTCCATCCGCTCCTCGCCGGGGAGCCGGCCCAGGAACAGGCCGCCGGACAGCGCGACCTCGGTCAGCGGCGTGTACTGGAACTTGGGCGAGGACACCTGGAAGGTCGCCACGCCCGCCCGGTCGGCCAGCTGGAACACCGTGGGGTACGGCTGCCAGGTGCGCGGGGTGACATGCGGCTGCCAGCGGAGCTGGTTCATCAGCCGCCGGTCGCCCGGTATCCGCACGGTGTACCCCGCCAGACCGTGCGCCCCCGGCGGCAGTCCAGTGCCGACGGAGGCGAGGCTGGTGGCGGTGGTGGCCGGGAAGCCCGCCGTCAGCGGCCGGCCGGTGCCCGCGAGCGAGCTGTCCAGCAGCGAGTTCAGGAACGGCGCCTCGTCGGGGTGCCGGAGCAGCAGCTCCCAGCCCATGCCGTCCACCAGGAAGACGCAGACCCGGTCCGCCGGGGCAGCACCAGCCCGGTCCCGGGCAGGCCCGGTACGCCGAGGCCGGAGGCCACGGCCGGCAGCAGGTCGCTGAGCGAGGCGCTGCCGTACGCGGGGGCGGGCGCCGAAGCAGGGTCGAGCGTCTGGGCGGGGGTTGTCATCTGCTCTTCTTCGAATCTTCAGGTCTTCGACGCGGTTCTGCGTGCTGGGCGGTCCGGCCATGCGGCGACCCGCGGTACGGCGGCCGGGACCGGCCGGCGCCCGGGGCGGCCGCCGGGGGTCAGGCGTCCGCGGCCACCGTTGCCTCGGACAGCGCCTGGGCGAAGCTCAGTGCCTGGGCCACCGTCTCCGGTCCGTCGCCCGCCTCGCTGACCCGCAGCGACAGGTCGTCGGCCGTGCTGGAACCGGTGTAGCCGTGGTCGGCCTCGCAGTTGGGGTCGCCGCAGGCGGCGGGCTCCAGGTCGATCCGGGAGACCGCGCCCCAGCCGATGGTCAGCACCACCTCGCGCGGCAGCGTGCCCCGGGTGTAGGTCTCCGGATTGGCCACCACCCGGCTGACCACGACCGAGGAGATCCGGCTGATCCGGACGCTCTCGGTGGAGGTGGTGGTGTACGGCACCGGCGAGGTGTCGTCGGCGCCCTGCTCGTCGGTGTGGCTGACGATGAACCGGCTGCCGGTCAGCACCAGCACCGTGACGTGGCGGCGGACCTCGTTGGCGTCGAAGGTGGTCTCCTGGTGGACCAGGAAGGCGGAGACGGGCTCGTTGCCGACCGCCGACTCGACTGCCTCGATGACGAGGGTCGGATAGTAGCCGCTGCGCTCGATCGCGGAGCGCAGCCCCTGGGTGGTGGTCGTACCGGTCTTCGCCATGACTCCATCCTGGCACGGACCGGCGACACCGCGCGCCACCGCGCGGGTTCCGGCCTGGCGCCCCCGGGGCCGGTCCCCGGGCCGGCGGGCGACCGCCCCGGGGACAGCCGGGGCCTGCCCTAGCCGAGCGCCCGCGGCCCCAGGTCGGTGCGGGCGGGCAGCCGCGCGAGCCGTACCGACGCGCCGAGCACCGCGAGCCCGCGCGGGGCGACCACCACCGGTTCCAGCTCGACCGAGGCGACCTCGGGGATGTCGTCGACCAGCTGGGAGACCCGCAGCAGCAGCTCCTCCAGCGCGTCGGTGTCCACCGGTTCCGGCCCCGTGCCAGCCGAAGAGCAGCGGCGCGGCCTTGATCTCCCGGATCAGCCCGGCCACCTCCCGGTCGGTGGCCGGGATCAGCCGGTGCGCGATGTCGCCGAGCAGCTCGGAGGCGGCTCCGGCGAGCCCGAAGGAGAGCAGGGCGCCGACGGCCGGGTCGACCGTGGCGGAGATCGTGGTGTCCACCCCGCGCGGGGCCATCGGCTGCACCACCAGCCGGGCATCCGGGCCGAGCAGGGCGGTGCTCTCCTGGTAGGCGCGGCGCAGCTCGGCCTTGCTGCTGATGTCCAGCCGGACCGATCCCAGGTCCGGCCGGTGGCGCAGGCTGGGGCTGGTGGCCTTGAGGGCGACCGGGTAGCCGAGCCGGGCCGCGGCGCGCACGGCGGTGGACTGGTCCGGGGCGCTGACGCTGCGCAGTACGTCGATGCCGTAGTGGCCGAGCAGGGTGGCGGTGGCCTCCTGGTCCAGCCGGGTGGCCGCGACCGGGGCGAGCGCGTCAACCACCAGCCGCCTCGCCGCCACCTCGTCAATCCGTTCGAATTCAGGGATCCGCCCGCTGTCGGCGCCGCGCCGGCTCCAGGCCGCGTGCCGGACCGCGTGCGCCAGCGCCCGCACCGCGCGTTCCGGGCGCGGGTACGCCGGGACGACCCCGCGCAGCCCGTCGGCCAGCTCGGTCAGCGCCAGATGGATCAGCAGCAGCGGCTTGCCCGCGGCCCTGGCCTGGCGGGCGGCGGCGTCGAGCGCGCCGGCGAAGGGGCGGCCGCCCCCTCGCCGGGGGCCTCGGCGAACCGGGCCGGGGCGAGCAGGCCCGATCCGGGGAAGACCGGGAAGGAGTCGGTGCCGATCGGGGGATCACCACGGCGATCACGATGTCGTTGTCGGGGCGCTCGACGGCGGCGGCGAGCGCGGCCGCCAGATCCTCGGGGGTGGCGCTGGTGGTGAGGTCCTGCGGCGGCAGCGGGTTCAGCCCGGCGCTGAGCGCGGCGTCATGGTGAGCAGGCCCAGCGAGTCGGAGTTGCCGACCACCGCGATCCGGTCGCCGCGCGGCTGCGGCTGGTGCAGCAGCAGGTCGGCGGCGTCGTAGAGCTCGGTGATGGTGTCCACCCGGATCACCCGGCCTGCTGGAACAGGGTGTCCACGGTGCTGTCCGGGATCCGGGTGACCGCGGCGGCATGGCCCTGGGGGATGCTCCCGGTGTGGCGGCCGCCCTTGATCACCACCAGCGGCTTGACCGCGGCCAGCCGGCGCGCCAGCCGGCTGAACTTCCGGGGGTTACCGAAGGACTCCAGATAGAGCAGGGCGACCCGGGTGGCCTCGTCCTCCTCCCAGTACTGCAACAGGTCGTTGCCGGAGACGTCCGCCGGTTCCCGGCCGAGACGAAGGAGGACAGACCGAGGCCCCGCCGGTCCGCGGTCTCCAGCAGCGCCGCGCCGATCGCCCCCGACTGGCTGAAGATCCCGACCGGCCCGCGCGCGGGCAGCCGGGGCGAGAGCGAGGCGTTCAGCCGGATCGCCGGGTCGGTGTTGACCAGGCCGAAGGCATTGGGACCGAGCACCCGCATCCCGGCCGCCCGGGCCTGCCCGACCAGCTCGCGCTGCCGGGCCCGCCCGGCGTCCCCGGACTCGGCGTACCCGGCGGTGATCACCACCAGCCCCAGGACACCGTGCTGCCCGCACTCGGCGACGACCGCGGGCACCTCCTGCGCCGGGACCGCGACCACGGCCAGGTCCACCGGCCCGGCGATGTCGCCCAGCGCCGCGTGCACCGGCACGCCGTCGAAGTCCTCGCCCCCGGCCCACCGGTTCACCGCGTACAGCCGGCCGGTGAATCCGCCTGCGCCAGATTGCGCAGCACGCTCCGGCCGACACTGTTCGGATTGCGTCCCGCGCCCACCACCGCGACCGAGCCGGGCGCCAGCAGCCGGGCGGTGGAGCGGGCCTCGGCGCGGTGCTCGCGCGAGCGCATCACCGCCAGCGACTCCTCGGTGGGCTCCAGATCCAGCTCGAAGCGCAGCACCCCCTCGGTGAAGCTGCGGCGCTGGGTGTACCCGGCGTCGGTGAAGACCTTGCCCATCTTCCGGTTGTCGGGCAGCACCTCGGCCACGAACCGGCGGATGCCGCGCTCGCGGGCCACCGCCGCGATGTGCTCCAGCAGCGCGGAGGCCACCCCCCGGCCCTGATGGGCGTCCTGCACCAGAAAGGCCACCTCGGCGTCGGTCCCGCTGCCGGAGGGCTGCCCGGCCCGGTCGATCCGGTCGAAGCGGACGGTGGCGATGAACTCGTCCCGGACCAGGGCGGCGAGGCCGACCCGGTTGACGTAGTCGTGGTGGGTGAAGTGGCGGACGTCCCGGTCGGACAGCCGGGGGTGGGGGGCGAAGAAGCGGAAGTACTTCGACTGGTCGGAGACCCCGGCGTAGAAGGCCACCAGCCGGTCGGCGTCGTCCGGCGTGATCGGCCGCACCCGCGCGAGGCCGCCGTCGCGCAGCACGACGTCGGCCTCCCAGTGGGTGGGCGCGGCGGCGGGGCCGCCGGGTCGGCCGGAGGGCTGGTCGGAGGGGTCACTGACCGGGTGCACAAGCGTCAGGCTACGTCGTCGGCAGCGGCACGGCGTGCGGGCGCGGGGCGCAGGGCATGGTGGGGGCCAGGCGCGGGCGGTGTGTCCGGGCGCGGATGTGCCGCAACCACGTGTCCGGGCGCCGAAACCATGCGAAAATGGTCTAGACATTATTTGCCGCTCTGCCGGATTTCACCGCTCCGCCGGGTTCCCCGTACTCTGCCGGTTTTCACTACGCTGCTTTTCACCACGCTGCCCGGACAGTCCGGCTTCCCCGCTGGGTCGCACCATCGAAAGGCGTCCGTCATGGCTGAGCGCACCGTCAACGTCGGCTGGCCCGAGGGCCTGCACGCCCGACCCGCCTCCGTCTTCGTCCGCGCGGCCGGAGCCGTCGGCGTGCCGGTGACCATCGCCAGGACCGGCGGGACCCCGGTGAACGCCGCCTCGATGCTGGCGCTGCTGGGCCTCGGCGCCGAAGCCGGGGACGAGGTCGTGCTGGCCTCCGACGCGGAGGGCGCGGACAGCGCGCTGGACCGGCTGGCCAAGCTGGTCGGCGAGGGCCTGGACGAACTGCCCCCGGCCTGACGTTCCGGGCCGCGCCCCGGTCGGCCGTCAGGGCCGGAGGCGCGCGCCGGGACGTGCGCGCGGGTCCGTACCGGCTTCCCGTCCCGGTTCCCCTTGACCACACTTCCGGGCGCCTGGCAGCGTGCTCCGGACCGCGAAGAAGCGGTCCAGGTGATTGGGGATGTCATGGCACAGGGCACCACCGACAGCACGGGCGACAGCGCCTACCGGGATTTCAAGGCCGCCCGCGACCAGTTGCTGCGGCATCGCGGCGACCTGGCCGGAGCGCGCGGCTTCACCCGGCCCACGCCGGAGTTCTTCAACTGGGCACTGGACTGGTTCGACCGGGAGGCGGACGGCAACGACGCCGTGGGCCTGCGGGTGGTGGATCTGGCCGCCGACGGCTCGCTGCTGGGCGAGACCGCGCTGACCTTCGCCGAACTCAGCGAGCGCTCCGACCGCACCGCCGCCTGGCTGCGGGCGCAGGGGGTGGGCCGCGGCGACCGGGTGCTGCTGCTGCTCGGCAACCGGGTGGCGCTGTGGGAGGTGATGCTGGCCGCGATCAAGCTCGGCGCGGTGGTGATCCCGGCGAGCACCCTGCTGGCGCCCGACGACCTGGCCGACCGGCTCACCCGGGGGCGGTCCGGCATGTGATCGCCGAGTCCGCGCTCACCGGCGGCTTCGCCGGCTCGGCGGCGACTGGACCCGGATCGCCGTCGGCGGTCCCGCCGCCGGCTGGCTGACCTACGAGGACGCCCACGCCGCCGCCGTCGGCTCGGCCAGCCCGTTCACCCCGGACGGCCCACCCGGGCCGAGGACCCGCTGCTGCTCTACTTCACCTCGGGCACCACCAGCCGCCCCAAGCTGGTCCAGCACACCCACCGCTCCTATCCGATCGGCTCGCTCTCCACCATGTACTGGATCGGGCTGGGCGCCGGGGACGTACACCTCAATGTCTCCTCGCCGGGCTGGGCCAAGCACGCCTGGAGCAACTTCTTCACCCCCTGGAACGCCGGGTCCGAAGTCCTGATCATCAATCAGCCCCGGTTCTCGGCAAAGCCGTTGCTCGACGCGATGGTCCGGCACCAGGTCACCTCCTTCTGCGCGCCGCCGACCGTGTGGCGGATGCTGATGCTGGAGGACCTCAGCCAGTGGAAGCTGCCGTTGCGTGAACTCGTGGGCGCGGGCGAGCCGTTGAACCCGGAGATCATCGAACGCGTGCGCGGTGCCTGGGGGGTGACCCTGCGCGACGGCTTCGGCCAGACCGAGACCACGGCGGTGGTCGGCAACCCGCCCGGACAGCCGGTCAGGCCGGGCTCCATGGGCACCCGCTGCCCGGGTACACGGTGGTCCTGATCGACCCGCTGACCGGTGAGCCGGTCAGCGGCGACGGAGCCGAGGGCGAGCTGTGCCTGCCGCTGGACAGCGCGCCGATCGGCCTGATGACGGGCTACCAGGGCGACCTCGAACGGAACGCCGAGGCCATGGCCGGTGGCCACTACCACACCGGCGATGTGGCCTTCCGCGACGCCGACGGCTACTACACCTATGTCGGCCGCACCGACGACGTCTTCAAGTCCTCGGACTACCGGATCTCCCCGTTCGAGCTGGAGAGCGTACTGATCGAGCACCCGGCCGTGGCCGAGTCCGCCGTGGTGCCCTCGCCCGACCCGGTGCGGCTGTCGGTCCCCAAGGCCTATGTCACCCTGGTGCCCGGCCACGAGCCGACCGCGGAGAACGCCCGCTCGATCCTGGCCTGGGCCCGGCAGCAGCTCGCCCCCTACAAGCGGGTCCGGCGAATCGAGTTCGCCGAGCTCCGAAGACCGTCTCCGGCAAGATCCGCCGGGTGGAACTGCGCGCCGCGAGTTCGAGCTGCACGGCGGCCCCGAGGCTCCGGAGCGGGGCAGCGCGGAGTTCTGGGAAGAGGACTTCCCGGCCTCCTGAGCCGTCCGGGTCGCGTGCCCGACCTCCGGTGGCCGCCGGGAGCATCGCCCGGCGGCCACCACCCCCGCGCAACTGCCGACTCCGTGCCGCCGGTTGTGAACACCTGGTTACGCGGACCGGCAGCCGCTCGGCGCCGCTCGCGCAACCGGCCCCCGGCATGATCTGATACGCCCACGACCCGGGCGCGCCAGTTGTTCTCCGCCAGTGTCGCCACGAAGTCCCTCACTCCGCCCCGCCGGCCTTCGTCCTGGAGACACCCGCTTGAACAACCCGCTGCGCATCTGGCTGAACCGCACCTACGCCGAAAACGCCTTCTTCATCGCCCAGTTGCGCGAGAACGCCGACCGGGTCGAGCTGGAGGTGCACGCCACCCATGTGGATCCCGACTCCCCGGTGCTGCGCGCCGCGGACGTCTCCGCACTGGAGCCCGATCAGCTCTCCCCCGCCGCCTATGTCGAGTTCGCCCTCGACTACTGCGAGCGGCACCGGATCGACCTGTTCCTGCCCCGGCTGCACCAGCTGGCCGTGGCCGAGCACCGCGCGGAGTTCGAGCTCTCCGGCACCACCGTGGTCAGCCCGCCGAGCGCGGCGATCGAGCTGTTCAGCGACAAGGCCGATGCCTATCAGGCACTTTCGGCGGCCGGGCTGCCGGTCCCGGCGTGGTGGCGGGTGACTGACGCAGCCTCACTCCTGGATGCGGTGGCACGGATCGAGGCCGACGGCCGCACCCCCTGCCTGAAGCCGGTGACCGGCGCGGGCGGTGAGGGGTACCGGGTACTGACCCGCAAGCCCCTCTCACTCGCCCGACTGGCCGGTGCGCCCGGCCCCCTGGTGTCGCTGGACGAGGTGGTGCGGGCACTGGAGGACGCCGCCGGGCGACACCCAGACGTGCAGCCGGTCGACTGGCTGGTGATGCCGCAACTGGCGGGCCCCGAGGTGTCGGTGGACTGCCTGGTGGACCAGGAGGGCCGGCTGCGCGGCGCGGTCGGACGCAGCAAGGACGGCCGACGGCGCGGCTTCACCCTGGATCCGGCCTATCTGGAACCGGCCCGGGAGCTGGCCGAACGCTTCGAACTCAGCTTTCTGACAAACATTCAGTTCCGGCACCAGGACGGGGTGCCGGTGCTGCTGGACATCAACACCCGGCCGTCTGGCGGGCTGCACCAACTCGCCCGCTGCGGCGTCAACTTCCCCTGGGCGGCGATGCGGCTGGCGCTGGGCCAGGAGCCGGCCGAGCTGAACCCACGGGTGCTGGGCGACGACTACACGCTCATCTCCACCCGTACCCGGCCCTGCCGACAGCGGCGCCGGTGCCCGCCTCGGCCTCCGCCTCGGCTTCCGCTTCCGCTTCCGCTTCCGCTTCCGCTTCCGCTTCCGCGCAACTGCCGATACCGGCGCCGCGGACGCCGGTGTCGGACCAGGTCGTGCCCGGTCTCGGCATCATCCTGGGCTGACCCGCGCGCACCGGCCCGCCCCCCGGCAGGTCACCGCACCGCCGCCGCCCGGGCCAGCATCCGTGCGGTCGACTCGCCTGCCCGCACCGCGTGTTCGGCCGTGGCCGGACGGCAGTGGCCGAGCCCGGGATCCCACTCGGCGAGGACCACCCCGGCATGGTCACTGGGCGACTCGGTGTAGTGGACCGGCCAGCCGCGGCCCTCGGCGATCGGTGCGAACTCGCGCGCCGACCGCACGTCCACCGAGGCGTCCCGGCTGCCATGGCTCAGCCACAGCGGCACCGGGGTCTGCGCGGTGCCGACGACGTCCTCCGCGGCGGGCGGGCCCATCCGCGGATCGGACGAGGTCAGGTAGTTCCCGGCGATGCCGACCACGGCCACCGGGCGCCAGCCCTCGCGCGGCGGCCGCAGCACCGTGGCCATCGCGGCCCGCGCCCCCAGCGACCAGCCGGCCAGCACCGCGCGGTCGGCGTCGCCGCCCCAGTCGGCGGCACGGGCCCGCAGGAAGTCCACCGACTCGTGCAGCTGGGACCATCCGGCGTCGGGCGCGCCGGGGAGCCAGTCCGGCACCAGCACCAGCACTCCCAGCCCGGCGGCGCTCTCGGCCAGCGGCCGCAGCACCCAGCGCTCGTTGCTCCCGCGTCCGTGCCAGAGCAGCACCGTCCCGACCGGCCGGCCGGCGGGCCGGTACACGTCCAGCAGCTGCCCGCCGGTGCCGTACTCGGCCACGACCGGGCCGGACATCGCATCACCCATGCTGCCGATCATGCCCGGCGGCCACCGGGTCATGCGCCGGAGGCAGGCCGCCGTAGCGCGTCAGTCGGCCGCCAGATAGCGCTCGACGGTGGCCACCTTGGCGGTCATCCCGTCGGTCACCCCTTCCCGGAGGTCCGCCTTCAGCACCAGACTCACCCGCCCGGCCCGCTCCTGGACCGCCTCGACCGCCCGCTTCACCACGTCCATCACCTGGTCCCACTCCCCTCCAGGGTGGTGAACATCGCGTCGGTGCGGTTGGGCAGTCCGCTGGCGCGGACCACCCGCACGGCGGCGGCGACGGCCTCGCCGACGTCCTCGCCGGCACCCACCGGCGTGACCGAGAAGGCGACAATCACGGTGACTCCCTCCACGGCAGCCCGATCCGTACGCCCATCGCACGCCGACGACCGCCACCCGGCCACCCTATGCGCCCGGCCTGGCCCCGGCCGGGCGCCGGGCCGGGTGGACCGCCGCCCGCTCCGGTCAGCCCTTGACGCAGACCACCTGCTTGAGCTGAGCGACCACCTCGACCAGGTCGGACTGCTGGGCGATCACCTTCTCGATCGGCTTGTAGGCGCCGGGGATCTCGTCCACCACGCCGGAGTCCTTGCGGCACTCCACACCCCGGGTCTGCTCCTCCAGATCCCGGACGCCGAACTTCCGCTTGGCCGCGTTACGGCTCATCTTCCGTCCGGCACCGTGCGAGGCGGAGTTGAAGGCGGCCTCGTTGCCCAGACCACGCACGATGTAGGAGCCGGTGCCCATCGAGCCGGGGATGATCCCCAGGTCGCCGGAGCCCGCCCGGATCGCGCCCTTACCAGCAGCTCCTGGCCGTCGTAGGTCTCCTCGCTGACATAGTTGTGATGGCAGCTGATGACCTCCTCGTAGCCGACCTTGGCCCGCGGGAACTCCCTGCGGACCACGTCCTGGAAGAGCGCCATCATCACCGCCCGGTTGTGCTTGGCGTACTCCTGGGCCAGAAGAGGTCCTGCCGGTAGGCCGCCATCTGCGGGGTGTCCGCGATGAAGACGGCCAGGTCACGGTCGACCAGACCCTGGTTGTGCGGCAGCGAGCGGGCGACCTCCATGTGGTGCTCGGCCAGCTCCTTGCCGATGTTGCGGGAGCCGGAGTGCAGCATCAGCCAGACCGCGCCGTCGGTGTCCAGGCAGAACTCCAGGAAGTGGTTGCCCGAGCCGAGCGTGCCCATCTGGGACGCCGCACGCTCGCGGCCAGTGGACGGCCGGGGCGACGTCGTCGAACCGCGACCAGAAGTCGGCCCAGCCCGCCGTCGGGAACCCGTGCAGCCTGCGCGGGTCCACCGGCTCGCTGTGCGCGCCCCGGCCGACCGGGATCGTCTGCTCGATCCTGGAACGCAGCCGGGAGAGGTTGTCCGGCAGGTCGCGGGCGGTGAGCGTGGTCCGGACCGCGCTCATGCCGCAGCCGATGTCCACGCCGACGGCGGCCGGGCAGACCGCGCCCTTCATGGCGATGACGGAGCCCACAGTCGCGCCCTTGCCCAGGTGGACGTCCGGCATGACCGCGAGGCCGGTGATCCACGGCAGGGTGGAGATGTTGCGGAGCTGCTGCATGGCTGCGCCCTCGACCGCGGCCGGATCGGTCCACATCCGGATGGGCACCCGGACTCCGGGGACTTCGGTGTACGACATGGCGGAATCGACCTCCGGGGTCGGTGTGCGTCAAATGATCATGGTGCCGTACGGACGACCGGTACGGCGCGGTTGTGCCCCGTGTCGGGGGCAGGCTCAGTGCTTGCAGCCGATGGCTTGGCGAGCGGTGGAGGGGCGTCGCCCCGGGGAGGTGCGAGCGCTGACGCACCCGCTGCTCAACTCGACCCGCATGGTGACCGCCTCCTCTCCACCGCTCCAGGACCGGGCTTCAGCGCCGGTCACGGACACCATCTAGCCACGCCGGAGGGACCCGCGCAACGCGTTTTGCGGCGGGCACGGAAACGACCGCGGCCCCCTGTCCACGCTGGGACAGGGGGCCGCGTCGTCGGTATGACGGTGTGTCAGGTCAGCGCCAGGGTCAGTGCATGACCATCGGCGCCACGTCGCCGATCTCCTCGCCGAGGCCACCGGTGACCGGGGCGACTGCCTCGCGGCCGGCGGTGATCAGCGTGAAGCTGATCACCGCGGACACCAGCAGGATGCCGACGGCGAACCAGATCGCCTGCACATAGCCGTGGATCGCACCCTGGGCCAGGAACGCCGGGCTGTTGTGGTGCGCCTTCATGAAGCTGGTGGTGGCGTTGACGGCGATGGTGCTGAGCAGCGCCGTGCCGATCGAACCACCGACCTGCTGCGAGGTGTTGGTCATCGCCGAGGCGATGCCCGCGTCCTGCGGCTTGACCCCGTAGGTGGACAGGCTCATGGCCGGCATGAACGCGGTACCCATGCCCAGGCCCAGCAGGACCAGGCCGGGCAGGACCACGGTGGCGTAGGAGCTGGTGGCCGAGAGCTGGGTGAGCACCAGCATGCCGCAGGCGACCAGGAAGCCCGGGGTCATCAGGAACCGCGGCGGACCCGGTTCATCAGCCGGGCACCGATCTGGGTCGAACCGGTGATCATGCCCGCGATCATCGGCAGGAAGGCGACACCGGTCATCACCGGGCTGTAGCCCTTGTTCTCCTGGAGGTAGTACGTGAGGAAGAGGAACAGGCCGTACATGCCGATGATGGCCAGGCCCAGCGACAGGTAGGCACCGCCGCGGTTGCGGTTGGTGACCACGCGCAGCGGCAGCAGCGGCGCCTTCACCTTGGCCTCGACCACGACAAAGGCCACCAGCAGGACCACCGCGGCGACGAACATGCCGATGGTGACGGGCGCACCCCAACCGCTGGTGGACGCCTTGGTGAAGCCGTAGACCAGGGAGACCAGACCGAGGGTCGCCAGCAGCACTCCGGGGATGTCCAGCTTGCTGGGGTTGCGGCTGCCCTCGGGCTCGTGGATGAAGAGCACCGCGCCGATGGCGGCGACCACCGCGAAGGCGATGTTGATGAACAGCGCCCAGCGCCAGTCGGCGTACTGGGTGAGCACGCCACCGAGGATCAGACCGACCGCGCCGCCGGCGCCGGCGATGGCACCGAAGATGCCGAAGGCCTTGGCCCGCTCCTTGGACTCGGTGAAGGTGACCGTGAGCAGCGACAGTGCGGCCGGGGCGAGCAGCGCACCGAAGACCCCCTGCAGGGCGCGGGCGCCGAGCAGCATGGCCTCGTTGACGGCCGCGCCGCCGAGCGCCGAGGCCAGGGCGAAGCCGATGAGGCCGATGATGAAGGCGCGCTTGCGCCCCCACAGGTCGGAGATGCGCCCGCCGAACAGCAGCAGACCGCCGAAGGCCAGGCTGTAGGCGGTGATCACCCACTGGCGGTCGGCGTTGGAGATGTGCAGCGACGCCTGGGCGTGCGGCAGGGCGATGTTCACCACGGTGGCGTCGAGCACCACCATGAGCTGGGCGATGGCTATGAATGCCAGCGCCTTCCAGCGCTGGGGATCGGACTGTATTTCCGTCTTGGTGCCGGCTTCAGGCATGGGTGTTCCCGTATGTGTGTGTCAGCAAAGATCTGATAACGGCTGACGCACAGTCATCGTGCGCCTGTCGAGGGTTGCTTGTGTCAGTGCTTCGGCTTCTCGCCCGCGGACCTTTCCAGCTGGTCCCGGCGCAGGTCCTCCATGTCGGCCGGCTCTCCGGGCAGGACCGAGCAGCAGCCGGTCGCGCGCAGGCCGTCGAGGAGGAGTTGAAGATTGCGGTGGATGTACCTGTCGTGTTCTGCGGGGCCGGTGCCCGGGAGCGGGCGGGCTATCCTGGCCGCGACGTTCAGTATGTCGCCGGGGCTGACATCGGTACGGAGGCTGCCCTCCGCCTGGGCCTTCGTGGTGATCGCGACGACAGCTTCGTCGAGGCGGTCCTGAGCGGCATAGAGGTCGGGCTCCCCGGGTCCATCCACTCAGCGAGCATCGGGCACAGCGCGCCCACGTTCCATTCGGCGGCGCCGTGGACGAACTGCCCCAGAGCGTCGAACGCCCTGGGTGCGGCCGCCAGCAGCGCCTCGGCCTGGGTGGCCATGGTGTCGAAGACCGCGAGCACGACGGCCCGCGACAGCTCCCGCCGGTCAGGGAAGTGACGATACAGGGTCGCATTGCCGACACCGGCCCTGCGGGCTATCTCGTCGAGCGGGACATCGGCGCCCAGCTCCACGAACGCCTCCTGGGCCGCGGCGACAATGCGCTCACGATTGCGGGTCGCGTCCGCGCGCAGGCGGGGGGCGCCGGTCCTGGCTGCGAGGTCTGCCATGCTGCGCTCCTTCTGCTGCGTCGGTGCGGACCCGGATCATGAGCGAACCGAGTCGGTCGTGGGCAAGTCGTGCCGGGCCGGCCACTGCGCCCGCGCGGGTGGATGACCCGGTAGGGCGGTGCGGCCGAGGAAGCGGGGAATCTTCCCCGGTTCCTTCAGTCAATCAGCTAAACGGGGAGAGGCTCCCCGTTAACTCCCTAGATCGACGTGACACCCATCACAGTTTCTCCACCATGGGTCCGGCGGGCAGAGCCGCCGGGAACGGGAGGGCAACGCGGGGCGAGAGTGACATGACATCTCGGCTGCGGCCGGAGCGGGACGGGAGCAGGGGCCTGAGCAGGGCCGGAACGCACCGCGCCCCCGACGCCGGAACGGAAGGTCCGGGCACCGGGGGCGGGTGGAACGGGTGGAGCCGGTGAAGCGGGTCGGTCAGGTGGAACGCGTCAAGCGGGTGGAACGGGTCAAGCGGGTGAAGCGGGGCGGGGACCGCCGGGGCGGAGCTCAGGGCTGACGACGGCACTTCGCCGATGCCAGGGTCCTTGACCGGGCCCGCGATCGCGGCCGCGTCCCCCACCAGCACGGTGACCAGCCGGTCCGTCGGGAAGGCGGCGACCACCGCGGCCGTGGCCTCGGCGGTGGTGGTGGTCGCCAGCCGGCGGTAGACCTGGGCCTGGTAGTCGTCCGGCAGGCCCTGCTCCACCTGGTCGGACAGCGCGGTGCAGACCGCCGCGGCGGTCTCGTAGCGCAGCGGGGCCACCCCGACCAGGTTCTG
This sequence comes from Streptacidiphilus sp. 4-A2, assembly GCA_014284505.1. Lineage (GTDB taxonomy): Bacteria > Actinomycetota > Actinomycetes > Streptomycetales > Streptomycetaceae > Streptacidiphilus. The sequence continues at coordinate 8,297,157 of JAAFYY010000001.1, read as the reverse complement.
CACCGCGACGTCGCGCTCCTCGTCGGTCAGGCCCTCGGCGGCCAGGTTCCGCAGGATCGTCCAGGTGTCGGCCAGCGCGGGCGCGGTGGACTCGGTGTCCACCGAGCCGGAGACGGCCAGCAGCGCCCGGCCGCCACCGTCCGGGGAGGAGAGCAGCGGCTGCGGGAAGGCGCGGACCCCGTAGGTGTAGCCCTTCTCCTCCCGCAGCACCCGGTCCAGCCGGGAGGTGAGGGTGCCGCCCAGGCAGTAGATGCCGAGGATCTGGGCCGGCCAGGCCGGGTCGTGCCGGTCCGGGCCGATCCGGCCGATCAGCAGCTGGGTCTGCACCGAGCCGGGGCGGTCGACGATGATCACCCGGCCGGTGTCGTCCGCGGTCACCGCCGCGGGGACGGAGACGGCGGCCTGCTCCCCGGTCCAGTCGCCGAGGGTGTCCGCGAGCACCGCGTCGAAGTCGACGCTGGAGAAGTCGCCGACGATCACGGCGGTGGCCGTGGACGGGCGGACATGCGCCGCGTAGAAGGCGGCCACGGCCTCGCGGTCGATGCCCTTGACGGTCTCGGCGGTCCCGGCCCGGGGCCGGGAGAGCCGGTTGTCGGCGGCGAACAGGTCGCCGTACAGCGCGAAGGTGGCCCGGCGGCCGGGGTTGGCCAGCTCGTGCACGATCTCGTCCAGCCGGTTGGAGACCAGCCGCTCGATCTCGTCGGCGGCAGCGCCGGAAGCCCGGACCGCGTCCGCGAGCAGCCGCATCCCGCGCTCCAGCCGGGAGGCCGGGACCTCCAGCGAGAGCCGCAGCGAGGCGAACTCGGCGCGGGCGTCCAGGGTGGCCCCGGCGCGCTCCAGCTCACCCGCGAACTCCTCGGCGTCCAGGGTCTGCGTGCCCTCGGAGAACGCCCTGGCCAGGATGGTCCCCACGCCGTCCAGCCCGGCGGGCTCGGCTGCCAGCGGCGCGTCCAGCAGCACGTCCACGGCGACCAGCTTCTGGCCGGACGGTCGCAGCGCAGCACGGTCAGGCCGTTGGGCAGGATGCTGCGGCTGGGCGCGGGGAAGGCCCAGGGGTCGCCTCGCCCGGCTCGGGGCGGGGGTGGAAGGTCATGGCGGAGGTGATGCTCATGCGGTGCGTCCTCGTCGGCGTCGTCGGAAACGGCTGCGGCTGCGTCTGCCTCTGGGTCGTCGTCCCCCGGCTCGGGGGCGGCGGGCTCATAGGTGAGGACGGCGCGGTTGTCCGGCGTCAGATAGCGGGCGGCGACCTCCCGCACCTCCTCGGCGGTGATGTCGAGCGCCCGGTCCACGGCCGAGTTCAGCAGCTTGGGGTCGCCGAACAGGGTCGCGAAGCGGCACAGCTCGTCGGCGCGCCCGTTGACCGTGGACAGCCGGTCCAGCCACTCCCGCTCGATCTGCGCCTGGGCGCGTTCGAGCTCCAGCGGGGTGGGGCCCTCGGCGGCGAAGCGGGCCAGCTCCTCGTTGACGGCGGCCTCGACCGCCTCGACCGTCGCCTCGCCGGCGGTCTTGGCGTCGAACCAGCCCAGGGACGGCGCGCCCGAGAGCCGCAGCAGCCCGAATCCGGCGTTGACGGTGATCCGGTCGCGCCGCACCAGCCGGTTGTACAGCCGGCTGGACTCGCCGGAGCCGAGGATGGTCAGCGCCACGTCGGCGGCGTCGGCCTCGCGGGTGCCGTCCAGCGGCAGCAGGTAGGTCGCCATCAGCGCGCGCGAGGGGACCTCCTCCACCAGGTGCTGGCGCAGCGGCGCGGAGCCGTCGTGGACCACGGTGCTGCCGTCGCGCGGCGGGCGCTTGCCGTCGTGGGCGGGGATCGAGCCGAAGTACTTCTCGATCCAGGCCAGGGTCTGCTCGGCGTCGATGTCGCCGACCACCGAGAGCACCGCGTTGTTGGGCGCGTAGTAGGTGGTGAAGAAGTCCTGGGCGTCCTCCAGGGTCGCCGCGTCCAGGTCGGCCATGGAGCCGATCGGGGTGTGGTGGTAGGGGTGGTCCTCCGGGAAGGCCATCGCCACCAGGCGCTCGAAGGAGGTGCCGTAGGGCACGTTGTCGTAGCGCTGGCGGCGCTCGTTCTTCACCACGGCGCGCTGGTTGTCCAGGCCGGTCAGGTCGAGCGAGGTGAGCAGCGAACCCATCCGGTCGGCTTCCAGCCACAGCGCCAGCTCGACCTGGTGGGCCGGCATGGTCTCGAAGTAGTTGGTGCGTTCGAAGCTGGTGGTGCCGTTGAGCGAACCGCCGGCGCCCTGTACGAGCTCGAAGTGGCCGTTGCCGGGTACCGAGGCCGAGCCCTGGAACATCAGGTGCTCGAAGAGGTGCGCCAGACCGGTGCGGCCCTTGACCTCGTGCCGCGAGCCGACGTCGTACCAGAGGCAGACGGCCGCGACCGGGGTGAGGTGGTCCTCGGAGAGCACCACCCGCAGCCCGTTGTCCAGGGTGTGCTCGGTGATGGCGAATCCGTTGGTGGAACTGGGGGCCTGGTCGGCCATCCGCTCTCGTCCTTCCGGTCGGCTGATGCTGGAATCCTCATTGTGCTGCAACGAACGAGGCACCCGGAGAGTGCTTCTGAATCCGGAATGTCAGCGCGACGGTACAGAATGGGTGCCGTCGCACGTCTCGGACGTCCGCACGCCCACCCGCCCTACCCCGCAAGTGACCGCAAGTGACCGCAAGGGAGCGCCGCCGCGATGGCCCGCCGCAGTTCGCAGACACCTCCGCCCGAGGACTTCGAGGAGCGCATCCTCGACATCGACGTCGTGGACGAGATGCAGGGCTCATTCCTGGAGTACGCCTACTCGGTGATCTACTCCCGGGCCCTGCCCGACGCCCGTGACGGCCTGAAGCCGGTACACCGGCGGGTGCTGTACCAGGCCAATGAGATGGGGCTGCGCCCGGAGCGCGGCTATGTCAAGAGCGCCCGGGTGGTGGGCGAGGTGATGGGCCGGCTGCACCCGCACGGCGACGCCTCGATCTACGACACGCTGGTGCGGCTGGCCCAGCCGTTCTCCATGCGCATCCCGCTGATCGACGGTCACGGGAACTTCGGTTCGCTCGGCAACGACGACCCGCCGGCCGCCATGCGCTACACCGAGTCCAAGCTCACCGCCGCCTCGATGGCGCTGGTGGAGTCGATCGACGAGGACACCGTCGACTTCTCCCCCAACTACGACGGCAGCGAGCAGGAGCCCGCGGTGCTGCCGTCGGCCTTCCCGAACCTGCTGGTCAACGGCGCCTCCGGGATCGCCGTGGGCATGGCCACCAATATGCCGCCGCACAACCTGGGCGAGGTGGTGGCCGCCGCCCGGCATCTGATCAAGCATCCGAGCGCGGACCTCGACACGCTGATGCGCTTCGTGCCCGGTCCCGACCTGCCGACCGGTGGCCGGATCGTCGGCCTGTCCGGGATCAGGGACGCCTACGAGAACGGCCGGGGCACCTTCAAGATCCGTGCCAAGGTCTCGGTGGAGGACGTCACCCCGCGCCGCAAGGGCCTGGTGGTGACCGAACTGCCGTTCAGCGTCGGCCCGGAGAAGGTGATCGCGAAGATCAAGGACCTGGTCAACGCGAAGAAGCTGCAGGGCGTCTCGGACGTCAAGGACCTCACCGACCGCTCGCACGGCCTGCGCCTGGTGATCGAGGTCAAGAACGGCTTTGTGCCGGAGGCCCTGTTGGAGCAGCTCTACAAGCTGACCCCGATGGAGGAGTCCTTCGGCATCAACAACGTCGCGCTGGTCGACGGCCAGCCGCTGACGCTGGGCCTCAAGGAACTGCTCGAGGTCTATGTCGACCACCGCTTCGAGGTGGTCCGGCGGCGCTCCGACTTCCGCCGCCGCAAGCGCGAGGAGCGGCTGCACCTGGTCGAGGGCCTGCTGGTGGCGCTGCTCGACATCGACGCGGTGATCGCCGTGATCCGCGGCAGCGACACCACCGCGCAGGCGAAGGAGCGCCTGATGGAGCGCTTCTCGCTGTCCGAGACGCAGACCGTGTACATCCTGGACACCCCGCTGCGCCGGCTGACCCGCTTCGACCAGGTCGAGCTGGAGGCCGAGCAGGGCCGGCTGCGTGGCGAGATCACCGAGCTGAGCGAGATCCTGGAGTCCGACACCGTCCTGCGCAAGCTGGTCTCGGACGAACTCGCGGCCGTGGCGAAGAAGTTCGGCACCGAGCGGCGCACCGTGCTGCTGGAGGCCGGCGCGGTCGCCACCGCCGCCGTCCCGCTGGAGGTCGCGGACGACCCGTGCCGGGTGCTGCTCTCCTCGACCGGTCTGCTGGCCCGCACCGCCGACGCGGTGCAGGCGGTGGACGCCGAGGGCGGGCGCACCAGGCACGACGTGGTGGTGTCGGTGTCGGCCACCGCCCGCGCGGACATCGGCGCGGTCACCACCGCCGGGCGGGTGCTGCGGCTGCCGGTGATCGACCTGCCGTCGCTGCCGCCCAGCTCCAGCGCCCCCAACCTGTCCGGCGGCGCCCAGGTGGCCGAGTTCCTGAAGCTGGACGCGGGCGAGCGGGTGCTCGCGCTGACCACCCTGGACGAGTCCTCGCCGGGCCTGGCGCTGGGCACCGAGCAGGGCATCGTCAAGCGGGTGGTCCCCGACTGGCCGGAGAACAAGGACGAGTTCGAGGTGATCGGGCTGAAGGACGGCGACCGGCTGGTCGGCGCGGTCGAACTGCGCACCGGCGAGGAGGAGCTGGTGTTCATCACCACCGACGCCCAGCTGCTCCGGTTCCAGGCCTCCCAGGTCCGCCCGCAGGGGCGTCCGGCCGGGGGCATGGCCGGGATCAAGCTGACCGACGGCGCCCAGGTGCTGTCGTTCACCGCGATCGACCCGGCCGCGGACGCGCTGGTGGTCACCGTCGCCGGGGCCGCGGACACACTGGACGGCCTGGCCGTCGGCACCGCCAAGGCGACCCCGTTCGACCAGTATCCGCGCAAGGGCCGGGCCACCGGCGGGGTGCGCTGCCAGCGCTTCCTCAAGGGCGAGCAGTCCCTGGTGCTGGCCTGGGCCGGGGCGGCACCGGCCCGCGCGGCCACCGCCAACGGCAGCCCGGCCGAGCTGCCCGGCCGCGATCCGCGGCGGGACGGCTCGGGCGTGCCGCTGGCCAAGGCCATCGCGGCGGTGGCCGGACCGGCGTAGCACCCGCTCCGCGGGCCGGCCGGGCAGTCACCCGGCCGGCCCGCGGAGCCCCGGCTACTTCACCGGGGGCAGCAGCGGGTCGGGCAGCAGAGGTGGGTCGGGCAGCAGCAGTGGGTTGGGCAGCGGGGTGTAGGCCGAGTCGCCGCCGTCCGCGTCCAGCCAGCGCAGCAGCAGATTGGTCTTGGCCGGGACGGTCGGCGCCGCCAGCAGCTCCCGCACCTCGGGGAACTCGCCGTACCCGGCGAACACCTCCCGGGCCAGCGGCCACAGTTCGGCCGCCGCGCCCGGGCAGCGCTCGGCGACCGCCCCGGCGATCTCCAGCAGATGGTTGGTCACCAGGCAGTACACCAGCCGCTGCCAGGCGTGACCGGCCGGTACTCCCGGGGTGGGCAGGTCCGGGCCGAGGCTCGCCAGCAGCTCGCCGTGCCGCTCGGCCACCAGCTTCACGCCCTCGTGGTCCCGGAAGACCGCCCGGTCCGGGTAGCCCTCCCGGTCCACGCCCACCAGCACATTCTGCAGATGGCACTCCAGCACCACCCCGTGCCGCAGATAGGCGTGCAGCACCGGCGGCACCACCTGCTCGACATAGCGCCGCCACCATTCCGGCGCCCGCCCGGGGGTGAGCCCGGCCAGCGGGTCCCCCGGGGAAGCCCTCGCTGATCCCGGCGGCGAGCAGCGGTCGCGGCGCCGCGCCCATCCCGTCCCGCAGCAGCACCGCGAAGGCCTCGTGGGTGTCCTCGCGGGTGCCCTCCGGGGTGTCCTCGCCGCCGGATCCGAGGGTCCGGTAGCCCCGGTCGGCCAGCATCGACGCGGTGGCCGGGCCGTCCGCGAACACCTTGGCGAGCAGATTGTCGACCGGCACCAGCCAGCGCAGGTCCCGCAGCCACAGCCGGCGGATGTCATTGGTGACCCGGACGTCCAGGCTGAACTTCAGCGAGAGGTCGGCCTGCGGCAGGTAGAGCGTGCGCAGCGAGGAGGTCGCCCAGGCCCGCTGCTCGGTCCGGCCCAGGTGCAGCAGCCGTCCGTCGCGCAGCTCCGGCCGGTCGCCCAGCAGCTCCAGCTGCCAGGGGTGGGCGGGCAGCACCCGGTAGCCCGCGGGGGCCGCGCCGCCCAGAGCCGGTCCAGGGCGGCGGTGTCGCCGTCGCCGTCCAGCAGATCCGCGCGCACCCCGAGCAGGGTCAGCGGGAACGAGGCGTACGCCTCCGGCGCGTACGGCAGCCAGCGCGCCGGTGGTCCGCCGCCCCGGGTCTTGGGCGCCGGGTGGTAGCGGTGCCCGGCCAGCAGCGCCTGCTCGGAGCGCAGATATGGGTCGGTGTCGGGGGCGGCCGCCGCCCGGGCCCGCAGCAGCGCGGCGGCCACCTCCCGGCTGTCGCGGACCTCCCGCGGCAGGCCCGGGTTGTCCACCCCGGTGCGGGCCCGCAGCTCGCGCACGGTCAGCCCCAGCAGCCCGTCCAGGTCCAGCGGCTGCCACTGCCCCGGCACCGCCAGCTCCGGACCGGAGGGCCGACGGCCCCGGCGCACCCGGATCCGCGTACCGCTCCCGGGCAGCAGATATCCGTCCCACAGCGGCCCGCCCGGCCGGTCGACGGCCGCCGGACCGCCACTGCCCGGATCCCCGTCGCCCGGATCCCCGCTGCCCGGATCCCCGCTGCCCGGATCCCCGCTGCCCGGTTCCCCGGCCTGCTCGGGCCGGGCCAGCTCGCGGATCAGACAGTTCAGCAGCGCGGTGACCGCCAGGGCGTCCGCTCGGTCATCAGGGTCACCCACAGAAACGCCCCTTCGTTGGACTCCCTGAGAGCCCTGTCCCACGATCATGTCGCGCAAACCCGGGGTAGGAAACACCGCATGTCCCCACAAGTGCGTCCTCTGGAAGCATCCTTCGCCGCCGAGCTGCGGACCGTGCGGCCCGCCCTGCTCCCCGGGTTCAGCGAGGCCCTGCCCGGCGCGCGGGCCGCGGTACTGGCCCGGCTCTGGCGGGCGCTGCGGTACGAGCCGGGGCTGACCGCCGCGCTCCCGCCTGCCGTGCGGGACCGGCTGCGCGGCCCCGAGCTGCGCGCCTACGACGTCGGCGCGCCCAAGGACGAGCTCTCCCTGTGGCTGGGGGACCGCGAGTACACCCATCCCGCCGCGCTGCTGGCCGACCTCGGCGTGCCCGGCGCCGAGGGCCTGGTGCGGGAGCTGGACCACAGCGTCGCCTCGCTGGCACTCTCCCGCGCGGACACGGTCCCCGCCGCGCGGACACCCTGGTCGCCCACGAGCAGAGCGTGGTCGACGGCCACCCCTACCACCCCTGCTGCCGCAGCCGCCCCGGCTTCGGCGTGGCCGACCAGCTGGCCTACGCCCCCGAGCACCGGCCACAGGTACCGCTCGGCCTGGTGGTCCTGCCGGCCGCGGAGTGCCTGCTGGTCGGCGACTGGCCGGAGCGGCTGCGCGACGGCGACCGGGTACTGCTCCCGGCGCACCCCTGGCAGCTGCGCGAGATCCTGCCCCGGCTGGGCTACCGCGCCGACCGCGACCCGCTCCGGACGCTGCCGCTGATGTCGGTGCGCACCCTGGCCCCGCTGGAGGGCGGCCCGGATCTGAAGACCTCGCTGTCGCTGCGGATGACCTCCGCCGTGCGGGACATCTCCGGCGAGTCGGTGCTCAACAGCGCCCCGCTGTCGGCGCTGCTGGAGCGGATGTGCGCACGGCTGGACGGGGCTCTGCGGATCACCCGCAATCTCGCCGCGGGCTGCGCCCTGCACGACGGCCTGCCCAGCCGGGACCTGGCCCTGCTGGTCCGTGAATCGCCCGAGGCGTACGCCGGTCCCGGCGAGCGGGTGGTGCCGTTCGCCGCGCTCGCCGAGCACCCGCCGGAGCTCGCCGACCCGGTGCGGTGGCTGCGCGCACTGGCCGCGCTCAGCTGGACCCCGCTGCTGCGGCTGCTGGCCCAGGGCGTGGCGCTGGAGGCCCACGGCCAGAACCTGCTGGTCGTCCTCGACGGACGGCAGCACCCACGGCGGCTGGTCTACCGGGATCTGGCCGACGTCCGGGTGAGCCGGGTACGGCTGGCCGCGCACGGGGTCGGTGCCCCCGGGCTCGGCGGGCACGTGCTGGACGACGATCCGGTGGCGCTGCGCCGCAAGCTCTTCGGTTCGGTGCTCGGGGGCAGCTTCAGCGCCCTGGTGTCGGCGCTGGGCCGCGGCGACCGGCACCAGGAGGAGTCGCTGTGGGCCGCGGTCGCGGCCGAGGCCAGGGCGGCGGCCCGGGCCGAGCTGGAGCCGGAGGACCGGCGGGCACTGCTGGAGCAGCCGCTGCCGGTGAAGGCGCTCACCCAGATGCGGCTGGCCGGCCGGCCCGCCGGGACCAGTGGACGCTGCTGCCGAACCCGTTGCTGGCACACCCGTCGCCACCCGGTCCGCTGTCGCCGGAGCCGTCGCGGGAGCTGTCGCGGGAGCTGTCGCAGGAGCCGTTGCCGCCGGGCGGCAGTTTCCCGGCCGGGTGAGCGATTCCGAGTCTGGTAAGGCTAACCTTGCCTCCGTGAGCACCTGTACCACCCTCTCAAGGGAACTCTGCGAGCCCCAGAGTGGCACCGCCACCACCGGGGCCGTCTGGCTGCTCCTGGAACAGCCGGGCCCCTGGGGCGCCAAAGCACTCACCCAGAGCCATCTGGACCCGGACCTGGGCCGCGCCCTGGAGGCCCGCTCCCGGGGCACCGGGGTGCGGATCGCGCTGATCCGGCGCTACGGACGGCACGCCGACCACCCGCCCACGGGCCCGCGGCAGGTCTACCTCGCGCACACCCGCCCCGGGACTCCTGGGTGCGGGAGGCCACCGTGGCCGACCCGGCGGAACTGCTGGACCTGGACTTCGCCGCCCTCGGCGCGGGTGACCACGGCGCGCCGGCACGCCCCACCGGGGCGACCCGCTGGCACTCGTCTGCACCAACGGCCGCCGCGACCGCTGCTGCGCGGTGCTGGGCCGCCCGCTGGCCGCGGATCTGCACGCGGCCGGGCACGCGGCGGTCTGGGAGACCACCCATCTGGGTGGTCACCGCTTCTCCCCACCATGCTGGTGCTGCCCTACGGCTACGCCTACGGGCGGCTGTCCGCGCACACCGCCAAGGAGATCCTGAACGCCGCACACGACGGCCGGATGGTCGCCGAGTGGTGCCGGGGCCGCTCCTACTGGGAGCCGGCCGCAGGCGGCGGAGATCGCGGTCCGGCAGCTGACCGGTGAGGACCGCGCGGAGGTGCTCGGCGTCAGCCAGCAGCAGCTGGCCGACGGCTGGTCGGTGACGGTCACCCAGCTGCTGGACGGCCGGAGCTGGACGGTACTGGTCGCGGCCGGGTGTCCGGACCGCCGCGCAGCCAGAGCTGCGGCGCCGAGCTGGTGACCCGGCCCGCTACGACATCCGCGCATCACCGCGCACCCCGCTACCGGCCCGCTACCGACTGCGGATCGCTGAACGCATCCGGCTGACCGCAACCCGCTGACCGCAGCCCGCTGACCGCAGTCCGTATCCGGCACACAGCGGACAGTCCCGACCGGTCCGGCCCAACCGCCTCCTTTTGTGCCAACAACGGCTTCCCGCCTACGTGTTCACTAACTTCCCGCTACTGTAGGAAATGCCCCCGGGCGCGCCTCCCCCGTCGCGCCCGGGGGCCCGGAGCATTGGCTGATCAGCCGGCACCCCAGGCCCCCGGCCGGGTTCGAGGCGACCGGGCCTCACCCTCAGACCGCGCCCGCCCCCGTGAGCGACCTGACTTCGAGCTCCGCATAGGCGTCCGGGTCGGCCTCCTCGTCCGAGGTGACCGTGCCCAGCCAGCCGAAGAAGAAGCCGCAGGGGATGGAGATCACCCCCGGGTTCTCCAAGGGGAACCAGTGGAAGTCGACGCCGGTGAAGATGGCCTCGGGCCCGCCGGAGACGGTCGGCGAGAAGAGCACCAGCAGCAGCGAGACCGCCAGCCCGCCGTAGATCGACCAGGTCGCCCCACGGGTGGTGAAACGCCGCCAGAACAGGTTGTACAGCAGCGTCGGCAGGTTCGCCGAGGCGGCCACCGCGAACGCGATGCCCACCAGGAAGGCGACATTGAGCCGCTGCGCATACAGGCTCAGCACTATCGCCAGCGCCCCGATCACCACCGCGGAGATCCGGGCCACCACCACCTCCTGCTGCTCCGACGGCGGCTCCTCGTCGGCCCTGCGGAAGGCACGCGCCCACAGGTCGTGGGCGAACGCCGCCGACGAGGCCAGCGTCAGCCCGGCGACCACGGCCAGGATGGTGGCGAAGGCCACCGCCGAGATCACCGCGAACAGCACCGTGCCGCCCACCGTGCCCTGACCGCCGCCCAGCACCTGGGCCAGCATCGGCACCGCGGTGTTGCCCGCGTCATTGGACGCCCGTACCGCCGCGGTGCCCACCAGTGCCGCCGCGCCGAGCCCCAGCACGATGGTCATCAGGTAGAACGTGCCGACCAGCCCGATCGCCCACATGGTCGAGCGCCGGGCGGCGCGGGCCGTGGGCACGGTGTAGAACCTGGCCAGTATGTGCGGCAGTCCGGCCGTGCCCAGTACCAGCGCCAGCCCGAGGCTGACGAAGTCCAGCCTGGTCACCGCGCTGCCGCCGTACTTGAGCCCGGGCAGGAAGTACCGGTGGCCGTAGCCGCTGTGGGCGGCGGCGGCACGCATCAGCGCCCCGGCGTCCCCGTGGAAGCGCACCACCACCAGCACGCAGAGCAGCGCCGTACCGGCCATCAGCACCACGCACTTGACGATCTGGATCCAGGTGGTCGCGGTCATCCCGCCCACCGTCACATAGACAATCATCAATGCGCCGATCCCGACGATCCCCCAGGCCCGGCCCCAGCTGGAGTCGAGCCCGAGCAGCAGCGACACCAGGCTGCCCGCGCCCACCATCTGTGCCACCAGATACAGCAGGGTGATCACGATGGACGACACCCCGGCCGCGCCGCGGACCGGACGCTGGCGCATCCGCATCGCCAGCACATCGGCCAGGGTGTAGCGGCCGCAGTTGCGCACCAGTTCGGCGACCAGCATCAGCACCATCAGCCAGGCCACCAGGAAGCCCACGGTGTAGAGCAGCCCGTCGTAGCCGTAGAGCACGATCAGCCCGGTGATGCCCAGGAAGGACGCCGCCGACATGTAGTCGCCGGAGATGGCGAAGCCGTTCTGCATGGGGGTGAAGTCGCGCCCCCCGGTGTAGAACTCCTCGGCGGCGCTCCCCCGTCGCCCCGCCCAGAAGGTGATGCCGAGGGTGACCAGCACCACCAGCGTGAACAGCCCGACTGCCAGCGTGTGTTGAGTGTCAACAGACATGTCTCGGACCCCTCTTCGGCCGTCCGCTGCCCGGATGCCCGTCGTCGCGCCGCGGGCACCCGCTCCGGCGGCTCACCGGAGCCGGTCCTGGGTCTCCCAGCGCAGCCCGAGCGCGGCGCGGTCGCGCCGGTCCCGGGCATGGCGGGCGTAGAGCCAGGTGATCAGGAAGGTGCTGGCGAACTGTGAAAGCCCCAGCACCCAGGCCACGTTGAACGGACGAGCACCGGACGGGCCATCAGGCCCGGCAGGGTGACCGCGGCCACGATGTAACCCAGGTACCAGAGCAGGAAACTGACGCAGGCGGGAAAGACGAAGCCGCGGTAGCTGCGGCGGATCATCTGGAACTCCTCGCACTCGTGCACATGCCGGTAGACCTCGGCATGCGCCGCGCGCAGCAGCTCCTGTTCCAGCGCGGTGGCGGCGTCGGCAGCGGCGTCCGCGCCGGCCTCACCACTGCCGGCCTCCCCGCTGCCGGCCTCACCACTGCCGGCCTCACCGCCGACGGCGTCCGTGGCGGCCGGACGCCGGGGCTCGGGCTCGGACCCCCGGGCCTGTTCGGGCACGCGCGTGGCGGCGTCCGGCTCGGGCGCGCCGGCCTTTCCCGGCGCGCTCCGCACCGCGGCCGCCATCGCCTCGACGGCGACCCGGGCCGGGCCGGAACCGCCCCGGCCGCGCAGCCCCTGCGGGGCCTTCCACCAGTCGAACCCACCGGTGGAACCGCCGTCCGGGCCGCTGGAGGTCCCGGTGGCCGGGGCGGTGGCCGGACCGCCGACCGACCCACTGACCGGCGCACCGACCGAGCCGCCGCTCGCGGCCGCAGCCTGCGCCGCCGCTCCCTGCGCCGACCCTCCTTGTCCTGCCCCGCCGTCCGCCGGCGCCTGTGGCCGACCCGCCACAGGTAACTGCGCCCCGGGCGACTGCTCCGCAGGCGACCCGATGGCTTCCCGGTGTCTCAACAACTGTGCTCCCGCGCTGGAATGGAGTGCCGAGCGCCCCCCGGTGCGAACCTCGCCCGTCGGCAACAAGCATGGTCAGCATGGCGCACCGGCGAGGCCCGCTGTGGCGGACGTTCACCCCATCAGGTGACGAACAGCTACTCGCCGCGGGAGAGGCCGTTGCGATAGGCGTAGCCCACGGCCTGCGCGCGGTCCCTGACCCCGGTCTTGGCGAACAGATTGTTGATGTGTGTCTTCACCGTGGCCATGCTGACGAAGAGTCTGGCGGCGATCTCGGTGTTGGAGAGTCCGTCCGCGATCAGGCCGAGCACCTCCGCCTCGCGGGCGGTCAGGCCGTCGGGCAGCGGCACGGCCGCCGGCCGGTGCGGCCCCGGCGCCGCACCGGTCCCGACCGCACCGGTCCCGGCCGCCGCCCCCGGGCCGGCCGCCGTGCTCCCCGCGGCGGCCGCGGCGGACGGGTCCGCGCCGCTCCGGGCGAGGTGCTCCAGCAGCCGGGCCTGGATCTGCGGGGACAGTCCGGCCGCCCCGGAGCGCACATCGGTGATCGCCCGGGCGATCTCCTCGCCCCCGGCGTCCTTGGTCAGATAGCCGCGCGCTCCCGCCGCCAGGGCCGGGAACAGCGAATCGTCGTCGGCATAGGTGGTCAGGATCACCACCTCCGTACCCGGGTGCTCGGCGCGGATCCGCCGGGTGGCCTCGACCCCGTCGCAGCGCGGCATCCGCAGGTCCATCAGCACCACGTCCGGGGCGTGTTCGGCGGTCAGCCGCACCGCCTCCTCGCCGTCCACGGCGGCGCCCACCACCTCGATCCCCGGCAGCAGGCCCAGCAGCATGGCGATGCCCTCGCGGACCACCTTCTGGTCGTCAGCGACCAGCACCCGTACGACACTCTCACTCATCGTGCCAGCCTAGGGCGTTGGCACTCGCAGCAGCACGCGGAATCCACCTGCCTGCGGACCCGCCAGCAGCGAACCGCCGAGCAGCTCCGCCCGCTCCCGCATCCCCAGCAGCCCGTAGCCGCTGCCGCTGGACGCCAGTTCCCCGCCTCCCTCCGAGATCCCGTTCCTGACTTCCAGCTCGACCGTATCCTCCAGGTACGACAGCCGGACCTCGCAGTGCGCGCCGGGGGCGTGCTTGCGGGCGTTGGTCAGCGCCTCCTGCGCGGTGCGCCGCACCGCGACCCCGACCTCGGCGGTCAGCGGGCGCACCTCGCCGAGCACGGTCAGCGACGCACCGTCATTGGCGGTGAGCGTGCCCAGGTACTCACCCACCGGCACGAACTCGCCACGCAGCGCCGACAGCGCCGCCCTGGTCTCGGCCAGCCCGTCCTGTGCCATCCGCCGGGCGGCGACGATCCGCTCGCGCAGCTGCTCGCGCTCCGCCCCGGCGTCCAGCATCAGCCGCGCCGCCTCCAGGTGGACCAGTTGCGCGGAGAGGCTGTGGGCGAGGACGTCGTGGATCTCCCGGGCGATCCTGGCCCGCTCGGCCAGCGCCGCCGACTCCGCCTCGGCCGCCCGCGCCGCCCGCTCCTGGGCCAGCAGCCGAAAGGTCTGCGCCCGCGCCTCCCAGTCCAGCCGCGCCACATAGCCGAGCGCGCCCAGGCCCAGCACCGTGCCCAGATTGCCCAGCCAGCCGCTCTCCGGCACCAGCAGGATGAACAGCAGCACCGAGATCGCGACCACCGGCACCGCCACCACCAGCGGCAGCCGCTGCATGCACATCATCGAGATGGCGCAGAGCAGCACCACCGCGATGACCTCGCCGCCCAGTTGCAGGCTGATCAGTGAGCTGTTCAGCACCAGCGCCAGCCACAGCACGCACGGCAGCACCCGCATCCGCGGCGTCCAGCGCAGGAACCCCCAGATGCCGACGACCCCGGCGACGGTCGCCCCGGCCACGATCAGCTCGTGGTCGCCCTTCAGGCTGGAGCTGCCGAAGGTGAACCAGAGCGCCACCGCCAGGCCGGCCACGCGCCCGCCCATCCCGAACAGCCGCCGGGCCCTGGTCTGGCCCCGCCGCTCCATCGCCTCCCGGGACGGCCAATCGGTCCAACTGTCCTGCTCCACGTGGAATCCCCTCGTGCGGTCGGCCGCTGCGGCCGCTGACCGGACGAGGGGAATGCTGGTGCTGCTCATGTTCAGCTCGTCGTTTCGTTCAGCTCGCGGCAGGGATACCGTACGCCGGGCTCAGGTCCCGTGCCCGCCAGGTCACCACGGCCGAGCGCACCAGCAGCAGGGCGGCCAGCGAGATCAGCACCGGGCCCTCGCCGGCGGCCACTCCGAGCGCCGCGCCCACCGCCATCAGCCCGGCCCGGATCAGCAGCATCCCGGTCCAGGCGAAGGCGGTGGCCTTGGTGCCCTTGGCCCAGACCGTCCCGTTCTCGTCCCGCCAGACCCGGGTGGTGAAGCCCCAGACGCTGCCCATGCCCACCTCGACGATCACGCCGATGACCAGCAGGGCTGCGGCGGTGGCCTGGTGGTGCGGGTCCAGCAGGTTGTGCTGCCCGAGGCCCATGAAGGCGAGCGCCGCCGGGAGGATCAGCATCCGGCGGGCGTCGCCGCTGAACCGCCGGGCCTTGAACTGGCGGGCGACGACCCAGCAGACGACTGCCACGATCACTGTGATGTTCTCGGCGCTGGACATCTCTTCCTCCGGGCTGGGGCGGTGGGCCTGGCTACCCCTCGAATCTAGGGATCAGCGCTGCCCGGAGCGTCGGAGCCAGGGTTGACCGGGAGATG
Source organism: Streptacidiphilus sp. 4-A2 (assembly GCA_014284505.1). Taxonomy (GTDB): domain Bacteria; phylum Actinomycetota; class Actinomycetes; order Streptomycetales; family Streptomycetaceae; genus Streptacidiphilus. Next base: position 8,282,019 of record JAAFYY010000001.1, on the reverse strand, counting down.
GAGAAGGGCCCTCCACCCGGGGGTGGAGGGCCCTTCCCGCCCTGCCTGCGCGCCTTGCCTGCGGGCCCGCCGGGGCGTCGCTCAGGCGTCGATGCGGGAGCGGTCGAGCAGCGCGGCCGAGTCGACGATGAACTCCTTGCGGGGCGCCACGTCATTGCCCATGAGCAGGTCGAAGACCCGCTCGGAGGCGTCCAGGTTGCCGACGTTGATCCGCCGCAGGGTGCGCCGGCGCGGGTCCAGCGTGGTCTCCGCCAGCTGGTCGGCGTCCATCTCGCCCAGACCCTTGTACCGCTGCACCGGCTCCTTCCAGCGCTGGCCCTTGCGCTGGAGCTCCAGCAGCGTGTTGCGCAGCTCACTGTCCGAGTAGGTGTAGATGTACTTGTCCTGGCCCTTGCGCGGGCTGGTGAGCTCGATCCGGTGCAGCGGCGGCACGGCCGAGAAGACCCGCCCGGCCTCCACCATCGGCCGCATGTAGCGCTGGAAGAGGGTCAGCAGCAGGGTGCGGATGTGGGCGCCGTCCACGTCGGCGTCGGCGAGCAGCACGATCTTGCCGTAGCGGGCCTGGTCGATGTCGAAGGTCCGGCCCGAGCCGGCTCCTATGACCTGGATGATGGCGGCGCACTCGGCGTTCTTGAGCATGTCCGAGACGGATGCCTTCTGGACATTGAGGATCTTGCCGCGGATCGGCAGCAGCGCCTGGAACTCGGAGTTGCGGGCGACCTTGGCGGTGCCCAGGGCCGAGTCCCCCTCGACGATGAACAGCTCGCTGCGGTCGACGTCGTCGCTGCGGCAGTCGGCCAGCTTGGCGGGCAGCGAGCTGGTCTCCAGCGCGGTCTTGCGGCGCTGGGCGTCCTTGTGCTGCCGGGCGGCGACCCGGGTGCGGGCGGCGGCCACGACCTTCTCCATGACGGCACGGGCCTGGGCCTTGTCGTCACGCTTGGTGGAGGTCAGGAACGCCTTGAGTTCACGCGCGACCACCGCGGAGACGATCCGGGTGGCGGCGGAGGTGCCCAGCACCTCCTTGGTCTGGCCCTCGAACTGGGGCTCGGCCAGGCGGACCGTGATCACCGTGGTCAGGCCCTCGGTGGCGTCGTCCTTGGTGATGTCGTCCTCGGCGACCCGCAGCATCTTGGCGGCGCGCAGGGCCTCGCCGACGGTCTTGGTGAGCGAGCGCTCGAAGCCGGAGACATGGGTGCCGCCCTTGGGGTGGCGATGATGTTGACGAAGGAGCGCAGGGTGGTGTCGTAGCCGGTGCCCCAGCGCAGCGCGATGTCCACGCCCAGTTCGCGGGTGACCTCGGTGGGGTCATGTGCCCGAGCTCGTCCAGGACCGGCACGGTCTCCTTGAAGCTGCCGGTCCCGGTGAGCCGCAGGGTGTCGCAGACCGCCTTGTCCGGGGCCAGGAAGTCGCAGAACTCGGCGATGCCGCCGTCGAAGCGGAAGGTCTGCTCGTCGACCGGCGCACCGTCGGCCCCGCGCTCGTCGCGGACCACGATGGTCAGCCGGGCACCAGGAACGCCGTCTGCCGCGCCGGGCGTGCAGGTTCTCATCGAGAGCCGGGCGTCCTTGAGGAAGATCTGCCGGTCCGCCCAGTAGCGGATCCGGGTGCCGGTGCGTCCGCGCGGGGCCTTCCTGGCCTTGCTCAGGCCGCCGCCCCGCCCGAGGCCGGGGTGAAGCGGCTCTCCGGGTCGTCCCCGGCGAAGCTGCCGGGGGCACCGGCCGGAAGCTGATGGCGTGGGTGTGGCCGCCGCGGTCGACCTCGACGTCCAGCCGGAGGACAGGGCGTTGACGACGGAGGCGCCGACGCCGTGCAGGCCGCCGGAGGCCGCGTAGGAGCCGCCGCCGAACTTACCGCCGGCGTGCAGCTTGGTCATCACGACCTCGACCCCGGACAGGCCGGTCTTCGGCTCGACGTCCACCGGGATGCCACGGCCGTTGTCCCGGACCTCGACCGAGCCGTCGGCGTGCAGCAGCACGTCGATGTGGTCGCAGTAGCCGGCCAGGGCCTCGTCCACCGCGTTGTCGATGATCTCCCACAGGCAGTGCATCAGGCCCCGGCTGTCGTGGAGCCGATGTACATACCGGGGCGCTTGCGTACGGCTTCCAGGCCTTCGAGGACAAGGAGGTGCCGCGCGGTGTAGTTGGAGCCGTCGTTGCTGGACCCGGCCCCGCCCCGCGGGCATTGGTGGTCTGCACGGTCGTTTCGGCGGTCACGCGGGCACTTCTCCTTCGGTCTGGTCCGACTGCTGCTCTGCCGATTCTCTGCCGCGCGGCGCTACGCGGAGCGCGAACACGGCCCCATTCCCTGGCTTCCGGTCGGGCGGCCGGTGCACCATGGCGTCAATGCTGCCGGGTTGCAGGCTACCGGTGAGCGGGCTGGGGCTTCTGCTTCGACCTGCGCGCGGCTTATGCTACGCGCACTTCGCACGGACGTTCGATATCACGTTCGAGTGAAGCGCACACCACAGCCAGCAGCAGGCATGAACCATTGGCAGTCCGGGCACGTCCTCTCTGAGAAGAGAATGTAAACAGCGGCAGCGACACCGCCGCCTCCAACCCCCGGCACAACAGCCGGGCCGACCCCGCACCCCGGAAGCATCACAAAAGAAAAGCCGCGAGCGGGAACGTTTTCGGCCTGGTTGGATGTTGACCCTGGTACGACAGCTCGTCGAGCTAGAGAAGAGGCGACGTGACTACAGTTCTGACCCCCGCGAGCCCGCTGACCGCAGCTGACCGCTGCGACCGGTGCGGCGCTCAGGCCTACCTGCGCGTTGTGCTGGCATCCGGCGGCGAGCTGCTCTTCTGCGCTCACCACGGCCGCAAGTTCGAGCCGGAGTTGAAGAAGATCGCAGCTGACATACAGGACGAGACCGGCCGGCTGACGGCCGCACCCGCTTCCGCAGGCGACGAGGACCACTGACACCAGTCCGGGCAGCCGCTGCGGCAGCACCCAGACGGGCCGTACAGCGGGCTCGACGACGACAGTCAGGCCGGGTGGAGGGGCAATCCCCTCCACCCGGCCTGACTGTGTCATAGCTCACATGGCATCAGCAGGGCTCGCCCCCGGCCCGTTTCGGAGTGTGTCCACTCCGGTACGCACAGTGCCCGGATGTGCCGACGACCCCGGTGGTCACAGGTGCGCGCGGATCGCGTCGGTCATCGCCGCGACCCGGGAGTAGACGCCCGGGTGCCCCGCTTCCGCGCATCCGGTCCCCCAGGAGACCAGCCCCACCAGCCGCCCGGCCACCACCAGCGGCCCGCCGCTGTCCCCCTGGCAGGCGTCGCGCCCACCGGTGTTCTGCTCCCCCGCGCAGACCATGGCGCTGCCCTGGAAAGCGCCTTCCTCACCACCCGGGTAGTCCCGGGAGCAGGTCGAGTCGGCGAGCATGGGCACCTGCACCGAGTGCAGCGTCATCGCATAGTCACCGTCCCCGCGCAGATCGCCCCAGCCGAAGACGGTCCCCATGGTCCCCGCCCGGTACACACTGCTCTGCCCCTGACCGACCAGCGGCAGCACCGCCCGGCCCGGCTGCGGGGAGGCCAGGGTGAGCACCGCCACATCCCACATATTGCTGCGCATCGAGTAGTCCGGATCGATCCACACCTGGGAGACCGGCACCGCATTGCCGTCGTCCGAGGTCAGATCGGTGCGGCCGACGAGCACCTTCAGATCGGGGCGGTCGGCCGGCTGCATGGTGGACTCGTCGTACAGGCAGTGCGCGGCGGTCACCACCTTGGTCGGCGACACCAAAGTGCCCCCGCAGAACTGCCCGGACCGGGCGCTCCCGTAGACCGACTCGCTCGACAGCCCGACCATCCACGGATACTGCTCAGTGCTCACCGGACCGCCTCCGACGATGGCGTGCGCCGGTGTCGGCCCCATGGTCAGCATCGCCGGGAGGCTGGCGAGCAGGACCAGCAGCACCCTCCGCCCGGCCATTCGTTCGAACCTGGTCGCGCACGTCATCACTGCCACCCACCTCACCCCGCCGCCGCCGATCGGACGCCACAGCGTAGTTGTGCGCTCACGCACCGCGCCTGACCAACGCGCCCGCGGACGGGTGGCACATTCCTTCGGGGGTGACCGCCCCGGGGGCACCGTCCGGAGGCCGGAGCAGCAGCGGAAAGGCCGCGAGCCCGGAGCAGATCGCTCCGGGCCCGCGGCCCTGTCCTGGCACTTCTGAGTACCGGCAGTTCTGGGTACCGGCACTTCTGGGTACCGGGGTGCCGGTAGGTCCAGGCCGGTGGGCCGGGACGGTCCGGTCAGTCCAGGTAGTCGCGCAGCACCTGGGAACGCGACGGGTGGCGCAGCTTCGACATGGTCTTCGACTCGATCTGGCGGATGCGCTCCCGGGTCACCCCGTAGACCTTGCCGATCTCGTCCAGCGTCTTCGGCTGACCGTCCGTCAGGCCGAAGCGCATCGAGACCACACCCGCCTCACGCTCGCTGAGGGTGTCCAGCACCGAGTGCAGCTGCTCCTGGAGCAGGGTGAAGCTGACCGCGTCGGCCGGGACGACCGCCTCGGAGTCCTCGATCAGGTCACCGAACTCGCTGTCGCCGTCCTCACCGAGGGGGTGTGCAGCGAGATCGGCTCGCGGCCGTACTTCTGCACCTCGACGACCTTCTCCGGGGTCATGTCGAGTTCCTTGGCCAGCTCCTCCGGGGTGGGCTCCCGGCCCAGGTCCTGGAGCATCTGGCGCTGCACCCGGGCGAGCTTGTTGATGACCTCGACCATGTGCACCGGGATACGGATGGTGCGGGCCTGTCGGCCATGGCGCGGGTGATCGCCTGGCGGATCCACCAGGTTCGCGTAGTCGAGAACTTGTAGCCCTTGGTGTAGTCGAACTTCTCGACCGCGCGGATCAGACCCAGGTTCCCCTCCTGGATCAGGTCCAGGAAGAGCATGCCGCGGCCGGTGTAGCGCTTGGCCAGCGAGACCACCAGTCGGAGGTTGGCCTCCAGCAGGTGGTTCTTGGCGCGGCGGCCGTCCTCGGCGATGATCTCCAGCTCGCGCTTGAGCTTGGGAGCCAGCTTGTCCGCGGCGGCCAGCTTGTCCTCGGCGAAGAGCCCGGCCTCGATCCGCTTGGCGAGCTCGACCTCCTGCTCGGCGTTGAGCAGCGGGACCTTGCCGATCTGCTTCAGGTAGTCCTTGACCGGGTCGGCGGTGGCACCGGCCACGGCGACCTGCTGGGCCGGGGCGTCGTCCTCGTCGTCGTCGGACAGGACGAAGCCCTGCGACTCCTCCTCGCCCTCGACCGGCTCGCCTTCGGCCTTGACCGCGCTGTCCTCGACCGCGTCGTCCTCGCCGACCAGGTCGTCGTCGGACTTGGCGGCCGACTTGCCCGCAGTGGTCTTCTTGGCCGCGGCGGCGGTCTTCTTGGCCGGGGCTGCCTTCTTGGCGACGGCCTTCTTGGCGACGGCCTTCTTGGCCGGAGCAACGGAGTCGATCTCGACCGCTACGGCGTCGAGCTCGCCCACCGTGCTCAGCGAGGTCACCGAGACCGCGGTGGCGGTCGCCGCTACCGCGGTGCGCGGAGCCGCCGGGCGGGTGGTGGTGGCCGGGACGTGACCGGGGACGTGCGCGAGGTCACCGCCTTGGTCGCCGTGGCCTTCGTCGCGGTCGTCTTCGCCGCGACGCTCTTGCGGGGCGCTTGGGGGCAGAGGACTCCGCCGCGCTCACCATCAGCGTCACACCCTCCTCATCGAGGACCTGGTTGAGGCTGCGCATGACGTTCTTCCACTTGGTGACCGGGATCTGGTCCACCTCGAAGGCGTGGCGCACGTCATCGCCGGCGATCTGCCCCTGAGCCTTACCCCGCTCGATGAGTGCCATCAGCGCGGTGGACTCGGCGATTTCAGGGGGAGCGAACGGGATGTGCTGGCCGACACGAACAACCTCTCGGACGTGAGTGGACAGAAACCCGCCCAAGAGGGCAGGTTCTGGAAAACTACGGAACAAACTGCTGGAGTGGTGCAGCGGAGCCTCCGGAGGCTGTCCTCCGTAGCCCACCTCCGTACACATCGCTGCTCAGGGAGAAGTGTTACGCCTGCATTTGGTGGCGCAGGTCACACTCCTCGGGTGTGGGCCTCGGGTGCGGGTTCCCCGGTAGACATACCCCGGACAACAGCCGTAAGGCGGCTCTCATTCCGCCGGTCGCCCGATTCAGTGACCCCGTCCATGGCCACGACCCCGGCCACACCCCCAGCCGCACCCCCAGTCACGACCTCACAGCCGCCATCCCACGGCCGCGCCGCCACCCCGCAGCCGTGCCGGCCCGCCCGGGCGGATGGCTCCGTCTGGGCGGATGGCTCCGTCCGGCACAGACGCGGGAGACCGCCGCCTGCGGATCAGGGCGACGGTCTCCTCGGCGGCCGGGGGCTCAGTGTTCTCGGGGGGCGGGCACCACATGGTCGATCTCGGGGTGGACGGTGAGCAGCGCCCGCATCGCCGCCTCGGCGGCCGTGCCGTCGCCGGTACCCAGCGCGTCGACCAGCCGGGTGTGCAGCCCGACCGACGGCTCGGACGGCCGTTCGCAGGCGGTGATCGGACCGCCGGAGACGTTGAGCGCGGAGCCCACGATCCCGGCGAGGTGCTCCAGCATCCGTTTCCGGACAGCTCCAGCAGCAGGGTGTGGAACTCGCTGTCGGCCCGGCTGAAGGTCACCTGGTCGCCCTGGTCGGCGGCGTGGCCCATGATCTCGGTCATGTCCACCATCCGCTGGTGGATCTCGTCCCGGCCGTGCCCGGCGGCCAGCCTGGCGGCCAGGGGCTCGATGGCCCAGCGCAGCTCGAAGAGCTCCCGGCGCTGGTCGTCGCGCTGCGGCCCATAGGCGCGCCACTCGATGATGTCCGGGTCGAGCAGGTTCCAGTCGGCGACCGGGCGCACCCTGGTGCCGACATTCGGACGGGCGCTGACCAGGCCCTTGGCCTCCAGTACCCGCAGGGACTCGCGGACGACGGTTCGGGAGACCTCGAAACGCTGGCCGATCTCCTCGGGCACCAGCGGGCGGTCGGCGCCCAGGTCACCGGAGACGATCATCTGCCCGAGCTGCTGAACCAGCTGGCCGTGCAATCCGCGGCCACGGCTGCCGGGGGCACGCCGGGGCGCCCGGGCGAGCTCCGGCTCGGGACTGTCCCAACGGGGCGAGGGCCCGGGGGTGCCGCGCTCGGGGAAGGCCCGGTCGGCGGTGCGTTCACCGACCGGGAAGCGGTCCAGCTCGCCCATGCCGGGACGGGGCGTGTCGGACAAGCGGGCGGTGGTCATGGAGGGATGCGCAACGGTACTCACATCTCCTTTGTCGGCCTTCGGAGGCCGCGCCTTGAGCAATTTCGTGAAAAGCACACGAAAGGGTGATCGCTCATCCCTGCATAATTGACGTCATTCTGGATGAATCGCCCATTCCGCACCACCCCGATCACCAGGACCCCCCGGCTGAGCCCGTACCGCCTCACCGGCACCGCTCGTCAGGTCCAGCCGGATCCCACCCCGCAGGACCCGGGTCAGATCCCGCGTCGGCGCGAGATCAGCACCGCGTGTCCGAGCAGGAGCAGCAGCACCGGGGCGAGGATCAGTACCGCCAGTTCGACCGGCGACAACGGGACCGCCCCGCGCAGGCCGCTCAGCGGCCCGTAGAACCAGGCGTGCCCGCCGTCGACCGGGAACAGCCGCCGCAGCCGGCCGATGCCGAGCCGGTGGAACCGGCCGCCGTCGAGATCACGGCTGCGGAGCAGACTCAGCGAGGGCTCGACGAACACCGGCAGCACCACCAGCAACAGCAGCCCGGCGGCCGCGCTCCGCAGCAGCCCCGCGGCGAGCCCGATCCAGCCGCCGGCCACCACCAGCACCACGAAACCGCCCAGGGCGGCCGGAATCCTCCCGTGCGCCAGCTCGTGTTCGAAGGCCCGCGCATGGCCGGAGAGATGCAGCACCACGCCGTCGACAGCCAGCGTGGCCAGCGCCAGCAGTGTCGACACGCAGCCGCCGACCGCGAGCTTGGCCAGCAGCAGCGCCAGCCTGCGGCCGGGCCGCAGCAGCAGTGGCCGCAGCACCGGATAGCGGACCTCCTGCCCGTAGGACAGCGCCCCCAGCGCGCCCGCCCCCAGCGCCGCCAGCGGCAGCGGCAGCAGCGGCACCCCGGCGGTGAGCACCCGGACCGGCTCCAGGGCCAGGAAGCCCTGGCGGACGGTCATCTCGGCCACCGCAGCGTCCAGCAGCAGTACCGTGAAGGCGATCACCCAGGTGGACCGGATCCCGGCCAGCCGCCGCCACTCGTAGCGCAGTGCGTTCACGCGTCGCCTCCCGAAGCCCCGGCGCCCGCCGCCGGTCCGGCTGCCAGATACTGCCCGGACGGCTGCGACACCACCGAAGCGGTCACCGCCACCCCCGGAGTGAGCACCACCACCGTCTCGCCCGCGACCACCGCGGACTCCCGGTGCACGGCTTGCGGCGACGGCGGTGGCGGTGGCTGTTGCGCGGGCGCGGCGGTCTGCGGCGCGGCGGTCTGGCGCTCGGCGTTCCGGCGCTCGGAGTTCTGGCGCTCGGAGTCCCGGCGCTCGGCAGTCCGGCCCTCGGCGGCGACCGGCGCCAGGGCGACCGATGCCGGGACGACCGGCGCCGGGGCGACCGGCGCCGGGCGGGGCGGGTCACCACCTGGTCGGTGAGCTCGTGCAGCAGCACGCCGTGCCGGTAGGCGAGCTCCCCGATCTCGGTGCGGCTGACCCCGCCCACCGCGATCCTGGTGCCGCTCTCCCGGCGGACCTGCGCCCCGGCCTCGACGAGCAGATCCGCCAGCCGCCCGACCTGCGGCCCGGAGACCGACACCTCGTCCTGGAGCCGGGTGCGCAGGAACTCCGCGACCGGCTGGTCGGCGAGCAGGCGGCCCTGGTCCAGGGTGACCACCCGGTCCGCGAGCAGCGCGGCCTCCTGCGGGCTGCGCACGGTGACCAGCACCGTGCCGCCCCCGGCCGCGAAGGCCCGGAGCACGGCGTGGAACCACTCGGCGCCCTTGGGCGACAGTTCGTGCGTGGGTTCGTCCAGCAGCAGCGTGCCCGGATCGGCCAGCAGCGCCTCGGCCAGGGCCAGTCGCCGGTTCATGCCCGGCGAGAAGGCGCGCAGCCGGTCGTCGGCGGCCGGGGCCAGCCTGGTCTGTTCCAGCAGCTGGTCGGCCCGCCGCGCGGGACACCTACGGCGGCGGCGACCATCCGCAGGTGTGCGCGGGCCCGGCGGCCCGGGTGCCGGGGGTAGCGGTACTGCTCGGCGAAGACGGCACCGACCTCCGCTCGGGCCGTCTGATCCGTCGGTAGGGACGTCCGTCGAACAGGGCGGCACCCTGGCCGCGCTCCAGCCCGAGGGCCAGCAGCAGGGCCGTGGTCCGCCCGGACCCGACGGGTCCGAGCAGCGCGGTCACCTGCCCCGCGCGGGCGTCGAAGGAGAGGTCGAGCACCGCAGGGGCGCGCCCCCGGCGATAGCTCTTGGTCAGTCCGATCGCCTGGAACATCGAGTTTCACCTCGCGATGCCGGTGCACAGTCGTCCCCGTAGCGAGCACCTTAGCCCGACCCGGTGACGTTGCGTGGCATTGGCGATACGGCGCGTTGATGCCGACGTGGCGCGCCGCAGCGGCGACGCCCTTGAAGGCCCCGGAGCCCCGCCGGGGTCAGCTGTCCGGACGCAGCATCGGCGGGTTGAGCACGGTCGCTCCCCCGGCCCGGAACAGCTGGGCCGGGCGGCCGCCCTGGCGGGTGGTGGTACCCCGGCCGGCACCAGGAAGCCGGGGGTGCCGGTGACCTTGCGGTGGAAGTTGCGCGGATCGAGGGCGACGCCCCAGACCGACTCGTAGACCCGGCGCAGCTCGCCCACGGTGAACTCCTCCGGACAGAAGGAGGTGGCCAGCGACGAGTACTCGATCTTGGACCGGGCGCGTTCCACTCCGTCCGCCAGGATCCGGGTGTGGTCGAAGGCGAGCAGCAGCCCGTCGTCCTTGCCGCTGCCGAGGAGTTCCTCGACCGGGGCCCAGCGCGCGCTGCGGACGTCCCCGCCCGGGCGCGGTGTGGGCAGGTCCGGGGCAAGCGCCAGATGGGCGACGCTGACCACGCGCATGCGGGGTCGCGCTGCGGGTCGCCATAGGTCGCCAGCTGCTCCAGGTGCGCGCCCACGCCGGGGCCCTGGCCGGGCGCGCCATGGGTGCGCAGTCCGGTCTCCTCCGCCAGCTCTCTGGCCGCCGCCTCGATCAGCCCTCATCGGACGCACGAATCCGCCCGGGAGCGCCCAGAAGCCCTGGAACGGGGTTCGCCACGGCGCACCATCAATGCGCACAGAGCGTGATCACGGACGGTCAGCACCACCAGGTCAACCGTGACCGCGAACGGGGGGAAGGCCGACGGATCGTAACGCGACATGGGGAGGATCATAGTCGTCGCAATGACGATAAACACCTCCGCGGACGTTTCTCCCTCCGGATCGGATCCCGGCGTGGAAATGTCCGGAAAGTCCGCCATCCGGGATGGATACCCGAGCTCAGTGCCCACGGCCCAGGCCGGATCCGACACCCGGGCCCCACGCTCAGGTGGAGTTCATGACCTGACCCGCTGACCTCCCAGCACCCGTCTGCGCTCCAACGGATGCCGACGGCGGCGCTGCCGCTGCCGGGCGCGGCGCTCGGCACGGAGCGTGGCGCAGAGCGACCGGGGTTCGGCACCGCAGTTGACCGCCTCATAGAGGAGCCGGGCGAAGGTGTAGTCCGGATCGGCGACCAGCGCCCGGCCCAGGGCGATCCTGGCGGTCACCAGATCGCCGGTCACCCAGGCGGTCCAGCCGAGCAGTGACAGCGGAGCGGCCGCATGACTGTCGAAGGGACCGCGCAGCGCTTGGCCAGGAACCGCCACAGCCGTTGGGCGTGCTCCACGTCGGGAGGGTCGAGCCACTCCGCCGCGCGATCCCGGGCCAGCCGGTCCTGAAGGCCGAGGATCAGCCGGGCCGCCTCGGTCTCGGACAGTTCCGCCGCCCCGGCCCGGAACCGCGCCACCGCCGAGTCCACCAGTTCCGCCGTCCGCTCGCGGACGGCCTCCCGGCCACCGCTGCGCCGCAACTCCTCGACCAGTGCGGGCACCGCCTGCTCGAAGGCGAGCAGCTGCTCTCGGCGGTGGGCGCGGCCACCGGGTCGAGCTCGCGCTGGAGCTCCTTGAGCTGCCGCGCAGCTGGATGCCGGCGTAGGCCGCGGCCGCCGCCACGGCGGAGGTGCTGCCCGGCCGGTCCACCCGGGTGCCCCCGGGATCGCAGCAGGCCGGGTCGGCGCAGCTGAACGACCACCAGCGGCCGTCGGACACGCACACCGCCTCGTGCACCGGGATGCCGACCGCCGAGAACGCGGCGGTGAGCTGCGCGGCCAGCGGGCGGAGCTGCTCGGTGACCGCCCGGCCGTCCTGCCCGGGGCCGGATCGCGGCAGAGGTAGAGGATCACCGCGTCCGGGCTGCGGTCGCGGTGCTCGGACAGCGCCACCAGGAAGCGCGCCACCTCCTCCGCGGGCGGCCCACTCGGCGGGGGGGGATGTCGATCCGGACGGTGCCGCCCTGGCGCCGGCGCGGCCCCTGAAGGCCCAGGGCCACCACGCTGTCGCTGGGAAGAAGCCGAGGATAGGGCAGCGCGTCGACCATGTCGGCCGGGTGCGCATCCGCACGACGGGGTTCTCGAAGGGTGAGGCGGCGGGGGTGATCGGGTGCTCGTTCAGTGCTCGTTCATGGGTCGAGCATCCCTCCGGGAAGGGCTCCCGGAGTCGTCGGCCCGCTTCTGTGGACAACCTGGGGGTGTGGAAATCCTCCTCACCCGCAGGGTGAAGCGGCGAGCGCGCAGGTGACGTCGCGGGGCCGGACGGACGCCCGGACAGCTCCGGCCCTCGCCGGCGATACCGCCGTTGACGCGGGTGATACCGCCGTTGACCTCAGGCGATGCCGCCGTCCCGCCTCAGGCGATGCCGCCGTTGACGAAGAGGACCTGGCCGTTGACCCAGCGCGCCGGTCCGGCGAGGAAGGCGACGGTCTCGGCGATGTCGGCCGGTGTGCCGAGACGCTCCAGCGGGGCTGCGCGGCGAGGCGGTCGACGTCTGGTCCTTGCCGTCCAGGAAGAGCGCGTGGCCGTGGGGCCGGGGCCACCGCGTTCACGGTGATGTCGCGACGCGCAGTTCGCGGGCCAGCACCAGGGTGATCGCCTCGACCGCCGCCTTACTGCCGCATAGGGGGCGTAACCGGGGAACGCGAGCCGGGTCACCGAGGTCGAGAAGGTGACGATGGCGCCTCCGGCCCGGATCCGGCGGGCCGCCTGCTGGGTGACCACGAAGGTGCCGCGGATATTGGTGCGGTGCATCCGGTCGAGCGCGTCCAGGTCGAACTCGGCGACCGGACCGAGCTGCATCACACGCGGTGGACGACCACGTCGATCCCGCCGAACGCCGCCGCCCCGCGTCGAAGGCGTCGGCCATGGCGGTCTCGTCGGCGACGTCGCCCGCCACCGCGAGCGCCCTGCCGCCGTCCGCCCCGATGCGCGACGACCTCGTCGGCCGGCCTTGTTGCCTGCGTAGTGGACGCCGACGGCCATGCCGTCGGCGCGAGCCGGTGGGCGACGGCGCGGCCGATGCCCCTGAGGCGCCGGTGACCAGCGCAACCCTTGCCGTGCCCGTGGCCATGGTGGACATGGTGCTGCCTCCCGGATGAAGCTTAATGAACGGTAAGTCCATATAAGCAGATGTGAACGCTGCGTCCATATGACAGGGTGGGCGGGTCGCCCGCCAGGGACGAGGCGCCCGGGACGACCGCCCAGGGCGAGCTTCAGCGAACAGCGCCGACGGACAGGCCAGCGGACAGAGGGGTCGGCGGATGACCGACAGCGGAGCGCGAACCGGGCCCGAGGTGCGACGCGCCGGGGCGGCGCCCGGCGAGGAGGTGCGCGCCGACATCCTCACACGCGGCGGGCGCACTGCTGCTGCGGAGGGCATGGGCGTGTTCACCTCGAGGGCGTCGCCGACACGGCCGGGGTCAGCAAGACGACGATCTACAAGTGGTGCCGTCCAGGGGGGCACTGGCCCTCGACGGCACTTCCACGCCGTCGAACAGACCTGAGCTTCCCCGACACCGGCGACATCGCGGCAGACCTGACCGCCCGCTCCGGGCATTCGTCCGGCTGGTCAGCGAGACCCCCGCCGGACGGGTGATCGGCGAACTGATCGGCCAGGCCCAGACCGACCCGGATCTGGCCAAGGCGCTCCAGCAGCGGTACACCACCCCGCGCCGGGAGCTGGCCGTGGCGGCGATGCGGCGCGCGCAGTCACGCGGCCAGCTGCGCCCCGACGCCGATCCGGAGATCCTGGTCGACCAGCTCTGGGGCGCCTGCTACCACCGCCTGCTGCTGCCCGGGCCGCCGGTCACCGAGGGCTTCGTGGTGGGCCTGGTGGACAACCTCCTGCGCGGGGTCGGCGGCGCACCGCACTGAACGCGCGCGGCGGGGGCCACCGCCGCGGGCCGGCCGGACAGCCGGCGGCGCCCGGCTAACCGGCCAGGGCCAGCACCAGCGGGAGCACCTGACCTGCCCCGTTCTGCCGCAGCAGCCGGGCGCCCACGGCCAGGGTCCAGCCGGAGTCGCTGTAGTCGTCGACCAGCAGCACCGGGCCCGGGTTGGCGGCCAGGGCGGCGGCGAGGTCGTCGGGGACGCCGAACGAGGCGGCCAGGGCGCGCAGCCGCTGGGCCGAGTTGCTGCGGTGCGGGCCGTGCTCGTCGGCCTGCGGGGTGTAGCCGAGGCTGCCCAGCAGCGGGAGCCGGCCGACCCGGGCCAGCCCCTGGGCCAGCGAGCCCACCAGTTGCGGGCGGCTCCGGGACGGCATGGCGACGACTCCCACCGGCCGCGCCATCCCCTCCGGGCCGCCGGCCGCCCAGCCGCCGGGTGAGCGCGCCCAGTCGGCCACCACGGTCACCACGGCGGCCAGCACGTCGTCCGGCAGCGGACCGTCCACGGCCCGGACTCCGCCCTGGGCCGAGGCCTGCGCGGACAGCAGCGGGCGCAGCCGGTTGCCCCAGCCGATGTCGGACAGCCGGCCCAGCGCCCGGCCGGTCGCTGCCTGCTGTCCCTCGGGGATGCGGCCCTTGAGGTCGACCCCGACCGCGGGCATCCCCGTCGGCCACATCCGGCGCGGCTCGACCTCGACGCCCGGGCGGTCCAGTTCACCCGCCGCCCCGGCCAGGGCGCCGTCGGTGACGGCCGGGTCCAGCCAGCGGCCGGCGCAGTTGTCGCAGCGGCCACACGGGGCCGCCTTCTCGTCGTCCAGCTGCCGCTGGAGGAACTCCATCCGGCACCCGGTCGTCGCCACGTAGTCCCGCATGGCCTGCTGCTCGGCCTCGCGCTGCCGGGCCACCCACGCGTAGCGCTGCGCGTCGTACGCCCACGGCTGTCCGGTGGCGGTCCAGCCGCCCTTGACCCGCCTGACGGCTCCGTCCACGTCCAGGACCTTCAGCATGGTCTCCAGCCGGGAGCGCCGCAGGTCGACCAGCGGCTCCAGGGCCGGGAGCGACAGCGGGCGGCCGGCCTGCTCCAGGGCGGCCAGGGTCCGGCGCACCTGCTCCTCGGGCGGGAAGCCCACGGAGGCGAAGTACGCCCAGATCGCCTCGTCCTCACGCCCCGGCAGCAGCAGCACGTCGGCGTGGTCCACCCCGCGCCCGGCGCGGCCGACCTGCTGGTAGTAGGCGATCGGGGACGAGGGCGAGCCCAGGTGCACCACGAACCCCAGATCCGGCTTGTCGAAGCCCATCCCCAGGGCCGAGGTCGCCACCAGTGCCTTCACCCGGTTCGCCAGCAGGTCCTCCTCGGCCTGGAGCCGGTCCGCGTTCTCCGTCTTGCCGGTGTAGGACGCCACCGGGTAGCCGCGCTGCCGCAGGAACGCCGCGACCTCCTCGGCCGCGGCCACGGTCAGCGTGTAGATGATCCCCGAGCCGGCAGCTCGCCAGCCGCTCCCCCAGCCAGGCCAGCCGGTGCGCCGCGTCGGCAGCTCCAGCACCCCAAGCCGCAGGCTCTCCCGGTCCAGCGGCCCGCGCAGCACCAGGGCGTCCCCGCCGCCGGTGCCCAGCTGCTCCGCGACGTCCGCGGTCACCCGGGCGTTGGCGGTCGCCGTCGTCGCCAGGACCGGCACCCCGGACGGCAGCTCCGCCAGCATCGTGCGCAGGCGGCGGTAGTCCGGACGGAAGTCGTGCCCCCAGTCGGAGATGCAGTGCGCCTCGTCCACCACCAGCAGGCCGGTGGTGGCCGCCAGCCGGGGCAGCACGGTGTCCCGGAAGTCGGGCGAGTTCAGCCGCTCCGGGCTGACCAGCAGCACGTCCACCGTGCCCGCCTCGACCTCGGCCTGGACCGCGTCCCACTCCTCCGGGTTGGCCGAATTGATCGTCCGCGCGGCGATTCCCGCCCGCGCCGCGGAATCCACCTGGTTCCGCATCAGCGCCAGCAACGGCGAAATGATCACCGTCGGACCGGCTCCGCGTTTCCGCAGCATTGATGTGGCCACGAAGTACACGGCCGACTTGCCCCACCCTGTGCGCTGTACCACCAGCGCGCGACGCCGACCCACCACCAGCGCCTCGATCGCCTGCCACTGGTCCTCGCGCAGCCGCGCCGTACCGCGGCCGTCACCCACCAGACGGGTCAGTACGGCATCGGCCTCGGCCCGCAGTTCCTTGTCGCTCATGCCCCCATGCAACCGGACAGCACCGACATCCCGCGAACCCGCAGGCCCGACCGCGCCCGCGGCGGCCCGGCCGGCAGAGCCGAGCGGGCGACCGACCCGGGAGCGCCTCCGGGCGCATGATCGAAAACAATGCTGGAATATAAGCGACAAAGCACT
Source organism: Streptacidiphilus sp. 4-A2 (assembly GCA_014284505.1). Lineage (GTDB taxonomy): Bacteria > Actinomycetota > Actinomycetes > Streptomycetales > Streptomycetaceae > Streptacidiphilus. The sequence continues at coordinate 8,266,148 of JAAFYY010000001.1, read as the reverse complement.
TGATCACGGATGTTTTCCGGCGGACCCGCCGTTGCCGCATCCATGCCCGGACCTGACAATTGGGGTGTTCCGGTAGTGCTGATCTATGCCCGGACATGGAGGTGCCCTGCGCGGGTACGGGGAAGGAGTGGCCTTGATCATGGACTCCGCCGCCCTGGGATCCACAGTGGTGGACCGGTCCCTCAGCCCGACGCTCTGGAACGAGGCGTGTACCGCGCTGCTCCGGGACCCCCGAACCCTGGTCACCGACCTGCACCGGGTGCACCGCCCGACGCCGGGGACCGCGGTGGTCGCCGTGCTGGACCAGATCGGCCGGGTAGCGGCCGGGGCCTCGTTCCCGGTCGGACCGCACGGGCGCCACGCCGGCGACGGCTGGCAGTACCGCAACGCCCTGCTCGCCCACCTGCGCCGGATCATCCCGCACGACCTGCGGCGGGCCCGTCCGGTCCGGACCGCGGTGCTGATGCTGTGCCGACGCGGCAGCCACGCCTGGACCGCCGAGGACGGCGCCTGGATGTGGGCGCTCCAGGACGCCAGCACCCTGCACGGGCTGCGCTGCGGCGCCTATGTCACCCTCACCGACGAGGGCTGGCAGGTCCTCGGCGACAGCCGCGGCGGCCGGACCCCGCACAGCGGGTCCTGGGCGCAGGAGAGCGTGCGGTCCGTCAGCGCACTGCCGGTCCGGGCCATGATCGAACCGGTACGGACGCACGAGGTCCCGGGCACGGTGCGGGCGGGCAGCCGCTGACCGACGGCCCGACCTGGCCCCCGGACCCGACCCGGACCCCGACCCCCGCCGAAACCCTGGATGCCTTGAGCTGGATGCCTTGGGCAGTAAGGAAGTTGACGGGGTGTCGGATCCGCTATCCGGCGTTGCCGCAGAGCACGAGCAGGCCGGTGGCGTGGCTGCGGGCAGTGGCGACGGCCCGGCTGACAGCGGCGGCGGAGCCGCCGTTGACCACCAGCACCACGACCTCGCGGCGCACCGGACGGCAGGCGGCGGCACCGGCGTAGAAGACGTCCTGGGCCTCACCCAGCTGGGCCCAGTAGTGCTCGGCGCCGAAGGACTCCTCGTGCTGCTGCCACGGGTGCGGCCCGCCGGTGGTCAGCACCAGGATCTGTCCTGGTGCGCGCCCGGCTTCGAGCAGCGCGTCGACCAGCTCGTCCGCCCGCTCCAGAGCGGCGCCCGGGCCGACCTCGATCCGCTGGATCTCGATCTCGGGGGCGGTACTCGCGGCGGGGGCGCTCTCAGGGGCGACGGGGGCAGCCGGGTTTCGGGGCGCCGGACCCGGCTTGGGGACGATCCGCGCCGGGCCCGCGTCCGGACGACGCACGGGCGGTCCGGGACGCGGGATCGGGCGCGGGGCGCCTGGGGTACTGAGGGTGGGTGCGACAGGGGAAGGCGTTGTTCGGGCTGTCGCGTCCGTCTCGTCGTTGGACGGAACAAGCGGGCCCGGGGCGGTCTTGTGGATCTCCAGCTCCTCGGCAGAATCTGGCGGCACACCGAATGGCGTCGCACAGCGCCCAGAGCTTACTCGCTGCTGTGGAACGGCCGATAGGGGGGCGCCCCCGGCAAAGCCCTGGCCTGCGGCAAGACCCGTACCGGACCCTAACTGCCAGGGAACTGTCCGCGAACGGAGCATGCACAATCAGCGGTCGCGCATTTCCGGCGGACGGACCGTCAGAACCCCAGCGACAATTGTTCCGAATCGTCCTGACTGCGGCTTGTCCGGAGATGCCGCCAGGCCGGGAGACCGTCCAGATAGGACCAGGAGAGCCGGTGCTGCGGCGTCGGCCCCAACCGCTCCAGCGCCTCGCGGTGCACCGGCGAGGGGTAGCCCGCGTTCGCCTCGAAGCCGAAGGCCGGGTACTCCGGGCCGAGCTCGGCCATCATCGCGTCCCGCCGGACTTTGGCGATCACCGAGGCGGCGGCGACGCAGATGCAGGACTGGTCGCCCTTGATCACGGTCCGCACCCGCCAGGGACCGCCCAGGTAGTCGTGCTTGCCGTCGAGGATCACCGCGTCCGGGCGCACCGGAAGGCCCTCCAGCGCACGCACCGCCGCGAGCCGCAGGGCAGCCGTCATGCCCAGCTCGTCGCACTCCAGCGGCGAGGCGTGGCCGAGTGCGTAGGCGGTCACCCAGTCGGCCAGGACGGGGGCGAGTTCGGTGCGGCGGCGCGGGGAGAGCAGCTTGGAGTCGGTCAGCCCCTCCGGGGCGCGGCGCAGCCCGGTGACGGCCGCGCACACGGTGACCGGCCCGGCCCAGGCGCCGCGGCCGACCTCGTCCACCCCCGCGACCAGCCCGGCTCCGGCCCGGCGGAGCGAGCGTTCGACGCGGTGGTCAGGGGGTTCGATCGGCATGGGGTCAAGGGTACGCGGATCCGGTGGGGCGCCTGCCCCGGTGGGCGCGCGGGCGCTCAGCTGCGCTGCACGAGCCGGGGCTGCTCCCCCTCCCGCCAGGCGTGGATGTCGAGGTGGTCGCCCCCCGGCCGGACGAACGACATCCCGGTGACGTCCACCCGGAAGACCTGGCAGTCCTCCGGTTCGAAGCCGGTGGCCGCGCTGAGCGCGTCCAGGTACGCCTGACGCGCGCCCTCGGCGGTCACCTCCACCGCCCGGCCGGAGATCTTGGCGTCGCCCTCCTTCACGTCCTTGTCCTCGGTGGCGCTGTGCAGCGCCATCCTGGGATCGCGGCGCAGATCGGCGCCCTTGAGCGAGTCGGGCATCATGCCCAGCCACAGCTCGCCGAGCGCGAACAACGGCTCGATCCCGCTGATCCTCGGCGAGCCGTCCCGCCGCAGCGTGGCCAGCAGGCCCATTCCATGCGCCTCGAAGCGGCCCCGCACCAGCGCGCGAGCTCGGGCGCGACCGCTTCGGTCCCACTCCAGGTAGTCATGGATCCATCCTCGCGCGGGGGTATGACAACCGCCCTCGCGCACCGGGCGCGGCAGCCGCGCCGGACGCCGGTCAGGCCCAGCGGTCGAACGGCCGGTCCAGGGTGTACTTGTCGTCGTCCCCGAGTATCAGCGTCCGGGACTCGCCGTTGCCGGGATTGCACAGCGCCTCGAACTCGTCGACGCTCCAGTGGAACCAGCGCATGCAGAACAGCCGCATCATCAGCCCGTGGGTGACCAGCACCACGTTCGGCGGGTACTCGGGGTGTTCGAAGTTGCGGTGCAGCGTCTCGAAGAACGCCCCGACCCGGTCGTAGACGTCCGCGCCCGACTCGCCCTGGGTGAAGCGGTAGAAGAAGTGCCCGTAGGTGGCGCGGGCCCGGCGCTGGCGGTGGATGTCCTCCACGTCCTGGAGGTTGCCCCAGTCCTGCTCACGCAGCCTGGGCTCCTCCATCACCCGCACCCGGGCCGGGTCCAGCTCCAGCAGCTCGAAGGTCTGCCGGGTCCGCAGGTAGGGCGACACATACGCCTGCACCGGCTCGTCGCCGAGGACCGCCCGCAGCTCCTCCCCGGTGGCCGCCGCCTGCTTGCGGCCGCGCTCGGTCAGCTCCAGCGCGTGATCCGGCACCCGCTCGTAGATCGAGTCGTCGACGTTGCCCTCCGACTCCCCATGCCGGACCAGCACAATTCGTTTGGGACGCGCCATGCGGGCCACGGTAGTCCACCCGCCCCGGCCGCCCGCACAGCGGCCCGGCACGCCCGAGGGGGCCACCGCAGTGGCCCCCCTCGGTTCGACTACCGTCTGTCCGTCAGCTGCAACCGCTGGTGGAGCCGCAGCCCTCGCAGACGTAGCAGCTGCCCGCGCGGCGCATCTTGGTGCCGCAGGAGAAGCAGAGCGGGGCGTCGGAGTTCACGCCCTGCTGGATCTCCAGCAGCTCGGTGGAGTTGTGCGCGGTGGCCACCGGGGAGGTCTGGATCACCACGGGTGCCGGGGCGAGCGCCGGGGGGGTGTTCCGGGGCGCCGACTGGGCCAGCGACTCGATGTCCACCTCGTCCGCCTCGGTCGGCTCGTAGGAGCCGGTCTCCAGGTGGCGCTGGCGCTCCTCGACGGAGTGGATACCGAGCGCCGAGCGGGTCTCGAACGGCAGGAAGTCCAGCGCCAGCCGGCGGAAGATGTAGTCGACGATCGACTGTGCCATCCGCACGTCCGGGTCGTCGGTCAGACCGGCCGGCTCGAAGCGCATGTTGGTGAACTTGGAGACATAGGTCTCCAGCGGCACGCCGTACTGGAGGCCGACCGAGACCGCGATGGAGAAGGCGTCCATCATGCCCGCCAGGGTCGAGCCCTGCTTGGACATCTTCAGGAAGACCTCGCCGAGGCCGTCGTCCGGGTAGGAGTTGGCCGTCATGTAGCCCTCGGCGCCGCCCACCGTGAACGAGGTGGTGATCCCCGGACGGCCCTTGGGCAGCCGGCGGCGGACCGGGCGGTACTCGACGACCTTGGCGGCGGGCTCGGCCACGGTCTTCGCCGCCGCCTCCGCCTTGCCGTCGTTCTTGGTCTTGGCCGAGAGCGGCTGGCCGACCTTGCAGTTGTCGCGGTAGATGGCCAGCGCCTTGACGCCGAGCTTCCAGGCCTCGAAGTAGATCTCCTCGACCTCGTCGACCGTGGCGCCCTCCGGCATGTTCACGGTCTTGGAGATCGCGCCGGAGATCCACGGCTGGATCGCGGCCATCATCCGGACGTGGCCCATCGCGGAGATGACCCGCTCGCCCATGGCGCAGTCGAAGATCTCGTAGTGCTCGGGACGCAGTCCGGGCGCGTCGACGACGACACCGTGGTCGGCGATGTGGGCGACCACGGCCTCGATCTGCTCCGGCTGGTAGCCGAGCCGCCGCAGCGCCCGCGGCACGGTGCCGTTGACGATCTGCATGGAGCCGCCGCCGACCAGCTTCTTGAACTTGACCAGGGCCAGGTCGGGCTCGACGCCGGTGGTGTCGCAGTCCATCATCAGGCCGATGGTGCCGGTGGGCGCGAGCACACTGGCCTGGGCGTTGCGGAAACCGTTCTCCGCGCCCAGGCGGAGCACGTCCTGCCAGGTCTCGGTGGCCGCCGCCCAGATCGGCTTGTCCAGGTCGTCGCCGCGCGGGGCGACCGCGTTGGCGTCCGCGTGCTGGCGCATGACCAGCTGGTGCGGCTCGGAGTTGCGGGCATAGCCGTCGTACGGGCCGACCACGGCGGCCAGTTCGGCGCCGCGCCGGTAGGCGGTGCCGGTCATCAGCGAGGTGATCGAGCCCGCGAGCGCCCGGCCGCCGGCCGAGTCGTAGGCGTGGCCGGTCGCCATCAGCAGCGCGCCCAGGTTGGCGTAGCCGATGCCGAGCTGGCGGTAGGCGCGGGGTCTCACCGATCTTTTCGGTTGGGAAGTCGGCGAAGCAGATGGAGATGTCCATCGCGGTGATGAACCAGCTCGACGACCTTGGCGAAGGACTCCGCGTCGAAGGTGTCGTCGTCGCGGAGGAACTTCATCAGGTTCAGCGAGGCCAGGTTGCAGCTGGAGTTGTCCAGGTGCATGTACTCGGAGCAGGGGTTGGACGCGTTGATCCGGCCCGACTCCGGGCAGGTGTGCCAGTGGTTGATGGTGGAGTCGTACTGGATGCCCGGGTCGGCGCAGGCCCAGGCGGCCTCGGCCATCTTCCGGAACAGGCCCTTGGCGTCGACGGTCTCGATGACCTCGCCGGTGAGCCGGGCGCGCAGGCCGAAGTCGGTGCCGTTCTCGACCGCCCGCATGAACTCGTCGGAGACCCGGACCGAGTTGTTGGCGTTCTGGTACTGGACCGAGGTGATGTCGTCCCCACCGAGGTCCATGTCGAAGCCCGCGTCACGCAGGGCGCGGATCTTCTCCTCCTCCTTGACCTTGGTCTCGATGAACGCCTCGACGTCGGGGTGGTCCACGTCCAGCACGACCATCTTGGCCGCCCGGCGGGTGGCCCCGCCGGACTTGATCGTCCCGGCGGAGGCGTCCGCGCCGCGCATGAAGGAGACCGGCCCGGAGGCGTTGCCGCCGGAGGAGAGCAGTTCCTTGGAGGAGCGGATCCGGGAGAGGTTCAGGCCGGCGCCGGAGCCGCCCTTGAAGATCAGCCCCTCCTCCTTGTACCAGTCCAGGATCGAGTCCATGGAGTCGTCCACAGCCAGGATGAAGCAGGCGCTGACCTGCTGCGGCTGCGAGGTGCCGACGTTGAACCAGACCGGCGAGTTGAAGCTGAAGACCTGGTGGAGGAGGGCGTGGGTCAGCTCGTGCTCGAAGATCTCGGCATCGGCCGGGGAGGCGAAGTAGCCGTGCTTCTCACCGGCGGCGCGGTAGGTCAGCACCACCCGGTCGATGATCTGCTTGAGGCTCCACTCGCGCTGCGGGCTGCCCAGCGCGCCGCGGAAGTACTTGCTGGTGACGATGTTGGTGGCGTTGACCGACCAGAAGTCGGGGAACTCCACGCCGCGCTGGTCGAAGTTGACCGAGCCGTCACGCCAGTTCGTCATGATGACGTCGCGGCGCTCCCAGGTCACCTCGTCGTACGGGTGCACCCCCGGGGTGGTGTAGACCCGCTCGACGCGGAGGCCGGCACCAGGTCCGGAGTTCCCCGCCTTGGCCCCGGCCCGGCCGGCCTTGGCCGCGCTTCCCTTGCCTGCACGGGTCCCGCTGCTGGTGTCCGTCATTGCCGCCTCCTCCTGGGCAAACGCCCTGAGCGCCCCGCTGCTTCCCGGGGACGCCCGTCGTGTCCGCACTTCGTTTCAGCGCAGGCGAATGCCCGGGAGGGGTGTCCGCCGTGCGCCCTGTTGAGGGTCTTTATGGTCTGTGTGGCGTGCCCGGCCGTACCGGCTACTGGGACGCCGGGGTGGGCACCGGCACGGCTGCGCCCGGCTCGGCGGCCCGCGACCGCTCCGCCCGGAGCTCCGCGATCGCGGCCTCGAAGTCCTCCAGCGACTCGTACGCCGGTAGACCGAGGCGAACCGCAGGTACGCGACGACGTCCAGGTCCTTCAGCGCGGGCCAAGTATGGCCAGGCCCACGTCATGGGTGGACAGCTCGGCGGTGCCGGTGGCGCGCAGGGTCTCCTCGGTCCGCTGGCCGAGCTGGGCCAGGGCGTCCTCGTGACCGGCGGCCCTGGCAGGCCTTGCGGACCCCGCTGATGACCTTCTCCCGGCTGAACGGCTCGGTCACCCCGCTCCGCTTGACCACCATCAGCGCGGCCGTCTCGACCGTGGTGAACCGGCGGTTGCAGTCGGGGGCACTGGCGGCGCCGCCGAATGGCGGTGCCGTCGTCGGTGGTACGCGAGTCGACCACTCGCTGTCCGAATGACGACAGAAGGGGCAGTGCATGTTCGATCCCCTTCTCGGTCGTCCGTCCGGGTCTGCCGGATGTGCTTGCGCTGCTGTGGGTCCATGGATCCCGCCGTGGGCTCCACCCTGGCTCCGGGCCGCTCGCGGCACCGGGGCAGGGCTAAGTCTAGGCGATGTCCGACCGGGGTTTCTCCCCGGGGGACCACAACCTGTAGGTGTCCGGGACCAATGAAACCACTAGATCTGGTGGACGCGGCACGCTTTGGCGACCGCGTGTCGTAGCCTGCGACTCACGCCGCGCGATCACCGCAGGTCAGCCGGGAGCGGCGGCGCGGAGCTCACCCGGATGCCCGGAGCGACTCCGGAACGCGTCCTCGGCGGGCGCTTCGGGGGTGTCCCGGGAACGCCCCGGAAGTGCCTCGGAAGTGCCTCGCCGACGGCAGATCCGGTGTCCGGACCCGCCCGCGCGGGGATACATGAGACGCTGCTGTTCGAACAAACGAGCGTATGCCGATGCAGCCGTACACCTACAACCTTGATCGCTTCAGGCAATCACGCAATAATTCACTCGAACGTGTGTTTGGCGCAACCTTTCGATAGGACCTACCGTTGGCCTATTCAAGGGAGAACGTCCATCGAGAGGGGCCCGCCGTGACCAGCGCAGAAAGTAGCACCGTCCCGGTGCAGGAACGCTCCCAGAACAGTCAGCAGCACAGCACCCACCATGGCAGCCGGGAAGACCTCCGGAATTCCCCCGCCGGGTTCGTCCCGGCGCAGGTCTCGGGCGCCTCCGCTCCGCACTCCTCGGGACTCTCGTTGAGCACTGTCGAAAACCCCGCACTGGAATCCCTCTCGGACGACACCCCGCCCCGCTCGCTGGCCGGGCGGCCGCCGGGAATCCGCACTGACGAGGCCGGCCTCACCGAACGCCAGCGCCGGGTCATCGAAGTCATCCGGGATTCCGTGCAGCGGCGCGGATATCCGCCGAGCATGCGCGAGATCGGCCAGGCCGTCGGCCTGTCCAGCACCTCCTCGGTGGCACACCAGCTGATGGCCCTCGAACGCAAGGGTTTCCTGCGCCGCGACCCGCACCGGCCGCGCGCCTACGAGGTGCGCGGAATGGACGTCGTCCGCCCGGTGCCGGAGAGCACCACCGGCCGCCCGGCGACCTCCTATGTCCCGCTGATCGGCCGGATCGCGGCCGGCGGGCCGATTCTCGCCGAGCAGTCGGTGGAGGACGTCTTCCCGCTGCCCCGCCAGCTGGTCGGCGACGGCGAACTGTTCGTACTCAAAGTCAGTGGCGACTCCATGATCGAGGCCGCCATCTGCGACGGCGACTGGGTCACCGTCCGCCGCCAGCCGGTCGCCGAGAACGGCGACATCGTGGCCGCGATGATCGACGGCGAGGCCACCGTCAAGCGGCTCAAACGCGAGGACGGCCACATCTGGCTGATGCCGCACAACGCGGCCTACGAGCCGATCCCGGGCGACAACGCGACCATCCTGGGCAAGGTCGTCGCGGTGCTCCGCCGGCTGAGCCGGGCGCGGCGGGGCGGGGCTGCGGTCAGCCAGTCAGCCGGGCAGCCCGGTCGGCCGGCCGGGCTGCGGTCAGCCGGGCCGCGGGCCGACCACCGGGGTCGGTAGTCGGAGCCCCCGGTGGTCAGCCGGTGCGGGTCTGCGGTCAGCGGGCCCGGAGCGGCGGCGCCGAGGCGTCGATGGCGGCAAGCGAGCGGCGTACCTGGTTGCGGTCGGTGTGTACCAGAAGTCGGGCATGGACGAGCGGAAGAAGCCGCCGTAGCGGGCCGTCGCCAGCCGTGAATCCAGCACCGCGACCACCCCCCGGTCGTCCGCCGCCCGGATCAGGCGCCCGGCGCCCTGGGCCATCAGCAGGGCCGCGTGGGTGGCCGCGACCGCCATGAAGCCGTTGCCGCCGTGCTGTTCGACATCCCGCTGCCGGGCGCTCATCAGCGGGTCGTCCGGGCGCGGGAACGGGATCCGGTCCATGACCACCAGCTGGCAGGCCGAGCCGGGAACGTCCACGCCCTGCCACAGCGACAAGGTCCCGAACAGGCAGCTCTCCGCGTTGGCGGAGAAGGTGCGGATCAGCTCGCCCAGGGTGTCCTCGCCCTGGAGCAGGATCTCCCCGGGAACCCGCTCGCGCAGCGCCTCGGCGGCGGTCTGCGCCGCCCGCATGGAGGAGAACAGCCCGAGGGTGCGCCCGCCGGCCGCCTGGATCAGCTCCGCGAGCTCGTCCAGCATCGCCGGACGGTCCGGTTCGCGCCCGGGCGGGGGCAGGTGCTTGGCCACATAGAGAATGCCCTGCCGGGGGTAGTCGAACGGCGAGCCGACGTCCAGCGCCCGCCACTGCGGGATGTCGGCGGGTGCGGCGTCGTCCGGCTGCGGCTCGCCGCTGCGGTGGCCGTCCGAGCCCAGGCCGAGGGAGAGCGCGACACCGGTGAAGTCACCGCCGAGCTTGAGGGTGGCCGAGGTCAGCACCACCGAGCGCTCCTTGTAGAGGCTCTCCTTGAGCAGCCCGGACACGCTCAGCGGGGCCACCCGCAGCGAGGCGGCGCCGGGGCCGAAGCGGTCCCGGTCCTCGATCCACAGCACGTCGTACTCGGAGCCCTCCAGCATCCGGTCGGCCGTGTCGTGGATGGTCTCCACGGAGGCCAGCGCCTGCTTGCGGACCGCGTCCTCGTCGCTGACGCTCTTGTCCCGGATCTCACCGATGGAGGTGATCACCGAACGGGCGGCCTCGCGGATGGCCGCGACCGCATAGCCGATGTTCTCCGGGAGCTCCTCCAGCCGGCCGGGCTGGGCGATCTCCATCAGCCCGTGGTAGTTCTCCGCCGCCGCCTGGAGCGCGTCCACGGCCTTCTCGTTGGCGAGCTTCGCGGCGCGCTTCACCGCGCGGTTGACCGCGCCGGTGGTGAGCTCGGCGGTGGCGATGCCGGTCACCCGCGAGACCAGCTCATGGGCCTCGTCCACGATCAGCAGCTCGTGCTCGGGCAGCACCGGCGCGCCCTCGAGCGCGTCGATGGCGAGCAGGGCGTGGTTGGTGACCACCACATCGGCCAGCTTGGCGCGTTCGCGGGCGGCCTCGGCGAAGCATTCGCCGCCGTAGGGGCACTTGCTTGCGCCCAGGCACTCCCGGGAGCTGACCGACATCTGCGCCCAGGCCCGGTCGGAGACGCCCGGCGACATGTCGTCGCGGTCGCCGGACTCGGTCTCGTCGGCCCACTCCCGCAGCCGCACGATGTCCTTGCCGAGCTTGCTGCTCGGGCCGCCGAGCGCCTCGGCCGGGTCGAACAGCCCCTCACCCTCGTCACTGGGCGCGCCCTCGTGGACCCGGTGCAGGCAAAGGTAGTTGGAGCGGCCCTTGAGCATCGCGAACTGCGGGCGGCGGCGGAGCAGCGGTTGCAGCGCCTCCACCGTGCGCGGGAGGTCCCGCTCCACCAGCTGCCGTTGCAGGGCCAGCGTGGCGGTGGCGACCACCACCCGGTCGCCGTGGGCCAGCGCGGGGACCAGGTAGGCAAGGGACTTGCCGGTGCCGGTGCCCGCCTGGACCAGCAGTTGCTCACCGGAGTCGACGGCGGCGGCGACGGCCTCGGCCATGGCCACCTGTCCGGGCCGCTCCACGCCGCCGACGGCTCCGACCGCCGCGTGCAGCAACTCCCGCACGCGCGAGCCCTGCACTGGCTGCGGCCGGAGCTCCGCCGCTGAGTCGTCCGGTTCGCCCTCGGCGGGGCCTGCGTCCGGGGTTTCGTCTGGGGTTTCGGGGGCGGTACCCCGAGAAGGCAGAGTAGTCATGGCCAGCCCAGGGTAGACGCAGGCACTGACATCACGGAGTCAGCCGAGCGTGTGCGCGCCCCGCGCACGCCGGGGGGCGGTCAACGACGGGTCCACCAGCACCGGTTCCGCCGCCCGGGCGGCGGCCGGCACCTCGGGGTCGAGCCGGGCGGTGGCCAGCGCGGGGGCCGCTGTACCGGCGTCGGCGATCACTGAGCCGTCGGGGCTCCAGACGGCGCTGCCGCCGCAGCCGTGGTACGGCCCGGAGGCGCCGCTGTGGTTGGCCAGCACCACGTAGTTGGTGTTGTCGTAGGCGCGGGCGGGGAGGACCACGGCACGTTGCCGGGCGCCGCTGCCGAGGCCGAGCATCGCGCCGACGAGGTAGGCGTCGCAGCCGTCGAGGGCGGCCGCGCGGGCGTGCTCGGGGAAGCCGAGGTCCCAGCAGATGCCGAGGCCCAGCCGCCAGCCGTCCAGCACCAGGGTGCAGCCGGCGCGGCCGGGGTGAACCCCGCTGCCCGCTCGCCGGGGGTGCAGTGCTGCTTGTCGTACTGGGCGGCAAAGCCCCCGTCCCGGCCGAGTACCAGGGCCGAGATGTGCAGCGCGCCCGATCCGGGATCGCGGGTGGGCGCGCCGACGACCACCGCGGTGCGGGTCTCGGCGCAGGCGGCGGCCAGCTCGTCCAGTCGCGGATCGTCCTGGGCCAGCGTCCGGCCCGCCGGGTCGGCGGTGATCCCGGCCAGCTCGTAGCCGGTGAGGAACAGCTCCGGCAGGACCAGCAGGTCCGCGCCCTGTTCGGCGGCGGAGCGCAGCAGGGCGGCGGCGGTCGCGGTGTTGGCGGGTATGTCGAGCGGCACGCAGTCGGCCTGACCGGCCGAGACGGTGAGGGGTCGCATGGACGTTCAGGATAGCGACAGGCCGATGGGGGGCGACGGGACGGCGGGCTCAGGCTGTGGGGGCGGTGGCCTGGCGGCCGGCGGCGGGGGCGAAGCTGGTCCAGGCCGTGCGGGCGGGCAGCCGGTGCACGGTCCGGCCGGCCACGGCGTTGAGGATGGTGGCCGCCCGGTGGGCGCCGAGGCCCAGGTCGGGGGTGCCCACGCCGTGCGTGTGCAGTTCCGCGTTCTGGACGTACAGCCCGGCGGTGACCTCGGGGCGCAGCCGGACCCGGTGGTCCAGGCCGACCCGGTAGCGGCCCTGCTCGTCCCACTCCACCAGCCCGGCCAGCGGGTTCAGCAGCGCGGGGCGGCGGGCGGCGTAGCCGGTGGCGAGCAGCAGGGCGTCGGTGCGCAGGCTGCGGGTGCTCCCGGTCTGCCTGTGGTGGCAGTGCAGTTCCAGGCCGCCCAGCGGGTCGGGCCGGGCGCCGCGCACCTCGGTCCCGGGGAGGATCTCGACATCGGCCGGAAGGCCACCCGTGGTGCGGTCGTAGAGGGCGTCGTGGATCTCGGCGAGGGTCTGCACGCTGGCGGCCTTGTAGAGCTGCCACTGGTCGGGCAGCAGCCGGTCGCGGACGTCCTGGGGCAGGGCGTGGAAGTAGCGGGTGTAGTCGGGGGTGAAGTGCTCCAGGCCGAGCTTGGAGTACTCCATGGGGGCGATGGCCCGGGTGCGGGTGAGCCAGCGCAGCCGGGGGCCGGTCCGGTCGCTGCGGCTGCGGAGCAGATCCAGCAGGATCTCGGCGCCGGACTGTCCGGAGCCGAGGACGGTGATGTCGGTGGCGCTCTCCAGGGTGTGCCGGATGCCCAGGTAGTCCTCGGCGTGGTGGACCAGGCCCGCCCGGTGCAGTTCGCGCAGACAGCCAGGGATCATCGGCTCGGTGCCGACCCCGAGCACCAGGTTGCGGGCGGGGACGGTGCCGCCGTCCGGGAGGGAGATCCGGAACACCCGGGCCCGGCTGTCCCAGGCGACGGCGGGCACCGGGCTGTCGAAGCGGCAGTTGGGCAGGGCTCCGGAGACCCAGCGGCAGTAGTGCTCGTATTCGCGCCGGGTGAGGTGGGTCCGCTCGCTGAAGTAGAACGGGAACAGCCGGTCGTGGGCGCGCAGATAGCTGAGGAAGGACCAGCGGCTGCTCGGGTCCACCAGGCTGACCAGGTCGGCCAGGAACGGGACCTGCATCCGCGCGCCGTCCAGCAGCAGGCCGGGGTGCCAGCTGAACTGCGGCTTGGCTTCGAGGAAGAGGCTGCGCAGCCCCGGCACACCGTCGGCCAGGGCCGCGAGCGAGAGGTTGAAGGGGCCGATGCCGACCCCGACCAGGTCGTACGGGTCCGAGTGCTCCCGGGCGTCGTGCCGGGCATCGTGGGGAGCGGGGACGGAGGCGATGGCGTGCACGGCGCGGCGGCTCTTTCCGGGGGTCGGTTCGCGGGGCGGGTTCGGTTGCGGCGTGGTCGGGGCGGTCAGCTGCGCTCGCACAGCAGCAGCGCGGCTGACTTGCCGGGCAGCGGGAGGTCCCGGTCGTAGCGGAATCCGGCCTTGAGGAAGGCCCGGATGGAGGGCAGGTTGCGCACGTCCGGTTCGGCGACCACGCGCCGTGCGCTGTGGCGTTCGCGCAGCACGCGCTCGGCGACGGCGCGCAGCAGCACGCTGCCGGTGCCCCGGCCCCGGTGCTGGGGCGGCCCGAGCAGCAGGTGCAGCCCGGTGTCGTGCGGCCGGGAGGGGTAGTGGCGGGCGATCGGGTCGAGATCGGCCCGGTAGACCTCCCAGTAGCTCATCGGGACGCCGTCCAGCACCCCCAGGCAGGGCACGCTGCGGCCGTCCCCGTCGAGCAGGGATCTGACATGACGATCCGTCAGTTCAGCTGGTCCGGAAAGCTCCCAGAAGGCGGCGACCACCGGGTCGTTCATCCACTGGACCAGCAGCCGCAGATCCCGGGGCAGGCGTACCGGCTGGAGCCGGAACTGGCCGACGCGGGTGTCCATCGTGCCCCAGCGGGCGACGCCGTCGAGCAGGTCGGCGCCCTGGGGCCGGAGCAGTGACCTGGGCCGCGCCGGTACCGGCTCCGCCGGGACGGGCAGCGACGTCCGGCGTGGCGGCCGGTACTGCTCCGCTGCGGGGCGGGCGGGGACGAGCACGCTCTCGGGTGGACGCCGGTGGATCACGAGGTGGCTCCTGCGGAGGTGGGTGCTGCCGGGGCGGAGGCGCCCGGGGCAGGGGTCGCGGCCAGGGGACTGACCAGCGGGTTGGCCAGGGCGACATAGACCGACTGGGTCTCGACCGGGCCGACCAGCTCGTCCAGCCCCCGCAGCCGGGTGAGCAGGTTGGCCTTGCAGCGCAGCTGCGGCGCGTCCAGCAGCAGCCCGGGCAGTGCCGAGCCGGTGGCGGCGGCCGGTCCGGCGAGGAACCGGCGCAGTGCGGCGAGCAGCACCCGCTCGTCCGCGAGCCGCTGCGCGCCGAACGCGCCGATCAGGCCCAGCAGATGGTTGATGCCGAGGTAGTAGCCGAAGCGTTCGTCGGCGACCGCGTCCGGGACGAAGGTGTCGCTGTGCGCGCCCAGTCCGGGCAGCCGGGCGAGCAGGGCGGCCCGGTGCGATTCGCGGAAGTAGTAGCCCTGGTTGTCGCGGTAGCGCCCGCCCTCGGGCCAGCCCTGGGCGTCCAGCACCAGGGTGTTCTGCTGGTGGGCCTCCAGGGCGATGCCCGCCCGGCCGTCGAGCCAGAGCACCGGCAGCACCACCGCGTCCAGGTAGCGCAGGAACCATTCGGTGGCGACGGTGGCCGGTGGTCGGCCGGTGCGGGCGGACAGGGTGTGGATCAGCTCGCCCAGCCGGGAACGGACGGGGGTGCCGGAGATCAGCCCGGCCACGCAGTGGGCCCGGTCCCGGGGGCCGAAAGGGTTCTGCCGGACGACCGTGTCCAGCCCGAGGACGGCAGCGGTCGAGCCGTTGGCAGCGGTCGAGCCGACGGCAGCGGGCAGGTCGGCGCCGATCCAGGCCGGGTCGCGGACGATGTCGAAGCCCGGGTGCGCGGCCCGCCACTGCTCGCCGAGCCCCGCCTCCAGCAGCCGGTGCACCTCCAGGCCCCGGTGCAGTTCCTTGCGCAGGTTCTCCCGGCGGGAGTTGGTGATGGCCAGGCCGAGCGAGAGCTTCAGCATGTACGGCGATCCGGGCCGGTAGACCGTGCGCACCGAGGAGGTGGGGTACCAGAGCGGGCCGGACGGACCCAGGTCGTGCAGCCGACCCGATTCGAACAGCGGTCGCAGATCCGAGCGGTGGGCCAACTCCCGTGCCTGCCAGGGGTGCAGGGGCAGGGCCACGGTGTCCGGCGGCAGTGGGGGGGCCAGTGCGGCGGTGATCTCGGCGGCCTGCTCCGGCAGGGCCGAGTCCCCGGCCGCGAGTTCGCGGTCGATGGCGAACCAGTGCAACGGGTGCGCGCCGCGCAGTTCCGGCGAGTAGGCGGCGGTCTCGGCCTCGCCGAGGCCCTCGCGCTCTTCGGCGTGGGGTGCAGCGGGTGGCCGAGCAACAGGTCCTGCTCGGCCGCCAGGAACGGCGCGGTGCCGGGGACCGGTTGCGGGGCATCGCGGCGGTCGGCGATGAAGCGGGCAGTGCGGCGTACCGAATCGGCGACCCGGCCTGCCAGTTCGGCGGTGTGCCGGAGCGAGCCGCCGTCCGGCCCGGCCGCGCCCCGGGCGAGCAGCGCGGCGACGGTGACCGCGTCGACCGGATGGCCGGGGCCGGTGTCCAGGCTGAGCTGGGCGCGGCCGAAGCGGTGCCAGCCGCAGGGCGACCAGTAGCGGACCGGCACGGTGAGCCGCAGCCCCGCGCCGAGGGCGATGGCCAGGGTGCCGTCGGCGGGCTGGGTCAGCCCGGTCTCGCGGACCCAGCAGCGGAGCAGGTTCTCGGTGCCTGCGCAGTCGGCGGCGATCGCGGCGTCCGGGTGCAGCAGCGGATCCCCGGCGGCGTCGCACTCCACGTCGCACTCCACGTCGGACTCCGCGCCGCAGTCCGGGCCGGGCTGGTCGGGTGCCTCCCGGGGCTGCGACTGGACCGGAAGGCCGGCGGGGAGGCTTGCTGCGGGGAGGCCGGCGGCGGTGGTGCTCACGATGAGGGCTCCTGGTCTTCCTGGGCCCCTGCGGCGAGGACGAGCTCCAGCAGGCGGTCCACATCGGCTTCGGTGCTGTACGGGTTGAGCAGGGTGAGCTTGAGCCGGACCTGTCCGTCGCCCAGGTCGGTGCGGCCGACCACGGCCTGGCCGCGTGCCAGCAGCCTGCGCCGCAGGGCGGCGTTGACCGGGTCGGCCCGCCCCCGCCGGGGCAGGTAGCGGAACAGGACGGTGGTCAGCACCGGCTCGGCGGTCAGTTCCAGCCTGGGCTCGGCGGCGATCCGCGCGGCGGCGTGGCGGGCCAGCTCGTGGCAGCGGTCGACCAGCGCGCCCAGCCCCTCGCGGCCGAGGGTGCGCAGGGTGACGGCGACCTTGAAGGCGTCCGGACGACGGGTGGTCCGCAGCGAACGGCCCAGCAGCGAGGTGTATCCGGCGTCCTGGTCGTCGGCCGGGTTGAGATAGGCCGCGCGCTGCTCCAGTGGTGCCAGCAACTGCGGGTCGCGGACCAGCAGCACCCCGGCCGCGACCGGCTGCCAGCCGAGTTTGTGCAGGTCCAGGCCGACGGTGTCGGCGAGGCCGAGGCCGTCCAGCAGCGGTGCCAGCCGCCGCGAGAACAGTGCTCCTCCGCCGTAGGCGGCGTCCACATGCAGCCGGACCCGGTAACGGCGGGCGACGGCGGCGACAGCGGGCAGCGGGTCGATCGCGCCCAGGTCGGTGGTGCCGGCCGTGGCCACCACACACATCGGGGTCCGGCCTTCGGCGCGGGCGTCGTTGAGCGACCAGTCCAGGACCCGGGGATCCATCCGGCCGTCGGGGCCGGTGTCCACCGGGATGACAGCCTGCGGGCCGAGGCCCAGGACGGCGGCGGAGCGCGCCACCGAGAAGTGCGCGGCCGCCGAGCAGTGCACGGTGAGCCGGCCGTCGGCGAGGTCGGCGCGGGGCAGCGCGTCGCGGGCCAGCAGCAGCGCGGTCAGGTTGGACTCGGTACCGCCGCTGGTGAAGGTCCCGGTGGCGGTGTCGGGCAGGCCGGCCAGCCCGGCGAGGGCGCGCAGGGTGGCCAGTTCCACCGAGGTGCCACCGGGAGCCTGGTCCCAGGAGTCCAGCGAGGGGTTGAGGGCGGCCACGGCCAGGTCGGCGGCGACCGCGACGGCCAGCGGGGGCACATGCAGATGCGCGGCGCAGGCCGGGTCGGCCGGGTCGGCGGCGGTGGCCGCGAACGCCTCGGTGAGCAGCCGCAGGGCGGCGGGGTCGCCCCGGTCGGGGAGCAGCGCGGCCGGGTCGAGCAGCGGGGCGAGCCCGGCGGCGACCGCCTCCGGGCCGCCCTCGGGCAGGGCCCGCCCCGGCGCGCCGCCCCGGCCCGCAGCGCGTCCAGCACGGCGGTGAGCAGCGGCGCCAGCGCGTCGGGCCCGGCGCCGCCCCCGGCCAGACCGGCCGTCGCGGGGCCGGGCGCGGGGTTGGGGCGGGGCGCGGGGTCGGGCGCGGGGTCGGGCGCGGGGCTGGGGCCGGGCGTGCCGACGGGGCGGGGCGCGGGTCGGGGGGGCTGGTCGGAGGTCATCCCAGCGCGTCCCGCGCCTGCGCCTGCGCCTGGGCCTGGGGCTGGGCCTGGGCCTGGGCCTGCGGCGGGACCTGCGCCTGGCTCCGGCCCTGGCCGCGTGGGCGGGCGCGGGCCGACGGCGGGAGCGCGGCCGCCGAGGCCGCCCGGATGGACTCCGCCAGCCGTTCGAAGACCGCTTCCGCCTGGTCGTCGGTCATGGTCAGCGGCGGCAGCAGTCGCACCACGCTGCTGTGCCTGCCGCCGAGTTCGACGATCAGGCCGCGCCGCAGCGCCTGTGCCCGGACCGCCGCCGCGAGCCCGGGCGCGGCCGGGAGGGTGCCGCGCGGGTCGGGTTCGGCGGTGGTGTCGACCAGTTCGACGCCGAGCATCAGCCCGCGGCCGCGCACGTCGCCGATCGCGGGCAGCTCGGCGGCCAGGCCGCGCAGCCGGGTCAGCAGCCGCTCACCGAGGGCGGCGGCCCGCGCCGGGAGCCGCTGTTCGCGGACATGGCGCAGGGTGGCCGCGCCCGCGGCCATCGCCAGCTGGTTGCCGCGGAAGGTCCCGGCATGCGCGCCCGGGGCCCAGACGTCCAGCTCGGCCCGGTAGACGATGGCGGAGAGCGGCAGACTGCCGCCGACGGCCTTGGAGACCACCAGCACGTCCGGGAGGATCCCGGAGTGCTCGACGGCCCAGAGCCGCCCGGTCCGGCCGACGCCGGTCTGCACCTCGTCGACGATCAGCGGGATGCCCCGGGCGGCCGTGAGCTGCCGCAGTTCGCGCAGCCAGTCGTCGGGCGCGGGGATGACCCCGCCCTCGCCCTGGACCGCTTCGACGATCATCCCGGCGGGCGGTTCGATCCCGCTCTTGGGGTCGTCCAGCAGCGCCGTCGTCCAGTGCGTGGAGAGCCGCGCCGCCTCACGCCCGCCGACCCCGAACGGGCAGCGGTAGTCGTACGGGTAGGGCAGCCGCACCGGCTGCTGGACCGTTCCGGCCAGGCCGGGGCGGACGGCGGTGTCGCCGCCGGCGGCCAGCGCGCCCGCGGTCATCCCGTGGTAGGCACCGGTGAAGGCCAGCAGGCCGCCGCGACCGGTGGCGGTGCGCACCAGTTTCAGCGCGGCCTCCACCGCGTCCGTCCCGGCCGGGCCGCAGAACTGGATCCGGGCGTCGCGGGCGAACTCCGGTGGCAGGCTGTCGAACAGCTCGGTGGTGAAGTCGTCCTTGACCGGGGTGGCCAGGTCGAGCACATGCAGCGGGGCGCCGGAGTCCAGCACCCGGCGGATGGCCTCGAGCACCACCGGATGGTTGTGGCCGAGCGCCAGCGTTCCGGCGCCGGAGAGGCAGTCCAGGTAGCGCCGCCCGTCCGCGCCCTCGACGGTCATCCCCGGGCGCGGACCGGGACGATCGGCAGCGAACGGGCGTAGGTTCTGGCGGCGGACTCCCGGGCGGCCTGACGGCCCAGGATCGCCTCCGCCGCGCCGGCGGACGGCGTTACAACGGGCAGCTGCACGACCACGGCTCCTCCTCGCAGGTGGGGCCCGTGCGGGGCGGCCCACGGCGTGGCGCCGGGCGCCGGCCGCACGGGCTGGTCCCGGCCCAGGGCCGCGCATCCCGGTGGAATGGCGACCGTCCTGGTCAACGACCGGGAAGCCGGTCGATCACGCACCCGCGGCCGGAGCACACAGAGTTCACACAAACCAGGGCGCACACAAACGGGGCGCACGCCGAACGGCCGCCCCCGGGAGAACCGGGGGACGGCCGTTGGGCGACAGGCGGTCGGGGCTCAGCTGGGCTGGGCCACCACCGCGAAGGCCTCCAGCTCGGCGGCCAGGTCGGGCAGCACCCGCGCGGTCAGCAGCGTGCCGTCCGCGGTGTGCTCCTCGACCAGCACCTCACCGTCCCGGTGGACCCGGGAGACCAGGTCGCCGCGGGTGTAGGGGACCAGCGCGAGCAGCTCGATCGAGGGCCGGGGCAGATGCTCCTCGATCAGCTGGAGCAGCTGCTCCATGCCGTGCCCGGTGCGCGCGGAGACGACGATCGCGTGCGGCTCGCGGCGCAGCAGGCGGCGCAGCACCTCCGGGTCCGCCGCGTCGGCCTTGTTGATCACCACGATCTCCGGCACGTTCTGCGCGTCGACGTCCACGATGACCTTGCGGACGGCGGCGAGCTGGGCCTCCGGCTCGGGGTGGGCGCCGTCGACCACGTGCAGGATCAGGTCGGCGTCGGCGACCTCCTCCATGGTCGAGCGGAAGGCCTCGACCAGGTGGTGCGGCAGGTGCCGGACAAAACCGACGGTGTCGGCCAGGGTGTAGACCCGGCCGCCCGGGGTCTCCGCGCGCCGGACCGTCGGGTCCAGGGTGGCGAAGAGCGCGTTCTCGACCAGCACACCGGCCCCGGTGAGCCGGTTGAGCAGCGATGACTTGCCCGCGTTGGTGTATCCGGCGATGGCCACCGCCGGGACCTGGTGGCGCTTGCGCTCCTGCCGCTTGGTGTCGCGGCCCTTCTTCATGTCCACGATCTCGCGGCGGAGCTTC
Source organism: Streptacidiphilus sp. 4-A2 (assembly GCA_014284505.1). Classification (GTDB taxonomy): domain Bacteria; phylum Actinomycetota; class Actinomycetes; order Streptomycetales; family Streptomycetaceae; genus Streptacidiphilus. The sequence continues at coordinate 8,246,044 of JAAFYY010000001.1, read as the reverse complement.
GCCATCTTCTCGCGGATCCGCCGCCGGTCGGTCTCAATCTTGGTCTCACCGGGACCACGGGTGGCCATACCGCCGCCGCCACCAGCCGAGGAACCGCCACCGCCACCCATCTGCCGGGAGAGCGAGGCGCCCCAGCCACGGAGCCTGGGCAGCATGTACTGCATCTGGGCGAGCGAGACCTGCGCCTTGCCCTCCGGGACTTGGCGTGCTGGGCGAAGATGTCCAGGATCAGCGCCGTCCGGTCGACGACCTTGACCTTGACCACGTCCTCCAGGTGGATCAGCTGGCCCGGGCTGAGCTCACCGTCGCAGACCACGGTGTCGGCGCCGCTCTCCGCGACGATGTCGCGCAGCTCCCTGGCCTTGCCGGAGCCGATGTAGGTGGCCGGGTCGGGCCGGTCGCGGCGCTGGATCAGGCCGTCGAGAACCTGCGAACCGGCGGTCTCGGCGAGTGCCGCGAGCTCCGCGAGGGAGTTCTCGGCCTCCTCGGAGGTGCCGTCGGTCCACACGCCGACGAGTACCACCCGCTCCAGGCGGAGCTGCCGGTACTCGACCTCGGTGACGTCCTCCAGCTCGGTGGAGAGTCCGTACACCCGGCGCAGGGCGGCGCGCTCGGTCCGGTCGTACTGGTCGCCGTCGTACTCGTTCTCACGGTAACCGCCGCCAATGCCCTGCCCGAGCCCTCCCGCGAGGTCCTCGTCCATCAGTGCCTCGGCCCGGCGGGGTTCGGCGGACTCGCGGGGTTCGAACGTCGAGGTCATTGCATCCTTAGGCTTGGTTGTCCGCGGAGCTGCTCTCCACGAGGCTTTCCTGGGAGAACGCCTCCGTCTCGACGCTCATTCCCGGTGACGATGGTCGCACGCCTGCTCCGGGACGGTCACCCCCATTTTGCCCGGCGCCGTTCTCGCCGGGGCCCGCGCGGTAGACGTCGTAGACCCGGCCACCCGCATCATGGCCCGCATCAGCTCGGGCAGCGCACCGGAGTCGGGCAGCTCCACCGTGTAGGTGTGCCGGACCCGGAGCTCCTGCGGGGGCTCCACCGAGGCGGAGACGATGTCGACACCGGTGGCGGACATCGCCGCGGTGAGGTCGGCCAGCAGCCGGGGGCGGCCGAGGGCGTCGGCCTGGACGGTGACCCGGTAGCCGCCGGGGGCGGCGTCGTGCGCCCAGGCGACCTCGACCGGGTCGCGCCCGGCGTCGGCCATACCGGCGCCGGTACGGCAGTCCCGGCGGTGCGCGGCGACCGCCCCGCCGCGGATGGCGAAGCCGATCAGGGCGTCCGGCGGGACCGGGGTGCAGCAGCGGGCCAGCCGGACCGGTGCGCCGGGCAGCGCGGCAGCGGTGGCCGCGGTGGTCGACGGCGGCTCCGGCCGGGCGGTCTCGGCCGACCCCGCCGACCGGCACGACCGGGCGGCCTCGACCGCACGGGCGGCCGCGACGGCGCCGGGCGAGCCGGGCAGCGGGCCGGTGGGCAGCGGCTCGGGGCGGCTCCGGTCGGCCGGGTGCTCGGCCAGCCAGCGTTCGATGGCGATCCGCGCGCCCGGGGTGCGGGCGTGGCTGAGCCATTCCGGGGCGGGGCCGCCGGGCTCACCGGACTCGGTGAGGACGTCCACCGAGTCGCCGTCGCGCAGCGGGGTGGAGAGCGCGGTGAGCCGGCTGTTGAGCCGGGCGCCGATACATCGGTGGCCGACCCCCTCGCCGAGGGCGTAGGCGACGTCGACGCAGGTCGAACCGACCGGGAGCTGGAGCCTGCGGCCGCCCTCGGTGACCACGGTGAGCTCGCCGTCGCCGGAGAGGTCGGCGGTGAGCGCGCTCCAGAAGGTGTCGGCGTCCGGGGTCTCCCGCTGCCAGTCGAGCAGCCGGGAGAGCCAGCCGGGGCGGGCCGGGTCGGTGCGGTCCAGCTCGTCGCGCTCCCAGTCGGCGGCGCCGGCCGGGCCGCCGGCGGGCTCGCCCCTGGCGACCGGGGTGTCCAGCGCGACCACGCCGAACTCGGCGACGCGGTGCATCCGTTCGGTGCGGACCAGGACTTCGGCGACCTCGCCGGGCCCGGTACTGACGGCGGTGTGCAGCGACTGGTACAGGTTGAACTTGGGGCCCGCGATGAAGTCCTTGAACTCGCCGGGCAGCGGGGTCCAGCAGGTGTGCAGTTCGCCCAGGACCGCGTAGCAGTCGGCGTTCTCCTCGACCACCACCAGCAGCCGGCCGAAGTCGTTGGGGTGAGCTCCGAGCGGTTCATCAGGGTGCGGTGCACCGAGACGCAGTGCCGGGGGCGGACGGTCACCTCGGCCTGGATCCTGGCCTCGCGCAGCTGGCGGCGCAGCAGCCCGGCGAACTCCCCCAGCGGGTCCACGGCCTCGGCCTGGGCGGCCTCGCGGGCGGCGACGAGCTCCTGGGTGCGCGCGTACTCCTCCGGGTGGAGGGTGGCGAAGACGATGTCCTCCAGCTCGGTCTTCACCACCTGGATGCCCAGCCGCTCGGCGAGCGGGATCAGTACGTCCCGGGTGACCTTGGCGATGCGTACCTGGCTGGCCGGTTTCATGTGCCGGATGGTGCGCATGTTGTGCAGCCGGTCGGCGAGCTTGATCACCATCACCCGGACGTCCTCGCCGGTGGCGAGCAGCATCTTCCGGAAGGTCTCCGCCTCGGCCGCGGCGCCGAAGTCGACCTTCTCCAACTTCGTGACGCCGTCCACCAGATAGGCGACCTCGTCGCCGAACTCTTCGCGCACCTGATCCAGCGTCACCGCTGTGTCCTCGACTGTGTCGTGGAGCAGCGAGGCGACAAGTGCCGTGGTTTCCGCGCCCAGTTGGGCGAGGATCATGGTCACCGCGAGCGGGTGGGTGATGTAGGGCTCGCCGCTCTTGCGGGTCTGACCCCGGTGCGAGGCCTCGGCGACCGCGTAGGCGCGCCCGAGCAGGGCCGTGTCGGCGCGCGGGTGATGGCTGCGGTGCGCGCGCAGGACCGGTTCCAGGGCGTCCGCGAGCTGCGGTCTGGCGCCGCCCGCGAGCAGGGCGGCGAAACCCGCCCGGCCCAGGCCCGAGCGGGCCCGCGCACGGCGCAGGGCGGCGCCGACGCGCGGGGCGGCGGCTGGTGGGGGCGAGACGGCCCTTCGGCCGTCCAGCGGGATGACAGGCGGGATGACGGGAAGATCACCGGCATTGATGTTCATGCGCACCTCCGGCAGCGATCACCGGAGTGGGCAGGCACCCCGATGGTCCATCCTACCGAGTGCAACACGCTCGGCGACGCCGTGTGTTCCCAACGTCACCTTGATCACCCATTAGGGGGATTTGAAGTGCCCGCGAACTGGCAAGGATTCCAAGTTGCACGTTCGCTTGTGCCATGAGTCACGCCATGAGCCACGCCCTGAGCCGCGCCATGAGCCGCGCCGGCAGGCGCGCCGCGAGCCGTCCCGGCAGCCGTGCCATGAACCCGTCCGGGCAGGCGTGCCGCGCACCGTGCCGACGGGCGCGCCGTGGGCGCGGTCGGCCCCGGGCCGAACCGGAACCGGGCCGGAACCGGCCCGACCCGGGGCGCGCGGCGGGGTCAGTGTCCGGCGAGCCAGTCGGCGTCCAGCACGCCCTCCGCGAGGATCACCGCCGGGCCGGTCATCTCGATTGTCCCGTCGGCCAGTTCGGCGATCTCCAGGCTTCCGCCGGGCAGGTCCACGGTGTAGCGGGCGGGCTCGCCGGTGACCGCCGGATCCAGGCCGTCGCGGCGGGCGGCGGCGACCATCACCGCGCAGGCGCCGGTACCGCAGGAGCGGGTCTCGCCGGAGCCGCGCTCGTGCACCCGCATGGCCACGTGCCGCGGGCCGCGGTCGACCACGAACTCGACGTTGACCCCGGTCGGGTAGGCCCCGGCCGGGCTGACCGGCGGCGCGGTCAACAGGTCGCCGGCGTGGGCGAGGTCCTCGACAAAGGCCACCGCGTGCGGGTTGCCCATGTTCACGTTGAGCGCGGGCCAGCTGCGCCCGCCCACCGCGACCTCGATCCGCTCCGGGCCGGGGAGTTGCGCGCGGCCCATGCCCACGGTGACCGCGCCCGGGCCCTGCGGGCCGTCGGGGGCGACCCGGACCGTGCGCACGCCCGCCCGGGTGGCGATCGCCAGTTCGCCGCCGGGGGCGAGCCCGGCCTGCACCAGGTAGCGGACGAAGACCCGGACGCCGTTGCCGCACATCTCCGCCACGCTGCCGTCGGCGTTGCGGTAGTCCATGAACCACTCGGCCTCGGCGGCCATGGCCCGGGCCTCGGGGTGCGCCTGGGAGCGGACCACCCGCAGCACGCCGTCCGCGCCGATCCCGGCCCGCCGGTCGCAGAGGCGGGCCACCAGTTCCGGTCCGAGCTCGATCCGGCCCTCCGGGTCGGGCACGATCACGAAGTCGTTCTCGGTGCCGTGTCCCTTGAGGAATCGCAGGCCCTTCAACATGTCACTCACCCGCCCCATCCTAGTTGCCGCCCGGAAAAGCACGGGGGCAGTGGAGCGGGCGGCGGCAGTGGGGCCGCAGGAGCGGGTCGGGCGCGGGTCAGCCGCTGATGCGGGCGACCCGCCACAGCGCCAGGGCCAGCGCCAGCGCCGCCACGGCGGTGTAGATCAGCAGCGTGCGCCAGTCGGCGGCGCGGCCGGAGCCCTGCCGGGGCAGGCCCGGCCAGGCGTAGCCGGCCCGGCGCGTGGCCATCGCGCCCCACCCGGCCGACGCGGCGGTCAGCAGCAGGCCGAGCATCCCGACCACGGCCCCGCCGCCGCCGGACTCGAAGGCGAGCGGGAAGGCGAACATCAGCGAGCCGACGGTGGCCAGGGCGATGATGGGCAGGATCTGCCACAGCCTCAGCCGCCCTGCGGGGCGCAGTTCACGCTCGGTCACCGGGCCGAGTTCCAGACCCAGGCCGGGCAGCGGTTCGACGCCGAGCGGGTCGGAGCCGAAGTCGGGGCCGAAGGGGTCACCGGGAAGACGGTGCGTCTCGGGGCCGGTATCCATGGACACACGGCCTCCCTGACCAGTGATGACCCGGTCGCTCCGACCCGGTCTGTTGACTCCCGATGCTTGATGATGGCACGTGCACCTCAGGTCTTCGGTGCCGCCGACGGTGCTGGCGGTGATCCGTGGCCATGACGTGATCAGGCCGTGACACCTCGCCTAGCGCCCTCGCCCGCCTACCAGTTCGAGAGCCTGGCTGACCAGCATCTTCGGGTCGTCGTCCACGCCGCGCGCGAGCCAGTGCACCCGGGGGTCGCGGCGGAACCAGGACTCCTGGCGGCGCGCGAAGCGCCGGGTGGCGCGGACGGTCTCGTCGCGCGCCTCCTGCTCGGTGCACTCCCCGCGAGTTGGGCCAGCACCTGCTGGTAGCCGAGCGCCCGGGAGGCGGTGCGGCCGTCCCGCAGCCCGATCCCGGCGAGCGCCTCGACCTCCTGGACCAGCCCGGCCTCCCACATCCGGTCGACCCGGAGCGCGATCCGCCGGTCGAGGTCCGGGCGCGGCAGCTGGACGCCGATCTGCACGGTGTCGTAGACCGAGTCGTGGCCGGGCAGGTTGGCGGTGAAGGACTTGCCGGTGATTTCCACGACCTCCAGCGCGCGGACCACCCGCCTGCCGTTGCTGGGCAGGATGGCCTGCGCGGCGAGCGGGTCGACCTCGGCCAGCCGCCGGTGCAGCGCCCCGGATCCCTCCGCCTCCAGCTCGGCCTCCAGCCGGGCGCGGACCTCGGAGTCGGTGCCGGGGAACTCCAACTCGTCGACAGCGGCGCGGACATACAGCCCCGAGCCGCCCACGAGCACCGGCGTGCGCCCGCGTGCGAGCAGGTCGTCGATGATCTCGCGCGCCATCCGCTGGTACTCGGCGGCGCTGGCCGCGACCGTGACATCCCAGACGTCCAGGAGGTGGTGCGGCACCCCGGCACGCTCCTCGACGGTGAGTTTCGCCGTCCCGATGTCCATGCCCCGGTAGAGCTGCATGGAGTCGGTGTTCACCACCTCGCCGCCGAGTTCCTGGGCCAGGGCCACGCCCAGGTCGGATTTGCCGACGGCGGTGGCGCCGACAACGGTGATAACTCGCGGGATACGGGGGATGCTCACTCGGACAGTCTCCCAAAAACGGGATCATGGATGCACATATCGATATCAACTCGTACGCTATGACCAGTTAGGGGCACTTTGCCCGTTTTCGGGCGGTGTCCTGGACCACTACGAAGGAGCCGTCATGGGCCTCACCGACAATCTCAAGGACGCCCTCGGCCAGGCCAAGGACAAGGCCACCGAATTCGCGGGCAAGCACAGCTCGACCATCGACTCCGGGCTGGACAAGGCCACCGAGATGGCCGACAAGGCGACCAAGGGCAAGTACACCGACCAGATCCACAACGCCGGGGACAAGGCCAAGAAGACGATCGACGGCCTGAACACGGACAAGCCGGTGGTTCCGGGCGAGACGGTCAAGCCCCCGGAGGAGCCGCCCGCGCCGGGCAGCACCGCCTCCTGACGCCGCTTCCCGGCTCCGCGCCGTCCGGCGTGGGGGTCGGGCGGTGCGGGGGTCGCGCCAGGAGGGGGACGGGCCTCAGGTCCAGCTGGCGACGAAGTAGCCGACCCCGTACGCGCGGCCTCGTACAGCAGCGCGCCGCGCAGACCCCCGGCCGCCGCGCCCGCCAGCACCTGCCAGGGCGCCCGGCCGGACGCCATCAGCTCATGGGCCAACGCGTCGTCCAGCGCGGCCAGCCCGCCGTCCGCGTCGGCCTGGGCCAGGCCCCGGGCGGCCAGGGCGTCGAAGCCCTCGGCGCGCTCGTCCAGATAGCCCGGCGCCTTGACCGAGCGCCGGGCGCTGCCCTCGCCCAGGACCAGCATCCCGACCCGCTCGGCGGCGGCCGCCAGATGCCGCCCGTTCTCGGCGCAGAGCTGCGGATCGAGGTAGTCCGGGACGGCCAGCCCGCGCACCGGGCCCGACCAGCCGCCGCGCTCCAGCAGCCAGGCGCCCACCGCCAGCGAGGGCGGCAGCGAAGCCTCGGCGCCGTCGGCTGCGGCCCCCAGGCTCACCCGCAGCTCCACCCCGAACGGCTGGAAACTGCCCACCGCGCCCTGCTCGAAGGGCTCGTGCCCGGGGCCGGGGCCGACCAGCACCAGCAGCTCCGGACGGGCCGCGAGCACGGTCCGCACGGCCGTGTCGCAGGCCGCGCGCAGGTCGTCAAGTTCGGCTGCCGCGCCCGAGGCGACCTCGGGGACGAGCAGCGGCGGGCAGGGGCAGACGGCGGCAGCGACCAGCATGGGACGACCCTACCGGCCCCGGCCGCCGCCCCTCAGCGAGGTGACGCGGCTCAGCGGCAGTCAGCGGCAGGCGGGCGCGTCGCTGACCGCCAGCGGCGCGGGCACGCCCACCTTCGGCAGGCCCAGCATCACCCCGGCGGCCTTGGCCGCGCCCTGCGCCTGCCGGAGCTCCCAGGCGTCCCCGGCCCGGGTCCGCCGGACGCCCAGCGGGCCCTCGGCCAGCAGGTGGTGCGGGGCGGCGTAGGTGAGCTCGACGGTGACCATGTCGCCCGGCCGGACCGGCTGCTCCGGACGGGTGAAGTGCACCAGCCGGCTGTCGGGGGCCCGGCCGGAGAGCCGGTCGGTGTGCTGGTCCTTGCGGCCCTCGCCCTCCGCCACCAGGACCTCGACCGTGCGCCCGACCTGCTTCTTGTTCTCCTCCCAGGAAATCTCCTCCTGGAGCGCGGTCAGTCGCAGGTAGCGCTCCTGGACCACGGCCTTGGGGATCTGCCCCTCCATCTCGGCGGCGGGAGTTCCCGGCCGCTTCGAGTACTGGAAGGTGAAGGCCTGCGCGAACCGGGCCTCGCGGACCACGTGCATGGTCTGCTCGAAGTCCTCGTCCGTCTCGCCCGGGAAGCCGACGATGATGTCGGTGGAGATGGCCGCGTCCGGCATGGCCGCCCGGACCTTCTCGATGATGCCGAGGTAGCGCTCCTGGCGGTACGAGCGCTTCATCGCCCGCAGCACGGCGTCGGAGCCGGACTGGAGCGGCATGTGCAGCTGGTGCATCACGTTCGGGGTCTCGGCCATGGCCGCGATCACGTCGTCGGTGAAGTCCTTGGGGTGCGGCGAGGTGAAGCGGACCCGCTCCAGACCGTCGATCCCGCCGCAGGCGCGCAGCAGCTTGCTGAACGCCTGGCGGTCGCCGATGTCCTGCCCGTAGGCGTTGACGTTCTGCCCGAGCAGGGTGACCTCGACCACGCCCTCCGCCACCAGCGCCTGGACCTCGGCCAGGATGTCGCCGGTCCGGCGGTCCTTCTCCTTGCCGCGCAGCGCCGGGACGATGCAGAACGTGCAGGTGTTGTTGCAGCCGACCGAGATCGACACCCAGGCCGCGTAGGCCGACTCGCGCCGGGTCGGCAGCGTCGAGGGGAAGACCTCCAGCGACTCCAGGATCTCGACCTGGGCCTCCTCCTGCACCCGGGCCCGCTCCAGCAGCACCGGCAGGTGGCCGATGTTTGGGTGCCGAAGACCACATCGACCCAGGGGGCCTTCTTGACGATGGTCTCCCGGTCCTTCTGCGCCAGGCAGCCGCCGACCGCGATCTGCATCCCGGCCTTGACCGCCTTCACCGAGGCCAGCTGGCCGAGGTTGCCGTAGAGGTGGTTGTCGGCCTTCTCACGCACCGCGCAGGTGTTGAAGACCACCACGTCGGCGTCCTCGCCCTGCGGCGCGCGGAAGTAGCCCGCATCCTCCAGCAGCCCGGAGAGCCGCTCGGAGTCGTGGACGTTCATCTGACAGCCGTGGGTACGGATCTCGTAGGACCTGGGAACCGTGGTGGCGGTGGTCTCGGCGGCGGTGGTCTCAGTCACGCCCCCAAGGGTAAGCGCTACGCCGCACGGGCTATCCCGGGCCCGGATCGGGCCCGGTTTTCCGGGCAACGCACGCGCTCCGGCAACGTCGAACCGAAGCATGACCGAGACGGCCGACGCTGCTGGAATCCATTGGTCACAGCCACTCGCCGGGTAGCACGACGCGGTAGTCGGAGACGGTGTGCAAGTAGCGGGTGTGCCGGGTCTGCCGGAAGTGCTGCTCGATCCAGCGCTCTCGGTCGGCGACGCCGTACAGTTCCTCGGACGCGCGCCGCACTCCTCCGTCTCGTCCATCCCGCCGGAGACGCACGTCGCCCGGTAGGTCGGCAAGCCCATCGGATCGGCCATGATCGTGAACCTCCGGAAGCGGTAGCTGGTCATGTCCCCCATCAGTGCGCACTGTCGAGGTGTCGGCGCAGGTGGACCGCGCATCGGCGGCCGCCGACTGGTCCCACCCGGCGGCGGCCGCCGACTCCTGCTGCGCGAGCCGCAGACACTCCGCGCAACCAGGCCGGGGCACCGGCCTGGGCGGAGGGAAGTACTGGAACCCCCCGGTCACAGCACTCCCCGCTGCTTGCCGCATTCAGCTCCGCCAGCCGAGCCCGCAGCTCGTCCGCCTCACCGGCGGGCACGACGTCCTCCGGCCGCGCGACCCACTCGCACCCGCCACCTCTCGGCCGCAGATACACCTTGCCGAAGAGGTACGCCTGGACCACACCCACCCGGTCCAGCCGGATATCGCGCACCAGTTCGCCGATCGGACATCTGTCCTGACCTGCCGTTTCCTTCCCCATGGAACCGCCTCGCAATCCGAGTTGTAGATCACTGTACGTATTCCAAGGATTGCCCTGCGGAACGGCCAGGAACAGTATTGACTGGTTGCCGGTGCCCGAGCGGCACATGGGTGTGCCGTGACACTTGCACACCAAGGGGAACGTCAGCACATCGCGCAGCAGGGGGTTTTCATGAGCCGCCGCAATGGCGAATCCGGGAAGCGACACGGCAGCCGAAACTGTTCGGAATGTTCGTCGCCGCCGCCGCGAAGCCGCCGGGTACTCGCAGGTCCGCATGGCGCAGGAGCTGCCTTACGACCGCACTCGCTACGTCAAGATCGAAACCGGCAAACAGGTCCCGTCCCCCACCCTGGTCCGGGCCATGGGACGTGGTCCTCAGGACCGACGGCCTGATCGAGGAGATGTGGCACGGGGTCAACTGGTACCCCGAACTCGACTACCACCCCGACTGGTTCAAGCGCCGAGCGGACATGGACGCGAAGCTCATCGAACTACTGCACTACCAAACGCAGTTGATCCCTGGGTTGCTACAGACCACCGAATACGCGCATGCATTGTTCACCAGAGCGACCCACTCAGACGGCACCACGGTCAGGGACCAGGTGGCAGCCCGAATCAGCCGCCAGACGCGCTTCCTGGAGCCGGACGGACCACTGTTCATAGTTCTCATGGACGAGAGCTGCATCCGCCATGTCGTCGGCAGTAGCAGTGTCATGCGCCGACAGTTGAAGCATCTGCTCAAGGTCGGCGAACTGCCCAATGTCCGCATCCAGCTCATCCCGTACGGGCTCTCGCACGTGGCGGTGCCCAACACCCCCATGTCGCTGATCACCATGCCGGACAACCGACGCTACGTGTACTCAGAATCGCTGGACGGTGGGCACTTCAGCGAGCGTCCAGCCCTGCTGGTCAAGCATCAGCGGACCTATGATCTGTTACGCGCGGATGCTCTCTCGGCCCGCGAGTCCGCCGCTGTCATCAGCGAAGCTATGAGAGGACACGTCAACGTGAGCGACTACCCAGACCTGAGCAAGGCTCAGTGGCTCAAGAGCAGCTACAGCGGCGACAACGGCGGCGATTGCATCGAGGCCGCCCCCGGCTTCATCTGTGGCATGGTCCCGGTCCGCGACAGCAAGGACCCCGACGGCCCCGCGCTGATCTTCCCCACCGCCGCATTCGCCGCCTTCGTCACCGCCGTCAAGGCGGGCGAGTTCCCCACCGTCTGACACCCGCACGCGAGGCCCCCAGACCTCCGGGGGCCTCGCCCGGGACGCACCCACGCCTCAGTCGAAGGAGCCAGACATGAGCAGCCCTGACTTGAGCAACGCCCCCTGGTACAAGTCCAGCTACAGCGGCGACAACGGCGGCAATTGCATCGAGGTCGCACCCGGCCACATCCCCGACGCAGTCCCGGTCCGCGACAGCAAGGACCCCGACGGCCCCGCGCTGATCTTCCCCGCGACCGCCTTCACTGCCTTCGTCGCCGCCGTCAAGGCAGGCGAGTTCCCCATCACCTGACCGGCTCGCGCGTGGCCCGTCTCCACTGGAAGCCCTGATGCCCACCAGCCAGCCTGCCGGTAACCAGTCCGATGCGCACGGTCATCCCCACAATGTCCGGATCTACAAGCAGTACTTCGACCTGATCGCCGATGGCAGGAAGACCGTCGAAGTCCGCGTGGCCTACGACTCGATGATGCGGATCAGGGTCGGGGACCTGCTCAACTTCACCTGTCACGGCGAGGAGTGCCTGACCCGGGTGACCCGGATCGGCACCTACAGGACCTTCAAGGAGATGTTCGGCGCCGAGGACGTGACGGCGGTCAATCCGAACGCGACTGAGGCCGAGCAGCTGCGGGCGATCCAGGCGATCTACCCGCCCGCGAAGGAAGCCCTCGGGGTGATCACGTTCGAGGTCGCGCGCGTGAACGCCGATGAGTGAGTCCCGGTAGGTGCTGCAGAGGCAGCCGCTCCCGCTCCCGGATCCGTGAGCAGGAGCGGAAGGTCACAGGCGGGCGGCAGGGTGAGGTGGTGGGTTTCGGTTTGGGGCGGGGGCTGGCAGGATCGCCCGCATGTCGCCCGTCGCCGGTATTGTCCGCAACGCGCTGCGGTCACGCCTGGTGCGGACCGTGACCGCGCTGGTGGTGCTGGCTGCGGGGGCGACGGCCTGGTGGCTGGCCACTCCCGGCGGGGTGCCGTACCCGACCGGGACTTTCGGTATGGCGACCGGCTCGGCCGGGGGTGTCTACGCGCTGTACGGGCAGCTGCTGAAGCCGGCGGTGCAGCAGGAGATACCGGGGGTGAAGCTGCGGCTGGACCCGACGGCCGGGGGGCCGCAGAACCTCCAGCGGATCGTGGCCGGCCAGGACGACTTCGGGATCGCCACAGCGGACGCGATCGCGCACTTCACCGCCCCCGGCGCCACGCAGCTGCGAGCTCTCGGGCGGCTGTACGACGACTATGTCCAACTGGTGGTGCCGAGCGATTCGCCGATCGAGACGGTGGCCGACCTGCGCGGCAAGCGGGTCGGGGTGGGGCAGGCCGACTCCGGGGTGGCGCTGATCGCGGGGGGGGTGCTCCAGGTGGCCGGGCTGGATCCGGCCAGGGGTGACCTGACACCCCTGCCGCTGGGGATCGACGACTCCGCCACGCAGCTGCGCGAGGGGCACATCGACGCCTTCTTCTGGTCCGGCGGGCTGCCCAGTTCGGCGGTGACCACGCTGTCGAAGCAGATGAAGGTCCGGCTGATCCCGCTCGGGCAGCTGTCGGCCGCCATGGACACCCTGGCCGGGCAGGAGGACCCGGACGCCCGCGAGGTCCAGATCTACCGCAGCTCCACCGTGCCGACCAGCGCCTATCCGGAGATGTCGCCGTACAGCGCGGTGCAGACGCTGGCGGTGGCGAACATGATGGTGACCCGCGCCGACGTCCCGGCCGGGCTGGTGCAGCGGATGACCGGGGTGCTCATCGACAGCCGGGACTCGATCGGCGAGCAGGTGCACCCGGCGCAGATGGTCGACATCCGCTCCGCGATCTATACCGACCCGCTGCCGCTGGCCGAGGGCGCGCGCCGCTACTACGTCTCGGTCAAGCCCTGAGGCTGGGCCGACCTCTCTGCGGACGACCCGGCTGCGGCCGCCCCGTCGGTGGCCAGCTCGTCGGCGACCAGCCCGCGCAGCGGCCCGGTGACGGCCGCGTCCAGCAGCCGGGTGGCCTCGGTGCGCATCGCTCTGGCCAGTTCGGCGTCGACCACCGACTGGGCCAGCGGGCGCAGCCTGCGGACGGTGCCGAGGGCCTCGGCGGCCTCGCTGTCGGTCAGCGGGTGTCCCGCATAGCGGGCGAAGACATGGACGGCGCTGAACTCGACGAAGCGGCGGGCCAGATGGTCGATGTCGCCGCGCAGCTCCTCCAGGGGGAGACGATCACCGGCAGCGGGACGCCCAGTTCGTGCAGTTCCATGGCCACGCCGAGCAGCGCCGGGCTGGGCACCACGAAGGAGTCCTGCTCCTCCGGCCGGAGCACGCCCAGCCGGACGGCGGCGGCCTCGGCCTGCTCGTCCTCCACGCCCTGGAAGCCCGCGATCAGTTCGGCGCGGGTCAGCCGGGTCGGCTGCTCGTCGCTCCAGGGCGCGGTGACCTCGGCGACCAGCCCGAGTACGCCGCCCAGGCCGCGCCCGCTCTCCCAGGCGTCCAGCAGCTCCTTGATCCCGGCCAGGGTGTGGCCCCGGTCCAGCAGCTGCGCGACCAGGTGCAGCCGCTCCACATGCGCCTCGCGGTAGACATTGGCCCGGCCGCGCCGGACGGCCGGCGGCAGCAGCCCCCGGTCCTGGTAGGCGCGGACGTTGCGGACCGTGGTCCCGGCAGCCCGCGCCAAATCGTCTATCCGGTACTCCGTGTATCCCGTGCGCTGCTGCGGCACCGTCGTCACGCCGCGCCCTCCCCCGCTGCTGAACCCGAGCTCAATGCGGTCCCGAGCGTACCGCCGGAACATCGTCGGGCGGGACAGCGGGGACGCTTCCGGCGCGCACTTCGTCCACGAACTCACTGATCCAGTCAGCGAGCCGGTCGGGCCTGGTGAGCGGCAGCCAGTGCCCGGCCTCCACCGAGCGGCGCCGCAGCACCGGCGCCCAGCGGTCCAGGTCGTCGTACAGGTGCGGTGAGAGGTAGGGGTCGCGGGTGGGCACGATCAGCTGTACCGGGACGGTCGCCACCCGGTCCGCGCGTGGGCGGCGCAGCCGCTCGCGGACATTGGCCCGGTAGAGCCAGGCGCCGTTGGCCGCGTCCTCGGGCAGGGTGGCGCTGCTGCGGTCGTCCGCCTCGGACAGCCGCTCCACGGCCCGGCGGATGGCCGGCCAGCGGCGTCCCAGCGGCCCGCGCCACAGCGCCTCCGGCAGCTTCGGCGTGTGCAGCGCGTAGACGTACCAGGAGCGGACGCCCTGGCCGAGCAGCTGCGTCAGGCTGCGGGCGGTGGGCTCGCGCAGCCGGTCGCCGAGCCACAGCCCGAAGTGGTCCAGGCAGGGGCCGGAGATGCTGGTGAAGGACGCCAGGCCGCCGCGCAGCCGGGGCGAGGTGGCGAACTCCCAGCCCTGGACCGAGCCCCAGTCGTGTCCCACCAGGTGGACCGGCCGTAGGGGGCGAGCGCGTCGAGCACCAGCAGCAGGTCGTCCTCCAGCCGTTCCAGCCGGTAGCTGCCGGCGCGGGGCGCGGGCGCGGTGGACCGGCCGGCACCCCGGACGTCGTAGGCGACCACGTGGTAGCGGGCGGCGAGGCGCTCCATCACCGGCTCCCAGACCTCCTTGCTGTCCGGGTAGCCGTGCAGGAAGAGCAGCGTGGGGCGGGTCGGATCACCGGCTTCGACCACCGCCAGCTCGACGTCGTCGGCGCTGACCCGGTGCTCCCTGGCCTCGGCGATCATCGCTCTCCCCTCCTGCCGACACTCTCACGCCCAAATGTGTCAGTGGTTACTGGCACGGTCAATGACTAGAACACCTCAAGTCCACCCGTTCCGGGACCGGTCGGCCATCCGGCCGCCTTGACGACTCGTCCGTAGAATGAGACATAGCTTCTCGTTCTGCGAGACGCATTCTAGAGTCCTTTCCAACGCAGAGCCGCTGACTGCCCGTCGGCTCGGCCACGCCCACCCCGGAGGCACCACGCCATGACCCAGAAGGCCGCCGTCTACACCCACGGCCACCACCCTTCCGTGCTGCGCTCGCACACCTGGCGCACCGCCCAGAACTCCGCCGCCTACCTGCTGCCCGAGCTCAAGCCGGGGCAGCGGCTGCTGGACGTCGGCTGCGGGCCGGGCACGATCACCGCCGACCTGGCCGCGCTGGTCGCCCCGGGCAGGTCACCGCGATCGAGAACGCCCCGGGGATCCTGGAGCAGGCCTCCCGGCACGCCGCCGAGGCGGGCGTCGACAACGTCGTCTTCGAGGTCGCCGACGTGCACCAGCTGCCCTACGCGGACGACACCTTCGACGTGGTCCACGCACACCAGGTGCTCCAGCACGTCACCGACCCGGTGCGGGCGCTGAGCGAGATGCGCCGGGTCTGCCGCCCCGGCGGGGTGGTCGCCGCCCGCGACTCCGACTACGCGGCCTTCTTCTGGTACCCGCGCGTCCGGTCCTGGACGAGTGGCTCGAACTGTACGAGCGCACCGCCCGCGCCAACGGCGGCGAGCCGGACGCCGGACGCATGCTGCACGCCTGGGCCCGGCAGGCCGGATTCACCAACATCACCGCGACCGCGAGCACCTGGTGCTACTCCAGCGAGGCGGAGCGGGCCTGGTGGGGCGACCTGTGGGCGGAGCGGGTCATGCACTCGCCGTTCGCCGAGCACGTCGAACGCGAGGGCTTCGCCACCGAGGCCGACCGGCAGCGGATCGCCGACGGCTGGCGGGCCTGGGCCGCCGACCAGGACGGCTGGCTGACCATCCCGCACGGCGAGATCCTCTGCCGGGCCTGATCTTCGGGCCGGGCCTGATCGCGAACACCCGGAACCTGCAAGCGCTCTGAACCTGCAAGCGCTCTGAACCTGCAAGGCTCTGAACCTTCAGGGCGCCCCGAACCTTCAGGCGCCCTGGCCGTGCCCGGCCGGTGACGCTCAGGCGTCCGCGCCGGGCACGGCCAGGGTGACGGTCAGCCCGCCCCCGGCCGGCTCGGCCCGCCCGGCCCCGCCCGCCGGGCGAAGGAAAGCGCTCCGCCCGAGGCGGCCAGCAGCGTCCGGGCGATCGACAGGCCGAGCCCGGAGCCGTCCAGGTTCTGGTGGCGCGGACTGCGCCAGAAGCGGTCGCCGATCCGCTCCGCCTCCTCCTCGGTGAGACCGGGGCCGGTGTCGGCCACGGACACCGCGACCTGGTCCGCCGACACCGTCACCGTGACCGCGACCAGACCACCCGCCGGGGTGAACTTCAGCGCGTTGTCGATCACCGCGTCCAGCGCGCTGCCGAACCCGACCGGGTCGGCCAGCCCGATCGCGGGCCCCGGCGGGGTCTCGCAGCGCAGCTCCACCCGCGCTCCCGGCCGAGCGGACGCCAGCCGTCCGCGCGCTCCGCCGCCAGCCGGGCCAGATCCACCGGCTCGCTGCCCGGGCCCGGGTGCTCCGCGACGGCCAGGCCCAGCAGGTCGTCCAGCACCTGCGCCAGCCGCCGCCCCTCCACCCGGACGCTCACCAGCTCCTCCTCCTGGCCCTCCGGCAGCTCCATGCCCATCGCCTCGACCCGGAGCATCAGCGCCGCCAGCGGGTTCCGCAGCTGGTGCGAGGCGTCCGCGACAAAGGCCCGCTGCTGGTCCAGGACCAGCTCGACATGGTCCGCCATCTCGTTGAAGGCATGCGCGAGCCGCCGCAGCTCCGGCGGGCCGCCGGCCGGGGCGACCCGGGAGGCGAGCCGCCGGTGGCGATGTCATGGGTGACCTTGTCCAGGTCCCCGACCGGGCGCAGCACCCACGAGGTCAGCGTCACCGCCGCCAGCACGGCCACCAGCACCGCCGCCGCCTCGCCCCCGGCCAGCAGCAGCCAGTTGTGCAGGATCCGCAGCCGCAGGCCGCCGGTCGGCGACTCGGTCACCACCACCGCCACCACGTCGCCGTCCCAGACCACCGGGGAGGCCACCACCAGCAGCCGCCCCGACTGCCACGGCCAGACCTGCCCGGGGTCGGCGCTGCGCCTGCCGTCCAGCGCCTCGCTGAACTCCGAGGCGGAGCCGCCCCGCGCGGCGCTCGCCCAGCCGGTCGGCTGGGCGGTCAGCGGTCGGCCGTCCGGCTCGAAGACCCCGACCCGGCCGCCGTAGACCTGGTAGTAGCGCTGGATCTCCGAGCGCAGGGTGGCCAGTTGCTCGTCGGCGGTGGGCGTGCCGGACTGGCCGATGGGGTTCTGCGCGAGCTCGGCGAAGCGCGCCGAGTCGTCGATCCGGTCGACCAGGGTCTGCTGCTGCTCGGCCGCGGCCATGCTCACCGCCAGCGGCAGGCCGAGCGCCGCCAGCACACAGGCCATCAGCGCGAGCAGGATGCCGAGGAGGCGGGTGCGCATCAGCCGCCGACCGGCCCGCCCGGAGCCCGCGGGGACTCCGGCGCGCCCGGAGCAGTCGGAGCCGCCGGCGCGGCCAGCCGGTAGCCGATGCCGCGGACGGTCTCGATCAGCGCGGGCACGGCCAGCTTGTGCCGCAGCGAGGCGACGTGCACCTCCAGAGTGCGGGCGGTGCCCTCCCAGTTGCTGCGCCAGACCTCACTGATGATCTGCTCGCGGCGGATGACCACCCCCGGGCTCTGCGCCAGCAGCGCCAGCAGGTCGTACTCCTTGCGGGTGAGCGGGATCTCGTGGCCGTGCACGGTGGCCCGGCGGGAGGCCCGGTTGAGCACCAGACCGCTGTCGCCGAGCGGCTGGTCGCCCGCCGCGGCCCCGGCCTCGGGGGATCCGCGGCCGGCACCGGGACGGCGCCGCGCCGGGCCACGGCGTGGATCCGGGCCAGCAGCTCGCCCATGTCGTACGGCTTGACCACGTAGTCGTCCGCGCCCAGGTTCAGCCCGTGGATCCGGGAGCTGATGTCGGAGCGGGCGGTCAGCATGATCACCGGGATGCCGCTGCGCAGCCGGATCTGGCCGCAGACCTCGAAGCCGTCCCGGTCCGGCAGGCCCAGGTCCAGCAGCACCACCCGGTAGGGGCCGCGCCCGTCCGGGACCAGTGCGTCCAGCGCCTCGTTCCCGGTGCGGGCGTGGCGCACCTCGAAGCCGTGCTTGGTGAGCACCGTCACCAGGGCGGCGGCCACATGGTCGTCGTCCTCGACCAGGAGCAGGCGCATGTCGTCATCCTTCTGCGGCGGTCGGTCGGCGGGCGGGGGGATCATCGGGCGGGCGGCGGCGAACGGACGGCGGGCGGGCGGTCCGTCGCGGTGGGACGGCCGGAACCCGGGCACGCGCGGGCAGCGGGCATTCCGGCACGCGCCCCTGAACCCCATCCCGGCGGGCGCCCCCCGGTCAAGGGGCGAGCCCCTCCGGCCGGTGTTCCGTTATGCAGCTGCGATCAACCAGGCCGTGTGTGACCAATCCACATGCTCAAATCCAGCTCAGATGAGTGAGCCACGGTCCGGCGCGGCCCTATCGTTGTCATGGGAAACCACCGGGCATGCTCCTTACAGGCAGGCCCCCGAGCCGACCCCTGGGAGCCTCCGCATGGCGCAGTCAGCCGCCGACACCGGCTCTCTGGTGCAGCTGCGGGGCGTCAACAAGCACGCGGGGATGGTCCAGGTGCTCCGGAACATCGATCTGGACCTGGCCCGGGCGAGGTGGTCACCGTCCTCGGCGCCGAGGGATCGGGAAACTCCACGCTCTGCCGCGCCATCACCGGCGCCGAGCGGATCGACTCCGGCCGGATCACCGTGGCCGGGCAGCCGCTGCCCCGGCGCGGCCGGGAGCTGGTCCGCTTCCGGGCGGCCATCGGCGCGGTCTTCCACCCGTTCTCGTTCACCTCCTACCGGACCGTGCTGGAGAACGTCGCGGCCGGCCGGTTCCGCTGGTGGGAGTCGGCGATCACCCCCGGCGCCCGGCGCAAGGCACGCGGCCTGCTGGAGCGGGTCGGCCTGGCCGAGCACGCCGCGCGGTTCCCCTGGGAGCTCACCGAGGAGCAGCAGCAGCTGGCGGCCACCGCCCGGGCCCTGGCCGGTGACCCCAGACTGCTGCTGTTCGACTGCCCGACCCCGGCGCCGGCCGAACTGGCCCGCGACCTGGCCGACGAGGGCATGGCCCTGCTGCTGGCCACCGACGAACCCGACTTCGCCCGCCGCGCCGCCGACCGCGTGGTCTTCATGGACGGCGGCCGGATCATCGAGCAGTCCTCCCCCGCCGAGTTCTTCACCGTGCCCAGAACCGTCCGGGCCCGGGACTTCCTGGCCCGGGCCGCCGGACGCTGAGCCCCGCCGGCCCGTGGACCGACCGGCGGCTCCCGGCGTCCGGCCGCGCCGCCCCGGCGCGCCACCGGGCACGCCACGAACCGGCGTACCCCCGGCCCTGCTTGACGCCGCACCAGGTGATCTGTTGCAGTGCTCGGTATGACTGGCGCAGCACGGGGCGTAACCCGCAGGTCTCCGGAGGGACGTACGTGGACCCCGTGATCATCGTCGGCGCTGGTCCGGTCGGTCTGACCACCGCCTGATCCTGGCCCCGCCACCAGGTCCCGACCATCGTCCTGGACGAGGGCGGCGGGGTCTGCCCCGAGGGCGTGCGCTCCAGCGTGCTCCGCGCCGACACCGCCGACCTGCTCACCCGGATCGGCTACCACCGGGTCGCCGCCGACGGGCGCGGCTGGACCGGCTGGCGGACGCTGCGCCGCGGCCGGGAGCTCGCCCACCACTCGCTCGCCCCCGGCGAGACCGTGCACCTGTCCCAGCACCGGCTGCTGCGCGGGCTGCGCGACGCGGTCTCGGCGACCCCGCTGGTACGGCTGGTCCACGACTCGGCCGTCGCCGAGTTCGAGCAGGACGCGGACGGGGTCAGCGTCCGCACCGGGCGCACCTGGTGGCGGGGCAGCCATCTGGTCGGCTGCGACGGCCCCAAGTCCGGCGTGCGGCGTCAGCTCAAGGTCCGCTTCCCCGGGCACGCCGCCGCCGACCACTACGCCGTCGCCACCATCCGCGCCGACCTGCCCTTCCCCGGCGAGGCCCGGCTGCACCGCGACCCGCCCGGCTCGGCCGGCGCGCGCGAGGTCACCGCCCGGCCGCTGCCGGACGGGGTGTGGCGGATGGACTGGCGGCTGCCGGTCCGCCAGCCGCAGCTCACCCCGGACGCCCTGATCGAGCACCTGCGGGCCACCCTCGCCGACTGGAACGGCGGCGCGGTGCCCGGCTACGAGCTGATCGCGGCCGGGGACCATGTGGTCCAGCAGCGGCTGGCCACCCGCTTCCAGGTCGGCCGGGTCTTCCTGGCCGGTGACGCGGCCCACCTGCTCGGTTCGCTCGGCATGCAGAACCTGGACGAGGGCCTGCGCGACGCCGACAACCTCGCCTGGAAACTGGCCCTGGTCTGGCACAACTGCGCAACCGAGCGACTGCTGGCGACCTACCAGCAGGAGCGGCGCGGCTCGGTGATCGCCCGGCTGCGCTCCGCCGACCAGGCCAGGCCGCTGCTTCAGCCCAGCACCCCGCTGCTGGAGGTGCGCCGCAGCGTGCTGTCCGGATCGCTGCGCCGCAACGCGGCGCTGCTCTCCGACGGCAGCCTCGGCACCGGCAAACTGGGCTCCGCCCCGGCCTACCCGCCAACGGGCGGGCCGCGTTCACCCCGGCCCTCGCGCCGACCAGCCCCGGCGTGCTGGTGCCGGACATCCCGGTGGTGACCACCGACGGCACCAAGGACCGGCTCCGGGCCCGGCTCGGCCGCGGCTTCCTGGTGGTCCTGGTCGCCCCCGGCACCGCCGTCTGGGCCAGCGACTACTGGCTCGGCGCGGGGCTGATGCCGCAGCTCACCGAGGCCACCCGGACGCTGCCGCTGCCCGCCGAGCTGCTGGTCACCGAGTCCTACCCGAATGCCGACCCGCACACCGTGCTGCTGATCCGGCCGGACGGGCACCTGGTGGAGGCTCTGCGCGGGTTCCACCCGGACGACCTGTGGGCCCTCGCCGACCGGGCCAGGGGCGGCTCCGCCGAGCTGCCGACACCGCGCACGGACACGGTCTCGGCGGTGCGGGTGCCCGCCGACCAGGGCCGCGGCTGAGGCCGTGCGCGGCCGTCCCGGCGCCTTGACGATCATGGGGCCGCAGTGCTTCACTGCGTCCATGCGTCAGGACAGGTGGCACCGGCCACTCGGGGTTTCGGCGGCGGGCTCGGGAGTAGCCCCCCGGGACGTCGGTACGCCCTGCGCCGAGAGCCTGACCAGCACCATTCTGGTGCGGCGTACCCACCTCGACCTGGTCAGGTACCTGGGCGCGCTCTGTATCGCCGGCTAGCCGACCGCTAGCCGACGAGCCGCCGCGCGAGCGCGGACGGCCCCCTCACTCTGCCGACGCGGCACAAGCCCACGCACGCGTGCACGCGTCCCTGCACACCCCCGGCGCGCGGGGCACGCACGTTATCGCGCACCCCGTACGCCGCGCCCGGCGCGCCTCCAGCGCGCCGGAGCGCAACCGCGAAGGAACCCAGCCGTGGCAGAAGCACTCACCGAGACCACTGCACAGCCCGACACCGCCGGGGCGACTCCGGCCGGCGCAGCCGAGACGGCCATTCCCACCCTGTCCGAGCTGCTCGGGTTCGCCCAGGCGGTCGCCGCCGACCCGGAGACCATCGGCCGGCTCCCGCTGCACCCCGACGAGCGCACCTGGGTGCGGATCGAGGGCCCGGGCGGCAGCGAGGCCTGGGTCATCGGCTGGCCGCCCGGCACCGAGACCGGCTGGCACGACCACGGCGGCTCCAGCGGCGCGTTCGTCACCGCGCGGGGCGAGCTCAGCGAACTGTCCCTGGGCGTGCCGATCCCCACCGACGGCTGGCGCAGCCTGGAGCTGGCGGAGGGCGTCGACCGGCAGCGCCGCCTGCCCGAGGGCAAGGGCCGCTCCTTCGGCTCGCACCATGTGCACCAGGTCATCAACCCCTCGGCCGCGCAGCACGCGGTCTCCGTGCACTGCTACTACCCGCCGCTGCCCAAGATGCGGCGCTACGTCCGCAGCGGCGACGTGCTGCGGCTCTCCCTGGTCGAGATCCCCGAGGAATGGTGACCGCGATGACCGACGCCGACAACCCCGGTGCCCGCCCGCTCCCCCGGGGCATCGACGCACTGCTGGAGCAGGAGCGCACCCGGCTGCACCGGCTGACCGCGGAGCAGGCCGCCGACGCCGTCCGGACCGAGGAGGCGCTGCTGGTGGACATCCGCTACGCCGCGCTCCGGGACCGGGACGGCACCATCCCCGGGGCGCTGGTCGTCGAACGCAATGAGCTGGAGTGGCGGCTCGACCCGCAGTGCGACTACCGGCTGCCCGAGGCGGTCGGCCACGACCTGCTGGTCGTGGTGGTCTGCAACGAGGGCTACGCCTCCAGCCTGGCCGCCCGCTCGCTCCAGGCGCTCGGGCTGCACCGGGCCACCGACCTGGTCGGCGGCTTCCAGGCCTGGGCCGCGGCCGGCCTGCCGGTCACCGCACCGCCCGGCGCCTGAACCGTCCCGGGCCGGCCGGGCGTTCCGCTCAGCGGGCGAACTCGGTCGCCCGGCTCTCCCGGATCACCGTGATCCGGATCTGCCCCGGGTAGGTCAGCTCCTCCTCGACCTGCTTGGCCACATCCCTGGCGATCATCTGCGCTGGAGGTCGTCCACGGCCTCCGGCTGCACCATCACCCGCACCTCGTGGCCGGACTGCATCGCGAAAACCTTGTGCACCCCCTGGTGCGCCCCGGCGATCGCCTCCAACCGCTCCAACCGGCGCGCGTACACCTCCACCGCCTCCCGGCGGGCCCCCGGGCGGCCGCCGGAGCAGGCGTCGGCCGCCTGGGTCAGCACCGCCTCCCAGCGTCTGCGGCAGCACCTCGTTGTGGTGCGCCGCTATGGCGTGCACGACCTCCTCCGACTCGCCGTAGCGGCGGGCCAGTTCGGCGCCGATCAGGGCATGGCTGCCCTCGGTCTCATGGGTCAGGCCCTTGCCTATGTCGTGCAGCAGGGTGCAGCGGCGCACCAGCGCCGCATCCGCCCGCAGCTCCGCCGCCATCACTCCGGCGATGTGCGCCGACTCCAGCAGATGCCCCAGCACGTTCTGCCCGTACGAGGTGCGGAACCTCAACCGGCCCAGGATCCGGGCCAGTTCGGGATGCATGTCGGAGATGCCGACCTCGGCCAGCGCGTCCTCGCCCGCCCGCGCGCAGATCTGCTCCACCTCGACCAGGCTGCGCCCGTGGATCTCCTCGATCCGCTGCGGATGGATCCGCCCGTCCGAGATCAGCGACTCCAGCGTCAGCCGGCCGGCCTCGCGCCGCACCGGGTCGAAGCAGGAGAGCACCACCTGCTCCGGAGTCTCGTCGATCACCAGGTTCACCCCGGTGACCGCCTCGAAGGCGCGGATGTTGCGGCCCTCTCGGCCGATGATCCGGCCCTTCATCTCGTCCGCGGGCAGCCGCACCACCGACACCACGGTCTCGGCGGTCTGCTCCACCGCAACCCGCTGGACGGCGGTGGCGACGATCTCCCGCGCCCGGGTCTCGGCCTCCGCCTGGGCCCGCGCCTCGATCTCACGCGCGCTGCGCACCGCGTCCCGCCGGGCCTGCTCCTCGATGCCGCGCACCAGCTCGGCCCGGGCCGTGGCCGCGGACATTCCGGCGACCCGCTCCAGCTCCACCCGCCGCTCGGTCTCGGCCAGCGTCTGCTCGGCGCGCAGTTCCTCGCGCCGACGCGCCAGCACCGCCTGGGCCTGCGCCGCCTCGACGGCCTGCTGGTGCAGCCGGCGCTGCTCCTGGTCGAGCCGGGCCTCGCGCTCCGCGTCCCGCTGCTCGCGCCGCTCGCAGTCGGCGATCCGCTCCCGCGCACCGCGCAGCAGCAGCCATCCCGTCACAAGCACGGCCAAGAGAACGACCGCGCTCGCGGCCAGAGCGATCTCCATGGACCATCCCCGCTCCGCCAGTCGGGAGCCGCACGGCAAGGACACGCCCGCTATGACCCCTTGTTCACGGCCGAGACTAAGTCGAGGTCACGAAACGGTCAAGATCAGGAACCGATCTAGTTGACTACTCCCAGTAGCCTCACAGCTCGCTCTCAGCTTCGTCGGCCTCGGCATCCAGCGCCTCGCGGACCACCCGCAGCGCGAGCCCCTCGGAGTAGCCGCGCCGGGCGAGCATCCCGGCCAGGCGCCGCAGCCGCACCTGGCGGTCCAGGCCACTGGTCGAACGGAGCTTGCGCTCCACCAGCGCCCGGGCCGTGGCGGCCTCCTGCTCGGGATCGAGCCGGGCGACGGCCTCGGCCACCACCGCGTTGTCCACCCCGCGACTGCGCAGCTCGGTCGCCAGCGCGCGCCGGGCCAGCCCCCGGCCCCGGTGCCGGGACTCCACCCAGGTCTCCGCGAAGGCACTGTCGTTGATCAGCCCCACCTCCTCGTAGCGGGTGAGCACCTCCTCGGCGATCTCGTCCGGGATGTCCCGCTTGCGCAGGGCCTCGGCCAGCTGCCCCGGGTCTTGGCGGAGCCGGTGAGCAGCCGCAGGCAGACCGCCCGCGCCTTTGCCGCCGGATCGGCGTCCTCCTCCGGCTCGGCGCCGGGACGGGCCGCGGAGCCCGGGCGGGCCCGGAGTCCGGCGCGGCGCCGCACGGCGGCCCCCGGCGGCCGGCGCTCCCCGACGCCGGCGCGCCCCGCCGCCGCCTTCGCGCCGGTCACCGCCGCCGCCCGTGCCGTAGCCCGTGCGCGCGTAGCGGTCGCCGCCCGCGTAGCCGTCGCCGTCCGTGTCACCGACTCCGTCGCTGTCCCGTCCCCGTCGCCGGAGCGGTCGAGCCAGTCCGGCCCGGCGAACTCCTCCGGGGCGTCCGGCTCATCCGGCTCGGCCGGCCAGTCCGGCCCCGGGCGCCGTTGCGGCGCGGCGGAACCGGCCGGCCGGCCCGTGGCGTCGGCGGGGAGGTCGGTGGACCCCTCCCCGCCGACACCGTTGGCGCACCAGTCCAGCGGCCCCCAGGCCTCCTGCGTCATTCGTCAGCCCTTGGCCGCCGCCGGTTCGGCTGCCGCGACCGGCTCGGCCGCCGCAGCCGCCTTGGCCTTCCCGGCCTTGGTGGTGGGAGCGGGCTTGGCGGAGGGAGTGATCTCCCGCACCACCGGCGCGCCGTCGCTGTCGGTCGCGGGCTTGCGCGGGCCGACGCCCAGCTTCTCCTTTGATCTTGTTCTCGATCTCGTCGGCCAGGTCGGGGTTGTCCCGCAGGAAGTTGCGGGCGTTCTCCTTGCCCTGCCCGAGCTGGTCGCCCTCGTAGGTGTACCAGGCGCCGGCCTTGCGCACGAAGCCCTGCTCCACACCCATGTCGATCAGGCCGCCCTCGCGGCTGATCCCCTGGCCGTAGATGATGTCGAACTCGGCCTGCTTGAAGGGGCTGGCGACCTTGTTCTTGACGACCTTCACCCTGGTCCGGTTACCGACGGCCTCGGTGCCGTCCTTGAGGGTCTCGATCCGCCGGATGTCCAGCCGGACCGAGGCGTAGAACTTCAGCGCCGGCCGCCGGTGGTGGTCTCCGGGCTGCCGAACATCACCCCGACCTTCTCGCGCAGCTGGTTGATGAAGATCGCGGTGGTCTTGGACTGGCTCAGCGCACCGGTGATCTTGCGGAGGGCCTGGCTCATCAGCCGGGCCTGGAGGCCGACGTGGGAGTCGCCCATCTCGCCCTCGATCTCGCGCGGGGCACCAGCGCGGCGACCGAGTCGATCACGATAGGTCGACCGCGCCGGAGCGGATCAGCATGTCCGTGATCTCCAGCGCCTGCTCACCGGTGTCCGGCTGGGAGACCAGCAGGGCGTCGGTGTCCACGCCGAGCTTCTTGGCGTAGTCGGGGTCGAGCGCGTGCTCGGCGTCGATGAAGGCGACGATGCCGCCGGCCTTCTGCGCGTTGGCAACCGCATGCAGGGTGAGGGTCGTCTTGCCGCTGCTCTCCGGTCCGTACACCTCCACGACCCGGCCGCGCGGCAGGCCGCCGACACCGAGGGCGATGTCGAGGGCGATCGAGCCGGTGGGAATCACCTCGATCGGGGCGCGGGCCTCGTCGCCGAGGCGCATCACCGAGCCCTTGCCGAACTGCCGTTCAATCTGGGCGAGCGCGGTCTCAAGAGCCCGCTCGCGGTCGTTCGCTGCCATTGATTCCACCCTGGGGGTCTGTGCTGAGCGCTTCATCACCAAAGACGCTAGCGCGCACCACTGACAATCCGCCCCGACCGGGCCTGGGCCTGTGGATAACTCGCCACAACCCAGTATAGGGAACAATAGTTCGAATACTGGTGAAGCCGCCTCCCACGTGCGGTTTCCCGGGCCGCCGGGCCCGGTCCCGGGGGGCGCCCGCCCGCCGACGCCGTCGACGCCGTGCGGTTCGAACACCTGACCGTCGCGGGCCGGGCCCGCACCGGGGACACCCCCGGGCGGCTACTGCTGCGAGCCGGGCACCTGCACGGCCACGCACACGGCCCGCCAGACGTCCTTGGTCTCCCAGCCCGCGTCCAGGGCCTGGCGGACGGTGCGCCCGCCGAGCTCGGACATCACATGGTCGCTGGCGAAGCTCTCCGCGTAGGCGGGGCCGAAGTGGTCGTTCATCTTCTGCCAGAAGACCGTCAGTCGCATGGTTCACCCCTTCCTCCGGGACCCGGCCGCCCGGGTCGCCGCCTCCCGATGGTAGGCGAGCGGCCCGGGCCGCGGAGCGCGGTCAGTGCCCCATGACCACGTCGTCCGTCTCGGCTCCGGCGAGGGCACTGGCATGCAGGTCGCGGCGGCTGATCAGGGTGAAGCCGATCAGCGCGGAGACCGCGGCGATCCCGCTGCCGACCAGCAGCACATGGTCCAGGCCGTGGACGAAGGCGGCCCTGGCCGCCTGTTCGACCGGTCCGGCCAGCCGCGCCGGGAGCGCACGGGCGAGCTGGTCGCCGCCACCGGAGGCGACGGCCTGGCCGAAGGCGTGGGCCTGCGGCCCGAGCGCGCGCCCGGCGGCGGAGCCGCTGAAGCCGCTGGTGACTAGGTTCTGGAAGAGCGCGCCCAGGCCGGCGACGCCGATGGCCACCCCGACCTGCTGGAAGGTCTCGCCCATCCCGGCGGCCATCCCCGCCCGGCCGGGTTCGACCACGGCGATGGAGAGCGAGGCCCGGGGCGGGTTGAACATGCCCATTCCGGCGCCGGTCGCCACCATGCTGGGCAGCAGCGCGGTCCACGAGCTGTCCACGGTGACCAGCGAGACCAGGGCCAGCCCGGCCGCGATCAGGCTGAGCGAGAGGCCCACCAGCACCCGGGGGGCGATCCGCACGGTGAGGCTGCCGGTGACCGCGGCGACCACGAACAGGGTGAGCGTCATCGGCAGATAGCGCAGTCCGGCCGTGAGCGGCGAGGCCCCGAGGACGTTCTGCATGTAGGAGACCTGGAGGAAGATCGCCGACATCCCGGCGGCGTTGGACAGCAGCGTCGCCAGCGAGATCCCGTTGAAGGTGCGGATCCGGAACAGCGAGAGGTCGAGCATGGCGGCGGCGCCGGCCCGGCGTTCGAGCACCACGAAGGCCACCAGCAGCAGCGCGCCCCCGGCGAACATGGAGATGATCGGCGGACTGCTCCAGCCCTGGTCCTCGCCGCGCAGGAAGCCGAGGACCACCAGGATCAGCGCGGTGGAGAAGGTGGCCAGTCCGGCCCAGTCGACCCGGTGCGCGCCGGGCTGGACCGACTCCCGCAGCCGGAACCGGCCGAGGATCATGGCGGCCACCCCGATCGGCACATTGACCAGGAAGATCCAGCGCCAGCTGAGGCCCTGGGTGAGGCTGCCGCCGATCAGCGGGCCGAAGGCGATGGCCAGGCCGGAGACCCCGCCGAAGACCCCGAAGGCCATGGCCCGGTCCTTGCCCCGGAACTCCTGGCCGAGCAGCGCCGGGCCGACCGCGAACAGCACGGCGGCGCCGATGCCCTGCGCGCCCCGGGCGAGATTCAGCGCGAAGATCCCGGGCGCCGCCCCCGCCGCCAGCGAGGAGAGCGTGAAGATCGCAAACCCGGTGGTGAAGACACGCTTGCGGCCGAGCCGGTCGGCCAGCGATCCGCCGGTGAGCAGGAAGGCGGCCAGGGTCAGGGCGTAGGCGTCGAGCACCCACTGGAGGTCGGAGAAGTCGGCGTGCAGCGCGGTGCGCAGGTCGGGCAGGGCGACGTTCACCACGGTCAGGTCGAGCATCAGCATGAAGGTGGCGATGGAGACGATCCCCAGCGTCCACCAGCGGCCGGCGCCGGGCGCGGGCTGGGCGGGGCCGGTGGCCCGGCGGTCGGCTGGGTGGTGACGGCAGACATGGCTGTCCCCTCCGGGGGTGTGCAGGTCGGGGTGTGCAGGCATGGGCACCCGATGGCACCCAAAAAATACGAGCAATAACTCGCCTTCAATGATTCGAGAATATGAGTGATCGCTCGCATTCGTCAATGCGGGCCCGGCGCTGCGCCTAGACTTGGCCGCAGGCGGACAGCAGCACAGCCGGAGGCGGGCGTGGCAGAGCAGACGGACACGGCGACGACCGCCGCACCCGCGGCCGCGCCCAGAAAGCGGCAGGCACGCGGCGAGCGCCGGATCGCGGAGCTGCTGGAGGCAGCCGGGCAGGTCTTCGCCGAATCCGGCTACTCGGCGGCGACCACCAATGCCATCGCCGCCCGCGCCGGCGTCTCCCCGGCAGCCTCTACCAGTACTTCCCGAACAAGGAGGCCATCGCCGACGCGGTCGGCGAGCTCTACAACGCGGAGCTGCGCGAGGTCATGGACAGCGTGCTGGGGCGCGTGCCCGAGGGGACGCCGCTGGACCAGCTGCTGGATCTGGCCGTCGATCCGCTGGTGGAGTACCACCTCATCCATCCGGCCTGCATCGTGCTGTTCATCGGCCCGGACTCCCCGCAGCGCCTGGCCGACCTGCACCAGCCGCTGCACGAGTCGATGCTGGAGCGGATCGGGGCGCTGCTCGCCGCGATCGCGCCGCAGGTCCCGGCCGAGCGGCTGCACCGGGCGGCCGAGGTGGCGGTGCACATGTTCAAGGGCGTGCTGCCGCTGGTGCTGGCCGCCGCGCCGGAGGACCGCCCGCTGTATGTCGCGGAGCTGAAGCTCAGTCTGGCCGGGTACTTCGGCCTGCTGCTGGCCTCGGACTGACCCGGCGGTCCGGCCCGCGTGCCGCGCTCAGCGGCGCGGGACCTCGACCAGCCCGTAGCCGAAGTAGGCGCCGCCCAGGCAGTCCGGGCCGGCCAGCCTGCCGGAGGGGCAGTCCACCCGCAGCGCCCCGGCCTCCAGGTCGCGGGCCAGCTCGGCGCTCCCCGCGCCCGGGTGCAGCGACGCCTCCACCGCGGCCGCGCCGCTCACCGCCGCGGCCGCCATCGACGTACCGGCCAGGGCCGCGTAGCCGCCGCCGGGCCAGTCGGAGACCACCGACTGGCCGGGACCGCCGTCCGGATCGCCGCCGGGAGCGGCCAGCTGCACCTGGCCCGCGCCCCAGTTGGAGTAGCCGGCCAGGTTGCCGTCGCGGTCGACGGCGGTGACGTCGAGCACCCCGGGCAGCCCGCCGGGCAGCCGGATGCACTCCGCGCCCAGCCGGCGCACGGCCGGGCGGACGCTGTCCGGGTGGTCGTTGGGGCTGCGGTCGTCGGTGCGCGCGGCGTCCAGGTTCTGCGCGTCGTTGCCTGCCGAGGCGACCACCAGTGCCCCCTTGTCCTGGGCGTAGCGGACCGCCCGGCCGATGGCGGCGATGATGGCGGCCTGGTCCGGGTTCTCCGGGCAGTTGTACTTCCAGGGGTCGGCGAAGTAGCTGTCGTTGATCACCCGGGCGCCGTGGTCGGCGGCCCACAGGAAGCCGCAGACCAGGTTCTCCCCGTAGTACTGGCCGACGTCGCCGAGCAGCCGCACCGCGGCGATGCGCACCCCGGGGGCGATCCCGGCCACACCCTGGCCGGGGCGGTCGGCCGCGATGATGCCGCTGACATGGGTGCCGTGGCCGCTCTCGCCGACCGCCGGGTCCGGCCGCCAGGCCCCGGGCGCGCTGTCCGGGCTGCCGGTGGCGCAGGAGGCGGAGCGGCCGGGATCGACCGCCGAGCGCAGGTCCGGATGGGTGTCGTCGACCCCGGAGTCGAGCACCGCGACCACGGTGTCGCGCAGCCGGGCGCGGTCGGCGCCGGCCCCGCCCATCATCCGCAGGTTCCACTGCGGGACCCCGCGCGGGTCGGCCGCGGGCGGCACCTCGTCGGCCGGCACCTCGGCGATCGCGGCCGCGGCCGCCGGGGCCCGGTCGGCTGATCCGGGCGGCGGGGCGGCGCTGGCGCGGGCCCGCGCCCAGGCACCGGCCTGCCGGATCGGCAGCGGCACGGAGTGGCTGGCCCCGGCGTCCAGGATGTCCGGATCGGCCCGCAGCCGGGCGGCGAAGGCCGGTCCGGGGCCGTCCGCCAGCACCACGCCGATCTGCGGGTACACCTGGGCGACCCGGCCGCCCGCGCCGCGCACCGCGGCCACCGCCGGCGGGATGCCGTCCGGGCCGCTCTGCCGGGCCACCACCAGATAGCTGCGCGAGGCCCTGACCGAGCCGCTGATGTAGGGCACCGCCCCGCTGAGCAGCAGCACGGCCAGCACCAGCACCATCCCGCAGCGGGCGAGCGGGAGGGGGTGTCCTTGCTGACTCGGCCGCACACACGCCTCCACGGATCGGGAAAGCCCGGACATTCACTGGCAGGGATATTCATACGATATGAGCGGATATTGGTTCGCGCTCGCGCTCGCCCTCCCCCGGGCCGGACCCGCCGGAGCCCACGACCCGCCCCCCTGGCCGAACCGACCGGCCCGGCCGGCCCGTCGGCGCCGCGGACTTGTCAGTGCCGCGGTGCACCATGGGGGCATGGCCGGATCCGAGCACCCCCGCGCCCCGCCGACGCGGCCGCCACCGAGCACGACCCGATGGCGGGCTTCGCCGCGCCCGCGCGGGCCTGGTTCAGCGGGGCCTTCCCCGCACCCACCGCCGCCCAGGCCGGGGCCTGGGCGGCCCTCGGCGAAGGCTCGGACGTGCTGGTGGTCGCCCCGACCGGCTCCGGCAAGACCCTCGCCGCGTTCCTGTCCGCGCTGGACCGGCTCTCGGTCACACCCCCGCCCGCCCAGGCCCAGCGCCGCTGCCGGGTGCTCTATGTCTCCCCGCTCAAAGCGCTGGCCGTGGACGTCCAGCGGAACCTGCGGGCACCGCTGGCCGGGCTGCGCCAGGCCGCCGTACGGCTCGGACTGCCCGAGCCCGAGATCGAGGTCGGCATCCGCTCGGGCGACACCCCGCCCGCCGAACGGCGGCGCTTCACCACCCATCCGCCGGACATCCTGATCACCACCCCCGAGTCGCTGTTCCTGCTGCTGACCTCCGCCGCCAGGGAGGCCCTGCGCGGCGTGGAGACGGTGATCCTGGACGAGGTGCACGCGGTCGCCGGGACCAAACGCGGCGCCCACCTCGCACTCTCACTGGAGCGGCTGGACCAGCTGCTGCCCGCGCCCGCCCAGCGGATCGGGCTCTCCGCGACCGTCCGGCCGGTGGACGAGGTCGCCCGCTTCGTCAGCCCGCAGCGCAAGGTGACCATCGTCCAGCCGCCCTCGGAGAAGCGGTTCGACCTCTCGGTGGTGGTCCCGGTCGAGGACCTGGGCGAGCTGTCGCCCGCGGGCGGCTCGCGCGGCGGCCCGGACTCCGACGACCCCGAGCGCGCCGCCTCGATCTGGCCGCATGTCGAGGAGCGGATCGCCGACCTGATCGAGGCGCACCGCTCCACCATCGTCTTCGCCAACTCCCGGCGGCTGGCCGAACGCCTCTGCGGGCGGCTGAACGAGATCGCGCACGAGCGGGCCACCGGCGCCGCGCTCCCCCGCTCCGGCGCCCCGGCCGAGCTGATGGCGCAGGCCGGGTCGTCCCGGGGCGCGCCGCCGGTGCTCGCCCGGGCGCACCACGGCTCGGTCTCCAAGGAGCAGCGCGCCGACGTCGAGGAGCAGCTGAAATCCGGCCTGCTCCCGGCCGTGGTCGCCACCTCCAGCCTGGAACTGGGCATCGACATGGGCGCGGTCGACCTGGTGGTCCAGGTCGAGTCGCCGCCCTCGGTGGCCTCCGGGCTGCAACGCGTCGGCCGGGCCGGGCACCAGGTCGGCGCGGTCTCCACCGGGGTGGTCTTCCCCAAGTACCGGGGCGACCTGGTGCAGTCGGCCGTGGTCACCGAGCGGATGCGGGCGGGCGCGATCGAGGCGCTGCGGGTACCGCGCAACCCGCTGGACGTCCTCGCCCAGCAGATCGTCGCCATCACCGCCCTGGACAGCTGGGACGTCGACGAGCTGCTGGCGCTGGTCCGCCGGGCCGCGCCGTTCGCGGCGCTGCCGCAGTCGGCCTTCGACTCGGTGCTGGACATGCTGGCCGGGCGCTACCCCTCGGACGCCTTCGCCGAACTGCGGCCACGGGTGGTCTGGGACCGCGTCGCGAACACGGTCACCGGCCGCCCGGGAGCGCAACGGCTCGCGGTGACCTCCGGCGGCACCATCCCGGACCGCGGCCTGTTCGGCGTCTTCCTGGCGGGAGCCGACCCGAAGAAGGGCGGGGGGAGGGTCGGAGAGCTCGACGAGGAGATGGTCTACGAGTCGCGGGTGGGCGATGTGTTCACCCTGGGCACCTCCTCCTGGCGGATCGAGGACATCACCCACGACAAGGTGCTGGTCTCGCCCGCCCCCGGGTGCCCGGCAAACTCCCGTTCTGGCACGGCGACTCGCTCGGCCGCCCGCTGGAACTGGGCCGCGCGGTCGGCGCGTTCCTGCGCGAGCTCGGCGGCCTGGCCCCCGAGCCGGCCACCGCCCGGCTCCGCGCCGCCGGTCTGGACGACTGGGCGGCCGGCAATCTGCTCGCCTACCTGGCCGAGCAGCGCACCGCCACCGGGCATCTGCCGGACGACCGCACCATCGTGGTCGAGCGCTTCCGCGACGAGCTCGGTGACTGGCGGGTGGTGGTGCACTCCCCCTTCGGCGCGCAGGTGCACGCCCCCTGGGCGCTGGCGCTGGGCGCCCGGCTGGCCGAGCAGCACGGCCTGGACGCACAGGTGATGCACGCGGACGACGGCATCGTGCTGCGGCTGCCCGACGCCGACCTGCTGGACTTCCCCGACCCCGACCCCGACCCGGACGCAGCGGACACCGCACACGCCTCCAGTACCGGCGGCGGGGACGAGGCCCCGGTCGGCGCCGACGCGGCGGTGTTCGACCCGGCCGGGATCGAACAGACCGTCACCGACCAGGTCGGCGGCTCCGCCCTGTTCGCCTCCCGGTTCCGCGAGTGCGCCGCCCGCGCCCTGCTGCTGCCCCGGCGCAGCCCCGGCCGGCGCACCCCGCTGTGGCAGCAGCGGCAGCGTTCCGCGCAACTGCTCTCGGTGGCGTCCACCTTCGGCTCCTTCCCGATCGTGCTGGAGGCCGTCCGCGAGTGCCTCCAGGACGTCTTCGACGTGCCCGGCCTGGTCGAGCTGATGGGGACATCGAGGCCCGCCGGGTCCGCCTGGTCGAGGTCACCACACCCGAACCCTCGCCCTTCGCCCGCTCGCTGCTGTTCGGCTATGTCGCCCAGTTCCTCTACGAGGGCGACTCCCCGCTCGCCGAGCGCCGGGCGGCGGCCCTGGCGCTGGACTCCCGGCTGCTCGCGGAGCTGCTGGGCCAGGCCGAACTGCGTGAGCTGCTGGATCCGGAGGTGCTGGCCGAGCTGGAGGCGGAGCTCCAGCGGCTCACCCCGGAGCGCCGGATCAAGGATCCGGAGGGCCTGGCCGACGCACTGCGGCTGCTGGGCCCGCTCACCCCGGAGGAGCTGGCCGGGCGCGGCTGCGCCCCGCAGTGGCCGGCCGAGCTGGAGGCCGCCCGGCGGATCATCCCGGTACGCGTGGCCGGGGCGCAGCACTGGGCCGCGGTCGAGGACGCCGGACGGCTGCGCGACGC
The DNA here is from genome assembly GCA_014284505.1 of Streptacidiphilus sp. 4-A2. Classification (GTDB taxonomy): domain Bacteria; phylum Actinomycetota; class Actinomycetes; order Streptomycetales; family Streptomycetaceae; genus Streptacidiphilus. Next base: position 8,212,343 of record JAAFYY010000001.1, on the reverse strand, counting down.
CCTGGGCACCCCCCTGCCGGTGGGCGTCCCGGAGGCGTTCACCGAACCGGTCCGCGATCCCCTGGGCGACCTGCTCGCCGGTACGCGCGTACGCACGGCCCGTTCACCGCCGCCGACGCCGCCGCGCGCTTCGGCCTGGGCCCGGCCGTGGTCCAGGGCGGGTTGCAGCGGCTGGCCGCGAACGGGCGGCTGGTCCAGGGCGAGTTCCGGCCGGGCGGCAGCGGCGCGGAGTGGTGCGACAACGAGGTGCTGCGGCGGCTGCGGCGGCGCTCGCTGGCCGCACTGCGGCACGAGGTGGAGCCGGTGCCGCCACGCTCGCTGGCTGCCTTCCTGCCGCAGTGGCAGCATCTGGGCAGCCACCGGCTGCGCGGCGTGGACGGGCTGCTGCGGGTGGTCGAACAGCTCCAGGGCGCGCTGGTGCCCGCCTCCGCACTGGAGCGGATGGTGCTGCCGTCCCGGGTCGCCGACTACTCCCCGGCGCTGCTGGACGAGCTGACGGCCTCCGGCGAGGTGCTGTGGTCCGGCGCCGGGGCGCTGCCGGGCCGGGACGGCTGGCTCTCGCTGTGCCTGGCCGACACCGCGCCGCTGTTGCGGGCCGCGCCGCTGCCGCTGGAACTCGGCCCGCTGCACCAGGCGGTACTGGCGGCGCTCGCCCCGGGCTACGGGCTGTTCTTCCGGCAGCTGGCGGAGCAGGTGGCCGGGCAGGTGGCCGGGCACCCGCCGGGCACACCGCCGGGCAGGGCCTGGCCGCCTCCCCGACCGAGCTGGCCGCCGTGCTGTGGGAGCTCGTCTGGTCCGGTTATCTCACCAATGACACCCTGGCGCCGCTGCGGGCCCTGCTCGGATCGGGGCGGACCCCGGGCGCGACCGCGCACCGCGCACCCCGGTCCGCGCCCCGGGCGCGCTACGCGGCGGCGCCCGCCCCTCCGCTCGCGCGGCCGCCCTGCCGACCACGGCCGGACGCTGGTCGCTGCTGCCGGCGCCGCTGCCCGATCCCACCCAGCGCGCCCACGCGCTCGCGCAGACGCTGCTGGACCGCCATGGCGTGGTGACCCGGGGGGCGGTCGGGGCCGAACGCGCCCCGGGCGGCTTCGCCGGGGTCTACCGGGTGCTCAGCGCGCTGGAGGAGAACGGCCGGGTCCGCCGCGGCTATGTGGTGGAGGGCCTGGGCGCGGCCCAGTTCGCCGGGGACGGCGCGATCGACCGGCTGCGCGCGGTCAACGCCGCGGCGGCGGAGCCGGGCGCGGGCAGCGGGGCCGCTCCGACGGCCGTGGTGCTGGCGGCCGCCGACCCGGCCAACGCCTATGGCGCGGCCCTGCCCTGGCCGGAGGCGGGGCCCTCCGGGCACCGCCCGGGCCGCAAGGCCGGCTCGCTGGTGGTGCTGCTGGACGGCGAACTCGCCTGCTACCTGGAGCGCGGCGGAAAGTCCCTGCTGAGCTGGGCGACCGGCACCGAGCAGCTGGAAGCGGCCGCGACCGCGCTGACCCGGGCTCTGCACGAGGGCCTGCTGCCGGACCTCACCGTGGAGCGAATCAACGGCGAGTCGGCGCTGACCTCAGAGCTCGGGCCGGTCTTCGAGGCCGCCGGATTCCATCCCGCCCCCCGGGGGCTGCGGCTGCGACGCTGACCGCCGCCGGGCCGGGCGGCGCACCCAGGGGGCGCTGTGGATCGGCAGCAGGCTGAGCGTCCAGCCTCCGGCGAACATCAGCACCAGGCCGTGGCGCGGGCTGCCGAGGGCGCCGCCGAGCAGCGCGCACCAGCAGCCGGCGCTGAGCAGCAGCGCCGCCGCCCAGCCGAGCGGCCCGCGCCGGGCGGACAGAGGCGCAGCGGGCAGCGGCGCGGCGGGCAGGGGCGCAGCGGGCAGGGGCGCAGCAGGCGGAGGTGCGGCGGGCAGCAGAGGTGCGGCAGGCAGAGGTGCGGCAGGCGGGGACGGGGGCGGAGAGGAGTCGGCGGGCCGGAGCACGGTGCACCACCTCGCGGGTCCGGGGCGCCCGGAGCGCCCGACGCGGTGACAGAAACCCCATCGTAGGCACAGGGCCCGCATGTCGACATGTCGAGCATCGACACAGCGGAGCAGGCAGCAGGACACGCGGCATGGCACGCCGTAGGGCACGCTCCCGGCCGGCCCCGGAAAGCCGTCGGCCCCGCTCCCGGGTGGGGCGGGGCCGACGGTGCCACGCTGTCGCAAGGCGATCAGGCCGCGACCACGTCCATGGCGCTGCTCTTGGGCATGAGCGAGGGCATCCGCTCGGAGGCCCCGGCCGGAACCGTCACCGGCTCCACCAGTACCGGTCGGACCGGTTCGCTGGCGGCAAGTTCGGCGAGCGAAAGCTCGTCGCTCACTTCGCGCATCACCTCGGACATCCGCACGTCCAGGGCGTAGCAGATCGCGGAGAGCAGCTCGGAAGAGGCTTCCTTCTGGCCGCGCTCGACTTCGGACAGGTAGCCGAGGGAGACCCGCGCAGCAGCAGAGACCTCGCGCAGGGTGCGGCCCTGGCGCTGGCGCTGCCGACGCAGGACGTCACCCAGCAGACGACGGAGCAGGATCATCGGTGGCTCCCTCCTTGGACCGCGGCTCGACACGTCACTGCCCCACCGTACCGCTTGACCCGCATCACGTGCGGGGAGCCCGGTCGTGTTCACTCTGGGCTGTATCCATGGCCCCTCCCCTGCTGTTCGCGGTATGGACGCCGAGGCTTCCGGTTGCGTCACTTGTCCTATTCCCGGTAGGACCGCTCCCACTAACCATCCAGGACCGCACAGCATCGCCCAGAAGTTCGAGCGCGGCCTCCACGGTCCTTCGTCGGATTGTGGCACGCCCCGGGGAGAACTGAAGCGAAGAGTGAAATAGTCCCCCGGTCCGGCGACCGCCAGGTGTACCGTGCCCACCGGCTTGCCGTCCTGGGGGTCGGGACCGGCCACACCGGTGGTGGCGACCCCGTAGTCCGCGCCCATCAGCTGGCGCACGCCCGCGGCCATCTGCACCGCCACCTGGGCGTCCACCGGGCCGCATGCGGCCAGCAGCCCGGGGTCCACCCCGAGCACCGACGCCTTGAGCTCGGTGGCGTAGGCGGTGACCGAGCCGCGGAAGGTGCGCGAGGCGCCGGGCACGGCCACCAGCGTCGCCGCGAGCAGCCCGCCGGTCAGCGACTCGGCCACGGCCACGGTCGCCCCGGCGGCCTCCAGCTCGGCCAGCACCCCGGCGGCGTCCACGGTCATCAGGCGTCGTCCCGGGAGCGGGCCAGGCCCGCCCGGCGCAGGGTGATCGCCTGCCGGATGTAGTCGAGGCCGGTCACCACGGTGAGGATCACCGCCAGGGCCATCAGCCAGGCCCGCGCGGTGGCCAGCGGCCCGGTCAGCTCCAGTACGTACATGCCCACCGCGATGCCCTGGGTGAGGGTCTTCAGCTTGCCGCCGCGGCTGGCGGGGATCACTCCGTGCCGGAGCACCCAGAAGCGCATCAGGGTGATCCCGATCTCACGGACCAGGATGACGATGGTCACCCACCAGGCGAGGTCGCCCAGAGCGGACAGGGCCACCAGGGCGGTGCCCATGATGGCCTTGTCCGCGATCGGGTCAGCGATCTTGCCGAAGTCGCTGACCAGGTTCATCCGGCGGGCCAGCTCGCCGTCGAAGAGGTCGGTGATCATGGCGAGCGCGAAGGCCGCCCAGGCCACCGAGCGCCACTTGGGGTCGTGCCCGCCGTCGGCCAGCAGCAGCGCGGCGAAGACCGGCACGATCGCCAGCCGCAGCATGGTCAGCAGGTTCGGGATGTTCCAAAGACTGGGCTCGCCGGACCGACCGGAAGCACCGGCCTGAGCGGACTGCCCTGCATGCCCGGAATCGGGCAGATGTTCCACTGACGGCACGGACGTCTCAGCCGCAGGCCCGGCGGGGGCACCCTGGTCGGTCCCCCCGCTGAGGCCGCGGCCTCTGACTCCCCCTCCGGGCCTGAGGTCACGCGTCCACCTCGGCCCCGACCGCCTCGGCAACCAGGTCCACACCCTCGCTGGCGACGACCACTGCTTCGACCAGGTCGCCGACCCGCACCCCGTCCGGGATGCCGAGCAGGGTGGTGCAGCCGTCGGTCTCGGGCGCCTGGTGGTCGGCCCGGCCGATCACGCCCTCCTCCTCGTCGATCGACTCGACCAGCACGGTGATCCGGTCGCCGATCCGTTCGGCGGCGCGCTGCGCGGTCATCTCCTCGGCCAGCCGAGTGATCTTCGCCACACGCTCGGCGACAACCTCCTCGGAGAGCTTGCCCTGGTAGGTCTCGGCCTCCGTGCCCTCCTCGTCGGAGTAGCCGAAGATCCCGATGGCGTCCAGCCGGGCGTTGGTGATGAAGCGTTCCAGCTCGGCCAGGTCGGCCTCGGTCTCGCCGGGGAAGCCGACGATGAAGTTGGACCGTGCCCCGGCCGCCGGGGCCTGCGTCCGGATCTCGTCCAGCAGGCCGAGGAAGCGGTCGGTGTCGCCGAAGCGGCGCATCCGGCGCAGCACGTCCGGCGCGGAGTGCTGGAACGACAGGTCGAAGTAGGGCACCACGCCCGGGGTCGAGGTCAGCGCCTTGATCAGGCCCGGCCGCATCTCGGCGGGCTGGAGGTAGCTGACCCGGATCCGGTCCAGGCCCTCGATCGCGGCCAGCTCCGGCAGCAGCGTCTCCAGCAGCCGGATGTCGCCCAGGTCCTTGCCGTAGGAGGTGTTGTTCTCGCTGACCAGCATGACCTCGCGGACACCCTGCTCGGCGAGCCAGCGGGTCTCGTTCAGGACGTCGGAGGGGCGGCGGGAGAGGAAGGAGCCGCGGAAGGCCGGGATGGCGCAGAACGAGCAGCGCCGGTCGCAGCCGGAGGCCAGCTTCACCGAGGCGACCGGGCTGTCGTCCAGGCGGCGGCGGAGCATGCGCGGACCGGAGGCCGGGGCGACGCCGTCGGGCAGGTCGGTGATCGGGGTCTCCGGCTCGGCCGCGGCGCCGTGGCCGGGGACCGCGACCGCTCCGCCCTCGGCCGCCTGCTGGCGCTCGACCGGGCTCAGCGGGAGCAGCTTGCGGCGGTCGCGGGGGCGTGCGAGACGTGGTGCCCGCCGGACAGGATGTTCTGCAGCCGGTCGGTGATGTCGGCGTAGTCGTCGAAGCCGAGGACCGCGTCCGCCTCGGGCAGCGCCTCGGCCAGCTCCTTGCCGTAGCGCTCGGCCATGCAGCCGACCGCCACCACGGCCTGGGTGCGGCCGTTGCCCTTGAGGTCGGAGGCCTCCAGCAGGGCGTCGACGGAGTCCTTCTTGGCGGCCTCGACAAAGCCGCAGGTGTTGACCACGGCGATGTCGGCATCGGCGGCATCGTGGACGAGCTCCCAGCCGTCGGCTTCCAGGCGCCCGGCGAGTTCCTCGGAATCGACCTCGTTTCGGGCGCAACCAAGGGTGACAAGGGCGACTGTGCGGCGTTCGGACATGACGCCAAGATTACCGAGGTTTTTACGTAGGTGGAGCGACGGGGTGGGGCGAGGGTCCCCGGAGGTGAACCGGCGGGGCCTTCGGCCACCCCGCGGGGCCCGGCCGGGTCCGGCCCAGGCGGTGAACCCGCAGGCCCGGGCCGCCGGAGCGGGCCGGGCGCGGGGACAGCCGGGGAGATACGGATCACTCCCGGCAAAGATCATCACTCCCGACAAAACGGACCTCGAAGGAGCTCCGGCGACCGCGCGAAAGGGGCGCCGAAAGAGGCAGCAGGGGCACGGCGAAGGCCCGCAGCCGCCGGCTGCGGGCCCTGCCCAGGGGATGGGCTGAGTACTGGGGATGGACTGAACATTGGGGATGGCCCAGGTACTGGGGATCAATCCGGAGAGTGGAGCCAGCCCAGGGGTTGGGATCAACTGGTGGTCTGCAAACCCTTGAGAGTGGCGTCGGCGTTCACGACCTGCCCCTCGTCACCGGGCTTGCCGACGTCCTTGCCGTTCACCCACAGGTGCACCGCACCGGCGTCGCCGAAGACCACCGACAGCTGCTTGGCATCGGTGAAGGTCTGCGTCGCGCCCTGGACGAGGTCGTCCCGGAAGAGGGTCTGACCGGCCGCGTTGGTCACCTGCAGCCAGCTGTCCCCTCCGTCCGCGCTCACCTTGAGGCTGACCGCCTTGGGGGCGGCCTGCGCGGGCTTCGCCGCCGGCTTCTTCGGCACGGTCACCGGCTTGGCGGCCAGGGTGGGCCGGACCCTGGGGACGATGGTGGTCACCGCGGCCGTGTTCCTGCTCCGGCCGTCGACCATGTTGAAGCCGATCACCGAGACCACCACGACGGTCGCCAGCACCATCGCCCCGGTCCAGTTGGCCCGGCGCCGCTCCGGCCGCAGCCGCTCGGCCTCCAGCATCGGCAGCGGCCGGGTCGCGACCGGGGTACCGCCGTGGGCGTCGTCGTACGCGGCGACCAGCCGGTCGCCGTCCGCACGCACCGCGCGGGCCAGGGCACGGATATGGCCCCGGGCGTAGAAGTCACCGCCGCAGCGGCTGAAATCGTCCCGCTCGATCGCCTGGATGATCGGGACCCGCACGCTGGTCTCGACGCCGACCTGCTCGACCGTGAGCTCCGCCGCCAGCCGGGCGCCGCTGAGCACCTGTCCGATCGACTGTCCGGGGTCCGCCGGGTGCTTGGGGTCGCTCTTGGAGCCGGACTTGGGGCCGGTCGCCGCGGCGGTCTGCGCCGCCGGGTCGGCCAAGGGGGTGCTGTTGGGGGCTGTTCGGCCGGGGCCTCCGGATAGGGATGTGCCGCTGGTCACAGTTAAGCCTTTCGAGCGTTGGCCACCTGCTGCCACACCTTCACGCGGGAAGGAAGCGGAAAGCGTCAGCTGATCATCATTTAAGAGCGGGGTCAGCGGCCCGACAAGCCGGACTCGGCCGAAAGGGGGGCACCACGGGGACAGCCCCCTCGGGGCCTAACGCGCGGTGCGGCGGGGCCGATGTGCCCCGCCGCCCTCATTCGCCCCGGAGAGTGATCAGCACGCCGTCCAGCTCGTCGGCGGTCACCAGCACATCGCGCGCCTTGGAGCCCTCGCTGGGGCCGACGATGCCCCGCGACTCCATCAGGTCCATCAGCCGGCCCGCCTTGGCGAAGCCCACCCGCAGCTTGCGCTGAAGCATCGAGGTGGAGCCGAACTGGGTGGACACCACCAGCTCGGCGGCCTGGACCAGGAGGTCCAGGTCGTCGCCGATCTCCTCGTCGATCTCCTTCTTGGGACCGCTGCCCACGGTGACGTCGTTGCGGTACTCGGCCTCCAGCTGCGCCTTGCAGTGGTCGACGACGGCGGCGATCTCCTCCTCGGTGACAAACGCGCCCTGCATCCGGACCGGCTTGCCCGCGCCCATCGGCAGGAACAGCGCGTCGCCCTTGCCGATCAGCTTCTCGGCCCCGGGCTGGTCCAGGATGACCCGGCTGTCGGCCAGCGAGGAGGTCGCGAAGGCCAGCCGGGAGGGGACGTTGGCCTTGATCAGGCCGGTCACCACGTCCACGCTGGGCCGCTGGGTGGCCAGCACCAGGTGGATACCGGCGGCCCGGGCGAGCTGGGTGATCCGGACGATCGAGTCCTCGACGTCGCGCGGGGCGACCATCATCAGGTCGGCCAGCTCGTCCACGATCACCAGCAGGTACGGGTACGGCGCCAGCACCCGCTCGCTGCCCAGCGGCGGCTGGAGCTTGCCGGAGCGCACCGCCCGGTTGAAGTCGTCGACATGCCGGAAGCCGAAGGCGGCCAGGTCGTCGTAGCGCAGGTCCATCTCCCGGACGACCCACTGGAGCGCCTCGGCGGCCTTCTTCGGATTGGTGATGATCGGCGTGATCAGGTGCGGCACACCCTCGTACGCGGTCAGCTCCACCCGCTTGGGGTCCACCAGGACCAGCCGGACCTCCTGCGGGGTGGCCCGCATCAGGATCGACGTGATCAGGCAGTTGATGCAGGAGGACTTGCCCGCGCCGGTGGCCCCGGCGACCAGGATGTGGGGCATCTTGGCGAGGTTGGCGACCGCGGTCTGGCCCTCGACGTCCTTGCCCATGCCGACGATCATCGGGTGCGGGTCGTTGCCGGCCACCGACGAGCGCAGCAGGTCGCCGAGGTTGACCATCTCCCGGTCGGTGTTGGGGATCTCGATGCCGACCGCGGACTTGCCGGGGATCGGGCTGATGATCCGCACATCCGGGCTGGCCACCGCGTAGGCGATGTTGCGGGCGAGCGCGGTGATCCGCTCGACCTTCACCGCCAGGCCGAGCTCGACCTCGTAGCGGGTGACCGTCGGCCCCCGGGTGAAGCCGGTGACCGCCGCGTCGACCTTGAACTCGGCGAAGACATTGGTGAGCGCGGCCACCACGTCGTCGTTGGCCTGGCTGCGGGCCTTGCCCGGGCCGCCCTTGGTCAGCAGGTCGAGCGAGGGCAGCCGGTAGCCGGACTCGCCGGGCAGCCGCAGCTGCTCCGAGCGCAGCGGCGGGATGGGCTCGTCCTCCTGCCGCGCGGGCGGGACGGGCTGGTCCTCCGGCGCCGCGTCCGCGGGCCCGGCCGGGTCGACCAGGTCGGGGACGGCCGGGGTGTCCGGCGCCGCGGTGTTGTCCTTGACCTTGCTGAGCATATTGACCAGCGTCGGCGTCGGGTGCACCCCGTGCATCACCGCGCCGTCCAGCGCCGCCGCCGCGGCCGCGGCCACGTCGATGGCGTCCAGCCCGCCCGGGGCCAGCTCCGGGCTCTCCTCCGGCGCCGCCTCCGCGGCCTGGCGTCCGCGCGGCGGCGGCGGCGCGCCGGGACGGCCGCGCCCTGCTGCTCCAGCTGCTCGCGCTTCTCCAGCAGCACCGCGCGTTCGGCCGGGGTGCCCGGCTCGCCCTCGAACTCGCCGAAGCCCAGGCCGTCCAGGTCGGTGTCCTCGCCCTCGCCGTCCGGCCCGTACTCGGACAGTTCCGGCTCGACCAGGGACAGCCGCTCGCCCAGCAGCCGCAGCCGCTGCGGGATCTGATTGACCGGCGTGGCGGTGACCACCAGCAGGCCGAAGAAGGCGAACAGCAGCAGCAGCGGCACCGCCAGCGCCGGCCCGCCGCCGCCATCAGCGGGCGGGAGGCGACCAGGCCGATCAGTCCGCCCGACTCGCGGATCCGGGCCGCCCCGGCGTTCAGGCTGGGCGCCCCGCAGCCGATGTGGACCAGCCCGAGGACGCCGATGCTGAGCGCGCTCAGGCCGATGACGATCCGTCCGTTGGCCTCGGGCCGTTCCGGATGGCGCATCAGCCGCAGCGCCACCCCGGCCAGGAGTATCGGCACCACCACCGACAGCTTGCCGAACGCGCCCTTCACCACATTGGTCACCCCGACCCCCAGCCAGCCCTGCGGGTCGGACCAGGAGCCGGCCGCGACCAGCAGCGCCAGGGCGATCAGCAGCAGCGCCAGCCCGTCCTTGCGGTGAGCCGGATGCAGCCCCTTCGCGCCGTTGCCCACTCCCCGGGCGACCGCCCCGACGCCGTGCGCGACACCGAGCCAACTGCCGCGCACCGCACGGTAGGCGACCGGCTTGGGCGGGGCCGGCTTGGCCGGCGCGGGCGGCTTGGCGGCCGCCGCGGCCTTCTTCGCCGCGGGCTTGGCCCCCGACCTGGCCGCGGACTTCGCTGCGGACTTCGCTGCGGACTTCGCTGCGGATTTGGCGGCCGGGCCGGCCGGTTCCTTGGCGGCAGCCGGGGAGGCCGCCTTCTTGGCCGGGGCGGCCTTTTTCGCCGTCCCGGCGTTTCGGGTACGCGAACCGCTTCCGGACGTGCGTGTGGCCATGCGGCCCAGGTTACCGGTGTGAGCGGAGGCGCAACATGTGCTGCGTCCGGTTGCTCCGGCCGTGTCGGTACCCGGGGCAGGCCCGGTGGCGCGGCGTCAGTTCCCGGCGGACTGCGCCGGACCGGGCGCGCCGACCGCGTTGCCCGGATCCAGCGCGTCCAGCGCCCGGCGCAGACCGGCGAGCCGGCGCTCCAGGTGGGTCGCGGTGGCCGCGGCGGCCGCGTCCGAGGAGTCGTCAAGCTGCTTGGTCAGCGCCTCGGCCTGCTCCTCGACCGCCGCCAGCCGGGCCGACAGCTCGGCCAGCAGGCCCCCGGCCGGACCGCCGCGGGCCGACTCCTCGCCCAGCCCCGGTCCGGCGCCGTTGCCGGACTTCGCCCCGCCGGCCTCCAGTTGCAGCCGCAGCAGCGCGCCTGCTCCTTGAGCTGGCAGTTCTTCATGTACAGCTCGACGAAGACCGAGACCTTGGCGCGCAGCACCCACGGGTCGAAGGGCTTGGAGATGTAGTCGACCGCCCCGGCCGCGTAGCCGCGGAAGGTGTGGTGCGGGCCGTGGTTGATGCGGTGGAGGAAGATGATCGGGATGTCCCGGGTGCGCTCGCGGCGCTTGATGTGGGCGGCGGTCTCGAAGCCGTCCATCCCCGGCATCTGGACATCCAGCAGGATCACCGCGAAGTCATCGGTGAGCAGCGCCTTCAGCGCTTCCTCGCCGGAGGCGGCGCGGACCAGCGTCTGGTCCAGCGCGGAGAGAATCGCCTCCAGCGCCAACAGGTTCTCTGCCCGGTCGTCGACCAGGAGGATCTTGGCCTTCTGCACCTTGGCCTGCCCTCCTCGCCCGGAACCGTTCCGGTCGCGCCGGACGGGACCCGTGCCCCGACCGCCCCTGCCACGGTTCCGCCCACGCCGTTCGGCCTTGTCGCGATCCCGGCGATCCCGCCGGTCCTGGTCGTACCCGTCACGGTCATGCTAGCCGCACCTCACTGCCCGCTACCCACGCCACCGGCGATCCGTGTCTGGAACACGGCGCTCTGGTGACCCAGCCGGTACCCATAGCAACGCCGAGTGACAGTATCCCGTTCCCGAACGGCACGGCCACCACCCCTGCGAGTGGTTACAGCAACGGCCGGAATCCGGTGTCATCCGGTAGTACCAGCAGGTTTCGGACAGATGCCCGCCCCGGACCCGCGCCAACCGGCTGGGAAGCAGTGAAGACGAGCGGACCGACCGGACGGATCCGCCCGCAGCGGCGCCGCGTGGACGGATGTCCGCGCCGGGCACCGCCCGGGAGCCGGTCAGCCGCGGCCGGCCGCAGCAGTGGTCCATCACACCGAGCAGGTAGTTGGTGTCCACCGGCTTGGTGACATGGTCGGAGGCCCCGGCGGCCAGGCTCTTCTCCTTGTCGCCCTTCATCGCCTTGGCGGTGAGCGCGATGATCGGCAGCCCGGCGAACTGCGGCATCCGCCGGATCGCCTCGGTCGTGGCGTAGCCGTCCATCTCCGGCATCATGATGTCCATCAGCACCACCGAGACGTCCTCGTGCTGCTCCAGCACCTCGATGCCCTCGCGGCCGTTCTCCGCGTACAGCACGGCCAGGCCGTACTGCTCCAGGACGCTGGTCAGCGCGAACACATTGCGGATGTCGTCGTCGACGATCAGCACCTTCTCGCCCTCGAAGTACCCGCCGAACAGCGCGTCCCCGGACGACCCCGACTCCTCCGCCGGGACCCCGGCGGCGCTGCCGGCCGGGCCGGAGCGGCCGGGGACCGGCGCGGGCACGGCGTAGTCCAGCGCCGGGCGGGCAGCGCCGCCAGCACCGCGGCCTCGCGGCGGCGCTCCTGGGCGGCCTCGCGCACCTCGTCGGCCCAGACCTGGGCCGGGTTGCCGGACACCGGCGCGGCCGCCGTCTCGGGCTCGGTCTCCAGCGGCAGGTAGAGGGTGAAGGTGCTGCCGCGCCCCAGCTCGCTCTCGGCGTGGATCTCGCCGCCGAGCAGCCGGGCGATCTCCCGGCTGATGGACAGGCCGAGGCCGGTGCCGCCGTACTTGCGGCTGGTGGTGCCGTCGGCCTGCTTGAACGCCTCGAAGATCTCCCGGAGCTTGTTGTGCGGGATGCCGATGCCGGTGTCGGTGACCGCGAAGGCGATCAGCGGCTGGTCCGGGTCGCTGATCGCGCCGGTCTCCAGCAGCTGCTCACGGATGTGCTGCGGGACCACGTGTTCGAAGCCGCCGCTCCCGGCCGGCTGGATCAGCAGCTCCACCGACCCCGAGTCGGTGAACTTCACCGCGTTGGACAGCAGGTTCCGCAGCACCTGCTGGAGCCGCTGCTCGTCGGTGTGCAGGGTGACCGGGAGGTCCGGCGAGACCCCGACCGTGAAGTCCAGGCCCTTGTCCGCGGTGAGCGGCCGGAAAGTGGCCTCGACATAGTCGACCAGCTGCACCAGGGCGATCCGGGCCGGCCGCACATCCATCTTCCCGGCCTCGACCTTGGACAGGTCCAGGATGTCGTTGATCAGCTGGAGCAGGTCCGAGCCCGCGCCGTGGATGGTCTCGGAGAACTCGACCTGCTTGGGGCTGAGATTGCCCTCGGCGTTGTCGGAGAGCAGTTTGGCCAGGATCAGCAGCGAGTTGAGCGGGGTCCGCAGCTCGTGCGACATGTTCGCGAGGAACTCCGACTTGTAGCGCGAGGACAGCGCGAGCTGTTCGGCCCGCTCCTCCAGCACCTGCCGGGCCTCCTCGATCTCCGAGTTCTTGATCTCGATGTCACGGTTCTGGGTCGCCAGCAGCTCGGCCTTCTCCTCCAGTTCGGCGTTGGAGCGCTGCAACTCCTCCTGCCGGGCCTCCAGTTCCGCCGAGCGCATGGACAGTTCGGCGGTGAGCCGCTGGGATTCCAGCAGCAGGCCCTCGGTCTTGGTGTTGACCGAGATGGTGTTGACGGTGACCCCGATCATCTCCGCGATCTGGTCCAGGAAGTCCAGGCTGACCTTGGTGAAGGCGTTGAAGGAGGCCAGTTCGATGATGCCCAGCAGCCGGCCCTCGAACAGCACCGGCATCACGATCACGTTCACCGGCGCGGCCTCGCCCAGACCGGAGGCGATCTTCAGATAGCCGGGCGGGGCGGAGGTGAGCAGGATCGGCCGCTTCTCCACCGCCGCCTGGCCGATGAGCGACTCCCCGGGGCGGAAGGTGGTCGGCATCGCCCGGCGCTGGTAGCCGTAGGAGCCGATCAGCCGCAGGATCAGGTCGCCGTCGTCCTCGTCGTCCGGGACCAGCTCCGGGGGCCTGGTCCCGGGCTGGGCCAGGAAGAACGCGCCGTGCTGGGCGGAGACCACCGGAGTCAGCTCGCTCATGATCAGCGCGGCGACCGCCTCCAGGTCGCGGCGGCCCTGCATCAGGCCGGAGATCCGCGCCAGGTTGGTCTTCAGCCAGTCCTGCTCCTGGTTGGTGCGGGTGGTCTCGCGCAGGTTGGCGATCATCTGGTTGATGTTGTCCTTGAGCTCGTCGAGCTCCCCGGACGCGTCCACGTCGATCCGCAGCGACAGGTCGCCCCTGGTCACCGCGGTGGCGACCTGGGCGATCGCGCGCACCTGCCGGGTCAGGTTCCCGGCCAGCTCGTTCACCGACTCGGTCAGGTCCTGCCAGGTCCCGGCGACGCCGGGGACCCGCGCCTGGCCGCCGAGACGCCCGTCGGTGCCGACCTCCCGGGCCACCCGGGTGACCTCGTCGGCGAACGCCGACAGCTGGTCCACCATGGTGTTGATGGTGGTCTTCAGCTCCAGGATCTCGCCCCGGGCGTCCACGTCGATCTTCTTCGACAGGTCACCCTTGGCGACCGCGGTGGTCACCTGGGCGATGTTGCGGACCTGCCCGGTCAGGTTGTTGGCCATCTGGTTGACGTTGTCGGTCAGGTCCTTCCAGATCCCGGCGACGCCGGCCACCCGGGCCTGGCCGCCCAGGGTGCCGTCGGTGCCGACCTCGCGGGCCACCCGGGTCACCTCGTCGGCGAACGCCGACAGCTGGTCCACCATGGTGTTCAAGGTGTCCGCCAGCGCGGCCACCTCGCCCTGCGCCTCGATGGTGATCTTCTTGGACAGGTCGCCGCCGGCCACCGCGGTCGCCACCTGGGCGATGTTGCGGACCTGGAACGTCAGGTTGCTCGCCATGAAGTTCACGTTCTCGGCGAGGTCCCGCCAGATCCCGGAGACCCCCTTGACCCGGGCCTGGCCGCCGAGGATGCCCTCGGTGCCGACCTCACGGGCCACCCGGGTCACCTCGTCGGCGAACACCGACAGCTGGTCCACCATCGTGTTGACGGTGGTGACCAGCTCCAGGATCTCGCCCCGGGCATCGACGGTGATCTTCTTGGAGAGGTCGCCGCGGGCCACCGCGGTGGTCACCTCGGCGATGTTGCGGACCTGGCCGGTGAGGTTGTTGGCCATGAAGTTGACGTTGTCGGTGAGGTCCTTCCAGGTCCCGGAGACCCCGGGCACCATGGCCTGGCCGCCCAGGGTGCCCTCGGTGCCCACCTCGCGGGCCACCCGGGTCACCTCGTCCGCGAAACCGGAGAGCTGGTCCACCATGGTGTTCAGGGTGGTCTTCAGCTCCAGGATCTCGCCGCGGGCGTCCACCGTGATCTTCTGCGACAGGTCGCCGCGGGCCACCGCCGTCGCCACCTGCGCGATGTTGCGGACCTGGCCGGTCAGGTTCCCGGCCATGAAGTTGACGTTGTCGGTCAGATTGCGCCACACCCCGGCCGCCCCGGGCACCATCGCCTGGCCACCGAGGATGCCGTCGGTACCGACCTCCCGGGCCACTCTGGTCACCTGGTCGGCGAAGCCGGACAGCTGGTACACCATCGTGTTGATGGTGTTCTTGAGCTCCAGGATCTCCCGCGCGCATCCACCTCGATGGTCTGCGACAGGTCGCCGCGCGCCACCGCCGTGGTCACCTGGGCGATGCTGCGGACCTGGTCGGTCAGGTTGGTCGCCATCAGGTTGACGTTGTCGGTCAGGTCCTTCCAGGTCCCGGCGACGCCCGGCACCGTCGCCTGGCCGCCCAGCCGCCCTCGGTACCCACCTCGCGCGCCACCCGGGTCACCTCGGACGCGAAGCCCGACAGCTGGTCAACCATGGTGTTCACGGTGTTCTTCAGCTCCAGCATCTCACCGGCGACATGCACGGTGACCTTGCGGGAGAGATCGCCCTTGGCGACCGCGGTGGTGACCCAGGCGATGTCGCGCACCTGCGCGGTCAGCCGCCCGGCCATCATGTTCACCGAGTCGGTGAGGTCCTTCCAGCTTCCGGAGACCCCGCGCACCCGCGCCTGGCCGCCCAGCTTCCCCTCGGTGCCGACCTCGATCGCCACCCGGGTCACCTCGTCGGTGAACTCCGACAGCGAGTCCACCAGGCCGTTCACCGTACGCCCGACCTTCAGGAACTCCCCGCGCAGCGGATGCGAACCGCCGTCCGGGCCGAGCGCCCGCAGCTCCATCCGCTGCTCCAGGTCGCCCTCGGCGATCGAGCCGAGCACCCGGCCCACCTCCGCCATCGGCCGGGCCAGGTCGTCGATCAGGGCATTGCAGTTGTCGATCGCCGCGCCCCAGGCGCCTCGCCCGCCCCGTCTCCAGCCGCTCCGACAGCCGCCCCTCGCGTCCCACCACCGCCGCACCCGCGCCAGCTCACCGGTCAGATGCTGGTTCCGCTCCGCGATCTCGTTGAAGGCCGCGGCGATCTCGGCCATCACCGAATCACCGGGCACCGTCAGCCGGCGCCGGAAGTTCCCGTCGCGCATCGCTGTCAGCGCGGACAGCAGCTTGCGTAGATCCGCCGCGTCCGCGCCCCGGTTGTGACGGCTTCTGCCGCCGCGAACCGCTACCGCAGCTGTCGCCCTGCTCGAATCCACCGGGGTCCCTCCAGAGTTGCGGACCGGCTGTCGACAATCAATCTAGCGACCTCGCGTGGTTGCGGGAGGGGTGGCGCGGGGTATCGCCTTGCCGATCGGGCGCGAGCAGGCCGCTGCGGAAAGTAACCTGACGGCGTCACGCCCGTTGTCACACACACAGGAGAAGAGGAGTCGCCACGTGGTCACCGCGCGGGCAACCGCCACGTTCGAGCCGGTCGGCCGCTCCGTGGCGTCCGCCGCGGCTTCGTCCGGGACACCCTGCAGGGCTGGGGTTTCTCCGAGGTCGTGGACGACGCGGTGGTACTCGCCAGCGAACTTGTCACCAACGCCGTGGTGCACGCCGGAACCGCCGCGGAGGTACTCTGCCTGCGCCGCGAGCACTCGGTCCGGGTCGAGGTCGCCGACCGCTACCCCAAGCGCGCCCTGCCGGTGTTCGACGGCGCCCTGTACGAGAGCCTGGAGAACGCCCGGACACCCGGCGTCAGCCCCTCCGACACCCGCCCGTTCGAGAGCCGGTTCGGCAGCAGCGGCTATGAGTCCGGTCACACCGACCTGGAGCGTGAAGGGGGGCGCGGCCTGCTGCTGTGCGCCGCCCTGGCCTCCAGCTGGGGCGTCGACTACACCGCCACCCGCAAGCGGGTCTGGTTCCAGCTGGACCTGCCCGCCCGGGCCACCGGCACCCGCTTCGCCGGGCCGGTCACCCCAGACGCGCTGCTGCCGGCCGCCGACGCCACCGTGCGGGTCGCCGTGATCCAGGTCGACGCCGAGGGCAAGGTCAGCAGCTGGAACGCCGACGCCGAGGCCCTGTTCGCGCTCCCCGCGGCCACCACCACCGGCCAGCTCTTCGGCGCCTACGCGGCCTGGCCGCAGACCCCCGGCACCGGCCTGGGCCTGGACGAGGCGCTGCGGCTGTCCCTGGGAGGGCAGCTACGGGCTGCGCTGCGGCGACGGCCGGGTGATGCCGGTGTACGGCGCGCACCTGCGGGTCAGGGACAGCCAGGGGGTGCCCTCCACCGTCTGCCTGCTGGTGCGCGAACACGAGCGGGCCGTGCTCCAGTCGCCCTTCCGCAGCCAGCACAGCGACTCCCCCGCCGCCGACAACCACAGCACCGACCTGCACGGCTTCGCCCGCTCCTTCGACGCCTTCATCGGCAGCCCCGCGCCCGACGACCTCGACGGTCTGCTGCAACGCACCGTGGAACGCGCCCGCGACATGCTCGACGGTGACGCCGCCTATCTGCTGCTGGCCACCGACGACGAGACCGAACTGGAGGTCCGCGCCAGCTGCGGCCTGCCCTCCGGCCGGCAGCGCTTCGCCCGGGTCCCGGTCGAGGCCGGAACCGGGCGCTACGGCTCGGCGCGACTGCCCGCCGTCCATGACGACCTCACCGCACAGCCGGGCAATGTACCGCTGCTCACCGGCACCGGCCTGCGGTCCGTGGTGACCGTGCCGCTGAAGGTCGAAGGGCGGCTCACCGGCTCCCTCGGCGTCGCCGCCCAGGCCGCGGACCAGTACCGCAACGAGGACGCGCTGCGGCTCCAGTTCGCCGCGGACCGGATCGCCCTCGCGGTCGAGAGCGCCCGGCTGACCGAGCTGGAACGGCTGCGCCGGGGCTCGCTCTCGTTCCTGGTGGAAGCCTCCGACCTGCTCGCGGGCACCCTGGAGCGGGATCAGACGCTGGCCCTGATGGCACAGATGACCGTGCCCACCCTGGCCTCCTGGTGCGCGGTCTACACCATCACCGACCAGTCCGCGCCCGAGCTGGCGTTCGTCCTGCACGAGGACGAGGAGCAGATCGACGGGCTGCGCACGCTGCTGAACCGGATCCCGCCGCCGGAGCCGCTGAACCTGCCCGGCGCGCGCAGCTGGCGCGCGCCGGCGCTCGCGGCACAGGAGGGCGCGATGCGGGTCTCCCTGCGCAGCCTGGCCGGACAGAGCACCTCCCGCTCGGACCCGGGGACCGGACCGGCGGCCGCACTGGCCGCCGCCGCGGCCGTCGGCGGCGAGACCGTGGTGCTGCCGCTGGTGGCCCGCAACCGGGTCATCGGCATGCTCACCCTGGGCAAGGCCGCCGACGAACGCTTCCGCCGGGAGATCCTGGAACTCGCCGAGGACCTCTCCCGCCGCGCCGCCCTGGCCCTGGACAACGCCCGGCTCTACTCCGAGCGCACCGCCATCAGCCGCGCCCTGCAACGCAGCCTGCTGCCGCCGGAGATGCCCCGCATCCCCGGCCTGGAGGTCGAGGTGATCTACCGCGCGGCAGGCGAGGGCAACGAGGTGGGCGGCGACTTCTACGACGTCTTCCCGATCCGCCCCGGCAGCTACGGCTTCGCCATCGGCGACGTCTGCGGCACCGGGCCGGAGGCGGCCGCCGTCACCGGCCTGGCCCGGCACTCGCTGCGGCTGCTGGCCCGCGAGGGCCTGTCCGCGCCCGAGGTGCTGAAGCGGCTGAACGCGGCCATCCTCGACGAGGGCTCCCGCAGCCGGTTCCTGACCCTGCTCTACGGCGAGCTGACCCCGCACCAGGACGGCTCGGTCGAGGTCCGCTCGGTCTGCGCCGGACACCCGCTGCCGCTGCGGCTGCGCCCCGACGGCACGGTCACCGCCGCCGCCGAACCGCAGCCGCTGCTGGGCGTGATGGAGGACCTCGAACTCGACGAGGAGACCTTCATCCTCGATCCCGGCGACGTGCTGCTCTGCGTGACCGACGGCGTCACCGAACGGCGCGAGGGCACCCGGATGCTCGGCGACGACGGCCTCGCCGAGGTCCTGGCCGGCTGCACCGGCCTCACCGCGGGGGCGGTCGCGGCCCGGGTACTGCGCGCGGTGGAGCGCTTCGCGCCGGAGCCGGCCTCGGACGACATGGCCATCCTGGCCCTGCGGGTACCCGCCCGCTGACCCCGCCCGCCCGGGGCGGAGGGTGTCAGCCGGTCGTCGGGAGCGGGACCTCGTCGGGGTGTTCGTCGGGGTGTTCGTCGGGCCGCCCGTCGGACAGTTCGTCGGCGTGTTCGCCCGGCCGCCCGTCCGGGTGTGTGGCCGGAGCCGGCCCCGGCCGGGCCGCACGCAGGCGCCGGACCGCACGCGCCCCGGCCCACTGGAGCAGGTAGCTGAGCAGCAGCAGCGCCACCGCCGCCAGGCAGTCCAGCCAGTAGTGATTCGCCGTCACCAGCACCACCGTCACGGTGATCAGCGGATGCAGCAGGATCAGCCAGCGCCAGCGGCTGCGGCTCACTCTGATCACCGCCACCGCCACCAGCAGGCACCAGGCGACATGCACCGAGGGCATGGCGGAGTAGGAGTCGGCCTGGACACCGTCGATCGTCGTCCCGTAGACCGACTGGCCGTACAGGGCGGCGGTGTCGACCATCCCCGACAGCGGAATCAGCCGCGGCGGGGCCACCGGTATCAGCTGCACCGCCAGCGACATCGCGGTGACCAGCACCAGCGTGGTCCGCGCCCACGGATAGGACTCCCGGTGCCGCAGGAACAGCCAGACCAGCAGCGCGATCATCACGCCGAAGTGCATGACCGCGTAGTAGTAGTCGGCGCCCTGGACCAGCAGTTGGTGCGGCAGGAACCAGCGCTGCAACGCGGCCTCGCTGGGGAACCCGAGTCTTCGCTCGGTGGTCCAGATCCACTGGCCGCGGGCGACGGCGTCCTCGGTGCCCATCACCGACAGCTGGCCGGCGAACTGCCAGACGGCGAAGAGCGCCACCACCGTCGCGGCCTCACGCAGTACCAGGCCGACTGCCGTCCGGCCGGTACGCCGCAGCCCCACCGACCCCGCGTAGACGGCCACGCTCAGGGCCCCGGCGGACTGCCAGGACAGCGTCAGGTTCTGCAAGGCAAACCGCCTCCCTCGGGATCGGGCCCGTCGTCCGACGACAGCGTCCAGGTGCACCGTTTGGGCACACCGTAACGTCAAGGACCGACAACGGACACTTCAGGGCCGCTTTCCGGCGCGGGTGGACGTCAGGGCAACGGCCCCCGCAGCGGATGCCGGATCAGCAGGCTGGCCTGGACCTCGACCTGATCCAGCGCCGCATAGCTGTGCGGCGCGTCGCTGGCCCAGGACGCATGCTCCCCGGCGCGGACCACCAGCGGTGCGGCGACCGGCCCGACCAGGGCCCTGCCGCTGAACACGGTCAGATACTCGACCACCCCGGGACCGTGCGCGGGTGAGGTCTGCACCGAACCGGGGCGGATCCGCAGCCGGTACAGCTCGGTGCTGACGCCCCCGTCCACGAACGCCTCCAGCAGCGTCGCCGAAACGGCCTCCCCGTGCACCACGGGGCCTGCCTGCTGCGGGCCGGCCCCCGGCGCGGTCAGCAGTGCCGCGAGCGGCACCTCCAGCTGCCCCGCGATGGCATAGAGGGTCCCCGCGGTGGGGTTGCGGGTACCGGTCTCCAGGCCGGAGAGCGTCGCCTTGCCGATGCCCGCCCTCCGGGCCAGCTCCGAGAGGCTGAGCCCGCGCTCGCCCCGCAGCCGTCGGATCCGCTGCCCCGTCTCCGCGGCCGACTCCTCCGACCATGCCTGAACCATGGCATCGAGTATCCCCCGGCGGCTATCGTTCCATAAACGGAACGCAGCTCGACAAGCAGCCAACAGCCCAGGGGGAGCACATGCCGACAACCGAGCAGCAACAACAGAACGAGCCCGCGCCCACGTCACCCGACTCACCGGCACAGACCACGGTGTCGCCGCCGGACCCCTCACCGCAGCAGACGGCACCACTCAGCCAGCCGCTCAGCGCCGGACTGGTCACCGCCATCGTCGGCTTCACCAGCTCCTTCGTACTGGTGCTCAGCGGGCTGCGAGCGGTCGGAGCCGATCCGCGCCAGGCGGTCTCCGGCCTCTTCCTGCTCTGCCTCGCCATGGGCGGACTGGCCATCTGGTTCGGGCTGCGCCACCGCCAGCCGATCAGCATCGCCTGGTCCACACCCGGAGCCGCACTGCTGGTCAACGCCGGTCAGCAGCACGGCGGATACCGTTACGCCGTAGGCGCCTTCCTGATCAGCGGACTGCTGATCGCACTCACCGGACTGTGGGGGCGGCTGGAACGCTGGATCTCGGCAATACCCAACTCGATCGCCACCGCGCTGCTCGCCGGAGTACTGCTGCCGCTCTGCCTCGCCCCGGTCCGGGCCGCCGACCAACTTCCGGCGCTTGCCCTGCCCGCCATCGCGGTCTGGGCCCTGCTCACCCGCTTCGCCCGCCGCTGGGCCACCCCCGGCGCACTGGCCGCGGCGATGGTCGCGCTGCTGATCGACCACACCCACGCGACCGGACACAGCGGCGGACTGCTGCCCACGCCGACCTTCACCACACCGGCCTTCAGTGCGGGTGCGATCCTCAGCATCGCCCTCCCGCTGTACGTGATCACCATGGCCTCACAGAACATCCCGGGCACCGCCGTGCTCACACACTTCGGCTACCAGCCCCGTACCCGGCCCATCCTGGTCGGCACCGGCCTGGCCACCGCGGCCGGAGCGGCGGGCGGCCTCTACATGGTCAACCTCGCCGCCATCAGCGCGGCCCTGTCCGCCGGCCCGGACGCCCACCCCGACCGCGGACGCCGCTGGATCGCCTCGGTCACCGCGGGCTCGCTCTACATCGTGTTCGGGCTGGCCGCCGGCCTCTCCGCCGCGCTGCTCAGCGCCGCGCCGCCGCTCCTGGTCGAAGCCGCCGCCGGGCTCGCCTTGCTCGGCACCCTCGGCTCGGCTCTCTCCACCTCGCTCACCGATGTGCAGGGACGCGAGGCGGCGGTCATCACCTTCGCGGTTGCCGCATCAGGCGTCAGCGCCTTCGGACTGAGTTCACCCGTCTGGGCCCTGCTCGCCGGGCTGGCAATGCACCTGCTGCTCCCGGCCAGGACGGACGGCTGAGCCGGTTCGGATACTGGCCCGGCTGAACTGGTCCACAAATGCGTGTAGGCCCCCTGACACAAGGTCAGGGGGCCTACAGCTAAAGGTTGTTCGGCGGCGTCCTACTCTCCCACAAGGTCCCCTTGCAGTACCATCGGCGCTATGAGGCTTAGCTTCCGGGTTCGGAATGTAACCGGGCGTTTCCCTCACGCTATGACCACCGAAACACTATGAAGATATCAACACACACGCTGCCGGAAGCAGGGGGTCGTTTCTTCAGAACAACACAGTGGACGCGTAGCAACTATGGACAAGCCCTCGGCCTATTAGTACCGGTCAGCTCCACCCCTCACAGGGCTTCCACATCCGGCCTATCAACCCAGTCGTCTACTGGGAGCCTTACTCACTCAAGGTGATGGGAGCCCTCATCTCGAAGCAGGCTTCCCGCTTAGATGCTTTCAGCGGTTATCCCTCCCGAACGTAGCCAACCAGCCATGCCCTTGGCAGGACAACTGGCACACCAGAGGTTCGTCCGTCCCGGTCCTCTCGTACTAGGGACAGCCCTTCTCAAGACTCCTACGCGCGCAGCGGATAGGGACCGAACTGTCTCACGACGTTCTAAACCCAGCTCGCGTACCGCTTTAATGGGCGAACAGCCCAACCCTTGGGACCTACTCCAGCCCCAGGATGCGACGAGCCGACATCGAGGTGCCAAACCATCCCGTCGATATGGACTCTTGGGGAAGATCAGCCTGTTATCCCCGGGGTACCTTTTATCCGTTGAGCGACGGCGCTTCCACAAGCCACCGCCGGATCACTAGTCCCTGCTTTCGCACCTGCTCGACCCGTCGGTCTCACAGTCAAGCTCCCTTGTGCACTTACACTCAACACCTGATTGCCAACCAGGCTGAGGGAACCTTTGGGCGCCTCCGTTACATTTTAGGAGGCAACCGCCCCAGTTAAACTACCCACCAGACACTGTCCCTGATCCGGATCACGGACCCAGGTTAGACATCCAGCACGACCAGAGTGGTATTTCAACGACGACTCCACAACCACTGGCGTGGCCGCTTCAAAGTCTCCCACCTATCCTACACAAGCCGAACCGAACACCAATATCAAGCTATAGTAAAGGTCCCGGGGTCTTTCCGTCCTGCTGCGCGAAACGAGCATCTTTACTCGTAATGCAATTTCACCGGGCCTATGGTTGAGACAGTCGAGAAGTCGTTACGCCATTCGTGCAGGTCGGAACTTACCCGACAAGGAATTTCGCTACCTTAGGATGGTTATAGTTACCACCGCCGTTTACTGGCGCTTAAGTTCTCAGCTTCGCCCCGTCGAAACAGAGCTAACCGGTCCCCTTAACGTTCCAGCACCGGGCAGGCGTCAGTCCGTATACATCGCCTTACGGCTTCGCACGGACCTGTGTTTTTAGTAAACAGTCGCTTCTCGCTGGTCTCTGCGGCCGGCCACAGCTCAAGGAGCAAGTCCCATCACCACAACCGGCCCCCTTCTCCCGAAGTTACGGGGCATTTTGCCGAGTTCCTTAACCATAGTTCACCCGAACGCCTCGGTATTCTCTACCTGACCACCTGAGTCGGTTTGGGGTACGGGCCGCCATGAAACTCGCTAGAGGCTTTTCTCGACAGCATAGGATCATCCACTTCACCACAATCGGCTCGGCATCAGGTCTCAGACTATATGTGAGGCGGATTTGCCTACCCCACGTCCTACACCCTTACCCCGGGACTACCACCGCCCGGGCTGGACTACCTTCCTGCGTCACCCCATCGCTCACCTACTACCAACTTGGGTCACCGGCTCCACCACTCCTCTTCACCCGAAGGATCCGAGACGGCTTCACGGGCTTAGCATTACTGGGTTCGACGTTGGCGCTTCAAAGCGGGTACGGGAATATCAACCCGTTGTCCATCGACTACGCCTGTCGGCCTCGCCTTAGGTCCCGACTTACCCTGGGCAGATCAGCTTGACCCAGGAACCCTTGGTCAATCGGCGCAAGAGTTTCCCACTCTTGTATCGCTACTCATGCCTGCATTCTCACTCGTATACCGTCCACGACTGGCTTCCGCCGCCGCTTCACCCGGCACACGACGCTCCCCTACCCATCACAGCCCCCGTTAGGAGTTAATGCTGCAATGACACGGCTTCGGCGGTGTACTTGAGCCCCGCTACATTGTCGGCGCGGAATCACTTGACCAGTGAGCTATTACGCACTCTTTAAAGGGTGGCTGCTTCTAAGCCAACCTCCTGGTTGTCTCTGCGACTCCACATCCTTTCCCACTTAGCACACGCTTAGGGGCTTAGCCGGTGTTCTGGGCTGTTTCCCTCTCGACCATGGAGCTTATCCCCCACAGTCTCACTGCCGCGCTCTCACTTACCGGCATTCGGAGTTTGGCTAAGGTCAGTAACCCGGTGGGGCCCATCGCCTATCCAGTGCTCTACCTCCGGCAAGAAACACGCGACGCTGCACCTAAATGCATTTCGGGGAGAACCAGCTATCACGGAGTTTGATTGGCCTTTCACCCCTAACCACAGGTCATCCCCCAGGTTTTCAACCCTGGTGGGTTCGGTCCTCCACACGGTCTTACCCGCGCTTCAACCTGCCCATGGCTAGATCACTCCGCTTCGGGTCTTGGGCGCGCTACTCAACCGCCCTATTCGGACTCGCTTTCGCTACGGCTACCCCACACGGGTTAACCTCGCAACACACCGCAAACTCGCAGGCTCATTCTTCAAAAGGCACGCAGTCACGACCAGCCAAAGACTGGCGACGCTCCCACGGCTTGTAGGCACACGGTTTCAGGTACTATTTCACTCCGCTCCCGCGGTACTTTTCACCATTCCCTCACGGTACTATCCGCTATCGGTCACTAGGGAATATTTAGGCTTAGCGGGTGGTCCCGCCAGATTCACACGGAATTTCTCGGGCTCCGTGCTACTTGGGAAAAACTCAAGAGAGCCGTACAGATTTCGTCTACGGGGGTCTTACCCTCTACGCCGGACCTTTCGCATGTCCTTCGACTACCCATACGGTTTCTGACTCTCCGACCAACCGGCAGACTGATCAAGAATTCTCCCACGACCCCGAAGTGGCAACCCCTGCCGGGTCTCACACCACAACGGTTTAGCCTCATCCGATTTCGCTCGCCACTACTCTCGGAATCACGGTTGTTTTCTCTTCCTGCGGGTACTGAGATGTTTCACTTCCCCGCGTTCCCTCCACACTGCCTATGTGTTCAGCAGCGGGTGACAGCCCATGACGACTGCCGGGTTTCCCCATTCGGACACCCCCGGATCAAAGCTCGGTTGACAGCTCCCCGGGGCCTATCGCGGCCTCCCACGTCCTTCATCGGTTCCTAGTGCCAAGGCATCCACCGTGCGCCCTTAAAAACTTGGCCACAGATGCTCGCGTCCACTGTGCAGTTCTCAAGCAACGACCAGCCACCCATCACCCCCACACGAAGACTCGCGTGAAGTTCACTGGGGCCGGCGTACCGAAGACCCAGCCATACGGCCGCGCCCTCAGGACCCAACAACGTGCCCGACCCGACCCACCCAGCAGTGCGTTCCACGCGCCGAAGCGCAGTACTGACCCAACCAGACGAACCGTGCCGAATAGTCAACGTTCCACCCATGAGCAACCAGCACCGGACATGCGCCGATGTTCTGGCCCCTGGCCGCCGAAGCGGCAAGAAGTGCTCCTTAGAAAGGAGGTGATCCAGCCGCACCTTCCGGTACGGCTACCTTGTTACGACTTCGTCCCAATCGCTGGTCCCACCTTCGACAGCTCCTTCCCTTACGGGTTAGGCCACCGGCTTCGGGTGTTACCGACTTTCGTGACGTGACGGGCGGTGTGTACAAGGCCCGGGAACGTATTCACCGCAGCAATGCTGATCTGCGATTACTAGCAACTCCGACTTCATGGGGTCGAGTTGCAGACCCCAATCCGAACTGAGACCGGCTTTTTGAGATTCGCTCCACCTCGCGGTATCGCAGCTCATTGTACCGGCCATTGTAGCACGTGTGCAGCCCAAGACATAAGGGGCATGATGATTTGACGTCGTCCCCACCTTCCTCCGAGTTGACCCCGGCAGTCTCCTGTGAGTCCCCGGCATAACCCGCTGGCAACACAGAACGAGGGTTGCGCTCGTTGCGGGACTTAACCCAACATCTCACGACACGAGCTGACGACAACCATGCACCACCTGTATACCGACCACAAGGGGCGACCATCTCTGGCCGTTTCCGGTATATGTCAAGCCTTGGTAAGGTTCTTCGCGTTGCGTCGAATTAAGCCACATGCTCCGCTGCTTGTGCGGGCCCCCGTCAATTCCTTTGAGTTTTAGCCTTGCGGCCGTACTCCCCAGGCGGGGAACTTAATGCGTTAGCTGCGGCGCGGACCACGTGGAATGTGACCCACACCTAGTTCCCAACGTTTACGGCGTGGACTACCAGGGTATCTAATCCTGTTCGCTCCCCACGCTTTCGCTCCTCAGCGTCAGTAATGGCCCAGAGATCCGCCTTCGCCACCGGTGTTCCTCCTGATATCTGCGCATTTCACCGCTACACCAGGAATTCCGATCTCCCCTACCACACTCTAGCCTGCCCGTATCGAATGCAGACCCGGAGTTAAGCCCGGGCTTTCACATCCGACGTGACAAGCCGCCTACGAGCTCTTTACGCCCAATAATTCCGGACAACGCTCGCACCCTACGTATTACCGCGGCTGCTGGCACGTAGTTAGCCGGTGCTTCTTCTGCAGGTACCGTCACTTGCGCTTCTTCCCTGCTGAAAGAGGTTTACAACCCGAAGGCCGTCATCCCTCACGCGGCGTCGCTGCATCAGGCTTTCGCCCATTGTGCAATATTCCCCACTGCTGCCTCCCGTAGGAGTCTGGGCCGTGTCTCAGTCCCAGTGTGGCCGGTCGCCCTCTCAGGCCGGCTACCCGTCGTCGCCTTGGTAGGCCATTACCCCACCAACAAGCTGATAGGCCGCGGGCTCATCCCAGATCGCCGGAGCTTTCCACGCACACCCCATGCGGAGATGCGTCGTATCCGGTATTAGCACCGGTTTCCCGGTGTTGTCCCAGAATCTGGGGCAGATTGCCCACGTGTTACTCACCCGTTCGCCACTGATCCACCCCGAAGGGCTTCACCGTTCGACTTGCATGTGTTAAGCACGCCGCCAGCGTTCGTCCTGAGCCAGGATCAAACTCTCCGTGAATGATTACCCGTCATCGGGTCACCACTCGCGTTGAGCGGCACAGCAACCAGCGGAATAGCTGGCCCCGTGCACTGCGTCCTCGCTAGTGTTTTGTGCATCAAAGGAACCTCGTCCGACAAACGGACGGGGTATCAACATATCTGGCGTTGACTTTTGGCACGCTGTTGAGTTCTCAAGGAACGGACGCTTCCTTCAAGACCCTTTCACCGGTCTCTCCGGGCGCTTCGTTCTTCGTTTTCCAGCTTAGCAGACCGTTTCCGGCCTGCCGTCCGCCGTTCCCGCGCCGTTTCCGGCCCGTTCCGACGAGTGAAACTCTAGCGGAAGCACACCACCAATGTGAAATCCACCGGTTTAACGCTCACCACCGCAAATTCCCGAACAAAAGCACGCCAAAGAAGGCCGTGCGAAACAGTTCAGGGGATTGGCCGCCACCACCCGCAGGCAGGGCAACCCGGAGAACATTACGCATCCCGTCAAGGGTGTGTCAAACCGGGATGCCCCCGCCGACCTGGGTCGGCGGGGCATCGGCGGGTTGTGGTGCTGCGAGGTCAGACCTCGACCACGACCGGGAGGATCATCGGGCGGCGGCGGTAGGTGTCGGACACCCACTTGCCGAGCACCCGGCGCACCAGCTGCTGCACCTGACGGGGCTCGATGACCCCGTCCTGCGCCGAGCGGTTCAGGGCCTCCTGCATCTTCACGATGGCCGGCCCGAAGGCGTCGTCATCGATGCCGGAGCCTCTGGCCTGGATGTTGGGACCGCTGACCACCTTGCCGGTGGCGGAGTCGACGACCAGGAACACCGAGACGATGCCCTCCTCGCCGAGGATGCGGCGGTCCTTGAGCGAGCCCTCGGTGATGTCACCGACCGAGAGGCCGTCCACGTAGACGTAGCCGGCCTGGACCTTGCCGACGATCCGGGCGACGCCGTCGATCAGGTCGACCACCACACCGTCCTCGGCGATGACCACCCGCTCCTTGGGAACGCCGGTCTTCTGCCCGAGTTCGGAGACCGCCCGCAGGTGCCGCCACTCGCCGTGGACCGGCATCAGGTTGCGCGGCTTGCAGATGTTGAAGAAGTACAGCAGCTCACCGGCGGAGGCGTGGCCGGAGACGTGCACCTTGGCGTTGCCCTTGTGCACCACGTCCGCACCCCAGCGGGTGAGGCCGTTGATGACCCGGTAGACCGCGTTCTCGTTGCCCGGGATGAGCGACGAGGCCAGGATCACGGTGTCACCCTCGACGATCCGGATCTGGTGGTCGCGGTTGGCCATCCGCGACAGCGCCGCCATCGGCTCGCCCTGGGACCCGGTGCAGACCAGCACCACATCCTCGTCGGGCAGGTCGTCCAGCGCCTTGACATCGACGACCAGACCGCCCGGCACCTTGAGGTAGCCGAGGTCACGGGCGATGCCCATATTGCGGACCATGGAGCGGCCGACGAAGGCGACCTTGCGGCCGAACTCGTGGGCGGTGTCCAGGACCTGCTGGATGCGGTGCACATGGCTGGCGAAGCTCGCCACGATGATCCGCTTGTCAGCCCGGTCGAAGACCTGCTGGAGCACCGGGCCGATGTCCCGCTCCGGCGCGATGAACCCGGGCACCTCGGCGTTGGTGGAGTCCACCAGCAGCAGGTCGATGCCCTCCTCGCCCAGACGGGCGAAGGTCGGCAGGTCGGTGAGGCGCTTGTCCAGCGGCAGCTGGTCCATCTTGAAGTCGCCGGTGGCGACGACCATGCCGGCCGGGGTGCGGACGGCGACCGCGAGCGCGTCCGGGATGGAGTGGTTGACCGCGATGAACTCGCAGTCGAACACGCCGATGCGCTCGCGCTCTCCCTCCTTCACCTCCAGCGTGTACGGCCGGATGCGGTGCTCCTGGAGCTTGGCCTCGATCAGCGCGAGGGTGAGCTTGGAGCCGATCAGCGGGATGTCCGGCTTCTCCCGGAGGAGGTAGGGGACAGCGCCGATGTGGTCCTCGTGCCCGTGGGTGAGGACGATGCCGTCGATCTTGTCCAGCCGGTCCCGGATGGAGGTGAAGTCGGGCAGGATCAGGTCGACGCCGGGCTGCTGCTCCTCGGGGAAGAGCACGCCGCAGTCGATGATGAGCAGGCGGCCGCCGTACTCGAACACCGTCATGTTGCGGCCGATCTCGCCGAGGCCGCCGAGCGGGGTGACCCGAAGGGCCCCCGGGGCGAGCGGCGGCGGGGTACCCAGGTCAGGATGCGGATGGCTCAAAAGTCTCTCCTTTCCGCACGCACCGGACACCCTGGACGGGTGCACGGCGCAGGCGGCATCGTTACGGATTTTCCGTGGTGCTGCACGTCACCGCGGCAGCGGGACGTGAACGTCTGTTGTCAGAGGTGTACCCTCCAGCGAGGAGATCCCTCTTGAGCTGCTCGGCCTCGGCCTCGGTGGCCTCGACCAGCGGGAGCCGCAGCGGCCCCGCCGGGAGGCCCTGGAAGCCCAGGGCGGCCTTGGTGGTGATGACACCCTGCGTGCGGAACATGCCGGTGAAGACCGGGAGCAGCCGTTGGTGTATCTCGGCGGCCTTGGCCCGGTCACCGGCCAGGAAGGCATCCAGCATGGCGCGCAGTTCCGGGGTGGCGAGATGGCCGACGACGCTGACGAAGCCGACCGCGCCGATCGACAGCAACGGCAGGTTGAGCATGTCGTCACCGGAGTACCAGGCCAGGCCGCTGCGAGCCATGGCCCAGCCGGCGGCGGCGAGGTCGCCCTTGGCGTCCTTGTTGGCGACGATCCGGGGGTGCTCGCCCAGACGGGCGAAGGTCTCGGTGTCGATCGCGACCCCGGAGCGCCCGGGGATGTCGTACAGCATGACCGGCAGGCCGGTGGCGTCGGCCACGGCGGTGAAGTGCCGGTAGAGGCCCTCCTGCGGGGGCTTGCTGTAGTACGGGGTGACCACCAGCAGGCCGTGGGCTCCGATGCGCTCGGCCTCGCGGGCCAGCTCCAGGGTGTGCCGGGTGTCGTTGCTACCCACGCCCGCGATCACATGAGCGCGATCGCCGACAGCCTCCAGTACCGCCCTGACCAGGGCTGATTTCTCAGCGTCGGTGGTGGTCGGCGACTCGCCGGTGGTGCCGTTGACGACGAGTCCGTCGTTGCCGGCGTCGACGAGGTGGACGGCCAGACGCTGGGCGCCTTCGAGGTCGAGGGAGCCGTCGGCGGTGAAGGGGGTCACCATCGCGGTAAGCGCCCTGCCGAAGGGGATCTCAGGGGTGGAGGTCGGAGCCATGGACCCAACGCTACTCGTTGCTGGTGGTCGAACGTACAAGCAGTCCACCCCGAGGGGGTGGCGAGGCGCACAGAGAGCCCGGTGCTGCCTGCTCGGGGGTTCAGACAGCACCGGGGCTCGTGCTTTGAGACTAAGGAATATCAAGATTTACCGCAAATGGGACATAGCGGAGATCTCACCCAGGAGTGACACCCGGGCTAGGGCGCGACCCGGCCGTGCTCGTTGAAGGCGGCATGGGTGAGCGGCATCAGCCCGGCCCACTCCCGTTCCATCTTCTCGGCGACCATCTCGATCTCCCGCTGCGGGAAGGACGGGACCTTGGCGCGGTCGTCCTTGGTGCGCAGCGACAGGAAGTGCATCAGCGAGCGGGCGTTGCAGGTCGCGTACATCGAGGAGAACAGCCCCACCGGCAGCACCGCCCGGGCCACCTCCCGCGCCACGCCCTCGGCCAGCATGCTCTGGTACGCCTGGTAGGACTGGCGGTAGGACTCCTCCATCGCCACGGTCACGGCCTTCTGCTGCTCGGGCGTGCCCTCGAAAAATTCGTACTTCCCCGGACGGCCCTTCTGGACCAGCTTGCGCTCCGGGGCGGGCACGTAGAAGACCGGCTGGAGCTCGCGGTAGCGACCGCTCTCCTCGTTGTAGGAGAAGCCGACGCGGTGCCGCTGGAACTCGCGGAAGACGAAGATCGGGGCGCTGACCAGGAAGGTCATCGAGTTGTGCTCGAACGGGGTGCCGTGCCGGTCCCGCATCAGGTAGTTGATCAGGCCCTTGGAGCGGGCCGGGTCCTTCTGGAGCTCGTCGAGCGACTGCTCACCAGCGGTGGACACCCGGGCGGCGAAAAGCACGTCGGCGTCCTGAGCGCTGGAGCGCACGAGCTCGACGGTGACGTCGTCCCGGAAGACGGGCTCCGGCACGGCGGGGGTTTCGTCGGTCACCTGGCAGTTTCCTTTCTTGGCGGTCCGGGTGCGAACCTGGATTGAGAGTATCGGCCCCCGCTGACAGGACCTTGTCTGTCCTGATCCCTTCAACAGCGGGGCGAGGGGCGGAATCACAGGAGGCCAGCAGCAGTGCCCGGACAACTCGCGCCGCCGGTGGTACGCCCTGCCACCACCGATGACGTCGCCGACGTGGTGCGGCTGCGGGCGGCCTCCTGGCGGGCGGCGTACGCGGGGATCATGCCGCCGGCCTACCTGGACGCCATGGACACCGGCCCGGAGGAGCTGGCGCGGGCCCTGCGCCGGTTCCGGGAGAACCCGGCCGGCCGGCACTGCCTGCTGGCGGAGCGGGACGGGCACAGCATCGCCTTTGTGATGTGCGGCCCGGAGCGCCCGACGCTGGAGCGGCTGCGCGGCGGCCCGGCCCGGGGCGAGGTCTACTCGCTGTACGCCCACCCGGACTCCTGGTCGACCGGGGCCGGTGCGGCGCTGCTGACCGCCGCCTGCGCGCGGCTGCGGGCGGACGGCTTCGAGCAGCAGGTGCTCTGGGTGCTGGAGGCCAATGCCCGGGGCCGGGCCTTCTACGAACGGCAGGGGCTGCGTCCGACCGGCGGACGCCATGTGCTGCGGCTCGGCGGGGCCTTTCTGCCGGAGCTGGAGTACGCGGCGGCGGTGCCCACCGGGGTGGTGGGCCCGCGCCGCCCGGCCGGGGCCGGGGCTACGCCCGCGCGTCGTGGAGCCTGATCGCCCGCTGCATGGCCCTGCGGGCCCGGGGGGTGTCCCGGGCGTCCGCGTAGGCGACCGCCAGCCGGAACCAGGCACGCCAGTCCTCGGGTGCCGACTCGGTCTCCGCCTGCCTGCGGGCGAAGACCTCGTCGGCGGCGTCGCGGTCGATCCGACCGGCCGCGGACCGCTTCAGCTCGTCGACCGGCAGCCCGCCCTCGGCCTCCAGCTGGCGGGCGAGCTGCCCGCTGCGGCGGCCGAAGCGGTAGGTCTTCCAGAGGAACCAGCAGCCCAGGGCCACCAGTACCTCGGCGCAGACACCGATGCCCATCGCCGCGGCGCTGCCGGTGGCGATCAGCTGGCCGCCGGTGACCACGATCACCACGAATCCGAGCAGCAGGGCGATCGAGACGACGAAGTACATCACACGGGCGATCATGAATTCACTCTCCGGAGGCGGTGCCCTGATCAGCGCCCTGATCAGCGAACAGGAAGTTCTCCAGGCCGAAGGTCAGCCCCGGCGCCTGGCCCACCCGGCGCACGCCGAGCAGGATGCCCGGCATGAAGGAGCTGTGGTGCAGCGAGTCATGACGGATCGTCAGAGTCTCGCCGGTGCCACCGAAGAGCACCTCCTGGTGGGCCAGCAGCCCGCGCAGCCGCACCGAGTGCACCGGCACGCCGTCGACGTCCGCGCCGCGGGCTCCGGGCAGGCCGTGGGTGGTCGGGTCCTGCTGCGGGGCGGCGCCGGCCTCGGCCCGGGCGGCGGCGATCAGCTGCGCCGTCCGGGTGGCGGTGCCGCTGGGGGCGTCGGCCTTGTTGTTGTGGTGCAGCTCGATGACCTCGACCGACTCGAAGAAGCGGGCCGCCTGCTGGGCGAAGCGCATGGTGAGCACCGCGCCGATGGAGAAGTTCGGCGCGATCAGCACCCCGGTGCCGGGCGAGGCGGCCAGCCAGCCGTTCAGTGCGGCCAGCCGCTCCTCGTTCCAGCCGGTGGTGCCGACCACCGAGTGGATCCCGGCAGCCGTGCAGAACTCCAGGTTGGCCATGACCGCGTCGGGGTGGGTCAGCTCGACCGCGACCTGGGCGCCGGCCCCGGTCAGCGCGTCCAGGCTGTCGCCGCGGCCGAGCGCGGCCACGAGTTCCAGGTCCGGTGCCGCCTCGACGGCCCGGACGGCCTCGGAGCCGATCCGGCCGTGTGCGCCGATCACGGCGACCCGCAGGGAGGTGCTCATGGTGCGTGACTCCTGGGAGTGAATGG
The DNA here is from genome assembly GCA_014284505.1 of Streptacidiphilus sp. 4-A2. Taxonomy (GTDB): domain Bacteria; phylum Actinomycetota; class Actinomycetes; order Streptomycetales; family Streptomycetaceae; genus Streptacidiphilus. The sequence goes on along the minus strand of JAAFYY010000001.1, from coordinate 8,179,404 downwards.
AAGTGAGGGGATGCGGAGGACCGGCTGCTCAGGACACCGCTTCGGTGATCCTGGCCGCGCGCTTGCCGTTGACCGGGCCGATCACCGCGAGCGAGGGCCGGTAGCCGCCGAGCACTGAGGTGGCGACCTCGCGCACGTCGTCCAGGGTGACCGCGGCGATCTTGGCCAGCTGCTCGTCCACCGACAGATGGGTGCCGTAGCACAGCTCGGCCTTGCCGACGCGGGACATCAGCGAGCCGGTGTCCTCCATCCCGAGCACGGTGGAGCCGGAGATCTGCCCGATGGCGCGGGCCAGCTCCTCCTCGGTGATGCCGTGCTCGGCCACCTTCTGGAGTTCCTCGCGGCAGATCTTCAGCACCTCCTCCACCCGCTTGGGCTGGCATCCGGCATAGATCCCCCACAGGCCGGTGTCGGCGTAGGAGGAGGAGTACGAGTAGACGGAGTAGGCCAGCCCGCGCTTCTCGCGGACCTCCTGGAACAGCCGGGAGCTCATGCCGCCGCCGAGAGCGGAGTTGAGCACGCCCAGCGCCCAGCGCCGCTCGTCGCGGCGGGCCAGGCCGGGCAGGCCGAGCACCAGGTGCGCCTGCTCGGTCGGGCGGTCCAGGATCTGGACCTGGCCGGCGGTGCGCAGCGCCCGGGTTCCGCCGCGCGGGTCGGCGGGGAGCAGGTCGGCGTCGCGGAGCGCGCCGGCGGCGGTGAAGGCCCGCTCGACCTGGCGCACCACCGCGGCGTGGTCGACGTTCCCGGCGGCCGCGACCACCAGGTGCTCGGGCGGTAACGGCGCTTGTAGAAGCCCGCGACCTGGTCCCGGGTCAGCGCGTTGATGGTGTCGACGGTGCCGAGCACCGGGCGTCCCAGCGGCGAGGAGCCGTACATGACCTGCGCGAAGAGGTCGTGCACGACATCGCTCGGGTCGTCCTCGGTCATCGCGATCTCTTCGAGGACGACGTCGCGCTCGGTGTCGATGTCCTCCTGCCGGATCAGCGAGCCGGTGAGCATGTCGCTGACCACGTCTATGGCGAGCGGCAGGTCGTTGTCGAGCACCCGGGCGTAGTAGCAGGTGTACTCCTTGGCGGTGAAGGCGTTCATCTCGCCGCCGACCGCGTCCAGCGCGGAGGAGATGTCCAGCGCGCTGCGCCGCTCGGTGCCCTTGAAGAGCAGGTGCTCCAGGTAGTGCGTGGCGCCGTTGAGCACCGGCGTCTCGTCGCGGGATCCGACGCCGACCCAGATCCCGAAGGCCGCCGAGCGGACCGTGGGCAGGGTCTCGGTGACGATCCGCAGCCCTCCGGGCAGGACGGTGCGGCGGACCGTCCCGGCTCCGTCCACCCCCTTGAGCAGGGTCTTGGTCGTACCGGGCCGCTGTTGAGCTGCCGTGGGCTGTGCCACCGAATGCCTCCGGCTGGGAGAAGCGTGAACGGAATGAATGCGGGGCCCGCCCGCGTGCGGGGGCGGAGCCGGGAGTGCGACCCCGGACAGGGGTACGGCCCGGGCCGCCGCCTCCGTGGGCGGCGGCCCGGGCCGCGACAGGCCTGGGCCGTCCTGTGTGCTGCTTACTTGGCCTCGGCCGAAGCCTCGTCGGCGGCCTCGTCCTCGACGACCGGGATCAGCGAGAGCTTGCCGCGCGGGTCGATCTCGGCGATCTCGACCTGCACCTTGGAGCCGACCGCGAGCACGTCCTCGACGTTCTCCACGCGCTTGCCACCGGCGAGCTTGCGGATCTGCGAGATGTGCAGCAGGCCGTCCTTGCCCGGCATGAGCGAGACGAACGCGCCAAAGGTCGTGGTCTTCACCACGGTGCCCAGGTAGCGCTCGCCGACCTCCGGCATGGTCGGGTTGGCGATCTGGTTGATCGTCGTACGGGCAGCTTCCGCCGAGGGGCCGTCGACCGCACCAATGTAGATGGTGCCGTCGTCCTCGATGGTGATGTCCGCGCCGGTGTCCTCCTGGATCTGGTTGATCATCTTGCCCTTCGGGCCGATGACCTCACCGATCTTGTCCACCGGGATCTTGATGGTGATGATGCGCGGCGCGAACTCGGACATCTCGTCCGGGACGTCGATCGCCTCGTTCATCACGTCCAGGATGTGCAGACGCGCGTCGTGGGCCTGCTTCAGCGCGGCACCGAGGACCGAGGCGGGGATGCCGTCGAGCTTGGTGTCCAGCTGGAGCGCGGTGACGAAGGTCTTGGTGCCGGCGACCTTGAAGTCCATGTCGCCGAACGCGTCCTCGGCGCCGAGGATGTCGGTCAGCGCGACATAGTGGGTCTTGCCGTCGATCTCCTGCGAGATCAGGCCCATGGCGATACCGGCGACGGCGGCCTTGAGCGGCACACCGGCGTTCAGCAGCGACATGGTCGAGGCGCAGACCGAGCCCATGGAGGTGGAGCCGTTGGAGCCGAGGGCCTCGGACACCTGACGGATCGCGTAGGGGAACTCCTCGCGGGTCGGCAGCACCGGGATCAGCGCACGCTCGGCGAGCGCCCCGTGGCCGATCTCGCGGCGCTTGGGCGAGCCCACGCGGCCGGTCTCACCGACGGAGTACGGCGGGAAGTTGTAGTTGTGCATGTAGCGCTTGCGGGTCTCCGGCGCCAGCGTGTCCAGCTGCTGCTCCATCCGGAGCATGTTCAGCGTGGTGACACCCAGGATCTGGGTCTCGCCGCGCTCGAACAGGGCGGAGCCGTGGACCCGGGATGACCTCGACCTCGGCGGCCAGGGTGCGGATGTCGGTGACCCCGCGGCCGTCGATGCGGACCTTGTCCTTGATGACCCGCTGGCGGACCAGCTTCTTGGTCAGCGAGCGGTACGCGGCGGAGATCTCCTTCTCGCGACCCTCGAACTGCGGCAGCAGCTTGTCGGAGGCAAGACCCTTGACCCGGTCCAGCTCGGCCTCACGGGCCTGCTTGCCGGCGATGGTCAGCGCCTGCGCGAGCTCCTCGGAGACCGCGGCGCTGAGCGCCTCGAACACGTCGTCCTGGTAGTCCAGGAAGACCGGGAACTCACCGGTGGGCTTCGCGGCGGCTGCGGCCAGCTGCGCCTGGGCGCGGCAGAGCTCGCGGATGAAGACCTTGGCGGCCTCCAGACCGGCGGCCACGACGTCCTCGGTCGGGGCGGTGGCGCCGCCCTTGACCAGCTCGATGGTCTTCGCGGTGGCCTCGGCCTCGACCATCATGATGGCGACGTCGCCGTCGGCCAGCGTGCGGCCCGCGACGACCATGTCGAACACGGCCTCCTCAAGCTCGCTGTGGCGCGGGAAGGCGACCCACTGGCCCTTGATCAGGGCGACCCGGACACCACCGATGGGGCCGGAGAACGGCAGGCCCGCGAGCTGGGTGGAGGCGGAGGCGGCGTTGATCGCGACGACGTCGTACAGGTCGTCGGGGTTGAGCGCCATGATCGTGCAGACGACCTGGATCTCGTTGCGCAGGCCCTTGACGAAGGACGGGCGCAGCGGGCGGTCGATCAGCCGACAGGTGAGGATCGCGTCCTCGGAGGGGCGGCCCTCGCGACGGAAGAACGAGCCGGGGATGCGCCCGGCGGCGTACATCCGCTCCTCGACGTCCACCGTCAGCGGGAAGAAGTCGAAGTGGTCCTTGGGCTGCTTCGAGGCGCTGGTCGCCGAGAGGATCATCGTCTCGTCGTCCAGGTAGGCGACGGCGGAGCCGCCGGCCTGCCTGGCCAGACGGCCGGTCTCGAAGCGGATGGTGCGGGTGCCGAAAGAGCCGTTGTCGATGACGGCTACGGCCTCGTGCGTGGTGTTGTCTTCCACCTGGAAGATCTCCTTCATGTCCTCTAGGTGGAGCGTCCTGCCACGGGCCGACGGCCGGGCGCCCGGCTTGACCGGTCTTCGATCGAAGCCCCCGGGCAGGTGCAGTACGTGGCGCTGTCCGCGCTTGGCGCTGTCACTCTCCGGCGGCCACTACCGAGGACCGGCGCCTGAGGGCGCCCGTGGTCGGATGCGTGTGGACGCTCCGCGTCTTTGCGGGCGGCGACCGGTCCGGTCGTCCCGCGGTGCCGGTGCGGCCCGGCGCGCGGAATGCGTGCCCGGGTCGTCCTTCACCCTTCGTTCTCACCTTACGCACGTCGTCTTTCCCACGTGCGCGCCCTGCCCAACCATTTTGTCCTTCGGGCAGCACAGTGCCTGTCGGGGCAGCAGGGTCCGCTGGGTCAGGATGTGCCGAAGGGCGCTCCCGTACGGGAGCCGCCCCGGCGGGTACTAGCGAGCGGAGCCGGCCGCACCACGGCGGATGCCGAGGGTGTCGACCAGCTTGCGGAAGCGCTCGATGTCCTTCTTGGCCAGGTACTGGAGCAGACGACGGCGCTGGCCGACGAGCAGCAGCAGGCCACGACGCGAGTGGTGGTCGTGCTTGTGGGTCTTGAGGTGCTCGGTCAGGTCCGAGATACGGCGGCTGAGCATGGCGACCTGGACCTCGGGGGAGCCGGTGTCGCCCTCCTTGGTGCCGAACTCGGTCATGATCTGCTTCTTGACGGCGGCGTCGAGGGCCACAGCAACTCCTTGCGATTCGGTTGCCGGGTGTTCCTGGTCTGCTTCACAAGAACTGATGAGACCCGGCGGTCGGGACGCGCTCCCGCCCTCCGTGAAGGGCAGCCCGCGCATCCGTCTCCGGCCAGAGTACCAGCGCGGGGCGGGCACTCTAGCAGCGGCTGTACCGGTGCGCTCAGCCGGTGAGGCCGCGGACCCGGGCGTAGACGTCCAGGACGGCGAGCGCCAGCGGATCAGCGCGGCCAGCACCAGGCCGTCCACCAGGTCCAGGCAGCGGGCCCAGAACGGGGCGACGCCCTTGGCCGGGACCACCAGGGCGACCGCGACCAGCAGCACCGCGCCGAGGGCGACGGCCGTGGCCAGACCGACGGTGTGCAGGTCGACGGCGGCGGTGTTGCCGAGGTTCCGGTAGAGGAAGCGGGGCAGGTCCAGCGAGACGCCGATGATCAGCAGGCCCAGCGAGAGCAGCCCGGCCACCAGCAGGCAGAGCACCTGCGAGGTGTGCCGGAACAGCCGCGCGCGGAGCATCACGGCCACCCCGAGCGCCAGCGCCAGCAGCCGCGGCCAGCCGCTGTCGGTGAACGAGAGCACCACCGCGCGCCGACCACCACCGCGGCGCAGCCGCCGACCAGGCCGCCGAGCAGTTCGTGGCCGCGCCGGGCCAGCAGCGCGATCCGGGCGTAGTCGGCGCCCTCGGAGCGCTCGTCCGGCTCGGCGCGCTCTGCCGCGGCACGTGGAAGGCGACCGGCAGCCGGGCGAACCCGGCGGAGAGCTGCGGCAGGAAGCCGATCAGCGCGACCGCCGCGACCGCCGCGACGGCGGCCACCTCGCGGGCCTGGGGCCGCCGAGGATGGCGGCGAAGGTGGCGGCGGTGCCGACCGCGGAGGTCAGCACCGCGCCCACGAAGGGCGCGTCGCCGGCCGGCATCAGCGCGGTGAGCAGCACCGACACCACCAGTACGGTGACGCATCCGGCGAGGAACTGGATCCGGCCCGGTCCCTGTCCCACGGCCGGGGCGAGCAGCCCGGAGCCGCCGATCAGCGCGTGCGGCAGGGCGGCCAGGCCGAGCGCCAGTGCCGAGCCCCGGTCCTGGTAGACCCGGGCGCGGACCCCGGCGAGGGCGGTCAGCAGGACCGCGGTCAGCCCGCTGAGCAGCCCCGGCAGGGAGTGCATGTCGTGGTGAGGTTGCTGAACCACAGCGCGAAGCCGAGCAGGGTGAGCAGCACCACCGAGCCGACCAGGCCACAGGCACGCAGCAGTCCGGTGTTCCACAGGCCGTGGTCGGTGCCGACGGCGGTGGCGACGGCGTCGGCGACGTCGTCGTACACGGCCTGCGGCAGGGAGTCGGCGAAGGGGCGCAGGCTGAGCAGGTCGCCGTCGCGGACCTGCTGGGCGATCAGCGGCAGGCTGCTGTCGAGCACCGTGCCGTCCCGGCGGACCAGGTGGAACCCGGCGGGCGCGCCCTTGGGCAGGCTCTGGCCGGAGAGCCGCAGCAGCTCCGGATAGATGTCGGCGAGCGGGATGTCCTCGGGCAGGGCGACGTCGATCCGGCTGTCCGGCGCGACGACGGTGACCCGGCAGAAGCCGGTGCGGTAGTGGTGCTCACCGCAGACCCTCCCCCGTGTGGCCGGCGGGCGGGCGCCGGCGACTGCTGTGCAGCGGCTCACCCTACCGGCCGCGGCGGCCGCCCCCGGGCACGGGCCGAGGCACGGGCGGAGGCACGGGCCGCGGTGCGGGCCGGGGCACAGGTCGCGGTGCGGGCCGGGGCGGGGCGCTGCAGGTCGGGGCGTGGGCCGGGGCGCGGCGTGCGGGTGGCGGGTGCGGGCCCGCCGGGGGGTGCGGACCGGTCGGTAGGATCAGCCACTGCGTCGACCGGGGGCAGCCGGCGCGGACACTCGATCAGGACGAGGGCTGGTAGCGAGTTGAGCGTGGTAACCGTCAAACGACCACCGCGTGTCTACCCGCCGGCGGTCGCGGCCGAGGAGGTCCGGCTGGAGTCCCCGCCGGAGCTGCCGCGCGGGGGTTCCGGGCAGTGGTGGCAGTCGCTGCTGCCGATGCTGGCGACCGCCGGGTCGGCGGCCTTCTTCTTCATGCCCGGCACCCAGACGATCATGAAGGTCATGGCGGGATGATGGTGGCCTCGACCGTCGCCATGGCCGTCGCGCAGCTGAACAGCTCGCGCAAGGGCGGCGGCGGCGATCTGGAGGACGAGCGCCGGGACTATCTGAAGTACCTGGCGCAGCTGCGCAAGCAGGTCCGCCGGACGGCGGCGTCGCAGCGCGACGCGCAGCTGTACCTGCACCCGGCGCCGGACCAGCTGTGGTCGGTGGTGGCCGAGGGCAGCCGGCTGTGGGAGCGGCGTCCGGGCGACGCCGACTTCGGCCAGACCCGGCTGGGCACCGGTCCGGCAGCAGCTGGCCACCCCGCTGGTGGCGCCGCAGACCGCGCCCCGCGAGGAGCTGGAGCCGCTGGCGGCGGCGGCCATGAAGAGCTTCCTGGCCACCCACGGCTCGCTGCCGGACCTGCCGCTCGCGGTCTCGCTGCGGGCCTTCCCGCACCTGACGGTCTCCGGCGACCCGGAGACCGCGCACGGCACGGTCCGGGCCGCGCTGGCCCAGCTGGCGACCCTGCACTCCCCCGACGACCTGGCCATCGGCATCGCCGCCGCGCCCGGCGCGGCGGCGGAGTGGGAGTGGGCCAAGTGGCTGCCGCACGCGCAGCACCCGACCGAGACCGACGGCGCCGGTTCGCTGCGGATGATCTGTCACTCGGCGGCGGAGCTGGAGCAGCTGCTGGCCGAGGAGCTGGCCGGCCGGGTCAGGTTCCACCGGGAGGCCGCGCCGGTGCCGGACCAGCGGCACCTGGTGGTGGTGCTGGACGGCACCCCGGTGCCCGGGGACTCGATGCTGGCCGTCCCGGAGGGGGTGCAGGGCGTCACCGTGATCCAGGTGGTGCCGGGCGACCCGGACGAGCCGTACGGCGGCCTGTGGGTGCGGGTCACCCCGGACCGGATGCGGCTGACCGCCGGGGCGGGCGGGGTCTACCAGGGCCGTCCGGACACGCTGAGCGCCTGGCAGGCGGAGGCGCTGGCCCGGCAGCTGGCGCCGCTGCGGGCCTCGGCCGGGGAGAGCGACGAGCCGCTGCTGGCCAATCTGGACTTCACCGACCTGATGGGGGTCGGCGACGCCGCCTCCGTGGACGTCGCCCGGACCTGGCGGCCGCGGGCGGCGCACGAGCGGCTGCGGGTCCCGATCGGCCTGGGCGCCGGCGGCGAGCCGGTGATGCTGGACCTGAAGGAGGCGGCGCTGGAGGGCATGGGCCCGCACGGCCTGTGTGTGGGCGCCACCGGCTCCGGCAAGTCGGAGCTGCTGCGCACGCTGGTGCTCGGGCTGGCCATGACGCACTCCTCGGAGACGCTGAACTTCGTGCTGGCGGACTTCAAGGGCGGCGCGACCTTCGCCGGCATGGCGGATCTGCCGCACACCTCGGCGGTGATCACCAACATGGCCGAGGAGCTCACCCTGGTGGACCGGATGCGCGACTCGGTCACCGGCGAGCTCAACCGCCGCCAGGAGCTGCTGCGCGCGGCCGGGAACTACGCCAACGTGCACGACTACGAGCGGGCCCGGGCGGCCGGGGCGCCGCTGGCGCCGCTGCCCTCGCTGCTGCTGATCATCGACGAGTTCAGTGAACTGCTCACCGCCAAGCCCGACTTCATCGAGATGTTCATCCAGATCGGCCGGATCGGCCGGTCGCTGGGGGTGCATCTGCTGCTGGCCTCGCAGCGGCTGGAGGAAGGGCGGCTGCGCGGCCTTGAGACCTATCTGTCGTACCGGATCGGGCTGCGCACCTTCTCCGCGGCCGAGTCCCGGGCGGCGCTGGGCGTGCCGGACGCCTACCACCTGCCGCCGGTGCCCGGGTGGGCTACCTCAAGTTCGGCACCGAGGTGATGGCGCAGTTCAAGGCGGCCTATGTGTCCGGGCCCTACCGCTCCGGCGGCCCGCGCCAGGTTCCCGGGCAGGCCCGGCGGCAGCAGCCGGTGCTGTTCACCGGCTCGCCGGTGCCGCTGCCGCTGGTGCCGCTGCACGAGCTGGAGCCGCAGGCCCCGGCGTTCCAGGACGACGCGCTCGCGGACACCGTGCTGGATGTGATCGTCGCCCGGCTGGAGGGCCAGGGCCCGCCGGCGCACCAGGTCTGGCTGCCGCCGCTGAACGAGCCGACGACGCTGGACCAGCTGCTGCCCCGCTGACGGCGACCGCCGACCGGGGCCTGGCCGCCGTCGGCTACCAGGCCGCCGGGCGGCTGGTGGCGCCGGTCGGGCTGGTCGACAAGCCGTTCGAGCAGCGCCGAGACCTGATGTACCTGGACTTCTCCGGCGCGGCCGGGCACGGCATGGTGGTCGGCGGTCCGCGCTCGGGCAAGTCGACCCTGCTGCGGGCGCTCATCGGCTCCTTCGCGCTCACCCACACCCCGGCCGAGGTGCAGTTCTACTGCCTGGACTTCGGCGGCGGCGGGATGATGCAGGTCCAGGGCCTGCCGCAGGTCGGCGGGGTGGCCGGCGGCTGGACGCGGACAAGGTGCGGCGGATGGTCGCCGAGGTGTCCGGCCTGGTCACCCGGCGCGAGGAGCTGTTCCGCGCGCAGAGCATCGACTCCATCGCCACCTTCCGCACCCGGCGCCGGCAGGGGCTGCTGCCGGAGGAGTCCTACGGCGACGTGTTCCTGGTGGTCGACGGCTGGCTCACCTTCCGGCAGGAGTTCGAGCTGCTGGAGCCGGTGGTCACCGACATCGCCCAGCGCGGTCTGGCCTACGGCGTGCACGTGGTGATCTCCGCCTCCCGCTACGGGGAGCTGCGCCCGGCGCTGAAGGACCTGTTGCAGACCCGGGTGGAACTGAAGCTCGGCGACGCGATGGAGTCGGAGATCGACCGCAAGGCGGCGGTCAACGTCCCGGCCGGGGCGCCCGGGCGCGGTCTCACGCCGGACAAGCTGCACTTCCTCGGCGCACTGCCGCGGATCGACGGCTCCGGCCAGGCCGAGGACCTGGCAGACGGGGTGACCGCGCTGGTCGCCGCCGCCGCCGGGGCCTGGACCGGGCCGCGCGCACCCGAGGTGCGGATGCTGCCGGAGCTGCTCCCGGCCGAGCTGCTGCCGAAGGCCGCGGAGTACCCCCAGTACGGGATCGCCATCGGCGTGGACGAGTCCACGCTGTCCCCGGTCTTCCTGGACTTCGACACCGATCCGCACTTCATCGTCTTCGGCGACGGCGAGTCCGGGAAGACCGCGCTGCTTCGGCTGCTGCTGCGCGGCATCACCGAGCGCTACACCCCGGAGCAGGCGCGGGTCGTCGTCGGCGACTACCGGCGTTCGCTGCTGGGCCAGGTCACCACCCCGCACCTGCTGGAGTACGCGGCGGCGCAGCCCGCGCTACAGGCGTTCCTGGCCGACATCAGGGGCTCGATGGACCGCCGGATCCCCGGCCCCGACGTCACCCAGGAGCAGCTGCGGGACCGCAGCTGGTGGTCGGGCCCGGAGCTGTTCCTGGTGGTCGACGACTACGACCTGGTGGCGACCTCCTCCGGGAACCCGCTGGGCAGCTGCTCGACGTGCTGCCGTTCGCCAAGGACATCGGGCTGCACCTGATCGTCGCCCGCCGCTCCGGCGGCGCGGGCCGGGCGCTGTACGAGCCGGTGATGCAGCGGCTGAAGGAGCTGGGCGCGCAGGGGATCGTGCTGTCCGGCGAGAAGGACGAGGGGGTGCTGCTGGGGAATGTGAAGCCGCAGCGGATGCCTCCGGGCCGGGGCGTGCTGGTGACCCGGCGCCGTGGTTCGTTCACGGTGCAGACCGGGTGGCTCCCGGTCGGCTGAGCGCGCTGCCGGGGCGTTTCCGGCGCACTGTCGAGATTGTTATCCGGACCTGGACCGTCCGAATCCGTAGCGGCCGCTGAGTGATACGTCACTCGGCGGCCGCTTTGCCATGGCCCGGACGAGCCGGAGCCTGGCGCTGCTATGCACGGCCTCGACACCATTGGATCAATACTTATACAGACCCTCTCGTGTCCATGCATTCGATTCGAAGGTGCATGGACAGATCGATCAAATAGGACATTTTGCTGATCGACCATCAGATTCGTCGTGCTACTCATGTAGCGCAACGAAATCCGAAGGAAATCATCCCTTGACGCGTCGTTAACAGCAGGGGTTTTATGACTCGCGGAGAGCACCAGGTTCGCAGCAGCTGACCCGACCGACGGAGGCGATACCGCTCTCCCCCGCGAGTGACCCACCGATCCGATCGGAACGCCCATGACCGACACGCTGACCCCGCCCGACGCCGCAGCCGCGGCGACCGCGAACGGGGCCGACGCCAACGAGCCCCGCAAGCTCAAGCGCTCCATCGGCGTCGTCGGCGGCACGCTGCTGACGCTGTCCTGCCTCACGCCCGCGTCGTCGCTGTTCGTGATCGTGCCGGCTCCTTCGCGGTCCTCGGCACCGGAACCGCGCTGGCACTCGCCATCGCCATGGTGATCTGCGTGGGTGTGGCGTTCTGCTACTCCGAGCTGGGCACGCTGATCCCCAGCGCCGGCGGCGAGTACGCCATGGCGGGGAGCACCCTCGGCAAGGGCACCGGCTGGCTGGCCTTCATCCAGGCACTGATCGTGGTCCTGATCGTGCCGCCGATCATCGCCCTGGGCACCGCCCAGTACCTGGCGCCGCTGTTCAACGTCAACGCCGACGTGGCCGGGGCGGCCGTGATGCTGCTCGCCACCGTGATGGGCCTGCTGGACCTGCGCGCCAACGCCTGGATCACCGGCATCTTCCTGTGCCTGGAGGTGATCGCCTCGGCGCTGGTCGCCTGCCTGGGCTTCGCCCACTCCAACCGCTCCGCCTCGGTGATGCTGCACCCGCAGCTGCTCGGCGGCAACGGGCACCTGAACGTGGTCACCGCCGGGACGATGATCGCCGGCTGGCCACCGCGCTGTTCATCACCCAGGGCTTCTCCACCGCCGTCTACCTCGCCGAGGAGATGGAGCGCCCGGCCCGCACCGTGCCGCGCACCGTGCTGTGGACCCTGGGCATCGGCTCCGCGGTGATCCTCGTCCCCACCATCGCGATCACCCTGGGCGCGCCCAGCATGTCCGCGCTGGACGCCGGTGACATCAGCGGCATGGTGACCATCTGGAGCAACTCGGCCGTCGGCACCTTCGTCAGCCTGTGCATCGCGCTGGCGATCATCAATGCCGCGATCGTCATGGTCATCCAGAACTCCCGCGTGCTCTACTCCTCGGCCCGGGACAAGGCCTGGCCGGAGCCGGTCAACCGGGCCTTCACCGACCTCAGTAAGAAGTTCGGCTCGCCCTGGATCTCCACCCTGGCGGTCGGCGTCCCCGGCGCCATCCTCTGCTTCGTGCCGGTGGCCACCCTGACCAATGTCACCGGCGTGGCGGTCACCCTGCTCTACGGCTTCGTCGCGGTCGCCGCGCTGGCCTCCCGCCGGGGCGCGCACAAGCTCAACACCACGGCCTGGCGGATGCCGATGTGGCCCGCCGTGCCGGTGATCGTCCTGGCGGTGCTGCTCTACGTGCTCAGCCAGCAGGCGGTCAGCGACCTGCTGATCACCGGCGGGATCACCGTCGCCTCGCTGCTGTACTGGGTGTTCTACCTGCGGCCGCGGCCGGACGCCCGCTGGATCATCACCGTCCCCGAGGACGACCAGCAGCCCGCCTGACCCCCGCTCCCCCTCAGCCCAGGGCGTCCACGATCCGCGATCGTGGGCGCCCTGCCGGCGTTCCCGGCCGTTGCGGCGGCCCGGCCGGGAAGGCCAGCGTGTGCGCCACCGCCAGCAGCACCTCGCGGTACTCCCCCGCCTGCTGGTCCTGCTGCCGGCCGTCCTGCTGCCGCTGGTCCGGCTGCTGCCCGGGGGCCGGAGCCGCGCAGAGCTGGAGCAGCGCCACCCGGTCCGGGCCGCGCAGACCAGCGCCACGGTGGCGCTCCACACCGGCCGGCGCCGCTCCAGCAGCAGCGCCGGGCCCGGCTCCAGCTCCAGCGCAGCACGCCGGGCGCGCGGCATCCGGGCCGGCCGTCCGGGTCCGGTCCGCCGCTGTCCGGTCCGCCGCTGTCCGGTCCGCTGCTGTCCGGTCCGCCGCCCGGTCCGCCTGCGCCCGGGCCCGCAGGTCGGCCAGGACCGCACCGGGCTCGGCGCCCGCCAGCGGTCGCGCGGTCAGCGTCAGTACCGACGAGCGGACCCCGCCCCTGGCGTCCTGGTGCAACCCCAGCGCGCAGAGCAGCACCCGCTGCCCGCGCAGCGCCGCCAGGGCCTGCTCGTAGTCGGCCAGCACCTCCACCGCCCGCCCCTGCGGCGCCGCCGGGAACCCGGCCAGCAGCCGGTACAGCTGCTCCATCCGCTGCTCGGACGGGCGCAGCGGCAACGGTGGAACCCGAGCGGGATCCGCAGCTGATCGCCACCCCGTCGGTCACCGGCCGCCCGCCCCGGCGTCGTCGCATCCGGCGGTCCGGTGCCTGGTCAGCTCGTCGTACAGGGCCGAGCCGACCCCGGCGGCGGACAGCCCCGGCGGGCCAGGATGCGTCTGCGCCGAGCGGCGACGTCCGCGGCCGTCATCCCGGGCCTCGGCCGCACCTCGGCCTCGCCCCTGGCCTCCCTGAACACGGTCACCGTGTCACGCAGGAAGGACCCGGCGGCGGCCTCCAGCGGCACCACCACCGGGCCGGAGGCGGCGGCCGCACGCAGCCCCTTGAGCGTGCCCGAGGCGCCCCGGCGACCGCCGAGATCCCGGGGACCACCCCGGCCGCATCGCCGCCGAGGGTGACCGCGGCCAGTGTGGACTCCAGGCCGGGCCGGGCGGCCAGAGCGCGGCCCACAGCTTCGGGTCGCCGACGTCCTTGCGGAGCTGGAGCCCGCCGGACGCCAGCGCGACCCCGGCCAGCAGCGGGTCAGCGGGCCGGGGAACAGCGCCAGGAAGCCGGTGACCGCGCTGATGGTCCCGGCGTGGTCGTACAGCCAGTCGCCCAGCCGGCCGACACCGCCGGACAGTCCGGCCAGCAGCTCCGTCAGGGTCCCCGGGGCCGACGGGGCCGGGCGGACTCCTGCCGCAGCCCGGCGGCGATCCGGGCGGCGTCCGCGGCGTGGTCCTGCTCCAGCTCGCGGGCCTCGGCGAGCAGGCGGTCGGCCTCCTGCCGGGCCTGCTCCAGGGCGCGGAGCGCCGCCTCCAGCCCGGCCGGGTCCGCGGGCTCCGACCCGGCCGGGCGCAGCGCCAGCAGCTCGGCGTCCAGCTGCCGGGCCCGGCCCTGGCGGGCGAGCAGCCCCTGCTGCCAGTCCTGGAGGCTGTCGGCGGCGTGCCCGAGCGCGTCCCGGGCATCGCCCAGGTGCCCGGCCAGCCCCTCCCCGAGGTGCCGCCGGAAGGCGGACGCGGCCTGCCCCTGCCACTGCGGGCCGTCCGCGGCGAGCCGCCCGACCAGGGTGTGGGCCTCGCCCAGCCAGCCGCAGGCGTCGGCCAGCCGCCGGTGCAGCTCCGCGACCTGCTCCGGGTCTCCGGGCACCGGGTCGAAACCGATGCCCGGGTAGCCGTGCCCGCTCACCGGTCGCCGCCGCGGCGGGGCACCGGCACCGACAGGGGCACCGGCAGCGGCACTGGCACCGCGCTGAGCCGGGCCACCAGATCGCCCTCGGTCCCGGCGTAGCCCCGGGCGGACCGGCGCACCCCGTCGGCGCTGTCGCCGAGCTGCTGCCGCAGCTGCTGGAGGGCGCGCCACCAGTACTGCTGGAAGTCGTGCAGGCGCGGTCGAGGCCGCTGGTGCCGATGGCGGCGGCCGTGGGGTCGCGCAGGGCGTCCAGCGCGTCCTGGAGCGAGTCCCCGGCCCGGGTGAGGGCGACGGCGAGGGTGTGCAGTGCGTCCGGATCGGCCTGGAAGGCGCCGGTCCGGTCAGAGCTGTGGGTCACGGGAGCTCCGTGGGGGTCTCTGTCAGCGGGCGGGGCGGCGGCGGGCATCGCGCAGGACTATCGCGGTGCCCACGGTGAGCGCCACCGCGAGTGCGCCCAGACAGAGGAGGTAGACGGCGGTCCGCTGCTCGCGGTCGCGTCGGTCTCGCCCAGGCCCAGCGGGCGGGCCAGGACCGGCGCGGCGGAGGTGCCGCTCGCCGGATCCGGCACCGCGGCCGGGGCCGGCGGGGCGGGGTCGGACAGCGCGGCCACCGGATCGACCACGCCCCAGCCGATGAAGGCGTTACGGCCGGGGTCGGTGCGCTGCGCGGTCTGCTCGATCCGGGCGATGATCTGCGCCGCCGTCCAGTGCGGGTGCACCTGCTTGAGCAGGGCGGCGACGGCCGCGGCGTAGGGGCGGCGAAACTGGTGCCGCTGTCCACGCACTGGCCGCCGTCGGGCACGGTGGAGACCATGTCCACCCCGGGCGCGGCGACGTCCACCGAGGCACCGGTCTCGGAGAAGTCGGAGTCGCGTTCGTTGTCCCGGTCGGAGGCGCCCACGCCGAGCACCCCCGGCAGCGCGGCCGGGTAGGTCGGCACGGACAGGCCCTCGTTGCCCGCGGCGGCCACCACCACGATGTTGTGGCTGACCGCGTCGGCCACCGCCCGGGCCAGCCGGCTGTCCGCGGCCACCGGGACCGGCTTGCCGTTGCTGGTGACGTCCTGCGAGATGTTGATCACGCGACGCCGGCGGCGACCGCCGCGTTCACCGCGTCGGCCAGGGTGTCGGCCGTGCCGTCGCCCTGGGTGTCGTTCTGGCGCAGCGACAGGATCTTCGCACCCGGGGCGAGCCCGACGAACCCGGTGGCGCCGGACGGCCGGGCGGCGATGATCCCGGCGACCATGGTGCCGTGGCCGTCCGGGTCGGTCAGCGAGTCGCCGCTCTGACCGGAGAGGAAGTCCTGCCCGTCGACGACCGCGCCCCGCAGCTGCGGGTTGGTGTCGTCCACCCCGGTGTCGATCACCGCGACGGTGACCCCCTTGCCGGTGGCGAGCCGCCACAGCTGCGGCAGCAGCACCGTTCAGCGACCACGGGTCGCCGCTGATGTTCCCGGCCGGGAAGGTGCACTGGCCGCTGGAGTCGAGCGACGAGCGCGCGCCCGGGCTCGCGGCCGCCGTGGGCGCGGCCGCGACCACCGCGAGGACCGCGAGGACGGCGGGCGCCAGTGCGCGGCGGCCGCTGCGGCGGTGCTGCCTGGTCACAGGTGCTCGGTCCTCACGGGTGGTCGGGCGACTACGAATGCGCGGGCAGTGGGTACGGGACGCCGGAGCTCAGCCGCCCTCGGAGGCGGGACGCCGGAGCTCAGCCGCCCCAGATACCGGCGTTCTTGTTCTCGGTGGCCTGGTAGTTGTCGGACGCGTTCTGCAGCGCGCCGGCGATCTGCAGCAGCACCTCGTGCAGGTTCGCCGCCGTGCTGTCCCACTCCGCCTGGCGGGCCTGGTACTTCTGCTGCGCGACACCCTCCCAGCTCTGGGCGACGCGGGCGACACCGGCCTTCAGCTCGTCCAGCTGGGCCTGGACGTTGGCGGCGGTGGTGCGGACGTCACTGGCGGCGTCCGAGATCGAGTGGAAGGTGACCTTGATGGGCGTGGACATGAGTCTCCTAGGAGGTCAGGCAGGTGAGTTGACGGAATTAGCCGAGCGCCGCGGTGATCTTGCTCATCGCGTGGCTCTGGTCGCCCTCGGTTGCCGTGTACTGGGAGGTGGTGGCGTCGATCGCGTCCTTGATCTCCCCGAGCACGGTGTTGAGCTTGCCCGCGTCCTCGTTCCACTGGCCCTGAAGGGTCTGGTACGCGATCGCGGCGTCACCGCTCCAGCCGCCGGCGACGGTGCTGACCACGCCCTCCAGGCGGCGGAGCTCCTGCTGGATCTGCTGGCTGACATCGGCGAGGTGCGCCGAGAACTTCCTCATGTCATCAGAGCTGGTTGTGAACTGACCCGACATATGCATCGTCCCCATGAGACAGAACAACGGGACCGGGTGCCCGGTCACGCCCCCCCGGCCGACACCACAGCCGTGATTCCCGCAGCACTCTACCTCCGGCGGCCGACAGCCCGACCGGGCCGTCGGGCCTCAGGAACCCTGCTGCTGCTCCGCCGCGGTGGTGTTGAGGTCGGGGCGGGACGGCAGCAGCGTCGACCAGGCCAGCGGGACCGGGCCCGGCTGCACCCCGGAGTAGCCGAGCGGCCTGGGCGTCCTGGCTCTGCGCGTCGGCGGAGTCGGCGCCCGAACCGGAGCCGGAGCCGGAGTCCGCACCGCCGTCGGAGCCGCTGCCGGAACCACTGTCCGAGCCGCTGTCGGAGCCGCTGGAGCCGGATCCGGCGTTGCTGTCACCGTTCATCTGCACCGGGTAGCGCAGGCCGGTGTCGGTCAGCAGGTCACCGAACCGGTGCTGGTGCTGGTGCCGGTGACCTGGCGGTAGAGCAGCCCGGTGCCCGGGGTGACATAGACCCCTGCGGTACCGGAACTGCTGTTCACCGGGTAGGACTGCCCCGCCCACAGGCCCAGCACCGGCGCGCCCGAGCTGTCCGTCCGGCCGCTGTAGACCGAGCAGGCCACGTCGGCGCCGCCGGAGGTGACGGAGTTCGTCTGGGTGACGGAGTCCCGCGGCCAGTCCTCGCCTCCCTCGAAAGGGGGAGCGGTGTTGGCTCCCAGCACCGCCGTGGGCAGCACCGTGTCCTCGCTCCGGCCGGACATGTCCACCAGCAACTGGTCGGTGAAGTCGGAGACCGGGTGGATGCCGTCGCGGAGCACCACGTAGTGCAGCATCTGCCCGTTGGCCGCCGCACCTGGACGGTCTGCCGCCGCGGAGGGGGGACGCGCCGTCGATCACCGTTCCGGACGGGCCGCCGTAGCCCGGCATGTCCGTCCTGGGGAAACTGATCGGGTCCCGGCCCGCAGCGTGGCCAGCCAGGCCGCATGACCGGCTGCGGCGCGCCCACGGTCGCGCCGAAGGCGGCGGCGGCCAGCAGCAGCTGGTCCTTGGTGCGGTGGCTGCCGGCGTTCAGCACATGGCTGATCCGGCGGAGTCCACCAGGTAGGTGGTGCGTCCGGGCCCTGGACGTAGAGCGCGTGGCTCGGATCCAGCTCCCCGGCGCTGGTGACCGCGCCGGCGTCCGCGCCGCCGAGCACGAAGCTTCTGGTCGATGCCGCCCTGGCCCACGGCGGCGGGACGCTCGCAGTACGCCCAACCTTGGGCGTCGCCGCGTCCTGGGCCGTCGGCAGGCTGTCCGGTGCGTACGGTATGCCGACCAGCGGGCCGTGCGGCACCTGGCCCGAGTCCAGCACCGAGTCGTCCACGTCGACCACCGTGGAACCGGCGCCCAGCAGCAGCCGCGCCGAGGCGATGTTCAGCACCGGGTGCAGCACCCGCCGAGCACCACATACCGGGTGGTCGACTGCTTGCCGACAATCACCGCGTTGGCCTTCTGCCAGTTCAGCGGCGCCGAGGGGGGAGCATCCCGTAGGCCCCGAAACCCGCGACCGCCACCGCGGCCGCGACCACGCCCGGCACCACGGCCCGCAGCGGCCGCGGCGCCTCCTCCTCGTCGCCGCCGCTCGACGGCCGGAGGAAAGCGGCCACCGTCCGCCGCCGGAGAAGGTGTAGGCGTTCAGCTCGTTCCGGCGAGATGCCATGCCCAGTCCTCGTCCCCGTGAAATGCCCATGGTGTGCGGCGCCCGCCGCGACCGGCCCCGCCACTGCCGGGCCCACCGCACCGGCTGCCCGCGCGAACGCTACGTACCGTACGGGTACGGTATGGCGGTCAGCCAACCGGCTGCCCGTTCCAGCTTGTGCGCCAGACCAGAGAGGTAGCCACGGGGGATGCCCAAGACCGCTGCGCCGCGTCCGCCGCACCCCGGCCCGCCCGCGCCTCCGCCCGGCGCGGCACCGTCGCCGGAAAGCCTTCGGCACCAGGGCAGTTGTCGACGCCAGGGCAGTTGTCGACGCCGGTGGCGGTACGGCCCCGGCCACGGCCCGGCCGGCTCGGCCCGCTGCGGCTGTCGCAACTGGTCCTGGTGGAGCTCGCCGCGGCGCTGGTACTGGTCGGTCTGGTGGTCGGCCGGGCCGCTCCGGCCGCCGCCGCGGTCCTGGCCGTCCTGCTGGTCGCGGCCGCGCTGCTGCGCCGGAACGGCCTGACCCTGTCCGAGCAGCTGCGGGTGCGCCGCGCGCTGCGCCGTCGGCAGCGCGCCCAGGCACGGCCGCTGGATCCGCTCGACCCGCTGGACAATCCGGTGCCGGTGCCCGTGCTCGAATGCGAGCCCGCGCTGCGCACCGTCCAGCACACGCTGGAGGCCGACGGCGGCCGGCCCTCGGCCCGTGGCCGGCGCCGCGAGATCGGCATGATCGGCGACGGCACCTTCCTCACCGCGGTCATCCAGGTCGAGCCCGCGGACACCCCGCTGCGCCCGGGCCGGGCCAGCGGACTGCTGCCGCTGGACGTGCTCGGCGCCGGGCTCAGGGTCGACGACATCACCCTGGACGCGATCCAGGCGGTCCAGTACACCCAGCCCGCCCCGGCGCCGCACCTGCCCGAGCAGTCGCTGGCCGCCCGCGGCTACCGGGAGCTGCCGCAGGGCCCGGACACCCGGCGCTGCGGCTGACCTGGGTCGCGGTCAGGCTCGACCCGGAGCTGGCCGGGCCGCGGTGGCCGCGCGCGGCGGCGGCGAGGCGGGCGCGCGCAAGGCGCTGCAACGCGCCGCCGACCAGCTGGCCGCCGGCTCTCCGGGGCCGGGCTGCGGGCGACCGTACTGGACGCGGCCGGTGTCGCCGCCGCGGTGTCCACCGCGGTCTGCGCCAACCCGCTGGCGGCGGGCGGCGCGGGCCAGTCCGGTCGGCGCAGCGCGGAGACCACCCGGGCCTGGCGCTGCGACGACCGCTGGCACACCAGCTACTGGATCGGCCAGTGGCCCCGGCTGGCGGCGGATCCGTCCGCCGGCCCGGCCGGGCCCGGCGTCGCCGCACCCGAACTGCTGGCCCGGCTCGCCGGAACCGGCGCCCTGGGCACCACCGCCAGCCTGACTATCCGTCATGTCGCGGGCGGGTCGGTATCGTTGACCGGTACGGTCCGGGTGATCACCCGGGGCGAGGACGAACTGGAGCGGGCGGCCAAGGAGTTGGAAGCCAGGGCGAGGAGCGTGGGAGCGGCTCTGGTGCGGCTGGACCGCGAGCAGGTCCCCGGCCTGCTGGCGACGCTGCCGCTGGGAGGGACACGCTGATGCGGGCACTGCCGGGATTCGGGCTGCGCGGCCCGCGACGGGAACAGCATCTGCTGTCCCAGGAGCAGTTGGCGTCGATGGCGCTGCCGGTCGGCGACGACGGGTGGTGATCGGCGAGGACGGCCAGGGCCACCCGGCCGTGATCGGCCTGTTCCGGCCGCGCGCCTACGAGGTGGTGCTGGTCGGCGGTGTGTGGACGGCGCAGCTGATCGCGCTGCGGGCGGCGCGACCGGCGCCCGGGTGGTCGTCGAGAGCGGACGCGGCCAGAGCTGGACGCCGGTGGCGCGGGCGGCGGGCGGCGGGCAGCCCTGCCTGACCGTGCACCCGGTGGACGGCACCGGCCCGCAGGGCGCGTCGTGACCGCCCCGGTCCTGGTCGTCCGCGACTGCGGTTCGCGCCCGTCCCGGAACCGGCTCGCCCCCGGCCCCTGGCAGACCACGCTCACCCTGCTGCCCTTCCTCGGCCCGGAGTCGGACCGGCTGCTGGCCGCCGCCGACGTGGTCGGCGTGCAGCGGGTCTCGCCGCAGGAGGCGACGCAGGCGGGCCGGGTGCTGCGGCTGCCGGGCACGGAGAGCGCGGCGCTGCCCAACCTGGGCGACGGGGTGACCCTGTGGACCAACGGCCGGCAGCGGATGTTCGTGCGCGCGGCCCGACCGCGGCCGAGGCCCAAGTGCTGGGCCAGGCACGGCGGGTGGACTGATCCGTACCCGCACGCCCCCGGGGTTTACCGGGCGACGCGTGGGGCGAGGGTCCAGTGACTACGCTGGTGGGCGACGGAGGCGAACGGGAGGGACACCCGAGTGAGCGACAACATGCCGGACGAGGGCGAGGAGTGGTCGGAGACTCCCGACTACACGCCTCCGGCGTGGTACCTGCAGAACGCGGAGCAGGTAGGCCGGCGACCCCGGCCACCCCGGAGCAGACGGCGCCCGAACGGCCGCCGTTCCAGGGGGCGGGCGCACCGGCGCACCCCCCGCTGCCGCCGCTGCCACCCACCCCGCCGCCCTTCGCGGCCGCGACAGCTCCGGCTGCCCCGGACCCGGTTCCGGTCGCTCCGGGCCCGGCTGTTCCGGTCCCGGTCGCCCCGGTTCCGGCTGTTTCGGCCGCCCCGGTTCCGGCGGCCGAGGTACCGGCTGCTCCGGAGCCGGCGGAGAAGGCTGCCGAGCCCGGGCCCGCCGTGGCTGGGCCTGCTGAGCCCGGGCCCGCCGGGGACGGGGCTGCGGCCCCCACGAGCCGGCGCCGTTCGGCGGGTCGCCGCAGTGGCCCGCGCCGCTGCCGCCGCACGCCCGGCAGCAAGCGCCGGAGCAGGGGCATGAGCAGGGACAGGCACAGGGCCAGGACCAGCCGCAGTACCAGCAGCCGCAGCCGCCCTACCAGCCGCCGCAGGCCCAGCAGCAGCCCGAGCAGCCGCACTACGAGCAGCCCCAGGCCCAGCCGCAGGCCCAGCAGCCGCCCTACCAGCTGCCCAACTACCAGCACCCGCAGGAGCAGCAGCAGCCGGAGGCCCAGCAGCAGTCGGCCGAGCAGCCGTGGACTCCGCTCGGCCCGCCGAAGCTGACCTTCGACCCCGGCAGGGTGACGGCTGGCCGCTGAACCCGCCGGCCGGACCGGACCCGGCCACAACGGCGCCGAACCCGCTGGCGCCGCCCAGCCGCAGCCCCCGCTGCCGCAGAACCAGCCGCCGCAGTACCCGCTGCCGCCGCAGGCCCTGGCGCAGCAGCAGCAACCGCAGCAACCGCAGCAGCCGTTTCCGCAGCAGCCGTTCCAGCAGGCGCCGGTCGGCGGGGCGCCGCTGGGCTACACCGCCGCGGTGGAGCTCTCCTCCGACCGGCTGCTGCGCCACCAACCCGAGGAGCGCCGCGGCACCGGCCGCTTCCGCTTCGGCGGGAAGGCCGCCGAGGAGGACCGCCGGCAGAAGCTCGCGGTGATCCGGACCCCGGTGCTGAGCTCCTACAAGATCGCCGTGATCAGCCTCAAGGGCGGGGTCGGCAAGACCACACCACCATGTCCCTGGGCGCGACCCTGGCCTCGGAGCGCCAGGACAAGGTCATCGCCATCGACGCCAACCGGACGCCGGGACCCTGGGCCGCCGGGTCCGGCGGGAGACCGGGGCGACCATCCGTGACCTGGTCACCGCGCTTCCGTACCTGCACAGCTACATGGACATGCGCCGGTTCACCTCGCAGGCGCCGAGCGGGCTGGAGATCCTGGCCAACGACGTCGACCCGGCGGTCTCCACCACCTTCAACGACCCGACTACCGCCAGGTGATCGACTTCCTCGACGGCAGTACCCGATCGTGCTGACCGACTCCGGCACCGGGCTGCTGTACAGCGCGATGCGCGGGGCTGGACTCGCGGACCAGCTGATCGTGGTCTCCACGCCCAGCGTGGACGGGGCCAGCAGCGCCAGCACCACCCTGGACTGGCTCTCCGCCAACGGCTACGCCGATCTGGTGCAGCGCAGCATCACCGTGGTGTCCGGCGTCCGCGAGACCGCGAAGACGATCCGGATCGAGGACATCGTCGCGCACTTCCGGACCCGCTGCCGGGGCGTGGTGGTGGTGCCCTTCGACGAGCACCTGGCGGCCGGGCCGAGGTGGACCTGGGCCGGATGAAGGCCAGGACCAGGGACGCCTACTTCGACCTCGCCGCCCTGGTCGCCGCGGACTTCCCGCGCACCCAGCCGCAGCAGTGGAGCGGCCACCCCGGCTACGGCCAGCAGCCGCCCCAGCAGTGACGTGCGGCGGCCCGCTCCGCGGAGCGGGCCGCCGCACGGCCGTGCCAGAGGTGTCCGGGGACGCCCGGTGGTGCTCAGTCGTCGGTGAGTTCGCGGGCCCGCTTGACGTCGTCGGCCATCCGGTCGAGCAGCGCCTCGATGGTGTCGAACTTCTCCATGCGCCGCAGATAGGCCAGGAAGTCGACGCACACGTGCAGGCCGTACAGGTCGAGCCCGACCCGGTCGATGGCGTAGGCCTCGACCGTGCGGGCGGTGCCGTCGAAGGTCGGGGTTGGTGCCCACCGAGATCGCGGCCGGCATCCGCTCGCCGTCGGCCGTCAGCCAGCCCGCGTACACCCCGTCGGCGGGGACCGCGGTGTGCGGCAGGGTTTCCACATTCGCGGTGGGGTAACCCAGTTCACGGCCGCGCTGGGCGCCGCGGACCACCGTTCCCTCCACCCGGTGCGGCCGGCCGAGCACCTCGGCGGCGGTCACATCGCCCTCGCCGACCAGGCGCCGGGCGAGCGTGGAGGAGAACGGGGTGCCCTCGCCGAGCGAGCCGTGGACGGTCAGGTCGAGCACGTCGACGCTGAAGCCGTACTGCCCGCCGAGCTCGGTCAGCAGCTGGACGTTGCCCGAAGCCCGGTGCCCGAAGCGGAAGTTGGGGCCCTCGACGACCACCAGCGCATGCAGCGAGTCCACCAGCACCTGGCGGACGAAGTCCTCCGGCGAGAGCTGCGAGAAGGCCGCCGTGAACGGCAGCACCAGGACCGCGTCCACCCCCAGGCCGCCCATCAGCTCGGCGCGGCGGTGCTGCGGGGCCAGCAGCGGCGGGTGGCTGCCGGGGCGGACCACCTCGCTGGGGTGCGGGTCGAAGGTCACCACGACCGAGCGCACCCCGAGCTCGCGGGCCCGCTCCACCGCATGGCCGATGATCAGTTGGTGTCCCCGGTGCACCCCGTCGAAGGAGCCGATGGTGACGACGCTGCGCCCCAGTCCCCGGGGACTTCCTCCAGCCCACGCCAGCGCTGCACCGTGACCGCTCCTCATCCGTACGTCGTCGGTTGCTCCCTATAGCCTGCCATGCGCCTGCTCAGTGACCCGCATCGGCTCGGCTGCCCGCAGCACCGCCAGCAGTTCGCGGCCGAGCGGCGCCGGATCGGCCGCCTGCGCGCGGCCGAAGGCGGAGACGAGGACGGCCCGGACGGCGGCGGTCCGGCCGTCGGCGACCCGGCGGGCGAAGGCCAGCAGGACCGCCCGCTCACCGGGCTGCTGCCGGCTGCGGGCGTCCAGCCAGGCCGCGACCTGCGCGGCGGCCTCCGGGCGGCGCTCCAGGTGGTCGCCGACCAGCCGGGCGGCGGCGGACTGGGCGCGCGGGGCCGGGGTGGTGCCCAGGACCAGCAGGATCGCCGCGGCCTCCTCCCCCGGCTGCTCCAGCCGCCGGGCGAAGGCGGCGAGCACCTGGTCCGGGTGGGTGTCCAGGGCCCGCGCCAGATGGTGCGGGCGCAGCAGCGGATCCCCGGCGGCATAGCGGGCGGCGGCGCGGGCAGATGCCGGGCCCGGTTCCCGGGGTCGGCCACCAGCAGGGCCAGGGCTGCGCCGTGCAGGTCCCCCTCGGTCTCCCGGGCCAGCAGCGCCTGCGCGGCGAAGCAGAGCAGCCTGCGGTCGGCCGGGCTCTCGGCCAGCACCGCCGGTCCGTGCACGGCCGCGGCCACATGGCGCTCCGGCCTGGGGTCGTGCACCCAGCGGTCCACCGCCCGGCACAGCGCCGAGGGCTCGGTGGCGGCGAGCTCCCGCAGCAGCGCGTCGGCGCGCGGGTGCGCGGCGTCGACCAGGGCCTCGGTGAGGTCGTCCAGGGCGATCCGGCGGTGCGTGCGCAGCAGTTGCAGGGCGGTCGCGGCGGTCCGCTCGTCCCGGAACCACTCGCACAGGGCGGGCAGGGCGGCGGCCGGGTCGCAGCGGATCAGCCGGGCCACGGCGGCCTGCGGTTCCGGGTCCGTGCCGCGCACCAGCAGCCGCAGCAGGCCGACCAGTTCCGGTACCGGCAGCGGCAGTTCGGTCCAGAAGCCGGCCGGGAGCGGCTGCTCCCCGCTGTCGGCGGCGCGGTGGGCCATGCGCTCGGCCAGGGCGCGCAGCAGCGGCAGATGCGGACGCGCGTCGGGCAGCCGCAGCAGCACCGAGGTCAGCAGATTGCTGCTCCACCAGTGGGCGTCGCTGCCGGGCCCGGCCGGTTCCGGGCCGTCCAGCCGCAGCACCAGCCGGCTCAGCCAGGGGTCGAGCGCGCCGGGCGGCTGGTCGTCCTCGGCAAGCCGCAGCAGCGCCTCCCGGACCGGGCCGATCCGGTGGTAGGGCAGCGGGCGCGGCTCGGCGCGCGCCGGGCGGGGTGCCTGCGCCGCGGGGCGCGGCGGCGGGGACGGTGTGGCCGCGCGGGCGGCCCCGCCGGTGCGCGCCGCGGTGCGCGACCGGGGCGGTCCACGGCTCGGGCTCGGGCTCGGCGGGCGGCGGCGGCCCGTCGCCGAGCAGCGCGTCCAGGGCCGGAGCGAGGTCCAGGTGGCCGCCCTGGAGCCACTCGGACAACTCCTGGTGGGCGAAGCGGTAGCCGGGCCCGGCGGGCAGCAGCAGGCCCTCGGCCCGGACCGCCGCGGCCCAGCCGCCGTCGGCGGGGAACAGCTCGTCGAAGTCGGCCCGGGCCAGCGCTCCCCCGCCCGGGCCCAGCATCCGCCGGGCAGCCTCGTGCACCCGTCCGGCCACGGCGGCGGCCAGGTGGCGCGCCGCCCGCGGCCGCCGGGCCGCCGCCGCGCTGTCCGGCGCGGTGCGCGGGGCGGCAGCAGCCGTTCGGCGATCCGCAGACAGGCCAGATCGACCCGGGCGCCCAACAGTTGCGCCCGGGTCGGCACGGCGCCGGACAGCGCCGGGGCCGCCGCCCTGACCTCCGCCAGCAGCCGCAGCGCCAGCGGATGCCGGGGCAGCGGGCCGGGGCGGCCCGGCCGGCCCGTGCCGCAGGGCGGCGGCGCGCGCGGCGTCCGGCGGCAGCGGGCCGAGGGTCAGCCGCCGGGGGCTGCCCGAGCCGTAGAGGTCCTCGGCCGAGAACAGCGGCCCGGCGTGCTCCCAGTACTCGGGCCGCAGCCGAGCACCAGCCGCGCGCCGTAGCGGCGCAGCAGCCGGCCCGACTCCGCGCTCCACTCCCCGAGCCGGTCGTAGAGCGCGGGCGGCATCTCCTCCGGCGCGTCCAGGGCGATCAGCAGCGGACGGCAGGCGGCGGCGGCGACCCGGCAGACCTGCTCGGCGCCGGCGCCGGTGGCGACGGTCGCGCCGGTACGGATCAGCTGCTCGGCCCGGAGCAGCACCCGGTCCACCGCGTCCATCAGCGAGCGGTCGTCGGCGCGCAGTTCGGCGCCGCGCAGCCGGACCGTGGGCAGCCGGTGCGCGGCCTCGGCGCGGTGCAGGGCCAGGGCCGCGAGCTCGGTGCTGCGGCCGCTGCCGGGCGCGCCGACCAGGGCGAGTACCGGGCGGTCGGGGTCCCGCTGCCAGTCGGCGGCGGCCGCGGGCAGCCCGTCCGGGCGGTCCACCCGGTCGGCGAGGGTCTGCGCCGACGGGCCAGGGTGGCCACGCAGAGGTCCAGCGCCCCGGCGAGGTTCAGGGCCCGGCCGTGCGCCGGGACGGTCGCCGCGTTGCGGGCCAGCAGGTCGGCCACCGCCCGGTTTCCGGCGGCGGAGCCCAGCGGCACCGCCAGCACCGCGCCGCGGCGGCGCGCTGCGCAGCGCGACCGTGGCCACCGCGACCACCGCGCCGGTCTCCGCGTCCAGCACCGGGGTTCCGGCCGCCTGCACCGGCAGGCCGTAGGGGGCCTGGTCGAGTTCCAGCAGCCAGACGTCGGCCACCAGGTGCCAGCGGTCGGTGGCCTCGTAGCGGGCGGTGAGCAGTCCGGCGATGCCGCCCTGGAGGGCGTGCTCGGCGAGCGGCAGCGAGACCAGCCGGGTGGTCCGGCCGGTGGCCAGCGGCAGCGGCGGCAGCACCGCGTCGGTGTGCAGCAGCGCCAGGCCGAGCTCGGGCAGCGGGGTGACGCTGCCCGCCTCCAGCCGTCTGCTGGCGCCGCCGGGCCAGGTCAGCAGCAGGTCCTGGAGCCCGTCGACCACCTCGTGGCTGGTCAGCAGCGTGCCCTGGTGGTCCACATGAAAGGCGGTTCCGCGGGTGCGACCGGCGAGGTCGCCCACCCGTACCGCTGCCTCCTCGGCGCTGTGCACCGTCCACCCCCAGCCAGGTCCTCACCTGATCGAAGGCTGCCCGCTCAGCGCCGGCGGCGACCCCCCGCGCCCCGGGCACCTCCCTGCTTCACTCCGTGCGCTCGCCCGGACGAGTGACTTCCGTTTATGGCGGCCGGGCGGCCGGGCGGCCGCGGTGGAGGAGCCGCGGTCAGGGCCGGGGGTCAGCCCTCTGTTCCCACGAACACCGCCAGCGACCTGGCCTTGCCGTGGCGGTCCTCGACCAGCGCCAGGAACCGGCCGTCCGGGTCGAACACCGCGGTCGGCCGGTCCGCCGCCAGTTCAGGCGTGTCGATCCGGACGCCGTTGACCAGCAGCCGGGCCTGCTCGGCGGTGACGTCCCAGCGCGGGAAGGCGGCGGCCGCCGCGTCCGCGATCGGCAGCACGGCCTCGGCGAACCCGGACTCCAGGGCCTCCAGGGTGTGCGATCCGGCGATCGCGTAGGGGCCGACCCGGGTGCGGCGCAGCGCGGTCAGGTGGCCGCCGACGCCGAGCCCCTCGCCGAGGTCCCGGGCCAGCGCCCGGATGTAGGTGCCGGAGGTGCAGTCGACGGTCACGTCCAGGTCGATCAGCGCGGTGCCGTCCTCCGCCCGGGCCTCGCGCCGCTGGTGCACCTCGAACCGGGAGACGGTGACCGGGCGGGCGGCGAGCTCGACCTCCTCGCCGTCGCGGACCCGGCTGTAGGACCGCTTGCCGTCGATCTTGATGGCGCTGACCTTGGACGGGACCTGCTGGATGTCGCCGGTCAGCGCGGCGATCCCGGCCGCCAGGGCCTCCGGGGTGACCGCGTCGGTCGGCGCGGTGGCGGTGACCTCGCCCTCGGCGTCGTCGGTGACGGTGGCCTGGCCGAGCCGGATGGTGGCCTCGTAGGTCTTGCTGGTCAGCGCGAGGTAGCCGAGCAGCCGGGTGGCCCGCTCGCAGCCGATGACCAGGACCCCGGTCGCCATCGGGTCCAGCGTCCCGGCGTGGCCGACCTTGCGGGTGCCGGCCAGCCGCCGGATCCGGGAGACCACGGTGTGGGAGGTGATCCCGGCGGGCTTGTCCACGATGACCAGGCCGTCGGGGCCGGTTCCCTTGCGCTTCAACGATCCGACTTTCCAGGTAGGGAACGCCCCCGGCGCCGGGCAGCCGGACCGGACGGGCGAACAGCGGGTACCGCGAACAGAGCGAGCAGAGCACACAGCAGAGGTGCGGCGGAGCCAAGGCTAGCGGGGCAGCGCCGCCCGGAACCGGGCCGCGGTCGTGGCGACCCCGTCGTAGGAGGTGAAGCCCGCCGCGTAGGCGTGTCCGCCGCCGCCGAGGGCGGCGCAGACCACCCGACGTCCACCGCGCCCCGGGAGCGGGAGGAGCCGCGCAGGCTGCCGTCCGGGTCCTCCTTGAGCACCAGCACCACCTCGGCCTCGGCCGCCTTGCGGACCACGTCGATCAGGCCCTCGATCTCCTCCGGCGGGACGCCGTGGGCCAGCAGGTCCGCGCAGGGCACCCAGGTCCAGACGAGGCCGAGGCCGCCGCCGCGGCGGGGTCGAGCTCGGCCCGCTCCAGCGCGGCGGCCAGCACCTTCAGATAGCCGAAGGACTGGGTGTCCCACAGCCGCCGGGAGATCAGGTCGTGCCGAAGCCCGGTCGCCAGCAGCCGTGCGGCCAGCTCATGGGTGGCGGGGGTGGTCGCCGCGTAGCGGAACGAGCCGGTGTCGGTGGCCACGCCGGTGTACAGGCATGGCGATGTCGCGGTCCAGCGGCACGCCGAGCCCCGCAGCAGCTCGTCCACCAGCACGGCGGTGGCCGGGGCCGCGGGGTCGATCAGCCGCAGGCCGCCGAAGCCGGTGCTGGAGGCGTGGTGGTCCAGCACCGCCAGCAGGCGCGCGGCCTCGGCCTTGGTCCGCAGCAGCCCCAGCCGCTGCGGGTCGGCCACGTCGAAGGTGATCATCAGCTCGGGCCGCTCCGGCACCGCACGGGCCGGGACCAGCAGGTCCAGGCCCGGCAGGAAGCCCAGCGACTCCGGCACCACCTGCGGGTCGTCGCCGAAGGAGACCCGCGGCGCATGGCCCAGCGAGCGCAGCGCGAGACCGGCGGCCAGGGCCGAGCCCAGGGCGTCGCCGTCCGGCAGCACATGGCAGACCAGGTCGATCGAGACCGCGTGGCCGATCGCGGCGATCAGCCGCTGCCAGTCCTGCTCGGTCGGCCCGGGCGGACCGGTCGGCGCACTGCGCGGGGAGGGCACCACGGGGGCGCCCGCCACCGTGGTGGTGGCGGGCGCCCCCGTGGGCCGCGGGTCGGACATGACTACTCGTCCTCGTCGACGTCGTCGAGCTCGTCGTCGTCCTCGTCGGGCTTGCGGTACGGGTCCGCCTCGCCCGCGTAGGCCTTGCCGACGGCGACGCTGCGCACCTCCGCGTCCTGCTGCCGGGCCTTGATCAGCAGGTCGTCCAGGTGCCGGGCGGTGTCCGGCACGGCGTCGGCGACAAAGGTCAGCGACGGGGTGAAGCGCACCCCGGTCTGCCGGCCGACCTCGGTGCGCAGCACGCCCTTGGCGCTCTCCAGCGCTGCCGCCGAGGCGGCCCGCTCGGTCTCGTCGCCGAAGACCGTGTAGAAGACGGTGGCCTCGCGCAGGTCACCGGTGACCCGGGTGTCGGTGATGGTCACGAAACCCAGGCGCGGGTCCTTGATCCGCCGTTCCAGGGTCTCCGCGACGACCACCCGGATGCGGTCTGCGAGCTTGCGCGCCCTCGCGGTGTCGGTCACTGGTCCTCCTCGTGCTGTGGGCCCTGCGTCGTTCCTGTGGCAGAGCGCCCATCGGTCTCCGGGCCTGCGCACCTCGGGATCCCGGGGGACGTCCCCCGGGAAGGCACAGTACCCGGACGCATCCACCTAGGGATGCCATGTCTGATTGTCCTATGCGGTGACCGATGCCTCCCGGCATCTCCGCTGTCATCCCGGTCACTCTCACCGGGAAGTCGTTCCGCCGGCCGTTCGACCGGCCGGTCATTCGTCCTGGTCGTCCAGCAGCCGCCGGTGCGCCGACAGCAGCTGGACCTCGGGACGGCCGGAGACCAGCCGCTCGCAACTGTCCAGGACCCCGGCCACATGGCCGGCCTCCCCGGACACCACCGCCAGGCCGATCTCGGCCCGCCGGTGCAGCTCCTGGTTCCCGGTCTCCGCAGCGCAGACGCCGTACTTGCGCTGTAGTTCGGCCACGATCGGCCGCACGATCGAACGCTTCTCCTTCAACGAGTGAACGTCGCCGAGAAGCAGGTCCAAGGTGAGTGTGCCTACGAACATATGTATCAGGTCACGCCGACCTGGGGGCCTCGAAGAGTGGTACCTGCCAGGCGCAACGCTACGACAGACGGCCGGGGCCGGTCGACATGTTTCCGCACCGGATCCGGGGATCGCTCCCCGGACCCAGGCACGGTGCCGACCGGCCCCGGCCGTTCAACCGGACCTACCCGCGCGGCTTCTCGCGCATCTCGTAGGTCTCGATGACGTCGTCCACCTTGATGTCGTTGAACGACCCCAGGGTGACACCGGCCTCGAAGCCCTCGCGGACCTCGGTCGCGTCGTCCTTGAAGCGGCGCAGGCCCTCGATGGTGAGGGTCTCCGCCACGACCTTGCCGTCGCGGATGAGGCGGGCCTTGGCGTTGCGGCGCAGCAGGCCCTCGCGGACGATGACACCCGCGATGTTGCCGAACTTGCTGGAGCGGAAGACCTCGCGGACCTCTGCGGAACCGAGGCGGACCTCCTCGTACTCCGGCTTGAGCAGGCCCTTGAGCGCCGCCTCGATCTCCTCGATCGCCTGGTAGATGATCGAGTAGTAGCGGACGTCCACGCCCTCGCGGTCGGCCGCGGTGCGCGCCCGGCCCTCGGCCCGGACGTTGAAGCCGATGATGATGGCTTCGGAGCCCATGGCCAGGTCGACGTCGGACTCGGTGATCGCACCCACACCGCGGTGCAGGATGCGCAGCTCGACCTCTTCGCCGACGTCCAGCTTGACCAGCGCGTCCTCCAGGGCCTCCACCGAACCGGAGACATCGCCCTTGATGATGAGGTTGAGCTGCTGGATGCCGCCGGCCGCGATCGCCTTGTCCAGGTTCTCCAGGGAGATCCGCATCGGACGACGGGCGAACATGGCGTTGCGGTCACGGGCCGAACGCTTCTCGGCGATCTGGCGCGCGGTGCGGTCGTCGTCGACGACGATGAAGCTGTCGCCGGCGCGGGGCACCGAGGTCAGACCGAGGAGCAGCACCGGACGGGACGGGCCCGCCTCAAGCACGTTCTTGCCGTTCTCGTCGAGCATGGCGCGGACGCGGCCGTGGGCGTCACCGACGGCGACCGAGTCACCGACGCGCAGCGTGCCGCGCTGGACCAGGACGGTCGCCATGGCGCCGCGGCCCTTGTCCAGGTGGGCCTCGATCGCGATGCCCTGAGCGTCCTGCTCGGGGTTGGCGCGCAGGTCCAGCGAGGCGTCGGCGGTGAGCACGACGGCTTCGAGCAGCTGGTCGATGTTGAGACCCTGGCGGGCGGAGATGTCGACGAACATGGTGTCGCCGCCGTACTCCTCGGCCACCAGACCGAACTCGGTGAGCTGACCGCGCACCTTGGTCGGGTCGGCGCCCTCGACGTCGATCTTGTTCACCGCGACCACGATCGGCACGGCGGCCTGGGCGTGGTTCAGCGCCTCGACCGTCTGCGGCATGACGCCGTCGTTGGCCGCGACCACCAGGATCGCGATGTCGGTGGACTTGGCACCACGGGCACGCATGGCGGAGAACGCCTCGTGACCGGGGGTGTCGATGAAGGTGATGGCACGCTCCTCGCCGTTCACCTCGGTCGTCACCTGGTAGGCACCGATGTGCTGGGTGATGCCACCGGCCTCGCCCGCGACCACGTTGGTCTTGCGGATCGCGTCGAGCAGGCGGGTCTTGCCGTGGTCGACGTGACCCATGACGGTGACCACCGGCGGGCGCGACATGAGGTCTTCCTCGTCGCCCTCGTCCTCGCCGAACTCGATGTCGAACGACTCCAGCAGCTCGCGGTCCTCGTCGTCACGGCTGACGATCTCCAGGACGAAGCCCATCTCGTCGGCGAGCAGCTGAAGCGTCTCGTCGGGGACGGACTGGGTCGCGGTGACCATCTGCTCGAGGTTGAGCATCACCGAGACCAGCGCGGCCGGGTTGGCGTTGATCTTCTCCGCGAAGTCGGTCAGCGAAGCACCGTGCGACAGCCGGACGGTCTGTCCGTTGCCGCGCGGCAGCATCACGCCACCGATCGACGGCGCCTGCATCGACTCGTATTCCTGACGACGCTGACGCTTGGACTTGCGCCCACGCGCCGGACGGCCGTTCGGGCCGCGGCCGAAGGCACCCGCGTGCCACCACGGGCACCCGGGCCGCCGGGACGGCCGCCGAAGCCACCGGGACGGGGGCCGCCGAAGCCACCGCCGCCACCGCCGCCGCCACCCGGGCGACCGGCGAAGCCGCCGCCACCGGCCGGACGCGGTCCGCCCGGACCGGCCGGACGGCCCTGGAAGCCGGGACGCGCGCCACCGGCGCCACCCGGACCGGCCGGACGGCCACCGGGGCCACCGGGGCCACGGCCGCCGGGGCCGGGACGACCCGGACCGCCGGGGGCGGCCGGACGCTGCGGCATCATGCCCGGGTTCGGGCGGGGCATGCCGGACGGGGACGGGCCACCGGGACGGGGGCCGCCCTGCGGACGCGGCATGCCGCCGGGAGCACCGCTCGGACGGTCGCCACCCGGACGCGCCGGACGGTCACCACCGGGACGCGGGGCGCCCGGACGCTCGCCACCGGGACGAGGCGCGCTGGACGGACGGTCGCCACCCGGACGCGGAGCGCCGGAACGCTCGCCACCGGGACGCGGGGCGCCGGACGGACGGTCGCCACCCGGACGGGGGCACCGGAACGCTCGCCACCGGGCCCACCGGGGCGGGCGCCGGGGCGCGACATGCCGGTGTTGCTGGAGGTGAACGGGTTGTTGCCGGGACGCGGCCCGGACGGACGGGCACCCGGGGTCGCGGCCGGACGCGGCGCCGGAGCGCCGGGACGCGGGCCCGCGGCGGCAGCCGGACGCGGCGCGGCCGGAGCCGCGGGCGCGGCCGGAGCCTCGGCGGCGGGGGCCGGCGGGGCCGAGAACTCGGCGGCCGGGGCGGCCGGACGCGGCGCCGGAGCGCCGGGACGCGGAGCCGCGGCGGCGGCCGGACGCGGCGCGGCCGGGGCCACGGGCGCGGCCGGAGCCGGGGCCGGGGTCTCGGCCACGACCGGGCGCGGGCCGGGACGCGGGCCGCCGGCGGCCGGGCGCGGGGCGCGGGACGCAGGGCCGGCGCGGGGCCGCACCTGCGGGCTTGGGGGGCGCCGGCTTGCTCGCCGCCGCGGGCTTCGCGGGGCTGGCCGACCCGCCGAAGGCTACTTCCAACTTACGTACAACAGGCGCCTCGATCGTCGAGGACGCCGAACGGACGAACTCACCGAGCTCTTGGAGCTTGGCCATGACGACCTTGCTCTCAACGCCCAAATCCTTGGCGAGTTCGTATACCCGGACCTTAGCCACTTCGCTCCTTTGAGGTCCGGGTGTTCCGCCGGACCGTCGCTACTTCATGCTCGTACTCATCGCGTACTCATCGAGTGCTCATCGCAATCTCGACCTACTTTCGAACTCGCGAGGTACCTTGCTCGGCCGCCTCAGAACTGTCCCGCGGCGGGCTCTCCTACGGTCGCCCTGCCACAGGCAGCGCCTCGACGTACCGCTGTAGTGCCGTGCTGTCGAGCGGACCCGACGAGCGGAAGGCCCGTGGGAACGCCCGGCGGCGCAGCGCCAGGTCGAGGCACCCAGGCACGGGGTGCAGGTGCGCACCCCGGCCGGGCAGCGTGCCCCGGGGTCGGGGACAAGGACGTCCCCGACCGCCGTCACACGCAGCAGATCGTGTTTGGCCGCGCGCTTCCGACAACCCACGCAGGTGCGTTCGGGGCATGATCGGCCACGCGTCCGGCCAGACACGTCCAAGTCTACCCCTCCGATGGTCATCGCTTCGAACCCGTTATCCGGCTCGTTACCCGACGCAGCCGGTCCGGGCTCACTCCGCGCCCGGGGCCGGAGCCGCCTCGACGTCGGGCCGGATGTCGATCCGCCAGCCGGTGAGCCGGGCGGCCAGGCGGGCGTTCTGGCCCTCCTTGCCGATCGCCAGCGACAGCTGGTAGTCCGGCACGGTCACCCGCGCGGAGCGGGCGTCGTAGTCGACGATCTCCACCCGGGTCACCCGTGCGGGCGAAAGCGCGTTGGCGACCATCTCCGCCGGGTCGTCCGACCAGTCGACGATGTCGATCTTCTCGCCGAGCAGCTCGGCCATCACCGCGCGCACCCGGCCGCCCATCGGGCCGATGCAGGCACCCTTGGCGTTCAGACCGGACTTGCCGGTCCACACCGCGATCTTGCTGCGGAAGCCGGCCTCGCGGGCGATGGCGGCGATCTCCACCGAGCCGTCCGCGATCTCCGGGACCTCCAGCGCGAACAGCTGGCGGACCAGGTTGGGGTGGGTCCGCGAAAGCGTCACCGAGGGACCGCGCACACCCCGGCGCACGGCCACCACGTAGCACTTGAGCCGCAGCCCGTGCTTGTACTCCTCGCCCGGCACCTGCTCCTGGGCCGGCAGGATCGCCTCGATCTTGCCGATGTCCACCAGGACGTTCTTCGGGTCCTTGCCCTGCTGGACCACACCGGTGACGATGTCGCCCTCGCGGCCGGCGTACTCGCCGAAGGTCAGCTCCTCCTCGGCGTCGCGCAGACGCTGGAGGATGACCTGCTTGGCGGTGCTCGCCGCGATCCGGCCGAAGCCGCCGGGGGTGTCGTCGAACTCGCGCGGGGTGGCCCCCTCGGCGACCTCGTCGGCCTCCTCCTTGGCCCAGACGGTGACATGGCCGGTCGCCCGGTCCAGTTCCACCCGGGCATTACGGCGGGAACCCTCAGTGCGGTGGTACGCAATGAGGAGGGCCGACTCGATCGCCTGGAACCAGCAGGTCGAACTTGATCTCCCGTTCCTGCACCAACCTGCGCAGGGCACTCATATCGATGTCCACGGCTACGCCTCCTCTTCAGTTCTGTTCGGAAAGTCCTCAGTTCCGGCCGCAAAGGCCGGTAGGCCGGAACCGTCGGGTTCCGGCCCGGGCAGTGCCGGCGCCTGGGCTACGCCTCGGCCTCGTCGGCGCTCTTGCGGTTGAACTCGACCTGCACCCGGGCCTTGGCGATCTCGCCGAAGGCCACCCGGCGCTCGGTGGTCTTCCCGCGGCCCTTGACCGGCGGGATTTCGAACAGCACACCCTCGTCGTCGACCTCGACCACCCGGCCGACCAGCTCGCCACCGGGCTCCAGCTGGGTCTTGACCAGCCGGGTGCGGGCGCGCCGCCAGTGCCGGGGCAGGGTCAGCAGCCGGTCGACCCCCGGGGAGCCGACCTCCAGCCGGTACTCGCCGTCGCCCAGCACCGCCGAGCCCTCGGGGCTGTCCAGCGCCTCGCCGATCTCCCGCGCCAGGTCGGACACGTGGTCCAGGTCGACCCCGCCGTCGGCGTCCACCACCACCTCCAAGCACCCGGCCGCCACCCCGACCTGCTTCCAGGGTGACCTTTCCAGGTCCACACCGGCGGCGGTGGCAAGCGGTTCCAACAGCTCGTGCAGCCGTTCGTTCTGGGTGGTGGTCATCCGGGTGACTCCTCGGCCGCGTGTGCTGTTGTCTTAAGGGTCGCTGTCTCAATGGTCGCAAGGACTCAAAGGTCGCAAAGGACGGTGCCCAGCTTATCCGCAAGTGGGCCGAACCACCGATTCGGGCACAGCCGGAGCCCCCCGCCCGGAGGATCCGGGCAGACGGTAGCGTCCGTTCTCGTGACCACGCTCCCCCCTGCCTCCGTACGCCGCCGCGCCCTGCTCGGCGCGGGGCTGCTCGGCCTGCTGACCGCCTGCGGGGCGGCCGCGGCCCACGGCGGGCGCGCCGCGCGCCCGGCCGCCGAGACCGACCCGGACACCGCCGTACGGCTGCGCGAGCTGGCGGCCACCGAGGCGCTGGCGGCGCGGTACGACGCGGCGCTGCCGCCGGCCTCCCCGGCGCTGGCGGCCCGGCTGCGCCCGCTGCGGGCCCAGCTGGCGGCCCAGCTCACCGCCTTCGGCCCGCCCCGCCGACGCCCGGCCGCCGCACCGCCCCCGCGGCCGGCCGCGGCACCGGCGCCGTCCCGGGATCAAGCCCCGGCCCCACTCCCACTGCCACGCCCACCCCGGCGCGCGCCGCCGAGCCCCGCCGTACTGGCCGCGGCCGAGCTGGCCACCGCCCAGCGGCGGGGCGCCGACCTGCTCGCCGCCTCCCCGGCGCTGGCCCGGCTGATCGCCTCGGTCGCCGCCGCGGGCGCGCAGCACGCGGTGCTGCTGGGCGGCAGCGCCCCGGCCGCCGTTCCGCTGCCGGCCGGCGGCGCGCTGCCCGCCGCCGCGCTGGCCGCGCTCCAGGCCGCGCTCGCCGCCGAGGACGCCGCCGTCTACGGCTACGGGGTGATCGGGGCGCAGCTGGACAGCACCGGCCAGGGCCGCGCCGCCGAGCTGCTGGCCGGACATCAGGACCAGGTCCGGGCGCTGACGCAGCGGATAAGCGCCGCCGCGGCCACCCCGGCCACCGCCGCCCCCGGCTACGAGCTGCCGTTCCCGGTGGACAGCGCGGCCGACGCGGTGCGGATGGCGGCGCTGCTGGAGGAGCGGCTGGCCGACGTCTACGCCAACGGGGTGCAGGCCGCCTCCGGGCCGCTGCGCACCGCGCTGGCCTCGGCGCTCCAGGGCTGCGCGCTGGCCTCGCTGTCCTGGAGCGGCAGCGGCAGCGCCTTCCCCGGCCTTCCCGAGCGCGGAGCGCCGCACTGACCGCGCACTGACCGCCGCCCTGACCGCCGGGACGCACACGCACGGACCGCCGGGCCGCACAATGGACCGGTGGCCGGCGGACCGGCGGCACCCCCGGGCTGCGCGCTCCAGGAGAGGGCGCACCCCAGGGACGGCGAACGAAGGACCGGCATGACTGAGCAGTTCACCCTCCGCCCGGCTCCGCGCGCCGCCGGCGGGCCGCCGGGAACGCCTGGCTCGACCGCCCTCCCCGGGCTGCTGGCGGCCGCGGTGGAGCGCTGGGGGCTGACGGTGGAGCGCCCGGCGCTGCCGGGCGGCCCGGCCAGCCTGGTGCTGTACGTGCGGCGCGGCGAGGAGCCGGCCGTGCTCAAGCTGTCCCGGCCCGGGGCGGGCTCGCCGCAGGAGCACGCGGCGCTGGCGCACTGGGACGGCCGCGGCGCGGTACGGCTGCTGGCGGCCGCTCCCGGGGACGGCGCGCTGCTGCTGGAGCGGCTGCACGGGGAGGTGCCGCTGCGGTCGCTGCCGGAGGCCAGGGCGATGCTGGAGGCCGCGGGCACGCTCCAGCGGCTGTGGACCGCCCCGCCGCCGGAGCATCCGTTCACCGCGCTCGCCGAGCACGGGGCCGGGCTGTGCGCGCTGCTGCGCGAGCGGCAGCCGCTGCCCGCCGCGGCCGAGCTCCGTCCGCTGCTGGACGAGGCGCTGGAGACCGCCACCGGGCTGCTCGCCGACCAGCCCGAGCAACTGCTGCTGCACGGGGACCTGCACCACGGCAATGTGCTGGCCGCCGAGCGGTCGCCCTGGCTCGCGGTCGATCCCGCCCCCCTGGTCGGCGAACGTGCGTACGATCTTGCTTGGCTGGCGCAGGACCGGCTGGATACGCTCTGCGGTAGTCCGGGGCCACAGGCCGCCGTGCGGCGGCGGCTGCGGCAGCTGTCCGAGGCGGTCGACGTGGACCGGGACCGGCTGCGCGGCTGGACCCTGGTCCGCACGGTCGCAACCGGGCTGCGCCGTCTGGACGTCGGCGATACTGGGGCGGCCGAGCTGTACCTCGACTTCGCCGCCCTGCTCTAGCACCACAGGTCGGCCGACGCCGCCCCGGCGAGGCTCTGCCCCGCCGAGACCCTGCCCCGACGAGACCCTGCGTTCGAGAGGACCCGACCGTGGCCGGACGTCCGCGTCGCAAGCCGATCAGCGACGCCGAGATCGAGAAGCTCGACGGCTTCAACCAGTACGCCCTGCTGCCCTGGGTGCTGATGACGCTCGCTCCGGTGTCCGGGGTGCTGCACGGCTACCCCCGGCCCAGCTACGCCCTGGCCGGGCTCGGCCTGTTCGCGGCGCTGTACTGCGCCACCATCGTGATCAGCTTCATGCCCCGGCTCCAGGACGGGCGGCTGCCGGTCTCGCTGGCGCTGCTGATGGTGCCGGTGACCGGCGCGCTGGCGGGCTCGCTGCCGCACGCGCTGGTGCTGTACGCGCTGCTGGCCGTGCTGGTGCTGGCGGGTGGTGGTGCCGAACCGGGGCGGCCCGCTGGTGATCCTCGGCGTCACCGGGCTGGCGGCGTTCACCGCCTACATGCGCGGGAGAGCTCGCAGATCGTCGGCGCCTGCACCAGCTGCCTGCTGGCCGGCGGCATCGATGCTGAAGCTGTTCAACGTGGTCACCCAGCTCAAGGACACCCGCAAGGAGCTGGCCCGGGTCGCGGTCGCCGACGAGCGGCTGCGCTTCAGCCGAGACCTGCACGACCTGCTCGGGCAGACCATGTCCGTGGTCGCGCTCAAGGCCGAGACGGCACGGCGGCTTCGACCCGCAGGCGGCGGCCGCGCAGGCCGAGTCGATCGAGCAGATCAGCCGCCAGGCGCTGGCGGAGATCCGCGAGGCGGTCAGCGGCTACCGGGAGACCAGCCTGGCGGAGGAGCTGGACCGGGCCCGCTCGCTGCTCGGCGCCGCCCGGATCGAGCCGGTGGTCCGCGAGTCCGGCCCGCAGCTGCCCGCGCAGGCGGAGAAGCTGCTGGCCTGGATCGTCCGCGAGGGGGTCACCAATGTGGTCCGGCACAGCGGGGCCAGGCGCTGCGAGATCAGCCTGGACCGCGACGCCGACCAGGTCAGGCTGAGCATCAGCGACGACGGCGCGGGCTGCGCCGACGGCGGCGCGGCGCCGGGCAACGGCCTGCGCGGGCTGACCGAGCGGCTGGCCGCGGTCGGCGGCACGCTGGAGGCCGGCCCGTGGCAGAAGGGCTTCCGGCTGCTGGCGACGCTGCCGTCCAGGTTCCCGGCAGGCGGGACGGACGCTCAGGGCCGCGCGGGAACGGCAGCGGGGCCCATCACCGCGTAGGGCACGGGGGTGTTCGGGAACATCACCCGCCGGGCCAGGTCCTGGTAGCCGAGCGAGCGGTACAGGGTGCGGGCGGGTGTCGTGGTCCACCGCGGACAGGATGCTGCGGGGCAGGCTGGTGCCGCCGCACAGGGTGGTGATCAGCCGGCGGCCGAGGCCGAGACCCTGGTAGTCCGGGTGGACATGCAGTTCGGTGACCGCGAAGGAGTGATCCAGCCACAGCCCGTGGCCGTTCGCCTCCAGATACGGCTCGATCACCGAACTCCACCAGTGGATGCGGTCGTTGGGCATCCCGTAGGCGAAGCCCACCAGCCGCCCGGCGTCGCCGGGCCAGTCGCGGACCACCGCGCCGAAGGCCCGCACCCCGGGCATGAGCGCGTGCCGTCCCACGATCTGGAGCCGGACCGCGACCTCCTCCGGGCTCAGGCCGAAGGCGGCGGTCTGGACCACCAGGGCCTCACCGGCGCGCCCGGCGAGGTCGAAGGGCTCGATCGTGACGTCGTCCATGGGTGGGGACGCTACCCGTTCGGCCAGGGAGCGGACAGTCTCCCGCGCCCGGTCCGGCGCGGATCCGCCGCCGCCCGGGACAGCACGCTCACCGCTCGGCACAGCACACCCGTGAACGCTCAGAACAGCACGCTCATGAAGGTGCCGACCTCGGAGAAGCCGACCCGGCGGTAGGCGGCGCGGGCGACCGTGTTGAAGTCGTTGACATACAGGCTGACCACCGGGGCCACCTCGCGCAGCGCGTAGTCCACCACCGCGGCCATGCCGCTCTCGGACAGCCCGCGGCCGCGGTGTCCGGGCTCGACCCAGACGCCCTGGATCTGGCAGGCCCGGGCGGTGACCGCGCCGATCTCCGCCTTGAAGACCACCTGGCCCGCCTCGAAACGGGCGAACGCCCGCCCGGTGGTCACCAGTTCCGCGATCCGTGCCCGGTAGTGCAGCCCGCCGTCACCGGCCAGCGGCGACACCCCGACCTCCTCGGTGAACATGGCCACGCAGGCGGGCAGCAGCAGGTCCATCTCGTCCCGGCGAACCTGCCGGACCCGCGGGTCCGGGGATCTCGGCGGAGGGCTCCCAGGTGGCCATCAGCGGCTGGTTGGCGCGCACCTCGCGGGCCGGTCCCCAGCTCGGCTCCAGCTGCGCCCACAGCCCGCCGGTGGCCTCGGCCGCGCCGACGATGGAGGAGCAGCGCCGCCCCTGCCGGCGGGCCCGCTCGGCGAACGCGCGAACCGCCTCGGGACCGGCGCTGAGCGGCACCAGGTTGGCGCCCGAGTAGCAGAGCGCCTCCAGCCGGCCGTTGTCGAACCAGCCCCACATCTCGCCGCCCAGGCGCCAGGAGTCCAGCCCGGCGATGGCGACACGGGCGGCGACGAAGGCGTTGGCGACGGGGTCACGGTCGAGCACCTCGATGGCGGCCTGGAGGTCGTCGGCCTCCAGGACCCGGGTGGACGTCACCGCACTGCTGAGCACGGAGGCACCTTACCTGCTGCCGGGCCAAGGGCAAGGGGTCGGGGGCAGCGGATCCGGATCGGGTCCGGATCCGCTGCCCCGCGGCGGCCGGCCACGCCGCCCACTGGTCGGGTCCTACTCGCTGACGTTGACCGAGGGCTCCCCGGAGGCGACACCGGCGGCCTGCATCTCCTCGGCCAGCTTGAGTGCCTCCTCGATCAGGGTCTCCACGATCTTCGACTCCGGCACGGTCTTGATCACCTCGCCCTTGACGAAGATCTGCCCCTTGCCGTTGCCCGAGGCCACACCCAGATCGGCCTCCCGCGCCTCACCCGGACCGTTCACCACACAGCCCATCACCGCCACCCGCAACGGCACCTCCATCCCCTCAAGCCCCGCGGTGACCTCCTCCGCCAGCTTGTACACATCCACCTGCGCCCGCCCGCACGACGGGCACGACACGATCTCCAGCCCCCGCTGCCGCAGATTCAACGACTCCAGAATCTGGTTCCCCACCTTGATCTCCTCCGCCGGAGGAGCCGACAACGACACCCGGATCGTGTCCCCGATCCCCTGCGACAGCAGCGCACCGAACGCCACCGCCGACTTGATCGTCCCTGGAACGCCGGACCCGCCTCGGTCACCCCCAGATGCAGCGGATAGTCGCACGACTCCGCCAGCAGCCGGTACGCCGCCACCATCACCACCGGGTCGTTGTGCTTCACCGAGATCTTGATGTCCCGGAACCCGTGCTCCTCGAACAGCGAGCACTCCCACAGCGCCGACTCCACCAGCGCCTCCGGAGTCGCCCGCCCGTACTTCTCCAGCAGCCGCCGGTCCAGCGAACCCGCGTTCACCCCGATCCGGATCGGCACCCCCGCGTCCCCGGCCGCCTTCGCGATCTCCTTGACCTGGTCGTCGAACTGCCGGATGTTCCCGGGTTCACCCGCACCGCCGCACACCCCGCGTCGATCGCCGCGAACACGTACTTCGGCTGGAAATGGATGTCCGCGATCACCGGGATCTGCGACTTGCGCGCGATCGTCGCCAGCGCGTCCGCGTCGTCCTGCGAGGGACACGCCACCCGCACGATCTGGCACCCCGACGCCGTCAGCTGCGCGATCTGCTGCAACGTCGCGTTGACGTCCGAGGTCACCGTGGTGGTCATGGACTGCACCGAGATCGGCGCACCCCCACCGACGGGCACACTGCCGACCATGATCTGGCGGCTCTTCCGCCGCTCAGCGAGCGGCTTGAGCGGGGTGGACGGCATTCCGAGCGAGATCGCGGTCATCTCTGGTCTGTTCCCCAAGGTGAGGCGGCGGTCCGACCGGCTGTCCCGGGCGACCGGGGGCACCGGTAATACCCCGGAACTCCCGGCCCCAACCGTACGCCACCGGGCCCACCCGGCTGTATTCGGTCCGGTGCGGCGGCGGCTCTCCCACCCGGCCGCCGCACCGGTCCACCCGCTCGCCGCACCCGTCGGCGCGACGAGCGGTCAGCTCAGGCTGACCGGGTTCACCACGTCCGCGATCATCACCAGCACCGTGAAGCAGAGGAACACCCCGGCGACCACATAGGCCAGCGGCATCAGCTTGGCCACGTCGAACGGGCCCGGGTCGGGGCGGCGGAACACCCGGCGCTGTTGCGGCGCAGCGCCTCCCACAGGGCGCCGGCGATGTGGCCGCCGTCCAGTGGCAGCAGCGGCAGCATGTTGAGCAGGAACAGCGACAGGTTCAGCCCGGCCAGCAGCGAGATCTCGGTGGCCAGCTTGTCCACCATCGGCGCCTTGGCCGCGAAGACGTCCCCGCCGACCCGGGCCACGCCGACGATGCCGACCGGCTGGTCCGCGGTGCGCGGCTTGCCCTCGAAGGCGGAGTCCACAGCGCCGGGATCTTCGACGGCAGGTCGGCCACGGACTGGACGCTGGTCTTCGCCAGCCGCCCATCTTGTCCATGGTCGCGCCGAAGCCCAGACCGATGGTGGGCTCCTGCGGCACGATCCCGAGGAACCCGGCCTCCACCGTCTTGCCGGTGGGTTGTCGCCGGAGTCCAGGCCGTAGAGCTGGTTGCTGACGATGGTGGCGTGCAGGGTCAGCGTCGCGCCCGCGCGCTCGACCACCACCGGCACGGTCTTCCCGGTCGAGGCCCGGATGTCCGCCTGGAGGGTGTCGTAGCTGTGGATCGGGTCGCGTCGAAGGCGAGGATGGTGTCCCCGGGCCTGATCCCGGCGTCATAGGCGGGGTGTGCTTGGCCCCGGCCGGGCAGGTGCTGCTGGTCGCCGCGGTGTCGGTGGCCTTGACCACGCACTGGTAGACGCTCTGCACGGTGGGCACCGGGGTCGGCTGGCCGAAGCCCATGAACAGCACCAGGAAAGCCCGAAGGCCAG
Organism: Streptacidiphilus sp. 4-A2; assembly: GCA_014284505.1. GTDB lineage: Bacteria > Actinomycetota > Actinomycetes > Streptomycetales > Streptomycetaceae > Streptacidiphilus. The sequence continues at coordinate 8,136,653 of JAAFYY010000001.1, read as the reverse complement.
GATCAGGTTCATGAACGGGCCGCCGAACATCACGATCACCCGCTGCCACGGTTGCGGGTGTAGAACAGCCGCTCCTCGTCGCCGGCAGCAGTTCCTCGTAGGACTGCTCCCGGGCGTCCTCGATCATGCTGCGCCAGGGCGAGCTGCTGCGGGCGTCACCCGGCCGTCCGCACCCGGCGGGAACATCCGATCATGCGGATGTAGCCACCCATCGGGATGGCCTTGAAGCCGTACTCGGTCTCGCCCTTCTTCGGGACCAGATGGTCGGGCCGAAGCCCACCATGTACTGCGGCACCCGGATCTTGAAGAGCTTCGCCCAGGTCAGGTGGCCGAGCTCGTGCCACGCAATGGAGACCAGCAGCCCAAAAGCGAAGATCACGATGCCGATCACCATCATCAGAGCCGTCATCGGCCGCCCTCCTCCGCACATATGCCGCGGTGGTCGACCGGGCCCAGTCCTCCGCCGCCAGGACGTCGTCCAGGGTCAGCTCGGTTCCGCGGTCCGGGGTGCCGTGTTCGGCGACCACCTTGGCCACGGTATCCACGATCCCTGTGAAAGCCAGCCGGCCCTGCCGGAAGGCCTCCACACACTCCTCGTTGGCGGCGTTGAAGACCGCGGGGCGGTCCCGCCCAGGGTGCCCACCTCGCGGGCCAGCCCGACCGAGGGGAAGGCGTCGGTGTCCAGCGGCAGGAACTCCCAGGTCGACGCCTTGGTCCAGTCGATGGCGGGCGCGGCGTCCGGGACCCGGTCGGGCCAGCCGATGCCCAGCGACAGCGGCATCCGCATGTCCGGCGGGCTGGCCTGGGCCAGGGTGGAACCGTCGACGAACTCCACCATCGAGTGGATCACCGACTGCGGATGGACCACGACCTCGATCCGGTCGAACGGGATGTCGTAGAGCAGGTGCGCCTCGATCACCTCAAGCCCCTTGTTGACCAGGGTCGCCGAGTTGATGGTGATCACCGGGCCCATGTCCCAGTTGGGGTGCGCCAGGGCCTGCGCGGGGGTGACCCCGGCCAGCTGCTCCCGGGTGCGGCCGCGGAAGGGCCCGCCGCTGGCGGTCACCACCAGCTTGCGGACCTCCCGCTTGGCCCCGGCCATCAGGCACTGGAAGAGCGCGGTGTGCTCGGAGTCCACCGGGACGATCTGGCCCGGCGCGGCCAGCGCCTTCACCAGCGGGCCGCCGACGATCAGGGACTCCTTGTTGGCGAGCACCAGCACCCGGCCCGCGGCCAGCGCCGCCAGCGTGGGCGCCAGCCCGATCGAGCCGGTGATGCCGTTCAGCACCGAGTGGCAGGGCGCCCCGGCCAGCTCGGTCGCCGCCTGCGGACCGGCGATGATCTCCGGCAGCCGCTGCCCGGGCGCCGCCTGCGCCGCCAGCGCCGCCCGTACCGCCCCCACCGCCTCGGCCCGCGCCACCGCGACCGTGCGCCCCGAGCCGCAGTGCCTGCTCGGCCAGCAGCTCGGGACGGCCACCGGCAGCGGACAGGCCCACCACCCGGAACCGGTCCGGGTTGCGCAGCACGACGTCGATGGCCTGGGTCCCGATCGAGCCGGTGGAGCCGAGGATCACCAGTTCGCGGGTGCCGGCGGGGTCGCTGACGACGGGTTCGAACCGCAGGTGCGGGTCGGCAAGAGAGTCCATGCAGACCATTGTGGCCTGCCGCGGGGACAACACCGCCGCCCTGGTCCAACAGGGCGGCGGCGTCCGGCGGTCACTGACCGTTCGGGTGGTCCTTGAACCAGGTGAGGAAACCGGGGGCGGGACTGCCGATGCCGGTCACGTCGTCATAGCCCTGGGTGGTCCGCAGCGAGGTGTCCAGGTCGCCCACCAGCAGCACCGGCTCACCCTGGGCGTTCCCGGTGACCTGCTCCGGCTCGTGGCCCAGCGCGGCGGGGCCGGCACCACATCGCGGAACTGCGAGGTCCCGTAGAGCTTGTAGAGATCCGGGTCGGCGAAGCCCAGCGGGGAGCCCGAGGCCTGGACCGCCAGCGCCTCCATCCCGGTGAACAGCGGGCAGGCGAGGCTGGTGCCGCCCATCTGCTCGACGCCGTAGCTCGCCCCGGACTCCCGGTAGACCACGCCCATCCCGTCCGGGCTGGACGCCGAGGTGACCGTGCCGGTGCTCAGCCGATCAGGAACGGGGTGTTCGACGAGGCCAGCATGGACACATCCGGCAGCACCCGGGCGGCCGCGGCCGCACCGCCGTGGTCGCGAGCCCCGAGGGGACCACGCTCTTCTGGTACGGCGGCTCGGCGAACACCGCGCTGGCCCCGCCGCCGCCCGCACCCTCGAAGGTGCCGCCGGTGGTCGCCCAGCTGTTGCCTTCCATGCGGAAGGCCTCGTCGCCCCAGCCGCTCTCCCACTGGTACTGGCCCTGCGAGCCGATGCCCAGGATGGTGCCGCCGACCGCGGTGGCGAAGGGGTTGTCGGCGGGCGCGTTGACCGTGGGCGTACCGGTGGCGTTCGGGCCGACGGTGAAGTCGCCGTTGTCACCGGTGGAGAAGTTGAAGGTGATGCCCTCGGCCGCGCCCTGCTCGAAGATCTGCGTCTCGGCCTCGAAGTCGGCCTTCTCGCCGACGTCCTCCAGGCTTCCCCAGGAGCAGCTGACCAGTTCGGCGGAGTGGCTCTCGACGATGGCCTGGAGCGGTGCGTCCAGGTCGGAGCCGCTGTCGGAGGCGGCGGCGTAGTAGACGATGTGCGCCGCCGGGGCCATGGTGTGCAGCGCCTCTATGTCGAGGGTCTCCTCGGTGTACCAGCCCTTGGCGTCGCTCGCGGTGCTGTCCGAGTTGAAGTGCGCCGGCACCACCTGGGTCAGGTTCAGCGGCGGCAGCCCGGTCTGGCTGTCGTAGCGGGCCACGTCCGCCGCGATCGTCGGCGAGGCGAAGGCGTCGACCACCGCGATGGTCACCCCCTGCCCGTCGAGCCCGCTGGCCGCCACCCCGTAGGCGCTGCGCAGCTGGTCCGGGTTGTAGCCGCAGACCGCGGTCGGCGGGGTGCTGTCGGCACCGGGCCCGGCCGGGTAGCCGGTGGCCGGGTACTCCCCGTAGTACTGGCTGCACGACAGCCGGCCGCCGTCGTTCGCCTGGGCCTTGCTGTCCGCCGGGAAGCTGCGCCCGGCGGAGAGCATCTGCTTGAGCGTGGCGGCGCTGCCCTTGACCTTCTTCACGCTGTCCGCGGTGTAGGAGGGCAGGACCGGGCTGGTGGTGGTCAGACCGGTGACGGCGGAGATGTACTGGCCGATGTCGGCCGGGTACTGCGGCTGGGAGGTGGTGGACAGGTCCACCCGGCCGTCGTGCTTGAAGCGGTCGATCCGGATCTTCAGCACCGAGTCGACCTTGCCGACGGTGGTCCGCACCACCAGCGACTCACTGTCCTGGGACAGGATGGTCATGTGGTTCTGCCGCACCCACTGCGTCACCGCCGGGCCGGCATTGGTCTGGTTCACGAACTGCGCCTGGAACTCGGCCGGCGTCAGGAACTTGTGGTAGTCCGCGGATCCCGGCGTGCCGACCGCGACCGCGTACTGGTCCAGGCTCTGCGGGGACGCCTTGGCGAAGTAGACGGTGCCGGTCACCACGGTGCCCGAATCGGCCGGGCCCAGGTCGTTGGCGGGCGTCGCCCAGCTCGGCTTGGACCAGGAGCTGCCCCCGGCGATGGTGGTCGTGACGGTACCCGCGTTCGTACCGCCGCCGGTGCTGCCCGCCGCCCCCTGGTGGTTCTTGCTCAGGGCTATCGCGCCGCCGCCGACCACCACGACCAGCACCAGACCAACCGTGAGGTACCGGCCGCGCCGCCGCGGCCGCCGCCCGCCCGGACCGCCGGGCCCGCCCGATCCGCCGGGGCCACCCGAGCCGCCGTAGCCGCCGGGGCCGCCGCCCTGGGCGGACGCGGCGGGCCCTGCGGCCCGGGCGGCGGCACCGGCGGCCCGCCGTAGGGCTGCTGGTACGGGTTCTGCGGGGCGTTCTGCCGACCGTTCTGCGGGGCGTTCTGCGGCGCGGGCGCCTGCGGGTACGGGTTGGGCTGCTGTGGGTAACCCTGCTGCGGGTAGCCCTGCTGCGGCGGGCCCTGCTGCGGGTAGCCCTGGCGGGGCGCCGTAAGGATTCTGCGGGGGCTGCTGCGGGGAGCTCCCGTAGGGCGGCTGAGGCTGGGGCTGCTGCGGCGGGCGGCCGTACGGCGGCTGCTGGGGCCCTCCGTACGGCGGCTGCTGCCGCGGCGGACCGCCGTAGGGCGGCTGCGGCGGGGGGCTGCCCTGGGGGTGCCGCGGTTCCTGGCCGTATGGCGGATAGCTCACTTGGTGCCTGTTCTCCTCGGGATAGAACAGGGGGAACGATCCGCGAAGCCTGGCGATCCCCCCGGTTCAAGCTTCATCTCGCGCGTCGGTCGGCATAGTACAGACTGCGGAAACCGTCCCCGTGACGGACGTTCAGCGGCAAGGGGGTTCAGCGCAGCGAACGGTGCACGTCGGGGGTGTCGGCGGGCCCGGGCGAGGAGTCGGCGATCCACGGCCCGTCCCCGGAGGGGTCCAGCACGCCCTGCTCCAGCCAGGTGTAGCGGCCGTCCACCACCTCCCGGGCGACCCGGCGGTCCAGCCCGTCGGTGTTCTCCCACAGCCGCGTGAACAACTCCTCCACCCGCAGCTGCGCCTGGGCGCAGAACAGGTCGGCCAACTGGTAGGCCGCCCGGCCCTGTTCGGGATCAGGCCCGCCGCGCAGCAGTTCCGCGCGCACACAGACCGCGCTCATCGCGAAGAGCTCCGCGCCGATGTCCACGATCCGGCCGAGGAACCCCTGCCGGGTCTCCAACCCGCCCTGCCAGCGCGCCATCCCGTAGAAGGTCGAGCGGGCGAGCCGCCGGGAGCCGCGCTCCACGAAGCGCAGCCGGGGCGACAGGTCGGCATGCCCGGACGGGTGGAACTCCCGGTAGGAGGTCGGCAGTTGGCCGGCGCCCGCGGCCAGCCGGGGCAGCCAGCCGACGTAGAACACCCCGGCCCGGGCCGCCGCCCGGCCCTTGCGCCGCAGATCCGCCTCCGGCTCGACCAGGTCCCCGGCGACCTTCAGATGCGCGTCCACCGCCTCCCGGGCGATCAGCAGGTGCATGATCTCGGTGGAGCCCTCGAAGATCCGGTTGATCCGCATGTCCCGCAGCACCTGCTCGGCCGGTACCGCCCGCTCGCCGCGCGCCGCCAGCGACTCCGCGGTCTCGTAGCCGCGGCGCCACGGATCTGCACCAGCTCGTCGGCGATCCGCCAGCCCGCCTCCGAGGCGTAGAGCTTGGCCAGGGCCGCCTCGATCCGGATGTCGTTGCGGTCCTCGTCCGCCATCTGACTCGACAGGTCGAGCACCGCCTCCAGCGCGAAGGTGGTCGCCGCGATATAGGCCACCTTCGCGGCCACCGCCTCGTGCCCGGCGATCGGCCGACCCCACTGCTCGCGCGCGGCCGTCCACTCCCGGGCGATCTTCAGGCACCACTTGCCGGTACCGGCGCACATCGCCGGCAGCGACAACCGTCCGGTGTTCAGCGTGGTCAGCGCGATCCGCAGCCCCGAGCCCTCCTCGCCGATCCGGTTCGCCGCCGGAACCAGCACCTGGTGGAACCGGGTCACCCCGTTCTCCAGGCCGCGCAGCCCCATGAAGGAGTTGCGGCGCTCCACGGTCACCCCGGGCGAGTCCGCCTCCACCACGAACGCGGTGATCCCGCCCCGGTGCCCCTCCGACCTCGGCACCCTGGCCATCACCACCAGCAGGTCGGCGACCACGCCGTTGGTGGTCCACAGCTTCACCCCGTCGAGCAGATAGGCGTCACCCGCACCGGTCGGCACCGCGGCGGTGGCCAGCCGTGCCGGGTCGCTGCCCACGTCCGGCTCGGTGAGCAGGAAGGCGGAGATGTCGGTGCGGGCGCAGCGGGCCAGGAACCGCTCCTTCTGCTCCGCCGTCCCGAACTGCTTCAGCGGCTGCGGCACCCCGATCGACTGGTGCGCCGAGACCAGCGCGCCGATCGCCGGACTGACGCTGCCGATCAGCGCCAGCGCCCGGTTGTAGTACAGCTGGCTCAGCCCCAGGCCCTGGTACTCCGGGTCGATCTTCATCCCGAAGACGCCCAGCTCCTGAAGGCCCTTGACCACCTCGTCCGGGATCCGCGCCTCCCGCTCGATCAGAGCCCCGTCGATCCCGGTCTCGCAGAACTCCCGCAGCCGCGCCAGGAACTCCTCGCCGCGGCGCGCCGATTCCGGCTCGGGCAGCGGGTGCGGGTGGATCAGATCCAGCCGGAACCGGCCCAGGAACAGCTCCTTGGCGAAGCTCGGCTTGCGCCAGTCCTGCTCCCGCGCCTCCTCCGCCACCCGGCGGGCCTCGCGCTCGGTGACCCTGGGCACGGCCCCGGCGGGCGTTCCGTGGGGCTTTCCGTGGGGCTTTCCGTGGGGCTTTCCGTGGGGTCGGGGGCGCGGTCGGGGATCTGGGCGGAGTCTGCGGGCATGGAGCACCACCACCTCGTGGTGAGTTACCGGCCGGTTTGCCAGACCTCGACCGTACGCTCCGTGACCGACAGATCACCAGGGGTAGGACGGCAGCTCTCACCAGGTGCGGGAGACGGCCGTGGGGCGGGAGCGCGACCGACGCACTCCCGCCCCACGGCCGACAGACCTACCGCCGGAGCACAGCCGTTACAGCGCCAGCCCGGTCAGCACCAGCACCCGCTCGTAGGTGTAGTCGGTCATCGCGTAGGCCACACCCTCGCGGCCCACACCGGAGTCCTTGACCCCGCCGTACGGCATCTGGTCGGCCCGGTAGGACGGCGCGTCGCCGATGATCACACCGCCGACCTCCAGCTCCCGGTGCGCCCGGAAGGCGGCCTGCACGTCATGGGTGAACACCCCGGCCTGAAGACCGAACTTGGAGTCGTTGACCGCCGCGAAGGCCTCGTCCGCACCCTCGACCCGGTGCAGCGTCAGCACCGGACCGAAGACCTCCTCGGTGTGCAGCTTGACCCCGCCCGGCACGGCCGAGAGCACCGTCGGCGCGTAGGACGCGCCCTCGCGCTTGCCGCCCGCGTGCAGCTGCGCGCCGGCCGCGACCGCCTCGTCCACCCAGGACTCGACCCGCTTCGCCGCGGCCTCGCTCACCAGCGGGCCCACATCCACGGCGTCGTCCGACGGGTCACCGGTGACCTGGGCGCCGACCTTGGCGACGACCTTCTCGACCAGGCGGTCGTAGACGGCGGCGTCGGCGATCACTCGCTGCACCGAGATGCAGGACTGGCCACCCTGGTAGTTGGCGAAGGTCGCGATCCGGGTCGCGGCCCACTCCAGGTCCTCCTCGCTGGACCAGTCGGCGAGCACCACGGCCGCGGCGTTGCCGCCGAGCTCCAGGGTGACGTGCTTGCGCGGCACCGAGTCCAGGATCTGGTAGCCGACGGTGTCCGAACCGGTGAAGGAGATCACCGGCAGCCGCGGGTCCTGCACCAGGGCGGGCATCCGCTCGTTGGCGACCGTCAGCACGCTCCAGGAGCCGGCCGGCAGGTCGGTCTCGGCCAGGATCTCGCCCAGGATCAGCGCCGAGATCGGGGTGGCCGGGGCGGGCTTGAGGATGATCGGGGCACCCACCGCGATCGCCGGGGCCACCTTGTGCGCCACCAGGTTCAGCGGGAAGTTGAACGGCGCGATGCCGAGCACCGGTCCGCGCGGGAAGCGGCGGGTCAGCGCGAGCCGCCCGGTGCCGCCGGCGTCGGTGTCCAGCCGCTGGCCCTCGCCGCTGTTGAACCGCCGGGCCTCTCGGCCGCCCAGCGGAACACCGACGCGGCCCGGCCGACCTCGCCACGCGCCCACTTGACCGGCTTGCCGTTCTCGGCGGTGATCAGCCGGGCGAGCTCCTCGGTGCGCTCGGTCAGCCGACGGGCGACATGGTCGAGCGCGGCGGCCCGGACATACGCCGGGGTCGCGGCGAACTCGTGCTGCACCGCGGCGGCGGCCGCCACGGCCGCCTCGACCTGCGCCTCGGTGGGACGCTGACCGTCCCGACCAGGCTGTCGTCCCAGGGGTGGCGGACCTCGAAGGACTCCGTGCCGTGCTCCTGCCGACCCGCCAGCCAGAATGCGTAGGTGCTGGTCACCGAGGTCACCGGCCTTTCTGCTGCGCCCCGGGGCCGGGGGCCGGCCGGGGTGGGGAATGTCTGCCTTGTGTCTGCCTTCCACCGTAGGACGCCACCCGCCCGGGACACTTGTCCGAAGCGTAGTGAAGCCCCGTGGCGGCACTACGGACTGGCCTGTCCTGGCCCCTTCGGCGGGCCCACCGTCCGCCGCGGCCCGCCCCCGCTCTCCGCCCGTGCTCAGTGCTCGCCCCCGCTCAGCGATCGCCGCGGGCCCGCAGCGCCAGCCACAGCTCCATCCGCACGTCCGCGTCGTCCAGCGACCTGCCGAGCAGTTCCTCCACCCGACGCATCCGGTAGCGCAGCGTGTGCCGGTGCACGCCCAGATCGGCGGCCGCGGCGTCCCACTGCCCGTGGTGCGAGAGCCACGCGTACAGGCTCGCCTCCAGATCCCGCGCGCGGTCAGGTCGTGCTCCCGCAGCGGGCGCAGCAGGCCGTCCGAGAAGGCCAGCACCGCCTCACTGGCCAGCAGCGGCAGCAGCGAGCCGGTGCCCACCTCGTCGTGGTCCACGCTGTGCCGGCCGCTGCGCAGCGCCACCGCCAGTGCCCGCTCCGCCTGCGCGTGGGCCGCCCCGGCCGCTTCCAGCGCGGCGGGCCCGGATATCCCGAGAAAGACCGACTCCAGCTGCTCGGCCGCCACCACGCTCTCCGGTGCACCGCCCCGCCGTCGGTGGCCAGCAGCCCAGCCGGTCGCCCTCCGAGGCCAGCAGCAAGGGCTCACCGGCCCGGACCGCGGCCTGCTCGGCCTGGTCGCCCAGCGCGGCCGTCGCCTCGCCCTCGGCGACCAGCACCCGGACCGTCCCCGCCGGCAGCCCGCCCAGCAGCGCCCCGGCGACCTCCCGGGCGACCGCCGCCCCGCCAGCACCAGCCGCAGCAGCGCGGTACGCATCCGCTCCTCGGCCTGACGCAGATCCCGGGAACGCTCCAGGGTGAGCGTGAGCAGCGCGACCGCCGCGTTCAGTACGTAACGCTCGCCGGGCGTGAGCCGGTCCTCGGTACCGACCGCCAGGAAGCCCCGGGCCCGGCGGTCCGCGCCCAGGGACTGGAGCACCACGAAGTCGCCGGGCTGCGGCTCGTCCGGGCGTCGGCGTCCGTCCGCTCCCGGTCCGAGGGGCCCGCCTGGAGCGCGGCGCTGCTGGGCGCGCGCTGGCTGCGCAGCCGGTCCACCTCCGCCCGCAGCCGCCCGGCCCGCCGCGTCGCCCAGTCCGGCGCCGCCACCACCACCGCGCCGGAGGCGTCGTACAGCGCCGCCCACCCGCCGAGGCGTGCGGCCAGCCGCCCGATCAGGGCCGCGGTGCCGTCCTTGCCCAGAGCCGCCCGGGTCAGCTCCTCCTGCGCCTCGAAGCTGGTGGTCACCGCCAGGTACTGCTCCGCGGCGAGCGCCGCGGTCACGGCCTTGCTGATGGCGATGAACGGCGTCGGCTGCGGCACCTGGAGCAACGGCAGCTCCCGCTCCGCGGCGGCCTCCACCAGCGCCGGCGGCACCTCCCCGTACGACAGTCCGGTGCCGAAGCCGAGGCCGGCCACCCCGGCGTCGGCCAGCCGGTGCACGTACTGGCGCAGCCGGTCCTTGCCGCGCCCGAGCTTGAGGCCAGTGGTGAGCAGCAGCTCGCCGCCCTCCAGGTAGGGCGCCGGATCGTCCAGCTCACTGGTGTGCACCCAGCGGACCGGCCGGTCCAGCTGCTGCTCCCCGGCGAGCACGGTCAGATTCAGGCCCGGCATGGCGACCAGCGCGGACAGGGTGACGGTGGTCGCGGGGGCGAGGCTCTTGGGAGACATGTCACCTTCGACGGCGGGGGCCGCCCGCCACACTGCGGACGACCTGTGTACTGGCCGCTGAGGACAACGGCCATCCCGATTCTGCCGTACCGTCGCAGTCCCCGCCGGGCGGCCCGGAAACCCCTCGCCCACGAACGGCCCGGCACCCTCCGGCCGGCTCCCGGCCCGGTCTCCGGCCGGCTCCCACCGCATTCCGGACCGGCCCGTCGCGTGGAGCGGCCGGTCACCGCCGTGGCGCCGCCGGGCCGGGGATCACCCCCGCAGATCGACCAGCAGCGGCGGCACCGGGGTGCCGTCCACCGCGGTCAGCGAGAGCACCGCATGCCCGCCGGGCAGTACCTGCGCCAGGTCCGAGGGGGACCAGCGGCGGCGTTCGACCCTTCGGGTGGTGACGCTCTCGGTCTGCGCCCGCTCCCCGTCCAGCACCGCCCGCGCCCGCGCCAGGTCCGCTTCAGGAAGCCGCCTGAGGTGTCCGGTGCGCGGGTCACGTCCTTCTCGTCCACCCAGACCGTGCCCCAGGTCTCGGCGAACAGCGTGCCGTCCCAGGGCGCGAGCCCCGGGAACGCCATCCGGCCCCCGACCGCCCCGAACAGCGGCGCCCGCAGGCCCTCCGGCAGATCCGCCAGGGTGCGCAGCAGCAGCACCGCCCCGGCATGCGCCCGCGCAGCCGCTGGAGCCCGCGCACGGCGTGCTGGTCGACCACCCCGGAGGCGTCGTCCACCACGATTCCGGCGAAGAGGGAACGGTCCTGCCGGGTACCGGCGGCGTGCAGGAACTGGCCCACCGCCAGCCGGGCCAGGATCCGGGCCGCCTCGGGGGCTGTGCTCGGGCAGCTTCAGCCGCACCCGCAGCGGGTGGTCCAGGGCGTGCATCGCGAACAGCGGCCGCCCCGGCGAGGCGGCGGAGGGGTTGAAGCAGCCCGCGAACCCCGGCCGGTCCAGCAGCGCCAGCCGGTCCGCCAGCAGCGCCCCCGGGTCGTCGGCCAGCCCCCGGGTCCGCTCCCGCTGCGCGAGCTCGTGCCGGTACTCCTCCAGCAGCCCGGCCGAGTGCAGCGTGTCCTGCAGCCCGGCCCAGGCCGAGAGCTCACCGCGCAGCAGCAGCGACAGCTCGCGCACCCCGGGCGGACGCCGGTACGCGGCCAGGAACGGCCCGACCACCTGTTGCAACGCCTGCCTGGCGCTGTCGCCGCGGGCGGCCAGCTCGTCCGGCAGCAGCGCGGCGGCCAGCTGCGCCGCGGCCGCGTCGGCCGAACGCGCCCACCGAACAGGTCCAGCCCGTAGCCGGAGTCCGGGTCGCCGGGGGCGATCACCACGTCGTACCAGGAGTCCGGCCCCAGATCGGCGCTGTCCGCCCCGACCACCACCGCCACCGCCGTCCCGGCCAGCGCCTGCAAGCACAGCGCCTCGGCGACCGGGCGGGCCAGCCGCGCCGTCTTCCCGGTACCGGCCGGGCCGACCGCCAGCAGCGAGGTACCGAGCAGCACCGGATCCAGCGCCAGCTCCGTGCCGCGGTACTCGGCGGGTTCTTCGGCACGTCCTCGGCCCGGCCCAGCCTGACCTGCCGCAGCAGCAGATCGTGCTGCGCGCCGCGTCCGGCCAGGTCCCGCGCCCCGAGGGGTGTGCGCAGGCCGCGGCGCCGTGGTCGCGGACCGCGTCCAGCAGCGCGGCCAGCCGCTCCGGACGGTCCCGGACACACTCCAGCGCGCGGGTCAGCCGCTGGTGGTCCACGTCTGCCACCCGGCCCTGCGCGGTCTCCTGGTCCACCAGCGCCAGATCCTGCGGGTGCGCCAGTGCCCGGAACTCCCGCCAGGGATCCACCGCCTGCGGCTGCGCGGCCCCTGCGCCGGGATGCTCACCCGCCCCTCCCCCGTCCCGCCGATCCGCCGCGCCAGCGGCAGCCCGTACCGCCGCCACACCAGCGGCCACCGGCCCATCCCGCCGAAGATCCTGGCCAGCAGGGCGATCTCCGCGAGATCCACCAGCCAGGTGGTGAGCGACAGGCCGAAACCGTCACCCACATAGGGCTGGAGCAGATTGTGGACCTCCACACCGACCAGACTGCCGAGGTAGTAGAACACCTCCCAGGCCACCACCAGGTTGAGCAGGGCCCGCAGCAGCAGCTTCCAGGCCGGGGCGACGGTCGCCGCGTCCTCCTGCTCCTGCTTCGCCCGGGGGGCCGGGCCCAGCCCGTAGACGCCCGCGGTGCCGGTGTGCCGCGGCGCCGCCAGCCAGCCCGGCAGGTCGAACCCCGACCACTGCGGCCGCTCCGACCACTCGGGCCGTCCCGGCCGGCCGGCTGCGGCCGGCCCCGGTCCCGGCTGCCGGGGCCGCAGTGGGCATCGGCGGAATCGCCCCTGAGGAATTGCCTGAGGAGCCGGCGGGTAGGCCTCCCGTCCGTCCCTGTCCCCGACCTGCCGCTCCGCGCGCCTTCCAGTGACATCGCTGTACCGCTTCCTCGCGCGCGCCCACCCGTCGAAAGCTCTCAATCTAGTGCAGTGGAGCACCCCCTGAGCAGAGGCACGCCCCGGGAGGGCGATGTCCGGCCCGGACAACTCCGGCGCCGCTCCACTCCCCTTCGGCGTATGCGACCCCTTCTCCGCCGTCGTAGCCTGCCAGTACCAGCCCACCCCTCTCCCAGGGAGACACCTCATGAGCGCTGCTCCGTCCAGCGTCGGGCAGCTGCCCGGCGGCCCGTCGCTCCCCAGGAGCGCCGCATCGTCACCGCCATCCCCGGTCCGAAGTCGCAGGAGCTCCAGGCGCGCAAGCTCGCCGCGGTCGCCGCGGGCGTCGGCACCACGCTGCCGGTCTACATCACCCGCGCGGGCGGCGGCGTCGTCGAGGACGTCGACGGCAACTCCCTGATCGACTTCGGTGCGGGCATCGCCGTGACCAACGTCGGCAACAGCGCCGAGGCGGTCGTCCGGCACGCGTCCGCGCAGCTGGCCGCGTTCACCCACACCTGCTTCATGGTCACCCCGTACGAGGGCTATGTGGCCGTCGCCGAGCTGCTCAACGAGCTGACCCCGGCGACCACGACAAGCGCAGCGCGCTGTTCAACTCGGGCGCCGAGGCCGTCGAGAACGCCGTCAAGATCGCGCGTGCCTACACCAAGCGCACCGCCGTCGTGGTGTTCGACCACGGCTACCACGGCCGCACCAACCTCACCATGGGCATGACGGCCAAGAACATGCCGTACAAGCAGGGCTTCGGCCCGTTCGCGCCCGAGGTGTACCGGGTGCCGGTGGCCTACCCGTACCGCTGGCTGACCGGCGCGGACAACGCCGCCACCGAGGCCGCCGCACAGGCCATCGACATGATCAACAAGCAGATCGGCGCCGAGAACGTCGCCGCGATCGTGATCGAGCCGATCCAGGGCGAGGGCGGCTTCATCGAGCCCGCCAAGGGCTTCCTGCCCGCGATCGTCGAGTACGCCCGCGCGAACGGCATCGTCTTTGTCGCGGACGAGATCCAGACCGGCTTCTGCCGCACCGGCCAGTGGTTCGCCTGTGAGGACGAGGGCATCGTCCCGACCTGATCACCACCGCCAAGGGCATCGCCGGCGGCCTGCCGCTGGCCGCGGTCACCGGCCGCGCCGAGATCATGGACGCCGCGCACGCCGGCGGCCTCGGCGGCACCTACGGCGGCAACCCGGTGGCCTGCGCCGCCGCGATCGGCTCCATCGAGACCATGAAGGAGCTCGACCTCAACGCCAAGGCCAGGCCATCGGCGCGACCATGCTCCCGCGCCTGCGCGCCATGCAGAGAAGTTCACGTCATCGGCGAGGTCCGGGGCCGGGGCGCGATGATCGCCATCGAGCTGGTCAAGCCGGGCAGCAAGGACCCAACCCGAGGTCACCGCGGCCGTGGCCAAGGCGTGCCACCAGCAGGGCCTGCTGGTGCTCACCGCAGGCACCTACGGCAACGTGCTGCGTTTCCTGCCGTCCCTGGTCATGCCCGAGCACCTGCTCGCCGAGGGCCTGGACATCCTGGAAAGCGTCTTCGCGGCGCTCTGACCGGCACCGACCGACGTCACCGGGCGGTGTCCGGACACCCTGAAGCACGCCAACGGCGTGAAGAAGGTGTGCGGACCTCATGGCGGGTGGGTGAGGCGACCCACCTGCCGCCTCCCGGTGACGTACTGTCATTGCAGATGGAGAAGCAGCGCCAGCCGGTGACCGACCCTCACCGGCGACACCCCGCCGAGGACACCACGGCGAGCTCTGGCTCGCGTCCCCTCAGCCGATCGACCGTCCGTCGAGCCCAAACCCCCGGGCAGAGCGGTCTGGCGATCACCTAAGCCACCCCGGGGCTCTCCCCCCTGCCCCGGGGTGGCTTCTCCGCGTCCTGACCTCGGTCCAGCTGCCCGTCGTCCTGCTGCTGGTCCTCGCCGTGCTCACCGAGCAGGTGGTCACCAGGGGACCGCTGCTCGCCGTCGACCGCTGGGTCCGCCGGGAAACCCTGCACCTGGTCGCCGAGAACCCGTTCCCCTGGCTCAACACCCTCGCAGAGTGGTGGACCGACCTCGGAAGCTCGGGCATCGCCGTCGCCGTGCTGGTCCTGGCCACCGTCGCCGCTACGCTGCGGGCCCGCTCCTGGCAGCCCGTGGCCGCCGCGACCGCCGCCGGGATCGCGCTCTTCGCGACGGTCATCCCGGGCAAGATCCTCATCGGCCGCCCGGGCCCGGAAGGCCAGCCGGTCGGCCCCGGGGAGTGGGGCTGGTTCCCCTCCGGCCACACCAGCACCGCCACCGTCTGCCTCGGCACCGCCGCCTGGCTGCTCGCCCTGGGCTGCGCCTCCGCCCGGCTGCGCCGCGCGCTGTACACCGCGACAGCGGTGCTGTGCACGGGCGTCGGCATCTGCCTGATCTGGCGCGACTACCACTGGCTCCTGGACGTCCTGGCCGGCTGGTCCCTCAGCGGCGTGATCCTCTGGTCTCTCGTCCGCTGGTCCCCCAGACCCGCCCGCCCCCGGGCTGCCTCGGAGGAATGACGGCCCGGTGCCGCTCGCGCCTCAGGCGTGCGTCGGAGTCGATGGTTCGCCAGGCCCCCAGGGCGTCACCACCACCTGGTGATCGTCCTCGTAGATGATTCTGCCCGGATCCGCGGACTCGATCCGCTCGCAGGCCAGGCCGTTGCGCGGCCAGGATCCCGGCATAGCCGTGCACCCTGTCGAGGACCTCACCGGCCGTGGCCTTGAACCATGAGGCAGCTCCGGGATGCACATCGCGGTCGTAGACGGAGGGGTCGACGCCGGACGGGTCGGTGAAGTTGGCGTCGTACCAGTCGTTGCTCGTCCGCCAGAACCGGAATTCCTCCGCACTCAGGCTGCCGGTGCGGGCAAGCCCGTTCGCCATGGCGAAGACGCCGGGGTGGTGACCCCTGCTGTTCGGGGTCGTCCGCTGGTATCTCACGAACACTGCCTCGCCCGCCAATTTCCACTCTCCGCTGGAAGCTCTGGGTCCGGATATTGGTCCGGAAATGCGTGTAGGCCCCCTGACACAAGGTCAGGGGGCCTACAGCTAAAGGTTGTTCGGCGGCGTCCTACTCTCCCACAAGGTCCCCCTTGCAGTACCATCGGCGCTATGAGGCTTAGCTTCCGGGTTCGGAATGTAACCGGGCGTTTCCCTCACGCTATGACCACCGAAACACTATGAAGATATCAACACACACACTGCCGGAAGCAGGGGGTCGTTTCTTCAGAACAACACAGTGGACGCGTAGCAACTATGGACAAGCCCTCGGCCTATTAGTACCGGTCAGCTCCACCCCTCACAGGGCTTCCACATCCGGCCTATCAACCCAGTCGTCTACTGGGAGCCTTACTCACTCAAGGTGATGGGAGCCCTCATCTCGAAGCAGGCTTCCCGCTTAGATGCTTTCAGCGGTTATCCCTCCCGAACGTAGCCAACCAGCCATGCCCTTGGCAGGACAACTGGCACACCAGAGGTTCGTCCGTCCCGGTCCTCTCGTACTAGGGACAGCCCTTCTCAAGACTCCTACGCGCGCAGCGGATAGGGACCGAACTGTCTCACGACGTTCTAAACCCAGCTCGCGTACCGCTTTAATGGGCGAACAGCCCAACCCTTGGGACCTACTCCAGCCCCAGGATGCGACGAGCCGACATCGAGGTGCCAAACCATCCCGTCGATATGGACTCTTGGGGAAGATCAGCCTGTTATCCCCGGGGTACCTTTTATCCGTTGAGCGACGGCGCTTCCACAAGCCACCGCCGGATCACTAGTCCCTGCTTTCGCACCTGCTCGACCCGTCGGTCTCACAGTCAAGCTCCCTTGTGCACTTACACTCAACACCTGATTGCCAACCAGGCTGAGGGAACCTTTGGGCGCCTCCGTTACATTTTAGGAGGCAACCGCCCCAGTTAAACTACCCACCAGACACTGTCCCTGATCCGGATCACGGACCCAGGTTAGACATCCAGCACGACCAGAGTGGTATTTCAACGACGACTCCACAACCACTGGCGTGGCCGCTTCAAAGTC
Source organism: Streptacidiphilus sp. 4-A2 (assembly GCA_014284505.1). GTDB lineage: Bacteria > Actinomycetota > Actinomycetes > Streptomycetales > Streptomycetaceae > Streptacidiphilus. The sequence goes on along the minus strand of JAAFYY010000001.1, from coordinate 8,120,234 downwards.
TCCCACCTATCCTACACAAGCCGAACCGAACACCAATATCAAGCTATAGTAAAGGTCCCGGGGTCTTTCCGTCCTGCTGCGCGAAACGAGCATCTTTACTCGTAATGCAATTTCACCGGGCCTATGGTTGAGACAGTCGAGAAGTCGTTACGCCATTCGTGCAGGTCGGAACTTACCCGACAAGGAATTTCGCTACCTTAGGATGGTTATAGTTACCACCGCCGTTTACTGGCGCTTAAGTTCTCAGCTTCGCCCCGTCGAAACAGAGCTAACCGGTCCCCTTAACGTTCCAGCACCGGGCAGGCGTCAGTCCGTATACATCGCCTTACGGCTTCGCACGGACCTGTGTTTTTAGTAAACAGTCGCTTCTCGCTGGTCTCTGCGGCCGGCCACAGCTCAAGGAGCAAGTCCCATCACCACAACCGGCCCCCCTTCTCCCGAAGTTACGGGGGCATTTTGCCGAGTTCCTTAACCATAGTTCACCCGAACGCCTCGGTATTCTCTACCTGACCACCTGAGTCGGTTTGGGGTACGGGCCGCCATGAAACTCGCTAGAGGCTTTTCTCGACAGCATAGGATCATCCACTTCACCACAATCGGCTCGGCATCAGGTCTCAGACTATATGTGAGGCGGATTTGCCTACCCCACGTCCTACACCCTTACCCGGGACTACCACCGCCCGGGCTGGACTACCTTCCTGCGTCACCCCATCGCTCACCTACTACCAACTTGGGTCACCGGCTCCACCACTCCTCTTCACCCGAAGGATCCGAGACGGCTTCACGGGCTTAGCATTACTGGGTTCGACGTTGGCGCTTCAAAGCGGGTACGGGAATATCAACCCGTTGTCCATCGACTACGCCTGTCGGCCTCGCCTTAGGTCCCGACTTACCCTGGGCAGATCAGCTTGACCCAGGAACCCTTGGTCAATCGGCGCAAGAGTTTCCCACTCTTGTATCGCTACTCATGCCTGCATTCTCACTCGTATACCGTCCACGACTGGCTTCCGCCGCCGCTTCACCCGGCACACGACGCTCCCCTACCCATCACAGCCCCCGTTAGGAGTTAATGCTGCAATGACACGGCTTCGGCGGTGTACTTGAGCCCCGCTACATTGTCGGCGCGGAATCACTTGACCAGTGAGCTATTACGCACTCTTTAAAGGGTGGCTGCTTCTAAGCCAACCTCCTGGTTGTCTCTGCGACTCCACATCCTTTCCCACTTAGCACACGCTTAGGGGCCTTAGCCGGTGTTCTGGGCTGTTTCCCTCTCGACCATGGAGCTTATCCCCCACAGTCTCACTGCCGCGCTCTCACTTACCGGCATTCGGAGTTTGGCTAAGGTCAGTAACCCGGTGGGGCCCATCGCCTATCCAGTGCTCTACCTCCGGCAAGAAACACGCGACGCTGCACCTAAATGCATTTCGGGGAGAACCAGCTATCACGGAGTTTGATTGGCCTTTCACCCCTAACCACAGGTCATCCCCCAGGTTTTCAACCCTGGTGGGTTCGGTCCTCCACACGGTCTTACCCGCGCTTCAACCTGCCCATGGCTAGATCACTCCGCTTCGGGTCTTGGGCGCGCTACTCAACCGCCCTATTCGGACTCGCTTTCGCTACGGCTACCCCACACGGGTTAACCTCGCAACACACCGCAAACTCGCAGGCTCATTCTTCAAAAGGCACGCAGTCACGACCAGCCAAAGACTGGCGACGCTCCCACGGCTTGTAGGCACACGGTTTCAGGTACTATTTCACTCCGCTCCCGCGGTACTTTTCACCATTCCCTCACGGTACTATCCGCTATCGGTCACTAGGGAATATTTAGGCTTAGCGGGTGGTCCCGCCAGATTCACACGGAATTTCTCGGGCTCCGTGCTACTTGGGAAAAACTCAAGAGAGCCGTACAGATTTCGTCTACGGGGGTCTTACCCTCTACGCCGGACCTTTCGCATGTCCTTCGACTACCCATACGGTTTCTGACTCTCCGACCAACCGGCAGACTGATCAAGAATTCTCCCACGACCCCGAAGTGGCAACCCCTGCCGGGTCTCACACCACAACGGTTTAGCCTCATCCGATTTCGCTCGCCACTACTCTCGGAATCACGGTTGTTTTCTCTTCCTGCGGGTACTGAGATGTTTCACTTCCCCGCGTTCCCTCCACACTGCCTATGTGTTCAGCAGCGGGTGACAGCCCATGACGACTGCCGGGTTTCCCCATTCGGACACCCCCGGATCAAAGCTCGGTTGACAGCTCCCCGGGGCCTATCGCGGCCTCCCACGTCCTTCATCGGTTCCTAGTGCCAAGGCATCCACCGTGCGCCCTTAAAAACTTGGCCACAGATGCTCGCGTCCACTGTGCAGTTCTCAAGCAACGACCAGCCACCCATCACCCCCACACGAAGACTCGCGTGAAGTTCACTGGGGCCGGCGTACCGAAGACCCAGCCATACGGCCGCGCCCTCAGGACCCAACAACGTGCCCGACCCGACCCACCCAGCAGTGCGTTCCACGCGCCGAAGCGCAGTACTGACCCAACCAGACGAACCGTGCCGAATAGTCAACGTTCCACCCATGAGCAACCAGCACCGGACATGCGCCGATGTTCTGGCCCCTGGCCGCCGAAGCGGCAAGAAGTGCTCCTTAGAAAGGAGGTGATCCAGCCGCACCTTCCGGTACGGCTACCTTGTTACGACTTCGTCCCAATCGCTGGTCCCACCTTCGACAGCTCCTTCCCTTACGGGTTAGGCCACCGGCTTCGGGTGTTACCGACTTTCGTGACGTGACGGGCGGTGTGTACAAGGCCCGGGAACGTATTCACCGCAGCAATGCTGATCTGCGATTACTAGCAACTCCGACTTCATGGGGTCGAGTTGCAGACCCCAATCCGAACTGAGACCGGCTTTTTGAGATTCGCTCCACCTCGCGGTATCGCAGCTCATTGTACCGGCCATTGTAGCACGTGTGCAGCCCAAGACATAAGGGGCATGATGATTTGACGTCGTCCCCACCTTCCTCCGAGTTGACCCCGGCAGTCTCCTGTGAGTCCCCGGCATAACCCGCTGGCAACACAGAACGAGGGTTGCGCTCGTTGCGGGACTTAACCCAACATCTCACGACACGAGCTGACGACAACCATGCACCACCTGTATACCGACCACAAGGGGGCGACCATCTCTGGCCGTTTCCGGTATATGTCAAGCCTTGGTAAGGTTCTTCGCGTTGCGTCGAATTAAGCCACATGCTCCGCTGCTTGTGCGGGCCCCCGTCAATTCCTTTGAGTTTTAGCCTTGCGGCCGTACTCCCCAGGCGGGGAACTTAATGCGTTAGCTGCGGCGCGGACCACGTGGAATGTGACCCACACCTAGTTCCCAACGTTTACGGCGTGGACTACCAGGGTATCTAATCCTGTTCGCTCCCCACGCTTTCGCTCCTCAGCGTCAGTAATGGCCCAGAGATCCGCCTTCGCCACCGGTGTTCCTCCTGATATCTGCGCATTTCACCGCTACACCAGGAATTCCGATCTCCCCTACCACACTCTAGCCTGCCCGTATCGAATGCAGACCCGGAGTTAAGCCCCGGGCTTTCACATCCGACGTGACAAGCCGCCTACGAGCTCTTTACGCCCAATAATTCCGGACAACGCTCGCACCCTACGTATTACCGCGGCTGCTGGCACGTAGTTAGCCGGTGCTTCTTCTGCAGGTACCGTCACTTGCGCTTCTTCCCTGCTGAAAGAGGTTTACAACCCGAAGGCCGTCATCCCTCACGCGGCGTCGCTGCATCAGGCTTTCGCCCATTGTGCAATATTCCCCACTGCTGCCTCCCGTAGGAGTCTGGGCCGTGTCTCAGTCCCAGTGTGGCCGGTCGCCCTCTCAGGCCGGCTACCCGTCGTCGCCTTGGTAGGCCATTACCCCACCAACAAGCTGATAGGCCGCGGGCTCATCCCAGATCGCCGGAGCTTTCCACGCACACCCCATGCGGAGATGCGTCGTATCCGGTATTAGCACCGGTTTCCCGGTGTTGTCCCAGAATCTGGGGCAGATTGCCCACGTGTTACTCACCCGTTCGCCACTGATCCACCCCGAAGGGCTTCACCGTTCGACTTGCATGTGTTAAGCACGCCGCCAGCGTTCGTCCTGAGCCAGGATCAAACTCTCCGTGAATGATTACCCGTAATCGGGTCACCACTCGCGTTGAGCGGCACAGCAACCAGCGGAATAGCTGGCCCCGTGCACTGCGTCCTCGCTAGTGTTTTGTGCATCAAAGGAACCTCGTCCGATCAACGGACGGGGTATCAACATATCTGGCGTTGACTTTTGGCACGCTGTTGAGTTCTCAAGGAACGGACGCTTCCTTCAAGACCCTTTCACCGGTCTCTCCGGGCGCTTCGTTCTTCGTTTTCTAGCTTAGCAGACCGTTTCCGGCCTGCCGTCCGCCGTTCCCGCGCCGTTTCCGGCCCGTTCCGACGAGTGAAACTCTAGCGGAAGCACACCACCAATGTGAAATCCACTGGTTTAACGCTCACCGCTGCAATTCCCGAACAAAAGCACGCCAAAGAAGGCCGTGCGAAACAGTTCAGGGGATTGGCCGCCACCACCCGCAGGCAGGGCAACCCGGAGAACATTACGCACCCGTCAAGGGTGTGTCAAACCAGGTCAGCGGCCGGCTCCTGGTGCTCCGCGAGCTCCCAGGGGTCGTGGGCGCTCACGATGGACACCGTGTCCGCATGGTCCCGGTGCAGTTCCCTCAGGCGGGCGAGATTGCCGAGCCGGAGCGGGCGTTCGACCTCTGTCGCGTTCGCGAGCACGTTCATCAGGGGGTGCGGTCGCTGCCCCTGGGCGTCGAGTTCGCCGTGGTAGTAGTACGCGTCGCCGGCGTGCAGCAGCCAGCCGTTGTCGGCCTGGGCCGCCACCGCGCAGTGGCCGGCGGTGTGCCCCGCCAGCGGGATGAGCAGGATCTCTGCGGGCAGATCCCGGAGCTCGCGAACAGCGTCGAAGCCGAACCAGGGGTCTCCGGCGGTTTCCGCATAGGTGACCCAGTGCGGCTCATGGGCCCAGTGGGCAGACCGGTAGCGGATCCGGTCCTCGGGGTGGCGTCCGTGGTAGGGCACTGCCGCGTCCAGTTCGGCCTGGTGCACATGGACGCGCGCGTGCGGGAAGTCGGGGACGCCGCCGGAGTGGTCCAGGTCGAGGTGCGTCAGCACAATGTCGCGGACGTCAGCGGGGTCGAAGCCGAGCCGCTCGACCTGGCGCAGCAGGGTCTCGTTCTCGTCGAGCAGCGGTGCCGCCCGGCCGAGGAATTCCAGCCCGAGGGATTCCTCCGGATGGCGTACGTCCGTCAGGCCCAGGCCGGTGTCGACCACTATCAGGCGGTCCTCGGCCTCCAGCAGCAGGCAGTGACAGACGGCGGGTTTCGTCGGCAGAGGCCTCCGCTCCGACTCGTCCGGGGCGATTTCGCGCATGGAACCGCAGTTGAGGTGGTGAACGCGCATGTGCGGACCTGCTTTCCGAAGCGGTGCTGATCGGCATGAGCAACATGAGCAGTACTGAGGGGTGCTGAGCAGTTGCTGAGCAGTACTGAGTGGTGCGCGCGGCGCCTGCGGCGGTCAGGCCGCGCGGACGGAGGCGGCCACAAGCGTGCCCAGGCGGGCCGTGACCTGGTGGATCGGTGTGCAGTCCTGCTGGACCTTGGCCAGCAGCAGAGCGCCCTGGATACCGGAGAGCACGAGTTCGGCGAGCGGTGCCGCCTCGTCCTGGGGCACGCCCCAGCCGTGGATCCGAAGGGTGAGCCCGGCCAGCCAGGCCCCGTAGGCGTTCGAGCAGGATTCCCGGATCTGCTCGTTGTCGCCCGAGGTCTCCATCGCGACGGTCGCGATCGGGCAGCCGTCCCGGTAGCCGGATTCCGCCAGCTGACCGGCGAAGAGGTTCCCGACGGTGACGATCGCGGTCGCTGGGTCCGTCGCGTGTTCCAGGGCCTCGCGCATCTGCGCACCCAGTTCGGCGGCGGCCAGCGTGACGGCCTCGGCGGCCAGCTGTTCCTTGCCGCCGGGGAAGTGGAAGTAGAGCGATCCCTTGGGCGCCTTGCTCTCACTGAGCAGTTGGTTGAGTCCGGTGCCGTGGTAGCCCTGGCGGCGGAAGAGTGCCGCGGCTGTGCGCAGCACCTTCGACCGCGTCTCGGGGCGGGTGTTGGCCATGCGGGGAGACTATGGTGACTGGTCTACATAGTCAATGGGCAAAGCGAGGGCCCGCTCCGGAGACGACGGGTGCGTCGTCTCCGGAGCGGGCCCGGGCCCGAGGGGATGGAGCGGGGGTGGAGCTAAGAGGGCGGAGCTAGGGGGTGAAGCAAAGGGGGTGGGGCGTCAGGAGTTGGTCGGGAAGCCAAGGTTCAGGCCGCCGTGGCTCGGGTCGAGCCAGCGCGAGGTGACCGCCTTGCCGCGGGTGAAGAAGCCCACGCCGTCGGCGCCGTAGGCGTGGGCGTCGCCGAAGAGGGAGGCCTTCCAGCCGCCGAAGGAGTAGTAGGCGACCGGGACCGGGATCGGCACGTTGATGCCGACCATGCCGACCTCCACCTCGTTCTGGAAGCGCCGGGCGGCGCCGCCGTCGTTGGTGAAGATGGCGGTGCCGTTGCCGTAGGGGTTGCTGTTGATCAGCTCCAGCCCCTCCTCGTAGGAGGAGACCCGGACCACCGACAGCACCGGGCCGAAGATCTCGTCGCTGTAGACCGACATGCCGGGCTTGACGTGGTCGAACAGGGTCGGGCCGAGCCAGAAGCCGTCGGCTGTGGGCTCGCCGTTCTTGTCGGCGTCGGTGATCGGGTGCTTACGGCCGTCGACGGCCAGCTCGGCGCCGTCGGCGACGCCGGACTCCAGGTAGGAGGTGACCTTGTCCCGGTGCACGCCGGTGACCAGCGGGCCCATGTCCGAGTCGCCGTTGCAGCCCGGGCCGACCTTCAGGGTCGCCATCCGCTGCTTGATCTTCTCGACCAGCTCGTCGCCGATCGGGTCGACGGCCACCAGCACGGACACCGCCATGCAGCGCTCGCCGGCCGCGCCGAAGCCGGCGTTGATGGCGGAGTCGGCGGCGAGGTCGAGGTCCGAGTCGGGCAGGACCAGCATGTGGTTCTTGGCGCCGCCCAGGGCCTGGACGCGCTTGCCGTAGCGGGTGCCGGTCTCGTAGACGTAGCGGGCGATCGGGGTCGAGCCCACGAAGGAGACCGACTTGACGTCCGGGTGCTCCAGCAGGCGGTCGACGGCGACCTTGTCACCGTGCAGGACGTTGAAGACGCCGTCCGGCAGACCGGCTTCCTTCCACAGCTCGGCAATGAAGTTGGCGGCCGAGGGGTCCTTCTCGGAGGGCTTGAGGATGACGGTGTTCCCGGCCGCGACGGCGATCGGGAAGAACCACATCGGGACCATCGCGGGGAAGTTGAACGGCGAGATGATCGCGACCGGGCCGAGCGGCTGGCGGATGGAGTAGACGTCCACGCCGGTGGAGGCCGACTCGGTGAAGCCACCCTTGAGCAGCTGCGGGATGCCGCAGGCGTACTCGACGACCTCCTGGCCGCGGGCGATCTCGCCGAGGGCGTCGGAGTGCACTTTGCCGTGCTCGGCGACGATGATCGCGGCCAGCTCGTCCTTGCGGGAGTTGAGCAGCTCACGGAAGTTGAAGAGGATCGAGGTGCGCTTGGCGAGGGAGGTGCCGCGCCAGCTCGCAAAGGCGCCTACCGCGGAGCTCACGGCAGCGTCCACGTCCGCGATCGAGGCGAAGTCGACCTGTCCGGTGACCTTGCCGGTGGCCGGGTCGAAGATGTCACCACGACGCGGGGCGCTGTCCGTGCCGGCGACCGGTCGGCCGCCGATCCAGTGGGTGATGTGCTTGCTCAACGTCTGCCTCCGAGATCAGGCGGGGCACACAAAAGGGTCACAGAGCGAGTGCCGCGCGTTTTCCATTGTGGTTCGCGCAGGCACCGCACTCAATCAGCAGGGTGTCGGCGAATGGCGTTTTGCCCTTACACCCCGTCGGTACCCCCGTTCAGCAGCGCCGCAGCCTCGTGCATCGCCAGTTCGAGCAGCGCCGGATCGTTGAGCACCCCGCTGCCGTCCGGCGGCACCAGCCAGCGCAGTCCGCGCCCGGCGCGGCCCGGGTAGGGGACGGCCACCCAGTTTCCCGCGCCGGCCGTGCGCACCCCGGTGCCGACCCAGTGGGCCGCGGTCCCGGGCGGGACGAAGAAGCCCACCCGGAGATCCCCGAAGTCGGCCAGCACCGGGCCCGGGCCGGGGGCCAGGCGCAGCAGGACGTCCACCGTGGTCCGGCCCAGCTCCCCCGGCACTATCAGCACGTCCCAGATCCGGCCGGCCGGGAGCAGGGCGATGCCCGTGCCGCCGCGCTCCCACTCCCTGCGGCAGGTCTCCGGATCGGGGGCCGCGGCCGCCAGCCAGTCGGCGGCGCTTCTCGCGTCCATGGTTCCCATGGCTTCCACCCTCCGCTTCTCTGCGTCGGCGCCCGGTAGTGGACCGGGTGTCAACAAGAGAGAGCGGCCTGCCCCCCGACTCTTACGCCAGTATCGGCGACTTCCTTCGCCCGGGGCCGGGATCCGGGGGCGGACGGGAGCGTCGCGGGGGCAGCGGGGGCCCCAGGGGAGCAGCAGGGAGCAGTGGGGAGCGGGCGGGAGCGGGTGAACGCGCGGGCGGCGCGCACCCGTGAGGGGTGCGCGCCGCCCGGGGCGGGGCGGGCCGGGTCAGCTGTCGAAGCCGAGGCCCATCGCGTCCATGGCCTTGAGCCACAGGTTGCGCTTGCCCTGGTTGTGGTCGGCGCGGTCCAGCGACCACTTGGTGATGCCGATGCCGGCCCACTTCACCGGCTCGGGCGGGAACGGCAGCGGCTTGCTGCGGACCATCTCCAGCTGGGTGCGCTCGGTGGGCGTGCCGGTGAGCAGGTCCAGCATGACGTCGGCGCCGAAGCGGGTGGCGCCGACGCCGAGGCCGGTGTAGCCGACGGCGTAGGACACCCGGCCCTTGTGGGCGGTGCCGAAGAAGGCGGAGAAGCGGCTGCAGGTGTCGATCGCCCCGCCCCAGGCGTGGGTGAACTTGATCCCGGCGAGCTGCGGGAAGGCGGTGAAGAAGTGCCCGGCCAGCTTCTCGTAGGTCTCCGGCCGGTGGTCGTACTCGGCGCGGACCTTGCCGCCGTAGTGGTAGATCGCGTCGTAGCCGCCCCAGAGGATGCGGTTGTCGGCGGAGATCCGGAAGTAGTGGAACTGGTTGTTGCAGTCGCCGAGGCCCTGGCGGTTCTTCCAGCCGATGGACGCCAGCTGCTCGTCCGTCAGCGGCTCGGTCATCAGCGCGAAGTCGTAGACCGGGGCGAGGAACGGCCGGACCCGCTTGACCAGGTTGGGGAAGATGTTGGTGCCGAGCGCGACCTGCCGGGCGAAGACCCGGCCGTAGGGGGTGCGCACGGCCATGCCGGGGCCGCTCTCGGCGAGGTCCTTCGCCGGGGTGTGCTCGAAGATCCGCACACCGAGTTCCTGGCAGGCCCGCTTCAGGCCCCAGGCGAGCTTGGCCGGGTGGACCATGGCCACGCCGTCCTTGTCCCACAGTCCGGCGAGGAAGGTCGGCGAGTCGACCTCGGCCCGGACCGCCTCGCCGTCCAGGAACTCGGCGTTGAGGCCGTACTGGGCCATCAGCTCGGCGCCTTCACGCAGTTCCTCGACCTGGTGCGGCTCGGTGGCGAGGTCGAGCTCGCCGGTGCGCTCCCAGTCGCAGTCGATGGCGTAGCGCTGGATCGCGTCCTCGATGGCCTGGAGGTTCTCGTGGCCGAGGCGCTCCAGCGTGCGCAGCTCGTTGGGCCAGCGCTCCAGGCCGTTGAAGAAGCCGTGGGTGAGGCTGGCCGCGCAGAAGCCGCCGTTGCGGCCGGAGGCGGCCCAGCCGACCTCCTCCCCTTCGAGCAGGACCACGTCGCGGGAGGGGTCCCGCTCCTTGGCGATCAGCGCGGTCCACAGACCGCTGTAGCCGCCGCCCACGACCAGCAGGTCGCAGGTGGTGTCACCGGTGAGCGCGGGCAGCGCCTCCGGCCGGCCAGGGTCGGCCAGCCAGAAGGAGGTGTACTGGACGTCGGCGAGAGAATGGGCCGATTCCATGAGTCTCACTGCTTTCTGATGCGCCGTCAGGCGCTGTGGAGGGTTGTTGCCGGTGGGCCGGTGACCGCTCAGCGGTCACCGAAGACGGTGCGGTGCCAGTCCTTGCGGGCCACCGCGGTGATGTCCTGCATCACATGCTTGACCTGCGTGTACTCGTCCAGCGAGTACTGCGACATGTCCTTGCCGTAGCCGGAGGCCTTGTAGCCGCCGTGCGGCATCTCGCTGATGATCGGGATGTGGTCGTTGACCCAGACGCATCCGGCCTGGATCTCGCGGGTGGCCCGGAGCGAGCGGTAGACGTCGCGGGTCCAGGCGGAGGCGGCGAGGCCGTAGGGGGTGTCGTTGGCCAGGCGCAGCCCCTCCTCGTCGCTGTCGAAGGGGAGCACCACCAGGACCGGGCCGAAGATCTCGCTCTGCACCACCTCGGCGTCCTGGCCGACCCCGGTGATCAGCGTCGGGCGGTAGTAGGCGCCGTTGCTGAGGTCGGTGCCGTCGTGGCCCTGCTTCGGGACGAAGCCGCCGGCCGCGATGGTCGCGCCGTAGCCGCGGGCGCGCTCGACGAATCCGGCGACGCTGTCCCGCTGCCGCAGCGACACCAGCGGGCCGAGGTCGGTCTGCGGGTTGAACGGGTCGCCGAGGCGGACCTGGTCGTAGAGCTCGGCCACGCCCGCGACGAAGGCGTCGAACAGCGGGCGCTGGACATAGGCGCGGGTGGCCGCGGTGCAGTCCTGGCCGGTGTTGATCAGCGAGCCCGCGACCGCGCCGTGCACGGCCGCCTCCAGGTCGGCGTCGTCGAAGACCACGAACGGGGCCTTGCCGCCGAGTTCCAGGTGGGTGCGCTTGACGCCCTGTACCGCGACCTCGCCGACCCGCTTGCCGACCCCGGTGGAGCCGGTGAAGGAGACCATGGACACGTCCGGGTGGCCCACCAGGTGCTCGCCGGCGGTGCGGCCGGCGCCGGTGATCACGTTGACCACGCCGTCGGGAATGCCCGCGTCGGTGCACGCCTGGGCGAACATCAGCGAGGTCAGCGGGGTGAGCTCGGCGGGCTTGAGGACGATGGTGTTGCCTGCGGCGATCGCCGGAAGGATCTTCCAGGCCGCCATCTGGAGCGGGTAGTTCCAGGGCGAGATCGAGCCGACCACGCCGATCGGCTCGCGCCGGATCGAGGAGGTGTGGTCGCCGGAGTACTCACCGGCGGCCTTGCCCTCCAGGTTGCGGGCGGCCCCCGCGAAGAAGGCGGTGTTGTCGACGGTGCCGGGGACGTCGAACTCGGTGGTGAGCTTGATCGGCTTGCCGGTCTGCGCGCTCTCGACCCGGGCGAAGTCCTCGGCCCGGTCGGCCAGGATGCCGGAGAGCTTGAGCAGCGCCTCGGAGCGGGCCCCCGGGGTGCTGCCGGACCACTCGGGGTAGGCGCGCCTGGCGGCGGCGACCGCGGTGTCGACGTCGGCGGTGGAGGCCAGCCGCACCCGCTGGACCACACTGCCGTCGGCCGGGTTGCTGACGTCGAAGTGCTGGTCGGCGGTGCCCGGGCGCAGTGCTCCGTCGAGGTACTGGGCTCCCGCTTCGAAACGGTTGCCGACAATGGACTGGTCCATCTATTCCTCCAGGCGCACAGCGTTTCCGACAGGGCAGGGCGGCCTGCCCACCCTGCGACGATGCCTGGCTCCGGCGGGATCGAGCAAGCAACGGGACGTAAGGCAGATCACCACAGGCATTACACCGTGGAAGCGTGGTGACGGGCGACACCTCGTTGCCCGCATGTCGCGTCGACCTGACACCATGAAGGGGTCCGCACCCCTTCTGGAGGCTTCCGTGTTCCCCACCCTCGCCCGTGTCCTCGCCCTGGAGGTGGTCAGCCGCGGCCTGCCGAAGTCGTCGCCGGCAAGGAGCACCTGGAGCGTCCGGTGCGCTGGGTGCATGTGAGTGAGCTGTCGGATGTGGCGGGCGTGCTCCAGGGCGGCGAGCTGATCCTGACCACCGGGATCGTGCTGCCGGAGGACCGTGAGGGCCTGGCCCGGTACGTCCGGGAGCTGGCCGAGGTGGGGGCGGCCGGGCTGGTGGTGGAGTTCGGGCGGCGCTACTTCGACACCCTGCCGCGGGCCCTGGTGCACGCGGCCGAGCAGCGCGGGCTGCCGCTGATCGTGCTCCGTCGCGAGCTGCGCTTTGTCGCGGTGACCGAGGCGGTGCACGCGCTGGTGGTGAACGAGCAGCTTGAGGAGCTGCGGTCGTCGGAGGCGATCCACCAGATCTTCAACGAGCTGGCGGTCGAGGGCGCGGAGCCGGTCGAGGTGGTCCGCCAGGTGTCGCGGATGGCGCAGACGCCGGTGGTGCTGGAGAACCTCTCGCACCAGGTGCTGGCGTACGACGCGGGCGGGCAGAGCGCGCAGGTGCTGCTGGCCGGCTGGGAGTCGCGTTCGCGCGGGGTGCGCCCGGCCGGGCGCACCGGGCACGACCCGCGGACCGGCTGGCTGGTGACCCAGGTGGGGGCGCGCGGGCACGACTGGGGGCGGCTGGTGCTGGTCGGCACGCCGGTGTCCGCCCAGGAGCACGCCGTCCCGCAGGACGTGCCGCACCGGCACACCATGCTGCTGGAGCGGGCGGCGGCGACGCTGGCACTGAACCGGCTGCTGGTGCGGGACCGGGAGAGCCTGGAGCGGCAGACGCACCGCACGCTGCTGTCGGGCATCCTCACCCATGCGCTGACCGTCTCCGATGTGGCGCTGCGCGCCAACGCGCTCGGCGTGCCGCTGGAGGGGCGGGGCTGGTGGGCGTGGTGCTGCGGCGCCGGCACGGGCCCGCTCCGGCGGCACTGGAGGCGCAGGCCCGGCTGCGGGACTTCACCGAGACCGCGGCCGCCGCCGTGCGCGAGAAGCGGCTGACGGCGCTGGTGGGCGCGCTGGACGACGAGGCGGTGGGCCTGCTGGTCTCGCTGGGCCCGCGGGACGACGAGCACAGCGCGCTGGAGGGCTTCGCCTCCTCGCTGCGGCGGCTGGTGCTGGAGGCGGAGGAGCTGGAGCCGGTGATCGCGGTCGGCTCCTCGGTCGGCTCGGTCCGCGACGCCCGGCGGACGCTGGTCGAGGCGACCCAGGTGGCCGACGCGGCGCTGCACGACGCCCCGGCCTCGGGCGCCCGCTCGGCCTCCTACTACCGGCTGCCGGACGTCCGGCTGCGCGGTCTGCTGCACCTGCTGCGCGACGACGCCCGGCTGCAGACCTATGTGGAGCGGGAGCTGGGGCCGCTGCTGGCGTACGACGCGGAGCACAACAGCCAGCTGATCCAGATGCTGCGGATCTATCTGGAGCAGGGGCGCAACAAGTCAGCGGCGGCCGACGCGGCGCACCTGTCCCGGCCGTCCTTCTACGACCGGCTGCACAAGGTGGAGCGGGTGCTCGGGGTGGATCTCGACCAGGTCGAGTCCTGCCTGTCGCTGCATGTCGCGCTGCTCTCACTGGACGCGGTCCGGCGCTAGGTGCGGCGGCGGCGGTGCGGAAGACTGGCGTCCGTGGACGACATAGACCGGGCCATCCTGCGCGAGCTGCAGACCGACGGCCGTATCCCGTACGCCGAACTGGGCCCCAAGGTGGGCCTGTCCCCCTCCGCCGCGCGCCAGCGCCTGCAGCGGCTGATCGACGCCCGGGTGGTGCAGGTCGTCGGAGTGACCGACCCGATGGGGATGGGCGGGCAGGCGATGGCCCTGCTCGGGATCGAGGTGGACGGGGACGCCCGGGCGGTCGCGGACACGCTGGGCAGCGGGAGGAGGTCGTCTACAGCGTGCTGACCTCGGGCGGTTTCGACCTGTTCGCCGAGGTGGTGTGCCACCAGCCGCGGGAGCTGCTGGATTTCATCAACGACGTGGTGCGGCCGATCGAGGGGGTCACCCGGGTGCAGAACTTCCCCTACTTCGGCATCCACACCCACCGTTCCTCTGGGACGTCTGAGCGGGGCCCCCGAAGCGGGCGCCCGGCAGCGGGCGCCCGGCAGCGGGCGCCCGGCAGCGGGCGTCCGGCAAGGGGCGTCCGAACGGGTGCGGGCCTCCCGGGTGGTTCCCCGGGAGGCCCGCACCGGCGGGAGGTCAGCCCTCCAGCGAGGTCATCACGTGCTTGATCCGGGTGTAGTCCTCGAAGCCGTAGGCGGAGAGGTCCTTGCCGTAGCCGGACTTCTTGAAGCCGCCGTGCGGCATCTCGGCGACCAGCGGGATGTGGGTGTTGATCCACACGCAGCCGAAGTCCAGCCGCTTGGCCAGCCGCATCGCCCGGCCGTGGTCCTTGGTCCAGACCGAGGAGGCCAGTGCGAACTCCACGCCGTTGGCGTGGCGGACGGCCTCCGCCTCCTCCGAGAACTTCTGCACGGTGATGACCGGGCCGAAGATCTCGTTCTGGATGATCTCGTCGTCCTGCTTCAGGCCGGAGACCACGGTCGGCGCGTAGAAGTAGCCGGCCTCGCCGACCCGGTGGCCGCCGGCCTCGACCTTGGCGTGCGCCGGGAGGCGGTCGATGAAGCCGGTGACCTGGGCGAGCTGGTTGGCGTTGTTGAGCGGCCCGTAGAGCACGTCCTCGTCGTCCGGCAGCCCGGTCTTGGTCTCCGCGGCGGCCTTGGCCAGCGCGGCCACGAACTCGTCGTGGATGTCCTCGTGCACCAGCACCCGGGTGGCGGCGGTACAGTCCTGGCCCGCGTTGAAGAAGCCGGCCACCGAGATGCCTCGACCGCGGAGGCGATGTCGGCGTCCGCGAAGACCACGACCGGCGCCTTGCCGCCGAGCTCCAGGTGGACCCGCTTGACGTCCTTGGCGGCGGAGCCCGCGACCTGGATGCCGGCCCGGACCGAGCCGGTGATGGAGGCCATCGCCGGGGTCGGGTGCTCGACCATCAGCCGGCCGGTCTCCCGGTCGCCGCAGACCACGTTGAAGACACCGGCCGGGAGGCCATCTCCTCGAAGACACCGCCGATGATCTCCGCCAGCAGCACGGTCGAGGCCGGGGTGGTGTCGGAGGGCTTGAGCACCACGGTGTTGCCCGCGGCGATGGCCGGGGCGAACTTCCACACCGCCATCATCATCGGGTAGTTCCACGGCGCGACCTGGGCGCAGACGCCGACCGGCTCACGGCGCACGAAGGAGGTCATGCCGTCCATGTACTCGGCCCCGGACTTGCCCGAGGAGCCGGGCCGCACCCGCGAAGAAGCGGATCTGGTCGACCATCGGCGGGATCTCCTCCGAGGCGGTCAGCCCCAGCGGCTTGCCGGTGTTCCTGGACTCGACCGCGACCAGTTCCCCGGCCCGGGCCTCGATCGCGTCGGCGATCTTCAGCAGGGCGAGCTGGCGCTGCGAGGGGGTGGTGTCCCGCCAGCTCTCGAACGCGGCGGAGGCGGCGCCATCGCGGCGTCGACGTCGGCCTCCGCGAGAGCGGCGCCGTGGCGTACACCTCACCGGTGGTGGGGTCGATGACCTCGGTGGTACGGCCGTCGGCCGCATCGGCGAACGCGCCGTTGATGTAGTTGCGCAGCGTCTGAAGCTCGCTCACGGTGACCTCTCCTTGAATCGTGCACTCCGGCGTGCCCGGTCGTCTTCAGGGTAGCCCTGAGCCTGCGATTATCGGCAGGCCCGGGCTGCCACAACGATGGAATCAGTTCAATTTGATGAAAGCGCTTCGGATTCCCTTGCCAGAGGCGCGCCGATAGGGCAAGGTGGCCCCGTGGCCAACCGTGACCGGAACGGCAGCGTTCCTCTCGACTCCGTCTCCAAGGCGATCATCGAGCAGCTCCAGGAGGACGGCAGGCGGCCGTACGCCAGCATCGGCAAGGCTGTGGGCCTGTCCGAGGCGGCCGTGCGGCAGCGCGTCCAGAAGCTGCTCGACCAGGGTGTCATGCAGATCGTCGCCGTGACCGATCCGCTGACCGTCGGGTTCTCCCGCCAGGCGATGGTCGGCATCACCGTCGAGGGTGACATCGACTCGGTCGCGGACGCGCTGGCCGCCATGGACGAGGTGGACTACGTCGTGGTCACCGCGGGCTCGTTCGACCTGATGGCCGAACTGGTGTGTGAGGACGACGAACACCTCCTCGAACTGATCAACAAGCGCATCCGCTCGCTTCCCGGCGTGCGGAGAACCGAAAGCTTCGTTTATCTGAAGCTACGGAAACAGACCTACACCTGGGGTACCCGATGAGCGCCGACCCGGCCACGAAGGACCTTTCGAAGTCCGCCTACGACCATCTGTGGATGCACTTCACCCGGATGTCGTCGTACGAGAACAGCCCCGTGCCCACGATTGTGCGCGGCGAGGGCACCTACATCTACGACTCGAACGGCCGCAAGTACCTGGACGGCCTCGCGGGTCTGTTCGTGGTGCAGGTCGGCCACGGCCGCGCCGAGCTGGCCGAGGTCGCCCGCAAGCAGGCCGAGAAGCTCTCGTTCTTCCCG
The DNA here is from genome assembly GCA_014284505.1 of Streptacidiphilus sp. 4-A2. Taxonomy (GTDB): domain Bacteria; phylum Actinomycetota; class Actinomycetes; order Streptomycetales; family Streptomycetaceae; genus Streptacidiphilus. The sequence continues at coordinate 8,103,678 of JAAFYY010000001.1, read as the reverse complement.
ATCTGGAGCTACGCGCACCCGGCCGCCATCGAGCTCGCCGAGCGGCTGGCGAACTACGCCCCCGGCGACCTCAACAAGGTCTTCTTCACCACCGGTGGCGGCGAGGCCGTCGAGACCGCGTGGAAGCTGGCCAAGCAGTACTTCAAGCTGACCGGCGAGCACACCAAGTACAAGGTGATCTCCCGCGCGGTGGCCTACCACGGCACCCCGCAGGGCGCCCTGTCCATCACCGGCCTGCCGGCCCTGAAGGCCCCGTTCGAGCCGCTGGTGCCGGGCGCCCACAAGGTCCCCAACACCAACATCTACCGCGCCCGATCTTCGGCGACGACCCCGAGGCCTACGGCCGCTGGTGCGCCGACCAGATCGAGCAGGAGATCCTGTTCGAGGGCCCGGAGACGGTGGCCTGCGTCTTCCTGGAGCCGGTGCAGAACGCCGGCGGCTGCTTCCCGCCGCCGCCCGGGTACTTCCAGCGGGTCCGCGAGATCTGCGACCAGTACAACGTGCTGCTCGTCTCCGACGAGACCATCTGCGCCTTCGGCCGCCTCGGCACGATGTTCGCCTGCGACAAGTTCGACTACATCCCGGACATCATCACCTGCGCCAAGGGCATGACCTCGGGCTACTCCCCGATCGGCGCCGCGATCATCTCCGACCGGATCGCCGAGCCGTTCTACAAGGGCGGCAACACCTTCCTGCACGGCTACACCTTCGGCGGCCACCCGGTCTCCTCCGCCGTGGCGCTGGCCAACCTGGACATCTTCGAGCGCGAGGGCCTGAACAAGCACGTCCTCACCAACGAGGACGCCTTCCGCTCCACCCTGGAGAAGCTGCACGACCTGCCGATCGTCGGCGACGTCCGGGGCAACGGCTTCTTCTACGGCATCGAGCTGGTGAAGGACAAGGTCACCAAGGAGTCCTTCAACGACGACGAGTGCGAGCGCATCCTCTACGGTACGTCTCCAAGGCGCTCTTCGAGAACGGCCTGTACTGCCGTGCCGACGACCGCGGCGACCCGGTCATCCAGCTCTCGCCGCGCTGATCTCCGACCAGTCGACCTTCGACGAGATCGAGCAGATCCTGCGCACGGTGCTGACCGAGGCCTGGAACCGCCTCTAGTCACCCCCTGCGGACGCCGCTGGGCGGCCCGACCGAATCCCGGTCGTGGCCGCCCGGCGGCGTTTTCGCGTCCGGGCCCGGAAGGGTCGGCTCCGGACTGGGCCGTGTCGCGCAACCGGTCCGCCGACGAGTCGTTCTACCTTCAGAAGCAGCATCTCCATCGGGAGGACCCGTGACCGTCGCCCCACCGGACAACGACGTGCTGTGGGCACGGGCGCTGGTGAAGGCCCACAGGGCACGCCCGCACTGCGCGGGGTGTCCATCGGCGTACGCGAGGGCGAGGTCCTCGCCATCACCGGCCCGGCGGCAGCGGCAAGACCAGCCTGCTGGACTGCCTCAGCGGCGTGAGCAGTCCGGACGAGGGGAGATCTGGTTCAACAGCTCCCCCGTGCACACCCTCGGCCGGGCCGCCCGCGAGCGGCTGCGCCGGGAACGCTTCGGCTATGTCGGCCCGGAACCGCAGCTGGTGCCCGAGCTCACCGCCGCCGAGAACGTCTCGCTGCCGCCCCTTCTGGCCGGGGCCGGCCGCAAGGAGGCGCTGACCGCCGCCGCCGAGTGGCTGGAGCGCCTGGACGTGGCCGACTGCGCCCGGCTGCGGCCCGCCGAACTGCGCCAGGACCAGCGCCAGCGGATCGCCGTCGCCCGGGCCCTGGCCCACGGCCCCAGCGTGGTCTTCGCCGACGAACCGACCGCCCCGCTGCACCGCGAGGCCCGGGACCAGGTGATGCGGATACTGGTCGCCGCCGCCCGCTCGCACCGGATCACCCTGCTGCTGGCCACCCACGACCCGGCGGTCGCCCGCTACGCCGACCGGGTCGCGGCGATGACCGACGGCCGACTGGCCACCCGGTCGGCGCCCGGCAGGCCCTGGCGGCCGCCGCTGCCGCGCGGGCGCCGCCGAACCGGCGCCGAGCACCGGCGCCACGGCCGCCTCGGCCCTGCCCGCGCATCCGCTCCCGGGCAAGGCCCTCCCGCGAAGACCCCCAAGGAGGATCCGGACCGTTGTTCGCCTACCTCCGTCTAGCCCGCGGCTACCGCGCCCTGGACCTGAGCCGCTGGCTGCTCACCGCCGCCGCCTCGGCGGCGGTGGCCGCGCTGCTGCTGCGCGCCCTCGGCTGGGCGCTGAGCACCCCCGGCGGGCCCTCCGCCGCCCACACCTGGGCGACCGGTGCCCGGTTGCTGTGGTGTCTGCCGCCCCTGGCCGGGGTCGGCTATCTGGCGGCCGCCTGGGCCCGCTCGGTGCCGCCGCAGCGTTCCGCGCGGCTCACCGGACTGCTGGCCGCCGGGGCCGGCTCGGTCCGGCTGCGGACCCTGCTCGCCGTGGAGATCGCCCTGGCCTGCGCCGCGGGCACGGTACTCGGCCTGCTGGGCTTCCTCGGGCTGCGGGCGCATCTGCTTGAGCTCGACCCGGGCGGCGGCTGGATCCGGCGCTGGGGCGCACGCCCCGCTCCCGGCCGCGGCCACGGCCACCCTGCTCGCGGTGGCCGCTGCTGGGCGGCCTGGCCGCGGCGGCGCGGTGCGGCCCAGGACCTGCTGCCCGCCGACGAGTCCGACACGGCCCAGCGGCGACCCTCCGCGCTCTACCTGGCCACCGCGCTGCTGGTACCCGGCGTGGGCACGCTGGTCGAACTGACCGGACGGCGCAACGGCTCCGACCTGACCGCCCTGCTCGGCGGCCTGACCGCGATCGCGGGCATCGGCCTGGCGGTCCCGGCGCTGCTCCACGGCACCGGATGGCGCTGGCCTGGGGCCGTCCGCGGCCGGTCCGGCTGCTGGCCGGGCGCGGGATGCAGGCCGCGGCCTGGCAGCTGGGCACCCCGCTGGCGGTCCTCACCGTCTCCGGCGCGCTGGCGGCGGTCGCCGCGGCCCGGCTGGAGACCGGCCGCGGACCGCTGCCCGGGATCGAGGCGGGTCTGATCGGCCTGTGTGTCCTGGGGCGCTGCTGGCCCGGGTGGCGGAGCTGATGAGCGCGCGCCGCCGGGCGTACGCCTCACTGCACCGGATGGGCCCCGGCGGTGCTGCTGCGCCGGGCGGCGGTGCTCCGCGCGGCCACCACCGCCCTGGTACTGCTGGCGGCGGGCGGCTGCACGGCCGCCCTGGCCGCCGCGCTGTCGACGCCGCCGCGGGCGGCTAACCGGCCGCCGCGAGCTGCCCGCAGGCGCCTCGATCTCCTGGCCGCGGGTGTCGCGCACGGTGACCGGCACCCCGTGGCTCTGGAGCCGCCGGACGAACTCCCGCTCGTCCTCGGGCCGGGACGCCGTCCACTTGGAGCCCGGCGTCGGGTTCAGCGGGATCAGGTTCACATGCGCCCGGTGGTTCTTCAACATCCGCCCCCAGCAGGTCCGCCCGCCAGGCCTGGTCGTTGATGTCCTTGATCAGCGCGTACTCGATGGAGATCCGGCGGCCGGAACGCTCCGCGTAGTTCCAGGCCGCGTCCAGCACCTCGGCGACCCGCCAGCGGGTGTTGACCGGGACCAGGGTGTCCCGCAGCTCGTCGTCCGGCGCGTGCAGCGAGACCGCCAGACGGACACTGAGCTCCTCGGCGGCCAGCCGCTCCATGGCCGGGACCAGCCCGACAGTGGACACCGTGATGCCGCGCTGGGACAGCCCGAAGCCGGACGGCGCCGGGTCGGTCAGCCGGCGGATCGCGGCGATCACCCGCTTGTAGTTGGCCAGCGGCTCGCCCATGCCCATGAAGACGATGTTGCTGAGCCGGACCGCGCCCTCCTCGCCCTCGGCGGCGCCGCCGAACTCACCGGCCTTGATCGCGCGCATCCCGGCCGCGATCTGCTCGACGATCTCGGCGGTGGAGAGGTTCCGGGTCAGCCCGGCCTGGCCGGTGGCGCAGAACGGGCAGTTCATGCCGCAGCCGGCCTGGGAGCTGATGCACATGGTCACCCGGTCGGGGTAACGCATCAGCACCGACTCGACCAGCACGCCGTCGAACAGCTTCCAGAGCGTCTTGCGGGTGCTGTCACCGTCGCAGGAGACATTCCGCACCACCGACATCAGCTCCGGGAGCAGCTCCCCGGCGAGCCGCTCCCGGGCCGCGGCCGGGATGTCGGACCACTCCTGCGGCCGGTCGGACAGCCGGGAGAAGTACTGACGGGAGAGCTGGTCGGCACGGAACGGCTTCTCGCCAAGTGCGGCCACCGCCTCGCGGCGCTCGTCGGCGCTGAGGTCGGCGAGATGGCGCGGGGGCTTCGCGCCACGCGGCGCGACAAAGGTGAGTTCACCGGGCTTGGTAGGCATAGTTCCCCCAGTGTCGCAGGTCGCCGCGCGGTCGACGAAACAGCGGCAGCAGTCCGGTCGCCGGGGCCGTCACCCGGACCGGTCGCGGGCCCGTCGCGGGGCCCGTCGCGGGCGACGGTCGCGGGCGCCGGTCACCGGGGCCTGGTGACCGGCTCGGGAATGCGGAAGCCCCGGTCACCGTCGGGTGACCGGGGCAGGCGCAGGGCTGGGGCGGGCGGGGTCAGCCGGCTCCGACGAAGCCGACCAGCACCAGCCAGACCACCGGGGCGGTCGGCAGCAGCGAGTCCAGCCGGTCCATGATGCCGCCGTGGCCCGGCAGTATCGTCCCCATGTCCTTGATGCCGAGGTCGCGCTTGATCATCGACTCGCCCAGGTCGCCCAGGGTCGCGCTGACCGCCACGCAGGCGCCCAGCACCAGGCCCTGCCACCAGTGGCCGTCCTTGATCAGGAACTGCATGCCCAGCGCCCCGGCCACCATGCACAGCAGCACTCCCCCGGCCAGGCCCTCCCGGGTCTTGCCGGGGCTGATCCGGGGTGCGAGCTTGTGCTTGCCGAAGCGCGAGCCCGCGGCATAGGCGCCGGTGTCGCTGCACACGGTCAGCACCATGAACAGCGCCACCCGCTGCGGTCCGTCGTGCGCGGCCAGCAGCAGCATCACGAAGGTCGCCAGGAACGGCACATAGAAGGCGGTGAAGACGCCCGCCGTGACGTCCCGCAGATAGTCCTCGGGCGGCTGGGCCATCCGCCAGACCAGCACCGCCAGGCAGGTCAGCGCCAGCGCGACGACCGATGCCTCCGGACCGCCCAGATAGGCGGCGACCAGCATGGCGACGCCACCGAGGGCCAGCGGGGGCAGCGGGACCTGGATGCCCTTGCTCTCCTTGAGCCGGCTGGTCAGCTCCCCCACATGCGACCACACGACCGCGGCCACCACACCCACGAACAGCCACTTGACGATGACCAGCGAGATCACCACCACTACGCCGAGGCCCACACCGACCCCGACCGCGGCACGGAGGTTCCGTCCGGCCTTGGGGGCCTTGGGGGCCTTGGGCGCGGACGGGCCCTGGGGGCGGCCGCGCTGCCTGCGGCACCGGCGGACCGGCCGGGGCCGTTCGGCGACGCACCGTTCACCGGCCCCACGGGACCGGTCGGCCCGGTCGGCGCCGCGTGGTTCGCCGGTCCCCGGCGGCCGTTGTCGGCGGGCCCGGGCCGCGACCGGGCACTCCCGGTCCGCCCGCGGCCATGGCCACGGGCCGGACCGGCGGCACGGCGAAGCCGCCGGGCGGGGTGTCCCGGTTATCGGCGGAAGTACGGCGGTCTGCTCCACAGCCGGAGCGGGCGTGGGCAGGTCGTCCCGGAACAGCGGCCCGGACAGCCGGGTCGCCGCCTCGGGTCCGGGCTGCCCCTGCCCCTCGGGCGGGAGCGCTCCGGCCTCACGGCCGGGTCCGCTGTGGTCGGCGACTGGCGGCATGTACTGAGTCTGCGCCTGTCGTCCGCGACCGGCAGCGGGTACTGCTGCGACTGGTCGAACGCCGGTCCCGCCCACGTGGGCGGGACCGGTCCTCCTGATGGAGTCTCGTGGCCCTGCTGCGCTCGGGCCCCAGCACCTCCGTCGCCGGCGGCGGGCCCCCAATAGGAGTCGTCGTTCATCAGACTTCGAGCAGCTCGGCTTCCTTGTGCTTGAGCAGCTCGTCGACCTGAGCCACATACCGCGAGGTGACGTCGTCAAGCTCCTTCTCGGCGCGGCGGACGTCGTCCTCGCCGGCCTCGCCGTCCTTCTGGAGCTTGTCCAGGGCGTCCTTGGCCTTGCGGCGGACCGCGCGATCGAGATCTTGGCGTCCTCGGCCTTGTTCCGGGCGACCTTGATGTACTCCTTGCGCCGCTCCTCGGTGAGCTGCGGGAAGTTCACCCGGATGATGGAACCGTCATTGGACGGATTGACGCCCAGGTCCGAGTTGCGGATGGCCTCCTCGATGACCCGCAGCGAGGTCTTGTCGAACGGCGAGACAATCGCCATCCGGGGCTCCGGGACCGAGAAGGACGCCAGCTGGTTGATCGGGGTGATCGCGCCGTAGTACTCGGCGACGATCTTGTTGAACATGGCGGGATGCGCACGGCCGGTACGGATCGCGGCGAAGTCGTCCTTCGCGACGGCGACGGCCTTCTCCATCTTCTCCTCGGCTTCGAGGAGGGTCTCTTCGATCACAATGTGCTCCTGTCCGGTGCTACCCGGTCTCGACTCCTGCTGTGCGGGCACTGCTGATACCGCTGCCTGATACCGCTGCCGCGGCCGCTACCGGGCACGTTCGCGGACGTCCGGCCGCTTGTCCATCCCCCGGCCGGAACCGGCCGGAACCGGCCGGGCAGGTCACTCCTGGCCGGCGGCCCCGTTGATCAACGTGCCGATCTTCTCACCGCGCACCGCGCGGGCGATATTGCCCTCGGCCAGCAGTTCGAACACCAGGATCGGCAGGTCGTTGTCCTTGCAGAGGGTGATCGCGGTGAGGTCGGCGACCTTGAGATCACGCGTGATCACCTCGGAGTATTCCAGGCTGTCGAACCGCACCGCGCCCGGGTTGGTCCTCGGGTCGGAGTCATAGACCCCGTCCACCCCGTTCTTGCCCATCAGCAGCACCTCGGCGTGGATCTCCAGGGCGCGCTGAACGGCGGTGGTGTCGGTGGAGAAGTAGGGCATCCCCATACCGGCGCCGAAGATCACCACGCGCCCCTTCTCCAGGTGGCGCACCGCACGCAGCGGCAGATAGGGCTCGGCGACCTGGCCCATGGTGATCGCGGTCTGGACCCGGGTCTCGATGCCCTCCTTCATCAGGAAGTCCTGGAGCGCCAGGCAGTTCATCACCGTGCCCAGCATGCCCATGTAGTCCGAGCGGGCCCGGTCCATACCGCGCTGCTGCAGCTCGGCGCCCCGGAAGAAGTTCCCACCGCCGATCACGATGGCGACCTCGGTGCCACTGCGGACCACCGTGCCGATCTCCCGGGCGATGGCGTGGACCACGTCCGGATCGACACCCAGCCCGCCCCCGCCGGCGAACGCCTCGCCGGAGAGCTTGAGCAGTACGCGGCGGCGCGAACCGTCCTCTGTGGTCATCTGCATCGACTCCTTCTGGTGCATGAGCTTGTGCGAGCGCTGGCGTGAGCGCGCGTACGAGAAGAGGCCACCACCGCGGGCACCAGTACGGTTACCTGCACGGCAGTGGCCTCCTCGTCGTATCCACGACTCACATCGTATGGGCGGATCCCCGGTTCGGGCTTCCGCCGCAGACCCTCTGGGTCAGGCGCCGACGCGGAAGCGGGCGAAGCGGACCAGCTTGACGCCGGCCTCGTCCAGAACCTTCTGGACGGTCTTCTTGCTGTCCTTGGCGAAGGCCTGCTCCAGGACCGAGTTCTCCTTGACGAAGCCCGTGACCCGGCCCTCGACGATACGCGGCAGGGCAGCCTCGGGCTTGCCCTCCTCGCGGGCGGTGGCCTCGGCGATGCGGCGCTCGTTCTCGATGTCCTCGGCCGGGATGTCCTCGCGGGAGAGGTACTTCGGGGCGAAGGCGGCGATGTGCTGCGCGACGTCCTTCGCGATCTCCGCGTTCTCCTGGTCGAGCTCGACCAGCACGCCGATGGCCGGCGGCAGGTCGGGGTCGGTGCGGTGCATGTACGCCGCGACGAAGACGCCACCGTCGAACTGGGCGAAGCGGCGGAAGACGATCTTCTCGCCGAGGCCCGCGTTGGCCTCGTCCACGAACTGCTGGACGGTCTGGCCCGGGTTGATCTCGCTGGCCAGAGCGGCCTCGATGTCGGCCGGGGAGGTCTTGGCGACGTGGGCGGCCAGCGCGTTGGCGACCTCCACGAAGCGGCCGCCCTTGGCGACGAAGTCGGTCTCGCAGTTCAGCTCGACCAGGACGCCGGAGTTGCCGCCCTCAAGCAGGGAGACGACGGCGCCGTTGGTGGCGTCGCGGCCCTCACGCTTGGCGACACCCTTCTGGCCCTTGATGCGGAGCAGCTCGACAGCCTTCTCGACGTCGCCCTCGGCCTCGTCCAGAGCCTTCTTGCAGTCCATCATGCCGGCGCCGGTGAGCTCACGGAGCTTCTTGACGTCCGCGGCGGTGAAGTTCGCCATTCCTCTTCAGTCTCTTCTCGCGATGTCGGTGGAGGTGGAGTGGGTCGGCCGGCGCTGGATCGCAGCGCCCGACGCGATGCGAGGGGCACGTCGGCGTCAGCCGCCGTACCCCTCGCCCTGAATCGTCAGGCCTGCTCGGCCTCGGCGGCAGCCTCGGGGGCGACCTCGGCCTCGGCGGCGACCTCAGCCTCGGCGGCGGGCGCCTCGGCGGGGCGGCCTCGGCCTCGGCGGGGCAGCGTCGGCGGGGGCAGCCTCGTCAGCCTTCTTCTCGCCCTCGACCAGCAGCTCGCGCTCCCAGTCGGCGAGCGGCTGGTCGGCGCGGTCTCGACCTTGGCGTCACCCTTGGCGGCACCGGAACGGGCCATCAGACCCTCGGACGGTCGGCGATCACGCGGGTCAGCAGGGTGACCGAGCGGATGGTCGTCGTTGCCGGGGATCTTGTAGTCGACCTCGTCGGGGTCGCAGTTGGTGTCGAGGATCGCGACCACCGGATGTGGAGCTTGCGCGCCTCACCGACGGCGATGTGCTCCTTCTTGGTGTCCACGATCCACACCGCGGAGGGCACGCGCTGCATCTCGCGGATGCCGCCGAGGGTCTTGTCAGCTTCTCGTACTCGCGCTGGAGGACGAGCAGCTCCTTCTTGGTGAGGCCGGAGGCGGCCACATCCGTGAAGTCGATCTCGCTGAGCTCCTTGAGGCGCTGGAGGCGCTTGTAGACCGTGGAGAAGTTGGTGAGCATGCCGCCGAGCCAACGGTGGTTGACGTAGGGCATGCCGACCCGGGTGGCCTGCTCCGCGATGGCCTCCTGGGCCTGCTTCTTGGTGCCGACGAAGAGGACGCTGCCGCCGTGGGCAACGGTCTCCTTGACGAACTCGAAGGCGCGGTCGATGTAGTTCAGCGACTGGAGCAGGTCGATGATGTAGATGCCGTTGCGCTCCGTGAAGATGAAGCGCTTCATCTTCGGGTTCCAACGACGGGTCTGGTGACCGAAGTGGACGCCGCTCTCAAGCAGCTCCCGCATCGTGACGACGGCCATGGCCGTACTCCTAGGTTTCTCGGTTTCTCCGCCACGACCGGGAGGCCGTGGCGCCTGACGCCCTGACCGTGCCCTGCCTGCGCGGGCTTCCTGGCTACCCTCTGCGGGTGGTCTGGAGTCCCTTGCGGACCGAGCGGGCACTTGCACCGGGCGGACGAGAGCCGAACTACCGGTGTCGGGGCGTGCGAAGTCGACCTGGCATGCCGGGTCGCGATGAAGTGTACGGAACTCTGGGACACCGGGCGAACCGCTGCTGGCGGGTGACCTTCACTCGTGTGGGTGAGCGAGTTATCCACAACCCCGGGTTTGTCCACAGCTTCGGCTTTCCGGCACCGGACGGTCGGACCAGGCGAGGAGAGTCCTGGTCATGACCTCTACCGCAACCTCTGCCGCCATCTCCCCCAGCCTCCCCGCCCACCCCGCCGCCACCGCTGCTGCCACCGCCACGGCCGCTGCCGCCACCGCTGCTGCCACTGCTGCCGCCACCGCCCCTACCCGTGCCGTCGGCGCTCCGCGCGGCGCGCGCCGGCGGCGGCGGGGTCGACGGGGCGGTCCAGCCCCCGCGATCCGCGGCGCCCGGTCCGCCGCCGCAGTTCGACGCGAGGCGGTTACTGCTGGTGGCCGGCGTGCTGCTGTGGCTGGCGATGGCGGTGATCGGCCGGCCCGGCCCGGCACACGCGGCGATCGTGCTGCATCCCGATCCGCCGCCCTACCCGCTGGCGGCGGAGGGCCGCGGGCAGCGGGAGTTCCGCGGGCGGCGGCGCTCCGCAGGCGGCGGGGGCAGCGTGGCCGGTGGCGAAGGGGCGGGGCTGCCGACCGGGGGCTCGCTCGCCGTGCTGCTCCGCCGGTTCGATCCGCCGCCCTGCCCTGGGCCGCCGGGCACCGGGGCGTGGACCTCGCGGCCGCGGTCGGCACCGCGGTCCGGGCGGCGCGGGCGGGGTGGTCAGCTTCTCCGGGACCGTCGCCGGACGGGCGTGGTCGCCGTCACCCACCCCGGCACCGGGGAACCCCCGCTGCGGACGACCTACGAACCGGTGCAGCCGACCGTGGCAGACGGGGCCAGGGTGGCGGCGGGCGCGGTCATCGGCACGGTCGCCGCCGGGGCCGCTCCCGGCCACTGCGCACAGAGCTGCCTGCACTGGGGCTGCTCCGGGGCACCGTATCTGGATCCGCTGGCCCTGCTCGGGCTCGGCCATGCCCGGCTGCTGCCCCTTGACCCGGCTCGGAGCCGGAGCAGTCACCTCAGTGAGCGGCTGGCGGAATCCGTGGGGTGAGCAGGGTCGGTGGGTGAGCAGGGTCGGTGGGGTGAGCTGGATCAGCGGAGGGACGGTGACGCCTTGGAGCACCAGGGCGACCGCGCTCTCGGTGATGGCCGTCGGGTCCTCGGCCGCGCCGATCTCCAGCCGCTTCACCGCCGCCTCCACCACGCCCTGCACCAGCACCGCGGTCAGGCCCGGCTGCTCATGGCCGAGGTCGGCCAGCGCGGCGACCACCAGGCCGACCAGCTGGCCGTGCGAGGCCCGGATCCGCTCGCGTGCGGTGTCGTCCAGTTCACCGGCCGCGATGGCGGCCACCGCGCGGTGCCTCGGGTCGCCGGCCAGCGCGAGCTGCGCCCGGACATACGCCTCCACCCTGGCCGCGGGCGACTGCTGGGCGGCGACCGCCTCGGCCACCTCGGCGGCCCAGGCGGGGAAGTCCACCGCGCAGAGCTCGGCGACCACGGCGGCGCGCGAACCGAAGTACTCGTACACCGAGGAGCGCGCCAGGCCGGTCTGCGGGCCAGGTTGGGGAAGCTCAGGGCCTCCATACCGCCTTCGGTGAGCAGCGCGCGGGCGGCCTCCAGCAGCGCGTCACGCTGCAACTGACGATGCTCGGCCAGGGTGGCGGCTCGGATTCTGGGCACCCGACCAGCTTAGACCGGTCCCTCCGCGAGGGGACCGCCGCCGACCGCCCCGCCGCGCGCCGGACTCGGCGGGCATGGGGCCGGTGGACATCAGGGCTGGCGGACATCGCGGCTGGTGGAGGCCCGGACCGGGCGGGCAGCGGCGCGCTCAGCGGGCGTCGGAGGCTTGGCCCGGAGCTGCAGCACCGCCTTGGTGTGGATCTGGCTGACCCGCTCTCGGTGACCCCGAGGACCTGCCCGATCTCGGCGAGGGTCAGCCCCTCGTAGTAGTAGAGGCTGACGACGGTCTTCTCCCGCTCCGGAAGGGTGTTGATGGCCCGGGCGAGCAGCCGCCGCAGCTCCCTGCTCTCGGCGATCTCGACCGGGTTGTCGGCAGCGGTGTCCTCAAGGTGTCGACCAGGCTGACCCGGCCGCCGTCCCTCCCCGCCCGGGTTGAGCAGTTCATCGAGGGCACCACATTGGCCAGCGACAGCTGGCTGAAAATCGTGTGCAGGTCTTCGAGGGCGATGCCCATCTCGCTGGCGACCTCGGGGTCGCTCGGGTCCGGCGCAGGTCAGCTCAAGGGTGGCGTAGGCCCTTTCGACGGCGCGGCCTTCTGCCGAACCGAACGGGGGATCCAGTCCAGGGCACGCAGTTCGTCGATGATCGCGCCGCGAATGCGGCTGATCGCATAGGTCTCGAATTGATCGCGCGGTCCGGATCGAACTTCTCGATGGCGTCGATCAGCCCGAAGACCCCGGAGGAGACGAAGTCCGCCTGTTCGACATTGGAGGGCAGGCCCACACCGACACGTCCGGCGACGTACTTGACCAGTGGCGAGTAGTGCAGGATCAGCTGCTCGCGGAGCCTGGGATCGCCCTCTGCCTTGTAGCTGCGCCACAGCTCGTCCAGGGTACGCCTGGGCGCGGGCGGCCCGGTCGGCTCGGCCCGGTCCCGGCGGGGTCTGCGCGGGGAGCGCGCCGCGCTGTGCGTCTCCGCCTGCGGCTGCGCCTGCCGCGGTGGCTGCGCCTGCCTGGAGGCCGGCGTCTGGGCAGGCTGGTTGGGAACAGGCTGGGTCGGAACAGGCTGCGTGGGAACAGGCTGGGGTCGGGGTGACCTGGGTTGTCGCAGGCTGGGTTGTCGCAGGTCGGGCCGTCGCAGGCTGGGGTGTCGCAGGCTGGGGTGTCGCAGGCTGGGGTGTCGCAGGCTGGGACGGGGTGGGCTGGGACGGGGTGGGGTCGGGGCTGGGGTGGGGCACGGAGGCGCTCGGCGCCGCAGCGGGGGCGGTGGCAGGCGCGGCGGGCGGGCGCGGCGGAGCCGTTGCGGGCCCCCGGGATGTTATGAGCCCTCGGCGGGCGCGGCTCCTCCGGGCGCGCGTCGGCCAGGGGCGCCTGCCGAAGGTGCGGGGCTCGTCCCCGGGGCAGCTTGAGTACATGGGCATGCGTCGTCTTGAGCCGTTCTGCCGTTCCATCGGCCGCGTTGAACCGAGCGCTTGTGAGCGTAGCGTGACCACGTGGTCTCCGAGAGCTATGCACAACGGGTGCTCGCTCGATCAGGTGGCTGACACGGACACCGCGAGCTCCCCCGGTCACCGCTGACGCCAGTTCCCGCCATGGCGCTCGACCAGCCCCAGCGAGCCCAGCTCGTACAGGCGTTGCAGGACGATGTCGGACGGCAGCCCCGCGCGGCGCACCAGCCGTTCCACCGGTGCGCCCGTACCTCCGGGCGGCACGGCCTCCAGCACCCGCCGCGCCTCGCCGACGACCGCGTCCCGCGGCAGCATCGGCCCGGCCGGTTCGGCGGCCAGATCCGTGCCGATCGCGCCGATCAGCTCGACGACCTCCGCCGCGTCGGTGACCAGGCTGCCGCCCGCGCGCAGCAGGGCGTGCACGCCGGTCGAGAGCTCGCTGGTGACCGGCCCCGGCACGCCCATCACCAGCCGGTTCAGATCCCGGGCCCGGCGCGCCGTGCTCAGCGCGCCGCTGCGGCGGGCGGCCTCGACCACCACCGTCCCCCTGGTCAGCGCGGCGATCACCCGGTTGCGCTGCAGAAACCGGGAGCGGGTCGGATGGGCGCCCAGCGGCAACTCGCTGATCAGCAGCCCCTGCTCGGCGATCCGGCCGAGCAGCGCGGAGTGGCCGCTCGGGTAGTACTGGTCGACCCCGCAGGCGAGGACGCCGATGGTGACGCCGGTGGCGGCCAGCGCGCCGCGGTGCGCGGCCGCGTCGATCCCGTAGGCGCCACCGGAGACCACCACCCAGGCCGCGTCGGCGAGTTCGGCCGCGAGCCCGGCGGCGACCTGGTTGCCGTAGGCGGTGCAGGCCCGGGCGCCGACCACAGCGACCGAGCGCAGCGCCAGCAGCCGCAGCGAGGCGGTACCGCGGACCCAGAGGCCGACCGGGCGGGCGGTGCCGAGGTCGTCCAGCTGGGTCGGCCACTCCGGCTCGCCGGGACAGACCAGCCGGGCGCCCAGTGCGTGGGCGTGGCCCAGGTCGGCGGCGGGGTCGGTGCCGCGCGCCCGGGCCCGGTAGCCCTCGCCCGCCGGGCCGCTGAGCATCCGGGCCAGGGTCTCCTGCGGGCCGTGCTGTTCCAGTAGCACGCCCACATCCGTGTCGCCCGGTTCGACGATGCGGCTGAGGGAGGCCCGGGCGAGCCGTTCCGTGTCGGTCAGCATGAGACACCTCCACAAGCGGAAGGGTGGTGGGGACGCGAAGGGTGCTGGGGATCCGGGGCGGTGGGGATCCGGGGCCGCCCCAGCTAGCCGGGGCGGTAGGGCTGGCCGTGCGGTACGCCGCTGCGCAGGGACAGGGCGGTGCGCACCTGGGCCCGGCCCGGGCGGTCGAGACCGGCGAGGTCGGCGGTGGTCCAGGCCACCCGCAGCACCCGGTCCAGGCCGCGGGCGGTGAGCAGGCCGCGCTCCAGCTCGCGCTCGGCGTCCTGAAGGGCATCGGTCGCCAGCCGCCAGCGGGTGCGCAGTTCGTGCCCGGGGACCTCGCCGTTTCCGCGCCAGGGGGTGCCGGCCAGCCGGGCGGCCGCGCGCTCCGCGCCGCCAGCACCCTGGCCGCGACCACGGCGGTGGTCTCCGCCGAGGAGTCGCGCTCCATGAGCTCCAGCCGGGTCACCGGCTCGACCTCGACTCGGAGGTCGACCCGGTCGAGCAGCGGTCCGGACAGCCGGGCCTGGTAGCGGCTGACCATGGTGGGGGTGCAGTCGCAGCCCTCCCCGCGCCGCGACCAGCGGCCACAGGGGCAGGGGTTGGCCGCGAGCACCAGCAGGAACCGGGCGGGCAGCCGCAGTGATCCGGCGGCCCGGGCGACCACGACCTCGCCCGACTCCAGCGGCTGGCGCAGGGCGTCCAGCACCCGGGTCGGGAACTCCGGCGCCTCGTCCAGGAAGAGCACGCCGCGGTGGGACAGGGAGACCGCCCCCGGGTGCGGCAGCCCGCTGCCGCCGCCGATGATGGCGGGCATGGTGGTGGAGTGGTGCGGGGCGCAGTAGGGGGCGGTGCTGAGCAGGGGTCTGCCGGGCGGGAGCAGCCCGGCGACCGAGTGCACGGCGGTGACCTCCAGGGCCTCCTGCGGGGTGAGCGGGGGCAGGATCCCCGGCAGCCGCTCCGCCAGCATGGTCTTGCCCGCGCCCGGAGGGCCCTTCAGGTAGAGGTGGTGTCCCCCGGCGGCGGCGATCTCCAGGGCGCGGCGGGCCTGGTACTGCCCGGCGACGTCCGCCAGGTCGCGCAGGGCGGCGGCGCCGTCGGCGGCGCGGCTGCGGACGGCCAGCCCGGGCAGGCAGAGCCCGGCGAGGGCGTTGTCGGGCAGGCTCCGCTCGGGCTCGTCCAGCGGCTCCTCGGGCGGTTCCTGGCCGCTGAGCAGCGCCACCAGCTGCCGGAGCGTGGAGACCCCGCGCACGCTCATCCCGGGCACCAGGGAGGCCTCCGGGGCGGTCGCCGCGGGCACCACCACGGTGCCGTACCCGGCGTCGGCGGCGGCGAGCACCGCCGGGAGCACTCCGCGGACCGGGCGGACCCTGCCGTCCAGCCCGAGCTCGCCGACCAGCAGCAGCCCGGCGATCGCGGCCGGGTCGAGCCGTTCGGCGGCGGCCAGCACGGCGCAGGCGATGGCCAGGTCGAAGCCGCTGCCGCTCTTGGGCACCGAGGCGGGCGACAGGCCGACGGTGAGCTTGCGCTGCGGCCACTGCTCGCCGCTGTTGACCACCGCGGCGCGGACCCGGTCGCGGGCCTCGCTGAGGGCCTTGTCGGGCAGGCCGACGATGGCGAAGGCGGCGACGCCCGGTTCGAGGTCGGCCTGGACCTCGACGACCACCCCGTCGACGCCGAGCAGGGCGACCGAGCCGGTGCGGGCGAAGGCCATCTCAGCCCACCGCCCCGGGCAGGTGGCAGACCCGGGCCGGGCCGCGGCGGCCGTGCACCACACAGAGCAGGTCGATCCTGACCCCGCCCGGCGGGGCGGTCCGGACCAGCGTTCGGCCAGCCAGTGCTCGGCGAGCAGCACCAGGCGGGCGGCCTTCCCGGCGTCCACCGCCTCGGCGGGGCTCTGGAAGCCGTGCTCGGTGCGGGTCTTCACCTCGCAGACCGCGATGGTGTCGCCGTCCAGGGCGACGATGTCGAGCTCACCCGCGCGGCAGCGCCAGTTGCGGTCCAGGACGGCGAGCCCGGCCTGCGCCAGGTGGCGGGCGGCGGCGTCCTCCCCGTAGCGGCCCAGGGCCTGTGTGCGTGCGGTCATCACGGTCACCTCCGGAGCGGAAATGCCCTGCGGAGATCTCCCGCGGGACGGTCCTGCACCACAGGACTCTTCCGCTGTCCGGGGTGGTCCGCGAGGGCCTTCGGCCGCTCTGTGGACAACCAGGGGGGTGTGCAAAACTCAGCCACCCGGACGGGTGAGTCCGGGTGGCTGTGTATTGACGGCGTTACCGGTCAGGGCCCGAAGCCGGCCTCGTCCGACGGCAGTTCCAGATCGTTCTTGGCAAGCTCCTCGACGTTGACGTCCTTGAAGGTCAGCACCCTGACCTTGCGGACGAAACGGGCCGGCCGGTACATGTCCCAGACCCAGGCGTCAGCCATCGACACCTCGAAGAACACCTCGCCCTGCACCGAGTGGACATGCAGCTCGTAGTCGTTGGTGAGGTAGAAGCGGCGCTCGGTCTCGATCACGAACTTGAACAGCCCGACGACGTCGCGGTACTCCCGGTAGAGCTTGAGCTCCATCTCGGTCTCGTACTTTTCGAGGTCCTCGGCACTCATCCCCACGTTCCCCTCAGCTGTGCGTATGTTCGTCCATTGTGGACCACCGGGCGGAGCCCTAGAGCAGGACCGGCTGTGCGGGCGCGCCGCCCTCCAGGATGTCGGCCAGGAGCTGCGCCAGCGCCTCGGGGTAGACCGTCTCGGCGGTGTCCGAGAGCTCGGCGCTGGACCACCAGCGCAGGTCGTCCGTGCTGCGACGCTCCAGCACGGTCTGCCCCGAGGGGTCGGTCCGGGTGGTGCCGGTGCGGGCCAGGTAGTACCACTCGTCCTGCTCGAAGGAGCGCCCGTCGAAGCTGAAGGCGCTGCTGCGCCGGGCGATCAGCGGGCCGAGTTCCAGCTCGCGGATGCCGGTCTCCTCCTCGACCTCGCGCCGGGCGGCGGCCGGCAGGTCCTCGCCCGGCTCCACGCCCCCGCCCGGGGTGAACCACCACTGCCGCCCCGGTTCCAGCGGGTCGAAGCCGTGCAGCAGCAGGATCCGGTCGGCCGGGTCGAGCAGCAGCACCCGCGCGGCGGTGCGCCGCAGTACGGTCATTACCGGCCCCCTGTCCTTCACCGGGGCCTTCGGCGCCGGCCCCGTCATGCCCGGCGGCGCCGCAGTCGGCGCGCCAGTCCCCCGAAGGTACCCAGCGCGGCGGTGAGCAACACCAGGACCGCTCCGCCGACGGTCGCCCAGACGGCGGGGGCGAGCGGGCCGTGGGCGGTGGCGTCGGGCCCGGGCAGGGCGTCGAAGGCGTTGGTGCGCGGGACGGTCCCCGCCTGGCCGAGCGGCCAGGCGATGCCCTCGACCCGGGCCACGACCTGGTCGGCGGCGACCGTGCCGTCGTCGATGTTCAGGTGCACCCGGGAGTCCTGGGAGACCGGGCGGTTGTCGCCCAGCAGGAACAGCCGGCCCTTGGGCACCAGCACGCTGAATCTGCTCTGTCCGAGCAGGGTGGCCTGGTTTGCCTGTTGGAGATAGGGCTCGGTGACCGGGTGGCCGTCGACGGTGATCCGGCCGCTGCTGTCGCAGCAGGCGACGGTGTCCCCGCCGACCGCGACCACTCGCTTGACCAGGTCCGACCCCTCCCACAGCGGGTCGTTGAAGATCACGATGTCGCCCCGGCCGATGTCGGCGGGCTTGACCGGGTGGGCGAGCACCGTGTCCCCGGCGGCGATGGTCGGTTCCATGGAGTTCGTGGGCACCGAGTAGGGGCGGTACTGGACCGCCAGCAGCACGAACCCGCCGATCATGGCGATCAGGCCGACGGTTATGCCGAGGCCCTGGAGCAGTCCGCCCAGGCTCGGGCGGCGCCGCCGGGGCTGTTCCTGCCCGCTCTGGTCACTGCGCGTGCTTGTCGCCGTCATGCGCCCTCCCTGACTCACCAGCCCATGCGCAAGGCCGCAGGACGTCCCCGCATGCTACTGAGGAGTACTGCGGCCCTGGCAAGCCCGGAACGGTAGGAGTTCAGCCCTGCTTCCGGCGGGCCCGGCGCAGCCGGCCGCGCCGGTAGAGGTAGGTCAGCGGGAGCGCCCCGATCAGTCCGGCCGCGGCCGGGGAACTGGCCAGCAGCGCGCCGGCCTGGCCGGCACCGGACGCCTGGGCGGACTGGTCGCCGATCCCGGGCTGGTTGAAGGTCGAGGGGATGGGCAGGGTGGACCAGTGCGAGATGGGCCAGGCCACCAGGATCGCCCGGCCGACCACATCGCTGTCCGGCACGGATCCCGCCGGGCTCGTCCATGTGGTAGCGGGAGTCCAGCGAGTCGTTGCGGTGGTCGCCCATGACCCAGATGGAGTTGGCCGGGACCTTGAAGGGGCCGAAGTTCTTGTCGCCGCAGGGGGTCGCCCCCGGGTAGATGTAAGGCTCCGTCAGGGCCTTGCCGTTGACGTAGACCGGGCCGGTGCCCTGGCAGGTGACGGTGTCTCCGCCGACCGCGATGACCCGCTTGATCAGGTCCTTCTCATTGGCGGACGGCATCAGGCCGATCCAGCTGAGCGCGTCCTGGATGCCCCGGACAAAGGAGTTGTTGCTCTGCGGGGCACTGGGCTCGTCCGCCAGCCAGTTGCCCGGGTCGTGGAAGACCACGACCTCGCCGCGCGAGGGCTTGTCGCCGAAGTGCGGCGTCAGCTTGTCGACCAGGACCCGGTCGCCGATCTGCAGGGTGTTCTCCATCGAGCCGGAGGGGATGGAGAAGGCCTGCACCAGGAAGGTCTTGATGAGCAGCGCGAGTACCAGCGCCACCACCACCAGGATCGGCAGTTCCTTCCAGAAGGAGCGCTGCGGCTTCTTGCCCTTGCCGGGCTTGCCGGTGGTGCTGCCCGGCCCGTCGGCGCCGTCGCCGTCCGCACCGCTGCCGTCCGCACCCCTGCCGTCCGCACCGCTGCCGTCCGCGGCACGGCGGTCCGGGCCGGCGTGGTCGGCGCCGGCGGAGCCCAGGCCGGTGCTCCCGGCGCTGGGGCCGGGGCCGCCGGCCGGGTGCGGCTGGTCCTTGGCGAAGGGGTCGCCCGCCCGCCGCCGCCCTGGGGGCCCGTCCCCGGTTGCCCGGTCTGATCGCTGCCTGAGTCGCCGCGTCCTGAGTCGTCCACGGACTCCACGGTACGGCCGCCCGAATCCTCGGGCTCACCGACACCTGAGTGGGCACCGATCACAAGATCCCCCACGTCGCCTCCTTGCTGCCGGGCGGACGATCACGTCCACACAATCACTACGGTCGTCAGGTGCCGCTGTCCCTTTGAGCCGCTGTCCGCGGCCATCGGCGTCGCCACCGCCGCCGGTCACGGAAGCGGGAGACAGTCGCAGCCACACCCATAACGAGCGGGAGTTCCGCAGGAACCGGCCAGAGCACTGCTGCGGACGATACTTGACGAAGACTTTGTTCGGGCACCGTCCGGGCCGCGCTCGGCGGCGTGGTCTGCGGGACCGGCAGCGTGCGCCAGTGGGTGACCGGCCAGACCACCGCCACCGCCCGGCCGACCACGTCCTTCTCCGGGACGAAGCCGCCGGTGGAATCGGCCATGTGGTAGCGGGAGTCGGCGGAGATGTCGCGGTGGTCGCCCATCACCCAGAGCTTCCCGGCCGGGACGGTGACTTGAACAGATTCGCAGGGCGGATTTCCGGGAAACACGTAGGACTCGTCCAGGGGCTTGCCGTTGACGGTCACGCGCCCCTGGGTGTCGCAGCAGGCGACGGTGTCGCCGGGGACACCGATCACCCGCTTGATCAGATCCCGGTCCGAGGGCAGCAGTCCGACGAAGGTGAAGGCGCTCTTGACCGCCCCCATCACCGGCCCGTCCTTCGGCACCGGGTCGTCGGCCAGCCAGTTGTCCGGGTCGCTGAAGACCACCACCTCGCCGCGCTGGGGCTTCCAGCCGAGCCAGGGCGAGAACTTGTCGACCACCACCCGGTCGCCGATGGCGATGGTGTTCTGCATCGACCCCGAGGGGATGGAGAACACCTGCACCACAAAGGTCTGCAGCAGCAGCGTGATCACCAGCGCGACCCCGATGATCAGGGGTATCTCCCGGACCAGCGAGCGCTGACGCCGGCGCTGCGCGCGCCGGGCGGCCCGGCGGCGCTCCGCCCGGCCCCGCTCCGCCCGGGAAGTCCCCTCGCCCACCCCCTCGACCGTGCCGCTCCTGCCCCTGCTACCCACGTGCGGCGCCCTTCCGCAGCTCGGACTCCAGCACAGCGAAGATCTGCGGACGGTTCACCGAGCGCCAGTCGCCGACCGGGTAGACCACCCACTCGACCCGCCCGATCACCTTGCCGACCGGGACGAAGCCGCCGCCCGGGTCGCCGAGGTGGTTGCGGGAGTCGCTCGACACCGAGCGGTGGTCGCCCAGTACGAACAGCGTGCCCGGGGGGACCTTCACCGAGAAGGGCACCGCGGAGGGGGCGTCGCCGGGGAAGAGATACGCCGACTCGTCCAGCGGCACCCCGTCGACGCTCACCCGGCCCTGGCGGTCGCAGCAGGTCACGGTGTCGCCGCCGACGCCGATCACCCGCTTCACGAAGTCGTCGCCGGAGACGGCGTCCGGATCCGCCGAGTCCGGGGTGATGAACGAGCCCCGGCCGTCGAAGACGATCACGTCGCCGCGCTGCGGGGTGCCGCCGAAGCGGTAGGCCAGTTTGTCGACCACCACCCGGTCGCCCACCTTGAGGGTGTTCTCCATCGAGCCGCTGGGGATCCCGAAGGGCTCCGCCACCAAGGTGTTCACCAGGAACAGCACCAGCGCGCAGACCACGGCGAGCAGCGCCACGTCGCGCGGCAGCCCGGGTCCCAGCAGCCGGGTCCGCAGCCCGGAGACAGCGGAGGACCGCGAGTGCTCCTCCGGTGCCCCGGCCTCGGCCGGTTCGGGGAGGGACTCGCGGTCCTCGTGCGCTTCTTGGGTCTCCATCGCCGCAGCAGCTTAAGGCACCACGGTAAGAGGAGCTCAGCGGTCGCGCTTCTCCTTGATCTTCGCGGCCTTGCCGCGGAGCTCACGCAGGTAGTACAGCTTGGCGCGACGGACGGCGCCGCGGGTCACGACCTCGATCTTCTCGACGACCGGGGTGTGCACCGGGAAGGTGCGCTCCACGCCGACGTTGAAGCTGACCTTGCGGACCGTGAAGGTCTCGCGGATGCCGTCGCCCTGACGGCGGATGACAACACCCTTGAACTGCTGCACACGGGAGCGGCTGCCCTCGATGACGCGCACGTGGACGTTGACGGTGTCGCCGGGGCGGAACGACGGGATGTCGTCGCGGACCGAGGCCGCGTCGATGACGCTGAGCAGGTTGCTCATGATTGTCTCCATCGCGGGCGCCACGGGCCACCCACGGAAATCAGCTTTGAATGGGAGGTGCTGTGTGTCACCCGGTTGGCGGCGTCTCCCCCGTGGCAGGGGCACCGGACCGACCCTCGTTCCGAGGGGCCCCCTGACGGGGAGTGGCCGAGGACAGGCAGCGACCGCCTATTCTTCCACACCGACCGCTGTGCGCCTAAACCGGCCGGCGGCCTCGTCCCACTCGACGCCCAGCTCGGCCAGCGCCCGCAGGTCGTGCTTGTCCATCGCCGCCCGGTCCCAGCGCGCGACCAGGTCGGGGCGCATCTCCAGGGTCCGGGCGAAGGCCTGGTCGCGGCGCCAGCGCGCGATCCGCGCGTGGTTTCCACTGAGCAGAACCTCCGGCACCGGGCGGTCCCGCCACTGGGCGGGCTTGGTGTAGACCGGGCCCTCCAGCAGGTCGGCCATCCGGCCCGGGGCGAAGGAGTCGTCCTGGTGCGACTCGGCGTTGCCGAGCACGCCGGGCAGCAGGCCGGGCCACCGCCTCGACGATCACCAGCACCGCGACCTCACCGCCGGCCAGCACATAGTCGCCGATGGAGACCTCGACCACCGGCATCCGCTCGGCGGCGTCCTCGATCACCCGCCGGTCGATGCCCTCGTACCGGGCCGGGGCGAAGGCCAGCCAGGGGCGTTCGGCCAGTTGCCGGGCCAGCTCCTGGGTGAACGGGCGGCCGCTGGGGGTGGGCACCACCAGCGTCGGGGCCGGACCGTCACCGGGACCGGCCGAGGCGACCACACCGTCCAGCGCGGCGGACCACGGCTCGGGCTTCATCACCATGCCGGGACCGCCCCCGCACGGGGAGTCGTCCACGGTGCGGTGCACGTCGCTGGTGTGCTCGCGCAGCCCGTGCAGGCGAACGTCGAGCTGGCCCCGGGCGCGTGCCTTGCCGACCAGGGAGACGTTCAACGGCTCCAGGTACTCGGGGAAGATCGTGACGATGTCGATGCGCACCCGTCTGAGCCCCTTACTCGGACTCGGCGGCGGAGTCGACCTCGGCCTGGGCCGGGTCCAGCAGGCCGAGCGGCGGGGTGAGCACCACCCGGCGCTGCGCCAGGTCGATCTCGGGGACGATCTCATGGACGAAGGGGACCAGCGTCTCCGTGCCGTCCGGGCGCTCGACCGCCAGCAGATCCTGGGCCGGGAGGTGCAGCACGCTGGCGATCTCGCCGATCCGGGTGCCGTCGGCGAGCACCACGTCCAGGCCGAGCAGCTGGTGGTCGTAGAACTCCTCCGGGTCCTCCGGGGTCTGCTCCGGGTCGACCTCGGCGATCAGCATGGTGCCGCGCAGGGCCTCGGCGCCGTTGCGGTCGGTGATCCCCTTGAAGCTGAGCAGCAGCCGGCCGCTGTGCACGCGGCCGTCCGCGATGGTGAGCGGTCCGGCCGAGGCCGGGTCGGTGGTCAGCACCGCGCCGGGGGCGAGCCGCAGCTCCGGCTCGTCGGTGCGCACCTCCACCGAGACCTGCCCCTTGATGCCGTGGGCGCGGCCGATCCGGGCGACGACGAGCTGCACGGTGATCGTTCTCCTCAGTACGCGGAAATGTCAGTACGCGGAATGCCAGTGGGGCGGAATGCCGGCGGGGCGGAATGCCGGCGGGCGGGACGGGCGGAAAAGGCTCGGGGCCGACGGGGACATGTCGTCCCCGCCGGCCCCGAGTGATGCCTTCTGATCTACCGCACGCCGTCCACGTCGACCAGGTCGACCCGGACGCTGCGGCCGCCGAGGGCGGTGACCACGGTGCGCAGGGCACGCGCGGTACGGCCGCCCCGGCCGATGACCTTGCCGAGGTCCTCGGGGTGCACACGCACCTCGAGGATGCGGCCCCGGCGCAGGTCTCGCGAGTGGACCTGAACATCGTCCGGGTTCTCGACGATGCCCTTCACCAGGTGTTCGAGGGCTTCCTCAAGCATTGATCAGCTCTCGGCCGGCGCGTCGGACTCGGCCGCGGCCTCGTCCTTCTTGTCCGACTTCTTGGCCTTGGGGGTGATCGCGACACCGGTGGTGGAGTCCTCGAAGCCGGCGACGGCCTTCGCGAACAGGTGCGAGAAGTCCGTGACCTTGGGCTCGGCAACCTTGAGCGGAGCCGGGGCGGGCAGGCCCTTGAACTGCTGCCAGTCACCGGTGAGCTTCAGGATCGCAAGCACGGCCTCGGTCGGCTGGGCGCCGACACCGAGCCAGTACTGGGCGCGCTCGCTGTCGACCTTGATGATCGAGGGGTCGTAGGTCGGCTGGTAGATGCCGATCTCCTCGATCGCCCGGCCGTCACGCTTGGTGCGGGCGTCGGCGACGACGATGCGGTAGTGCGGGGAGCGAATCTTGCCGAGACGCTTCAGCTTGATCTTGACTGCCACGGGAGTGCTTCTCCTGGATTTGACGTGGGTGAGCAGCCTCGCGCTCCGCGTGGGGTTGCGGCTGCTGGCTGCTCTACGGACACGTCAGCCGGAGGAGAGAGGGGTCCTGCTCGGCTGCCGAGTACTCAGCTGTCTATTCTGCCATAGGTCGGCTGCCGAAAATTCCGCCGGGAATTCCGCGGGAAATCCGCCGGCCGGCCCGGTCAGCCCTGGGTCGCCGGATCCACGATGCGGAAGGGCTGGCCGCAGGCGCCGCAGACGATCTCGGCCTGGGACAGCACCGAGGGCACCACCCGGACATTGCGGCCGCAGTCGCAGACCGCCTTGACCCGGACGCCGCCGCCGGAGGACCCGTGCCGGGCGGAGGGCCCCGGAAGCTGCGGACCCGGTCCGCACCCGAACCGCTGGTCGCGGCGGTGTGCATGTCCAGGGCGCGCTGGAGCCGGTCGATGGTGTCCGTATACCGCTCCCGGGTCTCCGGGCGCAGGGTCACCAGCGAGAACCCGCTGCTGGCGTGCGGATCCGCGGCATGGTCCAGGCCGAGCTCGTCGGCCAGGGCGAGGAACCGGCGGTTGTGGTAGCGCCGGCGCGCGAGGTGTCCCGGATGCCGCGGGCTGCGGCGAGACCGTGGGCAGCCTCGTGCAATAGGCGCTCAAAGCCCAACTCGGAACCGCAGGCCGAGGAGGACTCCCCGATCAGTGCTTCCGGCGCGGCGAGATTGGGCAGGTCAGGGTGGTGGCGCTGGATGTCGCCCCAGGCGAGGGCCAGCTCGGCCGCGAGGACCAGAGGTTGTTGTGTCGTGCTCACGCAACGCCAAACGAGGGAGGGTCCCGACATGTTCCGGGAAGTACGAAATCACTGCGGCTGACCTGGCCGACAGCTGTGCGGAAACGTTCCCGCAATACTTCCGCCGGGCCCCGGGGTGCCCTTGCGGCCATGGCTCGGACCTGCGGATTTGCCCGAAAGGCCGACGGCGCAAAGCAGTGGTCCGCCGTCTCCCCGAAGGGCGGCGGCGGACCACATTGACTACGCAAATCGATGGACGACCGTCTCAGCCAATGAGACGTCGGCCGCCCGAGCGGGCCCGGTCAGTAGGCGCGGGCCAGGATCGCGACATTGCCCGGCTGGTCGTCGGCGACCGGCACCGAGCCGTCCTCGGCGACCAGGCAGCGCACCGAGACGCCCTGCTCGGCGAGCTTGCGCTCGCCCTCCGGCCCGAGGTCGGCCCAGGACATCCGGCCCCAGCCGGTGGCGGCGGCCTCGACCGCCTCGTCCAGCGTGGTGACCTCGACCGTGCGGGACTCGCGGCGCTCACGGGACTGGCGCAGCAGCAGCGCCTGGTCCTCCTCCAGCAGCGCCGGGACGGTCGCGGCCAGCGAGTCCGCGGCGACCGGCTCCTTGCCCCCGGCGATCCGGCGGACCAGCATCGCGGTGCCGTTCTCCAGGTCGCGCGGGCCGACCTCGATCCGCAGCGGGACGCCCTTGAGCTCCCAGTCCACGGCCCGGCGGCCGAAGGGGGTCTCGGTGCGGTCGTCCACGACCACGCGGACCCCGGCGGCCTCCAGCTGCGCGCCGATCTCGCGCACCTTGGCGATCACCGCGTCCTCGCCCTTGATGGCGAGCACCACGACCTGGGTCGCGGCCAGCCGCGGCGGGACCCGCAGGCCGTTGTCGTCGCCGTGCACCATGATCAGGCCGCCGACCATCCGGGTGGAGCTGCCCCAGGAGGTCTGCCAGACGTACTCGCGCTCGCTGCCGTTGGACAGGTACTGGGTGTTGAACGCCTTGGCGAAGTTCTGGCCGAGCTCGTGGCTGGTGCCCATCTGGAGGGCCTTGCCGTCGCCCATCATGCTTTCGAGGGTGAGCGTGTTGATGGCGCCGGCGAAGCGCTCCTTGGCGGTCTTGCGGCCCAGGACCACGTCGATGGCCAGGACATTGGTCATGAAGTCGCCGTAGACACCGGTGTGGATGGCCGAGGCGTAGTCGCGGGCGTCCTCGTAGGTGGCGTGGGCGGTGTGGCCCTCCTGCCAGAGGAACTCGGTGGTGCGCAGGAAGGTCCGCGGCCGCAGCTCCCAGCGGACCACGTTGGCCCACTGGTTGATCAGCAGCGGCAGGTCGCGGTGGCTCTGCACCCACTTGGAGAAGTACTCGTTGATGATGGTCTCGGAGGTGGGCCGGACCACCACCGGCTCTTCGAGCTCCTTGCCGCCGCCGTGGGTGACCACGGCCAGCTCCGGTGCGAAGCCCTCGACGTGCTCCGCCTCCCGGGTGAGGTAGGACTGCGGGATGAACAGCGGGAAGTAGGCGTTCTGCGCGCCCGCCTTCTTGATCCGCGCGTCCATCTCCTGCTGCATCCGCTCCCACAGCGCGTAGCCGTACGGTCGGATGACCATGGTGCCGCGCACCGGACCGTTGTCGGCCAGCTCGGCCTTGTTGATCAGATCCTGGTACCAGCGGGGAAAGTCGTCCGCCTGGGGGTGAGAACGGGAGCTTTTGCCATGGGGCGAATGGTAGCCCGACCACGGCGGCGGAGCCGAACCGCCGGTCACCGCCGGGCGCGCGGCGACCACGGCGGCGCCAGGTTTTCAATACCCCCGCACTCTGGACTCCGGGGCGCGGGCGGAGTTGTCTGGAGGCACGGGGCGCAGCGCGAGACGACCCTCAGGTCCTCGCGGCAGTACCGATTCGGAGGAGCCGGTGTGATGGCTTCTGTAGCGATGGCGAGCAGCACGTCGGACCGGCGTGCGCGGGCGCGCGACTGGGCCGAGATCCAGGAGCGGATGCTGGTGCCGCTCTATCAGGCGGTCTACCAGCGGCTGGAGGTGGGTCCGGCGACCAGTGTGCTCGGCCTCGGCTGTCGCTCGGGGCTGGCGCTGCTGCTGGCCGCGGCCCGGGGCGCGGAGGTGGTCGGGCTCGAACCGGAGGCCGAGCTGCGCTCGCTGGCCCGGGACCGTTCGCTGCGGGTGCTCGCCGATGTGTACCGCGAGCTCTCCCCCGCCGACGGCCGGGGCCCGCACCGGCGCACTCGCTGGTGACCGCCTTCGAGCACCTGTGCTGCACCGCCGATCCGCAGGCGCTGGTGCGGGACGCGGCCGGGCTGACCCTGCCCGGGGGCTTTGTCGCGCTGGCCACCTGGGGGCCGCCGGAGCGCTGCCAGAGCGCCGGGGTGCTCCAGGTGGCCCGGCGGCTGGCGGATCCGCTGCGGCGGGTCAGGTACGCGCCGTTCGCGTTGAGCGCGCCCGGCGCGGTCGAGCACCTGGTCACCCGGGCGGGGCTGCGGCTGGGCGGCGGCGGGCGGGTGTGCTGCCCGTTCGCCTACCCGGACCTGGACAGCGCGCTGCGCGGGCTGCTGTCCACCGGCGCGTTCGACGAGGCGGTGGAGTACTCCGGGGAGCGGCAGGTGCGCAAGGAGGTCACCGAGGCGCTGCACCCGTTCCTGCTCCAGGACGGTTCGGTGCGGATGGAGAACGTGTTCCGCTACACCCTGGCGGAGCGGGTCCGCCGGGGGCGGGTGGACTGAGACCGACCGGTCCGGGGTCCGGCTTCAGCCGCGGCCGGTCCTGGGCATCCCGGCGGCCCGGTAGGCGGCCTCCTCGTCCAGCGTCTCGTGGTCCATCAGGGCCTGTGCGAGGGCGTCCAGCCTGGCCCGGTTCTCCTCCAGCTGGCGGCAGGCCTGGCCGTAGCACTCGGCGACGATGCGGCGCGCCTCGCCGTCCACCGCGTCCAGGGTGGCCGGGGCCGAGGACAGGCCGTAGGCGCCCTGGCTGTCGCTGGGGATCGCGGTGAGCCGGCCCACCTTCTCGCTCATCCCCCAGCGCCCGGCCATCCCCGGGCGATGCTGGTGACCTGTTCCAGGTCGCTCTCCGCGCCGGTGGTGATCACCCCGTAGACCACCTGCTCCGCGGCCATGCCGCCGAGCGCGCCGATGATCCGGGAGCGCAGGTACTCCTCGGTGTAGGAGTAGCGGTCGGCGTCGGGGGTGGACAGGGTGACGCCCAGGGCGCGGCCGCGGGGCACGATGGTGATCTTGCGGACCGGGTCCGCGCCGGGGTGGAGCATGCCCAGCAGGGCGTGCCCGGATTCGTGGTAGGCGGTGCGACGGCGTTCCTCCGGCGGCATCACCAGCGAGCGGGCGGCGCCGAGCTGGACCTTCTCCAGGGCGTCGGAGAACTCCCGGGGGCCGACCTGCTCCCGTCCGTGCTTGACCGCCAGCAGCGCCGCCTCGTTGGCCAGGTTGGCCAGGTCGGCGCCGGTCATGCCCGGGGTGATCCGGGCCACCTGCTCCAGGTCCACGTCGGCGGCCAGCGGCACGCCGCGGGTGTGGATGGCCAGGATGGCGCGGCGGCCCTCGCGGTCGGGCGGGCTGACGGTGACCGTGCGGTCGAAGCGGCCGGGCCGCAGCAGCGCCGGGTCCAGCACCTCGGCGCGGTTGGTGGCGGCGATCACGACCACTCCCTCGGAGCCGGAGAAGCCGTCCATCTCGGTGAGGATCTGATTGAGCGTCTGCTCGCGCTCGTCGTGACCGCCCATGCCGCTGCCGCTGCCGCGGGCCCGGCCGATGGTGTCGATCTCGTCGATGAAGATGATCGCCGGGGCCAGCTTGCGGGCCTCGGCGAACAGCTCGCGGACCCGGGAGGCGCCGACGCCGACGATCATCTCGATGAACTCGGAGGCCGAGGCGGAGAAGAAGGGCACTCCGGCCTCCCCGGCGACGGCGCGGGCGAGCAGGGTCTTGCCGGTGCCGGGCGGGCCGGCCAGCAGTACTCCGCGCGGCATCTTGGCGCCCATCCGCCGGTACACCTCGGGGTGCTTGAGGAAGTCCACCACCTCGGTCAGCTCGGCCTTGACCTCGTCGATCCCGGCCACGTCGGCGAAGGTGGTGCGGCGGCCGTCGGTGGCCGGGTCGACCGGCTTCGGCGGGGCCTTCCTGGCCAGGCCGCCCATGCCGCCGGCGGCGCCGATCCGGCGGGCGATCACCAGCCAGAGCACCACCAGCACCAGCATCGGGGCCAGCGAGATCAGCAGGTTGGCCAGGAAGCTGCGTTCCTTGACCACCGGCTCGGCGTCCACCACCACGCCCTTGGACTGGAGGGTGGCCCACAGGTTGTCCTGGGCGAAGACCGGGCGCTGGGTGGTGAAGTCGGTGTAGGTGCCCTTGCCGTTGTCGGGCTTGGGCTGGGCCGACTTGAGCTTGCCCTGGATGGTGTCGCCCTTGGCGTAGATCTGGGAGACCTGGCCGGCGTTCAGCTGCTTGTCGAACTCGGTGTAGGTGATGCTGATGCTGTTCGCCCGGCCGAAGAGGTTGAGCAGCAGGTCCGCCAGCAGATAGACGACCAGGGCGAAGAGCACCAGCCGGATCCAGCCGCCGCGTGGCCGCTGACCGGACGGCGGGGGCGAGGGCGGGGCGCCTTCCGACCGCCATGGCTTGTCGGGGGTCTGGCGGGGCGGCGCGGGAGTAGTCACCTTTATGACAATACGGACATTTCATACCCGGTGCCAGCACCCGCGCCGCCCCCGTCAGGCCGGTGAGGCCCCGTCAGGGCCGGTCACAGGCCCGGCCACTCCTCCGCCGTGAGCGCGAAGCGCTCATGGTCGCGCCAGGCATCCTGCAGGAAGAGCATCCGCGGAGTGGTGCCCTCGTGCCGGAAGCCCAGACGCTTGGCCATGGCCACCGAGGGACCGTTCTCCGGCTGCACATTGATCTCCAGCCGGTGCAGTCCGAGGCCGCCCGAGGACTCCGGGATGAAGCAGAGGTCGACCACCAGCCGCATCCCCTCGGTCATCCGGCCGGTGCCGTTGTACGGGAGGTAGGAGTTGTAGCCGAGGGTGCCGTTCTGGAAGCGGCCGCGGACGATGTTGGCCACGTTGCAGGTGCCGACCAGCCCGCCTTCCTCCTGATCCAGGATCAGAAAGGTGCGCAGCAAAGGGCCCTGGCGGCGGACCAGGTCGACCAGGCCGTCCGGTTCGACCGGATTCCACCGCCCGACGTGCTCGGCCGAGCGCCGCATCGCGGCGGCGTAGCTGGCGGCGTCGGACATTTTCGGGGTACGGATCTGCACTCGCATCCGCACATCATCGCGTACCCGAACGGCCGCCCGCCCCGGCATTTCGCGCGGGGCGGGCGGCCGTTGGGCCTACTGGCGGAACCTGATCAGAGCAGGTCCTTGAACTCCTTGGGGAGCTCGAAGTCCTTGGGCAGCTGCGCGGCGCCGGGGCCGAAGGCGGCACCGGGCTCCGCGGTCCTGCGCTCCAGCGCGGCCTTCTGCTCGGCGGCCCGCTTCAGCGGGTTGCCGGACTTCTGCTTGCCCTTGGCCTGCTTCTGCTGCTTGGGCTTGCGCGCGCCGCCACCGCCCATGCCCGGCATGCCCGGCATCCCCGGGATGCCCTTGCCGCCGGCCATCGCCGACATCATCTTGCGCGCCTCGAAGAAGCGCTCGACCAGACTGCTGACCTCGGAGACGTGCACGCCCGAGCCCTTGGCGATCCGGGCCCGGCGGGAACCGTTGATGATCTTCGGGTCGTCCCGCTCGGCCTGGGTCATCGACTTGATGATCGCGCCCACCCGGGCGACGTCCTTGTCGTCGATGCTGTTGATCTGGTCGCGCATCTGCGCCATGCCGGGCAGCATGCCCAGCAGCTTGGAGATCGACCCCATCTTGGCGACCTGCTCCAGCTGGCCCAGGAAGTCGCCGAGCCCGAACTCCTTGCCGCCGCCCTTGGCCAGCTTGTCGATCATCCTGGCGGACTCGTCCTGGCTGAACGTCTTCTCGGCCTGCTCGATCAGGCTCAGCACGTCACCCATACCGAGGATGCGCGAGGCCATCCGGTCCGGGTGGAAGGCGTCGAAGTCGTCCAGCTTCTCGCCGTTGGAGGCGAACATGATCTGCCGGCCGGTCAGGTGGGCCACCGAGAGGGCCGCGCCACCGCGGGCGTCACCGTCCAGCTTGGACAGCACCACACCGGTGAAGTCGACACCCTCGAGGAACGCCTGGGCGGTGGTGACCGCGTCCTGGCCGATCATCGCGTCGACGACGAACAGCACCTCGTCCGGGTTCACCGCGGCGCGGATGTCCGCGGCCTGCTGCATCAGCTCGGCGTCGATGCCCAGACGGCCGGCGGTGTCGACGATGACCACGTCGTACTGCTTGGTCTTGGCGTACTCGATGGAGTCCTTGGCGACCTTCACCGGGTCGCCCACGCCGTTGCCCGGCTCCGGGGCGTAGACCGCCACCCCGGCCCGCTCGGCGACCACGCTCAGCTGGGTCACCGCGTTGGGGCGCTGGAGGTCACAGGCCACCAGCAGCGGGGTGTGCTTCTGCTGCTTGAGCCAGTGGCCGAGCTTCCCGGCGAGGGTGGTCTTGCCCGCGCCCTGGAGGCCGGCGAGCATGATCACGGTCGGGCCGGTCTTGGCATAGCGCAGCCGACGGGTCTCCCCGCCGAGGATGCCGATCAGCTCCTCGTTGACGATCTTGATGACCTGCTGCGCCGGGTTCAGCCCCCCGGCGATCGCCACCCCGAGGGACCGCTCCTTGACCTGCTTGATGAACGCGCGCACGGCCGGGAGCGCGACGTCGGCCTCGAGCAGCGCGATGCGGATCTCACGGCAGGTGGCGTCGATGTCCTCCTCGGACAGGCGCCCCTTGCCACGGAGGTTCTTGAACGTCGCTGCGAGGCGGTCGGAAAGGGTATCGAACACGTCGGTCGCGGGTCCTCGTGGCTCGGTTACGGATGGAACAGTCGCCCCCCAGGGTATCCGGCCCCGCGTAGTACGGGACCCACCCGCCCCTGAGCGGTATCAGGACCGGTCTCAGGACAGTGCCTGCTGCACCGCCCGGGCGGTCTCCGCGGCGCGTCCGGGCGGCAGCGGAAGGCCGTCGGCGCCGGTGACGTAGAACGCGTCCACCGCGTCCGCCCCAGGGTGGAGATCCTGGCCGTGCGGACCGGACCCCGGTGGTCTCCAGCGCCCGGCCGATGCGGTGCAGCAGCCCCGCGCGCGTCATGGGCGCGGACCTCCAGCACCGTCGCCGAGGCGGACACCCGCCGTCGGCGACGGTGACCCGCGGCGGCGCGGGGCCGGGCTGCCCCGGCGGCGGGGCGCGGAGGCGTCGCGCTCGGCCAGCCGCCGGGCCACGTCCAGGCCGCCGTCCAGCGCCCGGCGGATGTCCGCGCGCAGCCGGGCCGCCTCCGGCAGCTCACCGAACTCGGCGGCCACCTGCCAGGTCAGCGCCAGCACCGGACCGGCCCCGATCGGGTCGAGCTCGCGGATCGCCGCCGCCCGCACGGTCAGCCGGTGCAGCGCCAGCACCCCGGCCACCGTCGGCAGCACCGCCGGGCGGTCCGGCAGCGCCAGGGTGAGGGTCACCCCCATCGGCTCGCACAGCGACCCGCCCCGCTGGTCCGGCGCGTACTCCGTCCCTGCCCGCAGCGTCCCTGCCCGCAGCGTTTCGGCCCGCAGCGTTTCGGCCCGCAGCGACAGCACCGGGCCGCCGGTCCGGGCGGCCTCCACCGCCAGCCGTTCCTCCTCGGCCGAGGGCTCGGCCGAGGCCTGGCCGACGGGGGCCTGCTCCGGGGCCTGCCGGGACTCCTCGTCCAGCGCGGCCGCGGCCCGCCGGACCAGGTCGCCCACCAGGGCGGCCCGCCAGCTGCTCCACGCGGCCGGTCCGGTGGCCAGCGCGTCGGCCTCGGTGAGGGCGTGCAGCAGTTCCAGCACTCCGGTGCCGCCGACCACCGAGGTGACCGCGGCCACCGTGGCCGGGTCGTCCAGGTCGCGCCGGGTCGCGCGGTCTCCACCAGCAGCAGGTGGTGCCGGACCAGCAGGGCCAGGGTCTCCACGTCCGGGCCGGGAAGCCCAGCCGGCGGCGACATCGCGGGTGATCACCTCACCGGCCTCGGAGTGGTCCCCCGGCCAGCCCTTGCCGATGTCGTGCAGCAGCGCCGCCACCAGCAGCAGATCCGGGCGGGCCACCCGGCGGGTGACCGGACCGCCGTCTCCACCAGGTGCCGGTCCACGGTCCAGCGGTGCACCGCGTTGCGCTGAGGGCGGCAGCGGACCCGCTCCCAGTCCGGCAGCAGCCGGGCGATCAGGCCCTCGGCCTCCAGCGCCCTCCACACCGGGATCGCGCCCGCCCCCGCACCGAGCAGGGTGACCAGCTGCTCACGGGCCTCGTCCGGCCAGGGCACCGGCATCGGCCTGGTCTCGGACGCCAGCCGGCGCACGGTGGAGGTGGCCAGCGGCAGGGCGGCCTGGGCGGCGGCGGCCGCCGCCCGCAGCGGCAGCACCGGGTCGGCAGCCGGACGGGCCGCGGCCGCCAGTACCGCCTCGCCGTCCTGCTCGACCACGCCCTCCGCCAGCGGGCTGCGCAGCGCCCCGCCGCGCGCGCCGCGGCCGACCGCCCGGCGGAGCCGAAGCCGAAGCGGACGCCGCGGCGGGGCCTCCCGTGGCGGGAGCGCAGCACCCGCTCCACCTCGCGCCAGGTGACATCGGCGGCGTAGGCGACGGTGCGGGCGGCCTCGTACACCTGGCGCAGCAGGATGTCGGCGTCCAGCACTCCCAGCTCGGCCGCCACCTGGTCCTGGTCCTGGAGGCTGAGCCGGTCGGTGGCCCGGCCGGTGGCCAGGTGCAGGGTTGTCGCGGACGTCGCGCAGCCGGGAGCCGGCCGCCCCCAGCCCGGCCCGGGGCGCGTCGGCGATCCAGGAGGCGGCGACCGCGTCCAGCGCGGTGAGGTCGCGCAGCCCGCCCCGCGCCTCCTTGAGGTCGGGTTCCAGCAGGAAGGACAGCTCGCCGTGCCGGTCGGCGCGCTCCCGGCACAGTTCGTGCAGCTCCGGCAGGCGGTGGGGGCGGCCGCGCGCCAGTCGGCGAGCACCTGGGAGCGCAGCGTGGCGGTCAGCTCCGGGTCTCCCGCCAGGTGCCGGGCGTCCAGCAGGCCCAGCTGGACCTTGAGGTCGGCCGCGGCGACCTTGCGGGCGGTGCCCAGGTCCCGCACCGAGTGGTCCAGGGCGATGCCGTTGTCCCAGACCGGGTACCAGATCCGTTCGGCCAGCCCGGCCACCGCGGTGCCGCCGCCTTCGTGCAGCAGCAGC
The DNA here is from genome assembly GCA_014284505.1 of Streptacidiphilus sp. 4-A2. Taxonomy (GTDB): domain Bacteria; phylum Actinomycetota; class Actinomycetes; order Streptomycetales; family Streptomycetaceae; genus Streptacidiphilus. The sequence continues at coordinate 8,069,770 of JAAFYY010000001.1, read as the reverse complement.
AGGTCCAGGTCGCTGCGCGGGGACAGTTCACCGCGGCCGTAGCCGCCGACGGCGACCAGGGCGACCCCGCCGAGCCCCTCGGCGGCGGTGGCGAACAGGCCGCCGAGCCAGCGGTCGGTGAGCTCGGACAGCGCGGCCCGGCGGGCCTCGCCGCGCCGCGGGTCCGCACGGAGCAGGCGCAGCCGCCGGGCCGCGTAGCCGTTGGGCGCGGGCCCGGTTCCAGCACCGGCACCGGCACCGGCTCCGGCACGAGTACTGGAGTCGGGGCCGGGCGTGGGGTCGGTGGGTTCGGGGCCGGTCTGGGTCTGCTGCCGATCCGTCAACGGGTCTCCCGTGGCTGGTGCCAAAGCATTCCGAAATACCGGGGTACGCAAACAGCCGGTGTGCACCAGTGCCCTGGGGCGCCGGTGCCCGGCGGGTGGTGGACGGCGGCGGGGGAAGCCGGGCTGCCGCCCCGCGCTCCCCCGCCACCTGCTGTTCTGCTTGTGTCCGGGCCCCTGGGCCCGGGCCCGGCCGGCTCCGCCCGGGCTACAGCGCGTCGGGGCCGCGCTCGCCGGTGCGCACCCGGACCGCGCTCTCGACCGGGATGCTCCAGACCTTGCCGTCACCGATCTTGCCGGTACGGGCGGCCTTGACGATCGAGTCGATCACCCCGTCCGCTCGTCCTCGGCGAGGACCTCTATCCGGACCTTCGGGACCAGGTCGACGGTGTACTCGGCGCCCCGGTAGACCTCGGTGTGGCCGCGCTGCCGGCCGTAGCCGCTGGCCTCGGTGACGGTCAGCCCGTGCACCCCGAACGCCTGCAGGGCGTCCTTGACCTCGTCCAGACGGTGCGGCTTGATGACTGCGGTGATGAGCTTCATGCCTCGACCTTCGTTTCCGTGTCGGCCTGAGCGGTCGCGACGACAGCCCCGGGGCCATCATCCTTGGCCGGCCGCGCAGCGGGCGCCAGCGCCCTGGACAGCGCCGAGCCGACGGCGCTGAAGTCGTAGGCCGACTCCGCGTGCTCCGCCAGGTCGATACCGGCGATCTCGACTCCTCCGGCACCCGGAAGCCCATGGTCTTCTCGATCGCCTTGCCCAGCAGGTAGGCCATCACGAAGGAGTAGACGCCGACCGAGACCACCCCGAGCGCCTGCTTTCCGAGCTGCTCCAGACCGCCGCCGTAGAACAGGCCCTTGGCCGGGGCGCCCAGGTGGCCGGTGGCGAACAGGCCGATCAGCAGGGCGCCGGTGGCGCCGCCGACCGCGTGCACGCCGACCACGTCGAGCGAGTCGTCGAAGCCGAACTTGAACTTGAGGCTGATGGTGTAGGCGCACAGGGCGCCGACGATCAGGCCGAGCGCCAGCGAGCCGAGCGGGCTGATGTAGGCGCAGGCCGGGGTGATCCCGACCAGCCCGGCCACCGCGCCGGAGGCCGCGCCGAGGGTGGTGAAGGCGCCGTGCTTGATCCGCTCGAAGGCGAGCCAGCCGATCATGGCCGCGCCGGTGGCGATCTGGGTGTTGATGAAGGCGATCCCGGCCAGGCCGTCGGCGGAGAGCGCGGAACCGGCGTTGAAGCCGAACCAGCCGAACCACAGCAGCCCGGAGCCGAGCATCACCAGCGGCAGGCTGTGCGGCCGCATCGGGTCCTTCTTGAAGCCCACGCGCTTGCCCAGCACAGGCACAGGGCCAGACCGGCCATACCCGCGTTGAGGTGGACCGCGCGGTGCCGCCGGCGAAGTCGAGCACGCCGACATGGTCGACCAGCCAGCCGCCCTTGCCGTTGTCGCTGTAGAACACCCAGTGCGCCACCGGGAAGTAGACAAGCGTGGTCCACAGGGTGACGAACAGGGCCCAGGCGGCGAAGCGGGTGCGGTCGGCGATGGCACCGCTTATCAGCGCCGGGGTGATCACCGCGAACATCAGCTGGAAAGCGGAGAGCGCGAAGACCGGAATTCCATAGCCCAGGTAGAGCTGGTTCATCCCGATGTTGCGCATGCCCAGGTAGGCAGGTTTCCGATGAGGCCGTGGAAGGCGTCCGGACCAAAACTGAGCGAGAAGCCGAAGAGCACCCAGAGAACCGTGACGATCCCAGTGCGATGAAGCTCATGACCAGCATGTTCAGTGCGCTCTTGGCCCTGACCATGCCGCCGTAGAAGAACGCGAGGCCAGGAGTCATCAACATGACCAGTGCCGCGCTTATGAGCACGAATGCGGTGTCCCCGCCGCTGAAGCCGCTAGGCATCGGCGTCTCCTCAGTGTTGAGCCGCTCCGATCTCCGGTACCCGTCCCGTGCCACCGGAGGCGTCGGCTTGTTGAAGAGGAGATTGACAAGGGGCGGTTTCGGCCGACGCGCCGACGTTTTCCGCAAGGTGACGAAGCTGACGCCGCTGTTACGCCGGGGTGAACTCCCTGGAAAGGGACCCGGCCGCGAAAACCTTCCTGCGGACCAGGCGTGGGGGAGCCGAGTACAGAGGTTTGCGGCCGGAACTCTTTGGGCGGCGCCGCGGCCGAAAACGGCCGCTCGGGACAGAGTGGAACCGTGCCCGAGCCGACGGACCAGAGGGACGGAGAAATACAGGAGAGGCAGGAGGGGACGGGGTGGCCTGCGGGCTCAGACGGCCTGCTGGCGGTTGAATTCGGGAGGTCCTGGTCGATCCGCTCGCCAGCCGCTTCACCTCGGCCACGTCGCTGTACTCGTCCACCGCCGCCTCGGTGGTCTTCCGCAGCCGGGTGTTCACCCGCTCCGAGCGGATCCGCACGGCGATGTCCACCGCCTGCTGCGCGGAGGCCGCCGCGGCCTCGGGTTCCTCCTGGAGCAGATGGACGCTGGCCATGCCGATCAGGTTGAGTGCGTAGGAGCGCTGGTGGCCGGGGTCCTCCGAGAACAGCTGCACCGCCCGCACCGCTCATCACCGGCTGCGACCGCTGGGCGTACTGGAGGGTGTGGCCGGTCTGGTAGCTGAGGTCGCGGTAGGAGTGCGCGTTCTCGGCGTTGAGCTCGGCCTCGGAGAAGAAGGAGATCCAGTCGGGCTCGCGGTCCTGGTCGTTGATGTCGCGGTAGGAGTCCTCGGCCAGCCGGGCGGCCCGGAAGCACCTGTTGACCTCGCCCAGGTTGGCGTAGGCGCGGGCCTCCAGCGCGTGCATCAGCGCCTGGGTGCGCGGGGTCGCGGTGTCGCGACTGCCGTACTGGGCCAGGTGGATCAGCTCCAGCGCGTCCGCACCCCGGTTCAGGTGGATCATCTGGCGGCCCATGTCGGACAGGATCAGCGCACCGAACGGGCGGTCCCCGGCCTCCTTGGCCGCGTGCAGGGCCAGCACGTAGTACTTCTGCGCACTGGGTGCATCCCTATGTCGTAGGACATCCAGCCGGCCAGGTGCGCGAGTTGCGCGGTGGTCTGGAACAGCCGCCGGGTGACCTCCGGGCTGTAGGTCTCCTGGAGCAGGTCGCAGACCTCGTGCAGCTGGCCCACCACGGCCTTGCGGCGCAGACCGCCGCCGTTCTGCGCGTCCCACTGGCGGAACATCATCACCGTGGACTCCAGCAGGTCCAGCTCCGGGGCGGAGATCCGGCCGGTGATCTGGCTCTCGTCCCGGGCGGCGGCGAGGATCGGGGTGGGCCGACCGCTGGCATTGGGGGCGAGCCATCGCTGGAGCGGTTCGATCAGCGCGGTGCCGGCGGTGAGCGCCAGCGAGGTGCCGAGGAAGCCCCGGCGGTTGAGCATCAGGTCGCTGCGGGAGTAGTCGGAGAGCAGCTGCACGGTCTGCGGGCCGCTCCACGGGAGATCCACCCCGCTGCCGGGGGTGAGCTGCACCGTGGGCGCAGCCCCAGGTCCTCGATGTTGACCACGGAACCGAAGCGTTCGGAGAACAGGTCGGAGAGGATCTTCGGAATGGGCTCGCGTGGCGACTCGCCGTCGAGCCAGCGCCTCACCCGCGAGGTGTCGGTGCTCACATGGCTGGCGCCGATCTGCCGGGCGCGTTTGTTCACCTGTCGCGCCAGCTCGCCCTTGGACCAGCCGCTCCTGACGAACCACGCCGTCAGTTGCTCATTGGGTTGCTTCTCGCCCACCGGAACGCCCCCATCCCGGGCTTACCTCCACGGCGCCCGTGACACTCCGTCAGCCGGAGTGTCCGAGCCTGATCCCGAGCAGTTTCCCACTGACCGTCATGAGTCCTGCGGGCCAATCCACTTGAGGAGGATTGCCATTGGCATACCCATACGGACGAAGGAGTGCTGCCCTGCGGAGTGAACGTAGCGTGCCTTCCGCCGTCCGGGGGAGTTCGTCCGGAGAAACGCCACCTTTCGCCACCCCTGCGGGTGAACTTCCGGCGGTCCCGGCGCGCTTCACTGGATCTCGGACGAGTAATCCGCTCGCTCTCGCACCACCGACCCTCCTCCACCGGCGCTGCCTCCGGCAACGCCCTCCGCACAACCGGTCCACGCAGCTGGAGCACGAGGTCAGAGCACGCGCCCCCGCGATGAACCGCGCACCCCGCCGTGTACCGGCGTAACCATCGGACCCCTGTACCTGTTGGTGGTGAGTGGACTTGGACATCCTGTTCGACAGGCCGATCTTCGGCGGACGCGCGCTGGGCCCACGCGGCCGGGCCCGGGCCGGCCGCTGCCGGACGGTCGCCGAGTACACGCTCACCCCGGGCTGGACAGCCACGCTGGCCGGCGTGGAGCTGCCGCGGGCCAGCAGCCCGGCACTGATCGGCGACCTGTGGCTGCGGCACCCGGCGCCGAGGTGCGGCTGTGCACCGGGATCGGCTTCGACGTGCTGGATGTCCCGGAGCAGGCCGGTTTCCAGGCGCTGGCCCGGCTGGAGCGGATGGGCGTGCGACCCGGTCCGGTGCTGGCGGCCGAGGGCCGGGCACTGTTCCTGGTCGCCCCGGACACCGCCGAGCAGCTGCCCGGGCTGCTCTACCGCACCGGCTGGGACGACGCCACGCTGGACCTGCGCTGCCACGGCCCGGGCGGCTCGGTGCCCGCGCCGCCGACCGGCCTCACCCGCTGGCTGCGGCCGCCCGCCCCGGAGACCGCCGCCCGGCCGCCGCAGGCCCGGCTGCTGCTCGGGACGCTGGCGTACGCCTGCCACCGGGGCGCCACCGAGCTGGTCGGCAGGCGCTGACCGCGCGCCGGGCCGTTCCCGGGCCCGGGCCCGGGAACGCCGCAGGCCGCCTCCCCTTGCGGGAGGCGGCCTGCGCGGCACCGGCACGGCTCAGCCGATGAGCGCGTCCACGAAGGCGCCCGGTTCGAACGGCGCCAGGTCGTCCGGGCCCTCGCCCAGACCGATCAGCTTGACCGGCACGCCCAGCTGGCGCTGCACGGCGACCACGATGCCGCCCTTGGCGGTGCCGTCCAGCTTGGTCAGCACGATCCCGGTGATGTCCACCACCTCGGCGAAGACCTTCGCCTGCACCAGGCCGTTCTGCCCGGTGGTGGCGTCGAGCACCAGCAGCACCTCGTCCACCGGACCGTGCTTCTCGACCACCCGCTTGACCTTGCCCAGCTCGTCCATCAGGCCGGTCTTGGTGTGCAGCCGCCCGGCGGTGTCCACCAGCACGGTGTCCGCACCCTCGGTGATGCCCTGACGGACCGCGTCGAAGGCCACCGAGGCCGGGTCGCCGCCCTCGGGACCGCGCACGGTGTGCGCGCCGACCCGTTCGCCCCAGGTCTGGAGCTGGTCGGCGGCGGCGGCGCGGAAGGTGTCGGCCGCGCCCAGCAGCACCGTGCGGCCGTCGGCGACCAGCACCCGGGCGAGCTTGCCGCTGGTGGTGGTCTTGCCCACGCCGTTCACGCCGACGACCAGGACCACGGCCGGACGCGGCGAGTCCTCCTCGGTGTGGCGGGCGGTGTGCAGGGTGCGGTCCATCTCCGGGTCGACCAGGGTCAGCAGCTCCTCGCGGAGCAGCGCGCGCACCCCGTCCGGGGTGCGGGTGCCGAGCACCCGCACCCGGGTGCGCAGCCGCTCCACCAGCTCCTGGGTCGGGGCGACCCCGACGTCGGCGGTGAGCAGGACCTCCTCGATCTCCTCCCAGGTGTCCTCGTCCAGGTGGTCCCGGGAGAGCAGCGAGAGCAGGCCCTTGCCCATCGAGTTCTGCGAGCGCGACAGCCGCGAGCGCAGCCGCACCAGGCGGCCCGCGGTCGGCTCGGGGACGTCCAGCTCCGGCACCGGCGGTGCCTCGGGCTGCGGCTCCGCCTCGGCTTCGGGCTCCGCCTCGGGCGCGGGCTGCGGCTCGGGGCGGCCTGCGGTTCCGGGCGGGGCTTGGGCTCGACCTGGGTCGGCCGGGACGGGGCACCGAGGGTGGTACCCGGCGGCGGGGGCGGCGGCAGCTGCTTGCGCCGCCGGCCGTTGACAACGAGACCGGCGGCGGCTCCGAGCAGGACCACCGCGATGACTACGGCAAGAATGATGATTTCCATGGCGCCCCCAGTATCCGTCACGACGGTCCGCGGGCCGGTCGCCGCGGACACATGTCCGAGAAGTCAGCCGCTGGACGCCGGGAGCCTTCGGACGCCGGGGGGTCCTGGACCGGCTGCCCGTCCCGGCCGGGCGCGGTACCTGAGGCGGCCGGGGGTCGAGCTCGTCCGGCTGGGGGCGGCGCTGGGCGGCCAGCCGGCGCGGGGCCGGGCGCGGGGTCTCCCGCAGCCGCTGGCTGATCACCTGGGAGATGCCGTCGCCACGCATGGACACGCCGTACAGCGCGTCGGCGCACTCCATGGTCAGCTTCTGGTGGGTGATCACGATCAGCTGGGAGCTGTCCCGCAGCTCCTCCATGATGGCGATCAGCCGGCGCAGGTTGGTCTCGTCCAGCGCCGCCTCGACCTCGTCCATCACATAGAAGGGGCTCGGCCGGGCCTTGAAGATGGAGACCAGCAGCGCCACGGCGGTCAGCGAGCGCTCGCCGCCGGAGAGCAGCGACAGCCGCTTGACCTTCTTGCCCGGCGGGCGGGCCTCCACCTCGATCCCGGTGGTCAGCATGTTCCCCGGGTCGGTCAGCACCAGCCGCCCCTCGCCGCCGGGGAACAGCCGGGAGAAGACGCCCTCGAACTCCCGGGCGGTGTCGTGGAAGGCGGCGGTGAACACCTGCTCGACCCGTTCGTCGACCTTCTTCACCACGTCCAGCAGGTCGCGGCGGGTGGACCGGAGATCCTCCAGCTGCTCACCGAGGAACTGGTGCCGCTCCTCCAGCGCCGCGAACTCCTCCAGCGCCAGCGGGTTGACCTTGCCGAGCTGGGCGTACGCCTTCTCGGCGGCGCGCAGCCGGCGCTCCTGCTCCTCGCGGCGGTAGGGCCGGGCGGCGGACGGCTCCCCCGCGGCCGCGCCACCGGCCCCGTCCGGGAGTTCCGGGCCGACCGGGAGATCCGGGCCGTCCGGGGCCGGCGACGGCGGGACCGGCTGGTCCGGGCCGTACTCGGCGAGCAGCCCCGCCGCCTCGATGCCGTGCTCCTCCAGGGCCTTGCTCTCCAGCTGCTCGATCCGCAGCCGCTTCTCCGCGCGCAGCACCTCGTCCCGGTGGACGGTGTCGGTGAGCTTGTCCAGCTCCGCCTTCAGGTCGCGGCTGCGCACCCGCTCCCGGCCCAGCTCCGTCTCCCGGACCGCGCGCTCCTGCTCGGCCTCGGTCTTCTCGGCGGCGGCCGCCAGCAGCGACGCCTCGACCAGGGTCAGCAGCCAGCGGCTGCCGTCGCGGACGGCGGTGGCGACCGCCGCCTCATGGCGCAGCCGCTGCTGCCGGGCGGCGGCCCGGGCCCGGGCCTCGCGCTCGGCCCTGGCGCCGCGGTCCAGCGAGTCGGCCCGGCCGGCCAGCCCGCGCGCCCGCTCCTCATGGGTACGGACCGCTAGCCTGGCCTCCATCTCGGCCTGCCGCGAGCGCGCGGACTCCTGCGCCAGCGTGTCCCTGACGGCGGTGTCCGGCTCCTCCTCGTCCGGGCCCTCCTCGGCGACCAGCAGCCGTTCGGAGAGTTCGGCCAGCTCCAGCTCCGCCTGTTCCCTGGCGTCCTCGGCCTTGGCGGCGGCGGTGGCCAGCCGCTCGGCCTCGCCGCTCGCCCCGCGTGCCTGGCCGCCGAGCCGGCCGAGCTGCTGGGCCACCGCCGACTTCTCCTTGTCGGCGGCGCGGCGGCGCGTGGCGAGCGCCTCCACCTCGGCCGCGAGCTCCCGCCGCCGGGCGGTGGCCGCCTCCAGCGCGGACGCCAGCTCCTGGCGGCGGGCGGCGAGCAGCTCCAGGGCGGCGGCCGCCTCGTCCACCGCGGCCTGCGTCTCCAGCAGGCTGGGCGCACCGGCCGAGCCGCCGTAGCCGAACCCGCTGCCGAGCAGGTCGCCCTCGGCGGTGACCGCGGTGAGCCCGGGCCGGGCGGCGACCAGCGCCTCGGCGTCGGCGAGGGTGTCCACCACCACCATGTCCCGCAGCAGCGTGGCCGCCGCGGCGAGCAGTCCGGGCGGGCCGGAGAGCAGTTCCGCCGCCGGAAGCACGCCCTCCGGCAGCCCGGCGGGCGGCTCGGGCGGCCCGGGGGCTCCGGACAGCTCGGGCGCCTCGGGCGCTTCAGGGGCTCCGGGGGCTCCGGGGGCGATCAGCAGGGCGGCGCGGCCGGCGTCCTCGCGGCGCAGCAGCCGCAGGGCCTGCGCGGCGGCGGCGACGCCGGAGACCGCGACCGCGTCGGCGGCGTGGCCCAGGGCCGCGGCCACCGCGGCCTCGGCCCCTGACGTACCGACAGCAGCTCCGCCGCCGGGCCGAGCACCCCCGCCAGCGAGCCGGAGAGCAGCGCACCGCTGCCGTCCTTGCGGCGCAGGCCCAGGGCCAGGGTGTCCCGACGGGCGGTCAGCCCGGCCCGCTCGCGCTCGACCGCGGCCAGTTCCTCCCGGGCCCGGGACTGCGCCTCCTCCGCCTCGGTCAGCGCCGTACGCACCTCGGCGAGCTGCGCCTCGGCTTCGGCGTCGCCCGCGTCCAGGCCGTCCACCTGGGCCTTGAGCTGCTCGTACTCCTCGGTCGCCAGCTCCGCGCGGGCGTGGCGGCGTCCCTGGCCTCGGCCAGGCGGCCGATCTCCTCGGCCGCGCCCAGGGCCCGGAGCGGGCCGCGGCGACCTTGCCCTGCAACCGCGCCAGGCCCTCGCGCCGGTCGGCGAGCGCCCGGGCGCGGCGCGCAGCCGCTGCTCCTCCTCGGCCAGCCCGCTCCAGTTCGGCCCGCCGCTCCACGGTCTCGGCCAGGGCGTACTGGGCCTGCTCCAGCGCCTCGGCCAGCTCCGCCTCCTGCTCGCGGATCCGCGCGGCCTCGCGCTCCAGCTCCTCCGGATCGCGGCCACGCCGCTCCTCGTTCTGCGGCGCGGAGGCGTGCCGCAGCCGGGCCTCGGCCAGGCCGATGGTGCCGCGGACCCGCTCGGCCTGGCCGGACAGCGCGAACCAGGCCTGCTGGGCCTGTTCGACCCGCGGCCCCAGCTGCGCGACCTGCGCCTCCAGCACCGCCTCGCGCCGCCGGCACTCCTCGGCCTCCTGCTCGACGCCGCTGCGCCGCAGCCGCAGCGCCAGCTCGTCGGCGACCTCCTCCTCGACCGCGCGCCGCAGGGTGACCAGGTCGTCGGCGAGCAGCCGCAGCCGGGCGTCGCGCAGGTCGGCCTGGATGGTGGCGGCCCGCCGGGCGATCTGGGCCTGCCGTCCCAGCGGCTTCAGCTGCCTGCGCAGCTCCCCCACCAGGTCCTGCACCCTGGTCATGTTGGCCTGCATCGCGTCCAGCTTCCGCAGCGCCTTCTCCTTGCGCTTGCGGTGCTTGAGCACCCCGGCGGCCTCTTCGACGAAGGCCCGGCGGCCCATCGGGTCGGCATGCAGTACCGAGTCCAACTGCCCCTGGCCGACGATGACATGCATCTCCCGGCCGATACCGGAGTCGGAGAGCAGCTCCTGGATGTCCAGCAGCCGGCAGGTGCTGCCGTTGATCGCGTACTCGCTGCCGCCGTTGCGGAACATGGTGCGGGAGATGGTGACTTCGCTGTACTCGATGGGCAGCGCACCGTCGGTGTTGTCGATGGTCAGCGCGACCTCGGCGCGGCCGAGGGCGGCGCGGCCGGTGGTCCCGGCGAAGATCACGTCCTCCATCTTGCCGCCGCGCAGGGACTTGGCGCCCTGCTCCCCATCACCCAGGACAGAGCATCCACCACATTGGACTTGCCGGAGCCGTTGGGGCCGACCACACAGGTGATGCCGGGTTCCAGCCGCAGGGTGGTCGAGGAGGCGAAGGACTTGAAACCACGCAGCGTGAGGCTCTTGAGATGCACGCGTGAAACCTCCGCCGACGGTCCGGCCCCGGCCGGATCCCGGCCCGGATCCGTACCTGCTGACCTCGGGAACTCTAGCCCGGGGAGCCCGGCGGGCGTCGGACGCCCTTCGGGGTTTCACCTGCGGGGCCGCAGGGCATCCCAGGTACAAGGAGACGGGGTGGTATCGGGGTGCAATGCCAAAGGGACGCCACGGTGGGCGTCCCTTGCACGGACATATGGGTGCACAGGCTCTCTGTGCGACTTCTTCGTGCGACTTCTTCCTGTGCGTGTGCACAGCGGTACGGCGAGGTGCAGCCGCAACGGGTGGTCGCGCACGTACGCAGTAGTTACTTGCGGGGGTGGCGGCTCGGTCGACTTCTGATCTGCGGAGATCAGGAGTAGGCCGGCACCGCCTGGGGCACGTCGATGTTGCGGAGCAGCTGCTCGTGTTCCGCGACGGCCGACAGCGAGTCGTTCTCGGCCCGAATCCGGATGACTTCGGCTTCGAGGTCCTGGACACGCTGCTGGAGACGTCGCATCTCGGAGAGCACCCGCGGGTCAGGTCCGCCGACGTAGCCGAGAAGCGCCTTTGCCATGATGGATGGTCCTCCACGCTGAGTGACCGACCGATGAAGGTGGGGTCGTTTGGGGGTACGCACGCGCCGTGCAGCCCTCGCAAGGCCGGAAGGGCCGAAAGCCTTGGGCTGTACGTCCGTGTGCGCGGGTTTCCAGCGTCTCACCAAACGCGAAAAGGGTCAACACGATCACAGCGTGCGACGTCGACGCCCGATCTCTCCAGGCGGTTCACCCACGCCGGGAGAGCCGTCTCACGACCGGTACCCGGGCGATCACTGCTCGATGCGGAGTCAACCATGACCCGGCCGGAAGCGCAAGCGCGATACGCACGTTCGGTGAACGCGGGTGGTCGCTCCGCGAACGGCCCGGCGACCGGGGCGGTCCGCGTCAGCGGATGGCGAAGCCCTGGTAGCGGTCCTCCGGGAGACCCATATCTCGGTGACCCCGTCGACCCGGCCGGGCGTGTCACCGTGCTTCAGCAGGTCGAGCAGGCGTTCGCACTGCTCGCGGCTGCCCTGGGCGACCACCTGCACCCGGCCGTCGCCCAGGTTGGAGGCGTAGCCCAACAGGCCGATCTCCAGCGCCCGGGACCTGGTCCACCAGCGGAAGCCCACCTGCTGCACCGCCCCGCGCACCCACGCGGTCATCCGGACGTCCTCGCTCATGCGCCGATTGTCGCACTACCGCACGCCGGGCATTTCGCCGCACACGCCGCCGGGATATGCCCTACGCTCCCCATGGATCGCCCAGTACGGGGTGCGCCGTGCCGTAACTGTCCGGCCAGGGTGGCCAGGGAGGGACGACCAGCCATGACTCGTGACCCAGACAACGCCCGCGGGGCCCGGGAGCAGCGCTCCCGCCGCCGGGCTCCCCGACCGCCGCGCGGCCGGATTCCGCGAATAGTGGCGCTGCTGTGCGGCACCGCACTGGCGACCGGGGCGGGTGGGCGGTCAGCGCCTCGGCCCGGCCGGTGGCCGCGGACCCGGCACCGGCCACCGCGGGGACCGGCCGAGCGGCTGGCGCCGACGATGGACGCCCGGGTGGCCGACGCCCAGGGGCAGGTGCTGGCCCTGGTGAACGCACAGCGCGCGGCACACGGCTGCGGCGCGCTGACCGGCTCCGCACAACTGAACCAGCTGGCGGAGTCCTACAGCACCGAGATGGCCGTCGAGGGCTTCTTCAGCCACACCGACCCGGCCGGACGCACCCCGTGGGACCGGGCCAGGGCGATGGGGATCACCGACCTCGGCGGCGAGAACATCGCCATGGGCCAGCCGACCCCGCAGGCGGTGATGACCGCCTGGATGAACAGCCCGCGCCACCGGGCCAACATCCTCAACTGCGCCTACCACTCACTCGGGGTGGGCGTGTACTACGCCGGCGGCGGGCCCTGGTGGACCGAGGACTTCGGGACCTGAGGCCGCTTCCCTGCCTGCGGTTCCCTGCCTGCGGTTCCCTGCCTGCGGTTCCCCCGAGCTGCGACTGCCGGGTTCAGGATCCGGTGGTCTGCCGCGGGAGCCGCTGGCAGCGCGGGCAGTGGTAGCTGGAGCGGTTCATCCAGGCCGAGCGGCGCATCGGGGTGGCGCAGCGGTTGCAGGGCTGCCCCTCGCGCCCGTAGGCGTCCAGGGCGCGGGAGAAGTAGCCCGACTCGCCGTTGACGTTCACATAGAGGCTGTCGAAGCTGGTGCCGCCGACAGCCAGGGCCGCCGACATCACCTCCCGGGCCGAGGCCAGCAGCAGGGCAGCCTGGGCGCGGGTCAGGGTGTCGGCCGGGCGCTCGTAGTGGATCTTCGAGCGCCACAGCGCCTCGTCCGCGTAGATGTTGCCCACACCGCTGATCAGCGTCTGGTCCAGCAGGTTGCGCTTGACCCCGCTGCTGCGGCGGCGCAGGGCGGCCAGGAAGGCGGTGTCGTCGAAGCGCGGGTCCAGCGGGTCGCGGGCGATGTGGCCGAGCGACAGCGGGGCCGACTCCGGGTCACTGGGGTCGGCGTCCTCGACCGCGAGGCCGCCGAAGGTGCGCTGGTCGACAAAGCGCAGCTCGGTGCCCTGGTCGTCGGCGAAGCGGAAGCGGACCCGCAGATGGGTCTCGGCCGGGGCGTCCTCGGGCTGCACCAGCAGCTGGCCGCTCATGCCGAGATGGCCGATCAGCGAGCTGCCGGTGCCGGGCAGCGGCAGCCACAGGTACTTCCGCGGCGCTGGGCCGGGCCGAGGGCCCGCCCGGCGAGCTGGGCCGCGAAGTCGTCGGGGCCGGCGGCATGCCGACGCACCGAACGGGGGTGGTAGACCACGACCGAGGCCACGGTACGACCGCTGATCCAGCGGTCGAGCCCCCGCCGGACCACCTCGACCTCAGGCAGCTCAGGCATGTCGGGACCTACCCGTTCGCGGACGTGCTGCCGCTGTCGTTGTGCTTCTCCCGGATCGCGGTCCAGGCGTTCTGGGCAGCCTTCTGCTCGGCTTCCTTCTTGGACCGGCCGGAACCCGTGCCGTAGTCCTCGCCGGCCACACGAGCGGCGGCGATGAAGGTCTTCTCGTGGTCGGGCCCGGACTCGGAGACCACATACTCGGGACACCGATGCCGACAGAAGCGGTGAGCTCCTGAAGGCTGGTCTTCCAGTCCAGTCCGGCGCCGAGGTTCGAGGACTCCTCGATCAGCGGGTCGAACAGCCGGTGCACCAGCTCGTCGGCGGCGCTCAGGCCCTGGTCGAGGTAGACCGCGCCGATGATGGCCTCAAGGGTGTCGGCGAGGATGGAGGACTTGTCGCGTCCGCCGGTGCCTTCCTCGCCTCGGCCGAGGCTGATGAAACTCCCGAGATCAAGGCCGCGCGCCACCTGGGCGAGGGCACGGGAGTTGACCACCGCGGCGCGCAGCTTGGCCAGCTGCCCTTCCGGGAGGTCGGGGTGGATGCGGTAGAGGGTGTCCGTCACCACCAGACCCAGCACCGAGTCGCCCAGGAATTCCAGGCGCTCGTTGGTGGGCAGACCACCGTTCTCGTAGGCATACGAGCGGTGAGTGAGCGCACGTACCAGGAGGGCCGGCTCGAGTGTGTACCCGAGCCGCCCCTCCAGCACGGCGTACGCGGTGTCGGCGTGTTGCGACGCAGACGCTGACATCGTGTTGGTCACCAGCCGATCAGACCGACAGGACCTGACGGCGGTTGTACGTGCCGCAGCTCGGGCACGCGATGTGGCCCAGCTTGGGCTCGTGGCAGCGGTCGCAAGCCACCAGGGCGGGGACCGCAGCCTTCCACTGCGAACGGCGGTGGCGCGTGTTGCTGCGCGACATCTTCCGCTTCGGAACAGCCACGGCTACTTCTCCTGGTTCTCGGCAGCACCCTGCTGGGTACCGCTGTCGTTGCTTCCGGCCTCGAAAGATGGGGCCGAGAGTTCCTGCAAAGCCGCCCACCGGGGGTCGACGGCATCATGGTGGTGGTCCGGGTCGTCCGTGAGCCTGGCCCCGCATTCGGAGCACAGACCCAGACAGTCTTCCTGGCACACCGGCTGCAACGGCAGTGCGAGCACCACCGCGTCACGCAGCACCGGTTCGAGGTCGAAAAGATCGCCCTCAAGCCGGGAGGCTTCTTCGCCCTCTTCATCTTCGGCGACGGCATGCCGGTCGGTGCCCTCGGGGTAGTAGAGCTCCTGGAACTCCGCGTCGAGCTTGCGCTCGAGCGGCTCCAGGCAGCGCACGCACTCACCCGCGAGCCCGCCGGTGGCCGTACCCGTAACGAGTACGCCCTCGACGACCGCCTCCAGTCGGAGGTCCAGCTGGACCGCGCTTCCTTCGGGGACGCCGATCACCTCGTTGCCGAGGCCCTCGGGCGCCGGGAGGGAACGGGAAACCTTGCGCATCGAACCAGGCCGTCGCCCCAGCTCATGTGTATCGAACACAAGCGGGTCACGGTGGTCGAGGCGGTTCAGGGTTTCCTGCTCTCTACGGCGCACGGAGCTGCGGGCCACCGGATCGAGGACCAGGTGCGGGGCAGCCGACATTCCCCGGCGCTGAACAGGCCGGAGAGGTCAGAGTACCGGACGCGGGACCCGGACCCAACTCGCCGCCTCCGGGTCCACCGCGGGCGGTGCTACTGCTGGTACCCGCCGAACTCGCGCAGCTTGCTGACATCGATGAAACCGGTGTCGAAGAAGCTGGTCTCGTCCAGCCCCTGCGCCTGGTGCGGCACCTGCGCGTGCGGCTGGACATACGGGTCGTACTCGGGCTGCTGCGGGTACGCGTAGGGGTCGTAGCCCGGTGCCGGCTGCTGGTAGCCGTACTGGTCGTAGCCCGGCTGCTGCTCGTAGCCCGGCTGGGCCTGCTGCGCCTGGAGCTGGTACTCCTGCTGGTAGCCGTAGCCGTTCTGGTCCGGCTGCGCGGGCTGCTGCTGCGGCCAGTACTCGGGCTGCTCCGGCAGGCCGGGCTGCTGGCCCGGCTGCGGGTGGATCTGCTGCTGGTGCGCCTGCTGGTGGGCGAAGTGCTCCTGCGGGGCCTCCTGCTGCGGGAGCAGCCCGGCCGAGGCCAGCTCGGCGGCGACCGCGGCCTGCCGCTCGTTGCCCTGGACCACCCCGGAGGCGTGGTCGGCGGCCTCCAGGTAGGCGCCCAGGTCGTCGATGGGCCGCTTGCCGAGGAGCTTGTCCCGGCCCCGGCCGACGGCTTCCAGGGTCTTGCCGAGCGCGGTCTCCAGCGCCGCCAGCTTCACGTCCACGTACTCGTCGACCTCGGGGCTGGGCGAGCGGAAGGCGTCCTGGGCGAACTCCTCGCCGTCCTCGCCCTCCACCGGGGCGCCGCCGGTGCGCAGCTTGGCGCGGCCGCGGCCGATCGCGCCGAGGGTCTTGGTGAGCACCACCTCGAAGTTGGCCAGCTTGCTGTCGACATAGTCGTCGGCGTCGCGGCGCTCCTCCTCGGACTCGGCGCGGGCCCCGGCCAGCAGCCGGTCGGCCTCGGCCTGGGAGCGGACCACCAGGTCGGTGCCGGAGACCAGACGGGCCCGCTCCTCGTGGGCCTCGGCGATGATCCGCTCCGCCTCCCGGCGGGCCTCCTCGACGACCTGGTCGCCCTGCTCCACCGTCTGCTGGGCCTGCGCGAGCTCGGTCGGCAGCGCCTCCCGCAGTTCGGCCAGCATCGCGACCATCTCGGACTTGTTCACCACGATGGACGCCGACATCGGCATCGATCTCGCGTTCTCGACCGTCGTGGCGATCTCGTCAAGCTTCTGCTGCACGTCCACCTGAGCTCACGTCTTCCAGAGGAGGCAATGGAGTGGAAGCACGAACTCTACTGCGCTAGCGCTGTTCCGCGATCCGCGCGGTGAGCCGGGAGTACACCAGCTCCGGCACGAGATGGGAGACATCGCCGCCGTACGCGGCGACCTCCTTGACCAGTGAGGAGGAGAGGAAGCTCCAGGTCGGGCTGGTCGGCACGAACAGCGTCTCCACGCCGCTCAGGCCGTGGTTCATCTGCGCCATCTGCAGCTCGTAGTCGAAGTCGCTGACCGCGCGCAGCCCCTTCACGATCGCCGGGATGCCGCGCTCCCGGCAGAAGTCGACCAGCAGCCCGTGGTGGGACTCCACGACGACGTTGCCGAGGGCCGCGGTCACCTCCTCGATCATGCTGATCCGCTCCTCGACCGAGAACAGTCCGCGCTTGGACTTGTTGATCGCGACCGCGACATGGACCACGTCGTAGAGGCTGGAGGCCCGCTCGATGATGTCGAGGTGCCCATTGGTGATGGGGTCGAACGACCCCGGACACACGGCCCGGCGGACGCCCTGGCGACGGACAGCGTCATTGCTGGCAGACACGGGATACCTCATTCACTCGGCGGACAACTCAGACAGCACTGTCGGTCTCGTCGGCGGCCGCTCGGCCGTGCCAGAGAGTGGCCTCGCCGTACCGGCGCGACCGGACCGGCTCGAATCCGGTGGGCCACACGAACTCACCGCCCCGGGTACTGCGCTCCACGGTGGTAATCGTCCCGTCGGCAAGCCACCCACGGGAACCGAGTGTGATCAGGATCTCGCGCACTTCGTCGTCGGTGACGACATAGGGCGGATCGATGAAGAGCACGTCGTAGTGCTGCTGCGGCGGCGCCCCGGCCAGCACCCTGGTGACCTGCCCGGGGCGCACCTCGGCCCCGGGCAGGTTCAGCGTGCGGACATTGGCCAGGATCGCCTTGACCGCGCCCGGGTCGGACTCCACCAGCAGGGCATGGGCGGCGCCCCGGGACAGTGCCTCCAGGCCCACGGCGCCGGAACCGGCGAACAGGTCCAGCACCCGGGCCCCGGCGAACGCCCGCGCTCCGACTGCCAGGTGCCGAACAGCCCCTCCGGGCGCGGTCGGAGGTCGGGCGGGTGCCCTCGCCCGGGGGTACGGCCAGATTGCGGCCACGGGCCGAGCCGGCGATCACGCGGGTCATGAATCGGTCCTTGCGGTGCGGTGCGTAGGCGGTCGCCCACCACGCTATCCGCAGACGCGGCCGTCCGCGGCGGCGGCTGCCCGAAGGCAGCGCCGCCGGGACGCCGCCGGTGCGGGCGCGGCGGGCGACCTGAGGGTGTTCAGGAGTCGGGCAGCGGCCGGTCAGGCCCCGGGGCGGCTCTCCGGGGCGGCGGTGCCCAGCAGCGCCGGGAGGCGTAGCGGGACCAGGACAGGCAGCCGTCGGGCGGGCAGTACTCGGGGCGGCGCGGGTCGTGGCCGAGCTCACGCAGCTTGGTGCGCACGGAGTCGGGCGTGCGGCCGAAGCGGGCCGCTATCCGGGCGACGGTCTCGTTGTCGTGGAACCGGCGGAGCAGCTCCTCCTCGTGCACCGGCACCCACGGGGCGCCGTGTCCGGGGTAGAGCTCGCGCAGCACGTCGCGGTCGGGGATCGGCTCGGAGACGTCGGCGGCGATCGCCAGCGCCCGCAGCGCCCGGTTGAAGGCGATGCGCAGCGAGGCGACGTCCTCCACCGGCAGCCGCAGCCGGCCGGAGGCGATGGGTTCGGCGGCGTGTCCCTCGCGCCAGCCGGAGAAGTCGACGACGACCTCGCGGTCGTCCTCGCTGGTGAGTTCGATGCGGAAGACCTTGTCCCGAGCGGAAGTTCGTTGAGGTGACGGAAAGCCATGCGAGTGCCCCCAGTTGTCCGGTGGACTGCGTGCGTACAGAGCGGGAACGCCCCAGTTGGGGCGGCGTTTCCGAACAACTCCATTGTCGCGCGCGGCACTGACAATTCCGGGGTCCCGGACCGCCCCGCGGCCCTGCGTCTCAGCCCTTTTCCAGGTACTCCGCGCGTCCTCGTCGACCAGGCTGCGCAGCGCCGCGGCGAGCTCCGGATGCTCCGTCAGCTCCGGGTCGGCGGCGACCACCAGGACCGCCTCCTCCCGCGCGGCGGCGATGACGTCCTCGTCGTCCAGCACCGACAGCACCCGCAGCGAGGAGCGGACACCGGACTGGGCCTGGCCGAGGACATCCCCCTCGCGGCGCTGCTCCAGGTCGATCCGGGACAGCTCGAAACGTCCAGGGTGGCCGCGACCGCGTCCAGCCGGCGCCGGGCGGGGCTGCCCTCGGGCATCTCGCTGACCAGCAGGCACAGGCGGGGGCGGAGCCGCGGCCGACCCGGCCGCGGAGCTGGTGCAGCTGGGAGACGCCGAAGCGGTCGGCGTCCAGGATCACCATGGCGGTGGCGTTGGGACGTTCACGCCGACCTCGATCACCGTGGTCGCCACCAGCACGTCCACGTGCCGCGGTGAAGCGGCGCATCAGGTCGTCCTTGGCGTCGGATGCATCCTGCCGTGCAGCACCTCCACCCGCAGCCCGGCCAGCGGGCCGCGGGCGAGCTGCTCGGCGGTCTCCAGCACCGCCAGCGGCGGCCGCCGGTCGTCCTCGCCCGCCGCCTTGGACTTCTTCTCCTGCGCCTTGCGGTCGTCCTCGTCGCCGATGCGCGGGCAGACCATAGGCCTGGTGGCCCTTGGCGACCTCCTCGCGCACCCGCTCCCAGCGCGGACCAGGAAGTTGGGCTTCTCCAGGGCCGGGACCACATGGCTGGCGATCGGCGAGCGCCCGGCCGGGAGCTGGTCCAGGACCGAGGTCTCCAGGTCGCCGAAGACGGTCATGGCGACCGTGCGCGGAATCGGGGTGGCGGTCATCACCAGCAGGTGCGGCGGGCGGGCGGCCTTGGCGCGCAGCGCGTCACGCTGCTCGACACCGAAGCGGTGCTGCTCGTCGACCACCACCAGACCCAGGTCGTCGCCGTGGAACAGCATTGTCCTCGATCAGGCGTGGGTGCCGATGGCGATCCCGGCCTCGCCGGTGACCAGGTCGAGCAGTGCCCGCTTGCGGGCGGCGACCCCCATCGAGCCGGTCAGCAGCACCACCTTGGTGCCCGGGCCGGAGCCGGCCAGCAGGCCCCAGCCCTCGGCCAGCTCGCCCATCAGCTCCACGATCGAGCGGTGGTGCTGCTGGGCCAGCACCTCGGTGGGCGCCAGCAGCGCCGTCTGGCCGCCGGCGTCGACCACCGCGAGCATGGCGCGCAGGGCGACCAGGGTCTTGCGGAGCCCACCTCGCCCTGGAGCAGCCGGTGCATCGGTGCTCCTGGGCGAGGTCGGCGAGGATCTCGGCGGAGACCTGGCGCTGGCCCTCGGTCAGGGTGAACGGCAGCCGGGCCGAAGGAGTCCAGCAGGCCGCCGGGGCGCGGGACCCGCGGCGTGCCGGACGGGCTGTCGTCGGCCGGCGCCGGGCCAGGGCGACCTGGAGCACGAACGCCTCGTCCCACTTCAGCGGGCCCGGGCGCTCTCCCGTTCGGCCTGGTTGACCGGGCGGTGGATCGCTGCAGGGCGTCCCGCAGCGGCAGCAGGCCGCGTTCCCGGCGCAGCCGCTCCGGCAGCGGGTCGTCCAGCTGCTCCAGTCGAGGCTGCCGAGCAGCGCGTCGACGGCCTTGGAGATCCGCCAGGAGGGACCTTGGCCGCCGCCGGGTAGACCGGGATCAGCCGCCCGGCGAACTCCTGGGCCAGGCCGGTGTCCTCCTCGTCCATCAACTGGTACTCGGGGTTCGCGAGTTGCCGGACCCGGTTGAAGACGCCGACCTTGCCGGCGAACAGCCCCTGTCGGCCCGGCCGCAGTTCGTGGATCCGTCTGGCTGGTTGAAGAAGGTAGCCGGAGCCGGCTGCGGCCGTCGGTGACCACCACTTCGAGCCGGTCGCCCTTGCGGCCCTGGAACGGGATCACCCGGGACTCCTCGATCCGGGCCATCACCGTGACGTGCTCGTCCAGCACCAGTTCGTCGAGGCTGGTGAGTTCGCCGCTCGGCGTAGCGGCGCGGATAGTGGTGCAGCAGTCGCCCGCGGTGTGCAGGCGAGATGGTCGGCCAGGGCTTGGCGCTGGGGCCGCCGACGAGTTTCTTCAGGGTTCGTCGAGCGCGACACCTGTTCCGCCTCCTCCTCGTCATCGCTCCGGTCGCCGTTGCTCCGGACACCACAGCCTTACCACGGCACCGACATTTCCCCGCCGACCCACGACACCCCCGGCCCACTCGACACCCCCGACTCACTCGACACCGATGAGCAGCGGCGACGACGCCCTGTCCGCCCTGGTAGACCACGGTGTCCACGACCGGGTGGGCCCGGCGGACATGGCCCACCAGGTGGTCGCCGAGGGTGTCCGGCACGCCCTCGCCGAGGATCAGGGTGACCAGCTCGCCGCCGGCCGCGAGCATCCGGTCCAGCACGATCCCGGCGGTGGCGGAGGTCTCCGAGCCGATCACCGCGACATCGCCGTCGATCAGCCCGAGCACGTCGCCCGCCTGGCAGACGCCCGCCATGGTCCAGGACTCGCCCTCGGCGACCGCGAGTTCGGCGTAGCGGGTGGCCCCGGCGGCGGAGGTCATGGCGACCACGTCCTCGTCGAAGCGGCGGCCCGGCTCGTGGACGGCGAGCGCGGACAGGCCCTGGACCGGGGAGCGGGTGGGGATGACCGCGACCCGCACCCCCTCGCGCCGCAGCTGCTCGGCCGCGGCCCCGGCCGCCGCGCGCAGCTCGGTGTCGTTGAGCAGCAGCACCACCTCGGGGGCCCGGGCCCGGCGGATCGCGGCCGCGAGCTCGGTGCTGGACGGGCGCCGGTCGGGGTCGGCGACCAGCACGGTGGCGCCGGAGTCGGCGCACAGGCCGGCCAGGCCCTGGCCGTGCACCACGCAGACCACCCCCCGGTGTCCGGCGGCCGGGTCGGCCGGGTCGTGGTAGTCGCCGGAGCCGGCCTCGGCGGCCGCGGCGGCGGCGAAGTGGGTGATCCTGATCCGGTGCGGGCGCCCGGCCGCGATCCCGGCCTCGACGGCCGCGCCGGGGTCGTCCACATGCACGTGGACGTTCCACAGTCCGTCGCCGCCGACGACCACCAGCGAGTCGCCGAGCCCGGCCAGGGCCGCCCGCAGCGCCGGGAGCCGGTCGTCCTCGGCGTCCAGCAGATAGACCACCTCGTAGCCGGGGGTGCCCGGGGCGGAGCGGTGCGGGCCGCCGGGGAGCGGGTCGGCCGCGCGGTGCCCGGCCAGCGCGAGCGGGCCCATCGGGCGGTGGCCGCCGACGGCGTCGGCGAGCGCGCCGAGCACCGCGACCAGGCCCCGGCCGCCCGCGTCCACCACTCCGGCCCGCTCCAGCACCGGCAGCTGCCCGGGGGTGCGGGCCAGGGCGGCGCAGGCGGCCTCGTAGACCGCCCTGGCCACGGTCGGCAGGTCCGCCCCGGGTGCGGCGGCGGCGAGCTCGGCGGCGCCGGCCGCGGCCGCCGCCACCGTCAGTACCGTCCCCTCGACCGGCTGCGCCACCGCCTCGTAGCCCGCGTCGGCGGCACGGCGCAGGGCGCGGCCCAGGGTGGCGGCGTCGGCGGCCGGGTCGGCGCCGAAGGCGGCCGCGATGCCGCGCAGCAGCTGCGCCAGGATCACCCCGGAGTTGCCGCGCGCGCCGAGCAGCGCGCCGTGCGCCATGGCCCGCAGCGCCTCGGCGGAGGTGGGGACCGCCACCGTGGCGCCGAACAGCCGGTCCACCTCCTCGGTGGCCGACTCCACGGTCAGGTAGAGGTTGGTGCCGGTGTCGCCGTCTGGGACGGGGTAGACGTTGAGGGCGTCGATCTCCTCGCGGGCCTGGCCGAGGGCGGCCAGCGAGAGCCTGCACCAGGTGCGTACCGCCGGAGCGTCGAGGGTGTCCAGCACCGGGTGTCTCCTTGGGTACGAGGGGGCTCCAGGGCAGGTTATCCGCACAGTCCCCCGGCCCGTCGTCCGCGACCGGATGCGGGGCTTCGGCCCGGGTCGTGGTACTTTCGCTGTACGGAGCAAGCCCATGTATGCTGCTCCGGTTGCCCGGATCCCTCCGGGCCAGCCCCAGGTAGCAGCGCGGTACCCGCTACCACGGCCTCCGCGCCACCCGGGGTTGTCAATGTAAGTGCATCTGAAGTCTTTGGAGTGACTCCCGTGGCTGCCAACTGCGACGTCTGCGGCAAGGGGCCGGGCTTCGGCAACAACATCTCCCACTCGCACCGCCGTACCCGTCGTCGTTGGAACCCCAACATTCAGACGGTGCGCGCTGTGATTGGGCGGACGCCGAAGCGGCTCAACGTCTGCACCTCGTGCATCAAGGCCGGCAAGGTGTCGCGCTGACGCGGCCACCTTTCATCGGCTTCGCAGTGGACCGGTCCACCTGAGGGTGGGCCGGTCCACTGCTTTGCTTCCAGGGCCGAAGCCCCGGTCCGCCCTGCGGCGGCCGGGGCTTCGGCCTGCGTGGATTCAGCCGGTGGGTTCAGCCGCCTGTAGTTCAGCCGGGTGGGTTCAGCCGCGCAGACGCCAGCCGTGGTCGACCGGGCCGATGCCGGCGCCCAGGGCGAAGCCGCCGGCGATGGCGCCGGTGACATAGGCCTTGGCGGCGGCCACCGCCTCGGGCACGGCCAGGCCCAGGGCCAGCTGTGCGGCGACGGCGCTGGCCAGGGTGCAGCCGGTGCCGTGGGTGTGCCGGTTGTCGTAGCGTCCGGCCCGGAACCAGTGCTCCGCGCCGTCGGGACCGCGCAGCAGGTCGGCGGCCTCCCCCGGCAGGTGCCCGCCCTTGACCAGGGCCCAGCGCGCGCCGAGGTCCTGGAGCGCCCTGGCGGCGTCGGGCATCCCCTTCTCGCCGGTGACGGTGATCCCGGTGAGCTGCGCCACCTCGTGCAGGTTGGGGGTGACCACGGTGGCCAGCGGCAGCAGCTGCCCGCGCAGCACCGACACCGCCGATTCGGCCAGCAGCGCGTCGCCGTGCTTGGAGACCCCGACCGGGTCGACCACCACCGGCACCGCCGGGTCCAGCCCGGCCAGCAGCTCGGCGACGGTGCGCACCAGCTCGGCCGAGGCCAGCATCCCGGTCTTCACCGCCTGCACGCCGATGTCGTCGGCCACGCTGCGGAACTGCTCCCGCACGGCCTCGGCCGGAAGCTCCCAGTAGCCCTGGACCCCGATCGAGTTCTGCGCGGTGACCGCGGTGATCACGCTCATGCCGTGGACGCCGAGCGCCAGCATGGTCTTCAGGTCGGCCTGGATGCCCGCTCCGCCGCCGGAGTCGGATCCGGCCACGGTGAGCACCCGGGGCGGGGCGACGGGCGCGGGCCGGGCGGACGGCGGGGTGCTGGGAGGAACGATCGACATGGGTCCAACCTATCCGTCCGGCCGGTCCGCCCGGCTCCCGGCTAGAGCACCGCCTCGGCCTCGGTCCAGCGGCTCTCCGGGACCGTCTTCAGCCGGGTCACCGCGTCGGCGATCGGCACCAGCTGGATGTCGGTGCCGCGCAGGGCCGTCATATGGCCGTAGGCGCCCTTGTGCGCGGCCTCGACCGCGTGCCAGCCGAAGCGGGTCGCGAGCACCCGGTCCTGGGCGGTGGGGGTGCCGCCGCGCTGGACGTGGCCGAGGATGACCGGCTTGGACTCCTTGCCGATCCACTGCGCGATCTCGCCCGCGAGCCGGGAGCCGATGCCGCCGAAGAGCCGGTGGCCGAAGGCGTCGGTGTCGCCGTGGGCGAAGCGCATGGTGCCGGGACGGGGCTCGGCGCCCTCGGCGACGGCCACGATGGCGAACTTCTTGCCGCGCGAGAAGCGCTCCTCGACCATCTGGCACACCTCCTCGACGTCGAAGGGCCGCTCCGGGATGAGGATGCCGTGGGCGCCCCCGGCCATCCCCGCGTGCAGGGTGATCCACCCGGTGTGCCGGCCCATGAGCTCGACCACCATCACCCGCTGGTGGGACTCGGCGGTGGACTTCAGCCGGTCGATGGCCTCGGTGGCGACATGGACCGCGGTGTCGTGGCCGAAGGTGACGTCGGTGGCGTCGATGTCGTTGTCGATGGTCTTGGGGACGGCCACCACCGGCATCCCGGCCTCGCTGAAGAGCTGGGCGGCCATCAGCGTGCCCTCGCCGCCGATGGCGACGAGGGCGTCGAGGCCGAGGGCGCGGCGCAGCCCGGCGGCCCGGGCGACGCCGTCGCGCAGCCGGTCCCTGGCCACCCGGGCGGAGCCGAGGACGGTGCCGCCGCGGGTGAGGATGCCCTGGACGTCGTCCAGGCCGAGCGGCCGGGCCCGGCCCTCGATCAGGCCGAGGAAGCCGTCCTCGATGCCGATGACGGTGTCGCCGTGGTCGGCCACCGCCCGGTGCACCACCGAGCGGATCACCGCGTTCAGTCCGGGGCAGTCGCCGCCGCTGGTCAGCACTCCGATTCGCATGGGTGCAGCTTATGCAAAAGCACCGTTATGCAGGGCTGCGTCCGGCAATTGCCGGTCCGTCCGATTCGCCCGTCTCCGGGCCGCGGCGGGAGCCGGGCCGTGGGAACCGAGCCGTGGGGAGCCGGGCCGCGCGGGGGCGGTGGTCAGCCGAAGTGGTCCCAGCCGCCGGTGGCGTCCCAGGGCGCGCCGTCGACGGTGACGGTGCCGGTCTTGGAGAGCCCGGCGGGGCGGGTGACCTCACCCACCACCCGCCAGCGGGAGGGCAGGTGGGTGTCCGCCGGGAAGGTGGCGACCAGCGCGTGGTCCTCACCGCCGGAGAGCACCCAGCTGATCGGATCCACTCCGACCGCCTGGCCGATGTCCGACATCTGCGCGGGGATGTCGAAGTCGGCCGCCCGCAGGTCTATGTGCACAGCGCTGGCCTCCGCGACATGGCCCAGGTCGGCCACCAGGCCGTCGCTGACGTCGATCATCGAGGTCGCGCCGAGCCGGGCGGCGGCCGGGCCGGCGTGGTAGGGCGGCTCGGGGCGGCGGTGCGCCTCGACAAAGGCCCGGGGCGAGCGGAAGCCCCGGGAGAGCACGGTCAGTCCGGCGGCGGACCAGCCCAGCCAGCCGGTCACCGCGACCAGGTCGCCCGGGCGGGCACCGGAGCGGGTCACCGGCGGGCGGCCCTGGAGGTCACCGAGCGCGGTGATGGCGACGGTGATGGTGTCGCCGCGGACCACGTCGCCGCCGACCACGGCGGCACCGGCGACCTGGCACTCGTCCCTGATGCCGTCCATCAGTTCCAGCGCCCAGGTGGCGGGCAGGTCGGCCGGGGCGACCAGGCCCAGCAGCAGCGCGGTCGGGGTGGCGCCCATCGCCGCGATGTCGGCGAGGTTCTGCGCGGCGGACTTGCGGCCCACGTCGTAGGCGGTGGACCAGTCCCGGCGGAAGTGCCGGCCCTCCAGCAGGACGTCCGTGGTGGCGACCACCCGGCCGTCGGGCGCGGCCACGACGGCCGCGTCGTCGCCCGGGCCTAGCTCGACCGCGGCGGTCCGCGGCAGCCTTGAGGTCAGCTGCCGGATCAGTCCGAACTCGCCGAGCTCGCCGACGGTGCCCTGCATCTGGGTCCTTCCTGAGAGTGCCCCGCCCCCGGGGCCGGTCCGCTGGGTGACTTCCGGGGACGGCCGTACGGGTCCGGCCGCTACGCTCCCGCGCGCAGCGTACGCCCTGAAGGGTGTCGGGGGGCTCCCCCGGGGTACGCCGCGCGATAGCGTGGCGGACTCCTGGAGCGCACCTTCCCTGAAGGACGCACTCTTGAAAGAGCACGACCCGCACCTGAAAAGCACAACTCGCACGATCTCTGCACCGAGCCGCTTGGGGGTCCACCGTGGTAAAGGCATACATCCTCATCCAGACCGAGGTCGGCAAGGCGACTGCCGTAGCCGAAATGATCTCCGAGATCCCGGGAGTGACTCAGGCCGAGGACGTCACCGGCCCCTATGACGTGATCGTCCGCGCGGAATCCACCACCGTGGACGACCTGGGGAAGCTGGTAGTGGCACAGATCCAGAAGGTCGACGGCATCACCCGGACCCTGACCTGCCCGGTGGTGAATCTCTAGCCACCTCTACCATCGCCTGGTGCGGATATTCACCAGGCGTCCCGTCTTCCTGCCCGCGGCCGCCGTGGCGGTCCTGGCCACGCTGGCCGGCTGCTCCGGCGGCTCCGGCGCGGTCGGGGTGGCCGCACCGACCACCAGCGGGGCCGCCTCCGCGCAGTGCGCGGCGCTCCAGGCGCGGCTGCCGCAGACGCTGCTGGGGCACAAGCGCCGCAGCACCACCCCGGCCTCGCCGGACACAGCGGCCTGGGGCGACCCGGCAATCGTGCTCCGCTGCGGGGTGGCCGAGCCGGGCGCGATGAACCCGGCCTCGCCCCAGTACGACCCCAAGCAGACCAACTCGGTCGCGGTGGTCTCGGACGGCGTGTGCTGGCTCTCCCAGCAGACCTCCGGCGGGGGCTTCCGCTTCACCACGGTCAAGCAGAACACCTACGTCGAGGTGGACGTCCCGGGCGCCTACCAGGGCCAGAGCTGGCCGATGCCGGCGCTGGCAGGCCCGGTCCAGAAGGCCGACCCGGTCGACCCCGACACGGTCTTCGACTGCCTCTGAGGCCCGACCGGCGGCAGCCGACCCGTCGCAGATAACGGCTCCGTATCCGATCCGTGGCCCGAAACCCGCTCCCGCCACTGATCGATAAGGTCCGCCACGTTCGAACCACAGACACTTCTGCGACGAGGTAGCTCCGATGACCACCCCGCCCCAGCCGGTTCCGGGCAATCCGTACGCCCAGCCGGTTGCCGGAAACCCCTATGCCCAGCAGGCTCCTGCCCAGGGCAGCCCTTACCCGCCGCAGTACCCACCGCCGCAGTACCCGCCGCAGCCGCAGCCGTCGTTCCCGCAGCAGCCACAGCCGCAACCGCAGCCGCAGCCGCATTTCCAGAGCCCGCAGCAAAGCCCGCAGCAAAGCCCGCAGCAGTACCCGCAGCAGGCGCAGGCCCCGCAGCAGGCCCCGTTCCCGCCGCTGCCGCAGTACCCGACGGGCGCGCTCAGGTGCGACTTCTGCGGGGCACAGCCCGCCGTGGCGGCCACCGTGCGCGCGCACCGGGGCATGGTGTTCGTGATGTCGTGGCGCCGGCGGCACGGGCCGTTCTGCCGCACCTGCGGCATCGCCAGCGTCCGCACGTTCTCCTCGCAGACCCTGATCCAGGGCTGGTGGGGCGCCCAGTCGTTCTTCCGCACGCCGTTCACCCTGATCCAGAAACCTGGTCGCCTACCGCAGGTTCAAGGGCCCTGCCTGAGCCCGGCCCGGGCCTTGAGGGCGGCGGTTGGTGCTCGGCCGCCCGCTGCTGCTGCGGGCCGGCGCGATCGGGCTGCTGGTGCCGCTGGCGGTGATCGGGCTGGTGGTCTACGGGATCAGCGCCTCGTCCAGCGACGCGACCTACGCCTCGGTGGTGACTGCGTGCAGAACCAGGGCAGCGACAGCAGCCGGACGTGCATGTGACGGCCTGCGCCCCGGGGACCTACAAGGTGGTCGACAAGCTCGCCGACACCACCGACGACAGCGGCTGCCCGCAGTCCACCTCCGCCTCCTACACCCAGCAGGAGGGCAGCGACGAGTTCGTGCTCTGCCTGGCGACCTACAGCTGAGCCGGGGAACGCCGCGGCCCGGCTCCCCCACCAGGGGAGCCGGGCCGCGGCGGTGCGGGCCCCGGCCCTAGCGCAGGCCGGTGGAGCGGCGCAGCGCGGACCGGATCAGCCGGTCGACCAGCTCCGGATAGGGGATGCCGGTGGCCTCCCACATCCGCGGGAAGGCCGAGATCGGGGTGAAGCCGGGCATGGTGTTGATCTCGTTGACCACGAAGGTGCCGTCCGCCAGCAGGAAGACGTCGACCCGGGCCAGGCCCTCGCAGGCCAGGGCGTCGAAGACCTCGACCGCCAGGGCGCGCAGCCGGGCGGTCTCGTCCCCGGTCAGGTCGGCCGGGATCCGCACATCGCTGGAGTCGATGTACTTGGCCTCGAAGTCGTAGAAGTCGAAGCCCTCGCCGACCAGCACCTCGGCCGGCAGGCTGGCCCGCGGGCCGTCCTCGAACTCCAGGACACCGCATTCGAGTTCGCGGCCGACCAGACCGGCCTCGATGATCACCTTGGGGTCGTGCCGACGGGCCTCGGCGATGGCCGCGTCCAGGTCGGCCGGGTCGGTGACCCGGGTGATGCCGATGCTGGAACCGGCCCGGCAGGGCTTCACGAAGACCGGGTAGCCGAGTTCGGCGACCCGCTCCCGGACCGCCGGGCGGGCGTCCTGGTTCGCCCACTCGCGCGGGCGGACCACGGTGTACGGGCCGACCGGCAGCCCGAACGAGGAGAGCACCCGCTTGGTGTACTCCTTGTCCATGCCGACGGCGCTGGACAGCACGCCCGAGCCGACGTACGGCACTCCGGACAGCTCCAGCAGGCCCTGGACGGTGCCGTCCTCGCCCCAGGGGCCGTGCAGCAGCGGGAGGACCACGTCGACCTCGCCGAGGGCCTTGGGCACGGCACCGGGCTCGGTGTAGACCAGGCCCCGCTCGGTGGGGCTGGCGGGCAGGTTGACCTGGCCGTCGGCCGACTCGGCGATGTCGTCGACGGAGGGCAGCCGGCCGTCGCTGATCGCCATCCGGTCGGGCTCGTCGGCGGTGAGCGCCCAACGGCCGTCGGCGGCGATGCCGATCGGCAGGACCTCGTAGGCGTCACGGTCGATGGCGCGCAGCACGCTGCCGGCCGTGGAGACCGAGATCGCGTGCTCGGAGCTGCGTCCGCCGAAGACGATCGCGACGCGCGGCTTGCGGGGGGCGCCCGCGGCTGCGGGCACGGGGACTGGGGAGGTGGGCTCAGTGCTCATATTCCAACGGAGACTACCTTCCGGTCCCGGGCGGCGTCCTGGGGGGCGGGCAGTCGGGCGACGGCCGACCGGCGCAGCCGCCCCGCGGGCGTCAGCGGCGCTCGGGTTTGGCCGAGCGCGACATCAGCTCCTTGACCGCCACCGCCGGCGGCTTGCCGCCGTGGACGACGTCCACCACGGTCTCCGTGATCGGCATGTCCACGCCATGGCGACGGGCCAGATCCAGCACCGACTCGCAGGACTTGACGCCCTCCGCGGTCTGCTTGGTGGCGGCGATGGTCTCCTGGAGGGTCATCCCCCGCCCCAGGTTGCTGCCGAAGGTGTGGTTCCGCGACAGCGGCGAGGAGCAGGTGGCGACCAGGTCGCCCATCCCGGCCAGCCCGGCGAAGGTGTACGGGTCGGCCCCCATCACCAGGCCCAGCCTGGTGGTCTCGGCCAGGCCGCGGGTGATCAGCGACGCCTTGGCGTTGTCGCCCAGGCCCATGCCGTCGGCGATGCCCACGGCCAGGCCGATCACGTTCTTGACCGCGCCGCCGAGTTCGCAGCCGACCACGTCCACGCTGGTGTAGGGGCGGAAGTAGCCGGTGTGGCAGGCCGCCTGGAGCCGCTTGGCGACCTCCTCGTCGGCGCAGGCGACGACGCTGGCGGCGGGCTGGCGGCGGACGATCTCCGGGGCCAGGTTGGGCCGGAGACCACCGCGATCCCTCCGGGCCCGCGCCCGCGACCTCGGCGATCACCTCGGTCATCCGCTTGGCGTGCCGAGTTCGACCCCCTTCATCAGGCTGACCAGGACCGTGTCCGGCCCGATCGCCGGCGCCCAGCGGCCGAGGCTGGCGCGCAGCGTCTGCGAGTGCCGGCCAGCACGCGAACTGCGCGCCGGCGGCGCCTCGGCGGCGTCCGCGGTCGCGTGATGCCTCCGGCAGCCGTACCCCGGGGAAGTAGTCCGGGTTGGTGCCGGGCGTTGATGGCGTCGACCAGTTCGGGGCGCGGCCCCAGAGCGAGACCTCGCAGCCGGCGTCGGCCAGGATCATGGCGAAAGCTGTGCCCCAGGACCCGGTCCCGAATACGGCGGTACGGGTCGTCACCGACCGGCCTCCCTCTCCTTGCGCCGCTCGGCCGCGGCACGCTGCAAGTCGTAGCGTACGGGGGCGCCTCTCCCGCGCACCTCCTCCAGCAGGTGATGCCGTCATGATCACCTCGGCCTCGCGCAGCAGCGGCTGTGATCTCCTGCCCTGGAAGGCGCTCAGGTCGATCGCCGGACCGGCGACCACATTGCACGATGTGCCGGGGAAGGGCTTGAAGCGGCGGTCGCCGCGGCCGCCCTTGGCATAGCGGGGGATGATCTCGTGCGCGCCCCACTGCGCCACCGGGATGACCGGCGCGCCGGTCATCAGCGCCACCCGGGCCACGCCGGTCTTCGCGGTCATCGGCCACAGGTCGGGGTCGCGGGTGAGCGTCCCCTCCGGGTAGAAGGCGACGCACTCACCGGCGTTGACCGCGTCCACGGCGGCCCGGAACGCGTGCGCGGCGTCGGTGGAGCCCCGGTAGACCGGGATCTGCCCGGCGCCGTGCAGGATCCGGCCGATCAGCGGCACCTTGAACACGCCGGCCTTGCCGAGGAACCGCGCGGGACGCCCGGAGTCGTACTGGAAGTGGCCGTAGACCAGCGGGTCCAGATACGAGTTGTGGTTCACCGCGGTGATGAAACCGCCGCTCGCCGGGAGGTGCTCGTAGCCCTGCCAGTCGCGCTTCGTCAGCAGGAACAGCGGCGGCTTGCCGATGACCGCCGCGAGGCGGTACCAGAAACCGTACTGGCGTCGGGCCGCCTTGGTACTCCTGCCGGGCACGCGAACTCCTCCTCGCATTGAATGTGCACTGCATGAATGACCGTACAAGTGTCTCCCCTGCCTCGACGCACTGTCGAGGCACCCCCGCTTTCGCCATCCGTCCAGGCACGGCTCGCGCCGGGTGCAGAATGGCGCGGGTGGACACCCGCCCAGCCCCGCCGACCGCCACCAGCATCCGCGCGTGGTCGCTGGTACTGCCGCTGAAGCCGCTCGCGCTGGCCAAGAGCCGACTGGCCCCGGCCGCCGGGCCGCTGCGGCCCGGACTCGCGCTGGCCTTCGCACTGGACACCGTCGCGGCCGCGCTGAGCTGCGCCGAGGTGGCCCGGCTGCTGGTGGTCACCGACGACCCGGTGGCCGCGGCGGAACTGTCGGCGCTGGGGGCTGGTGGTCCCGGACGAGCCCGAGGCCGGGCTCAACGCGGCGCTGCGGCACGGTGCCCGGGCGGCCCGCGACCGGCACGGCGCGGCGGCGGTGGCCGCGATGTCGGCCGACCTGCCGGCGCTGCGGCCGCTGGAACTGGGCCGGGCCCTGCGCGCCGCCGCCGCGCACCCGCGCGCCTTTCTCGCCGACACCCAGGGCGTGGGCACCACGCTGCTGACCGCCGGTCCCGGGGTCCCGCTGGCGCCTGCCTTCGGCGGCGGCTCCCGGCTGCGCCACGCCGCCTCCGGGGCGCGCGAACTGACGCTGCCGGACGTGCCGTCGCTGCGCCGGGACGTGGACACCGGAGCGGATCTGCGGGTGGCCCTGGAACTGGGCACAGGACCGCGCACCACCGCGCTGTCGGCGCTGGTCGGCCGCTGAGACCGACGGGCCGGGGCCCCGGGCCAGGGCCTAACCTGTGGCTATGCAGGCGACAGCGTTCACATACTCCCCCGACACCCGCAGCGGCTCGGTGCTGCTCGACGACGGCACACCGCTGCCCTTCGACGCGGACGCCTTCGACGCGGGCGGCCTGCGGCTGCTGCGGCCCGGGCAGCGGGTGCGGATCGAGACCCAGGGCGAGGGCGAGGGCCGGCGGATCACCCTGGTGACCCTGCAGACGTTCTGACAGCCGGGTTCTGACAGCCGGATTGTGACGGCCCGGCGCCGGCGGACCGGGTTGCGGCCGCCGGACGCCGACGGCGCGCCGGGAAGGTGTGCGGGGACAGCGGCGCGGGCCGGGTCCGGGAAGTCCCGGAACCCGGCCCGCGCACCAGCGCCCAGCGGTTCTGCTCCGGCCGGCCGTCGGCCGGCCGGCTCACGGCCGGTCAACTCCTGGGCGGTCGGCTCCCGGCCGCCCGGCTCACGGCCGGTCAGGCCTTGGCGGCCCGCTTGGCCGGAGCCTTGCGGGCGGTGGTCTTCTTCGCCGCCGCGGTCGTGGTCTTCTTCGCCGCCGACGTGGCCGCCGTCTTGGTCGCCGGACGGGTGGCCGAGGCGGTCACCGTCTTCTTGGCCGGAGCCTTGGCCGCGGCGGAGGTCTTCTTGGCCGTGGTCTTCTTGGCCGCCGCGGTCTTGGTCGCGGTGGTCGTGGCCTTGGTCGCCGGAGCCGTCTTCTTGGCCGCCGCCGAGGTCTTCTTGGCCACCGCCTTCTTCACGGTGGGCGTGGCCTTCTTGGCCGCCACGGTCTTCTTCGCCGCCGCCTTCTTGGCCGCGGGCGAACCGGCCGGAGCCGCCATCCCGCTCTTGCCGGGGGTGAGCGAGCCCTTGGGCGCCTTCTTCACCGAGGGACCGGTCTTCGGCAGCTTCTTCGAGCCGCTGACCAGGTCCTTGAAGCCCTGGCCCGGACGGAACCGAGGCACCGCGGTCTTCTTCACCTTGACCCGCTCGCCCGTCTGCGGGTTGCGGGCGAACCGCGCGGAGCGGTCGACCTTTTCGAAGGTACCGAAGCCGGTCACGGAAACCCGCTCCCCGGCCGTCACCGCGCGGACGATGGTGTCGAGCACAGCGTCCACTGCTTCTGCGGCGGCCCGACGGCCACCCAGCTGCTCGGCCACCGCTTCAACAAGCTGCGCCTTGTTCACGTCTTCCCCTTCAGAAACCGATGCCCGGATGATTCGGATTTGATCCGGGCTTTTCGCACGTTAGGCATGTATATACGGCATTTCAATTACCAAACGGGCGAATCACCCTTGTGTCGCAATGGATTCGGCTTTCAGTGACCGGGTGGCGGCGGCAGGCGGCCGTCGTCCAGGTCATCCATGAAGCGCGCCAACCTCCTTGCCGCCTCCGGGAGATCGCGTTTCGCCGCTTCGGTCACCAGCAGCAACGAACGGGTCAGCGACGCCCTGGCGGCTTCCGACACATCGAGTGCGCGCACACGGGCGTGCGCCTGCCGTAGCCGTTCGGCCAAGAACGCATAGAACACAGCCTCCGACGACTCCCCTGGTTCAGGGTCAGGAGAGGGCTGGGCGACCGGGCTCATGTACTGATTGTGCCACCGAGCAGGAGATACTCCCTGTTCAGCTGTGGTTCAACCTTACACAGAGTCACCGGAAACATGGCAACGGCCCCCGCACCGGTCAGTTGACCAGGGCGGGAGGCCGGGTGACGATGTCTCAAAAGTGCTGCTGGGGAAGGTCAGCGGGTCGGTACGGTGCTCGGCTTGAAACGGGGGCGGGCCGCCTCGAAAGCCGCGATCTCCGACTCCTGCTGAAGAGTGATGCTGATGTCGTCCAGACCGTTCAGCAGCCGCCAGCGGACGTTCTCGTCGAGCTCGAACGGCGCTGCCAACGGGGCTCCGTCGAGCCCCCGGCGCGGACCTCACGGGCCTCCAGGTCCACGGTGATCTCCGCCGTCGGGTCGGCCTCGACCAGCTCCCAGAGCCGCTCCACCGTCTGCTGCGGCAGGATCACCGTCAGCAGGCCGTTCTTCAGCGAGTTGCCGCGGAAGATGTCGGCGAAGCGGGAGGAGATCACGGCCCGGAATCCGTAGTTCGACAGGGCCCAGACCGCGTGCTCCCGGGAGGAGCCGGTGCCGAACTCGGGCCCGGCCACCAGGATGCTGGCCCCGGCGTACTGCGGCTGGTTGAGCACAAAGGACTCGTCCTTGCGCCAGGCCTCGAACAGCCCGTCCTCAAAACCGGTGCGGGTGACCTTCTTCAGCCAGTGGGCCGGGATGATCTGGTCGGTGTCGACGTTGCTGCGGCGCAGCGGCAGGGCCCGGCCGGTGTGGGTGGTGAACTTCTCCATGGTGCTCAGACCTCCACAGTCTGCCGGGCGTCGGACAGGTCGGCGGGCGAGGCCAGGTGGCCCAGCACCGCGGTGGCGGCGGCCACCTGCGGCGAGACCAGGTGGGTGCGCCCGCCCTTGCCCTGCCGCCCTTCGAAGTTGCGGTTGGAGGTGGAGGCGCAGCGCTCGCCGGGGGCCAGCTGGTCCGGGTTCATGCCCAGGCACATCGAGCAGCCCGCGTGCCGCCATTCGGCGCCGGCGGCGGTGAACACCTTGTCCAGGCCCTCGTCCATGGCCTGGAGCGCCACCCGGACCGAACCGGGGACCACCAGCATCCGTACGCCCTCGGCGACCCGGCGGCCCTCCAGCACCGCGGCCGCGGCGCGCAGGTCCTCGATCCGGCCCGTTGGTGCAGGAGCCCACGAACACGGCGTCCACGGACAGCTCGCGCAGCGGGGTGCCCGCGGTCAGGCCCATGTAGCGCAGGGCGTTCTCGGCGGCCACCCGCTCCTGCGGGTCCTCGAACGAGGCCGGGTCCGGCACCTCGGCGCCCAGCGGCGCGCCCTGGCCCGGGTTGGTGCCCCAGGTGACGAAGGGGGTCAGCTCGGAGGCGTCGATGAACACCTCGGCGTCGAAGACCGCGTCCTCGTCGGTGGCCAGGGTCTTCCAGTAGCCGACGGCGTCCTGCCAGTCCTGACCCGTGGGCGCGTGGTCGCGGCCCTCCAGGTAGGCGAAGGTGGTCTCGTCGGGGGCGATCATCCCGGCCCGGGCGCCCGCCTCGATCGACATGTTGCAGACGGTCATCCGGGCCTCCATGGACAGGCCGCGGATGGCCGAGCCCCGGTACTCCAGGACATAGCCCTGACCGCCGCCGGTGCCGATCCTGGCGATCACGGCCAGGATCAGGTCCTTGGCGGTGACGCCGTCGGGCAGTTCGCCCTCGACCGTGATCGCCATGGTGCGGAACGGCGCGAGCGGCAGCGTCTGGGTGGCCAGCACATGCTCGACCTGGCTGGTGCCGATGCCGAAGGCCAGCGCGCCGAAGGCACCGTGGGTGGAGGTGTGGGAATCGCCACACACCACCGTGGTCCCCGGCTGGGTCAGACCCAGCTGCGGTCCCACCACGTGGACCACGCCCTGCTCGACGTCGCCGAGCGAGTGCAGCCGGACGCCGAACTCCGCGCAGTTGGCCCGCAGCGTCTCCAACTGGAGCCGGGAGACCGGGTCGGCGATGGGCTTGTCGATGTCCAGGGTGGGGTGTTGTGGTCCTCCGTGGCGATGGTCAGGTCGGTCCGGCGCACCGGGCGTCCGGCCAGCCGCAGGCCGTCGAACGCCTGCGGGCTGGTCACCTCGTGCAGCAGGTGCAGGTCGATGTAGAGCAGGTCGGGCTCGCCCTCGGCGCGCCGGACGACATGGTCGTCCCAGACCTTCTCCGCGAGTGTGCGTCCCATCGCTGTCCCTCCGACCGGCGGATTCCCCGGTCTTACTCGTATTCCGGCGGCCAGGCGGGCGGCTCCCCGGGGGCTGCTCGTCCCAGAGTGACGCAGATCCTGGAAGATTGAACTTGCGTCTCGCGATCTGAGACTGCAATATCAACGCATGGACAACTCTAGTGGCGTCGGCGTACTCGACAAGGCTGCTCTGGTGCTGGGCGCGCTGGAGTCAGGACCCGCAACCCTGGCCGGCCTGGTGGCCGCGACCGGGCTGGCAAGGCCCACCGCGCACCGGCTGGCGGTGGCGCTGGAACACCACCGCCTGGTGACCCGGGACATGCAGGGCCGTTTCATTCTCGGTCCCAGACTCTCCGAACTCTCGGCGGCGGCCGGGGAGGACCGGCTCCTGGCCACCGCCGGACCGGTGCTCACCCACCTTCGGGACGTGACCGGCGAGAGCGCCCAGCTCTACCGCCGTCAGGGGGACCTGCGGATCTGTGTGGCCGCGGCCGAGCGGCTGTCCGGACTGCGGGACACCGTCCCGGTCGGCAGCACGCTGCCGATGAAGGCCGGGTCGGCCGCACAGGTGCTGCTGGCCTGGGAGGAGCCCGAGCGGCTGCACCGCGGCCTCCAGGGCGCGCGGTTCACCGCGACGGCGCTCTCCGGCGTACGGCGGCGCGGCTGGGCCCAGTCCATCGGCGAGCGCGAGCCCGGGGTGGCCTCGGTGTCCGCGCCGGTGCGCGGCCCGTCCAACCGCGTGGTCGCGGCCGTCTCGGTCTCCGGACCGATCGAGCGGCTCTCCCGGCACCCCGGGCGGCTGCACGCCCAGGCCATCATCGAGGCGGCCGGACGGCTCACCGAGGCGCTGCGGCGCGCCTGAGACCGCCCCCCGCCCCGCGACGGCGCACCCGGCCCAGCCGGGTGCGCCGTCGGTGCTCGTGGTCAGGCGGGTGCGCCGTTGGTGCTCGTGGTCAGGCGGGTGCGGTCAGGCGGGTGCGGTCAGGCGAATGCGGTCAGGCGGGTACGGTCAGGCGGGTGCGCCGCCGACGAACACCAGGTCGATGCCGTGATAGGCGGACCACAGCGCCAGCAGCCCGACCAGGGCGAACATCAGCCGGCGGCGGCGGATCCGCAACAGCTGCTCCGCCAGCGGGAACAGCAGCGGGAACACCGGCAGCAGGAACCGGGCCATCGGCGGGTAGGGCGAGGAGTTGCCCAGGTCCATCGCCAGCATCAGCCCGCTGAACAGCACCAGCACCAGCGGCTGCCTGCGGACCAGCGAGAGCGCGAACAGCGCCAGGTAGACCAGCACGGTCGCGGCCATCAGCAGGTTGTCGGTGGAGTCGCCGCGCCCGTGGTGGTACGGGCCGAACAGCCCCGCCGCCCAGCGCAGGGTGGTCAGGCCGCCGTCGAAGCCGCTGTGCCAGGCATCCTGGATGTGGAAGTACGCCGTCGGCGAGTGGCCCACCCAGGCGGTCCACAGCATGTAGCTGAGCCAGCCCAGCGGCGAGAGCAGGGCGCCGAGCAGCGGACGCCACCAGGCGACCGGGCCGCCGCCGTCCCGCCGCCGGCGGTACAGCTCGACCAGCGCGGCCAGGCACAGCGCCCCGGTCAGAGCCATCCCGTTGGGCCGGGTCAGCCCGGCCAGCAGGCACAGCGAACCGGCCCAGATCCAGCGGCGGCGCAGCACCGCGTACAGGGACCACGCGCAGAGCGCGGTGAACAGCGCCTCCGAGTAGGCCATGCTCTCCACCGACGCCAGCGGCAGCGCCCCCCACAGCACCGCGGCCAGCACACCGACCCGGCGGTTGTAGCAGAACGCGCCGCAGGCGTAGATCCCCCAGGCGGCGACCAGGCCCGCGGTCCAGGCCACGATCAGCAGCGCCGTCCCGGCGGTGACCGGCAGCGCCCGGTAGAACGGCTCGGCCAGGGTCGGGAACAGCGGGAAGAAGGCCTTGGCGGAGTACTCGACGCCCTGCGGGTTGAACACGCCACTGTGCGTGGGATAGCCGGTCTGCACGATCCGGGCGTACCAGCCGGCGTCCCAGAGCGACGCCAGCCGGGTGACGGTGCGGTGCGGCCCCCGGCTGAGCATCAGCACCACCAACAGCAGCACCCGGGTCGCGGCGTACCCGTACAGGGCCGGCGCGGCCTGCCGCAGCGAGCGGCGGACGCGGTGGGCGGTGCTGCCGTCGACGCCGACCGGGCTCGGTGCGGCGACACGGGCGGCGGACAGCCGGCCGCCGCTCGAAGGGGATGGGCTCACAGGGCCTCAGCCTAGGCGATGCCGGAGGGCTCAGTCCTTGGGACGGTGGCGTCCGGACAGCGTCAGCGCCCGCTGGTAAGACCAGTACATGAGCACCGCCGTGATCAGCAGGCACCACAGCACCGAGCTCACCGGGCGGCTGTCCAGGGCAAAGGCCAGGGCCGGGACGGTGGTCAGCGGCCCGGCGGCGTACCAGGCGAGGAAGATGAACGGGCCCATGCTGCCCGCCCCGCGCGGGGTGTACATGAGTTCCTGGCGGGAAGGGCCCCGGCAGGCGTTGACCATCGCCGCCGCGGTCAGCGGCAGGGCCGCCACCGGGGCCAGCCAGACCGCCGCGCCCGCGCCGACGGCCGTGGCCACCCCGGCGCCGAGGGCCAGCAGCAGCACCGAGGCGACCGCCGGGACCGCCGCGTGCCGCAGCATCAGCTTGGCGTACGGGTAGGGCGACCAGCCGGCCCGGCGCGGGTCGTCGGCCTCCACCCGGGCCGGCTCGGCCAGCTGGGCCACGCCCAGGTAGCCGAGGGCCACCGCGAGCGCGGTGAGCAGCACCCGGTCCGCGCCGCGGGCGTGCGCCGCCGGTACGGCCAGCAGCAGCGCCGGGGTGCTGAACAGCACCGCCCGGCCGAAGCGGGAGGGGGCACGCAGCAGCGCGGTCAGATCGCGCCAGGGGACGATCAGCGCCGCCCGCTGCGGCGGCGGGATCCGCAGCCGGACCTTGCGGCCCTTCTGGTCGGCCTGGGCCAGCACCAGCCGCGCGGAGCGCAGCTCGGCGGTGCGCAGCGCGGCGGCCACCCCGGCGGCGGTCCGTGCCCGCAGCCGCAGGCTGCCCAGCGGGATCCCGGCGGTGGCGCGGTGCGCCCACAGCAGCGCCAGCACGGTCAGCAGGACCAGCGCCAGGGCCGCGGCCCAGCCGCCGGGCTGCGCGCCGTGGGTCGGGCTGAGCCCGGCCAGCGCCGCCCAGCCCACGGTCCCGACCACATCTCGACCCGCTCCAGCGGCAGCGAGCGGTGTCCGAGCCCGGCGACACGCTCTGCACGGCGAGCAGCAGCACCAGCAGCGCCACCACCGGGGTGGCCCGGCGGACCCACCGGGCGACCGCGGTGGAGCGTTCCACCAGCACGGCGGCGGAGGTGGCCAGCAGCGGCACGCAGACGCCGCCGACCAGCGACCAGCGAGGGCGGAGGCGAACGGCACCTTCTCCATCAGGCCCAGTGCCACCGCCGCCGCGCCGGCCGCCACCACGCCGGGGACCAGGGCGATGCAGCAGGAGACCCAGAACCAGGGGCGGAGCACCCGGCCGGGGCGGATGGGCTGCATCAGCAGCCAGTCCACGGTGGCCCTGGGGGCGACCACCGGGCCGCGCCACAGCGCATCCCGGGCCACCACCAGGATCAGGCCGAGGCTGAGCGCGCACACCCGGCCGGGAGCGCGGCCAGCAGACGCGGGCCGTCGGCGGTGTAGTTGGCGCCCATGGAGGCGTTGCGTGGCGAACAGGCCGAGCGAGAAAGCCCGCCCCAGGAGAGGACGAACAGTATGAAGCTGTAGACGGCATAGCCGATCTGTCCGGCCCGGGAGCGCCGGTGCGGGGCGCGCAGCGCGCGCAGCAGGTCGAGCGTCTCGTCTGTCCAGTCGCCGGTCTCCTCCGGCGCCGGAGCGTCCACCGCGGCGTCGGGCCCGGAGTCGCCGCTCACCGCTCACCGCCCAGGGCGCTGCCGGGAAGGCCGTCGGCAGGACGTCCTGCGGCGCGCCCTCGGCCAGCACCGCGCCGTCCTCCAGCAGCACCACCCGGTCGGCGACATGGAAGGCCAGGTCGGGGTGGTGGGTGGCGAGCAGCACGGCCACGCCGTCGGCCAGTTCGGCGCGCAGCAGCGCGGCCAGGCGCTCGCGGGCGCCCGGGTCGAGCCGCTGCTCGGGCTCGTCCAGGATCAGCAGATCGCGCGGGCGGACCAGCGCGGAGGCCAGCAGCAGCGACTGGAGCTGGCCGGAGGAGAGCGAGTCCGGCAGGGCCTCGGCGTGCTCAGGCCGCGGTCGGCCAGGGCCTTGTCGACCCAGGTGAGCGGCTCCTCCACGCCGTGGGCGACGGCGACCAGGGCCAGGTGCTCGCGGACGGTGAGGTCGGGGTAACAGGCGGAGATGTCGCCGACCACGGCCAGCCGGGCGCGTACGGTCGGGTTCGTTCTCGTCCACCGGGCGGCCGTCGAGCTTGACGCTGCCGCTGGTGGGGTGTCCCGGCCGGCCGCGAGCCGCAGCAGCGTGGACTTGCCGGAGCCGTTGTGACCGACCAGCGCGACGCACTCGCCCGCGGAAATGTCCAGGTCGATCGGCTGGAGGGCGAGCCGACCACCGTAGCGGCGGCTGACCTGGCGCAGTGCCAACAGGGGTGGACGTGCGGCCTTCTTGGGCTTAGCCATGCTCGCTGCCGGCCTCTCAAAACACGAAAAGGCCCTTTCGGGCCTTCAGAACTCTGCGCTGCGCTGCGCTCGACCGGGCACGATACTCGCACTGTCGATATTCGCGCCGTCGGTGCTCGCGCTGTTTACTGGCTGGGGTACCAGGACTCGAACCTAGACTAAATGAACCAGAATCACTCGTGCTGCCAATTACACCATACCCCAATGCCCGTTCCCCCGGCGTGCCGGTGAACGGTGCGAGAACGGGGCCCCGACCGAAGCCGGAAGCCCGATTCTGCATGCGTACCCCCGACCGGATTCGAACCGGCGCTACTGCCGTGAGAGGGCAGCGTGCTAGGCCGCTACACAACGGGGGCAAGCTTGGTGATCCTTCATCGTCGCCTCGGAGAATGAACATTCCGATGGCAAGGGCTTCGGATCTGGTACCCCCGACCGGATTCGAACCGGCGCTACTGCCGTGAGAGGGCAGCGTGCTAGGCCGCTACACAACGGGGGCATGATCTCAATTGTCCTGCTGGTACTGCTGTGTCCTGCTGGGTGATGCGTACCCCCGACCGGATTCGAACCGGCGCTACTGCCGTGAGAGGGCAGCGTGCTAGGCCGCTACACAACGGGGGCATCGAGAGTGATCTCGACTTGCAAGCCTCGTTCTGGCGAGGACTTACGCTGGGGTACCAGGACTCGAACCTAGACTAAATGAACCAGAATCACTCGTGCTGCCAATTACACCATACCCCATTGGCTGTCCAGGTTATCTTGGCGAGAACCTCTCGGTCTCCCCCGTCCCTCCCGGGCGGCGCAACAAGAAGAACACTACCCGATCCTGGGCATCGCTCCAAAATCGATTAGTTCCAGCACTCCTGGCAGGTCAGCGAGGGTGCGGATGCGGTGCACCGCGGACGGCGCCGATTCCGGGCCGCCGTCGGCCCGGGAGCGGCCGGCCGGTCCAGCCAGACCGGGTGCAGTCCGGCGCCCAGGGCGCCCAGCGCGTCGGTGGTCAGCTTGTCGCCGACGTAGACCACCCGCTCCGGCGGCAGGCCCAGCGCGGCGCAGCCCGCCCAGAACGCCTCGGCCGCCGGCTTGGCGTGGCCGAGGTCCTCCGAGCAGACCAGGCTGCGGAAGCGGTGGCGTACGCCCAGCCGCTCCAGCTTGCGCTGCTGGTTGCCGGTCGAGGAGTTGGACAGCAGGCCGTGCGCATAGCCCTCGCCGAGCAGGTCCAGCACCGGCAGCACGTCAGGGAAGAGCCGCCAGTTCTTCTCGTAGCAGTCGACATAGCCGCCGAACCAGGCGTCGGCGGCCTGGTCGCCGTCCAGGATGCGGCCGGTGCGGGCGAGGAAGGAGCGGGCGCGCTCCCGGCGGTGCTCCTGGAAGCCGATCTCCCCGGCGACGAAGCGGGCGTAGTTGCGCTCCATGTCCTCCTGCCACAGGCCGAGGGCCTGCTCGGGCGAGTCGAACTCGCCGAGCAGGCCCTCGGTGCGCAGGTACTCCAGTATCGCGGCGGCCTCGGCGCCGCTGTAGTCGAAGATCGTGTCGTCGATGTCCCAGAGCACGCCCCGGGCGGCCGACGATCCGTCAACCACGCTTGACCACCCGGTTGCTGAGCGTGCCGATGCCCTCGATCGAGACCGCGACCTCGTCGCCGACGGCCAGCGGGCCGACCCCGGCGGGGGTGCCGGTGAGCACCACGTCGCCGGGCAGCAGCGTCATCGCCTCGGTGATGTGCACGATCAGGTCGGCCACCGAGCGCACCATCTGCGAGGTGCGGCCGGCCTGGCGCAGTTCGCCGTTGACAGTGCAGGTGACCGCCAGGTCGGCCGGGTCCAGATCGGTCTCGATCCAGGGGCCGAGCGGGCAGGAGGTGTCGAAGCCCTTGGCCCGGGCCCACTGGCCCTCGCGCTGCTGCACGTCGCGGGCGGTCACGTCGTTGGCGCAGGTGTAGCCGAAGATCACCTCGGGCACCCGCTCGCGCGGGACGTCCCGGCACATCCGGCCGATCACCACGGCCAGCTCCGCCTCGTACTGGACATCGGAGGAGAACGGCGGGTAGGCGATGTTCTCGGTGGGGCCGATGACCGAGGTCGAGGGCTTGAAGAAGGTGAGCGGAACCTCCGGCACCTGATTGCCGAGCTCGGCCGCGTGGTCCGCGTAGTTGCGGCCCACCGCGACGATCTTGTTGGGCAGCATCGGCGCAGCAGCCGCACCTCGGACAGCGGGCGCACCTCGCCGGTGGGCTGGAGCTCACCGAAGGGATGTCCGGAAAGGACGTGCAGGGTCAGCGTCTCCGGCTGGGCGGCGTCCCCCTCGACGACGCCGAAGGATACGTTTCCCTCACTGGAAAACCTGGCGATGCGCACGGTGACTGGTGTCCCCTCGGGCGATGGATGGATCAAGACCCACCCTATCCGCCGGACATGCGCGAAGCCCTGCCGGAACGCTCCGGCAGGGCTTCGCGGGGACCCGGCGCCCGGTCGACCCGGGCGCGCGGTCGGCACCGGGCTCGGAGTAGTACCGGGCTCGGTCGGTACCGGGCTCAGTCGGCCTCGGTGTTGCGCACGGGGGCGACCATCAGGTTGATGCGCCGCGGGTTGGCGGTGGTCCGGGGAAGCGGGATCTGCTCGGTGGCGGACGCCCGCAGCGCGGGGCCGCCGTTCACGGGCAGGGAGTCGAGCGTGGTCCGGCGGGGTTGGCGGTGGGCGAAAGTTCATCGTCGACTTGGTGGACACGCGGACTACCTCACTCATGGGAGAAGAACCGGGGGCTATCAGTTGCCCATCCAGGATCTCATTCCACAGCGAGGGCGCTTCGCACTA
The DNA here is from genome assembly GCA_014284505.1 of Streptacidiphilus sp. 4-A2. Lineage (GTDB taxonomy): Bacteria > Actinomycetota > Actinomycetes > Streptomycetales > Streptomycetaceae > Streptacidiphilus. The sequence goes on along the minus strand of JAAFYY010000001.1, from coordinate 8,026,940 downwards.
CCCAAACCGCTGTGAGTTCGGTCACTTTACCCCGGAAAAGTTCCGACAGTTACGACATTGTGCCCTGGGCAGAGACCGCCCGACATATGTTTCATATCGGACAAATTTTTCACGCGCCGTCACCTGGCGCGGAGCGAATCCACGCACGCGTGTCCGAAAGGTGCACTATTCCAAGGGTGCAGGCATACCCAAGGCGAGTGACCGGCAACGGAGAGTAGCCGATACGACTACCCGTAGTCGCCCCTTGTTGCTGCTCCGGCACTGTGCTGGAATGCCACGGGCCGCCGGAGGCCACCCTCCACTGCGCTACTGCCAGCGCCGGGGGCGCACTCCACGGCGGCACACGGGCACCCAAACAGGGGTTTCCAGCGGAATCCCGCGCCCGCCCGAAAACTCGACACCGTCCTGGCCGCGTTCACGCGGCGGGGCGCCTGGTCCAGAGGTTGCGACGCTAGTGAGGGACGTATCAAGAGGGGTGGCGGCGGCCCGGGCGACCCGGCGGACCGCGAAGCAGCCATTCGCCAGCAGCAGTCACCGGAGGCCGCACCGGCCCCCGGAACCGGTCGGGACGGGCAGGGCGGCCAGAACCCGGGCGCCCCGAAGGGCGGTCCTGGGACAAAGAACGGCAAGGCCGGCAACGACGGCGGGAAGATCCGGGCGCCACGCGCGGCCGCACCCAAGGTCCGCGGCATGCGCCGGTACGGCCTGAGCAACTGGCGCATCCGCACCCGTCTGATCGCGCTGCTGACCCTCCCGGTCATCGCCGCCATCGTCCTCGGCGGCCTGCGCGTCCAGACCTCACTGTCCGCCCAGAACCAGCTGTCCCAGGTCTCCGACCTCGGTAGCATCGCCAGCTACTCGATCAAGCTGGCGGACAACCTGGAGACCGAGCGCGACGCGCTGGCCGGCACCGTGACCGCCTCCGGCAACCGCAACGCGGACACCATCGTCGAAGCGGAGCGGGCCACCACCGCCACGCTGACCCAGTTCGTCACCCTGGCGAACCAGCTGAACCTGACCAGCCTGCCCGGCGGCGGCATCGACGTCCACAGCATCCTGGGCAACCTGGTCAACATCGACAACTACCGGAGCGCCGACTTCTCCGGCGACACCGGCAGCATCCTGCAGTCGGTGTCCAACTACGACACGCTGATCCAGCAGCTGCTGACGCTGAGCTCCGACGTGGCGCTCACCTCCTCCAACGAGCAGCTGCTGACCTCCACCAGGGCGCTCCAGGTGTTCGCCCAGTGGAAGGACGACGAGTCGGTCATCCAGTCCGTGATCAGCGCCGGTCTGGCCTCCGGCAAGCCGCTGGTCGACGAGGACCGGATCTACGCGCTGACCGCCCTGGACAACGCGTTCACCCTCCAGAACGAGTTCACCGCGCTCTACGGGCCGTCCTCGAACGACCTGATCCAGAGCTGGTCGAACAACACCAACATCAAGACCACCAGCTACTTCGCCACCACCGTCCTCAACTCCGCCTTCGGCTTCGAGGCGTACCAGGGCAAGGGCGAGGTACTGCCGTCCTACTCGACCTGGGACGGCGAGTCCGCCTCCCAGATCAGTGAGATGAGCAACGACGAGGCCAACCTCGTCAACGACCTGAACAACCAGGTGCAGGAGCTGCACCAGCAGGCGCAGACCGACCTGGTCATCAACGCCATCCTGATCGCCCTGGTGCTCCTGGTCGCCGTCGTCGGCGCCGCGCTGGTGGCCCGCTCCATGGTGCGCACGCTGGGCAAGCTCCAGTCCGCGGCCGAGGACGTGGCCGAGCGGCGGCTGCCGGAACTGGTGCACACGCTCTCCGAGTCCGACCCGCAGGACGTCGACACCTCGGTCGAACCCCTCGGGATCAACACCACGGACGAGATCGGGCACGTGGCCCGGGCCTTCGACCAGGTGCACGCGCAGGCGGTGCGACTGGCCGCCGAGCAGGCCCTGCTGCGAGGCAACATCAACGCGATGTTCACCAACCTCTCGCGCCGCTCCCAGGGCCTCATCCAGCGCCAGCTGTCGATGATCTCCGAGCTGGAGAGCCGCGAGGCCGACCCGGATCAGCTGGCCAGCCTCTTCAAGCTGGACCACCTGGCCACCCGTATGCGCCGGAACGGTGAGAACCTGCTGGTGCTCGCGGGTGAGGACCCGGGCCGCCGGTGGACCCGCCCGGTGCCGCTGGTCGACGTGCTCCGCGCGGCCGCCTCCGAGGTGGAGCAGTACGAGCGGATCGAACTGGCCTCGGTGCCCACCACCGAGGTCGCCGGACGAGTCGTCAACGACCTCGTGCACCTGCTGGCCGAGCTGCTGGAGAACGCCACCTCCTTCTCCAGCCCGCAGACGCGGGTCCGGGTCACCGGCCACGCGCTGCCGGACGGCCGGGTGCTGGTCGAGATCCACGACACGGGTATCGGCCTGTCCCCCGAGGACCTCGCCGAGATCAACGAGCGACTGGCCAACCCGCCGGTCGTGGACGTCTCCGTCTCCCGCCGCATGGGCCTGTTCGTGGTCGGTCGGCTGTCGCTGCGTCACGGCATCCGGATCCAGCTGCGTCCCAGCGACTCCGGCGGCACCACCGCGCTGGTCATGCTGCCGGTGGACGTCACCAACGCGTCCGAGCGCCGGGGCGCCCCCGGCCAGCGGCCGCAGGGCCAGCCGGGCCAGCCCGGCCAGCCCGGCCTCCAGGGCGGTCCGCAGCGCGGCGCCATGGCGCAGGGACCCAGCCGGACCCCGCTCGGCGGCGGCCCGGCGGCCGTCCCTCGCTGCCCGGCCAGCCGCAGGGACCGGCCAGGACCAGCCCGGCCAGCCCGGCGCCCAGGGGCTGCCGCCGCGCCGCCCGCAGCCGACGCTGCCGCAGGGCAGCACCGCGCTCACCGGCCAGCTGCCGACCACCGGTCCCACCGGACCGCGTTCCGGCCAGCCGCTGCCGCGCCGCGACCAGCAGCAGAACCCGGCGGCGGCCAGCGGGGGGCGCCCGAGGGCCAGCCGCAGGCCAGCCGCAGCCGCTGCGCCCCAGGGCCAGCCCAGCAGGGGCAGCCGTCCCAGGGCCAGCCGCAGCTGCCCGGCGGCCGCTGCCGGTGCGCGGCCAGCAGAACCAGCAGAACCCGCAGAACCCGCAGAACCAGCAGAACCAGCACCGGCCAGTTTAGCCTGCCCGGTCAGCCGGGTCAGCCCGGACAGCCGCGCAGCCAGCCAGTCCAGCCGGACCGGTCAGTTCCGCTGCCCGGCCAGGGGGTCAGACCGGCCAGTTCCCGGTGCCCGGTCAGGGCGGCCAGGGCGGTCAGACCGGTCAGTTCCCGCTGCCCGGTCAGCAGGAGCAGCGCCCGCAGCCGTCGGCGCCTCGCCGCTGGACGAGCCGGGCCTGTCCGAGCAGCCGCAGCACGGCTCGCCGCTGACCCGTCCGATGCCGATGAGATACCCGACGGCTCGTGCCGTTCGGGCGCGGCACTACGAGGAGGAGCAGGTCCAGCCTGCCGCTCCGCAGCAGCAGCTGCCCCGCGCGGTCCGCTCCGCAGCAGCCGCTGCCGCAGCCGGTCGTCCCGCAGCAGCCACTCCGCTGCCGGCTCCGGTGGCAGCCCGCACCCGCGCCGCAGCAGCAGGACGCGGCCGACCACCCGCTGACGCGTGCGCTGCCGCCCGCCGTCGGACACGGCCCGCTCGCCGATCTTCGAGGCGATGGAGTCCAACTGGTTCGCGCCGGCCGGGCCGACCGGATGCGCGCCGTGCAGGTCTACGGCGACCAGGCCCGACCCCGGCAGCCGCACAGCGGGCAGCCCGCCCAGCCGGGTCTGCCGGTCAGGGCGCACCGCTGCCGCAGCGTCCGCAGCCGGGCCGACCGGCCCAGGCGTGGCGCCGCAGGGCCGCAGGGCCCAGCGTCCGGCCACGCCCGGCGAGTCCGCGCCCCTGGCGCAGCTCCTCCAACGACGAGGTGTGGCGCCGGGCCGAGCAGGTCCGTGAGCCCAGCCGCGCGGCGTCATGCCGTCCGGCCTGCCCCGCCGCGTCCCGCAGGCGAATCTCGTCCCCGGAGCCGCCGAGGCGGGTGCCCCGACAACGGGCCCCAGGTCTCCCGGTCGCCCGAGGAGGTCCGCGGTCGGCTCACCAATCTGCGCCGCGGCATCCAGCAGGGCCGCAGCGCCGGAACGGCGACCCCGCCCCAGGACAACGGCCCGTACGGCACCAACCCCCAGGAGCGTTGATTCAGATGAGCCAGATGTCCCAAGCGGCACACAATCTGAACTGGTTGATCACCAACTTCGTGGACAGCACGCCCGGGGTCTCGCACACGGTCGTGGTCTCCGCGGACGGTCTCCTGCTGGCCATGTCCGAGGGCTTCCCCGGGACCGGGCCGACCAGCTGGCCGCCGTGGCCTCCGGTCTGACCTCGCTCACCCAGGGCGCCTCCCGGATCTTCGAGGGCGGCCGGGTCACCCAGACCGTGGTGGAGATGGAGCGCGGCTTCCTCTTCATCATGGCGGTCTCGGACGGCTCCTCGCTGGCCGTGCTGGCCTCCCCGACAGCGACATCGGCCTGGTCGGCTACGAGATGGCGCTGCTGGTCGACCGGGCCGGGGACGTACTCACCCCGGCCCTGCGAGCCGAGCTCCAGGGCAGCCTGCTTCACTGAGCACCCGCACGAACCGCGCTGCCCCCACCAACGCGGCCCCCACCTGGACCCAGCACCACCGACAAGCCGCGGAGAGGCACACCGGACCGCTGCAGTTTCCAAGGAGAGAAGATGACCCCGCCCAACGGACCGACCAGTCCCTACGGCAGTTCCGGCGGCGCCCAGCAGCCGCTGGTACGGCCGTACGCGATGACCGGCGGCCGCACCAGGCCCCGGTACCAGCTCGCGATCGAGGCCCTGGTCTCCACCACGGCACAGGCCGACCGGGCGGGGTCCCTGCTCCCCGAACACCAGCGGATCGTCCAGCTCTGCCGTGAGGTGAGGTCCATCGCGGAGGTCTCCGCGCTGGTGCCGATCCCTCTCGGTGTGGCCCGCATCCTGGTCGCCGACCTGGCCGAAGCCGGCCTGGTCGCGATCCACCAGCCCGCCGCCGCCACCACCGGCGGCGGTACTCCCGACGTGACTCTGCTCGAAAGGGTCCTCAGTGGACTACGCAAGCTCTAGCCCGGCCGCGCCAACCGCTGCCCGGGCCACCACCTCAGCCAAGATCGTGGTCGCCGGCGGCTTCGGCGTGGGCAAGACGACCCTCGTCGGCGCGGTCTCCGAGATCAACCCGCTGCGCACCGAGGCCGTCATGACCTCCGCCAGCGCCGGCATCGACGACCTGACCCATGTCGCCGGGAAGACCACCACCACGGTGGCCATGGACTTCGGCCGGATCACCCTCGACGAGGACCTGATCCTCTACCTGTTCGGCACCCCGGACAGGACCGGTTCTGGTTCATGTGGGACGACCTGGTCCGCGGCGCCATCGGCGCCGTCGTCCTGGTCACACCCGCCGCCTCGCCGACTGCTTCCCCGCCATCGACTACTTCGAGAACAGCGGCCTGCCCTTCGTCGTCGCCCTCAACGCCTTCGACGGAACCCAGACCCACAACCCCGAAGAAGTCCGGGAAGCACTCCAGCTCAGCGCCGAAACCCCGATCATCACCACCGACGCCCGCCGCCGCGACAGCGCCAAATCCGCCCCTCATCACCCTCGTCGAACACGCGCTTCTGGCCCGGCTCCGCTGACCGGCCCGGGCGGCGGCCCGGGCGATCAGCAGGCATTTCACAACGCTTGGATTCATAACGGTTCGACAAGCAATTCCGACGGGTTCGTCACCTCGCGTAGGCGAGTGCGCACCCTGCGCCCTATCCGATGGGCGCATTCGTCATCACTGGGGCCTATGCCCGATTTCCCATCAGAGCGGGGGGCTCAGGCGGGTGTTTGGCCCGTACACCGCGTACGTGCTGAAATTCCAGCGATCAGCGCAGATCTGTAGAACTGGCCGTCCCGGCCGAGAGGTTGTTGTCGAGTGAGGCAGAAGAAGGCAGACTCCGGACCACGGCAGGACAGTGCTCCCCCGTGGGCAACGGCAGCGCCAACTGGCGCTTCCGCAACTGGCGCGTGCCCACCCGGCTGACGGCCATCCTGCTGGTGCCGGTGCTCACCGGTACCACGTTCGCCGGGATCCTGGTCTCCGACCAGCTCTCCACCGCCGCCTCGGCCGGCCGCAACGAGCAGGTCGCGGTGCTGGTCAAGAACGCCACCACGGTCGTCGACGACCTGGAGAACGAGCGCGACCTGGCGGTCGCCCCGCAGCTCCGCGGCGACGGCAACGACCCCGGTGGCCGCGGCCCAGCACCAGACCGACGCCGACATCGCGACCATGTTCGCGCAGGCCGCCTCGGTCCAGAACGACAGCCAGATCTCCACCGACCTGGCCAACTTCCGCACGCTCCAGGCAAAGGACCTGACCGCGCTGCGGAAGGAGGGCAACAGCCGGGCCCTGGACCCGGTCACCACCAACTCGGACTACTCGACCCTGTTCTTCGACCTGATGGGTCTGGACAACGAGCTGGCCTTCGGCAACAACGACGTCAACAGCCGGGGCCGCGAGCTGTACGCGCTCACCCTGGAGAAGGCGTCCACCTCCAACGAGCGCGGCCTGGTCATGGCCGCCCTGGTCGCCAACCGGCTGCCCACCGAGTTCTCGGTCTCCCTACAGACCACGACCAAGGAGACCTCCACCTCCTACGGTCAGTTCATCCTCTCCGGCATCCCGCCGACCTGGCGCTCTACCGCAGGACCGTGACCGCTCCGCCGCTCACTCCCACCGAGGAGAAGCTGGAGGCGCTGGGCCTGGCGAACAAGCCGCTGTCCGACTCCGGGGTGACCACCGACGCCTGGTACAGCGCCGCGACCGATGTGTTCCAGCAGGAGCGCACGGTCGAGAGCAGCATCACCGACCAGATCGTGCAGGACGCCAAGAGCGCCAAGCACAGCGCCGACCAGCAGGCCCTGATCCTGGCGATCGAGGCGGTGGCCGCGGTGCTCGCCTCCGCGCTGCTGACCGTGGCCATGGCCCGGTCGATGGTCCGCGGCATGCGCACCCTGCGCGACAGCGCCCAGGACATCGCCAGCGAGCGGCTGCCGGACCTGGTCCGCAGGCTCTCCAAGACCGACCCGGAGCGGGTCGACACCTCGGTCGCCCCGATCCCCTGAACGGGCGGGACGAGATCGGCGAGGTCGCCCGGGCCTTCGAGGACGTCCACCGCGAGGCGGTCCGGCTGGCCTCCGAGCAGGCCCTGCTCCGCGGCAACGTCAACGCGATCTTCACCAACCTCTCCCGGCGCAGCCAGGGCCTGATCGAGCGGCAGCTGGGTCTGATCACCGAGCTGGAGAACAACGAGGCCGACCCGGACCAGCTGGAGAGCCTGTTCAAGCTGGACCACCTGGCCACCGTATGCGCCGCAACGGCGAGAACCTGCTGGTCCTCGCGGGTGAGAGCGCCGGCCGTGAGTGGAACGACCCGATCCCGCTGGTGGACGTGCTGCGCGCGGCCGCCTCCGAGGTGGAGCAGTACGAGCGGGTCGAGCTCAGCGGCATCCCGGAGGCCGACGTCATCGGCCTGGCCGTGACCGACCTGGTGCACCTGCTGGCCGAGCTGCTGGAGAACGCCACCACCTTCTCCAGCCCGCAGACCAAGGTCCGGGTCACCGCGACCCGGCTGCCGGACCAGCGGGTGCTGATCGAGATCCACGACAAGGGCATCGGCCTGACCGCCGAGGACTTCGCCGCGATCAACAGCAAGCTCGCCGACCCGCCCACCGTGGACGCCTCGGTGTCCGGCAGATGGGCCTGTTCGTGGTCGGCCGACTGGCCGAGCGACACGGCATCCGGGTCCAGCTGCGGCCCTCCGGCGAGTCCGCCGGGACCACCTCGCTGGTGATGGTCCCCGACCACCTCACCCAGCTGCCCGGGTCGTCGAGCCCGAGCAGCAGTTCACCGTCTCCCGGGTCTACGCCGAGACCGGCACCGGCGAGTTCCCCCAGCTGGGCGCGCGCACCGCGAGCGACCTGGGCTTCGACGACAGCCGCTACGAGGCCGCCGGAGAGCTGCCCGAGGCCGAGCGGACCGCCTCCCTGGGACCCATGCAGCGGGCGCTGCGCCTCGGCCAGCGCCGGGAGGCGGCGGCCCTGGAGCCGGGTGCCCAGGAGCAGCCCGCCGCTGCCGCCCAGCCGGCCGCCGGGACCGCGCCGGAGCAGCCGTACGACACCGGCTTCGACGCCTTCGGCGGCGGCCCGGTTCCGGCCCCGGTGCCCACCCCGGCCAGTACACCGACGCGGGCGCCCAGGGCTACCCGTACGAGCCGTACCAGGCCGGGGCCTCCTACCCGGCCGAGCCGTCCTACGAGGGCTCGTACCAGGAGCCCTACGCCGCCGAGGAGCAGTACCAGCCGGCCGCCGTACGCCGAGCAGTACCAGGAGGGGCAGCGCTACGGCGGCGAGTTCGCCGCCGAGAGCCCCTACGACGAGGACTTCCCGACCACCTCGTTCCGGCCTCGGCCTTCCAGGAGCAGTCCTACGGCGAGCAGCCGTACGGCGCGGAGCCGGCCTACGGCGACCAGTCCTACCAGGGCCGCCCTACGCGACCCAGGACAGTGGCTTCGAGGTCGGCCGCTACACCCGCCGCCGACTTCGACTCGGCGAGCTCCGGAGACGCCTTCAACGCCCGGGCCCGACCCGCGCGAGCCGTACGGCCAGCCGGAGCCCGCCCAGCGCTCGCTGCCGCAGCGCCCGGCCCCGGCCGCTCCCGTCCCGGCCGCCCCGGCGTCGGCACTGCCGCCGGCGTCGACCGGCGGCGGGCTGCCGCAGCGCCGCCCCGGCCAGGCCCTCGGCGGCCGGCCATCGGCGACCGCGACTCCAGCGAACGCCCCAACTGGTTCACCGGCGCCCGGGAGGACAGCGGCCAGCCGGCCCTCCCGCAGCGCGCGTGGAGGCCCCCCGGACGCCCGCCGGCCGGTGGCACCACCGACTCCGGGCTGCCCCGCCGCGTCCCCCGGCAGAACCTGCTGCCCGGGAACGTCCAGGCGCCCGGCGAGGACGCCCGGAGCAGCAACGCAGCTCAAACCGAAGCACAACTGTCCCGCAACCCTGAGGAGGTCCGCGGCCGGCTCACCAACCTGCGTCGCGGCGTCCAGCAGGGCCGCAGCGCAGGCGACACTCCTCTCCCCGACCAGCACGGCGGCGCCGATCTCTTCGGCAGCCCGAACCACCCGGAGCGTTAGCAGTGAGTCAGATGTCCCAGGCTGCACAGAATCTGAACTGGTTGATCACCAACTTCGTGGACAACACCCCCGGGGTGTCCCACACGGTGGTGGTCTCCGCCGACGGCCTGCTGCTCGCCATGTCCGAGGGTTTCCCCGGGACCGCGCCGACCAGCTGGCCGCCGTGGCCTCCGGCCTCAGCTCGCTCACCCAGGGCGCCTCCCGGATCTTCGAGGGCGGCCGGGTCACCCAGAGCGTGGTGGAGATGGAGCGCGGCTTCCTGTTCATCATGGCCGTGTCCGACGGCTCCTCGCTGGCGGTGCTGGCCTCCCCCGACAGCGACATCGGCCTGGTCGGCTACGAGATGGCGCTGCTGGTCGACCGGGCCGGCTCGGTGCTGACCCCGGCCCTGCGCGCTGAACTTCAGGGCAGCCTGCTGTACTGATCCACTTGATCGACTGCTCAACACCCGCCACAGCAGGTTTACTTGCCCCAACAGCTTCACCAGCGCCGCCCGCATGTTCGACAAGAGCCGCAACGCCCCGTCGCCCCACTGTGAGGAGGAACCGTGACACCGTCCGAGGATCAGAGCGGTCAGTACGGCACCGGCTATCCGGTACAGGTCATGACGCGTTCGGTGGTCCCGGTGGCGGCTACCCCGGCTACACCGGCTACGGCAACAACCAGTACCAGGACAGCAGTTACCCCGCCGAGACCGGCTACGCCGGTGGCTCGGGCTACCGCGAGGACTACCCGGACGACGCGTGGAACCGGCGCCCGGGCCACGCCCCGCGCACCCCGGAGCCCGAGGAGGACGAGGGGCCGCTGATCCGCCCGTACGCGATGACCGGCGGCCGTACCCGGCCCCGGTACCAGCTCGCGATCGAGGCCCTGGTCTCCACCACCACCCGCCGGAGCGCTTCGCCACCCTCCTCCCGGAGCACCAGCGGATCTGCCATCTCTGCCAGGACATCAAGTCCGTCGCCGAGATCTCGGCGCTGCTGACCATCCCTCTCGGTGTCGCCCGCATCCTGGTCGCCGACCTGGCCGAGTCCGGCCTGGTCGCGATCCACCAGCCCGCCGCCGGTGGCGAATCCGGTGGTACGCCCGACGTGACTCTGCTCGAAAGGGTCCTCAGTGGACTACGCAAGCTCTAGCCCAGCAGCGCCGACCGCCTCCCGGGCCACCACCTCGGCCAAGATCGTGGTCGCCGGCGGCTTCGGCGTGGGCAAGACGACCCTCGTCGGCGCGGTCTCCGAGATCAACCCGCTGCGCACCGAGGCCGTCATGACCTCCGCCAGCGCCGGCATCGACGACCTCAGCCATGTCGCGGACAAGACCACCACCACGGTGGCCATGGACTTCGGCCGGATCACGCTGGACCAGGACCTGATCCTGTACCTGTTCGGCACCCCCGGACAGGACCGGTTCTGGTTCATGTGGGACGACCTGGTCCGCGGCGCCATCGGCGCCGTCGTCCTGGTCGACACCCGCCGGCTCGCCGACTGCTTCCCCGCCATCGACTACTTCGAGAACAGCGGCCTGCCCTTCGTCGTCGCCCTCAACGCCTTCGACGGCAGCCAGGCCCACAACCCCGAAGAGGTCCGCGAAGCACTCCAGCTGAGCGCCGAAACCCCGATCATCACCACCGACGCCCGCCGCCGCGACAGCGCCAAGTCCACCCTCATCACCCTGGTGGAGCACGCCCTCCTGGCCCGCCTGCGCTGACGGCCCCGCCAGGGCCTGCTCCTGACTACTGAGGTCCTGGCTCCTGGCTCCTGGCTCCTGAGGTCCGGCGGGGGCTTCCGGACCGGACAGGCCCGGAGCCGGGCCCCGGTTGGGCCCCGGCCGGACCCCGGTTGGGCCGGGCCGCGGGGGCCGCGGGGCACAGCGGCGGTCCACCGCCGCCGCACCCCGCGGCCCCGGGGCGGGGCCCCGCCGCGCTCAGTCCTCGGTCGGCTCCTGGCCCGCCCGGAGCAGGCCCAGGGTGTAGGCGTCGTCGAGCGCCTGCCAGGACGCGCCGATCACGTTCTCGGCCACGCCCACCGTGGACCACTCGACCCGGCCGTCACCGGTCGACACCAGCACCCTGGTCATCGAGGTCGTCCCGTGCTCGCCCTCCAGGATCCGGACCTTGTAGTCCACCAGCTCCAGATCCCCCAGCTGCGGGTAGAACGGCTCCAGGGCGGTGCGCAGCGCCCGGTCCAGGGAGTTGACCGGACCGTTGCCCTCACCGGTGGCGATGATCCGCTGGCCCTTGAGCAGCAGTTTCACCGTGGCCTCGTTGGCCTGGGTGCCGTCCGCCCGCTGCTCGCTGATGGTCCGCCAGGACTCCAGCCGGAAGAAGCGCCGGCGGTGGCCGTTGACCTCGTCCCGCAGCAGCAGCTCGAACGAGGCGTCGGCGGCCTCGTAGGTGTAGCCGTGGTTCTCCCGGTCCTTGACCGTCGCCACCAGCCGGCCCACCGTCTCCCGGTCCCGGGAGAGGTCGAAGCCCAGCTCGCGGGCCTTCAGCTCGACCGAGGCCCGGCCGGCCATGTCCGAGACCAGCATCCGCATGCTGTTGCCGACCAGGGCCGGATCGGTGTGCTGGTACAGGTCGGGATCGATCTTGATTGCGGAGGCGTGCAGCCCGGCCTTGTGGGCGAAGGCCGAGACCCCGACATAGGGCTGGTGGGTGGACGGGCTCAGGTTCACCACCTCGGCGATGGCGTGCGAGATCCGGGTCATCTCGGCCAGCGAGCCCTCCGGCAGCACCCGGCGGTCCAGCTTCAGCTCCAGCGCGCCGGTGACCGGGAACAGGTTGGCGTTGCCGACCCGCTCGCCGTAGCCGTTCGCGGTGCACTGCACATGGGTGGCCCCGGCGTCCACCGCGGCCAGGGTGTTGGCGACCGCGCAACCGGTGTCGTCCTGGGCGTGCATGCCCAGCCGCGCGCCGGTCTCCGCCAGCACCTCGGCCACCACCCGCTGCACGCCCGAGGGCAGCATCCCGCCGTTGGTGTCGCACAGCACCACCACGTCCGCCCCGGCCTCGTGCGCGGTGCGGACCACCGCCAGCGCGTACTCGCGGTTGGCCTTGAAGCCGTCGAAGAAGTGCTCGCAGTCGATGAACACCCGGCGTCCCAGCGAGCGCAGATGGCGGACGCTGTCGGCCACCATCTCCAGGTTCTCCTCCAGGGTGGTGCGCAGCGCCAGCTCGACATGGCGGTCGTGGGACTTGGCCACCAGGGTGATCACCGGCGCGCCTGAGGCCACCAGTGCGGCGAGCTGGGCGTCCTCGGCGGCGCTGCCGCCCGCCCGGCGGGTCGCCCCGAAGGCCACCAGCTGCGCGTTCCTCAGCTTCAGTTCGGCGGCGGCCCGCGCGAAGAACTCCGTGTCACGGGGGTTGGCGCCGGGCCAGCCGCCCTCGATGAAGCCGACCCCGAAGTCGTCCAGGTGCCGGGCGATGGCGAGTTTGTCGGCGACGGTGAGATGGATGCCCTCGCGCTGCGCACCGTCGCGCAGGGTGGTGTCGAAGACGTGGAAGTCGTCTTTGAGGGTCATGGCCTGGATTCTCCTGTCCGGGGGCTGGGTGGCCCTGGCAGGCCGACCTGCCTGCCAGGGACTCCGGCTCCACTGTCCACCATCACCGCGCCGCTTCCCGTCATCCGCCGGGCTCCTGTTGGGAACCGGCCGGACAACGAAAAAGACCCCTCGCGGGTGCGAGACTGCGCGCGGGTCCGAGGCACAAGGCGCCGTTCCGCATACGGGTCTGTCGTGCGGAACGGTCACTGCGGACCGGCGCGCCTGCTGCCGATAATGAGCGCGAGCGAGGACACGTCAGCAGTCTGGCACAGCCATGCGGCGGCGGGACGGAAGGTCTCAGGATGCGGGACGTTGCTGCCGACGGGCTCAGAACAGCTTGCTGGTGTCCAGGTCGAAACCGAAGGGCTTGGGGAGCGCGAGGGGTCACCCGGCTTCGCGATGGCGGTGACCGCGTAGTCCTCGTGCCGGGGCTCACTGTGCAGGATCACTCGTTCACGCTGGCGATCGACCAACAGGTACAGCGGGATCCCCGCAGCGGCATATCCGCGGCGCTTCTGCTCGCGATCCTTCTGAGGACGGCTGGACGTGACTTCAAGCACCATCAGCACCCCTTCGGGCTTGGACCAGGACTCCTGGCCTCGCAGCGCCTCCTCCCAGATGAAGGTTGCATCGGGGATACAGCGCCCAGTGGGGACAATCAGTCCCTTGGTACCCGCGATCTCCACGTCGTCAGGTCCCAGACGGTTGATCTGCTTGTTGATCCTGCTGATCAGCCTCTCGTGGTCGCCATCCGGTGGCGGTGTCACAATGATCTCCCCCTCGATGAGCTCCGCCTTGTAACCCTCAGGGGTCACCATGGCGAGGAACACCTCCAGCAGGCTCTTGCTCTCGCTCCCGCCGACCTCGGCGAAATCGATTGTTGCCGCGGACATGGCCCCTCCCTTCCGATGCTCACTGCTCAACGAGTGGTCGAGGTCGAGGTTACGCACGATCCGGCCCCGCCGCCGCTGAATCCGGGCGGCGGGGCCTGGGTGGCTCAGCCGATGCGGTGCATCCAGTTGTGGGTGTCCTCGCGGCGGCCGGTCTGGAGCGCCAGCAGGGTGTCGCGGAGCTTGAGGGTGACCGGGCCGGGGTTGCCGTCGCCGACCGTCCAGTCGCCACGGGCGGACTTGACCGAGCCGACCGGGGTGATCACGGCCGCGGTGCCACAGGCGAAGACCTCGGTGAGGGTGCCCGCGGCGTTGCCGTCCCGCCACTCGTCGGTGGAGATCTTCCGCTCCTCGGTGGCGTAGCCGAGGTCGCCGGCGATGCCGAGCAGCGAGTCGCGGGTGATCCCCGGCAGCAGCGAGCCGGAGAGCTCCGGGGTGACCACGCGGGCGTTCTCCCCCTCGCCGAAGACGAAGTAGAGGTTCATCCCGCCCATCTCCTCGATCCAGCGGCGCTCGATCGCGTCCAGCCAGACGACCTGGTCGCAGCCCTTCTCGGCGGCCTGGGCCTGGGCGACCAGCGAGGCGGCGTAGTTGCCGCCGCACTTGGCGGCGCCGGTCCCGCCGGCGCGGCCGGACGTACTCCTCGGAGAGCCAGCGAGCTTGATGCCACCGGAGAAGTAGGCGCCGGCCGGGGAGGCGATCAGCAGGAACAGGTACTCGTTGGCGGGGCGGACGCCCAGGCCGACCTCGGTCGCGATCATGAAGGGGCGCAGGTAGAGGCTGGCCTCGTCCTGACTGGGGACCCACTCGGCGTCCTGCTGGACCAGCGCCTCGACGGCCGCGACAAAGGTCTCCTGCGGAAGCTCCGGCATGGCCAGCCGCCGCGCCGACGCCTGGAAGCGCTCGGCGTTGGCGTACGGGCGGAAGGTCTGGATGCTGCCGTCGGCGGAGCGGTAGGCCTTGAGGCCCTCGAAGATCGTCTGGCCGTAGTGCAGGACGGCGTTCGCCGGGTCGATCTCCAGCGGTCCGTAGGGGACGAGCTGGGCGTCGTGCCAGCCCCGGCCCTCGGTCCAGCGGATGGTCACCATGTTGTCGGTGAAGAAGCGGCCGAAGCCAGGGTTGGCGAGGCGGGCTTGACGCTCCTCGGCGGCCAGTGGATGAGCCGAGGGCTTGAGCTCGATCTCGATGGGGGAAGTCATGGCGGGTACGTCCTTCACCGTGTCGTCATGGCGGGCCGTCCGACTATATGGGCGGCCATTGTCGATAGTCGCACCTTCCCCGGCCACTGGGACAGCCTGCGCGCGCGGCGCACGACAAAGCGGCCCGGAAGGTGCGTGCCGGTAGCGGCGGGGTCACAGGGGGTGCTGACCAGCCGGGTTGTGGCTCGCTGTCTTCCGGACCGCTCGGGTCCGTGCTCGGACCGCTCGGGTCCGTGCTTGGCGCAGGCCGGCTGGGTCAGCCGGCTACTCGGGCGGCGAGGGCCTCGCCGACCTGGGTGGTGGAGCGGGGTGCCTGGCCGATGCGCTCGGCGAGGTCGGCCATGACGGCGGATTCGATCCGGGCCGCGGCCTCGTCCAGGCCGAGGTGCCGGAGCAGCATCGCGACCGACAGCACGGTGGCCGTGGGGTCGGCCTTGCCCTGTCCGGCGATGTCCGGCGCGGAACCGTGGACCGGCTCGAACATGGACGGGAACTCACCCGAAGGGTTGATGTTGCCGCTCGCGGCCAGGCCGATGCCACCGGTGACGGCGGCCGCCAGGTCGGTGAGGATGTCGCCGAACAGGTTGTCGGTGACGATCACATCGAAGCGCTCGGGCTGGGTGACGAAGTAGATGGTCGCCGCATCGACGTGCATGTAGTCGGTGCTGACCTCGGGGAACTCGGTCGCGACCTGCTGGAAGATCCGGGTCCACAGGTGGCCGGCGTGGATCAGCACATTGTTCTTGTGGACCAGGGTGAGCTTCCTGCGGGGGCGGGCCTGGGCCCGGGCGAACGCGTCGCGGACGACCCGCTCGATGCCGAACGCCGTGTTCAGGCTGACCTCGGTGGCGACCTCGTGCGGCGTACCGGTGCGCACGCTGCCGCCGTTGCCGGTGTACGGCCCCTCGGTGCCCTCGCGGACGACCACGAAGTCGATGTCAGGGTTGCCCGCGAGCGGCGAGTCGACGCCGGGGAAGAGCTTGCCCGGACGCAGGTTGACGTGGTGGTCGAAGGCGAACCGCAGCTTGAGCAGCAGCCCGCGCTCCAGCACCCCGGACGACACCGACGGGTCACCGATCGCACCCAGCAGGATCGCGTCGCTCTCCTTGAGCTCCGCGAGCACGCTGTCCGGCAGGATCTCGCCGGTGGCGTTGTAGCGGCGGGCACCGAGGTCGTACTCGGCCACCTCCACCTTGGTGTCGGCGGGGAGGGCTGCGGAGAGGACCTTGAGTCCTTCGGCCACGACTTCCTGGCCGATACCGTCGCCGGGGATGACTGCGAGGCGGAGGGTGCGAGACATGGCGGCGACCATACTCCTTGTTTCACCTGTCGGTCGTCTTCCGTCCGGATGATGGACGGATGATCAGGGGGTGATCCGGGCCGATCCAGGTCTGCCCGGATCGGCCCCGGCGGCGATCAGTGGCCGGTCGCGCCGCCGTTGTCACGGCGGTCGAGGGCGCGTTGCAGGGCGGCGGTGGCGTCGGTGCGCTCACTGCCGCGCACGGGGCGGCGGGTCTTGCGGACGGGGGCCTGCTGGCGCAGCTGGTTCATGGAAGGACTCCGATTCACTCGGATGCACGATGCACGATGCACGGGTGCGCGGGTGTACTGGTCGCACGCGAGGGCGCGTCACAGTGAGGTGGGGGTAAGTGGCCGCGCAGGGATCACCTGCGCCCGGGCCGGATCAGGACTGGCTGGAGATTCAGCGGACTGCCTGATGACCTCACGTTACGACAGCCGGGCCGAACTGTCTGCGGAAGTACTTGGATTTCCTACTATCTGAGACGGGCCGCCACCTGCCTGCCCGCGATCGCCCGCCGATCACCCCCCTTCAATGCCCCCGCACCCCCGTGCCCCCACGCCCCCGCGCCCGGGATCAGGAGCGGGCGATGGTCTCGTGGTGGCGGATGACCTCGGCGATGATGAAGTTCAGGAACTTCTCCGCGAAGGCCGGGTCGAGCCGGGCGTTGACGGCCAGCTCCCGCAGCCGCTCGATCTGGTCCCGCTCCCGGGCCGGATCGGCCGGCGGCAGCCGGTGCTCGGCCTTGAGCCGTCCGACCTCCTGGGTGCACTTGAAGCGCTCCGCGAGCATGTGCACGATCGCGGCGTCAATGTTGTCGATACTGCCCCGAAGTCGCAGCAGCTCGGCCTTCGCCTTGGCCTCCACGGCCTCGACGTCGTTCTCAGCGGCTGGGTTCTGCTCGGTCATGGCGGTTCCCCCGGACGGGCGAGAAGGGATGGGTCGGGTGATCACCCGACCCGCCCAGAATACCGATTCGGAGTTTCCCGCCAGATCATGTAATGTTTTCCAGGTCAGCAGGCGCCGCTAGCTCAGTTGGTTAGAGCAGCTGACTCTTAATCAGCGGGTCCGGGGTTCGAGTCCCTGGCGGCGCACAGCAGCTGGTACCGAAGGCCGTTCACCTCATCGAGGTGAACGGCCTTCGTCATTGCGCCGCCGCGCCGGGTGGCCCCGGCCGGGGTCACCCGGCCGGGGCCGTCGCTCCGGGTCAGGTCGTGCTGCGACGCCGCCGCAGCACCAGCCCGAGCCCGACGAGCAGGACGCACACAACCGCCCCTCCACCCGCCGCCCACGGCCAGACGCCGACCCCGGACCCGCCGGCCGCCACCGTCACCGCCGCCGTACGCGCCGGAGCCGCCAGCGGATCACTCGCCACCCCCAACGGCCCAGCCGCAGGCCCAGCCGGGATGTTCTCGGTCAGCGCCTTGTCCGGCCGCACGATGCCATAGCCGTAGTGCAGATCCGGCGTGGTCTGCCCGGGCTCGGCAGCGGGGTCGATCGCCGACTTGATCAGCCGGTTGATCACCTGCCCCGCCGTGAGCTCCGGATACTTCGCCCGCACCAGCGCGGCAGCGGCAGTGACATAGGCAGTGGCATCGCTGGTACCGTTCCCGATGGCGTACTGGGTGTCAGTGCCGCTGTCGTCACCGAGGACGTTGCTGGCAGGCGCGACCAGGGTTTGATGGAGACCGTAGTCGGAACTGCCCCAGACGCTCCCGTCCTGATTGGTACCCCCACATCCACCACGCCTGGGTAGGCGGCTGGGTAGCTGTCCACCTCGACGCCGTCATTGCCCGCACCCGCGACCAGCACGACATTGTGTGCTTCCGCGTAGGCGACAGCGGACTGCTCGATCGGGCTGGAATCGACGTCAGCGAACGACATGTTGATCACGCCAGCCCCGTGGCCCACCGCGTAGCGGATGGCTCCGGCGATCTCCTGGTCATTGTCGGCGGCCTGCACATCCACGACCAGAGGAAGGATCTTCACCCCTGGTGCCAGGCCCATGATCCCGTCGGAGCCACCGGGCCCGTGACCGTGTGCAGCGATGATGCTGGCCATCATCGTCCCGTGGCTCGCGTTAGCTGCCGCGTTGTAGCTACCGGGGGCAAAGTCCTTGCCCGGCAGGAACTGCCCGGCGAGGTCAACGTGGGTCGTACGAAAGCCGGTGTCAATGACAGCGACGATCTGCCCCTCGCCGGTCGTGATCGGCCAGACCTCCTGGGCAGCTCCGAACGCCTGCAAGGGCCACTGCTTGTCCCGCGCCGCGTCAGCGTGCGCGGCCGGGGCCCCAACCAGCAAGAACGCGCCCGCTGTCGCCACTGCGCCCATGACACGCTGTGTCCGCACGAACGCCATGCCTGGTCCCCATTTCCTCATGCGATCAGTGATCCCCCAGGACCCTACCTACCCGTCACATGATGACCGGCGGATTGACGGCCACATCTGTCTCCCAGGTCTCCGGGTCCTCGACGAGATAGTGGGCACGGGGACGCCGCTTGCGCTTCTTGTCCTGGCCGTTGAGGCCACCAGGGAACCCGCCCATACCCGTCACCTCCTCAGCCGAAGCCCCCGGGGCCTCACTCCCGGGCTGTCCCACCTCGTCAGCGCTGGTGAAGCCACCAGTCCCCGAACGGGCAGAGCTCGCGGCGAAGTCGTCGGGGCCCTCGGTGAAACCGCCGCCGAAACCACCGGCACCCACACCACCGCCCATGGCTCCGCCGAAACCTGCGGCAACACCTCCCAGGCCATAACCGGAGCCAGAGCCACTACGCCCGCCACCGCCGACCCCCAGGCCAGGAACGGGGCCGAGGAAAACAGCGCCGGAGCTTCCCGATCCCCCGCCCGTCGATGTGCCGAGCCCGCCGGTGATCCCAGTAATGGTCGTGCCCGGCCCTGGACTTGGAGGCAGCTTCTCCCCGCCCGTGATGCCCTCAGCGCCGGTACCGCCGTCGACCTCAGAGCCGGGTCCGCCCCTGGCCGGGGACGAAACCGTCCGCTGATCCGCCCCGGTCAGGCGTACCGTCCTGGGCAAGACGCAGCGGACCCGCCGAATTGGGGCCTGCAACAGGCTCGCCATCGGTTCCGGTCACCGGGCTGTGCTTGACCGTAGCTGGCGGGGGAGGCCAGACCGTCTCACCGCCGACCGGTTTGTTGGGAGCCGGCCCGATCGTCTTCGCGGCCGAGTGGTACTCCCCCTCCAAGGTCTGCATCACCACGATGGCCTGCTGGTGGCGTTCTTCCATCGCGGAGAGCTGGCCGCCGTCGAGCTTCAGTGCGGCGCTGCGGCTGATGCCGTTGCGCAGGTCGGCCTCGAACTGCTGGTCGCCGGATTCGCTGGTCATCTTGCGGGAGAACTGCTGCCACTCGCTGGGGGCCGTGGGCATGTTCTGCTTGGCCGTCTTGAGGGCGGCCGAGGCAGCCGCGACGCCGGTGCTGGTGTTCTGGGCGTACTGGGCACCGTTGCCCAAGGATGCGTGCAACTGCTGGGCGCGGGCAGCGAAGCCGTCTGCCGCTGCGCCGGTCCAGTTCTCCAGGGCGGCGGAGGTGTGGGTCTGGAAATCGGTCTGAACGGCGCTCAGAGCCTTGCTGACCGAAGTCCAGTGGCCGGCCACCGTGTCCAGCGCAGACGGGTCGGCGTGTTCGACCATCGCCCGCAGGCCGTCCAGGCCGCCGATGCCCGAGGCGGTGAAGTCGGTGGTGTAACCGGTGGGGCCGGCGTGGCCGCCGTCCGTCTCGGCCAGGATCCGGGCCCGGTTGTTCTGCGTGGTCTGCTGCTGGAGATCGCGCGCGTCGTCAATCGCTCCCATGGCCGCCCCCGTTCGCGCTCATCGGTACATGTCCTCGGTGGTCTGTGTCTCCAGGTCGCTGTAGTTCGCCGCCACCTGCTTGGTCTGGCCGCCGTACTCCTCGATGAAGTTCTGGAGCTGGCCGACCATTTCCGCGATCCAGGACTGCATCGTGTCGTGGGTGCCGAGCAGGCCGGTGGCGCCCTCGAAGCCGGTGCCCAGGGTGCCGGTGCCGATGGTGGTCTGGTAGGCCGCGCGGTCGGCTGTGGGGCCTAGTTCGGCGGCGACCGCGTTCAGTTTGGCAACGGTCTGTTCCAGGGCCGACACGTCGACCTGGTATCCGGTGCTCTTCTTTGGCGTGCTGTCAGTCACGTCCGGTTCCCCCCTTTGTCACCGGGTTCCTCGGAGTCATCATACGGACGGCCTCCGACAGTCGGGGTGCTGGGTTGGCGTGAGCAGGGCAATCTCACACGAAGGTGCTACCCGGTGGTGACCGGGCCGGAAGACGGAACGGCGCGCCACGATCGTTCCATGGCGCGCCGTCCGCTGAGGACCGGGGTGGATCAGGTGGTGAGGTTCACCGAACGGGCGAACTTCGCGCCGATCTCGTTGGAGATCTCGCCCAGCAGCGGCTGCGGGATCTCGCTGTCGACGGTGAGCGAGACCAGCGCGTCGCCCGCCTCGTCGTCACGGGAGACCTGCATCCCGGCGATGTTGATCCCGGCCTCGCCCAGCAGCCGGCCGAGGGTGCCGACCACGCCGGGACGGTCATCGTAGCGGAAGAACGCCATGTGCTCGGTGAGCGCGAGGTCCACGTCGAAGGTGTCCACACCCACGATCTTCTGGATCCGCTTGGGGCCGGTCAGCGTGCCGGAGACGGAGACCTCGCGGCCGTCGTTCAGGGTGCCGCGGACCACGATGACGTTGCGGTACTCCGGGCTCTCGCTGGTGGTGGTGAGCCGCACCTCAAGGCCGCGCTCCTGGGCGAACAGCGGGGCGTTGACGTAGGACACGGTCTCGGCCACGACGTCCTCGAACACGCCCTTGAGCGCGGACAGCTCCAGCACCTTGACGTCGTGCTGGGTGACCTCGCCGCGGACCTCGACGTCCAGGCGGACGGCGACCTCCCCGGCCAGCGCGGTGAAGATGCGGCCGAGCCGCTCGGCCAGCGGCAGGCCGGGACGGACGTCCTCGGCGATGACGCCGCCCTGGACGTTCACTGCGTCCGGAACCAGCTCGCCGGCGAGCGCGAGCCGGACCGACTTGGCGACCGAGATCCCGGCCTTCTCCTGGGCCTCGTCGGTGGAGGCGCCCAGGTGCGGGGTGGACACCACATTGTCGAAGGCGAACAGCGGGGAGTCGGTGCAGGGCTCCTTGACGTAGACGTCGAGGCCCGCGCCCGCCACCCGGCCCTCCTTGAGCGCGGCGGCCAGCGCCTCCTCGTCGACGATGCCGCCGCGGGCGGCGTTGACGATGCGGACGGTCGGCTTGACCTTGTGCAGCGCCTCGTCGCCGATCAGGCCGATGGTCTCCGGGGTCTTCGGCAGGTGCACCGTGATGAAGTCGGAGACCTGGAGCAGCTCGTCCAGCGGGAGCAGCTTGACGCCCATCTGCGCGGCGCGGGCGGCCTGGATGTAGGGGTCGTAGGCGACGATCTTCATGCCGAAGGCGGACATCCGCTGCGCGACCAGGACGCCAATGCGGCCGAGGCCGACCACGCCCAGGGTCTTCTCGGAGAGCTCCACGCCGGTGTACTTGCTGCGCTTCCACTCGCCGTTCTTGAGCGCGAGGTTGGCCGCCGGGATGTGCCGGGCGGTGGAGATCAGCAGGCCGCAGGCGAGTTCGGCGGCGGTGACGATGTTGGAGGTCGGCGCGTTGACGACCATCACCCCGGCCTTGGTGGCGGCGGGTACGTCCACGTTGTCCAGGCCGACCCCGGCGCGGGCGACGACCTTCAGCCGCCGGGCGGCGGCGATGGCCTCGGCGTCCACCTTGGTGGCGGAGCGGATGAGGATCGCGTCGACGTCGGCGATGGCGGGGAGCAGCTCGGCGCGGTTGGCGCCGTCGCAGTGGCGGATCTCGAAGTCGGGGCCCAGAGCGTCAACGGTCGCAGGCGACAGCTCTTCAGCGATGAGAACGACAGGCTTCTTCTGAGGGGTAGCAGCGCTCACGACAGTTGTCCTTACTGTCCGGGTCTCCCCTGCCGTGGGGGTGCGGGTGGGCACCCTGGTGCGTCCACGGCCGGCCGCGGACATTGACGGCATGGTGGGGACGGTGGCATGCCGCGTTGGAGACGCACGACGCTGTGAGCCTGACGCGCAATCGGAGTCTAGCGAGGGTTGGTGCCCGGGCTCCTGCCCATGCGGAGGAATCACCCGCAGGGGACCCTCCAAACCGTACAAACGAACTATTGAGTACGGGTAAAGCAGCGGGGGCGTCCGCGAGCGGACGCCCCCGTCAGGTCGTGCCGGGGCTCACGCCTCTTCGTCGACCCAGCTCATCAGCTTGCGGAGCTTCTTGCCCGTGGTCTCCAGCAGGTGCTCGCTGTCGGCCTTCTTGTACTCGTTGTACTTGGGCAGACCGGCCTTGTACTCGGCGATCCAGGTGTTGGCGAAGGAGCCGTCCTGGATCTCGGCGAGGACCTGCTTCATCGCGGCCTTGGTGTCGGCGGTGATGATCTTCGGGCCGGTGATGTAGTCGCCCCACTCGGCGGTCTCGGAGACCGACCAGCGCATCTTCTCCAGGCCGCCCTCGTACATCAGGTCGACGATCAGCTTGAGCTCGTGCAGGCACTCGAAGTAGGCGATCTCCGGCTGGTAGCCGGCCTCGACCAGGGTCTCGAACCCGGCCTTGACCAGCGCGGAGGCGCCGCCGCAGAGCACTGCCTGCTCGCCGAAGAGGTCGGTCTCGGTCTCCTCGGTGAAGGTGGTCTTGATGACCCCGGCGCGGGTGCCGCCGATGCCCTTGGCGTAGGACAGCGCCAGCTGGAGGCCCTTGCCGGTGGCGTCCTGCTCGACGGCCACGATGCAGGGCACGCCGCGGCCCTCCTCGTACTGACGGCGGACCAGGTGGCCCGGGCCCTTCGGGCGACCATGCAGACGTCGACGTCGGCCGGCGGGTGATGAAGCCGTAGCGGATGTTCAGGCCGTGGCCGAAGAACAGCGCGTCGCCCGCCTTGAGGTTGGGCTCGACGACGACCTCCTTGTAGACGTCGCCCTGGATCGGGTCCGGCACCAGGATCATGATGACGTCGGCCTCGGCCGCGGCCTCGGCGGGGGTGACCACGCGCAGGCCCTGCTCCTCGGCCTTGGCACGGGACTTGGACTCCGGCAGCAGGCCGACCCGGACGTCCACACCCGAGTCGCGCAGCGAGAGCGCATGGGCGTGGCCCTGGCTGCCGTAGCCGAGGATCGCGACCTTGCGGCCCTGGATGATGGACAGATCGGCGTCTTCGTCGTAGAACAGCTCGGCCATCGCTGGCGTCTCCTTGCGGGGTGTCTAGCAGTTAAGGGACACCGTACGCCGGTGTCGGCGGCACGGGTTTTGTTCTCGTATGGTGAGACGACTGTCTCAGGTCCGGCGCGGCAGCGGCGCCGGACCGCGGGGCGCCGGTGGTGGGCGGGGCTCTGCCCGAAAGGCCTCAGGCGCTTCGGTCCAGGGCCCGCAGCGACCGGTCGGTGATCGAGCGGGCGCCACGGCCCACCGCCACCAGGCCCGACTGCACCAGCTCCTTGATGCCGACGGTTCCAGCATCTTCAGCATGGCTTCGAGCTTGTCCGAGCCGCCGGTCGCCTCGATGGTCACCGCGTCCGGCGAGACGTCCACGGTCTTGGCCCGGAACAGCTGGACGATCTCGGTGATCTGGGAGCGGGTCTCGCTGTCCGCGCGCACCTTGACCAGGACCAGTTCGCGGCGCACTGCCGCCACCGGGTCCAGCTCGACGATCTTTATGACATTGACCAGCTTGTTGAGCTGCTTGGTGACCTGCTCCAGCGGCAGATCCTCCACATTGACGACGATGGTCATCCGGGAGATGTCGGCGTGCTCGGTCGGTCCGACCGCGAGCGAGTCGATGTTGAATCCCCGGCGGGAGAACAGCGCGGCGATACGGGCGAGCACGCCGGGCTTGTTCTCGACCAGGACCGAGAGGGTGTGCTTGGACATGGTTCCTATCCCTTGTTTCCCTTGGTGCCGGAGATTCTGTCGGTGCTGGGCGCCGCGTCGGTGACGGCTGTGGTCGTCTCAGTCATTGTCGTCGCCGAAGTCCGGGCGGACGTCGCGCGCCGCGAGGATCTCGTCGTTGCTGGTACCGGCCGCGACCATGGGCCAGACCATGGCGTCCTGGTGCACGATGAAGTCGATCACCACCGGGCCGTCCTTGATCGCCATCGCCTGCTTGATCACCGCGTCCAGGTCCTCCGGGCGCTCGCAGCGCAGCCCGTAGCAGCCCATCGCCTCCGCCAGCTTCACGAAGTCCGGGATCCGGGTGCCGGCCGAGGGCCCGCGGCCGTCGTTGGCCGGGCCGTCGTGCAGCACGGTGTTGGAGTAGCGCTTGTCGTAGAACAGCGTCTGCCACTGCCGGACCATGCCCAGCGAGCCGTTGTTGATCACCGCGACCTTGATCGGGATGTTGTTCAGCGCGCAGGTGACCAGTTCCTGGTTGGTCATCTGGAAGCAGCCGTCGCCGTCGATCGCCCACACCTCGGTGCCGGGCATCCCCGCCTTGGCGCCCATCGCCGCCGGGACCGCGTAGCCCATGGTCCCCGCCACCCGAGTTCAGCCAGGACGAAGGCTTGTCGAAGGTCAGGAACTGCGAGGCCCACATCTGGTGCTGGCCCACGCCGGCCACAATAGATCGCGTCCGTGCCGACCAGCTGGCCGATCCGCTCGATCACCTGCTGCGGGCTGAGCTCCCCCTCCGGGGCCGGGTCGTAGCCCAGCGGGTAGGTCTTGCGCCAGCTGTTCAGCTGCTCCCACCACTCGGCGTAGTGCGGCGCGCCCTGCTCGGCGATCTCGCTCTGCACGGCCTGGATCAGGTCCGCCAGGATCTCCCGGGCGTCGCCGACGATCGGCACGTCCGCGATCCGGTTCTTGCCGATCTCGGCCGGGTCGATGTCCGCGTGGACCACCTTGGCGTTGGGGGCGAAGGTGTCCAGCCGGCCGGTCACCCGGTCGTCGAAGCGGGTGCCGACCGCGAACAGCAGGTCCGCCTTCTGCAGCGCGGTGACCGCCGCGACCGAGCCGTGCATCCCGGGCATGCCCAGGTGCTGGTCGTGGGTGTCCGGGAAGGAGCCCAGCGCCATCAGCGTGGTGACCACCGGGACCCCGGTCAGCTCGGCCAGGATCCGCAGCTCGGCGGTCGCACCGGCCTTGATCACCCCGCCGCCGACGTAAAGCACCGGACGCTTGGCCGAGCCCAGCAGCCGGGCCGCCTCGCGGATCTGCTTGGCGTGCGGCTTGGTCACCGGCCGGTAGCCGGGCAGCTGCATCTCCACCGGCCACTGGAACACCGTCCGGGCCTGGAGCGCGTCCTTGGAGATGTCGACCAGGACCGGGCCGGGACGCCCGGTGGCCGCGATGTGGAACGCCTCGGCGATCACCGCGGAATCTCCGCCGGGTCGGTGACCAGGTAGTTGTGCTTGATGATCGGCATGGTGATGCCGCAGATGTCCGCCTCCTGGAAGGCATCCGTACCGATCACCGCGCTGGCGACCTGGCCGGTGATGGCCACGATCGGCACCGAGTCCATGTAGGCGTCGGCGATCGGGGTGACCAGGTTGGTCGCGCCCGGGCCCGAGGTCGCCATGCACACCCCGACCTTGCCGGTGGCCTGGGCGTACCCGGTGGCCGCGTGGCCCGCGCCCTGCTCGTGCCGGACCAGCACGTGCCGGACCTTGGTCGAGTCCATCAGCGGGTCGTACGCCGGGAGGATGGTGCCGCCCGGGATCCCGAAGACCGTCTCCACACCGACCGCTTCGAGCGAGCGGATGAGCGACTGGGCCCCGGTCATGGGCTCGGAGACGTGGGTCTCGCCGCGCTGCGGGGCGGCTGCCTGCTCAGTCATCTGCTGGTTCCTATCCGGGAAATGCGTCACGGCGTCTGGGGCGGTCGGTGCCCGGTCGTTCCGGGGGGCTTCCCCGAAAGCAGGCAGTAAAAAACCCCTCGTGCCCGGGGGCATGCGAGGGGTGGCGCGTCAGCTTTCACGATTCCGGGACTGTGTCTCCGGATCAGCCGACGCGCCCGCCAAGTACGAGAATTCGGGTGCTCATGTGCTCGACCTTCCTCCCGCACCCTGGGGAGTGTCAAGCCGACGGGATCGGCGTCTCATCATGCGGACCCAGCCCGAGACGCCCGCCCCGGGCGCCCCCACGCGGACGGAGCTGCTGGTCAGCGGCCTTGCGCGGGCAGGGCCCGGATTCACCTGAGCGGCCCTCCCGCGGCTCACCCACCGGAGTGGGGAACAGCGCCGGTCCGAATCCCGGACCGACCAGCAGCTCGTCCAGCGGCTGCCGCGCCAGCGGCCCGGAGTACAGCAGCCCCTGCCCCTGGCGGCAGCCCAGCTCCCGCAGCAGCGCCGCCTGGCCGGGCCGCTCCACGCCCTCGGCGACGGTGGTCAGCCCCAGCTCGCCGCCGAGCCGCAGCACCGAAGCCGCCAGGGTGCGCAGAAAGACCGACCGCTCGACGCCGCCGACCAGCCCCGGTTCCAGCTTGAACGTGTCCACCGGCAGCCTGCGCAGCCCGCTGAGCGGGGTGGAGACCCCGCCCAGGCCGTCCAGGGCCAGGCCCACCCCGAGCCGCCGCAGCGCGGTCAGCCGCCGCACCAGCTCCTCGAACTGCTGCGACCGGCCCTCGGCGGCCTCCCCCGGGGCGATCTCCAGCAGCAGCGCCGAGCCCGGCAGCCCGGTGCGGGCGCAGCAGCGTCTCCACGGTCTCGTGCAGGCCGGGCGCGGTGAACCGCACCGCGGACAGCCGTACCGCGACCGGCAGGCTGCCGACGGCCTGCGGCAGCCGGTCGCGCCGCTCCGCCGCCTGGAGCAGCGCCTGCTCGACCGTCCAGCGGGCGAAGCGGGCGGCCCGCTCACCGCCGTCGGCGCCATGCAGTGATTCAGCGGGGGTCAGCGACTCGGCGGGCGTCAGCGGCGGCCCCTGCGTGGTGAGCCAGCGGGCCTGCGCGGCCAGGCCGGCCACCTGTCCGGTGCCGAGGTCCACCACCGGCTGGTGCAGCAGCTCGAAGTGGCCCTCGCGGACCGCCGCCCGCAGCCGCTGGTCCAGCTCGGTGCGGCGGTGCAGGGCGGTGCGCAGCTCGGGCGTGTAGACCGAGACCCGGTCCTTGCCGTGCTTCTTGGCCTGGTACATCGCCAGGTCGGCGTTGCGCAGCAGCTTGGCCGGGGTCACCCCGGGCTCGGCGAAGGCGATGCCGATGCTGGCGGCCACGGTGAGCTCCTCGCCGCCGATCCAGTACGGCGCGGAGAGCGCGCGGCGCAGCCGTTCGGCGACCTCGCCGGCCCTGACCGGGTCGAGGTCGCCGACCAGCAGCACCGCGAACTCGTCCCCGCCCAGCCGGGCGACGGTGTCGACGGACCGCACGGACTCCTGGAGCCGGCGCGCGGCCTGGATCAGCAGTTCGTCCCCGGCCTGGTGTCCGGCGTTGTCGTTGACGGCCTTGAAGCCGTCCAGGTCGAGGAAGAGCACGGCCACTTGCCCGGTGGCCTCCCGCCCGTCCGGGTCGGGGCCGTCCGGGTCGGGGCCCGGCTCAGCGGTCGCGTCGGGCTCAGCGGTCGCGGCGGGCTCGGGGGCGGGCCGCCGCGGGGCGGGTCGGACTCGCCCAGCGCCTGACGGCCACGGTCCAGGAACAGCGCCCGGTTGGGCAGGTCGGTGAGCGTGTCATGGAACGCGTTGTGCTCCAACTGGGCCTGGAGCCTTACCCGTTCGGAGACGTCCCGGCAGTTGAAGATCAGCCCGTCGCGGTAGCGGTTGACGGTGGACTCGACGTCCAGCCACTCCCCGCGCCGGAGCGGACCCGGCACTCGATGCGGGCGGTGCGCTCGGCCTCGGGGTTCTGCGCCAGATAGCGCTGCACCTCCCAGAGCACATGGCCGAGGTCGTCTGGGTGCACCATCTCCGGGAGCCGGGTGCCGACGATCTCCTCCGCGGGCCGGCCGTAGACCCCGGCGGCGGCGGGGCTGACATAGCGCAGCACCCCGCCCGGGTCGGCGATCATGATGACGTCGCTGGAGCCCTGGACCAGGGAGCGGAAGTGCTGCTCCTGGCGGGCCAGCCGCTGGGCCAGGCCGAGGTTGTCCAGCAGCATGATGCCCTGGCGCAGGATCAGCGCGAAGACCACCGTGCAGCCGACGATCAGTACGAAGCGGTCCAGGTCGTGCCTGGTGAGCGCGTTGTAGAGGAGCCCGGCGGTGCACACCCCGGCGGCCAGGTAGGGGTGAGCGCGCTGAAGGTGGAGGCGACCCGGGGCCGGGCGCGCGGGGTGCTCGGCTGGCCGCCGCGGCCCCCGGCCCAGGGCGCCCAGGCCAGCAGCATGCTGCCGGTGAACCAGCCGGCGTCGAGCAGTTCGCCGGAGTGGTAGGAGTCCTTGAAGACCGTGCTGGTGAACAGCGCGTCGCAGAGCACGGTCAGGGCGAGGGCCACTATGGCGGTGTGCACCGCGGCCCGGTTGCCCTCGCGGCTGCGGAACCGCAGCCCGAGCACCATGCTGATCAGCAGGATGTCCAGGACCGGGTAGGCCAGGGCCATGGCCAGCCGCAGCGGGCTGCCGGCGTCGCCGTGTGCGGTGCGGGCCAGCTCCAGGCTCCAGCTCAGGGTCAGCAGCGAACCGGCGATCAGCCAGCCGTCCAGCGCCAGGCAGACCCAGCCGGCCAGGTTCCGCGGCCGGTTGGCGAGCAGCAGCAGGCCGAGGGTCGCGGGCGGGGCGAACATCAGGAAGGCGTAGTCGGCGATCGAGGGGACCGGGACCGGGATCCGCCAGACCACCTCGTACCAGCCCCAGGCGCCGTTGCCGAAGGCGACCATCAGCGAGGAGACGCCGAAGCACAGCCAGGCCGAGCGGTTGCGGCCCTGCCCGGCGGCGCAGGCGTAGGCCAGGCAGGAGAACGCGGAGGTGAGGGCGGCGGCGGCGAGCCCGAAGTCGCCCATGAAGTCGGCGAGGGTGCGCGAGCCCCAGCCGATCGACGCGCCCGCCAGGTAGGCCAGGCAGACCAGCACGATCAGCAGCCGTGGCAGCCGGGCCGCCTGGCGCTGGGGCGGTACGCCCGGCCCGGGGGCGCAGCCGACGGCCGCGCCCCCGGGGAGGTCCGCGAGACCGGTGTGGACGCCGGCGAAGGCGCAGCCCGGGGAGGCCCCCTGGAGGCAGGAGCCGGTCAGGGGTTCCTCGGCCCAGGGCTGGCCGGGCAAGGCGGTCTGGGTACTCAACACCGGCAACTCCCCCTCCGGCCCCGGGTGCGGTCGGAGCATCGGGGCGGAAAACTCCGTACCGGTTCTCCCGGTCTGGACCTTACACCACTCTCGTCACTCTGCGGCATGCACACTCAACTCAGAGTAATGGAGCGGAGAGCGGCCACCGCAGAGGATTCGCTCCGCCGGGTGAAGGTGCCCGGAAACGGTGGCGCGGGGCGGAAGTTGGTGCGGGTGCGGCCCCGGTCAGCCGGTCGCGACCTGGTTGGCCAGGGGTTCCCCGGCCAGGTCGAGCAGCAGCTGGGAGCGCAGCAGCCGCAGCGCGCGCGGCAGGAAGGCCGAGCTGGGGCCGCCCACATGCGGGGTGATCAGGACGTTCGGCGCGTGCCAGAGCGGGTGTCCGGCCGGCAGCGGCTCGGGGTCGGTGACGTCCAGTGCCGCGTGCAGCCGCCCCGACTCCAGCTCGGCCAGCAGCGCCGCGGTGTCCACCACCCCGCCCCGGGCGACGTTCACCAGCAGCGCCCCGTCCCGCATCCGGCCGAGGAAGTCCGCGCCGCGAGGCCCCGGCTGGCCTCGCTGAGCGGGACCAGCAGCACCACCACGTCGGCGGTGGGCAGGAGCATCGGAAGCTCGTCGAGGGCGTGTACCGGCCCGTGGGGCGCGTTGCGCGCGCTGCGCGCCACCCGCACCACCTCGCACTCGAACGGGATCAGCCGTTCCTCCAGCGCCGCACCGATGGATCCGTAGCCGACGATCAGCACCGTGCGGTCGGCCAGCGCGGGTGGAACTGCTGCTGCCAGTCCCCGGTCTCCTGGGCGCGTACCGCCTGCGGGATGCCCCGCAGCGAGGCCAGGACCAGCGCCACGGCCAGCTCCGCGGTGCTGGCGTCGTGCAGGCCCCGGGCGTTGCAGGCGGTCACCCCCGACGGCAGGTACGGCAGCAGGTCGTCCACCCCGGCGGTGAGCGTCTGCACCACCCGCAGCGCGGGCAGGTGCTTCAGCATCGCCCGACCGGGTTCACCGATCAGATAGGGCACGCAGTAGAACTCGACGCCGTCGAGCACCTCCTGCGCGGGGGCGGCGGGGCGACACCGTCCCAGCTGACGGCGTCGATCCCTTCGGGCAGACCGCCGATCCGGGCGGGCGGGTAGGGCAGCAGGTAGCGGGTCATGGCAGGAGGCTACGTCCCCGGCGGCGCCGTGGTCGGCAGTCACCGTGGCCAGCAGTCACTGTGGTCAGCACGGCGCCGTGGTCGGCACGGCGCCGTGGTCGGCACGGCGCCGTGGTCGGCACGGCGCCGTGGTCAGGCCGGGACCAGGTGCAGCCGGTGCGCCATGGCGCGCGGCCT
This sequence comes from Streptacidiphilus sp. 4-A2, assembly GCA_014284505.1. Lineage (GTDB taxonomy): Bacteria > Actinomycetota > Actinomycetes > Streptomycetales > Streptomycetaceae > Streptacidiphilus. Next base: position 7,996,236 of record JAAFYY010000001.1, on the reverse strand, counting down.
CGCCGCGGCCGGTGACCTCCAGCTTGGCCAGGATGTTGGACACATGCACACTCGCGGTCTTCGGCGAGATGTAGAGCTCGGCCGCGATCTGCCGGTTGGTCCGCCCCAGGGCGACCAGCCGCAGCACGTCCTGCTCGCGTCTGGTCAGCCCGAACACCGGGCCGGCCCCGGTCGGCCGCTCCGCCTGGGCCGGCTCCGCACCCGGCTGCTCCGCGCCTTCGACCGGGTGCAGCCGCGCCCGGTCGGTCAACTGCCGTACCAGCTGCGCCAGCTGCACATCCCCCTGGATCCGCGCCAGCTCCGCCGCACCGGCCGCGGCGGTGGAGGCCCGCTCCCGCTCCCCGGCGACAGCCAGCGCGTCCGCGGCCCGCAGCAGCGCCAGGGCGCGCGGGTAGGGCTGCTCGCTGACCCGCAGCGCCTCGGCCGCCGCCAGCCAGTCCTCGGGGGTGTCCCGGCGTTCGGCCCGGGCCAGCTCGGCCTCCAGCAGCCGCGCCCAGGCCGCGTACAGCGGCAGCCCCTGGGTCAGCCCGGCGGCGGCCTCCCGGATCCGGTCCAGGGTCGCGGCCCGGTCCTGGTCCATCGCGGGCAGTCCGTAGGAGTCGGCCTCGGCCGCCGCGGCGTGGGCCAGCATCTCCCAGAGCTCGCGCTCATGGCCCGGGGTCAGCCCGTCGTCCAGCAGATTCAGCAGCGTCTGCCTGGCCGTGGTGAAGCGTCCGCTGCGGCCGGCGATGCGGATCGCCAGCGAGGCGGCGGGCAGGTACTTCTGCGGCTGCCAGACCGTCCGGGAGTTGCGGGCGGCGGTCAGGTGCGGCGGCGGCCTCGGTGTCGCCGCGCAGCAGCGCCAGATCGCCGCGGAGCCGCTCCAGGAAGTCCAGGTGCGCGTCCTCGCACGCGACGAACACGTCCTGCTCCAGCAGCCGCCCGGCCTCGTCGAGTTCGCCGAGGTGCATCAGCGCCTCGGCCAGATTGCCGAGGATGATGGTGCCGTTGTAGGCGACCATGCCGTTGCGGCGGACCAGTGCCAGGCCCTCGCGGGCGGCGGTCACCGAGCTGCGGGCGCGCCCAGCTGGAGGTAGTAGCTGGACAGGTTGATGTGGATCCGGCAGCGCAGGTCGACGTCCGCGATCCCGGCGGCCTGCTCGACGATCCCGTCCAGGATCCGGGCGGCCTCCTCGTGCTCGCCGAAGGCCGCGTGCAGCATGCCCTGGGTGAGCCGTCCGTGCACCTCGGTGGAGCGGGCGCCGACCTCGCGGGCGATGGCCACGGCCCGCCGGGCGGTGTCCAGGTCCTCGCGGCTGCTCCGGCCCAGCATCCCGTCGCAGGCCTGGCGGTTGAGGGTGTCCGCGAGCACCGCCGACGGGCCCCGGCCCTCCAGCAGCCGCAGCGCGTGGGTGATGTCCCCGGTCACCGTGGCGTAGTTGGTGTAGCGGGTGGAGCGGCCGCGCTGCATCAGGAACCAGGCGGCCCGGTCCGGCTCCCGCTGCTCGTCCACCAGCCGCAGCGCCCGCTTGATGAAGCGCAGGCCCCGGTCGTGCTCGCCGCTGAGCCGGGCGGCGACGGTGGCCTCGGCCAGCACGTCGGTCAGCCGCAGCCGCTCGCAGTCCTCGCCGCAGGGGTCGGGGGCGCATCCGCACGGCGGATAGGTCTCCTCGGCCCAGTCGTAGGGGCGGACCGAGCGCAGCACCTCCTCCGGGACGTCGTCCCAGAGCTCGACCGCGCGCTCCAGCATGCCCAGCTGCTCGGCGAAGGCGTTCCGGCGCCGGGCCTCGCTGCCCGCCTCCAGGGCCGCGGGCAGCGCCCGGGCGGCGTCGTGGGCGTGGTACCAGTAGTCGGCGAGGCGGGCAGTGGCCTGGTCGCGGCAGACCAGCCCGGGGTCGGCGGCCAGCGCGGTGGCATAGCGGCGGTTGATCCGGCTGCGCTCGCCGGGCATCAGGTCGTCCGACACCGCCTCGCGGACCAGGGCGTGCCGGAACCGGTAGCCGTCGTCGTCGCCGCTCGGCTGGATGATGTTGGCGCCCACGGACGGGCGCAGGTTGTCGGCCAGTTCGTCCTCGGGCAGCCCGGTGACCGCCGCGAGCAGCGCGTGCTCCACCGTGGAGCCGCCGACGGCAAGCACCCGCAGGATGCCCTGGGTGTCCTCCGGCAGGGCCTCCACCCGGACCAGCAGCAGGTCCCGCAGCGAGTCGGTGAGGCCGCGCGGGCACTGCTGGTAGGACACGGCGAGCTCTTCGACGAAGAACGGGTTGCCCTCGGAGCGGTGTAGATCCGCTCGACCAGCTCCCGCTCGGGCACCCGCGGACGCATGATCCCGACAAGCTGCCGGGCCACCTCGGGCCGGGCCAGCCGCGGCAGTTCCAGCCGCTGCACGGTGCGCAGCCGCTCCAGCTCGGCGAGGTAGGGCCGGACCGGATGACGCCGGTGCAGGTCGTCGCTGCGGTAGGTGCCGAGGATGACCACCCGGGCCTGTTGCAGGGTGCGGATCAGATAGGCGAGCAGTTCCCTGGTCGACCGGTCGGACCAGTGCAGGTCCTCCACCGCGAGCACCAGCGTCCGCTCCGCCGCCAGTCGCTCGAACAGCAGCGCAGTGTGTTCGAACAGCCGGGCGCGGGCGAACTCGTCGTGGGACTCGGGCGCGGCCTCGCCGAAGTCCGGGAGCAGCCGGGCCAGGCTGCTCTCGTAACCCAGGGCGGCGGCCTCCAGCTCGCTGCCGAGTTCGCGGTGCAGTCGCCGCAGCATGGTGGCGAAGGGCGCGTAGGGCAGCCCCTCCGCGCCGACCTCCAGGCAGCCGCCGACGACGACTGTCGCGGCGGCGCCGGCCAGGCACTGGAACTCCTCCAGCAGCCGGGTCTTGCCGACCCCGGCCTCACCGCCGACCAGCAGCGCCTGCGGCAGGCCCTCCCCGGCCCGCTTCAACGCCTGCGACAGTGCGGCCAGTTCGGCGCTGCGGCCGACAAACAGGGGACTCACCGATATCCGCTCCACGGTCCCGAGCATGTCACAGAGCTCCGACAGCCAGGCCGCCATTTTCGGTGCCGTCCTGCTCAGCGGTGCCGCCCTGCTCAGCGGCAGTGCGGCGCTGAGCGGTGCCGCGGCGCTCGGGGCCGCCGACGGCGGCGGGCGGCGGACCCGGCGATCCGCCGCGCGCCGTCGTCAGCAACTGCCCGCGGCGGACGCGCGCCGTACCCGGCGCAGCCCCCAACGGCGTCCCGGCGCCACTTGGTCGGCACCACCCTCCCCCGGGCGTCGTTGCGGCGTGTGCTGCGGGCGGCCTCGACGGCCAGCAGCACTTGGCGCCGCCGGGCGGCGGCGCGGCGCAGCTCGGCCTCGCGGGACTTGAGCGACTCGTAGTGGATCTCGGTGAACATGGGCTCCTCCTGGGGCCTCGGGCACTGCTGGGGTCTGTCCTGCTGGGGTCTGTCCTGCTGCTGGGACAAGACTCCTCGGCAAGGAGGGGCCCGGGCATGGGGAGCCTGCCCGATCCTGCGCGGCCCCAGGGCCTTAGACAGCAGCGCAGCCGTCCTACCGGCTACCGGCGGGACGGCTGCGGGGCCTTAGGGCCCGGGTTTATGGGCGCATCAGCCGGAGTTCAGCCGATCCGAGGCAATCCGCGACAAAAGGCCCGGCTAGTCGCCGGAGACCCAGAGTTCGCTGGCACTGTTGATGATGAAGGACGGCACCGGGCACGCCGGGGGGCGGGTCAGCCGTAGTTTCGGAAAACGCTCGAAGAGCACGCTCAACGCAATATCGCCCTCCAGCCGGGCCAGTCCGGCGCCAATGCAGAAGTGCGGGCCGTTGCCGAAGGAAAGCTGGCGCGGATTGGGGCGGGCGACGTCGAAGGTGTCGGCGTCGGTGAACTGCCCGCTGTCCCGTCCGGCCGCGGCATAGGAGGCGAGCAGCGCCTCACCGCGCCGGATCAGCACCTCACCGACCGGGATGTCGTCGATCGCGTAGCGCAGCGGGAAGTGGCCGACCGGGCAGTCGTAGCGGACGACCTCCTCGACGACGGAGGTCCAGGGGACCTCGCCGGCCTGCGCCCGGGCCAGCTGGTCCGGGTTGGCGAGCAGCGCCCGGACCGCGTTGGTGATCAGGTTGACGGTGGTCTCGTGGCCGCCCACCAGCACGGTGAGCATGACGACCACGATCTCTTCCTCGGTCAGCCGCTCCCCGTCCTCGACGGCGGCGATCAGCGCGCTGGTCAGGTCGTCGCCGGGGCTCTCGCGCTTGGCCCGGGCCGCTCCGGAGAGCAGGACCATCAGCTGCTCCTGGGCGGCCATCTGCTCGCCGCCCTCGGCGGCGGGGTGGCTGGTCAGCACGGCGTCGGAGAGCGCACGCAACCGCTCCCCGTCCATCGGCGGCAGGCCGAGCAGTTCGGCGATCACCTTGACCGGCAACGGCAGGGCGAAGTCCTCGCGCAGGTCGAACTCGCCGCCGCGCTCGGCCGCGTCGTCCAGCAGACGGTGGGCCAGTTCTTCGATCCGCGGGCGCAGCGCGGCGGTTCGGCGGGGCGTCATCGCCTGGCCGGCCAGTGCGCGCAGCCGCCGGTGCTCGGCGCCGTCCCTGGTGAGTATCCCGGGCACGCTGAGGAAATTCATCAGCGGCCAGTCCTCGGGCAGTTGCCCCTCGGTGTTGCGGGGCCACTGGCGCGGATCCTTGGAGATCCGGGGGTCGACCAGCAGTTGCTGCAACGTCTCGTGGTGGGTGACGGCCCAGGCCGGCACGCCGCCGGGCAGTTCCACCAGCGCGACCGGGCCGAGCGCGCGCAGACGGACGTTCTCCTCGTGCTGGTTACGACCGAAGGGATCGAGCAGTAACGGGGTCAGCGAATCGGAGGTCTTCATGCCCGGCACCCTAACAACCACGCTCGCCGAATGAATAGGGGCGCGAAATTGCAGATTTCGGAACCCGGCATTCCCATAAAGGATTTTTACAGCCGGTCCCAGCGGCGGCCGACCACATTTGTGGAGACATGTTCCTTATGCGGAAAGGCCGGTCGGAGTTCTTCCGAATGTGTCCGCCGGAACCGCTGCGGCCGTTTCCTGCCGATCATCGGATCGTCGGCCGGTGCGTGTCATTTCTGACTGACGTGCGGCAGGAAACGGCCCGGGGGCCCGCATGCTCAGGTGCTCAGCCCTTGTCGGAGGCGGAGCTGGCGGCAGCGGAGAGGCTGTCCTCGTACAGGCCGAGGAACGGCGCCTTGACGTAGGGGTTGCCCGAGCTGCCGCCCTCCTCGACGATCTTGGTCGCGACGGTGTCGGCGTCCGGCAGGCTGGTGGTGGCGATGACCGACAGCTCGTCGTAGTTCCGGCCGGCCCCGGAGGTGCTGTGGCTCGGGTCCAGGTCGATCACGGCGTAGGCGGTGTGACCGGCGTAGAGCGCGTAGTACGGCGCGCCGCCGAGGCCGCCGGGCACCTGCGGCTGGACGGTCTGCGCGGTGCCCTGGTTGCTGCCGATGGAGGCGCTGTTGTCCACGGCGACCTGCGGGTAGTAGCTGAGACCGCAGGCGGTGCTGCCGGTGTCGGTGGCCTCGATCACCCGGCGGGTCGGTCCCAGCGAGGACTTGTAGACCACCTTCAGGCTGATCTGGCCGGCCGTGCAGGGGTGCGCGTAAGCGTAGGAGTCGCTGCTGGCGTTGCCGCCGCCGTTGCTGATCGTGCTGCCGGGCGCACCACTGTTGGAGCCCGAGGAGGAACCGCCGGTCGAGCCCGAGCTCCGCCGGAGGCACTGCCCGAGCCGCCGCCGGAGACCCCGCCGGAGCTGGCGCCGGAGCCGGTGGAGGCCGAGACGGAGGCCGAGGGGGCGCCCGCCGCCTTCGCGCCGGTACCGCTGCTGCTCGCGCCGCCGCAGGCGGTCAGCGCCAGCGTCGAGGCGGCCGCGACCAGGGCGAGCGGAAGGATGCGGCGGCGTGCGGTCTTGGGCGCGTTCATGGTGTCCCCCGGAGGTTTCTGTGTGCCTGCTGTTGTCTCTCTACACACCGCAGGCAGCCCACTCGGTTTCCGGTCACCCGTAACAACTCCTGTTACAAACAAGCCCCTCTGACGTGCGAGAACCCCGCCCACGCGAAATGTGGACGGGGTTCTCGGCGACTGTCGCGGGAGCGCTCAGGCGAGCCGCTCCAGGATGAGCTCCTTCACCCGGGCGGCGTCGGCCTGGCCGCGGGTGGCCTTCATGACCGCGCCCACCAGCGCGCCCGCCGCGGCGACCTTGCCGTCGCGGATCTTGGCGGCGACGTCCGGGTTGGCCTCGATGGCCGCGTCGACCGCCGCGCCGAGCGCGGAGTCGTCGCTGACGACCGCGAGCCCGCGCTTGGCGACCACCTCGTCCGGCTCGCCCTCGCCGTCCAGCACGGCCTCGATGACCTGCCGGGCCAGCTTGTCGTTCAGCGAGCCCTCGGCGACCAGCGCGCACACCCGGGCGACCTGCGCCGGGGTGATCGGCTGGGCGGTGAGCTCGGTGCCGGACTCGTTGGCGCGGCGCGCCAGCTCGCCCATCCACCACTTGCGGGCCTGGTCGGCCGGGGCGCCCGCGGCGATGGTCTCCAGGATCGGCTCGATCGCACCGGCGTTCAGCACCGACTGCATCTCCAGGTCGGAGATGCCCCACTCGGCCTGCAACCGGGACCGGCGCACCCGGGGCATCTCCGGCAGGCCGGCCCGCAGCTGCTCGACCCACTCGCGGGCGGGGGCCACCGGCACCAGGTCCGGCTCCGGGAAGTAGCGGTAGTCCTCGGCGTTGTCCTTGATCCGCCCGGCGCTGGTGCTGCCGTCCTCCTCGTGGAAGTGACGGGTCTCCTGGAGGATCTTGCCGCCCTCGTTGAGCACCGCGGCATGGCGCTGGATCTCGTAGCGGGCCGCACGCTCGACCGAGCGCAGCGAGTTGACGTTCTTGGTCTCCGAGCGGGTACCGAACTCCTCGCGGCCGTGCGGGCGCAGCGACAGGTTGACGTCGCAGCGCATCTGGCCCTTGTCCATCCGGGCCTCGGACACGCCCAGCGCCCGGATGACCTCGCGCAGCTCGGCGACATACGCCCGGGCGACCTCGGGGCGCGCTCGCCGGCGCCCTCGATCGGCTTGGTGACGATCTCGATCAGCGGGATCCCGGCCCGGTTGTAGTCCAGCAGCGAGTGCGAGGCACCCTGGATCCGGCCGGTGGCCCCGCCGATGTGCGAGGACTTGCCGGTGTCCTCCTCCATGTGGGCGCGCTCGATCTGCACCCGGAACACCTCGCCGTCCTCCAGCGTGACGTCGAGGTAGCCGTTGAAGGCGATCGGCTCGTCGTACTGCGAGGTCTGGAAGTTCTTCGGCATGTCCGGGTAGAAGTAGTTCTTCCGGGCGAAGCGGCACCACTCGGCGATCTCGCAGTTCAGCGCGAGCCCGATCTTCACGGCGGACTCCACGCCGACCGCGTTGACCACCGGCAGCGCCCCGGGCAGCCCCAGGCAGACCGGGCAGACCTGCGAGTTGGGCTCCTCGCCCAGCTCGGTCGAGCAGCCGCAGAACATCTTGGTCGCGGTACCGAGCTCGACATGGACCTCCAGCCCCATCACCGGGTCGTAGGAGGCCAGGGCGTCGTCATAGGACACCAGGTCAATCGTGCTCACAAGAAGCCTTTCAGTTTGAGCGCGGCCTCGGTGTCCGACAGCCACTGCTGGTAGGAGGGTAGTTGGGCGAGAATCCGCAGGTCGGTCTGCTCGACCAGGGCCTCGGCGCGGTCCGCGAAGTCACGCTCCCGGCGGGAGCCGACCAGGGCCTTCCACACCTTCTTGGCGTAGTGCGGGTGTTCCGGGTCGTTGCGGGCCTTCTCCACATCGGCGGGGTTGCGGTACGGGTACTTCGACAGGTCGGCCCCGCCTACGGCCCGCGCGACGGCCTGCCGGTCGGCGAGCATCCAGGACTCGACCATCCGCACCGGCACCAGCGGCACGGGTTCGGCCCGGCGGTGCTGCGGCAGGTCGACGGTGTTCACCCGCAGCGTGCTGATCCGCTTGTACGCGGTCTCACGCTCCTTGTCGTCGCTGTGGACGAACAGCAGGTGGCAGTCCAGCGCGAGTTCGCGCAGCTCTGTGTCGACCAGGCCGCTGTCGCCGGTCCCGGTGATGCGGCAGGGACACAGCACGCAGTCCTTCACGGAGATGTCGGTGCCGGCATCCAGCACGGTCTGCCGAAGCTGCTTCGTGATGAGGCTCGACAGGTAGCGCTCGTCGCTGCTGCCCTCCACGATCAGCCCGGGGACCAGGGGCCGCCCGCTCCTCATGACGCCCTCAGGTCCAGTCGGCGCAGTATGCGCGCGACGCCTCGGGTGGTCATCGAGTCGCCGGGCTCACGCTCCGGGTGGTCCGCCAGCAGCGGCCTGGCCAGCGTGACCCGGGAGACGGTGCCCTGCCGCGGGTCGACGTGGTCGGCCTGCTCCAGGAACACGACGCTGCCGGAGACGTCCGAGCCCCAGGCCGCGAGCAGCGCCGGGGAGTGGGTGGTGGCGATGAACTGCCGGTAGGGGGGGTGAGCGGACACGCCCGTGGCCTGGCCCAGACGGCGCACCAGCTCCGCCACCTGCCCGAGGTGCATACCGTTCTCGATCTCCTCCACCGGCAGCAGCCCGGGGCCGGCCGGGTCCCAGTAGACGGCGAGCAGGGCGAGGGCACGCAGGGTGCCGTCGGACAGCGATGCCGGGGCGACCCAGCCGGTGTGGGCGAAGTCGACCGCGAAGTCGTACTCCTGCCGGTTCTCCAGGAACTCGGTCCGCACTCCGCGGACCCCGGGGACGAGCGCGGCGAGGTCGGCGACCAGGTCGGTGAAGGAGTCCCGGGCCTCCCGCTGGATGCGCTCCAGCACCAGCGCGAGGTTCCCGCCGTCGTACCGCAGCGCCCCTCGGCCTCGGCGGGCACCAGCTCCCGCATCGCGCCCGGGTCGAGCACCAGCGGACGCCAGGACGCGCACTCGGCCAGGCCCAGCGACATGAGTTCACGGCTGCCGGCGAAGGGGTCGGCGGCCGTGCCTTCCGCGGAGCGGTCCTCCGGAAGGGCCGGAGACTGCGTCGGGTAGCCCAGTGCCACATAGCCGGTGCGGGCGCGCGCCACGAAGGCGTCGCGCGGCCACGATGTCGCGCCGCAGGTCCTCGGGGAGGTCCAGGGCATCGAACCACTCGCGGTCCTTCAGGCTGCTGACCCATACCGCGTTGTCCCCGCGACCCAGCCGGGCTCGTCCGGGCCGTCCGCGCTCACCGGGCTGGTATTCGACGTCGAGGCCGATCCGGATGGGCAGCGGCCCGTCCGGGGAGGGCGTCAGCGCGCCGACGGTGATGCGGAACCGGGGGTGACCGTGCTCCGGTCGCCGGTTCCGCCGCGGGTCTCGCCGCGGTGGAACAGGCCGCGCGCGGCGAGCCTGCGGTCGCCCGCGATGGTCGCCTCCAAGCCCTGGGCGGCCGTCCCGGCCACCAGCCGCAGGGCGTCGAACAGGTTGGACTTCCCCGCCCCGTTCACCCCGAAGAGGAGGGTTCGCGGGTGCACGTCGAGCTTGAAGTCCACGAAGGACTTGAAGCCGTCGATGCGGATCTGTGTGATCATCCCAATTCCCTCCGGAGGTGCAGCCCCGGCCGGCCGCCGACGGCCGTGGCCGTCGGCGGTCCGCCGGGTGGTGGCGGTCAGTCCGCCAGTACGTCGTCGGTGCCGAGGCGGCGGAGCTCGCGTACCAGCAGGGCGGTGCTGGTGACCAGCGCGAGCGCGGCGACCGTGGCGTTGACCAGCTTGGGTGTCACCCTCGCTGCGGGACTTGCGAATGTCCTTGACGATGCCGAAAGCGCCGACGGCGCTGGTGCCGATGCTGAGCAGCAGGCCGGGCTTGCTGTGCTTGAAGCCCTTGAGCTGCTTGGCCCGGCTCGCCTTGGTCTCGGTTCCGGTCGCCTCGACCGGCTCGACCTTCTCGATGGATTTGCTCACAGTGCGGGTGCCTCCTCCAGCAGGGGGTGTCCCCACTTGTCGTTGAGTGCCGCCTCGACCGCTCCACCGACCCGGTAGAGCCGGTCGTCGGCCATGGCGGGGGCGATGATCTGAAGGCCGACCGGGAGATTGTCCTCCGGGGCGAGGCCGCAGGGGACCGACATGGCCGAGTTCCCCGCGAGGTTCGACGGAATGGTGCACAGGTCCGCCAGGTACATCGCCATCGGGTCGTCGGCGCGCTCGCCGATCGGGAAGGCGGTGGTCGGGGTGGTCGGCGAGACCAGCACGTCGACGTCCGCGAAGGCGCGGGCGAAGTCCTGGGTGATCAGCGTGCGGACCTTCTGCGCCGAGCCGTAGTAGGCGTCGTAGTAGCCCGACGACAGGGCGTAGGTGCCGAGGATGATCCGGCGCTTCACCTCGGGGCCGAAGCCGGCCTCGCGGGTGAGCGCGGTGACGTCCTCCGCCGAGCGGCTGCCGTCGTCGCCGACCCGCAGCCCGTAGCGCATGGCGTCGAAGCGGGCCAGGTTGGAGCTGGCCTCGGACGGCGCGATCAGGTAGTACGCGGGCAGGGCGTAGGTGAACGCCGGGCAGGAGACCTCGACCACCTCGGCGCCGAGCTCCCGCAGCAGCTCCACGGCCTCGTGGAACCGCTGCATCACCCCGGCCTGGTAGCCCTCGCCGGCGAACTCCTTGACACGCCGAGCGCATGCCCTTGATGTCCCGGCGGCGCGCGGCCTCGACCAGCGGCAGCACCGGGGCGTCGATGGAGGTGGAGTCCATCGGGTCGTGCCCGGCGATGGCCTCGTGCAGCAGCGCGGCGTCCAGCACGGTACGGGCGCAGGGGCCGCCCTGGTCCAGCGAGGAGGAGAAGGCGATCAGGCCGTAGCGGGAGACCGTGCCGTAGGTCGGCTTGACGCCGACGGTGCCGGTGACCGCGCCGGGCTGGCGGATCGAGCCGCCGGTGTCGGTGCCGATGGCCAGCGGGGCCTCGAACGCGGCCAGCGCCGCGGCGGAACCGCCGCCGGAGCCGCCGGGGATCCGGGAGAGGTCCCAGGGGTTGCCGGTCGGGCCGTAGGCGCTGTTCTCGGTGGAGGACCCCATGGCGAACTCGTCCATGTTGGTCTTGCCGAGGATGACCACGCCGGCCTGCTTGAGGCGGGTGGTCAGGGTGGCGTCGTAGGGCGGGATCCAGCCTTCGAGGATCTTCGATCCGGCGGTGGTGGGGACGCCCTTGGTGGTGAACACGTCCTTGAGCGCGAGCGGGACGCCGGCCAGCGGGCCCAGCTCCTCGCCGCGCGCCCGGCGCTGGTCCACGGCGTGGGCAGCGGCGAGCGCGCCCTCGGTGTCGACGTGCAGGAAGGCGTGCACCTTGTCGTCGACGGCGCCGATCCGGTCCAGGTGCGCCTGGGCGACCTCGACGGCGGAGACGTCCCCGGCGGCGACGGCGGCCGCGGTGTCGGCGGCGGTGGCGCGGGTCAGTTCGAAGGCGTTGGTCAGTTCAGCCATGGTGGTCAGTCCTCCCCGAGGATCTGCGGCACGCGGAAGCGCTGCTCCTCGACGGCGGGGGCGCCGGCGAGCGCCTCGGCCGGGGTGAGCGAGGGGCGGACCACGTCCGCGCGCATGACATTGGTCAGCGGCAGCGGGTGCGAGGTCGGCGGGACGTCCTCGGCGGCGATCTCGCTGACGCGGGCGACCGCGTCCACGATCGCGGTGAGCTGCTCGGCGAAGTGGTCCAGCTCTTCGGCCTTCAACTCCAGCCGCGACAGCCGGGCGAGGTGGGCGACCTCCTCGCGAGTAATGCTCGGCATGCAGCGATCCCATCGGGGTGAGTTCTCAAGTGTCGACGCCAGTGTATTGACAGCGGCGCGACCCCCATCCTACGGAGGCGGCGCGGGCGCCTGCACCGGCGTTTCCTCCGCGGCGGAGTCCAGCGCGGGCCAGGCCGCGTTGCGGATCCGCAGCCAGGCGGTGGCCTGGTCGGCCGGGAGCGCAGCGGAGACCAGCCAGCCCTGGACCGCGTCGCAGCCCATGTCGTGCAGCCGCTCCCAGGTCTCGTCGTCCTCGACGCCCTCGGCGACCACGGTCAGGCCCAGCGAGTGCGCCAGCTGGACCGAGCAGAGCACCACGGCGGCGTCGTGGTCGTCGGCGACCATCCGGCTGACGAAGGAGCGGTCGATCTTGAGCTCGCCGACCGGCAGCCGGCGCAGCCGTACCAGCGAGGAGTAGCCGGTGCCGAAGTCGTCCAGGGACATCCCGACACCGTGCCGGCGCAGCTCCTCCAGGGTGGCAGCGGCCAGTTGGCCGTCCTCCAGCAGCAGCCGCTCGGTGATCTCCAGTTGCAGCGCGCCGGCGGGGACGCCGTGCCGGGCCAGCCGGTCGGCGACCGATCCGGCGAAACCCGGACGCAGTACATCGCGCGGCGAGACATTGACGGCGACCTGCACCGTCATGCCCTCGGCCCGCCAGCCGGCCAGCTGGGCCACCGCGGCGTCCAGCACATAGTCGGTGAGCTGCGGCATCAGGCCGGTGGACTCGGCCAGGCCGACGAACTCCTCCGGGCTGACCGGGCCGCGTCCGACCCGGTCCCAGCGGACCAGCGCCTCCAGGCCGACGACATGGCCGTCGAAGGCCACCTTGGGCTGGTAGTGGATCTTCACTTCGCTGTTGTCCAGCGCCCGGCGCAGGTCGGCCAGCAGCCCGAGCCGCTCCGGGGTGTCGGCGTCCTGCTCCGGCTGGTACATCTCGATGCCGCTGCGGCTGCGCTGGGCGTGGGCCATGGCGATGTCGGCGCGGCGCAGCAGGGTCTCGGCGTCAGCGGCGTGGTCGGGCGAGACGGCCAGGCCCGCGCTGGACTCCAGCACCAGCTGGATGCCGTCCAGGAAGACCGGTTCGGCCAGTTCGGCGGCCAGCCGGCGGGCGGCGCCCAGCAGTTCCTCGTCGCCGCCGACCTCCGGCAGCAGTACCGCGAACTCGTCGCCGCTGATCCGGGCGACGACCGCGCCGGGGCAGTGCACCGCCCGGCGCAGCCGGGTGCCGACCTGGACCAGCAGCCGGTCGCCCGCGGCATGGCCGAGGGTGTCGTTGAGCGAGCGGAACCGGTCCAGGTCGAACAGCACCAGGGCGACCCGGTTGGCTCTGCGCCGCTCGCCGGCCGGGGCGGGCTCGGCGCCGATCGCCTCACGGGCGGCCCAGAGCAGGGCCGCCCGGTTGGCCAGGCCGGTCAGCGCGTCGGTCTCCTGGTCGCGGCACCGCTGCCGGGCGATCCGCCAGGCGCCGTAGAACACCGCCAGCGGAACCGCGAACAGCGGCAGCAGCTGGGGGGCGTGCCGGGCGGCGAGCAGCGCCAGCGGCAGCATCGGCGCTCCCCCGGCCACCAGCACGCCGACCAGTACCGCGGCCCTGACCAGTTGCCCGGTCCGGTCGGACTGGACGACGGCACGGCCGAACCTCGACGTGCACTCCATGAAGTGGTCCTCTTGCTTCCCGCGCACCCGCTGCGGACGGGCTTGTTCAAGGGTAGATGCGCGCCTCGGCACAGGACATGGAATCGGACGGTACGTAACCCAGTGGTGTCCTTACCGGCGGTAGGCCGCATCCATATCCACCGGCTTGGGCATTTTGCCTTTGCGTTAAGTCACTTGACGAGTCATCAGTCACTGTTCGGGCGCGGGCTCGGCCGCCGCTTCCGGGGCGGGCTCCGCCCCGGCCGCCGGCTCGGCCGCCGGTTCGGCCGCGGGCTCGGCTTCCGGCTCGGCTTCCGGTTCGGCTTCCGGTTCGACGACGGCGGCCGCGCGGGCCGCCTCCGGCCCCTCGGCCAGCAGCACCGCGAAGCCCGCGTCGTCCAGCACCGGCAGCTTGAGCTGCATCGCCTTGTCGTACTTGGAGCCCGGGTTGTCCCCGGCCACGACGAAGTCGGTCTTCTTCGACACCGAGCCGGTGACCTTGGCGCCCTGCTGCTGGAGGGCCTCCTTGGCGCCGTCCCGGGTGTAGTCGGCGAGGGTGCCGGTGACCACCACGGTCAGCCCCTCCAGCGGCCGCGGCCCCTGGTCCTCCTCGCCGCCCTCCTCCACGAAGCGGACCCCGGCGGCGCGCCATTTCTCGATGATGGCGCGGTGCCAGTCCTCGGCGAACCACTGGACGACCGCGGCCGCGATCCCTGATCCGACCCCTCGACGGCGGCCAGCTCCTCCTCGCTGGCCGCGGCGATCCGGTCCAGGTCGCGGAACTCGCGGGCCAGCGCGGCGGCGGCCACCGGCCCGACATGGCGGATGGACAGACCGGCGATGATGCGTGCCAGCGGGCGCTGTCTGGCCGCCGCCAGGTTCTCCAGCAGGGCGACCGCGGTCTTCTTGGGCTCGCCCTTGAGATTGGCGAAAAATGTAACAACCTTCTCCTCGCCGGTCTCCGGGTCGAGCTTGGGCAGACCGGTGTCCATGTCCCGCACCACGGACTTGATGGGCAGCAGTTGTTCGATCGTCAGATCGAACAGATCGCCCTCGTCCCGCAGCGGCGGCTCGGCGGGCTCCAGCGGCTGGGTCAGCGCGGTGGCCGCGACATAGCCCAGGGCCTCGACGTCCAGGCACTTGCGGCCGGCGAGATAGAAGATCCGCTCGCGCAGCTGCGCCGGGCAGGAGCGGGCGTTGGGGCAGCGCAGATCCACGTCGCCCTCGGCCATGGGCCGCAGTTCGCTGCCGCAGTCCGGGCAGTTGGCCGGCATCACGAATTCGCGCTCGCTGCCGTCACGCAGATCCACCACCGGGCCGAGGATCTCCGGGATGATCTCGCCCGCCTTGCGCAGCACCACGGTGTCGCCGATCAGCACCCCTTGGCCTTGACCACGTCCTGGTTGTGCAGGGTCGCGTACTCCACCACGGATCCGGCGACCAGGACCGGCGCCATCACCGCGTACGGGGTGCAGCGCCCGGTGCGGCCGACGTTGACCCGGATGTCCAGGAGCTTGGTGTTGACCTCCTCCGGCGGGTACTTCCAGGCGATGGCCCAGCGCGGGGCGCGCGAGGTGGCGCCGAGCCGGCCCTGCAACGGGATCTCGTCCACCTTGACGACCACGCCGTCGATCTCGTGCTCGACCGAGTGCCGCTGCTCGGCGTAGCGGGCGATGAACTCCTTGACCTCGGCCAGTGAGCCGACCACGGCGTTGTGCCGGGCCGTCGGCAGGCCCCAGGCCCGCAGCAGGTCGTAGGCGTGGGACTGGCAGTCGATGTCGAAGCCGCGGCGGGCGCCGATGCCGTGCACGATCATGTGCAGCGGACGCGAGGCGGTGACCTTCGGGTCCTTCTGCCGCAGCGAACCGGAGGCGGAGTTGCGGGGGTTGGCGTACGGGTCCTCACCGGCGGCCACCCGGGCGGCATTGAGCTCCTCGAATGCCTCGATCGGGAAGTAGATCTCACCCCGCACCTCGACCAGCTCCGGCACGGCGTGGCCGCCGTCGCCGCGCAGGACGTCCGGGATCTCGGCGATGGTACGGACGTTGGCGGTGATGTCCTCGCCGGTGCGCCCGTCGCCGCGGGTGGCGGCGCGCACCAGCCGGCCGCGCTCGTAGGTGAGGTTCACGGCCAGGCCGTCGATCTTGAGCTCGCACAGGAAGTGGTAGCTCTGCCCGCGAGCTCCTTGCCGACCCGCTCCGCCCAGCCGTCCAGTTCCTCGTCGGTGAAGGCGTTGTCGAGGCTGAGCAGCCGCTCCAGGTGGGTGACCTCGGCGAAGTCGTTGGAGTAGGAGCCGCCGACCTTCTGCGTCGGCGAATCGGGGGTGCGCAACTCCGGGCTGCGCTCCTCGATCGCCTCCAGCTCCCGCATCAGCCGGTCGAACTCGGCGTCGCTGACGACCGGGGCCCGTTTGACGTAGTACCGGAAGCGATGGTCCCTCGACCTCCTGGGCCAGCTGCGCGTGGCGCACCCGGTCGTCCGCCTGCTCCGGTTACGTCGGCCACCACTCGGTCCTCCTCCATCGCTGCCATCTGCTCCCCCTTTGTCCGCTCCGACGACCTGCTCCGGAGTTACTCCGGATTGTCCGCCAGGCTGCGCGCGGCGATGACGCTGTGTGACAGCGCCTGCCGGGCGTAGGCCGGGGAGGCCCCTGCCAGACCGCAGCTGGGGGTCACCACGACATGGCGCGGCAGCAGTGCCGGGTCAAGCCCCAGCCTGCGCCACAACCTCCTGACACCGCTGACACTACCGGCCGGGTCCGACAACCCGGGTTCCACCGCGGGCACGACACCGGCGAGCAGGACCAGGCCCTCCTCCACCGCCTCACCCACCGCATCGTCGTCACGCTCCGTCAGCAGAGAGAGGTCCAGCGACACCGCCGTGGCACCGGCCCGGTGCAGCAGCGCCAGCGGCGGCTGCGGCGCGCAGCAGTGCACCGCCACCGGCACGTCCAGGCTCTCGATCAGACTCCGCAGCCGCTCCTCGGCGATCTGCCGGTCGATCGCGCGCAGCCGCTGCCAGCCGCTGGCGGTGGGCACCTGCCCGGCCAGCACGGCCGGCAGCGAGGGTTCGTCCAGCTGGAGCAGCAGCTGCGCCCCGGGCACCCGGCGGCGCAGCTCGGCGAGGTGTCCGCGCAGGCCCTCGGCCAGCGAGCCGGCGATGTCCCGGACCGCGCCGGGGTCGGCCAGGGCCTTCTCGCCCCGGTGCAGCTCGACCCCGGCCGCCAGCGTCCACGGGCCCACGGCCTGCACCTTCAGCGGCCCGGTCCAGCCCTGGGTGTACTCCTCCAGGGCGTCGAGGTCCTCGCCGAGCCAGGAGCGGGCCCGCCGGGTGTCGCGGCCGGGGTGGTCGCCGAAGCGCCAGCCGGAGGGCTCGACCCGGGCGAACAGCTCGACCAGCAGGCCGAGGCTGCGCCCGATCATGTCCGCGCCGGGGCCGCGGGCGGGCAGCTCGGCCAGGTACGGCAGCGCCTCCAGCGAGCCGGTGACCGTCTTCGCGGCCTCCCTCGCGTCGGTGCCGGGCATGGACCCGACACCGGTCGCGGCGGGGCCGTCCAACTGCGGAAACGTGCTCTTCGACATCACGCCCGCAGCGTACGGGACACCGGGCCCCGGCTGCCGGTCAGCGGGCGGCGGTCAGCAGCCGGGGCCGGCGGCCGGGGACCGGCCCACCAGGGATCGGCGGCCGGGGAGCGGCTGCCGGGCCGGCGGCCGGGGTTCAGCGGCCGGGGCGGACGCTGAGGTCGGTGATCACCGCGTCGCGCGGCAGGTCCAGCGCGGTCAGCACGGCGGTGGCCACCGACTCCGGGTCGATATAGGTGTCGGCCTCGTAGGGCAGGCCCTCCTGCGCGCGCACCTTCTGCTGCATCGCGGTGGCGGTGCGGCCCGGGTAGACGGTGGTCACCCGGACCCCGTTGCCCTGCTCCTCCGCGCGCAGCGAGTCGGCCAGCGCCTTGAGCCCGTGCTTGGACGCCGCGTAGGTGCCCCAGTCCGCGCTCGCGGAGAGCCCGGCGCCGGAGTTGACGAAGACCGTGTGCCCGCGCGAGACCCGCAGCTGCGGCAGGAACAGCCGGGTGAGCTCGGCCGGGGCGACCAGGTTCACCGCCAGGGTCTCGTTCCAGACCTTGGGGGTGAGGTCGCCGATCTGGCCGAGCTGGACCACCCCGGCGATGTGCAGCAGCGAGTCCAGCTCCACCGGCTGGGTCTGCTGGCCCAGCGCCCAGGAGAGCCGGTCCGGCGCGGCCAGGTCGCCGATCAGGGTGTGGCTGCCGGGGAAGCGGTCCCGCAGCTGCGCGGCGGGCCGGCGTCCCGGGCCACCAGCCACAGTTCCTCGCCGCGTTCCAACAGCCGCGCGGCGACCGCCGCACCGATGCCCGAGCCTGCTCCGGTGATCAGATGTGTTCCCATGCGTTCAGCAGTATCACGATCGCGGTCACGAATGTTCCGCCACCATAGGGGCTGCACAGGAACCGTGCAGTGATCCGGGGGGAATCGAGAGTGAGCCAAGCGCCGTACAGCCAGCAGCCGGGTCATGGGCAGCGGCACGACGAGCACATGATCGTCTGCGGCGGTGACGCCCTGACGCACCGCCTGGCGCTCGACCTGATCCACCTCTACCGCGAGCGGGTGACCCTGATCATCCCCAGTCTGACCGAGGGGCACGGGCCGCAGCTGGCGGCGCTGGCCACCGAGGACGGCTCGGTCTCGGTGATCGCCGGGCGCAGCCCGGACGAGCCCACGCTGCTGGCGGCCGGGGTGCTGGACGCCACCGCGATCGCGCTGACCATGGACGACGACTCCGCGGTCACCCAGGCCGCGCTGCTGGCCCAGGGGCTCAACCCGCGGCTGCGGCTGGTACTGCGGATCTACAACAGCACCCTCGGGCAGCGGCTGGAGAACCTGCTGAACCGCCCGCCGGGAGGGGCCGGCGGCTCGGCCGCGGCGCTGTCCGCCTCGGACACCGCCGCCCCGGCCCTGGTCTCCGCCGCCTTCCCCGGCCGCAACCAGGTGATACCGATCAACGGCGGCACCTTCTCGGTGGTGGAGCAGCCGGTCGGCACGCTGCCGGACGGCGACATCGCGCTGGCACTGCTCAGTCCGCGGACCGACCCGGCGGTGGACTCCGGCACTCCGCTGCATGTGCTGCTGCCCTCGGCCGGGCAGGTGGCCGCCACCGACGCGACCCGGACCCGGGCGGTGCTGAAGCTGCGGCACGCCCCGGACCAGCCGGAGCCACCCGCGCCGCGGCTGCCCCGGTTCCCGCTGGGCGCCCTGTTCTCCCGCCGGCTGCGGCTGGCGGCGCTCGGGCTGGCGCTGCTGATCGCCGCGCTCAGCGTGGCGACCTGCCTGGCGACCGGCGACAACCTGGCACTTTCGCTGTACCTGGTGCTGATGGACGTCTTCGGCCTGGGCAATCCGGCGCTGGGGCGCCGCTGGCGCGGAAGGCGCTGCAACTGGGCGCGGCCTTCACCGGGATGATGATCATGCCGCTGGTGCTGGCCCTGGTGCTGGAGAACCTGGGCGCGCTGCGCAACGTCAGCACGCTGAACCGCCCGCTGCGGACCACCACCGACCACATCGTCGTACTCGGCCTGGGCAAGGTCGGTACCCGGGTGATGGAACGCCTGGCCGACCTGCGGATCCCGGTGGTCGCCGTGGAGCGCGACCCGGACGCCCCGGTCTGGCCCGGGCGCGCGCCCGGCGGGTGCCGGTGGTGATCGGGGAGATCTCCCAGCCCTCGGTGTACCGCAGCGCCAGGGTCGCCCGCTGCCAGACCCTGATGGCGCTGACCAGCAACGACAGTGCCAACCTGGAGACAGTGCTGTATGCCAGGGAGCGCAACCCGAATCTGCGGGTGGTGCTGCGGCTGTTCGACGACTCCTTCTCCAGCACGGTCTACCGCGCTCTGCGGGCCTCCTACCCGCAGGCGCCCACCCGCAGCCGCAGCGTCTCCTACCTGGCCGCGCCCGCCTTCGCGGCGGCGCTGATGGGGCGGCAGGTGCTGGCCGCGATCCCGGTGGAGCGGCAGATGCTGCTGGTGGCGGCGGTGAGCGTACGCGACTGGGCGGCGTCGGCCACGGTGACCGTGGGCGAGGCCTACCGTCCGGGCGGCTGGCGGGTGGTGGCGATCCAGGACGCCGCCGGCCAGCTGCACTGGAACCCGGCGCGGGAGCGGCAGCTGGGCCCGGACGAGCAGATGATCGTGGTGGCCACCCGGGAGGGTCTGGGCCTGCTGCTCCAGCGCGGCGTGGACAGCGCGCCGGTGGTTCTGCCCGCGCCGCCGGCCCGGCCGGGCGCGGTGCCGCGGCAGTCCCCGGCCGGTCCCCCGCCCGGGAGCGGCTTCCGCCGGGGCACCGGGACGGTGCCGCCGCTGCCCCGGCTGCCCCGGGCGCAGCCGGCCGCGCCCTACCCGCCGATCAAGGAGGACGAGCTGGACCCGGATTCGCGCCGGGTGGTCGCCCGCAATCCCCGCCGCGAACCCGGCCAGGAGCAGCGCCCCGATACGCGTTAGCCCAGCTGGAGTTCGGCGGCCTGCTCCAGCTGGTCCAGCGCGTCCGCGCCGTCCGCCGCGAAGCGGACCAGGGTGTCCAGCGCGGCGGGCAGGAAGCCCTCCCGCTCCATCCGCCCGAGCTGGAGCCGCAGCCCCTCGTAGAAGCCGTCGGTGTCGAGGAAGACCACCGGCCTGGTGTGCTGCTTGTGCTTCTTGAGCTCCACCACCTCGGTGGCCTCGTCCAGCGTGCCGAGGCCGCCGACCAGGACCACCACCGCGTCGCCGCGGGCCAGCAGCTGGGCCTTGCGGGTGGCCAGGTCGACGGCGGTGATCAGCTCGTCGGCGCCCTGGTAGGCGCGGTGGGAGAGCATGCCGACGTTGATCCCGACCAGCCGGGCGCCGGCGGCCTTGGCCCGGTCGGCGACCTGGCCCATCAGGCCGGCGTTGGAGCCGCCCCAGACCAGGGTGTGGCCGCGCTCGCCGAGCAGCCGGGCGAACTCCAGCGCCGGGCCGGTGTAGCGCTCGTCCAGCTCGTTGGCGGAACAGAAGACGGTGATGTTCACGGGGCTCCCCCAGAAGGCGTTTCAGCCGGACAGTGCGGTCCGGGCGGTGGTGGCGATGGTGGCCGAGCCGACGACCCGGGTGCCCTCGTAGAGCACCACCGCCTGCCCGGGCGCGATGCCCCGGGCGGCCTCGGCCAGCTCCACCCGCAGTTCCCCGTCGACCAGTTCGGCGGTGACCGGGACCGGCTCGCCGTGGGCGCGCAGCTGCGCGTGGTAGCTGCCCGGTCCGGCCGGCGCGGGGCCGCACCAGCGCGGCCGGACAGCGGTGAGCCCGGCGACGTCCAGCGCCTCCACCGGTCCGACGGTGACCCGGTTGTCGACCGGGGAGATGTCCAGCACGTAGCGGGGCTTGCCGTCGGGGGCCGGGTGGCCGATCCGCAGGCCCTTGCGCTGGCCGATGGTGAAGCCGTAGGCGCCGCTGTGCTCGCCCAGCCGGGTGCCGTCGACGTCGACGATCTCCCCGGCCCTGGTGCCGAGCCTGCGCTCCAGGAAGCCCTGGGTGTCGCCGTCGGCGATGAAGCAGATGTCGTGGCTGTCGGGCTTCTGGGCGACGGCGAGGCCGCGCCGGTCGGCCTCGGCCCGGACCAGTTCCTTCGGGGTGTCCCCGAGCGGGAACATCGCGTGGGCGAGCTGCTCGGCGTCGAGCACGCCCAGGACATAGGACTGGTCCTTGGCCGGGTCGACCGCGCGGTGCAGCTCACGGGCGCCGTCGGGCGCGGTGACGATCTGCGCGTAGTGGCCGGTGCACACCGCGTCGAAGCCCAGCGCGACCGCCTTGTCCAGCAGCGCCGAGAACTTGATCTTCTCGTTGCAGCGCAGGCAGGGGTTGGGGGTGCGGCCGGCGGCGTACTCGGCGACGAAGTCGTCGATCACGTCCTCACGGAAGCGCTCGGCGAGGTCCCACACATAGAAGGGGATGCCGATCACGTCGGCGGCCCGGCGCGCGTCGCGGGCGTCCTCCAGCGTGCAGCAGCCACGCGCCCCGGTGCGGAAGGACTGCGGGTTGCCGGAGAGCGCCAGGTGTACGCCGGTCACCTCGTGCCCCGCCTCGGCCGCCCGGGCCGCGGCCACGGCCGAGTCCACCCCGCCCGACATCGCGGCGAGCACGCGCAGCCGCCCCCCGCCGAGGGAGGTGGAGGATTCGTCAGGAGCCCCAGGAAAGTCATTCATGATGCGTCCAGGGTACGTGGCCCGGCAAAACGCTTTGCCGGCCCGGCGGGGGCGGGGCGCTCAGCGCCGGGCGGCGGCCGCGCCGGCCATCCGGGCCCGCTGCACCACCGGGCCGATCACCGCGAGCAGTGCGGCGACATCGGCCTCGGTCGAGGTGTGGCCCAGCGAGAAGCGCAGCGAGGCCCGTGCCAGCGCGGGCTCCACCCCCATGGCCAGCAGCACATGGCTGGGCTGCGGGACCCGGCCGAGCAGGCGGAGCCGGTGGAGCATTCGATGCCGCGCGCGTCCAGCAGCATCAGCAGCGCGTCGCCCTCGCAGCCGGGGAAGGAGAAGTGCGCCCCGGCCGCCAGCCGTCCGCCGGGGGTGGTGCCCGGGTCGCCGTTGTAGACGGCGTCCGGAACAGCCGCGAGCACTCCGGCGACCAGGGAGTCGCGCAGGGCGGCGGTCGCCCGGGCGTACTCGGGCCGGCGCTGCACGGCGATCTCGGCCGCCGCGGCGAAGCCCGCGGCCGCCGGGACGTCCAGGGTGCCGGAGCGCACGTCCCGCTCCTGGCCGCCGCCGTGCAGCAGCGGCACCGGCGTGGCCGAGCGGGCCAGCACCAGCGCGCCGATGCCGTAGGGGCCGCCGATCTTGTGGCCGGTGACGGTGAGCGCGTCCAGGCCGGAGTCGGCGAAGGAGAGCGGCAGCTGGCCGAAGGCCTGCACCGCGTCGGAGTGCATGGGGACGCCGTACTCCTGTGCCACCGCCGCGAGTTCGCGGATCGGCTGGACGGTGCCGACCTCGTTGTTGGCCCACATCACGGTGACCAGGGCGACGTCGGAGGGGTCGGCGGCGAGGGCGGCGCGCAGCGACTCGGGGTGCACCCGGCCGTAGGAGTCCACCGGCAGCCAGTCGATCCTGGCGCCCTCGTGCAGCTCCAGCCACTCCACCGCGTCCAGCACCGCGTGGTGCTCGACCGGGCTGCACAGGATCCGCACCCGCGCCGGGTCGACGTCGCGGCGGGCCCAGTAGAGGCCCTTGACCGCGAGGTTGTCGGACTCGGTGCCGCCGCCGGTGAAGACCACCTCGCTCGGCCGGGCACCCAGGGCCTGGGCGAGGGTCTCGCGGGACTCCTCGATCACCCGGCGGGCGCGGCGGCCGGCGGTGTGCAGGGAGGAGGCGTTGCCGGTGCTGCCGAAGTGAGCGGTCATCGCGCGGACCGCTTCGGGCAGCATCGGGGTGGTCGCCGCATGATCGAGATAGGGCATGGCGGAACCAAGTGTAGAGGGGTCACCCCCTGCCCCGCCGACACGGCCGGGGCAGGCGGGCGGGAACAGCCGGGGAGCGGACGCCGGCACGGGCTCCGGAGCGGGCTCCGGAGTGGACCCTGGAGTGGACTCCGCGTTGCATCCTGCGCAACGGCTGCCTAAGCTCCGTCCACCTAGGCTCCGTCCACGCCCGCCCGTCGGGGTCGCGCGGTGACCGGCGAGCAACCATCCCGCAGGGGGCAGCAGCAGATGGCGCAGACAGTGGACCGGGCCCTGGTCATCCTGGCCTCACTGGCCGAGGGGCCGGCCTCCCTGGAGCAGGCCGCCGCCCGGATCGGGGTGCACAAGTCGACCGCGCTGCGGCTGCTGCGGACGCTGGAGGAGCACGGTTTCGTGCACCGCCAGTCGGACTACCGCTACCGCCTCGGCGGCAAGCTCTTCTCGCTGGCGCAGCTGGCGCTGGAGAGCATCGACGTACGGGTGGTGGCCGCGCCGCACCTGGCCGACCTCAACGAGCGCTGCGGCCACACCGTGCACCTGGCCGTGTACGAGGACGGCGAGGTCACCTATGTCGACAAGCTGGAGAGCCGCTACCCGGTCCGGATGTACTCGCGGATCGGCAAGCGCGCCCCGCTGACCGCCTCCGCCGTCGGCAAGGTACTGCTGGCGGACCTGCCGGAGGCACGCCGGCGCGAGCTGGTGGAGGCGCTGGAGTTCCCCGCCTACACCGCGCGCTCGCTGCGGCTGCCCGGGGAACTGCTGACCGAGCTCGAACTGGTCCGCAAGCAGGGCTGGGCGGTGGACCGGGGCGAGTACGAGGAGACGGTCAACTGCGTGGCGGTGCCGATCCGCGGGGTGGACGGGCGGGTGATCGCCGCCTGCTCGGTGTCCACCCCGACCGTGGTGGCCCCGCTGGCGGCGCTGCGCCGGCTGGTCCCGGACCTGCTGCGGACCGCCGAGGCGGTCTCCCAGGAGTACGGCGGCCGGGCCGACCAGTAGGCCCGGGCCGACCAGTGGTCCCGCGCGGCCACGGGGAGCCGCTCAGGCCTCCTCGCCGCCGCTGGAGCCGCTGCCGCGGTGCCAGGCCCTGGGCGCCCCCTCGTAGCGCAGGGCCAGCATCCGCACCACGAAGGCGACCAGGGCGGCGCTGGTCCCGGTGACCGCGTCCAGGTGGTGCGCGGCGATCAGCGCCGCGGTGATGGTCCCGCCGACCAGGGCCGGCACCGCGTACAGCGAGCGGTCCCAGCGCAGCAGTGAGGGCACCTCGCTGACCAGCACGTCCCGGGCGACACCGCCGCCGGCCGCGGTGATCAGCCCGAGGGCGACCGAGGCGACAGCGCTCAGGCCGTAGTCGTGCGCCTTGGCGGTGCCGGTGACGCAGAACAGCCCCAGACCCAGGGCGTCCAGGGTCTGCACCGCGTTGTTGATCCGGGTCACCTCGGGGTGCAGGAAGAAGACGACCAGCGCGGCCACCAGCGGGGTGAGGAAGTAGCCCCGGTTCTCGAAGGCCGCCGGGGGCACCGCGCCGATGATCAGGTCGCGGATCACTCCCCCGCCCAGGGCGGTGGCCTCGGCGAGTACCGCGATGCCGAAGATGTCGAGGTTCTTACGCACCGCCAGCAGCCCGCCGGAGAGCGCGAAGACGAAGATCCCGATCAGGTCCAGGGTCTGCTGGACGTCCGGGGCGAACAGTTGCGAGGTGGTCACCACCCAGTTGTATCCGCTTCCTGATGAGCCGACAGACCGGCACCCCGGTGAATGAATGTCTCCATTCATTACTCACTGGTGACACTGTTTCACACACAGGAAACACCGGGCATCTCAGCCCTCAGACAGAAAAGCAAAGGGCAGGTAAAATGCACCACTGTGAGTGGTGCTCAGACATACCTCGCCAAACCGGACATAAGAACCCCCTCCCCCAGTCCGGAGTGCCGTACTCCGCCCCCCATCCACGGATATATCGGACATTCGATCATAACGCAGAGATCTCGCATGATCTCATTCTGGTCTCAGCAGGGTGCTGGCTCTTGAGTAGCGAAAATCGGCATGCGTAGAGTCCCCTAACACCGCGCCGCGATTACGAACATCTGAACTCAATCCCGGGGATGTCCGCACGATGACCACACAACCCCCACCGCCAGCCCGACCGGCGACACCGAGGAGCAGACAGCTCCGAAGGCGACGTCGGCCAAGACCGGCGAGCCGTCCGCGATCCTCGGACGCTCGCCCGGCCAGGCCGCCTGGGCCCGGCTGCGGCGGGACCGTGTCACCATGGTCTCGCTGGTGATCACCGTGCTGTTCATCCTGATCGCCGTCTTCGCACCGGTCCTGACCTCGTTCAGTGGCTGGGGCCCGGTCTCGCCGGACAACAGCGCGATCAACCCGAACATCGGCAACTTCCCCTACGGGTCGTTCGGCGGCATCAGCCTGAAGCACTTGCTGGGCGTCGAGCCCGGCACCGGCTTCGACCTGTACGCCCGCATCGTCTACGGCATGCGGACCTCGCTGATCGTCGGCTTCGTCTCGGCCGTGGTCTCCACCGTGGTCGGCGTCGTGGTCGGCCTGGCGGCCGGCTACTTCGGCGGCTGGATCGACAACCTGCTCTGCCGGATCATGGACATCGTCCTCGGCTTCCCGCAGCTGCTCTTCATCATCGCGCTCTCGCCGGTGCTGTCCAGCGCGCTGTCGACCGCCCACGGCGGCACCAGCGAGAACCTTCGCCTGGTGATCCTGGTCATCAACATCTCCGCGTTCGCCTGGGCCTACACCGCCCGGCTGGTCCGCGGCCAGACCCTCTCCCTGCGTGAGCGCGAGTTCGTCGACGCCAGCCGGATCATGGGCGCGGGCCCGGGGCACATCCTGTTCAAGCAGCTGCTGCCGAACCTGTGGGCCCCGATCATGATCTCCTTCGCCCTGGCGGTGCCGACCAACATCACCACCGAGGCGGCGCTCTCCTACCTCGGCGTGGGCGTGGTACCGCCCAACCCGGACCTTGGCTCGCTGCTCAACGCGGCCTCGGAGTACTTCCTCACAGACCCGACCTATCTCTTCATCCCCGGCATCCTGCTGCTCATCCTGGTCCTGGCACTCAACCTGCTCGGCGACGGCGTACGGGACGCGCTGGACCCCCGCTCGAACCGCTCCTGACAGGACGTCAGCTCGCGGGTACCGCCGGGGTTACACCGAAGTGATCACGGCCGCTGTGAATATCACCCTCCAAAGGAGAACTCTCCACATGATGCGCAGGACACGTGCCGCAGCCTTGCTGGCAACCGCAACCGCCCTCGTTTTCAGCGCCACGGCCTGCAGCTCTTCCGGCAGCGGTGGCTCCTCCTCCGGCGGTGGAAGCGTGGTCAAGGGAGGGACGCTGACCTACCTGGCTCCCTCCGACTTCGACTACACCGACCCGCAGCGGACGTACACCACTGAGGGCCAGAGCATGGACGAGGAGCTCGTCCGCTCCCTCACCGGCTGGCAGGAGCCCGTCGACGGCTCGGCCCCGAAGCTGGTCGGCGACCTCGCCACCAACACCGGTGTGGCCAGCGACGGCGACACGGTGTGGACCTTCACGCTGCGCCCGGGCATCAAGTACCAGGACGGCACCGCGGTCACCTCCTACGACGTCAAGTACGGCGTCGAGCGCTTCTTCTCGTCCGACATCACCGGCGGCCCCGGCTACGCCCAGGAGTTCCTGGCCGACACGACCGGCTACACCGGCCCGTTCCAGGGCAAGTCGCTCAGCTCGATCGTCACCCCCAACGCCTCCACGATCTCCTTCCACCTGAACCAGCCGGTGGCGGACTTCAACGAGACCACGGCCATGGTCGGCTGGTCCGCCGTGCCGAAGGCGCACGACACCGGCGCCAACTACAGCACCGGCCTGTGGGCGGACGGCCCGTACCAGATCCAGTCGTACCAGCGCGGCAAGGAGCTCATCCTTGTCAAGAACAAGTACTGGTCGCAGGCCACGGACCCGATCCGGAACCAGAACGTCGACGAGATCGACGTCAAGATGGGCATGGACCGCTCCGCGATCGACCAGGAGCTGGAGGCCGACGGCACCAGCGCCCAGGACTCGATCCAGGAGTGGCCGCTGGCCGGCTCCGACCTGACCCAGATCGCCAACGACCCGGCGCTCAAGTCGCGTTACCACGTGATCAAGTCGCCCGGTATCAGCTACCTGGCGCAGAACATGAACACCATCAAGAGCCTGCCGGAGCGCGAGGCCATCGAGGACGCCATCAACAAGGAGACCGCTCGCGGTGCCTTCGGTGGCCAGGCCTACGGTGACTACGCGACCACCATGCTCGCCCCGGGCGTGGACGGCCACAAGGACTTCAGCCTCTACACCAGCAACCCCCAGGGCGACATCGCGGCGGCCAAGGCGCTGATGGCGCAGGCCGGCCCGGCCGCGGTGAAGACCCTGTCGCTGGCCGTGGAGAACACGACCACCCAGACCAACTTCGCCGACACCGTCAAGGCGTCGCTGGCCCAGATCGGCATCACCGTCAACGTGGTCCCGGTCGACCAGGCGAACTACTTCGCCATCCTGGACAACACCAAGAACCAGTACGACCTGACCTGGATGGACTGGATCCCGGACTGGCCGAACGCCAGCACCGTGCTCCCGATCCTCTTCAACGGTGCCCAGATCAAGCAGCTGCCGCAGTCGAACCAGGACATCTCGTACCTGAACGACCCGGCCGTCAACGCCCAGATCGCCAACATCGCCAAGATGACCGACATCAACGCGGCCAACACGGCGTACGGCAACCTGGACGAGCAGATCCTCAAGGACGCCTCGGTCGTGCCGCTGTTCTACATGAACTTCAGCGAGCTGTCCGGCGGCAACGTCCAGGGCCTGACCCCGGACCCGATCAACGCCGAGCTGAACCTGGCCCACGTCTGGCTGAAGAACGGCTGACATCCGAGTCAGTAATCGGTGCGGCTGCCGGAACCCCGGCAGCCGCACCGGCACCGGCTCAACCGGCCGCGGTGGGAACCGCGGCCGGCTGGGCCCTCCCCCACCTACGTCATCCCGAGCACAGGTCACTACCCACCGGCTCACAGCGAGAGGGAGGCGGACCAGGCCCCGGCCCGGACCGAGCACCACATGTTCCGATACCTGATACGACGCCTGCTGTCCGCAGCCGTGATCATTCTGGTGATCAGTGCGATCACCTTCCTTATCTTCTTCGCGCTGCCGTCGAACCCCGCGCTGCTGGCCTGTGGTAAGACCTGTTCGGCCGCCCGCCTGGCCCAGATCAAGGCCGGAATGGGCCTGGACCAGAGCCTGGCCACCCAGTACTGGGAATTCCTGAAGGGTTTCTTCGCCGGCCGCACCTTCGGTGACGCCAGCGTGAAGATCCAGTGCAACTTCCCCTGCCTGGGCATCTCCTTCAAGGACGACACCCCGGTCTTCAGCACGCTGATGGGCCGCTTCCCGGCGGACCTGTCGCTGGCCCTCGGCTCGGCCGTGATCTTCCTGGTCGTCGGCGTCGGCCTCGGTGTGGTTGCCGCGGTCAAGAAGGGCAGCTGGATCGACAAGCTGGCCGTCACCGGCGCGCTGGTCGGCGTCTCGCTGCAGATCTACTTCGTCGGCCTGCTGCTGATGTACGTCTTTGTCGACAAGTGGCAGATCCTGCCCACCCCTGGCTATGTGCCGATCACCAGAACGTCAGCCAGTGGTTCCAGGGGCTGATCCTGCCCTGGGCCACGCTGGTCATCCTGTATCTGGCCTTCTACACCCGGCTCTCCCGCTCCTCGATGCTGGAGACCATGGGTGAGGACTTCGTCCGCACAGCCCGGGCCAAGGGCCTGCCGCGCCGCACCGTGATCTTCAAGCACGCGCTGCGGGCCGCGATCACTCCGATCATCACCATCTTCGGAATGGACCTCGGCGCCCTCATCGGCGGTGCGGCGGTGATCACCGAGTCCGTGTTCGGCATCAACGGAATCGGTCAGCTGGCCGTCAACTCGGTGACCGACTCCGATCTGCCGGTCATCATGGGGACGACACTGTTCGCCGCCATCGTGATCGTGATCGCCAACGTCGTGGTCGACCTCGTCTACGGCATCATCGACCCCCGCGTCCGCCTGGCCTGAACTGCCAGCCTGAACCATCCGGCGCGGGTCGGTACCCGGCCCCCCGTCGACTTAGGAAGTACCAGTGGCTCTCGAACGCTCGATGCAGACCGTGCCCTCGGCACCATCGTCCTCATTCCTGGACGTCCGGGACCTGCGCGTGCACTTCCCCACCGACGACGGGCTCGTCAAGTCGGTCGACGGGGTGTCCTTCACCCTGGAGAAGGGCAAGACCCTCGGCATCGTCGGCGAATCCGGGTCGGGCAAGTCAGTGACCAGCCTCGCGCTGCTCGGGCTGCACAAGGGGACCCGCGCCCAGGTGTCCGGGAACATCTGGCTCGACGGGAGGACCTCGTCGCGCTCACCGAGAACGAGATGCAGCCCCTGCGCGGCAACAAGTCTCGATGATCTTCCAGGACCCGCTCTCGGCGCTGCACCCCTTCTTCACCGTGGGCGCGCAGATCGTCGAGGCGTACCGGGTGCACCACAAGGTCTCCAAGAAGGAGGCCTACGTCCGCGCGGTGGACATGCTCAAGCGCGTGGGCATCCCGCAGCCGGAGAAGCGTGCCAAGAGCTACCCGCACGAGTTCTCCGGCGGTATGCGCCAGCGCGCCATGATCGCCATGTCCCTGGTCTGCAACCCCGAGCTGCTGATCGCCGACGAGCCGACCACCGCCCTGGACGTCACCGTCCAGGCGCAGATCCTGGACCTGATCCGGGACCTCCAGGAGGAGTTCGGCTCGGCCGTCATCATCATCACCCACGACCTGGGTGTGGTCGCCGAGATCGCCGACGACATCCTGGTCATGTACGGCGGCCGCCGGATCGAGTACGGCAGCGTCCGGGACGTGCTGAAGGACCCGGAGCACCCCTACACCTGGGGCCTGCTGGGCTCGATGCCGCACCTCGGTGGCGACGTCAACAGCCGGCTGAAGCCGATCGCCGGCTCCCCGCCGAGCCTGATCAACCTGCCCAGCGGCTGTGCCTTCCACCCGCGCTGCGCCTACCGCGACCAGGTCGCGGACGACCGCTGCGCCACCGAGCGGCCCGAGCTGCTGTCCGTGTCCGGCACGGCCGACCACATCGCCGCCTGCCACCTGGACGGCGACGTCAAGACCCAGATCCGCAGCCCGAAGACCGACCGGCTCGAGAAGTGACAGCGGCGGACGAACAGGAGCATGGCGTGAGCACCACCGACACCATTCCCGCGCCCCGCGAGGAATCTTCCAGCCCGGCCGGCGGCGAGCCGCTGCTGGAGGTCAAGAACCTCCAGATGCACTTCCCCATCCGCCAGGGCATCATCTGGCAGCGCCAGGTCGGCGCGGTCCGGGCCGTGGACGGCCTCGACTTCTCGGTCGGCGTCGGCCAGTCGCTGGGCCTGGTCGGCGAGTCCGGCTGTGGCAAGTCGACCACCGGCCGCCTGGTCACCCGGCTGCTGGAGCCGACCGACGGCAGCATCCGCTTCGACGGCGAGGACATCACCCACAAAAAGGTGTCCACCATGCGCGAGGCGCGGCAGAACCTCCAGATGATCTTCCAGGACCCGTACTCCTCGCTCAACCCGAGGCACACGGTCGGGACGATCATCGAGACCCCGATGCGGCTCAACGGGATCAACCCGGAGCAGGGCCACAAGAAGCGGGCCCAGGAGCTGCTGGAGATCGTCGGCCTCAACCCCGAGCACTACAACCGCTACCCGAACGAGTTCTCCGGCGGGCAGCGGCAGCGCATCGGCATCGCCCGGGCGCTGGCGCTCAAGCCCAAGCTGATCGTCGCCGACGAGCCGGTCTCGGCGCTGGACGTGTCGATCCAGGCGCAGGTGGTCAACCTGCTCCAGGACCTCCAGCGGGAGTTCAACCTGGCGTTCGTGTTCATCGCGCACGACCTCGCGGTGGTCCGCCACTTCTCCGAGCGGGTCGCGGTGATGTACCTCGGCAAGATCGTCGAGATCGCCGACCGGGAGACGCTCTACCCTGCGTCCGCAGCACCCGTACACCCACGCGCTGCTGTCGGCCGTGCCCGACGCCGACCCGGACAGCGAGAGCCGCCGCGAGCGGATCCGGCTCACCGGCGACGTGCCGAGCCCGATCGACCCGCCCTCCGGCTGCCGCTTCCGCACCCGCTGCTGGAAGGCCCAGGACATCTGCGCCAGCCAGGAGCCGCCGCTGGTGCAGCTGTCCGACTCGACCGACGGCCACCAGGCCGCCTGCCACTTCCCCGAGGTCAAGCAGGTCGTCGCGGCGGAGTAGTCGCAACAGCCGAAGCAGTCCTGACTGCCGAAGCAACAGGGAGGGGCGCCCCGGATTTCCGGGGCGCCCCTCCCTGCTCTGCTGCCGGTGGCGTGCCCGGCCGCCGGTCAGCGCAGCGGCTGCGGGTAGCCGTAGGCCGGGGGGCGGACGGCCGACTCCCGGTCGAAGAAGGGCACCGCCCGCACCCGCAGCCACAGCGCCACCGGGTCGTACGGGTCGGACATCGCCACCGTGGACACGTCCACCCCGGCCGGCGCGGAGGGCAGCGTCTGCTCCATCATCAGCCGTACCGAGTGCACCGCCGCCGGGCCGGCCTCGTACAGCTCCAGGCCGATCACCAGGTAGGGATCGCCCCAGGCCGGCCGCACCCAGCCGCGGCGCAGCGAGCGGACCGCGGCGGTGGTCCGCGCCGCCTGCTCCAGCGCCGTGTAGAACGGCTCCGCGGGCACCTCCGGCTCCTCGATGCGCAGCGGACCGGCGGGCAGCCGGTCCAGGCCGCCGGCCACCCGGCGCAGGTCCGCCCAGGGCACACCCACCCCGCCGCCCGGCTGGTGCGGGTTCAGCCACAGCCCCCAGCGCTCCCGGTACAGCGAGGCGGCGATCTCCCGGGCCGGGCTCACCTGGTAGCCGCGGCTCCAGCCGCTGGCGGAGAGCTGCTCGGCGGAGGTCACGCACGGCGCGTAGCCGAAGCCGCCGACCTCCATGTTGCCGAACTGCGTGTCGGGGCGTCCTGCCTCGCCGTACCAGAGCAGCATCCACACCCGGCCCCGGCCGAGGGCGCGCAGCAGTTCCTCGTACGCCTCGTAACGCCCCGGAGCCACCGCCCGCAGCGCCTGCTCGACGGCGTCGCCGTCGCCTGTCCGGACCACTTGCCGCCCTCTCCCCCGCAGTCCCGATCGCTCCCGCAGTCCCGATCGCCCGGTTCCGTTCGCCCGGTCCCGGTTCCAGCCGGTCGCAGAACGTCTCAGCCTATCCCGCTAGCCCCTGGCGAAGAACGGCTGGACAGCACTCCGCATCCAGTGGACCAGCGGGTCGTCGGCGACGTCCAGCAGCACGATCCCGACCTCCCAGGGCAGCGGCACCGCGCCCAGCGCGCGGCCCAGGGCAAGCGTGGCCGCCTGCTGGTCCTCGGGCTCCTGGCGGGCCAGCTCGACGCCGACATACAGCTTCTCCCGGTCCGCCTCAACCTGGACCAGGGCCCGCCGGGCGGTCAGCACCACCGGGGTGGACGCCAGCTCGCCGATGGCGGCGACCAGGAACTCCACCGGGTCCTCGTGCGCCCCGGGGATCCGCAGCCCCAGCCGGGCGGGGGTTGCCCTGCCGCGGGCCGCGCAGCTCGACCACCCCGGCGGCGGGGATCGGGATGCCGACCGCGCCCTCCGGGTTGACCACGATGCCCACGCCCAGCGGCATGCCCTCGGCCAGCTCGTGCACCGGCGCGATCGCGAACGGCAGGTTCCCGGCGATCAGCCGGAACTGCTGCTCGGAGCTGAACACCGGGACGAACGGCTGTCCGGCCAGTTCGGTCGTCGGCAGGTCCAGGGTCACGCCGTCGCGGGTCGCCCCGGAGGGCAGCGGCAGCCAGACGTGGCTGCGGCGCAGCACCTCGACCACCCGCATCGTGGCGCCGGGATTGCCGATGGCCGCCGACAGCACCTGCTCCAGCTCGTTGGCAGGCCAGCCGCCCATGGGGTTCTGTGCCGGAATCATCGGGTGCTGCATCGTCCTTACCACCGTTCTGCTGCTTCGGTACCCGCAGGGAGCATAACGAGCACTGCTGTGGAGGGGGCGTGTGCGGAGGCACGCTGCGCCGTGTCGGTGCTCCATGCCATGATGAGCCCGACGAACAACTTCACACCGGCCGTTCGAACCCACGCGGGAGAGCCAGGCCGGCCCGGCGCCACGGCGGCGGCCGCAGTCGGCGCCGAAGGAGCAAGCCTTCCCCGGAATCTCTCAGGCACAGCTACCGTGCGGGCGAGGCACATCTGGAAAGTGGCAGACCCGGCGTCCGGTGTCGGCCCACCAACGGTGCAAGCCGCAGGCGCCCGCTCGGGCGGCTCTGTGGTGAAGCTCTCAGGTTGCAGCGACAGAGGGGGAGACTGCCGCAGCATGCCCCGCATGTGCCTGACCGAGAGCACCAAGGAGCAGTTCATGTCCTCGTCATCCCCCACGCCCTCCGCCGCGGAGCCGGCCGGCTCCGCCCTGCGGTACACCGCGCTGGACGCCGTCCACCGCGGGCTCGGCGCCACCATGACCGACTTCGCCGGCTGGGACATGCCGCTGCGCTACGGCAGCGAGCGTGAGGAGCACAACGCGGTCCGTACCCGGGCCGGGCTGTTCGACCTCTCCCACATGGGCGAGATCACCGTGACCGGTCCGCAGGCCGGCGAGATGCTGGACCACGCGCTGGTCGGCTTCGTCTCCGCGCTGGCCGTGAACAAGGCCCGCTACACCATGATCTGCGCGGCCGACGGCGGCATCCTGGACGACCTGATCGTCTACCGCACCGGCGAGGCCGAGTTCATGGTGGTGGCCAACGCCTCCAACGCCCAGCTGGTGCTGGACGAGCTGACCGCGCGGGTCGAGGGCTTCGACGCCGCCGTCCGCGACGACCGGGAGGCCTACGCGCTGCTCGCGGTGCAGGGCCCCGAGTCCACCGCCGTGCTCTCCCCGCTCACCGAGGCGGA
Organism: Streptacidiphilus sp. 4-A2; assembly: GCA_014284505.1. Taxonomy (GTDB): domain Bacteria; phylum Actinomycetota; class Actinomycetes; order Streptomycetales; family Streptomycetaceae; genus Streptacidiphilus. Next base: position 7,962,373 of record JAAFYY010000001.1, on the reverse strand, counting down.
CCTGCCCGGCCTGAAGTACTACACCGCGCTCCCGGCCACCGTGGCCGGCCGCCCGGCGCTGCTGGCGCGCACCGGCTACACCGGTGAGGACGGCTTCGAGCTGTTCGTCGCGCCCGGGGACGCCGAGGCGCTGTGGGCCGCGCTGACCGAGTCCGGCGCCGACCGCGGGCTGGTGCCCTGCGGGCTCTCCTGCCGCGACACGCTCCGGCTTGAGGCCGGGATGCCGCTGTACGGGCACGAGCTGAGCACCTCGCTGACCCCCTTCGACGCGGGCCTGGGCCGGGTCGTGCGTTTCGACAAGACCACCAACGGCGGCGCCTTCGTCGGCCGGGAGGCCCTGGAGAAGGCCGCGGAGCAGGCGCAGGCGCAGCCGCCGCGGGTGCTGGTGGGCCTGGTCTCCAGCGGCCGCCGGGTGCCGCGGGCCGAGATGCCGGTGGTCTCGGCGACCGACGGCTCGGTGATCGGCTCGATCACCTCCGGCGCGCCCTCGCCGACCCTGGGCAAGCCGATCGCGATGGCCTATGTGGACGCCGCGCACGCCACGCCCGGCGGCACCGTCGCGGTGGACGTCCGCGGCACGCACGAGCCGGTCGAGGTCGTCGCACTGCCGTTCTACAAGCGCGCCCGCTGAGCCCGGCTCTCCCGCCCGCCGAGCCCTGCTTTCCCGCCCTTGGGGCCCTGGTCCCGGCCGCCGTTCCCGGCCGCCGTCCGGACCGCGGTCCCGGCTGTCCCCGGCCGGCCCGTCTCCCCATGCGGGCTGCCTCGCCCGTCCGCTCCCGAATCCTGGAGAATCACTCTCATGAGCAACCCCCAGCACCTCACCTACAGCAAGGAACACGAGTGGCTGACCGCCGTCGAGGACGGCGTGGCCACTGTGGGTATTACCGAGCACGCAGCCACCGCGCTCGGTGACATCGTCTTCGTGCAGCTCCCGGAGGTGGGCGACACCGTGACCGCGGGCGACACCTGCGGCGAGCTGGAGTCGACCAAGTCGGTCAGCGACCTCTACTCCCCCGCCACCGGCGAGGTCGTCGAGGCCAACCAGGCCGTGGTCGACGACCCCTCGCTGGTGAACTCGGCTCCGTTCGCCGAGGGCTGGCTGTTCAAGATCCGCATCGAAAGCGCCCCCGAGGGCCTGCTCTCCGCCGACGAGTACTCCGCCTTCACCGGCGCCTGACCTCTCCGAGGAAGAATCCATGACGGTCCTGAACCAGTCCCTGCACGCGTTCGACCCCGAGGTCGCCGCGGCCGTGGACGCCGAACTGCACCGCCAGCAGTCCACCCTGGAGATGATCGCCTCCGAGAACTTCGCCCCCGTGGCGGTCCTCGAAGCCCAGGGCTCCGTCCTCACCAACAAGTACGCCGAGGGCTACCCCGGCCGCCGCTACTACGGCGGCTGCGAGCACGTCGACGTGGTCGAGCAGCTCGCGATCGACCGGATCAAGGCGCTGTTCGGCGCGGAGCACGCCAACGTCCAGCCGCACTCCGGCGCGTCCGCCAACGCCGCCGCGATGTTCGCGCTGATCAAGCCGGGCGACACCATCCTGGGCCTGGACCTCGCCCACGGTGGTCACCTGACCCACGGCATGAAGATCAACTTCTCCGGCAAGCTCTACAACGTGGCCGCGTACCACGTCGACCCGGAGACCAACCTGGTCGACATGGAGGAGGTCGAGCGCCTCGCCAAGGAGCACCAGCCGCAGCTGATCATCGCCGGCTGGTCCGCCTACCCGCGCCAGCTCGACTTCGCCGCCTTCCGCCGCATCGCCGACTCCGTCGGCGCGCTGCTGATGGTGGACATGGCGCACTTCGCCGGACTGGTCGCCGCGGGCCTGCACCCCTCCCCGGTGCCCTACGCCGACGTGGTCACCACCACCACCCACAAGACCCTCGGCGGTCCGCGCGGTGGCGTGATCCTCTCCAAGGCCGAGTACGCCAAGAAGATCAACTCCGCGGTCTTCCCCGGTCAGCAGGGCGGCCCGCTGGAGCACGTGATCGCCGCCAAGGCCGTGGCCTTCAAGCTCGCCGCCTCGGAGGAGTTCAAGGACCGCCAGCAGCGCACGCTGGCCGGCGCCAAGATCCTCGCCGAGCGGCTGACCCGGGCCGACGCGACCGAGGCCGGGGTGTCCGTGCTGTCCGGCGGCACCGACGTCCACCTGGTCCTGGTCGACCTGCGCGGCTCCGAGCTCGACGGCCAGCAGGCCGAGGACCGGCTGCACTCGGTGGGCATCACCGTCAACCGCAACGCCGTCCCGTTCGACCCGCGTCCGCCGATGGTCACCTCCGGCCTGCGCATCGGCACCCCGGCGCTGGCCACCCGCGGCTTCGGCCCGGAGGACTTCACCGAGGTCGCCGACATCATCGCGGAGACCCTGAAGCCGTCGTTCGACGACAGCATCCGTGCGGCCCTCGCCGCCCGGGTCAGCGCGCTCGCCGCGAAGTACCCGCTCTACCCGGACCTGTAGCACCGGCAGCGGGTGCTCACCGGACCTCCATGGACCTGTAAGCACCTGTTAGCCGTACCACAGGGCCTGACCGGCACAATCCGACGGGGCGCCGCGCACACTGGAAGGTGAGCCGGTGCCCCGCCGCATGCCCCCGGCCGCGACCCGCACCACCTCCTCCCCAACCACCAGACAAGGGCGTCTTCCGTGGCCATCAGCGTCTTCGACCTCTTCTCCATCGGCATCGGGCCCTCCAGCTCGCACACCGTCGGTCCGATGCGTGCCGCGCGGATGTTCGCGCGTCGGCTGAAGTCCGAGGGCGCACTGGCCCAGACCACGGCCGTCCGGGCCGAGCTCTTCGGCTCGCTCGGCGCCACCGGCCACGGCCACGGCACCCCCAAGGCCGTCCTGCTCGGGCTGGAGGGTCACGCCCCGCAGAGCGTCGACATCGTCCAGGCCGACCTCGACGTCGAACGGATAAGGAGCACCCGGCGGCTGCGGCTGCTCGCCGCCGACCTCGGCGACAGCTGCGACCACGAGATCGACTTCGACCCGGACACCCAGGTGGTCCTGCACCGCCGCCGGTCGCTGCCGTACCACGCCAACGGGATGACCCTCTGCGCCTACGACGCGGCCGGCGCCCCGCTGCTCGAGAAGACCTACTACTCGGTCGGCGGCGGCTTCGTGGTCGCGAGGACGCCATCGGCGCGGACCGGGTCAAGCCGGACGACACCGTGCTGCGCTACCCCTTCCGCACCGGCGCCGAACTGCTGCGGCTGGCCGGCGAGACCGGCCTGTCGGTCTCCTCGCTGATGCTGGAGAACGAGAAGGCCTGGCGCAGCGAGGCGGAGATCCGCAGCGGGCTGCTGGACATCTGGCGGGTCATGCAGGAGTGCGTCCGCAACGGCATGAACCACGAGGGCATCCTGCCCGGCGGCCTCAAGGTCCGCCGCCGCGCCGCCCCGGCCGCCCGCGCGCTGCGCACCGAGGGCATCGGCCCGGCCAACGCCATGGAGTGGGTCACCCTCTACGCCATGGCCGTGAACGAGGAGAACGCCTCCGGCGGCCGGGTGGTCACCGCCCCGACCAACGGCGCGGCCGGGATCATCCCGGCGGTCCTGCACTACTACCTGAACTTCATCCCGGGCGCGGACGACGACGGCATCGTCCGCTTCATGCTCACCGCTGGCGCCATCGGCATGCTCTTCAAGGAGAACGCCTCCATCTCCGGCGCCGAGGTCGGCTGCCAGGGCGAGGTCGGCTCCGCCTGCTCCATGGCCGCGGCGGCCTGGCCGAGTCCTCGGCGGAACCCCGGAGCAGGTCGAGAACGCAGCCGAGATCGCATCGAGCACAACCTCGGCCTCACCTGCGACCCGGTCGGCGGCCTGGTCCAGATCCCCTGCATCGAACGCAACGCATGGCCTCGGCAAGGCCGTCACCGCGCCCGCATGGCCCTCCGCGGCGACGGCCGCCACCACGTCTCCCTCGACAAGGCCATCAAGACCATGAAGGAGACCGGCGCCGACATGAAGGTCAAGTACAAGGAGACCTCCCGCGGCGGCCTGGCCGTCAACGTCATCGAGTGCTAGGCATCGAGTACTAGTCATCGTGTACTAGCAGACAGGCCCTGAACTGCGCCTTCGCCTCTTCAGGGCCGTCGGGGGCTTCCCGGCCCGCATCGTGGGAAGCCCCCGGTGATTCCACGGGCAGACGGGCGGAAACAGCCTGCCGACCAGGGCGTCCAGAGTCGGTGCCCGCCAACCGGGAACGCTGTAGCACGGTGTGCCACCCCTTGCTTACCCTGTATTCATGACAGCGCAGCCGGAGATCACGCAGCGCGATTTGCGCAACAAATCGCGAGAGATCATGGATGCCGTCGAAGCCGGCCAGTCGTTCACCGTCACCCGGGACGGACACCGGATCGGCGAGCTGATCCCGTCGAAGCGCCGCAGACGCTCGTTCCGCGAGCGGAGTTCGCGGCAATGTCGCGCAGCGCCCCTGGCATCTCACTGGAGGCCTTCCGGGCCGACCAGGACGCGGCCGCGGCCCAGGAGACGGACTACGACGAGTAGGCGGACGGGCCCGTCGGCTCGACGTCCTCCAGCGCGCCGAGAACGAGTTCGACCCCATCCCCTTCGACACCGAGGCCGCCCGCATCTACGGCCGCGTCTGCGCCGCCGTGATCGGCGCCGGACGGAAACCGCGCCGACGCGTGGCCGACCTGGAGGACCTGCTGACCGTAGTACTGGTCACGCGTCCTGCACTGCCGCATGACAGCTGATCAGAGGCCGTCACAGAAGTCCCCGGAAAGCCCCGGCATCGCGGTGGGGTACCACGGGAGTGACAGGGACCCACTGCGGCTCCGTCCCCCGGCGGGTGACGGAGCCCGGTTCGTCGACCGGGGCCAGGTCCGGATGTCCCGGACACGGGCCTGGATCCGACCCGCCCAGACCTCCCTGTCCCCGCACTGCGCAGCAGGTACACCAAGCGGAGGTATCGAGCAGGACGCAGGACCTGCACAGCCGACCGGCGGTCCGCGTCCTCAGGGCCGGCACCGCCTGCGGGTCGTCGGCAGGTCGTCGAGCTCGGCGGTGGTCTCGGCCGCGCGCTGTGGTCGCCCCAGCCGTCGAAGAGGACCACGGCCTGCTTGAAGGCGTCCGCCGCCGCCGACAGGTCTCCCTCGGCGCGCCACGCGCGGCCAGGTCCCGGTGGGCCAGGGCCTGGCGCAGGAGCGCGGATCTCCTCCGGTAGATCTCCATGGCCTGCGTGAGCAGCCCGACGGCGGCGCGGTGGCGCCCCTCCTCGTGGGCCACGAGCGCCAGATCGTGGAAGCCCATGGCCTGACCGTGCAGTTCCCCGAGGCGCTGGTAGATCGCGAGCGACTGCTCCAGCAAGCGGGTCGCCGCCGGGTAGTCCCGGAGCCGGAAGCGCAGGCGGCCGAGATCGCAGAGGGCGTTGGCCTCGCCCAGCGGATTGCCCAGCCCCTGGTAGGAGCGCCAGGGACTGCTGCGCCAGCTCCCGCCGCATCCGTGTCCTGGCCCATGGCGGACCGCACCCGGCCCAGATCCCAGAGCGAATTCGCCTCACCGAGCCCGTCGCCGAGTTCCTGGTAGACAGCCAGTGCCCGCTCGGCCAGCTCGGCGGAGCCCGCGAGGTCCCCGTCCTGACGGCGCGCACGTCCCAGGCTGTAGAAGGTGTTCGCCTCACCGAGGCGGTCGCCGAGCTGCTGGTACAGGGCCAGCGCCTGCTCGTGCAGCCGGGTCGCCGTCGAGTAGTCCCCGGCCATGTGCCGCTGTCGGCCGGTCTCCCAGAGCGCGTTCGCCTCGCCGACGCCCTCCGCTCCTCCCGGTAGAGCACGAGGGCGCGCTCCAGCGCCTGCTCGGCGCACGGATGGTCCCCGGGTAGAGGGCCATGCGGCCGAGGTCCATGAGGGCGTTCGCCTCACCGATGCCGTCACCGGCGCCACGGGCCAGCTCCGACGCGGTGCGGTGCAGGTCGGCCGCCTGTGACCAGGGCCCTTCCTGCTGGAAGAGGGTGGCGAGTGCTGCGGTGAGGGCGGTCACCCGCGCGGCCTGGGCGTTCGCGGTGGCCCGGGCCAGGCAGGCGATCAGGTTCTCCCGTTCGCGTGCAGCCAGGCGAGGGCGCTGACCCGGTCGAACCGCTGCGCCGGTGCGGGCGGGGTGGCCGCTCCAGGCCGGCCCGGTCGCCTGCTGCGGGCCAGCCGGTGGTCGGCCTCCTGGCCGATGTGCTGGTAGTGATCCAGCAGCCGCTCGACCGCCGACTCCGCTTCGGCCGCCGGATCCTCCTCCCCGAGAGCCCGGGCGAACAGGCGGACGAGGTCGTGCAGCCGGTACCGGTCCGGCGCGTGCTGAATCAGCAGGTTGTGGTCCACCAGCGTGGTCAGCAGGCGGTCGGCCGTGCGCCGGTCCGCGTCGATGAGTCGGGCGACCGCGCCGGTGTCGAAGTCGGCCCCGGGAACACGGCCCAGATCGCGGAAGAGATCCTGTTCGGCGGCGGGCAGGGCCGAGTAGGAGAGATCGAAGACCGCCGTCAGGCTGCGGTCCTCGTCGGCGAGGTGCTCGAAGCGGGCACCCTCGTCGCGCAGCTGGTCGATGACGTCCTCGACGCGCAGGCTGGGGTGGTGACGCAGCCGGGCAGCGACAATCCGGATGGCCAGGGGCAGGCAGCCGCACAGGGCGGCCAGCTCGTCGAGCGCGGGATGGTCGGCGGCCACGCGTTCGGGGGTGGCGACCTTCCGCAGCAGCGCCACCGCCTCGGCGACCGGGAGGGTACCGAGTGCGACGGAGTAGGCGTCATCCAGACCGGCGAGGCGTTTGCGGCTGGTGACGAGCACCAGACAGCCGGCCGTACCCGGCAGCAGCGGCCGGACCTGGGCGGCGCTCTGGGCGTTGTCCAGCACGATCAGTGTCCTGGTGTCCGCGAGCCGGTCACGGTAGAACGCCGCGCGTTCGCCCAGGTCACGGGGGATCAGCTGCGGTGGCACGCCCAGTGAACTCAGCAGCCGGTTCAGGGCACTGTCGGCGGTGAGCGGCTCCATCCCCTTGGTGTGACCGTGCAGGTCGACGAACAGCTGCCCGTCGGGGTACTGCTCCCGCAACAGATGGGCGGCATGCACCGCCAGGGCGGACTTGCCGACGCCGCCCATTCCGTCGATCGCCGAGATCACCACCGTTCCGCCACCGGCGGCGTCGGGCTCGTCGCGGGCGAGGGCGAGCAGGTGCTCGATCTCCTGGCCGCGACCGGTGAAGGAGCGGGTATCGGCGGGCAGTTGGTAGCGAGGACTGGGGCGGGCGGCCCTGGCCGGCTTCGCCTCCCCACTCGCCTCCTCACTCGTCACTCCACTGGTCACCCGCTGGTCACCCCGCTGGGGTCGGGCAGCGGGCGGCGAGGCCGGGATCGGCTTCGATGATCCGGCGCTGTAGGTCGTGCAGGGTCACGGCGGGCTCGATCCCGAGCTCGTCGAGCAGGGATCCGCGCAGTTCCTGGAAGACCTGAAGTGCCTCCGCTCGGCGGCTCGCCCGGTAGAGGGCGAGCATGAGCTGGCCGTGGAAGCCCTCACGCAGCGGGTGTTCCACCAGCAGCGTGCGGATCTCGCCGATGAGCTCCTGGTGCCGCCCCAGGGCCAGTTCGGCGTCGATGCGGCTCTCCAGGGCCAGCAGCCGGGTCTCGCGGAGGTGCTGGATCCGCGCGGTGATGCCCGGTCCGGCCGACAGCCCGGCGAACGGCTCGCCGCGCCACAGGGCCAGGGCATCGGACAGGATCCCGGCCGCGTCCAACCAGGCCCCTGCCTCCAGCGCCCGCTGGCCGCGCTGGCACGCGTCGACGAAGACCTGGGAATCGAGCTCACCTTCGCGCACCTCGACCAGGTATCCGGGAGCCGCCGTCCGGACCCGCGCCCCGGCCTCTGCTCCGAGCAGCCGACGAAGTCTCATGACGTGGTTGCGGAGCGACTCGCTCGCCGTGGCCGGCCGCTTCTCCCCCCAGACCGCTGCCGCCAGCTGCTCCGCGCTCATGACCTGATTCGGATGGAGCAGCAGCAGGGACAGCAGGGTGCAGGGAATCCCGGGAGCGAGCACGCTCGGCTCCCCGCCGGTACTGACGGTCACGCGTCCGAGCAGAGCGAAGCGCAAAGGTGTCTCAAGGCTCAACGTCCCACTCCAGAATCGCTCAAGATATGTCAGCCGCAGTCGCCGCCTGGCCCATGGCTGGGGCTCCGGGGATTATCCCGGAAGATGATCACTGCGCTCCCGACCCTGCGCTCTCCGCCGAAGAACGTGCCCCGAAATAGTGCGGACGCGGTGGCAGTAGATTGGCGCCCCGCTCTCGTGTGTAGGGGGGACAGAGGGAGGGCGCGATGAAAGCCGAGGATGAGCGGGAGTTCCGCGAGTTCGTGGCCGCGAGGTCAAAATCACTGCTGCACACGGCGTACCTGCTGACCGGGGATTGGGAGCAGGGCCGGGATCTCCTGCAAACGGTGCTTGCCTCGACGGCCGCACGCTGGTCGAAGCTGCGGGATCGCGAGCAGCCGGAGGCATATGTGCGCCGGGGGCTGTACCACGCGCAGGTGGACCGGACCAGGCTGCTCAGCTGGCGCCGGGAGACGGTCACCGCCGAGCTGCCGGAACGTGCGCTGCCGGGCAGCGACTGCGCGGACGCGGTCGCGCAGCGGCAGGACATCGTGGCCGCGTTGCGATGCCTGCCCAAGCGGCAGCGCGCGGTCATCGTGCTGCGGTACTTCGAGGACCGTCCGGACAGTGAGATCGCCGAGATCCTGGGCATCGCCCCCGGAACGGTGCGCAGCCAGACCCACAGGGCGCTCGCGGCCCTGCGGGTGACGTTCAGCGACCAGCAACGGGACCAGGAAGCGGCCCGGAACCAGCCCGTGAAGGGGGCGGCGGTATGTCCGACCACATGATCAGCGAGGATCAGCTGCCCGAACAGCTCCGCGCAGACCGGGATGAGGCCGGCGCCCCCTACCTGGTCGGGCTGGCCGATGGTGCGCTGCGCCTGTCGCGCCGACGGCAGCGGATACGAGCCGGGCTGGCGGGTGCCGCCGTCGTGGCGGTGGCGGCGGTGGGGGTGACGTCGAGCGGCCTGTTCGGTGGTGCGCATGCGGTGGCGGTGGGCCCTGCCGCCGGGGGTTCACACGCGGCCGTGCATGCTCCGGCGATCGCCCTCATGCCGGTCATCTCGGGCAAAGCCGGCGCCTGCCCGCCCGGCGGTGGCTACCCGACCTACAGCGACCTGCCGGTCACCTGCTTCCAGCTGGATAAGAGTGCCGCCCTGGACCTCACCGCCCCCGGCGCCGTCGCGGTCCTCTCGTCAATGACGGGACAATGGCAGGTCGAGCTGACCCTGCACGGAAAGGACGTGCCCGCGTTCGCCTCACTGACCGGTTCATCGATCAACAGCGAGCTCGCCATTGTCTTCGACGGCAAGGTGCTGTCCAGTCCCACCGTCGACCAGAGAATCACCGACGGGCAACTCCCGGTCTTCGGCAACTTCACCCGGGGATCGGCGACCGCTCTGGCCGACCGCATGACAGGCCGCTAGAGAACCGGGCAGGCGCATTGACCCCCGCTGTCCGCGCTACGCGGGCAGCGGAGGCTATGCGGAATACGGGGCCAGGTAGACCACATAGTCCGGCTGCCCCGACGAGGAGTTCACGGTGCGCCGGGTCCAGGTGTGGGCATAGGACGGCACGGCATCGGTCGGGTAGAGCAGCAGGGCGGTGCGGTACTTCGTCGTTTCGGCGAGCAGGCCGGCGGTGGTGATATCGGCGTCGTTGCCGTAGATCTCCGCCGAATGGCAGTCCGAGTAGTAGCCGAGCGGTTCGGCGTCCTCGCCGGTCAGCAGGCAGGCGCCGGTGAGGCCGAGGCGGTGCAACGCGGCCGCTACATACGTCTCGTTGCTGTGGCCGATGACCGTGTACTCCACCTCCCGGTACAGCAGCGCGTACTGGGAGGCGAGTTGGAGGGCGAGCCCGAGCGCGACCGCGATCCGGGTCCACCGGCGCCGCTGCGGCCGGACTGAGGTGACCAGCCAGGCGATCAGGCTCGCCGCCGGGATGAAGAGCAGCGCGTAGGCGGGGATCAGGAAGCGCGGCGCAGAGTAGGTGATCATGAACAGATACGGGCAGGCGACGCTGAAGCCGCACAGCGCGGGCAGCAGCGCCGGGGCCAGCCGACCGGCCCGCCGCTCGACCAGCACCCCGCCGACCACCAGCACCGGCAGCAGCACCCACCAGATGGTGAGCTCCAGCGGCTTGTGCCGCCAGCCGACCGTACACGGCCGGCACAGGGTCGGGCCGTTGAGTGATCGCAGCACGTCGCCGACAGCCCAGTGCAGGCCGAGACCGCCCTCGTTGAGGCTGGACAGGTGCAGCCGCTCGCCGATGCCGCCGAACCGCACATACGCCTCGACGATCCACTCGACAGCCCCGGCGAACAGCCCGCCGAGCACGGCGAGCAGCAGCCGCCGGCGCCGCCAGTGCCGCAGGGCCACCACCGCCAGTGGGAGGGCGAGGAAGGCGGCGTCGCTGGGCCGCATCAGCGCCGCGACAGCCAGCGCAACGACCAGGCCGAACAGGGGCGCGCGGGCTGCGGGCCGCCGCAGCGCGTCGAGGAAGCAGCCGACCGCAGCAAGCCCGCCCAGTCCTATCCACACATTCGGCATCGCCTGGGGACCGTAGAACTCAGTCACCCACAGAGTCGCGAACAGCGCTCCCCCGAGGGCCAGCACCCGGGTGTCGCGCAACCGCCGCCAGGCCAGCAGCGCCAGGAAGAGCCCGGCCCCGGCAACCACGGCCAGATAGATCCGCAGCGCGGACGTCGAATCGGTGACCGCCACCAACGGCGCCACCAGCAAGGAGATTCCGCGCGAACGCGGAGCACTGAAGAACTCGGCGGGTATGTGCGGAGTCACCTGACTCACATAGACGGTCTCGTCCCAGCCCAGCCCCATGGAAGGCGTTACGAACACCACCTGGGAGAGCGCGAAGAGAGCGCCGACCAAAGCGATCCAGCGCACAGAGTCCCCACCCGGCAGCCGTCCACGAACGGCCTTCACTCGGTGGGGGAAGGACGCAACAGCAACGGCGGGCTTCGGCAGAACGGCGATGGGACTGCTCCTAACACGACCCCTCGACCTCGCACTCGACGTCGGCAGCATTCCGCATCACCCTGGAAATCCCCTGTGAGCCCTCACGCCCACCGAGACGAGCAAGATTGCTGGCAGCCGCCTTCGCAGCAGCAACCATCCAGCTCACCCCACGCCCGACCGCCCCCTCAGCCAGCCCGGTCCAGCCGACACCCGAGCAGACGCTCCTCAGTGTTCACCGGGGCGACGCGGAGACGTCGCCCTTGACTGTGCCGTACGGGTAACCCCTTCCCTCAGTCGTGGTGTCGCGGGATGCGGCTTACTGCGGATCGTCAGCAACGGTCAGGTCCAGGTCGCTGATCAGTGCCCGGGCGAGTTCGGATTCCTGGAACGGGGAGATGATCGCGCGCTTGAGGTTCCCGGCACCCCGGAGAGTGCTCAAGTCGCTGCCACGCAGGTCGGTGTCGCGGTAGGTGCCAGGTCCGAACTCGGTCTGTCGTAGCGTGCAGCTGTCGAAGACCATTTCGGTCAGGTCACTGCGGGAGAACTCAGCCTCGGCCAGCATGCAGTTGGAGAAAGCGACCGGACCGATGGCCGGTTCGGGGACGCGGGCCCCGGCGCCACTGACGGGTAATGGGTCACGGCGCCTTCACGGCCCGGACGATCAGTGTGCCGATGTGGCCTGGGGTCGGGGCGTCGAGCACCTCGGCGAGCGGGTCGACGAAGCCTGCGCGCTGGAGCAGGGTGTGCCAGCGGCGCGGGGTGTAGCTGTAGCGGTAGGCGTACATGGCTGGTCCGGCGAAGCCGCCCTTGTACATGCCCTGGGGGCCGTAGGCGCCGGGGATGGCCGGGGCCTGGGAGAAGACCAGCCGGCCGCCGGGGTTGAGCCGTCGGGCGATCAGCGGGAGGAGTCTGGCGGGGTCGGTGAACCAGGCCGCACCGAAGACGGAGTACACCGCGTCAAAGGTGTCTGCAGTGCGGCTGAGGTGGTCGAGTGCGTCTCCACAGATGAACTGCGCGCCGGTCTCCTTCCACCGCTCGGTTACCTTGGCGACCATCACTGGGGAGAGATCCAGGCCGGTGGCCCTGACCCCCTGCTCAGCGAGCGCGGCCAGCGCCCGGCCGCTCCCGCAGCCGATCTCCAGGACACTCCTCGGCTCCCCCAGCAGCTCCGGGCCCGGGCCGTGCCCCGCGTACTGGGTCCACCCGAAGCGGGGCGACGCGAACACGTCGTCCTTGATACCGGCCGCGTAGGTGTCCCACAATTCGCGCTCGGAGTCGAGATTGTGCTGTACAGGCAACGGACTTCCCTTGTCGTGGTGCCGGGGTGCCGCTTCCCGTTTCGAGGAATGAGAAGCGGCACCATACATAGGCAGGCTCAGTGGCTGTCGGGGACCTTGGAGTCGCACGGGGAGCAGTCGGTTCCATCCATGACCCACAGTTCCTCGTCGGCGTCGAACCCGTTGGCCCGCAGGAACTCGGCGGTACGGATGACGATGCCGTCTCGGCGGCGCTGGATGAAGGGCGCGTGGTGCTTGTATCGGCCGCCGTTGTAGACCTCGCAGATCGCGAAGTACACCGGCGTGTCGAGCAGAAGCTGGTGCACGCCGATGTCAACGATCTTGCCGACGCCGATGTGGACGTCGGGGTGTTCCATGGCGGTGATCGTGTAAGCGATGGCATTGTTGAGGATGCGCTCAGCCATGTTGCGGACCATGGTGTTGTCCCGCAACAGGAGGGCCGCCTCCCGGTCGTACAGGTCGCCGCTGTCGCATTCCCCTCGAACACGTTGAGGGTCAGCTCCTTGACGTGCGGGCGGACCGCGTTCAGCAGCGCGCGGGGGTCGCGGTAGGTGAAGGCGGCAGGGACGTCGAGCATGACGGTCATCGTGCTGTCCTCTCGTCATGATTGCCTGATGGTCAGCGAACCTGACGGGCCGTAGGTACTGCTGTCGGCCTCATGGCATCGACGTCAGGAGCGCCGGGATTCCTGGCGCGAGGGCATTGCACGGGGTTACACGCAAACTACCCGAGCGAGCTAATGGCCCTGGTGAGCAACTCTCGCGCCGCAGCACCGTAGACCGCCAGCTCGGCCAGCTCGCCGAAGGCCCTCACATAGATGTCGACCTCACTGGGGGTGGATACGGTCACATCAGCCGAAAGGAGTTCCACTGCGGCGAGGCGGTCGTCGTAGACCATGAACGTCTCAACTGGCCACATCGGGCGCTTCCCGGTCCTGGGGATGATGCCGAGCGAGACCGATGGGAGCACCATGACCGACAGGAGGTAGCCAAGTTGCCCGGCCATCACCGCGTCGTCACCGATCCGGAAGTAGAGCACCTCCTCCTCGACGAGGACAGCGAAGCGGTGGTCACCGTGACGGATCACCTGGCAGCGGGCCATCCGTGCGGCGACAGCCTCTGGCACGTCATTGGGGATGCCTCGAGAGCGCGTGATCGAGGTGAGCAGGGCAGTCGCATAGGCATCGGTCTGAAACAGGCCTGGGACAAGGTTCGAGCAGTAGACACGAAAGCGGCGAGTACGCTCGAACAGGGGAACTGTCTCCTCCTGGAGCCTGCGCAGGCCCGTGCGCTGCTTGCGCCGCCATTCGACATACATGGAGTCCGAGTTGTATTTGGCCGCGATGAGGTCAGCAGCCTGCTCCTGAGCGCCGCATGCCTCGCACCAGGCCCGGATGTCCGCGTTCGAGGGAGCCGTCTTGGCGTTTTCGATCCGGCTTGACTTGGCAGCACTCCAGCCGGCGAGTGCAGCCAGCTCACGCCCGGTGAGTTCGGCCTCCCGACGGATCTCACCGAGGCGGTCGGCGAGAGCCTTGCGGGCAGTCTGAGCGCTGGATGAGGGCGACATGGGCATGGGCTGGCAGTCGCGCGCGCCTGCGCGTCAGACCTTGTACTCCTCATGCGCGACTCCGCGCTCCCACACAGCGGCGAATGCCGCAGTGCAGAGCCGCACTACGGCTGAGAGTTCTGTCCACTCCTCGCCGGTGTAGGAGCCATCGCCGGAGAAGAAACCGAAGCGGACCACCCGGTCGTCGAACAGCCAGAAGTCGTTCCCAGGCAAGGCGATGTCTGAGACGTTCCGCCGGGGGGTCCAGCGCACAGCCTCACCAGCAGCGATGATGCTGTCAGTGCCCGCGTGCTCGAACCTGATGTACTCCGTGACCGGCTCGGAAACAATGCGAGCACGGCGGACGGACACACCCCGAGCGGTAGCTCTGCCGATCAGATCGCTCCACTCCGACCAGTACTCGGGATCCTCACGACGCCGACCGGTGCGCCGCCAGTGCTGGAAGTCCTCATCACTCGCATCCACCTCGTAGACATCACGCATCTCCAGGTGCACAGCTGACCGTTCAGCAGCGTCCATCAGCTTCTCAAAGCTGTGCGCGTCCGGCAGTTCCGCGCTCGGCAGCATCGCAAGCCTCCCTCAGTAACGGGATCATCCGGAACGGAATCCGGACGACAGACTCAGTGTCGGGGATCTCCCCGGTCTCACGGCATGCATCCAGCAACTCGGCCCCAGCATTCCAGCCTTGGGTGACGATCTCCTGCGTGTCGTGGCTCACCCAGAACGTGGGGCAATTGATCTTGTCCGAATCGGGGTCAACACCAATGAACTCCAGATCCATGACTGGTCTCCCTGCCAAGTCGGTAGTACCTGATTCCACGACCATTGCCGGAGTGACGCACACGGTCAAGAGGGCCAGCCAGGAGCTTCCCCAGGGTTGCGCGCCGTCCCGCCGCACAGCCTCAAGAACCCACGGAATCCGCGAGCTCGAACCGAGCTGGCTTTGCCGATGTCGCAGGGGCGGAAGCGGGGCAGGCGCCCCGGGCGAAGGCAAGACGGGGGCGAGGCCTCGGCCTGAATCGCCCTCGGGGGGGAGCCGTGGTCGAGGAGACCGGGACGCGGAGTGGATGGTGGTTGGTCTGTGGGTGCGGACGGCTTCCCGGCGGAGCACCTCGGCGCTGAGGGGGCGGGTCGGGGCGGGGTGGGCGCTGGGCCGGCGCCCCCCTCAGGGGTGAGCGGGAGGGGTGGGGGCTATGGCAGTTGGCCGGACTGGGACACGACGGCGCGGGTGATGACTGCGGTGCTGGTCAGTATGGTGCCGGCCTTGATGTCGGGGTCGGTGACGTCCTGCTGCGCGCTCGCGCTGAGTGAGGGGCTGTTCGACGGATTCGGCAGCGTGGCGCTGTCGACTGCCTGGACCGACTCCGAGGCGAGGAACTCGTGGGTCTTCGCATCGAAGATCCACTCGGTGCGCACCCCGAAGCTGTCCTCACGCGCGATACCCACGCCCTTGCGACCCAGCGTGTCCACGGCGTTCGGCACCAGTTCCGTGCCAGGGATCAGCGCCGCTGCCCGGTAGAAGGCGGCGCTGACCGCCGCCGGAGCCGTTGTCCCGCCCAGCGCATCGCCGATGGCCACGAAGGCCTCGTCGTCGGGAGTGTGTCCCTTGCCCTTGGTCTGGGCGTAGATGAGCTTCAACAGCTCGTGCGGGTCGGTCGGCAGCGTGGCCAGGTAGGCGTAGGTGGGGGTCTGGATGCTCGGCTGGGTGACGGGGTCCAGCGACTGGTGGGGCAACGGCGGAGTGGCGTCCGGGGCCTCCAGCAGGCCCGCCTGGCTGCCGTCCACCGACAGCCAGAGCTGCCGCTCGGTCGGGCCGTAGAAGTGGACCGTGCCCTTGCCGCCGGAGTTCTGCACGATGCCGTACGAGCTTGCCTTGCTCTCCACGTAGACGAACTGGTCGCCGCGCGGCGCGGTGTCGCTGTTCACGCTGTAGGCCGTGTCGGCGATGCTGTCCAGCAGCTGCACCGCCTGCTGGTGCGAACCCGCGAGGGGCTCGCCGACCGCCATCAGGGCGGTGGTGGTGCCGCCGGGGCCGGTGGTGCTGCCGGAGCTGGTCAGCGCGAGCGCGGCGACGGTGGCAGCCGCCGCAGTCAGCGCGCCTGCGGCCAGCCACACACGGCGGACGGTCGACGGTCCTGCGGGCTTGTGGATCTCGGTCATCAGGTGCCCCCTCAGTACAGTGCGGCGGTCGTCCGTGAGGGCCGGTGCGCCGGGGTCGGGCAGGAGGCGGACAACTCGGCCCGCTCTTCCGGGCTCGGGGCGGCGTTCATCGGTTTGTTCCCTTCTGGTACGACTGGGAAGGTTCATCCCGTCCTGCCCGGTACTGTCCGGACTCGGAAGCGAGTTCCAACTCCTTTGCGGCGAGCGCCTGGAGGCGGGTCCGGGCGCGGGAGAGGCGCGAGCGGACGGTACCCACCGGCACGCCCAGAGCCTCCGCTGCCGAGACGTAGTCCAGGCCGGACCAGACCACCAGCGCGAACACCTCCCGCTCCGGGCGCCGCAGCGCCGCCAGCGCGCGCTGGGCCGCAGCCACCTTCGCCGCGTCGTGCATCCGGTCCACCAGTTCGTCGGCGAAGTCCGGGACGAGCTCGCGCGGCGGCAGGCGTTCCATCGCGGCCCGGTGCCGACGCGCCGAACGTGCCGTGTTGCGCAGCACGTTGGTGGCGATGCCGAACAGCCACGGGAGCAGCGGGCCGCCCTCCTCGTGCAGCGAGCCCCGCAGCCGCCAGGCCTCCAGGAAGGTCAGCGAGACCACGTCCTCGGCGGTGGACCAGTCGCCGGTGCTGCGTGCGGCGTAGCGGTGGACGGCCTGGCCATGGGTGTCGAAGAGCGCGGCGAAGGCCGCCGTGTCTCCGGCGCGTATCCGTGTTCGTTGGGAGTTCTCCACGCCCAGTCCTGTCCGCAGCGAGCGAGGAGTTCCCAGGCTATCCGCCGTCACTGCGGCTGACGTGCCGGCCTTCCGCAGGAGTCGGCATCGGCGAGCGCGCGCAGCTCGAACCAGACGGTCTTGCCGATGCCGTGGGGCGGGGGTGGGCGCCCCAGGTGAAGGCGAGGGCGGCGACGAGGGCGAGGCCTCGGCCCGACTCGTCGTCGGGTGCGGCGCGGCGCGGTTGAGGAAGGTCGTCACTGGCGTCCGAGACCTCGATGCGCAGGGTCCCGTCGAGCAGGACGGAGCGGATGCCGATCTGGCGCCCAGGAGGCACGCGCGCGTGCTGGCAGGCGTTGGTCACCAGCTCACTGAGCAGCAGGACGGCCGTTTCGGTCGTTTCCTCCCACAGCCCCCAGGAGCGGGCCAACGCGCGCAGCAGTTCACGGGAGCGACCGACGCTGCGGGGTGCCGGGGCAGTTGCCAGTCGGTGATGGTGGGCGTGGTGGTGCGAGGTGTGGAGGGCGCGGCCATCGAAGTCCTTGTCACGCAGGATGGGCACGGCGGTCGGGCGTCACCCGGGGGTGCGCAATTCCGCCAATCGACGCTCCTACGGTGGCGGCCAAGGAATAGCCTCGGGAGTGACGACTCGGGTACAGAAGGTGTCGGTACCCGTGGTGTACCTGGACAGAACAGGGGCGGTTGATGACCGAGGCCTCCCAGCCGCCGATGGCGTGGCGGTACTGCGGAAACCAGATCAAGCTCTGGCGTACCCAAGCAAGCGTCACACGTGAGGAGTTGGCCAAGGCCGCCAACTACGAGATCGAGACGGTCAAGTCGATGGAGCAGGGACGGCGGCGGCCGACGTTGCGACTGCTTGAGGTCGCGGACGAGCGGTGCAGCGCGCGAGGGTTGCTGGTGGCGGCTGCGGAGTACCTGAAGCCGGAGAAATTTCCCTCGTTTTCGCAGGACTTCATGCGCTACGAGGCCGAGGCCACCGTGCTCAACTCCTACCAAAACCAGCTCATTCCTGGGCTGCTCCAGACCGAGGCCACAGCGCGAGCGCTCATGAACGCGCACTGGCCGCCGCTGGACGACGAAACGGTCGAAGAGCGCGTCGTCGCCCGACTCGAACGCCAGGACTTACTGAAGAAGCAGACCAAGTCCTTCAGCTTCCTGATCGAAGAGGCCGCTCTGCATCGCCGCATCAGCGACGATGCAACACATCGGCAGCAACTGCTTCATCTGCTGGCAGCAGGGAGTCCCCGTCATGTGGCCGTTCAAGTTGTCCCGTCCACTGGCGCACATCCAGGGGTCAACGGGCCCTTCGTTCTCCTGGAGACGCCAGGACATGATCGGCTCGCCTACGAAGAGGGGCAGGCGGCGGCCCTGCTCTACTCGGACCCGGAGAAGGTAAGCCTGCTGACACAGCGCCATGCAATGATCCTTCGACAGGCCCTCAACCCTGAGGAGTCGGCACGGTTCATCAGCGAACTAGCGGAGGAACTATGAGCAGCGAAGTGGCATGGTTCAAGTCGAGCTACAGCGGCACTGAGGGCGGCGACTGCGTCGAGGTCGCTGCCTGCCTCGACGCTGTTCATGTCCGGGACTCGAAGGACAAGTCTGGGCCGCAGTTGGCCTTTGCGCCCGGCGCTTGGGCGGAGTTCGTGGCGTTCGCGGCCAGGCAGGATGTGGGGTAGCCCGGCGCTCGGGTAGCAGGCGGCGGGAGGCGAGCGACGTTTGTAAGGAATGGGTGGGTTGAACAACCCACCCACCCTCCCAGAGGCGGCCGCGCCTGCAAGTATGACTATTCGTTACCAGGTCGCGACGCTGCGCTGTCGGCGTGTAGCGTGCGCAACAACAGACAACCCCGCCGGTGCTTACGACACCAGACGGGGGTTTGACCATCATGATCCAAAGGCGATCCTGTGGCTATCGACAACATTAGCGCTGACACCCGCCCGTACGCCCCGCCAATGGCCGCGTCGGGGTATGGAAAAGTTTCGGCTTCGGGCCAGAAGCCGCGCCGCGAAGGGGACTTCGCACACCTGCCCGCACGCGAAGCGTATCTCGCGGCCTTTATCGACCGTTTGCCCGACGGCGCCGCCATCGACACCAAGACCCTCGCCCGGGAGCAGCCGCTCTACGGCCAGCAGGCCGTGCGGTCGGCGCTGAGCAGGCTCTCCGCCGCCGGTCACCTGTGCCGGATCCTGGTGAACGCCGGTGGCCGACGGATCCGCTGGGTGTACCGGACATATTTCTCCCGCACCGCGCGGGACGACGGCTGGTGGAGCCGGTTTCTCGCGGGGAAGGGTTCTGATGCATCGCCATCTTCCTTGCTGGAGAAGGAGATTCAGCCGAAGGAGGAGCCGCGTCAGTCGCGGCCGGTCCGGTCCGCCGCGTACGAGGCGTTGGCGGGGCTCGGGCGGGCCGATGGCCGGATGGCGCTCTCGGCTTCCGAATGCCAGGAGCTGGAGGGGCTGGCGGCCGAGTGGCTGGCCTGCGGGGCGACCGCAGGCCACCTCACGACGGCGCTGACCGCCGGCCTGCCGGAGACTGTGCACTGTGCGGGCGCATTGGCGCGCAAACGGCTCATCGCCAAGATGCCGCCCGCCACCGTCCGGCCTCCGGAGCGCAGTGTGCAGCCGGTGCGGGTCGTCCGCCGGATGCTGGAATGCGCGAATTGCGGTGTGCCGGGCAGCCTGGAAGCGCTGCCCGGCGGGTTGTGCAGGGTGTGCCGGGGTGACGTACCGGAGATGTTCCGGAATGGCCCCGATGCCGACGGCGTGCGTTCCCGCGTGGAGGGGATCCGCCGTGCGATCCGGTCAATGGCGTCCGGAGTTACGACTCCTGAGCGATGTACGCCTGGTACTGGTCGGCACTGAGCAGGCCGTCCAGCTCCTTGGTGTCGGACATCTGGATCTTGATGAGCCAGGTGCTGTTGGCGTCCTCGTTGATCAGTTCCGGGTCGTCACTGAGGTCGGTGTTGGTCGCGGTGACCTTGCCCGAGACGGGTGCGTAGAGCTCGGACACCGCCTTCACCGACTCCACGGTGCCGAAGGCTTCCTCAGCCTGGAACACCTTGCCCACCTCCGGCAGTTCCACGAAGACGATGTCGCCGAGCTCCTTCTGCGCGAAGTCCGTCAGGCCGACCGAGGCCGTCTTGCCGTCGACCTGGAGCCACTCGTGCTCCCGGGTGTACTTGTAGCTGCTGGGGTAAGCCATGTCCGCCTCCAATTAGGTTGTTGCTGCGGGCAGAGCCTCCCCGTTTTCCCGACTCCAGGATGGATGCTCACTCGAACGAGTGAGCATCCATCCAGCCATTTCAGCGAACGTGGTGCCGGGGGGAGCAGGTTCTACGCGGCCGGCTGGGGCTGGGTGACGCAGTGGATGCCGCCGCCCTGGTTGCCCAGGTTGTCGATGTTGAGCTGGATCACGTCGCGGTCCGGGAAGAGGCTCTGCAGGACGGCCTTGGCGTTGCGGTCCATGGTGGTGTCGCCGAACTGGGCGGAGATGACGGCACCGTTGCAGACGTAGTAGTTGGCGTAGGAGTCGACGAAGTCGGCGCTGGCGGCGCGGATCTTGTTGTAGTCCGGCGATTCCAGGGCGGTGACGGCGATCGGGTCGCCATCGGCGTCGGTCGCCGAGGACAGGGTCTGGTACTGCTGGTTCTCGTCGTTGGACCAGATGTCCGCCGGGTCGGCCGGGTTGGGGGTCTGTACCAGGCCGCCGCGGGGTAGAGGAAGCGCGAGGTCGCGTCGACGTGGTCGTCGGTGATGTCCTGGCCGCTGATACCGGTGAACCAGATGACCTCCGAGGCCCCGTAGGCCGCGCACATGGCCTGCTCGATCTGGGCCTGGGACATGCCCGGGTTGCGGTTGGAGTTGATGATGCTGCTCTTGGTAGCCATCAGGGTGCCCGAGCCGTCGGTCTCGATGGCGCCGCCCTCGCTGACCAGCCCGGCGGCGGTGAAGCCGACGCCGAGGTAGGCGGCGACGCGCTGCGCGACCAGGGCGTCGTAGTTGTGGACCTGCTTGTTGCCCCAGCCGTTGAAGTTGAGCCCGATCGCGTTGAGGTCACCGCTGCCGTCGATGCGGAAGATCGGTCCTGAGTCGCGCATCCAGCAGTCGTTGATCGGGATGGAGCCGATCACCGTGACGTTCGGGTTGGTGCACAGCCGCTTGGCGGTGGCGACGCTGGCCGAGTTGGCGAGCAGGTAGACCGGCTCGTAGTCGGCGATGGTGTTGGCGATCAGCGCGATATTGGCCTGCATCCCGGACAGCTTGCGACCGTAGATGGCGGTGCTGTCGGGAAAGGCCATCCAGGTGCGGGTGTGCGGGACGCTGTCCAGCGGGACGGCGAAGCTGCCTGCGGTCGCGGCGGTGGCGTTGGCCCTGCGCGCGCCGACCGGGAGGGCCCGGGCCGCAGCGGCGCGGGCGGTGGCGGTGCCGAGGCCGGTCACCGCGACGGTGGCGCCGGCGGCGGTGAGCCCGGCGGCGGCCAGGAAGCGGCGACGGTCGAAGGTGCGGGCGTGGAGTGCGCTCAGGGGGTCGTGCGAGTCCTCGGCTTTGCCGTGTCGGTCCATGATTGGCCTCCGTTGGCTGGGGCGGCGCGGCTGCGCTGTTGCGGTTGCCGAGAAGCTATAACTGACCATGCGCTCGGTCAATACATTGCGCAGCAACGGACGGGGTTCGCTCACAGCCGTCCAGCGGCGTGGCTATGGTGGGCGCGTGGCTACGGGAGGCAAGGGCATGGGCGTCGGTGCACCTCAGGGGGACGGCGGCAGGGCGGAGCAGGGTGCGGTCGGTGCGGCCCGGAAGCCCCGGGTCTCCGCGAAGGGCGAACAGACCCGCGCCCGGCTGATCGCCGCCGCCCGGAGCCTGCTCGCGGGCGCCGACGACGTCCCGTTCACCACACGCAATGTCTCCGCTGCGGCGGGCGTGACGCACGGGATGTGCCACTACCACTTCAAGGACCGCACGGATCTGATCGTCGCCGTGGTCGAGGACATCCGCTCGGAGTGGATCACGCCGATGGAGCAGGCCGTGGCCGCCCCCGGCGGCTTCGAGGAGCGCGCCGGGCGGGTGGTCGAGCTGCTGGCCCAGCCCGAGACGGCGGGGCTCGCCCGGATGCACTCGGCGCTGCACTGGTTCTCGCTGACCGACGAGCGGGTACGGGCGGCGCTCGAGGCGGAGTACGCGCGCTGGCGGGCCTGCTTTGTCGAGCTGTTCCGGGTGCTCGCGGTCGAACGCGTGGAGGCAGTCGACGCGCTGACGTTGGGTGAGGCGCTGGCCGCCGCAGCGGACGGGCTGGCGGCGATCCGCTCGCTGGGGTCGGAGGTGGACGCCCGGGCCGTGGTGCGCGCGCTGGTCTTCGGCCTCGCGGCAGGCGCGGACCGGCTGCCACCTGCGTAAGCGGCCGGGGTGAGCGGCCCGGGTGAGCGGCCGGGGGTGAGCGGCCGGGGGTGAGCGGCCGGGGTGAGCGGCCCGGGGCAGGGGGGCTACGGCGGCGGCACGGCCTTCTCCGCAGCCAGCGATCTGCGCTCGTTGCGGACGCCGAAGGCGGCGGCGCAGGCCAGGCTCGCGGCGATGATGCCCTCCGCCCAGAAGAAGGCGACATAGTCCATGAGCGAGCCGATCGGCGGGCTGCCGGGGGCCGCGTTGCGCAGCCCGACCAGGGCGAAGAGGGTGGCCGCCATCCAGCCCAGGGCCGGCCAGATCATCCCCTGGCGGCGGCGCACCAGGACTTCGGCGCCGCCGAGGACGGCCAGCGCCAGCGCCCACATCGCGATCATCATGAACCAGGCGAGGATGAACGTGGCACGCGAACGCCCGGCCCGGGCGTCCATCAGGGTGGCCTGCCCGGCGGTCGCGGTCCTGGTCGGCCGCACCACGAAGAACGGGTCGGAGTCGCTGAAGGTGACGGACAGCGGCACGTCCTGGCCGTTCACCGAGGCGACCCAGCCGACCGAGGTGTCGTAGTCGTCGAAGGGGTAGTCGGTGGGGGTGCCGTTGTACAGGCCCGCGCTGACCACCTGGAGCGGTGCGGGCTCGCCGGCCGTGGTGTGGAAGGTGGTCGTGCTCAGGGAGACGGTGGTGACCTCGACGGCCTTGGTGAAGACCCGTGAGTCCGGCTCCGCCGCGAAGCTGCCGTGCGGGATCGCCACCACGGACAGCGAGAGTTCCAGCGCCGAGGGGTCCACCCCTGGGCGGTGACGTCGAGTTCGATCCAGTCCGGCGCGGTCGGGTTGCCGACGACGGTGACCTGCTGGCGGCTGTTGCGTTCGTTCAGATAGAGCCCCACCCCGGCGCCGCACAGCGCCAGTACGAGCACGGTCAGCACCAGCGGATGCCGCAGCCTCAGCCGCAGGCGGCGGCGCGCCGTCGTCCCGAGGCGGCGCGCCGGGCTCACGAGGCGGAGGCCTGCGGCGAGGCCGCGCCGAGCTTGGGCTGCTGCTGGGTGGAGCAGTGGATGCCGCCGCCGCCCGAGGCGATGGCATTGATGGAGACCTGGACGATGTCGCGGCCCGGGTGCAGGTCGCCGAGGATGGAAGCGGCGTTGTCGTCCGCGCTCTGGTCGCCGAAGCGGGGGACGATCACGGCCCCGTTGAGCACGTAGAAGTTGATGTAGCTGGCGAGGAAGTCGCTGCTGGTGGCCTGGATCTTGTCGAAGTCGGGTTCGGTGATCTCCACGATGCGCAGGCTCCGCCCCTGGGCGTCGGTGGCCTGCTTCAGCACCGACAGCGCCTGGTCGGAGGCGGCGGACCAGACGTCGGGCGGGCTGTCGGGGTTGGGCCGGTGGAGGGTGACGACACCGGGCTGCACAAAGCGCGCGAGGGCGTCGACATGGCAGTCGGTGATGTCCTTGCCCGCGACGCCCTGGAACCAGATGACCTTACGGACGCCGAAGAGCTGCTTGAGCGCGGCCTCGATCTGGTCGCGGCTGCGCCCGGGGTTGCGGTTGGGGTTGACCAGCGAGCTCTCGGTCGCCATCAGGGTGCCCTGGCCGTCGACCTCGATGGCGCCGCCCTCGCCGGTGATCGGCGCCTGGATGCGCGGCACCTGGTACCTGGCCAGCAGGTTCCGGGCTACCAGGCTGTCATTCGCGTGGGTCTGCTTGTTGCCCCAGCCGTTGAAGTTGAGGTCCACCCCGGCGAGCCCGGCCGGGCCGGTGACAAAGGTGGGGCCGGTGTCGCGGGCCCACAGGTCGTCGACCGCGAGCTGGATCACCTCGACGTCGTTGCCGCACTGCTGCTGGGCCTGGTCGGACTGGTCCGGGCGGGCCATCAGCACCACCGGCTCGTACTGCGCGATTGCCTTGGCGAGGTTGGCGATGTCGGTGCGGACGGCGGGCAGTTGGTCGCCCCATACCTCGGTCAGGGCCGGCCAGGCCATAAAGGTGCGCTCGTGCTCCAGCCATTCGGCGGGCATCGCGTTGCCGCTCCCGCCCGCGCCGGGGCGGCACTCCCGGAAGCGGCGGGAGCCGCGCTGCCGGGGGCGCCGCTGTCCGTGTCCGAGGAGCCGCAGCCGGCCAGGGCGGCCACGGCGAGACCGGCTCCGCCGTGGAGCAGGCCGCGTCGGCTCAGGCCGGACAGGTGCATGGGACCCCGATCGTGGCAGTGAGGAGTTCTGGGGATTTTGCCCCAGTATCCCCCCTGCCCCTGCCCTGCCCTGTCGGGGCTGTTCGGCCATCCGGGCGGAGCCCCCGGCGGAGCGTCACCCAGCCGATCAGCACAGCGCGGTCAGCACAGCGCGCGGCGGGCGGCGGCGATGCGCTTGGGGTCCCAGCCGGGCTGGGGGACCGAGTCCAGCAGCAGCCGGGTGTACGCGTGCTGCGGGTCGGCCAGGACGGTCCCGGTGTCTCCGGCCTCCACGATCCGTCCGTGTCGCATGACCACCACCTCGTCGGTGACGCACCGCACGACGCCCAGGTCATGGGTGATGAACAGATAGCCGATGCCGGTCTCCTGGCGGATGTCGGCCAGCAGGTTGAGGATCTGCGCCTGCACCGACACGTCGAGCGCGGCCACCGCCTCGTCCAGCACCAGGACCGCCGGTTCGACCGCCAGCGCGCGGGCGATCGCCACGCGCTGGCGCTGGCCGCCGGAGAGCTGCCGGGGCAGGGCGTCGGCCTCGCGGCGCCGAGGCCGACCTGGTCCAGCAGCTCGCCGACGCGGCGGGCGTGGTCGGCCCGGGACTCGGGAAAGTGCAGCCGCAGGGTCTCCCGCAGCACGCTGTCGACGCTGGTGCGCGGGTCGAGCGAGAGGAAGGGGTCCTGGAAGACCATCTGCACCTCGCGGGCCCGGGCCAGCCGCTTCGCCCGGCCCCCGCCCGCGAGGCCGAAGCGGCCGTGCTCCGCCGGGGCGAAGCGGTCCCGGCCGTGCACCAGCACCTGCCCCGAGTCGGCGCGCTCCAGCCCGACGATGATCCGCGCGGTGGTGGTCTTGCCCGATCCGGACTCCCCCACAATGCCCAGCGATCCGCCTCTGGCCAGGCTGAACGAGACGTCGTCGACCGCCCGCACGCTGCCGAAGGCCCGGTGCAGCCCGGCCACCTCCAGCACCGTCTGCTCCGGCACCGTCTGCTCCAGCACTGTCCGGTCCACGGCCGCTGCTCCTTTCGGGGTGGTCTCACTCATGGCTGGTGCTCCCGCGAGCCGGTCGGCGAGCTCGTCGGCACGGTGACAGGCGACCAGGCGGTCCGGCTCGCCGGGCACCGGCAGCTGCGGCGGGAGCTCCTCGGCGCACAGCTGCACGGCGAAGGGGCAGCGCGCGGCGAACGGGCAGCCCGTCAGTTCCTCGCGCAGGCTGGGCGGCTGCCCCTCGATCGCGGCCAGTCGGCCCCGCGGGGCGTCCAGCCGGGGTGTCGACCGCAGCAGCGCGGCGGTGTAGGGGTGGCGCGGCCGGTCGAACAGCGCGCCGGACGGACCGGTCTCGGCGATCCGCCCGGCGTACATCACATAGACCCGGTCGCTGATGGCCGCGGCCAGGCCGAGGTCGTGGGTGACAAAGAGCAGACCGGTGCCGAAACGTTCCCGCAGGTCGTCCAGGAGTCCGACGACCTCGGCCTGGGTGGTCACGTCCAGCGCCGTGGTCGGCTCGTCGGCGAGGATCAGTGCGGGGTCGCCCATCAGCGCCGCGGCGATCATGACGCGTTGCAGCATGCCGCCGGACAGCTGTCCCGGGTACTGCCGCAGCGCCCGGTCGCCGAGCCCGACGGCGTCCAGCATCTCCGCGGCGCGCCGGTCGGCGGCCTCGGCGGGCATGCCGGCGTTCAGCCGCAGGCTCTCGGTGAGGAAGTCACCGATCCGGCGCAGCGGATTGATCGCGGCCCGGGGTCCTGGAAGATCATCGCCGCGGTGTGCGTCCGCAGCTGCCGCAGCTGCCCGGTGTCCATGGCCAGCACGTCCTGCCCCTGGACGCTGACGGTGCCCTCGGTGGTGGCGCCCGGGGGCAGCAGTCGCAGCACGCTGCGCGAGGTGAGGCTCTTGCCGGAGCCCGACTCGCCGACCAGCGCGACGGTCTCCCGCTCGGCGACGGTGAGGTCGACCCCGGCCAGGACCGGGCGGGCGGCGCCGGGCAGCCGCAGGCGCAGCCCCTGGATGTCGAGGGTGTCGGTCATCGGTCCCTCCGGGCGACCTGGTCGGCCCAGCGCTCGCCGACGACGTTGAAGGCGACCACGGTCAGCACGATCGCCGCACAGGGCAGGATCGCGGACAGCGGATAGCCGGACTGGATGGCGGTTCCCCGTCGAAGACCATCCGGCCCCAGTCGGGGGTCAGCGCCGGCACGCCGAGGCCGAGGAAGGACAGGCCGGCCAGGTCGATCAGGGCGTAGCCGAAGTTGATGGTGGACTGCGCCAGCACCACCGGGGCGATATTGGGGAGCACATGGCGCAGGCAGATCTGCACCCCGGAGTGGCCCTGCACCTGGTACGCCTCGACATAGGGGCGCTCGCGCTCGGCGAGGACCAGCGAACGGGTGAGCCGGCTGACATAGGGCAGATAGGCGACACCGAGGGCGAGCGCCGGGGCGGTGAGTCCCTCCCCGTAGATCGAGACGATCAGGATCGCCAGCAGCAGTCCCGGGAAGGCGAAGGCCAGTTCGGTGGTGCGGGAGAGCAGTGAGTCCAGCCAGCCGCCGCGCGCCAGCCGGCTGCGATGCCGACGACCCGGCGACGGTGGAGAACACCACCACGCCCAGCGGGCCGAGCAGCGAGGTGCGGGCGCCGGTGATCAGCCGGGAGGCGGTGTCCCGGCCGGAGCCGTCGACACCCAGCGGGTGGGTGCCGGAGGGCCCGGCGAGGGCGTTGCCGAGGTCCACGGCATTGGGGTCGTGCGGGGAGAGCCAGGGCGCGAGCAGCGCCAGCAGCACGACGACGGCGAGGAAGCCGAGGCAGAGCAGGTAGAGCCAGGGGCTGCGGGTACGGATCCGGGCGAGGCCGGGTCGGCGCAGGAGTGCGGTGGTCATGCGGCCGCTCCTCTCGTACCGAGGGTGACCCGGGGGTCGACCAGCGGGAGCAGCAGGTCGACGACCAGGTTCACCAGCATGAAGATCCCGACGATGATCAGCGAGATGGCCTGGACCACGGGGAAGTCCTTGGTGGTGGTGGACAGGTCGAGCAGTTGCCCGATGCCGTTGACGCTGAAGGCGTCTCCACCAGGACGGTGCAGATGAGCAGGGTGGAGACGATCAGTCCGCCCATGGTGAGCACCGTGCCGAGGGTGTTGCGGAAGACATGGCGGCGGACCACCTGCCGCTCGGACACCCCCCGGCTGCGGGCCACGGTGACGTGTTCCTGGCCCATGACCTCCAGCATGGCGCTGCGGGTGACCCGGGCGAGCATGCCGATCAGGTAGAGCGCCAGCGCCAGCGCCGGGAGGGTGAGGTGCCACAGCATCGAGGCGAGCCCGCTGCCGCTGCCGCTGCTGGGAACCAGCCCAGCTTGACCGAGAACAGCCCTTGCAGCAGCACGGCCGCGACAAAGGAGGGGTGCCCACCGCGAAGGTGGTGGCGACCAGGATGGCCGAGTCGGTGGCCCCGCCGCGCACCGCGCTGGTCCAGCCGAGCAGCAGGCCGACGACCAGTACCAGCACCAGGGCCATGGCCCACCAGCAGGGTGCTCGGCAGCCGCGCCCCGAGCAGGGTGGACACCGGGGTGCGGTACTCGATGGAGCGGCCGAAGTCGCCTTGCAGCACCTGGCCGAGCCAGCGCAGGTACTGCACCGCGAACGGCTGGTTCAGGTGGTACTCGGCGCTGATGGCCCGCAGTGCCTGCGGGGAGGCGGAGCGTCCGGAGAGCAGGAAGCTGGCCGGGTTGCCCGGGCCAGGTACATCGCTCCGAAGATCAGGAACGAGGCGGCGAGCAGGGTCGCGGCCATCTCCCGCCGCCGCAGGGCGAAGCGCAGGAAGGTCATCTCGCGGCCCCGACATCGGCGGCCCAGGGGTAGTACAGGTAGGAGATGGTGGTCGGCGCGCCGGTGATCCGCTTGTTCATGAACAGCGCGTCCGGCCAGTTGGCGACCGGGATCCACAGGTTCTGGTCCACGGCGATCTGCTGGATCTTCGCCTCGATCGCCAGCCGCTGGGCCTGGTCGTCGGTGGCGGTCGCCTGCTGGACCAGCTTGTCGTAGGCCGGATTGCTGTAGCCGGAGTAGTTCTGGTAGTTGCCGGTCTGGAAGTTGGCGAGCAGGTCCATCGGGTCGGTGACGGAGAGGTAGTAGGTCTCCGGGAACATGTCGATCCCTGGCGGGCCTGGGGGTCGGTGAACAGCGCCGAGAAGGCGTCCGGGGCGATGGTCTTCACCTCGACGTTCAGCCCGATCTCGGTGCCTGCCGCCTGGACGGCGGTGGCCAGCAGCGAGACGTCCTGGCCGATCGCACTGGTGGCGACGGTGACCGTCTTGCCGGTCGCGCCCGCCTCCTTGATCAGCTGCCTGGCCCTGGCCAGGTCGGGCGTGGTGGAGGGCAGGTCGTCGAAGGCGGTCTTCAGCGTGTCGGCGGAGGCGCCGGGCCAGGCGGCCCGGTCGGTGAGCGCATTGGTGACCTGGCCGTTGCCGGCCAGCCCCTGCTTGACGAAGCCCGCCCGGTCCAGCGCCAGCGACAGCGCCTGCCGCACCCGGGCGTCGCCGAGCACGCCCTTCATATTGGTGATGTTGACGTTGACGGTGCTCAGGCTCTCGCCGAAGTACAGGGTGCCCACGCCGCTGTCGCGCAGCCGCTGGTAGCTCTCGGTCGGGATCAGATAGCCGCCGTCGACGGCCCCGGTGAGCATCGCGTTGGTGCGTGCCGAGGGGTCGGTGAGGAAGTCGAAGACCACCTTGGCGGACTTGGCCGGGTCCCCCAGTAGTCCGCGAACCGGTCCAGCTCCAGCGACTGCCCCTGTCCCAGGCGCCGAGCTTGTACGGCCCGGTGCAGTCCAGGGTGCTGGTGCCCTTGGCGCCGGCCGCCTTGATCCCCTTCTCGCTGGCCACCACGCCCGCGGCGGTCGCCATGTACTGCGGGAAGAGCGCGTCCGGCGACTTCAGCTTCACCGTCACCTGGAGCGGGCCGGTGGCGGTGATCGAGGCGACGTTCTGGAAGACCCCGGCCCAGGCCGCGCCGATCCTGGGGTTCAGCTGCCGGTCCAGGCTGTAGACCGCGTCCTGGGCGGTCATCACGCTGCCGTCGTCGAAGTGCACGCCGGAGCGCAGGTCGTAGACCCAGGTGGTCGGGTCGGGGTGGAGCGCCTGCTGCGCCAGCCCGGGGACCTCCTTGAGCTGCGGCGTCCACTTCATCAGGCTCTCGCAGACATTGGACAGGATGGTGTTCGACGGGTAGTCGAAGGCCATCGCGTAGTCCAGGGTCAGCGGCTCCGCGTACATCGCCCAGCTGAAGGAGGAGAGATCCCCTTGGCCGCCGGGGTGGTGGCGGAGAGCTTGTACGCGGCGGCGTCGGCGGCCCCGGTGGTGCGGGCGGCCCGGCGCAGGCGGCGGACAGGCCGAGCACGGCGGCCGCGGCGACGCAGACCGCGGCCGTCCGGCGGCGGGATCTGCGGGCCGGTGGTTCCGGTGCGGAGCGGGGCAGGTGTCTGGGCATCGGTGCTCTCTTTCGGGCTTTCGTGCTTTCGTGCGCCGCGCGGCGGGGAGCGCGACGCAGCTGGGGGTGCGAAAGGCTGACTCAGCGACCGGAGTGCGGCGGGGCTGCGGCCCCGGTGGTTCAGGCGCGGCGGCTCAGCCGGCGGCGGGCGCGGCGGGCACCTGCTGGGTGATGCAGTGGACCCCGCCGCCGCCGAAGGCGATCACCCGGGAGCGGACACCGACGACCTTGCGCCCGGGCAGCGCGGAGGCGATGACGGCGAGCGCCCCCTCGTCCTCGGGGACCCCGGCGACCGGGACGACGACCCGCCGTTGGCGATGTAGAAGTTGAGGTAGCCCACCTCGGTGTGCTTGCCCTCGACGTCCACGAACGCGCTCTGCGGCAGATCGATGATCTCCAGGCGCTGTCCGCGGGCGTCCGTGGCCGCCTCCAGCACGGCCGGTTGGCACGCATCCGCTCGAAGTCGGGGTGCTCCGGATCGCCGGGGAGCTGCACCACCACCCGGCCGGGCGCGACAAAGGCGCAGACGCCGTCGACATGCCCGTCGGTCTCGGTGTCGAGCAAGCCGCCGTAGGGCAGCCAGATCACCTTGGTGACCCCGAGCCGTGCCTTGAGCTCGGCCTCGATCTGCTCGCGGTTCAGGCCCGGGTTGCGGTTGGGGTTGAGCAAGCACTGCTCGGTGGTGATCAGCGTGCCCTCGCCGTCGACCGTGATCGCGCCGCCCTCCAGGATCATCGCCGACTCGATCCGCCGGACCCCGAGCCGCTCCAGCAGCGCCGCGCTGATCCGGTCGTCCGTGTCCCAGGGGAAGTGCTTCTCGCCCAGGAGTTGAAGCGGAAGTCCACTCCGGCGCGCTCGCCGTCCGGCCCGAGCACGAAGATCGGCCCGGAGTCGCGGAACACGAGTCGTCGATCGGCAGCTCGACCACCTCGACCCCTCCCCGCAGAGGGCGGCGGCCTGCTCGCCCTGGCCGGGCAGGGCGACCATGGTCACCGGCTCGAACCCGGCGATGGCCCGCGCGACCTGGGCGTATTCGTGCCGGGCCTGGTCCAGCGCCTCCTCGCCCCACAGCTCGGCCCGGGTCGGCCAGGCCATCAGGCAGCGCTCGTGCTCGGTCCACTCGGCAGGCATACGCAGAGTCATGACAGCTCTTCCCTTGTGCAGATCATCAGTGCGGATCGTCGGTGCGGCGTCGTCGGGCTTCGGCGGCGTCGGCTTCGGCGTCGTCGGGTTTCGGCGTCGTCGGGTGCGTCCCGGGGCTCCGGGCAGGGCGGTCGCGGTACGCACCTCCGTCCGGAGGCGGGGCGCGGAGCCCGCCGGTACGACGGGCGGCGCGGGTCGGGCCGGCGGCCGGACAGGTCCCCCGCTCCCGGGCAGGAGCGGTGGTGACCCGAATCTTGCATCGAACTGAAACTTCAGTCAATACATCCGGAGCGCATTGCCCGCTGCGGACCACGGTGCTATTTGCTCCGAATGCGGACATTGACGGAGCAGACCCGGCTCATCGGCGGCTCGGCTGTCTGGATTCTGAAAGAGCAGTCAGGAAATCCGGCCGGACGGCTAGGGTGTGCTCCGTGCCAGACCGTCGAACCGAGATACTCAGGGCCGCCACCCGCGTCATCGCCCGTCGCGGGGTGCGCGGGCTGCGCGTGGCCGAGCTCGCGGCCGAGGCGGGCGTGTCCGTCGCGCTGATCTACTACCACTTCGACGACCGGGCCGGGATCCTCCGCCGGACGCTGGAGTTCATCAGCGACCGCGCGGACCGCTACACCGCGGAGCGGGACAGCCCGCCGGACACCCCCACCCCCGCTCCGAACTGGAACAGGCGCTGCTGCTCGAACTACAGGACACGCGGAGGTCCGCGAGAACAGCACCGCCTGGGGCGAGCTGCGGGCCAGCGCCGTGTTCGAGCCAGACCTCCGCGAGGACCTCGCCAGGGCCACGCTCACCTGGGTGCACGGGACCGCCGACCTGATCGGCCGCGCCCACCCCGGCGGCACCGCGCCGGGCCACGCGGCGGCGGCCGAACGGCTCACCGCGCTGCTGGAAGGGCTGAGCCAGCGCTGGCTCAGCGGCTCCCTCCGCTCGAACACGCCCGGCGGCTGCTGCGGAGGCGATCGACGTGGAGCTCGGGAGCCCCTGAGCACGGGCCGGCGCCAGGGCGGGCAGCCTTCGCCGCGACATTGACTGAAGTTTCAGTCAATGCGACACTCGAAATGTCGACCAGGGAGCGCCCTCGCTGAGCGTTCGCCCGCAGCGCCCGACCGGACGACACTTGATCTGGAGAGCTCATGAACGATTCCCCTCCCGCCCGGCGCTCCCTGGTGAGCCGCATCCTCGGGGCCCCCGAGCCGGCCCCGGACACCACGGCCCCGGGGCGATCGCGGACGAGCCGGACCCGAACCGGCCGTGGGTGGACCGGGACGAGGTGCCGCACGCACGCACCTGGATGTCCTGGCCGTCCTCGAAGAACGGTCTGGGGCCGGAAGCTGCGCGGGGTGCAGCAGGACATCGCCCTGATCGCGGTGAACATCGCCCAGTTCGAGCCGGTGCTGATGTGCGCCGCCGACGAGTCCGCCGCGGCCGCCGCCCGGGTCGCCTGCGGGCCGGCGGTCGAGGTCACCGCCTCGATCCCGGTCGACGACCTGTGGATGCGGGACACCGGCCCGGTGTTCCGCCGCGCCGGGGCGGGCCGCCTGGACACCGTCGGCCTCGGCTTCAACGGCTGGGGCAACAAGCAGACCCACGACCGCGACCGGCTGGTCGCCGCCGCCGTCGCGCGCCCATGAAGCGGCTCCCCTTCAGTACCGCCGCCTTCGTCGGCGAGGGCGGCGCGATCGAGACCGACGGCGACGGCACCGTGCTCGCCACCGAGAGCAGCCTGGTCAACAAAGAACCGCAACCGCGGCCTGAGCCGGACGAGATCGACGCGCGGTACTCGACGCCTACGGTGCCCGGAAGATGCTCTGGGTCCGGGCGTCAGGGGCCGCGACTCACCGACAACCACATCGACGTCACCTCCCGGTTCATCCGCCCGGCGTGGTGATGGTGCAGGTGCCCCAGGACCGCAACGACGTCTGGGCCCGACGCGCGCGAACAGCTCGCCCTGCTGACCCGCGCCAACCGACGCCCGGGGCCGGCCGCTCCAGGTGGTCCGGGTGGACGGGCCGGACAAGGTCCGCTCCTGGAGTTCCTCGTTCGTCGACTCCTATCTCAACTTCCATGTCGTCAACGGCGCCGTCATCACCGCGCAGTTCGGCGATCCGGCCAAGGACGCCGCGGCCCGGACCACCCTGGCCGCCGTCTTCCCGGACGGCAGATCGTCCAGCTCGACGTGGACCGGCTGATGGCCGGAGGCGGCGGCATCCACTGCTCCACGATGCACCAGCCGCTCCCCTGAAACCGCGGACCCCACCACCCCACAGGCCCCACAGCCCCACAGCCCCACAGCCCGCACCGCACCGCACCGCACCGCACCACCCGGAGTTCTGCCATGCCCTTCTCCCCCTCCCGCCGCACACTGCTCCAGTCGCTGGCCGGGGTCGGCCTGCTCGCCCTCGGCGCCGCCGGCTGCTCCTCCGCCGCCCCGGACGATTCGGCTGATCCCGACAGCTCCGACCCGGCTGGCGCCCCGTCCCCGGCCGGGGCGGCGACGCCGGGCGGACCCTCGGCGCCGAATGGGAGAAGCATGCGCGCACCTTCATGTGCTGGCCCGCTTCCAGCGACATCTGGGGCGACCAGCTGCCCGGCGTCCGCCAGGACATCGCGGGGCTGGCGCGCGCGGTCGCGGGCTACGAACCGGTCGTGCTGTTCGCCCGGCCCGGCCAGGAGGACGCGGCCCAGCAGGCCTGCGGCTCGGGCGTGGAGGTCGTCAGCATGCCGGTGGACGACCTGTGGGCCCGCGACACGCTCCCGGTCTTCGTCCACGACTCCGGGACCCTGAAGGGCGTCACCTTCAACTTCAACGGCTGGGGCAACAAGCAGAAGGAGCACGCGAACGACTCCGCGCTCGCGACGGCCGTCCTGGCCAAGTACCGGATTCCGCGGATCGGCACACCGGTCGTCGCCGAGGGCGGCGCGTTCGAAACCGACGGCCAGGGCACGCTGCTGGTCACCGAGAGCTCGGTGGTCAACGACAACCGCAATCCGGGGATGAGCCGGGACGACATCGAGGACGAGCTGATGAAGGCCCTCGGCGTCACCAAGGTGATCTGGCTGGCCGGGGTGCGCGGCCAGGACATCACCGACGCGCATGTCGACTGCCTGGCCCGCTTTGTCGCCCCCGGGGTGGTGCTGCTGGACCAGCCGTTCCCGGGTGCGCCCGCCGACGTCTGGTCGCAGTCCCTCCGCGCAGGCCCGACGGTGCTCAGTCCGCCCGGGACGCGCGGGGCAACGCCCTGAAGGTCATCGATCTGCCGCAGCCCGACCCGGACCGGATCAGCGGCAGCGGCGACGCGTTCGTCTCCTCGTACATCAACTTCTATGTCGCCAACGGGGCGGTGTTCATGCCCAAGTTCGGCGACACCGCGGCCGACAGCGCCGCTCAGAAGATCGTCGGCGAGCAGTTCCCGGACCGCGACATCGTGGCGCTGAGCATCGACAACATCGCCTCCGGCGGCGGCGGGATCCACTGCTCCACCCATGACCAGCCGGGCACCCCCGCCGCCTGACCGCACAGACCATGCCGACGCTTCCCCCCTTCTCACAGGACGAGGCACCATGCGACTGACACCCACCGAGCGGGACCGGCTGCTGCTGCACACGGCCGCCACACTCGCCCGCTCCCGCCACGCCCGCGGGCTGCGGCTGAACGTTCCCGAGGCGACCGCGTTGATCGCCGACACCGTGTGCGAGGCGGCCAGGGACGGGCGCCGGCTGGCCGAGGCGGTCGAGGCCGGACGCAGCGTGCTCAGCGCCGACGACGTCCTGCCCGGCGTCCCCGACATCGTCACCCAGATCCAGGTCGAGGCGGTGTTCGACGACGGGACGCGGCTGTGCGTGATCGACTCCCCGTTCGGGCCGGGCGGGTCGCTGGGCCGGACGCCCCCGGCGCGGCGCTGCCCGGCGCGGGCGAGGGCTACGAGCCGGTCGAGCCCGTGCTGGTACTGCCGGTGCGGAACACCGCGTCGGTACCGATCACGGTCACCTCGCATTTCCACTTCTTCGAGGCGAACCCGCGGCTGGCCTTCGACCGGGCCTTGGCCTACGGCATGCGGCTGGCGGTCCCGGCCGGCTCCTCGGTCCGCTTCGACGCGGGCGCCGTGGTCGAAGTCGCCCTGCTGCCCATCGGCGGCGCCCGCGTGGCCATCGGCTTCGCCGGACTGGTCGACGGACCCCTGGACGCCCCCGGCGCCCGCGACACAGCACTCCAAAAAGCCCGCGCCACCGGCTACCTGACGCACTACCAGGAGGACACCCCGTGACCGCCAGCCGCTTCGACGCCCAAGGCTGCCACGGCCGCCCCGCCACCCCCACCAACACCATCACCCCCCGACTACATCGCCGTCCACGGCCCCCGCACCGGCGACCGCATCCGCCTCGGCGACTCCGGCCTCATCATCCGCATCGAAAACGACTCACAACAACCCGGCGAAGAATTCCTCGCCGGCTTCGGCAAAACCGCCCGCGACGGCCTCCACCTCAAAGCCGCCGCCATCCACGACACCTGCGACCTGGTCATCTCCAACGTCACCCTCATCGACGCCATCCAAGGCATCCGCAAAACCAGCATCGGCATCCGCGAAGGCCGCATCCACGCCATCGGCCGCGCCGGAAACCCCGACACCCTCCACGGAATCGACGTCATCGTCGGCACCGGCACCACCATCATCTCCGGCGAAGGCCTCATCGCCACCGCAGGCGCCATCGACACCCACGTCCACCTCCTGTCCCCCCGCATCATGGAAGCCTCCCTCGCCTCCGGCACCACCACCATCATCGGCCAGGAATTCGGCCCCGTCTGGGGCGTCGGCGTCAACTCCCCCTGGGCCCTGCGCCACGCCTTCAACGCCTTCGACGCCTGGCCCGTCAACATCGGCTTCCTCGCCCGCGGCTCCAGCTCACACCCCGCACCCCTCACCCAAGCCCTCGCCGAAGGCGGCGCCAGCGGCTTCAAAGTCCACGAAGACATGGGCGCCCACACCCGCGCCCTGGACACCGCCCTACGCGTCGCCGAAGAACACGACGTCCAAGTCGCCCTGCACACCGACGGCCTCAACGAATGCCTCTCCGTCGAAGACACCCTCGCCGTCCTCCAAGGACGCACCATCCACGCCTTCCACATCGAAGGCTGCGGCGGCGGACACGTCCCCAACGTCCTCAAAATGGCCGGCGTCCCCAACGTCATCGGCTCCTCCACCAACCCCACCCTCCCCTTCGGCCGCGACGCCCTCGCCGAACACTTCGGCATGATCGTCTCCGCCCACGACCTCAAAACCGACCTCCCCGGCGACGCCGCCCTCGCCCGCGACCGCATCCGCGCCGGAACCATGGGCGCCGAAGACATCCTCCACGACCTCGGCATCATCAGCATCACCTCCTCCGACGCCCAAGGCATGGGCCGCGCCGGCGAAACCGTCCGCCGCACCTTCGCCATGGCCGGCAAAATGAAAACCGAACTCGGCCCCTCGAAGGCGGATACGGCGACAACCACACCGGCGACGACAACGAACGCGTCCTGCGCTACATCGCCAAACTCACCATCAACCCCGCCATCGCCCACGGCCTCGCCCACGAAATCGGCTCCATCGAAACCGGCAAACTCGCCGACATCGTCCTGTGGCGCCCCGACCACTTCGGCGCCAAACCCCAACTCGTCCTCAAAGCAGGCTTCCCCCTACGGCGTCACCGGCGACCCCAACGCCTCCACCGACCGCTGCGAACCCCTCATCCTCGGCCCACAATTCGGCGCACACGGCACCACCCCCGCCGACATCTCCGTCGCCTTCGTCGCCCAAGCCGCCATCGACAACGGCGACCAACTCCCCACCCGCCGCCGCCGCGTCCCCGTCCGCAACACCCGCGGCATCGGCCCCCACAACATGATCCGCAACACCCGCACCGGACACGTCGACGTCAACACCCACACCGGACTCGTCACCCTCGACGGAGAACCCCTCATCTCCCAACCCGCCGACACCGTCTCCCTCAGCCGCCTCTACTTCCTCTGACCCCCACCCACCGGAGTCACCCGGAGAGCCGCTGCAACTCGGCTTCGACCCCGCCCACCGTCAGCTCCCTGGCGTGCACGAGCGGCAGGCTGCCGCTGAGCCAGCGGCTGCTCAGGCCCTCCACCAGCGCGGTGAGCCGCTCGGCCGACATGGCCAGGGCGGCCGCACCGGCCATCGGGTGGACCTGGCCCAGCAGTTCGGCGACGTCCTGGACCCACACCAGCGTCGACTTCGCCAGGTCCTCGCGCAGCTCCGGATCGAAGACCGCGCTGGCCCGCAGCTCCCCCAGGCGATGCTGTTCTCGCGCACCTCCGGCGCGTCCTGGAATTCGAGCAGCAGGGTCTGCACCAGCTCGCCCCTGGCGTCGAGCGGGGGCGCTCCCTCGGCGCGCTCGGCGGTGTAGCGGTCGGCCCGGTCGTTGATGTACTCCAGGGTCGCCCGGAGGATCCCGGTGCGGTTCTTGAAGTGGTAGTAGATGAGGGCGGTGGAGACCCCGGCCTCGGCCGCCAGTTCCTCGACCCGGAGCCCGCGCACGCCCCGGCGCGCGATGACCCGCGCGGCGGCCTGCAACATCGTTGTCCTGCGGTCGCTCACGGCCACGTCCCTCATCGGCACTCCCACTCCGACTGAAATTCTAGTCCGGGCGGGCCTGCCTCCCGTGCGCACCGGGGCCCCGCCAGGTCCTGAACGGACCCGGCGGGGCCCCGGGCGGGCCGGCCGCGGAACTGCCGCGCGGCGGCGACTGCTACAGGGTGCGCTCCAGGCGGTCGGCCAGGAGCCTGGTGAAGCGGGACGGGTCACGCAGCTCGCCGCCCTCGGCGAGCAGCGCCATCCCGTAGATCAGCTCGGCCGTCTCGGCGAGGTCGGCGGCGGCGCCGCGCTCGGCCTGGGCCGCACGCAGACCGGAGACCAGCGGGTGGCCCGGGTTGAGCTCCAGGATGCGCTTGGTGGCCGGGAGGTCCTGCCCCATGGCCCGGTACAGGTTCTGCAGCGCCGGGGTCACGTCGTTGGTGTCCGAGACGATGCAGGCCGGGGAGACGGTGAGCCGGGTGGAGAGCCGGACCTCCTTCAGATCCTCGCCGAGCTGCTCGCCCATCCAGGTCAGCAGGCCCGCGTACTCCTGCTGCTGCTTCTCGCGCTCGGCCTTGACCTCCTCCTTCTCCGCCTCGGTGTCGAGGTCGGCCTCGCCCTTGGCGATGGAGCGCAGCTCCTTGCCGTCGAAGCCGGGGACGGCCTCGACCCACACCTCGTCGACCGGGTCGGTCAGCAGCAGCACCTCGACGCCGCGCGCCTTGAACGCCTCCATGTGCGGCGAGTTCTCCATCGCCGCACGGGATTCGCCGGTCAGGTAGAAGATGTGCTCCTGACCCTCCTTCATCCGCTCCACGTACTGCTGGAGCGTGGTCGGCTGCTCCTGGTCGTGGGTGGTGGCGAACGAGCAGGCGGCCAGGATCGCGTCGCGGTTGTCGAAGTCGCTGAGCAGCCCCTCCTTGACCACCCGGCCGAACTCCTGCCAGAAGGTCGCGTACTTCTCCGGCTGGGCCGACATCATGTCCTTGATGGTCGACAGCAGCTTCTTGGTGAGCCGGCGGTGCATCAGCTGGATC
The DNA here is from genome assembly GCA_014284505.1 of Streptacidiphilus sp. 4-A2. GTDB lineage: Bacteria > Actinomycetota > Actinomycetes > Streptomycetales > Streptomycetaceae > Streptacidiphilus. The sequence continues at coordinate 7,923,727 of JAAFYY010000001.1, read as the reverse complement.
TGCCGGTCCTGCTGGAGGATCTCCCGGGAGACGTTGAGCGAGAGGTCCTGCGCGTCGACGACACCCTTGACGAAGCGCAGGTACTCGGGCAGCAGCGCCTCGCAGTCGTCCATGATGAAGACGCGCTTCACATACAGCTGGACCCCGCGCTTGTGGCCCTGGGAGAACAGGTCCTGCGGCGCCCGGGAGGGCAGGAACAGCAGGGCCTGGTACTCGAAGGTGCCCTCCGCCTGCATCCGGATGGTGTCCAGCGGGTCGGACCAGTCGTGGCTGATGTGCTTGTAGAGCTCGTGGTACTCCTCGTCGGTCACCTCGCTCCGGGAGCGGGCCCACAGGGCCTTCATCGAGTTGACCGTCTCCGGGGCGGGGGCCTCCCCGGGCTCCGCGCCCTCTTCCTCCTCGGCTGCCTGCGCCGGGGCCTCGGCGGCCATCCGGATCGGCCAGGTGATGAAGTCCGAGTAGCGCTTGACGATCTCCTTGATCTTCCAGCGGGAGGTGTAGTCGTAGAGCTTGTCCTCGTCGTCCACCGGCTTGAGCCGCAGCGTGACCGAGGTGCCCTGGGGCGCGTCCTCGACCGTCTCGATGGTGTAGGTGCCCTCGCCGGTGGAGTTCCAGCGGGTGCCCTGGGCCTCCCCCGCGCGCCGGGTCAGCAGGGTGACCTCGTCGGCGACCATGAAGCTGGAGTAGAAGCCGACACCGAACTGCCCGATCAGCCCCTCCGCCGCGCCCGCGCCCTGGGCCTCCTTGAGCTCCTTCAGGAACTTCGCGGTGCCGGAGTTGGCGATGGTCCCGATGAGCTGGACCACCTCGTCGTGCGACATGCCGATGCCGTTGTCGCGCACGGTGAGGGTACGGGCGTCCGGGTCGGCCTCAAGGTCGATGTGGAGGTCGGAAACGTCGGCTCCCAGCGTGTCGTCACGCAGGGATTCGAGGCGCAGCTTGTCCAGCGCATCGGACGCGTTGGACACGAGCTCGCGCAGAAACACGTCCTTGTTCGAGTAGATCGAATGGATCATCATCTGCAAAAGCTGGCGCGCTTCAACCTGGAACTCGAACGTTTCGGTCGGCATAAACCTGTATTCCTTCTCGACTCTCAGGGCGACGGGAACTCCCCCGGCACCGTAGATTACCGAGTCTGCCCGTCGTACGGCGGGCGAAGCCCTGAACAGGCCTGCCGTCCGGCCCGGGAGGCGATCGAGGGGTCCATGGAACCGGACAGATCGGACACGCTCGGCCCTCCCCCGCCCGGCTCCCCGCCCCCTTGTCCGGGCCGCCGCCGACAACCGCCCGGGTACGCCGCCGACGGCCGCCCGGGTATTCGGGGCGACGGCCGACGGAAAGGCCGCGAATTCCCGGGAATTCATTCGGCCGACGCCCGGCGGGGGTGGCAGCGGCGCAGCTCAGCCGCCCTGCCCGGCCACCGGGTCGCCCGGGCGGCCGGGTTCGTCCGCGGGCCAGCCGCCCGCGGCCAGCCGGGCGCTGACCCGGGCGACGTCGCTGTCGAGTGGTCGGGTGATGGTGGCGGCGGCGATCGCGCCGTGGATCGCCTGCGCCGAGGCCGGGTCGCCCTCGGCGGCGAGCTGGTCGGCGATGGCGCTCACGTCGCCGTCGCCGAGCCGCCGCGAGAGCAGCGCGAACAGCGGAAGGTAGTCGTTGCTGGGGACACCCTCGGGGTAGCCGGCCCGGAGCCAGCCGACGACCGAGGACAGGAACGGCGGCAGGCTCATCTGGCGCGCCTCTCTGTCGGTTCGGTGCTGCACGGGATCGGTTCGGTGCTGCACGGGGCCGGTTCGGTGCTGCACGGGGCCGGTTCGGTGCTGCACGGGGCCGGCCAGGCGGTGCGGGCCGGGGTGCGGGTGGCGGCCACGGTGCTCAGCTCCCCGCGACGATGAAGTAGATGCCCCAGCCGATCCCGGCCAGCACCGCCGCGAAGCACAGCCCGCGGCGGCCGTCCCGAGCAGACCGGGCCGGGCCTCCCCGGCAGCGCCGCCGCCGTTGCGGCCGCTCCCGCCGGGCAGGTTCAGCGCGAGCAGGCCGACCGCGAACAGCGCGGGCAGCCCCGCGCGGCGAGCAGGCCGACGACGACGATCTGCCACAGGGCGTGGAGGTCTATCCAAGAGTTCACCGCGAGTCCTCCCTGGTTCTGGCGCGGCCGGTCATACCGGGGCTGCTTCCTTGTCCGGGGCGGCCGGTGCGAGCGCGCCCGTCCATTCGGCGTTGACGTTGTCGTGGCCGACCGCGGTCCGCCGCGACTTGAGGTAGATCAGCACGGCGACCGCGACCAGCAGCACCAGGTCGACGACGGCGCCCGCGGAGCCGCCGACGGCGTTCGCCAGCGCGTAGGCGCCCGCGCCGACCAGCCCGGCCGCCGGCAGGGTGAACAGCCAGGCCGTGGCCATCCGCCCGGCGACGCCCCAGCGGACCGCCGCGCCCTTCTTGCCGACGCCGGTGCCCAGGATCGAGCCGGTGGCGACATGGGTGGTGGACAGGGAGTAGCCGAAGTGGCTGGACAGCAGGATCACGGCGGCGGAGGAGGACTCCGCGGCCATGCCCTGCGGGGCCCCGATCTCCACCAGCCCCTTGCCGAGGGTGCGGATCACCCGCCAGCCGCCGGTGTAGGTGCCGACGCTGATCGCCAGCGCGCAGGAGAGGATCACCCAGAAGGGTGCTTTGGCGTTGGCGTGGAGGGTGCCGTTGGAGATCAGCGCCAGGGTGATCACGCCCATGGTCTTCTGCGCGTCATTGGTCCCGTGGGCCAGCGACACCATGGAGGCCGAACCGATCTGGCCGATCCGGAAGCCCTTGGTCCGGGAGCCCTCGGAGATCGACCTGCTGATCCGGTACACCAGGTAGGTCCCGGTCACCGCGATCAGCCCGGCGATCACCGGGGACAGCCCGGCCGGGATGATCACCTTCTCGAACAGGCCGTGCCATTTGACGGCATGGCCGCCCGCGGCGGCGATGGTCGAGCCGACCACGCCGCCGATCAGCGCGTGCGAGGAGCTGGACGGGATGCCCAGGTACCAGGTCAGCAGGTTCCAGATGATCCCCCCGGCCAGGCCGGCGAAGACCACGGTCAGGGTGACCAGGCCGGTGTCCACCAGGCCGCTGGCGATGGTCGCCGCGACGCTCAGCGAGAGGAAGGCCCCGACCAGGTTGAGTGCTCCGGAGAGGGCTACGGCTGTTCGGGGGCTGAGTGCGCCCGTGGCGATGGACGTGGCCATCGCGTTACCGGTGTCGTGAAAACCGTTCGTGAAGTCGAAGGCCAGGGCCGTGACGACGACAAGAACCAACAAGAAGTCGTTTCCCACACGGCCAGAGTCCCCAGGTCAGCGCCCGCTGTCGACCCGTGGGCGGGACTGTTGGGCCACCCGCGCACAAGCCGACATCCGTTGTACACGCGGAGTTGTCCGACCGCGGCGGAGCGTGCCGGAAGCGCGCGTCAGAGCATCCCGATCGCGTCCGGCCCCAGCTCCAGCTTGCCCTCGTCCTTCTCGTACTCGAAGAGCTCCCCGTAGCGGCCCCAGTCGATGGCGATGTCCAGCTGGCGCCTGGCGTCCTCGTCGGAGAAGCCCCGGCGCAGCAGGTCCAGGAACAGGCCCTCGCGCAGGATGTGGTCGCCGGAGGCGGCCAGGGCCTGGACGATGGCGCGCACCAGCGGCGCGCCGGTGACCGTGTGCCGGGCGAAGAGCTGCTTGCTGGTGAGGATGTCGGCCTCGGCGAACTCCGTGCCTCCGGCGGTGAGCGCGATCCGCGGCCCGTCGGTGCGGGCGAGGTCGAGCAGCACCGCGGCGTCGACCAGCGGCAGCAGGTCGTCGACCTCGAAGCTGAGCTCGTCGGCGAGCTCGGCCAGGCCGTCCTCGCCGCCGCGGGCGGCCAGGATCTCCAGCAGGCCGGAGAGCCCGCCGGGGCTGACGTCGGGCAGCGGCTGGGTGGTCGGGGTCTGCGGGCCGCTGGGGCGGCCGGTGTCCGGGGCCGGGCCGCCGATGTGCTGCATGGCGTGGTCGCGGTCGGTGAGGATGCCGTAGACGGTGTCCACCAGCGCCTCGAACTCGGGGGTGCGCCGGTCGCGCGGGCGGGGCAGGCCGACCGGGAGCTCGGCCCTGATCCGTCCGGGGTTGGAGGACAGCACCAGGATCCGGTCGGCCAGCAGCACCGCCTCCTCGATGTTGTGGGTGACGATCAGCACCGACTTCACCGGGGCCTCGCGGCCCTCCCAGAGCCCGACCAGTTCGTTGCGGAGGTTCTCGGCGGTGAGCACGTCCAGCGCGGAGAAGGGCTCGTCCATGAACAGCGCGTCCGGCTCGACCACCAGCGCGCGGGCGAAGCCGACACGCTGGCGCATGCCGCCGGAGAGCTCCTTGGGGTAGGCGCCCTCGAAGCCGTCCAGACCGATCAGGTCGATCGCCCGCAGCGCCCGGTCCCGGCGCTCGGCCTCCTCCACGCCCTGGGCCTGGAGGCCGAGCTCGACATTCTGCTGCACGGTCAGCCAGGGCAGCAGCGCGAAGCTCTGGAACACCATGGCCACGCCGGGGTTGGCGCCGTTCAGGGGCATACCGCGGTAGCTGACGCTGCCGGAGGAGGGGAGATCAGCCCGGCGGCGCAGCGCAGCAGGGTGGACTTGCCCGAGCCCGACTTGCCGAGCAGGGCGACGATCTCACCCTCCTGGAGGGTGAAGCTCACCGAGTCGAGTACCGGCAGCGCGTGGCCGTCCGGGTGGTGAACCGCTTGGTGACGCCTTCGACGGCGATGATGGTGCTGCCTGCGGCGGGTCGGCCCAGTTCGGCGGCGAGGGGTTTGCGGGTCATGGGCTCCTGCCTCGGTCACATGGCGTAGCGGGTCTGGGCGATGCGGTAGAGACGGCGCCACAGCAGCCGGTTGAGCGCGACCACGTAGACGATCATCACAATGACGCCGATCAGGATGTCCGCGTGGTTGCCGGTCTGGGTGGCCTTGGCGATGTAGGCGCCGAGGCCGTAGGCGGTGAGGTGGTGGTGCCCGTAGTCGACCACCTCGGCGACGATGGAGGCGTTCCAGGCGCCGCCGGCCGCGGTGATCCCGCCGGTCACGTAGTAGGGAAGATCGCGGGCAGGATGAAGTCCCGCCAGCGCAGCCAGCCGCGGACGCCGAGGCTCTCCAGGGCCTCGCGCAGGTCGCTGGGGATGGCCGAGGCCCCGGCGATGACGTTGAACAGGATGTACCACTGCGCGCCGAGCGCCATCAGCAGGATGCTGCCCCAGTTCAGCGAGATGCCGAGGGCGACGAAGGCGGCGATCGCGAAGGGAACAGGAAGTTGGCCGGGAAGCTGGCCAGCACCTGCACCACCGGCTGGGCGTAACGGGTGATCTTCGGGCTCATCCCGATCCATACCCCGACCGGCACCCAGACCAGCGTGGCGACGACCAGCAGCAGCGCGACCCGGCCGAAGGTGGCCGCGCCCAGCGCGAAGGCGTTCAGGAACTCGCCGAAGCCGGAGGTGGACTGGATGTAGCTGAACGACTCCCAGCCGCCCCAGAGCACGATCGCGCCGATGACCAGCGCGAACAGCACGTCGCCGGTGCGTCGGCGGACGGCGGGCCGCTCCAGCGGGTACTCGGCCAGGCCGAACGGCCGGGTCAGCAGGTCCAGGGCGTGGCCGACCGGGTGCAGCAGCCGCCCCAGCAGCTCCGGCAGGGACGAGCGGCGCAGCACGTCCAGCACCAGGCTCCGGGGTTTCTCGGCGGCCTCGGAGTCCTCGACCCGGAACCGCTCGGCCCAGGCGGTCATCGGCCGCCAGAAGAAGAAGTTGACCCCGATGACCATGATGATCATGACGGCGATGGCCAGGCACATCTCGCCCAGGTCGCCCTTGGCGGTGGCCGCCGCGGCGTAGGACCCTATCCCGGGCAGCGCGTACTGGTGGTTGAGCACGCTGATGGTCTCGGAGGCGGCCAGGAAGAACCAGGCTCCGCCGAAGCTCATCATGCCGTTCCACACCAGCGGGATCATGCCGCTGGGCACGTCGATCTTCCAGAACCGCTGCCACTTGGTCAGCCGCATGATCCGGGCCGCCTCGTCCAGGTCCCGCGGCTGGCTGACCAGCGAGTAGTAGAAGGCGAAGGTCATGTTCCAGGCCATGCTGGTGAAGATGGCGAAGACCGACGCGCACTCCAGTCCCAGCTCGGAGCCGGGGAACAGGGCGATGAAGGCGGTCACCGTGACCGACAGGAAGGCCAGCACCGGGACCGACTGGAGGATGTCCAGGACCGGCAGCAGCACCTTCTCGGCCCGGCGCATCCGGGCGGCGGCGATCGAGTAGACGAAGGTGAACAGCACCGAGGCGATCAGCGCCGCGAACATCCGCAGCGAGCGCACCGCGTAGTAGGGCAGGTTCGCCGGGTCCGTGGAGACCGTCGAGGGCGCCGTCTTCGGCAGGAACGGCGCGTTGAGCGAGGGCGCCACGCGGAGCAGCCCGTAGAGCAGCCCGACCAGGGCGAGCGCCACCAGGATGTCGATCAGGCGCAGGCCCGGCCGTCGTAGTACGCCTCGGGTGGGTACCCGGTCCTCTGCTGCCACCGTTCACCTCCACGCGGCTCACCGCCAGGAGATCATGATCACGGCGCTGGCGTCGCTGGAGACCCTAGCGCGACCGGTACCGGATTTGAGGTCCCGGCCGTGGCAACCGAGTGAACATTAACGGGGATCGACGGCGCGGCCAGGGGGCCGGACGCGGGGGCCCGGGCCGGCTCCCGCCGGGGCGGTCAGACGGCCTCGCGTACCCGCAGCTCGAACCAGACGGACTTGCCGTGCGACATCAGATCGGCGCCCCAGCGCTGGGCGAGCGCGTTCACCAGTTGCAGGCCGCGGCCGGCCTCGTCGCCGACGTCGCCGATGATCAGGCAGGGCAGCGCCCGGGAGGGGTCGCGCACCTCGAACCGGAGGAACCCCTGGCGGCGGACCAGGCGCAGACCGAAGGTCCGGCCTCCGGCGTGGCGGACCGCGTTGGCGATCAGCTCGGTGACCAGCTGCGCGGCCACCTCGCCGTGGCCGCCCAGACCCCAGGTCTCCAGGGCGGACACGATGAGGCGGCGGGCGCGGGCGGAGGACCCGGGCACGGCGGATAAGCGGACCTCGGTGGCGTCCGGGGCCACCAGCCGGCCGCAGAGCTCGCGTTCCAGCTCCTCGGCGGAGGTGTCCGGGCGGTCGTCGTCGGCGTCGCGGGTGATGCCCGGAGGGTGCCCGGGCGGGCCGGTGAAGGCTCCGCCGGACCGGCCGGGCCGTCGGCTCTCCGGGAGCGCGGTCCGGTCGCGGCGGGAGCCGCTGCCTGAGGCTCCGGTTCGGCCTCGGGCCAGGCGGTGCCTGCCCCGATCACCGAGGCCGGATACGTCTGCTGGGTGTCACCCGGTGCTGCCATGTCGTTCATCATGACCGCTGCAGAGTGATCACGGAGGCACTATCCGTAAAGAATCATCAATGCATCTGGCATATGCCCAGTGCGCCTTGCACCCCGGAGTGAACAGTCGATCAACCGTCCGAATCAGCCACGGATCAGCGGAAGTTGGCCTTACCCGGTCCGTCCTCGATGAAACTGCGCATTCCGATCTCCCGGTCCTCGGTCGCGAACAGCCCGGCGAACAGCTGCTGCTCCAGGATCAGGCCGGTCTCCAGGTCGGTCTCCAGTCCGCGGTCCACCGCCTCCTTGGCGGCGCGCAGCGCGTACGCGGGGCCCGAGGCCAGCTTCAGCGCCCACTCGCGGGCGGCCGGGTAGACCTCCTCGGCCGGGACGACCCGGTCGACCAGGCCGATCCGCAGCGCCTCGTCGGCGCGGACCTGACGCCCCGTGAAGATGAGCTCCTTGGCCCGGGAGGGGCCGACCAGCCGGGACAGCCGCTGGGTGCCGCCGGCACCGGGGATCAGCCCGAGCAGGATCTCCGGCTGACCGAGCTTGGCGTTCTCACCGGCGATCCGGATGTCCGCGCAGAGCGCCAGCTCGCAGCCGCCGCCCAGGGCGTAGCCGGTCACCGCGGCGACCACCGGCTTGGGGATCCGGGCGACCGCGGTGAAACAGGCCTGCAACGCGCCGCCGCGCTCCACCATGTCGGTGTAGGACATGCGCTGCATCTCCTTGATGTCCGCCCCGGCCGCGAACACCTTCTCGCCGCCGTAGACCACCACCGCGCGGATGTCGGAGCGCGCGGACGCCTCCTCGGCGGCGGCCCGGAGCTGGTCCTGCATGGCGATGTCGAGCGCGTTCATCGGCGGCCGGGTCAGGCGGATGGTGCCGACGGCGTCCTCTACTTCGAGTTCGACGAAGCGGTCCATGGCGGTCTCCTTGGGCGTGGGCGTGGGCGGACGGTCGAGTGAACGCATGCTAACTGCCCGCCCCGGCCGACCGACACGGCGCCTTCCGCCCTCACCTGCTGCCCGGGGGGCGGCCCCGGCGGCCCGGGCGGCCCGGGCGGCCCGGGCGGCTCCGGCCGCGACGCGACGGCGGGTCGGCGGCTCAGCCCGCGATCCACTGGGCCCAGGGCAGGTTCCAGCCGTTCAGCCCGTTGTCCGGGGCGACCGGGGTCCCGTCGCTGCCGGACACCTCGACCACGTCCCCGGCATCGAGTGCGCGAAGAACCACCCGGCGGGGGTGGTGTCGCTGTCGCCGCCCTTGACGTCGTGCAGCCCCACACAGCCGTGCGAGGTGTTGGCGGTGCCGAAGACCGAGGCCGGGCGCCAGTAGACGCCGTGCACAAAGGTCCCGGAGTCGGTCAGCCGCATGGCGTGCGGCACGGCCGGGATGTCGTACTCGCTGCCGAGGCCGACGGTGTGCGAGTCCATCCGGGTCACCTGGAACATCTCGGTGATCACCATGATCCCGCCGTAGGTGGCGTGCCCGGGGCCGCCCGCGGAGATCGGCAGGGTGCGCAGCACCCGGCCGTCGCGGCGCACCGTCAGCGTGTCGTCGGCCACGTCCGCGGTGCTGATCTGGGCCCGGCCGACGGTGAACACCACCTGCTTCCGCTGGGTGCCGTAGACCCCGGGCGCGCCCTCGACGCCCTTGAGCCGCAGGGACAGGGTGACCCGGGTGCCGGGCCGCCAGAACTGCTGCGGGCGGAAGTCCAGGCGGCGGGCGCCGAACCAGTGGCCGACCACCGGGACGGCCGGGTCGGCGGTGACGCCGACCGCGCGGCCCACCGCGGCCCGGTCGGCGATGTCGCGGCTGAAGCGCAGCGACACCTCCATCCCGACGCCGACCGTGCCGCCGCCGTCCGGGGTGTAGAAGGCGATGAAGGTGTGGGTGGGCACGAAGGTGGTGAACTCGGCGTGCCGGGCCGCCTGGAGACCGTGCGCGTCCACCGCCACCGCGTCCAGGCTGTAGCGGGTCTCCGGCAGCAGCCGGCCGGCCGGCGTCCAGGAGGAGCCGTCGGCGCTGATCGCTCCCGGGACGGCGGCGCCCCGGTCGTCCTTGAGGTCGACCTCGGTGATCCGGCCCGCGCGGACGGTCACCCCGACGCCGCCCTGCGCGGGCACCTGGTCCGCACCGTCACCGGGAGTGACCGTGAGCACGGCGGCGGAGACCGCGGGCAGCCCGTCACTGGAGCCGCCGCCGGGCCCGGCACCGCCGGAGCAGGCGGTGAGCAGCAGCGAACCCAGCAGCGCGGCGCAGGCCACGGTCCGACGGAACACCGTTAGCTGACCCACCGTCACCACTCCCTCTCGGTCCTTCCCTGCTCAACGACGCGCCGGTCACCGGGACACGTCCCGGCGGCGGAACCGGAACGGAACCTGGACCCAACGGCGGGTGACATTCACAGCGGGGGAGGGAACGTACATTCCAACGGGGAACGGGACTCCCCGCAGCTGGGAGGTACGGCGATGGCTGCGTTGCAGGGCGCGGAGCCCGGGGCGACCGGGCGCCGCCCGGAGCCCGCGGGCACGGACAGCACCGCCGCCGGCCCGGCCCCCGAGCCGGGCCAGGGCCGCGGCCCCCGGGACCGCAGCGGGCTGCGGCTGGTCCCTCCGCAGTCCGACCGGGCCGCGGAGCCGGCCGCCCCGGCCGAGGTGTGGCCGGGCAGCTGGCAGCCGCTCGGCGCGCGCTACCACACCGGCCCGGACGGGCGCGGCGGCACCAACTTCGCACTGTGGGCGGCCGGCGCCGAGGCCGTGGAGCTGTGCCTGTTCGACGACCAGGGCCGGGAGACCCGGCACCCGCTGACCGAACAGGACTTCCAGACCTGGCACGGCCACCTGCCCGGAGTGCTGCCGGGCCAGCGCTACGGCTACCGGGTGCACGGCCGCTGGGACCCGTGGACGGGGCACGCTGGAACCCCGCCAAGCTGCTGCTCGACCGTACGCCCGGGCGGTGGACGGCCGGTTCGTGCTGCACGACGCGGTGTACGGGCACGTCCGCGGCTGGCCGGAGCAGGACGTCGCCGACACCGTCCGCGACAACCGCGACTCCGCCCCGTACGTGCCCAAGGCGGTGGTGGTGCACGACGAGGACGACTGGTCCGACGACCAGCGCCCGAAGACCCCTGGGCCGACACCGTCCTGTACGAGCTGCACGTCAAGGGCTTCACCCAGCGCCTGCCCGGGGTGCCCGAGCGGCTGCGCGGCAGCTACGCCGGACTGGCCCATCCGGCCGCGATCGAGCACCTGACCCGGCTCGGGGTGACCGCGGTGGAGCTGCTCCCGGTGCACCAGCACGCCGACGAGGAGCACCTCCAGCGGCGGGGCCTGCGGAACTACTGGGGCTACAACACCATCGCCTTCTTCGCCCCGCACGGCGGCTACTCCGCCTCCGGCACCCGCGGCCAGCAGGTCACCGAGTTCAAGCGGATGGTCCGGGCGCTGCACGCGGCCGGGATCGAGGTGATCCTGGACGTCGTCTACAACCACACCGCGGAGGGCGGCGAGGGCGGCCCGACCCTCTCCCTGCGCGGCATCGACAACGCCGGCTACTACCGGCTCCAGCCGCACAACGGCCGGGCCTACGCCGACTACACCGGCTGCGGCAACACCCTGGACACCACCCAGCCGCAGGTGCTGCGGCTGGTCACCGACTCGCTGCGGTACTGGGTGAACGAGATGGGGGTGGACGGCTTCCGCTTCGACCTGGCGGCGGCGCTGGCCCGCTCCCCGCACGAGGTGTCGATGCTGGCGCCGTTCCTGTCGGCGGTGTCGCAGGATCCGGTGCTCAGCCGGGTCAAGCTGATCGCGAGCCCTGGACATCGGGCTCGGCGGCTACCAGGTGGGCAACTTCCCGCCGCTGTGGACCGAGTGGAACGACCGCTACCGGGACACCGTCCGGGACTTCTGGCGCGGCGCCATGCCCGATGTGCGCGAGCTGGGCGACCGGCTGGCGGGCTCCTCCGACCTGTACCGGCGCGGCGGGCGGCGGCCCTACGCCTCGGTCAACTTCGTCACCGCCCACGACGGCTTCACCCTGCGGGACCTGGTCTCCTACAACGGCAAGCACAACGAGGCCAACGGCGAGGACAACCGCGACGGCAGCAACGACAACCACTCCTGGAACTGCGGCGCCGAGGGCGGGAGCGGCTCCGCGCAGGTGAACGCGCTGCGGCGGCGGCAGCTGCGGAACCTGGCGGCCACGCTGCTGCTGTCCACCGGGGTGCCGATGCTGGTCGCCGGGGACGAGATGGGCCGGACCCAGGACGGCAACAACAACGCCTACTGCCAGGACAACCCGGTCGGCTGGGTGGACTGGTCGCTGCGCGAGGAGCCCGGCTGGCGCTCGCTGCTGGAGCTCACCGCCCGGCTGATCCGGCTCCGCCGGGAGCACCCGGTGCTGCGGCAGCGGGCCTTCTTCAACGGCCGCCCGGTGCATCCCGGCGGGCTGCGCGACCTGACCTGGTTCACCGCCCGGGGGCGTGAGATGACCGAGGCCGACTGGTACGCGCCCGGGCGACCCTGGGGATGTTCCTGTCCGGGCAGGAGATGTCGGAGCGCGACCCGCTGGGGCGCGAGCTCAGCGACGACAGCTTCCTGCTGGTGCTGCACGCCCACCACCGCGCGGTCCCGGTTCACCCTGCCGGCAGTCCCTGGGCACAGTCCTACGAGACCGTGGTGGACACCGCCCGGGAGGACCAGGACGCCGCCCGGGCACCCGTCACCAGGCCGGCAGCCCGGTTCTGCTCCCGGGCCGCTCGCTGCTGCTGCTCCGGGCCCACGGCGGCGCGGCGGACGGGCCGCCAGGCTGAGCGCCGGCGGCCGGCCTGCTCCCGGGATGAACTTTCCGGCCGGGGGTGCGTACTGGTAGACGTGGACCAGCCAGCGAAGCACGACGCGGATCTCGTCGCCGCGGATTTCGGCGAGCCCTCTACGCCCGGTACGGCCGTTCCGTGCTGGGACGGGTGCTGCGGCTGGTCAACGGGGACTACCAGCGGCGGAGGACATCGTGCGGAGACCTTCCTGCGTGCTGGCAGCACCGGAATCACTGGACGCCGACCGGGCCGGGCCGTGGCTGAACACGGTCGCGCACAATCTGGCGGTGTCCGCCTACCGCCGGGCGCAGGCCAGGCGCCGGAGGCGCAGCTGCGGAGGACGGCCTGCCGGACGGCAGCGAGGCCGAGCTCGACCGGATGCTGGAGCGCTGGCAGCTGGCCGAGGCCATGCGCGAGCTGCGGCCCGAGCACCGCGAGGCCCTGATCGAGGTGTACTACTGAGCCGTACGTCGCCGAGACCGCGGAGCACTGGGCGTGCCCGGGGACGATCAAATCCCGCTGCTACTACGGGCTGCGGGCGCTGCGGAACGTTCTCGAAGAGAAAGGGGTGGCCTCCCCATGACCACACCATGCCGGGAGAGCGTGTCGCTGGGCGCCTACCTGCTCGGCGCGCTCGACCCCGCGGAGCACGCGGCGGTGGAGGCGCATGTCGCGACCTGCCCGCACTGCCGCCAGGAGCTGCTGGAGCTGGCCCGCTGCGGGGTGCTGCGGCACACCCCGTTCGAGGAGCTGCCGCAGACGGCGGTCATGGCCGAGGCACTGACCCCGGTCCGCCCGGCGCCGCCGGTTGCCCCGGTCCCAGCCGCCGATTCGGCCTCCGCCCCGGCCCCTGCTTCCGCCCCCGTCCCTGCTTCCGCTTCTGCCTCCGCCTCCGCCTCTGCCTCGCCGGAGCGGCCTGGCGGCCGGCCGCCGACGCGGGGCGGGAGCGGGGGACGGCGGCGGGTCGGGAAGGGCCGGCTGGTGGCCGTCGGGGCGGTGCTGACGGCGGTGGTGGCCGGCTCGGTGGTGTACACCGCCACCGAGCGGAGCCACCCCGCCACCACCGCGGCCGCCGCCACCTGGAGCGCGACCGATCCCAGCACCCATGTCACGGCGACCGCCGCGCTGATCCCGGAGGTCTGGGGCACCGAGTTCCAGCTGAAGCTGGGCGGGCTGCCGTCCAACATCACCTGCCGCCTGGTCGTGCACGGCACCGACGGGCGCAGCGAGACCGCCGGGACCTGGGGCTCCGGCTACTCGGCCTGGGCCTCGGTCCCGGCGTCCACCTCGATCAGCCCGTCCCAGATCACCGCACTGGACATCGTCAACGGCAGCTCGGGGGCCCTGCTGGTCCAGGTGCCCCCGCGCTGACCGCCGCGCCGCCGGTGATCAGCGGCCGTCGCTGCGCGGCCGCTCCAGGACGAAGGTCTCCAGCGGGCTGATCGCACCGTCCGGCTGGGCGACCGTGTAGTAGGTGACGTGGATCCGGGTGGTGCCGCCGGGGTGGGTGCCCGGGTCCACCGTGAAGGCCGCGAAGCCGTAGGAGTTGGTCAGGTCGCGCACGCCCACCCAGGGCGCGTTCTCGTAGACATAGGTCGGCGTCTTCTTCCCGTTGCTGCCCACCGCGCCCACGGCGGTGATCACCTTGGCCTGCGCCGGGACAAAGAACTCCTCGTTGCTCGGCGAGGAGTTGCCGCCGCCGCCCAGCACCATGTGCACGGTGCCGGCCGAGGTGTCGATCACGTCGGTGGCGCTGGAGACCGGGTTGGGGGTAAGCGTCTCGCTGCCGGAGACCGTGCCGCGCACCGCGAGCGAGCGCTCGTAGTCGTGCTCGTGGCCGCAGACCACCAGGTCCACGCCGTAGCGGTCGAACAGCGGGCCCCACTGCTCACGGATGCCGAGGTCGGCGCCGTTGGCGTTGGCCGAGCTGATGATCACCTGGTGCATGCAGACGACGATCCAGTCGATGTCGGTGTTCGCCCGCGCCTGGCGCAGGGTCCGCTCCAGCCAGATCCGCTGCGCGCCGCCGCTGTAGCCGGAGACGTAGGAGTCACCGGCGTCCTGGAGCGCGACATCGTCGTTCTGCACCACCACGACCTGCACCGAGCCGACCGCGAAGGTGTACCACAGGCCCCGCATCTCGGGGTCCTTGGAACCGTTGTCGGGCAGGTCGAAGCGGGTCTGGTAGGCCTCGAAGCCGATCGGACCGTTCTTCAGCTCGTTCTCGTGGTTCCCGGCCGCGGGCATCCACGGGCGGTAGCGGGCGGAGCGGGTGTTGTTGGCGTGGAAGCCCTGCCAGGTGCGCAGCCGGTCCGGGCTGATGTTGGCGTAGCAGAGGTCGCCGTTGAGCAGGTGGAACAGCGGGTCGACCTGCTCGATCCCGGCCACGATGTCGGCCGAGGCGGGCGAGGCGATGCCGGAGGGGACCGCGGTGTAGCCGCCCTTGCCGTCCGGCTGCCAGGTGGTGATCGGCACGGCCTGGTCGCCGAAGCTGGTGAAGGTGAACGCCCGCCGCCCGCGCGCCGCGGTCTTGAAGGTGCCCGCGTCGGGCCGGGAGCCGTCGTGCATGGCGGCGTAGGTGTAGTAGGTGTCCGGCTCCAGGCCGGTCAGCCGGGCGTGGTGCACATAGACCAGCCGGCTGCTGGTGCCGTCGTGTAGGTCACGGTCTCGGCGCCGACGGTGCGGCCGTGGCCGCCCTCGGCGGTGCCGTAGCGGACCCTGGGGTTGCGGACGGCGCTCTCGCTGGTCCAGGAGACGGTCATCTGGCTGGTCGGGTCCGCGCCGAAGGTCAGGTGCAGGCCCTCGACCGCGGGCGCGCCCAGCGCCTCCGGGCGGAGCAGCAGCAGCGGCGAGGCGGCCCCGCTCGCCGCACCCGCCCCGGCGGCGGAGGACCCGGCGGCCGGGGCGGCGGCGGAGGCGGCCTGGGCGTTTCCGAGCAGCGCGGGCGCGGCCAGGCCGAGCGCTCCGCCGACTCCGGCCAGGCGCAGCGCGGAACGGCGGTCCACGCCCTGCTTCGGCGTGGTCGCGGTCTCGGGCGCGGGTGAATTGCCGGTTTCGTCGCTCATGGGGGTTCATCTCCTACCGAGTCGGCCGGAATGTCGGCACTGGCTGCGGGACACCGTAGGGGCTTCCGACTCCCCCTGGATGAACGGCAACTGACGTTGGCTTGAACCGATATCGGAGCCCGCCCGCGCCGGGCGACGGCGACTGCCCCGGCCACGGCCGGAAAAAACCAGGTGAGGGTTGTCAGTGCCGCGCCGTACGCTCGCAGACGATGCCCCAAGAACCGCCGCCTCCGGGCGCGGCCCTGTCCGTGCCACGAACACCGTCCAGACCGGAACCCATAGCTCCGGAGACCCCGGATGCGACAGAACCGGATGTAACCACCATGACCGAGCCCTCCGCCCAAGCCGCCTCCCCTGCCACCGCCCCCGCTGCCTCCGCCGCTTCCGCCGCTTCCGCCGCTTCCGCCGCTTCCGCCGCTTCCGCCGACGATGTGACGGGTGCCGCCGCGACTGCGACCGCCAAGCACTCCACCTTCCGCTCGCTGCTGCGGATCTGGCCCTATGCCAGGCCGATCCGCTGGTTCCTGGCCGCGTCGACACTCTGCGCGCTGATCGCCTCGCTGGCGGGTCTGGTGATCCCGCTGGTGCTGAAGGAGATCGTGGACGGGCCGATCGGGCACCACGACGCCTCGGCACTGTGGTGGCCGTGCGCCGTGCTGCTGGTCCTCGGCCTGGCCGAGGCGGTGTTCTTCGGCCTGCGGCGCTGGCTGGTCGCCCGGCCGCTGTCCATGGTCGAGCGCACCATGCGGTCCGACCTGTACGGGCGGCTGCAACGGCTGCCGGTGAGCTTCCACGACCGCTGGGCCTCCGGGCAGCTGCTGTCCCGGGCCACCTCGGACATGTACACCATCCGGCTGTTCCTGGCCTTCCCGCTGATCTTCCTGATCGTCAACAGCATGGTGTTCCTGGTCGGGATAGGCATCATGTTCGCCCTGGACTGGCAGCTCGGCCTGATCGCGGTCATTCCGGCGGTCCCGCTGGTGATGCTCTGTGCCTACTTCGAGCGCCGCTACTCCGAGGCCGCCCGCCTCGCCCAGGACCAGAACGGCGACCTGGCCACCATCATCGAGGAGTCGGTGCTCGGCATCCGCATCCTCAAGGCCTTCGGCCGGCACCGGAACATGAGCGAGCGCTTCCGTGAGCGCGCGCTGCTGCTGCGCGGCACCGAACTGCGCAAGGTCGGGCTGCTGGGCAACCTCTGGGGCGGTGATCGTCGGGCTGCCCGAGATCGCCCTCGCCTGTTCGCTGGCCGTGGGCGTGATCCAGGTCGCGCACGGCCAGGCCAGCACCGGCACCCTGGTCGCCTTCCTGTCCACGGCGCTGGCCCTGCGCTGGCCGGTGGAGTCGCTGGGCTGGCTGCTGGCCTACAGCAACGAGGCGGCGACCGCCACGGACCGGTTCTTCGAGGTGCTGGACACCCCCGTGGCCGAGGCCGACGACCGCCCCGCCGAGGCCATCGAGCCCGCCGCCGCGCGGCCCGGCGCCCCGGCAGAGCCCGCCGCCCCGGCAGCGTCCGAGCAGGCCGCCCGCGACGGGATCCGCTTCGAGGGCGTGCACTTCCGCTACCCGGACCCCCGGCGACTCCCCGGACCTGCTGCGCGGGTGGACCTGCACATCCGCCCGGGCGAGACGATGGCCCTGGTCGGCCACACCGGCAGCGGCAAGACCACGCTGACGGCGCTGCTCCCCCGGCTGTACGACAGCACCTCAGGCCGGATCACCCTGGACGGCACCGACATCACCGACCTGCCCAGGAGCGAGCTGCGCCGCCTGGTCTCGGTGGCGTTCGAGGAGCCGACCCTGTTCTCCGCCTCGGTCCGGGAGAACGTGCTGATGGGCGCGCCGGACGCGGACCAGGTCGCCCTCGACCGGGCCCTGGACACCGCCCAGGCCCAGTTTGTCCGGGCGCTGCCGCAGGGGCCGGACACCGAGGTGGGCGAGCAGGGCCTGAGCCTGTCCGGCGGCCAGCGCCAGCGGCTCGCGCTGGCCCGCGCGGTCGTCGGCTCCCCCGACTTCCTGGTCCTGGACGACCCGCTTTCGGCGCTGGACGTGCACACCGAGGCCCTGGTCGAGCAGGCGCTGCGGCGCGTCCTCGCGGACACCACCGCGCTGATCGTCGCCCACCGGCCGAGCACGGTGATGCTCGCCGACCGGGTCGCCCTGCTGGTGGACGGCCGGATCGAGGCCGTGGGCGAGCACCACGACCTGCTCGAAAGCTGCCCCGCCTACCGGGAGCTGATGTCCGGCGAGCTCACCGGCGCCGGCGCCCCGAACGGCGGCCGGGCATGAACGACAGCGGCACCACCGTGACCGACAGCCCGAACGGGCTGCTCAACCACCCACCGAGCGAGAGGGAGACTGACGTGGAAGCGGAAACGCTGGACACCGCCACCGCCGACGCCAGACAGCCCGCAGGGCCGGCCGACGACCCGGCCGCGCCCTCGCGCAGCCCGTCCCCGAGCCCCCGGCGCAGCCCGGCGAGCCCGAGGACATCCCCGTGCCGCCCGGCGCCCCGGCCGCGCTGCTGCGCTCACTGATGGGCCCGCACCGCGCCCGGATCATCGTCGCCATGGCGATGATCGCCGTGCAGCAGGCCGCGCTCCAGGTCGGCCCGCTGCTGGTGTCCGTCGCCATCGACCGGGCCATCCCGGCCCTGCGCGCCCACGACTGGGGCCCGCT
Source organism: Streptacidiphilus sp. 4-A2 (assembly GCA_014284505.1). Taxonomy (GTDB): domain Bacteria; phylum Actinomycetota; class Actinomycetes; order Streptomycetales; family Streptomycetaceae; genus Streptacidiphilus. Next base: position 7,905,789 of record JAAFYY010000001.1, on the reverse strand, counting down.
GATCGCGCTGACCTCCGCCTACCTGGGCTGCGCGGCTGGCGACACTGCTGCAACGCGCCTTCATCCGGTGCTCCGGGGTGATCAACCAGGACATCCTGCTGGACATCCGGCAGCGGATCTTCCGTCATGCGCAGCTGCTCAGCCTGGACTTCCACGAGCGCTACACCTCGGGCCGGATCATCTCCCGGGCCACCAGCGATGTGGACGCCGTGCGCGAGCTGCTCAACGAGGGTCTCCAGGAGCTGCTCTCGGTGGCCCTCCAGATCCTCTACATCAGCGCCCTGCTGATCTACCTGGACTGGCGTCTCGGCCTGGTCTCGATCTCCTCGTTCCTCCCGGTCTACTTCCTGCAACGCGCCTACCGGCGCCGGTCGCAGAGCATCTACCGGCGTTCGCGGACCGCGGTGGCCACGGTGATCGTCCGGTTCACCGAGACCATGAACGGCATCAGGCCGGTCCAGGCGTTCCGCCGCGAGGAGGCCAACGACGCCGTCTTCGGCGAGGCCAACGGCCAGTACGCCAAGTCCAACGCCGACAGCCTGCTGGCCATGGCCCGCTTTGTCGCGCTCTCCCGGGCCACCGCCAACATCTGGATCACCGGCCTGGTGCTCTGGGGTGCCTACCTGGTCTCCACCCGCTCGCTGGAGCTGGGCGTGCTCGCGGCGTTCGTGCTCTATCTGCGCCGCCTGTACGACCCGATCGACCAGCTGGCGATGTTCGTCAACAGCTACCAGTCGGCTGCCGCCGCCCTGGAGAAGATCGCCGGGCTGCTCGCCCACGAGCCGTCCGTGGCGGAGCCGGTCGAGCCGACCGCACTGCCCGCGCTGCCCGAGGGCGGGGCCAAGGGCCGGGAGGTCGCCTTCGAGACGGTGGACTTCACCTACCGCACCGGCAAGCAGGTGCTGCCGCCCTTCGACCTGCGGATACCCGCAGGCCAGAGCGTAGCCGTGGTCGGCGCCACCGGCGCCGGCAAGTCCACCCTGGCCAAGCTGCTGGCCCGGTTCTACGACCCCACCGGCGGCCAGGTGCTGCTGGACGGCGTGGACCTGCGCGAGCTGACCACCACGGAGCTGCGCTCCGGCGTGGTGATGGTCACCCAGGAGTCCTTCCTGTTCTCCGGGACGGTCGCCGACAACATCGCCATCGGCCGCCCCGGCGCCACCCCGGAGGAGATCGAGGCGGCGGCGAAGGCCATCGGCGCGCACAGCTTCATCAGCAAGCTGCCTGAGGGCTACCAGACCGACGTGCGCAAGCGCGGCGGCCGGATCTCGGCTGGCCAGCGGCAGTTGGTCGCCTTCGCCCGGGCCCTGCTCGCCGACCCGGCGGTGCTGATCCTGGACGAGGCCACCTCCTCCCTGGACGTCCCGGCGAGCGCGCCGTCCAGGAGGCCATGCGGACGGTCCTGGCCGGCCGCACCGCCGTGATCATCGCCCACCGGCTCTCCACGGTGGAGATCGCCGACCGGGTCCTGGTCATGGAACAGGGCCGTGTGGTCGAGGACGGCACCCCGGCCGAGCTCATCGCCGGCACCGGCCGCTTCAGCCGGCTGCACGAGGCCTGGCGCGACAGCCTGGTGTGACCGGTCGGCCGGTCCGCCCACCGCCGGACTCGGCGGCGGACGGACCGGTCGGGACGGTCGGGACGGTCGGCGTGCCCGGCGCCCGGCGGTCAGCGGCCGCCGCGCGCTCCGGCGCGCAGCCTGCTCCAGGCGCGGCTGACGGCCGCCGTTCCGCCGCCCGCACCGGAGCCGCCGGCCTCCCAGTCCTGGGCGGTCCCGGCGATCGTCTCCGCCCGCGCGGTCGCGTCCGGCGGCCGGGGCCGGGCGGCCCGGGCGGCGAGCCGCAGCTCCTCCGCCCCCACCGTCTCCAGCCTGGCCCGGACCTGGCCGAGCAACGCGGCGCAGGCGTCGGTGATCGCGGCCTCGCCCAGCGGCAGCGCCGGGAGGGCCAGCCCCTCGCACAGCAGCTCCTCCAGCGCCGTCCGCAGATCCTGCAAGGACAGGTCGCGGATCGTCAGCGACAGGTGGGCGGACAGTCCGGAGGCGCCCACCGCGCGGTGCGCGAAGCCGCGCGGCACATACAGCACCGTGCCGGGCTCCAGGACGCCGCGCAGCAGTCGCGGCGAGCGCTCATCGTCCGGGAGTTCCCCTGGCGACCAGTCCGCCACCGCCGGAGCGTCGTGGACATACCAGGTCTTGCGCCCGGCGACCTGGAGGACCAGCACGTCCGCGTCGTCGCGGTGCACCGCGAGACCCTGGCCGCCGGGCGGCGTGACAAAGAAGAACGCCTCCACCCGCCGGTCGAGCTCCTCCGACAGCCGCGCCACCAGCTCCCTCGTCGGGCCGTGCCACTGGTCGACATACCGCAGCAGCAGTGTCGACCCGGCGCGCAGCAGCGCGAGCACCTTCGCCCGGTCGGCGAAGCCGTCGTGCGTCCTGCCGTTGACCACTCGTGGCGTGGTGTAGGCATCGGGCGGGACGGTCACCTTGTCGGAGCGGACCAGCTCCAGATAGGGGGTGCGCAGCAGGCCCCGGTCGAAGGCGGCGTCCAACTCGTCGAGGTCGAAGGGTGAAGCCGGCGCCTCCGGCGTGAACACCGCCGGTCCGCGCTGCCAATGGGCGTCGGCGAAGCTGTCGACGTTCGCCGACCCAACCAGCCAGCGTGGGTGATTCCATGGCCCTTCCCCGTGGTCGAAGATGCTCAGCATCCTTCGGAGCTCCTGAATATGACGCTGAATCAGACAATGGCTCCGGCATCGAACCGCACCGAGAGCAGCGAACGCAGCGGGACCTGGGCCTGCTGACGCGGGCCGCTGATGACAAGCCGGCTGGCGAAGGCGACCGACAGCAGACGCTCGGCCAGCGGGACGACCAGGTGCTTGGCCCAGCAGCGGGCGCCCTCGAATCCGAAGGGCATGAACGCGGGCGTCTTCTCCGGATCCGCCACCCCGGCCCAGCGCTCCGGCCGGAACTCCAACGGATCTTCCCAGTAGTCGACATGACGATGCATCAGCAGTGGGAACAGGGCGACGTTGTCCTGCGGGCGGATCTCGGGGTGCAGTTCGGTGTACGCTCCCCCGCCCATGCGGAACAGCATCCAGGCGGGCGGGAGCAGCCGCAGCGTCTCCCACAGGACGGCAGTGAGGTCGACCGGCACCTCCTCCGGCTCCCGCTCCGGCCCCATGAGCCACAGCGCATTGGAGGCCAGTGCGGCCACGCCGTCGCAAAGGGTGGCCGTCGCCCGCCGGTACAGCGCGATGGCCTGCCTGCGGTCCTGACCGGCCGAGGCCTCACGGATCCGCTCGGCCAGCGCGGTACGGCCGCCCCCGGCAGCGCCCCCGGGCCAGACCGCCACGGCGCGGTCGACCACCCGGGAGAACGCGGCCGAGCGCGTGACACCTCGCCTGGAGAGCAGCGAGACCGGCGCGGGGTCGGCCGAGAAGAGCCACTGGCGCAGATAGCCGGTGGCGGCGTAGGGCCAGGCGCCGGACAGGCCGCGCACCGGGGGCGGCGGAGTCAGGATGCCGGCCATCACGTCCTGCCCCAGCGCCCGGATCGTCCGGGTCGCACTGTCATGGTCGATCTCGGCCCCGGCAGCGGGTTTGTAGACGGAACGCTCCGTAGCCGTCACCGGGCGTTCCGCCACGATCCCGGCTATCAGCCGGGAGTCGGAGACGCCGACCGTGGCCGCGTCGATCCGAAATACCTTCTCTTCCCTGGCGAGCAGGCCCTGAATCCGCGGGGCGTATACGACGGAATGACCGCGCACCGCTGCCGACGCCATTTCTTCCACGAGAGTCCCGATTCCACTGGAATGGCGATGAATGCGTTCCACGGATCAGCCGGAGAACTCCGGGCAGGAAACAGGAGGCAACGCCGCTCCGCACTCCGGCCGGGTCCGCGGCGCAATCCGCGACCGCCGTGACCTCCGGCGGACCGCAACCGCCGGAGTCATTCCGCAACACCGGCGGGGGACGCCGCGCAGGCGCCCCCCGCCGATGACGGAGCATCAGATCACGTGCAGGATCCACGAGTGCCTGGCGAGGTCCTCGTCACGCTTGAACTTCTTCGCAATCGCCCTGACCATCTTCATGAGTTCTCCATTCCCGAGATCGCGGGCACGACGGATGAGTCGCACCCAAGCGGCCACAGCAATTCGGTTTTCCGTTCAGGAAGCCGAACCGCTTCGTTCATGCCGGGACACTAACCGAGGGCCGACACTTCCAACACCCTTTCGACGGGCGCCATTGAACCTTGCCCTTATGGGCACTCAACTACGCCGTCGGAAGCCGGAGTTCGAATCGGGGCGAAATACTCACCGCGCCTCCCGCCATACTCACCGGGGCCTGCGGGAACAACGCCGCGAAACCCCGCGCTCACCCGCAGCAACAACACTTCGGCATCATTCTGCGTCTGCACGTCATCACTCCCGGTGAGCGAATAAGCCCCGACCCCGGCCGCCGGGCCGGGGCGGCCACCGGGCAGGGTGGTGCCCGTGACCGCATACCGACGAATGTCGTTCCACCTGGAAACCGAGCGGCTGAGGCTGCGACCCTGGGCCGGGTCGGACGCCGAGCGGCTCCGCCTGCTCCATGCCGAGCGCGGCAACGGCACGCCGACCGCCGAGCACACCGGTGGCCTCATCGCCAAGCAGCTGCGGACGACGGAGACGACCGGCATCGCCCTGCTGCCCATCCGGCTCCGCGAGGACGCCAGCAGCGACGGGGACGCGGGCGGGGACTTCATCGGCTACTGCGGCCTGATCGTCGGCCGCTCCACCGTCGACGAACCCGAGATCGCCTACGAGTTGTTCCGGCAGGCGCACGGCCACGGCTACGCCACCGAGGCGGCGCGGGCGGTGCTCGCCGCCGCGGCGGCCACCGGGCGGCAGCGGCTCTGGTCGACCGTCCGCCCCGGGAACACGCCGTCCTTCCGGGTCCTGGAGAAGCTCGGATTCGAGCGGCACCACCACACCACCGACGACACCGGCGAACACGTCTGGCTCACCCGAGCCCTGCCCTGAGCGACCAATGGTCCGCAAAGCAGGCAGAGCGCGCCGGCTGACGGTGGACGGGGACAGCTTCTTCTGGTCGGTCGGTCACGACCACCAGGCCCTGGGCAACGGCCGGTACCAGGACTGCCGCGACACCCTGTCCCTGCGCCTGGCGCGGGCGAACGGCCGACTGCTGATCACCTTCCCGGAGACCTCGGGCACCCCGCCGAACCTCAACCGGCCGGGCACCGCCCGGGCCCTGCTGGACGAGGCCCGCGCCCAGGGATGGCAGCCGGCCCGGGATCCGTCCCGGGAACTGGACGGCTGGAGCCTCCTGGAAGCGGCAGCCACCCGCCGCACCGCAGCCCCGAACAGCTGAAACCCGGTCGCCACCGGTCAGTACCGGACGGCACACTCGTCCGAGCACCCGCACGCCCGCACCCGCGGGCACCGACAGCCAGGGGGACACCCATGATCATCTTCGGCACCCGCAGATACCTCTACCAGCTCGCCATGGTGGTCCTGCTCTGCGGCCGCTGCGGCAACTCCGCCGCCCACGCGCTTCGCCGCCGCGTCGTCAAGTTCACGCTGTTCTTCATCCCACTGTTCCCGGTCAGCTCGAAGTACACGACCCAGTGCACCGCCTGCGGATCCCTCACCAACCTGACCAAGGAACAGGCCGAACAACTCCAGACCCCGGTCCAGCCCACCCCCGTCCCAAACCCCTGACCCCACCGCCCGCCCCCTCACCCCTCCCCACCAAGCGCCACGACGGTACATCCGCGCAGTGAGACCTGCACTTCAGCTCGCCCGGGTCGGCGCGGATGCTGCCGGGAGGCCGTTCCCGGTCGGCCGGTCCGGCTTTCCGGCCCCTGCTCAACGACTCCGCCATGGGATGCGCATCGGCTGAGCGCCAAGGTTCGCTCGGTTGGGTGATTGGTTGGGGGTGGGCGCAACTGTGGAGGGGCTGAGTGCGTCCCATGAAGGGGCGTAGGGTGCTGCGTCTGGTGAGGCATGGGCGAAGGGTGTGAGGATGACCGACTCCTGGGGTCGGCCGGGGGGCCGGGCGGGCGGGGCGGGGGCTCCCGCTTTCACGGACGGCGGCGAGCGGGACGCGGGGGCGTCCGGGCCGGGCACGCGGGTGCCCCGGCAGGCACCGGCACGGCCGGCGGCCGGTGCGGCGGCCGGTGCGGCAGCCGGACGGCGGGACGGCGGCGGGCGGGCACAGCGGCGGCGGGGGGCGGCCACGCGACGGGAGATCCCGGGCGCGGTGCCGGCGCTGGTACTGATCGCCGTGCCGCTGCTCGGGGCCCTGGCCGGGGCCGGTTCGGGGCCGCTCTTCCTGGTCGGCGCGCTGCTGGGGGCGATCCCGGCGGCGCTGCTGTGCACCCGGGGCGGGGTCTGGTGGGTGGCGACCGGCACTCCGCCGGTGGTGCTGCTCATGTCGCTGTTCGGGCACCTGCTGGAGAACGGGGCGAGCGCGGGCACCACGGCGCTGGCGACGCATCTGGTCGCCTGGGTCGCCGGGGCGTTCCCGGTGATGGCGCTCGCGGCAGGCGGCGCGGCCCTGGTCGGCGTCGGACGGGTGGTACGCGGGCGGCAGGCGAAGGGGAGCGGTCGTGGTTGACGCGCGAAAGGGGCGGGACGTGACGGGCGGAGCTCGGCGGGGACAGGGCAGTACGCGCTCGGGCGCCGGGCGCGCGGGCGGCAGGCGGCCGGGCGGGGCGGCGAAGGCCCTGCTGGCGGCCCGGACGGCGGCGGTCGCCGGGTCCTGCACCGTGCTCGCGGCGTCGGGGGTGACCTGGTACGGGTACCACCAGCTGACCAGCGGCGTGCTGACGTCCAGTGCGATCGAGAACTCGCAGAAGGGCGCGCCACCGAAGCTCGACAACTCGGTGAACATCCTGCTGATCGGCCTGGACAGCCGGAAGAACAACGACGGCAGCAATCTGCCGGGCTGGTTCGTCCAGGACGAGCTGCACGCGGGTTCGTCCAGCGATGTGGGCGGCTACAACACCAACAGCCTGATCCTGCTGCACATACCCGCGAACCAGAGCGCGCGGGTGGAGGCGGTCTCCATCCCCCGTGACGACTATGTGATGACCTATAACGGCGACGGCTCGCAGCAGGGCATGCACAAGATCAAGGAGGCCTACGGCCTGGCCAAGTCGGCGGCGATGGCGGGGCTTCAGGCCAAGGGGCTCACCGGTGCGGCGCTGGAGCAGGCGAGCCGGGAGGTGGGCCGCGAGGCGACGCTGACGACCGTGCAGAAGTTCCTCGACGTGCGCATCGACCACTTCGCCGAGGTCAACCTGATCGGCTTCTACGACATCGCCAAGGCGATCGGCCCGGTCACCGTCTGCCTGAACCACGCCACCTCCGACCCGGCCGAGGAGGGCCAGGGCTCGGGGGCGAACTTCAAGGCCGGGGACAATGTGCTGCAGACCCCGGCGGAGGCGCTGTCCTTCGTCCGGCAGCGGCACAACCTCACCGACACCGACGGGGACGGCAACGGCGGCGACTTCGCCCGCACCCACCGCCAGCAGGCGTACATCACCTCGGCGGAGGTGCAGCTGAAGAAGGACGGGATGTTCAGCGACCTGGGCAAGCTCCAGGGGCTGCTCGGCGTCGTCAAGAAGGACGTGGTCATCGACGACCAGTGGAACATCCTCGACTTCGCCCAGCAGGCACCCAACCTGACCGGTGGCAAGGTCGTCTTCAACACCCTCCCGATCACCGCGATGACCCCCGAGGTGTACATCCCGAACGGGGATGCAGGCGGTCAACTACGTGAGCGTCCCGCAGGTGCAGCGGACGGTGCAGGCGCTGTTCGGCCATGATCCGGCGCCGGTGGCCAAGCCGGGCGCCCCGGCCGACCCGGCGCCCGCCGCGCACGCGGTGGTGGACGTGTTCAACGGCTCCGGGGTGAACCACGGGGCGGCGATCGAGTCGAAGGCGCTGGTGGCGGCCGGATACACGCAGGGCCAGGTGGGCGACCACTCCCTCACCGGCGCCACCCGGGTGCTCTACGGCGCCGGGGCCGGTACGGCCGCGGCCCAGATCGCCGCCAGGCTGGGCGTCAGCGGCGGCGGGAGCAGCAGCGGCGCGGTGACCGCCGGGCATGTGGAGGTCATCCTCGGCGCGGGCTTCACCGCGCCCGCCACCGACAGCGGCAGCGGCACCGGCACCGGAAGCGGCAGCGCCTCCTCGTCGAGCGGCACCCCGCACCTGGTCTTCCAGGGGCCCGCGGTCGAGGGCGGCAACGGCATCCCCTGCGTGGACTGAGCCGGGACCGGCACGGACGCACGCCGGGCGCCCCGGGGGATATTCCCCGGGGCGCCCGGCGCACAGGCCGTCAGCCAGTCAGCGGTCAGCCGGTCAGCGGTCAGCCGGTCAGCCGGTCAGCCGGTCAGCCGGTCAGCCGGTCAGCCGGTCAGCGGAGCAGGCCGGAGTCCATGCCCGGGGTCTCCGCGGGGACGGCGATCAGGCCGAGCTCCGCGCCGGAGGCGAGCAGCCGGTGGGCCGGGAGGATCCGGACGGTGTAGCCGAAGGGCCCGGTACGGCTCAGTTCCAGCGGGCCCTCGTAGCGCCAGCGGCCGTCCAGGTCGGCGCGGTCGGCGGGCTTGAGCGAGACCACGCCGGGGCTGCTGATCCGGTCCGCGTCGTCCACCCGGCCGGAGACCGCCTGGACGTCCACGTCGGCCGGGTCGAGCCCGTCCAGCGAGACATGGACCCGCAGGTCCAGGGTGCTGCCCAGTTCGGGCGAGTCGGCGGCGCCGCCGACCTCGACGTGCTCCACCCGGACCTGCGGCCAGGCGGCCCGGACCCGCCGCTTCCAGGCGGCGAGCTCCCGGGCGGCGGCATGGGAGCCGCCGTGGGCGAGGGTGCGGTGCGAGTCCGCCGCCGGGGTGTAGAGCCGTTCGACGTACTCGCGGACCATCCGCCCGGCCAGGACCTTGGGCCGAGGGTGACCAGGGTGTGCCGGACCATCGCGATCCAGCGGCGGGGCAGGTCCTCGGCGCCGCGGTCGTAGAAGCACTGGGCGACCTGCTGCTCCAGCAGTTCGTACAGCGCCGTCGCCTCGACCTCGTCCCGGTGGTCGGCCTCGGGGCCGTCCGGCTCGGTGCTGATGCCCTCGGCGGTCGGGATGGCCCAGCCGTTGCCGCCGTCGTACCACTCGTCCCACCAGCCGTCGAGCACCGAGAGGTTCAGCGCCCCGTTCAGGGCGGCCTTCATCCCGGAGGTGCCGCAGGCCTCCAGCGGGCGCAGCGGGTTGTTCAGCCAGACGTCGCAGCCGGGGTAGAGCGCGGCGGCCATGTCCATGTCGTAGTCGGGCAGGAAGATGATCCGGTGGCGCACCGCGGGGTCGTCCGCGAACTTCACCATTTCCTGGATCAGCCGCTTGCCGCCGTCGTCGGCGGGGTGCGCCTTGCCCGCGACCACGATCTGGATCGGCCGGGTCGGGTGCAGCAGCAGGGCGCGCAGCCGCTCCGGGTCACGGAGCACCAGCGTCAGCCGCTTGTACGAGGGCACCCGGCGGGCGAAGCCGATGGTGAGGACGTCCGGGTCGAGTATGTCGGCGACCCAGCCCAGTTCCGCGTCGCTGGCGCCGCGCTGGCGCCAGGACGCCCGGACCCGCTCCCGGGCCTCGTCCACCAGCTGGTTGCGCAGCCGGCGGCGCAGCTCCCAGATGTCCTGGTCGGTGATCCCCTCGATGCCGGACCAGCGGCGGGCCCCGCCGATCACCATGGCGTCGTCGGCGCGCTCGGCGCCGATCAGCCTGGCGCCGAGCCGGACCACCTCCGGGTCGATCCAGGTCGGGGCGTGCACGCCGTTGGTGATGGAGGTGATCGGCACTTCCTCAGGGTCGAAACCCGGCCAGAGTCCGTTGAACATGCCCCGGCTGACCTGACCGTGCAGCAGGCTCACGCCGTTGGCCCGCTGGGCCAGCCGCAGGCCCATGGCGGCCATGTTGAACAGCCCCGGATCGCCGCCCTGCCAGCTCTCCACGCCCAGCGCGAGCACCCGTTCGGCGGGTACGCCGTCGAGGGCGGCGTCGCCGGAGAAGTGGCCGGACCAGCTCCCGGTCGAAGCGGTCGATCCGGCGGGCACCGGGGTGTGGGTGGTGAACACCGCGCCGGAGCGGACCACCTCCAGCGCGCTGTCGAAGTCCAGGCCGTCACCGGACGGCCCCGCGCAGACCAGTTCCCGGATCCGCTCGACGCCCAGGAAGCCCGCGTGGCCCTCGTTGGTGTGGAAGACCTCGGGCTCCGGGTGGCCGGTGAGGCGGCAGTAGTTGCGGACCGCACGCACGCCGCCGATGCCCAGCAGCATCTCCTGGAGCAGCCGGTGCTCGCTCCCGCCGCCGTACAGGCGGTCGGTGACGTCGCGTTCGGAGGGGGCGTTCTCCTCGGTGTCGGAGTCCAGCATCAGCAGCGGCACCCCCCGACCTGGGCCTTCCAGATCCGGGCGTGCAGCCGCCGGCCTCCGGGCAGGGAGAGCGTGACGCTGCTGGGGCTGCCGTCCGGCTCGCGCACCTGGGTGACGGCCAGCTCGTGCGGGTCGAGCAGCGGGTAGCGCTCCTGCTGCCAGCCGTCGCGGGAGAGCGACTGCCGGAAGTAGCCGTGGCGGTAGAGCAGGCCGACGCCGATGACCGGGGCGCCGAGGTCGCTGGCGGCCTTGAGGTGGTCTCCGGCCAGAATTCCGAGGCCGCCGGAGTACTGGGGCAAAGTGGCGGTGATGCCGAATTCGGGCGAGAAATAGGCGACGGCGGTCGGCCGCCCGGCCACGGCCGGTGCGAACGGACCGGAAGCGGAAGAAGCGGCGGAAGAAGCCGGAGAAGCCGAAGCGGCAGAAGAAGTGACGGAAGCGGAAGCGGCGGAAGTGGAGCGGGTGGAAGCGTCCGGGGAGTCGGCGTGGTCCGCCGGCGGGGTCTGGTACCAGCGCGGGCCGTCGAGGTAGTCGTGCAGGTCGTCGGCCGCGGCTCCGAGACGGCGCAGGAAGCGCCGGTCGGCGGCGAGGGCGGTGAGCCGCTGCGGGCTGACTGCCCCAGCAGCCGTACCGGGTCTCGGCCGGCGCTCTCCCAGACCTCCGGATCGACCTCGCGGAAGAGCTCGCGGGTCTCCGGATGCCAGGTCCAGCGCAGATTGAACGCCAGCTCACTGAGGGCTTGGAGGGGTTCGGGCAGGACGGTACGCACGTAAAACGTCGAATTGCCTTCACGTCATGGAATGTAGCGTGCCACTGCGACAACAGGAGGGAACTCCGCAGCTCAGCGCGGGAATTAACTGATAGTCGGGCGCACGCCGGTGCACAACGGCGCAGAGGGCACCGAACTTCGCGCCCCCCCGATACGCGGGCGTCTTACGCCCGCAGTATGGACGATCCGCGCATTCCGGTGACACAGTCGAGACTTCCGTTCCGTTGGCCGAAACAAGTGGATACTGGTCTGTAAGCTTCCGATCAGTGCGAGGATCGGCGCAGGTCAAAAACCTCCTTGCGGCATGACGAGGTCGTCGGGGCCGCCTGGGGCGGCTTCGGCGGCAGGGCCTCACGGGTCCTGGGTGTTCGCAAGCTGACGCACCATCCGAACTGTTGTACCAGCGTGTCCCCGTCTCTCCCGTGCTCGTTGTACCCGGCGGGCAGCCCCGTGCAGTACCCTCCGTCATGCGCATGGCGCAGCGCGCGCCCCCCGCGCGCGGGGAGCGGGCGGGCGGACAGGTTGGTCGGCAGCGAGGCCAGGGAAGGCGCTCAACGTCACTTGCCGGTGGCTGCGGGATGCCCACAGCCCACCCATCGCAGTCATCCGGTCGTCTTACCGGACGCTTCCGCCGGCTGCGCGCGCGCGTTCCGAACAGATGACCGCCGATCGTGGTCAGGAGCGGGAATGCAGCCAGAGCGGGAATGCAACAGCGGAACACCCGGACGGAGCAGCAGCCGACCCCGAATCGCCTCGGCGGGCCACGTCCAGAGCCGCCGCGCTGCCCAAACCTGCCCGCGACACAAACGGCTCCAGCACCGACACTGGCAGCAGCGCGGCCGACGGCGGCGCCGTCGCCGGGCCGGCCCGCACCGCCCGGGCCCGCAAGGCGACGACCACCAGGACCGCGAAGGGCGCCGCCGCCAGGGGCGGCAAGCCGGCCGCGGGGGCAGCGGAGGGCGGGCAGCAGATGATCGGCCCATCCCGGTACTGGACGTGTCCCCGCGGCTGGACTGCGCGGGGCACCCCGCCAAGTCCGTCGTCGGCGAGCCCTTCGAGGTGAGCGCCACCCTCTTCCGCGAGGGCCATGACGCGATCGGCGCCAATGTGGTGCTGCGCGACCCCAAGGGCCGCACCGGCCCCTGGACCCCGATGCGCGAGCTGACGCCCGGCAGCGACCGCTGGGGCGCGTGGGTGGTGGCCACCTCGCCGGGGGTGTGGACCTACACCGTCGAGGCCTGGAGCGATCCGGTCGCCACCTGGCGGCACCACGCCGGGATCAAGATCCCGGCCGGGCTCGACACCGCGCTCGAACTGGAGGAGGGCGCGCTGCTGCTGGAGCGGGCCGCCGCCGGGGTGCCCAAGCGCGAGGGCCGCGCGGTGGTGCTGTCGGCCGCGGCCGTGCTGCGCCAGGGCGAGCTGCCGCCGGCCGTACGGCTGAACCGGGCGCTCGGCCCGGAGCTGCTGCGGATCCTGGAGCGGCACCCGCTGCGGGAGCTGGTGTCCGCCGCCCGTCCGGCAGCGCTGCGGGTGGACCGGCCGCGGGCGCTCTACGGCTCCTGGTACGAGTTCTTCCCGCGCTCCGAGGGTGCCGTGGTCGATCCGGCGGGCGTGCGGCCCCCGTCTCCGGGAACCTGCGCACGGCGGCGCTGCGGCTGCCCGCGGTGGCCGCGATGGGCTTCGACGTGGTCTACCTGCCGCCGGTGCACCCGATCGGCCGTGCCTACCGCAAGGGCCCGAACAACGGGCTGGAGGCCGGGCCGCACGACGTCGGCTCGCCCTGGGCGATCGGCTCGCCCGAGGGCGGGCACGAGGCGATCCACCCGGACCTGGGCACCATGGAGGACTTCGACGCCTTTGTGGCCCGGGCGCGCGAGCTGGAGCTGGAGGTCGCCCTCGACTTCGCGCTCCAGTGCTCCCCGGACCACCCCTGGGTGGAGAAGCACCCCGAGTGGTTCCACGCCCGCGCCGACGGGACCATCGCCTACGCCGAGAACCCGCCGAAGAAGTACCAGGACATCTACCCGGTCAACTTCGACCAGGACTTCGACGGGCTGGTCGCTGAAACGCTCCGCCTGCTGCGCCACTGGATGCGGCACGGCGTGCGGATCTTCCGCGTCGACAACCCGCACACCAAGCCGGTGGTCTTCTGGGAGGCGGTGCTGGGCGACATCGCCCGGACCGACCCCGACGTGCTGTTCCTGGCCGAGGCGTTCACCCGCCCGGCGATGATGAACACCCTCGGCAAGGTCGGCTTCCACCAGTCGTACACCTACTTCACCTGGCGCAACGGCAAGCAGGAGCTCACCGATTACCTGACCGAGCTGTCCGGCGCGGCGGCCGCCTGGATGCGGCCCAACTTCTTCACCAACACCCCGGACATCCTGCATGCCTACCTCCAGCACGGGGGTCGCCCGGCCTTCGCGATCCGCGCGATCCTGGCCGCGACCCTCTCCCCCAGCTACGGCGTCTACGCGGGCTATGAGCTCTACGAGAACGCCGCTGTCCACCCCGGCTCCGAGGAGTACCTGGACTCGGAGAAGTACCAGCTGAAACCCCGCGACTGGGATCGACCGGACAGTCTCGCGCCGCTGCTCACCACCCTCAACCGGCTGCGACGCGAGCACCCCGCACTACAACTCCTGCGAAACCTGCGGTTCCACGGCACCGACAACGACCAGGTCCTCGCCTACTCCAAGAGCGTGGGCGCGACACGGTCCTGACGGTGGTCAACCTGGACCCCCACCACGTCCACGAGGCCACGGTGTCGCTGGACCTCGACGCGATGGAGCTCGCCGCGCCGGAGGCCCAGGGCCCCGGCGAGGTGCTCGACGTGAGGACCGGCTCACCGGGGACCGTTACCGCTGGGGCCGCCACAACTACGTCCGGCTGGACCCGCACCACCAGCCGGCCCACATTTTCTCGGTCCGGAGGGCCGCCCAGTGATCGTCAACGAGCCTGTTCCCGACACCTTCACCGACACCCCGCAGCAGGACCGCGACCCGACTGGTTCAAGCGTGCCGTCTTCTACGAGGTGCTGGTCCGCTCCTTCCAGGACAAGCAACGGGGACGGTGTGGGCGACCTGCGCGGCCTCACCTCCAAGCTGGACTACCTCCAGTGGCTCGGCGTGGACTGCCTCTGGCTGCCCCCGTTCTTCGCCTCCCCGCTGCGCGACGGCGGCTACGACGTCGCCGACTACACCTCGGTGCTGCCGGAGTTCGGCGACCTGGCCGACTTCGTGGACTTCGTGGACTCCGCCCACCAGCGCGGCATGCGCGTGGTCATCGACTTCGTGATGAACCACACCAGCGACCAGCACCCCTGGTTCCAGGCCTCCCGGAACGACCCCGACGGCCCCTACGGCGACTACTACCTGTGGGCCGACGACGACAAGCAGTTCGCCGACGCGCGGATCATCTTCGTCGACACCGAGACCAGCAACTGGACCTTCGACCCGGTCCGCAAGCAGTACTTCTGGCACCGCTTCTTCTCGCACCAGCCGGACCTCAACTTCGAGAACCCGGCCGTGCAGGAGGAGATCATCGCCGCCCTGCGGTTCTGGCTGGACCTCGGCATCGACGGCTTCCGGCTGGACGCGGTGCCCTACCTCTACACCGAGGAGGGCACCAACTGCGAGAACCTCCCGGCCACGCACGACTTCCTGCGCCGGGTGCGGACCGAGATCGACGCCGACTACCCGGACACCGTGCTGCTGGCCGAGGCCAACCAGTGGCCCGAGGACGTGGTCGACTACTTCGGCGACTACAGCCGCGGCGGCGACGAGTGCCACATGGCCTTCCACTTCCCGGTGATGCCCAGGATCTTCATGGCGGTGCGCCGGGAGTCCCGCTACCCGGTCGCGGAAATCCTGGCGAAGACCCCGGCCATCCCGTCCGGCTGCCAGTGGGGCATCTTCCTGCGCAACCACGACGAGCTGACCCTGGAGATGGTCACCGACGAGGAACGCGACTACATGTACGCGGAGTACGCCAAAGGACCCGCGGATGCGCGCCAATGTCGGCATCCGGCGCCGGCTGGCCCCGCTGCTGGAGAACGACCGCAAGCAGATCGAGCTGTTCACCGCGCTGCTGCTGTCGCTGCCCGGTTCGCCGGTGCTCTACTACGGCGACGAGATCGGGATGGGCGACAACATCTGGCTCGGCGACCGCGACGGGGTCCGCACCCCGATGCAGTGGACTCCGGACCGCAACGCCGGTTTCTCCACCGCGGACCCGGGCAGGCTCAACCTGCCGACCATCATGGACCCGGTCTACGGCTACCAGGTGACCAACGTCGAGGCACAGACCAGCAGCTCCAGCTCGCTGCTGCACTGGACCCGCCGCATGATCGAGATCCGCAAGCTCAATCCGGCGTTCGGGCTCGGCTCGTACGCGGAGCTGCCTTCCAGCAACCCCGCAGTGCTGGCCTTCGTCCGGACGGTGTCCCTTCCCGACGGCGGAGACGACCTGGTCATGTGCGTGAACAACTTCTCGCGCTTCGCCCAGCCCACCGAGCTGGACCTGACGGCCTATCTGGGACGCCACCCGGTGGAGCTGATCGGCGGGGTCCGCTTCCCCGCGATCGGTGAGCTCCCCTACCTGCTGACCCTGGCAGGGCACGGCTTCTACTGGTTCCGACTCCGCCGCCCGGAGTAAGAGCCGCCCACGCACCGTCCGCCGCACATCCCACAGGCATCCCGGCCGACAACCCCACGGACATCCAGGAGCAGCGCCACCCACATCTAACTCCTTGGCGTGACTAACGGTCAGCCGCCGCGCGCCGTAACTCCCACGTCATCGACATCCGGAAGACTGGTAGACCCGGCAGCAGCGCGCGCTCTCGACCCGCTGCCGGGACTGCCGCATCCCCGGGGAAAGGGAGACATGTCCGACACCTCCCGATCACGCTCCGTCACGACCCGGCATGGCGGCGCACACGCCGCGCGCCAGCCGGCCCCCGCTCCGGCGCACACGCCGACCCCCACCCGTCGACCAGTCAACTGCCCGCCGACCCGAGCACCACGGTGACCACGACAGCGACCCCCGCAGCAGCCCCTGCGTCCCCCGCGGCGACGCCCACCACCACAGCGCCGGGCGCGCCCCGGCCGCACCGCGCCCGCGCGTCACCGACCTCGGCGGCCTGGTCCAGGACACGCTGCCGCTGCTGTGCGACTGGCTGCCACGACAGCGCTGGTTCGCCGGCAAGGGACATCCGGTCACCGCCATCGTCCCGGCGGCGGTGACGCTGCTGCCCGCGGGCCGCCCGGGACGGGCTGCTGCTGCACCTGCTGCTGCGGGTGGAGCAGCCCGGCCTGGACGGCGGCACCGACAGCGACCTCTACCAACTGCTGCTCGGGGCCTGCCCGGGAGCGGTGCCGGCCCGGCTGGCGACGGAGGCCTCCCGGGCAGCCGTCATCGGCCGGATCAGCGGCGGGCCGCACGACGGCCTGCTGACCTATGACGCCGCGTACGACGAGACGCTGGCCCTGCGCCTGCTGGGGCTGCTGGGGGCCGGCTGCCCGAGCGGCACCCAGGTCGGTCCGCTGCGGTTCAGCAACCTCGGCGGTCCCGGCACCGCCGAGGGGCGGCCCGGGGCGGGCCTCGGCGGCATGTCGGCGCGGGTCGGCACCGCCGAACAGAGCAATACCTCGATCGTCTTCGGCGAGGCCTCGATCCTCAAGCTGTTCCGGCGGGTGAGCCCGGGTCTGAACCCGGATCTGGAGCTGTCGCTGGCGCTCAGCCGGGCCGGCTGCAACCGGGTCCCGGCGACGCTGGCGTGGTTCGAGAGCGAGCTGCCGGTGCTCACCGAGGCCGAATCCGAGGCCGCGGCCGGGCCCCCGGCCGGGACTCCAGTCGGGACTCCGGCCGGGACTCCAGCCGGGACCAGGGCCGGGGCCACGACCACGACCGGCAGCGGCAGCGCCGCCGGCCCGAGGCCGGAACGGGTGCCCGGAGCCGGAAAGGGCGGCGGGCCGCAGCTGGCGACCCTGGGCCTGCTCCAGCGCTATCTGAGCGGCGGGCGCGACGGCTGGGAGTTCGCGCTCACCCATGTCCGGGCGCTGCTCGGCGCCCGGGAGCGGCAGCCCGGCGAGGCCGGTCCCGACCCGCTCACCGGGAACTTCTCGGCAGAGTCGTTTCTGCTGGGCCGCTCCACCGCCGAGGTGCATCTGGCGCTGGCCCGGGCCCTGCCGGTCAGCGTCCTCGGCCGCGCCGACATCGAGGCGCTGGCGGCCGCCATGGCGCTGCGGCTGGACGCCGCCGCGCTGGTCGCGCCCGCGCTGCTGCCCTACCGGGAGCCGCTGCACCGGATCTTCAGGGAGCTGGCCGAATCCGCCCGGGACGGGCGCCGGCTGCGGGCCCAGCGGATCCACGGGGATCTGCACCTGGGCCAGTCGATGCGCACCGCGCGCGGCTGGGTGCTGCTGGACTTCGAGGGCGAGCCGGCCAAGCCGCTGGTGGAGCGCCGACGACCGCAGCCCGCCGTCCGGGACGTCTCGGCGATGCTGCGCTCCTTCGACTACGCGGCGGCGCACCTGCTGACCGAGGTGGCCGAGGGCGATCCGCGGCGCCCCCGGCTGGCGGCGCTCGCCGCGACCTGGGCCGGGCGCAACCGTGAGGCGTTCCTGGCCGGTTACGCGGCCGCCGGCGCGGAGGACCCGACCGCCGACCCGGTGCTGCTGCACGCCCTGGAGACCGACAAGGCCGTGTACGAGGTGGTGTACGAGTCCCGGAACCGCCCCGACTGGCTGTCCATCCCGCTGTCCGCCATCGCCCGGCTGGCCCGCGGCGACTGAGCGGCCCCGACCCCACCCCCGCCCACCGCGTCCACGCGCAGCTCAGTCCAGAGAGGCCCCGATCGTGAACCAGTTCGAACCGCCCCTCCCGAACAGCCCCTCGAACCGCAGGCCGCTTCCGGCGACCTTCCGGGCGGGCGGTTCCGGCCTGGTCCAGCCCCGGCCGGAGGCCGCCCCGCCGCCGCGCCCGCCGCGCCACCACTGCTCCCGGCCGCGGCGCCGGCGCCGGGCGAGACCGGACGGCTGATCGGCGGCTGGCACCACGACCCGCACAGCGTGCTCGGGCTGCACCCGACCGCGGCGGGAGCGGCGGTCCGGGTGCTGCGCCCGCTGGCCGAGCGGGTGGTGGTGGAGACCGCCGAGGGCAGCTACCAGCTGGGCCACCTCCAGGACGGGCTGTTCACCGGCCTGCTGCCGAAGGGCACGGCGGCCGGGGGCTACCGGCTGCGGGTGACCTACGACGGCACGGAGCACCTCCAGCAGGACGGCTACCGGTTCCTGCCCACGCTGACCGCCGAGGATCTGCATCTGATCGGCGAGGGCCGGCACGAGCAGCTGTGGCAGGCGCTGGGCTCCCGGGTCCGCACGGTCGACGGGGTCACCGGGACCGGCTTCGCGGTCTGGGCCCCGAACGCCTCCGGGGTCCGGGTGATCGGCGACTTCAACGGCTGGAACGGCCTCGCCCACCCGATGCGCTCGCTGGGCGCCAGCGGGGTCTGGGAGCTGTTCGTGCCCGGGATCGGCGACGGCACCCACTACAAGTACGAGATCGCCACCCGCGACGGCCGGACCCTGCAGAAGGCCGACCCACTGGCCCGGGCACCGAGGTGCCCCGGCCACCGCCTCGGTGTGCACACCTCCGGCCAGCTGGCCGACCAGGCCTGGATGGAGCACCGCGGCGACGCCACCGTGCACGACCGGCCGATGTCGGTCTACGAGATCCACCTCGCCTCCTGGCGGCCCGGCCTGACCTACCGCGAGCTGGCCGCCGAACTCCCGGCGTACGTCCGGGACCTGGGCTTCACCCATGTCGAACTGATGCCGGTGATGGAGCACCCCTTCGGCGGCTCCTGGGGCTACCAGGTCTCCGGCTTCTACGCGCCGACCTCCCGGCTGGGCTCGCCCGACGACTTCCGCCATCTGGTCGACTCGCTGCACCAGCACGGCATCGGCATCATCGTCGACTGGGTGCCCGCGCACTTCCCCAAGGACGACTTCGCGCTCGCCCGCTTCGACGGCGAGCCGCTGTACGAGCCCGCCGACCCGCAGCGCGCCGAGCACCCGGACTGGGGCACCCTGGAGTTCGACTACGGCCGGACCGAGGTGCGCAACTTCCTGGTCGCCAACGCGGTCTACTGGGCCGAGGAGTTCCATGTGGACGGCCTGCGGGTGGACGCCGTGGCCTCGATGCTCTATCTGGACTACTCCCGCGAGCACGGCCAGTGGTCGCCCAACGAGCACGGCGGCCGGGAGAACTGGGACGCGGTCCGGTTCCTCCAGGAGATGAACGCCACCGTCTACCGCCGCTGCCCGGGCGTGGTCACCGTGGCCGAGGAGTCCACCGCCTGGGACGGCGTCACCCGGCCCACCGACAGCGTCCAGCACGGCATCGGCGGGCTCGGCTTCGGGCTGAAGTGGAACATGGGCTGGATGCACGACTCGCTGGAGTACATCCAGCACGAGCCGGTGCACCGCAAGTACCACCACGACGAGATGACCTTCTCCATGGTCTACGCCTACTCCGAGAACTACCTGCTGCCGATCTCGCACGACGAGGTGGTGCACGGCAAGCGGGCACTGGTCTCCAAGATGCCCGGCGACTGGTGGCAGCAGCGCGCCAACGCGCGCGCCTACCTGGGCTACATGTGGGCCCACCCCGGCAAGCAACTGCTGTTCATGGGGCAGGAGTTCGCCCAGGGCGCGGAGTGGGACCACGAGACCGGGCCGCAGTGGTGGCTGCTGGAGCCGGACTGGCCGGCCGCCGCCGACCACCGCGGCGTCCAGGACCTGGTCCGCGACCTGAACCGGCTCTACCTGGACAGCCCGGCGCTGTGGCAGCGGGACAACGAACCGGCCGGGTTCAGCTGGCTGGACGGCGGCGCCGCAGGACAACATGTTCTCCTTCGTCCGGTACGACCGCGCGGGCCGCCCGCTGGTCTGCGTCAGCAACCTCTCCCGGTGGTCCGCGAGGACTACCGGATCGGCCTGCCGCCGACCGGCGGCGGGACACCGGGCGACGCTCCGGGCGACGCTTCGGACGGCGTGGAGCAGGAGAGCCGCTGGCTGGAGATCCTCAACACCGACGCCCTGCGCTACGGCGGCAGCGGCGTCGGCAACCCGGACCCGCTCAAGGCCGACCCGACGCCCTGGAACGGCCGGACCCACAGCACCGGGCTGACCCTCCCGCCGCTGGCCACCATCTGGCTGGCACCGGCCTGACCGCCCGCCGACGGCGGCGGCGGGGTCCAGCTCACGGACACCCCGCCACCGCCGTCCGCGACCGGTCCTAGACTCGGCCGCATGACCGTTGTAGAGATCCCCGGTTCGAAGTCAGTCACGGCGCGGGCGCTGTTCCTCGCGGCCGCCGCCGAGGGCACCACCGTCCTGCGCCGGCCGCTGCTCTCCGACGACAGCGAGGGCTTCGCGGAGGGCCTGCTCAGCCTCGGCTACCGGGTCGACCGGCAGCCCGGGGTCTGGACGATCGAGGGGCGGCCGAGCGGTCCGGGCGTCGCCGAGGCCGATGTCTTCTGCCGGGACGGCGCGACCACCGCGCGTTTCCTGCCCGCGCTGGCCGCCGCCGGGCGGGGCACCTTCCGCTTCGACGCCTCGGAGCAGATGCGCCGCCGCCCGCTCGGCCCGCTCACCGACGCGCTGCGCGAGCTGGGCGTGGACCTCACCCATGAGCTCGCCGAGGGCCACCACCCCCTGACCGTGCGCGCCGACGGCATCAAGGGCGGCACGCTCACCCTGGACGCCGGGCTGTCCTCGCAGTTCCTCACCGCGCTGCTGCTCTGCGGGCCGCTGACCGCCGAGGGCCTGGAGATCACCGTCTCCGACCTGGTGTCGGTCCCCTATGTCGAGATGACCCTGGCGATGATGCGCCGCTTCGGCAGTGACGCCCGCCGGGTCGGCGACACCTTTGTCGTGCCGCCGCAGCCCTACCGGGCGACCGAGTACCTGGTGGAGCCGGACGCCTCCACCGCCAGCTACGCCCTGGCCGCCGCGGCGCTCACCGGGCGCACGGTCACCGTCCCCGGCCTCGGCTCGGACTCGCTCCAGGGCGACGTGCAGTTCGCCGAGGTGCTGCGGCAGATGGCGCGCAGGTCGAGCTGACCGCGGACTCGGTCACCGTCACCGGCCCGCGGCAGCTGCGCGGGGTCACCGTGAACATGCGGGACATCTCCGACACCGTGCCCACGCTGGCCGCGATCGCCCCCTTCGCCGACGGCCCGGTGCGGATCGAGGACGTCTACAACACCCGGATCAAGGAGTGCGACCGGCTGGCCGCCTGCGAGCAGAACCTGCTGGCGATGGGCGTCCCGGTGCGCACCGGGCGGGACTGGATCGAGATCCAGCCGGCCCGGCCGCGCTCCGCGCACATCGCCTGCCACGGCGACCACCGGATCGCGATGTCCTTCAGCATCGCCGGGCTGCGCACCGAGGGCGGGGTGACCCTGGACGACCCGGGCTGCGTGAAGAAGACCTTCCCCTTCCACCAGGCGCTGGCCGGGCTCCGGGCCGAGTGGGGGGTCTGACCTTCTTCCAGGCCCCGCTTCCGGGTTCCACCGGGCGCGCCCGCCTGGCCGCTCAGCCGAGCGGGCGGACCCGGGCGGCGATGTGCGCGGGGACGGCGATGCCCTCCGGCAGGGCCGGATCCGGCACCGGCGTGCCTGCCGGGCGTAGTCCCACTGGCCCGGGGCGGCCTGCTCGGACAGCGCCCGCGGGCCCTCCAGCTTCTGCTCCGGGTCGGTGACCCCGCGCGGGACGCGGTAGACCACCGCGCAGCGGTAGTTGACGCTGTATTCGAACACCGAGCGGGCCGGCACCAGCACCACCATCGGCGTGCCGTCGAGCACGACCCCGAGGTGGCAGACGAATCCGGCGGCGAGCACCGCGTCCAGATCCGCCCGGTTCGTCCTGCCGTTCTCCCGCATCCGGTGGTGCGTGGTCCGCTCGGTGACGGCCAGACAGGCCCCGGTCGACTCCGACGCTTCCCTCATCAATGCCCTTCAGCTCAACGAAATCAGTTGTCTGATTTGGATCCTGACGTGGAATCCGTGGATTAGACAAGGTATCTAACGAATTCCGCGAAAGCATTGCCAGAGATCCGGGCAGACGGCACGATGTGGCACACATTGATGCCCGTGGTGCCGACCCGGTGACCCCGACTCCGGAAACACATGCGTCATCTGCCCGTTGCCTGCACGCTCGACTGGTCTGCTTGAGTTCTGGTGGCACGCCCGGGCATCCCCCGTCCGCCGAACACGCAGCACCGAACCGCAGCACCGAGCACCGCAGCACCACCCGCCCCACCGCACCACCGCGCCTCTGAAAATTCGGACCCCGGGCATTCAGAAGCGCGACACCGCCTGCCACGTGACTCACTGCCTTCGATTCCCCGCCTTCGATTCCCTGCCTCGAATACCCTTCGCGCGTCCCCCTGGCCAGAAGCACGTCCCGCACGCAACCCGCCCCGTGGACTTCCCCATGCCGCGCCCCGCGCGGCCCCCCGGAGGCCCCCGGAGAGGTCCCCGAGAACCTTGAGCAACGAGATACCCGCCGAAGTACGCACAACGGCCTGCGGGCCAATGTCCTCGGCGGTTTCGACACCGTCGTGATGGCCTCGCCGCAGCGCGCCGTACTCGCTGGCCGCCTCCACACCGTCCTGGTCACGCCCGGCCTCTACAGCCCCGCGGCCCTGCTGTGGTGCGCCATCCCGATGCTGGGCATCGCCTGGGCCTTCAACTACCTGGGCCGGCTGGACGTCAACGCGGGCGCCAGCTACTCCTGGGTGGGCCGGGCGCTGCACCCCTCGCTGGGCTTCCTCAGCGGCTGGTCGCTGGTGGTCTCCGCGACCATCTTCATGGTCTCCGGGTCGCTCCCGGCCGGCCAGTACACGCTGTCGCTGTTCAGCACCAGCCTGGCCAACAACACCTGGGCCGCCATCGGCGTCGGCGCCGCGGCCTTCC
Source organism: Streptacidiphilus sp. 4-A2 (assembly GCA_014284505.1). GTDB lineage: Bacteria > Actinomycetota > Actinomycetes > Streptomycetales > Streptomycetaceae > Streptacidiphilus. The sequence goes on along the minus strand of JAAFYY010000001.1, from coordinate 7,882,616 downwards.
TGATCATGGCGCTGCTGGTGCTGATCGGCATCCGGATCACCGCCCACGCCCAGTGGATCATGACCGGCATCGAGATCCTGGTGCTGGTGGTCTTCGGTATCGCCGCGCTGATCCACGGCGGCAACGCGGCCCACTTCTCCTGGAGCTGGCTCTGGGGCTTCGGCCACTTCGGCGGGGTCAAGGGCTTCGCCGCCTCGGCGCTGGTCGCCGCCTTCTACTTCTGGGGCTGGGACGTCACCGCCAACCTCAGCGAGGAGACCAACAACAGCAAGCGCAACTCCGGCTTCGGCGGCCTGATCGGCGTCCTCGGCGTGTTCGCCCTGTTCGAGGTGGTCACCATCTCGGTCAACCTGATCAGCTCTCAGGCCACCATCACCGGCAGCAACCCGCCGCCGCTGCTGACCGTCCTCGGCAACACCGTCTGGCCGGGCGCGGGCGGCAAGATCATGGTGCTCGCGGTGGTGCTCTCCACCATCGCCACCCTGGAGACCACGCTGATCCAGGTCACCCGCTCGCTGTTCGCCATGGGCCGCGACCGGACCGTCCCCGCCATCTTCGGCCGCTCCCACTCGCGTTGGCAGACCCCGTGGTTCGCGCTGGCGGTGGTCGTGGTGATCTCGCTGGTCCTCTTCGTCACCTCGCAGAAGCTGGGCTCGGTCGGCACGATCATGACCGACGCGATCAACGCGATCGGCCTGCAGATCGCCGTCTACTACGCCCTGGCCGGGCTGGCCGTGGTGGTCGCCTACCGCAAGCTGGTGCTCAAGTCGTTCTCCAACCTCATCTTCGTGGGCATCTGGCCGCTGGCCGGCGCGATCTTCATGGGCTTCCTGTTCATCGAGAACTGCCTGACCCTGGGCGGCACCACCATCGCCATCGGCCTGGGCGCGCTGGCTCTCGGCATCGTCCCGATGGCCTTCTACTGGTCAAGGGCAGCGACTACTACCGCACCGGGACCGTCCGGCTGGATGCCACCAGCGCGGACGAGGTGGACGCGCTCTACGGCGAGAGCACCCTGGCTCCGTCGATGTCCGGTCCGGGCGATACCCTCGCCACGGACATCTGACCGATCGACAATTTGCTTGCAGTGCATGCCGGTCCGGGTCCTCTTCGACCCGGACCGGCATCCGTCCGTCCGGTCCGGCACGGGGGTGAACGACCGGACGGGGCGCGGATGCCCGCCGCCCCGGGACCGCTCGGCCGACAGCCGGCCGTCCGGTCCGACTCCTCCTGACCGAGCCGAGAGTGGTCCCGTATGGCCAGAGCACGACGACGCACCTCCGCACCACGGTTCGACCCGACCTTCGGCGACCACGCCCTCGCCACCGCCCGCCAGGACCTGGTGGTCGGCCGCTGGCAGGGTGCCCGCGACCTGCTGCGCGAGACCGGCCGCGACTGGGACCGGCGCACCCACCGGATGCGTCTGCTGGCCGACACCGCCGCGGGCATCCGCACCGTCGAGACCTGGCAGGCCGCCGAGCCGAACAATCCGGACGCACTGGTGCTGCGGGCCGAGACCGAGGTCATGCGGGTGTTCGCGGCGGTCAGCGAGGCCACCCGGGCCAACGGCATCCCGCCCAGCCCCGCCCAGGACGGCCTGGACCGCTCGCACCTGGACCGGGCCGCCCGGATCTGCCTCCAGGCCGCCGAGAAGCACCCGGCCGACCCGGTGCCCTGGGTCTCGCTGATGACCCTCGCCCGGCTCTACGCCCACGGCCACCCGCATGTCTGGCACTGGTGGCGGGAACTCCAGGCCCGCGACGCCTACAGCCGCGAGGGCCACCCCAGGTGCTGCGCCACCTCTCCGAGCGCTGGCACGGCTCGCACGGCGAGATGTACAACTTCGCCCGGGACAGCGCGGCCTTCGCCCCGTCCGGCTCCCCGCTCTCCGCCCTCACCCAGGCCGCCCGCGCCGAGCACTTCCGGCAGCGGGTCAGCATCGAGGGCCCCACCGCCGTCGGCCTGACCTACCACTGGACGCACGAGGTGGCGGTCCAGGCGCTGCACACGACCATGCGCGACTGGATAGCCAACCGCAACGGCATCGAGTACGCCCAGGACGTCGCCGACCTGAACACCCTGCTGCACGGGCTGGTCTTCGGCGGCCTGCGCGACCAGGCCCGTGAGGTCAGCCGCCAACTGGGTGACCGGCCCACCCGGGTTCCCTGGTCCTACTCGGGCGACCCCGAGAGCCTGTTCGACCACTGGCGGGCCCAGCTCTCGCAGTGACCCGCGCCGCAACGGCGGATCCGGACGCGAGCCGAACCCGGGTGCGAGGGTAGGCTCGTGGAGCGGGCCCGCCTCCGCGCCGGTCCGCCCACCAGCTGCTCAGGCTAGGAACGTCAGGCAAGGAACGGGGTGCCCGCGTGGCGCGCAGCGTGTACGTGACCGGGGTCGGCCGGGGTGACGGACGCCAGGCCGTCGAACTCGGCGTCATGGAACTGCTCACCCGGCAGGTGGACCGGGTCGGGGTGTTCCGGCCGCTGACCCACCAGCGCACCGACCATGTGGTGGAGCTGCTGCGCGGACGCTACCGGCTGGATCTGCCGCCGGAGGACCTCTACGGGCTCTCCTACGAGGAGGCCGCCGCACTCCAGGCCGAGCGCGGCCCGGACGAGCTGATCGGCCTGCTGGTCGACCGCTTCCACCAGCTGGAGCGGCAGTGCCAGGCGGTGCTGGTGCTCGGCACCGACTTCGCCGGCACCAACATCCCGGACGAGCTGGCGGTGAACGCCCGCCTCGCCAACGAGTTCGGAGCCCTGGTGCTGCCGGTCGTCGGCGGCCACCGGGAGACCGCGGACACCGTGGTCGCCGAGGTCCGCAACGCCCACCGCGCCTACACCGACCTGGGCTGCGGGGTACTGGCCATGATCGCCAACCGGGTGGCCGGCCGGGACAAGCAGGAGGTCCAGCGGCGGCTGGCGGCCCGCCCGGACGTCCCGGTCTATGTGATCCCGGACGAGCCCGCCCTGTCCGCGCCCACCGTCACCCAGGTGGTGGAGACCACCGGCGCGGAGGTACTGCTCGGCGACCCCGCCGGGCTGGCCCGCGATGTGCGCACCTTCGTCTTCGGCGGGGCGATGCTGCCGAACTTCCTGGGCGCGCTCTCCGAGGGCGCCATGGTGATCACCCCCGGCGACCGGGCGGACCTGCTGATCGGCTCGCTCGCGGCGCACGCCGCCGGATCCCCGCCGATCGCGGGCGTGCTGCTGACCATGGGCGAGGTGCCCGGGCCGGACGTGATGCGGCTGGCCTCCCGGCTCGCCCCGGGAACGCCGGTGGCGGTGGTGCCGCAGGGCAGCTTCCCCACCGCGACCGGGCTGTCCACGCTGGAGGGCCGGCTGACCGCCGCCGGGCCGCGCAAGGCCGAGACCGCCCTCGGGCTGTTCGAGCTGCATGTCGACACCGCCGAGCTGACCAGCAGGATCGAGCTCAGCCGCTCGGAACGGGTCACCCCGATGATGTTCGAGCACGAGCTGCTGGAGCGGGCCCGGGGCTCGCAGCTGCGCGAGGTGGTGCTGCCGGAGGGCACCGAGGAGCGGGTGCTGCGGGCCGCGGAGGTGCTGCTGCGCCGCAACGTCTGCCATCTCACCCTGCTCGGCGACGAGGACGCGGTCCGCAAGCGGATCGCCGAACTCGGCCTCGACCTCGGCCTGGACGGGGCGGACACCGGCCGGGCCCGGGCCCGGGTGATCGACCCGGACAGCTCCCCGCTGCGGGACCGCTTCGCCGAGCTCTACGCGGAGCTGCGCAAGCACAAGGGGATGACCCTGGAGGAGGCCCACGACGTGGTCGCCGACGCGGGCTACTTCGGCACCCTGATGGTGCAGGAGGGCATCGCCGACGGCATGGTCAGCGGCGCGGTGCACTCGACCGCGGCCACCATCCGCCCGGCCTTCGAGGTGATCAGGACCTCGCCCGGCGCCGCAGTGGTCTCCTCGGTGTTCTTCATGTGCCTGGCCGACCAGGTGCTGGTCTACGGGGACTGCGCGATCAACCGGGATCCGGACGCCGAGCAGCTGGCGGACATCGCCGTCCGCTCCGCCGACACCGCCGCCCGCTTCGGCGTGGAACCCCGGGTCGCGATGCTGTCGTACTCCACCGGGACCTCCGGCAGCGGCGCGGACGTGGACAAAGTCCGCCGGGCCACCGAGCTGGTCCGCGAACGGCGGCCGGACCTGCTGGTCGAGGGCCCGATCCAGTACGACGCGGCGGTCGAGCCGGCCGTCGCCGCCACCAAGCTGCCGGGGTCGCCGGTCGCCGGGCGGGCGACGGTGCTGATCTTCCCGGACCTGAACACCGGCAACAACACCTACAAGGCCGTGCAGCGCTCGGCCGGGGCGGTGGCGGTCGGCCCGGTGCTCCAGGGGCTGCGCAAGCCGGTGAACGACCTGTCGCGCGGCGCGCTGGTCCAGGACATCGTCAACACCGTCGCCATCACCGCCATCCAGGCACAACAGGCCGCCGAAGAGGCGGGCAAGGAGCAGCAGCAGTGAGCAGCGCCACCCTGGTCCTCGTCCTCAACTCCGGCTCCTCCTCGGTCAAGTACCAGCTGATCGACATGGCCGACGGCAGCCGCCCGGCGGCCGGCCTGGTCGAGCGGATCGGCGAGCCGCCCTACCCGGACCACGCCACCGCGCTGCGCGCCGTCGCCGACCGACTGGCCGAGCAGGGCCTGGGGCTCGACTCCCCCAGGCTCGCCGCCATCGGCCACCGCGTGGTCCACGGCGGCACCCGGTTCACCGCGCCCACGCTGATCACCGACAAGGTCGTGGCGACACTGCGCGAGCTGGTCCCCTGGCGCCGCTGCACAACCCGGCCAATATCACCGGCATCGAGGTCGCCCGCAAGCTGCGGCCCGACCTGCCACAGTTCGCGGTGTTCGACACCGCCTTCCACGCCACCATCCCGAGTACGCCGCCCGCTACGCGATCGACACGGAGACAGCGGACCGCTACGCCGTCCGCCGCTACGGCTTCCACGGCACATCACACCAGTACGTGTCCCGGCGTACCGCCGAACTCCTGGGGAAGTCACCCGAATCGGTGAATCTGATCGTGCTGCACCTCGGCAACGGCGCCAGCGCCTCGGCCGTGGCCGGCGGGGTGTGCAGGGACACCTCGATGGGGCTGACCCCGCTGGAGGGCCTGGTCATGGGCACCCGCTCGGGCGATCTGGACCCGGCGGTGCTGACCCATCTGCACCGGGTCGGCGGGCTGTCGATGGACGAGATCGACGATCTGCTGAACCGGCGCAGCGGCCTGCTCGGCCTGTGCGGCGACAACGACATGCGGGAGGTGACCCGCCGGATGGCCGAGGGCGACGCGCGGGCCACGCTGGCCTTCGAGGTCTACATCCACCGGCTGCGCAAGTACATCGGCGGGTACACCGCGGTCCTCGGCCGGGTGGACGCGCTGGTCTTCACCGCCGGGGTGGGCGAGAACTCGGTGCAGGTGCGGGCGGCGGCGACGGAGGGCCTCGGCGGTCTCGGCATGGTGCTCGACCCGGTGCTGAACGCGGCCCGCTCCCGCGAGCCCCGGGTGGTCTCCGCCGCGGGCTCGCGGGTGGCGGTCGCGGTGGTCCCCACCGACGAGGAGCTGGAGATCGCCCGGCAGACCTTCGCCGCACTCCCCCGCGGCTGAACCACGGACGGCTGTCCCACGGACGGCCGGACCACGGACGGCCGGACCACGGACGGCCGGACCGCGGACGCTCCTGTGCGCTTTTCCGCGGCCGGGTGCGTCGGCGGCGAAGAAGGCGCCCAGGTCGTAGGCTCCACGCAGGCCCACCAACTCAGGCCTGCGCGCTGACCTGCGCAGTCGTATTTTCGCTCAGCCATGCGCTGAGCCGCCGCATTTTGTACTGATGAGTAACCGACGCCCGCTCGGGCCAATGGGGGCGATTTGCTCAAAAACGCAACGGAAAGGTAACCGGATAGAATGACGAATATGCGCCGAGCAAAGATCGTCTGTACCCTTGGTCCCGCGACGGACAACTTCGAACAGCTGAAAGCGCTGATCGAAGCTGGAATGAACGTCGCCCGTCTGAACATGAGTCATGGCACCCATGACGAGCACGAGGGGCGCTATCGCAACGTTCGCGCCGCCTCAGAGGCGACCGGCCGCCCGGTGGGCGTCCTGGCCGACCTGCAAGGCCCCAAATCCGGCTGGCGACTTTCGCCAACGGCCCGGTGACCGTGGAGAACGGCGACACCTTCACCATCACCACCGAGGACGTCCCCGGTGACCAGCACATCTGCGGTACCACCTACAAGGGCCTGCCCGGCGACGTGAAGCCCGGCGACCCGGTCCTGATCAACGACGGCGTGATCGCTCTGGAGGTCGTCAGCGTCGACGGCCCGCGCGTGGTCACCCGCGTCGTCGAGGGCGGTGTGCTCTCCAACAACAAGGGCATCAACCTGCCCGGCGCGGCCGTCAACGTCCCCGCCCTGTCCGAGAAGGACAAGGAGGACCTGCGCTTCGCACTCCACCTCGGCGTCGACATGGTCGCGCTGTCGTTCGTCCGCAACGCCGCGGACATCGACGACGTGCACAAGGTGATGGACGAGGAGGGCCGCCGGGTCCCGGTCATCGCCAAGGTCGAGAAGCCGCAGGCGGTCGAGGCCATGGAGGAGATCGTCCTGGCCTTCGACGCGGTCATGGTCGCCCGTGGTGACCTCGCCGTGGAGTACCCGCTGGAGCGGGTGCCGCTGGTGCAGAAGCGGCTGATCACGCTCTGCCGCCGCAACGCCAAGCCGGTCATCGTCGCCACCCAGATGATGGAATCGATGATCACCGCCTCCCGGCCGACCCGCGCCGAGGCCTCCGACTGCGCCAACGCCATCCTCGACGGGGCCGACGCGGTCATGCTGTCCGCCGAGTCCAGCGTGGGCAAGTACCCGGTCGAGACCGTGAGCACCATGTCGCGGATCATCGAGGCAGCCGAGGAGGAGCTGCTCTCGCACGGCCTTCAGCCGCTCAACCCCGGCCGCAAGCCGCGCACCCAGGGCGGAGCGGTCGCCCGCGCCGCCTGCGAGCTGGGCGACTTCCTCGGGGCGCAGGCCCTGGTGGCGTTCACCAAGTCCGGTGACACCGCGCGGCGGCTGTCCCGCTACCGCTCGCCGATCCCGGTGCTGGCCTTCACCCCGGACGTCGCCACCCGCAACCAGCTCACCCTCAGCTGGGGCGTGGAGACCTTTGTGACCCCGCAGGTGTACAACACCGACGCGATGGTCAACCAGGTCGACGACGAGGTCCGCAGCCTGGGCCGCTACCACAATGGCGACACGCTGATCGTGACCGCCGGCTCGCCCCCCGGCGTCGTCGGCACCACCAACATGGTCCGGGTCCACCACCTGGGCGACCGCACCAGCTGACCCGCGCCCCACGCGCCACGACGAAGGGCGCCCCGACTCGGCCGAGTCGGGGCGCCCTTCGTCTGTGCCGGTGTCTGTTCCCGCCGTTCAGCTCTGCGGCGTGTAGTACAGGTGCATCCCGGGGATCGTCAGATTCCCGCCGAACTGGCCGGTCTGGACGGCGACCGCGTCGGTGAACGACAGCGTCAGCGGGATCGGGACATCGCCGATCAGGTCGTAGAGCCACTGCGGCAGAGTGTCCGGCGTCAGCGTCAGATTGATGCCGAGCCAGCCCAGCGGGATCCCTCGGCCGAGGCCAGCGTGCCGGAGAGGCTGGTGACATACATGGTCACCGTGCCGCCACGCATGGTCGAGGTGGTCCCCGGACCGCCCTGGACGTGCAGCTCCTGACCGATCTGCTGGGTCGACATGTCGAGGTCGCCGATATTGACCTCCTGCGCGGTGAACTTCAGCACCCGCACATCACCGGCCGCCGTGGGGACGGTTACCACGCCCCAGAACTGAGTGTTGATCAGTTCCAGATTGCTGCTCTTCAGCGTCCAGGGGACGCTTGGCATCTCGGTGATGCCGTTGATCACGGAGGTGTCCAGCGGAGCCGCCAGATGGCTGACGTCGCACAGCCGGTTGGCCTCGGCCGCGGAGCCGGCCGCCGCGGCCGGCTGGGTCCGCGTGGGCGTGGGGTCGACGTGGAGTGCGGCGTCGGGGACTGCTTCGCCGCGGCGCCGGTCGACGGAAGCGGGTCGGCTTCGGGCTGTGCGGCGCGGCGCTCGTGGCGCCGCCGGACAACGACGCGGCCGGGACCGCGGCCAGCGAGTGGACCTCGGCGGTCGCCCGCCGCGCCGCCGCCGGGGTGGTGGCGGAGGGGCTCGGGGTCGCCGACGGGCTCGCGGAGGCGGCCGGAGCGGCGGACTCGGCCGCCGCGTGCGGACTGGCGTCCAGCCCGAGGATGCCGCCGAGGCCGCCGAGGATGCTCAGCACCGGGTTCGGCTGGCTGGGCGACGCGGTCGGTGCCGGAGCCGGTGCCGACGGCTGAACCGGCGCCGCGGGCTGGGACGCCCCGGGCGGGAACGCCGGGGTGCTGCGCACCGGTCGCCCCGGTGCCGACTGGCAGACCGCCGCCGGGGACGGTGTGCGGGACGCCGCCGGTGCCTTCGGGCTCCTGGCCGCGTGGAGGGGGACGACGTGCTGGTGGTGGTCGTCGGGGCCGCCGTCGAAGCGGTACCGGCGGTGCCCTTCTCCAGCGCCTGGATCGAGGTCTTGGCGCAGGGAGCCGCCCTCCGCCGGCGGTGTTCAGCCCGGTGGCTGCTCGCCGGGACCGACCTGGCGTCCGCCGCGAAGGCGAGCTGGGGGCGATGGTGCCCATCAGCAGCGCGGTGGGAACGGCGGTCAGGGCTATCGCCCGGCCGACCGGAAGTCGCATCCGGGTGCGGACGGTCCGTCGGGGCGCGGCATGCCGGCCCGGGACGCGCGGCCCGAGGGCCTGGCCCTCGCCGACGGCCCCGTCTGAGTCACTCGCCATGGTGCCCCTCCTCAGCCGCCCCGTGCGCCGCCGCCTCCGACTGCTCGGGCGCGGCCTGCTGGGACTGCGGCTGCTCCGCCTGCGGCTGCCCGGCGTGCGGGTGCTGCGCCTGCGGCTGCACCATGGTCGGCGCCTCCTCGGCGCCGGCTCGAAGCCGGGCACGGGCGACTCGCTCCACCCGTCCTCGGCCGCCGTGCTGTCGGCCCGCCCGGCCTCCGGCCCGGTCTCGACCAGCTGCGCCGCCTTGGGTTCCCTCAGCTTCAACGGCGCCCAGGAGCAGACCAGTCCGCCGCCGAGCAGCCCGGGAATCAGGCCGAGGCCGAAACCACCCAGGTTCGACATGGGGATGGACACCAGAGCCAGCAGCAGTGCCGCGATCCCGCGAAGACGCGAATGTGCGGCTGGAACCACACGGAGATCCGAGGGCGATCATCAACAGACCGATGACCAGCGACGCGCACCGGCGGACGTTGCCAGGTGGATGCTCAGCGTGCCGATGCTCAAGTTGGCATAGGGAAAGTACAGAATCGGCAGTCCGGGAGGAGGACCAGCAGTCCGCCCAGAACGGACGACTGCGACGCCAGTTTCGGAACGCTCGGCGGGCCTGCTGAAGCCGCTCGCGGCTCGGGCCGCGCCTGCGCAGTCGCACTCGTCACGTGGCAACTCCCGGGTGTTGATCAAGTGTGGAGAACACGGTGGGGAGGGGGCACCCTCCCCACCGTGGTGATGGAACTGAACGCCCATCGGCTGGTCAGCGATGGACCGACCGTTTCCGGCTCAGAAGCACTCGTGGTCGCCGGAGGCGAGGTTGAGGTGCATGCCGTTCAGGTTGAAGGTGCCGCCGAGGTGGCCCACGCGTCTGCTGCACACCGGTCAGCACGGCCTTGTCGGCCTCCTGGGCGAAGCCCGAGCCGTCACCGATGTTGTCCTTCGGGTTGACCGCGTCCCCAGTGGTGGAGCCGATCGAACCGACGGCCACACCGATGTTGATGTTGTCGAACTCGGCGGTGGCAGCCTTCAGGTCGGTCATGTCGATGAACAGCTTGGAAGCCGTCACCGGGTTGTTCGGGTCCCCGCCCGCGTTGATCGTGAGCGTGTAGGTCCCGATCGGGGTGGGGACAACCACCGACTGGCAAAGGTTGTTGATGGTCGCGGTGTTGAACCCGGAAACCGCGACCGGAACCTCGCCCGTCGCACCCTTGGAGTTCCCCTGCACGTCAACCGTGCCGTACTGGGTGAACCCGTAGCCGGTGAGGCTACCTGCGGACACCTTGAACTGGGTGCCCGAAACACTGAACGACGCGGCGAGCGCGCCCTGGGCCACACTGATGCCCACGGCCGCGGTGGCGGCAAGCGTGGGAACCATGACGACCGCGAACCGCTTCCAGCGGGTCTTGCCAAAAGTCTGGGACATAACGAGGTCCTCCTTCTCGGACGTGCATCTTCGGCCTGCCCCATGGGGGTCCCGGCCTGGGATGGGGAGAAGAGCTACGTCCTCGGGAAGGGGAGCGCGTCGGCTGGAAACGGTCACACGTACGGCCACGGAGCTCCGTACGGCTGATCGACAGCATCGGCGATCACCCCCGAGCGACAACCACGGGTCGTGCTGGGCGCCCGACCGTGCAAGAACAGGCTCCGCCGGGAAGGCGGAGACCCCCTGTCCTCAAGGAGCCGAGTGGGCCGACTCCTGCCCGGTGGGGATTCCGTCTCCGCGCATCCGACTGGCTGTCGGCGCTACATCAACGAACCGGGCGAGCCTGATCGTGGTCCAATACCGCGCGCTGCACAAGTGGTTCGTTACTGATGAGTAAGGAGTAGGTGAACCCAAGCGAACGAGTGATCCATGAGCATGTCACCGCGAGTGACGGTTGGCGGCCGCGCTATCTGGGCAATGCTGCCGAAACATGCCGTTAGCACGGGATGACGGCCACCGAGGGTGACCGTCATCACAAAATATCAAGTTTTGGTAAACCTCAGGAACCGCAGCGGCTTTGTCGGCAAATCGTCAGGCTTGACGGTTCCGGCCGTCGCCGCGCGGTCCCCGGCGGCTCTCAGAAGAGCTTGCGGGCCAGCGCGCCACGCGCCTTGACCACCCGCGGGTCCTCCGGGCCGATCACCTCGAACAGCTCCAGCAGATGCAGCCGGACCTGGTCACGCTCCGCACCGAAGGTACGGCCGACCGTGTCGACCAGCCGTCCGAACGCGTCCTCCACATGACCGCCGGTCAGATCCAGGTCGGCGGCCGCGATCTGGGCCTCCACATCAGTCGGCCGCTCGGCCGCCGCAGAGCGCACGGCCTGCGGGTCCAGCCCCTGCACCCGCTGCAACAGCTCGGCCTGGGCCAGACCCAGCTTGGCCTCGATGCTGCCGGGCTGGTCCGCCAGCACATTGCGGTACGCCTGCACCGCCCCGGCCAGGTCACCCTGGTCGAGCGCCTCGTGCGCCGCCGCCAGCGCCGGATCCACCGGCACCTCGGCCTCGCCGCCTCCTCGTCGCCCCGGCCCGAGCGCACACCGATCTCGCCGACCACGCCGAGCTGGGTCTCCGCCGCCTCGATCAGCTTGTCCAGCAACTGCCGGACCTCGGGCTCCGACGCGGGCCCCTCGAACAGCGGCAACAGCTGCCCGCCCACCACCGCCAGCAGCGTCGGCAGGTCGCGGATCTGCAACTGCTGCGCCAGCTGCTGGTTGTCCCGGATGTCGACGTGCCCCACGACGATGCGGCCGTTCAGCTCCTCGGCCAGCTTCTCGATCACCGGCTTGAACTCCTCGGCCGGGCATAGCCCTCGGCCCAGAAGTTGAGGACGACCGGCACCTCGGCGGAGAGCTGGACCACCTGGCCCTCGAAGTCCCGCTCGGAGACATCGAAGATCAGCGGGCCCGCGGACGGGACGGCGGTACCGGTGGCCTCTGCCTGCTGGACCTGGCGGGCGCGGACGGCGCGGGCCTGCTCCGCCTTCTGGGCGGCCTCGCCGGCCGCCTTCACCGCGGCGAGGTCGACCGCGCCGCGCATGGACATGTTCCGTGGCTGCATGGCTCTATCCTCCCCCGTCCGGCCGCCCTGGTGTGAATCGCCGGGAAAAGTCCCGGACAAGCGGGACGGGCGCCGGTTCCGGGTGCCGCCACCCCCGCCGGCTGCGGGAGCGGGCGGGGCCCTCAGGCGTCCGTGCCGCGCACTGCTCGCGTACTGCCAAGTCTGTGGGTCTCTGGTACGGATCCCATCCGCACCGCAGCGTGGTTGTCACTCTTTCGCTACGAGTCGTAGCGTATATCCGCCGAGGCGGTCGCCACAGTCCGTACGACGTGAACTGCACCACTTCTCCACGCCCAGGTCTTCTCCTGGACCAGCTACCGCCGGGTAACCTCGCGAAACCGCAGCCGTCCCAACCCCGCTTCGGCCGTGTCCCACCCCCACCCGAGGACTCCCTTGACCGAATCCGCCGCTCCCCCGCGCAAGGGTCGCCCCGCAGCACCGACGGGACGGCGATCCTCGCCGGACCAGGACCGTGCTGGCGGAACAGGGCTGGGGCGGCCTCACCATGGGGGACGTCGCCGCCCGCGCCGGAGTCGCCAAAACCACCCTCTACCGGCGCTGGCCCTCGAAGAACGACTTGGTGGTGGCCGCTGTCGCGGTGCTCTTCGACGAGTTGGAGCTGGCCGACCTGGGCAGCCTCCAGGCGGACATCGAGGCAGTCGTCCAGCAGTTCGCCGATCTGCTGGCGCAGCCGGAGAGCCAGGCCTCCCTGCTCGCGCTGTTCGCCGAGGCCACCCGCGACCCGGCGCTGCGGCTGAGGGTCCGCGAGGCCATCATCGACCCGCAGAAGCACCTGGTCCGCCTGGGCCGCGCCGCAGCCCAGGGGCCGCGGCGAACCCCCCGGACGAGAACCCGACCCAGGCCTGTGCGGACGTCGACGTCATCTTCGACACCATCGCCGGCGCGGTGGAACACCGGGTCCTGGTCATCGGCGAACCGGCCTCCCCCGAATGGATCCACCGCTTCACCACCCTGCTGCTCACCCCCATGAGCCCCCCACCGGCCGGGCTCAGGCCAGCAACTCCCTGAGCTCCCCGGTCTCCAGCACAATCCCGGCCGGATCAGGCAACCGCAGCCGCTCACCCAGCCCCTGGGTGCGGTGAATGTCCCCGTACCGGCCACCGCCCGGGTTGCTGTGCACGACCAGTTCCCCGCCGCCGGTCGATCAGCAGGTAGACCGGGATCCCGGCGGCGTAGCCAACAGCCCTGGCTCTGCGGTCGTCCCCGGACCGGCGGGGAGTCACCTCCACCGCCATCAGCACTCCGTCAGCCGGGGCCCATTCGCCACGCCCCTTGAAGCAGCCGACGGGTGCGAGTGCCCCATCAGGCCGCGACCGCCCCCGGCCGTGCGCCTCGGTGATCAGCCCCTGCTCCTGATACAGCCGCAACTCCGGGCGCTGCTCCAGGCAACACCGCAGCAGCCACATGGCGATCTCGCTGTGGTCGCCGTCGCGCAGCGGCTTGGCCTTCACCGTGCCGTCGACGAACTCCAGCCGAACCGGCTCGGCCGTGGAGGCTTCCAGCGCCTCGAACTCCGCCGTACTCAAGCGCGCAGGCATGGTCACGGCCGCCATGCCAGCGACAGCCGCCACGGAGACGGACGGCTCGGAAGCCCTGCGCTGCTGCCCCCGGCGTAGGCCGGGGCAGCAGCGGGTGGGGCGGGGTCAGAAGCCGGCGGGCTCGGTGTAGGTGCCCCACTCGTCGCGGAGGGCGTCGCAGATCTCGCCGAGGGTGGCCTCGGCGCGGACGGCGTCGAGCATCGGCGGGATCATGTTGCCGCCGGAGCGGGCGGCGGTCAGCATCGCGTCGAGGCCGGCCCGGACCGCTGCCTCGTCGCGGGCCTCGCGGCGGGCGGCGAGGTCGCGCACCTGCTCGGTCTCTACCTCGTGGCTGACCCGCAGGATCTCCAGCGCGGGGTGACGCTGCCGGTGTTGCAGTTGACGCCGACGACCCGCTTGGCGCCCTTCTCCACCGCGGTCTGGTAGGCGAAGGCGGCCTCGGCGATCTCGCCGGTGAACCAGCCGTTCTCGATGCCGCGCAGGATCCCGGCGGTCATCGGGCCGATCTCCTGGCCGGGGCCCCGGCCGCGCCCATGGTGCGGATGCGGTCGAAGATCGCCTCGGCCTGGGCCTCGATCCGGTCGGTGAGCGCCTCGACGTACCAGGAGCCGCCGAGCGGGTCGGCGACATTGGCGACGCCGGTCTCCTCCAGCAGCACCTGCTGGGTGCGCAGCGCGATCTCCGCGGCCTGGGCCGAGGGCAGTGCCAGGGTCTCGTCCAGGGCGTTGGTGTGCAGCGAGTTGGTGCCGCCGAGGACCGCCGACAGCGCCTCGACGGCGGTGCGCACCACATTGTTGTAGGGCTGCTGCGCGGTCAGCGAGACCCCGGCCGTCTGGGTGTGGAAGCGCAGTTGCTGGGCCTTGGCCGACTGGGCGCCGTAGACCTCCTTGAGCCAGCGGGCCCAGATCCGGCGGGCGGCGCGGAACTTGGCGATCTCCTCGAAGAAGTCGAGGTGGGCGTCGAAGAAGAAGGACAGCCCGGGCGCGAAGACGTCGACGTCGAGCCCGCGGGAGAGCCCGAGCTCGACGTAGGCGAAGCCGTCCGCGAGGGTGAAGGCCAGTTCCTGCGCGGCCGTCGAGCCCGCCTCGCGGATGTGGTAGCCGGACACCGACAGCGGCTTGTAGGCGGGGATGTTCGCGGTGCAGTACTCCATCAGGTCGCCGATGAGGCGCAGGTGCGGCTCGGGCGAGAACAGCCACTCCTTCTGGGCGATGTACTCCTTGAAGATGTCGGTCTGCAGCGTGCCGTTGAGCACCGAGGTGTCGACGCCCTGCCGCTCGGCGGCGACCAGGTACATGCAGAAGACCGGCACCGCCGGGCCGCTGATGGTCATCGAGGTGGTGACCTCGCCCAGCGGGAGGTCGGCGAACAGCACCTCCATGTCGGCGGCGGAGTCGATGGCGACGCCGCAGTGGCCGACCTCGCCGAGGGAGCGCGGGTCGTCGGAGTCGCGCCCCATCAGCGTCGGCATGTCGAAGGCCCGAGAGGCCGCCGCCGCCCGCCTCCAGGATCATGCGGTAGCGCTCGTTGGTCTGCCGCGCGTTGCCGAAGCCGGCGAACTGCCGGATGGTCCAGGCGCGGCCCGGTAACCGGTGGCGTGCAGGCCACGGGTGAAGGGGTACTCGCCGGGCCAGCCGATGCGCTCAAAGCCCTCGGGGCCTCGTCGTCCTTGGGTCCGTATACCGGCTCGACCTGGTCGCCGCTGAGGGTCGAGAAGTCGGCATCGCGGCGCTTGGCGCCGTCGTACCGACGCTGCCAGCGCTCCCGCGCGGCCTTCATGCTGTCTGCGTCCACGGTGCCGCCCCGCTCCACGAGAAGATTAACTGCTTGGACTTCCTAGTAATTTACTCGGACGTCCAAGTAGTTGTCGACGGGCCGGGGTGTCGGGTCCCGCGGAAGGCGGTCAGACCTTGGCCAGCTGCTGGTCGCCGACCTCGTCGAGCTGCTCGTCGATCTGCCGCATGACCTTGCGCTCGGCGATGAACGAGCAGGTGGGGATGGTCCCGGCGAGGATCACAAAGGCCATCTTCTTGATCGGCCAGCCGAGCTTGTTGCCGACCGAGAAGGCCAGCACGACATAGACCATGTACGCCCAGCCGTGGATGGTGCCGACGATGGCGACGGCGATCTCGGCCTTGCCGAAGCCGTACCAGGCGACACAGGAGGCGCAGAGCAGGATGAGCCCCACGCCGGTGATGTACGCGAAGACGCGGTAGGCGGTCAGCAGGGGGAGGACTTCTTCACGGCGGGCCTCGCAGTGCGGTGGGCGGCACGGTACGTCCGGGCTCGGGTACCGACGGAAAAAGAGCGTAGCCGCCCAAAATTCGATCACTGGCACCGCCCCGACCGGCCCCACCCCGACACCGGCCCGGCGGGCAGCCAGGGCCCGGCGGGCCGAAGGGCTCAGCGGGCAGAAGGGCTCAGCGCGCGGCCGGGCTCACTCGGCCGAGGGGTGAAGTCGCCTGCGGCTATCCGCAGCGGGCGGAGCACCTCGAACAGCTCCCGGCAGGCCGCCTCGTCGTACCCGCTCAGGCCGAAGTCCATGGCCATGAGCTCGCGGGTGGCGTCGTCGACGACCTTCCGGCCGCGTTCGGTGATCGCCGCCAGCACGCCGCGCCCGTCCAGCGGGTTGGGACGGCGGACGACCAGCCCGGAGCGTTCCAGCCGGTCCACGGTGTTGGTGACGCTGGTCGGGTGGACCATCAGCCGCTCGCCGATCTTCGACAGCGGAAGTTCACCCGCCTGGCTGAAGGTGAGCAGCACCAGTGCCTCGTAGCGGGCGAAGGTCAGCCCGTACGGCTTGACCACGGCGTCCACCTGGGCCAGCAGGATCTGCTGGGCCCGCATGATGGAGGTGATCGCCACCATCGACGGCACCTCGCCCCAGCGCCGGCCCACAGCTCGTCGGCGCGGGCGATGGGGTCGAAGGAGAGGCTCAGCGGCTTTGGCACGCCCTTACCGTACCGGCCGGGGCGTACCGCCCGGGACACGTCCCGGATGCTGGGAAACCACTCGCACGCCGGAGCGCGCGCACCGGTTCACTCCCCTTCGGCGACAGGGAGAGCCAGGGCGGCCGCCGGTCGGGCTAGGCCGTGGCCGGGACCGGACCGTAGCCCTGGAGCTCCTCACGGGCCATCAGCCGCTCCGCGTAGAAGCCGCCCAGGGGGATCACCGACAGCAGCAGCACCCAGACCGCGCGCGGGAAGCTCCAGCGCTGCCGGTACCAGGCCCACAGGCCGAAGATCATGTAGAGGGTCCACAGGATTCCGTGGACCATGCCGAGCACCGGAACCGCATTGAAGGTGGTGGTGCTCTTCAGTACCACGCACACCAGCAGCAGAACGAAGGACAGCCCCTCGGCATGGACACCAGGCGCAGACGATGGACAGCGCTGTTCTTCACGGGGGAACTCCCTCACACACACGGACCGGGCCGTGGTCCAGTATCGCCGACCGCCGCCCGGGCTTACCGACACGGGGTCGGCAAACCCGGCGGCTATCCTCGGCCTCACAAGAGATCACCGCACAGCGGATCCACAACGGATCACTACCGACGGGGCCGGATCAATGACTCGGGACTGGGACCGGCGCACCTGTGCCCGGCGCGGCCACACCACCTACGCGCCGGTCGAGCCGCAGCTGCGCGAGGGGCTGCGCACGCAGACCGCACTCGGCGAGGCCTGGCGCTGCCTGCGCTGCGGGGATTTCACCCTGGGCGCGCCGCACGGTTCGGGGAAGGCCCAGGACGCGCCGCTGGTTCCGCGCGGCAAGGCACTGCGGGACCGTTTCATCCTGCGGCTGCTGGCGGTGGAGCGGCTGGTACGCGGGGCGCTGATCATACTGATCGCCTATGCGGTCTGGCGGTTCAGCAACAGCCAGACCGCGGTGCAGCAGCTGTTCAACCACGACCTGACCCTGCTGCGGCCGATAGCCGTGCACTTCCACTACGACCTGGATCACTCGCCGATAGTGGGCAGCATCCAGAAGGCGTTCAGCTACCACCACTCGACCCTGCTGGTCACCGCCGCCGCGCTGCTCGCCTATGCGCTGATCGAGATCGTGGAGGCCTTCGGCCTCTGGGCGGCCAAGCGCTGGGCGGAGTACCTGACCGTGGTGGCCACCGCCGCCTTCCTGCCGCTGGAGGTTTACGAGCTCACCGAGAAGGTGAGTTACCTGAAGGTGGGGACGCTGCTGCTGAACCTGCTGGCGGTGCTCTACATCCTGCTGGCCAAGCGACTGTTCGGACTTCGCGGCGGCGCCGCGGCGTTCGAGGCGGAACGGCACAGCGCCTCGCTGCTCGAAGTGGAGGCGGCGGCCGGAGCGGACTCCGGCACCGTGCCTGTGGCCAGCGGCAGAGCCTGAGCGGCGGCCGCCGGAGAGCCCCGCTCCGGCGTCCACCGGGTGGGTCCACCCGATCGGGTGGACCGGGTGGCGGCGGCCCCGGACTTGACGCATTAGCCCCCCGAAAGATTGTCAAATATTAAACTTTCGGGGTATCATGAGCTCATGGACACTACAACCGCGATCGCTCCCGGCGGGGAAACGACCAGCGAGGACGACGCTCCCTGGCTCTCCGCCGAGGAACAGCGGCTCTGGCGTGCCCACCTTGAGGTGAGCCGGCTGCTGATGTACCAGCTGGAGCGCGAGCTCCAGGTCTACGGCCTGGCCACCAACGACTACACGATCCTGGTCGAGCTCTCCGAGGCGCCGATGCGCCGGATGCGGATGACCGACCTGGCCACCGCGACGCTTCAGTCCAAGAGCCGGCTGTCGCACCAGATCACCCGGATGGAGACGGCCGGGCTGGTCACCCGCGAGGGCTGCCCCGGTGACCGGCGCGGCCTGTACGCGGTACTGACCGAAGCGGGCTGGGAGATGATGCGCAAGCTCGCCCCGGCCCATGTGCGCAGCGTCCGCAGCCACTTCATCGACCGGCTGGACTCCGACCAGATCGCCGCCATGTACGAGGCGCTGGCGCCCATCGCCAAGCACCTGCGGGAGCTGCGCGGCCGGGCCTGAAACCGGCCCGGCCTCGCACCGCCCGGCCCGCCGGTCACAGCGTGGCGGTCACAGCGTGGCGGTCACCGCGGCCACCAGTTCGTCCGCCGCCGTGTACGGGTCCAGCACGCCCGCGGCGACCCGCTCCGCCAGCGCGTCCAGCCGCCGGTCGCCGTGCAGGTCCCCGAAGCGCTGCCGGAGCGCGGTGACCGCGATCGTCTCCACCTCCTGGGCCGCCCGGCCCCGGCGGCGACGGGCGAGCTCGCCGTGCTCCTCCATCCAGGCGCGGTGCTTCTCCAGCGCCTCGACCACCTGGTCCACGCCCTCGCCGCGCGCGGCCACGGTCTTCACGATCGGCGGGCGCCAGTCCCCCGCCGCCCGCGCCTCGCCCAGCCCCAGCATGTGGTTGAGCTCACGCGCGGTGGCGTCCGCGCCGTCCCGGTCGGCCTTGTTGACCACATAGACGTCGCCGATCTCCAGGATCCCGGCCTTGGCGGCCTGGATGCCGTCGCCCATGCCCGGCGCCAGCAGCACCACCGTGGTGTCGGCCTGGGCCGCGATCTCCACCTCGGACTGGCCCACGCCGACCGTCTCCACCAGCACCACCTCGCACCCGGCCGCGTCCAGCACCCGGATCGCCTGCGGCGCGGACCACGCCAGCCCGCCCAGATGCCCCGGGTGGCCATCGACCGGATGAACACCTCCGGGTCGGTGGCGTGGTCCTGCATCCGCACCCGGTCACCGAGCAGCGCGCCGCCGGAGAACGGCGAGGAGGGGTCGACCGCGAGCACCCCGACCCGGCGGCCGAGCTTGCGGTACGCGCTGACCAGGGCCGAGGTGGAGGTGGACTTGCCGACGCCCGGCGAGCCGGTCAGGCCGACCACATAGGCGTTGCCGGACAGCGGGGCGAGCGCCGCCATCACCTCCCGCAGCTGCGGTGAGGCCCCCTCGACCAGCGAGATCAGCCGGGCCACGGCACGCGGCCGCCCGGCCCTCGCCTGCTCGACCAGTGTGGCGACGTCCGTCATCAGCGCGACTCTCCCGGGGGATTCGGCGACCCGGGGCCGGGGATCTCCAGGGATCCGGGGCAGGGCCGGGCAGGGACCTGCGAACAGGCACAGCTACGAACACACGACTACTACGACTGCTACGACTGCTACGACTACGAAACCTGCGACTGCGGACATCCGGCGAGGAACCCGCGGCTGCCGGAAGGGACGGCGCCCGGTCGCGGGCGGGGAGTCCGCACTCCCCCGCCCGCCCCACGCCGCGGGTGCTACTGCTGGGGCACGCGCAGGATCAGCGCGTCACCCTGGCCACCGCCGCCGCACAGGCCGGCCGCGCCGATGCCGCCGCCCCGGCGCTTGAGCTCCATCGCCAGGGTGAGCACCAGCCGGGCACCGGACATGCCGATCGGGTGGCCCAGGGCGATCGCGCCGCCGTTGACGTTGACCTTCTCCAGCGGAACGCCCAGGTCCTTGACCGACTGGATGGCGACGCCGGCGAACGCCTCGTTGATCTCGATGAGGTCGAGCTGGTCGACGCCGATGCCCTCCTTGCCCGCCGCGTGCTTGATCGCGTTGGACGGCTGGGAGTGCAGCGAGTTGTCCGGCCCGGCGACATTGCCGTGGGCGCCGATCTCGGCCAGCCACTCCAGGCCCAGCTCCTCGGCCTTGGCCTTGCTCATCACCACGACCGCGGCGGCGCCGTCGGAGATCGGCGAGGAGGTGCCCGCGGTGATCGTGCCGTCCCTGGAGAACGCCGGGCGCAGGCGGCCCAGGATCTCCACCGTGGTGTCGGCCCGGATGCCCTCGTCCTGGCTGAACACCACCGGCTCGCCCTTGCGCTGCGGGATCGACACCGGGGTGATCTCGGCGTCGAAGACACCGTTCTTCTGGGCGGCGGCGGCGAGCTGGTGCGAGCGGGCGGCAACCGCGTCCTGCTCCTCGCGGGGATGCCGAGCCGGGTGTTGTGGGCGTCGGTGGCCTCGCCCATCGGGATGTGCTCGAAGGCGTCGACCAGGCCGTCGTGGGCCGTCGAGTCGAGCATCTCGATCGCGCCGTACTTGTAGCCCTCGCGGGACTTGGGCAGCAGGTGCGGGGCGTTGGTCATGGACTCCTGGCCGCCGGCCACGATCACGTCGAACTCGCCGGCCCGGATCAGCTGGTCGGCGAGCGCGATGGCGTCGAGCCCGGACAGGCAGACCTTGTTGACCGTCAGCGCCGGGACGTTCATCGGGATACCGGCCTTGACCGCGGCCTGGCGGGCCGGCATCTGCCCGGCCCCGGCCGTGAGCACCTGGCCCATGATCACGTACTGGACCTGCTCGCCGGTGATCCCGGCCCGCTCCAGCGCCGCCTTGATGGCGATCCCGCCGAGCTCCACGCCGGAGAGGCCCTTGAGGGATCCCAGCAGCCGGCCCATCGGGGTGCGCGCACCGGCGACGATGACGGAGGTGGTGGCGTTGTCTGCGCTCTTGCTCATGGTGGTCGAGCCCCTTTGCTTCGACGGTCCTGGGCGCTGCGCTGCCACGTTCACCGCGGTCCAGGGAGAGGTTTTCCGCTCAATGTACCCATGCGTAACGTTGTCGTCACGGGCCGATGAGTGTGATCACGGGCACGGTGGGAACAGGTTCCCCCGAAGCGTCGGCCTGCGGTGCACTGGTGTGCCACACCCATTTTGGAGGCTCGGAATGCTCACTCGGATCGACCATATCGGCATCGCCTGTTTCGATCTCGACCGCACGGTCGAGTTCTATCGTGCCACCTACGGCTTCGAGGTGTTCCACACCGAGGTCAACGAGGAGCAGGGTGTCCGTGAGGCGATGCTGAAGATCAACGACACCGGCGACGGCGGGGCCTCCTACCTCCAGCTGCTGGAGTCGATCCGGGAGGACTCGGCGGTCGGCAAGTGGCTCGCGAAGAACGGCGAGGGCGTGCACCACATCGCCTTCGGCACCGCCGACGTGGACGGCGACTCCGAGGAGATCCGGGGCAAGGGCGTGCGGGTGCTCTACGAGCAGCCGCGGATCGGCTCGATGGGCTCGCGGATCACCTTCCTGCATCCCAAGGACTGCGGCGGGGTGCTGACCGAGCTGGTCACCGCCAAGCCCGGCGGGCACGAGTAGCCCCGGAGCCGCCCGCCCAGGCCGCGGGTCGTCGCCGAACGAACCCGTCGGTAACCTGACCCAACAACCACACCCCCTGCACATCCGCCCCATGACGTGAGAAAATGCCCCAGTGCCGCGGTCCCGCGGCCGTCGACGGCTGCCCCTGGCAGCAGGCCGACGGAGCAGGACGCGCTAGCGTGCCGTTTGTCAGGCGGGCGCGGCAAGGGGCTCCCCGTCCGTAAACCGGGGGAGGCGGGGGCGGCGTCGGGATTCGCCGTGATCTGTCACCATTGACCGCAGAGCACGAGTTCATCATGGAGCTCACTCGAACGGCGGAACGGGAGTCACCCGTTCCGTACGAGAGTGGCGACCCGACCAGGAGACGGATGGGACCGCGGCGTGCGGGGCTACGACGGCTACGAGGTTGACGATCACCTCTCCAAGTTCGAGGCCGAGATGGATCGGCTGCGAACGGAGCGGGAGAAGGCCGTCACGCATGCCGAGGACCTCGCCTACCAGGTCGAGGTTCTCCGGGCGAAGCTGCACGAGGCACGGCGGTCGCTTGCCCAGCCGCGCGCCTTCGACTCCGTGGCCGGCCAGGCCGAACAGATCCTCCGCAACGCCGAGATGCAGGCCGAGCAGCTGCGCGCGGACGCGGAGCGGATGCGCCTGGAAGCCCAGAACATCACCCAGCGGGTCATGCAGGAGGCCGCCGAGCGCAGCGCCCGGCTCCAGGCCGAGTGGCAGGCCGAGGCCGAGAACCGGCGCCGCCACCTGGAGGCCGAGCTCGCCGAGCTGCGCCGCAACGCCGAACGGCACGTCAACGAGAACGTCTCCTGGGCCGAACAGGCCAGGGTCGGCACCGAGGAGCAGGCCCGCCGGGTCCTGGACGAATCCCGGGCCGAGGCCGAGCGGCTGCTCGCGGTCGCCCGGGCCGAGGCCATGGCCGTCTCCGAGCAGGCGACCTCCCAGGTCGCGGCCGATGTGGAGTCCACCCGCGCCGAGGCCGACCAGGTACTCCAGCGGGCCAGGGCTGAGGCCGAGCGGCTGCTGACGGCCGCCGCCGCCCAGGCCCAGGCCGCCGCCGAGGGCGCCGAACGGGTGAAGATCTCCGCCCACAGCGAGGCCGGCGAACAGCTCCAGCAGGCCCACGCCGAGATCGAACAGCTGCGCCGCGCGGCCGAGGAGGCCAAGGCGGAGGCCAAGGCCACCGCCGAGCGCGAGCGCGCCGAACTGGTCGCCGAGGCCGAGCGCTACCGCCGCGAGGCGCAGGAGCTGCGGGCCACCGCCGAGCAGGCCGCCGAGGAGCTGCGGGCGGACGCCGAGGCCGCGGCCGACAAGCGGGTCATCGACGCGGAGAACGCCGGCCAGCAGCGCGCGGCCACCGCCAAGGCCGAGGTCGCCCGGATGGTCGCGGCCGCGACCAAGGAGGCCGACCAGCTCAGGAACGCCGCCGAGCAGCTGCGGGCCGAGGCCCAGCAAGCGCTGGAGGACGCCGAGGGCCAGGCCGAGCAGCTGCGCGCGGAGGCGGTGGAGGAGGGCCGTACCGAGGGCGCGGCCAATGCCACCGTGCACCTGGCCAAGGCCGCCCGCACGGCGGAGGACGTCATCGGCCGGGCCACCGAGGAGGCCGGCCAGCTGCGTTCCGCCGCCGCCGAGGAGGCGGAGCGGGTCAGGGCCGAGGCCCGGGCCGAGGTCGAGCGGCTGCGCGCGGAGAGCCGTGCGGCGGCGGAGCGGGCCCAGGGCAGCGCGCTGGACGAGATCCAGGCGCACCAGGACGAGGCGGCCCGGATGCGGGCCGAGGCCGAGGAGCACCGCTCCGAGGCCGCCACCGACGCGGAGCGGGTCCGCGCGGACGCGCGCCGCCAGGCCATAACGCAGATCGAGGAAGCCGCCCGCACCGCCGAGGAGCTGCTGGTCCGGGCCAAGGCCGACGCGGACGAGCTGCGCGGCGGGGCCGCGGTGGAGCTGGCGAAGCTGCGGGAACGCGCCAACGAGCAGGCCGCCGAGGTGCAGAGCCGGGCGGAGGCGGTGCTGGCACGGGCCCGCGCCGAGGCCGAGCGGCTGCGCGGCGAGGCCGAGACCGAGGTCACCGCGGCCCGGCAGGCCCAGGAGGAGGCCGACCGCGAGCACCGCGAGCGGATCGCCGAGGTCGAGCGGTCCACCGGGCAGGCGGCCGAGCAGGCCGCGGCCGAACTTCGGGCCCTGGCCGAGAGCGAGAGCGCCGAGCTGCGGAGCCGGGCCGCGCAGGAGCGCGACGAGGTACTGCGGGCCGCCGAGCAGCTGGCGGCGACCCGGGTGGAGGAGGCGTCGGCGACCGCCGCGCAGCTCCAGGAGGCGGCCCGCGAGGAGCGCGCCAGGGCCGCGGCCGAGGCCGAGCGGCTGGAGCAGGAGTCCCGGCAGGCATACGCCACGGCCGCCGAGGAGTTGGAGCAGCTCCGGGCGGGGGCCGAGGCCGACGAGGCCGCGGCCGGCCGGGCCC
This sequence comes from Streptacidiphilus sp. 4-A2, assembly GCA_014284505.1. Classification (GTDB taxonomy): domain Bacteria; phylum Actinomycetota; class Actinomycetes; order Streptomycetales; family Streptomycetaceae; genus Streptacidiphilus. Next base: position 7,858,542 of record JAAFYY010000001.1, on the reverse strand, counting down.
GGGCGGAGGCCGAGGCCTGGGCGGCCGGGCTGCGGGAGCAGGCGGCGGCGGAGACCGCCGGGCTGCGCGCACAGACCGCGGACGAGCTGGAGCAGCTGCGGGCGGAGAGCACCGGCGAGGCGGAGCGGGTCCGCGCCGAGGCCGAGGCCTGGGCCACCGCACTGCGCACCGAGACCGAGACCGAGACCAGCCGCCTGCGCGCCGAAACCGAGGCCCAGGCCACCGAACGCCTCACCGAACTCGAACACCAGCGCACCCAGGCCGAACAGGAACGCGCCCAACTCCTCGGCGCAGCCCAGGAAGAAGCCACCCGGCTGCGGGCGGAGAGCACCGGCGAGGCGGAGCGGGTCCGCGCCGAGGCCGAGGCCTGGGCCACCGCACTGCGCACCGAGACCGAGACCGAGACCAGCCGCCTGCGCGCCGAAACCGAGGCCCAGGCCACCGAACGCCTCACCGAACTCGAACACCAGCGCACCCAGGCCGAACAGGAACGCGCCCAACTCCTCGGCGCAGCCCAGGAAGAAGCCACCCGGCTGCGCGCGGAGGCCGAGGCCGGGGCCGCCCGGGTGCACGCCGAGAGCGAGGCCGCGGCGGCCGAGCGGCTGGCCGAGCTGGAGCAGCAGCGGCTGCTGGACGAGGCGGCGGCGGAGGCCGAGCTGGCCGAGGCGCAGCGGCTGCGCGGGGACGCCGCCGAGGAACTGGTCACCGCGCAGGCCGAGGCCCGCCGGATCGCCCAGGACGCCGAGCGGGAGGCGGTCCAGGTCCGCGATCTGGCGACCACCGAGGCCGCCCGGGTGCGGGCCGAGGCCGAGTCGTCGGCGACCGGCGCGATCGCGGCCGCCGAGGACGAGGCGGCGGAGGTCCGCCAGTCCGTCGCCGGGATGTACGAGGCCGCCGAGGCGCAGACCACCCAGCTGCGGGCCGAGGCCGAGCGGGACGCGGCGCAGATCCGCGGCAAGGCCGAGGAGCACGCGACCCAGGTCCGCGACAGCGTCGCCACCGAGGCCGGGCAGGTCCGCGACCTGGCCACCACCGAGGCGGCCCGGCTGCGGGCCGAGGCCGAGCGCACCCTGTCCGAGGCGGAGGCCGAGGCGGCGTCGGTGCGGGCCGGGGCGATGGGCGCGGCCGAGGCGCTGCGGTCCGAGACCGAGCAGTGGGCCGAGGCGCTGCGGATGGAGTCCGCGCAGGCCGCGGAGGCGCTGCGGAGCGAGACCCAGCAGGCCGCCGAGACGCTGACCGCGCAGGCGCGGGCGACCCTGGCCGCCGCGAACGAGGAGGCCCAGCGGGTCGCCGCGGAGGCCGCGGCCGGCGCCGAGGCGCTGCGGGTGGAGTCCGAGCAGGCCGCCGCCCGGCTGCGGGCGGAGACCTCGGCCGCGGCCGCCGCGCTGCTGGCCGAGACCGAGGCCGAGACCGCGCAACTGCGGGCGCAGGCCCAGGCGGTGCGGGTGGCCGCGGACGAGGACGCCCAGCGGATCGGCGCCGAGGCCACCGCCGCCGCCGAGACGCTGCGGGCCGAGGCCGAGACCGAGGCCGCGCGGCTGCGCAAGGAGGCCGGTGCGGTGCGGATCGCCGCGGCCGAGACGGCCGAGCAGATCACCACCGAGGCCGAGACCGCGGCGCTGGCGACCACCGCCGCCGCCGAGGAGCAGGCGGACGCCATGGTGTCGGCCGCCCGCAAGGAGGCCGAGCGCCTGGTCACCGAGGGCGCGGCGGAGGGCGCGGCGCTGGTCGAGGCGGCCCGCAAGGACGCCGATGTGATGCTGGTGGAGGCCCGCCGGGACTCCACCGCGATCCGCGAGCGGGCCGAGGAGCTGCGCGAGCGCACCGACGCGGAGACCACGGCGCTGCACGAGCGGGCCCGCAAGGAGTCCGCCGAGGCGATGAAGTCGGCCGGCGAGCGGGTCGACAAGCTGGTGTCGGCCGCGACCGAGCAGGTCGAGGACGTGAAGCGGGAGGCCGCGCTGGCCCTGGGCGAGGCCCAGGAGCGGGCGGCCCAACTGGTCGCCGACGCCGAGGAGAAGGCCGGCGGGCTGGTCGCCACGGCCGAACGTGAGGCTGCGCAGACGCAGTCGGATGCTTCCACGGAGGCGGGCCGGGTCCGGATCGCCGCCGTGCGGAAGGCGGAAGGGCTGCTCAAGGAGGCGGAGCAGAAGCTCGCCGACGACACCGCCAAGGGGGCGGCCCTGCGGGCCGAGGCGGCCGAGCAGTTGAAGACCGCGAAGGACGAGGCGGAGCAGCTGCGTGCGGCGTCCGCCGAAGCGGCGGAGCGGATCCGCAAGGAGGCGGTCCAGGCCGCCGAGGCGGAGCTGGCCCGGGCCCGCGAGGAGGCCGAGCAGCTCACCGACGAGGCCCTGAACGAGGCTCAGCGGATCACCGAGGAGGGACGTCGTGACCTCGACGAACTCGTCAGCCGCCGCAAGGACATCAATACCGAGATCGCCCGGGTGCAGGACGTGCTGCAAGCACTGGAGTCCTTCGAGGCTCCGTCAGGCGGCACCGCGGGCAAGAACAACGGGGGCAGTCGACCGGGCGGCGGCCGGGGCAGCGCCCCGGCGGGCGTCGGTGCGGGATCCACTCGTGCGGGTGGCAAACGCAGTGACACCACACCACCCGATTGAGCGGTCATTCTCCACTCTTCATCGACTTTCGGCCGATGACACTCCGAATCCGTGCCAGGATTCGCCCTATCACCCCAAACCTCACCGGGCATACGACAGGAACCGAACCCCATGAGCGATCCACACTCTCCGCACGGCTTCGACACCGTGCGCCGTGGGTACGAGCGTGCTCAGGTCGACGAACGCATCAGCAAGCTGATCGCAGACCGGGACAGCGCCCTCGCCCGCATCACCGCGCTTGAGAAGCGGATCGAGGAGCTCCACCTCGAAACCCAGAATGCGCAGGCCCAGGTCTCCGACGCCGAGCCGTCCTACGCCGGCCTCGGTGCCCGGGTCGAGAAGATCCTCCGCCTGGCCGAGGAGGAGGCCAAGGACCTTCGCGAGGAGGCCCGTCGGGCCGCCGAGCAGCACCGCGAGCTGGCGGAGGCCGCCGCTCAGCAGGTCCGCAGCGAGGCCGAGTCCTACGCCAAGGACCGCAAGGCCAAGGCCGAGGACGAGGGCCAGCTGATCGTCGACAAGGCGAAGAGCGACTCGACCCAGCTGCGCGCCGAGGCGACCAAGGACGCGCAGACCAAGCGCGAGGAGGCGGACGCCCTCTTCGAGGAGACCCGCACCAAGGCCTCGCAGGCCGCGCACGACTTCGAGACCAACCTGGCCAAGCGCCGGGAGCAGTCCGAGCGCGACCTGGCGGCCCGTCAGGCCAAGGCCGAGAAGCGCCTCGCGGAGATCGAGCACCGTGCCGAGCAGCTGCGCCTGGAGGCGAGAAGCTCCGGACCGACGCCGAGCGCCGGGCCCGCCAGACCGTCGAGACCGCCCAGCGCCAGTCCGAGGACATCGTCGCGGACGCCAACGCCAAGGCCGACCGGATCCGCAGCGAATCCGAGCGCGAGCTGGCCGCCCTGACCAACCGTCGGGACAGCATCAACGCCCAGCTGACCAACGTCCGCGAGATGCTGGCCACGCTGACCGGTGCGGCCGTCGCCGCGGCCTCGCTGCCGGACGACGACATCACCCGGGGTGTGCCCGCGCAGCAGTCGCGCTGACGCTCCTTCCGCCGGTCGACCGCCGGCGCAGGGCCCGCCCGGTGCCACTCGCCGAAGGTCCCGCTCCGCGCCCCCAGGGGCGCGGTACCGGGGCCTTCGGCGCGTCCCGGCTGCTCCTCCGGGCGCTGCCCGACCGGCCCTGCCGCGTCAGCCGACCCGGGCCAGCAGCCGCCGCACCGCCGCGTTGAAGGCGTCCGGAGCCTCCATCGCCGAGAGGTGGCCGACGCCGGGGAGCACCGTGAGTTCGGCGTCGGGCAGGGCCGAGGCCATGGCCTGCGCCTCGGCCACCGGGGTGATCAGGTCCTCCTCGCCGACCAGGACCAGGGCCGGCAGGTCCAGCCGCGCCAGCAGCTCCAGGCTGTCGGCGCGGCCGGCCATCGCCCGCTGCATCCAGGCCACCGCCTCCGGTGTGGCCTGCTCGATCAGCTCCCGCACCCGCTCCACCAGCCGCGGGTCGCGCTCGGCCGAGCCCACGCCCAGCAGCGGGGACGGCAACTGCTCGTCCGCCAGCAGCCGGACGCTGCCGCGGGCCAGTACCGCCCGGGCGATCCGCTCGCGGTTGGCCCGCTGCTGCTCGGTGTCGGCGACGGCCTTGGTGTCGGCGAGCAGCAGTCCGGCGAGCCGCCCCGGGTGGCGGCGGGCGAAGGCCATCGCGGTGTAGCCGCCCAGCGACAGCCCGGCGACGACCGCGCGGTCCACCCCGGCCCGGTCCAGCAGCAGCGCCAGGTCGTCCGCGAGCAGGTCCAGCGAGGGCTGGTCCGGCCCCAGGGCGGTGCCGCCGAAGCCCCGCAGATCCACCGCCAGCACCCGGGCGGAGGCGCCGTCAGGTCCGGGCAGCTCGTCCAGCTGGGCCTGCCACATCCGGGAGGACAGCGGGAAGGCGTGCAGCAGGAGCAGCGGCGTGCCGTGCCCGGACTCCCGGACCGAGAGCACGGTCAGTTCGTCAGCGGCGGCAGCTGCGCCGGAAGAAGGGGTACCGGCGGGGGCCTCAGCCCTAGAATCGGTGGTGGAGGCGGCGGAGGCGGCAGCGGAGAGGTCGTCGGTCGTCATACCCGCCAGCGTAGGCATCGGGCGGGTGCGCCTGCCGGGCAGCATGGAGCGCTTTGTCCTAGTCTGACGGAGAGTGACCGGCAAGCAGGGAGCGACGATGATCGAGGTCCACGGACTGACGAAACGTTACGGTCAGACCCTGGCAGTGGACGGCCTCAGTTTTCAGGTACCGCAGGGCGTGGTCACCGGGTTCCTCGGCCCCAACGGCGCGGGCAAGTCGACCACCATGCGGATGATGCTCGACCTGGACCGCCCCACCAGCGGCACGGTCACCATTGACGGCAAGCACTACAACCAGTTGCAGGAGCCCCTCAAGCACATCGGCGCGCTGCTGGAGGCCAAGGCCGTCCACCCTGGGCGCAGCGCCTACAACCACCTGCTGTGGATGGCGCAGAGCAACCGCATCCCGACCCGCCGGGTGGACGAGGTGCTGGGCACGGTCGGGCTGCGGGAGGTCGCCAAGCGCCGCAGCGGCGGCTTCTCGCTGGGCATGGGACAGCGCCTGGGCATCGCCGCCGCGCTGCTCGGCGACCCCCGGGTGCTGCTCTTCGACGAGCCGGTGAACGGGCTCGACCCCGAGGGCATCCTGTGGATCCGCAATCTGATGAAGGCCCTGGCCGAGGAGGGCCGCACGGTCTTCGTCTCCTCGCACCTGATGAGCGAGATGGCGGTGACGGCGGATCACCTGGTGGTCATCGGCCAGGGCAGGCTGCTGGCCAACCTCTCCATGGACGACTTCATCGACCAGAACTCGCACAGCTTCGTCCGGGTGCGCTCCCCCGAGCCGCAGGCGCTGCTGGACGCCCTGGCCGGGGCCGGGCTGACGGTGATCCCGGTGACCGAGGGGTCGCACGCGGGCGCGTACGAGGTGCGCGACATCGACCCGGCGGTGATCGGCGACCTGGCCCGGGACAAGGGCCTGGCCCTGCACGAGCTGAGCCCGCAGCGGGCCTCACTGGAGGAGGCGTTCATGCGGATGACCGCGGACTCGGTGGTGTACCGCACCGGCGGCGCCGAGCCGGCGCCGCCCGGCGCCGCACAGCCGGGGGCGCAGCCGGGCGCCGCACCACAGCCGGGGCGCAACCCGGGGCACCGGCGAGCCCCGCCTGGGGCGCCGGCTGGAAGAAGGGGAGCTGAGATGCCGAACACCGGAGCGACTCTGCGGTCCGAGTGGACCAAGGTGCGGACGGTCAGGTCCACCGTGGTCACCCTGCTGCTCACCTTTGTGGTCACGGTCGGCGTGAGCGTCGGGCTCTGCGCCCTCACCAACGCCACCTGGCACTCCAGATCGGCCACCGACAAGCTGACCTTCGACCCGACCTCCACCAGCTTCTCCGGGATCTCGCTCGGCCAGCTGTCACTGATCGTCTTCGCGGTGCTGGTGGTCGGCAACGAGTACAGCACCGGAATGATCCGGGCCACCCTGGCCGCGGTCCCGCAGCGCTGGACGCTGCTGCTGGCCAAGGCCGTGGTGGTGCTGGTGATGGTGCTGCCGGTGGCCCTGGCCACCAGCTTCACCAGCTTCTTCCTCGGGCAGGCGCTGCTGGGCAGCCACGGCACCTCCATCGGCGCGCCGCATGTGCTGCGCGCGGTGTTCGCGATGGCCGTCTACATGACCCTGCTGGCGCTGCTCTCGCTCGGCGTGTCCTTCATGCTGCGCAAACCGGTGGCCTCGCTGGGGCTGCTGATGCCGTTCTTCTTCCTGATCTCGCCGATCCTGGCCGCGGTGCCCAAGGTGAAGACGGTGGCCCAGTACTTCCCGGACAACGCGGGGACGCAGATGGTGCGCGTGGTCGCGCAGAGCAACCCGCCCTACGGGCCGCTGGAGGGCTTCTTCGTCTGCCTGGCCTGGGTGGCGGCCTGTCTGGCCGGCGGATACCTGCTGCTGCGGAACCGGGACGCCTGAGCGGCCCGGCCGGGCCCTGACCGGGCTCCCGACCGGGCCCTGACCGAGCCCCGACCGAGTCACTGGCCAAAAGTCCTGGTGAGGGCCCTGGTCGGGCCCCTGGTTGCCCGTTCGTGCAGCACCGGCGGCCAGGGGTTACCAGGGGCCTGCGGCCTGTGGTGGGATGACCGGACCACTGGACGGGCAGAAGGACAACCCACCAATGATCGAGGCAGTCGGCCTCACCAAGCGTTACGGCGGCAAAACCGCTGTCGAAGACCTCAGCTTCACCGTCAGGCCCGGCCTGGTCACCGGCTTCCTCGGCCCCAACGGCTCCGGCAAGTCCACCACCATGCGGATGATCCTCGGCCTGGACACCCCCACCAGCGGCACGGTCACCGTCGCCGGCCGCCCCTTCCGGGAGCTGCGCAACGCGCCGCGTACGGTGGGCGCGCTGCTGGACGCCAAGGCCGTGCACGGGGGCCGCAGCGCCTACAGCCACCTGCTCTGTCTGGCGCAGCTCGCCGGGCTGCCGCGGCGGCGGGTGGACGAGGTGCTGGCCGCGGTCGGCCTGGGCGAGGTGGCCCACAAGCGCTGCGGCGGCTTCTCGCTGGGCATGGGACAGCGTCTGGGCATCGCCGCCGCGCTGCTCGGAGACCCGCAGGTGCTGCTGTTCGACGAGCCGGTCAACGGGCTCGACCCGGAGGGCATCCACTGGGTGCGGCAGCTGATGCGCAGGCTCGCGTCCGAGGGGCGCACCGTCTTCGTGTCCTCGCACCTGATGAGCGAGATGGCGCTGACCGCGGACCATCTGATCGTGATCGGCCGCGGGCAGCTGCTGGCCGACCTCAGCACCCGCGCCTTCATCGACCGGCACTCGGCCGGCTTCGCCCGGGTCCGCACCGCCGACGGCGCGGACGCGGCGCGGCAGCGCGAGCGCCTCGGCGCCGTGCTGCGGGCGGCCGGCGGCGACGTCGTCGCCGAGCCGGACGGCGCCCTGCGGGTCAGCGGTCTGACGCTGCCCCGGATCAGTGATCTGGCCTGGGAGGAACAGCTGCGGCTGTACGAGCTGTCACCGCACCAGGCCTCGCTGGAGGAGGCGTACATGCAGCTCACCCAGGGCTCCGTGGAGTACCGCTCGTCGCAGTCGGGACCGGCCGAGGACGAGCCTGTGGAGGTGACTGTATGAGCATCGACCTGCTGACCGACGAGAACTCCCTGCGGACCGGGGAGGTGCCGCCGACGCGGCTCGGCAACGTACTGGCCTCCGAGTGGACCAAGATCCGCTCGGTCCAGTCCACCCTCTGGACGCTGGCCTCGATGTTCGCGCTGATCCTGGGCCTGGCGCTGATCGCCGACGGCTACTCGTACAACCGGGCGGAAGGCGGGGGCTATCTCGGCAACGGGGTGGGCGGCTTCATCGTCGGCCAGATCCCGGTGGTCACCCTGGGCGTGCTGGTGATCACCTCGGAGTACGGCACCGGGATGATCCGCACCACGCTGACCGCCTATCCGCGCCGGGTCTCGCTGCTGACCGCGAAGGCGATGGTGTTCTTCGCGCTGGCGTTCGTGCTGGGCACCCTGGCGACCGCGCTCCAGCTGTGCTGCGGAATGGTCATCCTCGGCGGTCAGGAGGACAGCCCGACCCTGGGGCAGATCCTGCTGGCGGTCTTCGGCGGCGGCCTCTACCTGGCGCTGATGGGGCTGTTCGCGCTGTCGGTGGGCACCCTGCTGCGGCACAGCGCGGGCGCGATCTCGGTGATGCTCGGAGTGCTGCTGCTGCCGTTCATCCTGGCCCTGTTCCTGCCCACGGGCATGCGCGAGCTGCTGCTGACCTACTCGCCGATCAACATGTCGGCGTCGCTGTACGGCAGCGGCACGGGCGACGTCGGCGGCTGGGCGCTGCTGGGGGTGCTGGCCTCGGCCACCGCCGTCATCCTGGCCACCGCCTGTCTGGCGATGCGCCGCCGGGACGTCTGAGCGCTCCCGCCGAGACCCCGGCAGTGCCCTGCCGGCGCCCCCGCGGCTCTAGTAGCGGGGCGCGTTGCGGCCGCGCTGGACCGCCGCGCCGCGGCGCTCCCGGGCGTTCCAGCAGGCGCGGTGCCAGTGCCTGCGGTCGTCCACCCCGCCGACCGAGCCGACCGCGGAGGCGGGCCAGGCCACCAGGTGGCCGACCCCGGGCGGGATCTCCTGGTCGCATCCGGGGCAGCGGTAGAACTTGCCGCTGTCCCCCGCGACCGGGCGGACCAGCCATTCCTCGCCGCGGTACTCCTCGGTCTGCTCCAGCAGCCAACCCCCGCCGCTGCCACCGGTATTCGAACGCGGCTGCTCGGGTTCACTCCCTCGGGGCGGCTTCGGCGAGGCGACACGTTTCTCCCTGGGCAAACGAGGATGCTGTTCCCCACCAGGGTACGAGGTCGGGACACGAAGTGGGTCCATTAGCACAACACTCCCAGGCACACCAGAGGTCACGTCCAATTCGCCCCCAAATCGCGGTCACCCTGGTAATCGGGTGCCAGCGGCACATGACATGCGTTACTCCAGAGGGAGACGCGGGACTCAAGTTTCCCGCGGGACCGAGGAGTTGATTTCCATGTCGGCCAAAGCCAGCCAGAGCGCCGCTGCCACCACCGCTCGGGTGCCCAGGCAGCGGACCGCCCCCGTGGTGGCCGGCGGCCACACCGCCAGCGCCCCGCCGCCCATCCGGGCCGGGGTGTTCCTGCTCTCCGCACAGTTCCCCGGCCAGGGGCACGCGGAGGCACTGGACCGCGCGGTGTCCTCGGCCCTCGCAGCCGAGGAGGCCGGCCTGGACAGCGTCTGGCTCGCCGAACACCACTTCGTTCCCTACGGCGTCTGCCCCAACGCCGCGACCCTGGCGGCGCTGCTGCTGGGGCGCACCCAGCGGATCAGGATCGGTACCGCGGTGAGCGTGCTGCCCACCCAGCACCCGGTCGCCCTGGGCGAGCAGGCCGCCCTGCTGCACCTGACCTCCGGCGGCCGGTTCACCCTCGGCGTCGGCCGCGGCGGCCCCTGGATCGACCTGGACGTCTTCGGCACCGGGCTGGACGCCTACGAGAGCGGCTTCGCCGAGTCGCTGGAGCTGCTGCTGCGCTGGCTGCGGTCCTCCCGGGTGAGCGCGGACGGCCCCCGCTACCGCTTCCCGGAGGTGGCGGTGGTGCCCATGGCCGGCGAGCAGCCGCTCCCGCTGCCCGCCCCCGGCGGCCGCCGGGGACCGGAGTACGCGGGCGCCCGGGCCACCGGCGGCCGGGTCACCGGCGGCCCGCCGGTGATGGTCGCCTGCACCTCGCTGAGCAGCGTCCGGCTGGCCGCCGAGCAGGGCGTGCCGATGCTGCTGGGGATGCACTCCGGGGACGAGGACAAGGCGGCGATGGTGGCCGCGTACCGCACCGCGGCGCGGGAGGCCGGGCGCGGCCAGGAGGAGATCGAGCGGATCGAGGCGGAGCACATGGCCGCCGGGGTGGTCCAGGTCGAGGACACCGGCGCCGAGGCCCGGCGGGTACTGCTGAAGTCCATGCCCGGGTGGTTCTCGCACGGCCTGGCCGCGCACCGCACGGTCGACGGCCGGGAGCGCCGGATGCGCGACCCGCGGGAGTACACCGAGCTGCTCTGCGCGCTGCACGCCGTGGGCACTCCGCAGCTGTGCGCGGACCGGCTGGCGGTGACCGCCGAACGCACCGGGGTGCGCCGCTTCGCCCTGATGGTGGAGGGCTCGGGTGACCGCGAGTCGACCCTGCGCAATGTCGAACGGCTGGGTTCGGAGGTCCTGCCGCTGCTGGTGTGAGGGCCGGCCCGTCGGTGGCAGGTCTCGTACGCGACGTGCACCGACGGGTCGATCGGCTCCCCCGACAGCGGAACCACCGGTGGTGGTGCTTCCGTTCGACGAGGCGTCCAGGCAGCGGATCTAGCTGTGCTTCTGACTGTGCTGGGTGGGGCCGACGGGCCGACTAGCAGTCCCTCAGCTCCTCCGACTGGTTGAGCACTTGGGCTCGGATCGAGGTGAAGCGCGCATAGCGGTCATCGGACCCCGGCCCCAGTGGGAAGACTGCGACCCGGTGGCAGTTCTGGAACGCCAGGCGGACACCGAAGTGCCGCTCCAGCGATCCCCTGATCGCATCGCTCGCCAACGCGCGGAGCAACTGGCCACGGGCCTGCTCCGAGGGCGGCGGCACCTGGTTGTCGGCGAACTCGCTGCCATCTACCTTCTGCTGGGCCACCAGAGAACTGATGAGCCCCCAGGCATACGGCAGGGAGACGCGGACGCAGTCGACGAATTCCCTCTCATCGACCTCGCCTCGCTCGGCCTTCTCTAGCAGGGCCGGTGAGACGTCGAGCGACATGGGTTCTCCTCTCGCGGACCTCGCGGACCGGACGGCCCCGAGGTGGTGGTGCGGGGCGGAACAACGGCGCTGGAACGGACGTGCGGATGAACCGGAACTGACGCCCTGCCGTGCGGCAGGTGCACAGTGACAAGCCTCCCAGGGAACCGCCCCCGTCGGGGCGGAACGGACTATTCCCCCTTTGCCCGGCCACATGTGATCTAGTGCCACAAGTGATCGAGGGCGGCACAAAGTCACCCACACGGGTGCTGTCCCGGTTCCACTTCCGTACCGTGCCGTTACTCACCGTAGGCCGCTGTGCGCGGTTTCACCAGAACGCCGCATCCGGATCAAGCCACTCCCTGACGACTCCGGCCGACTGACAGCCGGGTGACAGGAGCACGGCCGCGGCGCGCACCCCGAGCGGGCGGCTCACTTGCCGAACTGAACGCGCCCGCCCACCGCGGCGGTTTCGCTCCGGGCAGGCAGGCCGCCGAATCGCTCCGAATGGCTCCGGTGGGCTAGCGTGGTCGGCCATGCGTCTCGTGATTGCCCGCTGCTCCGTCGACTACGCCGGACGGCTCACCGCCCACCTGCCCTCCGCCCCGCGGCTGATCCTCGTGAAGTCGGACGGCAGCGTCGCGATCCACTCGGATGACCGCGCCTACAAGCCGCTCAACTGGATGTCCCCGCCCTGCTCCCTCAAGGAGGAGGAGGGCCGCTGGACGGTCGAGAACAAGGCCGGGGAAAAGCTGATCATCACCCTGGAGGAGGTCATGCTGGACTCCTCGCACGAGCTCGGCATCGATCCGGGCCTGATCAAGGACGGCGTCGAGGCCCACCTCCAGGAACTGCTGGCGGACCGGATGGAGGTCCTCGGCGAGGGCTGGACGCTGATCCGCCGCGAGTACCCGACCGCCATCGGCCCGGTCGACATCCTCTGCCGCGACTCCGAGGGCGCGACCGTCGCCATCGAGATCAAGCGCCGCGGCGAGATCGACGGCGTCGAGCAGCTCACCCGCTATCTGGAGCTGCTCAACCGCGACCCGCTGCTCGCCCCGGTCAAGGGCATCTTCGCCGCCCAGCAGATCAAGCCCCAGGCCCGCGTACTGGCCCTGGACCGCGGCATCGGCTGCGTCGTCCTCGACTACGACGGCCTGCGCGGCATCGAGGACGACAAGCTCAAGCTCTTCTGACCCCACCCGCTCCACGGATCACATTGACCACATTTCGCCCCTGACCCCCGCCCCGACACCCCGGGCGCGGGTCAGGGCGCGGAAATCAGCGGACCCAGTCCTTGAGCGGCTCGGTGTCCAGGACGATCCCCACCGGCTCCGGAAGCATGACCCCCGCCCGAACGGCAACGTCCGCACCAGCTCGTAGCGGACGCCGTCCGGTTGGCTGTGGACAGTGACCTCGCAGCTGTCGCGGTCGATGAGCAGATACACGGGGAGGTTCGACTCGGCATAGGCGCGGGGCTTCTCCACCCGGTCCCGCTGGTCGGTGTCCGAGTCGTAGGAGGTGACCTCCACCACCATCAGCACCTGCTCGGTGGTCGCCCACTCCCCCAGGCCGACGAACGCCCCGCTCGGGGCCAGCGTGCCGTCCGGACGCGCATGTCCGCCGCGATACGACTGGATCTTCAGCCCTGGTCGTAGAGCCAGAGCTCGGGCCGGGCCTGGATGCAGATGCGCATCAGCCACTCGATGATCCGCCCGTGGTCACCGTCCGGCACGGGTTTGGCCCTCAACTTCCCGTCGATGAACTCCAGCCGCACGCCCTCAGCCGCGTGCACGCTGAGCCGGGCGAACTCCTCGAACTCCTCGGGCAGCATCTGCGGACGATCGGAGACCGCGGTCATGGGCTGTCCTCCTGTGCTCGGGGCTCCTCGACGATAACCGATCGGTGCTGCGCGACGCCCGCTCAGGAGGCGCTGGGGGCGGCGGAGCCGCTGCCGGGGAGGGACGGCGAACTTGTCGACGGCGAAGGGGGAGGCGACGACGGGGCACTGGTCGACGGCGACGCGCTGGGCGGCGGACTGCTGGAATGGGTCGGCGGCGGCGTAGTGGGGGGCGGGGCGTCGGGGGGCGGTGGTGTGGGTGGGGCCGGTGGTGGTCGGGGTGGCGGTCGGGGTGGAGCTGGGGGTGCTCGGGGTGGTGCCCGGGCTCGCGGACTGGGTGGTCGTGGCCCCCGGGTCGGCGCCGGTGGAGGGTGTGCCGGTGGTGCCGCCCGGTGTCGGCGCCGCGGCGCCGGAGGTGGCGGTGGAACTGCCGAGGGGGCGACCACCGGGACCACCGGCACCCCGGCGGGCCTGCCCGGGTGCTGGAACGCGCCCACGCCCAGGGCGATGCCCGAGCCCAGGGCACCCATCAGCGCCACCGCCGCCACCGCCAGGAACACCTGACGGCGGTTCACCGGGCCGTCGTCGCGCCGCCGTTCGTCGACCGGCCGACCATCGGCGCGGGACAGGCGGCGCAGCGCGGGGCGGGGCGCGGCGGCCAGGGCCGGCTGCGCCGGTCCTCCCGCGAGCTGCCTGGTCGACTGCTCCAGCAGGCCGAGCACCTGGCGTCCGGCGCCGGCGCCGCGGGCGTCGCCCAGGGCCGCCCGCATGGCCACCGAGGCCTCCAGCTCCGCGCGGGAGCGCTCGTGCGCGCCCACGCACAGCCCCAGGACCCCGAGTTCGTGGTGGAACCAGGCCTCCTCGGAGACCGCGCCGGTCATCCGGGCGGCCTCCTGGCCGTAGCGCAGCGCCCGCTCCCACGCGCCCCAGCGCAGCGCCAGCGCGAAGGCGGGGGCGGTGGCGCGGGCCAGCAGCAGCACCTGGGCGTGGCGGCCGGCCTCGCGGTCGGTGTGCATCGCCGCGAGCAGCACCTCGGCCTCGGCGGCGATCTGCTCCCCGGTCACCGAGGCGTGCCCGGTCCACCAGGCGAAGTGCGGTCCGGCCTCGGCGGCGGTGCCGTCCTGCGGCCATTCGTCGGGCGAGCAGCTCGCAGACGCCGTCCGCCAGCCGGTGGTGCACCCCGGTGGGGACGGCCAGACCCGCCTCGACCAGTTCCTCCAGCGCGGCCTCGGCGTGGCCGACGTCGATCAGCGCGGGCAGGTGCGGCGCGGTGGGGCACTCGCCGCCGAGGGCGGTGGCCAGCTCCAGGGTGCGCCGCGCGGGACGGCTCAGGCCGCGGGCGATACGGACCGCGGGCGCGGCGCTCTCGGCGACGGACGGCAGCGGCACCGGGTCCGGCAGCGGGTCGGCCAGGGACTCGCGCTGGCTGAGGTAGGCGTCGAAGCCGCCGGGGGTGTGCCGCCGGTCGGTGCCCGGGTCGATCTGCGAGCCGGAGAGCCGCTGGGTGTGCAGCAGCTCCACGCCCTGCTCGCCGGAGCCGGGTATGTCCCAGTCGGGGCCGGGGAGCCCGGCGGCGAGCGCCTCGATGGCCGCCTCGCGGTGCCGCAGCAGCGCACCGGCCTGGACGAAGCGCAGCGGCAGGCCCTCGGACTCGAACCAGAGGTCCACCGCCCAGGCCCGCTCGGTCTCGTCCAGCGAGCGCCCGGCGAGGCGGGTCAGCAGCGAGAGGCTGGCCTGCCGGGACAGGCCGGGGATGGTGATCTCCTCCATCCGCGAGCTGGCGAGGGCGGGCTGATGTCGGGACCGGCCGACACCAGGAAGGCGCACTCGGGCGCGTGGTCGAGCAGTTCCTCCAGCGCCTCCCCGCCGAACTCGATGTCGTCCACCACCACGACCGCGCCGACGCCGCGCAGCAGCTCCCGGAGCCGCTGGCGTCCCGGCCGGTAGCCGGGGGCGTCATGGGTGGCCGCGAAGAGCTCCTGGAGCAGGTCGGCGTGGTCCGGTGGTAGCCGGAGAGCTGGACCACCCCGGCCGGCGCGAGACCCGCGCAGGCGGCGGCAACGGTGTCCAGCACGGCGGTGCGGCCGGATCCCGGCAGGCCGGTGAGCCGGACGCAGCGGCCCTGGCCGAGCCGGTCCCGCAGCCGGTCGCAGAGGGCATCGCGTTCGAACAGGCGGCCGCCGACGACATGCGGGCGGGCCGGGGCCTCGGCGACGACGAGCACCCGGCTGCGGCAGCTGCCCGGGCGGGCAGGGAGTGATACTGCTGCCCTCGGGCGCGTTCACGGTGACCAGCAGATCGCCGACGACGATGCCACCGGTGCGGGCCCGGCCGTCGACCGCGACCTCGGTGGTGGCCTCGTCCCAGCCCGGCTCGGCGATCGCGGGCGACACCGGCAGCCGTACGGTGCGGTCGAGTTCGGTGGAGGCGCCGCCGCCGTAGCGGACCGGGAGGTTCCCGGCGGCCGGATCGCCGGGTATCGGCTCGGCCGCGGGGTCGACCACCGCGCGGCGGCCGGTGTCGTACAGCGGGTCGGCGGCTGGGATCAGCGTTGTTTCCGCTTCCCGGAAAGCCGCGGCTTCCCGGAAGGACTCGTCGAACGATTCACCGTAGGACTCGTTGAAGGACTCACCGGGGAATTCCACTGACTCACGGTTTTCGGAGTCGTCGCCGTCCCCCACCACATGCGGGTTCATGTTCCTCTTTCGCCCCCGGGACCGTACGCAGCGCGCAGTGCGGGCACATTCTCCCGTCCGCGGCTGACATTCCGGTGTCCAGGCGCAGACCGTTGCATACTCTTCACCAATCCCGCACGCCCGGACAAGGGCCCGCCTCGGACTGTTACCTCCCGCTCACCCTGCGGAGACCGGGAGCACCGGTCCGGCGAGGTCGCCGCCCAGTCCCCCGCCCAGATCGCCCGCCAGCCCCGCGGCCAGATCGCCGGCCAGTTCCCCGGCCAGCTCGCCACCCAGGTCGGGCACGACATAGCCCTCGATCGCCAGGATGCGGTGCAGCTTGGTGGCCACCAGCAGCCGCTGGAGCTGGGCGGGCACCCCGCGGAGCACCATCCGGCGGCCGCAGCGCCCGGCCCGGCGGTGGGTGCCCATCAGCACGCCCAGGCCGGTGGCGTCCCAGGAGTCCAGGCCGGAGAGGTCGAGCACCAGGTCGCCGCGGCCCTGGTCGACGGCCTGGTGCAGCACCGAGCGGGCGTCGGCGGCGGTGCGGACATCCAGGCGTCCCTCGATGGCCAGCTCGTCGTGGTCACCCCTGATCCGCATTTCCGCTCCTCCGTGGCCCGCACTGTGGCCTGCACTGCTGTCCGGGGCGTCGCCCGCCGGGGAATCACGGCTGTCGGGAATCCGACTGCCGTCCCGGACTACGAGCCTGTTTCTCTCATCTGACGCGGAACCAGCTGTCCGAGTTGCTGGCCACGACCGAATCTGACGTTAAATCACTCGTTCGAGTGAGGATTTCCCGTCACTGCCCGCCGCGCGGATCGCATGTACGGCTGATTATCGTCCATCTCACCGGAACCGGTGGCCCCAGGTGATCAAGCTCACCCAGAGCCACCGTCCGCGCGCCCGCTACCCGCCGTAGGGGTAGAAGCCCTGGCCGCTCTTGCGACCCAGGTCACCGGCGGTGACCATGCGGGCCATGATCTCCGGAGCCGCGAACTTCCCGTCCTGGGTCTCCTCGTAGATGTTGCGGGCCGCGTGCAGCAGGATGTCCACGCCGGTCAGGTCGGCCGTGGCCAGCGGGCCCATGGCGTGGCCGAAGCCGAGGCGGCAGGCCGTGTCGATGTCCTCGGCGGTGGCCACCCCGGACTCGTAGAGCTTCACCGCCTCCACCACCAGCGCGGTGATCAGCCGGGTGGTGACGAAGCCGGCGACGTCCCGGTTGACCACCACACAGGTCTTGCCCACGCCCTCGGCGAAGGCCCGGGCGGCGGCCAGCGTGGCGTCACTGGTCTTGTAGCCGCGCACCAGCTCGCAGAGCTGCATCATCGGCACCGGCGAGAAGAAGTGCACCCCGACCACCGACTCCGGGCGCCCGGTCACGGCCGCGATCCGGGTGATCGGGATCGCCGAGGTGTTGGTGGCCAGCACCGCGCCCGGCCTGGCGATCCGGTCGAGCTCGCGGAAGACCTCCTGCTTGACCTCCAGCTGCTCGAACACCGCCTCGACCACCAGGTCGGCGGTACCGACCGCCTCCAGTTCGGTGGTGGTGGTGATCCGCGCCAGCGCCTCGGTGGCCGCCTCGGCGCCGAGCTTGCCCTTGGCCACGAAACGCTCGTACGAGGCCTCGATCCCGGCGACACCCCGGGCCAGCGCCGCATCGGTCACATCGCGCAGCACCACCTGGTAGCCCGCCTGCGCGGCGACCTGGGCGATGCCCGAGCCCATCAGCCCGGCTCCGATGACAGCGATCTGCTCGGCCACGTCGGTGTCCTCTCCTCGTTGAGTGCCTTTCGGGAGGCAGGCTAGCGTCCGCCCGCGGACAGTCCGCGCCCGGCCGGTACCGCGAGCCGCCGGAAGCCGCGACCAGCCGGAGAATGGAGGGGTGAGCGAACTCGACGCGCTGCTCCAGCTACTGCTGCCCTTCATGATCGTGGCCGCGATCGTGCTGCTCTACCGGTGGGCGGCAGCCAGGGGTCACTCGGTCGTGTCACACCGGCCGCAGCCCGGCACCCCGGACGAGTACGGCCTGCTGGTGCCGGTGGCCGAGCCCGCCGACGACACCGAGACGCTGCGGATCACCGCGCTGCTGGACGCGGCCGGCGTGCGCAGCACCGTGGTGGCGACCACCCGCGGGGTGCGGATCATGGTCTGGGGCGACCAGGCCGAGCAGGCCCGCAGCCTGCTCCGGGGCAGCGGCCAGGGCTGAGCACGGCCGACCCGGGCCGAGCACGGCCGACCCGGGCCGAGCACGGCCGACCCGGGCCGAGCACGGCCGACCCGGGCCGAGCGCGGCCGAGGGGGGTCAGTACGGGTCGGGGTCGGGCTCGCGGGTGACGTCGGCGCCCAGCTCGGTCAGCTGCTCCACGAATCCGGCGTAGCCGCGGTCGATGTGGTGTATTTCGGAGACCAGGGTCGCCCCCTCCGCGACCAGCCCGGCCAGCAGCAGTCCGGCCCCGGCCCGGATGTCGGTGGAGCGCACCGGCGCGCCGGACAGCCGGGGGACGCCCCGCAGCACCGCGTGGTGCCCGTCGGTGCGGACCTGCGCACCCAGCCGGGCCAGCTCCTGGAGGAAGACAAAACGCGCCTCGAAGATGTTCTCGGTGATCATCGAGACCCCGTCGGCGACCGCGTTCAGCGCGGCGAACTGCGGCTGAAGGTCGGTGGCGAAGCCCGGGTAGGGCAGGGTCACCACGTCCACCGCACGCGGACGGCGGTCCATCACCACCCGGAAGCCGTCCTCCTCGACGGTTATCCCGGCACCGGCGGCGACCAGCTTGTCCATGGCTATCCGCAGGTGCTCGGCCTCGGCGTGGGCCACGGTGACATCGCCCTGGGTCATCACCGCGGCCACCGCGAAGGTCCCGGCGACGATCCGGTCCGGCAGGGTCCGGTAGTCCACCGGGCTCAGCCGCTCCACGCCCTCGACCTCGATGGTGGAGCTGCCCGCGCCGCCGATCTTGGCGCCCATGGCCTCCAGCATCCGGCACAGGTCCACGATCTCCGGCTCGCGCGCCGCGTTGTCGATGACCGTCGCGCCCCGCGCGAGGACCGCGGCCATCAGGATGTTCTCGGTCGCGCCGACGCTGGGGAAGTTGAGCTCCACGGTGGCGCCGCGCAGCCCGGAGGGGGCGGAGGCGAGCAGGAAGCCGTGCTCGTTGCTGATCTCCGCGCCGAGCCGGGTGAGGCCGTCGATGTGCATGTCCAGGCCGCGCGAGCCGATGGCGTCACCGCCCGGACGGGCCACCTTGACCCGGTGGCAGCGGGCCAGCAGCGGTCCGAGCACCGCGATCGAGGCACGCATCCGCCGGACCAGGTCGTAGTCCGCCTCGTGCCCGGGCTCGGCCGGGACGTCGATCCGGGCGGTGCCGGTGTGGTCGCCGGGCTCGGTGGACCACTCCAGATCCACCGCGCAGCCCACCCGGCGCAGCAGCTCCGCCATGATCTCCACGTCGAGGATCCGCGGCAGGTTGCCGATCCGGGTCTCCCCTTCGGCCAGCAGCGCGGCCGCCATCAGCTTCAGCGCACTGTTCTTGGCCCCGGGCACCCGCACCCGTCCCGCCAGCCTCGCGCCTCCCACCACCCGCAAACGTTCCATACGACGGGATCGTATCGGGCCGCCACCCGGCGTGGGCCATCGGAGTGACGCCCGGGTGGCGACTTCGTTGTAGTGAGGGACAGGAAGTGGTGTGCTGGTGCTACCGACACACGAATCCTGCGGTGAGAGGACAGCGCTCATGGGCAACGACGGAAGTCTCTCGGACTTCTGGGAGACCTATGACTTCCCCGAAGAGGTGCGTGTGGAGTTCATCGACGGCGAGATCGTCATGCAGGCCAACCCTCTGATGCTGCACAACGTGCCGGGAAGGACCTTGATTCGGCACGTTCCGTCTCCGTTCGAGGCATGGGTCGAGTGCGGCATCGAGGTCGGTCCTGAAGACAGGCCAAAGCCCGACGCCGTGATCATCCGCGCTGGAGACTGGCCCGAAGAGACGCGCGACCTGCCGGTGCCGTTGCTGCTGGCGGTGGTGGAGGTGGTCTCCACCAGCAAGGCCTCGATCCGCCGGGACTACCAGGACAAATACCTGAAGTATCAGGACTGCGGAATTCCGGTCTATGTGATCATCGACCCCAATATCGGCAGCTGGATGCTGTTCACGCTCGACGCCACCGGCCGCTACGCCGAGACCGGGCGGGGCGCCTTCGGCGACCCCATCGCCTTCCCCAGCCGATGGGGTTCGAGATCCCCACCACGGCCTTCCACCGCTATCCGCGGCAGGAGCGCTAGCGGTTCTCGCCGGGGACCCAGAGGACGTCGCCGACTGCCTTGTTCGCGCTGCGGGCGAGGATGAAGAGCAGGTCGGAGAGGCGGTTGAGGTAGGTCGCGGCGAGCGGGTTGACGGTGTCGCCGTGGGCCTCGATCGCCGCCCAGGTGCTGCGCTCGGCGCGGCGGACGACGGTGCAGGCGACATGGAGGTAGGCCGCACCGGGGGTGCCGCCGGGGAGGATGAAGCTGCGCAGCTTCTCCAGCGGCTCCAGGAAGCGGTCGCAGTCCTCCTCCAGCCGGTCCACATAGGTCTGGAGCACCCGCAGCGGGGGGTACTTCGGGTCCGGGACGACCGGGGTGGCCAGATCCGCGCCGACGTCGAACAGGTCGTTCTGGATCCGGGTCAGCACCGCCTTGACGTCCTCGTCCAGCCCGCCGCAGGCAATGGCGACGCCGATGGCGGCGTTGGCCTCGTTGCTGTCGGCGTACGCCGCGAGCCGGGGGTCGGTCTTGCGGGTACGGCTCATGTCGCCGAGCGCGGTGGTGCCGTCGTCACCGGTACGGGTGTAGATGCGGGTGAGGTTGACCATGGGGCGAGCGTAGCGCGGGCGCCAGGCCGTTCAGGCGCAGTGCGTCACTTCGAGCGGCCTGCCCTTTCGGGTGACGTGCCCTTTCAAGCGACGTTGACCCGCTGGCCGGGCGGGGCGGCCTCCAGCCAGGCGAGGAAGCCGGTGAGGGCGTCCTCGCTCATGGCGAGCTCCAGCGGCTCGCCCGCGTGCAGGCAGCTGAGCACGACCGCGCCGGTGAGCAGCGCGAGCTCCTCCTGGCCCTCGGGGGTGCGCCGGTAGAGCACCTCGATCCGGGAGCGCTCCAGCACCCGGCGCGGGCGGTGGGCGTAGCTGAAGACCCGGAACCACTCGACCGAGTCGTTGTTGTAGCGGGCGATCCCGAAGACCCAGCCCTTGCCGCCGTCCTCGGCGGCCGCGGCGGCCGGGGCGGGCGCGGAGCCGGAGGGCAGGACGGAGTCGTCCGCGGGCGGCGCGTCGGAGGGGCCGGCCGACGGCACCTGGGGCATGCGCAGCCGGGCCGAACAGTCGAAGGTTCCGCCGGGCCGCTGGATCAGCCGTCGTCTGGCCGCGAACGCGCCCAGCCCGAGCAGCACGGCCAGCAGCACCGCAATGACCACCACCACCGCGAGGACCATGCCCTGCCACCTCCTCGCGTCTCGGTCTGCCGCTACGTAAACTGCCGGGCCGCCCCGCGGGTAACTCTCGTTCTCCCGTGCGGGGATGCAGCAGTCCCGGGGCCGCGCACGCGCCCCGGGACCGGTTGTGCTGATCGTACAAGTAGTGCGCCGTGCCTAGCGGTTGGTCGCCGCCTGGAGCCGGACGGCGGCGCGGCGCTGGGCCGCGGCCTCCTGCTCGGACTTGGCTTCCGCCAGAGCCCGCTCGGCACGCTCGACATCGATCTCGTCGGCGAGCTCGGCGACCTCGGCCAGGATCGACAGCTTGTTGTTGGCGAACGACAGGAAGCCGCCGTGCACCGCCGCGACCACGGTGGTGCCGTCGGCCTGCCTGATGGTCACCGGGTCGGACTCCATCACACCCAGGACGGGGGTGTGACCGGCCTGGATGCCGATGTCACCGGACTTGGTACGGGCAAGGACGATCGTGGCCTCGCCCGACCAGACCTTGCGGTCGGCCGCGACCAGCTCGACGTGCAGCTCAGCCACAGTGGGCTCCTCGGTCTTGATGCCCGCGCCGTGAAGCCCGGGTTTCGGAAAGAATAACGTTCCCCCGACCGGTGGTGCAATCGGGGCGGTGTCGAGCGGTGAAGAGCACAGCGAGGGGCGGTCCCGTACGGGGCCGCCCCTCAGCACCAGGCCCTCAAGAAGTGATTACTTCTTGGCGAGCTCGGCGGCGTTGCGCTCCAGGTCCTCGATGCCACCGCACATGAAGAACGCCTGCTCCGGAACGGCGTCGTACTTGCCGTCGGCGATGGCGTTGAACGCGTGGATGGTCTCGTCGAGCGGGACGGTCGAACCCTCGACGCCGGTGAACTGCTTCGCCACGTAGGTGTTCTGCGAGAGGAAGCGCTCGATGCGGCGGGCGCGGTAGACGGTGATCTTGTCTTCCTCGCTCAGCTCGTCGATACCGAGGATCGCGATGATGTCCTGGAGGTCCTTGTACTTCTGCAGGATCCCCTTGATGCGGACGGCCGTGTCGTAGTGGTCCTGCGCGATGTAGCGCGGGTCCAGGATGCGGGACGAGGAGTCCAGCGGGTCGACGGCCGGGTAGATGCCCTTCTCCGAGATCGGACGGGAGAGCACCGTCGTCGCGTCGAGGTGGGCGAAGGTGGTGGCCGGGGCCGGGTCGGTCAGGTCGTCCGCGGGGACGTAGATCGCCTGGAGGGAGGTGATCGAGTGACCGCGGGTCGAGGTGATGCGCTCCTGGAGCTGGCCCATCTCGTCGGCCAGGTTCGGCTGGTAACCCACCGCGGAGGGCATACGGCCGAGCAGGGTCGACACCTCGGAACCGGCCTGGGTGAACCGGAAGATGTTGTCGATGAACAGCAGAACGTCCTGGCCCTGCACGTCACGGAAGTACTCGGCCATGGTCAGGGCCGAGAGCGCGACGCGCAGACGGGTGCCCGGGGGCTCGTCCATCTGGCCGAAGACCAGCGCGGTCTTGTCCAGAACGCCGGAGTCCTTCATCTCCTCGATGAGGTCGTTGCCCTCACGGGTGCGCTCGCCGACACCGGCGAACACCGACACACCACCGAAGTTCTCGGCGACACGGTAGATCATCTCCTGGATGAGCACCGTCTTGCCGACGCCGGCGCCGCCGAACAGGCCGATCTTCCCACCCTGGACGTACGGGGTGAGCAGGTCGATGACCTTGATGCCGGTCTCGAACATCGCGGTCTTCGACTCGAGCTGGTCGAAGCGGGGTGCGGTGCGGTGGATCGGCCAGCGGGTCTCGACCTGGGCGTTGAACTCCGCCTTGTCGACGTTCAGCACCTCACCGAGGGCGTTGAAGACCTTGCCCTTGGTGATGTCGCCGACCGGAACCGTGATCGGGCTGCCGGTGTCGGTGACGGTGGTCCCGCGGGACAGACCGTCGGTGGGCTGCATCGAGATGGCGCGGACCAGTCCGTCGCCGAGGTGCTGCGCGACCTCAAGGGTCAGCACCTTGCGGCCGGTGCCGTCCGGCGCGTCGATCTCGACGTGCAGCGCGCTGAACATCTCGGGCATGGCGTCGACGGAGAACTCCACGTCGACGACCGGACCGATGACCCGCGCGACACGGCCGGTGGCCGTCGCGGTCTCAACAGTGGCAGTCATTGTCTAGTCACTCCCCGCGTTCGCGTCGGCCAGGGCTGATGCGCCACCGACGATCTCGCTGATTTCCTGGGTGATCTCGGCCTGTCGGGCCGAGTTGGCAAGTCGCGAGAGCGACTTGATGAGCTCGCCTGCGTTGTCGGTCGCGCTCTTCATCGCACGACGCCGGGCGGCGTGCTCCGAAGCGGCCGACTGGAGCAGGGCGTTGTAGATCCGGCTCTCCACGTACCGCGGCAGCAGTGCGTCCAGGACGCCCTCCGCCGACGGCTCGAAGTCGTACAGCGGGAAGGGGCCCTGCTCCTCCGCCACTGCCTGCGTCTCCTCCAGCTTGAGCGGGAGCAGACGCACATCCACCGGGTTCTGGGTCAGCATCGAGACGAACTCGGTCGAGACGATGTGGAGCTCGTCCACGCCGCCCTCGGCCGTGTCGGTCACGAAGGCATCGATCAGCGCCGCCGAGACGTTCTTGGCGTCCTGGTAGGTCGGCTTGTCCGAGAACCCGGTCCACGCCTGTACCACCGGCACGTTGCGGAAGGCGAAGTAGCCGACGGCCTTGCGGCCGACCGCGTACTGCTGGACCTGCTTGCCCTCGGCCCGCAGCCGCTCGGTCAGCGCCTGCGACGCCTTGAGGGCGTTCGCGGAGTAACCGCCGGCCAGACCGCGGTCAGCCGTGACCACCAGCACCGCGACCCGGACCGGGGACTCCGGCTCGGAGGTCAGCGGGTGCTTGGCGTTCGACCGGGTCGCGACCGCGGTCACCGCACGGGTGAGCTCGTCCGCGTACGGGGAGGAGGCGGCCACCGCGCGCTGCGCCTTCATGATGCGCGACGCGGAGATCATCTCCATCGCCTTGGTGATCTTCTTCGTCGCGGTGACAGAGCGGATCCGGCGCTTGTAGACCCGAAGCTGTGCTCCCATGGGTCGTTACCGTCCTTTCCGTCTCTCGTCAGGCCGAGTCGCCGAGCAGAGCGCCCTCAGAGGTGGTGAACTCCTTCTTGAACGAGGCGATGGCCTCGGTCAGGGAGGTGATCGTGCCGTCTTCGAGCTTGCTGGTCTCGACGATCGTGGTCAGGACGCCCTTGTGCTCGCGACGCAGGTAGTCGAGGAACTCGCGCTCGAACTTGCGGATGTCCGCGACCGGGACGTTGTCCAGCTTGCCGGTGGTGCCGGCCCAGACCGAGACGACCTGCTCCTCGACCGGGAACGGCTGGTACTGGCCCTGCTTGAGCAGCTCGACCAGACGGGCGCCACGCTCCAGCTGGGCCTTGGAGGCCGCGTCCAGGTCGGAACCGAAGGCCGCGAAGGCCTCCAGCTCGCGGTACTGGGCGAGGTCCAGACGCAGCCGGCCGGCCACCGACTTCATGGCCTTGATCTGCGCGGAGCCACCGACGCGGGAGACCGAGATACCGACGTTCACGGCCGGGCGGATGCCGGCGTTGAACAGGTCGGACTCCAGGAAGCACTGGCCGTCGGTGATGGAGATGACGTTGGTCGGGATGTACGCCGAGACGTCGTTGGCCTTGGTCTCGATGATCGGCAGACCGGTCATCGAGCCCGCGCCCAGCTCGTCCGACAGCTTGGCGCAACGCTCCAGCAGACGGGAGTGCAGGTAGAAGACGTCACCCGGGTAGGCCTCGCGGCCCGGCGGACGGCGCAGCAGCAGCGACACGGCGCGGTAGGCCTCGGCCTGCTTGCTCAGGTCGTCGAAGATGATGAGGACGTGCTTGCCGTCGTACATCCACTCCTGGCCGATGGCCGAGCCGGTGTACGGGGCGAGGTACTTGAAGCCGGCCGGGTCGGACGCCGGGGCAGCCACGATGGTGGTGTACTCCAGCGCGCCCGCCTCCTCCAGCGCAC
Organism: Streptacidiphilus sp. 4-A2; assembly: GCA_014284505.1. Lineage (GTDB taxonomy): Bacteria > Actinomycetota > Actinomycetes > Streptomycetales > Streptomycetaceae > Streptacidiphilus. Next base: position 7,833,630 of record JAAFYY010000001.1, on the reverse strand, counting down.
CGCGCACGGAGGCGATGGTCGAGCCCTTCTGGCCGATGGCGACGTAGATGCAGCGGACCTGCTTCTTCGGGTCGCCGGAGCGCCAGTTGTCACGCTGGTTGATGATCGTGTCGATCGCCACCGCGGTCTTGCCGGTCTGGCGGTCGCCGATGATCAGCTGACGCTGGCCACGGCCGATCGGGGTCATCGCGTCGATGGCCTTGATGCCGGTCTGCATCGGCTCGTGCACCGACTTGCGGACCATGACGCCGGGAGCCTGGAGCTCCAGCGCGCGGCGGCCGGTGGACTCGATCTCGCCGAGGCCGTCGATCGGCTGGCCGAGCGGGTCCACCACGCGGCCGAGGTAGCCCTCGCCGACGGGGACCGACAGGACCTCGCCGGTGCGGCGGACCGACTGGCCCTCCTCGATCGCGCTGTACTCGCCGAGGACGACGACGCCGATCTCGCGGGTGTCGAGGTTGAGCGCGAGCCCGAGGGTTCCGTCCTCGAACTTCAGCAGCTCGTTCGCCATGACCGAGGGCAGACCCTCGACCCGGGCGATGCCGTCAGCCGTGTAGGTGACAGTGCCGACCTCTTCACGCGAGGCGGCGTCCGGCTGGTACGCCTGGACGAAGTTGTCCAGCGCGTCCCGGATCTCCTCCGGCCGGATCGTGAGCTCCGCCATCTGGGTTCCCTGCTCTCCTAGTTGCGATCCTCGGCCCGCCCGTGGAGGGCCGCAAGTATTCGACTCTCGGCCAGCTGGTTCGGCTGACCGTCTTTGACCGACCGAGGGTCGGATGCTGCATCCCATCTGCCCTGCGGGGCGAAGCCCCTCCATCACGGGTGGTGGTGGGCGACGGGTGGGCTAAGCCCGCTTACTACTAACCGCCTACTGCTGTGCTGCTAGCCCGCGAGGCCCTGCCGGGCGCTGTCCAGGCGTCCGGCGATGGTGCCCTCGATGACCTCGTCGCCGACCTGGACCCGGACACCACCGAGGACGCGGGGTCCACCTCGATGTTCAGGTGCACCGGACGGCCGACCAGGCGCGCCAGGGAGCCGCCGAGGCGCTCCTTCTGGGCGTCCGAGAGCGGCACCGCGACGGTCACCAGGGCGACCACGCGACCGCGGCGAGCCGCGGCGAGCCGGGAGAAGTCCTCCAGCCCAGCTTCCAGGCTACGTCCCCGCGGCTGCGTCACCAGCGAGCTGACCAGCGCGGTGGTGGCCGGCTTGGCCTTCCCGCCGAGCAGCGACTGCACCAGCCCGGCCTTGGCGGCCTTGCTCGCGGCAGTGTCGGTCAGCGCCGAGCGGAGCTCGTTGCTGCCGGCGACGACCCGCCCGAAGCGGAACAGCTCGTCCTCGACCTCGTCCAGCTCGCCGGCCTTGTCGGCACCGATGACCTCGGTGTACGCGGCCAGCTGCTCGATGCCGTCGACCAGGTCGCGGGAGCTGGACCAGCGGGAGCGGACCAGGCCGGAGACCAGGTCCAGCGCGTCCGCACCGATCTTGCCGCCGAACAGCGCGGCGGCCAGGTCGGCCTTGCGCTGTCCTTCGACGGCCGGGTCGGTGAGCACCCGACGGACCCCGACCTCGCGGTCCAGCACGCCGGTCACGGCGAGCAGGTCAGCGGCGAGGGCGGTGACATCGGTCTGACCGGAGTCGGTCAGCGCCTCCAGCCGCTCGCGTGCTGCGGCGTTCGACTGACGCGTGGCGCTGCTCACTTGGCCGCGCCCTGCGTCTCGACTGCCTTGGCGTCGAGCTCGTCCAGGAAGCGGTCCACGATCCGGCTCTGGCGGGCGTTGTCCTCGAGGGACTCGCCGACAACCCGGCCGGCCAGCTCGGTGGCGATCCGGCCGACGTCCTGCCGGAGCACGGTCGTCACCTGACGGCGGTCGGCCTCGATCTGGGCGTGGCCTGCGGCGACGATGGCCTCGCGCTGACGCTGGCCCTCCTCGCGCATCTCGGCGATGATCGCCGAGCCCTGCTCGCGGGCGTGCTCGGTGATCCGGGCCGCCTCGTGGCGGGCCTCGGCGAGCTGGGCCTTGTACTCCTCAAGCGTCCGGTTGGCCTCGGCCTGCGCCGATGCCGCCCGCTCCAGGCCACCCTCGATCGCGTCGTGCCGCTCCTCCAGAGTCTTCTGGATGTTGGGCAGGAGCTTCTTCCCGAGGACGCCAAAGACGATCAGGAAGCAGAGCAGGCCGATGATCAGTTCGGAAGTATCCGGGATCAGCGGGTTCTGCGGACCCGCCTCCGCCAGGAGGTTCAACATGTCTGAACCTTTCGTCGAGTGTGGCTACTGGCCGGGCTGGTTACTTGGCCGGGAAGATGAACGGCGCGACCAGACCGAGGAGGGCCAGCACCTCACAGAGGGCGAAGCCCAGGAACATGTTGGTGCGGATGACCGGCATGGCCTCGGGCTGACGGGCCATGGCCTCGATGGAGTGGCCGAAGACCACGCCGATGCCGACGCCGGGGCCGATCGCGGCAAGACCGTAGGCGATGGCGCCGAGGTTGCCCTGGATGCTGATGTTGCTGGTGGAGGCAGCGAGAAGCTCGGCAGACATTTTTCCTGTCTTCCTGTGTGATGCGGTCCGTTGGGGTGCTTCCCAGCGGAAAACTGGTGGGGAACGTGCGGGTCAGTGACCCTCTTCGAGCGCTCCGCTGATGTAGATCGAGGCGAGCAGCGTGAAGATGTACGCCTGCAGGAACTGGATCAGCACCTCGAAGGCGGTCATGCCGACGGCCATGACGAAGGAGCCGCCTGCGAAGGCCGACATGATCGACGGGGTCAGCAGGTACCAGCTGGCGACGCTGAACATGACGATCAGCATGTGGCCGGCGAACATGTTGGCCCAGAGCCGCACCGAGAGGGTGAACGGCCGCAGGATCACGTTCTGCAGGAACTCAAGGAAGACGATCAGCGGAACCATGTAGCTCGGCAGGCCGTCCAGCCAGACGAGGTTCTTGACGCCGCCCTTGAAGCCGTGGGTCTTGAACGTCAGGTACATGTACGTGATCCACACCAGCAGCGCGAGGGCGACCGGGTACGCGTAACGCGAGGCCACCGGGAACTGCGCCAGCGGGATGATGGACATGATGTTCATGAGCCACACGAAGAAGAAGATCGAGGTCAGGAAGGGGACGAACTTGTCGCCCTTCTTGCCGATCACGTCCCGGGCGATGCCCCGCGCGATGAAGCCGTACCCGATCTCACCGATCAGCTGGATCTTGCCGGGGACCAGCTTCGGCTTGCCGAAGGCCGCCCAGAAGAAACCGACGACGATCACCATGCAGATGATCGCGAGGAGCATCGGCTTGGTGAAGCCGAAGCTGCCTACCGAGAAGATCGGCTTGAAGTTGAACGAGTTGAGGCCCGGAGCGGGGAAGCCACAGTTGGCTTGGATGTGGCACCCGACCTCAGCGAGCATCTTGTGGGCACTCACCCGTGACTCCTTCGTCGTGACGCATAAGAACAGCAACCTTGGGTGTCGGCGCGGCTGGTGGGAGCCACTGGTCGGCACTGGGGACTTGGGGCGGCGCCGTGTCTGTCGACCCGGGCGGGAGCGGTGTGCTCCACGACCGAGGACCGGGCACCCCCGTGATCTGTGCTGTGGCTCCAGCGCTCGATCCGGGCACGTCGCCGACCGAGGGGGCTGTGCCCGTCTCGGCCGGATGTGATTCCGGACGATAGCAGATCGGGATGAAGCGTCTTTAGTCCGCCCTTACGTCCCATCACGGGACTCCGGCTTCGCCTGCTGCTCCTTGCGTTCCTTGGCGGAAACCTGGGGCTGCGGCTCGACGTAGAGCATCTTGGTACGCATGGTGTAGACCACCTGCCCGCCGACCCAGGCCAGCGCGGTGACCAGCAGGGTGAGCGCGAAGGCCCGGGGGTTGAAGAGCGTGGTGTTGCGGAACACGATGATGAAGACACCGACCAGCAGGATCTGCACGGTGTAGATCAGCATCCCGGCCAGCATCAGCACTTGAGGCCGGTCCCGGGTCAGCCGCATGAGCGCCGCGAACCCGCCACCGAAGAAGACAGCGACAACTGCCACCCCGACCAGGCCGCCGATCAGGCCCTTCTCGCCGGCGACAAGCGCACTGACGAGAACGGCGACGACTCCCACGGGGACAGCCGCGCTTGCGGCACCCCGGAGAATCCGGGCGTCGTTGGACAGCATCGGCGTCAACTCCGGCGCGATGGTGGGGTGGAAAGGACGAACTGAGATGAAGGCGGAGAACGAGCACGGCATCACAGGCCCGCGAGGCGGACCGCGACCGAACGACCTTCTCCCATAAGGTCCTTCGGCTCTTCTCCTGACGTCGTGAACGGTATCACAAGCTATTTGGTCAGGTCTTTACTCTTCGGGTGTGCTTCTTGCCACACGAGCCTCACCCGCAGGGATTAACGACCGCTCTGCCCTGATACGCCCGAATGGCGACCGGAGGCATGCGCCCCGGTACCGATCCGGCGCAGCAGTTCCTCGTCCGCGTGGGACAGCGCGGGCGCCGGATCGCGCCGCTCCGGACGGGCTTCCGCGGCCGCGGACCCCTCGGCGGAGGCGGCGTTCGCAGTGTCCCCGGCAGTCGCGGCGGGAGCGGCGGCCGACTCGGCGGCGGTGGCCGCGGCACCCGCGACCACTCCGGCGGCGACCGGTTCGACCGCGTCCGGACGGCGGTAGCGCGGCGGCAGAAAGCGCTGCGCTATCCGGGGGGCGTGCGGCTTGAACCGGGGCATCAGCAGGAAGATGATGCCGAGCACGCACAGCGCCATCCCGATCCGCACCGCGTACAGCTCGGTGCGGCTCACCGAGAAGGCGACCGTGGCGAAGGCGATCAGCGCACCCCAGAAGTACATGATCATGACGGCCCGGCTGTGCGAGTGGCCGATCTCCAGCAGCCGGTGGTGCAGGTGCTGCCGGTCCGCCGCGAACGGGGACTTCCCGGCCCAGGTCCGCCGGACCACCGCGATCAGCAGGTCGGCCAGCGGGATGGCGAGCGTGGCCAGCGGCAGCAGCAGCGGGATGTAGACCGGCACCATCGCGTGGGTGGCCGCGGTCTGCGAGGTGTCGTTGGCGAGGGCGCTCGGGTCCACCCCGCCGGTGAGCGAGATCATCGACACCGACAGCACCAGGCCGATCAGCATCGACCCGGAGTCGCCCATGAAGATCCGCGCCGGGTGCAGGTTGTGCGGCAGGAAGCCCACGCACATGCCGACCAGGATCACGCTGAACAGCGTGGCCGGCACGGCGTCGGTCAACTCGTAGCTGTAGGAGAGCCGGTAGGCGTAGACAAAGAAGGCCATCCCCGCGATGCAGACCATCCCGGCGGCCAGGCCGTCCAGGCCGTCGATGAAGTTGACCGCGTTGACGCTCAGTACCACCAGCATCACCGCCAGCAGCGTGCCCCACGAGGGCGGCATCAGCACCGGTCCGACGCCCGGAACCGGCAGCCAGAACACGGTCACGCCCTGATAGACCATCACGCCCGCGGCGACCATCTGCCCGCCGAGCTTGACCAGGGCGTCCACGCCCCACTTGTCGTCCAGCACGCCGATGATCCACATCAGCCCGGCGCCCGCGAGCAGCGCGGTCACATCCGAGTTCCCGTGGAAGACTCCGCTGAAGGTGGGCAGTCGGGAGGCCACCGTCAGCCCGGCGCACAGCCCGCCGAACATGGCGATCCCGCCCAGTCGCGGCGTGGGCTCACGGTGCACGTCCCGTTCCCGGATCTCCGGCATCGCCCCGGCGACGATCGCGAACTTCCGCACCGGGCCGGTCAGCAGATAGGTGACCGCAGCCGTGACGCACAGCGTCAACAGGAACTCACGCACCAGCGCCCTCCTCAACCGCGGTCGGCACCCCCGTGACAACGGCCGAGCATAGCGGTAGTGACTGGGGGGTGAGATCTGCCAGATGGTGCCTCACGACGGTCCACCTTAGTTACTGGGACGCCCAGGACCACCATTGCGGTTTTGTCGACAGCGCACCTTTCTCGTTCCGGCCGCCGCCGCGCCCGTCCGCTCCGGCGTCGTTCCGGGCGCTCCCGCCCCCGGCCGCGGCTCAGACCGGGAAGCGCTCCAGCAGCGTCCGCACCTCTTCGGCGACCTCACGCGCACGCTGCGCCGAACCGTCCTCGACCACCCGCGCGATCAGTCCGGCCAGCTGCTCCATCTGGGCAGTTCCCATGCCCTGACTGGTCACGCAGGCGGTTCCGAGCCGTACTCCGGAGGCGGCGGCGGGCGGGGCGTCGTCGAAGGGCACCGCACACCGGCCGAGCAGCAGGCCGGCCGCCTCGCAGCGCCGCTCGACCTCCCGGCCGGTCAGTCCCAGCGGCCGGGCGTCGGCGGTGACCAGGTGGGTGTCGGTGCCGCCGGTGAGCGGGCGCAGCCCGATCCGCTCCAGCTCCGTGGCCAGCACCTGGGCGTTGGCCAGCGCTTGCTGTGAATATGCCGTGAATTCCGGACCGGCCGCCCGGAGCAGCGCCAGCGCCTTGGCGGCCACCACGTCCATCGCCGGCCCGCCCTGGGTGAACGGGGAGACCGCCCGGTCCACCCGTTCGGCCAGCGCGGCCGTGCACAGCAGCAGCCCGCCGCGCGGACCGCCGAGCAGTTTGTGGGTCACCCCGCAGACCACGTCTGCGTAGGGCACCGGGGAGGGGGTCACCCGGCCGCGACCAGCCCGATGGTCTGCGAGACATCGGCCACCAGATAGGCCCCGACCTCGTCGGCGACCGCCCGGAAGCCCGGCCAGTCGATGGCCCGGGGTAGGAGATGCCCCCGGCGACGATGGCCTTGGGGCGCACCGTGCGGGCCAGGTCGAGCACCTGGTCCAGGTCGATCAGGCCGTTGTCGGCGCGCACGCCGTAGCCGGCGAAGTCGAACCAGCGTCCGGAGAAGTTGGCCCGGGAGCCGTGGGTGAGGTGTCCGCCGTGGGCCAGCGACATGGCCAGCACCGGGTCGCCGGGGCGCAGCACCGCGGCGTAGGCGGCGAGCACGGCGGCGGTGCCGCTGTGCGGCTGGACATTGGCGTGCTCGGCGCCGAACAGTGCCTTGGCCCGCTCGACGGCCAGCCGTTCGACGGCGTCGGCCTGGGCGCAGCCGGTGTGGTGGCGGTGTCCGGGGTAGCCTCGGCGTACTTGTCGGCCAGGGCGCTGCCCAGTACGGCCCGGATCGCGGGCGGCAGCAGGTTCTCTCGGCGAGCAGGTCGACCTGGCGTGCCGGCGCCGGTCCTCGGCGTCCAGCAGGTCCGCGAGCTCGGGGTCGGCGGCGCGGACCGGGCCTGCTGCGGCGGTCCGGGAGCGGCCGTGCGGGGGGTGGCGGTCCGGGAGCCGGCGGCCGCGACGGCCGGGCGATCCGTTGAACTGGTGACCACTGCCATCGCCTCATTCGCTGCGGGCGCCCGGCCGACTTGCGGCGCGCCCATCGGATGAGCCAACTGTAGGTCGGGAGAAACGGTCCTGCGCGGTCTAGACGCTCACTCGGGCGACACCGGTCAGCGCGGTGACGATCGGATCCAGCGCGTCGAAGATCTCCTCGCCGCAGTTGCGGAACATGCCCAGCGGCGCGCCGTAGGGGTCGTCCACCTCGTCCGCCTCCGGGGTGGCCGCCAGCAGCCAGCCGCGCAGCGCGGCCGCCGCGCGGACCAGGGCCCGGCCCGGTCGGCCACATCGCCCGGCGGCGGGCGGTCGGTGGCGTCGGGCAGGGTGGCCGGGTCTATGGCCCGCACCAGCCGGGTGAACTCCTTCAGAGTGAAGGTGCGCAGCCCGGCGGCGTGCCCCATGGAGATCACCTGCGCCCGGTGGTCCAGGGTCGCGGTGAGCACCAGGTCGGCGCCTATCACATGCTCGTCGAGCAGCTCCCGGCCGATGAAGCCGCGCGGGTCGGCGCCGTACTCGCCGAGGATCTCGGCGGCGTTGCGCTCCATCGGGGCGCCCTCGTGGCCCCAGGTGCCCGCGCTCTCCACCAGGATGTCGCCGGCCCCGCCGCCGAGCCGGTGCTTCAGCTCGTGCCGGGTCAGCCGCTCGGCGATGGGCGAGCGGCAGACATTGCCGGTGCAGACATAGAGGATGGTGAAGGCGCCCTGGCGGGGCTCCGCGCCGCCGTAGTACGGCGGGTGACTGGCCGCGCGTGGCGCCCGGTCGACAGCTGGCCGCCCAGGGGTACGACAGTGCCCGCCGCGGCCCCCCGCTGGGGTCCGACGGCGTGCGCTCCACCACGGCCGTGCCGACTGACGTCGGTCACCTGCCGGCCTCCAACAGGTCGGGTACCACCTCGCGGAGCTGCTCGGCCGACACCGCGCCGGCCCGCAGCAGCACCGGGACCTTGCCGGTGACGTCGACGATGCTGGAGGGGGTGGCGTGGTCGGCCCGGCCGCCGTCCAGGTAGATGGAGACGCGGTCGCCCAGCTGCGCCTGCGCCTCGTCGCAGTCGGCCGGGGAGGGGCCGCCGGTGAGGTTGGCGCTGGAGACCGCGAGCGGGCCGGTGATGTTCAGCAGTTCGATGGCGACCGGGTGCAACGGCATCCGGATCGCGACGGTGCCCCGGGCGTCGCCGAGGTCCCAGCGCAGCGAGGGCTGGTGCCGGGTGACCAGGGTCAGCCCACCCGGCCAGAAGGCGTCCACCAGTTCCCAGGCCGACTCGCTGAAGTCGCTGACCAGCCCGTGCAGCGTGGTCGGCGAGCCGACCAGCACCGGCGAGGGCATGTTCCGGCCGCGGCCCTTGGCGGCCAGCAGCTCCGCCACGGCCTCCGGCTTGAAGGCGTCCGCGCCCAGCCCGTACACGGTGTCGGTGGGGAGCACGACCAGCTCGCCCCGGCGGATGGCGGAGGCGGCCTCACGCAGCCCCGCGGCACGGTCGGTCGGATCGGCGCAGTCGTAGCGGCGGCTCATCGGTGCTGGCCCCTTCCCTGGGCAGACGTACGGTTCGCGGAGATGCGGCGGTGGTGCTCTCGGCCGTTCACGGCGCGGCGCGGGGCCGCGGCGCGGCGGGGTTCACAGCGCGGCCCTGCGGGCGGTCGCGAACCGGGGCCGGTTGTTCAGGTCGCGGTGGTCGGCGGCGTCCGTCCAGCCGCCCTCCTCGCGGAAGATCCACGGCACCAGCCCGCCCTGGGTGTCGGCGTGCTCCACGACGACCACCCCGCCGGGCCGCAGCAGCCGCGCGGCGACCCGCTCGATCCCGCGGATGGTGTCCAGGCCGTCCTCGCCGGAGAACAGCGCCAGCTCCGGATCGTGGTCGCGGGCCTCGGGGGCGACGTACTCCCACTCGGTCAGCGGGATGTACGGCGGGTTGCTGATGACCAGGTCGAAGCGGCCGGACAGCTCGGGCTGGTCGGCGAACGCCTTGGTGGCGTCGCCCTGGACCAGGCTGATCCGGGAGGCGTCGGGGCTGGCGTCGACATTGCGCCGGGCCCAGCCGTACGCCTGGTCGGAGAGCTCGATGGCGTGCACCCGGCTGCGCGGGACCTCCTGGGCCAGCGCCAGCGCGATCGCGCCGGAGCCGGTACACAGGTCCACCACCAGCGGCTCGGCGACGTCCATGGAGCGCAGCGCGTCTATGGCCCAGCCGACCACCGACTCGGTCTCCGGCCGGGGCACGAACACCCCGGGCCCGACCTGGAGCTCCAGGTAGCGGAAGAAGGCCCGGCCGGTGATGTGCTGGAGCGGCTCGCGGGCCTCCCGCCGGGAGATGACCTCCCAGTAGCGGGCGTCGAAGTCGGAGTCGGCCACGGTGTGCAGCTCGCCCCGCTTCACCTCGTGGACGTACGCGGCCAGTTCCTCGGCGTCGAACCGCGGCGAAGGCACGCCTGCGGCAGCCAACCGCTGGGTGGCCTGGGCCACCTCGGCGAGCAGCAGGTTCACTGCGTACCTCCTCGGATCCGGGGACCGCGCGGTCAGGTGTCCGCGCGGTCCGGTGTGTGCTGGGTCCTCAGCTGTTCTGCGCGGCCGCTTCCAGCCGTGCGGCGGCGTCGGCGTCGACCGCGGACTGGATGATCGGGTCGAGTTCGCCGCCGAGCACCTGGTCCAGGTTGTACGCCTTGAAGCCGGTCCGGTGGTCCGAGATCCGGTTCTCCGGGTAGTTGTAGGTGCGGATCCGCTCGGAGCGGTCCACGGTGCGGACCTGGCTGCGGCGGGCGTCGCTGGCTTCCTGGTCCGCGGCCTCCTGGGCGGCGGCGAGCAGCCGGGAGCGCAGGATCCGCATGGCCTGCTCCTTGTTCTGGAGCTGGCTCTTCTCGTTCTGGCAGGAGGCGACGATGCCGGTCGGCAGGTGGGTGATCCGCACCGCCGAGTCGGTGGTGTTCACCGACTGGCCGCCGGGGCCCGAGGAGCGGTAGACGTCGATCCGCAGGTCGTTGGCGTTGACCTCGACCTCGACGTCCTCCGCCTCCGGGGTGACCAGCACGCCGGCGGCGGAGGTGTGGATCCGGCCCTGCGACTCGGTCGCGGGCACCCGCTGCACGCGGTGCACGCCGCCCTCGTACTTCAACCGCGCCCAGACGCCCTGACCGGGCTCGGGGTGCCGCCGCGGTACTTCACCGAGACCTGGACGTCCTTGTAGCCGCCCAGGTCGGACTCGTTGGCGTCGATGATCTCGGTCCGCCAGCCGACCTTCTCGGCATAGCGCAGATACATCCGCAGCAGGTCGCCGGCGAACAGGGCCGACTCCTCGCCGCCCTCACCCGCCTTGACCTCCAGCAGCACGTCCTTGTCGTCATTGGGGTCACGCGGGACCAGCAGCAGCCGCAGGTTCTCGGTCAGCTGCTCGCGGTGCTGTTCCAGCTGCTTGATCTCGGCGTAGAAGTCCGGATCGTCGGCGGCGAACTCGCGCGCGGTCTCGATGTCCTCGCCGGTCTGCCGCCAGGCGCGGTAGGCCGCGGTGATCGGGGTCAGCTCCGCGTACCGCTTGGAGAGCTTGCGGGCCTCTCCCTGGTCGGCGTGGACCGCGGGGTCGGCCAGCCGCTCTTCGAGAACCGCGTGCTCCGTTGAGGAGCTCCTCGACTGCCTCGAACATGGGACTGTGCCTTCTTCCGACATGCGTGGTGGCGTGCGCTGGACGGTGGTGGGGGTGGCAACGCGAACGACGCCGACCGGCCGCACCCTACTGACTCGGTGTCGAAGTGCAGTGGGGACGCGACCAGCCGGCGTCGAAAGTGCGCTAGCCCAGCTTCGCGCCGTGCTTCTTGCCGAAGCGGGCCTCGAAGCGCGCGACACGGCCACCGGTGTCCATGATCTTCTGCTTACCGGTGTAGAAGGGGTGGCAGCTGGAGCAGACCTCGGCGCGGATGACGCCGGACGGCTCGGTGCTGCGGGTGGTGAACTCGGCGCCACAGGTGCAGGTGACGCTGGTGACCACGTAGGTCGGGTGGATCTCGGGCTTCAAGGGGTGCTCCTAGGTTCGGGAGGGCTCCGGGTCGGACGACGGGCTGCCGTTCGTGAACCGGGACCGACGTACCAGTCTGCCAGGACTGGCCGTATACCCCAAAACGGGGGAACACCCGGTGGATATTCCTTGGACCGACCGGGAGACGACCGCGGGACCGACCGGGGGACCGACCGGGCTCAGTGCGGGGTGCTCCCGGCCGCGGGGCCGGTGACACCCCGCCGGCCGGCCCGGCGGCGGTCGCGGACGGCAGGCCGGACGGGCCGCCGGTGGCCGGGCGGAGGAGCCGGCCGAGGCAGCGGCGGCGGCAGCGGCTGAGGCGGCGGCCGCGGCGGCCGAGGCGGCGGCGGAGGAGCCGGCGGAGGAGCCGGCGGCGGGGGTGGAAGCGGCGGGGTGGGCGTGTTCGAGTCGGCCGGGTTGGCGATCTGGAGCCGCAGCACCGACTGCGGCACCTGCTGGTCGCCCGCCAGCGCCGCCCACAGGTCCGCCGCGTCCGGATCCATCACCACCAGCCGGTTCGGGTCGCTGGGGGCGGTCGTGGTGGGCATGGTGACCGAGGTGAGGCTGTCCGGGGTGATCCGCTTGAGGCCCTCGGCGAAGGAGATCAGCGAGGTGATCGAGCCGAGGCTGCTGTCCGTGGTCAGCGAGCTGGTCGCGGTGTCGGCGATGTCGTACAGCTGGCTGGGGTCGCCGAGCAGGTCCAGCCCTTCGATCTGGACCAGCACCGACCTGATCATCTGCTGTTGCAGCTCGATCCGGCCGAGGTCGCTGCCGTCGCCGACGCCGTGCCTGGTGCGGACGAAGGCCAGCGCGTCCACGCCGTTCAGATGATGCGTCCCGGCCGGCAGGTGCAGGCCGCTGTAACTGTCGTCGATGCCGACGGTGGTGGTCACGGTCACCCCGCCGAGGGAGTCGATCAGCTTGGCGAAGCCGGAGAAGTCGATCTCGATGAAGTGGTCCATCCGCAGGCCGGTCATCGACTCGACGGTCTTCACCGCGCAGACCGGGCCGCCGACCTCGTAGGCGGCGTTGAACATCACCCCGTTGGTCTCCGGCAGCACCGTGCCCTGGTTCTGCGGGCCGGTGCCGGTGCAGGAGGGCCGGGTGACCAGGGTGTCCCGGGGGATGCTGACCACGACGGCCCTGGTGTGGTCGCGGCTGACGTGGATCACCATCGCGGTGTCGGAGCGGGCGGTGCCGTCGGACGCCCCGCCCGCAAGCCGGCCGTTGGCCCCCGAACGCGAGTCCGAGCCGAGCACCAGGATGTTCATCGAACCGCTGCTGGACGGGACGGGGCGGTTGCTGCCGAGGGCGGCGGAGATGTCCACCGTCCTGATGTTGTGGTTGAGCTTCCAGAACAGATAACCGGCCGTGCCCGCGCACACCAGCACCACCGCCACGACACTCCAGGCGACGATCCGCAGGATGCGCCGCCTGCGGGACCGGCGGCTCCCCGGCCGGCCGGCCTTTCCGCCGTCCGGGCTTCCGCCGCTGGAGCCGCTGTCGTTCGGGCCGTCGTTCGTCGCGTCGTCGTTCATCGCGTCGTCGTTCATCGCGGCGTGAACCGTCCTTCGCTGCCGACCTGCGGTGCTCTTCGGGGCTTTTCGCGGGATTCATACCGGTATGTCGGGTATCCGCCGAGCGTACGCGAGCCCGGCCCGGACCGCGCCCGCGCGGACGGGACGGGACGGGCCCCGCCGGGACGCGGAAACGCCGCAGCCCCGGACCAGAAGGCCCGGGGCTGCGGCGTCGAAACTACGTGGGTCAGTCCTGGCCCGGCGTGGTCTTCGCGATCTGCATCAGGAACTCGGCGTTGCTGGAGGTCTTCTTCATCTTGTCCACCAGCAGCTCGATCGCCTGCTGCGAGTCGAGCGCGTGCAGCACCCGGCGCAGCTTCCACACGATCGCCAGCTCCTCCGCACCCAGCAGGATCTCCTCCTTGCGGGTGCTGGACGCGTCGACGTCCACCGCCGGGAAGATCCGCTTGTCGGCGAGCTTGCGGTCGAGCTTGAGCTCCATGTTGCCGGTGCCCTTGAACTCCTCGAAGATCACGTCGTCCATCCGCGAGCCGGTGTCGACCAGCGCGGTGGCGATGATGGTCAGCGAGCCGCCGTTCTCGATGTTGCGCGCCGCGCCGAAGAACTTCTTCGGCGGGTAGAGCGCGGTCGAGTCGACACCACCGGACAGGATGCGTCCGGAGGTCGGGGCCGCCAGGTTGTAGGCGCGGCCCAGACGGGTGATGGAGTCCAGCAGCACGACCACGTCGTGGCCCAGCTCCACCAGCCGCTTGGCACGCTCGATGGCGAGCTCGGCGACGGTGGTGTGGTCCTCGGCAGGGCGGTCGAAGGTCGAGGAGATGACCTCGCCCTTGACCGAGCGCTGCATGTCGGTGACCTCTTCCGGACGCTCGTCGACCAGGACGACCATCAGGTGGCACTCGGGGTTGTTGTGGGTGATCGCGTTGGCGATCGCCTGCATGATCATCGTCTTGCCGGTCTTCGGCTGGGCGACGATCAGACCACGCTGGCCCTTACCGATCGGCGTCACCAGGTCGATGATCCGGGTGGTGATCACGCTCGGGTCGGTCTCCAGCCGCAGCCGCTCCTGCGGGTACAGCGGGGTGAGCTTGTTGAACTCCGGACGGTTGCGGCCGGAGTCCGGCTCGCTGCCGTTCACCGAGTCCAGCCGGACCAGCGCGTTGAACTTCTCGCGGCGCTCGCCGTCCTTGGGCTGGCGCACGGCGCCGGTGATCGCGTCACCCTTGCGCAGGCCGTTCTTGCGCACCTGGGCCAGCGAGACATACACGTCGTTCGGGCCGGACAGGTAGCCGGAGGTCCGCACGAAGGCGTAGTTGTCCAGGATGTCCAGGATGCCCGCCACCGGGATCAGCACATCGTCGTCGTTGACCTGCTGCTCGGTCGGGGCGTCGAAGCCGTCCCGGCGGTTGCGGCGGTTGCGGTCGCGGTAGCGCCCGCGGCGACGGCCGCCGAACTCGTCGTCCTCGGCGTAGCCGCCCTGGCTCTGCTGGCTCTGCTGCTGGCCCTGACCCTGGCTCTGGCCCTGACCCTGCTGGCGGCGGTCGCCGTCCTGGGTCTGGTTGCCGCGGTCGCGGTCCCGGCGGTTGCGCCGCTCGCCGCGCTCACCGCGCTCGTTGCCGGCGCCGCGGTCACGGCGGCCGTCGGCGTCGCCGTCGGCGGCGGCGGCCGGAGCGGCCACCGCGCCGCTGTTGGCAGCGCCGTCCTGGCCCTGACCGCGCTCGCGCCGGTCACGGCGGTCACGACGGCCCTCACGGCCCTCGGCGCCCTCGCCGCGGCCCTGCTCCTGAGCGGGACGCTCACGGACCTCGGTGGCCACCGAGGCGGAGGCCTCGGCGGGCGCGGCGGCGGGCTGCGCCGACTGCGGCGCAGCCTCCGGCGCGGTGGTCAGCGAGGTGGCCGGGCGGTGGCCCGACGGCTGCGCCGCGGAGCCCGCTCGGCGACCGGGGCATCGCCCGCGACCTGCACCGGGATGTCAATCTGCTGCTGCTCGACGGTGCGGGCCCGGGCGGTGCGCCGGGCCGGGGCGGCCTCGGCGGCCGGGGCCGGCTCGGCGGCAGCGGGAGCCGCGGCGGGCTCGGCGGCGGCCGGGGCAGCCGCAGCGGCCTTGGCCGCGCGGGGAGCCCGCTTGGCGGGAGCCTCGGCCGCGGCGAGCAGCGGGTCGCCGCCGCTCTTCGCCTTGATGGCGTCGATCAGGTCGCCCTTGCGCATCCGGCCTGTGCCGCTGATGCGAGGCTCGTTGCGAGCCGCTGGAGCTCGGCGAGCACCATGGCATTGAGCCCGGTGCCCGTGGTCCGACGGCGCTTCGGCGCAGAGGCCGTTTCTGCGTCGGACGCCTCAGCGTCCGGGCGCGCGCCCATCAGATCGGTGGTGTCGCTCACGAAGGGTCCTTCCCTGGAGCGGACGTCGGCCTGTCTGGCTCGGCGACCGGTTGTGCTGTCCGCGAACTGCGCTCGTTTTCACAGTCGCGGGGCGGTGGTCCGCCGGATGGCGGTCATACGAGAGTGCGATATCCCATTGCGGTGTCCTGAATGCTCACGCACACCGCTTTTCCGGGCCCCCGTCGCGTGTCTGGATTACCTACCCCGGACCGCTGTCTCGGCACGGGCTGTGCGTCACATGCGGGACTGAGGCACCGACACGGCTTCGGGATGCGGTCACCATTGCGCAGGCAGGCTGCATACGCGCTGTGACGGGCTCCCGGAGAATTGCTGTCCCGGAGCTGCCGCACCGCCTGGGCGGAACGGGCAAGAAGCGGGACGCGGCGCACCGGGCCCCGTAGGGCACCTGGTGCAGACATGAGATTAACACTACTGGACCCAACAAACATTCCCCCGCACTGTGTCGGTCAATCGTGTCCCGATCCTCACACTTCGCACAACCCCGTCAGGAGGCGAGCGGAAGGACGACTGCTCCCTCATGGTCGAGTTCCAGCCGGTTGGCGGCCCACTCCGGGCCGGCCAGCTCCCCGACCCGGTCGGCCGCACCGGAACCGACCAGTGCCAGCACGGTCGGGCCGGCGCCGGAGATCACCGCGGCCACCCCCTGGGCGCGCAGCCGGGCGACCAGTCCGGCGCTCTGCGGCATGGCCGGCGAGCGGTAGTCCTGGTGCAGCCGGTCCTCGGTGGCCGCGAACAGCAGTTCGGGGCGACGGGTGACGGCCTCGACGAACAGCGCGGCCCGGCCGACGTTGGCGGCGGCGTCCGCATGCGGGACGGTGGCGGGCAGCAGGCCCCGGGCGACCTCGGTCAGCACCGGCGTGGCCGGGATGAAGACCACCGGAACGACCAGGTCGGGGGTCAGCGGGACCGCGTGCGCCTCCTGGTCGGCATCGGTCCAGGCGATGGTGAAGCCGCCGAGCAGACAGGCGGCGACATTGTCCGGGTGGCCCTCGATCTCGGAGGCCAGGGCGAGCACCGCGGCGTCGTCCAGCTGCTCGGCGCCGCCGACGGTGATCGCGCGGGCGGCCACGATCCCGGCGCAGATCGCCGCCGAGGAGGAGCCCAGGCCGCGGCCGTGCGGAATGCGGTTGGCGCAGACCACCTCAAGGCCCCGGGGCTGGCCGCCGAGCCGGTCGAAGGCGGCGCGCATGGAGCGGACCACCAGATGGCCCTCGTCCCGGGAGAGCGAGTCCGCGCCCTCACCGGCGATGTCGACATGCAGCCCCGACTCGGCCACTCGGACCACGACATCGTCGTAGAGGCCGAGCGCGAGCCCGAAGGAGTCGAACCCGGGGCCCAGATTGGCGCTGGTCGCGGGGACACGGACGCGGGTGGCAGCGGCGCGGAAGGCGGGGCCGGGCATGTCGCTGACGCCTGACGTGGGAGAACGGGGCTCGGGTCCGCCGGACGGCGGTGGTGGTGCTGACAACTGCGGTGCGGGTGGTGCCGGTGGTGGCTGGTTCCGGTCGGCGCAACCGTACGGGATCGGGCCGGTACGGAACGCCGACGGGCGGCCGCCGGGCGGGAATCGCGGTGCGGGACCGCCGGTACGGCACCGTTTGCGCCGGATCACCGGTATGGGATCACCCGCACCGGATTGCCCCGTACGGGTGAGCGGCGGTGGGGCGGCAGCACGGCCGCCGCCCCACCCCGCTCGGTGCTCCCGCTATGCGAGGCCGAGCTGCTCGGCCGCGGCGGTCGCGTCCACCGGGACGACGGTGGGACGCGGGGCCCCGGCGACCGCCCAGTCCGGATCCTTGAGGCCGTTGCCGGTCACCGTGCAGACGATGCGCTGGCCCGGGTCGACCAGGCCCTGCTCGGTGGCGTGCAGCAGACCCGCGACACTGGCCGCCGAGGCGGGCTCCACGAAGACGCCCTCCGAAGCCGCCAGCAGCCGGTAGGCGGACAGGATCTGACGGTCCGTGACCTTGTCGATCAGGCCGCCGGACTCGTCCCGCGCGGCGAGTGCGAAGTCCCAGGAGGCCGGGTTGCCGATGCGGATCGCGGTGGCGATGGTCTGCGGCGAGCGGACCGGCGCGCCGTCCACGATCGGGGCCGAACCGGACGCCTGGAAGCCCCACATCCGCGGGTTGCGGGTGGACAGGCCGTCGCCCGAGTACTCCCGGTAGCCCTTCCAGTACGCGGTGATGTTGCCCGCGTTGCCGACCGGCAGCACATGGATGTCGGGCGCGTCGCCGAGCATGTCGACGATCTCGAACGCGGCGGTCTTCTGGCCCTCGATCCGGACCGGGTTGACCGAGTTGACCAGCGCCACCGGGTACTTGTCGGACAGGTCCCGGGCCAGCGTCAGGCAGTCGTCGAAGTTGCCGTCGACCTGGAGGATCTTCGCCCCGTGGATCAGCGCCTGGCCCATCTTGCCGAGCGCGATCTTGCCCTGCGGGACCAGCACCGCGCACACCATGCCGGCCCGCACCGCGTAGGCGGCGGCGGAGGCCGAGGTGTTGCCGGTGGAGGCGCAGATGACGGCCTTGGCGCCGTCCTCCTTTGCCTTGGAGATGGCCATGGTCATCCCGCGGTCCTTGAAGGAGCCGGTCGGGTTGGCCCCCTCGACCTTCAGGTAGACCTCGCAGCCGGTGCGCTCGGAGAGCAGCTGCGCCGGAACGAGCGGAGTGCCGCCCTCCAGCAGGGTGACCACCGGGGTGGCCGGACCGACCGGGAGCCGGTCCCGGTACTCCTCGATCAGGCCACGCCACTGGTGGGTACGGGCGCCCCTGGCGGCGTCACTTCCGCTTCCGGGGTTGTGGTGGTGTTGGTGCTCATCTGGGTCATTCCCCTTCGACACGCATGATGCTGGCCACGCCGCGGACATGGTCCAGGCTGCGCAGTGCGGCGACCGTAGCGGACAGCGCGGCGTCAGTGGCGCGGTGAGTCACTACGACGAGTGATGCGTCGCCCTCCCGGCCCGTCTGACGGACGGTGTCGATGGACACGCCGTGCTCGGCGAAGACGGTGGCGACCTGTGCCAGTACGCCTGCCTTGTCGGCGACGTCGAGGCTGACGTGGTAGCGGGTCACTACAGCGTCCATGGGGTTTACGGTGAGCTGAGCGTACGCCGACTCGCCCGGACCTGTGGAACCGGCCAGCTTGTTCCGGCACACCGCGACCAGGTCGCCGAGCACCGCGCTGGCGGTCGGCGCGCCGCCGGCGCCGGGGCCGTAGAACATCAACTGCCCGGCCGCGTCGGCCTCGACGAACACCGCGTTGTAGGCGCCGCGGACCGAGGCCAGCGGGTGCGACAGCGGGATCATCGCCGGGTGCACCCGGGCGGTGACCGAGACCCCGTCGGCGGAGCGCTCGCAGATGGCGAGCAGCTTCACCACGCAGCCCATGGCCTTGGCGCTGGCGATGTCGGCGGCGGTGACCTCGGTGATGCCCTCGCGGAAGACGTCCGCCGCGGTCACCCGGGTGTGGAAGGCGATCCCGGCGAGGATCGCGGCCTTCGCGGCCGCGTCGAAGCCCTCCACGTCGGCGGTCGGGTCGGCTTCGGCATAGCCGAGGGCGGTGGCCTCCTCCAGCGCCTCGGAGTAGCCGGCGCCAGTGCTGTCCATCTTGTCGAGGATGAAGTTGGTGGTGCCGTTGACGATGCCGAGCACCCGGTTCACCTTGTCCCCCGCCAGCGCTCGCGGCGGGCGGACCAGCGGGATCGCGGCGGCCACGGCGGCCTCGTAGTACAGGTCCACCCCGGCCCGGCTGGCGGCGGCATGCAGCGCCGCGCCGTCGGCGGCCAGCAGCGCCTTGTTGGCGGTGACCACCGAGGCGCCGTTGTCGAAGGCCCCGAGGATCAGCCCGCGGGCCGGCTCGATCCCGCCGATGACCTCGATCACCACATCGATGTCGTCCCGTTTCACCAGCGCGGTGGCGTCGGTGGTGAGCAGGTGGTCGGGGATGCCCGGACGGGCCCGGCCCGCGCGCCGCACGGCCACCCCGGCGAGCTCCAGCCGGGCGCCGATCCGCGCCTCCAGGTCGGCGGCCTGCGTCGTCATGATGCGGGCCACGTCGTGCCTACTACTCCACAACCGAGGAGCGCTACCTTCAGTGTGCGCATCGTCCGACTCCGCTCTACTGGTTCTTCCGGGTTGTTCCGGACGGGTGTGCTGCCTGTGCTTTTCCCTGTCCGCCGGACCGGTCCCGGGTACTGGACCGGCCGGTGTTGCCGACCAGTCTCCGGGACGTCGCCGTGAAATCTGCGGCCGTTCCACAGTCTGAGACAGATATTTCACTAACCGATATCGAGACGCAGCAGATCCTCCTCCGTCTCGCGCCGCACGATCACCCGGGCCTCCCCTTCCGAGACGGCCACCACCGGCGGCTTGAGCGCGTGGTTGTAGTTGCTGGCCATGGAACGGCAGTAGGCGCCGGTGGCGGGCACCGCCAGCAGGTCGCCGGGGGCCGGTCGGCCGGCAGGAAGGCGTCGCGGACACGATGTCGCCGGCTCGCAGTGCTTGCCGACCACCCGGGAGAGCATCGGCTCGGCGGCGGAGCGGCGGGAGACCAGCGCGACGCTGTACTCGGCGTCGTAGAGGGCGGTCCGGATGTTGTCGGACATGCCGCCGTCCACGCTGACATAGGTGCGCAGCCCCTCCAGCGGCTTGACCGTGCCGACCTGGTAGAGGGTGAGCGCGGTGGGCCCGACGATGGCGCGGCCGGGCTCGACCGAGATCCGCGGCGGGGTCAGCCCCTCCGCCGCGCACTCGCGGCGGACGATCTCGGTCAGCGAGGCGGCGATCTCGGCGGGCTCGCGCGGGTCGTCGTCGCTGGTGTAGGCGATGCCGAGGCCGCCGCCGAGGTCGATCTCGGGCAGTTCCACACCGTGCTCGGCCTTGATCTCGGCCAGCAGGCCGACCACCCGGCGGGCGGCGACCTCGAACCCGGCGGTGTCGAAGATCTGCGAACCGATGTGCGAGTGGATCCCGGCCAGCTCCAGGCCGTCCAGGGTCAGCGCCCGGCGCACCGCCTCGGCGGCCATGCCGCCGGAGAGCGACAGGCCGAACTTCTGGTCCTCGTGGGCGGTGGCGATGAACTCGTGGGTGTGCGCCTCGACGCCGACGGTCACCCGGATCAGGATCCGCTGCCGGATGCCCTGCTGCCGGGCGATCCAGGAGAGCCGGACCAGCTCGTCGAAGGAGTCCACCACGATGTGCCCGACCCCGGACTTGACCGCGTACTCCAGCTCGGCCTGCGACTTGTTGTTGCCGTGGAAGGCGATCCGCTCGGCGGGCATCCCGGCCGACAGCGCGACGGTGAGCTCGCCGCCGCTGCACACGTCGACGTTCAGGCCCTCCTCGTGCAGCCAGCGGACCACCGCGCGGGACAGGAACGCCTTGCCCGCGTAGTAGACGTCGGCCCCGGTGCCGAAGGCGTCCCGCCAGGCCCGGCAGCGGGCCCGGAAGTCCTGCTCGTCGAGGATGTAGGCGGGGGTGCCGAACTGCTCGGCCAGGGTCAGCACATCCATGCCGCCGACACTGACCACGCCCTCGGCGTCGGCCGCGCGGGCCACCGTCCGGGACCAGACCTTGGGGTCGAGCGCGTTCAGGTCCGCAGGCGGGGCGCTGACATGGCCCTCCGGCATGACGTCCCCGTGGCGCGGACCTGCGGGGTGGGCGGAGCGACTCATACGACTGTCTCCAAAGATGCGTGGGTAGCAGCGGGGGCGGGGCAGCGGTCTCCCGCCACCCCGCCCCCGGACCGCTCACAAGCGTTCGGGGTCACATGCGTTCGGGGGCCGAGACGCCCAGCAGCGCCAGCCCGTTGGCGATCACGGTGCGGGTCGCCTCGACCAGCCACAGCCGGGCCCGGTTCAGGTCGGTGACCTCGTCGTCACCGAAGGGCAGGACCCGGCACTTGTCGTTGAACCGGTGGTACGAACCGGCCAGTTCCTCCAGGTAGCGGGCGACGTGGTGCGGCTGCCGCAGCTCCCCGGCCTTGGCCACGATCCGCGGGAACTCGCCGAGCGCGCCGAGGAGTTCGTTCTCGGCCTCCTCGGTGAGCAGCTCCGGCCGGAAGCCCTCGGCGGGGCCCTTGTCGAAGCCCAGCGCGGCGGCGTTGCGTCCGATCGAGCACATCCGGGAGTGCGCGTACTGCACGTAGTGGACGTGGTTCTCGTTGGACGTGCTGGTGAGCACGTCGATGTCGAGAGTGATCGTGGAGTCGGTGGAGGAACGCGACAGGGTGTAGCGGGCGGCGTCGACACCGATCCACTCGACCACGTCGTCGATGGTGATGATATTGCCGGCCCGCTTGGACATGCGGACTTCCTGGCCGTCCTTCAGCATCTTCACGAACTGCCCGATGAGCACCTCGATGTTGTGCGAGGGGTCGTCGCCGGCGCACGCGGCGATGGCCTTCAGCCGGTTCACATAGCCGTGGTGGTCCGCGCCCAGCATGTAGACGTTGATGTCGTGGCCGCGGTCGCGCTTGCTGAGGTAGTAGGCGGCGTCGGCGGCGAAGTAGGTGGTCTCGCCGTCCGCCTTGATCAGGACCCGGTCCTTGTCGTCACCGAAGTCGGTGGTGCGCAGCCAGGTCGCGCCGTCCTGGGTGAAGATGTGGCCCTGCTCGCGGAGCCGCTCCACGGCCTTCTCCACCGCGCCCGAGGAGTGCAGCGACTGCTCGGAGAACCAGGTGTCGAAGTGGGCGCCGAACTCCTCCATCGACCGCTGGATCTCGGCGACCATCAGCCGCAGGCCCTCCGCGCGGAAGCGCTCGGCCTGCTCGGCCTCGGGCAGCTCGGTGATGCCGGGGCTCTCGGCGAGGATCCGGGCGGCGATGTCGTTGATGTACTCGCCGACATAGCCGTCGTCCGGCACCGGCCGGCCGTGCGCGGAGGCGTGCAGCGAGCCGCCGAACTTGTTCATCTGCACGCCGGCGTCGTTGATGTAGTACTCGGTGGTCACCGCGGCGCCCGAGGCCCGCAGGATCCGTCCGAGCGAGTCGCCGACGGCGGCCCAGCGCACGCCGCCGATGTGGATCGGCCCGGTCGGGTTCGCCGAGACGAACTCCAGGTTGACCCGCTGCCCGGCGAAGGCGTCGTTGTGCCCGTAGACCGCGCCCGCGGCCACGATGCTGCGCGCCAGCTCGCCCTGGGTGGCGGCGTCCAGCGTGACGTTCATGAAGCCGGGGCCGGCCACGTCCACCTTGGCGACCCCGGGCAGCGCCCGCAGCCGGTCGGCGACCAGCTCGGCCACCTGTCGCGGCGGTTTGCCGGCCGCCTTCGCCAGTTGCAGGGCCACATTGGTGGCGTAGTCGCCGTGGTCCCGGTTCTTGGGTCGCTCGACCGTCACCGTCTCGGGCACGGCGACGGTCAGCGCGCCCTCCTCGACAACGGTGCGGATGGCGGACTGGATGGCCTGGGAAAGCTCTGCGGGTGTCACAGGGGCAAGCGTAGGCGAGAAGCCGGTACGACCCGGCATCCGGCTTGGCCCGTGAGACGTCCGCGTCCGCCCGCGGCCGGCTCCCGCTCTGCCGGCTCCCGGTCTCCCGACTCGCCGCCTCCCGGCCGACCGCCGCCGTGGACGGCCTGGTCACCCGGTCGGCCGCGGCTGTTCGCTCACAGCGAACCGACCGCGGCCCTACCGCCGCAGCCGCTCCCCGCCGGATCCGCGTCGCCGTCCGCCTCGCCGTCCGGGTCGGCGCCGCCCCCGGCTCCCCGGCTTCCCCCGCGCGCGGGTTCCGCTTGCGCGCGAGCCGCCGGACCAGAGCCACCAGCTCCATGGGTTCGAAGGGCTTGGCGATATAGCCGTCCACCCCGACCGACTCCCCGCGCTCCAGATCCATCGGCGTACAGGCGCTGACAATGGCGATCGGACAGCCCGCGGTCCGTGCGTCCGCCCGCAGCCGGGCCGCGGTGCGCAAACCGTCCAGTCTTGGCATGACCACATCGAGAGTGATGACGTCCGGCTGTACTTGGTGCACGACCTCAAGGCACTCGGCGCCGTCGGCGGCGGTCACCACCTCGAAACCCTCAAGTTCCAGGTTGACCCTGATCAGCTGGCGAATCACCTCGCTGTCATCGACAACCAGGACCCGCCCCGAGACGCCGGACACATCACTGAGGGTAGGCGAAATCGTGACTCCCCGTCCGCGCTTTCCCTACTTCCACCTGATCCACCGACACCCCCGACGCCGAAACCCGTGCACGACCACCACCCTGGGGCTGGTAGTGTTCTGCATGTCGCAAAGCACGCCCCCGTAGCTCAGGGGATAGAGCACCGCCCTCCGGAGGCGGGTGCGTAGGTTCGAATCCTACCGGGGCACTTCGCAAGAAGTGCAGCTAAGGCCCAGGTCAGCGAGATTCTCTCGCCAGCCTGGGCCTCAGTCTTTTCCGGCCTGCGGTCTTTTCCGGGCCTCAGCCTTTTGCGGCCTCTCCAGCTGGCTTCCCCTCGGAGTCGGGGGCAGGGCGGAGTTGGCGTCGAGGCCCGAGAGCCCTGCCATCGCCCTGCATTCGGGCAACTCGTTGTCCGCCGTTGCCGGGACGACTTCATCCCGGGGGTGGCCGGGGCCAACTCATCTTCCCGAATCGATGGTTGGACGACAGCCGGAAAGCCGGGCAGGCGTCGCGATGCGCAGCTGCTCGGGGGCGGGTGTTCGGGTCAGGGGCGGGCGCGGGTGGGGGCGTCGGTGCGGGCGTCGGCGTGGGTGGCGTAGCGGGGGAAGGCGCGGCTGAGGCCGGTGGCACGGAGCAGGCGGTCGATGCCGGGTTGGCTGTGGACCAGCCGCACCCAGCCGCCGTGACTGTGGGCCAGGGTCTGCGCGGCGCGGAGCTCCCGCAGCGGGCTGACGTCCATGAAGGTCACCGCGGTGAGGTCGACGATGACCCGGGGCACCGCCCAGCCGTGGTCCCCGCCGTGCAGGCTGGTGCGGAGGTCGGCGGCGTTGGCGAGGTCGAGCTCCCCGGCCGGGCTGACCACGCGGCAGAGCTCCGCCGGCTGGTGACCGTTGACGTCGGCGCCGCTGGCGGCATTGGTGTTGACGTCCATCTGAGACTCCTCCGACCTGGCCTGCGTGGGGTACCGCCGTGCAGGCGGGGCCGAGGTCCTGGGCCGTGCTAGGACAGCCTAGGGGTGGGCCGCCGGAGCGGCAGGAAGGTTTACCGGTACTGGATGAAGACGCCCATGGTGATGAACGCGCGGGTCCGATTCTGGCGCACCGGGACCGGATGCGTCCGAAGATACGGTTCTGCTTGGCGTGTGCGACTGATGCGAACGACCGCCGCAGGCCACGGATACGAGCGCCCCGAGCACACGTCCGACGTGGACGACTGATGCCTATGACAGGGCTCGTACCTGCGGAGGAACCGCTCTCGGCGGGTGCGGCGGTTGGCGGAAAATGGGCGCGGCACAGCGGCATCCGGGGCTATACTTAACGTCGTTCTTATTTTGTGTCTGGCACCTCGTTCGGTGAGGCGTCTTCACGGACACAGGCCACTGATCCCACCCGTCGAGAGACGCTCCGGATCAGGACAGATCTCCCCGACCTAAGGGGTGATCCCAAGTGGCTTCCCCACAAGGGGATCACGCCGTGGAGTGCCAAAGCTCTGACGAGTTGGGGTGTACCGGGACGGCCCACGGGGTCGGTGACCCGGTCCGCTCCTTGCGAGTCCGCTGACGCCCACGGGCGTCCCGGCCGGGAGGAGGCGAAGTCGATGGACTGCGACAGCAGTAGTCCGGGCCACCATAGGCCCCACTTCCGCCTGTCCCCGTTCTCATCCGGCACGCGGTAACCACTCCTCCCGGACAGTTCCCACACCGAGCCGCGTCACAGTGCTGTGACGCGCCCTCGACTGTCCGCCCCTGCCCACGCGCAGGGCCCGATGGCTGCCCCGTGTCCCGACCACCCCTGCCCGGGGGCCGGGAGGCCTGTCATGACCGACACCACCGTGACCACCGCACCCGCTTCGGCACCCGCCGCCGCCCAGACGCCCACCACCCAGACCCCCGTTGCGCAGACCTCCGCCGCGCAGACCCGCTCCGCCGTGCTCGACGAGGCCCACCTCGGCGACATCCACGGCGCCTTCGGCAGCATCAGCCTCGGCGAGCGCGCCCCGCAGGGGCTGTCCGCCAAGCTCCGGACGCTGCTGGCGGTCGTCGGTCCGGGCCTGATCGTCATGGTCGGCGACAACGACGCCGGCGCCTTCGCCACCTACGGCCAGGCCGGCCAGAACTACGGCACCCACCTGGTCTGGACGCTGCTGCTGCTGGTGCCGGTGCTGTATGTGAACCAGGAGATGGTGCTGCGCCTGGGCGCGGTGACCGGGGTCGGCCACGCCCGGCTGATCTTCAGCCGCTTCGGCAGGTTCTGGGGTGCGTTCTCGGTCATCGACCTGCTGCTGCTGAACGCGCTGACGCTGGTCACCGAGTTCATCGGAATCACGCTGGCCACCGGCTACCTGGGCCTGCCCAAGATCCCGTCGGTGCTGCTCGCGGCCGCCGTCATCATCTCCTCCGCGTTCACCGGCTCGTTCAAGCGCTTCGAGCGGATCGCGATGGCGCTGTGCTTCGGTTCGCTGCTGCTGGTGCCGCTCTACTTCCTCATCCACCCGGCCGACGGGCAGATGGCCCGCGCCTTCGTGGTGCCGGATCTGCCCGGCGGCAGCGGGCAGCTGGCCACGGTGATGCTGCTGGTCATCAGCATCGTCGGCACCACGGTCGCGCCCTGGCAGCTGTTCTTCCAGCAGTCGTACGTGATCGACAAGCGGATCACCCCGCGCTTCATGAAGTACGAGAAGGCCGACCTGTGGATCGGCATCGTGATCGTGGTCATCGGTGCGGCGGCGGTCATGGGCATCTCCACCGCGGCCTTCGCCGGGACCAAGGGCTTCGGGAACTTCACCGACGCCGCCGGGCTGGCGCACGGCATCGCCGCGCACGCCGGGAAGGTGGCCGGGGTGCTGTTCGCCGTCGCCCTGCTGGACGCCTCCATCATCGGCGCCTTCGCGGTCTCGCTGTCCACCGCCTACGCCATCGGCGACGTCTTCGGCATCAAGCACTCGCTGCACCGCGGGGTCGAGGGCGCCAAGGGCTTCTACGCCGTGTACGCCGGGCTGGTGCTGGTCGCGGCGGTGATCGTGCTGATCCCCGGCTCCCCGCTGGGGCTGCTGACCATGGGCGTGCAGGCACTGGCCGGGGTGCTGCTGCCGTCCGCCTCGGTGTACCTGCTGATGCTGTGCAACGACCGCGAGGTGCTCGGGCCGTGGGCCAACGGCCGCCGCACCAACGCCTTCACCGCGCTGGTGGTCGGCGTGCTGGTGGCGTTGTCGCTGATCCTGACCGCCTCGGTGATCTGGCCCGACATCTCCGCCGGGGCGATCTTCGACATCCTCGGCGCCTCCGGGGTGGTCGGCCTGCTGCTGGCCGGAGCCCGGCTGTGGCAGCAGCGCGGCAGGGCGGCCGAGCCGATCGACCGCACCGGCAAGGAGGACTGGCGGATGCCGCCGCTGGACACGCTGACCCGTCCGGTGTTCGCCACCGGCCACCGGATCGGCATGGCGGTGCTGCGGTCCTACCTGCTGGCGGCGACCGTGCTGGTGATCGTCCGGCTGGTGCAGCTCGGCCTGTCCGGATCGGCCGGCTGACGCCGCTCCCCCGTACCCGTCGCCCGTCGCCCGTCGCCCGTCGGCCTTCAGTCTTCGGGTTTCACTGACCGGGCCCGCCACGCCTCTTGGACGCGGCGGGCCCGGTCGCACCAGGGCACCGGAGCACTGGGCCCAGGGCACTGGGTGCGGCGGCTCAGAGCACGGCTCAGAGCACGGAGAGCCGGCTGGTGAGCTCGTCCAGCCCGCAGGCCCCCTGCGAGAGTGCCTTCATGTGCCAGGCCTTGAGGTCGAAGCCGGCGCCGTGCGCCTCCCGGGCCGCCTCGCGGCCGCGCAGCCAGGCGCGTTCGCCCAGCTTGTAGCCGATGGCCTGGCCGGGCCAGCCGAGGTAGCGGATGATCTCGCTGTCCCGCAGTTCGGCCGGGCTGCCGTTGTAGGTCGCGAAGAACTCGGTGGCCAGCTCGGGCGTCCAGCGCTCGCCCGGGTGGAACGGGGCGTCCGCCGGGATCTCCAGCTCCAGGTGCATGCCGATGTCGATGATCACCCGGATGGTGCGCAGCAACTGCTCGTCCAGGAAGCCCAGTCGGCGGCCGGGGTCGGTGAAGAAGCCGAGCTCGTCCATGAACCGCTCGGAGTACAGCGCCCAGCCCTCGATCTCGGCGCTGACCCCGCCGATGGTGGTCTGGTAGCGCGACAGCTGGTCGGCGCAGCGCATCCGCTGGGTGAGGTGCAGGTGGTGGCCGGGGACGCCCTCGTGGTACCAGGTGCTGACCACCTGCCAGGTCGGGAACACCTCGCGGCCCAGGGTGGGCAGCCAGGTCCGGCCGGTGCGCGTGAAGTCCAGGCTGGGCTCGGTGTAGTACGGGGCGGCCGCGCTGCCCTCGGGCGCGATCATCGCCTCGACCTGCCGCAGCGGGCCTTCGAGGTCGAAGTGGGTGCCGTCCAGGGCCTCGATGGCCTCGTCCATGATCTGCTGGAGCCAGGCCCGGATGCCTTCGGCGCCCTTGACCGAGTGGCCGTGCTCCTCCAGGTGGGCGGCGGCCTGCATCGGGGTGGCGCCCGGCAGCACCCGCTGCGCCTCCTCGCGCATCTCCGCTTCGAGCCGGGCGAACTCGCCCCAGGCCCAGCTGTACGCCTCGTCGAGGTCCAGGTCGGCGCCGGTGTGCAGGCGGGCGGAGCGCAGGTAGAGCTCGCGTCCGGCGATGTCGGAGGCGCCCACGGCGGCGGGGGCGTACTCGTCCCGCAGCCAGTCGCGGAATCCGGCGGACGCGGCGGCGGCCTGGTCGGCGGCGGCTTCGAGCTCGGCGCGCAGGGACTGCGGGCCGTCGGCCACGAACTGGGCGAACCAGCCCGGGCTGTCCCCGGCCCCGGCCCAGCTGCCGATCTGTTCGATGACGGTGCTGACCTGACGGGGGCCGGAGAAGAGCCGCGCGACGGACGCCTTCCTCCAGCGTCTGCCGATAGCCCTGGAGGGCTCCGCCGACATTGCGCAGCCCGGCGATCACTGACCAGTCGTTGTCAGTGGCGGTGGGCATCATGGTGAAGATCGAGCCTCATGGACGGGGCAGGCGATGTTGCTGAGCGCGTGGAAGTGGTCCCCGGCGTCGT
The DNA here is from genome assembly GCA_014284505.1 of Streptacidiphilus sp. 4-A2. Classification (GTDB taxonomy): domain Bacteria; phylum Actinomycetota; class Actinomycetes; order Streptomycetales; family Streptomycetaceae; genus Streptacidiphilus. Next base: position 7,805,148 of record JAAFYY010000001.1, on the reverse strand, counting down.
GGCAGGCGAGCTGGGCCGTGAGCCGTTCCCGGAGCAGTCGGGCGCAGGCGGCCTCGCCCGGGTCTGCCGGGTCCGTGCCGCCGGTCGCCGCATCGAGTTCCGCCAGCGTCTGCCGGGCGAGCTCCGCCTCGGTTTCGAAACCGGCCGGGGAGAGGTCGGGCTGGCGGTCGTCGTCGAGGTTCAGGCCGAGACCCGCCGCGATACCCGGGTTGTGGGCCACCAGCGAGTCGAGGTAGGAATCGGCGATCTGCCGAGGGGTTCTTGAGGAGGGTGTGTCAGACATGGGAATCATCCTGGCCTACCCACGGAGGCGGAACACCAGTCTTTTGACCAGCCGCGCTCCGGGCCGCCGATTGCCTCCCGGCACGCCCCGGGTGATCGGGTAGCAGCCGACACCGATCAGGAAGGCCGACAGATGGCCGAGGTTGGTGAAGTTCGTCCCGAAGCTGAGCAGCAGCGCGTAGAAGAGCGTGGCCACGCCCAGGTAGTACCAGCGCAGCGGGCGGGCGAGGGCCCAGGTGAGCACGCCGACCGCGCCGGAGAGCGCATAGCTGACGCCGATGTCGATGGTGTGCGTGGTCCGGTAGGGCAGGTCGCCCGCGTCGATCAGGTAGGCGACCGCGCCCTCGCTGATCAGCGTCGCCAGGATGTGCGCGAGTGCGATCACGGCGAGCCAGCGCAGGGTGCCCAGCCAGCGCTCCACCGGGACGCTGAACACGTTGAAGATCAGAAACCAGAGGACAAAGCTCGGCGTCGCGGTCCAGAAGGCGCTGGCGACAAGGACCTTGACCGGATGGCGGCTCAGTTCGTCCAGGTTGGTGCTGATGCTGATCAGGAGTAGTGGCGGAACCCGGACCAGCGCGAAGGTGTTGATGCCGAGGATGAACAGCCAGATGAAGTTGCCCGGGGCGGAGCGGACATAGCGGGCCACGAGCACGGCGGCCCGGGCGAGGCGGCCCTCCGGCAGCGGCGGCGACCAGCGCGACGATCCGTGCAGCCCCTCGGCCCCGTCCCCGGCGGCCCCGTCTCCCTCGGCCCCGCTTCCGGCAGCTGGGTCGGCACCGCCGTCCTGGTCTGCCGGGCCGTCAGGATCCGTCGGTTCTACCGTCGTCATGGGTCCATTCTGCGGTCCGGTCAGGGGTGCCCGGACCAGACGCGCCCTTCCTTCAGGCAGCCAGGAGCGCCGGGGCGGGGCAAGGGATTGACGTCCTTGCTGACATGGAGTCTCATAAGGGTGAGCACCGTGGCGGCCGCGCGCCGACTGCCACGGCGACCTGAGGAGGGCAGGCAAGTGGCACACATTGGCGGAGCAACGCTGCTGAAGGACCGTGAGCAGGTGGCCGACCGGCTGCTTGAGGCCTCGGCCAGGCACTCGTACGACCCCGACACCGAGCTGGACTGGGATGCCCCACTGGAGCCGGGCAAGTGGTTCCTGCCGGAGCAGCTGGTCTCGCTCTACGGGACACCGCTGTGGGAGCGGATGAGCGAGGAGCAGCGGATCGAGCTGTCCCGGCACGAGTTCGCCAGTCTGGCCTCGATCGGCGTGTGGTTCGAGATCATCCTGATGCAGCTGCTCACCCGGCACATCTACGACCTGGACCCGCGCAGCAGCCATGTCACCTACGCGCTCACCGAGATGGCCGACGAGTGCCGGCACTCGCGGATGTTCGCCCGCTCGGTGACCAAGCTGGGCACCCCCTACTACGGTCCGGGCGGCGTCACCCGGTTCCTCGGGCGGCTGCTGAAGACCACCGCGACCACCCCGGGCGCGTTCACCGCCACCCTGCTGGTGGAGGAGATACTCGACCGCTTCCAGCGGATCACCTTCCCCGACCCGACGGTGCAGCCGCTGATCCAGGGCATCACCCGGATCCACGTGGTCGAGGAGGCCCGGCACGTCCGCTACGCCCGCGAGGAGCTGCGGCGACAGATGGCGACCTGCCCGGCCTGGGAACGGCAGCTGACCCGGACCGTCTCCGGTGAGGCCTCGGTGGTGGTGGCCCGGGCCCTGATCAGCCCGGCCGTGTACGCCTCGGTGGGCCTCGATGTGGCGCAGGCCCAGCAGCAGGCCCGGCAGAGCGAGCACCGCCGGGAAACCATGCGCTGGTCGGCGGAGAAGCTGACCGGCTTCCTGGAGGAGACCTCCATCATCCACGGGGCGCTGGACCGCGCCGCCTGGCGCCGCTCCGGACTGCTGTGACCCCGCGCCGGCCCGCGCCGGCCGTGACCCCGCGCGCCTGAGCCCGCCCGCACGCCGGGGTCCGCCGGAGCGGGTGCGGGCCCACCGGGCGACGGCGGACGGCCAGCGGGGGCGGTCGGCACGGCACGTAGGGTGGGCGCATGGACGCCCCTACCGCAGAGCCCGTGCCCGCTGCTCCCCCGGCCGACACACCGGCGCCCACCGACCGGGCGCCCGCCGACGGCGCGCCCACCGACCCGACGACCGCCGACCGGGCACCTGCCGACCGGGCCCCCGAGCGCGGCGCGGCCCGTACCGGCGGCTGCCGGTGGAGCAGCGCCGGGAGCAGCTGATCTCGGTGGCCCTGGAGCTCTTCAGCAGGCACGCGCCGGAGGATGTCTCGCTCGACGATGTGGCGGCGGCCGCGGAGGCGTCCCGACCGCTGGTGTACCGCTACTTCCCGGGCGGCAAGCAGCAGTTGTACGAGGCCGCGCTGCGCACCGCCGCCAAGGAGCTGGCGTCCCGGTTCGTGGAGCCGGGCCGGGGCACCCCGACCGAGCGGCTCAGCCATGTCCTGGACCGCTACTTCGCCTTCGTCGGCGAGCACGCCGCCGGGTACGGGGCGCTGCTGCGCGGAGGCTCGGTCGCCGAGAACGAGCGGACCACGGCGATCGTGGACGAGGTGCGCCGGGCCGCCTACCGCAGCATCATCGACCAGCTGGGCGTGGAGCACCCCGGCCCCCGGCTCACCCTGCTGGTGCGGTCCTGGATATCGGTGGTCGAGGTGACCGCGCTGACCTGGCTGGACGACAGCCGCCGGGAGGCGTCGCAGGCCGGGGCGGCGGACGGCACCGCCAGGCAGAGCGCGGGCACGGCCGCCGAGCTGCGGGACTGGCTGGTGGACGAGTTCGTGGTGATGTTCGCGGCGGCCGCGCTGCACGATCCGCAGACCGCGCGGGTGCTCCAGCAGATGTTCACCAGTGTCGCCGGGAGCGGACCGGGCGCACAGCTGGTGTCCCGGCTGGGCGAGCTGCTGCTGACCGTCGGAGAAGGTCCGGCGGCGGACGGCCCAGGAACGGACAGCCCGGCGGCGGGCCCGGACACTACTCGCGGGTCACTCGACTGACCGAGCGATACATCGGATGTATCGCCACTCTTTGGTTGATCCTCCAATAGCCCAACAGCCCAAGCCGGGCCAAGCAGTACGGGCCGGGCAAGGGCTGGGGCGGTGGCCCGGATCGGAATCCGGGCCACCGCCCCAGCCGTACGCTCCGGCGCGCCGCCGTCGGCCGCTCAGGCCTTGCCGAGCACCTGCCGCTGCCGTCCGAGCCCTCGATCTCCAGCTCCATGACGTCGCCCGGCCGCAGGTACGGCTGGCCGGGGATGCCCATGGCGACCCCGGCCGGGTGCCGGTGTTGATCACGTCGCCCGGCTCCAGCACCATGAACTGGCTGATGTACCAGACCACATGCCGCACCGAGAAGATCATGTCGGCGGTGCCGCCGTCCTGGCGGGCCTCGCCGTTGACCGTGGTGCGCAGCCACAGCCGCTGCGGGTCGGCGATCTCGTCCGCGCTGACCAGCCAGGGCCCGAGCGGGTTGAAGGTCTCACAGGACTTGCCCTTGTCCCAGGTCCCGCCGCGCTCCAGCTGGTACTCGCGCTCCGAGACGTCGTTGCTGACCGCGTACCCGGCGATGACCGAGTCGGCGTCCTCCGGGGAGTCGAGGTAGCGGGCGGTGCGGCCGATGATCACGGCCAGCTCGACCTCGTAGTCGGTCTTGGCGCTGTTCCTGGGGATCAGCACCTCGTCGTCGGGGCCGACGACGGTGTCGCTGCCCTTCAGGAAGAGCACCGGCTCGGCCGGTGCTGTGTCCGCTCTCGGCCGCGTGGTCCAGGTAGTTGAGCCCCACGCAGACCACCTTGCCGGGCCGCGCCACCGGCGCGCCGACGCGCTGCCCGGCCAGCCCGACCAGCGGCAGCACGCCCTGCCGGGCCTGCTCCGCGATCTGCTCGCCGGCCCCGTCGAGCAGGCGCCCCAGGAAGGGCCCGTCGATGTCCCCGGTGACCTGGGAGAGGTCGTAGCCGGTCGTTCCGTCGTCAGCCAGCAGTACGGGTCGTTCCGCCCCGAAGGGCCCCACGCGCAGGAATCGCACCTGCCATCACCACCTTTGCGATCGAGACGGTCCGGTCGCCCACCGTCGCCAGGAGATCCGATGTATATCAACCGGAGACCGGCTCGTCCACTGGCGCCCGCCATCCGGACCGGTGCTCGCGGCGTGGCTTCCGCCCGTCTGTGCGCAGCCTGTGGCCCCGCCGACCCGCTGCCGGGCGCCGCCCGGGTCGGTGCCGGGTCAGTGCTGGAGGATGCGCGTCTCCCCGGCCGGGACCACGGCCTCCAGCCGGTTCCCGGGCGGCGGGAAGGAGCAGATGAAGTGCGGGGCGAAGGCGGAGGGCGGCAGAAAGGCACGGTTCAGGTCGAGGACCGTCGCACCGTCCGGGCCGGGCGCCGGGAGGTTCACAAAGCGGAAGCGGAAGGACCCTGGCCGCTGGAGGCATCGGCGAAGGTCGCGCTGAGCGTGCCGTCCTCGGCCTGGCTGACGTGCAGGGTGCGCTGCGGGTCGGCGGCCGCGCCGTTCCCGTGCGAGCCCCCGGTTGAACTCTCGGATGAGCCCTCGGGCAGGTCGAAGCCGATCGTCCCGGCCAGCACGAGACCCCGCTCGCGCCCGTCGGCGTTGGGCACCCGGACCGTGCGCGCGCTCTCGTAGGGGTGAACCGGGCCGGGCGGACCCAGCGTTCGTCGTAGGGGTGGGCGTCGATTCCGGCGAAGGCCGTGCGGGCCTGCGACGCCGGGTCGTATATCCGCACCGCGTACTCGCCCTCACGCAGGATCAGCACCAGCCGCCGGCCGCCGTGGGTGATCAGCGAGGGGTCCGGGGCCGTGTCCGGACAGAGCCGGACCGGTCCGTCCAGCGCCACCGCGTTGACCTCCAGCCCGTCGTGCCGGGCCGCCGTCAGCACCACGCAACTGCCCTGCTGCTCCAGCGACCCGGCACACCGGGGATCCCGCCGCGCAGATCGGCCAGCCAGTGCGTGCCGGTGAGCGCGAGCGGTCCGTGCGGAGCCCGGGCGGCCACCACCCGGTCGTCGCGCCAGTGCTTCCAATCGTCCAGGCTGTTGCTCACTGAGGGACCTCCGGAGAGATATGGGCGGTCTAATAAGTCGGGCAACACAGATTCGAGCCATCGTCCCAGGGCACGCGGCCGCCCGGGATCCTCCGGCCGGACTATGCTCCCCAACCTCCCCAACCCGAACCGCCGCCGGGTATTCCCGCCGCACCCGCTCCGGTCAGGGCGGCGCCAGGGGCCGCGCCAGGGGCCGCGCCGGGGCGTGGGCAGGCACCGGGGCAAAGGGCTCGGCAAGGGGCTTCGCGCGCGGCCGGACCGGCCTACGCTGGAAGCCATGGCGTCGACTCCCGGGCAGTTGCCCGCCCTGGTCACGGTCCCGATCTGCTCCGTCTGTCCGCGCACACCGCGGGACTTCGCCCACCGCTCGCAACTGGTCGCGGTCGGCCCCGATCCGGACACCACCCCACCGTCACCGGGATCGTCCTGGAGCAGCGGCCCGCGCCCGGCTCCGCCGTCCCGCGCTGGTCGACCGTGGTGATCTGGACCAGCCGCGGCCCCGGCGACGCCGGGGTGCGCGAGCCGCGCCGCCCCAGCCCGCCGCCGCTGGCGGTGGCAGCAGCACGCGCCGGAGCCCCCGCCCGTCCCCGCCGACCCCGCCGCTCCCGAGCGCACCCCTGACCCGCCCCAGGGCGGCCAGGAGCGGGAGCAGGAGCAGGAGCAGCCGGACAGCCCCGCCTTGCCGTGACCCCGCCCACCGGCAGGATCGAACGCATGATCCGTGGCGTGATGTTCGACTTCTCCGGGACCCTCTTCCATATCGAGTCGGTGGCGGAGTGGTTCGACACCCTCGGCCTGGCCCTCGACCCGGCCGAACGGGCCGCCTGCATCGAACGGTTGACCCTCGCCGGCGCGCAGCCCGGCGGCCCGCAGCCGCAGCAGGCCCCCGAGGGCTGGGAGCTGCGCGACACCAGCGCCCAGCGGCACCGCGACGCCTACACCGCGCAGACCCGGAGCGCGCTGCTCCCCTGCGTCGGCGCGGAGCGGGTGGACGCGCTGGCCGAGCGGCTGTACGAGCGGCACCGCACCCCGACGCCTGGCCGGAGCCGTACCCGGACGCGGAGCCGGTGCTCAAGGAGCTGCGGCGGCGCGGAGTGGCAGTCGCCGTGGTCAGCAATATCGGCTGGGACCTGCGGCCGATCTTCGTCCGCAGCGGTCTGGACGCCTATGTGGACAGCTATGTGCTCTCGTTCAAGCTCGGCGTGCAGAAGCCCGACCCGCGGATCTTCCGGGCCGCCTGCGAGCGACTGGGGCTGCCCCCGGCCCAGGTGCTGATGGTGGGCGACCACCGGCCGGACGACGGCGGGGCGATGGCCCTGGGCTGCCCGTTCCTGGAGGTGCGTGCGTTGCCGGTGCGCGAGCGGCCGCAGGACCTGCTTCCGGTACTCGACCTCGTCGCGGCCGCTCCCGGGTGCGAGGATGAAGGCTAGAAGGCAGTAGGCGGGCCGGTCGGGCGACGAGGCCCGTCGGGCCCTCGACCGGAGGTGGACCCGAGATGGCCAGGCAGGCTCCAGCGACCGACCCGGCACAGGACTCGCCCGAGGTCAGTGCGCCCAAGCACGCGGCGGCCGGGATTCCGGCCCTGCTGCACACCACCCGGATCGCGACCGCGCAGATGGGCACCTCCGCTCGGTGCGCACCCTGCTGAAGCTGAACCAGCCGGACGGCTTCGACTGCCCCGGCTGCGCCTGGCCCGAGCCGGACCACACCCATACCGCCGAGTTCTGCGAGAACGGGGCGAAGGCGGTCGCCGAGGAGGCCACGCTGCGCCGGGTCGGCCCGGAGTTCTTCGCCGAGCACCCGATCGCGGACCTGGCCGAGCGCTCCGGCTACTGGCTGGGGCAGCAGGGCCGGCTGACCACCCCGATGCTGCTGGACCAGGGCGCCACCCATTACACGCCGATCAGCTGGGATGCGGCGCTCGACCTGGTCGCCTCCGAGCTGAAGGCGCTGGAGACGCCGGACGCCGCCGCGTTCTACACCTCCGGCCGGACCAGCAACGAGGCCGCCTTCACCTTCCAGCTGTTCGCCCGGCAGTTCGGCACCAACAACCTGCCGGACTGCTCCAACATGTGCCACGAGTCCTCGGGTTCGGCGCTGACCGAGACCCTCGGCGTGGGCAAGGGCAGCGTCCACCTCAAGGACCTCTACCAGGCGGACCTGATCATCGTCGCCGGGCAGAACCCGGGCACCAACCATCCGCGGATGCTGTCGGCGCTGGAGCGCGCCAAGCGCGCCGGGGCGCGGGTGGTCAGCGTCAACCCGCTGCCGGAGGCGGGCCTGGAGCGCTTCAAGAACCCGCAGAACGCCCGCGGCCTGGTCGGCAGCGGCACCAAGCTGACCGACCTGTTCCTGCAGATCCGCCTCGGCGGCGACCTGGCGCTGTTCCGCGCGCTCAACCTGCTGCTGCTGGAGGCCGAGGACAAGGAGCCGGGCACGGTCCTGGACCATGCCTTCATCGAGGAGCACTGCCACGGCTTCGCCGGCTTCGCCGAGGAAGCCCGCGACACCGACTGGGACGCCGTGCTCGCCGCCACCGGCCTGCCGCTGGAGCAGATCCAGGAGCTGGCCGGGATGGTCCTGGAGTCGAAGAAGGTCATCGTCTGCTGGGCGATGGGGCTGACCCAGCACAAGCACTCGGTGCCGACCATCCGCGAGGTGGTCAACTTCCTGCTGCTGCGCGGCAATGTGGGCCGGCCCGGGGCGGGGGTCTGCCCGGTGCGCGGGCACAGCAATGTCCAGGGCGACCGGACGATGGGGATCTTCGAACGTCCGAGCACCGCCTTCCTGGACGCCCTGGCCGCCGAGTTCCGGTTCGAGCCGCCGCGCCACCACGGCCTGGACGTGGTCGACACCATCCGCGCCATGCGCGACGGCCGGGTCAGTGTCTTCTTCGCGATGGGCGGCAACTTCGTCGCGGCCTCCCCGGACACCCGGGTCACCGAGGACGCGATGCGCAACTGCCGGCTGACCGTCCATGTCTCCACCAAGCTGAACCGCTCGCATGTGGTGACCGGCGCCCGGGCGCTGATCCTGCCGACGCTGGGCCGGACCGACCTGGACCGCCGGGCGGGCGGCCCGCAGGAGGTCACCGTCGAGGACTCCATGGGCATGGTGCACGCCTCCCGGGCGCGCTCCGGCCGCCCGCCCCGACCTGCTGTCGGAGACCGCGATCGTCTGCGGCCTGGCCCGGCGCACCCTGGGCCCGGCCAACCGGGTGCCGTGGGAGGACTTCAGCGCCGACTACGGCAACATCCGGGACCGGATCGCCCGGGTGATCCCCGGCTTCCAGGACTTCAACGCCAAGATCAAGCAGCCCGGCGGCTTCGCCCTGCCGCACGGCCCGCGGGACAACCGGGCCTTCCCCACCACCACCGGCAAGGCCAACTTCACCGTCAACGCGCTCACCGCGCCGGAGGTCCCGGCAGGCCGGCTGCTGCTCCAGACACTGCGCTCGCACGACCAGTACAACACCACGATCTACGGCCTGGACGACCGCTACCGGGGCATCAAGGACGGCCGCCGGGTGGTGCTGCTGCACCCGGAGGACGCCGCCGGGCACGGCCTGGCCGAGGGCGACTTCACCGACCTGGTGAGCGAGTGGGCGGACGGCGTGGAGCGGCGCGCGCCGCACTTCCGGGTGGTGCACTACCCGACCACGCGCGGCTGCGCCGCCGCCTACTACCCGGAGACCAATGTGCTGGTGCCGCTGGACAGCACCGCGGACACCAGCAACACCCCGACCTCCAAGTCGGTGGTGATCCGCTTCGAGCCGGACTCCGGGGCCGGGCGGTCGAGGCCTGACCGGCCCGGCCGGGGTCAGCCCCGGCCGGGTTCGGGCCGCCGCAGGTCGGGCCACAGCGGGTCAGGCCACAGCAGGTCAGGCCACAGCGGGTCAGAATCAATGCAGGTCGGGCCGCCGCAGGTCAGTCGCGGGCGCCGTCGGCGCCGGCCGACTGCGCCGCCGAGGCGGAGGCCGACTCCGAGACGCTGTCGGAGGGCGTCGGCGTGACCGACCCCGAGGGGAGGGCGAGGACGAGCCGGAGGGGCCGCCGGACGGCTTCCCGGACGGGCTGCCGGACGGGCTGCCGGACGGGGTGGGCTTGGGCGTCGGCTTCGTCGAGGGCTTCGGCTTGGGCTTCCGGGTCGGCGGCGTCTTGACCGGAGGCGGCGGCGTCGGGGCGATCGGCTGCGGCAGGGTCGCCGTCGGCGGGATGGTCGGCGGGGTGTAGGAGCCCAGCGAGGGGTCGCTCGGGTCGGGCCGGACCGCGCCCAGGATCGGGTTGACCGCCATCGGCTCCACGTCGACGAACGCCCCGGGGTGCGGCGCCTCCTCCACCATCCCGCCGCCGATGTACATGGCGACATGGCTGGCGTCGGAGAAGTAGATGATCAGGTCGCCGGGGCGCAGGTCGTCCAGCGCCACATGCGTCAGGTCCGCCCACTGCTCCTCGCTGGTGCGGGGATGGCCACCCCCGCGCTCAGCCAGGCCTGGGAGGTCAGCCCGGAGCAGTCGAAGCCTGCGGCGTAGGGGCCGATGCCGCCCCACACATAGGGCGAGCCCAGCTGCGCGAAGGCGAAGGTGATGGCCTGCGCCCCGGCGGCGGAGGGCTTGGCGTCGTCCTTGCCGAGGACGCCGGAGGCGAGCAGGGCCAGCTGGGCCTGGCTGGCCTCCTTCTGTTCCAGCAGCGACAGCTCCTGCTTCTGCACCCCGGTGAGCGTGGAGACCTGCTGCTCGACCGAGGTCAGCTGCTTGGTGATCGCGTTCTTCTGCAGGGCCTCACCCGCGACCAGCTGCGCGGCGTGCGCCTTGGCGACGGCGGCGGCGCTCTGGGCGGCGACCAGACCCGCCTGGTCGCTCTTGAGCTGGGCCAGGAACGCGGACTGCGAGCGGCCGACCATCGACAGCAGTTCCTGGGTGTGCACGGCCTGTTCCGGGTCGCTGGACAGCAGCAGCTCACCGAGCTGGGAGAGGCCGCCGGCCCGGTACTGGGCGTCGGCGATCTGGCCGGCGATCGCGACCCCGTCGTTGACCTGCGCCTGGCTGTTGCTGACCGCCACCTGGAGCGCGTCGTCGTCGGCCTTCGCCGTGACCAGCTGCTCGGACAGGGCGTCGTACTTCTGGGTCGCGACCTCGGCCTGCTGGTAGTCGGTGTGCAGCCGGTTCAGGATGGGCTGAAGGGTGGCCTCGGCCTGGGTCAGCGTCTGGGCGCTGATCGTGCCGTCGGCGTTCGCCCCGGTACCGGAGTCGCTCCCGCTCGCGGCGTAGGCCGGCGCAGCCGCCAGCGGCAGCACCGCCAGCGCGGCCGCTGCCAGCAGCGCGCCGCAGCGCAGCGCCCCGCTCAGCCACGGGCGTGCCCACTCCCCGCGTCGCGCCCCGCCCGCACCACGCATGACCTGCACCTGCTTCCCCTTGAGTCCCGCCCGACCAGGCCCCCCGGTCCTTGCGAAGCTCCGGCAGCACCGGCGGTCGCAGCCGTCCCACAGCTGTCTCCCCGGCCCGCCGGGCCCGGAGCGATCCTGCCATGTCGGGTACAAGCAGCGGCAGGCCGCGTCGCCGATTCTCATGCGTTCTACAGAAAGTTCGTTCCCGGTTGCATGTGAGTCATCTCACCGTTTGGACTCCGGCCCTCCGGCTCCACCCCAGGCCGTGCGCCCTTTTCGCCCCGATTAGCCGCTGCGCTCAACTCCCCATAGGGCGTCAGTTAACCTTCTGTTCACCCGGTGTGCCTACGGTCAGCGCGACTCTTCCACTGAGACGATTGTTTGGTAATGGAACATATGACGTTCCTGGTGACCGTCGTGATCATCACGGCCCTCGCCTTCGACTTCACCAACGGTTTCCACGACACGGCCAACGCGATGGCCACCTCCATCGCCACCGGCGCCCTGCGGCCCAAGGTCGCGGTCGCCATCTCCGGAGTCCTGAACCTGGCTGGAGCGTTTCTCTCGGTGGAGGTCGCCAAGACGATCTCCGGCGGGATCATCCAGGAGAGCTCGGGGATCCGGCCGCAGGTGGTGTTCGCCGCCCTGATCGGCGCCATCCTGTGGAACCTGGTCACCTGGCTGCGCGGTATCCCCTCCAGCTCCTCGCACGCCCTGTACGGCGGCCTGATCGGCGCCACGCTGGTCGCGGTCGGCATGCACGGGGTGAACTTCTCAGTCGTCGTCACCAAGATCATCATCCCGGCCGTGGCCTCCCCCGTCGCCGCGGGTCGCCGCCTGGGCCGCCACCAAGCTGGCCTACCGGATCACCCGCCGCAGCAGCGGGCAGGCCACGGGCAAGGGCTTCAAGGCCGGACAGATCGCCTCCGCCTCCCTGGTCTCGCTGGCGCACGGCACCAACGACGCCCAGAAGACCATGGGGGTGATCACGCTGACCCTGGTCGCCGCCGGGGTGATCGCGCCGCACTCCGCACCGCCGCTGTGGGTCATCGTCTCCTCCGGTGCGGCCATCGCGGCCGGCACCTACATCGGCGGCTGGCGGATCATCCGCACCCTGGGCAAGGGCATCACCGACATCTCCGCGCCCCAGGGCTTCACCGCCCAGACCGCTTCGGCGACCGTCATCCTGACCTCCTCGCACATGGGCTACGGCCTGTCCACCACCCACGTCTGCTCCGGCGGCATCATGGGCGCGGGCAAGGGTGGCCCCACCGGGGTGGTCAACTGGTCCACCGCCCGGCGGATGACCTACGCCTGGTGCCTGACCCTGCCGACCGCCGCCGTGCTCGGCGGGCTGGGCGCGCTCCTCGCCGACCAGGGCAACTGGGGCGTGGTCCTGCTGGGCCTGATCGGTGCGGCCGGGGCCGGCTGGATCTACGTGATCAACCGCCGCCGCCCGGTGGACGCCTCCGACGTGGTCGGCACCGACACGGTCACCCCGGTACCCGCCGGGACCGCGCTGCCGCTCCCCACCACCACCGCTGCCGCCACCACCGCTGCGGCCACCACGGCTGCGGCCGCCGACAGCGCCACCGACGTCGTCGCGGCCTGAGGAGACCCCATGAACATCAACTGGTCCGCCCTCGGCAGCACCTTCGGTGTCAGCGTCGGCATCAGCATCGCCGTCGTCGTCGCCTTCTGCCTCGGCATCGCCGCACTCTCCCAGCGGGAGGCCGCGCAGGCCGACGGCAGCGCCGCCCGTGGCACCGCCGCCCTCAGCGGCGCGGTGCTCTGCTTCGCCCTGTGCGCGGCGGCGGTCGGCTACGGCCTGTACGTCATCGCGGGCTGAACCCCGCCACCCCGAAGGGCCGGAGAGCGACGACCGCTCCCCGGCCCTTCGCGGCCGCGGGGCTACCAGCGGATCGCCCGCAGGGCGGCCACGGCTTCCCGGCCGAAGGCGACCGGCGCCCCCGGGGCGTCCCTGCGCCGCACCATCGCGTAGAGCACGTCGGCGAAGGGCTGGAGCCTGAGGGATTCGTAGACCTCCTCGGCACCGGAGTCATCCCCCGCGCCGGTGAGGACCAGCCAGTGGGACAGCATCGCCTTGCATCTCACAAACGCCTTGGCCCGCCCGACCACCAGGACCGGCCGGCCGAGGCCGAACACCTCGATCGTGGACGCGCCCTTCGCCGTCAGCGGGAAGTAGATTCCCGTCGCGAAGTTCAACTCCATGTGCTCGTGCGGGTCGTCCCGGCAGGGATCGACCAGCAGGCAGGATCCGCTCGCGTCGCACGGGTACTTGTCGCGTTTCATGTTGCTGTTGCAGTGCGAGCAGGCGAGCAGGTGGTTGGTCCACAGGAACGTTCCGAACGGGTCGCTGGCTATGGGCCTGAAGTGGTCGATATCGGTGCCCTCGCCGTCGCCGCAGTACATGCAGCGGCTCAGCCCGGGAGCCATGCCGGTGAGCTTCTCGGCTAAGCCCCGGCGGATCGTGCGGGCCGATCTCCAGCTCTGCCGGGCTTCGGCGGTGCCCGCCCGCCGGGCGCGCAGCAGCGCCGACTTGGCCTCCAGCCGCCGCTTCATCACCCCGTCGAGTTCGACCCGCTCGATCGGGATCACTTCTGCCTCGCGAGCCGTGCCGCGACCTCGTCGATACGCGCACTCGGAGAACTCGAAAGCGTCGAGCTGAGGTCGGCGTAGCGCGCTTCCTCGCCCTTCGACGCCTTGCCCCTCAGCACCTTTCCTTCGAGCTGCACCAGCTGTCGACGCAACTCCTCGGCCTGCTCCGAATACGGCGAGTCGAGGCCGAAGAGCTCCGACATCGCGGCGTCGTCGCCACTGCCGTAGACAATCCGGCGCCGCAGCTCCTCGTCCACGACCCTGGGCCCGGCCTGCTCGGTCGGCCCCGGCAGCCGGATCAGTCCGCCGGGGTCGGCCGCCTGGCAGATGTAGGGGCTGTGGGTGCTGACGATGAACTGGATCTCGGGAAAGTGCGACGTCAGCCAGCCGCCGATGCGCTGCTGCCAGCTGACGTGCAGGTGTGCGTCGATCTCGTCGATCAGCACGACACCGGGCCGCCTGACCGCCAGCCGGTTGCCTGCGGTACTGACCCGGATTCCGCCGTGGAATTCGTCGAGACTGCGCACGACATCAAGCACCAGCGCGATCACCGCACGATAGCCGTCGCTCATCGACCGCACCGGGAACGACTTCCGCCCGTGCCTGATCCACAGCCCCTGCGAATTCACCCGCAGCGCCTGATAGCCATCGGGCAGGAGACCGTCCGACAAGAGGTCGAGAACCCCGGCGAGCAGCCTGCCTGCGGCCTTGTTGCCCTCCAGCTGCCGCAGATGGAGGCTGACCAGCCAGGAGAGCCCGCCGTTCAGCGAGGCGTCCTCGTTGAACAGGGTCGAGAACCGGTCGACCCCTTCGAGCACCCGCTCCGGATCGTTCCGCTCATAACGCACGGGAAGTGGGTCGACACTGTCCGGCGAAAGCCTCCGGAAAAGGCCCGTAACCAGCCACGAACCAAGGGCCGGGGACATCGAATTCGGGAGCGGACTGTCCATCGCGCAGCCTCACGGTGGTCCATTCGGAGCCACCACCCCGGGCAGGCAGCCCACGGTCCGGCGCATCGCGATCCCGGGCTTGGGCGGCGGGGCGTCCCGATAGATTTCCTTGAGATCCCGCGCATCGAGATGGAAATCGGCCAGGAGCTCACCGTCGGCACCGGCATCCGCGAGCCAGGTGAAATAGGAGGGCGCAATTCTGGGAGCGATCCGAGGACCGCCGACACCAGCGCCAGGCAGCGCAGCAGCGAGGTCTTCCCCGACCCGTTGCGCCCCGCCAGGACCGTCCAGCCGGCGTACTTCCCGTTGGGCCGGGTGAAGTCGAGCTCGACATTCCGGCCGCCGCTGAAGCCGAGGATGTTGGAGATCTCTACCTTCGCGATGTACATGCGTCCATCCCTGGCCTCGGAGCGCCGATCGGTGGTCTCGATCCTAGGCGACCACGAGTCACCTGGCGGGTCCGCACACGGACCCGCCAACAACGGTCTTACCGCTCGAACTCGCCCGCATCAACACCCGCGACAAACGCCGACCACTCCCGCGCGGAGAAGCACAGCGCCGGGCCGTGCTCATCCTTGCTGTCCCGGACAGCACGACCACCGTCAGCCAGACCGGCTATCTCGACGCAGTCGCCGTTGTTTCCCGAGAACGACGACTTCGTCCACTCCAGGCCCAGGACCGACGCGGATTCAATGTGGGACTTCATCGGCTATGCCATTTCTTTGAGGGCGCCCATGATGAGATCACGGGACTTGCTGACATTTGCTGCGGCCATGTTGAGCCTGCGGAACAGTGTCGTGTAGGTCTCCACCTCGGTCGGCTCCTCGTAATAGACCGTGCTCGTCGGCGACTCGGTGTAGACAATGTCGGTCTCGCCGGCGGTCGGGAAGGTCATGATGACGAAGGGCCCGAACAGGCAGGCATTCATAGGGTCTTCGCGGGGCAGCACCTGCAACTCGATGTTCTGCTGCCGACTGTCGCTGAGCAGGGACTCCAACTGCGCCTTCATCACGTCGTTGCCACCGACGCGGTGGTACAAGGCGCTTTCAGTGATGATCGCCCAGAACTGGACGGGGTGCTCCCGCACCAGCAGCTTTCGGCGCTCCCGCCTGACATCGACCTGGCCCTCGACTTCCTCCGGGGTGAATTCCGGAGTCTGAAGCGGCGCCAACGCCCGGGTGTAGTCGGGCGTTTGAAGCAACCCGGGCACGATGTTGGTCTGAACGTTGTACAGCTCGGACGCGTCCCACTCGACGGCGACGAACGCCGCGTACGCGGAGTCGACGGCATTGGCGTAGCGCGACCACCAGCCCTTTTTCTTCGACTCGCGGGCCAGGAGCTCGACCTCGCCCCGCACGTCCGCATCCGTGACGCCGTAGGCGTCCATCAGCGCGCGGAGGTCCGGGAGCCGGATGCCGGACTGGGCGTTCTCGATGCGGCCGACCTTCGACTCCGCCGAGTCCAGCACCTGAGCCGCATCGGCGTGGGTCAGCCCGGCGGCTAACCGCAACTCCCGAAGCTGCCTGGCCAAACGCCTCTGACGGATCGTCGGACTGTGATTGATAGGCATTCAGCGCTCGCTTCTCCCATGGCTTGCAGGTCAAGTGTGCCGCTCGCCGACAGTGACGGCAACCAGCTATGTGGTACCCGAAGTGGTGACTTGACACTTCGCTGATGCCAGGGTGCACACTACTGACTGTAGCGACACATCGTCAGATCATGACGACCTTGGCTCATCAGGGGGTATCCGCATGCCCGTCCCACCCTCGGAAGAAGTCCGATACCGACGCTTTCGTCCCGCCGTCAGGGCCGCCCGCGCTGCGGCGCGCGATCTCGCCCACCGTTGGGCCCTGGACGAGTTGGCCGATGACCTGGAATCGGTCATCGGCGAGCTGGTCGCCAACGCCGTCATACACGGCCACGCAACCAGAGGCAGCCAGGTGGCCATCACCTACCGCCCGATCAGGCGGGGCTTACGCGTCGAGGTACGCGACTGGGCGACGGGCACGCCACTCGCCCGTGAACTCACCGATCCAGCAACGGACTTCGCCGAAAGTGGGCGCGGTCTGGCCATGGTGGACGCCCTGAGCCATCGCTGGGGCGTGATCCCACGCGTGATCGGCAAGAGCGTGTGGTGCGAGCTCAAACGGAGTCGCAGGTCAGTGCAGATCAGCCCAGAAGCGAAGGCAACTCACATGTGCGACAGCAAAGTTGACGAAGCGTCCGATCTCCCCGGCTTTCCGCTGCCCGACCCGGTCGCCGCCGACGGCTGCACGGCCTGCGCCGCCCATGCCGAGTCGATCCACACCGCCAGACACCAGGGCGACCGCAGCGCCATCACCGATCAACGGGTCCTGATGCGCCGCCACATCGACGCGGAGCATCCCTGATGCCTCAGGCAGCCTGCGGTTCGAGTCCAAGTTCGGGCTCGGGCTCGGCGGCCGCGACGCGCTCCACGCCGGAGCGTTCGCTGAGCGGGGTCTCCCGGATCAGCCAGACCGAGAGCAGGGCGACCGCTGCGAACGGGGCGCAGACCAGGAAGACCTCGCCGATGCCGTGCCCGAAGGCGCTCTCCACCAGCGGCCTGACCTGGGACGGGATCAACGACAGGTCGGGGATCGAGGAGCCGCCGAGGCTCGCCGCAGCCGAGGCCGGCTGGTGTGCGGCGACCAGCCCCTGGCCGACATAGCGGGTGACCTGGTGGGTGAGCAGCGCGCCGAGCGCGGACACCCCGATCGCGCCGCCCAGCGTCCGGAAGAAGGTGACCAGCGAGCTGGACGCGCCCAGCTCGGCGACCGGGACACTGTTCTGCACCGCGAGCACCAGGTTCTGCATCACCGTGCCGATGCCCACGCCGGTGAGCACCATGGCGACCGTGATCACCCCGTAGGAGGTGTCCCGGCGCAGCAGCGCAGCAGGGCCAGGCCGACGGTGAGCGGGCTGCCGAGCACCAGGTAGATCTTCCACTTGCCGGTGCGGGTGATCAGCCGTCCGACGAAGGTGGAGGCCAGCCAGCCCGACACCATCGGGATGGTGGCGACCCCGGCCATGGTCGGCGACTCGTCCCGGGAGAGCTGGAAGAACTGGCTGAGGAAGGTGGTGCCGTACATCCCGACGCCGACCATCACCGAGGCGATCAGGGCCAGCACCACGGTGCGGTGCCGGAACAGCGAGACCGGGACCACCGGGTTCTCCGCCGCTGTTCCACCCGGATCGCGGCAGGCCCAGCAGCAGCTCACCATCGCGACGGTCTGCCAGGACTCCCAGGCGAAGGACTGCCCGGCGATGGTCACCCACACCAGCAGCATGCTGACACTGGCGGCGATCAGGGTGGCGCCCAGGTAGTCGATCTTCACCTGGCGGCGGACGGTGGGCAGGTGCAGCGTCTTCTGCAGGATCACGATGGGCCAGGGCAGCGCACGCCGCCAGCCCAGCCAGGAGGTGTCCACGATGGTGCCGCCGTCGCTCGGTGGCCAGCGCGAAGGCCATGCCCAGGTAGCCGCTGTAGCGGCCGCGCTGGCGGGGCGAGATCATCGCCGCCATGCAGACCTGCGCGAGCGCCGACACCCGCCGACCCACGCCCTGGATCACCGGCAGGTGATCAGCTCGGCGGTGTTCTGTGAGAGCCCG
The DNA here is from genome assembly GCA_014284505.1 of Streptacidiphilus sp. 4-A2. Taxonomy (GTDB): domain Bacteria; phylum Actinomycetota; class Actinomycetes; order Streptomycetales; family Streptomycetaceae; genus Streptacidiphilus. The sequence goes on along the minus strand of JAAFYY010000001.1, from coordinate 7,787,203 downwards.
GCCAGCATCGAGGCCGCGATGTAGATCACCAGCGATATCTGCACCAGCAGTTTCTTGCTGAACAGGTCGGCCAGCTTGCCCCAGATCGGGGTGGTGGCGGTGACCGACAGCAGCCCGCGATGATCCAGGTGTACGGGACTCGCCGCCGTGCAGGTCGCTGAGGATCCGGGGCAGCGCGTTTGGTCACGATGGTGGACGAGAGCATGGCCGTGAACAGGCCGAGGATCAGCCCGGACAGGGCCTCCATGATCTCCCGGTGGCTCATCGACCCGGCCTGGGAAGCCTGGGCGGCCTGGGCGGCGGCCGCGCCGTGCCGCTTCGGGGCCGCGTGCCGGCCACGGCTCCTGGTGGGTGCGGATGTCGCCACAGGTCTGCCCCTCACTGCCCGAAGGGCAAATCGTTGGTAGTGGCAACCATAAAATAAATAGTTGCCCCATTCAACTGAACGATCCGCCATCGAACGACCCGCGCGCCGGCTACATCAACGGCGCCTGCTCAGCGCTGTCCCCGCCCGGCCTGAGCTTGGTGAACACCAGCGCGACCAGCATGCCCACCACCGCCCACACCGCCAGCACCAGGAGCGGGCCGGTGATCCGGTCGCCGTGGAAGTAGGCGATGGAGCGGGTCACCGTGGTCGCCGCGCCGTTGGGCAGCCAGGGGCCGATCGCCCGCCAGAACGGCGGGAGCATCGGCGGCGGGAAGACCCCGCCCGCGCTGGGGTTGCCGAGGACCACGAACACCAGCACCGCCAGCCCGATGCCGACGATGCCGAACAGGCACTCAAGGGCCATGGTGAACAGGCCCGCGCCGAACACCAGCAGTGCGCCCACCCCCCACAGCCCCAGGATGCTGCCCGGCAGGGCGTTCAGCACCGGGCCGATGATCACCGCCCCGCCGAGACCGGCCACCACCGAGTACAGCGCCAGCACGCCCACCCGGATCAGTGCCCGGGAGAAGTTGGCCGGGCGCGCCCCGGCGCTGATGCCCAGGATCGAGGCGACCAGGTAGCCGCCCACGCACCAGCCGACCACCAGATAGAAGGACGAGAGCCCGCCCCCGTCGCCGGGGCCAGCGGCACCAGGTCCTCGACCACCACGGTGCGGTGCTGCTGCGCCTCGGCGGCGGTGACGATCTGCGTGATGGCGGTGGCCAGCGCCGGGCCCCGGGCATTGGCCACCAGCAGCCGGTCCCGGGTTCCGTTCGGGTCGAACAGCAGCGCCGAGTAAGCCTGCTGATCCCGGACCTGGTCGCGGGCGGTCGCCTCGTCGGCGACCGGCCGGGCGTCCAGCACACTCCTGGGCAGCCCGTTGAGCTGGTCCACCAGCTGACCCTGGACCTGCGCGGGCGCGGCCACCGCGATCGACGCGCGGTGCGGATAGGGATGATGCAGCGCCCCCACATAGGAGACGATGAAGGCGAACTGGAGCAGCAGTGTCCCGATGACCAGCATGGTGGCGCGTCCGGTCACCGCGTCCCTGAGCTCCCCGCCGAAGCCGCGTTCACGGCGTGTACCGCTCAGTCCACTCGACATATGACGATCCGTCCGTTGACGCCAGATGGTACAAATCTCACGATTCGTAACACCTGCCCGCTCGCCGTGCGGCCATCCACGCCGGGGAAGAACTGAGGCGGACAACGCCGAGGGTCATCCGGGCGGCTGCGCCCCGGCGAGCGTCGGCGAGCCCGGGTCGTCCATGATCCGACGGATCGTCACCAGCGCTGCCCCGAGCAGCGGCCCGCGCCGGCCCAGGGCCGAGACCGTCAGCGCCTCGTCCGGCCAGGGCCGGACCAGGGCCCGCGCCACCAGCTCCCGGCGCATTCCCGGCAGCAGCCACTCGCCCAGCTCGGCGTAGGCGCCGCCGAGGACCACAGCCGCCGGGTCCACCAGATTGACCGCCCCGGCCAGAGCCGTGCCCAGGGCCGTCCCGGCCTGTTCCAGTGCGGCCAGCACCCGTGGCTCCCCGGCCTCGGCATGCCGGGCCAGGACCGCGATCCGGTCCACCGGGGGCAGGTCGAGACCGGCGGCGGCCAGCACCGCCTGCTCACCCGCGTACTGCTCCAGGCAGCCTCGGGCGCCGCAGGCGCAGGCGGGGCCATCCGGGCGCACCGGGACATGGCCGAGCTCCCCGGCGAAGCCGCGCGCCCCCCGGAACAGCCGGCCGCCGACCACCAGCGCCGCGCCGATGCCCGCCTCCGCCGAGACATGGACCACGTCCAGCGCACCGCCGCGCCACAGCTCGGCCAGGGCGCCGAGGTTGGCCTCGTTGTCCACCTCCAGCGGCAGGCCCAGCAACTGCTCCGGCAGCTCCAGGGCGTGCCAGCCCAGGTTGGGGGCGCGGACGACGAAGTTCGCGCCGCCGTCCACCAGTCCCGGTACCGCCAGGGTGGCGCCGACCGGGCGCAGCCCCTGCACCCGCGCCTCGCCGACCACGCCCCGGGCCAGCTGCTCCAGCTCGGACAGCACCTCGGCCGGGGCCGGCCCCGGTTGACGGCCGTGCTCCGCGCCTGCACCCGCACCTCCCCGGCGAGGTCCACCACGCAGGCGGCCAGGTGCTCCACCCCGACCTCCAGGCCCAGACCGGCCGGGCCGGTCGGGCTCAGCCGCAGGGCGTTGCCGGGACGCCCGACCCGTCCGCTGGGGGCCGGGCCGAGCTCGACCACCAGGCCCTCCCGCATCAGCTCGACCACCAGGCTGGAGACGGCGGCCCGGGTCAGTCCGGTGACGGCGGCGGCGTCGGCCCGGGAGAGCGGGGCGTGCGCGGCGACCGCGCCCAGGACCAGCGCCAGGTTCTGCCGCCGCATGCCCTGCTGGGAGGCGGGGCCGCGCCGCTCGGGCTGCCGCTCCCCGGTACGCCGCTCGGCGCTGGACTGCGGTCGTCGCTCGGCATGGGTCCCCCGGGACACGGTCGTCGGAATCGGGACGGGTACCGCACGGGTACCCGACGGCATCAGTACTCGAACAGTGTCCCGGATCGCCGCAAGATGTCGGTGATCCGCTCCAGCGTCCCGGTGTCCCGGGCCAGCGGCTCCAGCAGCGTGCCCGCGCCGGTGCGCCAGCGGCGGGCGACCTGGTCCGCGCGCTCGCCGGTGAGCAGGCCCGCCGCCTGGGCCGCGGCTCCCAGCGCGACCAGCTCGCCGGCGGTGGGAATGCGTACCGGCCGCCCGGACAGCCGGCGCACCGTCTGCTGCCAGGCCGCCCCCTGCGCGCCCCCGCCGATCAGCAGCAGCTCGCCGTCCGAAGCCGCCGCCGAACCCGCCGCCGGAGCTGCCGCCGGAGCCGCCGCCCCCGTCCCGGAAGCTGCCGCATCAGCCACTGCCGTATCTGCCGCTGCCGCAGCCCCGCTGCCGCCGGGCCCTCGCCGCCCGCGGCGAGCACCTGGTCCAGCGCCGCCAGCAGCGAGAAGGCCGCGCCGTCGTAGGCCGCCTGGAGCAGCTGGCCCGGGGTGGTGTCCTGGCGCAGCCCGTGGAACAGCCCGGACGCCCCGGGCAGGTCGGGGGTGCGCTCGCCGTCGAAGTACGGCAGCACGACCGCGCTGCCGCCCGGCTCGACCGCCTCCCGGTCCCGGCCGAGCAGCGCGGCGACCCGGTCGACCGCGAGCGTGCAGTTGAGCGTGCAGGCCAGCGGCAGCCAGGAGTCGAGGGCGTCGGCGAAGCCGCAGACCGTCCCGCTCGGGTCGGCGGGCCGTCCCCGGGTGACCGCGTAGACCGTGCCGGAGGTGCCCAGGCTGAGCACCGGGACGCCCGGGCCGAGGCCCAGACCGAGCGCGGCGGCCATGTTGTCGCCGGTCCCGGCCGCCACCAGGGCGCCTGCCCGCAGCGGCAGCCCGGGCAGAACCGTCCCGGCCGCGGTCCCGGCCGGGACGACCGCGGGCAGCATGGCCTCGGCCAGCCCGAGCCGGTCGAGCAGCCGGGTGTCATAGCCGTCCGGAGTCCACCAGCCGGTGCCGGAGGCGTCGCCCCGGTCGGTGGCGGCGACCCCGGTCAGCCGCTCGGTGAGGTAGTCGTGCGGCAGCCGGACGGCCGCGGTGCGGGCGGCCGCCTCCGGCTCCCGTTCGCGCAGCCACTGCCACTTGGCGGCGGTGAACGCGGCCCCGGGGACGCTCCCGGCGCGGCTCGCCCAGGCCCCGGCCCCGTACTCGGCGACCAGCGCGGCGGCCTGCGGGGCGGAGCGGACGTCGTTCCACAGCAGCGCCGGCCTGACCGGCTCCCCGGCCGCGTCCAGGGTGACCAGGCCGTGCTGCTGGCCGCCGACGGAGACGGCGTCGGCCCGGTCGGCCCAGCCGGTCCGGCCGACGGCCTCGGCCAGGGCTGCCCACCACTGCCGCGGATCGCTCTCCCGCCCCGCCCCGCCGCTCACCGTGTGCGGGGCGCGGCCCTCGCCGAGCACCCTGCCGCTGTCCACATCCACGGCCAGGGCTTTGGTCGACTGCGTCGAGCTGTCGACCCCGATGACCACCTGCACGTCTGCCTCCCAGCGTCTGACCGCTCGGGGGCTTCCCTCCGCGGCGGTCTGATACTAATTTGTTTTGGGCGATGACGAATAGCGCGACCAACAGCGCGACGACGAACAGCCCGGTGCGCACCCTCACGACTGGAGCCGACATGACCCCGCTCATCCCCACCCCCGACGACAAGTTCACCTTCGGCCTGTGGACCGTCGGCTGGCAGGGCCGCGACCCCTTCGGCGACGCCACCCGCCCGGCACTGGACCCGGTCGAGACGGTCACCCGGCTGGCCGAGCTCGGCGCCTACGGGGTGACCTTCCACGACGACGACCTGATCCCCTTCGGCAGCAGCGACACTGCCCGCGAGCAGCACGTCAAGCGGTTCCGGCAGGCACTGGACGCCACCGGGATGAAGGTGCCGATGGCCACCACCAACCTGTTCACCCACCCGGTCTTCAAGGACGGCGCCTTCACCTCCAACGACCGCGAGGTCCGCCGCTACGCCCTGCGCAAGACCATCCGCAACATCGACCTCGCGGTCGAGCTCGGCGCCACCACCTATGTCGCCTGGGGCGGGCGCGAGGGCTCCGAATCCGGCGCGGCCAAGGACGTCCGGGTCGCCCTGGACCGGCTCAAGGAGGCCTTCGACCTGCTCGGCGACTATGTCGTCGACCAGGGCTACGACCTGCGCTTCGCCATCGAGCCCAAGCCGAACGAGCCGCGCGGCGACATCCTGCTGCCGACCATCGGCCACGCGCTGGCGTTCATCGGCTCGCTGGAGCACGCCGACCGGGTGGGCCTCAACCCGGAGACCGGCCACGAGCAGATGGCCGGGCTGAACTTCCCGCACGGGATCGCCCAGGCGCTGTGGCACGGCAAGCTCTTCCACATCGACCTCAACGGCCAGTCCGGGATCAAGTACGACCAGGACCTGCGCTTCGGCGCGGGCGACCTGCGGCAGGCGTTCTGGCTGGTCGACCTGCTGGAGTCGGCAGGCTACGAGGGCCCGCGGCACTTCGACTTCAAGCCCCCGCGCACCGAGGACATCGACGGCGTCTGGGCCTCGGCCGCCGGGAACATGCGCAACTACCTGGCGCTCAAGGAGAAGGCGGCGGCGTTCCGGGCCGACCCCGCGGTCCAGGCCGCACTCCGCGCCTCCCGCCTGGACGAGCTGGCCCAGCCGACACTCGCCCCCGGCGAATCCCTGGCCGACCTGCTGGCCGACCGCTCCGCCTACGAGGACTTCGACGCCGACACCGCCGCCGCCCGCGGCATGGCCTTCGAACAACTGGACCAGCTCGCCCTGGACCACCTCCTCGGCATCTGACCCGGCATTCCGGCTGCCGCCGCCGCGGCCTCAGCGGCTGGGGCAGCCGGAGCCCCGGGTCGCGCGACATCCCGCCAGTCCGGAGTCGCCTTCCACGAGTCCGCACTTCCAGAAGCTCCGGCGATACCGCCCAATACCCTTGCGCCGGCTACTGATCCACCGGCCGGGACCGCAAAGCACCCGCCGCTTCGATCAGGCCGGACCGCTCCAACTGCTCCAGCACATCATCGAACGTGCCTGGCGGTTTCCTCCTGGATGCCGCGATCTCCTGGATGCAGGAGTACACGACTCGGTCGTCGAGGTCGATGAGGTCCATCACGAAGTCGTCGGGAGACTTGGCTTCGATGTCCCATTCCGCCAGGTACGCGGCTGGGAAGTCCCTGAGGTTGCTGGTGACGATGACATGGGCACCAGCTTTGATGGCCGCGGCCAGGACATGGTGATCGCCCGGGTCCGGCAGCTTCAGACCGTCCATGAGGGGCTCGTAACCGGTGACCAGGCAGTCGCGGCGCCATTCATCAGCTCGCGGCGCCGCGCCAGCTTGTCCGCCGGAATGTCCAGCTCCCGAACCAGCGCGGCGTCGACCTCGTCAAGGATCCGGTCGGTCCACCTGGCCTGCATGAGACGGGCTTGGCCGAGGCGGACAAGCAGGTCACGGAGGGTGTTGGGTAGAGCACGCACGCGTCGTAGACGACAACGAAGGCCACGGCTCAGATCAGCCCCAATCCTGATCGAGCGCTGCGAGCTCGTCGGCGGCGTCCTTCCGGTCGCGGTCATCGGCGCGCAGATACTCCATCAGGTCCTCGTAGCGGATGCGACGGTGTCGGCCTACGCGCCGGTAGGCGATCTTCTCCTGGTCCAGGAGCCCGATCAGATAGGGCGCGAGACATTGAGCATCTCGGCGGCAACCTGCGTGGAGACTTCGGCGTTCACGGGAAGGAGCTGGACGCCTTGCCCCTTGGCAAGGGACGACAGGATCGCCGCGAACATCTCCACCGTCGGCCGAGGCAGCACGAGCGGGTCGTCGTCCCCGGTCTCGCCACGGATGGTGATGTCATCCGTGGAGTAGCGGGTGTGCGTGAGGTAGCTCTTGATGCGGTCGAGGGCACGTGCGGCCTGGTCCTTGTCGACGGAACCCGGTGCGATCTTGCGCCCCTCCGTGGCGGATGCCATGGCGGTACCTCCTTCTCCCCTTGTTCGCATTATCTGCAACATTCGAAGTAGTCGCAATCATTCCCGTCACCTCGGCTCCGCACGTCACGAAGCGCGAGCAGGTCACCCGAACGGGTGCGGCAGGCAGCGTGACGAGGCTCTACCGACGCAACCAGTCATCACAGGTCGGCGGCGGCTATTGAGGCCTGACCGGCCAGCCGATGCCGCCTCCGGCAGCCGTCAGAACTGGGGTGGGCGGCGTTGCAGGAAGGCGGCGAGGCCTTCGGCCACGTCCGGGGCGGTGCGGGAGGCGCGCTCCCAGGGGGCGACCGCGGCGCGTACGTCACGGCCCTCCACCGCGGCGGTGACGGCGTCCTTGACCGCGCCCTGGGTCTGCGCCGAGCGCAGCGCCAGCGTGCGGGCGAACTCCAGGGCGCGCTGCTCCACCTCCGGCGCCACCTCCTCCACCAGGCCGAACTCCAGCGCCCGGGCGGCGGTCACCAGCTCGCCCGAGTACAGCAGGTATTTCGCCCGGGCCGGGCCCAGCAGCCGGGCCAGCCGCGCGGTCGGCACCGCCGGATAGACGATGCCGAGCTTGGCCGGGGTGATCCCGAGCCGGGCCTCCGGCTCGGCGAAGCGCAGGTCGCAGGCGACCGCCAGCTGGCAGCCACCGCCCACGCAGGCGCCGCGGACCACCGCGAGAGTCGGGTGCGGAAAGGCCGCCAGCGCCTCCTCCGCGCGGACGTTGACCGCGTGGTAGGCGTCCGCGGAGTCCGGGTCGGCGTAGACCTCCAGCAGTTCGGCGATGTCCGCGCCGGCGCTGAACGTCCCCCGGCGCCGGTCACCAGCAGCACCCGCAGGCCGGGCTCCGCCGCCAGGCGCTCCAGCAGCCCGGGCAGCGCCCCCCACATGGCCGAGGTCAGCGCATTGCGTTTGGACGGGCGGTCCAGCGTCAACACCGCGACCCCGTCGTCACCCAGTGTGACCAGCAGTCCCGGCACCCCGTAGCCGAGCTCCTTGCGCCCCTCGTACACGGCCGTCCCCATCCGACGCGCCCGCGGACACCCGCGGGCCGCCCGCCACTGTACGGCCACCCCCGACAGCTCTCACCGTGCGTGATTCGCCGATCACCATAGGATACTGTCAATGACTCCTTTCGAGCGTCGCGACCTGCTGCGACTGGCCGCCCTGGGGGCGGTCGGCTCGCTCACCGCCGCCTGCGCGGACGGCACCGCCCAGCACGCCGCAGTCCGGCCCCCCGCCACCGGGAGCGCTCCCGCCACGTCTCCCCCGCCACGCCGGCCGCCGACCCGCAGCCGGCCGCCGGGCTCCCCTTCGAGCTCAGCAGCGGCCCGCGGACCCGTCCGGCGGTGGCGCTGACCTTCCACGGACAGGGCGATCCGGCCATCGCCACCGCGCTGCTGGCCGAGGCCGCCCGGGCGGACGCCCGGATCACCGTGCTGGCCGTCGGCAGCTGGCTGGACGAGCAGCCGCAGATGGCCCACCGGATCCTGGACGGCGGCCATGAGCTGGGCAATCACACCCAGACCCACCGGGCCATCTCCACTCTGTCCGCGGCCGCCGCATACGAGGAGATCGCCCGCTGCGCCCAGCGGCTGCGACAGCTCACCGGCAGTCCCGGGCGCTGGTTCCGGCCCTCCCAGACCGAGGACTGCACCGCCACCGTCGCCGCCCAGGCCCGGCGCGCGGGCTACGGCCACTGCCTCGGCTACGACCTGGACTCCCTCGACTACACCGATCCCGGACCGGCCGCGGTGACCCGTACCGTGCTGGACGCGGTCCGCCCGGGGTCGGTGGTCAGCATGCACTTCGGGCATCCCGGCACGGTCGCCGCGCTGCCCGCCATCCTCGACGGCCTGCACCAGCGCGGACTCCGCGCGGTCACAACCTCGGAGCTGTTCAGCTGATGCCCATCTCCGCCGCCACCCCGGCCACCGTGTCCGCCACCACCCGCTCCCCGCTGCGCCGCCGGCTGCTGCCCTGCGCGGCGCTGACCGCGCTGGCCACCGGCGCGCTGCTGCTGTCCGGCTGCGGCGCGCCGAGCCGCGGCCACTCCTGGCAGCAGTCGCTCACCCCGGTCGCCGCCCGCGCCTCCGCGTCCGCCTCGGCGCTGCCGCTCAGCGCCGCGCCCCGGCTGCCCGGGATGCCGGCGCCGCTCTCCGCCACCGACGTCTACGCCGCCGACCGGCCGAACGCGCTCTCCCCGGTGGTCCGGAACTTCCCCTCCCGGATCTATGTGCCGAACACTCTCTCGGACACCGTCACTGTGATCGACCCGGCCAGCTACAAGGTGGTGGACACCTTCGACGTGGGCCACGAGCCGCAGCACGTGGTCCCCTCCTGGGACCTGAAGACGCTCTGGGTCAACAACGACCTCGGCAACAGCCTCACCCCGGTCGACCCGGCCACCGGCAAGCCCGGGACACCGGTCGACGTGCACGACCCCTACAACCTCTACTTCACCCCGGACGGCAAGTACGCGGTGGTGATGGCCTCCAACGACCACGCCCTGGTCTTCCGTGACGCGCACACCATGCAGCTGGTGAAGTCGGTCCCCTCGGAGTGCGCCGGGGTCAACCACGCGGACTTCTCCACCGACGGCCGCTACTTCATCGTCTCCTGCGAGTTCTCCGGCGAACTGCTCAAGGTCGACACCGCGAAGATGGAGGTCGTCGCCAGGCAGCGGATCCCGTTCGACGGCTCCATGCCGCAGGACGTGAAGATCTCCCCGGACGGCCGGGTCTGGTACGTCGCCGACATGGTGGCCAACGGGGTCTGGGAGCTGAACGGCGACACCTTCTCCACCCCGGTGCTGCTGCCCACCGGCGCGGGCGCGCACGGGCTGTACGTCAGCCGGGACTCCAAGTCCCTCTACATCTCCAACCGGGGCGAGGGCTCGGTCTCGGTGCTGGACTTCGCCACCGGCAAACTGGTGCACAAGTGGCAGATCCCCGGCGGCGGCAGCCCGGACATGGGCGGGGTCTCCGCCGACGGCAAGGTGCTGTGGCTGTCCGGCCGCTACAACTCCGAGGTGTACGCGATGTCCACCGAGGACGGCCGGCTGCTGGCCCGGATCCCGGTCGGTGACGGACCGCACGGCCTGTGCGTCTACCCGCAGCCGGGCCGCTACTCCCTGGGCCACACCGGCGTCTTCCGCTGAGCACCGGGCCCCGGCAGCCGTGCCGCCGGGGCCCGGGAGGGACTACTGCTCCATCTCGGCCCGGGCGGCCGCGATCTCCTCGGCGGAGATGGTGAGCGTCTGGGCCGGGTCAGGCGCGGGCTCCAGGTCACTGCGGCCGGCCGCGTCGCTGAGCTTGATCATCAGCGCCACCATGATCCAGTTGGCCACCATCGAGGACCCGCCCTGGGCCAGGAACGGCAGCGCCTTGCCGGTCTCCGGGATCAGCCCGATCACGCCGCCGACCACCACGAAGATCTGCAGGACCAGCGCCGCCCCAGCCCGCCCGCCGTCAGCTTGCCGAACGGGTCGGTCAGCCGGATCGAGGTACGGAAGCTGCGCTCAGCCATCAGCACGTACAGCATGATGATCGCCATCACCCCGGCGGTGCCCAGCTCCTCGCCGTAGGTCGCCAGAATCCAGTCGCTGCGGTCCGCGAAGCCGATCAGCCATGGCTCGCCCTGACCCAGCCCGGTGCCCATGAACCCGCCGTGCGCCAGCGCGAACAGCGCTTCCGCCGGCTGCTGCGACTGCACGCCCGGCGGATGGTTGGCCTGGAAGATCGACAGCGGATCCAGCCAGGCGGCGACCCGGCCCTTGACGTTGGACGAGGTTGAACCCACGACGAAGGCGCCGAGCGCCGCCATCAAGGTGCCGATGACCACCCACCCGGTCCGCTCGGTGGCCATGTACAGCATGATGATGAAGATGCCGAAGACGATCAGCGAGGTACCGAGGTCCACCTCGAAGATCAGCACCAGCAGACTGACCACCCAGATGGCGATGATCGGCCCGAGGTTCCGGCCGCGCGGCAGGCTGATGCCCCAGACCTTGCGGCCGACCAGCGCCAGCGCGTCGCGGTTGGCCATCAGGTACCCGGCGAAGAAGACCACCAGCGAGATCTTGGTGAACTCGTCCGGCTCGATGGTCTGGCTGCCGATGTAGATCCAGCGCTTGGCGCCGTAGGTGGACGGGAAGAAGGCCGGTGCCATCAGCAGCACCAGCGACCCGGCCATCAGCACATACGGGTAGTTCGCCAGCCAGCGGTGTGCTTGACGAAGATCACGAAGGCGGAGAACACCAGTATCCCGATGACCAGCCACTCCACCTGCCCCTTGACCAGCGGAGCGGCCAGCGAGGGGGGGCCGCGTACACCTTGGCATCGGAGATGTCGAGCCTGTTGATCATCATCAGGCCGAGCCCGGTCAGCAGCACCGTGATCGGCAGTATCAGCGGGTCGGCGTAGGCCGCCCAGCGCCGGACCACCAGGTGGGCGCCCAGCGCCAGCACAGTGAAGGCGCCGATCTCCAGGGCGAAGCTGCTCGGCATCTTCCCGGTCAGCGCCAGCACGGCATCGGCGTCGCCGAAAGCGGGATGGCGATGGCGAACAGGATCAGCATCAGTTCGAGGTTGCGCCTGCGCGCGCTACCGGGCCCGGGCCTCTTACCGCCGCACCTCGTACGCCCTCGTCCGAAACCACCCGCCCAACTCGCCGTTAGAACCGTCGCATTCTCGCAGGTCCCACCCACACGGTGGACGACCCCCTGGTTTGCGACGGTTCCCAACGGCGACTGGACCGCTTACGCGGCTGCGACCTGGCGGTCTGTGCCGGCGGAGCGGGTGGTGGCGGGCTCCAGGGCCAGTTCCAGGACCTGGCGGACGTCCGAGACCGGGTGGACGGTCAGCCGCTCCAGCACCTCGGCCGGACATCGTCCAGGTCGGGGGCGTTGCGGGCCGGGATCAGCACGGTGCTGATGCCCGCCCGGTCGGCCGCCAGCAGCTTCTGCTTGACCCCGCCGATCGGCAGCACCCGGCCGGTCAGCGACACCTCGCCGGTCATCGCCAGGTCGGCCCGGACCTTGCGCCCGGACAGCAGCGACGCCAGGGCAGTGGTCATGGTCACACCCGCGCTCGGCCCGTCCTTGGCACCGCCCCGGCCGGGACGTGCAGGTGCACACCGCGGTCGCGGAGCGAGGTGACCGGCAGCTCCAGTTCGGCGCCGTGCGAGCGCAGGAAGGAGAGGGCGATCTGCGCGGACTCCTTCATCACCTCGCCCAGCTGCCCGGTGAGCGCCAGCCCGGTGGAGCCGGTCTCCGGGTCGGCCAGCGACGCCTCCACGAACAGCACGTCGCCGCCCGCGCCGGTGACCGCCAGCCCGGTCGCCACGCCCGGGAGCGCGGTGCGGCGCTCGTCGGGCTGCTGCGCCGCCTCGGGGGTGTACCGGGGCGGCCGATCAGGCCGCGCAGATCGCCGACCGCGACCGTGCGCGGCAGCGGGGCCTCGCCCAGCTCCTGCTGCGCGGCGACCTTGCGCAGGATCCGGGCGACCGCGCGCTCCAGGCCGCGGACCCCGCCTCGCGGGTGTACTCGCCGGCCAGGCTGCGCAGCACCGCCTCCTCGACGGTGACCTCGTCGGCGCCGAGTCCGGCCCGCTCCAGCTGCCGGGGCAGCAGGTGCTCACGGGCGATGACCACCTTCTCGTCCTCGGTGTAGCCGTCCAGGCGGACCAGCTCCATCCGGTCGAGCAGGGCCTCCGGGATGGCTTCCAGGACGTTGGCGGTGGCCAGGAAGACCACGTCCGAGAGGTCCAGCTCGACCTCCAGGTAGTGATCCCGGAAGGTGTGGTTCTGCGCCGGGTCCAGTACCTCCAGCAGGGCCGCGGCCGGGTCGCCCCGGTAGTCGGAGCCCACCTTGTCGATCTCGTCCAGCAGCACCACCGGGTTCATCGACCCGGCCTCCTTGATCGCACGCACGATCCGGCCCGGGAGCGCGCCGACGTAGGTGCGCCGGTGGCCGCGGATCTCGGCCTCGTCCCGGACGCCGCCCAGCGACACCCGGACGAAGGAGCGGCCCATGGCCCGGGCGACCGACTCGCCGAGCGAGGTCTTGCCGACCCGGGCGGACCCACCAGTGCCAGCACCGCGCCGCCCGCGCGCCGGCCGCCGGCCTGCGGCGACTGCCCGGTGCTGCCCTGCGCGGGTCGCCCGCCGGCGCGAGGCCCCGGTCCGCGCGCCGCTTGCGCACGGCCAGGTACTCCACGATCCGGTCCTTGACGTCCTCCAGGCCGAAGTGGTCGGCGTCGAGCACGGCGCGGGCCCCGGCGATGTCGTAGGCGTCCTCGCTGCGCTCGTTCCAGGGCAGCTCCAGCACGGTGTCCCAGCCAGGTGCGGATCCAGCTGCCCTCGGGGAGGCGTCGGAGGAGCGCTCCAGCTTGTCGACCTCCTTCAGGGCGGCCTCGCGGACCTTCCCGGGCAGATCCGCGGCCTCGACCCGGGCCCGGTAGTCCTCCTCCTCGGAGGAGGTGTCCCCCTCCAGGTCGGCCAGCTCCTTGCGCACCGCGTCCAGCTGGCGGCGCAGCAGGAACTCCTTCTGCTGCTTCTCCATGCCCTCCTGAACGTCCTTGCGAATGGTCTCCGCCACGTCCTCCTCGGCGAGGTGCTCGCGCAGCAGCCGCAGCGACTCCTTGAGCCGGGTCACCGGGTCGAGCTCCTCCAGCACCGCGACCTTCTGCGCGCCGCTGAGGAAGGGGCGTAGCCGATGTTGTCGGCGAGCTCGGAGATGTCCTCGATCTGGGCCACCCGGTCGACCACCTGCCAGGCGCCGCGCTTCTGCAGCCAGGTGGTGGTCAGCGCCTTGTAGTCGCGGACCAGCTCGGTGGCCGCGCCGGGCAGGGGTCGGGCAGAGCGGGCTGCTCGACCGGCTCCGCCTGCACCCAGAGCGCGGCGCCGGGGCCGGTGGTCCCGGCGCCGATCCGGACCCGGCGCACCGCGCGTACCAGCGCGGCCGGGTCGCCGTCGGCCAGCCGGCCGACCTGTTCCACGGTGGCCAGGGTGCCGATCGCCCGGTAGGCCCCGTCGGTCCGGGGCACCAGCAGCACCCGCGGCTTGCGGGCCCCGGCCACCGTGCCGATACCGGGCGCCTGCGCGCCGCTGTCGCGCACCGCCGCCTGGGCGGCCTCGATCGCGGCACGGACCTCGCCGTCGGAGAGTTCGAGCGGAACGACCATGCCGGGCAGCACCGCTTCGTCGTCGAGCGGCAGTACCGGCAGGGTCAGCGTGGTGGACGTCGAAGCCATGATCTCTCCCCAGTCACTGAAGTTGAGTTACTTGGACTAAAGGAGATTGACCCCCTTGGTGTTCCCAAGCCTCGTTCGCTCTGAGCGATCAGCCCCGGCGGCCACCCACGGCTGCGCGCACTGGGCAGAATGAGGGCCGGACAGCAGCAGAACGCCGCAGGAGGTCCCGCTCATGCCCGCTTCGCCCCAGCAGCCCGCCGCCCAGCAGTCGCCGCAGCTCCGGATCGGGCCGCCGGTGCTGCGGGAGCCCGAGGTGCTGGACCGGCGGGAGGGGCCCTACGGCGAGGTGGTGCTGCGCCGCCGGGGCGAGCGGTACGAGATCATCGCCAACGGCTGCTTCCTGATGGACACCTCGGACGGCCGCTCGGAGCGGCTGCTGATCACCGCCGCCCTGGACGCCCTGGACCGCCGCGCTCAGGAAGAGGCGGGACCGGCGCGGTGCGCGCCCCGCGTGCTGATCGGTGGCCTCGGGTGGGCTTCTCGCTGGCCGAGGCCGCGGCCGACCCGCGGCCGGGCCGGATCACCGTGCTGGAGCGGGAGCAGGCGGTGCTCGACTGGCACACCGCGTCACCCGCGCCGCTGGCCCGCTTCGCCGGGACCGGCCACGCCGACCCCCGGGTCCGGCTGGTGCGCAGCGACCTGCTGGAGCATCTGCGCGGCACCGCCGAGCGCTATGACGCACTGTGCCTGGACATCGACAACGGGCCGGACTGGACGGTCACCGATGCCAACGGCGGCCTCTACGGCTTCGCCGGGCTCACCGTGCTGGAGCGGGTGCTCACGCCGGGGGGCGTACTCGCCGTCTGGAGCGCCGCTCCGGCCCCCGAGTTCGAACAGCGGCTGCGGGCCCGGTTCGCGCAGGTCGAACGGCTGGAGGTGGCCGTGGCCGTGGAACGCGGGGAGCCGGACGTGGTCTACCTCGCGTCCGGCCGCCGGTGATCTGCCGATAGGGTCGGGCCGGACCCCCCGATCGGCCGGTTTATCGACGACTGGCCACCCGGGGGTGCACGCAGTACGTACGCTGCGAATGAACAGCCCGGCCGGTGGGCAGCGGTGGGTACGGAACGCTGGACACACGCCGGCCGGCAGGCCGGGCGGCAGGCCGGGCGGCAGGCCGGGCGGCAGGCCGGGCGGCAGACGCAGCAGGCGCAGTCGATCAGCAGGACAAGACCAACAGCGGGACCGGGCGGCTCCCGCACCGGCCCGAGAGCCCTGGGGGCGGTGGCATGACCGTGACAGATTTGCAGCAGCAAGAGCCCAGTGGGCCCGGAGGGCAGCGGCGGGTCCTGGTCGTCGAGGACGAACCGACCATCGCCGAATCCATCGCCGCCCGCCTGGGCGCCGAGGGCTTCCGGGTGGCCGTGGCACACGACGGCCCGACCGCCGTCGACTCCTTCCAGAGCTGGCAGCCCGACCTGGTGGTCCTGGACGTGATGCTGCCCGGCTTCGACGGGCTGGAGGTCTGCCGCCGGATCCAGGCGCACCGGCCGGTGCCGGTGCTGATGCTGACCGCCCGCGACGACGAGACCGACATGCTGGTCGGGCTCGGCGTCGGCGCCGACGACTACATGACCAAGCCGTTCTCCATGCGCGAGCTGGCGGCCCGGGTCAATGTGCTGCTGCGCCGGGTCGAGCGGGCCCAGCTGGCGGCGCGTACCCCGGTCGGCGGCACGCTGCGGCTGGGTGACCTGGAGATCGACCACGTCCAGCGCCGGGTCCGGGTGGCCGGCGGGGACGTCCACCTCACCCCCACCGAGTTCGACCTGCTGGCCTGCCTGGCCCAGCAGCCGCGCGCGGTGCTGACCCGGGAGCAGCTGCTGGCCGAGGTCTGGGACTGGACCGACGCCTCCGGCACCCGCACCGTCGACAGCCATGTGAAGGCGCTGCGGCGGAAGATCGGCGCCAACTGGATCCGCACCGTGCACGGTGTCGGCTACGCCCTGGAGTCACCGACGCCGTGAGCCGCCAGCAGTCGACCGAGCCACCGGCCGCACGTCCGGCCAGGCGTCCGGCCACGCCGCCCGCCGGGCCGTCCGATCCAGCGTCCGGACGCCCACGCGGACTGGTCGCACGGCTCGCCGTGCGGCTCTGGGCCGACCTGCGCCCACTGGACCCGCTGCGCTCGATCAAGGCCAAGCTGGCGATCCTGGTGATCACCTCGGTGTGCATCTCCACCCTGATGGTGGTGCTGGCGCTGAACTCGGACACCCAGATCCGGCTGGTGATGATCTTCTCGGTGGTCGCCTCGCTGCTGATCACCCAGCTGCTGGCGCACGGCATGACCGCCCCGCTGCGGGAGATGACCGCGGCCGCCCGGGCCATGGCGGCCGGGGACTACAGCCGCCAGGTCCGGGCCACGTCCAGGGACGAGGTGGGCGAGCTGGCCACCGCCTTCAACACCATGGCCGCCGACCTGGAGGCGGCCGACCGGCAGCGCCGCGAGCTGGTCGCCAATGTGTCGCACGAGCTGCGCACCCCGATCGCGGCGCTGCGCGCGGTGCTGGAGAACGTGGTGGACGGGGTGGTCCGCCCGGAGCAGGCCACCATGGCCGCCGCCCTGGAGCAGACCGAGCGGCTGGGCCGACTGGTCGCCCACCTGCTCGACCTGTCCAAGATCGCGGACGGGGTGGCCTCGCTGGACGTCCGCTGCTTCGAGGTCGAGCCCTTCCTCAACGGGGTGCTGCGCGGGCTGACGGTGGACGGCTCCACCTCCGGCGGCGCCAGCCGGCGGCGCGGGACGTCTCGCTGGAGCTGGACGTCTCCCCCGGCCTGCGGGCGGTCGCCGATCCGGAGCGGCTGCACCAGGTGGTCGCCAATCTGGTGGACAACTCCTGCCGGCACAGTCCGAAGGACGGCACGGTGACCGTCCGGGCCCGGCCGGCGGGGTGCCGGGGCCGCGCGGGGCCGACGGCCTGCTGCTGGAGGTGGCCGACCAGGGCCCGGGGATCCGCCCGGAGGACCGGTACCGGGTGTTCGAGCGCTTCAGCCGGGGCAGCGGCCCGACCGCACAGGGCCCGGGCAGCGACGGCGGCACCGGCCTGGGCCTGGCCATCGCCCGCTGGGCGGTGGATCTGCACGGCGGCTCGATCGCGGTGGCCGACTCACCCCAGGGCTGCCTGATCCGGATCGTCCTGCCGGCTCCCGGCCCGCCTCCGGCGCCCGGCTCCGCGCCCGCCCGGCTGCGGAGCATCTGAGCCAGGACGCCCGGGCCCGAGGCGGGCGCCGCACTCCGGAGGCAGTCGCTCCGCTCCGACCGTCGAGCGCCTCCGGCCCGGTCGGGGGCGCTCGACGGGGCGTCCCCGGCGCACGGATGCGCACCAGGGGCACCCGATTGGCGTGATCGAAGCACTCTGCGACAAAACTGCGACAATCGCCGCGCATCGCCCGCCCTCCGGGGAAAAACAGCGGCCCATGCCCTGATTTGTCATACTTTTTGGAACGAACAGCCAATCGTTATCCCCTTCACGACCGATCCCTAACATCGATTTCACGCCAATCTCGACCCGCGTCATGTGATCTGGGCGACGACCAGGGGCGAGACCTGCGAAGACAGGCGTCAGAGGCGTAGCCTTGGCATCCGCTGTCCACCATTCATAAGGAAGCGGAAGAGGGCGGTTGCCGCCGTGTCGCCACAGTCCCCCCATACCTCGACCAGCTCGACTGCCACGGACCCCGGTCCAGGAGCCGACCCGTCCGCCGGGTTCGGCCCCAACGAGTGGCTCGTCGACGAGATCTACCAGCAGTACCTCCAGGACCCGAACTCCGTCGACCGGGCCTGGTGGGACTTCTTCGCCGACTACCAGGCGGGTGCCACCGCCGGACCGAGGTGACGCGGCCCCAGCGGCCCCCGTGAACTCCTCGGCTCCCGCGGCCGTACCCGCGGTGGCGAGGACTCCCGTCACTCCCACGCCCGTACCCGCGAGCGCACCGGCTCCGGCCGCTGCCGCCGCCCCGGTGACCGCCCCGGCCGCAGCGCCGGCCGCCGCACCGGTCGAGGTGACCGCGAAGCCCCCGGCTCCGCCCGCTCCCTCGGTCCGCCGGTCACCCTCCACTCCGGCCGAGCAGGCCGATACCGCTAAGGACAGCAAGAACGTGACGTCCCCTGTCGCCCCCACCGGTCCCGAGCTGATCGCCCTCAAGGGCCCCTCCGCCCGGATCGTCGCGAACATGGACGCCTCGCTCACCATGCCGACCGCGACCAGCGTGCGGGCCATCCCGGCCAAGCTGCTGATCGACAACCGCATCGTGATCAACAACCACCTGAAGCGTGCCCGTGGCGGGAAGGTCTCCTTCACCCACATCATCGGCTACGCCATGGTGCAGGCGATCAAGGCGATGCCGGCCATGAACCAGGGCTTCCAGGAGAAGGACGGCAAGCCCTTCCTGGTCAAGCCCGACCATGTGAACCTCGGCCTGGCGATCGACCTGACCAAGCCCAACGGCGACCGCCAGCTGGTCGTGGCCGCCATCAAGAAGGCCGAGACCCTCGACTTCTTCGGCTTCTGGCAGGCCTACGAGGACATCGTCCGCCGTGCCCGGCAGAACAAACTGACGGTGGACGACTTCTCCGGCGTCACCGCCTCGCTGACCAACCCCGGCGGCATCGGCACCGTCCACTCCGTGCCGCGGCTGATGCCCGGTCAGGGCACCATCCTCGGTGTCGGCTCGATGGAGTACCCGGCCGAGTTCCAGGGCTCCTCCCAGGAGACCCTCTCCCGGCTCGGCGTCTCCAAGGTGATGACGCTGACCTCGACCTACGACCACCGGGTGATCCAGGGCGCGCAGTCCGGCGAGTTCCTGCGCACCATGCACCAGCTGCTGCTGGGCGAGGGCGAGTTCTACGACCGCATCTTCGAGTCGCTGCGCATCCCCTACGAGCCGGTGCGCTGGGCGACCGACGTCGACAACAGCCACGACAACGAGGTCAACAAGACCGCCCGGGTGATGGAGCTGATCCACTCCTACCGGGTGCGCGGCCACCTGATGGCCGACACCGACCCGCTGGAGTACAAGCAGCGCAAGCACCCGGACCTCGACGTCCAGGCGCACGACCTGACGCTGTGGGACCTGGAGCGCGAGTTCGCGGTCGGCGGCTTCGCCGGCAAGGCGATGATGAAGCTGCGCGACATCCTCGGCGTGCTGCGCGACTCGTACTGCCGCACCATCGGCATCGAGTACATGCACATCCAGGACCCGAAGCAGCGCCGCTGGATCCAGGCCCGGGTGGAGCGCGGCAACGACAAGCCCGAGCGCGAGGAGCAGCTGCGCATCCTGCGCCGGCTCAACGCCGCCGAGGCCTTCGAGACCTTCCTGCAGACCAAGTACGTCGGCCAGAAGCGCTTCTCGCTGGAGGGCGGCGAGTCGGTCATCCCGCTGCTCGACGCGGTGCTGGACTCCGCCGCCGAGTCGCGGCTGGACGAGGCCGTGGTCGGCATGGCCCACCGCGGCCGGCTGAACGTGCTCGCGAACATCATCGGCAAGTCGTACGCGCAGATCTTCCGCGAGTTCCAGGGCAACCTGGACCCGAAGTCGATGCACGGCTCCGGTGACGTCAAGTACCACCTGGGCTCCTCGGGCACCTTCACCGGCCTGAACGGCGAGACCATCAAGGTCGAGCTGGCCGCCAACCCCTCGCACCTGGAGGCGGTCGACCCGGTCGTCGAGGGCATCGTCCGGGCCAAGCAGGACATCATGGACAAGGCCGGCGAGGCCTTCGACGTGCTGGCGATCCAGATCCACGGCGACGCGGCCTTCGCCGGCCAGGGCGTGGTGGCGGAGACCCTGAACATGTCGCAGCTGCGCGGCTACCGCACCGGCGGCACCGTGCACCTGGTGATCAACAACCAGGTCGGCTTCACCGCCGCCCCGGCCGCCTCGCGCTCCTCCACGTACTGCACCGACGTGGCGCGCATGATCGAGGCCCCGATCTTCCACGTGAACGGCGACGACCCGGAGGCCGTGGTCCGCGTCGGCCGGCTGGCCTTCGAGTTCCGTCAGGCGTTCAACAAGGACGTCGTGATCGACCTCATCTGCTACCGCCGCGGGCACAACGAGGGCGACAACCCCTCGTTCACCCAGCCGCTGATGTACGACCTGATCGACAAGAAGCGCTCGGTGCGCAAGCTCTACACCGAGGGCCTGATCGGTCGCGGCGATATCACCCTGGAAGAGGCCGAGCAGGCACTCAAGGACTACCAGGATCAGCTGGAGAAGGTGTTCGCCGAGGTCCACGAGGCCGACACCACCCCGGCCCCGGCCACCAGCGAGCGGCCCAAGGCCGAGTTCCCGGTGACCCTGAACACCGCCATCTCCCAGGAGATGGTCAAGCGGATCGCCGAGTCCCAGGTCGCGCTGCCCGAGTGGTTCACCGTCCACCCGCGGCTGCTGCCGCAGCTCCAGCGCCGCTCGGCGATGGTCGAGGACGGCACCATCGACTGGGGCATGGGCGAGACCCTCGCCATCGGCTCGCTGCTGATGGAGGGCCACCCGGTCCGGCTCGCCGGCCAGGACTCCCGCCGCGGCACCTTCGGCACCCGGCACGCGGTGCTGGTCGACCGGGAGACCGGCGAGGACTACACCCCGCTGCTCTACCTGACCGAGGACCAGGCCCGCTACACCGTCTACGACTCGCTGCTCAGCGAGGTCGCGGCGATGGGCTTCGAGTACGGCTACTCGCTGGCCCGCCCGAACGCCCTGGTGGCGTGGGAGGCCCAGTTCGGTGACTTCACCAACGGCGCCTCCACCATCGTCGACGAGTTCATCACCTCGGCCGAGATGAAGTGGGGCCAGACCTCCGGGGTCACCCTGCTGCTGCCGCACGGCTACGAGGGCCAGGGACCGGACCACTCGTCCGCGCGGATCGAGCGGTACCTCCAGCTGTGCGCGGACAAGAACATGACCGTCGCCATGCCGACCCTGCCGTCGAACTACTTCCACCTGCTGCGGTGGCAGGTGCACAACCCGCACCACAAGCCGCTGATCGTCTTCACCCCGAAGTCGATGCTGCGACTGAAGGCCAACCAGTCCAAGGTGGAGGAGTTCACCACCGGCGGCTTCCGCCCGGTGATCGGCGACTCCACGGTCGACCCGAGCGGCGTCCGCAAGGTGGTGATCACCTCCGGCAAGTTCTACTACGACCTGGAGGCGGCCCGCACCGAGCGCGGCATCACCGACACCGCCATCGTCCGGGTCGAGCGGCTGTACCCGCTGCCCATCGCCGAGCTCCAGGAGGAGCTCCAGCGCTACGGCAACGACGTGCAGTACGTCTGGGCCCAGGAGGAGCCCTCCAACCAGGGCGCGTGGCCGTTCATCGCGCTGAACCTGGTGGACCACCTGGACGTGGTCGTCGGCCGCAACGCCAACGGCTCCCGGCTGCGCCGTGTCGCCCGCCCGGCCTCCTCCGCCCCGGCGGTGGGCTCGGCCAAGCGCCACGCGGTGGAGCAGGCCCAGCTGGTCGAGGACGTCTTCGCGATCTAGCGTCCTTCGCTCCGCGCTGACAGCGGTGCCCAGCGGGGCCGACCCTCCCAGGAGGGCCGGCCCCGCTTCGCTGTCCCCCCTTCCGCACCCCACAACCATCCGGAGAGCAGATGTACTTCACCGACCGAGGGATCGAGGAGCTGCAGAGCCGCCGCGGCGAGGAGGAGGTCAGCTTCGACTGGCTGGCCGACCGGTTGCAGCAGTTCGTGGACCTGAACCCGGAGTTCGAGGTCCCGGTCGAGCGCCTGGCCACCTGGCTGGCCCGGCTGGACGACGACGAAGAGGACGACTGAGCCCGAGCGGACGACCGGGACGAAGCGGACGACCGGCGGGCAGCAGGACACGTAACTACTTGACTTCCCGCTGACGCGATATATCGTGAATACCAGAGAACGCGATACATCGCGCGTTCGCCCACCTTTGGGTTCGCCTACCTTCGGGGACCGGTATGTCCGACTGGACCATCGACGCGCCGCGCACGCTCACCATCGACCAGCCGGTGGACCGGCTCAAGATCCGCACCATGACCGGCGAGGTCAATGTCGTCGCCACCGACGGCCCGACCCGGCTGGAGGTCAGCGAGCTCGAAGGGCCGCCGCTGCTGGTCGACCTGAAGGGCGGTGAGCTCACGGTCACCTACGAGGACCTGGTCTGGAAGGACTTCCAGTGGAAGCACCTGTCCGACGCGATCAACCGCTGGCGCACCAAGCGGCGGGTGGTGGTCTCGCTGGCGGTGGCCCCCGGCACCAGGGTGGAGCTGGGCTCGGCCTCCTCGGAGACGGTCATCTCCGGGGTGACCGGCCCGGTCACCGTGCACAGCGCCAACGGCGCGATCACCCTGGTCCGGCTGGCCGGGCCGGTCGAGGCCAACACCGCCTCCGGCAACGTCCAGGCGCACTCGGTCTCCGGCGACCTCAAGGTCAACACCGTCTCCGGTGAACTGACCGTGTTCGAGGGCACCAGCGCCAAGCTCAAGGCCAACTCGGTCAGCGGCTCGATGACCCTGGACCTGGCGCACGACTGCGCCACCGACGTCAGCCTGACCAATGTCTCCGGCGAGGTCGCGGTACGGCTGCCCGCCCCCGCCGACGCGCAGGTCCGGGCGAACACCACCAGCGGGGACGTCTCCAGCGCCTTCGACGAGTTGCGGGTCGCCGGCGGCTGGGGGCCAAGCAGATCACCGGCACCCTGGGCAAGGGCACCGGCACCTTGAAGATCACCACCGTCTCCGGCTCGGTCGCCCTGCTGCGCCGCCCGGCCGACGAGGACGACACCCCGCCGACCAGCCGCGCGCGCTGGACTTCGACAAGAGCGCCCCGACACGACCGGCACCGGCGCGACCGGCACCGGCACGACCGGCTTCGACAAGGGCGACGCCGCCCGCAGCGACTCGGAGGACCAGGCATGAGCCCCGTATTCGCCCACGGCCGGCTGCGGCTGTACCTGCTGAAGCTGCTGGACGAGGCCCCGCGCCACGGCTACGAGGTGATCAGGCTGCTGGAGGAGCGCTTCAACGGCCTGTACGCCCCCTCCGCCGGGACGGTCTACCCGCGGCTGGCCAAGCTGGAGCAGGAGGGCCTGGTCGCGCACTCGGTCGAAGGCGGCCGCAAGGTCTACCGGATCACCGACGCCGGACGAGCCGAACTCGCCGACCGCGCAACGGAGATCGACGCCCTGGAGGCCGAGATCCGCAACTCCGTGGCCCAGCTCGCCGACCAGATCCGCGAGGACGTCCGCGACTCCGCGCAGGACCTGCGCGAGGAGATGCGGCGCGCGGCCAAGGAGTCCCGCCGGCAGACCAAGGGCGCGGACAAGGGCGCGGACAAGGGCTGGGGGGCCGACCCGGCCTGGGCCGGCGTGGACAAGGAGGAGTGGAAGCGCGTCAAGGAGGACTGGAAGCAGGCCAGGGAACAGGCCAAGGAACAGAGCCGGCAGGCCAAGGAGCAGGTACGGAGTGCCCGCGAGGAGGCCCGCGCCGCGCGCGAGCAGACCAAGGCGGTCCGTGACCAGGTGATGGCCGAGGCGCACCGGGTGGGCGAGCAGATGAAGGCCCACGCCAAGGTCGGCGACTGGCCGACCGGGCTGGCCGAGGGGCTGGCCGAGCTCACCCGTACGCTCAGCGGCCTGGCCGACCCGGCCCGCTGGAGCGGCCCCGCCGGCCCCGCCGACCCCACGGCCCCCGCCGCCGGGAAGGTCACCGTGGAGCGGGTGGACCTGGACAAGGACGGCGACAGCGACACCCAGGCCGGTCCGCAGACCCCGGCCGACCTGCCGCCGTGGACCAGGACCGACCCGTCCGGCGAGCCGCTGCGCGAGCTGTCCGGGCTGCTGGACCGGTTCCGGGACGAGGCCAGGGACGAGGCCAGGGACGGCGGCTTCACCGGCGGGGATCTGGCCCGCGCCCGCACGGTGCTGGCCGAGGCCGCCCGCCGCCTGCGCGGCTAGCCGGCCCCGCCCGGCGCCCCGGCTGCCACCGTCCGCCCGGCGGACGGTGGCAGCGGTCTGTCCGGACCCGGCCGGGCAGGGTCAGGGCGTCAGGGCGTCAGGGCGTCAGGGCGTCAGTACGACCTTGCCGAACAGGTCGCCCTTGGCCATCCGGGCGAAGCCCTCCCGGGCCTCGGTCAGCGGCAGCACGCTGTCGATCACCGGGCGGACGCCGGTGGTGGCGCACAGCGAGAGCAGCCCGGCCAGCTCCTCCTTGCTGCCCATGGTGGAGCCGACCACGCGGAGCTCCAGGAAGAAGATCCGGGTCAGCTCGGCGGGCGGGTTGGGGCCGCTGGTGGCACCGGAGATGACGATGGTGCCGCCCGGGCGCAGCGACTTGACGGAGTGCGACCAGGTCGCCGCGCCGACGGTCTCCATCACCGCGTCCACCCGCTCCGGCAGCCGCTCGCCGGCGGCGAAGGCCGCGTCCGCGCCCAGCTCCAGTGCCCGGGCCCGCTTGGCCTCGTCGCGGCTGGTCGCCCACATGCGCAGCCCGCGGCCTTGCCGAGGACGATCAGCGCGGTGGCCACCCCGCCGCCCGCGCCCTGGACCAGCACGGTGTCGCCGGGCTTGGTGCCCGCGTTGGTGAACAGCATCCGGTAGGCCGTGAGCCAGGCCGTGGGCAGGCACGCGGCCTGCTCGAAGGAGAGCCCGGCGGGCTTGGGCAGCAGATTCCAGGTCGGCACGGCGACCCGCTCGGCAAAGGTGCCCTGGTAACACTCGGTCAGGATGGAGCGGGGCTCGTCCGGGCCGACCCCGTGGCCGGTCTGGCCGATGACCG
The DNA here is from genome assembly GCA_014284505.1 of Streptacidiphilus sp. 4-A2. Classification (GTDB taxonomy): domain Bacteria; phylum Actinomycetota; class Actinomycetes; order Streptomycetales; family Streptomycetaceae; genus Streptacidiphilus. Next base: position 7,762,265 of record JAAFYY010000001.1, on the reverse strand, counting down.
AGTGCAGGACGACCTCGTTGCCGTCCTGGTCGATCCCGGCCGCGTCGCAGCCGAGGATCATCGGCAGCTTCCCGGCCGGCAGGCCGACCCCGCGCAGGGACCACAGGTCGTGGTGGTTGAGGCTGGCGGCCTTGACCGTGACGACGCTCCAGCCGGGGCGCGCCTCCGGCTCCGGGCGCTCGCCCAGCTCAAGCCCGCTCAGCGGGTCGTCGGCGTTGATCCGGGCAGCGTAGGCAGCAAACATGGTCCGACCCTAGGGCGGCGGCACCGTCCGGTGGAACCACGGCGCGATGTGACATGCGCCCGACTGTCCGCCGCCGACGGGACAGGGCCGGTACCGGCGCGGTACCAGCGGGCGGGCACAAGCGCGCGGGCCGGGGTCCGGAGGCAGGCACGCCCCCGGGCCCCGGCCCGCGCCACCGCCGCGCGGAGCGTCGGTGCTGAGTGGACCCTAGCGGTGGACCCTAGCGCCGGGCGACGCCCTCCGCACGGGCGGCCGCGGCGACGGCCTTGGTGACCGCCTCGGCAACCCGGGGGTCGAACGGGCTCGGGATGACCAGCGCCGCCGACAGGTCGTCGCCGACCAGCCCGGCCAGGGCGTCCGCGGCGGCGATCTTCATGCCCTCGGTGATCCGGCTCGCCCGGACCTGGAGTGCGCCCGCGAAGATGCCGGGGAACGCCAGCACGTTGTTGATCTGGTTGGGGAAGTCGCTGCGGCCGGTGGCCACCACCGCCGCGTACTTGTGCGCGATGTCGGGGTGGACCTCGGGGTTGGGGTTGGCCATCGCGAAGATGAAGCAGTCAGCGGCCATGCTGGCAACCGCCTCCTCCGGGACGGTGCCGCCGGAGACCCCGATGAAGACGTCCGCGCCGGCGAGCACGTCCGCCAGCGAGCCGGAGAGCCCGCCGCGGTTGGTGAGCTCGGCGATCTCCCGCTTGACGTCGGTCAGGTCGGTCCGGCCGACGTGCACGGCGCCCTTGCGGTCGCACAGGACCACGTCACCGATGCCCGCGCCGACCAGGATCTTGGCGATGGCGATCCCGGCCGCGCCCGCGCCGGAGATCACTGCCCGCAGGTCGGCCAGGCCGCGGCCGGTCAGCCGGGCGGCATTGCGCAGCGCGGCCAGGGTGACCACCGCGGTGCCGTGCTGGTCGTCGTGGAAGATCGGGATGTCCAGGGCTTCCTGGAGCCTGCGCTCGATCTCGAAGCAGCGCGGCGCGGAGATGTCCTCCAGGTTGACCCCGCCGAAGGAGGGAGCGAGCCGCACCACGGTCTCGATGATCTCCTCGACGTCGGTGGTGTCCAGCGCGATCGGGATCGCGTCGACGCCGCCGAACTGCTTGAAGAGGATCGCCTTGCCCTCCATCACCGGCAGCGAGGCCTGCGGGCCGATGTCGCCCAGGCCCAGCACGGCGGTGCCGTCGGTGACCACGGCCACCACATTGGAGGTCCAGGTGTAGTCGTGGACCAGCTCGGGCTGCTCGGCGATGGCAGTGCACACCCGGGCCACCCCGGGGGTGTACGCCAGGGAGAGGTCGTCCGCGTCGCGCACCGGAACGGTCGCGCTGATCTCCATTTTTCCGCCGCGGTGCAGCGCGAAGGCTGGATCGATCGGGTCCTGTGCGTCCAGGGTACGAGGGCTGGTGATCTCGGCTGCCACGATGACCTCTTCGTCGTCGTCCATGGAGGCCAGCAGCCGCCCGGGGCGGCCCTGACCTCGCAAATGAGGGTTGGTTGAGCTGTGTTCCGGTCGGTGCCGACCCCGACACTAGTCGGCGCGCCGCCGCCACACCTTTGTCTTTTCGTCCGCGTAATGAAGCCTTCACTCGCGGCGTACTCGTTCGATCCGCCCGCACAGGCGGCGAAGAGATGCACTCATACGAGGGATAAGGGGTTGGCTGAGGGCATACGACGGTACGGCGAGCAGGCGGGACAGCACCTCGGCTCCGGAGCCCGTGTGACGGCTTCCGGTCCTTGGCGCGACCCGGATCGGTCCCGATCCGGGGGCCTGCTCATGCGACGGGGGTCGCCCGTTACCGGATTTTGGCACAGATCGCACCCCGAGCGGGAGCCCGTAAGGAGACATTTCCTGATTTGCGGGTGCTGTGCGATGCGTCTCATGGCTGCTCACAGGCTATGCGAGCGCTTCCGGGCGCTATCCCCGCCCTCCCCCGAGACCGGGAAAGGGGCTCTGAGACACTGTCCCGGTTCCCGGTCCCGGTCCCTCCACAGTGGGGACCGGGACCCGACCTGCCGGCCTCGCCCCGGCGGCCGCGCCGGAACGGCACCATGACGTCATAGCCTTGTTCCAGGGCAGGCGGCGACCGTCCGCACCCTCCGGCACTGCATCGAGGATCAGACCGTGGAACTCGCGTCCTACGCGGACATGGCCGTTCGGCTGGTGAACACCGAGGAACCGGACCGGCACCGGGACGGGCTGACCACGGTCGAGGCGGTCCGGGCACTGTTCAGCCAGCGCAGCCGCGGGCAGCGGCTCGCCGACGAGTCCGACCTGCCGCGGCTGCGGTCGGTACGGGTGCGGCTGCGCGCCGTCTTCGAGTCGGCCGCCGAGGGCGACGAGTTCCGCGCGGTGAACCTGCTGAACGAGCTGCTCACCGAGTACCCGATCAGCCCCATCGTCTCCGGGCACGAGCGGCTGGACGACACCGGCCGCCCGGACTGGCATCTGCACCTCGCCGAGAACGCCGGTACCGCGACCACGCTGTACGCGGCGCTGGCGGGCATGGGTCTGGCCTTCCACCTCACCGAGCACGGCGTCGACCGGCTCGGCATCTGCCAGGCCGCGCCCTGCCGCAACGCCTATCTGGACACCTCCACCAACCGGTCCCGCCGCTACTGCTCGGACCGCTGCGCGACCCGGGCCAATGTCGCCGCCTACCGGGCCCGCAAGCGCGAGGCGGCGGCCGAGCAGTAAGCCGAACAGCAGGCCGGGCAAGCAGGCCGGGCAAGCAGGTGAGCCGCCGGCGGGGGCTCAGCGCGGCGGGAGCGCCCCCAGCCTGCGGCCGAGCGAGTAGGGCACCCTGCCGATCAGCGGGGCCCACCAGCCGGCCGGGGCCAGCCAGGCCGGCCGCGGGCTCAGCCGGCACAGCACCCGCCCCAGCACCAGCTCGTCCGGGACCGTCCCGAAGTCCCGGCTGTCCCCCTCCACCAGGCTGTTGTCCGACAGCAGCCACCAGCCGCCGGGCCGGCGTTCGACCGCGCGCTTGACCAGCAGCAGCTCCTGCCGCAGCGGATGCCGGGCCACCACGATCGAGCCGGGCCGCACCGAGCCGCCGTAGCGGCAGACCAGCCGGTCCCCGTGGCTGAGCGTGGGCACCATGGACGGGCCGTCAACGTCCAGCAGCCCGTACACCCCTGGCACCGCCCGCCCTCCGGGGGCTCCTGCGGCAGCGCCCCAGGAGCGAGGTCGTTCGTCTGCTCTGCCATTCCGTTCATCCTCGCCTGCCGCCACCGTCACACCGACGCTTCCATCTTCGCCGACCGGACGCGGAAGTCGATGGCCACTACGGCTTTTGCCCTAGGACCACCGGGGCCGACGGGATACCGGCCCGGAACGGGGGTAATCTCGTCCCGGGAAGACGGATCACAGGAAAGGGACTCTCATGTTCTCTCGGCTCTTTGCACCGCGGGTCACTGTCCATGCCCACTGCGACCTGCCGTGCGGCGTCTACGACCCGGCCCAGGCCCGCATCGAGGCGGAGTCGGTGAAGGCCACGCAGGAGAAGTACCAGGCCAACGACGACCCGCACTTCCGTGCCCGCGCCACCGTCATCAAGGAGGAGCGTGCCGAGCTGGCCAAGCACCATGTCTCGGTGCTGTGGTCGGACTACTTCAAGGCCCCGCACTTCGAGACCTACCCCCAGCTCCACCAGCTGGTCAACGACGCGCTGAAGGCCCTCAGCGCCGCCAAGGCCTCCACCGACCCGGCGACCGGCCAGAAGGCGCTGGACCTCATCGCCGAGATCGACCGGATCTTCTGGGAGACCAAGAAGGCCTGAGCTCCACCCGTTCCACTCCGCACCCGGTCCGCGGCCGTTTCGGCAGCGCGGCCGGGTGTGTCCGTTGCGGCCTGGTGTGTCTGTTGCGGCCGCCAACTCCCCTGCGAACAAGGCTCATTCCTCGTCGTAGTCGACCAGGGCCTCCTCGAAGTCCAGTCGGCGCACCAGCGCCCGCAGCAGGTCGTCGTCGATGCGGTCGGCGTTGCGCAGCAGGACGAAGACATCGCGTTCGGCGGCGATGGTCTCTTTGCCGAGGCGGCGGTAGACGGCGTCCGCGGACTCTCCGGCGCTCTCGTCCACGGCCGCGCCCAGGCGTTCCCAGACGGCGTTCTGACGCCGGTCGAGCACGCGTCGCAGCCGTTGTTCCAGCGGCTCGGGCAGCTGGTTGCGCGGGTCGGTGAGCAGTTCGTCCAGTCGGACCAGCGCGGCTGCGGACGCCTGGTGCTGGGCCTGGGCCTCGACCAGCACCTCCCGCTGCGGGTCGGCCGGGGGCAGCGGCAGGACCCGGACCAGGGCGGGCAGGGTCAGCCCCTGGATCAGCAGGGTGCCGATGACCACGACAAAGGTCAGCAGCAGGATCAGGTCGCGGTCCGGGAAGCCGCCCCCGCCGTGCACGGCGTGCGGCAGGGAGAAGGCGACCGCGAGCGACACCACGCCACGCATTCCGGCCCAGGCGACCACCAGCGGCCTGGTCCAGGGCGGCCAGCCCTCGCGGGCCCTGATCCGGGCGCTCAGCAGCGGCGGCAGGTAGGTGGCCGGCCAGCACCAGGCGAACCGCACCACGATCACCGCCCCCAGCACCAGGGCCGACCAGCCGACCAGCCCGGCGGTCGAGTAGTCGCCCAACGCCCTTAGCACCACCGGGAGTTGCAGCCCGATCAGGGCGAACACGGCGGACTCCAGCACAAAGGCGACCATCCGCCAGACCGCGTCCTCCTGGAGCCGCAACGCGAAGTCCACCATGTGCGCGTGGTGGCCCAGGTAGAGGCCGACCACGACCACGGCGATCACCCCGGACGCCTCGAACGCCTCGGCCGCGGCGTAGGCGGCGAACGGCACCAGCAGCGAGTAGGTGTTGAGCAGCAGCGGATCCCGGATCCGGCGCCGGGCCCACTGCATCGGGACCATCAGCGCCAGCCCGACCGCGACGCCGCCGAGCGCGGCCAGCGCGAACTCGCCGAGCGCGGAGCCCCAGGAGAAGCCCTCGCCGACAGCGGCGGCGAGAGCGACCCGGTAGGCGGTGATCGCGGTGGCGTCGTTGGCCAGGCTCTCCCCCTGGAGGATGGTGACCAGCTTGGACGGCAGTCCGACCCGGCGGGCGATGGCGGTGGCGGCGACCGCGTCCGGCGGGGCGACGACCGCGCCCAGCACGAAGGCGGCGGCGATCGGCAGCCCGGGGATCACCGCGTGCGCGATCAGGCCCACGGCGACGGTGCTGAACAGTACGTAACCGACGGAGAGCAGCGCGACCGAGCGCAGATTGGCCCGAAGTCCTCGGTAGGAGCTGTCCAGGGCGGAGGTGTAGAGCAGCGGCGGCAGCACCAGCGGCAGCACCAGCTCCGGATCCAGCGCGTAGTTCGGGATGCCGGGCAGGTATCCGGCCGCCAGGCCGGCGGCGACCAGCAGCAGCGGCGCGGAGAGCCCGGCCCGCCGGGCGAGCCCGGCCACGGCGGCGCTGCCCGCGACGAGGATCAGCAGGGGGCTGGTGGACATGGGCTCCGTTCCCGGACCGCTCCGGCCGCGGCCGGGCGGCACGGCGTGCCGCAGGGCCACCGAAGCACAGCGGCGCGCGGCATGCCGGGCGGCGCGCGGAGGGGGCGCGTACGCTGGCGGATATGGCTGGAAGAGCGGGATGCGCGCACACCTCCGACCTGCCCTCGCCCGAACCGCAGCCGGGATCGGAAACCTGCCTGCGCTGCCTGGAGACCGGCCAGCGGCCCGTGCAACTGCGGATGTGCCTCAGCTGCGGCACGGTCGGCTGCTGCGACTCCTCCCCGGGCCGGCACGCCACCGAGCACGCCCAGCAGTCCGGGCATCCGGTGATGCGCACCATCGAACCCGGCGAGTCCTGGCGCTGGTGCTATCTGCACCAGTCGCTGGTGTGACCGCCGCGGCGACCCGGCCGCGCCGACCTGATCCGCGCCCGCGCCGACCGCTCACACTGTCGGTGCCGCCCCTTACGCTGGTGCCATGATTCGACCCGCCACTCCCGCCGACGTCCCCGGCATCCACGCCATGGTGCGCGAGCTCGCCGACTACGAGCGGGCGCTCGACGACGCCAAGGCCACCGAGGAGCAGCTGCACACCGCGCTGTTCGGCCCGCACCCCGCCGCGTTCGCACACATCGCCGAGGATGACACGACCGGGTCGGTGGTGGGCTTCGCCCTCTGGTTCCGCAACTTCTCCACCTGGACCGGTGCCCACGGCATCTATCTGGAGGACCTCTACGTCCGCCCGCAGGCGCGCGGCGCGGGCCACGGCAAGGCGCTGCTGGCGGAGCTGGCGCGGATCTGCGTGGAGCGCGGCTACGGCCGGCTGGAGTGGTCGGTGCTGGACTGGAACGAACCTTCGATCGGCTTCTACAAGTCGCTCGGGGCGTTCCCCATGGACGAGTGGACGGTGTTCCGCCTCACCGGTGAACCGCTGGCCGTCCTCGGGGCCAACTGAGAGCCGGTTCACGCCAGTTCGGCCCGGGGGAAGATTCCAGCCAACCCGAGTCGATACGCTGCGTGCCCACCGGCCTACCATGAGTAACCAGCCGGGCGCAAACCGCCCGACGACGTCCAGCGGAGCGGTCACATCCGGGCGCGGATCGCGGTAGCGTCACCCGGGCATACAGCAGAGCACAGCACTGTGAGAACCGCGACGGAGGCGACGCCCCGCCGCGGCGCAACACCATCGGAGGTGAGGGTGTCCCAGAACGACGGCGAGCCCGACGCGAAGGACTTCGTCGAAGTCCGGCTGCCAGCGGCGGGGGCCTACCTCTCGGTCCTGCGTACCGCGACCGCAGGACTCGCGGCGAGACTCGACTTCACCCTGGACGAGATCGAGGACCTGCGGATCGCGGTCGACGAGGCCTGCGCGATCCTGCTTCAGCAGGCCGTCTCCGGCAGCGTGCTGGTCTGCGTGTTCCGTCTGGTCGGCGACTCACTGTGGGTGACCGTGTCCGCCCCGACCACCGACGGGCGCGCGCCGGAGCGCGACACCTTCGCCTGGACGGTGCTCTCGGCACTGGCCGGTGAGGTCGAGGCGACGGTCGCGGAGGACCGCACGGTGAGCATCAGCCTGCACAAGAAGCGCGGCGCGGGCCCGGGTCAGCCGTGAGGAAGACGCAGGTGCGGAACACCGCCGCGTGTCCGACGCGTTCCGCGAACAGGCACCGGTAGAAATCAAGACTGATCCCGGAACGGAACGGAGCGGGGGATCGCCGTGAGTGATCTTGAGCGCGCGAGCAGTGCGGGGCTTCAGGCCGCCGGACCGGGGTTCGGCACGGGCAGACCCGTCCTGCCAGGCCAGGTGGGCATGTCGTCATCCCCGGAGTCCGTGCGTACCGGGGCCGAGCAGGCGGAGGACAGGGTGTTCGCAGACGATCCCGACCGTCCGAGGGAGGCGGAGCACGCGGTGGTCGGCGAGACCGACGGCCTCGACCGGGCGAAGCCAGGGGAGGACCGGGCGGAGCAGCCGGGAGAGCCTGGTGCCGGGAGCCTGGTACCGGGCAGTCCGGTACCGGGGGCTCCGGGGCTGAGGAGTCGCGGGCTGAGGAGTCGGGGGCCGGGGAGTCCTTGGCCGGGGACGTGCCGTTCCCGGCCGAGGCGGACACGGAGCACGAGGCCGCGCCCGAGCCGCATGTCTGGGGCGGTGGCCGGCCGACCAGCTCGCCGCGCCACGGCGCCCCGGACCGGGAGGCGGCCCGGGCGCTGTTCATCCAGCTCTCCGCGCTGCCCCGGGAGTCCCCGGAGCGCGTGGAGCTGCGGAACCAGCTGGTGCGGATGCACATCCCGCTGGTCGAGCACCTGGCCCGGCGGTTCCGCAACCGCGGCGAGCCGCTGGACGACCTCACCCAGGTCGCCACCATCGGCCTGATCAAGTCGGTGGACCGGTTCGACGTGGACCGCGGCGTGGAGTTCTCCACCTATGCCACGCCCACCATCGTCGGCGAGATCAAGCGGCACTTCCGGGACAAGGGCTGGGCGGTGCGGGTGCCGCGGCGGCTCCAGGAGCTGCGGCTGGCGCTCACCACGGCCACCGGCGAGCTCTCCCAGCAGCACGGCCGCTCCCCACCGTGCACGAGCTGGCCGAGCGCCTCGGCATCTCCGAGGAGGAGGTGCTGGAGGGCCTGGAGTCCGCCAACGCCTACAGCACGCTCTCGCTGGACGTCCCCGACACCGACGACGAGTCGCCGGCTGTCGCCGACACCCTGGGCGCGGAGGACGACGCGCTCGAGGGCGTGGAGTACCGCGAGTCGCTGAAGCCGCTGCTGGCCCAGCTGCCGCAGCGCGAGCAGCGGATCCTGGTGCTGCGGTTCTTCCGCAACATGACGCAGTCGCAGATCGCCGCCGAGGTGGGCATCTCCCAGATGCACGTCTCCCGGCTGCTGGCCCGCACCCTGGCCCAGCTCCGGGACCGGCTGCTGATCGAGGAGTAGCAGCAGCGGCCGTTCGGGCGCCGGGGGCCACGCCCCGGCGCCCGGCTGCTGCCCGGGGCCGTCCGAACGGGCCGCCGCTCGCCGTACCGGCCGTCCTTGCCGTCCAGCTGTCCTAGCTGTCCTTGCCGTCCGCGGTCGGCCACAGCGCCGCGGTGCTGCGCGGGTGCAGCAGCAGGACCAGCCCGGCGACCCGAAGACCGCCGCCGCCATGCCGAGCGGGATGTGCGAGCCGTGGCCCTTGAGCGCGACATACGCGACGGCCAGGCAGAGCGTGTCCATCATCACCGCCGGGCTGCGCCCCCAGCGCCGCAGTTGCAGCAGCGCGCGGCCGGCGAACGCCGGCAGCAGCCCGAGCAGGACCACCAGGCCGCCGCCGAAGACGGTGCTGCCGAGGTCCGAGTGGGTGTGCGAGGTCAACGCGGTGATGATCAGATACATCCCGTAGAGGGAGATCGCCACGCCCTGGACCACGGCCATGGCGGCTCCGGCCGTCAGCGTCCAGGGTCGGGCGGCACGGGCAGGGGCGGGCGCGGGCAGGGCGGTGTCAGCAGTCACCGAACCAGGCTAACCGCACCCGCGCCCGCCGCTCCGACGCCCCACCCCCGCGCACCCGGCGCCCGACCCGGGGCTTGAAAAGCCCCCAGCCTGCCGGTAGGTAAGCTGAACCCATGCGTGCCCTCCTGGTCTTCAATCCGAAGGCCACCACCACCAGTGGACGGACCAGGGACGTGCTCGCCCACGCGCTGGCCAGCGACCTCAAACTGGAGGTCGCCGGTACCGAGTACCGGGGCCATGCCCGCGATCTGGCGCGGGACGCGGCCGCCTCGGGCGGTGTCGACCTGGTGGTCGCCCTCGGTGGCGACGGCACCGTCAACGAGATCGTGAACGGCCTGCTGGCCGAGGGTCCCGCCGAGGACGTGCCCCGTTTGGCGGTGGTCCCGGGCGGCAGTACCAATGTCTTCGCCCGTGCGCTCGGCCTGCCCAACGATCCGGTGGAGGCCACCGGGCAGCTGCTGGACGCGCTGGCCGAGGGCCGCGAGCAGACGGTCGGGCTGGGCAAGGCGAGCACCGAGGGCCTGCCGGACCGCTGGTTCACCTTCACCGCGGGCTTCGGCTTCGACGCCGGCGTCGTCGGCCGGGTGGAGCAGCACCGCCGCAGCGGACGCCGTTCGACCCACGCGCTCTACCTCAACCAGGCGGTTCGCCATTACTTCGGGGTCAAGGAGCACCGCAAGGCGGGGCCGATCACGCTGAGTGTCCCGGGGCGGGAACCGGTGGACGGCCTGGTGGTGTCCATAGTGTCGAACACCTCGCCGTGGACCTATCTGGGCAACCGTCCGGTGTACGCCTCGCCCGAGGCACGTTCGACGCGGACCTGGACATCTTCGGTCTGACCCGGATGTCACTCGTTCAGACCCTGCGTACCATCCCTCAGTTGCTGGATGCCGCCGGAACGGGTCCGCACGGCAAACATGTGGTCGCTTATCACGACCTCGGGGAATTCACCTTGCATTCGCAGGAACCGCTGCCATTTCAGGTCGATGGAGACCATCTTGGAGAGCGGAACGAAGTCAGGTTCTCAGGCGTACGCCGCGCACTGCGTGTGATTGTGTGACTGGAAGGGGTCAATCTCCTTCTTCTCGAACGCGCACCCCCCTTCACTCCATAGAAGTACAGGGTGTGACCTAGCCGACACCAAGGAATCAAAATTTACTTCCCGAAGGGGGTTGTATCCGGGGTCGAGGTTTGCGAACCTTTACCTGGCGATCGGGACAGTCCGTCACCGGACACCCGCCAAGTCGCCCGAACCCACCCGCAACGCTGCGAGCATCCTTGTGTCGACTCACCTGTCGGCCCTGCGCCTGCCCCTGGGTTCGTGAAAGCGTTCACATTCACAAGCAACCAGTGTCTGTGGGGATAAACCCGCAGGCAGGAGGAGTTGGATCACCATGGACTGGCGCCACCGCGCTGTCTGCCGGGAAGAGGACCCCGAGCTGTTCTTCCCCATCGGCAACACGGGGCCGGCCCTGCTGCAGATCGAGGAAGCGAAGGCCGTCTGCCGTCGCTGCCCCGTCATGGAAAGCTGCCTGCAGTGGGCCCTGGAGACCGGACAGGACGCCGGTGTCTGGGGCGGTATGAGCGAGGACGAGCGCCGCGCGATGAAGCGCCGTGCCGCCCGCAACCGTGCCCGCACGGCCTGACACACACTCAAGCACCGCCGGAGGTCCGGGGGTTGTGCATCCAAGGAGCACGAAACCCCCGGAACGGCGGTTCCGCTGGACCACCGCCGCGCACCACCCCTGTTCCATCTCGCCGCACTTGATCAGCCCTTGATCGGGTACACCGAGCCGCCCAGCCGAGCACGACGGTGTACTTTCCGAAGCAACGCACCCCTTGCGGCGCTCCACAGGCCCGACAGTTTGATACCGTCGGTTCCGAGGGCAGCCGCTCGTGTGCGATGCACGCGGGCCCAGCCCGCATCCAGAGCCCCTGCTCCGGCCGACTCCCCCGACGGCCGGAGCAGGTCTGAGAGGCCCTGCCGACCCTCCCCCCGGTCGGCAGGGCCTCGCTTCATTTTCCGGGGCTTCCGCGCCCCAGGGCCCGCCCCGCGCACCCAGGGCCCGCCCGCACACCCAGGGCCCGCCCGGCACGCCAGGCACGCCCGGCGGCGCGCCGGGCCCGGGCGGCCTCAGCGCCAGTCGGCGACCGGGTTGCCGAGCCAGCGGCCGTCCGGCGGCAGCGTCTCGCCACGCATCACCAGCGAGGACGGGCCCACCACGGAGCGTTCCCCCAGCCGGGCGCCCAGCAGCACGATCGAGTGCGGCCCCACGGTCGCCCCGGCCGCCAGCTCGATCCGGTCCATCCGCAGCAACCGGTCGTGGAACAGGTGCGTCTGCACCACGCCCCGGTTCAGGGTGGCGCCCGCCCCCAGCGACACCAGATCCAGCTCCGGCAGCCAGTGGGTCTCGCACCACACCCCGCGCCCGATCCGCGCCCCCAGGCTCCGCAGCCAGAGATTGAGGAACGGCGTGCCGGAGAGTCCGTTGCCGAGCCAGGGCATGGCGAGCTCCTCCAGCCACGCGTCGAAGAGTTCGTTGCGCCAGACGAAGGAACTCCACAACGGCCGTCGGCCCTCCCGGTAGCGGCCGATGAGCAGCCATTTGGCCGCAGTGGTCAGCAGACAGGCGAGGACACCGCAACCGAGCAGCACCGCGGCCGCGCCCAGTACCTCCGGCAGCGGTCCGCAGCGGTCGGCGAGTTCCTGGAGTCCGGCCACCGCGAGGTCGCCGAGCAGCGCGCTCAGCAGCACCGGCAGCAGCCGGCACAGCTCGACCGCGGCCCGCGCGCAGACCAGCCGCCGGGGCGGGTCGTAGGTGCGCGCGGCGTCCGCCCCGTCCGCGACCCGTTGCACCGGGAAGCCGGGGCGGCCGAGCCAGGAGCCGCCGCGGACACCGCCGGGCCCGGGCGGCGGCGCGTCCGAGAGCACCCCGACCAGGGAGTCGTCGGGCAGGCTCCGGCCCGGGCCGACGATCGCGGAGTTGCCGACGAAGGAGCGCCGGCCGACCCGCGCCCGCCCAGCCGCAGCCAGCCGCCGCGCACCTCGAACGGGGCGAGCAGGGAGTCGTCGGCCAGGAAGGCGTAGTCGTCCACCCGCATCAGCGTGGGCAGGCCGAGCACCGTCGAGGCCTCGACCCGGCGGCCGACCCGCGCGCCCAGCAACCGCAGCCAACCCGGCGTCAGCAGCCCGGCGTAGAGCGGGAACAGCGCCGTTCTGGCGGTGCCCATCAGGTTCAGCACGGCCCAGGCGGACCAGGCGACGCGGCCGGTCGACGGGTGCAGCCCGGGGTGAGCGCCCGGGAGAGCAGCCGCACCAGACCGGCCGTCAGCAGCGCGTACAGGAGCAGGGTCAGCAGTGTCAGCGGGACGGTGAGGACCAGCAGCCGTCCCATCGCCGCCGGGTAGGTCCGCTGGACCGCGACCCACCGGTAGAGCAGCAGCAGCGCGGGCAGCGCGGCCACCGGCAGCAGCAGGCCGAACAGCGGCAGCGAGAGCGCGTAGACCGCCGCCCAGGCACGCGAGCGGATGTGCCTGGGCGCCGGCCAGCCCGCGCCGGCCGCCCCGGCGCCCGGGCCTGCGGCGCCGGCCCTGCGGCGGCCGGCCCGGCGGCCACCGGTTCCGGGCGGGCCGGGGCGCCGTGCCAGCGCTGACCGGCCGGTACCGGGCCGGTGACGCAGCTGCCGGGGGCGATCTCCGCGCCCGCGCCGACGTCCGCGCCGGGCATCAGCACCGCGCGGGTGCCGACCCGGGCGCCGGGACCGACCCGGACCGTGCCCAGCCGCAGCAGGTCGCCGTCGAGCCACCATCCGGCGGCGTCGACCTCGGGTTCCAGGGAGCAGCCCGCGCCGAACTCGGCCAGGCCGGTGACCGGCGGCATGGTGTGCAGGTGTACGTCCGGGCCGACCCGGCAGCCCAGCATCCGGGCGTAGTGCCGGGCGAACGGGGTGCCCAGGACGGCGGCGTTGCTGAACGCGGCGACCAGCCGTTCGGCCGTCCACAGCCGCAGGTGCACCGCGCCGCCGCGGGGTGGCTGCCGGGGCGCAGGCCGCGGGTGAGCAGCCGGGCGCCGCCCGCGCCGAGGAGGGCCCGGCCCGGCGGGCTGAACAGCGCCAGCCAGCCCGCCGCCAGCAGCCACCAGGAGCTGTGCGGGGTCCACGGCAGCGGGCCGAGCAGGTTGTCCACGGCCGCCAGCACCAGCAGCCAGCGCAGTCCGGCAGCAGGTGCAGCACCGCCAGCACCACCGCCTGGCAGGCCCCGGCCCGGCGGGGCACCGGCCGCACCTCGCGGCGGGCGGCAGCGGCGGCGCCGGGCTCCGGTGCGGGGGCCCGGCCCGGGCCGGGTGGAGCGCGTCCAGGCCGAGTGCGTCCAGGTGGAGGGCCAGGTCGCCGAGCCGGGGCCGGTGGTAGAGGTCGGCGACGGAGATTCCGGGGTGACGCCGGCGCAGCAGCGAGACCAGCTGGGCGGCGGCCAGGCTGGTGCCGCCCAGGGCGAAGAAGTCGCTGTCCGGCGCGACCGGGACGCCGAGCAGGTCGCGCCAGTGCCCGGCCAGCCAGGCGGCGGTGCCGTCCGGCTGCCCGGCCGCGGCACCGGGGTCCTCGGCTCCCGGCGGCGGCCAGGGCAGGGCCGCCCGGTCGACCTTGCCGGAGGTGCGGGTGGGCAGGGCGGGCAGCGTCGCCAGCAGCGGCACCAGCGCGGCGGGCAGCCGCTCGGCCAGCCGGCGCGCAGCGCGGCCAGGGCGGCCGTCCGCCGGCTGGTCCGGGTCGAGCACCAGGTAGCCGACCAGCAGCCGGCCCCCGGCGGGGTGCCGCGGACGGCGGCGGCCGCCGCGCGGACCCCCGGGCAGGGCGGCCAGGGCGGCGTCGACCTCGCCCAGCTCGATCCGCCGCCCGCCGAGTTTGACCTGCTCGTCCGCGCGGCCGAGGTAGACCAGCCCGTCCGGGTCGGCCCGGACCAGGTCGCCGCTGCGGTAACTGCGGGGGCCCGGCAGCGCGGGGTGGGCCCGGAACTTCTCGGTGTCCCTGGCCGGGTCAAGGTAGCGGGCAGTACCCACTCCCCCGATCACCAGTTCGCCCACCTCACCCCAGGGAACCGGTTCGCCCGCCGGGTCGACCACGGCCAGCTGCCAGCCGTCGAGCGGCTCGCCGATGCGCACCGGCTGTCCGGCCCGCAGCAGCGAGCCGCAGGCGACCACGGTGGTCTCGGTCGGGCCGTAGGTGTTCCAGAACTCGCGGCCGGGGACGTCCAGCCGTTCCACGAGTTCGGCCGGGCAGGCCTCACCGCCGACGATCAGCAGCCGGACCCGGTCCAGCGCGGCGGTCGGCCACAGCGCGGCCAGGGTGGGCACGGTGGAGACGGCGGTGATGCCGCGCTCCACCAGCCAGGGACCGAGGTCCACGCCGGACTTCACCAGCGAGCGCGGGGCCGGGACCAGGCAGCCGCCGTTGCGCCAGGCCAGCCACATCTCCTCGCAGGAGGCGTCGAAGGCCACCGACAGCCCTGCCAGCACCCGGTCGCCCGGGCCCAGCGGGGCGTTCCGCAGGAACAGCCCGGCCTCGGCGTCGACAAAGGCCGCCGCCGAACGGTGGCTGACCGCCACGCCCTTGGGCGCCCGGTGGTGCCGGAGGTGAAGATGATCCAGGCATCGTCCGAGGGGACCGGCAGCCGGGAGCGGCCGCCGGCCGGGGCAGGCCCGGGCAGGCAGCTGCCGTCCGGGCCGAGCACCGCGCAGACCCCGGCGTCCGCCCAGACCGCCTCGGCGCGCTCGTCCGGGTCGTCCACGTCCACCGGGACATAGGCGGCGCCGGAGCACAGCACGCCCAGGATCGCCAGATAGAGCCCGGCGGTGCCGGAGGGCGCCCGGATCCCGACCCGGTCCCCGGGGCCGATGCCGCGCCCGGCCAGCGACGCCGCCAGCGCGCCCGCGGCCGCGCGCAGGGCCCGGTAGTCGAGGACCCCGCCGTCCTGGGTGTCCAGCGCGGGGGCGAGCGGGTGGCGGCGGACGGAGGCGTCCAGGACGTCCACCAGGGTCCGCGCGGGCGCCGGGGCCCGGCCGGGCCACACCGCCCGGGCGTCCAGCCGGGCAGTTGCCGCCGGTCGGGCAGCGTCGCCGCCGCACGGGTTGCGTTCTCAAGGTCCACGTCGGTGCTCTCGTCGGACGGGCGTCGGGCCGGACGGGCGTCCGGCACCGGGTACACCGAGAGAACAGGGCCGAGGTTGTGCGGCCACCGATGAGAAGTGGGTAAATCCTGAGAAAGGTCACCTCTCGCTCATATGACGAGATGCCAACACCTGGGCGGGGTGAGCAGAAACGTCACCGCGCCTGCGGCACCGGGACCTCCAGCAGCACCTTGGTCCCGGCCGGCTCCGCCGCCACCATGTCGAAGCTGCCGCCGAGTTCGCCGACCACCAGGGTGCGGACGATCTGCAGCCCCAGATTGCCCTCCTTCTGCGGGTCGAAGCCCTCCGGCAGGCCGCGGCCGTCGTCGGCGACGGTGATCGCCAGCACCGTCTCCGCCGACCCGGCCGCCCGGCGCCGCACCGCGGAGACCTCGACCGTGCCGCCGGCCTTGGGACCGTAGGCGTGCTCCAGGGCGTTCTGCAGGATCTCGGTCAGCACCATCGCCAGCGGGGTGGCCACGTCGGCCGAGAGGATGCCGAAGCTGCCGCTGCGCCGGGCGGTCACCCGGCCGTCCTGGGAGAGCTCCATCACCATGGCCAGCACGCGGTCGGCGATCTCGTCGAAGGCCACATGCTCGTCCAGGTTCTGCGACAGCGTCTCGTGCACGATGGCGATCGAGCCGACCCGGCGCACGGCCTCGTCCAGCGCCTCCTTGGCCGCCTCGGAGTCCATCCGGCGGGACTGGAGCCGCAGCAGCGCGGCCACGGTCTGCAGGTTGTTCTTCACCCGGTGGTGGATCTCGCGGATGGTGGCGTCCTTGGTCATCAGCTCGCGCTCGCGCCGGCGCAGCTCGGTGACGTCGCGCAGCAGCACCAGCGAGCCGGTGTGCACCCCCTTGGGCTTGAGCGGGATGGCCCGCAGCTGGACCACGCCCTCACCGGACTCCACCTCGACCTGCCGCGGCGCCCAGCCGCTGACCAGCTTGACCAGCGCCTCGTCGACCGGCCCGCGGGACGGCGGCGGGGCCAGGTCTGCGGTGGTCCGGCCCAGGTGCAGCCCGACCAGGTCGGCGGCCAGGCCGAGCCGGTGGTAGGCGGAGAGCGCGTTGGGGCTGGCGTAGGTGACCACGCCGTCCGCGTCCAGCCGGATCAGGCCGTCCCCGGCGCGCGGCGAGGCGTCCATGTCGACCTGCTCGCCGGGGAACGGAAACGTTCCGGCAGCGATCATCTGAGCCAGGTCGGAGGCGCTCTGGAGGTAGGTGAGCTCCAGCCGGCTGGGGGTGCGCACGGTCAGCAGGTTGGTGTTGCGGGCGATCACCCCGAGCACCCGCCCCTCCCGGCAGACCGGGATCGACTCCACCCGCACCGGCACGTCCTCGCGCCACTCCGGGTCGCCCTCGCGGACGATCCGGCCCTCGTCCAGCGCGACATCCAGCATCGGCCGGCGTCCGCGCGGGACCAGGTGGCCGACCATGTCGTCCAGGTACGAGGTGGGCCCGGTGTTGGGCCGCATCTGCGCCAGCGAGACATAGCGGGTGCCGTCACGCGTGGGCACCCAGAGCACCAGATCCGCGAAGGACAGGTCGGAGAGCAGCTGCCACTCGGACACCAGGAGGTGGATCCACTCCACATCAGCGCTGTCCAGGGAGGTGTGGTGGCGCACCAGCTCGTTCAGGGATGGCATCCTCCGACCCTATCCGGAGCCCGGGGGAAGCCGCTCGCGGAAGATCACGGGGGCTTTCCCGGCACCTGCCCCGGCATTTCCCCGGGGCATGGTCTAGACAAGCCAACTGGTCTAGTCCACTATGGACTCAGCACCAAGGAGAGCGGCCCCGCGCTATCTGCCCTGACCGCGCAGAGCCCTCTCCCGCTTGAAGAGGCCGGCCACCCGTCTTGCGCCTGCGGGTCCGCACGCCCGCCGCGCAGTCCGACGTGACCGCCGGCCATGCCTCGGGCCGCGGTGCCGGACAGGTTGAGGGTCCTGTCCCGGCGCCACGGCCCTTGCGCTTTCCGGTGCTTCCCTGCCCGCCTCCCCGCGGGAGGGGCCCAGGGCCCCGCCGCGCGTCGCGGCGGGGCCCTGTCACCTCACCGGGTCCGGGTCAGTGGGTCTCGGTGACCTTCGCCAGTGCCCGCGGCGCGTCCGGGTCCTGGCCGCGGGCGATGGTGACCTCGTAGGCCAGCAGTTGCAGCGGCAGGATCTCCAGGATCGGCTGCACCTCCTCGGCGACCCCGCCCGGCAGCGCGAACCCGGCCGAGGCCGCGTCCACCTGCTCCGGCCGGCCGACCACCACCAGGTCCGCGCCACGCCCGCGCAGCCGGTCCAGCACCGGTTGCAGCGCCGTGCCGCCGCGCCCGTCCGGGACCACCGCGATCACCGGGAGACGTTGTCCACCATCGCCAGCGGGCCGTGCAGCAGGTCCGCGCCGGAGAACGGGGTGGCCGGGATGTAGGTCGTCTCCATCAGCTTGAGCGCCGCCTCCCGGGCGGTCGGGTAGCCGTAGCCGCGGGAGGTGATCACCAGGCGCTGGGGCGAAGCGGTAGCGCCTCGGCCAGCTGGCGCACCTCGCCACCGCGGTCGAGCACCGCCCGGGCCAGCTCGGCAGCGCCGCGGCCGCCGCGCCGTCCGCGCCCCGCAGCCCCTCGACGAACAGGTACAGCGCCAGCAGCTCGGCGGTGTAGGTCTTGGTCGCCGGCAGCGCCTTCTCCGGGCCGGCCAGCACGTCGATGTGGAACTCGGAGACCTCCGCCAGCGGCGAGCCCGGGTTGTTGGTCACCGCCAGGGTGACCGCCCCGGCCTCGCGGGCGGCCCGGGTGGAGGCCACCAGGTCGGGCGAGCCGCCGGACTGACTGACCGTGATCACCAGGCAGTCGGTCAGATCCGGCTTCGCGCCGTACGCCGTGGTGGTGGACATCGAGGTCAGCCCGACCGGCCTGCCCAGGGTGATCTCGATCAGATACTTGGCGTACAGGGCCGCGTTGTCGCTGGTCCCGCGGGCGGTCAGGAGCACGAAGCGGGGATTGCGGGCGGCGATCCGGGCGGCCGTCGCCCGGATCCCGGCGGCCCCCTGGTCGAGGATGCGCTGGAGCACGGCGGGCTGCTCGGCGATCTCCCCGGCCATGAGACGGCCGGGCAGCGGGGCCGCCGGCTCGAAGCGGCCGCCGGACAGGGGGCTGGGACTGGTTGCGGACATGGGTGGAGCCTCCAGAAAACGCAGGTGCGCCCCGGACACGGGCGCCGCGCTGCGCCCTCCGGGGTCGGGTCCTCGTCGGCGACCGGTCCGCACCCGGGCCACCGGGGACGATCCTACGGCGCCCCGGCGGCCGGGCCCGGCCATGACCCCGAGCGGACCGGCACCCCCGGTTTCCGGCGGGCCGCCGTCAGTCGCCTGCCAGCCGGGCGCTGATCTCCTGGTCGGCCCGGTCTGCGGCGGGGACCTGGTCCTCGCCGTCCAGCACCGGGGTGAGGAACTCGGTGGTGATCGGGTTGGGTGTGGCCTCGACGCTTCCCCAGTTGGCGACGAGCGGGGTGTAGCCCGCGTAGGGCGCCGCCTGGCTCTCGGCCTCGCCGTAGGCGTTCCCCTGGAGCGCGGAGTACAGACCGGCCCGGTTCGGCAGGAAGCCCGACTGCTTGGCGAAGGCGCTCTCGTTGGAGTCGTCCAGGGCGAGCTTGAGGAAGCCCAGCGCCAGCGTCCGGTTGGTGGTGTTGCGGGCGACGGCCAGGTCGGAGCCGCCGAGGAAGGTCTTCGCCGGGACCCCGGACTGCGGGCCGGGGATCGGGAACCAGCCGATGTCGGCGGCCATTCCGGGGTTCTGCTGGAGCACGGTGTCGGCCTCGTAGCCCATGGCGATCATCGAGGCGACGTCACCCTTGGCGAACTCGTCGGCCTGCACCGGGTGCGCCTCGTCGCCGTTCCTGGGGGCCTGGCCGAAGGACTGGAGCCGCTGGAACAGCGTGGCCGCGGAGAACCCCGCCGCGGAGTCGAGGTTGCCCACCCAGTGGCCGTCCCTGCGGACGATGATGCTGGCCCCGGCCTGCTGGAGGAAGCCGTCGAAGGCGTACCAGTCCTGGCCGGGCAGCCACAGCGCGGAGCTGACGCCGGGAGTGTTCCGGAGCACCTGGAGGTCGTCGATCCACTGCGCCTGGGTGCTCGGCGGGGTCAGCCCGGCCTTGGCCCAGAGCGCCTTGTTGTACATCACCACCCGCAGCCCGGCGAACCAGGGCGCGGCGTACTGCACGCCGTTCACCAGGGTCGAGGCGTTCATGGTGGACGACCAGTCGGCCCCGCCCAGCTGGTCCCGGTAGGGGGCGAGGTCGAGCAGGCCGCCGATGCCGGCGTAGTAGGAGGTCTGGGTGTTGCCGATGTCCACCACATCCGGGGGCGTCAGCGCCGACAGCGCCTCGGACAGCCGCAGCTGGATGCCGTTCCACTGCTCCGACTCGATGTCCAGCCTGCCCCCGGATAGGTCGCCTCGAACTGGGCGGTCACCACCGACTGCCAGGAGGCGGGGGCATCGCCCTGCATCAGCCAGACGGTGAGGGTCTGCCCCGCGTAGTTCCCGGGCTTGCCCCCGCCCCCGGATTCCCCGGAGCCACAGGCGGAAACAGCGGCCAGCAGAACAGCGGTGGTGATCGCGACAGCGATCCGACGGTTCATGACATCCTCCCCTGATTGTGCACCGACAATTTTCAGGAGCCGTTGGACAAAGGGGTTCTGACAGATGGTCACCCCTGCCCCCGGACTGAATGGAGGAAGCCTGGACTGGACCAATTGGGGCGTCAATATGCTGGTGGGGCAGGTGTGTCAACCGTTACCCGACCGAGGCTCGCCGTTGTCCGGGCGGAGTTGCGAAGGGCGCGGGAAACGCCCGGAAATACCCGTTCCGGAAAGATCGAAAAGGCCGGTGACGCGGAAAACCCCCGCCCGGCCACAAGGGCCGGACGAGGGTTTCCCGACTGCGGCGGCAGCGAATTCCCCGCCGAATCACCGCCGTACCGCTACCGCACCGCTACCGCCGTACCGCTACCGCGTCAGCGCCGCTTCGCCGCCGTTCCACGGCCCGTCACCGCCGGTGCGTGGGCAGGCCGGTCAGCACCTCGACCGCGGCCAGCCCGCAGACCCGGGCCGCGCCCCGGGTGGCGATGTGCAGCGCGCCGCTCGGCTCGGCCTGCGGCACCCCCATCTCCACCACGGCCGCGTCCGGCCGGAACTCCAGCAGTCCGCGCAGCACCGCGGTCATCCATGCGTGCCGGTGCGCGTCGCGGACCACCACGACCACCCGGGCCGGCCCGCGGCGTCGGCCTTCAGCCGGGCCAGCAGCCCGGGCAGCAGCTCGGCGGTCGCGTCCTGCGGACCGACGCTGCGGGTGCGGGTCCCGGGCAGCCGCCCGGCCAGCAGTCCGGCCAGACCCCAGGGGGTCTCCTGGCCGACCGCGATATTGGCGACCGGGCTCAGCGACAGCACATAGGGGCTGTCGGTGATCGGCGCGAACACCGCGCCGGGAGCCTCGGTCACCCGCAGCGCCCGGCGGGCGGCGCGCAGGCCGATGGACAGGTCCGGCGCGACCAGTCCGCCGCTGCGGGCGCGCACCGTGGCCCAGGCGCCCAGCGCCCTGACCCGGTCCGCCGCCTCGGCCAGCCGCTGCTCGGGCAGCTCGCCCGAGCGGACCGCGGCCACCAGCGCGTCCCGCAGCCGCAGCACCGTGCCCTCGTCGGCGAGGCCGCCGCCGACGCAGACCGCGTCCGCCCCGGCGGCGACCGCCAGCACTGTCCCCCGGGCGGTGCCGTAGGTGTCCGCGATCGCGCCCATCTCGATGCCGTCGGTGACGATCAGGCCGTCGTAGCCGAGGCCGCCCTGGGCGGGCGAACGCCGCAGCAGGTCCAGGATCGGCCGGCTGAGCGTGGCCGGGCGGGCGCCGTCCAGCGCCGGGACCATGATGTGAGCGGTCATCACGGCCTTGGCCCCGGCGGCGACGGCGGCCTTGAACGGCACCAGGTCGCGCGAACGCAGCAGGTCCACGTCGATGTCGACCACCGGCAGGCCCAGGTGCGAATCCATGGCGGTGTCGCCGTGGCCCGGGAAGTGCTTGGCGCAGGCGGCGACGCCCACCGACTGGAGCCCCCGACCCAGGCGGCGGTGTGCCGGGCGCACAGGTCCGGGTCGGCCCCGAAGGAACGGACCCCGATCACCGGGTTGCCCGGGTTGGAGTTGACGTCGGCGGAGGGCGCCCAGTTGTAGTTGACGCCGCACTCGGCCAGCGCCCGGCCCAGCTCGCGGGCCACGTCGCGGGTGAGTGCCGGGTCGTCGATGGCGCCGAGGGCGAGGTTGCCCGGCCAGGAGGAGCCGCTGCCGGACTCCAGCCGGGTGACGTCCCCGCCCTCCTCGTCGATGGCGACCAGGACGTCGGGGTTCTCCTCGCGCAGCCCGGCGGTCAGCTCGGAGAGCTGGGCCTGGTCCGTGACATTGCGGGAGAACAGGGCCACCGAGCCCAGCCCCGCCGCCAGGTGGCGGCGGAGCCAGTCCGGCGGGGTGGTGCCGACGAATCCCGGCTGGAGCACCGCGAGCGCGTCACGGTGCAGTGAGTCCTGGCGGACGGTGGTGGTGTCGATGGTGCTCACCCGCGCGTCAGCCCTTCACCGCACCGGCGGTGAGGCCGCCGACCGCACGGCGCTGCATGATGATGAAGAGCACCAGCACCGGCAGCGCGAAGAGGGTGGCCGCAGCCATGGTGGCGCCCCAGTCGTTGCCGAACTGGGTCTGGAAGGAGGTCAGCCACAGCGCCAGGGTCTCGTGCTGGGTCTCGTTCATCAGCACCACCACCAGCGGGTACTCGCCCCAGGCGGTGATGAAGCCGAACAGCGAGGTCGCCATCAGCCCGGGGGCCAGCAGCGGGAAGATGATCCGCCAGAAGGCCTGGACCCGGTTGCAGCCGTCGATCAGCGCCGACTCCTCCAGCTCCTTCGGGATGGCCCCGACGAAGTTGCGCAGCGTCCAGATGGTGAACGGCAGGATCATCGCCATGTAGAAGAGCAGCAGCGGCAGGATCTCGTTCAGCATGTTGTCATTGCGGACGATCATGTAGACCGCGATCTGCAGCACGGCCCAGGGGGCCATCTGCGCGATCATGATCATCAGGATGAACGTCTTACGGCCCCGGAAGCGCATCCGGGCCACCGCGACCGAGGCCATCAGCGCGATCACCAGCGAGAGCAGCACCGCGCCCACGGTCGCCGTCAAGCTGTTGATCCAGAAGTCACTGAAGTCCAGGACATGGGTGGCGGCCTTGAAGTGCGCCAGGGTCGGGTGCAGCGGGAAGAACGCCGGCGTCTTGCTGAAAAGGTCGCCGGCCGGGGTGAACGCCGTTGCGATCATCCAGTAGACCGGGAAGATGAAGAAGACCGCGAGCACCAGCGCGATGGCCGTTGAAGGTGATCCGGCCGGCGAGCGAGCGCCTCACAGCTCGTCCTCCTGCTTCAGGATGATGCGGAAGTAGAACGACATCAGCACGCAGAGCATGACGATGGTGACCACCGCGATGGCGGCGCCCATGCCGTAGGACTGCTGACCGACACCGGTCAGATAGGCATAGACGGGGAGGGTGTCGGTCTTGCCCACCGGGTTGCCGCCGGTGATCAGCAGCACCTGGTTCAGCGCCCCGAAGACCCAGATGATCTCCAGGAAGATCGTGCCGAAGAACAGCGGCCTCAGCATCGGGAAGATCACCGAGCGGAAGATCCGGAACGGGCCGGCGCCGTCGAGCCGGGCGGCCTCGTAGAGCTCGCCGGAGATCGTGGTCAGGCCCGCGTAGACGTTGAAGGCCACGAACGGGATGGACTGCCAGACGATGCAGAGGACGACCACGGCGAAGGCCGTGTACTCGTTGGACATCCAGTCGTAGTGGGCCATCCCGTGGAAGCCGGCCTTGGCGAACAGCCAGTCGACGACCCCGGTCTGCTCGTCGAAGAGCCACTGGTAGACCGTGGTCGCGGCGGCCACCGGAACCGCCCAGGCGAAGACCATGGTGAGGGAGAGCACAAACCGCATCTTGCCGCCGAGCTTGTTCAGCAGCAGCCCGATCAGCGTGCCGCCGCCCATGATCAGCACCACGTTGGCCGCGGTGAAGACGACGGTCCGGCCGAAGACGTCCCAGAAGGTCTGGCTGGAGAGGATCGACTGGTAGTTGGCGAAGCCGACCCACCTGGTCACGTGTCCGATCAGCTCGAACGCGTTGAGCCGCTGGAAGGAGATCAGGATCTCGTCGATCGACGGGTAGACGATGAAGACAATGATCACCACCAGCGCAGGCAGCAGCAGCAGGTAGGGCGTGATGCCGGCGTTGCTGTTGCCGGTCCTGCGCGACCCCGCTCTGCGCAGCCGTCCGCCGCCGACCTTCGCCCCCGCCTGGTCACCTGAGCCCGGGGAACGCAGCACGGCGGTGTCGCCGTCGTCCCTGAGCCCGGTCTGTGCTCCGTTGGATGGCATCGCCATGCCTCTCAGTTCTATCGGGCCCTGATGTCTTCAGCGGGCGGTGCCGCCCGCCCCGGCGCAGTCGCGCTCGGGACGGGCGGCACAGTGGCGGTTGCTGCTTACTGCTGCTGGTTCAGCCGGGTGGCGATCTGAGCGTCGGCGGCAGCGGCCGAGGAGGCCGGGCTCTGGCCCTCAAGGACGGGGTCAGGAACAGCGTGGTGATCGGGTTCGGCGGGTTCTCCACGTTCGCCCAGGTCGGGACGAGCGGGGTGTAGCCGGCCTCGGGCGCGGCCTGCTCGTAGGCCGCGGCGTAGGCGTTGCCGGCCAGCGCGGAGTAGTCGGCCTGGGTGTTGGGCAGGAAGCCCGAGTCCTTGGCGAAGAGGGACTCGTTCTTCTGGTCCAGGGCGACCTTCAGGAAGCTCTCGGCCAGCGTCGGGTTGGCGCTGTTCTTGGAGATGGCCAGGTTGGAGCCACCGAGGAAGGTCTTGCCGGGGGTGCCCGCGGTGTCACCCGGGATCGGGAACCAGCCGATCTCGTTGGCCAGCGAGGGGGTGGCCGCAGCGATGGTCGCCTGCTCGTAGCCCATCGCGATCATGGTCGCGACGTTGCCCTTCTCGAAGTAGGTGTCCTGGGTGGCCTCGGTCTGGTCCTTGGGGGCCGTGCCGAACGCCTGGAGGGTCTTGAACTGCTGGGCCGCCTGGAGCGCGGCGGGCGAGTTCAGGGTGCCGGTCCAGGAGCCGTTGGACTGGGTGGCGATGTTGGCGCCCGCCTGCTGGAGCAGACCGTCGAAGAAGTACCAGTACTGGCCCGGCAGGTAGAGCGCGGAGGAGACGCCCGAGGCGCCCTTGAGCTTGTTCAGGTCCGCGATGTACTGGGTCATCGTGGTGGGGTGGAGGTCAGGCCGGCCGCCGCCCACAGCTTCTTGTTGTACATCACCGCACGGCCACCGGCGTACCACGGCGCGGCGTACTGCTTGCCCTGGTAGACGGCCGAGCCGTTCATCGA
Source organism: Streptacidiphilus sp. 4-A2 (assembly GCA_014284505.1). Lineage (GTDB taxonomy): Bacteria > Actinomycetota > Actinomycetes > Streptomycetales > Streptomycetaceae > Streptacidiphilus. Next base: position 7,737,455 of record JAAFYY010000001.1, on the reverse strand, counting down.
GGCGGTCCAGCCGTCGCCGCCCAGCGCCGACTTCAGCGAGGTGAGGTCCATCAGACCGCCCGCAGCCGCGTAGTAGGGGGTCTGCGTGTTGCCGATGTCGATGACGTCCGGCGGGTTGTTCTGCGAGAGGGCCGCGGTGACCTTCTGCACGATGTTGGTCCACTGCTGGACCTCGATGTCGAGCTTGACGCCCGGGTTGGCGGCCTTGAAGTCGGCGGTGACGCTGCTGACCCAGTCCGCCGGGTTGTCACCGGTCATCAGCCAGACGGTGAGGGTCTTGCCGCTGGCAGAGCTGGAGCTGCTGCTGGAGCTGCCGCTGCTGGTGGTGGACTTGCTGGAGCTGCTACACGCAGCGACGCTGAAGACCAGCGCGGCGGTGCCGATAGCGGCGATGAGACGACGGTTCACGCCATCCTCCTGGGATGCCCGGATCCCCCCCATGCAATCCGGTTTGCGAACCCTGCACGGAGCAGGTTGAGGGTGTCGCGACCCGGGGTTGAGTCAGGGAGTGTTTTGGTTGATGTGGTGTAGACCAGTTGCCTGGAGCTTGGCCTAGACCAATGCGGGTGTCAACGGGTTGCCGAGCAATCAGAAGCAGGTGTTATCAAGCCGACACCGGGGGAGCGCCAAGGTGTGATCCAGTGGTACACCTTCTGACCAGGACCGGTCGCGACCCTCCGAGACGGGGACTTGCCAGGACCCACTGTCAAGCTCTAGACCATGGGTTGAGTTTTGGCCTGGACCAATCAAGGAATCCGTCTGTACCAGTAGCGCCGTTTTTCGTTCGATCCGGTGACGGCAGGGCCTTTTTCAACGCGTGGGCACGCATGCTTCGACGGAGAAGACATGCCACCATGAGTGCCGCAAGACGACGGTTCGGCTGCGCCGACCACGGGACAGGAAGCAGGAGCGGCAATGACGACCGAAGGGGGCCCCGGCGTGGAGCCGTCCATGGAGGGCGCCGTCAGCGCGCGTGTCCCCAAGTACTACCGGCTCAAGAAACACCTGCTCCAGATCACCCAGACCCAGGCACCCGGCACTCCGGTCCCCCCTGAGCGGACCCTCGCCCTGGAGTTCGAGACCTCCCGCACCACCGTGCGGCAGGCCCTGCAGGAGCTGGTGGTCGAGGGGCGACTGGAGCGCATCCAGGGCAAGGGCACCTTTGTGGCCAAGCCCAAGGTCTCCCAGGCGCTGCAACTCACGTCCTACACCGAGGACATGCGCGCCCAGGGGCTGGAGCCCACCTCCCGGCTGCTGGAGGTCGGCTACATCACCGCGGACGACCGGCTGGCCGCGCTGCTGGACATCCGTCCGGGCGGCCGGGTGCTGCGGGTGGAGCGGCTGCGGCTCGCCAACGGCGACCCGATGGCGATCGAGGCGGCGCACCTGTCCGCCAAGCGCTTCCCGGCGCTGCGGCGGAACCTGGTCAAGTACAACTCGCTCTACTCCGCGCTGAGCGAGGTGTACGGGGTCAGCGTCGCCGAGGCCGAGGAGACCATCGAGACCTCGCTGGCCACCCCGACCGAGGCCGGGCAGCTGGGCACCGATGTCGGGCTGCCGATGCTGCTGCTCTCCGGCACTCCTTCGACGACGCCGGCGAGCCGGTGGAGTGGGTGCGCTCGGTCTACCGCGGCGACCGCTACAAGTTCACCGCACGGCTGCAACGGCCCAGCTGAGCCGGCTGGGCCGGCCTGCCCCAGCTGCCCGGCCGGCGGCCGCCGCACCCACCGGTGCGGCCGCCGGCGGCCGGGCAGCCGCCGGAGCACCAGGGCGGATCCGCGGCGACGCACGCCCCCGGGATCCCTTCCTTCACCACCCGATGCGCCTCCTTTGCGCCCCCGCCCGGGGCTCCGGCTCACGCACACTGGGACGGCGGCCCGGGCGCACCCCGCACCGGCGCCGACCGAGTTCACAGGGGGCAATCCGTGGAACTGACCAACCACCGCAGCGCACCACGCGGCACCGCCGCCGGCCCGGCCACCCTCCCGCTCACCCTCACCGTCGTGCGACACGGGCAGAGCACCGCCAACGCCGCCTTCGAGGCCGCCGAGGCGGTCGGCGCGCTGGACGTCGGCATCAGCTGCCGCGACGCGGACCTGCCGTTGACCGAGTTCGGCCGGGGCCAGGCCGAGGCGCTGGGCCGCTGGATCGCGTCCCGCCGCCAGGGCCCGCCGCCGCAGAGCCTGTGGGTGTCCCCGTACCTGCGCGCGCAGGAGACCGCCGAGGGGGTACTCGCCGCCCTGGACCGGGCCGGGCTGCCACTGCCCGAGGTGCGCACCGACGAGCGGCTGCGCGACCGCGAGCTGGGCGTACTGGAGATGCTGACCTCGGCGGCGGTGGAACTGCACCACCCGCAGGAGGCCCCGCCGGCGCCTGCTGGGCGAGCTGCGCTGGCGCCCGCCGGGCGGCGAGTCCTGCGCCGACGTGGCGCTGCGGCTGCGCAGCCTGCTGCGGGACCTGTACGAGGCCGAGGCCTCACGCCGGGTGCTGCTGGTCGCCCACGACGCGGTGGTGCTGATGCTGCGGCACATCATCGACGACCTGGACGAGGCCGAGGTGGAGGAGGTGCTGCGCGGCGGCGCGGTCGCCAACACCGCGCTCACCCGCTGGTCCCGCACCGGGGAGGGCCGGCTCCAGCTCGACTGCTACAACACCCTCCCGCACCTGGACTGAGACCGGGAAGCAGCAGGCCGCCCGCACCGGTCCGGTGCGGGCGGCCTGGTTCCGGCCGTGGGCCGGAGGCAGCTCAGGAGGACAGCAGCACAATCATGCCGACCGCGCCGACCACGGCCGGGGCGATGATCCACCAGGTCCAGCGCACCACCGCGGCGCCGGTGGAGACCGGCTGGCCGGCCTGCTCACGCATCTCGTTCAGCTGGGTCACCACATTGTCGGCCCAGGAGAGGTTCGGGTCGGACTGGCCGAACCCGGCGCCGCCCGCGCCGCGCGAGCGCAGCCCCGGGCCGCCGGCCGGGTAGTCGTTGCCGGCGGAGACCCGCCCGCGACGGCCGAACATCCCCATCCCCGGCGACTGGTCGCCCATCTGCCGCATCGCCCGGCGGCTGCCGCGCTTGCGCTGGCGCAGCGACACCGGCAGCGCCCACACCTGGTACTTGCTGCCGCCGGTGCGCAGTTCCACCGAGAGCCCGGCCTGGAGCGACTCGACCTCGACCCAGGGCACGGTGATCGTCCGGAACGGGTTGCGGACGACCAGCCGGGAGGCATTGACGCGCACGCACGGCCAGACGGTGAAGGCGCCGACCAGCGGTACCAGCAGCAGGATCGCCGCGACCCCCTGGCGTGGCCGCTGCCGCCCGCGATGGCGTCGATCGACAGCCACACCACCAGCAGCATGATCAGCGCCCCGGCGACGAAGCCGGGCATGGAACGGAAGACCTGGTCCGCATAAACCGGCGCACCGGCCCCGGCGACGGCTGCTGCCGGCGCCACCGTCCTTCGCACCGGCAGTCTTTGCATCGGCAGCCTTGGCACTGGCAGCCTTGGCACTGGCGGTCTCGGCGCCGGTGCCCTTCTTACCGGTGTCCTGGTCAGGACGATTCTGCTGCTGTGCGTCGCTCATGTTTCCCGATTGTGCCCCAAGGCGACCGGCTGTTCGGCCCCCGCCAGGTTTCGGTATGGCATCGACCCTCACAAATGGGACGGCGGGCGGGGCCGCCCGGAATTCCTCCGACCCGGACGGAGACGGAATGCTACGCGTGTAGATATGCTCAGCTGGTGAGCATGCCCTCCACTTCCCCAGCCGCGCCCCCGCCCGCGCTCCAGCCGGGCCCCGCCCTGGCCGGGATCTCCGCCTCGGACGCCGCCCTGCGCCGCTTCCTGCACGGGCTCCCCGGCGTCGACGCGGTCGGCCTCCAGGCCCGCACCGCCGCCCTCGGCACCAGGTCGATCAAGACCACGGCCAAGGCGTACGCCATCGACCTCGCCATCTCGATGATCGACCTGACCACGCTGGAGGGTGCCGACACCCCCGGCAAGGTGCTCTCGCTGTGCACCAAGGCCAGGCGTCCCGATCCCGGTGACCCCTCGGTGCCCAGCACCGCGGCCGTCTGCGTCTACCCGGACCTCGCGGCCACCGCCCGCGCCGCGCTGACCGGCAGCGGGATCAAGGTCGCCGCCGTCGCCACCGCCTTCCCCTCCGGGCGGGCCGGGCTGCCGGTGAAGCTCGCGGACACCGCCGAGGCGGTCGCCGCCGGCGCGGACGAGATCGACATGGTGATCGACCGGGGTGCCTTCCTCTCCGGCCGCTACCTGGAGGTCTTCGAGACCATCCAGGCGGTCCGGGCGGCCTGCACCCGGCCGGACGGAACCGCCGCCCACCTCAAGGTGATCTTCGAGACCGGCGAGCTGGGCACCTACGACAACGTGCGCCGGGCCAGCTGGCTGGCGATGGCCGCCGGGGCGGACTTCATCAAGACCTCCACCGGCAAGGTCGGCGTCAACGCCACGCTGCCGGTGACCATGGTGCTGCTGGAGGCCGTCCGCGACTTCCGCGCCGCGACCGGGGTCCAGATCGGCGTGAAGCCCGCCGGGGGCATCCGCACCACCAAGGACGCCATGAAGTACCTGGTGCTGGTGAACGAGACCCTGGGCGACGACTGGCTCTCCCCGGACTGGTTCCGCTTCGGCGCCTCCAGCCTGCTGAACGACCTGCTCATGCAGCGGCAGAAGCTGACCACCGGCCGGTACTCCGGCCCCGACTATGTGACGGTGGACTGAGCAGTGACTCCTCCTCCCACCTCTTCTTCCGCGAAGAGCACAGCCAAGAGCACGGCCAAGAACGCAGCCAAGGCCGCCAGGGCCGAAGCCACGACCGCGCCCGCGAGCACGGCCGGGGCCACCGCCACGGTCACCGCCGGGGCGCCCGCCGGTCCGGTCGGCCGCAAGCTGTTCGGCTACGCCCCCGCCCCGGAGTCCCGCGCGGCGGCCGGCGAGATCGCCTCCCGTTACGGCCACTACATCAACGGCGAGCACATCGAGGGCAGCGGCCAGGAGACGCTGACCACGGTCGACCCCGCCACCGGCCTGCCGCTGGCCGAGTTCGCCCAGGGCACCGCCAAGGACGTGGACCGCGCGGTCCGCGCCGCCCGCGACGCCTTCCCCGGCTGGGCCGCGCTGCCCGGCGCCGAACGCGGCAAGTACCTCTTCCGGATCGCCCGGATCATCCAGGAGCGCAGCCGCGAGCTGGCGGTGCTGGAGTCCATCGACAACGGCAAGCCCATCCGGGAGACCCGCGACGTCGACCTGCCGCTGGTCGCCGCGCACTTCTTCTACTACGCCGGCTGGGCCGACAAGCTGGAGTACGCCGGTTTCGGCCGGAGGACGGCAGATGGCGCGAGTGGCGCGAACCCGCGCCCGCTCGGCGTGGCCGCGCAGGTCATCCCGTGGAACTTCCCGCTGCTGATGCTGGCCTGGAAGATCGCCCCGGCGCTGGCCACCGGCAACACCGTGGTGCTCAAGCCCGCGGAGACCACCCCGCTGACCGCCCTGCGCTTCGCCGAGATCTGCCGCCAGGCCGGGCTGCCGCGCGGTGTGGTGAACATCGTCACCGGCGACGGCCGCACCGGCGCCGCGCTCACCGGGCACCCCGGCGTCGACAAGGTCGCCTTCACCGGCTCCACCGAGGTCGGCCGGGCGATCGCCCGCGGCCTGGCCGGCAGCCGCACCAAGCTGTCGCTGGAGCTCGGCGGCAAGGCCGCCAACATCGTCTACGACGACGCCCCGATCGACCAGGCGGTCGAGGGGATCGTCGACGGGATCTTCTTCAACCAGGGCCAGGTCTGCTGCGCGGGCTCGCGGCTGCTGGTGCAGGAGTCCGTGCACGACCAGGTCATGGAGGCGCTCAAGCGCCGGATGGCGACCCTGCGGGTCGGCGACCCGCTGGACAAGAACACCGACGTCGGCGCCATCAACTCGGCCGCCCAGCTGGCCCGGATCACCGAGCTGGCCGAGGCGGGCGAGGCCGAGGGCGCCGAGCGCTGGTCCCCCGAGTGCGAACTGCCCACGTCCGGTTACTGGTTCGCGCCGACGGTGTTCACCGGCGTCAGCGCCACCCACCGGATCGCCCGGGAGGAGATCTTCGGCCCGGTGCTGTCGGTGCTGACCTTCCGCACCCCGGAGGAGGCCGTCGCCAAGGCCAACAACACCCCCTACGGGCTGTCGGCCGGCGTCTGGTCCGAGAAGGGCTCGCGCATCCTGTGGACCGCGGCCCGGCTGCGGGCCGGTGTCGTCTGGTCCAACACCTTCAACAAGTTCGACCCGACGTCGCCCTTCGGCGGTTACAAGGAGTCGGGCTACGGCCGCGAGGGCGGCCGCCACGGCCTGGAGGCGTACCTCGATGTCTGACCCGCTGACCCGCCTGCCCGTCTTCAAGACCTACAAGCTCTATGTGGGCGGGGCCTTCCCCCGCTCCGAGAGCGGACTGGTGTACGAGGTGACCGACCGCAGGACCGGCGACTGGCTCGCCAACGCCCCCCGGGGCACCCGCAAGGACACCCGCGACGCGGTCACCGCCGCCCGCAAGGCCGTCCCCGGCTGGTCCGGCGCGACCGCCTACAACCGGGGACAGGTGCTCTACCGGGTGGCCGAGATGCTCCAGGGCCGCCGCGCGCAGTTCGCCGACGAGGTGGCCGCCGCCGAGGGCATCGGCGCGAAGAAGGCCGCCGCGCTGGTGGACGCCGCGGTCGACCGCTGGATCTGGTACGCGGGCTGGACCGACAAGGTGGCCCAGGTCGCCGGCTCGGCCAACCCGGTCGCCGGGCCCTACTTCAACCTCTCCACCCCGGAGCCCACCGGTGTGGTCGCCGTGGTCGCGCCACGCGGCGGCACCGGCTTCTCCCTCCTCGGACTGGTGTCCGTACTGGCGCCGGTGATCGCCACCGGGAACACCGCCGTGGTGGCCCTCGCACCGGAGGCCCCGCTGCCCGGTTTGTCCCTGGGTGAGGTCCTGAACAGCTCGGATGTGCCCGGCGGAGTGGTCAACCTGCTCTCCGGCCGGACCGAGGACATCGCGCCGACGCTCGCCTCCCACAGCGACGTGAACGCCGTGGACCTCACCGGAGCAAATCCCGGCGAAGGCACCGGCTCGGCGCGGGCGCTGGAGGCGCTCGCAGCGGATACCCTTAAACGTGTACGGCGTCCGCTCCCGCCCCTGACGGCGAGGACTGGACCGCCGCTCCGGGCACCGACCGCCTGCTGGCCTTCCTGGAGACCAAGACGGTCTGGCACCCGATGGGAATCTGAGGCCCCGGCCCCGGAAACCCCCGCAGACCGGGCGGCCCCGCCCACCCCCCTGGGTCCGGTCGTCCGTTGAGGACGGGCACGCGCTCCTCCCCCCCGAGTGCGTGCCCGTTCGCGTTCCCGAACACTTCCGCCCGGCGATGCCTGTGCCGGGTTTCCGGCGATGTTCCTGCCCGGGCTTCCGGCCGGGCCCGGACATGACGGAACGGGCGCGGCTTCCCTCCCCCGAGGTGCCGCGCCCGTTCCCTTGTGCCGCGGGTCCGGTCCCCCCGGACCTTCCCCATCCCGCGACGTCCCCCGTCTCCCCGGATGCCCTCGGGCTTGCCCCCATGATCCCCCCGGACCACGCGGACCCCGTACGCCCGACGTCCCCCGGCGGCGCACCGCCGATCGTCGGGTCAGGCCACCAGCTCGCCGAAAGCCATACCCAGGTCGCCGTCCTGCGACGCCAGGGTCTCGTCCTCGCGCAGCCGGCGCAGCGCACGCCAGATGCTGCTCTTGACCGTGCCGACGCTGATGTTCAGCACATCCGCGATCTCCGGGTCGGTCCGGCCCTCGTAGTAGCGGAGCACCAGCATGGTGCGCTGGCTCTCCGGCAGCTTGGCGAGCGCCTGCCAGAGCACCGCCCGCAGCTCGGTGCCGCCCATCGCGTCGGTGTCGCCGACGGTCTCCGGCATCTCCTCGGTCGGGTACTCGTTGAGCTTGCGACGACGCCAGGCCGAGATGTGCAGGTTGGTCATGGTGCGGCGCATGTACCCGCCGACCGCGGCCTTGTCGGTGATCCGGTCCCACGCCCGGTAGGTGCTGAAGAGCGCGCTCTGCAACAGGTCCTCGGCGGCGAAGCGGTCACCGGTGAGGTGGTAGGCGGTGGCGTAGAGCGCGGCGCGGCGCTCCCGGACATAGGCCGAGAACTCCTCGTCATGGCTCGTGCCGTGCTGACTCACCGCGCCGGCCTTGACGGCCGGCACCGCCACCGGCACTCCCCCGGTGCTGCTCCCGGCCGTCTCCGGGGCCCCCACCCCGGCCGGAAGTTCGCGAACCGCGGTTCCGAGAACCACACCCCGCAGTGACAGCGTCATGGTGTTCATGCTGCCGGTGCTGCTGTGCGTGCCGTGCGCTCCGTGCCGGTGCTGCGACGCGCGTCCGGGGCGCGCGGCGCGAAGTGCCGTGACGGTCCGGCCCTCGGTGACTGCGGTCATGCTGCGCTCCCTGGTTGGTTGGTGGTGCGTGTTGCCGGGGTCCCCCGACTCCGACAACCAGTAGCCTGCCGTCCGCGCGTCATGACGGTGTCCGCCGACTGTCACAGCACTGTCACAGAGGACCAACCGGGGAAGAACGTCGAACATCGGCTCGGTGACGCCGCAGGTGAGCGAAAAGATGCCGGGCGGGTCGATCACCGGTCGCGGGATGCGCCAGAATGGCGGACGTGTCACATCTGCTGCTCATCGAGGACGACGACGCCATCCGGACGGGCCTGGAGCTCGCCCTGACCAGGCAGGGTCATCAGGTATCGGTCGCCGCCTCCGGTGAGGACGGCCTGCGGCTGTTCAAGGAGAAACGCCCCGACCTGATCGTGCTGGACGTGATGCTGCCCGGCATCGACGGCTTCGAGGTGTGCCGCCGGATCCGCCGCTCCGATCAGCTGCCGATCATCCTGCTGACTGCCCGCAGCGACGACATCGACGTGGTGGTGGGGCTGGAGTCCGGCGCCGACGACTACGTGGTCAAGCCGGTGCAGCCGCGGGTGCTCGACGCCCGGATCCGCGCCGTGCTGCGCCGCGGCGAGCGCGAGAGCACCGACTCGCTCACCTACGGGGACGTGGTGATCGACCGCAGCGCGATGACGGTCACCAAGGCCGGGCAGGACCTCCAGCTGACCCCGACCGAGCTGCGGCTGCTGCTGGAGCTGAGCGGCCGGCCCGGCCAGGCGCTCTCCCGCCAGCAGCTGCTGCGCCTGGTCTGGGAGCACGACTACCTGGGCGACTCGCGGCTGGTGGACGCCTGCGTGCAGCGGCTGCGGGCCAAGGTCGAGGACGTCCCCTCCGCGCCGACCCTGATCCGCACGGTCCGCGGTGTCGGCTACCGGCTGGACCCGCCGCAGTAGGCTCGGCCGCCGCACACCCCTCAGCACCGACCCGCAGCACCACCCCAGCACCACCGATCGGCACCACCCCCGGACCCCAGACTGCGAAGGCGACGTGACAGACAGCTCGAAGGCCTCCCGGAAGACCCCCGGGACGGGACTGCTGCACCGCCTGCGGACCACCTCGCTGCGGATACGACTGATCGTGGTGTTCGCACTGGTCGCACTCGCCGCGGCGGTCTCGGTCTCCGGCATCTCGTACTGGCTCAACCGGGACGCGGTGCTCAAGCGCACCCAGGACGCGGCGCTGAGCGACTTCCGCAGCGCCCTGGACCGGACGGTCACCGACCTGCCGCTGCAACCCGACTGCGACGAGCTGCGCCAGGCCGCCATCCTGATGGCCGACACCGGCCTCCAGTACGACGTGGTGCTGACCCAGCCGGGCTGCGTGGCCAGCTCCGCGCCCGGCATCAGCACGGCCATGGTCCCGGCGACGCTGGTGGACTCGGTCACCCGTCCGTGCTCCTACTGCATCACCGACCCCGGCCAGTACCACCTGTTCTGGCAGCGGATCACCCTGGCCGGAACGCCCTACCTGGTCGGCGGCGACCAGGTGCAGCCGGACGGCCCCACCGCCTACATGTTCAAGTCGCTGGCCGACGAGCGCAGCGACCTGGACTCGCTGGCCTGGTCGCTGAGCATCGCCACGCTGCTGGCGCTGGTGGGCTCGGTGCTGCTGGCGCAGCTGGCGGCGGCGACGGTGCTGCGTCCGGTGGCCAAGCTCGGCGAGGCCGCCCGGCAGCTGGGCGCGGACGGCTGGACACCCGGCTCGAAGTCACCGGCGCGGCCGAACTGGCCGACCTGTCGCAGACCTTCAACCAGACCGCGGAGTCGCTCCAGGCCCAGGTCGAGGCTGAGCGCGCGCGAGCACGCCAGCCGCCGCTTTGTCGCCGACATGTCGCACGAACTGCGGACCCCGCTCACCGCGATGACCGCGGTCACCGACATCCTGGAGGACGAGGCCGAGGCGCTGGACCCGATGATCGCCCCCGCGGTGCGGCTGGTCGTGAGCGAGACCCGCAGGCTCACCGACCTGGTGGAGAACCTGATGGAGGTCACCCGCTTCGACGCCGGCACGGCCAAGCTGGTCCTGGACGAGGTCGACGTGTCGGACCTGATCACCTCCTGCATCGACACCCGCGCCTGGCTGGACTCGGTGGAGCTGGACGCGCCGCGCGGCATCGTCGCCCGGGTCGACCCGCGCCGGGTGGACGTGGTGCTGGCCAACCTGATCGGCAACGCCATCAAGCACGGCGGCTCCCGGTCCGGGTGAAAGTCCGGGTCGAGGACGGAGCTGGTGGTCCAGGTCTCCGACGGCGGCCCGGCATCCCCGAGGACGTGCTGCCGCATGTCTTCGACCGTTCTTCAAGGCGGACGCGGCCCGCCGCGCTCCGAGGGCAGCGGCCTCGGGCTCTCCATCGCCTCCGAGAACGCGCGCATCCACGGCGGCACCATCACCGCCGCGAACTCCCCCGAGGGCGGGGCCTGCTTCACCCTGCGTCTGCCCATGACCTCGGCCGTGGAGCCGGGCCACCCGCTGGCGGCGGACGGCGGGCCCAGGCCCCGCCCGCGACACCGACAGCCCGAAGGACAGCCCCGCTGAACCACTCCCGCTCCACCCGCGCCGCCCCCGTCAGCGCGCCGTCTCCCCGGCCCCGGGCCGCGCCCGCTCCGCGACCGGCCCGCGACCGGATCCGGGGGCAGGCTGGCCGCCGTGGCCGGCGTCGTCGCCGCCCTCGCCGCGCTGCTCAGCGGCTGCGGCATCCGCGACACCTCGCTGCCGGTGGACGCCGGGCAGGGCGCGTCCCGTACCGCCTGCCCGCCGTCACCTGGCGCCAGCCTGTCCCAGCTGGACCGCGACGCCTACGCCGCGCAGTCCACCGGCGCCCCCGGCTGGCCCGTGCCCGAGGCCACCGGCCCGAGGGCCGTCCGAGCGCGACCGCCTCGCCCACCCCCTCGCCCACGCTCACCGGGCCGCTCTCCTGCCTGCAACCGAGCGGTACCGGCGGCGGCAGCGGTACCGGCAGCCCGACCGGCACACCAGCGCCGCGGTCACCGCCTCCCCCTGATCCGCCGCGCGCCCGCACCCGCGATCCCGCCGCCCGTGATCCCGCGCCTCTGATCCCGCACCCGCGATCCAGCCGCCCGTGATCCCGGTGACCTGGGCGGGAACCGGGCCGAGGACCGGAAGCGTCCTTTCCGGCGTGCACCAGGAGAGGCCGGCGTGGGAACGGTTGTCGAAGAGTGGTCCGCCACGGCGGACGATGCCGACGACCCCTCGGGCCAACAGCCGCCGGTGCACCAGCGGGCCCGCGGCCTGGGGCTGCTGCTGATCGCGGCGCACCTGGCCCTGGTGGTCTGGCTGGCGTTCCGGCCGATCTCGGCCGCCTGGATGGCCGACGCCAATCTGACGCCCTTCGCCACCATCCGCTCCGAACTGCACGCCGGTACCGCCCACGCCTATCTGGAACTGGCGCGCGGCTGCTGCTGCTCGCCCCGCTCGGGTGCTGCTGCCGCTGGCCGGGGGCCGCGTGGACGCGCCCGCCCTGCCGTCCTTCCTGCGGACGCTGCTCACCGGCCTGCTGATCGCCACCGGTGTCGAACTGTTCCAGTCCTCGCTGACCAGCCATCTGCTGGACGTGGACGACATCCTGCTCGCGGGCGGGCATGGCGCTGGCGCATCTGCTGGTCGTCCCGGCGTCCCGGGCGGCGCTGCGGCGGCGGCGCGGCCGCGAGCGCTCGGCTGCCGGAGGATCCGCACCGGCGGCTTCGAGATCGCCCCTCCGCACACTGAAGCGCGGCACGCACCACCCGTCCCTCCCCGCACCCTCGGCACGGCCGCCCAGCTGCCCCGGTACCGGTGCGCCCTGAGAGCGACCCTGAGCCGGACCCTGAGCCCCGGTCCGCCGGGAGCAGGGAGCACCGGGGGCGGGATCGTCGGGCGGTCTGACGCCTGCGGGCCGCCGGAGCGGGGCTGAGGCACAGCGAAGGAACCCTTCCTGACCCGCAGCCGAACCGTCCGACCAGGAGTCCGCCATGACCACCGCCACGCTTTCCCGCCCCCGCCACAACCGCGTCATCGGGGTGTCTGCGCGGGTATCGCCGCACGCTTCGGCCTGGAGCCGCTCACCGTCCGGGTGCTCTTCCTGGCGTCCTGCCTGCTGCCCGGCCCCAGTTCCTGATCTACCTGGCCCTGTGGGTGCTCCTGCCCAGGAACCGTGACGCCGCGACGGGTCAGGGAACGGGTCGGACCCGCCTCCGGCGGGAGGCGGGTCCGACCCCGGCTGTGGCGAACAGCCACAGCCCTTGCCGTGGGCTCAGCCCAGCGGCGAGTGCACCGGCAGGCCGCTCAGCGCGCGGTCGGCAGGGCCGGGAGCCCGGCCGTCGCCGGCAGGCCGCTCAGTCCGGGCACCCCGCCGAGGCCGCGAGTGGTCGGCTCCTGCGAGCGCACGACGGCAGGTGCTGATCCGGGCGCTGGAGCACCGGGGTCTCGGTGTCGACCAGCTCCTGCGCGGCCCCGGTCACCGCGTGGACGCTGCCGGTCCGCGAGGTCAGCGCCTGGCTGCCGTCGGACAGCGGGGCCTGCGTCAGGCTCTGCAACGGAGCAGCGTTGGTCGGCAGCCCGCTCAGCAGGGAGCCGGTCTCGGCAGCGGCGACGGCGGGAGTGATCGCGGCGGCGGCGAGCGCGACACCGAGCGCGACGGTACCGGCGGCCTTGAGCGTTGCGTTCTTCATGGGGGATTCCTCACGTCAGGGTGAGCCGGGCCAGCGGAACGACAGGTGACTACCCCGTGCCCGACTGGCTGCTCAACGTATTACACACAGAGTGCGTATGCACCCAAATCGGGGTCCCCTGTTCGGATGATCCCGCTCGATCGGCTGCGGCTCAGCTGTGCAGCGGCAACTGGTCGCGCACCGAGAGCACATAGGAGCGGAACTCCCGCACCGGCGCGGTCAGCGGGCGCCCGGTCACCACACCAGCGCCAGCTCGCGGCGCGCACCCGCGGAGGTCAGCGCCAGCTCGGCCACCTCCGGCCGGGGCGCGGTGGCCGGGGGCAGCACCGCCACGCCGAGACCGGCCGCGACCATCCCGCGCAGGGTCTCCGCCTCCTCCCCTCGAAGGAGACCCTGGGGGTGAACCCGGCCTCGGCGCACAGGCCGTCGGTGATCCGGCGCAGCCCGTACCCGGGCTCCAGCATCACGAACGACTCGTCCGCGACCTCGCCCAGCCTGACCCGCTGCCGCCCGGCCAGCCGGTGCTCGGCCGGCACCACCAGCCGCAGCCGCTGCTCGCCGAGCCGCCGCGAGGTCAGCTCCGAGCCGTCCGGGCGCGGCGACACCAGGCACAGATCCAGCTCCCCCTCACGCAACCGCTGGAGCATGGACTCGCCGTAGTCCTGCACCAGCTGGAACCGCACCCGGGGGTGGCCCCCGGAAGCCGCGGAGCAGCATCGGCACCGCCTCCGAGCCCATGGTGTGCAGAAAGCCGAAGGCGACCCGCCCGCCGACCGGTCGGCCTCCGCCCGGGCCGCCTCCACACCCCTCGACCTCGGCCAGCGCACGCTCCACCGACGCCCGGAAGATCTGCCCGGCCCGGGTCAGCCGCACCGTGCGCCCCTCGCGGGCCAGCAGGGCCACCCCGAGCTCGGCCTCCAGCCGGGCGACCGCCCGGCTCAGGGTGGGCTGCGGCATGCCCAACTCGACTGCGGCCCGGGTCACATGCTCCAGCCTGGCGACCGCGGCGAACTGCGCCAGCAGCGGCGCCAGCCCCACCGCCGGGGCGTCCGGGGCGAGCTCGGCGATCGACGGTGCTGTCACGTCCGTGTCTCGCTGGTGTTGCATCTGCGGCGCTGACCTGTGTTCATTCCTCACAGCATCAATCATCCGGCTTTCATGCATTGGACGCATCAGCACGCGCGTTCTACGTTCGGATCATGCCTTCTGCCTTCAGCGGGGCATCCGACGAGCCGCTCCCGGGTTTCCGGACCACCGCGCCCGCGCCTGCCTCCTCCGCACTGCCGTCCTCCTCGCTGGCGTCCGCCGCACTGCCGTCCGCCGCACTGCCGTCCGCCGACGCCGACTCCCGCCACCTGCCGGGCAGCCGGGGCCTGCGCCGCGCCCAGCTCGCGCTCTTCGGCGCCGGACTGGCCACCTTCCTGCTGCTCTACTCGCCGCAGGCGCTGCTGCCGACCCTGTCCGCCTCGCTGCGGCTGACCCCGGCGCAGGCCAGCCTCACCGTCTCGGCCGCCACCATCGGCCTGGCGCTGGCGGTGATCCGGTAGCGCGCTCTCCGAGAAGTTCGGGCCAGCGGTGATGACCGCCTCGGTGTTCACCGCCGTGGCCCTGGCGCTGGTCATCCCGTTCTCCCCGACCTCACGGTGCTCACCGCGCTGCGGGCGCTCCAGGGGATCGCGCTGGCCGGGCTGCCCGCGACCGCGATGGCCTATCTGGCGGAGGAGGTCCACCCCTCGGCACTGGCCTCGGCCATGGGCCTGTACGTGGCGGGCAACAGCATCGGCGGATGGCCGGGCGGCTGGTCTCCGGCATCGTGGCCGGCCGTTCGGCTGGCGCTGGGGGCGCGCGGTGGCGGTGCTCTCGCTGCTGTGCGCGGCCGCCTTCCGGGCGCTGATCCCCCGGGCCCGCAACTTCGCCCGGCCGGCGCGCTGGTACGCACCGTCGCGCGCATCTGCGCAACCCGCTGCTGTTCCGGCTGTTCGTGCTCGGGCTGCTGTTCATGACGGTCTTCGGCGCGGTCTACACGGTGATGGGCTACCGCCTGGTCGCCGCGCCCTTCAACCTCTCTGGCAGAGCGGTCTATGTGGGCACCTTCGCCTCCGCGCGCCCGGATCACCGGCCGCTTGCGGCACCCTCTACCTGGCGATCGGCACGACCGCGGCCGGGCTGCTGCTCACCCTGCCGGAACTCGACCCCGCTGGCGTGCTCGGCCTGGTGCTGATCACGCGGGCTTCTTCACCGGCACTGCGTGGCCTCGGCTCGGTCGGCCGCACCGCCACCCACGGCCGCGCCCAGCGTCGGCGCTGTACCTGGCCGCCTACTACCTCGGCAACAGCCTCGGCGGCACCCTCGCGCGGACGCCTACCACCAGGGCGGCTGGGCGACACCGTACTGCTGGGACTGGTCGCGATGGCCCTGGCCGCGGCGGTCACCCTCTATGCGACGGTGCGCGCCCACACGGCCGCCCGGCCCGAGGCCCTGGCCACCGCGCACTGAGCGCGCGCCGAGCGCGCGCCGACCGCACGCGCGCGCTGGGGCCGGTCTCGGCAGACCGGCCCCAGCGGCCTCCATGGTGGTTCTGGCAGTCCCGATCAGGCAGTCCCGATCAGACGGCGCTGACCAGACGGCGCTGATCAGGCGGCCCGATCAGACGGAACCGATCAGGCGATGCGGTCCAGGATGATCGGCGCGGGGGTGAAGCCGGTGCCGGCCGGGGCGATGGTGGTCGAGCCCGCCAGCGCCTCCAGCGCGTAGTCGAAGCGCTCGGGGGTGTCCGTGTGCAGGGTCAGCAGCGGCTGGCCCGCGGTCACCGACTCCCCGGGCTTGGCGTGCATCTCGATCCCGGCGCCCGCCTGCACCGGGTCCTCCTTGCGGGCCCGGCCCGCCCCCAGCCGCCAGGCCGCCACGCCGACGGCATAGGCGTCCAGGCCGGTCAGCACGCCGGAGGCGGTGGCGGTGACGATGTGCTGCTCCCGGGCGACCGGCAGCGGAGCGTCGACGTCGCCGCCCTGGGCGGTGATCATCCGCCGCCAGTGGTCCATCGCCGAGCCGTCCTTGAGGGCGGTCTCCGGGTCCTTGCCGTTGACCCCGGCGGCGGCCAGCATTTCCCGGGCCAGGGCCAGGGTCAGCTCGACCAGGTCCGCCGGTCCGCCGCCGGCCAGGACCTCACCGACTCCCGCACTCAGCGCGTTGCCCGCGGTCAGGAGCGGGGTGGACATGTCGGTGAGCAGCGCGACCGTGTTCACCCCGGCCGCGGTGCCCAGGCCGACCATGGTCCGGGCCAGCTCGCGGCATCCTCCAGGGACTTCATGAACGCCCCGCTGCCGACCTTGACGTCGAGCACCAGCGCGCCGGTGCCCTCGGCGATCTTCTTGGACATGATCGAGCTGGCGATCAGCGGGATGGCCTCCACCGTGCCGGTGACGTCCCGCAGGGCGTAGAGCTTGCGGTCGGCCGGGGCCAGACCGTCCCCGGCGGCGCAGATCACCGCGCCGGTGTCGCGCAGCACCTGGAGCATCTCGTCGTTGCTGAGCCGGGCCCGCCAGCCAGGGATGGACTCCAGCTTGTCCAGCGTCCCGCCGGTGTGGCCGAGGCCTCGGCCGGAGAGCTGCGGCACAGCCGCACCGCAGGCGGCGACCAGCGGGGCCAGCGGAAGCGTGGTCTTGTCGCCGACGCCGCCGGTGGAGTGCTTGTCCGAGGTGGGCAGCGGCAGGGAGGAGAAGTCCATCCGCTCGCCGGTGCGGATCATCGCCCCGGTCCAGCGGCTGATCTCACGCGCGTTCATCCCGTTCAGCAGGATCGCCATGGCCAGGGCCGACATCTGTTCGTCCGCGACCTCACCCCGGGTGTAGGCGTCGATCACCCAGTCGATCTGGCCATCGGTCAGCTCAGCGCGGTCGCGCTTGGCGCGGATGACGGAGACGGCGTCCATGGGGTGGCTCCTTAGCGGGTCAACGGCGTTCGCCGACCAACTCTACGCGCGTCACATCGGCGACGGAAGGCCGTTACAGCCGTTCCGGACCGAAGGCGTCCGGCAACAGCTCCGACAGCGGCCGGATTCCGGAGACGGACTCCACCAGCAGCTCGGCTCCGCCGTGCTCCCAGAGCAGCTGGCGGCAGCGCCCGCAGGGCATCAGCGGGGCCCCGGCGCGTCGCAGCAGGTGAAGGCCACCAGTCGGCCCCCGCCGGTGGCATGCAGGCTGGAGACCAGCCCGCATTCGGCGCACAGGGTCAGGCCGAAGGAGGCGTTCTCGACATTGCACCCGGTGACTGTGCGGCCGTCGTCGACCAGGGCTGCCGCCCCCACCGGGTATTTGGAGTAGGGGCGTAGGCGCGGCTCATGGCCTCCCGCGCGGCCAGGCGCAGCGCCTCCCAGTCGATGGCGCCGACTATGTCCTGCTGACCGTCCGTCATTGCTGTTCCTCCTGGTAGCCGACGCACACGCGTCCGTGCGCCGCAGCGGAACACTAACCCGAGGACGGCCCCCGCGCCGTTCGTCGGCCCGGGGTGCCCGCCGTGGGCGGGGCCGGTCAGCCCAGGGCCAGCTCGGCGAACAGGCCGACGCCCACGCCGATCGCGCTCTCGTCGACGTCGAAGGTGCCCTGGTGCAGATCCCGGGAGGTGGTGTCGCCGACGGCGCGCACCCCGAGCCGGGCCAGCGCACCGGGGGCCTGCTCCAGGTACCAGGAGAAGTCCTCGCCGCCGAGGCTCTGCTCGGTGCCCTCCACCCGGCCCGGACCGGCATTGCGGGCCATCGCCTCGGTGAACATCCGCACCGACTCCTCCTCGTTGACCACCGGCGGCACGCCCCGGTGGTAGTCCAGCTCCCACTTGGCCCGGTGCGTCTCGGCGATCTGGCTGACCAGTTCCTCCAGCGCGCCCGGGCCTCGCGCCAGCCCGCGAGCTCCAGGCAGCGGACGGTGCCCTCCAGCTCGGCGTGCTGCGGGATGGCGTTGACCGCGGAGCCGCTGGCGATCCGGCCCCAGACCAGGCTGACGCCCCAGCGCGGATCCATCCGCCGGCCGAGCACGCCGGGCAGGTCGGCGGCCATCTTGGCGATGGCGGTGACCAGGTCCGTGGTCAGGTGCGGCCGGGCGGTGTGGCCGCCGGGGCCGTCCAGGGAGACCATCAGCCGGTCGCAGGCGGAGGTGATCGCGCCGACCTTGAGGCCGATCCGGCCGACCTCGACCTTGGGGTCGCAGTGGACCGCGAAGATCCGGCCGACGCCCTCCATCGCCCCGGCCGCGATCATGTCCAGCGCCCCGCCCGGCATGACCTCCTCGGCGGCTGGAACAGCAGCCGCACCGGGATCCGCAGCGCCCCGGCCGCGACGGCCTCGGCCAGCACCAGCGCCAGGCCGAGCACCACCGCCGTGTGCACGTCGTGCCCGCAGGCGTGGGCCACCCCGGGGACAGTCGAGCGGTAGGGCACCGAGGCAGGCTTGGCGTCCTCGATCGGCAGCGCGTCGATGTCGGCGCGGAAGGCCGTCAGCGGCGTGCCCTCAGGGGTGCCCTCGGGACGATGTCGCAGATCAGCCCGCTGCCGCCGGGCAGTACCCGGGGCTCGAGCCCGGCCTGCTCCAGCCTGGCCCGCAGCAGCCCGGTGGTGCGGAGCTCCTGCCGTCCGAGCTCCGGGTGCATGTGCAGATCGCGGCGGATCTCGATGAGCTCCGGCAGGTGCGCGAGCACGCTGGCGGCGCGGTCGAAGGGGACGGCCGGGACGGGCTGAAGGTCAACTGGGTGGCTCACCCCGACAAGGCTACGGCGGCTGACCGGAGCCAGCAGGGGATCGCGCGAAAAAGTAGGGCCGGACGGGGATGAAGTCGCCCGCACGGCGCATGGACCGGCCTTTCGTGGGTATGACATCGGGTTACCGTCCTCCCTGCTCCAGCCACCGGACACCCGGCCAACGATGCCCGCCGACGAAGGACACGGGCACATTGGAGTGATCCAGATCACTTCACCAGGCCGCCCCCGCCGGACCCGCCGACCGCCCGCGAGCCACCCGCCAGCGGCCCGTCGGCCGCCCACCGGGCGACGAAGGCCGAACAAGGGGCCGAACCGGCGCCCCCGGCTGCCTACGATGATCCGGGCAGGTATCGAGACCGGAGGAGACAGGGCTGATGACGGGTCGTTTCACGGACAAGGTCGCGGTGGTCACCGCGCCAGCAGCGGCATCGGCGCGGCAACCGCGCGGCGGCTCGCCGACGAGGGCTTCACGGTGACCCTGGTCGCCCGGCGCACCGAGCGGATCGAGGCTCTGGCCAAGGAGATCACCGCGGCCGGGGCCGGGCCACCGCCCACACCCTGGACGTCACCGACCGGGCCGCCGTGGACGCCTTCGCGGCCGGGCTGGAGCGGGTGGACGTGCTGGTCAACAACGCCGGCGGGGCCTTCGGCGCGGAGAGCGTCGAAGCCGGCGACCCGGCCGACTGGCTGCGGATGTACCAGGTCAACGTGCTCGGCTCGCTGCACGCGACCCAGGCGCTGCTGCCCGCGCTGCGGGCGAGCGGGGACGGCACCATCGTGGTGCTCTCCTCCACCGCCGCCTTCGCCCCCTACGAGGGCGGCGGCGGCTATGTCGCGGCCAAGGCCGCGGAGCACGCCATCGCAGGCACGCTGCGGCTGGAGCTGGTCGCCGAGCCGATCCGGGTGATCGAGATCGCCCCGGGCATGGTGCGCACCGAGGAGTTCGCGCTGAACCGCCTCGGCGGCGACAGCGACCGGGCGGCGGCCGTCTACGCGGGCGTGGCCGAGCCGCTGACGGCGCAGGACGTGGCGGACACCGTCGCCTGGTCGGTCACCCGGCCGCCGCACGTCAACATCGACCTGCTGGTGGTCCGCCCCCGGGCGCAGGCCGCCAACCACAAGGTGCACCGCGAGAGCTGACACCGACGCGGACACCCACGCGGGCGCCCGAAACCGGGACAGGCCGGGCGGGTCGAGGCCGGAAGCGGAGGCGGTCTGTGCCCCTCCGCTTCACCTCCCGAAGCCGTCTCATCATTCGGCTGCAAGCGTCTCGACTTGATAGCCAATTCGAGTGAATCCTTAGTGCTGCGCACCCAACTCCCGCAAACTCGTCCTGACGTGCGGCGCACGGGCGCGGGGCGCCTGCATGGCCGTCAACTTCCGTACCGCAGCTCCCGCACAACGCAACCGCACACCCCCTGACCTCCGTCGCAGCCGTCGCAAACCGGACGGGTTCCGGCGGAAGAACGCGTGCACCATGCACTACCGTCGCCGCGCCGAACCTTCCTGCAACCGTCGACCGAGGAGGACACCCTGGCCAGTGACATTCCGGCACAGCCGGAAGCCGCGTCAACCGGGTTGCAGAGACTGAACGAGGCCACCCCCGGCGCCGCCGAGGAGGCCCTGCTGGCATGCTGCGGCAGCCGCCGCTGGGCGCTGCGGCTGACCGCGCACCGCCCCTATCCGGACACCTCGTCCCTGCTGGCCGCGGCCAGCGAGGCGTCCTACGACATGTCCTTCGCCGACCTCAGCGAGGCCCTGGCGGACGAGAGCTGCATGCCGCAGCCGCTGCTCGGGGTGCGAGCCCCCGGCAGCCAGGCGGCGCACACCGCACTGCGAGCCGCCCACGCGGCCTACGAAGCCCGCTTCGGCCATGTCTTCGTGGTCTCCCTGGACGACTGCCCGCCGGAGGAGATACTGGATCATGTGCTGGTGAGCCTGCGGCAGCGGCTGGCCGGCGACCACGACGACGAACGCAGCACCACCGCGGAGGAGCTCCGCCGGATCGCACTGAGCCGGCTGGAGCATCTGGTGGCGTCTCACACCTCGGCAGCAACCTGAGACGA
Source organism: Streptacidiphilus sp. 4-A2 (assembly GCA_014284505.1). Lineage (GTDB taxonomy): Bacteria > Actinomycetota > Actinomycetes > Streptomycetales > Streptomycetaceae > Streptacidiphilus. The sequence continues at coordinate 7,716,507 of JAAFYY010000001.1, read as the reverse complement.
CAGAGGTGATCTCGGACACAGCACCCTTCGGGGTGCTTGTCCGGATTGTTCTGTTTCAGGTGGGAATACCACCGGAATTCGGGCCAAGGAGCGCTCAGGAGTTGACACAGCGGCGGTAACGGTTAGGCCGCACGAGCCTGTTTGATCACACGGTAGACCCCCGGCGGGCTGCCGGGCCCTCCACGTGGCTACGATGGCGAGGGCCGGTGGACCATACCCGGCCGGGCCGACCGACGCTGATGCCGGACGAGCCCCCGCCCCGCTTCCGGAGGGTTTTCCGTGCCGGCTGGAACGCTGTACCGCGGTCGGGAAGGCATGTGGTCGTGGGTGGCTCATCGAGTCACCGGTGTCCTCATTTTCTTCTTCCTGTTCGCCCACGTCCTCGACACCGCTCTTGTGCGCGTCTCCCCCAACGCCTACAACAGCGTGATCGCGACGTACAAGACCTGGCCCGTCAACCTGATGGAGTACGGGCTCACCGCCGCCGTGCTGTTCCACGCGCTGAACGGCCTCCGGGTCATCGCGGTGGACTTCTGGGCCAAGGGCCCGAAGTACCAGCGGCAGATGCTGTGGTCGGTCGTGACCCTGTGGGTCCTGCTCATGGCGGGTGCGTTCTACCCGATCCTGCGCGTGACCCTCCGCACTTGGTTCGGGTGAGGCGAGAAATGGCTATCGACACCAACATCGAGCTCACCGACGCGGGCGACCCGAGCGCCTTCCTCATCGAGCCGCCGCGCAGCCGCACCAAGCGGACCGGACGCAAGTCGCGGACCAACTTCGAGATGCTGGCGTGGCTGTTCATGCGCCTGTCCGGCATCGTGCTGGTCTTCCTGGTCCTCGGCCACCTGATCATCCAGCTGCTGCTGGACGGCGGCGTGTCGAAGATCAGCTTCGCTTTCGTGGCCGGCCGCTGGGCCTCGCCGTTCTGGCAGTTCTGGGACCTGCTGATGCTGTGGCTCGCCATGCTCCACGGCGCGAACGGCATGCGCACGGTCATCAACGACTACGCGGAGCGCGAGAACACCCGGTTCTGGCTGAAGGTGCTCCTGGTGACCGCCACGGTCTTCACCGTGCTGCTGGCAGCCTGGTCATCTTCACCTTCGACCCACAATCAGCTGAGCGCGGGACGGACGAGGCAGCCAACAGTCATGCAGGTACACAAGTACGACACCGTCATCGTCGGCGCCGGCGGCGCCGGTATGCGCGCGGCCATCGAGTCGACCAAGCGCAGCCGCACCGCAGTGCTGACCAAGCTCTACCCCACCCGGTCCCACACCGGCGCGGCCCAGGGCGGCATGGCCGCCGCACTGGCCAACGTCGAGGAGGACAACTGGGAGTGGCACACCTTCGACACCGTCAAGGGCGGTGACTACCTGGTCGACCAGGACGCGGCAGAGATCCTGGCCAAGGAGGCCATCGACGCCGTCCTCGACCTGGAGAAGATGGGCCTGCCGTTCAACCGGACCCCTGAGGGCCGGATCGACCAGCGCCGTTTCGGCGGGCACACCCGCGACCACGGCCAGGCCGCCGTGCGCCGCTCCTGCTACGCCGCCGACCGCACCGGTCACATGATCCTCCAGACGCTGTACCAGAACTGCGTCAAGGAGGGCGTGGAGTTCTTCAACGAGTTCTACGTGCTCGACCTGCTGCTCAACGAGGTCGACGGCCAGACCCGGACCGCCGGTGTGGTCGCCTACGAGCTGGCCACCGGCGAGATCCACGTCTTCCAGGCCAAGTCCGTGATCTTCGCCTCGGGCGGCAACGGCAAGTTCTTCAAGGTGACCTCCAACGCGCACACCCTGACCGGTGACGGCCAGGCCGCCGCGTTCCGGCGCGGTCTGCCGCTGGAGGACATGGAGTTCTTCCAGTTCCACCCGACGGGCATCTGGCGGATGGGCATCCTGCTCACCGAGGGCGCCCGCGGCGAGGGCGGCATCCTGCGCAACAAGCACGGCGAGCGCTTCATGGAGAAGTACGCCCCCGTGATGAAGGACCTCGCCTCCCGTGACGTCGTCTCCCGCGCGATCTACACCGAGATCCGCGAGGGCCGGGGCTGCGGCCTCGACGGCGACCACGTCTACCTGGACCTGACGCACCTTCCGCCGGAGCAGCTGGACGCCAAGCTCCCGGACATCACCGAGTTCGCGCGGACCTACCTCGGCATCGAGCCCTACACGGACCCGATCCCGATCCAGCCCACCGCGCACTACGCCATGGGCGGCATCCCCACCAACGTCCAGGGTGAGGTGCTCAAGGACAACGACACCGTGATCCCGGGCCTGTACGCGGCCGGCGAGGTCGCCTGCGTGTCCGTCCACGGCGCCAACCGCCTCGGCACCAACTCGCTGCTCGACATCAACGTCTTCGGACGCCGGGCCGGCATCGCCGCCGCCGAGTACGCCGCCACCGCCGACTACGTCGAGCTGCCGGAGAACCCGGCCGCCAAGGTGGTCGAGCTGCTTGAGGGCATCCGCACCGGCACCGGTGAGGAGCGGGTCTCCGACATCCGCAGCGAGCTCCAGCAGACCATGGACACCAACTCGATGGTGTACCGCACCGAGTCGACCCTCAAGCAGGCCGTGGCCGACATCCACGCCCTGAAGGAGCGGTACAAGAACATCTCGGTGATGGACAAGGGCAAGCGCTACAACACCGACCTGCTGGAGGCCGTGGAGCTGGGCAACCTGCTCGACCTGGCCGAGGTCACGGCGGTGTCCGGGCTGGCCCGCAAGGAGTCGCGCGGCGGTCACTTCCGCGAGGACTACCCGACCCGCGACGACGTCAACTTCATGCAGCACACCATGGCGTACCGCGAGGTGGACGCTGACGGCAAGGACAGCATCCGCCTGGACTACAAGCCGGTCGTGGTGACCCGCTACCAGCCGATGGAGCGTAAGTACTGATGAGCACCCCGACGATCGACTCCCCCACCACTCGGCCGGTCTCGACGCCGCCGAGTCCGGCAAGGTCGAACTGGTCACCGTCACCCTCCGGATCCGCCGGTTCAACCCGGAGGAGCACCCGGAAGCGGTGTGGGTGGACTACCAGCTCACCGTCGACCCGAAGATCCGTGTCCTGGACGCGATCAACACGGTCAAGTGGGAGCAGGACGGCACGCTGACCTACCGCCGTTCCTGCGCCCACGGGGTCTGCGGCTCGGACGCCATGCGGATCAACGGCAAGAACCGGCTGGCGTGCAAGACGCTCATCAAGGACGTCAACCCGGAGAAGCCGATCACGATCGAGCCCATCAAGGGCCTCACGGTCCTGAAGGACCTGGTCGTGGACATGGACCCGTTCTTCCAGGCGTACCGCGACGTCATGCCGTTCCTGATCACCACCGGCAACGCCCCCACCAAGGAGCGGATCCAGTCGGAGGAGGACGTGCAGCGCTTCGAGGACACCACCAAGTGCATCCTCTGCGCCGCGTGCACCACCTCCTGCCCGGTGTTCTGGAACGACGGGCAGTACTTCGGCCCGGCGGCCATCGTGAACGCGCACCGCTTCATCTTCGACTCGCGTGACGAGGGCGCGGAGCAGCGGCTGGAGATCCTGAACGACCGCGAGGGCGTGTGGCGCTGCCGCACCACCTTCAACTGCACCGATGCCTGCCCGCGTGGCATCGAGGTCACCAAGGCCATCCAGGAAGTCAAGCGCGCCCTGGTGACCCGCCGCTTCTGACCTCACGGTCACCAGCTGCCGCGAAGGCCCGCCGTCCCGTGGAACCGGACGGCGGGCCTTCGTCATGCCCGGGGCCTCACACCTCGTCGTCGGGCGTGACCAGGACGAGCTTGGGGAAGTACGAACGGTACCGGGCACTGTCGCGGGTGAGCAGCCGGTACCCGCTGACCGCGGCGTGCGCGCCGATGTAGAAGTCCGGCGGCGGGGAGCTCTTCGCCCGCCGCGCCTGCGGTAGGCCAGAAACGCCTTGCTCGCCAGGAAGCCCGCCGGGTAGGGCAGGGCCAGCCGGGGAAAGTCCGCGGCTGGAAGCGACTCGTCCAAGTCCTCGACCGTGTCGAAGCCGGCGGCGACCTCCGCGTAGATGATCGGGTTGATCGCCAGCTCCCCGGCATCCCGGGGCGACCCCGGGGCCGGCGCCGGCTGGAGCTGAGCGCCGGAGCGTGGCTCAGAGCCGGTCGTAGATGGCGGCCAGCTGCCGCAGCACGTCGGTCGCGGTGTCCAGAGCGGCGGCGTCATGCCGGGCAAGGGCGCTGTCGAGCGCCCCGGTCAGGGCGTCCTGCCGCTCCTGGTGCCGGCGGCGGCCGGTGTCGGTCAGGGCGACCAGGACCGACCGCTTGTCGTTCGCGGGCGCTCGCGGGTCACATAGCCGGCCGTGGTGAGGCCGTTGACCAGCTGGGTGGTGGCCGCGCCGGTGGTCTCGGTGGCGGCGGCCAGCTGACCGATCGACAGCGGACCGGTCTCGGCCAGCACCCGCAGCGCCCGCGCGTGGGTGAGCGAGAGCGCACCGGGGGTGCGGGTGGCCCGCCCGCGCAGCCGGGAGTCGGCCGCGCTGAGACTGTAGGCGGCCCGGGCGAGCTGGTCGAGGGCCTGGTCACGGGAGGGGTCGGACTGCGGCTCTGACATGGCGGGGGCCTTCCTGGGCGGCCTGCGGCGGTTGACAACCAGCTTAGCCTAAGTACTTAATAGTTAAGTACTTAGGCACTGCCGAACGGCGGCCGGTGCCTCCCAGGAGAGGACCTCCCCCATGACCATCCGTTCGACCGGCCAGAACTGGGCCCTGGACATCGCCCTCGCCCAGGGCGGCTTCGACGCCCTCCACCCCCAGGCCAAGGGCACCCTGGAACAGCTCGGCCACGACCACACCGACTTCGACAAGGTCTTCGACCTGGTGCGGAGCGGGGCCATGCTGCCCAAGGCGTGGGCCACCGTCGCCGGACAGGCCGAGGGCGCGCCGCCCACCACGAGCGCGGCGGCTTCGCCCGGACCGCCCGCCGACCTGTATGTCCGCGCCGCCGTGATGTGGGGCCGGGCGCAGTACTCCGTCTTCGACGCCGCCGACCCGCGCAAGGCGCGTTCCGCGAGCACACCAACCACTGTGTGGAGCGCCTCGGCACGCTGCGCGAGGGCCGGGTGCGCCAGGTGGAGCTGGACTTCGAGGGCAGCCGGATCTTCGCCCTGCTGCACCTCCCGGCCGGCCGGGTCGAGAACGCCCCGCCGTCATCCTCGGCCCCGGAATGGACATGATCAAGGAGGACTACATCTACGCGGCCGAGCGCTACTACACCTCACGCGGCATGGTCGCGCTCTCCATCGAGGGCCCGGGCCAGGGCGAGAGCCGCGCCAACGGGCTCACCGTCGACCTCGGCAACTACGAGCGCGCCATCAGCCGCTACATCGACCACCTGGCCTCGCTCCCGGAGGTGGACCCGGCCCGGATCGGCATGTTCGGCATCTCCATGAGCGGCTACTGGGGCTCCCGGGCCGCCGCCACCGACCCCGGCTCGCCGCACTCGCCGCCTTCGAGGCGGTCACCGGCGACTTCCGGACCATCTTCGAGCGGGCCCCCACCTTCAAGAACAACTACATGTTCATGACCGGCTACACCGACGAGGACGCCTTCGACCAGGAGCTGGTGGCCCGCATGCCGCTCGGCGACCTGGTCCGGCAGATCAGCTGCCCGGTCCTCTACGGCATCGGCGAGTTCGACGAACTCACCGAGCTGGAGCAGGCGTTGGCCAACTACGAGCGCATCCGCGCGCCCAAGGAGATGCGGGTCTACGAGAACGAGTTCCACCCGCTGGGCGGCGCCGCCGCCGAGGTCTTCCGCTTCGGCGCCGAATGGGTCGAACGCGCCCTGAACGGCGAGTTCGCCGAACCCGGCCGCGACGTGCGCCACTACGTCCACAGCGACGGCCGCACCACGACGGCACCGCCGACCCCAGCTGGTGGCTCGGCACAGTCCCCGCCCGGATCACCGAAGCCAGGCAGGCATAGCGGCAAATCACGCACTCAGTACACATCCCGGGAAATCCCAGAACTCCCGGGAAGATACAGCCCGATCGCGTGGTCGAGGCGATCGAATGGACATCCCAGCGTCGCGGAACTCCGTCACTGTGGCAGGCAATTCGATCGCCCCGACGCCCAATCCAGCTCTCCGCTGCGGAATCCGCCAGGGCTCGGCCAATTCGGCGATCCCCGCCCGGGTTTCAACCACCCGCACGCCGGCCCCCTGCTTTTCCGAGGTCCCGCCCAGCCGCTCCCGACTGGCCCGGTTCTCCGCCGCGACCCTGGCACTCACCACCTCGTCCCGGGTCGGCTCGCGCAGCATCTCCGGACTGGTCTCCACCTCGGGACCGCCGCCGAAGGGCCGGATATAGGCAACCGCCACCGGCCGGAACCCGACTTTCAGCTGCTCCACCGCCTGGAACACCCCGACGAACCCGGTAGCCGCATCCCTGACCGGGGCCCCGACGGCGGGCCGGTACGGCGCGGGCGCCACACCTTCCGCGCAGTCATGCGTTCACCCCCGACCGATGCTCGGCCTCCTTGTGCCGCTCAGTCAGAATCCGAACATCCGCCCGCGCCGACCTGTCGATCCCCGCCTTCTCCCAACGCCCCTCCAGCGCAAGGCAGTCATCACACCCTTCAACCCACTCGGGCTGCACATCCCGTGGCATGGCCGTACTCCTCCGCTGTCTATCCCCTGACTTTTCTGCATCTCTAGGATTGCCCTACGCGGATGCGTGGAAAAGGACCCTCGGTTGGGGGGTTCGGTACTCCACATCGCGACGATCAATCAGAACAGTTGCCCGAGGGAGAGCTATGAGCCGCCGAAATGGCAGAGCGGGCGAGGCGGACACACCCGCAAAGATGTTCGGCAAGACGCTCAAGCGCTGCCGTGAGGCCGTGGGGGTGACACAGGTCCAGTTAGCAGAAGCCGTCTTCGTCAACCGGACGTCATACGCGAAGTACGAGGCAGGAACGGAGGTGCCCCCACGCGAGCTGGCCGTGCGCTGCGACAAGGAGCTCGGCACCGGCGAGATCCTCACCGGCATGTGGGACGACGCGGACTGGTACCCGGTCATGGGCTACCACCCGAAGTGGTTCCGGCAGTTGGTGGATCTGGAGAAGCAGGCGCATTCCACACGCGTGTGGTTCCCATTCAGTGTGCCCAGCCTGCTGCAAACAGAGTCCTACATGCGGGCTCAGTTCACGACTTGGGGCCACTCGCCCTCCCGCGTGGACGAGCTGACTGCGGCCCGCCTATCTCGCCAGGGGCTTCTGTTCGGCACCAACCCTCTGCAACTCTTCGCAGTGATGGACCAGGCAGCCCTCTACCATCACATGGGCGATGCACCGCTGATGGCGGAGCAGTTCGAGCATCTGGTGCGCATGTCACGACTGAGGAACGTCACGCTTCAGGTTGTCCCGTTCGGCGTTCCGCTCGCTGCTCTGCTGGACAGCACATTGGACCTCGTGACGCTGCCGGACGGCGGAACGTGGATCTACACCGAGTCCCTGGACAAGGGGTGGATTAGCAACGCGCCGAACGAGTGCTTGCAATCACTGGGCGATACGATCACATCCGGGGTGCTGCACTATCGGCACCCCAGTCCCGCGACCTGATCCGCCGCACGATGGGAGCCCTGATCAACGTGACAACCCCTGCCATCGACCTCTCCAAGATCGACATCTTCAAGTCCAGCTACTCAGGCGGGGAAAACGGGTGCGTGGGCACGTCCCGTGACCTGCTCTCCGTCGGCCTGGCCCCGGTTGTGGACACCACCCTGGGCTTGGACTCCCCCGTCCTCCCCTTCACCACCGCAGCCTTCTCATCCTTCGTCGAGGCCGTCAAGGCCGGGGAATTCCCCGTCCTCTGACCAACCCCATCACCACATGGAGCCCCCTCGACGGGGGCTCCAGTCGTTTGACCGCCCTCTTGAAGCTGCCTCCGCCTTCTGCTGTCCTGGGCGGGCAGCTTCCGCAAAGCACAGATGGGGTTGAGGGACTATGACCGTTGTTCAGATCCGTCAGGAAGCACCCTGGAGCAAGAGCAGCTACAGCGGTGGCAACGGCGGAGACTGCATCGAGACGGCCCTCGGATTCATCCCCGGCGCCGTCCCCGTCCGTGACAGCAAGGACCCCAACGGGCCTGCCCTGACGTTCTCCAACGACGCGTTCCGTTCGTTCGTCGACGCCATCAAGGCCGGAGAGTTCCCCACCCTCTGACCAACCCCTCCACCGCACGATGGGAGCCCTGATCAACGTGACGAGCCCGCCATCAACCTGTCCGAGATCAACATCTTCAAGTCCAGCTACTCAGGTGGGCAGAGCGGGTGCGTGGGCACGTCCGCGATCTGCTCTCCGTCGGCCTCGCCCCGGTTGTGGACACCACCCTCGGCTTGGACTCCCCCGTCCTCCCCTTCACCACCGCAGCCTTCTCATCCTTCGTCGAGGCCGTCAAGGCCGGAGAGTTCCCCACGCCCTGACAACGTCCGTCAGGCCGGGAAATCCCACTCCATGACGTAACGCGTGGCGTCCAGCACCATCTCGTTGACCTCCACTGGCACGCCGCCCTCGGCGTAGGCGAACCGGACGATCAGGACCACCGGAGTGCCGGTTCGCAGACCGAGGGCGGCTGCTTCCTCGGGCAGTGGCATCCGCGACCGCACCTGCTCGCGGAAGCGCACCGGGGCTCGGCCGAGGTCGGCAAGTCGGGCGTAGATGCCGCCCTCGCCCGGGTGCGGTTCGGTGATCGGGGAGCCGTCGACCACCGCTGCGGTCCAGGTAGCTGGTGGCGAGCATGACCGGCGTGCGCTCCACCGAGTAGCGGCGGTCGCGCACCCATACCGCCGCACCCGGCTCCAGGGCGAGGGCGCCGGCGATGTGCCTGGGGCAGGCGCGGCGTTCGACGGTGAGCCGGTCGACGGTGAGCGGCCGCTGATCCAGGTCGGCCTGCCAGATCGAGCGTCCGGCGCCCCAGTGTTCCTTCGCCAGGCGCTGATTGGCGGCACGCAGGATCGGACGGAAGGCACGCTCGGACACGGGTTCCTCCAGGCAGCTCGTTTCCTCTGCGGCCGACGCTACTGCGTCGGCGCTGTCCGGGCGTGGAACTCGCTTACCCAGGCCGGGCGTTGAAGACGGCATGGCTTCTGTTCTGGTTCTCGGTTTTGATCCGCATGCGGTGTCCGGCATGGACGGGGACGCGATGCGCGAAGTGCTCGACGCGGAGCTGGGGCGCTTCGGCGAGCGTGGGGTCAACGCGGCGATGGCGCTGATCCCGCCGGACGAGTCGGCCGAGGCTGTGGTCGTCGCGGCGCTGGCCGAGGGCACGTGGGACGTGGTGGTCATCGGGGGCGGGATTCGTAAGCCCGAGGCGCTGCTGACGTTCTTCGAACGGGTGGTGAACCTGGTCCGGCTGCACGCGCCGGCGGCCGCCATCGCGTTCAACAGCAGCGGCGGCGACAGCGTCGAGGCAGCCGGGCGGTGGCTGTAGGGGCGAGCCGCTCGAAACCTCCGTAATTGCGGCCAACTCCCTTTATTCGCAGGAATGTTGGGCTTGTGATGGCAGTTGCGAAACGGTGACCGTACGAAGATCCGGTGGGAACGGACTCTGCGCGATGCTTCTCGTGTCGCCACGAGGGCGGGCTGCGAATCCCGCGGCGACCACCCGAACGAGCCCACCCATGAAGCCTGAGGTCTGATCATGTCCGTCCGCACTCGCCTCGCCGGAGCTGTCGCTGTCGCGGCCGCGCTCACCGCTGTCGCCCCGACTGCCTTCGCTGCGGCCCCGGCTGCGGCCCGGCCCCTCAGCCTGCGGTCAAGGTCACCCTCGGCGCCGTCGCCCCGCACGGGCCGCTGCTTCCCGGCGGCAAGGCGGAGACGTTCACCGTCACCGCCACCAACACCACCGGCGCGGCCCAGGAGTTCCTGCCCACATTCACCGCCTTCGGGCAGGGCCCGCTCGAGATGGTTCGCTCCGACGTGAAGCTCAGCGTCACCCCGGTCCACGCCCCGGCCACCACTGTCGACGACGGCATCCAGGACGGGGGCCTTCTCGGCGGCTTCCTGCCCAAGGGCGGTCAGCTGTACCGCTCCCACTTCACGATCCCGGCCCACGCCAGCTACACCTGGAAGTTCTCCATCGCGGCCGGTGCCACCTGGCAGGCCAACGACAACGCCATCCTGTTCGGCGTGGTCGACCAGGCCCCCAAGGACCCGGCTCCCGCACAGTCCCTGTCGCTCAAGGTCGGCGAGGCCCGCACCGGCGGCCCGGTGAGCGCCACCGTCAGCGGAACGGACAAGCTCGTCCAGGGCAAGTTCGAGAACGTCGACCTCACCCTCACCAACCACAGCGGAGCGCGCCTCAACCTGCCGATCGGCGACCAGCTCGACTTCGGCGCCTACAGCGTCGCCAAGAACAACGAGATCAAGGCGGTCCGGGCGAGCGCCGACATCCAGATTCTGGAGAACGGCCGCTGGGTCACCCTCGGCAGGAACGCCTCGCTCCCGACGCTGGCCGGCCTGGCCAACGGGGCCTCGCACACCTTCCAGCTGCGGGTGCGGCTGACCGGCTACCAGACCATCAAGGGCTGGACCACCAAGGCCACCATCGGCGACATCGCCTGGACCCCACCCGCGGCCCCATCGCCCGGACAGGCCAGACCTACCAGCTCGCGCAGAGCTGACGCCCCCCGCGACCCGTGGCTGCTCGGTCACCCGGCGCGGGCCAGGAAGAGGTCACTGACGTGCAGCATGTCGATGCCGCCGCCGTGGGCGTCGAGCAGGCGGGCGGTGTCGGCCAGGGCCTGCTCACGGCGGTCGTCCGGCAGCACACGGTAGGTGGAGACCGAGGCGAGGTGGCTGAGGTAGCGCTCGGTGCCGTAGCGGACCTCCTGCCGGAAGCGGAAGCTCCGCAGGTCGGTGAAACGGCCGTCACGGCGGCACTCGGTCTCCGGCCAGTCGAAGTCGTCGCCCCAGTCCCCCGGCCGGTCGCCGTAGGCGGAGGACGGCTCGCTGTGCGGTGAGTCCTCGATGCCGTGGCGGCGGTCGATCTCGGCGAGCCCGGCGTGCAGCCCGGTGTCGAGGACGCTGTGCGGGTTCCAGAACAGGGCGAGCGAGCCGCCGGGATCGAGCACGGTGTGGGCCAGGTCCCAGCGCCTGGCCCGGTCCAGCCAGTGCCAGCAGGTGGCGGCGAACAGCAGGCCGAAGCGGCGGCTGCCCGGCTGCCACTCCTCGAAGCCGCCCACCTCGACCCGCACCCCGGGGTACCGCTCGGTGTTGCGGCGCAGCACCTCGGCCATGCGCGGGTCGGGCTCGACGCACACCAGCGGGATGCCCTGGGCGGCGAAGGGCACGGTGGCCTTGCCGGTGCCCGCGCCGACCTCCAGCGCGGGGCGGTCGCCCAGCCGCGCGTACGCCAGCACCTCCGCGACCAGCGCGTCGGCGTAGCCCGGACGGGCGGCGTCGTACAGCTCGGCCGCCTCCCCGAAGACCCGGGCGGGCGAGATGTCGGCATGGTCGGCGGAGCTCATGGGCGTTCCTCGCTGTCACCGGTCGGCGGGTCACCGGTCGGCGGGTCACCGGTCGGCGGGTCCCCGGTCGGCAGGCGGCCGGTCGGCACGCTACCGATCGCACCGCAGGACACGCCATCGGTTCAGCGGTCGGCGCCGGCGCCGGTCAGCTCCGCTGCCTCGGCTGCCTCGGGCGCCGCCTGCGCCGCCGCGCGGCGGTCGCGGCGCAGCGCGCGGACGCCGATCGAGCCGACCAGCACGCCCAGGATCAGCGAGGTCAGCGCCAGCGTGGCGTGGATCCAGAAGTACGCGGTGGGGCGGGAGTGGTCGCCGTGGACGAAGGCCAGACCCTCGCCGTCCGCCCACAAATTCTTGAAAAAAGTCACCCAGATCCAAACGGACCAGATACCGAAAGCGGTCAGGAACCAGGAGGCACGGCGGCTCAGCTTCATGCCTCCCAGTATGAGAGGGCTAACCGGGGGGTCTTCCTCCGGGTCCGGTGAGGGCGCGGATCGATCGGGTACCGTCGCTCCGTGCGTCTCGACAATCGTCTCGTATGGACAGCGGCCCCGCTCAGCGCGGTGGCCGCCGCCGTGGTCACTGTCGGCGGCCTGCCCGCCATCGCGAACGCCGCTCCGAACGTCGCCGCCCACGCTGCCACGAACGCCGCTGCGAACGCCTCGCCCGCCGCCCTGCCGCCCGCCGCCATGTCCACCGTCGGCGGCAGCCGGCTGGGCCGGCCGGGCGTCCAGAGTGACCCGCTGCCGGGCGCGCCCGCACTGCCGGACATGTCCGCGCTGTCGTGGATCGTCTCGGACAACGGGAGCGGCCAGGTCCTGGCCGCCAAGGACGCGCACTGGCGGCTGCCCCCGGCGAGCACGCTGAAGACGCTGTTCGCGGACACCGTGCTGCCGAAGCTCCCGGCCGACTGGACCCACCGGGTCAACGACTCCGACCTGGCCGGGATGGGCGAGGGCAGCAGCCAGGTCGGTGTGGAGTCCGGGCGGAGCTACCGGGTGTCGGATCTGTGGCTGGGCGTGTTCCTTCGCTCCGGCAACGACGCGGTGCATGTGCTCTCGTCGATGAACGGAGGGGTCGCGGCCACCGTCGCGCAGATGCAGGCCAAGGCCCAGACGCTGGACGCGGACGACACCAAGGTGGTCACCCCGGATGGCTACGACGAGCCGGGGCAGCTGTCCTCGGCCTACGACCTGAGCCTTTTCGCCCGCGACGGGCTGCGCAACCCGGCCTTCGCCCAGTACTGCGCGACGGCCTTCGCGGAGTTCCCCGGCGGGGCGCAGACCCGGGGCAGGTCCTTCGAGATCGACAACACCGACCGGCTGCTGTCCGGCCTCAACGGTGTGGACCGCTACCCCGGGCTGATCGGGGTGAAGAACGGCTACACCACCAACGCCGGCAACACGCTGGTGGTGGCGGCCCGGCGGGACGGCCGGACCATCCTGGTCACCGTGATGAACCCGCAGAGCGGGCACTTCAACGCGGTCTACAACGAGGCCAGGGACCTGCTGAACTGGGGCTTCGCGGCGGACGGCAAGGTCCGGCCGGTCGGCGTCGGCACCCTGAACCAGGCCGTGGCCCTGGCCCAGACCCACCCGGCGACCGCGGTCAAGCGGACCGCTCCGTCGGCCACCACGCTGACCGCCTCGGACGCGGACAACGCCCCGGCACTCTCGGCTGGTCGCTGGCCGGCGGGGCAGTGGCCCTGGCGGCCGTCGGCGGCGTGGCCCTGCTGCGCCGACGCCGCCGCCGGGCCGGCTGACCCACCGCGCACAACCGGCGCCCCGGCCCGGGCCGCGCCGACAAGTCATCCCCGCGCCGACAGGTCATCCCCTCCCGGGCCGGCCCGGGAGGCGGGTCACTTGGGGTCGGTGGCCGCGTCCGACTCGGCGGCGCCGGCGGCGCTCTCGGCCGCGCTCACCTTCTGGGCCATCTGCTGGGCCAGGCTGCCGGAGGGGCCGCTGTTGGCCGCGGCCCCGGCGGCGGGCTGGGTCGACCCGGAGGCGGGCACGGTCGTGGCCGCCGAGTTGCTCCCGGCCGAGCAGCCGGTGAGCGCGAGCGCCGCGGCGGCGGCGCAGCCCGCGAACAGCAGGGCGGTGGTCCGGCGCATCACTGCCCCTTGCCGTTGTCGTTGGCGGCGCACCAGGTGTTGACCGCGCCCAGGTCGGTCTGCCGCTGCTGAAGCGTGGGCACCAGCGACTGACGGTAGGTCAGCCGGTTCTGGAGGTAGGTCTCGATCGCGGCGTGTCCGGCGGTCTTGGCGTCGTCGACCCGCTGGGCGAGCCGGGCGATGGAGCCGACCTCGGTGACCGGGCCGTTGAGGCGGGCGAGGTCGCGGCTGATCCGGGCCTCCACCTTGGTGGCGCGCAGGCAGATCCCGTGCGCCCGTCGTTCTTCGGACCGGTGGCGGTCTTGGCCGTGGCGGTGGTGGCGGTGGCGGTGGTGGTGGTGCCCGCGGCGAAGGCCGGGGCGCTCGCACCGAGCAGCGACCCCGCCAGGGCGAGGGCGACCAGGCCCGGGACGACAGCGGCGCGTCGGATGGACATGAGATCTCCTCCTGAGTCCTCGGGGCTCCGGTTGACGCCCCGTCTGCGACTGAGAGTAGGAAGCCTCTTTGTGGAAACCTTGTGGTGCGCTGACAGTCGTTCAGCCTGCTCCCGGGCCGGGTCAGTCGCCCTGGGCCGCCGTGCTCAGCCAGTCCCGGCGCAGCGGCAGGGTCAGCGTGCTGGAGCGGTCCGCGGCGAGCGGCAGCCGGATCTCCACCCGGGTGCCGTAGCCGTACGGCGGGTCGGTGATCCGGACGGTACCGCTGTGCAGCGCGACCTGCTGGGCGACCAGGGTCAGGCCGAGCCCGGAGCCGGGGCTGTCCGGGCCGCGCCGGAACCGGGCGAACACCGCCTGCCGCTGGTCGGCGGGATACCGGGGCCGGTGTCGTCCACGGTGAGCACCGCCTGGCCGCCCTCCCAGCCGAGGGCGACGGTGATCCGCGCCGGCTGTCCCGGCCGGGTGCCGTGCACCAGGGCGTTGGTGAGCAGGTTGGCCACCATGATCCGCAGCCCGGGTTCCCAGCCGGGCAGCGGCATCGACGCCGGGGCGCTGACCGCGACGGCGGCCTGCGGCTGGAGTCTGTGGGCATCCGCGACCGCGGACTCGACCAGCTCCGCCAGATCGACCCGGGTGAAGGCGTCGGCCTGCACCAGGTCGCCCTGGGCGAGCGAGCGCAGCGCGGTGAGCAGTCCGAGCAGCCGGGCGTGCTCGGTCTGGAGGTCCCCCAGCACCTCGGCCCGGTCCTGGGGCCCAGGTCGGGGTGGTCGGCCAGGATGTCCAGGTTGGTGCGCATGCTCATCAGCGGGGTGCGCAGTTCGTGCGAGGCGGAGGCGGCGAAGGCGCGGGCGGTCTCCAGCGCCTCGGTGGTGCGCGCGGCCTGTTCGTCGTAACGGCTGAGCACCGACTGGATGGTCCGGGCGAGATCGTCCACCTCGACCACTCTGGTCGGGTGGTGCTCCAGCCGGGTGGCCGGGTCGTCCGGGTCGAGGCCGCTCGTGCGGCGCTGGAGCTGCCGCAGCGGCCGGGCGGCGCGCTCGGCGATGCCGAACGCCAGCAGCCCGCCGAGCGGCGCGGCGATCAGGGCCACCAGGATGATCCGGCCGCGGACCGAGGCCACCTCGTCCCGCACGGCGGAGGCCGGGGAGAACAGCCACAGCGTGCCGGCCGGCTGGCCGTTCGCGGCGCTGACCGGCTGGCCGAGGGCCTGCCAGGTGAACCCGTCGGCCTGGACGGTGACCGGGTCACCGGTGGCGGCGGGCAGCGGGAAGTCCGGCGCGGGCTGGCTGCCCTCGGTGATCACCGGGGTGCCGTCGGCGGCGTCGAGCCGGAAGCCGACGTTCAGCGCGACCGCGTCCAGCCGGTGCTGCTGGTTGAGCTCCTGCCGGGACCGTCCGTTGTCGAAGGCACGCAGCGCGACCCGGGCGTCCGGCAGCGCGGCTGCGGTGCGCTGCCGCAGCTGGGCGTCCTGCCCGGCGTGCAGGTCCCGGCTGACCAGGCCCAGCAGCAGCAGCCCGGACAGCAGCACGAGCACCGGCACCAGCACCGCGGTGACCAGGGCGATCCGGCTGGACAGTCTCATCGCACGCCCCCGGTCCGCAGCACGAAGCCACCCCGCGCACGGTCTGCACCAGCCGCGGCGCCCGCCTGCTTCGAGTTTGCGGCGCAGATAGCTGACGAAGGTGTCGACCACGTCGGTGCGCACGTCGAAGTCGTAGCCCCAGACCCGTTCCAGCAGCTGATCCCGGGTGAGCACGATCCCGGCGTTGCGGGTGAGCACCTCCAGCAGCTCGTACTCGCGGCGGGTGAGCTCCACCGGCTGCTCCAGATAGCGGACCTCGCGGGTCTGCGGGTCCACGGTCAGGCCGTCGACCCGCAGCAGCGCGCTGGGGCGCGGCGGTCGGCGGCGCAGCAGCGCGTGCAGCCGCAGCACCAGCTCCTGCAAGGCGAAGGGCTTCACCAGGTAGTCGTCGGCCCCGGCCTGGAGCCCGGCGAGCCGGTCCTCCAGCTGGTCGAGCGCGGACAGCATCAGCACCGGGGTCTCCTCCCCGGCGGCGCGCAGCCTGCGGCAGACCTCGGTGCCGGTCAGGTCGGGCATGGAGACGTCGAGCACCAGCACGTCGGGCGCGGAGCGGTCGTGCGCGGCGAGGGCGGCCTGGCCGCCGTCCGCCAGCTCCACGGTGAATCCGCTGAGCCGCAGCCCGCGCTCCAGGGATCGCCGGATCGCCGCGTCGTCGTCGACGACCAGCACTCTGCCGTGCTCTGTCATGACCCCTCGCCTGCCTCAGTTCCGCTTCTCCGGCCAGCCTGGCAGACGCAGGTAAGTCCACGGTCCACGTACGGACACCGCAGCGCGGACGCCGCAGTACGGGCACCTCAGCGCGGACGTCCTCAGCGCGGACGTCGCGCCCGCCGCCGGGCCAGCAGGCCGCGGGCCAGGAATCCGCTGCCGAAAGCGGCGGCCAGGGCGATCCGGCCGCCCGGCCGCCCCGGGCGGACCGGCACCGACGGGGCGGAGGGCACGGCGGGGCCGCCGAGCAGCTGCGGCGGCACCGGGACACTCCCGGCGCCGGGGGTGTCCCAGCCGCCGGCCGCCCGCCACTCCTCCACCGCCCGGTCCCTGGCCCGGGCCTGCCCGGCGACCGGGTCGGCGGTGGCGGTCCAGGCGACGCAGTAGAGCAGCCAGCGGAAGATGATGTTGAGCCACAGCAGCAGCGCGACCGGGGTGCCGAAGGCCCCGTAGGTGCTCTTCCTGGCGATGTGGCTGAGATAGGCCGACAGCAGCTGCTTGAGCAGTTCGAAGCCGATCGCGCCCATCAGCGCGGCCTGGAACACCGCCTTCGAGCGCTCCAGCCTGATCGGGGGCAGACCCACCAGCAGGTAGGCGAAGATCAGCATGTCCGAGCCCACCGCGATCACATAGGCGGCCCCGGCCAGCAGGTAGCGCCCGGCGGTCGAGTGCTCGATGCCGAGCCAGTGGGTGACCTGCCCGGTCAGCGAGCCGGCGAAGGCGGAGGCGGCCAGCGACACCGTGGCCGCCAGGCCGAGGCCCAGCAGCACGCCCAGATCCTGGGCCTTGCGCAGCACCGCGTTGCCCGGCTCGACCGGCAGCCGCCACACGGTGCGGACGGCCACCCGGGTGGTGTCGACCCAGCCGAGCCCGGAGATCAGCAGCAGCAGGCCGCTGACCAGGCCGACGGTCGCGGCGTTGCGGACCAGCCCCTCCAGGTCCAGCGACTGCGACAGCGCCGGGACCTGGGCCGCGATCTTGTCCTGGAGGGTGTGCACCTGCGCGGCGCTCAGAGTGCCGATGGCGACCGCCATGGCGACCGTGAGCAGCGGGAACAGTGCCAGGAAGCCGAAGAAGGTGACGGCGCCCGCGAGCCGGTTCGAGCCCACGTCGTTGAAGTGCTCGTACACCCGGTAGGGCCGGGAGCGCAGCAGCCAGGCAACGACCGGTCCGATCACCGGCAGTCGGGTCAGCCAGTCCATCCGATCCTGCCTTCACGCCGTCATGGAACGCCCGCACGGAACACCCGCACGGAACGCCGTCACGGACGCCCGCACGGAACGCCGTCACGGAACGAGTACCGTCGCAGCGGAACCTACGGCACCGGCGGCGGGCCGGAAGCCCGACCCACCGTCACCCCTGACGGCCGCTCCCGACCGGCCCGCTCAGGGCCGCGGGCCGGGGTGCGCTCGGCGAGGGGCTTGAACGGCAGCGGCTCACGCTCGCCGAGGAAGACCGTACGGACCACCCGCTCCGCCGCCTGCCCGTCGTCGAAGGCGCAGAAACGTTCCCGGAACGCGCCGCGCAGCCCGGCCGCCGCGGCGGAGTCCCACTCGCCCGAGCGGAACAGCTCGGCCAGCTCGGCCTCGGTGCGCACGGCCGGGCCCGGAGCCTCGCCCGGACGCCCGGAGAAGAGGTCCAGGTAGACACCCCGGGTCTGCCGGTACACCTCCCAGTCGTCGGCGAACACCACGATCGGCCGGTCCAGGTTGGCGTAGTCGAACATCAGCGAGGAGTAGTCGGTGACCAGCGCGTCCGCCGCCAGCGCCAGCCGCTCCACCGAGGGGTGCCGGGAGACGTCCAGCACGCTGCCGGAGCCGCCGGTGCCGAACGCCGAGTCCTTGTCGTACAGGTAGTGGCCCCGGTTGAGCAGGACGAAGTCCGGGCCGAGGCGGCGCGCCAGCCGGGCCAGGTCCAGCTGCGGGCGGTAGGTCGCCCGGTAGTCCCGAAGTGTCGGCGCGTACAGCAGCGCGGTCTGGCCGGGCCGGATGCCGAGCTCGGCGCGGGCGGCGGCCACGTCCTCGGCGGTCGCCGAGTAGAAGACGTCGTTGCGCGGGTAGCCGTACTCCAGGGTGCGGAAGGACGACGGGTAGACCCGCTCCCAGATCAGCGTGGAGTAGCGGTTGGAGCTCAGGCTGTAGTCCCAGCGGTCGACCCGCTCCAGCAGCTTCGGGAAGTCCAGGCCCCCGGCGGCCGCCGGGTACTCCTGGAGGTCCAGGCCCATCTTCTTGATCGGCGTGCCGTGGTGGGTCTGGAGGTGGACGGTGCCGGGGCGCTTGGGGGCGCCGTCCGGGAAGTTCACGTTGTTGACGAAGTAGCGGGCCCGGGAGATCGCCTCGCGGTAGCCGCGCGAGCCCGGGCCGACCACGGTCAGACCCTTCGGGACCTCGGCCCGCCGCTTGTTCTCGACCACCCACACCGAACGGATCTGCGGGGCGAGCCGGCGCAGCGCGGCGTCGATCGCGGCCGGGTTGCAGCAGGGCACCCGGCCCCAGTAGGCACCGAAGACCGCGAGCTCCTGGTCCACCGGCAGCTGCCGCTGGATCCGCTGGTAGGCACCCAGCACAGATCCGGCCACGGCCCGCTTGACCTGCGGCTGGGCCTGGCGTGCGGTCCGCTTCGCCTGCTTGGCGAGCCGGCCGACGGCGCCGGAGCGCCAGTCGGCGGCCAGCTCCACCGCGGGCGAGCCGGAGGGACGGTGCCGGCGCTCCTCCTCGCGGCGCGGGCGAAGAACTCGGCCCGGTCGCCCGGGGGCACCCGGTCCGGGTGGTTGCCGATGGTCCGCAGGTGGTCGGCCATCCGCCGGTGCAGCAGCGGACGCCAGCGCTCCAGCTCGGGGTGCTCGTCGAGGAAGGCGAAGACCAGGTCGTACTGGGCGAAGATGTCGAAGTGCTTGCGGCTGACCGTGGCCAGGATGTTGCCGCCCTGGCGGCGCTGCCGGTAGTGCACCACCACCTTGTCCAGCACCGCGATGCTCCCGGCCGCCAGCATCGACGGGTAGGTCCACGGGGTGTCCTCGTAGTACCCGGCCGGGAACCGCAGCCCGGTCTGCTCCACGAAGCCGCGCCGGTAGGCCTTGTTCCAGACCACCATCAGCAGGC
Source organism: Streptacidiphilus sp. 4-A2 (assembly GCA_014284505.1). Classification (GTDB taxonomy): domain Bacteria; phylum Actinomycetota; class Actinomycetes; order Streptomycetales; family Streptomycetaceae; genus Streptacidiphilus. The sequence goes on along the minus strand of JAAFYY010000001.1, from coordinate 7,697,080 downwards.
CCAGCAGTTCCTCGCGCTCGGCGACGGTGAAGACCTTCGGGCGGGGCGCGCCGTCCGGGCCGACCGGCGCGAACTGCCCGGCGTCGCGGCTGCGCACCACCCGGCCGTCCCAGTAGGTGCGGGCGTAGTCGTACACCAGCACGTCCGGGCCGCCGGTCTGCTCCAGCCGGTCCGCGACCGCTTGCAGCGAGCCGGGGTGAGGGTGTCGTCGCTGTCGAGGAAGAGCAGGTAGTCACCCGTGGCGACGTCGATCCCGGCGTTGCGCGCCCGGCCCAGGCCGACGTTCTCCGTCAGGTGCAGTACCCGTACCCGTTCGTCCTTCCGGGCGTACTCGTCGAAGATCTCGCCACTGCCGTCAGGAGAGCAGTCGTCAACCCCGATCAGTTCGAAATCCCGGAAGGACTGATCCAGAACCGAGTCAAGGCACTCGCCGAGGTACGCCTGGACCTGGTACGCGGGGACAATGACGCTGATACGGGGCATGGCAGGGAACAATACCGCCCGCCCCGGGCGCCTGGTCCGCCACAGGTGCGCCAGGTAGCATCCGTCGAATCCTGACGGGGGAACCCGCCGACTCAAAGGCTACGCTTACTCTGCGCCGTCCCCAGCGTTTCCCGTTCCCCCGTTCGGGAACGCCGAGCCAGTACGAGAAAGGCCCGTCGCACCTCATGGCACCCCGTCTCTCCGTTGTCGTCCCTATCTACAACGTCCGGCTGTACCTGGACGAGTGCCTGAGCTCCATCGCGGCGCAGACCCTCACCGACCTCGAGGTGGTGATGGTGGACGACGGCTCAACCGACGACAGCGCGGAGATCGCGGAGCGCTTCGCCGCCAAGGACAGCCGGTTCCGGCTGGTCAAGCAGGAGAACAAGGGCCTCGGCCCGGCCCGCAACACCGGCATCCGCAACATCGACCCGGACTCCGAGTACCTGGCGTTCGTCGACAGCGACGACACCATGCCGCCGACGGCGTACCAGCTGATGGTGGAGACCCTGGACAGCACCGGGTCCGACTTCGTCAGCGGCAATGTGCTGCGCTTCCGCTCCGTCGGCTATGTGCAGTCCCCGGTGCACCGCCGGCCCTTCGCCGAGACGGCGCTGCGCACCCACATCACCGAGCGCCCGCTGCTGGTCACCGACCGCACCGCCTGGAACAAGGTGTACCGGCGCTCGTTCTGGGACGCCCAGGGCCTGGAGTACCCGGGCATCCTCTACGAGGACGCCCCGGTCAGCGTGCCGCTGCACTTCCTCGCCAAGCGGGTGGACATCCTCAGCGAGCCGATCTACCACTGGCGTGAGCGCGAGGTCGGGGCCCGCTCGATCACCCAGAACCGCACCGACCCCAAGGGCCTGATCGACCGGGTCACCTCGATGCGGCTGGTGCGCGAGTTCCTGAAGGCCCAGTCCGGCGCCGAGTACGCCAAGCACCTGCGCTTCTACAACGAGAACTCGCTGGTCGAAGAGGTGCCGCTGTTCTTTTCAAGGCGCTGCCGAGGGCGGCGAGGAGTACCAGCAGGCGTTCCTGGAGCACATCGGGGCGATGATCTCCGAGATCGACAAGGACACCCTGAACGCGCTCCCCGCGCCGATGCGGCTGAAGTACTGGCTCACCGCCAAGCGCCGGCTTCCGGAGCTGCTGGAGCTGCTGGCCTTCGACCGCGAGTACCCGTGGACCATCCCGGTCCGGGGCACGGTCCGGAACTTCGCCGACTACCCCTCGCTCAAGGGCCGCGCGCCGGTCCCGGAGAGCGTGCTGCGGCTCGACAAGGAGACCGTGGTCCGCACCGGCCTCCAGGAGGCCGACTGGCTGGGCGGCAAGCTGCACCTCAAGGGCTACGCCTACCCGAAGCACATCGGCGCCGAGCAGCGCAGCGACGCGATCAAGGCGCTGATGCTGCGCGAGCAGGGCAGCCGCCGCAGCCTGGTGCTGCGCGCCCGCACCGTGCCCACCCGAGCTCACCGCCGACACCAGCGACCAGCCGCTGCGGCACCTGGACTGGGCCGGCTTCGAGGTCGACCTGGACCCGGCCCGGCTCAAGCAGCGCGGCGAGTGGCGGGACGGCGTCTGGCGGGTCACCGTCGGCGTCTTCGGCCGCGGCCGTCCGCGCCGCAGCCGGATCAAGGGCCCCCAGCGGCTCCGGCCAGTTCCCCAGCCCGACCTGGGTCAGCCCCGACGTGCGGGTCATCCCGCAGATCCGTACCAGCACCTGTACATCCAGGTGGAGACCGTCAAGGCGCGGATGGACCGGGCGGTCCCGGCCGGCGGCGACAGCGGTCTGGTCACCGTGCACGGTCGGATCGACCCGGCGCTGGCCGCCGAGGGCACCGTGCTGCGGCTGCACCACAAGGAGGCCGGCTCCAGCGCGGTGCTGGACTTCCCGGTGGTGCTGGAGGCCGCGCCAGGGCGGGCTGGTCCCGTTCAGCGTGGTGATCGACGCCGCCCGGATCAACGAGATCCGCGAGCGCGAGGGCAGGCTGCGCCCCAGCTCGCTGGAGCGCCCGACCGACCGCTGGAGCAGCGAGCTGGTCCCGCCGAGCGGCGAGCCGCTGGACATCGCCGTGGACGACCACAAGGACGCCTCGGCGGTTCAGCTCGCGATCGCCGCCGAGCCGGGCAGCGCCCCGCCGCGCTCTACCTGAAGCGTTCGCCGCGCGGCCACCTCCAGCTGATCGACCAGCCGGTGCAGCCGCTGATCGAGAAGGTCACCGTCAGCTCCGCCGACAACGGCTTCGTGCTGGAGGGCAGCTACCCGCTGCCCGGCCGCCACTCCTTCGAGTGGGTGCTGCGGCACGGCACCCACGCCAAGGTCTATCGGCACCCGGGCGAGGTCGTCGACGGCCGGTTCCGCGCGGTGCTGCCCGCCCTGCCCAACGACAGCTACGCCGGGGACCTCCCGATCCAGGGCGGGAACTGGGAGCTGTTCGTCAGCACCGAGGTGGCCGGCGCGCCCGGCGGCCGGGTGGAGACCACCGCGCACATCGCCCCCGCCGCGCACACCTACCTGCCGGTCAACGTCACCGCCGGGGCAAGCAGGTCGCCCTGGCCCGCCGCTGGTACGACCGGCTCTACCTGGCCTCGGCCCACGAGCTCGCGCGCGACCTCGCGCGGCCGCTACCACCAGCGGTGCTGCTCCAGGAGTTCTACCCGGAGGCGCGGCGCCGCCCGCTGCGCGAGTCGGTGCTCTACGACGTGTTCGAGGGCAAGTCCTACTCGGACTCGCCGCGCGCCGTGCACCAGGAGCTGGTGCGCCGCGGCAGCGACCTGGAGCACCTGTGGGTGGTCCGCGACGACCGGATGATCCCCGGCCGGCGCCCGCGCCGTGGTCTACGAGAGCCCCGAGTGGTACGAGGCCCTGGCCCGCTCCCGCTACATCGTCGGCAACACCCACCTGCCGTCCTGGATCGAGCGCCGCGAGGGCCAGGTCATCATCCAGACCTGGCACGGCACCCCGCTGAAGCGGATCGGCTTCGACTTCGACAACGACTGGTTCAGCGACACCGCCTACCTGGAGGCGCTGGAGCGCGAGGGCAAGCAGTGGAGCCTGCTGGTCTCGCCGAACAGCTTCAAGCACCCCCATCCCTCAAGCGGGCGTTCCGCTACGAGGGCGAGATCCTGGCCTCCGGCTACCCCCGCAACGACGTGCTGCTCGCGGACGACCGCGAGAAGCACGCGGAGCAGGTGCGGCGCACCCTGGGGCTGCCCGAAGGTAAGAAAATCGTCCTGTATGCACCCACCTGGCGTGAGGACCGGGTCCGCCACAACGGCGGCCACCAGCTCGACCTCAGGCTCGACCTGGCGCAGGCCCGGGAGGCGCTGGGCGAGGACCACGTGCTGCTGATCCGGCCGCACGCCCACGTCGTCGAGCCGGTGCCGGGCGAGGGCGACGGCTTCGTCTGGGACGTCGGCAGCTACCCCGACATCCAGGACCTCTACCTGATCGCGGACGTCCTGGTCACCGACTACTCCTCGGTGATGTTCGACTACGCCATCACCGGACGGCCCATCCTCTTCTTCACCTACGACCTTGAGCACTACCGGGACGCACTGCGCGGTTTCTACTTCGACTTCGAGAACACCGCCCCCGGCCCGCTGCTCGGCACCTCTGAAGAATTGGTGAGGGCCCTGCGTGACCTCGCTCCTGTGGTGGACCGGTACGCTCCGGCCTACGCAGCCTTCCGCGAGGCCTTCTGCGACCTGGACGACGGCTCCGCCTCGGTCCGGGTCGTGGACCGAATGCTAGGAATGTGATGACGCAAGCAGAGATGCCGCCCCCCGGCGTCAGGGCCTGCAAGGAGCCGTCTCCGCCCGGGTGCGGCCGCTGGTGGAGCGGATCCCGCCCCGGCTGCGGATGCCCCTGGGCATCGCCGCACTGTCGGAACTGGTGCTGCTGCTCTGGTGGGCCGCCTTCTACCCGGGGCTGATGAGCTACGACAGCTTCGACTACACCTGGGAGGTCACCACCGGGCACTGGGTGGACGACCACTCCATCGCCTATGACGCGTGCGTGTGGCTGTCCCTCAACGTCACCGGCGACTACGCCGTACTGACGTTCCTACAGACGGTGGCCACCGCCGCGGTGCTCGGCTACCTCGCGGCGGGCATGCGCAAGTTCGCGATCCGCAACGGCTGGATCGCGGCCGGGGTGCTGCTGTGCGTCGTCCTGCCGCCGACCGGGTCCTTTATGATCTTCGTCTGGAAGGACGTCCCGTTCGTCATCGGGGCGCTGCTCGGCTTCGCTGCGATCGTCCATCTGACCTCGGCCATGCTGAACACCCCGCGCCGCCCGCGGCCGCGGGTGGTCGGGCTGCGCCGCGACTGGCTGCTGCTGGCCGCCGGGATGATGCTGGTCTGCCTGGCCCGCAACAACGGCTTCCTGGCGGTGTTCCTGATCGGAGTGCTGCTGCTGGCCGTGGTGCCCTGGCTGTGGAAGCGGATCGCCGCGGTCATCCTGATCCCGATCGTGATCTTCTTCGCGCTGGACTCCGGGCTGTACCCGGCGCTCGGGGTGACCAAGCCGACCGACAACGCCGCCTACACCTTCATCTACGCGGACATCGCCTACGCCTACAGCGAGGCCCCGCACACCTTCACCGCGCACGACCTGAAGGTGATGTCCGAGGTCTCCCCGCTCAAGCACTGGGCCTCGGCCGGGTCGTACTGCATCAGCACCGACAAGCTGACCACCTCGGCGTTCCACACCGGGATCGCGGCCAAGCACAACGGCGAGCTGCTGAAGATCTTCGCGGAGACGGTGCAGCGGACCCCGCAGTACGTCTTCAGCTCCTCGCTCTGCCGGGCCCACAACGCCTGGGCGGTGTTCCCCGGCTACGACCCGATCGGCATCGCGGCGGTGGCCTCATCGCCCAACGGCTACGGGCTGCTGAACTACCACCCGGATCTGTACCACAGCAAGTTCTACTCGGTGATGAAGGTGCGTCCGCTCTCGGACACCCTGCACACCCTGGGGACGTTCTGGTACAACTCCTCGCTCACCAGCCAGCTGATCTGGATCCTGTGGGGCGGGGCGGTGTGGTGCTACATCGCCTACGGCGCGGTGATCAGCGTCATCCGCAAGACCCGGCGGCGGGAGATCCTGGCGCTGGCCGTGGTCACCGCCGGGATGCAGCTGAACGTGCTGGCGGCCACCCCGGCGGCGCTCTACCGCTACATGGCCGCACCGACCTTCCTCGGGTGCTGCTGCTGCCGTTCTTCTTCAGCAACCTCAGCCAGAAGCCGGCCGAGGGCGGCGCCGCCGCGGGCGGAGCGGCCGAGGCCGACGGGCAGGGCTCCGGCGGCAACAAGGACAACGGCGCCACGACCCTGGAAATGGTCTGAGCCGCACGGTCTGAGACGTAGGCCCAGGCCACAACGGCGCCGGGGCGCGAGGCTTACCGCCTCGCGCCCCGGCGCCGTTTTCGGCTTCCGGCTTCCGCCTTCCGACTTCCGGCTACCGGCCGCCGGGCTGCCTGCTGCCGCTGCCGAAGCTCAGCTGCCGCTCGGGCCGCCAGACCCGGTCCGCGCCGAAGCGGTAGAGGCTGAACCCGGACACGGTGAACTCCGCCCGGAAATCCCGGAAATCCCGGTACGCCCGGTCGAGCACCGCCGGCTCCAGCGCCTGGGCCACCGTCACATGCGGTGGTGGGAAAGTCCAGCTCCCGGGCCAGCAGCCCGCGGCGCACCGACGCCTCCAGCTCCCGGCACTCGCGCACCCCGCCGCCAGCCGGACATAGACCACCGGCGAGACCGGGCGGAAGCTGCCGCTGCCGTGCAGCAGCACCCGGAACGGCCGGTGCCCGGCGGCGGCCGCGGCCAGCTGCCGCTCGACCGGGCCCAGCAGTTCCGCGGGCAGCTCGGTCGGCGGCAGCAGCGTGATGTGCGTCGCTATGGCCCGGGCCAGCGGATCGCCGTAACCGGCGCGGGCCTCCTGGATCTCCGTGGCGTGGGGCTCGGCGAGGGCGAGGGCCACCCCGATGGTGACCGTGCTGCCGCCCCCACCCGCGCCGGTTATGCCGGCGGCGCCGTCGGAGTCTGCGCCTGCGCCCCTCACGTCACCGCTTGGCCGGCGCGAGGAAGCCGACCCGGTCATAGGCCGTGGCCAGGGTCTCCCCCGCCACCGCCCGGGCCTTCTCCGCGCCGTGGGCCAGCACCCGGTCCAGCTCGGCCGGGTCGTCCAGGTAGCTCTGGGTGCGCTGCTGGATCGGGGTCACCCAGTCCACATACAGCTCGGCGAGCTCGGTCTTCAGCGCGCCGTACATCTTGCCCTCGAAGTGCTCCACCAGCTCCGGGATCGACCGGCCGCTGATCGCCGAGTGGATCCGCAGCAGGTTGGAGACCCCGGGCTTGAGCTCCTCGTCGTAGGAGACCACGGTGTCGGTGTCGGTGACCGCGCTCTTGATCTTCTTGCTGCTGGCCTTCACGTCGTCCAGCAGGTTGACCAGGCCCTTGGGGCTGGACGCCGACTTGCTCATCTTGATGGTCGGGTCCTGAAGATCGAAGATCTTCGCGGTCTCCTTGAGGATGTACGGGTTGGGCACGGTGAAGGTGTGGCCCAGGCGCCCGTTGAAACGCTCGGCCAGATCCCGGGTCAGCTCGATGTGCTGGCGCTGGTCCTCGCCCACCGGGACCTGGTCCGCCTGGTAGAGCAGGATGTCCCGACCTGGAGCACCGGGTAGGTGAACAGCCCGACCGTGGTGCGGTCCGCGCCCTGCTTGCCCGACTTGTCCTTGAACTGGTCATCCGCGACGCCTCACCGAAGCCGGTGAAGCAGTTCATCACCCAGCCCAGCTGCGCGTGCTCGGGCACATGCGACTGCACGAACAGGGTGCAGCGCTCCGGGTCGAGGCCGACCCGAGCAGCTGCGCGACGGACACCCGGGTGTTCTGCCGCAGCGTCGCCGGATCCTGCTCCACGGTGATCGCGTGCAGGTCCACCACCATGTAGAAGGCGTCATGGGTCTCCTGCAAGGAGACCACTGGCGCACGGCCCCGAGGTAGTTGCCGAGATGGAAGGACCCGGAGGTGGGCTGGATACCGGAGAGCACGCGAGGGCGATCAGTGACCATGCGGGCCATTCTCTCAGGGCCGCACAAGCTCCCGTGCACACCCGCGGACCGGCCAGCGCCGGGTGCCCGCCCGGGGGCCGGTCAGGAACCGACCGGCCCCCGGGCCGACGGTGCGGAGGGAGCCGCGAAGTCCGCCCCGCCGCCACCACCGCCCGGCCCCAAGGCTGTGCCCGTTCCTGTGCCCGTTCCTGTGCCTGTGCCTGTGCCGCGCCTGTTCCTGTGCCCGTTCCCGCGCCTGGCTCGTGCCAAGCCCAGTGCCTGTGCCCGGGCCCGTGCCTGTGCCCGTGCCGGGGCCGCGGCGCCGTCCGGCGGGGCAGGGGTCGCCGAGAGCGCAGCGACCCGGACCCGGTCCACCCGGCGTCCGTCCATCGCGGCGATGGTGAGCGAGAAACCGTCGGCCACCTGGACCTGCTCGCCGGCCTCGGGCAAGATCCCGAGCTCGGCCACCACATATCCGGCGACCGTCTCGTACGGACCCTCCGGCAGTTCCAGGCCGGTCTCCTCGGCGAAGTCGGCCAGGTTGAGCAGCCCGTCCACCTCGATGCTGCCGCCCGCGAGCCGCCGGGTGGTGCTGACCTCCTGCGAGTCGTACTCGTCCCGGATCTCCCCGATCACCTCCTCGACCAGGTCCTCCAGGGTCACGATCCCGGCCGTGCCGCCGTATTCGTCCACCACGATCGCCAGATGGTGGCCCTCGTGCCGCATCTCCGACATCGACGGCAGCACCCGCTTGGTCGCGGGCAGCAGCTTCACCGGCCGGGCCAGGTCCCGCACCGTCCGCGCGGCCGGAACGCCCGGCTCCGGCGCCCGGTACAGGTCCCGGACATGCACGAAGCCGACCACGATGTCGTACGAGCGCGTCGACCACCGGATAGCGCGAGTGCGGGTAGCGGCTGACCTCACGCCGGCCTCCTCCAGCGGGCGCGAGGCATCCAGGAAGGTCACCTCGGTACGCGGCACCATCACCTCGCGCAACTGCCGCTCGCCGGCCGCGAAGACGTCCCCGATCATCCGCCGCTCATCGCTGCCCAGCTCGGTGTTGGAGGCCACCAGGCCCCGCAGCTCCTCCGAACTCATGGCGTTCCGACCGGCCTTGGGGTCGCCGCCGAGCAACCGCACCATCAGGTTGGTGGAGCGGGAGAGCAGCCAGATCACCGGGCGCAGCACCACCGAGATCGTGTCCACCAACGGCGCCGCCAGCAGCGCGATCGACTCGGCCCGCTGGAGCCCGATCCGCTTCGGAGTGAGCTCCCCGAGCACCAGCGAGACATAGGAGATCAGCAGCGTCAGCAGCACCAGCGCGGTGGTGGAGGCCAGATCGGCGCCCATGCCCAGCTTCTCGAACAGCGGCGACGCCTTGGCCGCCAGGGTGTCCGCGCCGAAGGCCGCCGACAGGAAACCCATGCAGGTCACCCCGACCTGGACCGCCGCGAGAAAGCGGTTGGGGTCCGCGGCCAGGTGCGCCGCCCGGACCGCACGCTTGGTGCCGCGCTCGGCCAGCCCCTGGATCTGTCCTTCGCGCAGGGAGATCAGCGAGATCTCGGCGATGTTGAACAGTCCGCCGATGATGATGAAGAGCAGGACCAGCCCGGCGTCCTGGAGGGTTTCACTCACGGTGCACAGTCTAGGAAGCTTTCCGGCGGTCGGCCGACCGTCCCGGCCCCGGCCGGACACGGCCGTGCCCCGTCCCGCTGGGCGGGACGGGGCACGGGGCGTCGGTGCCGGCGGCCGTCAGATCAGGCCGAGCTCCTTGACCGCGTCGCGCTCCTCGATCAGCTCCTTGACCGAGGCGTCGATCCGGGCGCGGAGTAGTCGTTGATGTCCAGGCCCTGGACGATCTCGAACTTGCCGTCCTTCGCGGTGACCGGGAAGGAGGAGATGATGCCCTCGGGCACACCGTAGGAGCCGTCGGAGACGACACCGGCGGAGGTCCAGTCACCCTCGGCGGTGCCGTTGGTCCAGGTGAAGACGTGGTCGATGGCGGCGTTCGCGGCCGAGGCGGCCGAGGAGGCGCCGCGGGCCTCGATGATCGCCGCACCGCGCTTGGCGACGGTCGGGATGAAGTAGTCCGACAGCCAGCTCTCGTCGCCGATCGCCTTGGCCGCGTTCTCGCCGTTGACCTCGGCGTGGAAGACGTCCGGGTACTGGGTCGCGGAGTGGTTGCCCCAGATGGTGAGCCGCTTGACGTCGGCGACGGAGACGCCGAGCTTCTTGGCGAGCTGGGCGACCGCGCGGTTGTGGTCGAGCCGGGTCATCGCGGTGAAGCGGTCGGCCGGCACGTCCGGGCGTGGTTCTTGGCGATCAGGGCGTTGGTGTTGGCCGGGTTGCCGACCACCAGCACGCGGATGTCGTCCGCCGCGTTGTCGTTGATGGCCTTGCCCTGCGGACCGAAGATGCCGCCGTTCGCGGAGAGCAGGTCACCGCGCTCCATCCCGGCGGTGCGCGGACGGGCGCCGACCAGCAGGCCGACGTTGGCGCCCTCGAAGCCCTTGTTCGGGTCGTCGAAGATGTCGATCCCGGCGAGCAGCGGGAACGCGCAGTCGTCGAGCTCCATCGCGGTGCCCTCGGCGGCCTTGACGCCCTGCGGGATCTCCAGCAGGCGCAGCTTCACCGGGACATCGGGGCCCAGGAGGTGGCCGGAGGCGATGCGGAAGAGCAGCGCGTAGCCGATCTGGCCGGCCGCACCGGTGACGGTGACATTGACGGGAGTGCGGGTCATGATGACGTCTCCTGCTGGATACCTGTGGGAGGTCAGGCTTCGACTACAGCAGACAGCGCGGTCGGGGCGGGGTGACGCCTCGGACCGGTCGGGCACGCCCGCGTCGCCGGACCCTGATCGATCTCTCTTGATCTCAAGAGATCACCGCCAGGTTATCCCAGAGCCGGGGGTGTGCGCGCCCATGGGCACGCACTCTCCGAGCGGCCTTCGTCACGTTTCCGAAGTAGTCATACCGGTTCGGCATGAACGCAGATCAGAGCGGTATTACCGGCCAATCCAAGCGGCCATTCCAAGCGGCTGCTTCGAGCGCTCGCCCGCAGCCGGTCAGTTCGGGCCGGACGGCAGGTAGGTGAGCACCCGGGGCGGGCCGCCGGGATCCTGGGCCGCCGCGCAGGCCTGGACGTCGTCCACCACCGCGCAGGCCTCGGCCCGGTCCGGGCCGGTGGCGGCCAGTATCGGGCTGTGGTCCGCCGGACCGGCGCCGCCCAGCCGGGGCAGCGTCGCCAGCACGCTGCCGTTGTCGCCGCTGATGGACAGTGAGCGCAGTGCCATGCCCGGCGACCCGCCCCGGGCCTCGGTCCAGACCGCGCCGCAGCGGCTGCTGTAGCGCAGCCGGATGATCAGCGAGTCGACGTCCACCGAACCCGCGACCGCCGAGCCCCGGACACAACCGGTGGTGTAGGGGTCACGGCCCTGGCAGGACGCTCCGGAGCAGTTGCCCGAGGGCCCGGGCAGCGCCGCGACCGCCGCGTCCCCGGCAGCACCGGCGGCACCGGCGTCCTGGGAAGCCGGGCCGCGCCCCGGGCCTCCCCCGGCGAGCAGCCCGGACCACAGCGCCGGACCGGCCAGCACCCGGCGGTGACCAGCAGCGCCGCCCCACCCGCCAGCGCGAACAAAGGAACGAGGGCCGGCGGAGTGTCAGCCGCCTCCGGCGGGGGCAGCACTGGAGGCAGGTCGGCAACCAGCGGCGGCAGCGCGTCGAGCACCGTCCCGGGGAGGGGCGGCGCGGGGGCGCGGAACGCGGGCAGCAGCGGACCGGGGCGGGCGGAGGCAGTGGCAGGGCCGGTGGCGGGGCCGGTGGCGGAATCAGCAGTGGCGGCGAGCGGGACAGGGAGGGCGGACGGCAGTGGCTCGGGGATCCAGGCGGCTTCGGCGACCTCCCAGAGCAGCATCAGCCTGGGCGCGTCCGCGCCGGTCAGCCGTCCGAGACCGGCGACCGCCGAGCGCGGCGGGAACTTGCTGCCGTTGAGGTAGCGCTGCCAGGCGGACTTGCTACAGGCGGTGGACTCCGCCAGCGCCTGGAGGCTGCGTCCGCTGCGGTCCTTGAGCAGGCGCAGTTGCTCGACCAGGCGGCGCACATCGGGGTCGAGGGAGTCCGGCAGCTGCTGCCAGTGCGTCACGTCCCACCTCCTGTCCCAGGTTTCCCGAATCCGATCACACGTCCCAGCAGGTCACAGCCTGGGACGTCCCAGTTCGTCCCAGATATGGACTACTGGTTACCCGTTTTGCAGTCGGTTGGCAACTCTTGGTGACAGGAGGGGCCGGCGCGACGGAGCCGGCTTCCCATCCGCTCTGGGAAGGATGTTCCTCGTGTTCGCACGCTCTGTAACGAAGCGTCTGGTTGTCGGCGCCGCGGCGCTCACCGCCGGCTTCGGGCTGGTGCTCTCGGTCGCCCCGACCGCCTCCGCCTGCGCCGGTCACGCTCCTTGGGGGCCGTGGAACGGTCTCGGTTACCAGCGGCCGGTGGCCGTCTCCGGCCTGCCGTTCCGCTTCCACCACTGCGCACCGCTCGCCGACCAGGGCTTCCCGCTGGTCATGACGGCCCCGATGGCCGTCCCGGCGGAGGTGACCCAGCCGGAGCAGCGGCCGGTCGCCCTCCTGGGTGCCGAGCACCACGCCCGGCACCACGCCCGGCACCATGCGGGTCGGCACCACCGGCACCACGGCCGTCGGCACCACCACCGCGGATACCGGCACCACCTCTACCGCTCCGCGCGCCGCACCGCCGCGCCGGCACTGAGCACCACGGCGGCCCCGGTATTCACTCCGGCAGTCGCCCGGATGGTCCCAGCGCACGCCATGGGCGCGTGGCACCCGCTCGCACACCAGATGAACCGCCACCACCACCCGCGCCGGCACCACCACCGCCACGGCGGCGGCTGGGGCCACCACCGCTACCTGCCCCGCGGCTGACCGGCACCGCTCCACCGGCAACAGCACGACGGCGCTCCGCCCTCCCCGCTCATGAACAGGCCGCTGCTGACAGCGGCCGCCATGGCACGGGGTGGGTGGAGCGCCGTCGGACATCCACCGCGCTACCGCTCTGCGGCCGGACCGGACCGGATCAGCCTCCGCCGCGGCCGAGGAAGTTCGCGATCTCGTTCACCAGCGGCAGGGAGATCACCGGATCAGGCTCGGACGCCAGCGCCAGCAGGATGATCGCGGTGCCGAGCAGCCCCATCACCATCACGTCGGTGAAACGGCTGCGCACCGCCAGCATGCCCACATCGGGGAGCGCGATCCGCAGCACACAGCCCAGGAGCAGCGCCACCCCGATGGTGACCACGCCCGGCCGGAACTGATTCAGCGCGGTGACCGCGAGGCCGACCCCGACCATGGTGAGCACTATCACTATGGGCCACTGCCGCACCGGAACGGGCTGCCCCCGCCCGGCCGCGGCGGCCGAGCCCTCGGGCGGGAAGACCCCGGTGGTGGCCACCGGGTGGCGGCGGGTCTTCGGCGCGGGAGCGGTCGCCCCCGACAGCCGCCCGACCCCCGCCGCCCTGACGTCCGGCTTGCCCCTGACGTCCGGCTTGCCCTTGGCGTCCGGCTTGCCCTTGGCTTCCGCTCCGCCCTTCGGGTCCGCGCCGACCTTGGCGTTCGTCCTCACCTTGGCGTCCGCCCCGCCCGCCGATTCGGGCGCGCCGGCGCCGGGCGTGCCGGGCTCGCCGGAACGGCCCGGCCGGCCCGGGGCCCCGTTTCTGGGGACCTCCCCGGCCCTGCCGCGGGAGTCGCCAGAGGAGTCAGCGTGCGGCACGCTCGGCCGCCTCGACCACATTCGCCAGCAGCATGGCCCGGGTCATCGGGCCGACACCGCCGGGGTTCGGCGAGAGCCAGCCGGCGACCTCGGCGACCTCCGGGTGCACGTCGCCGACCAGGCCGGCCTCGGTGCGGCTGACACCGACGTCCAGCACGACCGCGCCGGGCCGCACGTCCTCGCGCTTGACCAGGTGCGGCACGCCCGCGGCCGCGACGATGATGTCCGCCTGGCGCAGGTGCTGCGACAGGTCGCGGGTCCCGGTGTGGGTGAGGGTGACCGTGGCGTTCTCGCTGCGGCGGGTCAGCAGCAGGCCGATGGAGCGGCCCACGGTGATGCCACGGCCGACGACGACCACATTCGCGCCGTTGATCTCCACCTGGTGGCGGCGGAGCAGCTCGACGATGCCGTTGGGGGTGCAGGGCAGCGGCGCCTCGATCCCGAGCACCAGCCTGCCCAGGCTCATCGGGTGCAGACCGTCGGCGTCCTTGGCCGGGTCCATCAGTTCCAGCACGCGCTTCTCGTCCAGGCCCTTGGGCAGCGGCAGCTGGACGATGTAGCCGGTGCAGGCCGGGTTCTCGTTGAGTTCGCGGACGACGTCCTCGACGTCCTGCTGGGTGGCGTCGCCGGGCAGCTCGCGCTGGATGCTGGCGATGCCGATCTGGGCACAGTCCCGGTGCTTGCCGCGGACATAGGAGTGGCTTCCGGGGTCGTCGCCGACCAGGACGGTGCCGAGGCCGGGCGTGATGCCCTTGGCCTTCAGCGCCTCGATCCTTACGGCGAGCTCGGACTTGATCGCGGCGGCGGTGGCCTTGCCATCGAGAATCTGGGCGGTCATGAGGACATTCTCCTGGATGTCGGGGCATGGCGGGTACCCAGGGCCGGGCGTCCGCGGAACATTGCGGACTGTCAGCGTCCCATTGCAGTATCGGCACGGATGCGCACCCGTGTCCGAAGCTTGCTGGACAGTGGGGTCACTCCAAGCCACGATGGGCCCGAGAACGTCGGCCCCAGGTCCGATTCGTTTCCTGTCTGTACTTTCCTGAGTACCGCCAGTGAGCAGGGGCCGGCCGCAGGGAAGCACGGGGGAGAACGTGAGCAACCCTTACCAGCCGACACGGGACACCTGTCCGCACCCACCGCCGGGCCGTCCGCCCGGGTGCGCGCGAGCCCGGGACCGGGAATGACCCTGTCCACCGCCCCGGCCGCGATCCGCTCGGCGCGGCAGCAGTGGGAGCGGGCCGTGGCCTCGCGCTTCGGCGGGCCGGTCCAGGTGCTGGCGCGCGGCAGCGGCGCGGCGGTGCTGGCGCTCGCCCTGGCCGAGCTGCACGCCACGGACGACCCAGGGGTGATCTGTCCGCTGCGGCGGCTCACCGGCGTCCCCTGCCCCGTCTGCGGCAGCACCACCGTCTTCATGGAGCTGGGGGCCGGGCACCTCGGCGCCGCGGTCGCGGCCAACCCGGTGACCGTCCTGGTGGGGCTCGGGCTGTTGTTCGCCCCGCTGCGCGACGGCGCCGCCAGTGCCTGGTGGTGGCGACTGCCCACGCGCCGGAGGAACACCGTCATCGGTGTGGCGGCCGCCCTTTCCTGGGCCTGGCAGCTGCACCGCTACGGTTTTCTGTCCATCTGACTGTCAGAGCGTTCCGCTAATCTCACTGCGCATCAGCAGCAACAGCCGACGCTGCGGCTCCATCTGCACCCCCGCACTTCCGCCACCTCCTGCTGAAGGAAAAAACCCGATGAGTTACCCGCCCGACCCGAACAACCCCTACGCCAGCCGCAGCAGCCCAACCCGTACGGCCAGCAGCCCCCGCAGCAGCCCAACCCCTATGGCCAGCCGCAGCAGCCGAACCCGTACGGCCAGCAGCCGCCGCAGGCGCCGCAGCAGCCCGGGTACGGCTACCCGCAGGAGCAGCCGGGCTACGGCTACCCGCAGCAGCCGCAGCAGCCGTACCAGCAGGCCCCCGGCTACGGCCAGCAGCCCGGCCAGTACCCGGCGCCGCCCGCGGACTACGGCCAGCAGCAGTACGGCTACGACCCCTACGCCGGCGCCCAGATGAGCAGTGGCTACGCGCACTGGGGCCAGCGCGTGGGCGCCACCCTGATCGACGGCCTGATCAGCGGCCTGCTGCCGGGGATCCTCTACGCAATAGGCATGGCCCAGGTCAAGCCGGCCACCTGCACCTCCAACCAGGTCACCGGCCAGTTCAGCTGCACCGGCGGCGGCCTCGGCGGCGGGGTGGTCTTCGTCCTGCTCGGCGCGCTGATCGCGCTGGGTGCCACCCTCTGGCTGATCTACCAGGAGGGCACCACCGGCCAGACCATCGGCAAGAAGATGCTGAACATCCGCCTGGTGCGCGAGCAGGACGGTCAGCCGCTGGGCTTCGGGATGGCGCTCGTCCGCCGGATCTGCCACGCGATCGACGCCATCCCCTGCTACGTCGGCTTCCTGTGGCCGCTCTGGGACGAGAAGCGGCAGACCTTCGCCGACAAGATCATCTCCACCGTGGTGGTCGTCAGCCAGTGAGCTGAGCACCTCCGCCGAACGACTGCGGCCCGCCGACCGGGGAAACCCCGGTGGCGGGCCGCAGTGCGGTGCGGGTGACCGGCTCAGGCGCGGGTGACCGGCTCAGTGGAAGAAGTGCCTGGTCCCGGTGAAGTACATGGTGACGCCGCCGGCCTTGGCCGCCTCGACGACCTCACTGTCGTGGATCGAACCGCCCGGCTGGACCACGGCCTTGATGCCCGCGTCGATCAGCACCTGGAGCCCGTCCGGGAAGGGGAAGAAGGCGTCCGAGGCGGCGAAGGATCCGGCCGCCCGTTCGCCGGCGCGCTCGACGCGAGCCGCGCCGAGTCCACCCGGTTCACCTGGCCCATGCCCACACCCACCGAGGCCCCGCCGGAAGTGAGCAGGATCGCGTTGGACTTGACGGCCCGGCAGGCCCGCCAGGCGAAGGCCAGCTCGGCCAGTCCGGCCTCGTCCAGCGCCTCGCCGGTGGCCAGGGTCCAGGTCGACGGGTCGTCACCGGCCGCGTCGATCCGGTCGGCCTGCTGGAGCAGCAGCCCGCCGGTCACCGGGCGGGGCTCGACCGCCGGGGGGACGGCACCCGCGCAGCACCCGGATGTTCTTCTTCCGGGCCAGCACCTCGACCGCGCCCTCCTCGTACCCGGGGGAAGACGACCTCGGTGAAGATCGGCGCGATCTGCTCGGCCAGCTCCACCGTCACCGGACGGTTGACGGCGATGACGCCGCCGTACGCCGAGACCGGGTCGCAGGCGTGCGCCTTGCGGTGCGCCTCGGCGGCGTCCGCGCCCACCGCGATCCCGCAGGGGTTGGCGTGCTTGATGATCGCGACACAGGGCTCGGCCTGGTCGTACGCGGCGCGGATGGCGGCGTCGGTGTCGGCGTAGTTGTTGTAGGACATCTCCTTGCCGTGCAGCTGCTCGGCCGCCGCGATGCCGGTGCCGCTGCCGTCGGTGTAGAGCGCGGCGGCCTGGTGCGGGTTCTCGCCGTAGCGCAGGACGTTCTCGCGCTCCCAGGTCGCGCCGAGGAAGGCGGGGAAGACCGTGCCGGAGTCGGCGCCGTCGGCGGGGGCGTACTCGGTGGCGAACCAGGAGGCCACGGCCACGTCGTAGGCGGCGGTGTGGGCGAAGGCCTCACCGGCCAGGCGCTTGCGGGTGGCCAGGTCGAAGCCGCCCTCGGCGACCGCGGCCAGGACGTCGGCGTAGCGGCTCGGCGAGGTGACCACCGCGACCGACGGGTGGTTCTTGGCGGGCGGCGCGGACCATGCTCGGGCCGCCGATGTCGATCTGCTCGACGCACTCGTCGGGCGAGGCGCCCGAGGCGACGGTGGCCTTGAACGGGTAGAGGTTGACCACGACCAGGTCGAACGGCTCGACGCCGAGCTCGGTCAGCTGCGCGCGGTGCGACTCCAGCCGCAGGTCGGCCAGGATGCCCGCGTGCACCCGCGGGTGCAGGGTCTTGACCCGGCCGTCCAGGCACTCGGGGAAGCCGGTCAGCTGCTCGACCGGGGTGACCGGGACACCGGCCTCGGCGATCCGGGCGGCCGTGGAGCCGGTGGAGACCAGCTCCACCCCGGCCGCGTGCAGGCCCTGGGCCAGCTCGGTCAGTCCGGCCTTGTCATACACACTGACCAGGGCACGGCGGATAGGCCTGACATTCTCGGAAGCGGGCGCGGGCTGGTGGCTGCCGGAGCTCATTGCCAAAGTCCTTAGTCGTTGGTGGGACGGTAGTCGTCGGTCGGACGAGTCGTCGCTGGGACGGGACTCGTCGGTGGGTGCTGGGGGGTGGGTGCTGCGGGTGTCACCGGCCGGGGGAGAGAAAGCTGACTCTCCGCCCCTGGATCCGGTGGCCCTCGCGGGCCAGGCGGCCCACAGTCTCGACGAGCAGCCTGCGCTCGACCGTCTTGATGCGCTCGTGCAGCGCCTCGCCGCCGTCCTCGTGGTCGGCGTCCAGGACCTCGACCACGCCCTGGGCGATGATCGGGCCGGTGTCGACGCCCTCGTCCACCAGGTGCACGGTGCAGCCGGTGACCTTCACGCCGTAGGCCAGCGCGTCCCGCACCCCGTGGGCCCCGGGGAAGGAGGGCAGCAGCGCGGGTGGGTGTTGACGATGCGCCCCTCGAAGCGGCTCATGAAACCGCCGCCGAGGATCTTCATGAATCCGGCGGTGACCACCAGGTCCGGGCTGTGGGCCGCGGTGGCGGCGGTCAGCGCGGCGTCCCAGTCGGTGCGCTCGGGGTAGTCCTTGACCTGCTGCACAAAGGTCGGCAGTCCGGCCCGCTCGGCGCGTTCGAGACCGGCGATGTCCTTCCGGTCCGCGCCCACCGCGACGATCCGGGCCCCGTAGGCCGGGTCGGCGGCGGCGGCGAGCAGTGCCTGGAGGTTGGTGCCGGAACCGGAGACCAGCACCACGATCCGGGCGCCCTCACCATCCGCGGAACCGGGTGCGGGAAAGTCCAGACACGGACGGTCGCGGGTACGCCACAGCACGGTCCTCCCATAACGGCGCGGCCGTCCCGTCGGCTTCCAGAAGCGGCAACGGTCACTGGCCGGGCTCTGCGGGGCGGACGCGGGGTGTCATCTTGTGACCGGCATCCGCATCCACCGAACGCCTCGCGGCGGCGCCGCAGGCAGACCGGGCCCCTCGATGAGGTGCGCGGTCGTCAGCAACGATACCGGCACCGGCCTGCGCACCCGTACTCCTGGTCGACGATCATGGGGTGGGGCGCACCACAGCGGGTACGGGGGTGAGAAGGTATCCCCAAGCGGAGCCAAGAATCAGGAGTACGGCGAAGACGATGGTCCAGAAATCGGACAGCGGCACACCCCGATGGTGCACGCGACCCCTTCGCCCCACCACCCAAGGACGCGCCCGACCGCCCCTGGCAGCCGCGGGGGCGCGCACACGACCCCAAGGCTCCGGACGGCTCGGGGCGGCGACGGTTCCCAGGGCGGGACGACTCCTCACCGGGCGACGGCCCGGGTCCGGCGGCTCCGGCGGCTGGCGGCCGCAGGTGCCGCCCCCGCACCCGTGGAGCCCCGGCTACCAGGGCCAGCAGCCGCCCCGCCCGTACGGGCCGCCGCCGGGCCCGCGCTTCGACCCCAGCGACCCGGCGCAGCGCAAGGCCCGCTACGCGCTGCTCAGCGGCATGTGGGGGATCTTCTTCATGATCCTCGGCGTGCCCGACCTCACCCTGCTGCTGTGCTCGCTGGCGCTGTACTGGGCGATCAGCTCGTTGCGCACCAAGCCCAGGAAGCCGCCGGTGGACGCCCCCGCGGTGGCGCCCGCCACCGCGGCCCGGCCCGGCCCGTACACCGGTGCCCCGGTCCGGCCGCAGGTTCCGGCCGCGACCGGCGGGCTGGTCGCCGCCGTCGTCGGCCTGGCGCTGTTCGCCGGGGCCTTCGGCGTGCAGATGTACTACAAGAATTACTACGACTGCCAGACCGACGCCCTCACCCAGGCCGTCTACAACACCTGCGCCACCAGCGTGTCACCGCGGCCGCCGCAGTGGCTGGTGAAACTCGGCGGCTGAGGCCGCTCGGGCCGTCCGGCTCCGGGGTGCGACCGCCGCCCCGGTGCCGGCGGACCAGCAGCGCACCGGGGAGGCCCAGCAGCAGCGTCCAGCCGAACGCCGCCAGACCGGTCCACCAGGGCGAGGGGCCGACCCGGGCCAGCGCCGCCACCCCAGCGCCCCGCCGGAGAACCAGGCGCACAGGGCGACCAGCGCCCCGGCGCATCCGGCGGCAGCGGTGCCCGCGCGCAGCGTCGCCAGCACGCCCCACTCCCCCGCCCCGCCCCAGGAGCGCGGCCAGCACCACCCCGGCCGTCACCGGCACCGCCAGCGCCAGCAGCCCCAGCGACGACCGGCCGGGCGCGGGCAGCGCGGCGAACAGTGGAAACGCCGGTGGCTGGACGGCCGTGACGGCCAGCGGCGCGAAGCCGCCGCCCAGCGCGAAGCCGGGACCGAGCGCATAGGCCGCCGCCCAGACCGCGGCGTTGGGCAGCATCACCGCGCACAGCAGCAGCAGCGCCAGCCGCCCGACCAGATCCGGCGCCAGCTGCGCGGAGACCGTCCCGGCGTTGCCGAAGCGCAGCAGCAGCGACACCGAGAAGGCCAGCGCTCCCCGCCGAACAGGGCCGCGCCCGCCCCAGCCCGGCCCGCAGCACCGCCCCGGCGCTGCCGGGCACCCTGGCCCGGCCGAGCAGACGGCCGGCGCCGCGCAGCAGCGGGCGTGACCAGGACGGCTGGGGCAGCAGCGCGGACAGCGGCGGATCGAACCACCAGGCCCCGGCCCCCCGGCGGACCCCGGCCACCGCCGTCGGCAGCGCCACCAGCAGCAGTCGTCCGGCCGCCCCCGCCGGGGCCACCGTCGGCGGCCCGCCCGTGCCGACCGCCAGCACCAGCGCCGCCGCGCCGACCAGCAGATAGCCCGCGCACACCCCGGCCAGCAGCGATCCGGCCCGCTCGGCCCCGGCCTCCCGGGCGGCCCGCACCGCCGTCCGGTACAGCAGCGCGAGCGCCGGCACGGTCAGCAGCAGCGGCGGCACGCCGAGCGGTGTGCCGCCGAAGCGCAGCACCGCGCCATGGGCCATCAGCCACAGACAGGCCGACAGCCGGAGCACACCGCCGCTGCCCGCCTCGACATAGGGCGACAGGACCCACAGCAGGAAGACCGGGACGGCGATCGCGGCCACACCGATGCCCCGGCCGCCGCCCCGCTGAGCAGTCCGGAGCGCAGCACCGGCCCGGAGACGCCCGCTGCCCTGGGTTGCCACCGCTGCACCAAAACACCATGGCCTCACCTTGCGACACGCGGACACCCGATATGCCCATTGACATGGCGATCCGGGGCATTCACCCCAAGAATTCAGATATGCCACTCATCGGGTCTACGGGAGCCGTCACGCCCCCACCCTCCGGGCACGCCCATGACCGCCCCCGGAAAGCCCAGTGCCGGACGGAAGTCCACCGGCAGGGCCAGGGGCGCCAAGCCGGGAACCTCCCGCCCGCGCACCGACGCCGCCGCCTCCGCCCGGCCCCAGCAGCCGCCCCCACCGCGCCCCGATTCGGCCGGGCGGGATTCGGCCCAGCGGGATTCGGCCGGGCGGGATTCGGCCGGGCGCCAGACAGCTGACGCAACGACAGACGGGGTGACGGCAGCAGGGGGACGTCGGCCGATCGCCGCCAGCAGGCGCAGCAGGCGCAGCAGGCGCCCGCCGACCCGAAGGCCGGCCCGAAACCCCTTCAGGTGACGGTGATTGACGTCTCGAAAGCCGACCCGTCGACAGCCGGACCGGCCGGCCTGCCCCACCCGGCCTGGCCGGCGCCCGTCGGCACCCCCGGCGTGGGCTTCGACGAGCTGCACCAGCGGGTCGCGGCCCGGCTGACCGGCCAGGCATATCTGCTCACCGGCTGCCGCTCCCGCTCGGTCCACTGCGTCGACCGGGCCTTCGAGCTGGCCTGGGACCGCTGGCCCGAGGTCTCCGTGGACCGCTCGCCCGAAGGCTGGCTCCGGGCGGCCGTGCACGAGCTCGCACTCTCACCCTGGCACCAGGGCCACCGGAGGCTGCTGGCCCGGCTTCCGCACGGGGAGCGGTACCGGACCGTCCAGATCGACCCGCAGGGCCTCACCGACAAGGACCAGGTGCTGCTGCGGGCGCTGCTGGAACTGCCCCGCGCCCAGCGCCGCGCGCTGGTGCTGCACGACGTGGTCGGCCTGGACTGGAAGCAGACCAGCACGGAGGCCGAGGCAACCACCCCCGCCGTCTACGCCCGGGTCGTGCGGGCCAGGCGCGCCCTGGCCGAGGCCGCACCGGGGATCGTCGGCGCGGATCCGCTGGCACCGGGGTTCGGCCGTCGGCTGGGGGCGCAGCTCAAGGCCACCGCCGAACACGGCTGCGAAGAGGTCGCGCAGGCCGTCCAGCCCGATGCGCTGCGGCGGCGGTCGCTGCTCCGCGAGCGGGCGGTGACCACGGCGGCCGGGCTGAGCGCGGTTGCGGCGGCCGGCGCGCTGCTCGCCGGGGTGTTCCTGGGCACCCCGTTCCATCCCCCGGCGCCGCCGTTCGTGACCTACGGCAGCATCCACGGCACCACGCAGCCGTCGGTGGTACCGCAGCCGGTCACGGTGCGGGGAAGCGGCTCCCCCACCCCGGTGCGGCCCGCGAACCAGGACGCCGCGCTGGCGGCCATCGGGGCCGGGCTGGGCAGCGGCCGGGCGCACCACCGGCACGGCCCTGCAACGCAGGGTGCCCCGCACCGGAATACTCCGGAGCGGGGCAACTCGTCCAGCAGGAGGGCCCAGCGGCCCCCGGTGGCGTTCGACTAGCCGATGAGCTGGCGCGCCAGGCGCGCGGTCTCCGACGGGGTCTTGCCGACCTTGACTCCGGCGGCCTCCAGGGCCTCCTTCTTCGCCTGCGCGGTGCCGGAGGAGCCCGACACAATGGCGCCCGCGTGGCCCATGGTCTTGCCCTCGGGCGCGGTGAAGCCCGCCACGTAGCCGACGACCGGCTTGGTGATGTGCTCCTGGATGTACGCGGCCGCGCGCTCCTCGGCGTCGCCGCCGATCTCACCGATCATCACGATGATGTCGGTGTCGGCGTCGTCCTGGAACGCCTGGAGGGCGTCGATGTGGGTGGTGCCGATGATCGGGTCGCCACCGATGCCCACGGCCGAGGAGAAGCCGATGTCACGCAGCTCGTACATCATCTGGTAGGTCAGCGTGCCCGACTTGGACACCAGACCGATGCGGCCGGGCTTGGTGATGTCGCCCGGGATGATGCCGGCGTTGGACTGGCCGGGGTGATCAGGCCGGGCAGTTCGGGCCGATGATCCGGGTCTTTTGCCCTTCTCGCCCGCGTAGGCCCAGAAGGAGGCGGAGTCGTGCACCGCGATGCCCTCGGTGATCACGACGGCCAGGCCGATCTCGGCGTCGATCGCCTCGACGACGGCGGCCTTGGCGAACGCCGGCGGCACGAAGATGACGGAGACGTCGGCGCCGGTCTTCTCGATCGCCTCGGCGACGGAGCCGAAGACCGGGACGGAGGTGCCGTCGAAGTCAACGCTGGTGCCGGCCTTGCGCGGGTTGACGCCGCCGACGATGTTGGTGCCATCGGCCAGCATGAGCTTGGTGTGCTTCATGCCGGTGGCGCCGGTCATCCCTGGACGATGACCTTGCTGTCCTTGGTGAGGAAGATAGCCATGGTGTGTGGAGTCCTCGTCCCTTACTTCGCTGCCAGCTCGGCGGCCTTGTCGGCCGCGTCGTCCATGGTGTCCACGCGCTGCACGAGCGGGTGGTTGGCGTCGGAGAGGATCTTGCGACCCAGCTCCGCGTTGTTGCCGTCCAGACGGACGACCAGGGGCTTGTTGACGTCCTCGCCCTTGGACTTGAGCAGCTCCAGGGCCTGGACGATGCCGTTGGCGACCTCGTCACAGGCGGTGATGCCACCGAAGACGTTGACGAACACGGACTTGACGTCCGGGTCGCCGAGAATGATCTCCAGGCCGTTGGCCATGACCTCGGCGGACGCGCCGCCACCGATGTCGAGGAAGTTGGCGGGCTTCACGCCGCCGTGGTTCTCACCGGCGTAGGCGACGACGTCCAGGGTGCTCATGACGAGACCCGCGCCGTTGCCGATGATGCCGACCTCGCCGTCGAGCTTGACGTAGTTGAGGTTCTTGGCCTTGGCCTTCGCCTCGAGCGGGTTGGCGGCGGCGTGGTCGACCAGCGCCTCGTGCTCCGGCTGGCGGAAGTCGGCGTTCTCGTCCAGCGAGACCTTGCCGTCGAGCGCGACGATCTTGCCGTCACCGGTCTTGACCAGCGGGTTGACCTCGACCAGCAGCGCGTCCTCGGCGATGAAGACCTTCCACAGGCTCTTCAGCACCTCGGCGATCTGGTCCGCCACGTCGGCCGGGAACTTCGCGGCCTCGACGATCTCGCGGGCCTTGGCGTCGGTGACGCCCTCGTTCGCGTCGACCGGGATCTTGGCGAGCGCCTCGGGCTTCTCGACCGCCACGACCTCGATCTCCACGCCGCCCTCGACGGAGGCCATGGCGAGGAAGGTCCGGTTGGTCCGGTCGAGCAGGAACGAGACGTAGTACTCGTCCTTGATGTCGGCCGTCTGGGCGAGCATCACCTTGTGGACCGTGTGGCCCTTGATGTCCATGCCCAGGATCGCCCCGGCCTTGGCCACGGCGTCCGCCGGGTCCGAGGCCAGCTTGACGCCGCCAGCCTTGCCGCGGCCACCGACCTTGACCTGCGCCTTGACGACCGCCCGGCCGCCCCATTCCTCAGCGATCGCCCGCGCCTCTTCGGCGTGCTCGATGACTGCACCGCCCAGCACCGGTACACCGTGCTTGGCGAAGATGTCCCTCGCCTGGTATTCGAACAGGTCCACGCGCGTCCGTCCTTGTGATCGCGACTACCGAAGTGGTCGGTCACGGGAGGGCCGGCCACTCCAATATCTTCCCAGCCAGCCGCCCGCAGGGTCGCCGCTGTGGTTCGTCGTGGCAGGCGTACGCAGATCGACGCACTCGGCGAACGACTACGAGCGCGAACGTGCGGCCGACGCCATCGCCACGGCTTGCACACGGGCCTGACACCGGCGGGCAGGCATGTCCGCCTCGCAGGTTATCTCCGCTGAAGGGGGCTATCGGGCCGCCCAGGCGACTGAAGGCGGTGATAACCATCACAACGGGCGCAGCATCCGCCGAACGGGGGAGCACGCGGGCCCGCCGCGCAACCACGGAGCGGGTTCGCAGCGCGCCACCCCGCCGGGGGAGCTTGCATTTGCGGGCCCGCTCCGGGACCGTCTCAGGAGTAACGGGGGATGAACGGACGGTGGCACCGGCGGTGGTGAGCGGCCGGGCGGCCGGATTCGTGCGACTGCCTTCGTACGACTGCCCGAGAAGCGGAATTTTCGATGCACAGCCCACGCCACAGCGTCCAGCACCCTCGGGTCGAGGGCACCGGCGACGCCGACTCCGACCCGGCTCGGACGCCGACTCGGATCCCGACTCAGGCGCGGGCTCCGGCCCTGACGCCGATTCCGACGACGGGGAGCCCGCGTCAGCGGGCCCGGGCAACCCGCTGGGGACGGCCAGGAGCACCTGGTCGATGGACCGGCAGGCGGCGGCGACCCTGCCCGGCAGGCCCGCCTCGGTCGCCGTCGCCCGGCGCTTCGTGCGGATCACCGCGGCCATGTGGCGGCTGTCGGCCGACACCGTGGACGAGGTCGAGCTGTGCATGTCCGAACTGGTCTCCAACGCGGTCACCCACACCGCCAGCCGCCGGGTCCACTGCCGGTTGTGGAGCGCCCGCGGGGTGCTCTTCCTGGAGGTGGACGACGAGGGGCCGCGCGAGCTGCCCCGCCCCGGGCCCGCCGCGAGGACGACGAGCACGGACGCGGGATGGTCCTGGTGGAGACCTTCACCACGGCCTGGGGCAGCGTCCCCCGGCCCAGGACGCCGGAAAGACGGTGTGGGCCGCGCTGCGGCTGCCGCTGGACTGAGCCCGGCCGCCGGCCGCCCCGGCGCCCCGGCGCCCTGCTGCTCCGGTGTCACTCCTCCGGTATCGGCAGCGGCTGCTTCTGGATGGCGGCGGCCATGATCTCCGGGAACAGGTCGGGGGTGCAGGCGAAGGCCGGGGCGCCGAGGGCCGCGAGCGCGGCCGCGTGGGAGCGGTCGTACGCCGGTGCGCCCTCGTCCGACAGTGCCAGCAGCGCGATGAACTGCACCCCGGCGGCCTTCATCGCGGCCACCCGCTTCAGCATGCCGTCCCGGATGCCGCCCTCGTAGAGGTCGCTGATCAGCACCACCACGGTGTCCGCCGGGCGGTGATCCGCGACTGGCAGTAGGCCAGCGCACGGTTGATGTCGGTGCCGCCGCCCAGCTGGACGCCGAACAGCACGTCCACCGGGTCGGCCAGCTCCTCGGTGAGGTCGACCACGGCGGTGTCGAAGACCACCAGCCGGGTGCGGAGCGAGGGCATCGAGGCCAGCACCGCGCCGAAGACGGAGGAGTGCACGACCGAGGCCGCCATCGACCCCGACTGGTCGATGCAGAGGATCACCTCCTTCTTCACCGCGTTGGCGCCCTGGCGTACCCGACCAGCCGCTCGGGCACGATCGTGCCCGGGGCGCCCGGGCCTGCGGCTCGATGTAGGTGCCGAGGTTGGCCCGGATGGTGCGGTTCCAGTCGATGTCCCGGTGGCGCGGGCGGTTGACCCGGGCGCTGCGGTCGAGCGCGCCGCCGACCAGGGAACGGGTGCGGGTGGCTATCCGGCGTTCCAGCTGCGCCACCACCTTGCGGACGACCGCGCGGGCGGACTCCCTGGTGGTCTCCGGCAGGGCACGGCCGAGCGACAGCAGCGTGCCGACCAGGTGCACGTCGGGCTCGACCGCTTCCAGCATCTCCGGTTCCAGCAGCAGCTGGGCCAGCCCCAGCCGGTCGATGGCGTCCTGCTGCATCACCTGGACCACCCGGGTGGGGAAGTACTCGCGGATGTCGCCGAGCCAGCGGGCGACCTCCGGCGCGGAGCCGCCGAGCCCGGCCCCGCGCGGACGGTTCCGCTCCGCGCCGCCCGGGCTGTCGCCGCCGGGGTCGGTACCCCGGTAGAGGGCGGCGAGGGCGCGGTCCATCGCGGCGTCCCGCCCGGTGAGCCGGCAGCCGGTGCCGTCCGCGGTACCGCCGAGGACGAGCCGCCAGCGGCGCAGCCGCTCGTCGGCGACCTCGGTGGTGCTGGTGCTCCGGGCGTTCATGGCTGAACCTCCGTCGGTGCGGTCACGGGTGCGATCGGGGTTGCTGTCGGGGTTGCTGTCAGGGTTGCGGTGGTGGCGGTGGTGGCGGTGGTGGCTGCCGGTGCCAGGCCGAGCAGCAGGGCGGCGGTGGCGCGGGCGGCCGCGGCGCGCGCCGGATCGGGGTCGACGGCGAAGCCCGGGCGGTCCTGGGCCCTGCCCTCGCCGTCCGCCGCGCCGGGAGCGGCCCTGATCCGCTCCCCCACGGCACGGCGCACCCCCGCCTCGAACCCGGAGAAGGTGCGGCGCAGCAGCGGCAGCACATCGGGGAACGCAGCCTCGGGAACACCGGTGAGCCAGTCGTCGACCAGGCCCAGCAGCCGGGTGTCATGGATCAGCAGCATGCCCCCGCCCGCCAGGAAGCCCTCGATCCAGCCCGCCGCCTCGGCCGGTTCGGCCGCGGTCGACAGCGCCAGCCCCAGCTGCCGAGCGGCCTCGTCGGCGTCCCAGCGGTTGTCGTCCAGCAGCAGCCGCGCGGCCCGGCCGCGCAACAGGCCGGGGACGGAGTCGCGGCGGGCGAGCCGCTCCAGCGTCGCCGCCCAGCGCCCGCCCAGCCCGTCCGGGTCGGCCTGCCCGGCCGGGGCGCCGGGTCCGGTCGGGGCGGCGGGTTCGGTCGGGGCGGCGGGTTCGGTCGGGGCGCCGGTGAGCAGGGCGATCGCGGTGTGGGTGGCGCCCAGATGGACGGCCATGGCGGAGGCGCCGTCGGCGTCCAGGTTGGCGCAGGCCGGTGGCAGACCGACGCAGACACGCACCGCCAGACCCTCCGCGAGCCGCCGCAGGGCCGAGGCGTCGGTGCCGCGGACATCGCCGTAGCGCAGCGAGCGGACCAGCGCGGGCAGCGCCTCGGCCAGATGGGCGACGTCGGCGTCGAGCGCCGCCCGGTCGGCAAGGGCCTTGAGCACGGCGCCCAGGGCCTCCGGGAGGTCGGCCAGCAGGCAGTCCTCGGCCAGGGCGGTGACCTCGGCCAGGGCGGCCGCGGTCACCGCCCGGTCGACCGCCCGGGCCTGGGCCGCCGCCTCGACCGTGGTGCCCCAGATCCCGGCCTCGGCGATGGCGACCGCCAGTTCCGGCTCCCAGCACAGCTGCCAGCCCTCGCGGAAGGTACCGGTGGAGGCGGTGTGCGAGCCGGCCGGGTGACCCCAGTGGATGTCCAGCAGCCGCAGCCGGTGCAGCAGCCGGCTGCGGGCGGCGTCGTTGTCCTTGCGCAGGTCGAGGTCGAGGCGGCGCTCGTCCGGCTCGGGTTTGAGCCGCAGCGCCCGCTGGAGCCGGGTCAGGTCGCGCTGCAACGGCACCGCGGGCGCGCCCGGCGGCACCTCGCCCAGGGCGTCGCCGACCACCAGCCGGTCGGCGATCAGCGCGAGCGGGATGTCCGAGCCCTCGCAGAGCACCGCCCGGGCGGCGTCCAGGGTCTCGGCGAGACCGGGCAGCGGCCGGCCGCGCACGGCGGCCAGGGTGTCGGCGAGCCGGGCCGCCTCGATGACATGGGCGGAGGAGACCGAGTAGTCCTCGGCGCGGAGCAGTTCCGCCATCCGGGTGAGCCAGCGCACCAGCCCGCGGTCCGGGGCCTGGAACAGGTGCTGGTACCAGCCGGGGGCGGCGATGCCCGCGCCGTAGCCGGTGTGCTGGGACAGCCGGCGATGGGTCCAGGGGACCCAGGTCAGCTCCACCTTGGCCTTGGGCAGGCCCCTGAGCAGCGCGTCGTCCTGGCTGACCGGAGGCCGGGCGGCCAGCGCCGGGACGTGCCAGGCGCCGCAGACCACGGCGATCCGCCGGTGCCCGGCGCGCCGGACCGCCCGGATCCGGCGGCGCATGTACGCCTCGCGCCGGGCGTCGGCGGGGCGGTCCGGGCCGGTTCTGAGCTCGGCCATGGCCTCGGCGATGGCCTGGAAGGGCGCGAGGGCGTCGCCGCCCGGTTCGGGCAGGCGGTGCTCGACGGCGTCCCACCACTGCTCGGGGTCCTCATGGCCCGCGGCGCGGCGAGTTCGGCGATCGGGTCGCGCGGCGGCTCCTGCCCGGCGGCGTCTCCGGCGCCCCCGGCATCGCCGGTGCTGCCGGTGTCGGTGTCGGTGTCGGTGTCGGTGTCGGTGTCGGCGGTGGTCGTACTGTCGGCCGGGCCGGTTCCCATGGCCAGGGTGTGCGCGGCCGGGAGGTCGATGAAGTGGACCGGCAGGCCGCGGTCCAGTGCGTGGCGCAGCGCCACCCACTCCGGCGAGAAGGCCGCGAAGGGCCAGAACGCGGCGCGGGCCGGGTCGTCCACGACATGGGCGAGCAGTGCCACCGGCGGGACCATGTCCGGGTCGGCGGCGAAGGCCAGCAGCGTGTCGGCCTCCGGCGGGCCCTCGATCAGAACCGCGTCGGGCCGGTACTGCTCAAGCGCCGCGGCGACCGCGCGGGCCGATCCCGGACCGTGGTGGCGCACCCCCAGCAGGGCCACGCCTTCGGCTTCTCTGTGCGTCATACGGGTCCACCCCCTGTGTGCTGCTGCGTGTCTGTCGACGGGTCAGCGCTGCTCTGCGTCGCGGCAGCCGCGGTAGAAGTCCTTCCAGTCGTCGCGTTCGCGCACCACCGTCTCCAGGTACTCCTGCCAGACGCCCCGGTCCGCGACCGGGTCGCGGACGACCGCGCCGAGCAGCCCGGAGGCGATGTCGCCGGGCCGCAGCACCCCGTCGCCGAAGTGCGCGGCGAGCGCGAGGCCGCTGGTGACGACCGAGATCGCCTCGGCCGTGGAGAGGCTGCCGGAGGGCGACTTGACCTTGGTCCGGCCGTCGGCGGTGACCCCGTCGCGCAGTTCCCGGAACACCGTGACCACCCGGCGGATCTCGGCGGAGCCGCTGGGGACCTCGGGCAGATCCAGTGAGCGGCCCAGCTCACCGACCCGGCGGGCGACGATGTCCACCTCGTCCTCCAGCGTCGCCGGGAGCGGCAGCACCACGGTGTTGAAGCGCCGCCGCAGCGCGCTGGAGAGCTCGTTGACGCCCCGGTCGCGGTCATTGGCGGTGGCTATCAGGTTGAACCCGCGGACCGCCTGCACCTCCTCGCCCAGTTCGGGTATCGGCAGGGTCTTCTCGGAGAGGATGGTGATCAGCGAGTCCTGGACGTCCGCCGGGATCCGGGTGAGCTCCTCGACCCGGGCGGTCAGCCCGGCGGCCATGGCCCGCATCACCGGGCCGGGCACCAGCGCCTCCCGGCTCGGGCCCTCGGCCAGCAGCCTGGCGTAGTTCCAGCCGTAGCGGACGGCCTCCTCCGGGGTACCCGCGGTGCCCTGGACCAGCAGGGTGGAGTCGCCGCTGACGGCGGCCGCCAGATGCTCGGACACCCAGGTCTTGGCGGTGCCGGGCACGCCGAGCAGCAGCAGCGCCCGGTCGGTGGCCAGGGTGGTGACCGCGACCTCGACGATCCGGCGCGGGCCGACGTACTTGGGGCTGATCACCGTGCCGTCCGGAAGGACCCCGCCGAGCAGGTAGGTGGCCACGGCCCAGGGCGACAGCCGCCAGCGGGCCGGGCGCGGCCGGTCGTCGGCGGCCGCGAGGGCGGTCAGCTCGTCGGCGTAGAGGTGTTCCGCGTGCGGCCGCAGGACCTCGGCGGGCTGCTCGGTCGGGGTGCGTGTGGGCATGGCAAACTCCTCGGTCCGTGGGGATCGCCTGGATGAGTGCGCGTCAGAAGAGGGCGAGGCCCGCGCCGATACCCGGCGCCGCCCGCGAGAACCACTCTGCACCCAGCCACTGACAATCGGCCGCGACGGATTGTCAGACCCTCCCTCTACGTTCGTCGGCATGGACGATCGCTGGACTCCGGAGCACGTTCTCTCACTCTCCCCTGACGCCGCCTCACGCAAGGCGGCGTCCCGACTCTCCGCACCCGCGCCCTGGACGGGCACGGGCTCGGACGACCGCGCCCTGTGGGGGCACTGCCAGGGCAGCGGGGGCTCGCCCTACCGAACCGTGGTCGATCTCGAAGGCCCCGCCTACCAGTGCAGTTGTCCCAGCCGGAAGTTCCCCTGCAAGCACGCGCTGGGCCTGCTGCTGCTCTGGTCCGCCGGTGGCACCGGGCAGGACCGGGCCCCCGACTGGGCCGCCGGCTGGCTGGACGCCCGCCGGGAGCAGGACCGGCTACGCCGGGAGCGCCCGCGGGGCGAGCCGGCCGCGGCCGGCGCCGCGGCCGGCGGGGCCGCGCGCGCCACCGCCGCCGGAAGGCTCGCCCGCCGGTCCGGGCGGGTGGCGGCCGGCGCCGCCGAGCTCCAGGTCAGGATGGCGGACCAGCTGCGGTCCGGGCTGGCCGACGCCCCGCGGCAGGGGGCGGCGGCCTGGGGCGGCGTCGCCGCCCGGATGGTCGACGCCCAGGCGCCCGGGCTGGCCTCGCGCGCCCGGGAGCTGGGGGCCGTACCGGCGTCCGGGCCCGGCTGGCCCTCCCGGCTGCTGGAGGAGTACGGGCTGCTGCATCTGCTGGCTTCCGGCTACGGCCGGGTGGACACCCTGCCCGAGGCCCTGGCCGCGACCGTGCGCGCCCGGGTCGGCTTCACCGTGGACACCGCCGAACTGCTGCGCGGGCCGCTGGTCCGGGACAGCTGGCTGGTACTCGGCAGCAGCGACAGTGCCGACGAGCGGCTGACGACCCGGCGGATCTGGCTGCGTGGCAGCCGCAGCGGCCGCCCGGCGCTGCTGCTCTCCTTCGGACGCCCGGGCGCGGCCCCGGAATACGCCCTGCCGACCGGCATGCTGCTGGACGCGGAGCTGGCCTTCCACCCGGGCGCGCGCCCCCTGCGCGCCGCCCTGGGCACGCGCTTCTCGGCACCGGCCGCGCCGCCCGCCGCCGAGGCGGTACCGCCCGGCCTGAGCCTGGACGCCGCACTGGACGCCTACGGCCGGGCGCTGGAGGACGACCCCTGGCTTGACTCCTGGCCGGTGGTGCTGGAAGCGGTGGTGCCGCTGCCCGGCGCGCTCGGCTGGGAGCTCGCCGACCACACCGGCCCGCAGCCGGTGGCCATACCCGTGGACCGGCGCAGCACCCCCGACTCCGGACTGTGGCGGCTGGCCGCCGTCTCCGGCGGCCGGCCGCTGACGCTGTTCGGCGAGTGCGGCCACCGCGGCTTCACCCCGATCACCGCCTGGTACCCCGACGGCAACCGGATCCGCACCCTGGGAGTGACCGCATGACGTGTACCCGGACCCGACCGCAGAACGTCCCCGCCCAGAACCGGAACCCGCAGGAGGACGGCCAGGTCGGCCCGGTCTGGGCCGGCCTCGACCGGCCCGAGCCCGACTGGCCCGACCTGGTCACCGCGGCCCTGCTGGGGACCGACCGGCGGCCGGTGCCCGCGCTGCTCGACCTGGCCGCGACGCAGGCCGTGGCCCGACGCGCGGGGCTGCGCCCAGGACCGGCCGCACCGCTGCCCGGCGCCGCCGCTGCCGACCCGAGGCCGCCGCTGCCCGAGGCCGCCCGGCGCCGGTTGACGATGCTGCTGCCGGCCCGCGGCGGCAGTGGTGGCGCCGGCAGCGGTGGCGGCGCGGGCGGTGGCGGCAACCTGGCCAACCTCAACGAGCTGCTGCCGCAGTGGCTCGCCGCCGCCGGGCGGCACGGCTACCGCTGCCCGGCCCCGCTGGTCCCCCGCTGCTGGACGCGGCCCGGGCGCGCAGCGAGCTGCGGGCGGACGCGGTGGCCCTGGCCGGTCCGCTGGGCCTGTGGCTGGCGGAACGCAACCCCGACTGGCGCTTCGTCCTGCGCACCCCCCGCCGGGGACAGTCCCGAACCGGACCGGCAGCTCTGGCAGGAGGGGCTGTTCGCGGAGCGGGTCACCCATCTCACCCGGCTGCGCCGACGCGACCCGCAGGCCGCCCTGGCGCTGCTGCGGAGCACCTGGTCCAGCGAGCGGGCGGAGGACCGGCTGCTGTTCCTGGACGCCCTCCAGGAGGGCCTGTCCGCCCGGGACGAGCCGTTCCTGGAGGCCGCGCTGACAGACCGGGCCAAGAACGTCCGGCTGACCGCCGCCGAGCTGCTGTCCACGCTGCCCGGTTCGGCGCTGGCCCGGCGGATGGCCCGGCGGGCGCTGGCCTGCGTGGTACTCACCGGCACGGCCGACGGCGCCCGGATGACCGTGCACCCGCCCACGGTCTGCGACCCGGAGATGCAGCACGACGGCATCGCCCCGGCCTCACCGACCGGCCGGGCCGACCGGGCCTTCTGGCTCGGTGAGATCGTCGCCGCCACCCCGCTGGACACCTGGGTGACCGCGTACGGGCCCCCGGAGGCACTGCTGGCGCTGCCGGTGTCCGACGCCTGGCAGCAGGATCTGCTGGACGCCTGGGCGCGGGCGGCGGTCCGGCAGGGCGACGCCCGCTGGGCCCGGGCCCTGCTGTCCCTGCCGTCCAGGCACCGGGACGGCCGGAGCACCGACGCGCCGGTGCCCGTGCCGGTGGGCAGCGCCGCCAAACTGCTCGCGGTGCTGCCGTCCGAGGAGCAGGCCGACTGGTCTGCCGCCTTCCTCGCCGACCATGGGCTGGCGGACGCCTTCCAGCTGCTGGTGGCCTGCCCCGCGCCGTGGCCACGGGGGCTGGGCCGGGCGGTGCTGGACGCCCTGGTCCGGGCCGCCGCCGCGGGCGGCTACCCGTGGAGCCACAGCGGGGTGATCGGCGTGGCCGAGCGCGCGCTCGCCCCGGAGGCGGCGGACGAGCTCGCGGCCCTGGCCGAGCACACCGTCCCGGCCTGGCCGAGACCTTCGCCGCCTGGGCGCGACGCTGCGGCTGCGGGCCGCGATGCTCGACGAGCTGACCCCCGGGCCCGCCCCGAGGAGATACCCGGGCCCCGGTAGGCCGGTCTCCGGCAGGCCAGCGCTGGGCGGCTCAGGGCCGGGCGGCTCAGGGCCGGGCGGCTCAGCGCTGGGCGGCTCAGGCGGCCGGGCGCAGGTGGCCCTCCACCCAGGCCACGATGTCCCGGGTGGAGGCGCCGGGGTGAAGATCGCCGCCACGCCGAGTTCCTGCAGCAGCGGGATGTCGTCCTCGGGGACGATGCCGCCGCCGAAGACCTTGATGTCCTCGGCCTCGCGCTCCCGCAGCAGCTCCATGACCTTCGCGAAGAGCGTCATGTGCGCCCCGGAGAGGACCGACAGGCCAATGCCGTCGGCGTCCTCCTGGATCGCGGTGTCGACGATCTGCTGCGGGGTCTGGTGCAGCCCGGTGTAGATCACCTCCATGCCCGCGTCACGCAGGGCCCGGGCGATCACCTTCGCCCCCCGGTCGTGGCCGTCCAGGCCCGGCTTGGCCACCACCACGCGGATCGGTCCGGACACGCCCATCGCTTGCCTCCTGCGTCGGAGCGGGACGCCCCGACGGGCACCCGCTGCACTTCACTCATCGCCTGCTCTGCGGGCCTGACGTTAACAGGCGTTCGCAACCGGCGGACGAACGTTATCGCCACTCGCTCCCGGGCGTCGTTTCACCGTCCCTAACGAGGGGAGAATCACGTGGAAGGAACGTCCGCTGCGCGTCGGGCCCGAGCCGCCCCCGCAGACCCACCCTCCGGTCCGGACGGGTCGGCCCGCAGCGGGGAGCCGCACGCCACCGCCCCGCATCGCGCCCGCTGACGGCGTCCGCCGCCGGTGTGCCCGTCCGCCGCCGGTGCAGTGCGGCGCCGTGTCCGCGCACAACGGGTCTGCCCGCCCCGTGCGCCCGTGTCCGGGAGGCCCGAGCCCGTGAGCAGCCCTCTGTGTCGCACCACCGCCACCGTCCGCGCAGCCGCGCTGGAGACCGCGGCGTTCTCCCGGCATCTGCTGCTGTATCCCACCGGCCTGTCGGGCCGAGCCCTGGCCACCGCCCGCGGCCGAGGGCCGGCCGCCGCCGGCCCTCGGCCCGGCCCGCCCCCGGTACTGCTGCTGCACGGCCTGCTCGACAACCGGGCGGTGTTCACCCCGCTGCGCCGCTCACTGCTTGCCGACGGCTTCGACCACCTGTACGCGGTCAACTACAGCCCGCTGACGGCCGATGTCCCCCGCGCCGCCGCCGAGTTCGGACGGCAGGTGGTCCGCGCCCGGCAGCGGTACGGCGGCGAGCGGATCGCGGTGGTGGGCCACAGCCTGGGCGGGCTGATCGCCCGCTACTACGTGCAGCTGCTCGGCGGCAGTGCGCATGTGCACACCCTGGTCACCCTGGGCACCCCGCACGCGGGCAGCTACAGCGCGCTGCTGCTCGGGCCGCTGCCGGCTGCCCGCCAGCTGCTGCCGGGCAGCCCGGTGATCCGGGCGCTCCAGGCCCCGGCACCGGCCTGCGACACCCGGTTCCTGTCGCTGTGGGGCGACCACGACCCGCTGATCCTGCCCGGTCACAGCGCCCTGCTGCTGCACCCGGATCTGCGGGCGGAGAACATCCGGGTGCCCGGGGTGGGGCATCTGGGCCTGACTGTGCACCCGGGGTCCACGCGCTGCTGCGGCAGCGGCTGACCGGGGCCGCCGCGGCGCCCGGGCTGCCGGAGCAGCTGAGCGCCTGAGCAGCGGCCGCCAGGGCCCGCCGCCCAGGCGCCCGGAGCTCAGGCGCCCGGTTGCTCAGCTCAGTCGCTCAGCTCAGCCGCTCAGCTCAGCTCAGCTGCTCAAGGGTTCAGAGCTTCTCCACCGGGGCGTAGCGCAGCAACAGCTGCTTGGTGCCCTCGGAGCCGAAGTCGATAGTGGCCTTGGCGTCGTCGGCCGGGCCGGCGACGGCCACGACCGTCCCAGGCCGAAGCGGTCATGGGTGACCCGGTCGCCGACGGCGAGCGAGACCACCGGCCGGTCCTTCATCCGCCCGGCGCTCTTGCCCCAGCCCGCGGGCGCGCCGCGCTTGCCACCCCCGCCGAAGCCGGAGGACAGGCCCGAGGACGAACCGGAGGAACCGCGGGCCGAGGGCGGGGCGGCGGCCGAGCGCCGCTCGTCGACCAGGGTCGGCGGGATCTCCTCCAGGAAGCGCGAGGCCGGGTTGTACGAGGGCTGGCCCCAGGCGCTGCGCAGCACCGCCCGGGAGAGATACAGCCGCTCGCGGGCGCGGGTGAGCCCGACATAGGCCAGCCGGCGCTCCTCCTCCAGCTCCTTGGGCTGGCCGAGCGCGCGCAGATGCGGGAAGACGCCGTCCTCCATGCCGGTCAGGAACACCACCGGGAACTCCAGGCCCTTGGCGGTGTGCAGGGTCATCAGGGTGATGACGCCCTTGCTCTCGCCGCCCTCGTCGTCCGGGATCTGGTCGGAGTCGGCGACCAGCGCGACCCGCTCCAGGAACCCGGCCAGGCCGGTGGCCACCGGCTCGGCCTCCGGGTCGGGTCGGGCTCGGCCGCGGCCTCCGCCTGCTCGAACTCCAGCGCGACCGCGGCCAGCTCCTGGAGGTTCTCCACCCGGGTCTCGTCCTGCGGGTCGGTCGAGGACTGGAGCTCGGCCAGGTAGCCGGTCTCCTCCAGCACCGCCTCCAGCACGGCCGCCGCGCCCGCGCCGGACTCGACCACGCCGCGCAGCTTCGCCAGCAGCTCGTTGAACTTCTTCACCGCGTTGGCCGAGCGCGCGGCCATCCCGTAGGCCTCGTCGACCCGCCGCAGGGCCTCGGCGAAGGAGATCCGTTCGCGCTGTGCCAGCGCGTCGATCATGGCCTCGGCCCGGTCGCCGATGCCGCGCTTGGGCACGTTGAGGATCCGCCGCAGCGGCACGGTGTCCTCGGGTTGGCCAGCACCCGCAGGTACGCCAGGACGTCCCTGACCTCCTTGCGCTCGTAGAAGCGCACCCGCCGACCACCTTGTAGGGCAGTCCGACCCGGATGAACACCTCCTCGAACACCCGGGACTGGGCGTTGGTCCGGTAGAACACCGCGACGTCGCCCGGCCTGGCGTCACCGGCGTCGCACAGCCGGTCGACCTCGTCGGCGACGAACTGCGCCTCGCCGTGCTCGTCGTCGGCGACATAGGCGACGATCCGGCTGCCGTCCGCGCCCGCCGTCCACAGGTTCTTCGCCCGGCGGTTGGTGTTGCGCTCGATCACCGCGTTGGCGGCGCTGAGGATGGTCTGGGTGGAACGGTAGTTCTGCTCCAGCAGGATGGTGACCGCGTTCGGGTAGTCCTCCTCGAAGTCGAGGATGTTGCGGATGGTCGCGCCCCGGAAGGCGTAGATCGACTGGTCCGCGTCACCGACCACGCAGAGCTCCGCCGGGGGCACCGAGGCCAGTCCGGCCGCCGCCGGATTGACCAGCTCGCCGTCCACCGTCAGTTTCGGAGCGGAGCCGGTCGACCCGCCGCTCAGCTCCCTGACCAGCATGTACTGGGCATGGTTGGTGTCCTGGTACTCGTCCACCAGGATGTGCCGGAACCGCCGCCGGTAGTGCTCGGCGACATCCGGGAACGCCTGGAGCAGGTGCACCGTGGTCATGATGATGTCGTCGAAGTCCAGCGCGTTGGCCTGCCGCAGCCGCCGCTGGTACAGCGTGTAGGCCTCCGCGAGCTTGCGCTCCATCGGGTTCTCGGCCTGCCCGGCGTAGGTCTCCTCGTCGATCAGCTCGTTCTTGAGGTTGGACACCTTGGCCGTGAAGGACTTCGGCGGGAACTGCTTCGGGTCGAGGTCCAGATCCCGGCAGCACAGCGCCATCAGCCGCTGCGAGTCCGCCGCGTCGTAGATGGAGAAGCTGGAGGTGAAACCGAGCTGCTTGCTCTCCCGGCGCAGGATCCGCACACAGGCGCTGTGGAAGGTGGACACCACATCGCCTTGGCCCGGGGGCCGACCAGGTGCTCAACCCGCTCGCGCATCTCGGCTGCGGCCTTGTTGGTGAAGGTGATCGCCAGGATCTCGCCCCGGCTGCACCCGGCGGGCGCCCAGCAGATAGGCGATCCGGTGGGTGGGACTCGCACCCGTGTCCTTGCCCGACGAGCCCCCGGCACGATCAGCAGCGGCCCCCCGGAGTGCACCACCGCCTCGCGCTGCTGCGGGTTCATCCCGTCCAGCAGCTGCGCCGGATCGATCACGGTGCGCGGCGCGCCGTCGCGGTGGAACCCGTCCCGGGCCGGCGGGGGCGCGTCGAAGCGCCCGGCGAACAGGTCCGGCGGGAGGGCCTCTTCGTAGGGGGCGTCCTCGTCGGGCGCGCCCTCGTACGGCCCGGTCTCGGGGCCGTCCTGCGGGCCGAAGTCGAAGACCGGGGCATCGAGGTACGCGCCATCGCCGACCGGCCGCGCCGGGACAGAGGCGTCCAGACCGGGCAGAGGGATGTCGTCAAAGAGGCTGCTCATCGTCAACGAGTCTAGGGCGCTCCACCGACAGTCCCGCCCGAAATCCGAAGGACAGCCCCGCCCGCCGCCGCTACCGTCGCCGCCATGAACGATTCCCGTCCATCCGAGCAGGAGGCCGCGCCCCCGACCCGCAGCTGGTGAAGCGCTCCCGGTTTCTCTCCCTGGTACTGCGGCACCATCCGGCCCGAATCGGGCTGACCCTCGACCCCAACGGCTGGGCCGACGTCGACGCGCTGCTCGACGCGCTGGCCGCGCACGGGCGCCCCATGTCCCGTGCGCAGCTCGACCGGGTGGTCGCGGAGAACGACAAGCAGCGCTTCGCCTTCGACGCCGCCGGCACCCGGATCCGGGCCAGCCAGGGGCACAGCGTGGCGGTCGATCTCGGCTACGCCGACGCCCGGCCGCCGGACCGGCTGTTCCACGGCACCCACCCCGGCGCGCTGGCGGCGATCCGGCGTGAGGGGCTGCGCCCGATGCAGCGCCACGACGTGCACCTGTCGGCGGACCGGGAGACCGCGGCCCGGGTCGGAGCGCGCCGCGGGCGGGCGGTGGTCCTCGGCGTGGACGCCGCACGCATGACCGCCGACGGCCACCGGTTCCGGCTCAGCGACAACCGCGTCTGGCTGACCGCCGCCGTGCCCCCGCAGTACCTGAGCGGCTGGAGCGGCTGAGCAACCGGAGCAGCTGGGTACCTGAGCACCTGAGCAGCCGGTGATCCGCTGATCACACCAGGCGGCGGGCGGCCGCCCAGCGGGTGAGCTCGTGGCGGTTGCTCAGCTGGAGCTTGCGCAGCACCGCGGAGACATGGCTCTCCACCGTCTTCACCGAGATGAACAGCTGCTTGGCGATCTCCTTGTAGGCGTAGCCGCGGGCGATCAGCCGCAGCACCTCGCGCTCGCGGCTGGTGAGCCGGTCCAGGTCCTCGTCGACCGGCGGGGTGTCGGTGGCGGCGAAGGCGTCCAGCACGAAGCCGGCCAGGCGCGGCGAGAAGACCGCGTCGCCGTCGGCGACCCGGAAGACCGCGTCGACCAGGTCGGCACCGGTGATCGTCTTGGTGACATAGCCGCGCGCGCCGCCGCGGATCACCCCGATCACGTCCTCGGCCGCGTCGGAGACCGACAGGGCCAGGAACCGCACCGCGCCCGCGCCCTCGGCCGAGCCGACCGGCGAGGTCCCGCCGGGCATCAGCG
Organism: Streptacidiphilus sp. 4-A2; assembly: GCA_014284505.1. Taxonomy (GTDB): domain Bacteria; phylum Actinomycetota; class Actinomycetes; order Streptomycetales; family Streptomycetaceae; genus Streptacidiphilus. The sequence continues at coordinate 7,658,044 of JAAFYY010000001.1, read as the reverse complement.
AGGCGCAGCGGCGCAGCACCTCGACCCCGCCGCCGCCGGGCAGGTGGACGTCGAGCAGCACCACGTCCGGGCGGGTCGCGGTGACCACAGCGACCGCCTCCTCCACGTCGGCGGCCTCGCCGACGACGTCCACCCCGGTCACGGCCGTCTGGCCGATCTCGGCCCGCACCCCGGTGCGGAACATCCGGTGGTCGTCGACCAGGACCACCCGGGCCCGGCGGCCCGGCCGATCCTCGGCCGGCCCTCCGTCCACTGCCTCGTTGCGCTCTTCCCCGCCCGTCATCCGCTCGCCCTTTCCATCTCCAGCTCGACCTCGGTGCCCCCGGCAGGTGCCGGTCGCACCCGGGCGTGTCCGCCGTGGCGCTCCATCCGGCCGATGATCGACCCGCGCACGCCCATCCTGTCCTCGGGGACCGAGGCCAGGTCGAACCCGGGACCGCGGTCGCGGACGAATACCCACACGGTATTCCCCTCGACCTCCGCATACACCGACACGGGCTCGCCGCCACCGTACTTGGCCGCGTTGACCATCGCCTCCCGGGCCGCCTGGAGCTGCGCCGCGAGCTTCTCGTCCATCGGGCAGTCGCCGACGCAGATCACCTCCACCGGGACCCCGTGCAGGTCCTCGATCTCGGCGGCGACGGTGCGGACGCTCTCGGCGAGGGTGGCCGGGGTGTCCGGCTCCTCCGGGCCGGTCGGCCGGTAGAGCCACTGCCGCAGGTCCCGCTCCTGGGCCCGGGCCAGCCGGGACACCTCCTTGGAGTCGTCGGCGTTGCGCAGGATCAGGGTGAGCGTGTGCAGCACCGAGTCGTGGATGTGCGCGGCGACCTCCGCCCGCTCCTGGGCCCGGATCCGCTCCCGGCGCTCGGCGGTCAGGTCCTGCCACATCCGCAGCAGGTAGGGGCCGCCCAGCAGCAGCGCACCGGCCAGCACCACCAGTACCGCCTGCGCGACCTTGGCGAAGTCCCCGAGCGAGCCGGAGACCACCAGGAAGGCGACCACCCCGGCGACCACCAGCGCCACCCCGGCCGACAGCCGCAGCACCGAGCTGCGCCTGCCGCCGTCCAGCGAGAACCAGCGGGACCAGCGCACGTCGTCGGCCTGCCGCCAGACCACGGCGACCCCGAGCCCGGCCACCAGGAACGGCCAGACATAGGGCGAACTCGACTGCCGGGTCAAGGTGTTGACCAGCACCAGGACCCCGGCCACCAGCGCTATCAGGGCCAGCAGCGGGCCGCGCTGCGCCTCGTCCCGGGCAGCGCCGCGCCCGCCCGGCCCGTTCTCGTCCAGCGGCTCGCCCTGGAGCGTCTGCTGCACCGCCTGGAGCCCGCGCCGCCACCCCTTCGGCTGCTTGACCAGCGAGTAGGGCCCCACATTGCCGGACTGCCAGCTGGTCGGCGGGCTCCCGGCGCGGATGCCCATCGGCACCGCGAACCAGAACGCCGCGTAGAGCAGCGCACCGAGTCCGTTGCCGAGCAGCAGCACCACGAAGGCCGCCCGCACCCAGAACACCGGCACACCGAGATGCGCGGCCAGCCCGCTGGCGACCCCGCTGATCATCCGCCCCTCGGGGACGCGGTAGAGCTTGCGGACGCGGGCGGGCGCCGGATCGGGGCTGTCCGTGGGGACGTCTGCTGCTGACACCCCCGATCGTCACATGTCCGAGGGGTGCCGGGCATCAGGGTCGGCAAGGAAGCTTCCCGGTCTTCCCCCGAGCTGTGTCAGGGTTGCCCTCAGGGTCGGACCAGGGAGATGACGGATGGGCAGGGCGCCGGGCGGGCCGGAGGATGGTGGCATGACCGAGGAATCCGTGCCCCCGCCGGACGGGCAGGCCGCCCCGGGCGGGGCCACCCCCGCCTCCGGGGAACAGCCGCGCAGCACCCGGCCGCCGCTGAAGCGCAGCGACAGCCGCCGGGTGGTCGCCGGGGTGTGCGGCGGCATCGGGCAGCACCTGGACATCGACCCGGTGGTGTTCCGGGTCGTCATCGCCGTGCTCTGCCTGTCGGGCGGGGTGGGTCTGTTCATCTACGGCATGGCCTGGCTGATCATCCCGGTCGAGCGGACCGGGCAGAACGAGTTGCAGCGGCTGCTCTCCGGCAAGGTCGACTGGCAGTCGCTGGGCGCGGTGCTGGTGACCGTGCTGGGCACCGGGATCTTCTTCTCCTACATGGACAGCGCCGGGCACCTCTTCCCGCTGCTGCTGATCGCGCTGCTGGCCTTCGCGGCGCTGCGCTACAACCCGGACGCCTTCGAGGCCCGGCGGCGGCAGGCCCAGCCCGCGGCGGCGCAGACGTCCGGGGCCGCGGACGCGACCACGGTGCTCCCGACCGACACGACCAGTACCCCCGCCCCGGCCTGGTGGCAGCGGCCGGACCCGCTGCTCAAGCGGCCCCCGGCCGAGCCCGCCGCCCCCGCCGACGCTCCGCCGACGCCGCCACCGGCGACGCCACCGGGGGTCCCCGACTGGGCCCTGTGGGCCGCCGCCCACCGGACCGCCCAGCAGCCGACGGTGCAGGCGGCCGAGCCCTACCCGGCCGGGCCCCACCCGACCGGGCCCCACCTGGCTGAGCCCTTCCCGGCCGGGCCCGACCCGTTCGAGCCGGTTCCGCCGCTGCCCCCGGAGCCGCCACGCCGGCCCGGCAAGCCCCGGCCCGAGCAGCGGCAACGCTCCTACCTGGGCACGGTCTTCTTCTGCCTGGCGGTGATCACCAGCGGCACGGTGTGGCTGGTCGGCGAGCGGACGCAGCACGGGGTCAGCCTGCTGGCGGTGCTCTCCTCCGGACTGCTGGTGCTCGGCCTCGGCCTGGTGCTGGGCGCGCGCTGGGGGCGTGCCCGCTCGCTTGTGCTCTGGGGGACGCTGCTGACCCTGGCCGTGGCCGCCGTCGGCGCCAGCCCGGTGCAACTGCGCACCGCCTACGACAATGTGCACTGGACACCTGCCAGTTCGGCGGCGCTGCAACCCTCCTACCAGCTGAGCTCGGGGGCGGCCACGCTGGACCTGCGCGCGCTGGCCCCGGCGCCGGGGCAGACCCTGGACACCCGGGTGCGGGTGGGCGCGGGGGCGCTCGTCGTCCGGCTGCCCTCGGGCCCGGAGATCAAAGTGGACGTCACGGTGGGGGTGGGCATGCTGGAGCTGCCGGACGGCGTCGACAACGGCGGGGTCTCCGCCTCGCGCACGCTGGACCTGAACCCGGGGGCGCGGCCGCCCACGGAACCATCGACCTCGACCTCTCGGTCGGGGCGGGACAAGCGGAGGTCATCCAGTGAGGCGCCATGAGCCGGACCTGTTCTCGCTGGTCACCGGCTTGTCCTTTGTGGTCGTGGCGGTGCTCTACCTGCTGGACTCGGCCGGGGTGCTGCGCGTGGACGGGCGGTTGGTGATCCCGCTGCTGCTGATCGCGCTCGGCGTCGGCGGGCTGGCCGGCGCGCTGTACCGGATGACCCGCCGCCGCAAGCCGGAGCCCGAACTCGGGCCTGAGCCGGACGATTTCTGAAAGACGATTTCTGAAATCTGTCAGCTGTCAGCCGTCACCGGTCAGCTGTCAGTGGTGAGCCGTTAGGCGTCAGCAGTCCGGCGTCAGCGGTCGGACATCGGGCGGCCCACCAGGAGTCCACCGACAGATAGGGCGTGCCGGCCAGCACGAACGGCAGCCAGGCCAGCAGATAGATCAGGTCGTTGCCCAGGTAGTAGGGCGTGACCTGCCAGCTGACGGTGAGGTAGAAGCTCAGGTTCAGCAGCGCCCGCCCAGCGCCGCCACCCGCCCCAGCAGCCCCAGCAGCGCGCCCAGGCCCACCGCCAGCTCGCCCAGGGCAACGGCCAGGGCGACCGCCGTCGGCGCGTGCAGCGCCAGCCCCAGCAGCGGCCCGATCGGGCTGCTGGAACGGACGCCCTGGGTCATCGCCGCGAAGGACAGTGGATCGCCGAGGCCGTGCAGATAGTGAGGGTCGGTCAGCTTGTCCAGGCCCGCGTAGACAAAGGTGACCCCAGGAACATCCGCAGCGGCAGCAGCGCGTACCGCCTGCCGAGCGCCTGCCATCCGCTCTCCTGCTCCGCCATCGCTGTGCTCCCCTGCTCGGCCGCCGACCGCACGGGCGTGCGTCGCACAGCTCTACGCGTCCGGCGGACGGCAGGTTCAGCGAGCGTTCGGCGAGCAGAGGGGGGAGGCTGCGGCGGCTAGTCGAACAGGTCGGGCTCGGTGCGGATGATCTGCTGGTAGAGCGGCTGGTAGTTGATCCAGGCGACCAGGTCGTTGCCCAGCTGCTCCCGGGTCAGCAGGGCGTTCTCGTGGGTGATGTGCACCGGCTTCCCGGCGGCCTTGGCCAGCAGCTGGACCTGGCAGGAGCGCTCCATGGTGATGAACCACCAGGCGGCGGCGTCCACACTGTCGCCCACGGTCAGCAGGCCGTGGTTGCGCAGGATGACGGCCTTGTGGCCGGCCAGCGCGGTGGCGATGCGGCGGCCCTCCTCGGCGTCCAGCACCACGCCGGTGTAGTCGTCGAAGAGCGCGTGGTCCTCGTAGAAGGCGCAGACGTCCTGTGTGAGCGGCTCCAGCAGCTCGCCCAGCGAGGACAGCGTCTTGCCGTGCGGGAGTGGCTGTGCGCCGCCGCGACGACGTCCGGGCGGGCGGCGTGCACCTGCGCGTGGATCGCGAAGGCGGCCTGGTTCACGTGGTGGCGGCCGTCCACCACCTGGCCCTCGTGGTTGACCAGGATCAGGTCGCTGACCTTGATGTGCTTGAAGGACATGCCGAAGGGGTTCACCCAGAAGTGGTCCGTCCACTCCGGGTCGCGGGCGGTGATGTGCCCGGCGACGCCCTCCTCGAAGCCGAACCGGCCGAACAGCCGCAGCGCCGCGACCAGCCGCTCCTTCCGGTGCCGCCGCTCCTCCTCGACCGTCTCGAACTTCTGCGGCAGCGCGAACTGCAGCTGGTCCATGGGTACCGGCTCGGGCGGGGGTTGGTCATCGCAGCTCTCCTCGGCGCGGGCGTTGTCCTCGTCCTGGAAGCTACTCCCCGGTAGCGCGGTTGGCCAGAGGTCCCCGCCTAGAGCCGGTCCACCTCGGCGAGGTCGATGTCGATGGCGTAGGGCCAGCCGAGCTTGAGCCGGTCGTGGTGGATGCCGACCAATCCGTAGGCGTGTGTCGACTCGTCCAGCTCGTAGACATAAACCACCGGACGTGCGTCGTCACCCAGCTCGACGCGCCAGAGGTGGTGGATACCCGCTTTGGCATAGAGCTGCGGCTTACGCTCACGGTCCCGCACCTCCGAGCTGGGCGAGACCACTTCGACCGCCAGGATCACATCTGCCACCTGGTAAGAGGTCTGTTCCCGCGAGGTGACCCCCTCAGCCCGAACCACCAGAACGTCGGGCTCTGGGCAGTTGCGCTCGCTGAGCACCACACTCATCTCCCGCCGGACCCGGAGGTGCTCGGGGACCGACCGGCGCAACCCCGCCGTCAGCAGGTCAATCACGATGCTGTGGAAATCCCGCTGCGGGCTCACGAAGACCAGGCTCCCGTCGATCAACTCGGTATGCGGCGGGAGGCCGTCCATCTTCAGGAAATAGTCAGTGGTGAAGCCATCGATCGGCGGCCTCAGCCAGGCGGGGATGGACAGCCGGTCAACCTCGTCGATCGGTTCGGCGGTCATCAGGTTTCCTCCCATGCCCGGAATCCTTGTCGTCCCCCAGCGTAGATGCCCGGAAACGGCAGCGCCGTCACCCGAGGGAGTATCGGGTGACGGCACTGTTGACGCTGTGCGGGAGGGTTACTCCCACTCGATGGTGCCCGGGGGCTTGCTGGTGACGTCCAGCACGACCCGGTTGACGTCGGGGACCTCGTTGGTGATGCGGGTGGAGATGTGCGCCAGCACCTCGTAGGGCACCCGGGACCAGTCGGCGGTCATGGCGTCCTCGGAGGAGACCGGGCGCAGCACGATCGGGTGGCCGTAGGTCCGGCCGTCGCCCTGGACGCCGACCGAGCGGACGTCCGCGAGCAGGACCACCGGGCACTGCCAGATGCTGCGGTCCAGGCCGGCCGCGGTCAGCTCGGCGCGGGCGATGGCGTCGGCCTCGCGGAGCAGGTCCAGGCGCTCCTTGGTGACCTCGCCGACGATCCGGATGCCCAGGCCGGGGCCGGGGAACGGCTGGCGGTGGACGATCTCGTCGGGCAGCCCGAGCTCCGCGCCGACCTGCCGGACCTCGTCCTTGAACAGCTTGCGCAGCGGCTCGACCAGCTGGAACTGGAGGTCCTCGGGCAGACCGCCGACGTTGTGGTGGGACTTGATGTTGGCGGTGCCGGTGCCGCCGCCGGACTCGACCACGTCCGGGTAGAGCGTGCCCTGGACCAGGAACTCGACCGACGCGCCGTCGGCGCCGGCCTCGGCCACGATCTCGCTGGCGGCCTGCTCGAAGACCCGGATGAACTCCCGGCCGATGATCTTGCGCTTCTGCTCCGGGTCGGACACACCGGCGAGCGCGGTCAGGAAGCGCTCCTCGGCGTCGACGACCTTCAGCTTGACGCCGGTGGCCGCCACGGAAGTCCTTCTCGACCTGCTCGGACTCGCCCTTGCGCATCAGCCCGTGGTCGACATAGACGCAGGTCAGCTGGTCGCCGATGGCCCGCTGGACGAGGGCGGCGGCAACCGCCGAGTCCACGCCGCCGGACAGGCCGCAGATCGCGCGCTTGTCGCCGACCTGCGCCTTGATCAGCGCGACCTGCTCCTCGACCACGTTGGTGGTGGTCCAGTCGGGAGCGATGCCCGCGCCCCGGTACAGGAAGTGCTCCAGCACCGCCTGGCCGTGGGTGGAGTGCATCACCTCGGGGTGGTACTGGACGCCGTAGAGCTTGCGCTGGTCGTCCTCGAAGGCGGCGACCGGCACGACCCCGGTGGAGGCGGTGACGGTGAACCCGGGAGGCGCGGCGGAGCAGGCGTCGCCGTGCGACATCCACACCGACTGCTCCTCCGGGGTACCCGCGAACAGGGTCGACCCGGGCTGGGAGACGGTCAGCGCGGTACGGCCGTACTCGCGCGCACCGCTGTTGTCGACGGTGCCGCCGAGGGCCTGGGCCATCAGCTGGAAGCCGTAGCACATGCCGAAGACCGGAACCCCGGCCTCGAACAGCGCGCTGTCGAGCGCGGGGGCGCCGTTCTCGTAGACGGAGGACGGGCCACCGGAGAGGATGATCGCCTTGGGCCGCTTGGCCAGCATCTCGGCCACCGGCGTGGTGGACGGGACGATCTCGCTGTAGACCCGGGCCTCACGGACCCGGCGGGCGATGAGCTGCGCGTACTGGGCGCCGAAGTCGACGACGAGGACGGCGCCTTCCGACTCCGGAGTCGTCGGCTGGTGGTCGGGGGTCGCTGATGCCACTGGGCGGCCTTCCGGCGGTGCGGTGGGGGTCAAGAAGGGTTGCCCCCATGGTACCGGCCGCCCGGACGGACGCCCGCCGGGCATCGGCGGACGTCCTGGTCGCGGGCGTACGGCGGCGCCGGGACCGGCGGACGGGCCGGCGCAGGCGGGCGTACCGGCAGGCGCGGGCGGGTGTGCGGCGCTGCGCGGGCGGGTGTGCGGGCGCTGCTCAGGCGGTGCGGGCGGCGCCGGCCCGGCCCCGGCAGAGCTCCAGCAGCTGCATGGCGACCTCGGTGCCCTGGGGCCCGAGCTCGGCCCGGTAGCGGGCGAGGATCTCCAGCTCGCGGGCCAGCGAGACCCTGGCGCCGCCCCCGGCGATGCGGGCGGCCTGGACCTCGGCGGAGACCGCCGTCCGGCTGCGGATCAGGGCGATGATCTGCCGGTCCAGTTCGTCGATGCGGCTGCGGGCCTGGGCGATGACGGCAGCGGTGCGGTCGGCGGTGCGGTCCGTGGCGGAGTCGGCGGCCGAGTCGCTGGCGGAGTCGGCGGCGGGCTCGGCGGCGGCCGGGCGGGCGGCGGGGTCGGCGGCGGCCGGGCGGGCGCGGGGTCGGCGGCGGGTCGGGTGTTGTTCATGGCTGGGGTTTCCTCCCTGTCGGGGAGCCTCCGGCCCGGGAAACAGCAAGCGCCCCGGGCCAGTGGCCCGGGGCGCTTGTGCGATGCCTGTTCGTGGGTGTTCAGCAGGCGGCATCAGCATGGCGACCGGAGCCTCCGGTGCCATAGCTAAAGACGTATGCCGCAGCGAACATGGGCACCAGCATAGCGCTTCACCCGTTCGCCACGGCCGATCCGGCGTGACCCCCGGTCAGCAGAATCGTTGTGCCGATTGACCGTGCTGGGCTCGTGTCTCCGCCAGGGACGTACGCCCGCCCCTTCCGTATCCGGGGTTCCGCACGGCAGGCAGGACCACGCGTGGAGTGTGCAGAACAGTCCGCCGAAGCGATGAGACGTGCCGGTATCCCGGCGCGTCGTGGGACCTCGCGTCGGTGCTTCGGCCGGTCAGCAGGGGACAGCGACCCGGCCGTGACTGAAGTGAAGGGGTGGTTCGGAACCTGGGACGCCGGGCCTCCGAACCACCCCTGATCGCTTTTGGGCGCCCGCCCGCTCGTCCCGCCGGGCCCACCTGCCCCGCCCCCCGCACAGCTGCCCGGCCGCGCCCTGCGGGCCGCCCACCGGCGCATGGTCGCGCCGCGCTACCCACCGTGCCTCCTTGCGGAGCGTGACTGTCGTCCGGCCGAAGATCCCGGTCGGCCGGTCCGGGAAATCGACTATGCCGATATCGGGCGAACTGCTTGCAAAGACCGGTACGTATCCCCCACGATGCTGGTGAGGGGGTGGACCACAGGCACTGCGGCACCCAGCGAGCCGCCGATCCCACGAGGACGGTCCCCGTTCGACCGGGCGGCCATATTCGTCACGTTGCGTGACGAAATGGCGCTGACATGGGCACACCGCCGCAGCTCGGGGGCGCAAGCAGCTCGACACGCGCCCCATGTGCTCCGATGCACGGGAAACGCACAGGCACCCGGAGCACCCGAGCGCACGGAGCACCCGAGCGCGCCGACCGCGCGGGCGCCCGAAGCACGCGGGCAGCTGAAGCATCGCGAGCGCTCGAACCACGCGACGGGCCGGTCCACCGGCCCGAGCCATCGACCGACTGGCCGACGGCACCCTCCCCCTGGTGCCGTTTCCGCAGCACCGGCGCTGCCCTGGCGCCGCGTGCATGCACGTCAGAGGGCCCCGTCTTCCCCCACGGGGCCCTCTGGCATGCCCGCCCGCGCCCGCTCCGGCCGGCCCCTCGCCCCACACGGCGTTCAGGGCTTCCGGAGGTTCGGCGGCCACCGGGTACGAAGCGCGCCCGGCCACCGGATCCGCGACGTCCGGCGCCGGACACGACACCGCCCGCGACAACGGTTTACCGTCGGCGCGGGCGGGTTCTGATCGGGAATGTACTTGTCATAACGGGTCGTCGACAGGCTTTCGCTCGAATGTGACGAGCGACTCAGTTCGCTTACGCCGATGGGGACTTAGGCGGAATGCCGGGTACCGGAAGCAGCGGCAGCCGCAGTGCTGCGAAAGCCCCCTCGGGCACGGCCGGGTGCTCCGGGACCACTGCGGCGACCCGCCGGTAGGGCTCGTTCTGAGCCGGACGCGGGTCCGGCTCGCCCTTGTTGGGCCACATCGACATGGCCCGCTCGGTCTGCGCGGTGATCGTCAGCGAGGGGTTGACGCGAGGTTCGCCGAGACGGAGGGAACCGTCGGCAACGGTGATCCCCGGGTAGCCGTAGAGCCGCTGGTAGGGGTCGATCACCCCGTCTCGGGCGAGTCGCCGATCACGCAGCCGCCGAGGAAGTGCGCGGTCAGGGTGCGGCCCACCACGTCGCTGGCGACGCTGCCGGGGAAGCCGTTGATCTCGGCGGCGACCGACCGGGCGGACTCCTCCGCCGCCGGGATCCAGGTCGGGTTGGGCGCGCCGTGACCCTGACGCGAGGTCAGCGTGCCCTTGCCGAGGCCGGACTTCTTCCGCGAGACGACCACCGAGTTGTCCAGCGACTGCATCACCAGGCCGATGATCACCCGTTCGGACCAGCGGCGCTTGTTCAGCGACCGCAGCACCAGATCCGGACGGGTCACCAGGGTGCCCAGGAACCGCAGCAGCGGCGGCAGCTTGCCCTCACCGGTGACCTGCACGATGGACATCAGCCCCATGGCGTTGGAGCCCTTGCCGTAGCGCACCGGCTCGATGTGGGTGTGCTCGTCCGGGTGGACCGAGGAGGTGATGGCGACCCCCTTGGTGAAGTCCACCCGGCTGCCGTAGCGCCGGTCGGTGGTCAGCGCGCCCACCAGCGCCTCGGAGTTGGTCCGGGTCAGCTCGCCGAGACGGTCCGAGATCCGCGGCAGCACCCGGTGGTCGCGCAGCCGGTGCAGCAGCTTCTGGGTGCCGTAGGTCCCGGCCGAGAGCACCACCCGGCGCGCCCGGATGGTGCGCATGCCGCTCCTGGCGAGGTTGCGCGAGCGGGCGTCGGTGGCCCGGACGTCCACCGCGAAGCCCTCGCCGTCCTCGCGGATCCGCAGCACCGTGGTCATCGGGACGATCTCGGCGCCGTTGCGCTCGGCCAGGTAGAGGTAGTTCTCGGTGAGCATGTTCTTGGCGCCGTGGCGGCAGCCGGTCATGCACTCGCCGCACTCGGTGCAGGCCCGGCGGCGCGGTCCGGCGCCGCCGAAGTACGGGTCGTCGACCTCGCTGCCCGGGTCCGCCCGGGGGCCGTCCTCGCCCTCCGCGCTTGCGTCCCGGCCGTCGCCGAAGAACACCCCGACCGGGGCCAGGTGGAAGGTGTCGCCGTAGCCGAGCTTCTCCGCGGAGGCCCGCAGGTGCACGTCCGAGGGGGTGAGCGTGGGGTTGGTGCGCACCCCCAGCATCCGCTGGGCCTGGTCGTAGAAGGGCGCCAGCTCCGCCGACCAGTCGGTGATCTCCTTCCACTGCGGGTCCTGGAAGAAGGCCTTCGGCGGGACGTAGAGGGTGTTGGCGTAGTTCAGCGAACCACCGCCGACACCCGCGCCGCCGAGCACCATCACGTTCTTCAGCACATGGATCCGCTGGATCCCGTACAGGCCGAGTGCCGGGGCCCAGAGGAAGCTGCGGGTGTCCCAGGAGTTCTTCGGCAGGGTCTGCGGGGTGAACCGGCGGCCCGCCTCCAGCACCGCGACCTTGTACCCCTTCTCGGTCAGCCGCAGCGCGGAGACCGAGCCGCCGAAGCCGGAGCCGACGACGACCACGTCGTAGTCGTAGCCGGGCTCCGCCACCGGCCCGTCCTGGCCTTCCGTCACCATCTGTCGCTCCCTGTCGCCTTGGATCTGCGGGCAGTGCCTGAACCGTGCGGTCGTGCGGGCGCGGGCCCGGGGCCTGCGGCCGGGGGCGCCGGGGCGCCGGGGCGCCGGGGCGCCGGGGCGCCGGGCGCCGGGGCGCCGGGGCGCCGGGGCGCCGCCGGCGCGGGTTACTTCACCCGGAAGGTCTTCAGCGCGCCCAGGGCCCGGGTCATCAGCCGGGCGTAACCCTGGTCGTCCATGCCGAAGGAGGGGGCCAGCGGCAGCAGTCGCTGCACGGCGACACTCTGCGGCTCGGTGTACTTGAGGATGCCCTCGGAGCCGTGGCGGCGGCCGAGGCCGGAGTCACCCATGCCGCCCATCGGCGCGGCCACGCTGCCGTAGGCGGCGGCATAGCCCTCGTTGACGTTGACCGTGCCGGAGTGCAGCCGCAGCGCCACCCGCCGCCCGTGCGCCGCGCTGCGGCTCCAGACGCTGGAGTTCAGCCCGTAGGGGGTGCTGTTGGCCTGGGCCACCGCCTCGTCCTCGCTGTCGAAGCGGTAGACCGAGACCACCGGGCCGAAGGTCTCCTCGGCGCAGACCGCGCTGCCGGCGTCCACGCCGTCGAGGATGGTCGGCTCGTAGAAGAGCGGGCCGACGTCGGGCCGGGCCCGGCCCGCCCGCGAGCACCTTGGCGCCGTTGCCGACCGCCTCGTCGACATGGCGGGTGACCGTGTCCAGCTGGCGCTGGGAGACCAGGCTGCCCATGTCGGCTCCCCAGCCGAGGGTGTTGCCCAGACGCATCGCCCTGGTCCGGGCGGCGAACCGGTCCAGGAAGGCGTCGGCGATCTCGCGGGCGACAAAACAGCCGCTCGACCGACACGCACAGCTGGCCCGGAGGAGAAGCAGGCCCGGACCGCGCCCTCGCCGCCTTGTCCAGGTCGGCGTCGGCGAGGACCAGCATGGCGTTCTTGCCGCCGAGTTCCATGGACGCGCCGACCAGCCGGGCGGCGGCGCGCTGGGCCACCTCGCGGCCGGTACGGGTGGAGCCGGTGAAGGAGACGTAGTCGGGCGGTCGAACCACGGCGGGCCGACGACCGGGCCGTCACCGACCACGATCTGCCACAGCTCGGCCGGCAGCCCGGCCTCGATCAGCAGCTCGCGGGTGCGCAGCGCGGTCAGCGTGGTCTGCGTGTCGGCTTGGTGACCACGCGTTGCCGGCGACAAAGCCGGCAGGGCGTCGCCCGCGAACAGCGCCAGCGGTAGTTCCACGGGGAGATCTGGCCGATCACGCCCTTGGGTGGCGCACCTCGGTGGTCTGGGTGAGCACCGGGACCGCCGAGCCTGCGCCGCGGGCGCAGGTACCTGGCCCCGGCGCGGGCGTAGTGCCGGGCCTCCACCGCGGCGACGGTGACCTCCTCGAAAGGCTGGGCCGGGTCTTGCCGGTCTCCGCCTGGATCAGGTCGAGCAGCTCCGCTGCTGCGCGTCGAGCAGCAGGTCGTGGAAGCGCAGCATGAACGCGTCCGCTCGGCCACGGGGCGGGCGGCCCAGAGCCGCTGAGCGGCGCGGGCGCGGGCGAAGGCGGTCGCGACGTCCTCGACGGTGGACTCGGGGACCTCGGCCAGCACCTCGCCGGTGAAGGGGCTGCGGCTGATGCCCATGGTGGGCTGCTCCCCCGCGGTGATCCCGCGCACCAGTCGGGCGACCAGCTGGGCGTGACGGCGTCGGCGGCGGTACGGGGGCCCGGCTCGGCAACGGGGTTCCGCTCACCGGCCACGGCGCTGGTGCTGATGTCAGTCATGGCGGCAGCGTAGGCCGTTTTCAGGGCCTTGGGTACCCGGCGGTAACAATCTCCTGGGCGCCCCCGCGCCCCTGCTCCGGCGTACCCGCGCGCGCTCGCGGCCGGGTTCGGAGCAGCGGCTTCAGAGCAGCGGCTGGAGCGCCGTGCCCACGGCCCGGTGGAAGGTCGGGAAGGCCCAGATGGTCGCCGCCAGGTCGGCCAGCGGGGTCCGGGTCTGCACCGCCAGGGTCAGCAGCCCCAGGACCTCGCCGCCGGTCGGCCCGGCGGCCGTCGCGCCGACCAGGCGGTCCTCGGCCGCGACCAGTTTGATGAAGCCCTCGCCGCCCGGCCGTGCACGAAGCCCCGGCTGCCGGTGGCCAGGTCGGTCGAGCCGGTGCGCACCACCAGGCCCTGGGCTCTGGCCTGCGCCTCGGTCAGCCCGACCGCGCCGATCTCCGGATCGGTGAAGGTCACCCGGGGCACCGCGTGGTACTCGGCCGCGCGGCCGCCGAGGCCCAGGATCGCCCGGACCGCGATGTCGGCCTGGTACATGGCCATATGGGTGAACGCGCCCTTGCCGGTGGCGTCGCCGACGGCCCACACCCCGGGCGCGCCGATCACCCGCATCCGGTCGTCCACGGGCAGCGCCCGGGCGTCCATCGGCACCCCGAGCACGCTCACGCCCAGCCGGTCCAGCTCCACCCGGCGTCCGGTGGCGACCAGCAGCCGCTCGGCGCCGAGCCGCTCGCCCCGGCGGCCGGTGACCGTGAAGCGGCCGTGCCAGCTCACCGCGGCGGCGTCGGTGCCGGTGTGGACGGCCACGCCCTCGGTGGTCAGCACCCGGGTCAGCAGCTCGGCGGCCTCCGGCTCCTCCCGCGCCAGCAGCCGGGGCAGCGACTCCAGCACAGTGACCGCGCAGCCCATCCGCTGGAGGGCCTGGCCGAGCTCCAGGCCGACCGCCCCGCCGCCGAGCACCAGCAGCGACTCGGGCAGCTCGGCCGCCTCGATCAGCTCCCGGTTGGTCCAGTAGGGCGTTCCGGCCAGGCCCGGGACGGGCGGGGCACCGGGGCGGGAGCCGGTGGCCAGGACCACCCCGCGGCGCGGCCGGAACACGGTCTCGCGGCCGTCGTCGCTGTGCAGCACGGTGACCTCGTGCGGCCCGGTGAGCCGCCCGGTGCCGCGCAGGAAGCGGGCGCCGCGGGTGGTCAGCCGGTCCACCGCGACCTTGTCGTCCCAGTCGTCGGTGGCCTCCCGGACATGCCTGGCGACCGGCCGCCACTCCGTGTGCACATGGCAGGTCCCGGCGCTGCCGGGGACCCGGTGGGCCTCGGCGACCAGGTTCCCGGCCCGCACCATGATCTTGGAGGGGATGCAGCCCCAGTAGGGGCACGCGCCCCCGAGCAGGCGCTCGTCGACCCCGACGACTTCCAGGCCCGCGTCGGCGAGCCGCCCGGCCACCTCCTCCCCGGGGCCCAGACCGATCACGACGACATCAGGGGTGGCGACAGCGGGGACAACCATGACCGGCTCCCTTGGAGAGGGGTTTGGCCTGTGTCGTTCCACCGTACTCGGCAGTGGCCGCGGCGCGCAGGGCAAGCCGACGCCCTGGCCGCGCGGCCCGGGCCCGGCTCAGGGAGCGCTGAAGCCGTCGATGATGGTCAGGAAGCGCTGGAAACAGGTGTCCCAGTCGGTCGCCGGATAGTCGACCATGATGTCGTACTCGGTCCCGGTGGAGTCCTGGTAGAGCTGCTCGATCGCCTCGTGCGGCTGGAGCGTGCCGTTCGACAGCTTCTTGGTGTAGGTCCAGTTCCAGCGGGCACCGGCGAAGCCGTGGAAGAGGTCCGGGCCCTCGTTCAGCACCACAAAGGTCTTGTCGTGGGCGAGGTCGCCGTCGCGCATCTGGTCCAGGTGCTGGATGGGGGTGAGGTTCTGCCCGGGGGTCACCCCGAAGCGGATCAGGTGCACCTCGTCGGTGTCGCCCACGGGCGAGTAGTCGGTGGCCACCAGGGTGCTGTCCGGCATCCGGGTGAACGGCGGGTCGGTCACCGGCAGCGGGAAGGTGAAGCCGTCCGGGTCGCTCACCTTCTGGGTGCCCGGGGGGTACACCGGGACGTAGGTCGCGGCGGTCGAGCTGTCGGTGGGCACGGTGGTGTGCTTGGTGCCGCTGCTGGAGGCATTGCCGGAGCTGCCGCCGGAACCGGCCGAGCGGTGCCGCAGCACCATCACGTCGTAGGCCGCGCCGCCGCCGGCCAGCGCCGCCAGCAGCGCGGCCACCAGCAGCCACGGCCAGAGCCTGCGGCGGGAACGGGAGCGGGGCCGCTCCGGGGCCGGCCCGGCGGCCGGGCGCGGTGCGCCCTCCTCCAGCGACTCGGTGCGGTACTCCGACTCGACCAGGGCGGGCCTGGTCGGCTCCGCCCGGGGGGCCGGGATCGGCACCGGGACGGGGGTGGCCTGGTTGCGGTCCACCACCGGCACGGCAGCGGTGGGACTGCGCAACGGGTTCGCCGGGGCGGCGATGGTGGTGGTGTCGCCGGCGGCGACCCGCTCCAGCTGCCGGATGGCGTCCGGTGCGCTCGGGCGCTCCTCCGGGTCCTTGCTCAGCAGGGCGCGCAGCACCGGGGTGAGCGGTCCCGCGTTGCGCGGCTCCGGCAGCGGGTCGGTGACCACGGCGGTGAGCGTGGTCAGCGGCGAGTCGCGGCGGAACGGCGACTCGCCCTCGACCGCGGCGAACAGCGTCGCGCCGAGGCCCCACAGGTCGGAGGCCGGACCCGGCCGGGAGCCGTGCACCCGCTCCGGGGCGAGGTAGTCGGGCGAGCCGATCAGGTCGCCGGTGCGGGTGAGCGCGGAGTCGCCCTCGTAGGTGGCGATGCCGAAGTCGGTGAGCACCACCCGGCCGGTGTTGCGCTCGAGCAGCACATTGGCGGGCTTCACATCGCGGTGGATCACCCCGACCTGGTGCCCCCGGTGCAGCGCGGCCAGCACCTGGGCCCCGATCCCGGCGGCCTCACGGGCGTTCAGGGTGCCTTCCTGCTCGACCAGTTCGGCCAGTGAGCGCCCGTCGATCAGCTCCATCACGATCCACGGCTTGCCGTCCTGCTCCAGCACGTCATGGATGGTGATCACACCGGGATGCTTGATCCGCGCCGCCGCGCGGGCCTCCTGCTTCATCCGGGACTGGACGATCTGGAGGTCCTCCTCGGCGAGGTGACCGACCGAGAGCTCCTTGACGGCGACCTCGCGGTCGAGCATCTCGTCCACGGCGTGCCAGACGGTGCCCATGCCGCCGCGGCCCAGCCGGGCGCCCAGCCGGTAGCGTCCGGCCAGCATCCGGCCTTCCGGTCCGGCGGTGGCCGTGGCCCCTGTGCCCGTCCCCTGCGGTGGCGTGCTCCCGCGCGCCGACTCGACGACCGAACCTTCTTCCGTGCCCACCCGTGCTCCCCCTTGCCTGGTCCCTGCCGAGTGACGAGTCGGCGGCAGTGGCCAGACGCCGTGCCTATCCCCAGTGCTCGTGGTGCCCAGAGTAGGGAACGAGCCGCCCGACCGGAACGGCGGGGCAGCCATGTGACCCTGATGTGATGCGGATCCGTCTCAACCCGCAGTCAAGGCGACTATCACCAAACCCGATATGACTATCAATAGGACGCCGCCTACCAGCGCAACACCCAGCAGATAGGGCCGGGAGGCGCTCCGGTGCGGGGCCGCATGGTGGTGCGCGGCATGCTGCTGCGGCCGCGCCGACTGCTCCGGCCGGTGCGCGGAACGGTGCTCCGGCCGGCGCTCCGTGCCGTGCTCTGCGCGGGCCGGGATCGCGGTGCGCCTGCGTCCGGTCAGCGCCGCCCGGCGCGGCCCAGGCGGCAGGGCGGCGGGGCCGATGCGCTCCCCCGTGCCGACCGGCTCCGGGGCGCGCGCCAGCAGCAGCCGCAACTGCCGCTGGACCTCGGCCAGTTGCGGCCGCTCCCGCGGATCGGCCGCCAGCAGCCCGCGCACCAGCGGGGCCAGCGGCCCCAGCGGATCCGGCGGGCGGGTGGAGCTGCCCAGTTCCTTCCGCTGCCCGGGGCGCCTGCGCTCCCCGGCCGGTGCGGAACCGGTCGGCGCCGGCGCGGGGCCGTCCGCGGGCAGCGGGCCGCCGGTCAGCGCGCGGTACAGCAGCGCGCCCAGCGCCCAGGCGTCCGCCTCCGGTCCCACCGCCGACGGCCCCAACTCGGCGGCCTGGCCGGGCGCGGCGCCGGAGCGGGCGCCGGAGCGGGCGCCCGGGCCGCGCTGCTCCGGGGCCCAGCGCTCGGGCTCCTCGCCGACGACCACCGCCGCGCGTCCCGGGCGCGCACCCGCGCCGGGGTCCAGGCCGAGGCCGGGACGCCCGCGCCCGGTGTCTCCGCGCCCGGACCGCCGCACAGCGCCTCCTGCGCCGCGCCCACCGCCAGCCCGCCGAGCAGGGCCGCGCCGTCGTCGCAGACGGTCACGGTCTCGGCGGTCACATTGCCGTGCACCAGGCCCGCCGCGTGCACCGCCCGCAGCGCCCCGGCCAGGTCGTCCGCCAACTCGGCGGCGCGGTGGCCGGTCAGCGGCCCGTCACGGTCCAGCAGCAGGCCCAGGGGCACGCCGCGGACCGCCTCGGTCACCACCCACAGACAGCCGTCCTCGACAAAGACCTCGAACACCGGGACCAGCCGGGGGTGTGCGGGCACCGCTCCGGCCGCGAACCCCGCCCCCTCCAGGACCAGGGCCGCCGTGCCGTCACCGCCCGGGGGCCGCTCCCGGTCCTGGTCGAAGGGGGTGACCAGCTCGGGCAGGGGTACCGCGTCCAGCCGCACCGCCGCGCCGGTACCGAGGTCGACCGCGGCGGCACCGGCGCCCGGCGGACCTCCGGAGAGCTGGTAGCGCCGCGCCAGCGTCCGCCCACCGGCAGGCCCGGCCGGACCGGGAGCGCCGCCCCGGGATGCCCCCTGCCCATCCCTGCTCCTCCCTCGGTGCCCTGTCGTTCCGCGCCGCCCCTCCGCGGCCGCTCCCCGGCGGCCGCCGCTCAGCTCGCGGGCTGGATACTGCTGTAGAAGCCGTTCAGCAGCGCGCGGTTCCTGGAGTCGTCCCAACTCGCGGCCGAGGCCGTCCAGTCGATGGAGTAGCCGGCCTGGCTGCCGGTGACGAAGGCCCGGTCCACCGCGTGCTCGGCCTGGCCGTTGCCGTCGGTGTAGGTCCACTCCCAGTCGGCGGCGTCCCAGCCCCGGTAGTCGACCGACTGCAACCCGATCTGCTGATAGTCCTGGAAGCCCTTCGAGGACTTGGCCTCCAGCGCCCGCAGCTGCGCCAGCGCGCCGGTCTTCGGATCCGCGTTCCACTCGACCACCAGCGAGCCGAACGGCCCCGGTAGCGCCAGCGGTCGGCGGACAGCCGGCTCAGCGTCCAGCCGGTGGGAACCTCGATGGTCGCCCCGCCGGGCGCGGCGACCCGCTCCAGGGCGCCGGTCGCGGACGGCTTGGTCTGCTGCGCCATCGCCGCCCACACTCCGCCGCCGGCCAGCAGCACCAGCAGTACCAGCACGGCCACCAGCAGCCGGGCCGCCCGCCTGCGGGGGCGCGCGCCGGACAGCAGCGGCGCGGCCGCCTGCGAAGCCGGACCCGGCCGCATCCCGGGCAGCGCCATCGCCTCGGTGCTGGGACCGCCGTCGAAGCCGCCGTCGAAGCCGGGCCGCTGCGGCTCGCGCAGCCGGTGGGTCGGCGGGTCGTACGCCGGCCGCCGGGCTCCGGCCGCGCTGCGGCGGCACCTGGCTCCGGGAGCGGGTCTGCGGCTGCGCCCAGGCCTGGGCCGGCGTCCGGGCCTGGGTAGGGGCCTGGGTCGGGGTCGGGGCCTGCGCCCGGCCCTGCCCCTGGGCCTGGGCCACTGCCTGGGCCCGGGCCTCGGGCTGGGGCCCGCCCTCCGACTGGGCATCGGCCTCGGCGAGCACCCGCAGCAGCAGCTGCCGGGTGGTCGGCTCGTCGAACCGCCGCTCCGGGTTCTTCTGCAGCAGCCCGGTGATCACCGGGACCAGCGGGCCGCCGTTGGCCAACGGCGGCAGCTCCTCGGTCATCACCGCGGTGAGCGTGGACAGCGCCGAACCCCGGTCGTACGGCGGACGGCCCTCGACCATCGCGTACATGGTGGCCCCGAGCGACCACAGGTCGGAGGGGGCGCCCGGCACCCGGCCCCGGGCCCGCTCCGGGGAGATGTACGAGGGGGCGCCGACCAGCATCCCGGTGGAGGTCACCGAGGGTCGCCCTCCACCCGGGCGATGCCGAAGTCGGTGAGCACCACCCGGCCGTCGTGGCCGATCAGCACATTGGACGGCTTGACGTCACGGTGCAGGATCCGAGCGGTGCGCCTGCCCGAGCACGGACAGCAGCTCAAGGCCGATCTCGGCGGCCCGCAGCGGCGGCAGCACGCCCTCGGTGCTGATCACCTCGCTCAGCGAGCGGGACTCCACCAGCTCCATCACGATCCACGGGCGGTCGTCCTCCTCGACCACGTCGTAGACGGTGATCGCGGAGGTGTGCCGGACCCGGGCGATGGCCTTGGCCTCGGTCAGCGTGCGGGCGATCAGCCGGCGGCGTTCGTCCTCGTCCACCCCGGCGGCGAAACGCAGTTCCTTCACCGCGACCGCCCGCCCGAGCACCTCGTCCACGGCCCGCCAGACCGTTCCCATGCCACCCTGGCCGAGCACGGACACGAGCCGGTAGCGGCTCGCCAGCAGCCTCCCCGACGTGTCCTGATTAGCGGTCATCTGGATGAGGTCCCCTCCGCGCGTGATTCTCCCAGCCACATGGTCCCCTACCCCAGCGGGACGCTGTCCTCCGCCCCCAGTCTGGCAGCGTTCGCCGACAGTTCGTCCGGCGGCGCCCGGGGCCGGAACCCGCCCCCGGCAGTCGACGCCCCGCCAGATGCCTTCGGAGCAGCGGGTTCCGGCTCCGCCGGTGCCCGGCGCACCGCCTCCCACCGGCCACGATCACGATTCGGGGCCGAGCCGCAAACCTATGGGAACAGCCGTTCGCAGCTGCTAGCCTGCCGCCGACTCCGCCATGCCGGGCCCGGGCTCCGGCCTGCCCGCATGGCACCGTGCCGCATCCCCGGGGGACCGCAGAATGAGTGACCTCGCACCACCGCCCGCCGCCGAACAGCAGCCGGGCGCAGCCCCCGGCTTCGGCCCCGCCGCCGAGGCGCCCGCCGCCCGGCCCCCGCGCCGGGTCCTGCACCCGCCGCCCCGGGCTACGGGCCGTCAGCGGCCCAGCCCGGGCAGCCGCAGCCGCAGGGCTGGGCTGTTCCGGCCGCCCAGGGCGGAGCGGCCTTCGGCGGCGGCTACCCGGCCGCCCAGCCCGTCCCCGACTCCGGCCGGCCGGGCCTGGCCGTGGTGGCCGCGGTGGGTGCGACCCTGGCCTCCGCCGCGGTCTACGCCGGGGTCATCGACCTCACCAAGCACGAGATCGGCTATCTCGCGCTGGCCGTCGGCCTGGTGATCGGGCTGGCGCTGGGCAGGATCGGCGGACGGCAGCCCGCGCTGCCCTTCATCGGTGTGGTGCTGGCCCTGATCGGCATCTTCCTCGGCGAGCTGCTGGGCATCGCGCTGCTGCTGCACAACCAGGACGGGATCGACTTCGGCACCATCTTCAGCCATCTGGGTGACCTGTTCAGCGCCTGGAAGGCCGGCACCGACGCGATGTCGGCGTTCTTCTTCGCCATCGGCGGCCTGGAGGCGTTCGTCTTCACCCGCCGCTTCAGCGGGGCGGCCCAGCCGCGCCGGATCCGCCGCCGCTGACCGGTCGGAACGACTGCGGGAACAAAGGCCGGAACAATCGCCGGAACAACGGCCGGAACGACGGCCGGAACGGCTCCCGGTAACGACAGAGGTCCCCGGTGCGCACGCGCACCGGGGACCTCCGCGCAACGGCTACCGCCTCAGCGGGCGACCGTGACCTCGACCCGCTGGACTCCTTGAGCTCCGAGTAGCCGGTGGTGGCCATCGCCCGGCGCAGCGCGCCGAACAGGTTCATGGTGCCGTCGGGGGTGTGCGAGGGACCGGAGAGGATCTCCTCGGTGGTGCCGACCGTGCCCAGGTCCACCCGCTTGCCGCGCGGCAGCTCCTCGTGCACGGCCTCCATGCCCCAGTGGAAGCCCCGGCCCGGCGCGTCGTTGGCGCGGGCCAGCGCGGCGCCGATCATCACCGCGTCCGCGCCGCAGGCCACGGCCTTGGCCAGGTCGCCGCTGTAGCCGACGCCGCCGTCCGCGATCACGTGGACATACCGGCCGCCGGACTCGTCCATGTAGTCGCGGCGGGCGGCGGCCACGTCCGCGACGGCGGTGGCCATGGGCACCTGGATGCCCAGCACGGTGCGGGTGGTGTGCGCGGCGCCGCCCGAAGCCGACCAGCACGCCGGCCGCGCCGGTGCGCATCAGGTGCAGCGCCGCCGTGTAGGTGGCGCAGCCGCCGACGATCACCGGGACGTCGAGCTCGTAGATGAACTGCTTGAGGTTCAGCGGCTCGAAGGCGCCGGAGACGTGCTCGGCGGAGACGGTGGTGCCGCGGATGACGAAGATGTCGACCCCGGCGTCCACCACGACCTTGGAGAACTCGGCGGTGCGCTGCGGCGACAGCGCGGCGGCGGTGACCACCCCGGAGTCGCGGATCTCCTTCAGCCGCTGCCCGATCAGCTCGGCCTTGATCGGCTCGCGGTAGATCTCCTGGAGCCGACGGGTGGCCAGCGCCTCGTCCTTGACCTCGGTGATCTCCTGGAGCAGCGGGCGCGGGTCCTCGTAGCGGGTCCACAGCCCTTCGAGGTTGAGCACGCCGAGGCCGCCGAGCCTGCCGAAGGCGATGGCCTGCTCGGGTGAGACCACGCTGTCCATGGGGGCGGCCAGGAACGGGAGCTCGAACCGGTAGGCGTCGATCTGCCAGGCGATCGAGACCTCCTTCGGGTCCCGGGTCCGGCGGCTCGGTACGACGGCGATGTCGTCGAAGGCGTACGCCCGTCGACCCCGCTTGCCCCGCCCGATCTCGATCTCGGTCACGTCCCAGCCCTTCGTTCAGCGTGCTCCTGCCGTGGACCAGTATCCCGCACATGCCGCAGGGGGCCGCCGCGGCGGCCCCCTGCGTCCGGATGGCGGAATCCCGCGCGGACTACTTGCCGTGGTAGTTCGGCGCCTCGACGGTCATCTGGATGTCGTGCGGGTGGCTCTCGCGCAGGCCGGCCGAGGTGATCCGGACGAACCGGCCCTTGGACTCCATCTCGGCGATGGTGGCCGCACCGACATAGCCATGGTCTGCCGCAGACCGCCGACCAGCTGGTACAGCACCGCGGAGAGCGGGCCGCGGTAGGGCACCTGGCCCTCGATGCCCTCGGCGATCAGCTTCTCGTCGGAGCTGACGTCGCCCTGGAAGTAACGGTCCTTGGAGAAGGACTTGGCCTGGCCGCGGGACTGCATCGCGCCCAGCGAGCCCATGCCGCGGTAGGACTTGAACTGCTTGCCGTTGATGAACAGCAGCTCGCCCGGGACTCCTCGCAGCCGGCCAGCAGGCTGCCGAGCATCACCGTGTCGGCGCCCGCGGCGAGGGCCTTGCCGATGTCGCCGGAGTACTGGAGGCCGCCGTCGCCGATGACCGGCACGCCGGCCGCGCGACAGACCTCGGCCGCCTCGTAGATCGCGGTGACCTGGGGCACGCCGATGCCGGCGACCACCCGGGTGGTGCAGATGGAGCCGGGGCCGACGCCGACCTTGACGCCGTCATGCCCGCGTCCAGCAGCGCCTGAGCGCCCGTCACGGGTGCCACGTTGCCGCCGATCACGGTCGACGTTCACGCCGACTTGATCTTCGCCATCCAGTTCAGCGCGTTGCCGTGTGGGCCGTGCGGGTGTCGACGATCAGGAAGTCGACGCCGACCGCGGCCAGGGCCTGGGCCCGCTCCAGCGACGCCTCGCCGGTGCCGACGGCCGCGCCGACCAGCAGCCGGCCCTCGGCGTCCTTGGCCGCGTTGGGGTACTTCTCGGCCTTGACGAAGTCCTTGACCGTGATCAGGCCCTTGAGCACACCGTCCGCGTCGACCAGCGGCAGCTTCTCGATCTTGTGGCGACGCAGCCGGGCGATGGCGTCCTCACCGCTTATCCCGACCTCGCCGGTGATCAGCGGCATCGGGGTCATGATCTCGCGGACCTGGCGGCTGCGGTCCGGCTCGAAGGCCATGTCGCGGTTGGTGACGATGCCCAGCAGCCGTCCGGCCTGGTCGGTGACCGGAACGCCGCTGATCCGGAACTTGGCGCAGAGGGCGTCCGCCTCGGCCAGGGTGGCCTCCGGCAGCACCGTGATCGGGTCGGTGACCATGCCCGACTCCGAGCGCTTCACCAGGTCGACCTGGTTGACCTGGTCCTCGATGGAGAGGTTGCGGTGCAGCACGCCCACGCCGCCCTGGCGGGCCATGGCGATCGCCATCCGCGCCTCGGTGACCTTGTCCATGGCGGCGGAGAGCAGAGGGATGTTGACCCGGACGTTGCGGGAGACCCGTGACGAGGTGTCCACCTGGTTCGGCAGTACGTCGGAGGCGCCGGGGAGCAGCAGCACATCGTCGTAGGTGAGCCCCAGCATGGCGAACTTCTCGGGGACACCTGCGGCATTAAAAGACATTGTGGGCACCTTCCCGTACCGACCCGGAGACCAAGGAGAAGCGGGGGGAAGACATGTGTGGCCGCACCCGCCCGCGCGACACGGCGCCACCGGGGGCCGCTGGATGGGCAGCTCGGCACCGATAACTCAGTCTACCGGTCCCGGGAGGCTCTCCTTCCGGGCCGAAGGTCGCCCCGGGGGCGGGCCCGGGGTCACCGGGGCGCGCCGGGGCGGCCAGGACAAGCCGTACAAAAAGGTCGGCCGAGGGGGCCACCCGGGCGGATCAGCCGCGGCGGCCGGGCCCGGGGGTCGGCCGCCTGGCCGGTCGCCGGGCCGGCCGCGGTGGCCGGCCTGCGGCGGTCAGGCGGAGAGGTCCTCGTGGGCGCCGCCGGCCAGCGCGCGGAGCCGGCTGAGGGCGCGGTGCTGGGCGACCCGGACGGCCCCGGCGGACATGCCGAGCACCTCCCCGGTCTCCTCCGCGGTCAGCCCGGCCGCGATCCGCAGCAGCACCAGCTCGCGCTGGCGCGCGGGCAGGCAGGCGAGCAGTTCCCTGGCCCAGGCCGCGTCACTGCTGAGCAGGGCGCGCTCCTCCGGGCCGAGGGCCTCGTCGGGCTTCTCCGGCAGCTCCTCGGCGAGCGAGAGCGGCTGCCCGGGCCCGCGCATGGCGGCCCGCTGAAGGTCGGCGATCTTGTGGGCGGCGATGCTGAAGACAAAGGCTTCGAAGGGCCGGCCCTCGTCGCGGTAGCGCGGCAGCGCGCAGAGCACCGCCAGGCAGACCTCCTGCGCGACATCGTCCACATGGTGCCTGGCGCCGCCGGGCAGCCGGACCAGCTTGCCTCGGCAGTAGCGCAGCACCAGCGGGTGGACCTGCGCCAACAGCGCGTCGATCGCCCCCTGGTCACCGCTCACGGCGCGGACCACCAGAGCCCCGATGGGCACGGGCAACCCACCGGAAGGCTGTCCGCCGCCGGGGGCCGCGGTCACATCGTCGTCGCGCACTGCTTCCATGGTGCCTGGTCACGTCGGGAAACGCGGCACCGCACCCCGACTTGTGCATCGGAACGTTATGCGCCACGGTCGGCCACCCCCGCCAGCAACTCCCCGAGAAACCTCATACCCCCATGGTGCGTCCTCGACGAGGAAGCGGGCGATACCCGCTCCCTCCCAACGAGGACTCACCGCCTGGAGGACCTGCCACGCGGTCCCATCGCCCGGTTCCGCGGCGCGGATCCGGGCAGCACCTGCGGTCCGCGGTCAGCGGACCAGGCCCCAGCGGAAACCCAGCGCGACCGCGTGGGCACGGTCGGAGGCGCCGAGCTTCTTGAAGAGGCGCCGCGCATGGGTCTTGACCGTGTCCTCGGAGAGGAACAGCTCCCGGCCGATCTCGGCATTGCTGCGGCCGTGGCTCATACCTTCGAGCACCTGGATCTCCCGGGCGGTCAGCGTCGGGGCCGCGCCCATCTCGGCGCAGCGCAGCCGACGCGGCGCGAGCCGCCAGGTCGGGTCCGCCAGGGCCTGGGTCACGGTGGCGCGCAGCTCCGCCCGGGAGGCGTCCTTGTGCAGGTAGCCCCGGGCTCCGGCGGCCACCGCGAGCGCCACCCCGTCGAGGTCCTCGGCGACGGTGAGCATGATGATGCGGGCGCCCGGATCCGCGGACAGCAGCCGCCGTACGGTCTCGACGCCGCCGAGGCCGGGCATCCGCACGTCCATCAGGACCAGGTCGGAGCGGTCGGCCACCCAACGGCGGAGCACCTCCTCGCCGTTGGTCGCCGTGGTCACCCGGTCGACACCGGGAACGGTCGCCACCGCGCGGCGCAGCGCCTCGCGGGCAAGCGGTGAATCATCACAGACGAGGACGGAAGTCATGACCGTCCTCCGCAGCTGATCCGCGTCACGTTGAGCCTCCTGGCTGTTACGAATCGTCACCCGCGATCACGACGGCTGAAGTCTTCCCCGACACCAGCACTGTTGACCGCTCTCAGCACTCCCAACGACCGTCACTCGAATGAGTTACGGGGTCGGCCGCCGCCTTCGGCACTCTACGTGGCCACGCCACTACAGATCATCCACCACGTCGCGCAGTCGGGGGTACGCATTCGGCGTGTCTGCCTCCGGCGCGTCCCGGCGGCGGTGCGCCGGGGCACCGGAGCCCCTGGGAACCCCGCCGACTGGAGGGATTTACGCGCCTTTTGTCCCTTTCCATCGCTTTTTGGGGTTATATGACTTGTATCCACCGCTGACCGTCGCACCTGAACCCACGAGGGAATGAGCAATGGCAGACTTCTCCCGACTCCCCGGCCCGAACGCGGATCTCTGGGACTGGCAACTGGCCGCCGCCTGCCGCGGTGTGGACAGCTCACTGTTCTTCCATCCGGAAGGCGAGCGCGGCGCGGCCCGCAGCTCGCGCGAACAGTCCGCCAAGGAGGTGTGCACCCGCTGCCCGGTCCGGGCCGAGTGCGCCGCCCACGCTCTGACCGTGCGTGAGCCCTACGGCGTATGGGGCGGCCTCACCGAGGACGAGCGCGAGGAACTCCTCGGGCGGGCCCGGCAGCGTCCGGCCGACCGGCCGCTGGACACCACGCTGATCAGCAACTGAACAACCGGCACCCGAACGACCGGCGCACTGAGCAATCAGCGCACTGAACGACCGGCCGATCGGGCCGAGGGGCCCCTGCGCGCCGGAGGCCGTCCGGGTCCGGCGCGGCAGGCCCGCTCAGCCCCGGACGGCGGTACGGCGCGTGGCGACCAGCGACAGCCGGTCCAGCATCAGCCCGACCGCCGGGACCGGCGCCAGGTCCGGCAGGGTCAGCGCGACCACCTCCCGGCTCACCCCGCAGGCCAGCGGCAGCACCGCCACCTGCTCCGAACGCACCGAGGAGAGCGCCAGCTCCGGCAGTACCGCGACCCCAGGCCCGCGCCGACCAGCCCCAGCACCGCCGGGTAGTCGTCCGTGGCGAAGTCGATCCGCGGCGAGAAGCCCGCCTGCTCGCAGAGCTCCACCAGATGGCCCCGGCACTGCGGGCAGCCGGCGATCCACTGCTCCGCCGCCAGCTCGGACAGCTCCAGCGGCCGGCCGGAGCCGCGTCCGGCCAGCGGATGATCCACCGGGACCACACCCACCAGCCGGTCCGCCAGCAGCGGCCGCACCCTCAGCCCGGCCCAGTCACCGGCCCCGGCGGTGGCGGCCGCCTCGACCACCGCCGCCGCGCGCGCCTCCCGGCGCGATCCGGCCGCCGCGGCCACGGGCAGCCGCGGGCCCTGTGCCCAGCCCGGATAGCGGAACGCCAGCGCGATCTCGCACTCCCCCGCCCGCAGCAGCGCCAGCGACTCCGGCGGCTCCGCCTCGGTCAGCGACACCCTGATCCCCGGCTCCGCCGCCCGGACCTCGGCCACCGCGGCCGGGACCAGGGTGGAGCTGGCGGTCGGGAAGGACACCAGCCGCACCCGCCCGGAGCGCAGCCCGGTGATCGCCGCCAGCTCCTGCTCCGCCGCCGCCAGCCCGGCCAGGATCCCTCCGGCATGCCGGACCAGCACCTCGCCGGCCTCGCTCAGCCGCACCCCGCGCCCGGCCCGCACCACCAGCGGGGTGCCCACCGCCTTCTCCAGCGCCTTCATCTGCTGGCTCACCGCGGGCTGGGTGCAGCCCAGCTCCCGCGCCACCGCCGACAGCGAACCGGTCCGGGCGACGGCGCGGAGCACTCGCAGATGCCGGGCCTCGATCATGCCGACAGCATAGGTCGGCCCCGCGGCGGCCCCTCGCAGCGTCCGGCAGGGCGCCGGAAATCCGCTTCTGCGCGGCCCGGGCCGCGGGCTACCCTCGCCGCATGGGGAAGCTGCTGTCGCTCAATACCGGCCGGGCCCGTGCCACCACGCACAGCGACATCGGCCGTACCGCCATCGACAAGCGTCCGGTCCAGCACCGGGTCGCGGTCACCGCCCCCGGCCCGCGCGGCACAGCGGGCAGCACCGGCAGCGCCCTCGGCGGCGACGAGATCTGCGACCACCGCTACCACGGCGGGGACGACCAGGCCGTCTACGCCTACAGCCGGGAAGAACTCGACTGGTGGGCGCGGGAGCTCGGCCGGGAGCTGCCGAACGGGGTCTTCGGCGAGAACCTCACCACGGTCGGGCTGGAGACCTCCCACGCGCTGATCGGCGAGCGCTGGCGGGTCGGCCCGGAGCTGGTGCTGGAGGTCTGCGCGACCAGGATCCCCTGCCGGACCTTCGCCGGATGGCTGGACGAGCAGGGCTGGCTCAAGCGGTTCACCGCGCAGGCGCTTCCCGGCGCGTATCTGCGGGTGATCACGCCCGGGGAGATCCAGACCGGTGACCCGGTGACTGTGCTGTCCCGCCCGGACCACACGGTGACCAGCGCGGTGGTGTTCCGGGCGCTGACGCTGGAGCCGGAACTGCTGCCGCTGCTGGTGGACGTCCGCGAGCTGGGCGGGCACCAGCGCGAACGGGCCGTCCGGCGGGTGGACAGCCCCGCCGCCACGGCCTGAGCTCCCCGGCCTTCCCGCTTTTCCCGGCTTTCCCGGCTTTCCCGGGCTCCCGGGCTCCCGGAACATCCCGGGCTTCCGGCAGGCGGACGCACCGAGGCCCGGCCACCCGCGAACGGGTGGCCGGGCCTCCGGCCTGGCTGGGGCTTACCGCCTCAGCGCTTCAGTGGCTCAGTGCGAGTGGCCGTGGCCGCCGTGGGAGTGACCGGCAGCGGCCTCCTCCTCGGCGGGCTTCTCGACGACCAGGGTCTCGGTGGTGAGCAGCAGCGACGCGATGGACGCGGCGTTCTGCAGCGCGGAGCGGGTGACCTTGACCGGGTCGATGACGCCGGCCTTGATCAGGTCGCCGTACTCGCCGGTCGCGGCGTTGTAGCCCTGGCCGGACTCCAGCTCCGCCACCTTGGTGGTGATGACGTAGCCCTCGAGGCCGGCGTTCTGGGCGATCCAGCGCAGCGGCTCGACCAGGGCGCGGCGGACCACCGCGACACCGACAGCCTCGTCGCCGGACAGGCCGAGGCCGCCGTCGAGCGCCTTCTGGGCGTGGACCAGGGAGGCGCCACCACCGGCGACGATGCCCTCCTCGACCGCCGCGCGGGTCGCCGAGATGGCGTCCTCAAGGCGGTGCTTCTTCTCCTTGAGCTCGACCTCGGTGGCCGCGCCGACCTTGATCACGCAGACCCCGCCGGCCAGCTTGGCCAGGCGCTCCTGCAGCTTCTCGCGGTCCCAGTCCGAGTCGGTGTTCTCGATCTCGGCCTTGATCTGCGCGACCCGGCCGGCCACCTCGGACGACTCACCGGCGCCGTCGACGACGGTGGTGTTGTCCTTGCTGACGGTGACGCGGCGGGCGGTGCCCAGCACGTCCAGACCGGCCTGGTCGAGCTTGAGGCCGACCTCCTCGGCGATGACGGTGGCACCGGTGAGGGTGGCCAGGTCGCCGAGCATGGCCTTGCGGCGGTCACCGAAGCCGGGGCCTTGACCGCGACCGCGTTGAAGGTGCCACGGATCTTGTTCACCACGAGGGTGGACAGCGCCTCGCCGTCGACGTCCTCGGCGATGATCAGCAGCGGCTTGCTGGCGCCGCCCTGGAGGATCTTCTCCAGCAGCGGGAGCAGGTCCTGGATCGAGGAGATCTTGCCCTGGTGGATGAGGATGTACGGCTCCTCGAGGACAGCCTCCATCCGCTCCTGGTCGGTGACCATGTAGGGCGAGAGGTAGCCCTTGTCGAACTGCATGCCCTCGGTGAACTCAAGCTCGAGACCGAAGGTGTTCGACTCCTCGACGGTGATCACACCGTCCTTGCCGACCTTGTCCATGGCCTCGGCGATCAGGTCGCCGACCTGCTGGTCCTGGGCGGACAGCGCGGCGACAGCGGCGATGTCCTCCTTGCCGTCGATCGGGCGGGCGACCGAGAGCAGGTGGTCGGACACGGCCTTGACCGCGGCGTCGATGCCCTTCTTCAGCCCGGACGGGCCGGCGCCGGCGGCGACGTTGCGCAGACCCTCGTTGACCAGCGCCTGGGCCAGGACGGTCGCGGTGGTGGTGCCGTCACCCGCGACGTCGTTGGTCTTGGTGGCGACCTCCTTGACGAGCTGCGCGCCAAGGTTCTCGTACGGGTCGTCGAGCTCGACCTCACGGGCGATGGTGACACCGTCGTTGGTGATGGTCGGAGCGCCGAACTTCTTGTCGATGACGACGTTGCGGCCCTTGGGACCGATCGTCACCTTCACGGTGTCGGCCAGCTTGTTGACGCCACGCTCGAGCGAGCGGCGGGCGTCCTCGTCGAACTTCAGGATCTTCGCCATGCTTAGGGTTTCCCTCTCAAACAACCGTGCCCGGGCACCCGGTATCACTCAGTGATTACTGGGGCCCGGGCGGGTCACGACTCTGCGGTCAGCGTCGCAGCTGCGGACAGCTGGGTCCTACTTCTCGATGATCGCGAGGACGTCGCGCGCCGAGAGGACCAGGTACTCCTGGCCGTTGTACTTGACCTCGGTGCCGCCGTACTTGCTGTAGAGCACGATGTCGCCGACGGCGACGTCGAGCGGCAGACGCTGGCCGTCCTCGAAGCGGCCCGGGCCGATAGCCAGGACAGCGCCCTCCTGGGGCTTCTCCTTGGCAGTGTCCGGGATGACCAGGCCAGAGGCCGTGGTCTGCTCGGCTTCGAGCGGCTGGACCACAATGCGGTCCTCAAGCGGCTTGATGGCAACCTTGGAGCTGGTGGTCGTCACGTTCCGACCTCCCCCTTCGGAGATCACGGGGTGATTCATGTCTTGGGTTGCGAAGGAACAGGCGCAGCCGTCGTCGCGGTGCCGGAAACGCCCTCTTCGCGGTTAGCGCTCTCCAGTGGAGAGTGCCAACGACGACACTAGGCCGCGGTTAGCACTCAGTCAACCAGAGTGCCAACGAGTCGCTTAGGCAATGATGAACCCGTGGAGATCGAGACCTTCCAGGCGCTGCTGACCGACCAGGGCCAGGCCCTGCTGAACGAGGCCCGTGGCCATACGCCCGGCGAGGAGCTGGCGCTGGTGACCCGGCTGCGCCGGAGCCATCCGGCCGACCTGGTCTCGGCCGCGATCGGCCAGGCCCGGCTGCGGCAGCGGGCGGAGGCGAAGTTCGGCGCCGACGCGGAGCGGATGTACTTCACCCCCAACGGCTTCGAGCAGGCCACCCGGACGAGCGTGGCGCAGTGGCGGGCCCAGCGGTTCGCGGAGCTCGGCGTGCGCCGGCTCGCGGATCTGTGCTCCGGCGTGGGCGGCGACGCCATCGCCCTGGCCCGCGCCGGGATCGCGGTGGTCGCGGTCGACCGCGACCCGCTCACCTGCGCCGTCGCCGAGGCCAACGCGGCCGCGCTGGGGCTGTCCGGGCTGATCGAGCAGCGCTGCGCCGATGTCGCCGACGTGAGCCTGGACGGCTTCGACGCGGTCTTCGTCGACCCGGCGCGACGCGGCGGCGCAGGAGGGGCGGCGCGAAGCGCCTCCGGCAGGGGCGGTGGTCGGGCGACGGGCGGGCGGATCTTCGACCCCGAGGCGTACTCGCCGCCGCTCAGCTGGGCGGTCGGCGCGGCGCGGCGGACACCGTACGCGGCGCTGAAGGTCGCGCCGGGCATCCCGCACGACGCCGTGCCCGAGGACGCCGAGGCGGAGTGGGTCTCCGACAGCGGGGACGTCAAGGAGGCCGTGCTGTGGTTCGGCACCGCAGCCGACCAGCCGCACCGGGCGACCCTGCTGC
This sequence comes from Streptacidiphilus sp. 4-A2, assembly GCA_014284505.1. Lineage (GTDB taxonomy): Bacteria > Actinomycetota > Actinomycetes > Streptomycetales > Streptomycetaceae > Streptacidiphilus. Next base: position 7,626,709 of record JAAFYY010000001.1, on the reverse strand, counting down.
CGTCCGGCGCGACCCTCACCGGCGGCCGGCTGCCCGACCCCGAGCCGGGACCGGTCCGCCGCTACCTGTACGAGCCCGACGGCGCGGTGATCCGCGCCCACCTGGTCGCCGAGGTGGCCGGGCAGCTGGACGCGACGCTGATCGACCCGACCATCGCCTACCTCACCGCCGACCGGCTGCGCCCGACCCCGTACGCCACCGGGTACGAGATCAGCGATGTGCTGCCGTTCGGCCTGAAGAAGCTCAAGGCGCTGCTGCGCGAGCGCGGCGTGGGCACGGTCGTGATCAAGAAGCGCGGCTCGGCGGTCGAACCCGAGGAACTGCGCCGCAAACTCAAACCCGAAGGAGTGAACTCCTGCACGGTCTTCCTCACCCGGGTAGCGGGTGCCCCGACGATGCTGCTGGGGCAGCCCGCCCGGGCGTAGCCTGGCAAGAGCATCCAGGGAGGACAGCGAAATGAGCGCCGACCCCGTGACCGAGCCCATGCCTTGTGACCCCATCGATCTGCTGATCGCGCTGGAGGAAGCCGCCGGCTATCCGATCCGGCCCGAGTACATCGAGGGGACGGTCATCATTCCGCCGCAACCTGATGACAACCACAGCCACGGGATCATGGAGCTGATCTTCCAGTTCCGCGTGGCCGGCGTGGTGTTGGCCGGAACAGGCAACGGCTACACCACCGAGTCCGCGCCTCCCGACGACCGGGCCCTGGTGATCCCGGACTTCTACGTTCGGTACCGGCGAGCGACCGAACTGGACGAGGCGTTCCGCAAGACGAACAAGGGCTGGTACCCGATCAGCATGCTCGCCCTGGTGGGGGAGGTGACTTCCAGCAACCGGGAGACCGACATCGGTCCGAAGTACCGGACGTACGCCGCAGCCGCGGTGCCCGTGTACGTCATCGTGGACCGGCGGGACCGCATGGTCCACGTGTACAGCGAGCCCGACCCGGACGCCAGGAGCTACCTGGTCCACCTCAGCGTCCCGCTCGGCGGGAAGCTGCCGCTGCCCGCCCCCTACCCGGTGCTGGACACGGCGCCGCTGGTCGAGGACTAGGGCTGCTGGATGTAGTCGTCCAGGCGGGCGACGGCGAAGCCCTGTTCCTCGATGCGCTTGATCATGTTGGCGAACATCTTGGTCATGCTCTCGCCCTTGAGCTCCGAGGGGCCGCGGAAGTGGGCCAGGATGATGTCGCCGTCCTGGAGCTTGCGGCTGGGGGTCTGGTACTCCAGGCCGGTGATCTCCATGGTCTCGCTCCAGTAGACGATGGCACGCGGGCCGCAGGCCTGGACGGCGGTGTTGAGCGCGGAGGAGTAGGCGCCGGCGCCGTACGGGGGGCGGAACAGGAACGGGGCGGTGCCGTACTGGGCGGTGAGGATCTTCTGGTCCCCGCAGATCTCCTGCTGCTGGCGGGCCTCGGAGATGGTGTTCATCGCCGGGTGGTGCAGGGTGTGGTTCTGGATGCTGTTGCCCAGCGCCTGGAGTGGCTTGAAGTAGCCGTAGTCGTCCTTGATGGTGTCGTTCATCAGGAACATGGTGATCGGGACGCGCAGGTCCTGTTCCATCCGGATGAAAGCCGGGTCCTTCTCCGCCCCGTCGTCCACCGTGATGAAGACGACCTTCTGGTCGGTCGGGACCTGCTTGATCACCGGGACCTTGCCGCTCCGGGTCAGCTTGACCGGGCGGTCCGCGGGCGGTGCGGGTGTGGGCGCCAACGGCTTCAGGCCCCACTTGGCCCAGACGGCCGCCTGCGCGGCGGCCGAGGCCGAGGCGCCGCGGAGGCCGAGGCCGTCGCCCGCGTCGCCGCCACCGGGCGCGGAGGAGGTCCCTGATGCCGCCGGGGCGCCCGCCGGGGAGGTGCCGCCGCACCCGCCGCGAGCGCCGCCAGAGCGAGTGCCACCGCCGCCGTGCCGAGCGTCCTGCCGTACCGCTTCACGCTGTGAGCTCCCGAGGTGTCGACTGCTGTCGGCACAGACGCTAGCGACTCACAGCCAGTTCCCAGTAATCGCTCAGCCCTCGGACAACCGGTGCAGTTCGTCGTGGGAGGGCGCCGGGACATGGGTCTCGGTCACCGGCAGCGAGGAGTCCGCGGACAGGTCCAGGGCCGAGGGCGCACGGTTGCGCCGGACCATCTCCGCGCCCAGGGCGGCCACCATCGCGCCGTTGTCCGTGCACAGCTTCATCCGGGGCACCCGCAGGGTGATCCCGGCCCGGTCGCAGCGCTCCTGCGCCATCGCGCGCAGCCGCGAGTTGGCGGCCACGCGCCGCCGACCATCAGATGGTCCACCCCGTTGTCCTGGCAGGCCCGGACCGCCTTGCGGGTCAGCACGTCGGTGACGGCCTCCTGGAAGGACGCCGCGACATCGCGCACCGGGATCTCCTCGCCCGCGCGGCGCCTGGCCTCCACCCAGCGGGCCACGGCGGTCTTCAGCCCGGAGAAGGAGAAGTCGTAGGCCGGGTCCCGCGGGCCGCTCAGCCCGCGCGGGAAGGCGATAGCCTTCGGGTCGCCCTCGGTGGCGTAGCGGTCGATCACCGGCCCGCCCGGGAAGCCGAGCCCGAGCACCCGGGCGACCTTGTCGAAGGCCTCCCCCGCGGCGTCGTCGATGGTCGAGCCGAGCGGGGGACGTCACTGGTGATGTCCGTGGTGAGCAGCAGCGAGGAGTGCCCGGGACACCAGCAGCGCCATCGTCGGCTCCGGCAGCCGCCCGTGCTCCAGCTGGTCCACGCAGATGTGCGAGGCCAGGTGGTTCACCCCGTAGAGCGGCTTGCCCAGGGCGTAGGCGTAGGCCTTGGCGGCGGAGACGCCGACCAGCAGCGCGCCGGCCAGCCCGGGGCCCGCGGTGACGGCGATGCCGTCGAGGTCGCTCGCCTTGATCCCGGCCTCGTCCAGGGCGCGCTGGACCGTGGGGACCATCGACTCCAGATGCGCCCGGCTGGCGATCTCCGGGACCACCCCGCCGAAGCGGCCGTGCTCCTCGACGCTGGTGGCGACGGCGTCGGCGAGCAGGGTGGTGCCCGGACGATGCCGACTCCGGTCTCGTCGCAGGAGGTCTCGATGCCGAGGACCAGCGGTTCGTCAGCCATGGCGGGTCATGCTCCTACGTTCAAGGCTCGGGCCTGCAAGGCTCTGGCGTTCATTGTCTCAGCGCGCGGCGTCGGCGCGGCCGGCGGCAGCGTCGGCTTCGGCGGGGTCGGCTTCGGCGGGTCGGCTTCGGGGGCCGCTTCGGCGGGGCCGGCCGAGGCGCCGGCCAGGGCGTCGGCCGGGTGGTCCAGGCGCATCACCAGGGCGTCGGTGCCGGACGGCTGGTAGTAGTTCCGGCGGAAGCCGACCGGCTCGAAGCCGAAGCGCCGGTAGAGCCGCTGGGCGCGGTCGTTGTCGACCCTGACCTCCAGCAGCACGCCCTCGCACTCCGCCTCCACCGCCTGCCGCAGCAGCCGGATCAGCAGCCGGGTGCCCAGGCCGCTGCCCCAGTGCCGCTCGTCCACGGCGATGGTCTGCACGTCGGCCTCACCGGCGACGGCCATCAGCCCGGCGTACCCGGCCACCCGGCCGTCCGCGTCCTCAGCGACGGTGTACCAGCGGGTGGCCCGGGGGTGGCGGGTGTCGGCGAGCTCGGACCAGAACATCCCGGGCGACCAGGCGTCCTCGGGGAACAGCCGCCGCTCCAGTTCCAGCACCGGGGCGATGTCCCACCAGCGCATCGCACGCAACAGGATCATGCCGGGAGGACCGTCTTGTAGTTCTTCGGCACCTCGGCGTCCGGTCGGCGCAGGTACAGCGGCACCGGCTCCGGCAGCGCCCGCCCGGCGCCGAGTTCCCGCGCCGCGTAGACGGCCAGCGCCGTCGCGGACTGGTACTCCGGCATCCCGGGAGCGGGCGCGGCGAAGACCTCGGGGAGCAGCGCACCCGCGCCCACCGCCGCCACGCCCCGCACCAGCTCCGCGATCTCGGCCGGACGGTCGACCCGGGGGCCGTCCACCCGGTGGCCCTGCTCGTCGTAGCGGGCCAGTAGACCTCCTTGCGGCGGGCGTCCGTGGCCGCGACGAACGGGCCCTCCAGGCCGGCGCCGCGGGCGGCCTCGGCGATGCCGTCCAGCGTGCAGACCCGTGCACCGGGATGCCCAGCGCGTGGCCGAGGGCGGCGGCCGTGGCCAGGCCGACCCGCAGCCCGGTGTAGGGGCCGGGCCCGGTGCCGACCACGATCGCGCCCAGTTGCTCCTTGGGCACACCGGCGGTGCGCAGCACCTCGTCGATGGAGGGCAGCAGCAGTTCGCCGTGGCGCCGGGCGTCGATCCGGTCGCAGGCGGCGAGGGCGGTCGCCGCCGCGGTGTCGTAGAGGGCGACGGTGACGGCGGGGGTGGCGGTGTCGAACGCGAGGACTAGCACGGGAACTTGCAACCTTCGGTCGGAGCCGCTGACGAGCCCCCATGCTACTTCCCGGCAAAACGCCCGGGGCCCCCGCTGAGTCCTGATCCGGGGCCGCCGAACGGATGTGCCCATGTCCTGGATCAGCGCCCATCCAGGTTAGAACGCCCTGTCGATGGAGCGCCCGCGTCCCTGCGGCCGGGAGAGCCTGGCAGGATGGGCATGCTGTTCATCGGAATGTCAGTCAGGCGCAGGAGGACTTGTGGCGAAGATCGGTTCCGGCATCGTCGTCACCGGGCTCACCGCGTCGGCGCTCGCCGTGGTCACCATGATGGGGCTCCAGGCGAAGAGCTCGGCGACGGTGACCAGCGCCGGTTCAAGGGGCGGGCTGCCGGTCGACGGATCGGCCTCGCCCAAGGCCGGCAGGAGCGGCGCGCCGGGCGCGGCCCCTGCCGGCCAACAGCGGCACGGGCAAGCGGGTGGTCTACTCGCTGGGCCAGCGGCGGGTGTGGCTGGTGGACTCCGGCGCCAAGACCGCGGCCATGACCTTCACGGTGCAGCCGAGCGCGGTCAGCCCGCTGGTGGGCAGCTACCGGGTCTACAAGCAGTTGCCGGACCCCTACACCGGCTCGGACGGAACGCTGGTGCAGGACGGCGTGCTGTTCACCGCGCACGAGGGCGCGACCGTCGGCTTCAGCGCGGCGGTGGACGGCAGCATGGCCTCGCCGCCGCCGGACAAGCACACCGGCGGCATCCGCGAGAGCGTCGCCGACGGCAAGGCACTGCTGATCTTCACCACCATGGACACCCCGGTGGTGGTCGTCCCGTAGCTCCCCGGCCAGGGCACGTCCCGGCCAGGGTCACACGGTCACGCGGCGGCGCGGCCCGTCTCCGCCCCGGGTCGGTACGGGCGGCGGGCACGGACGGTTCGGCCTGGAGCTCGCGCAGCGGCTCGGCGGCGGGGGCGGGCAGCTGACCGCCCTGGCCGCGCCGGAGGCGGCGAGCACGGCACCGATGCCGCTTCGTCCTGTGCCGGCTGTGCCCGCGCCGGGGCCGACGGTCGCGTCCGGGCCGGCCTCGCGGGCGGCGGTACCGGCGCCGGTGGCAATCGCGGTGGTGCGGGCTCGACGGGGGGTCGTGCCGGACATGTCGCCTCCCGGTGTTCGTCCTGCCGACGGGCTCTTACCCATATCTTCCCGACACAGCGTCGGAAAGACAACCGCCGACGTCCGCGGGTCAGGCCGGATCCGCCACGAGCAGTCCCCAGTCCACGCCGTTCCAGCGTTCGCCCAGGCCGGTGAGGGTGACCGTGCGCGGGTCGGCGTCGTCGGCCGCCAGTGCGTCGCCGCCGAGCGCCCGCTCGATGCGGACCTCCAGCCGGGAGTCGGAGAGCTCCTCGACCCTGCCCTCACCCCACTCGACGACGATCACCGACTCGGGCAGCGAGACGTCCAGGTCCAGATCCTCCATCTGGTCCAGGCCGCCGCCGAGGCGGTAGGCGTCCACATGGACCAGCGCCGGCCCCTGCCCGAGCGGGGGTGGACCCGGGCGATCACAAAGGTCGGCGAGGTGACCGCGCCGCGCACACCCAGGCCCTCGCCCAGGCCCCGGGTCAGCGTGGTCTTGCCCGCGCCCAGCTCCCCGGACAGCAGGACCAGATCACCCGGACGGAGCAGCCGGGCCAGGGCCTGGCCGAGGGCCCGCATGGCGTCGGGGTCGGAGACGGTGAGCCGCATGGCGGTCCTTCCGGGTGGTGCGGGTCGGGTGGCGGGGGATGGTGCGGGTCGGATGGTGCGGGCCGGGCCGTTCAGGCCCCGGCCCCGGGAGCGTCGGCGGCCCCGGGGGCATCGGCGGGGCCGTCGGTCTCCAGGGTCGCGGCCAGTTCGCGGACGGACTGCGGCAGCGGGGCGCCGGAGCGCTTCGCGGCCTGCTCCAGCAGCCGCGCCAGCTGTCCGTTCACCAGGTCGGGACGCTCCAGTATGAGCAGATGTCCGGCGTCCTGGACGACGACCAGCTCCGCCTCCGGGAGTTCGGCGGCGATGGCCCGGCTGTGCTCGGGCGGCGTGAGCAGGTCCCTGGTACCCACCATCACCAGCGTCGGGACAGTGCCGAAGGCCGCCAGCGCCGCGACCTTCTCGTGCAGGTCGAAGGCCGGGAAGAACTCGGCCACGACATCGATCGGGGTGGACTCCAGCATCCGCTGGGCGAAGCGCTCGACAGCCGGGTCGACCTGCTCCGTGCCGAAGGAATAGCGGCGGTACAGCGCCGAGGTGAGCTCGCTGCCGAGGCGGCGGGTGCGCTCCACCAGCTCGGCCTGCTTGCCGAGGGCGCGCAGCACCCCGGGCGCGACCCAGTGCAGCATCTTCGCGCTGTAGGAGGGCAGGCCCAGGCTGTTGCCGCTCCAGCCGCCGGCGGTGGTCCCGAGGAACGCGACCGCGGCGACCCGCTCGCGGATCAGTTCGGGGTACTGCTCGGCGAGCGCCATCACGGTCATGCCACCCATCGAGTGGCCGACCAGCACCAGCGGTCCGGTGGGCGCGACCGCGTCGATCACCGCCTTGAGGTCCCCGCCGAGCTGGTCGATGCCGACCTGCTGCCCGGCCGCCCCGGAGCGCCCGCGCTCGGACCGGCCGTGGCTGCGCTGGTCCCACAGCACCAGCCGCAGGCCGTCCTGGAAGGCGGCGCGCTGGAAGTGCCAGCTGTCCTGGTTGAGGCAGTAGCCGTGGCAGAACACCACCGTCAGCGGCGGGCCGGTGGTCAGGCCGAGCCAGCCGCCGACCGTGCTGGACAGCACCCCGCCGAGCTGCCCGCCCAGCTGTCCGCCACGGGCCGCGGCGGCCGGGACGGCGGCAGGCAGCAGCCGTCCGAGCCAGTTCCGGCGCGGAGCGGGCTCGGGCCCCTCCGCCGACTCGGTCTCTGCCTGCGGTTCAGGCTGAGGCTCGGACTCGGGCTCGGGCGGGGACTGGGGCTCGGGCTCGGGCTCCGGGTGAGGCTCGGATTCTGCTCCTGGTTCGGCCTGGGCGGAGGGCTGGCCCTTGGCGAAGGGGGTGCCGGTCCAGCCGGTGCCGTCCAGTTCCACATAGAGCTCGGTGCCGTCGGGGGCGGCCACGGTGTACGGGATGCCGTGCAGCGAGCCGAAGGGCGCGGCGGCGTCCACCTCGGCGCGGGCCCGGCGGCGCATGTCCCGGCCGACGGTCAGCCGCTCCACCGCGACCCCGGCCGCCGCACCCGCGGCGACCACGCCCAGCGAGAGGCCGACCAGCCCGGCGCGGCGCCAGCGGCCCTCGGCCATGTCGTCGACCAGCGCCCCGGCCGCGGACCTGACCTGCTGGACCGCTCCGCTCGCAGGGCTCTCCCCGGTTCCGGACTCATCCGCCGCCCGCCTCACCGACCCCGGTCCGATCAACCCCGGTGTACCGCCGGGGCACCCGGGGTCCGATCCGGGTGACGATCTCGTAGGAGATGGTGCCGCTGGCGCGGGCCCAGTCCTCGGCGGTGGGCTCGCCCCGGTCGCCCGGGCCGAACAGCACCACCTCGTCGCCCACCTCGGCCTGGTCGCCGCCGAGGTCCACCACGAACTGGTCCATGGCGACCCGCCCGGCGACAGTGCGCCACTTGCCGCCGAGCCAGACCGGCCCGGCGTCGCTGGCGTGCCTGGGCACGCCGTCGGCGTAGCCGAGCGGGACCAGGGCGAGCGTGGTGTCCGTGGGTGTGACATAGCTGTGGCCGTAGCTGACGCCGTGCCCGGCGGGCACGGTCTTGACCCCGGCCAGCCGGGCACGCAGGGTCATCACCGGCCGCAGGCCGAAGTCGGCCGGTCCGCCGACCTCGGGAACCGGCGAGAGCCCGTACTGCGCGAGGCCAGGACGCACCAGGTCGAAGTGGGCCTGCGGGAGCAGCAGCGTCGCCGGGGAGTTCGCCATGTGCCGCACCTCCGGGCGCAGCCCGGCCGCCTCGGCCATGGCCAGCGCCTCGCGGAAGCGGACCAGCTGCGCCTCGATCGACGGGTGCCCGGGCTCGTCGGCGCAGGCGAAGTGCGACCAGACGCCGGAGACCGTGAGCTGCCCCTCGGCCTCGGCGGCCCGGGCGGCCCGGACCAGCCCCGGCCAGTCGTGCGGCTGCGCGCCGTTGCGGCCGAGGCCGGTGTCGGCCTTGAGGTGGATCCTGGCCGGACGGCCTGTGGCCCGGACCGCCGCCACGACCCGGCTCAGGGCCCACTCGCCGCTCACCGAGATGTCGATGTCGGCCGCGACGACCTGCTCCCAGGGGCTCTCCGGCGTCCACAGCCAGCACAGGATCCGGGCCTGGTCAGGGCCGATCCCGGCCGCACGCAGGGCCAGGGCCTCCTGGGGGACGGCGGTGCCGAGCCAGGTCGCGCCTGCCTCCACCGCCGCGCGGGCACAGGGAGCATGCCGTGGCCGTAGGCGTCAGCCTTGACCACGGACATGACAGCGGCGGACCCGATGCGGGCGCGCAGGGCACGGATGTTCCCTCGCAGCGCCGCCAGGTCGACCACGGCTTCGGCACTCATCGCAGATTCCATTGCCGATCAGTGTCCCAGACCGCGCCACCAGCGGGGCACCCCGCTGGTCGGCAGGACCTCCGGGAGGGCAGCGGGGGTGCCCGCTCAGATGCCCTGCTTGTGTCCGAAGACCTCCACCGGATCGCCCACGCGCAGGACGCCCCACAGCTTTCTGGCGTCCCAGGTGTTCATGTTCACACACCCGTGCGAGCCGGGCGGGGCGTCCATCGACTCGCCGTCGAGGCCGTGGAACGCCTCCCCGCGGAGAAGAACTGGCTGTACGGCATGGCCACGTCGTAGGGCCTGGACCACTGGTCGCGGCTGCGCAGATAGACGTGCCACAGGCCGTCGCGGGTGACATGGCCGCGGCGTCCGGTGCGGACCGGCACCGGGCCGAACACCACCCGGGCACCGATCTGCACCCACATCCGCTGGCGGGTGAGGTCCACACAGGCGATCCGGCCCAGATCGGTCGGGCAGTCGGGGACAGCCCGGGCCGCCCGCCCGGGTGCCGGACCCCGGGCCGGGGCGCGGCGACGGGCCGGGAGGCGACGGCCGGGCGCGGGTCGGCCGGGTGGTGCAGGACGGCGGGGTGGTCCGCGGCAGCGGGACGGGGCGGGACGGCCGGGCGCGGGGCGGCGGGGGTGGCGGTGCGGGGCGGGCTGGGCGCGCGGCCGGAGGCGGCCTGGGCCGTCCCGGCGGTTCCGGCGGCCAGCACCGCGCGGCGGCCAGCAGCGCCGCCCCCGGACCGCGCGGAGCCGGGACCGGGACCGGACCGTCACCGCCCCCGGGGCTGCTTCTTCGGATCCACGTCGCCCTCTCCCTCTCCGGCCGGCTCGCTGCCGCTCGGCTCGCGACCGGTCCCCCGCCCGCGCTCGTGTGCTCAGGTGACGGTCGGAACGGACAGTACGTTCTACGGGGCGCCGGTCACGTTCCGCCACGCCGCAGGCAGCGCGGCGGCCACGTCCGAGGCGGTGACCGGGCGTACCCGCCGTGCCCCTCTCCGCCGCCGCCGAACGCGGCGGTCCTCCCGGCCAGGCCGTGCAGGTAGGCCGCGACGGAGGCGGCGTCCAGCGGCGCCAGGCCGGCCGCCAGCAGCGCCCCGGCCAGCCCGGAGAGGACGTCGCCGCTGCCGGCCGTGGCCAGCCAGGGCGTCCCGGTCGGATTGACCCGCACCGGCGTCGCCGGATCCGGGCCGGCGACCACCGTGGTGGAGCCCTTGAGCAGCACCGTGCAGCCGTACCGCTGAGCGATCAGCCGGGCATGGCGCAGCCGCTCCGCCTCGACCTGCGCCGAGGTCACAGTCACGCCGACCCCGGCGAGCAGCGCCGCCGCCTCCCCGGCGTGCGGGGTCAGCAGCAGCGCGCCGCGGGGCGGGCCGTCCGGACGGCGGGCGAGCAGCCGCAGCCCGTCCGCGTCGACCAGGGTCGGCACGCCCGCGGCCAAGGCCTCGTCCAGGGTGCGTTCGGCCGCGTCGCCGTCCGCCAGGCCGGGGCCGACCACCCAGGCCTGCACCCGGCCGGCCGCCTTCGGCCCGCCCTCGGTGACCAGGGTCTCCGGGTGCGCCGGACCACCTCGCGGGCCGCCGTACCGGCGTAGCGGACCGCGCCCGCTCCGCCGCGCAGCGCCGCCGAGACGGCCAGCACGGCCGCGCCCGGGTAGCGCTCGGAGCCCGCGGCGATGCCGACCACCCGCGCCGGTACTTGTCGCTCTCGGCCGCGGGCGCGGGCAGCAGTGCGGCCACATCGGCGTGCTGGAGCACCTCGGCCGCCGGGGCGCCGGGCTCGATGCCGATGTCGACCAGCCGCAGTACCCCGGCCCGGCTCGCGCCCGGGTCGATGAACAGACCGGGCTTGTGGGTGCCGAAGGTCACGGTGACCGCGGGACGGCCTCCCGGCGACCTCGCCGGTGTCGGCGTCCACCCCGCTGGGCAGGTCCACCGCGACCACCGGCACACCCGCCTGCCGGCGGCACGGACGCAGGGCAGCGCGGACTCGCGCAGCCCGCCCCGGCCGCCGATGCCGACCACCCCGTCCAGCAGCAGATCCGCCCGGGCGGTCTCCTGCTCCGCCTGCCGCTGGTCCGCGGCGAGCACCCCGCCGGCGGCGAGCAGCGCGGCCAGTCCGCCGGGGTGGGCGCGGTCCGGCGCGAGCAGCACCGCGTGCACCCGCACGCCCCGCGCCGCCAGCCGGGCACCGGCGAACAGCGCGTCGCCGCCGTTGTCGCCGCTGCCCGCCAGCACCACCACCCGGCGGCCGCGGACCGGGCCGCGGCGCCGGGCCCCGGTCAGCGGCTCGGTCCGCTCCCGGTCCGGCGCCAGCAGCTCCAGGCAGACCGCGGCCAGTCCGGCCGCCGCCCGCGCCATCAGCGTGCCCTCCGGCAGCCGGGCCATCAGCTCGGCCTCGGCCGCCCTTACCTGTTCGACCGTGTGCGCGTACCGCATGCGTGCAGCTCCTCGGTTCGGGTTCCGGGTTCGGGTTCCGGATTCGGGGTCCGGATTCGGGGTCCGGGGCTCCGGGGTTCCGGGGAGTCCCGGGGCCCGCTCAGCCTCGGCGATCACCACCGCCGACGCTACGCCCGCGTCATGGCTCAGCGAGAGATGCCACATCCGGACGCCGAGCTCGGCCGCCCGGGCCGCGACCGTCCCCGCACCTCCAGCACCGGCGGCCGGAGGGCTCGGTGCGGACCTCGGCGTCGGTCCAGTGCAGGTCGCCGGGCGCGCCCAGGCCTTGGCCACCGCCTCCTTGGCGCGAACCGCGCCGCCAGCGAGGCACCGCCGCGGCGCTCGCCGCTGGGCAGTAGAGCTCCTGCTCGGTGAACAGCCGCGCGGCCAGGGTGGGGTACGCCGCATGGACTCCTCGAAGCGGTCGATCGCCGCCACGTCGATACCGACCCCGATAATCATCAACTGTCTCCCTCGACGCTCGTGTCAGCCCCTCATCGTCCACCACCCGGGGACGCCCCGGCCCGCCGCTGAGACGAATCTCTCCTCCCCGGCCGCCGACGGAACCTCCACTCACGATCCGTTGGCCGGAGAATGGTCTGGTGCCGACAACGCTCGAAGCCCAACGCCGCGCTGACGCGTCCCCCTTCGTCGACCTCGACCGTGCGGAGTGGAGCGTGCTGCACCAGCGCACGCCGCTACCGCTGACCGCCGATGAGGTGGAGGGCTGCGCGGGCTCGGTGACGTCATCGACCTCCAGGAGGTCCAGGACGTCTATCTGCCGCTGTCCGGCTGCTCAACCTGTAGTCACCGCCACCGGGCGGCTGCGCGGGGCGCTGAACGACTTCCTCGACGACAACGAGCACACCACACCCAGGCCGGTACGTTCGTGATCGGCGTCGCCGGGAGTGTCGCCGTCGGCAAGTCCACCACCGCGCGCGTGCTCCAGGCGATGCTGGCCCGCTGGCCGGAGCACCCCGGGTGGAGCTGGTCACCACCGACGGCTTCCTGCTGCCCAACGCGGAACTGCGGCGCCGGGGCCTGATGTCCCGCAAGGGCTTCCCCGAGTCCTACGACCGCCGGGCGCTGACCCGCTTCGTCGCCGACGTGAAGTCGGGCAAGGACGAGGTCACCGCCCGGTGTACTCGCACCTGGTGTACGACATCGTCCAGGGCGAGCGGCTGGTGGTCCGGCGGCCGGACATCCTGATCGTGGAGGGGCTGAACGTGCTCCAGCCGGCGCTGCCGGCCTGGACGGCCGCACCCGGTCGCCGTCGCGATTCTTCGACTTCTCCATCTACGTGGACGCCCGCGCCGACGACATCGAGCGCTGGTACCTGGAGCGCTTCCGCAGCTGCGGGAGACCGCCTTCCAGGACCCGTCTCGTACTTCCGCCGCTTCACCGAGGTCCCGGAGGCGGAGGCACTGGACTACGGCCGCCAGGTCTGGCGCACCATCAACCGCCCCAACCTGGTGGAGAACGTCGCCCCCACCCGTGGGCGGGCCAGCCTCATCCTGCGCAAGGGCAGCGACCACAAGGTCCAGCGCATCCGCCTGCGCAAGCTCTGACGGCGTCCCGCCCGACGCCGGGGCAACGCCGGCGCCGGGGCAGGGACCGCGGTTCAGCAGCTGAGGCGCTGGCGGACCACCTCGGCGAGGCGGTCGGCGATGGCGTGGACGCGGTCCACGTCGGCGGCCTCGACCATGACCCGGACCAGCGGCTCGGTGCCGGAGGGACGGAGCAGCACCCGGCCGGTGCTGCCCAGCTCGGCCTCGGCCTGGGCGACGGCGGCCAGCAGCAGCTCGTCGGTGGAGGCGCGGGCCTTGTCCACGCCCTTGACGTTCACCAGCACCTGCGGCAGCCGGGTCATCACGGCGGCCAGCTCGGCCGCCGACTGCTTGGTGGCGGCCAGGCGTGCGGCCAGCATCAGCCCGGTGAGGGTGCCGTCGCCGTGGTGGCGTGGTCCAGGAAGATCACGTGACCGGACTGCTCGCCGCCCAGGTTGTAGCCGTGCTCCTTCATCGACTCCAGCACATAGCGGTCCCCGACGGCGGTCTGCACCAGTTCGATGCCCTCGCGCTCCATCGCCAGCTTGAAGCCGAGGTTGGACATCACCGTGCCGACCACGGTGTTCCGGCTCAGCGTCCCGGCCTCGCGCATGGCCAGCGCCAGCACGGCCAGGATCTGGTCGCCGTCGATCTCGTTGCCGTCGGCGTCCACCGCCAGGCAGCGGTCGGCGTCGCCGTCGTGGGCGATGCCGAGGTCCGCGCCGTGCTCGACCACGGCCGCGCGCAGCGGGCCGAGGTGGGTGGAGCCGATGCCGTCGTTGATGTTCAGGCCGTCCGGCTCGTCACCGAGGGTGTGCACCACCTCGGCGCCGGCCCGCCGGAACACCTCCGGCGACACCCGCGAGGCCGAACCGTGGGCGCCGTCGACGACCACCCGCAGGCCGTCGAGGCGGTTGGGCAGCACCGACAGCAGGTGCTCCAGATACTGCTCGAAGCCGGCCTCGTGGTCCCGCACCCGGCCGACGGCCGCGCGGTGGGACGCTGCCGCACCTCGCTGCCGAGCAGCGCGTGGTGCGCCTCGATCGCGTCCTCGATCTCGTCGTCGAGCTTGTGCCCGCCGCGCGCCAGGAACTTGATGCCGTTGTCGGGCATCGGGTTGTGGCTCGCCGAGAGCATCACCCCCAGGTCCGCCCGCAGCCCGGTCAGGTACGACGGCCACCCGCGGGCGTCGGCAGCAGCCGACCCGCAGTACGTCGACGCCGGAGCCCGCCAGACCGGCGATCACCGCCGCCTCCAGAAACTCGCCGGAGGCACGCGGGTCGCGGCCGACCACCGCCACCGGGCGGTGCCCCGCGAAGGCCCCCGCGTCAGCGAGCACATGCGCCGCCGCTTCCGAGAGGCCCAGCGCCAGCTCGGCCGTGAGGTCCGCGTTCGCCAGCCCGCGTACACCGTCCGTGCCAAAGAGTCGTCCCACTGCTCTGTCCTCCGCGACTCGTCATCGAAGGCGGCGCCAGCGCACCCGCCCATCCCCTGGTCCATCGGTCTGGGCGCCCGGACGCAACATCATCCGAACGCACAACACGCCCCGGGAGTCGTGCTCCCGGGCGTGAAGTCCAGCCTTGTGCCTCCCCGTGGCGGGGAGGCACGAGGCAGGGAGGCTTAGCGCTTGCTGTACTGCGGCGCCTTGCGGGCCTTCTTGAGACCGGCCTTCTTGCGCTCGACGGCGCGCGGGTCACGGGTCAGGAGCCGGCCTTCTTCAGGGCCGGGCGGTTCGCGTCGACGTCGACCTCGTTCAGGGCACGGGCGACACCGAGGCAGCGCGTAGGCCTGACCGGAGATGCCGCCGCCGTTGATGCGGGCGATGACGTCGTAGCGGCCGTCGAGCTCAAGGAGCTTGAACGGCTCGTTGACGATCTGCTGGTGCACCTTGTTCGGGAGGTACTCCTCCAGGGTGCGACCGTTGATCTTCCACACACCGGTGCCGGGGACGATGCGCACGCGGGCGATCGCCTCCTTGCGACGGCCCAGGCCGGCGGCCGGAATGGCCTCGGCGAAGCGGCCCACAAGGGACTCGGTGGTGTACTCGGTGGGCTCCTCGACCTCGATCTCGAAGGTCTCCTCGACCTCGAGCGGGGTCTCGGCAGTGGTCTCGGCCACGGTTCTCCTCAGCTGCGTTCTTCTGGATTCGGGGGTGGCCGGAACTACTGCGCGACCTGGGTGATCTCGAACGGCACCGGACGCTGGGCAGCGTGCGGGTGCTGGTCGCCCGAGTAGACCTTCAGCTTCGAGAGCATCTGACGGCCCAGGGTGTTCTTGGGGATCATGCCCTTGATGGCCTTCTCGACGGCCTTCTCCGGGTTCTTCTCCAGGAGGTCGTCGTAGCGCACGGAGCGCAGACCGCCCGGGTAACCGGAGTGGCGGTAGGCCAGCTTCTGGGTCTTCTTGTTCCCGGAGAGGTGCACCTTGTCCGCGTTGATGATGATGACGAAGTCACCCATATCAAGGTGCGGCGCGTACACCGGCTTGTGCTTACCCCGGAGGAGGTTCGCGGCCTGGGAGGCCAGGCGGCCGAGCACGACGTCTCGGGCATCGATGACGAGCCACTGACGCTGGACGTCGCCGGGCTTGGGCTGTACGTACGCACGGTCGTAGCCTTCGCTTTTCAGTGAGTGAGTCCTGACTGGACCACCCGGACGATCAGAAGCAGCCAGGACATGCTTCCCCGGACGCAATCGGATGGGCATATCGCTGCTTATCGGCCCGGTGGACCGGCGTAATGACCTCTCACGTGAGATGGAGCGAGCCAATACGCACAACGAACTAGCAGAATACCGGGACGGACCCGTACGGGTCAAAACCGCCCGTCCGGGACCGGCAGCATCTGCCAGATCCAGGGTCCATACTACGCCCACCCGCTGCCCGGGCCGCCGCCCCCGGCGGGAGCGGCGGCTGGGGGCTAGCGGTCGCGCACCACCCGGGACTCGTCCCAGACCGGCTCCGGGGCCTCGTACACCCGGCCGTCCGAGCCGAAGACCACGAAGCGGTCGAAGGAACGGGCGAACCAGCGGTCGTGGGTCACCGACAGGACCGTGCCCTCGAAGCCCTCCAGCCCTTCCTGAAGCGCCTCCGCGCTCTCCAGGTCCAGGTTGTCGGTCGGTTCGTCCAGCAGCAGCGCGGTGGCACCGGAGAGTTCGAGCCGCAGGATCATCAGCCGGGCCTGCTGCCCGCCGGAGAGATCCTGGAACCGCCGCTCCTCCTGGTGATGCAGCTCATAGCGGCGCAGCACGCTCATCGCCGCCTTGCGGTCCAGCGCGTGCTCCGACTCCAGGATCTCCCGGGTGGTGCGGCCGAACAGCTCCGGATGGGCGTGGGTCTGCGCGAAGTGGCCGGGCACCACCCGCGCGCCGAGCCGGAAGCCGCCCTGGTGGGCGACCTGCTCACCGGCCAGCAGGCGCAGGAAGTGCGACTTGCCGGAGCCGTTGGAGCCCAGCACCGCGACCCGCTCGCCGTAGTAGACCTCCAGGTCGAACGGCTGCATGAGGCCGGTGAGTTCGAGCCGCTCGCAGGTCAGCGCCCGGACGCCGGTGCGCCCGCCCTTGAGCCGCATGGTGATGCTCTGCTTGCGCGGCGGCTCCGGCGGCGGGCCGATCTCCTCGAACTTCCGCAGCCGGGTGGTGGCCGCCGCGTAGCGGGAGGCCATGTCGTGGCTGCGGGCCGCGTAGTCGCGCATGTCCAGCACCAGCCGCTTCAGCTGGGCGTGCTTCTCGTCCAGCGGCGGCGCAGCTCGTCGTAGCGGGCGAAGCGCTCCTCACGGGCGGCGTGGAAGCTGGCGAAGCCCCCGCCGTGCACCCACACCTCGCTGCCGGTGGCGCCCGGCTCCACGCTGGCGATCTTCTCCGCGCTGTTGGCCAGCAGCTCGCGGTCGTGCGAGATGTACAGCACGGTCTTGGCGGTGCTGCGGATCTGCTCCTCCAGCCAGCGCTTGCCGGGGACGTCCAGGTAGTTGTCCGGCTCGTCCAGCAGCAGCACCTCGTCCGGGCCGCGCAGCAGCGCCTCCAGCACCAGCCGCTTCTGCTCGCCGCCGGAGAGGGTGTTCAGGCCGCGCCACTGGGCCCGGTCGTAGGGCATGCCCAGGGCCGCCGTGGTGCAGACGTCCCAGATGGTCTCGTACTCGTAGCCGCCGACGTCGGCCCAGTCGGACAGCGCCTGGGCGTAAGCGAGTTGGGTCTTCTCGTCGTCCTGGGCGACCATCGCCAGCTCGGCCGCGTCCACCGCCCGCGCCCCGGTCCGGATGCGCGGGGGCGCAACCGACACCAGCAGGTCGCGCACAC
Organism: Streptacidiphilus sp. 4-A2; assembly: GCA_014284505.1. GTDB lineage: Bacteria > Actinomycetota > Actinomycetes > Streptomycetales > Streptomycetaceae > Streptacidiphilus. The sequence continues at coordinate 7,609,540 of JAAFYY010000001.1, read as the reverse complement.
TGGCGTCGTGCGCCAACTCGTGGCCGTCCTCGGCCTCCTGCTCCGAGCCGCCGGCGGTCGAGCCGGCCCGGCCGGTGGTGCCGACGAACTGCCGCATGACACCGAGGCCGCCGCTCACGGTGACCGTGCCGCCATGCGGCTGGAGGTCTCCGGCGACCATCCTGAGCAGCGTGGTCTTGCCGGCACCGTTGGCACCGACCAGGGCGACCGAAGCCCCCTCGCCGACCCGGAAGGACGCGTCATCGAACAGCACCCGTCCGTCCGGCAGGTAGTACTCCAGGTGTGAAATCTCGACGTGTCCCATGCCTCTGATTCTCCGCTGACCTGGGCTGCCGCCCAAACGGGTTTTACCGGACTATGCTCCCGGCCCATGAGCAACGGGCCAGCACCGGACCAGAGCACCGAGCCGCTCCCCCGTCGGGGGGCGGGCGGCACGGGCCGCATCCCCACCGCCTACGGGCCGGGGAACCCGGTGCGGGAGCAGCAGCCGGAGCGGGGACGCTACCGCGTCCGGCCCGGCGGGCCGAACCCGCCGATCCCGGAGGCGCAGACCGTGCCGGGGCAGCGGGCGGCCCAGGAGCCGCAGGGCCGCCAGGAAACCCCGGCGGCGACGTACCCGGTGCGGCCGGGCGCGCCGGGCGACCCGGCGTACGACCAGTTCCTGGCCATGTCCGAGCGCAAGGAGCAGCTGGACCGGCGCCGGCGGCGGATCCGCTGGGGCGCCGCGCTGGTGGCGCTGTGCTGCCTGACGGCAGTCTGCGTGGCCCTGCTGACACCCTCCGCGGCCAAGCGGCGGCAGACCGCCGGATCCCGGCCGCTGCCCGCCCCGGCCGCGCCGGGCGCACTGCCGTCGCACACCCCGTCGTCCACCCCGGATCCCCTGCCCAGCAAGGCGACTGACGCTCCGTCAACTCCGGCTCGGGCCACCGCCCCGATCGCGCTCCTCTCCAGCGCCGCCACCGACGGCGCGCCGCTCGACGCCGCCGTGTTCTTCCCGCCCGGCCCGGTCGGCTACCAGCAGCAGTCCTACACCCGGGCACTGACAACCGCCTCGGACTGCGCCGCGGCCTTCACCCCGCCGCTGGCCGCGGTCCTGGCCAGGAACGGCTGCCGGACGGTGCTGCGCGCCAGCTACCGGGACGGCACCACCGCGGTGACCGTCGGCGTGGCGGTCTTCGACAGCGCGGCCGCCGCCCACGCCGTCGAGCAGCAGGCCTCCGGCGGCAATCTGCTCCCGCTGACCGGCGGCGGGCTGCCCGGCTTCTGCCACGGCGTGCCGTGCCGGCTGACCGTGGACGCGGTGGGCCGCTATGCCTACTTCACCGTCGCCGGGTACACCACCGGCAAGCCCGTCCCGGCCGACGACACCTCCGCCTACGCCGCCGGGGCGGCCATGGACCAGCTGGTCTTCGACGGGCTGGTGGCCCGGGCCCGGAGCGAGGCCCCGACCGCCCCGGCCGCCCCGGCCGCCCCGGCCCCGACTAGCGCGCGGTGAGCACCCGCAGACTGCGGGCGGCGCGGCTGCGGGCGGCCAGCTCCTCGTCGGCCGGATAGCCGACCTCCTCCAGGGTCAGCCCGTGCGGGCGGACCACCGTCACCGCCGAGTCGCGCACCCCGCCCGCCAGCACCTGGCCCGGGAAGGACGGCGGCCGCTGCCCGCCGCCGACCAGCAGCATCGAGCCCACCAGCGCCCGCACCATGTTGTGGCAGAAGGCGTCCGCCCGGACCGTGCCGACCACCAGGCCGGGCAGCTGCGGGCCCAGCAGCGCGTCGCCCGGCAGCCGCTCCCAGTGGAAGTCCAGCAGCTCCCGGATGGTGGTCGCACCCTCCGCTTCTTGCAGTAGGCCGCGAAATCGTGCTCGCCGACAGCAGCCGGGCGGCCTCGTTCATCAGCGCCACATCGAGCGGCCGGTCGTGCCAGAGCACATGGCCGCGCCGGAGCGGGTCCACCCCGGTCCTGGTGTCGCAGACCCGGTACGCGTAGCGGCGCCACACCGCCGAGAAGCGGGCGTCGAACCCGGCCGGGGCCGGCGCCACCCGCCACACCCGGATGTCCCCGGGCAGCCGCCCGGCCAGCCGCCGCAGCAGCACCTCGCCGTCGGACGCCCACAGCTCCTGCGGCAGGTCGACATGGGCGACCTGGCCACGGGCGTGCACCCCGGCGTCGGTCCGCCCGGCCACGGTCAGCGCGAACGGCTCCGGCTGCCGGAGCACCACCCGCATGGCGTCCTCCAGCTCCCCCTGGACGGTCCGCCGGCCGCTCTTCTGCTTGGCCCAGCCGGAGAACTCGGTCCCGTCGTAGGACAGGTCGAGCCGGATCCGCACCAGGCCCGCCGCCGGGCCGTCCGGTCGTCGCTGCTCGGGCTGCTCGGGCTGCTCCGCGCAGTCAGTCGTCATCGCTCGTCTCTTCCTCACCGGTAGGCCCGCCAGTCTCGCAGAACGCCAGAGCGGCGGAAACGCGACGGGCCCGCCCTCCCCTGGGGGAAGGCGGGCCCGTCGTCGGCTGTGATGCCTGGATGCTGCGGTGCCGGAACTACTCCGCGGCCTCGGCCGGGGCAGCGTCCTCGACCGGAGCGGCGTCCTCGACGACCTCGGCGGCCGGAGCGGCAGCCTCGGACTCCTTGACGGAGCGCTTGGTCGCGGCCTCGGCCTCGCCGACCGCGGTCTGCGCCACGGTCAGGGCCTCGACCAGCTCGATGACGGCCATGGGGCGTTGTCGCCACGACGCGGGCCGATCTTGGTGATGCGGGTGTAGCCACCGGGGCGGTTCGCGTAACGCGGGCCGATCTCGGTGAACAGGGTGTGCAGCACGGCGATGTCGGTGATGGTCTTGCGGACCTCACGACGGTTGTGGATGTCGCCGTTCTTGGCCTTGGTGATCAGCTTCTCCGCAACCGGGCGCAGGCGGCGAGCCTTGGCCTCGGTGGTGGTGATGCGACCGTGCTGGAACAGCTCACGGGCCAGACCGGCGAGCAGCAGACGCTCGTGGGACGGGCCGCCGCCGAGGCGGGCACCCTTCGCGGGGCGAGGCATGGTGTCTCCTTGAATCTCCGACCCCGGCCGTACCAGGTACCGGGGCGGGCACAGCGGCACTGTTGCCGCTGCGGCTTGTCACACAGCTTTCAAGAGTACGGGACCGCCGGAGCGGTCCCGTACCCCCGTACCACCTGGTGCTCAGTACTGCTCGGTCTCCGCGAAGCCCGGGTCGTCGTCGTCGGCGCCGAAGGCGTCGGCGGCGGCGGTCGGGTCGAATCCGGGCGGGCTGTCCTTGAGGGCCAGGCCCATGCCGGCCAGCTTCGCCTTGACCTCGTCGATCGACTTCGCACCGAAGTTGCGGATGTCGAGCAGGTCGGCCTCGGAGCGGGCGACGAGCTCACCCACGGAGTGGATGCCCTCGCGCTTGAGGCAGTTGTACGACCGAACGGTGAGCTCGAGCTCCTCGATCGGCAGGGCGAGATCAGCGGCCAGGGCGGCGTCCGTCGGGGACGGGCCCATGTCGATGCCCTCGGCGTCGATGTTCAGCTCGCGGGCGAGACCGAACAGCTCCACCAGGGTCTTGCCGGCCGAGGCCATGGCGTCACGGGGACGCATGGCGGGCTTGGTCTCGACGTCGACGATGAGCTTGTCGAAGTCGGTACGCTGCTCGACTCGGGTCGCCTCGACCTTGTAGGTGACCTTGAGCACCGGGCTGTAGATGGAGTCGACCGGGATCCGGCCGATCTCCTGGCCCGACTGCTTGTTCTGCACCGCGGAGACGTAGCCGCGACCGCGCTCGACGGTCAGCTCCATCTCCAGCTTGCCCTTGCCGTTCAGCGTGGCCAGGACCAGCTCGGGGTTGTGCACCTCGACACCGGCCGGGGCGCGATGTCGGCGGCGGTGACCAGACCCGGGCCCTGCTTGCGCAGGTACATCACGACCGGCTCGTCGTGCTCCGAGGAGACGACCAGCTGCTTGATGTTCAGGATGAGGTCGGTGACGTCCTCCTTGACGCCCGGCACGGTGGTGAACTCGTGCAGGACCCCGTCGATCCGGATGCTGGTGACAGCGGCACCGGGGATCGAGGAGAGGAGCGTGCGGCGGAGCGAGTTGCCGAGGGTGTAGCCGAAGCCCGGCTCCAGCGGCTCGATGACGAACCGGGAGCGGAACTCGTCGACAACCTCTTCGGTCAGCGAAGGACGCTGAGCGATCAGCATGGGGGAAACCCTCCAGAGAGATCTTCGGCACCCACTATTTGATGCCGACAAAGCAAGGATACGGCCCCCGCGCGAACGGGGGCCGTATCCGAAGAACTACCGCTTCAGAAGAAGCAGCCGTGCGTCAGACGCGACGGCGCTTGGGCGGGCGGCAGCCGTTGTGCGGGGTGGGGGTGACGTCCTGGATCGAGCCGACCTCCAGGCCGGTGGCCTGGATGGAGCGGATCGCGGTCTCGCGGCCGGAGCCCGGACCCTTCACGAAGACGTCGACCTTGCGCATGCCGTGCTCCTGGGCGCGACGCGCGGCGGCCTCGGCGGCCATCTGCGCGGCGAACGGAGTCGACTTGCGGGAGCCCTTGAAGCCGACGTGGCCCGAGGACGCCCACGCGATCACGTTGCCCGAGGGGTCCGTGATCGAGACGATGGTGTTGTTGAACGTGCTCTTGATGTGCGCGTGGCCGTGAGCGACGTTCTTCTTTTCCTTGCGGCGGATCTTCTTCGCGCCGGCAGCCTGACGACCCTTGGGGGGCATAAGTCTGTTTCTCCTACTGAGGTGATCGGTCCGCTCCCAGCGGGCCGGATTGAAGTCCGGTTAGTGGGGCGGACTACTTCTTGCCGGGCTTCTTCTTGCCGGCAATCGCGCGACGCGGGCCCTTACGGGTGCGAGCGTTGGTGTGGGTGCGCTGACCGTGGACCGGCAGGCCGCGACGGTGACGCAGACCCTGGTAGCACCCGATCTCGACCTTGCGGCGGATGTCGGCCGCGACCTCACGGCGGAGGTCACCCTCGACCTTGTAGTTGGCGTCGATGAACTCACGCAGCTTGACCAGGTCCTCTTCGGTGATGTCGCGAACGCGCACGTTCGGGTTCACACCGGTCTCGGCCAGGGCCTGCTGCGAGCGGGTACGGCCGATGCCGTACACGTAGGTGAGGGCGATCTCGATCCGCTTTTCGCGGGGGAGATCAACGCCGGCGAGGCGTGCCATGAATGTGGCTCCTGTGTTCCTTCGGAGGTCTGGCGCGATACCTCTCGTTCAGCTCACGCTGAGCAAGCCCCGGCCTCCGGACCGAGGGTGGCAGTCCGCTCACTCCCCCGCAGGGAAGGAAGCGGATCGGGTATCCCGCTTTGTGTTGTTTTTCGCGTCGCGCGAAGAGTTACGACCCGTGCAGGGAAGTGATCAGCCCTGGCGCTGCTTGTGGCGCAGGTTCTCGCAGATCACCATGACTCGCCCGTGACGGCGGATCACCTTGCACTTGTCGCAGATCTTCTTGACGCTCGGCTTGACCTTCATGGGATTCAGGTTCTCCGGGTCGAGCGCGCCCCTGGATGAGAGGGACGCGAGATCTGCTGCTTACTTGTACCGGTAGACGATACGTCCACGGGTCAGGTCGTACGGGCTGAGTTCCACGACCACACGGTCGTCCGGGAGAATGCGGATGTAGTGCATCCGCATCTTGCCGCTGATGTGCGCGAGGACCTTGTGTCCGTTCTGGAGCTCCACCTTGAACATGGCGTTCGGCAGAGACTCGATGACGGTGCCCTCGATCTCGATGGCGCCTTGCTTTTTTGCCATGTCCTGCGGGTATCGCCTTCCGGATTTGACTACCGTAGTCGGCACTCACGCAGGGACCGCTAAGTCCACCCCGACACCAGGTAGTACGCGACTGGGTAGTACGTGCACTGGATGGTACGAGGACGTGCGGATGCAAGCTACGAGTGAGCCGACACAGCAGTCTACGTCACAAGGCAAGCTATAGCGAAATCCGTCACCCGAGCGGGTCCGGAGCGGCCACGACGCCCAGCTCCGCGAGCTTCGCCCGGCCGCCGTCGAAAGCGGTCAGGACCAGCGGGCCCTCCTCGGTCACCGCGATCGAGTGCTCCCAGTGCGAGGCCCAGCTGCCGTCGTTGGTCTTCACCGTCCACTCGTCCTCAAGGGTGTGCGTGCGCGGCGTGCCCAGGCTGACCATCGGCTCGATCGCGATGCAGAAACCGGGGACCAGCTTGACCCCGCGCCCGCGCCGGCGGTCCACGTAGTTCAGCAGGTGCGGGTCCATGTGCATCTGCGAGCCGATGCCGTGCCCGCCGAAGTCCTCGATGATGCCGTACTTGCCCTTGGGCGGCAGCGGCTGGCGGCGGATGTAGGACTCGATCGCCCGGCTCAGGTCGGACAGCCGGTTGTTCTTCTTCACCTGCGCGATGCCGGCCCACATCGACTCCTCGGTGACCTGGCTCAGCTTGAGCAGCTCCTCCGGGTGGCCCTCGCCGACGAAGACGGTGATGGCGGCGTCGCCGTGCCAGCCGTCGACGATCGCGCCGCAGTCGATGGAGATCATGTCGCCCTCGACGAGCTTGCGGTCACCGGGATGCCGTGCACCACCTCGTCGTTGACCGAGGCGCAGATCACCCCGGGAAGCCGTGGTAGCCGAGGAAGTTGGACTTGGCGCCATGGCCGTCGATGACCTTCGCCGCGACCGCGTTCAGCTCGCCCGTGGTGACCCCGGGACCACCGCCTCCCGGCAGGCCTTCAGCGCCTCGGCGACGACCAGCCCCCCTCCCGCATCCTGGCGATCTGCTCCGGGGTCTTGATCTCAACAGCCATGCTTGCTCGCTCGCCTTCCGCTCCCGCTCCCGCGGGTTCGCCTTCATCCACCCGCTCCGCGGGCTGCCGTTTCGTCCTGCCGGGCCGGGCCCACCGTTCCACGGTACGGCGGCCCGCCGGAACGCGCTCCGGCCGTGACGCCCGATACGGGGTCACGGCCGGAGCGCGCTGTGTGCTACGGCTCACACTGAGCCGCCACTGTCCTAGCTGTCGCTGTCGCGGTTCCGACGCAGCGCCTCGATGGCGCGCGCGGTCACCTCGTCCACCTTGCCCAGGGCCGGGATCGTGGTGACCAGCCCCTGCTTGCGGTAGTACTCGATGATCGGCTCGGTCTGCGTGTGGTAGACCTCCAGGCGAACGCGGACGCTCTCCTCGGTGTCGTCGGAACGCTGGTAGAGCTCCCCGCCGCAGACGTCGCAGACGCCCTCCTCGGCCGGGGGGTTGTACTCCACGTGGAAGACGTGGTTGCCCTCGTTGCGGCAGATCCGGCGCCCGGCGATCCGGCGGACGACCTCGTCCTCGGGGACCTCCAGGTCCAGCACGCCGTCCAGCTCGATGCCCCGCTGCTCCAGGATCTCGTCCAGCGCCAGTGCCTGCGGCACATTGCGCGGGAAGCCGTCGAGGAGGAAGCCGCCGTCGGCGTCGGACTGCTCCAGGCGGTCCTTGGCCATCGCGATGGTCACCTCGTCCGGTACGAGCTTCCCGGAGTCCATGATGCTCTTCGCGGCAAGGCCCAGCTCGGTGCCCTGACTGATGTTGGCGCGGAACAGGTCACCGGTGGACACGTGCGGGATGGACAGGGTCTTGGCCAGCAGCGTGGCCTGAGTACCCTTCCCGGCCCCGGGCGGCCCGACGAGGACGATTCGCATCAGCGGAGGAACCCTTCGTAGTTGCGCTGCTGGAGCTGGCTCTCGATCTGCTTCACAGTTTCAAGGCCGACACCGACAACGATCAGGATGCTCGTACCGCCGAACGGGAAGTTCTGTGACGCTCCGAACGCCCCCAGCGCGATCAGCGGCACCATGGCGATCAGGCCCAGGTAGAGCGAGCCCGGCCAGGTGATCCTGGTCAGCACGTAGTTGAGGTATTCGGCCGTCGGGCGGCCGGCCCGGATGCCCGGGATGAAACCACCATACTTCTTCATGTTGTCGGCTACTTCTTCGGGGTTGAAGGAGATCGCGACATAGAAGAAGGCGAAGAAGACGATCAGCAGGAAGTCGACCGCCATATAGAGCGGCTTGTCGCTCTTGGTCAGGTTCCGCTGGATCCACTCGGCCCACGGCTTGGTCGTGTCACCGCTCAACTGGACGACCAGCGCCGGGATGTAGAGCAGCGAGCTGGCGAAGATGACCGGGATCACACCCGCCTGGTTGACCTTCAGCGGGATGTAGGTCGAGGTGCCGCCGTAGGCCCGCCGGCCGATCATGCGCTTCGCGTACTGGACCGGGATCCGCCGCTGCGCCTGCTCGACGAAGACCACCAGGCCGACCATGCACAGACCCATCACCATCACGAAGGCGAAGGTGAGCCAGCCCTTCTCGACCTTGATGTTCCAGAGCGAGGACGGGAAGCCGGACGCCACCGAGGTGAAGATCAGGATGGACATGCCGTTGCCGATGCCGCGGTCGGTGATCAGCTCACCGAGCCACATGATCACCACGGTGCCCGCGGTCATGGTGATCACCATGGTCGCGACGGTGAAGACCGACTGGTTCGGGACCACCTTGGTCGCGTCGCAGCTGGCGCCGCTGAACAGCGCGCCGCTGGAGGCGGTGGCCACGATGCCGGTGGCCTGGAGCACCGCCAGGGCGATGGTCAGATAACGGGTGTACTGCGTGATCTTGGCCTGACCGGACTGACCCTCCTGCTTGAGGGCGTCCAGCCGCGGGATCACCACCGTCAGCAGCTGGAGGATGATGCTGGAGGTGATGTAGGGCATGATGCCCAGCGCGAAGATGGTGATCTGAAGCAGCGCGCCACCACTGAACAGGTTCACCAGGCCGAGCAGGTTGGACCCGCTGGCGTTCTCTGCCGCCACGCAGGCCTGCACGGCCTTGAAACTGACTCCGGGTACGGGGATGTGCGCACCCATCCGGAAGACAGCCATGATGGCCAGCGTGAACAGCAGCTTCTTGCGCAGGTCGGGCGTCTTGAACGCCCGGGCGAACGCGGTGAGCACGGTGCCTCCTGCAGCTCCCTGCCGAGCGGCGGGAGGGACGGTGGATCTGGGCCCAGCACGGTTCCGAGCGGGGCCTGACAGTGGGTGGAACCACCCGCGGACCGGCGTACGGAGACAGAGCCTCCGCCAGCCTACAAGTGGACTCCACGGACTCTAACAGTCCGTGGCCACCCGAATGAAGCGCGTGCCCGGATGCATCTGCGGGTGTGCCGCCGCAGTGCGGGCAGTTGTCACCGTTCGTCCCCGCTTCCGCACCCGCCGGGCTGCGACGGAACCGCCGGCGGAGCGGGCCGGGACAGCGCGAAAAAGACGTCGGGCCCGCCCCTCGAAAGAGGGACGGGCCCGACGTCTGTACTGCGTCGGCCGGTCAGCCGAGCTCTGTGGCGAAGCCTCAGATCAGCTCGGTGACGGTGCCGCCGGCAGCGGCGATCTTCTCGGCGGCGGAAGCGGAGACGGCGTCAACCGAAACCTGCAGCGCCACGGTGAGCTCACCGGTGCCCAGCACCTTGACGAGCGAGTTCTTGCGAACCGCGCCCTTGGCGACCAGGTCCTCGACGGTGACCTCGCCACCCTCGGGGTAGAGGGCGCCGAGCTTGTCCAGGTTCACGACCTGGAACTCCACGCGGAACGGGTTCTTGAAGCCCTTGAGCTTCGGCAGGCGCATGTGAAGGGGCATCTGGCCACCCTCGAAACGCGCCGGAACCTGGTACCGCGCCTTGGTGCCCTTGGTACCACGACCAGCGGTCTTACCCTTGGATGCCTCACCACGACCAACACGGGTCTTGGCGGTCTTGGCACCCGGGGCGGGCCGCAGGTTGTGGATCTTCAGCGGGTTCTGCTCCGCCATTTCAGTCCACCTCCTCGACCGTGACGAGGTGGCGGACGGTCTGGGCCATCCCGCGGATCTCGGGACGGTCCTCCTTCACAACCACATCGTGCATGCGCTTGAGACCAAGCGAACGCAGGGTGTCACGGTGGTTCTGCTTGCTGCCGATGTACGACTTGGTCTGCGTGATCTTCAGGCGAGCCATTACGCAGCCCCCTGCCCGGCAGCACGCGCACGCAGCAGGGCTGCGGGAGCGACATCCTCAAGCGGCAGTCCACGACGGGCCGCGATCTCCTCGGGGCGCGAGAGGCCCTTCAGAGCGGCGACCGTGGCGTGCACGACGTTGATCGCGTTGTCGGAGCCCATGGACTTCGACAGGATGTCGTGGACGCCCGCGCACTCCAGCACGGCGCGCACGGGACCACCGGCGATGACACCGGTACCCGGCGAAGCCGGCTTGAGCAGGACGACGCCCGCGGCCTTCTCGCCCGTGATCGGGTGAGGAATGGTGCCCTGGATGCGGGGAACCTTGAAGAAGTTCTTCTTCGCTTCCTCGACACCCTTGGCGATGGCCGCGGGAACTTCCTTGGCCTTGCCGTAACCGACACCTACGGTGCCGTCACCGTCGCCCACCACGACCAGCGCGGTGAAGCTGAAACGACGACCACCCTTGACAACCTTGGCGACACGGTTGATCGCGACAACGCGCTCGACGTACGCGGTCTTCTCGACGACGGGAGCGCCGTCACGACCATCCCGCTTACGGTCACGCCGCTCGCCACCGCCGGTGCCGCCGCCGGCGCCGCTACCGCGGCGCTGGGTCCAGCCATTGGATTTACCTCTCTCGTTTACGTCCGCCAGCTTGGGCGAGCGGGTCAGAAGTCGAGCCCGGCTTCACGGGCGGCGTCCGCCAGGGCGGCGATGCGCCCGGCGTACTGGTTGCCCGCGCGGTCGAAGACGACCGACTCGATACCGGCGGCCTTGGCGCGCTCGGCGACCAGGGCCCCGACCTTCTTGGCCTGCTCGGTCTTGTCACCGTCGACGCCCTTGATGGACACGTCGAGGGTGGACGCCGAAGCCAGCGTGTGGCCCGCGAGGTCGTCGATCACCTGCGCCACCATGTGGCGGTTGGACCGGGACACGACCAGGCGCGGACGCACCGGCGTACCGGAGACGCGCTTGCGGACGCGGATGGCGCGGCGCTTACGGGCGGCGGCCTTGTAACCGTTGCCCTTACCGATCTTCACACTGAGGCTCATGAGCTACTTACCACTCTTTCCGACCTTGCGGCGGATGACCTCGCCGGCGTACTTGACACCCTTGGCCTTGTACGGGTCGGGCTTGCGCAGCTTGCGGATCTTCGCAGCCACCTCGCCAACCTGCTGCTTGTCGATGCCGTCCACGTGGAACTTGGTGGGCGACTCGACCACGAAGGCGATGCCTTCGGGGGCCTCAATGACGATCGGGTGGCTGTAGCCGAGCGCGAACTCCATGGAGGAGCCCTTCGCTGCGACTCGGTAACCAACGCCGCTGATCTCAAGCGACTTGCGGTAGCCCGCGGTCACGCCGGTGATCATGTTCGCCACCAGCGTGCGGGTCAGGCCGTGCAGGGCCTTAGACATACGCTCGTCGTTGGGGCGGGTGACGAGCAGAGTGCCGTCCTCACCCTTGGCGATGTCGATCGGCGCGGCAACGGTGTGGTGAAGGAGACCCTTGGGGCCCTTCACCGAGACCGTGCGGCCATCGATGGTGACGTCCACGCCGGCGGGAACCGGGATGGGCAGCCGTCCAATGCGAGACATTGCTGTACCTCCGTTTCCCTTAGTTACCAGACGTAGGCGAGGACTTCCCCACCCACGCCCTTCTTGGCTGCCTGCTGTCCGGTGAGCAGACCTGCGGACGTGGAGATGATCGCCACGCCCAGGCCGCCGAGCACCTTCGGCATTGCGGTGGACTTTGTGTAGACCCGCAGACCCGGCTTAGAGATCCGCTTGATGCCCGCGATCGAGCGCTCACGGTTGGGGCCGAACTTGAGGTCGATGGTCAGGCGCTTGCCGACCTCGCCCTCCTTGGGCTCCTCAACCTTCCATCCCGTGATGTAGCCCTCCTGCTGGAGGATCTCGGCGATGTGGGTCTTGATCTTGCTGTGGGGCATCACGACAGCGTCGTGGTAGGCCGAGTTCGCGTTCCGCAGACGAGTCAACATGTCTGCGATCGGGTCGGTCATGGTCATGATGGCCTGTGGCCTCTCTCACCGCGGTTTCCCGAAGCGCGCAGCCCGGGGATGAACCAGAGCGGGCGCGGCGCGGGGACCTACGGTGTAGTAAGACGAATCAAGGGCGCGGGGCCCCGACCCCACTACCTTACGGGACGTCCTACGGACTTCCCAAAACGGCGGTGGGGCCGGCGGCCCTGCAAACCCGGAAGGTCACTGCGAACTGCTGGACTACCAGGAGCTCTTGGTGACGCCCGGCAGCTCGCCGCGGTGGGCCATCTCACGAAGGCACACACGGCACAGGCCGAACTTGCGGTACACGGAGTGCGGACGGCCGCAGCGCTGGCAGCGGGTGTAACCCCGGACGCCGAACTTCGGCTTGCGCTCCGCCTTCGCGATGAGGGACTTCTTAGCCATGTGCTCAGTTCTCCTTGAACGGGAAGCCAAGGGCACGCAGCAGCGCCCGGCCCTCGTCGTCGGTCTGGGCAGTGGTGACCACGGTGATGTCCATGCCGCGAGTACGGTCGACCTTGTCCTGGTCGATCTCGTGGAACATGACCTGCTCGGTCAGACCGAACGTGTAGTTGCCCTTGCCGTCGAACTGCTTCGGCGACAGACCACGGAAGTCACGGATACGCGGCAGCGCCAGCGACACCAGCCGGTCCAGGAACTCCCACATGCGGTCACCACGGAGGGTGACGTGGGTGCCGATCGGCTGGCCCTCACGCAGCTTGAACTGCGCGATGGACTTGCGGGCCTTGGTCACGGTCGGCTTCTGGCCGGTGATCGCGGTGAGGTCCTTGACGGCCCCGTCGATCAGCTTGGAGTCGCGGGCGGCGTCGCCCACACCCATGTTGACCACGACCTTGACCAGGCCGGGGATCAGCATGACGTTCTCGTAGGAGAACTGCTCCTGCAGCTGACCCTTGATCTCGGAGCGGTAGCGCTCCTTGAGACGGGGGGTCACCTTCTCAACAGAGGTGTCGGTCATCAGATGTCCTCACCGGTTCGCTTGGCAACGCGGATCTTGTTGCCCTCGTCATCGAAGCGGTAACCGACGCGGGTGACGACCTTCTTGCCGTCCTTCTCCACCACAAGCTGAACGTTGCTCACGTGGATCGGGGCCTCAGTGGTCACGATGCCGCCGGTCTGGGCACCACGGGCGGTCTGGCCGACCTTGGTGTGCTTCTTGACCCGGTTGACACCCTCGACCAGGACGCGGTTCTCAGTAGGGATGGCCTGAATGACCTTGCCCTGCTTGCCCTTGTCCTTGCCGGTGATGACCTGGACCAGGTCACCCTTCTTGATCTTCATGCTGTTCGCCATGGGTTAGAGCACCTCCGGCGCAAGCGAGATGATCTTCATGAACTTCTTGTCACGCAGCTCGCGGCCCACCGGGCCGAAGATGCGGGTACCGCGGGGGTCACCATCAGTGTTCTTGAGGATGACTGCGGCGTTCTCGTCGAAACGGATGTAGGAACCGTCCGGACGACGGCGCTCCTTCACGGTGCGGACGATGACGGCCTTGACCACATCGCCCTTCTTCACGTTGCCACCGGGGATCGCGTCCTTGACGGTGGCGACGATGACGTCACCGATACCCGCGTAGCGTCGGCCGGAGCCACCGAGAACACGGATGCAAAGGATTTCCTTCGCACCAGTGTTGTCGGCGACACGCAGTCGCGACTCCTGCTGGATCACAGCTTTCTCCTGATCGTCAACGATCGGGACCGGGTCGGCCGCTGCTCATCCGAGCGTTCCCAGAGGAACCCGGACACATACGGCCGCACCCAATCGCGTTCGTTACTACTTGGCCTTCTCAAGGATCTCGACGACGCGCCAGCGCTTCGTCGCGGACAGCGGCCGGGTCTCCATGAGGAGAACACGGTCGCCGACGCCCGCGGCGTTGGCCTCGCGTCGTGCGCCTTCAGCTTGTTCGTACGGCGGATGACCTTGCCGTACAGCGCGTGCTTGACGCGGTCCTCGACGGCGACGACGACGGTCTTGTCCATCTTGTCGCTGACGACCAGACCCTCACGGGTCTTGCGGAAGCCGCGTGCCTCTTCGTTCGTGTTCTCAGTCATCAGGCGCTCTCCACCGTCTCGATGCCCAGCTCGCGCTCGCGCATCAGGGTGTAGATCCGCGCGATCTGCTTCTTCACGAGCGGAAGCCGTCCGTGGTTGTCGAGCTGTCCGGTCGCCGCCTGGAAGCGGAGGTTGAACAGCTCCTCCTTGGCCTCACGGAGCCGGGCGACGAGCTGCTCGCCATCCAGCTCACGAAGCTCTGCAGCCTTGGTGGTGGCCGACATCAGCTCTCACCTGCCTCGCGCCGGACGATCCGGCACTTCATCGGAAGCTTGTGCGCGGCGCGGGTGAGCGCCTCGCGCGCAATCTTCTCGTTCGGGTACGACAACTCGAACATCACACGTCCGGGGTGCACGTTGGCAATCCACCACTCCGGCGAGCCCTTACCGGAACCCATGCGGGTCTCGGCCGGCTTCTTGGTGAGGGGACGGTCCGGGTAGATGTTGATCCAGACCTTGCCACCGCGCTTGATGTGACGGGTGATGGAGATACGAGCGGACTCGATCTGCCGGTTCGTCACATACGCGGGGAGACGGCCTGCAGGCCGTACTCACCGAACGCCAGCTCGGTACCGCCCTTAGCCATGCCACGCCGCTTGGGGTGGTGCTGCTTGCGGTGCTTGACCCTGCGAGGGATCAGCATGGGGTCAGGCCTCCGTTCCAGTGTCGTTCGAGGGAGCGGCCTCGACCGGCGCCTCGGTCACCGCGGCCGGAGCCTCGGTGGCGGGACGACGACCACGGCCACCGCGCTCGCCACCGGCGGGGCGCTCGCCACCGCGACGGGGACGCTCGCCCGGGCCACCCGCACGGGGCGGACGGTTGCCGGCCTTGGCGGCAGCGTTGTCGGCACGGACCTCGGCGATGTTCTTGACGTCGCCCTTGTAGATCCAGACCTTCACGCCGATGCGACCGAAGGTGGTCTTGGCCTCGAAGAAGCCGTAGTCCACGTTGGCACGCAGGGTGTGCAGGGGCACGCGGCCCTCGCGGTAGAACTCGGAGCGGGACATCTCAGCGCCGCCGAGACGACCGGAGCACTGGATCTTGATGCCCTTGGCGCCGGACTTCATCGTGCCCTGCATGCTCTTACGCATGGCGCGACGGAAGGAGACGCGGGAGGACAGCTGCTCCGCGACGCCCTGAGCCACGAGCTGGGCGTCCAGCTCGGGGTTCTTGACCTCAAGGATGTTCAGCTGGACCTGCTTGCCGGTCAGCTTCTCGAGGTCGCCGCGGATGCGGTCGGCTCGGTGCCGCGACGGCCGATGACGATGCCGGGACGCGCGGTGTGGATGTCCACCCGCACACGGTCACGGGTGCGCTCGATCTCAACCTTCGAGATGCCGGCGCGCTCCATGCCGGACGTCATCATCCGACGGATGGCGACGTCTTCCTTGACGTAGTCCTTGTACAGCTTGTCGGCGTACCAGCGGGACTTGAAGTCCGTGGTGATGCCGAGGCGGAACCCGTGCGGGTTTACCTTCTGGCCCATTACCGGGTCCCTTCCTTCGACGCGAGAACCACGGTGATGTGGCTCGTCCGCTTACGGATCCGGTACGCGCGGCCCTGGGCCCGCGGACGGAAACGCTTCAGGGTCGGGCCCTCGTCGACATACGCCTCAGAGACGTACAGCGAGTCCACGTTGTTGTGGTTGTAGTTGTGCTTGGCGTTGGCAATGGCGCTGTCGAGCACCTTGCCGACCGGCACGCTTGCGGCCTGCGGAGCGAAACGCAGGACCGCCTGGGCCTCCGTGGCGTTCATGCCACGGATGAGGTCCACCACGCGGCGGGCCTTCATGGGCGTTACGCGGATGTACCGCGCCGCTGCCCTGGCTTCCATGGTTGTCCCCTTGTTGGTGTCTGTCATGGTCGGTTCACCTCCGCTGAAGCGGAGAGCGACCATCGGTCATTCGCAATTCCGCCGATCAGCGACGACGCGACTTGCGGTCGTCCTTCTCGTGGCCGCGGAAGGTGCGGGTCGGCGCGAACTCGCCGAGCTTGTGGCCGACCATCGACTCGGTGACGAACACCGGGACGTGCTTGCGACCGTCGTGCACCGCGAGGGTGTGGCCCAGCATCGCCGGCACGATCATGGAGCGACGGGACCAGGTCTTGATGACGTTCTGGGTACCGGCTTCGTTCTGAACATCCACCTTCTTCATGAGGTGGTCGTCGACGAAGGGCCCCTTCTTGAGACTGCGCGGCATCGAGACTGCTCCTAGCGCTTCTTGTTCGTCTTGCGGCGGCGGACGATGTACTTGTTGGACGCCTTCTTCGGCGAACGAGTACGACCCTCCTTCTGACCCCACGGCGAAACCGGGTGGCGACCACCGGAGGTCTTACCCTCACCACCACCGTGCGGGTGGTCGATCGGGTTCATGGCGACACCACGCACGGTCGGGCGAACGCCCTTCCAGCGCATACGGCCGGCCTTGCCCCAGTTGATGTTGGACTGCTCGGCGTTGCCGACCTCGCCAACAGTGGCGCGGCAGCGGGCGTCGACCAGGCGAACCTCGCCCGAGGGCATGCGGAGGTGGGCGTAGACGCCCTCCTTCGCGAGCAGCTGCACGGAGGAACCCGCGGAACGGGCGATCTTCGCGCCGCCACCGGGCCGCAGCTCGATGGCGTGGATGACCGTACCGACCGGGATGTTGCGCAGCGGCAGGTTGTTGCCGGGCTTGATGTCGGCCGTGGGGCCGTTCTCAACCCGGTCGCCCTGGCCAAGCTTGGCGGGGGCGATGATGTAGCGCTTCTCGCCGTCTGCGTAGTGCAGCAGCGCGATGCGTGCGGTGCGGTTCGGGTCGTACTCGATGTGAGCGACCTTGGCCGGAACGCCGTCCTTGTCGTGACGACGGAAGTCGATAACACGGTACGCGCGCTTGTGGCCGCCACCCTGGTGGCGAACAGTCACACGACCGGTGTTGTTACGACCGCCCTTGCTGTGCAGGGGGCGGACCAGCGACTTCTCCGGCTCGGACCGCGTGATCTCGACGAAGTCGGCAACGCTGGAGCCACGACGGCCCGGCGTTGTCGGCTTGTACTTGCGGATGCCCATGGCTTCTTCTGTCCTCGTCCGTTTCGGTAATCCGACTCGCCGTCAGGCGGAAGTCGGCGTCCCGAAGATGTCGATGGGCTTGCTGCCCTCTGCCAGCGTCACGATGGCGCGCTTGGTGTCCTTGCGCTTGCCGAAACCACTCTTGGACCGCTTGCGCTTGCCCTGGCGGTTGATCGTGTTGACGTTGGCGACCTTGACCGCGAAGACCGCCTCAACAGCCTGCTTGATCTCGGTCTTGTTGGACCCCGGCGCCACGATGAACGTGTACTTGCCCTCGTCGAGGAGCGCGTAGCTCTTCTCCGAGATGACCGGCTTGACCAGGACGTCACGGGGGTCCGTGAACGTCTTGCTCGTGATCGTTGCGTCGCTCATCAGGCGTCGCTCCCTTCGAGCTCGCTCGAGGAGGCAACGGCACTCGCGGACGCGGCAGGGCCGGCCACGAAGCGCTCGAAGGCGGCCTGGGTGAAGACCACATCGTCGGAGACGAGCACGTCGTAGGTGTTCAGCTGACCGGCATCCAGGATGTGGATCTCGGGCAGGTTGCGGGCGCTCTTGATCGCCAGCTCGTCGTCACGCTCGACCACGAGAAGGACGTGCTTGCGCTCGCTGATCTTGCCGATCAGGGTGCGGGCAGCCTTGGTGGAAGGCGCCTCGCCCGCGGTCACGCCGGTGATGACGTGGATGCGGGAGTTGCGGGCCCGGTCGGTGAGGGCGCCACGGAGCGCGGCAGCCTTCATCTTCTTGGGCGTGCGCTGCGAGTAGTCACGCGGCACGGGGCCGTGGACGACGCCACCGCCGGCGAACTGCGGCGCGCGGGTCGAGCCCTGACGGGCGCGGCCGGTGCCCTTCTGGCGGTACGGCTTGCGACCGCCACCACGGACCTCGCCACGGCTCTTGACCTTGTGCGTGCCCTGACGGGCCGCGGCCAGCTGCGCGACGACGACCTGGTGGATCAGCGGAATGCTGACCTTGGCGTCGAAGATCTCGGCCGGCAGCTCGACGGTGCCGACGGTCTCACCCGCAGGGGAGAGGACGTTGATGGTGCTCATTGCTTCAGGCCCCCTTTGCCGCAGTGCGGACCAGGATGAGGCCGCCGTTCGGACCGGGGATTGCGCCCTTGATGAGCAGCAGGCCCTTCTCCGCGTCAACGGCGTGGACGGTCAGATTCTGGGTGGTCACACGCTCGTGGCCCATGCGACCGGCCATCTTCATGCCCTTGAACACGCGACCCGGGGTGGCGCAGCCACCGATCGAGCCGGGCGAACGGTGCTTGCGCTGCACACCGTGGCCGGCGCCGAGACCGTGGAAGTTGTGGCGCTTCATGACACCCGCGAAGCCCTTGCCCTTGCTGGTACCGGTCACGTCGACCTTGATACCGGCCTCGAACACCTCAGCGGTGATCTCCTGGCCCAGGGTGTACTCGGCGGCGTCGCTGGTGCGCAGCTCGACGAGGTGGCGACGGGGGGTGACGCCGGCCTTGGCGAAGTGGCCCGCGAGGGGCTTGTTCACCTTGCGCGGGTCGATCTCGCCGAAACCGAACTGCACGGCGTCATAGCCGGTGCCATCGGCGGTGTGGACCTGGGTCACGACATTCGGCCCGGCCTTGACGACGGTCACCGGAACGATCCGGTTGTTCTCGTCCCAGACCTGGGTCATGCCGAGCTTCTCGCCCAGGATGCCCTTAATCTGCTTAGCCATCTTCGCTCAGCCCCTTCAGAGCTTGATCTCGATGTCGACGCCGGCCGGGAGGTCGAGTCGCATCAGAGAGTCAACGGTCTTGGGGGTCGGGTCGAGGATGTCGATCAGACGCTTGTGCGTGCGCATCTCGAAGTGCTCGCGCGAGTCCTTGTACTTGTGCGGCGAGCGGATGACGCAGTACACGTTCTTCTCAGTGGGCAGCGGCACCGGGCCCGCGACCTGCGCACCAGTACGCGTCACCGTCTCGACGATCTTCTTCGCCGAGGAATCGATGACCTCGTGGTCGTAGGCCTTGAGCCGGATGCGGATCTTCTGTCCCGCCATGGCTTCTTCGTAGTCCTTCTGTGTGGGCTTGCTGCTTCTGCGGCTGGGTCCCCCGGGTGGAGGCCCCAGTGGCGTTCCTTCGACCCACGCGGTCGGGCGTGTCGCGCTGCCCGCCATAAAAAAGCCTTGGTCGAACTCTTAGCCCCTCGGTGACACGGCCCAAAGGGCCGGTCGGGGCGGAACGCCGGGTCGACCGCCTGCATGCACTTCCCGGAAGATTCCCGTACGTCCGCGCCGCAGCTGCCGCGCTTCGTCACAATCAACTAGGCAACGGCCGTACACGGGCACGACGAGTACTGTGGGACTTGCTTCCGGTCCTCCCCTCAGCCACCGGACCCGAGGGTCGGAGCGAAAAGCGGAGGCGCGCAGCATCGGCGCTCAACCGAGCAACTTGAACAGTGTGCCATACCGGACACAGTGCACGCCAATTCAGCCGGGGAGCGTACCCGGGCCGGGCGGCTTGTCAAACCACCGCCGCGCCGGGAAACCCGGCCGGCGGCAGGAGTTCGGCGCCGGCGGCGGGCGCCGGGCCGGTCCCTCGTCAGCTGCGGTCAGCTGCCGTGGGCTCTCGTCAGCTCTCGTCAGCTCTCGTCAGCCCTTGGGGGCGAGCTGCCACTGCTCGACCGGTCGGCGCTCCGCGCCGGCCAGCTCCTTCAGGTGCGGCGGCATCCGCCGGATCAGCGCCAGCAGCAGCACCAGACCGGAGCGGGCCAGGTAGATCGTCGCCTTGACCGGCGAGGCGCTGGGCGTACCGGTGGTCCGTTCGCGCATCGCCACCGGCACCTGGCGCACCACGAAGCCGCAGCGCGCCGCGCCGACCATGCTCTCGATGGTGTCGCCCAGGTACTCCACCGGGTACCACTGCGCGAAGAATTCTATGAGCTGCCGGTTGCAGGCCTTGAAGCCGGAGGTGGTGTCGGTCAGCCGGGTCTTGGTGATCCGCGACAGCACCACCGACAGCAGGCTCATCGCCCAGCGGCGCGGACCGCGGGCCTTGTACTCGCCCTCACCGGCGAAGCGGGCGCCGATGACCAGGTCCGCCTCCTTGAGCTTCGCCAACAGCGCGGGCACATAGGCCGGGTCGTGCTGCCCGTCGGAGTCGCACTGGATCGCCACGTCGTAGCCGTGCTCGTAGGCGTAGCGGTAGCCCAGCCGCATGGCGCCGCCGACACCGAGGTTGTACGGCAGCCGGACCACCGGCGAACCGGCCTCGGCGGCCACCCGCGAGGTCGCGTCGGTCGAGCCGTCGTCCACCACCAGGGTGTCCGCCCCCGGCAGTTCGGTCCGGATCTCCTTGAGGATCGAGGGCAGTCCCTCGGACTCGTTCCAGGCCGGGAGGATCAGGAGGACGCGCAGTCCGTCGATCATGAGTGCACCTTGGGTTGGGGGGCCTCGGCCTCGGAGCCGTGCCGGTTCACCGGGTATCCGTTGTGCTCGACCAGGTGGGCCCGCAGCAGCGCGACCTCCTCGGCCAGGGTCCGGGTCTCGGCCTCCAGCCGGCTCGCCTCCCAGCTCAGGTGCAGGCAGACCAGCAGCACCAGCAGGAATCCGGCGAACAGCACCAGGCTGACGCCGGAGGCGATCCCCAGGTGGTGCGCCGTCGAGTTGAGGATCCCGGGGAAGAAGCCCAGCGGGGCGACCACGACGCCGATCGCCAGCCAGATCGCCGCGTACTTCTCCCGCAGCTGCTGCCGTCGCAGCAGTTCCAGGATGTACGCGAGCACCAGGACACCGGTGATCGAGGTGACTACGGACAGATGCACGACAGCACGTGCCTTTCAGCGGCGACGGTCAGGGCTCGGGTCTCATAGTAGGCGAGCCCGGGCCGAGTGCTCCCGGGGGCGGCGTCCGTCCCGGGGACCGCGGCGGCCGCGCCGGCCGTGAGCCGGGTCGGTCAGGAGCGCGAGGCGGCCGCGTCCACGCCCGGCGCCGGCTGCCCGGCGCCGACGGTGCCCAGCGGCTGCCTGGGCATCCCGGCCAGCAGCGACACCAGTGCCCCGGCCGCCACCACCATGGAGCCGACCGCGTAGGCGATCAGCACCCGCTGGGCCAGATCGCCCGGCATCAGGGTGACCCCGGCCAGGGCCGCGGTGCCGACCGCCCAGGACAGCAGTTGCAGCCGGTGCCGGCCGAGCGCGACCACGGCCTGGCCCAGTACCAGCGCCAGCATGTAGAACACCGTGCCGACGGCCAGCCACAGGAACGCGAGCCGGCCCAGTGACGCCGGGGCGTCGAACAGCACCCGGATCAGCCAGGGACCGAGCAGCACGCTGGGCACCCCGCCCAGCAGCCCCAGACCGCCCACCACCGCACAGGTCTGCCGCAGCATCCTGCGGAACCCGGCGCGGTCCCCGGAGGTCGCGGCGGTGGACAGCCCGGTCATCAGCGTCGGCTGGAGCGAGCCGAAGACGAACAGCGGCACCCGGGCCAGCACCCCGGCATTGAGCAGCGCGGTGACCAGCGCGGTCTCGGCCGGGCTGAGCAGCTTCACCGACAGCACCGCGGCGTTCACCACGGCCTGGGCCAGCAGCGAGGAGCACATCAGCGTGCCCATGTTCTGCGACAGCTCCGACCAGGGCATGGGCGCCCCGCTGAGGCTGGCCCGCAGCGTCGTGGGCAGCGTCAGCAGCATCGCCGCCAGCGGGGCCACGGTCAGCACCAGGGCGTAGGCCAGCGCCGAGTGCACCCCGGCCAGGGCCAGGCCCAGGGCCAGCACGATCCGCAGGCCGCCGTCCAGCGCCAGCGAGATGCCGTAGCTGCGGAAGAGCCCGAGCCCGGCGAGGATGCCCCGGGTCAGGAAGACCAGGCCCATCCCGGCCAGTGCCCCGGCGAAGGCCCAGACCAGCGACTGCTGGTCGGCGAAGAACAACCGGGCCAGCTGCGGCGCGGACAGTCCCAGCGCCAGGGTGATCAGCGCCAGCAGGCCGACGGTGAGCACCGCCGCCCGGCGCAGCACCGGCGCCGCGCCCTCGCCGCGGACCACCCGGGCGGCCACCGCCCGGGTGAGCTCCTGCTCGATCGGGAAGAACAGGCCGAGGCTCAGCGACATGGTCAGCGACCACAGCACCGAGATCGCGGACAGCGTGCCGCTGGGCAGCATGTGCCCGGCGGCGGCGATCTGGATGTACGAGGCCGCGCCGAGGACGACGGTCCCGCCGACCACCAGTTCGGTGCCGGCCGGATCGCCTGGAGGACCTTGCGCAGGAGGTTCATCGGACCGCTTCGTCGGTTCGGGTACTCGGGTGCTCGGGTGGCCGGGTGCTCGGGCTGCCTGGCGGCGTGGTGCTACTTCGCCGCTTCCAGGGCGGCCAGCTCCTTCAGCGGCTCCCACCAGGCACGGTTGTCGCGGTACCAGGCGATGGTGGCGGCCAGCCCGTCCTCGAAGCGGACCTGCGGGGCGTAGCCCAGCTCCTCGCTGATCTTGCTGATGTCCAGCGAGTAGCGGCGGTCGTGGCCCTTGCGGTCCTCCACCGGCACCACCCGGTCCCAGCCCGCACCGGCGGCGTCCAGCAGCAGCCCGGTGAGCTCCTTGTTGGTGACCTCGGTGCCGCCGCCGATGTTGTAGACCTGCCCGGCCCGGCCCTTGCGCAGCGCCAGGTCGATGCCCCGGCAGTGGTCGGAGACATGCAGCCAGTCGCGGATGTTGCCGCCGCCGTACAGCGGGACGGTGCCGCCGTCGATCAGGTTGGTGGTGAACAGCGGGATCAGCTTCTCCGGGAACTGGTAGTACCCGTAGTTGTTGGAGCAGCGGGTGACCACCACGTCCATGCCGTGGGTGCGGTGGTAGGCCAGCGCCAGCAGGTCCGAGGCGGCCTTGGAGGCCGAGTACGGGGAGTTCGGCGCCAGCGGCCACTCCTCGGTCCAGGAGCCCTCGGCGATGGAGCCGTACACCTCGTCGGTGGAGACATGGACGAAGCGGCCGACGCCGTGCTTGCGGGCGGCGTCCAGCAGCACCTGGGTGCCGAGCACATTGGTGGTGACAAAGGGTCCGGCCCCGGCGATGGAGCGGTCCACATGGGACTCGGCGGCGAAGTGCACCACCGCGTCGTGTCCGGGCATGACCTGGTCGACCAGGTCGGCGTCGCAGATGTCGCCACGCACGAAGGAGTAACCGGGGTGGTCCGCGACCGGTCGAGATTGGCCTCGACCCCGGAGTAGGTGAGCTTGTCCAGGACGGTGATCGCGGTTCCGGCCGCTCCGTCGGCACTGCCGAGGAGCGAGCGGACGAACTCGGAGCCGATGAAACCGGCGCCGCCGGTGACGAGGATGCGCATGGAGGAATAGTAGAAGGAACGCCCGGGCGCTCCGAGCCACGGCCCGGGCGGACCGGGGCACCCGCGGTCGCCACTAGAGTTGCCCCCATGCGAGGCATCCTTCTGGCAGGCGGCACGGGATCGCGGCTGTGGCCGCTCACCCGGGCCGTCTCCAAGCAACTCATGCCGGTCTTCGACAAGCCGATGGTGTACTACCCGCTGACGACCCTGATGATGGCGGGGATCCAGGAGATCCTGCTGATCACCACCCCACAGGATCAGGACCAGTTCCAGCGGCTGCTCGGCGACGGCTCCCAGTTCGGTCTCGACCTCCAGTACACGGTGCAGGAGCGGCCGGAGGGCCTGGCCCAGGCGTTCACCCTGGGCGCGGACTTCATCGGCGAGGAGTCGGTGGCGCTCGTCCTCGGCGACAACATCTTCCACGGCAGCGGCCTGGGCACCCGGCTGGGTCTCCAGGGCGAGCTGACCGGCGGCCGGGTGTTCGCCTATCCGGTGGCCGACCCGAGCGCCTACGGCGTGGTCGAGTTCGACGCCCAGGGCAATGCCGTCTCCCTGGAGGAGAAGCCCGAGCGGCCGAAGTCCCGCTACGCGGTGCCCGGCCTGTACTTCTACGACAACCAGGTGGTGGAGATCGCCCGCGGGCTGAAGCCCAGTGCCCGCGGCGAGCTGGAGATCACCGCGGTGAACGAGGCCTACCTGCGCGCGGGCCGGCTGCGGGTGACCGTGCTGGACCGGGGCACGGCCTGGCTGGACACCGGCACCTTCCACTCGCTGATGCAGGCCTCGGAGTACGTCCGGGTGATCGAGGAGCGCCAGGGCTACAAGATCGGCTGCGTCGAGGAGGTCGCCTGGCGCATGGGCTACATCGACGACAAGCAGCTGGCCGCGCTGGCCGAGCCGCTGCTGAAGAGCGGCTACGGCAGCTACCTGCTGGAACTCCTGAAAGAAGGCTCCCGATGAAGATCCGTCCGCTGAGCATCGAGGGCGCCTGGGAGATCACTCCGCAGCAGCACGGCGACTCGCGCGGGATGTTCATGGAGCACTACCGGGCCGACCGCCTGGCCGAGGCCGTCGGGCACCCGCTCGACCTGGCCCAGGCCAACCTGTCGGTGTCGGCCCGCGCGTGGTCCGCGGGGTGCACTTCGCCGACGTCCCGCCCGGGCAGGCGAAGTATGTGAGCTGTGTGCGCGGCGCGGTGCTGGACGTGATCGTGGACCTGCGGGTGGGCTCCCCCACCTTCGGCCGCTGGGAGGGCGTCCGGCTGGACGACACCGACCGCCGCGCGGTCTACCTCTCCGAGGGGCTGGGCCACGGCTTCTGCGCGCTGGAGGACGACGCCACGCTGGTCTACTTCTGCTCGGCCGGTTACAACCCCACCGGTGAGCACACCATCAACCCGCTGGATCCGGAGCTGGGCATCGAATGGCCGGCCGAGGCCCCGCTGCTCTCCGAGCGCGACACCCAGGGCCCGAGCCTGGCCGAGGCCGTGGCCGGCGGGCTGCTGCCGGTGTACGACCGGGTCCGCGAGTACACCGAGGGGCTGCGCCGCAGCTGACCCCGGCTGACGCAGGCAGGGCGAAGGGCCCCGGACAGCTGTCCGGGGCCCTTCGCCCTGCCTGCGCGCGGGTCAGACGCCGTTGCCGACCCGGGCCCCCTCGGCCTCGGCCGCGGGCTGCCCGGCCGGCTCCGGTCGGCCGCCGCCACCGCGTCGCGGCCCGGCCGCAGCGCCGCCGGGAGCCAGCGGGCCGGGAGCGTCCAGTCCTTGAGCTTCATCGCCTGGCTCTCCACCAGGTGCCAGGAGAGCGCGGCGGCGACCAGGGTGAGCCCGGCGGCGGCGGCGAAGTACTCCGGGACGCCCCACTTGTTGGCGCCGTAGATCCGCAGCACCTGCTCGATCAGGAAGCCGTAGATGTACACGCCGTAGGAGTAGTCGTGCTTGCGGCCGATCCAGTGCAGCCAGGAGGGCAGCCGCACCCCGAGCCAGATCAGCAGGTAGGCGAAGGCCGGGTAGCCGACCACCGGAACGCGCCCCAGTGGAAGCTGGCCACCAGCACCACCGCGCTGAGCACCCCGGCGACGTCGTTGATGTGGAAGTGCTCACGGAACAGCTGGAAGCTCGCGCCGAGCAGGAAGGCGAAGCCGAGGTAGACCAGGTAGTGGGTGTCCATCCCCTCCAGCACCGGCACGTTGAGGTAGGTCGAGCCCTCGGTCGGGAAGCCGCGCCAGCCGTGCGCGTTCACCAGGTTCATCACCATGCTCGACCACAGCAGCAGGGCCAGCAGCGGCACGGTCCTGGGGCCCGCCGCAGCAGTCCGCCGGCCGCGAAGATGCCCACCAGGATGTAGCAGAACAGCTCGTACTTCAGGGACCACAGCGCGCCGTTGAAGGCGACGTTGGAGATCTTGCCGTGCTTGGCCGCGGTGCTCATCACCTGGGAGATGTCGTAGCCGTCGCCGATGGCGGTGGTGGCGGTGCCGCGGATGTACTGGAACGGGCCCAGCGGTTGTCCCAGAACCGGCCGTGGTGCCGTGCAGGTGCAGATACAGCAGCGGGGCCACCACCAGCGCGGTGACCAGCACGGTCACCCACAGTCCGGGGAAGATGCGCAGCGCCCGGTGCCAGGCGTAGCGCCCGGTGGTCAGCCGCCGGCCACTGGCGGTGATCATGAACCCGGAGAGCACGAAGAAGCCGATCACGGCCAGCTTGCCGATGTCCGTCTGCTCGCCGCTGAAGCGCCACAGCGGGTCCTCGCCGGTGACCGTGCTCAGCGGGTAACGTGGGTACACCACCGACAGCGCCAGCATCAGCCGCAGGAAGCCGAAGCTGTTGGCCCGGCCGGAGAGCACCCGGTCGAGGGTGCCGCGGGACCTCCACCAGGCCGATGGCGCCGTGCTCTCAGTCTTCGTCGTGGACGTCGTGGACATCGTGGCTGCGACCTTTATCTGCGATGACATCAAGGCGTGGTGACAAGCGTGGTGACAGGCGTGGTGACGATACGGCGTCGTGGCCTGACGGCGTGGTGACCTGACGGCGTCCGGAGCGGACCCGGGTTCGCCGAAAGCATAGCCGCACGAATGAACGGGGCCGCCGGTACACGCCTCCGGGGCCGGCCGCTCGGTGCGCGTCCGCTCAGCGGTCGGCCGGCTCGGGCAGCGGTGCCGCCGCGGCCCCGGGGGCGGCCGGTAGCGGCCCGGGCTGCGCCGGGACGGGCTGCGCCGCGGCGCTCCGGCGACGGCTGTCGGGGAGCAGTCCGCGCAGCCACCTCTCCGCCGGGCGCTCGACAAAGCGGTAGCAGAGCCAGGCCAGCAGTACCGCGACCACCAGATAGCAGGCGATCGGCTCCAGGTTCGACCAGTGCGCGCCCGGGTGGGCTTCACATAGGGCAGCAGGGCGTGGATCACCGTGAGGTGGATCAGGTAGAAGGCATAGGACCACTCGCCCAGCGCCACCAGTGGGCGGGTCCGGAAGACCGAGCGCCGGCCGGCCAGGTCGTTGCCCACCGCCGCGACGATGATCAGGGCGAAGGCCGGGGCGAGCATCTGGTTCCACCAGTAGTCGCCGAGCCAGTGCTGCCGCATCCCGTACCAGCAGGCCCAGAGGTCCACCGCGGTCACCAGCAGGGCGACGCTCATCGGGACCCGCGGCCGCCAGCCGCGCACCATGGCGGCCCCGACCACGACGCCGAGCAGGAACTCCAGCGCCCGGTAGGGCGGCACCCGCAGCACCAGCAGCAGGTGGAAGGTGTCGTTGTGGTGCGGGAGGTAGTAGTTGAAGGACCACCAGCGGAACCCCAGGTCCAGCCCGACCAGCAGGGCCGCCAGCACGAGCAGCACCCGGGCCCGGCAGCGCAGGATAGGCCGGATCACCAGGGGGAAGAGCAGATAGAAGAACGCCTCCGCCGACAGCGACCAGGAGACCGGGTTGCCGGTCAGCAGCACGTTGGGATGCCAGGCCTGGGTGAAGGTGAGCCCGAGCAGCACGTCCTTGCCGGAGACCGACCACACCTGCCGCAGCGCGAAATAGGCGAAGACCGTGGAAGCCGCCAGGGCCGGCCATATTCGGGCGAACCGCCGCCAGTAGAAGGTGCCCTTGCCGGTCTTCTCGGAGAACGACCAGGTGAGGACGAAGCCGGAGAGCACGAAGAAGAAGGCCACGCCGGCGTCGCCGAAGATCGCCACGACCTTCAGCTTGGGCACGGACGCGACCTGCCAGGTGTGGTACGTGAAGACAGCGAGCGCGGCGAACCAGCGCAAACCGGTCAGCGATTCGAGCCGGGAGCGACGGGCGGTGGGCAGGGGCTGCGCGCTCACGGATTTCCATCCAAGCTTTTGACATCAGTGGTATGGAGATAAGACAACTTCAGGGAACTCTAGCAATGGGAACAGTTGTCCATGACCAGGCCCGTGCCGTCGGCCCGGCCGGGAGGCACGGCGCACGTCCGGGCCCCTTAGCATGAGTGCGGACAGCTCCGCACCCGCGCCTTGAAGGACTCCGTTGACTTCCGTACCCGACGCAACCGTCACCGCCGGCGGCCAACGAGACCAGTCCCCCGCCGCGCCAGGAGGCCTGCGGCGGCGCTTCGCCGGAGATCCGGGCGCGACCGGCGAGCAGCGCCTGGCCGGGCTACTGCGGCAGCTCTGCGGCCGGGTCTGGCTCTGGCCCGCGCTGCTGACGCTGGCGCTGACCCTGTACCACAGCGGCGTGCCGGTGATGTGGCAGGACGAGCTGGCGACCATCAGCGTGATCACCCGGCCCACCGGGGCGATCTGGGCGATGCTGCACAACGTCGACGCGGTGCACGGCGCCTACTATCTGTCGCTGCACTTCTGGATCAAGGTCTTCGGCGACTCGCCGGTCTCGATCCGCTTCCCCTCCGCCCTGGCCATGACCGTCGCCGCGGTGTGCACCGCGCTGATCGGCCGGCGGCTGTTCGGCTTCCGGGCGGGGGTTGCCGCCGGACTGGTGTTCGCGCTGCTGCCGACCGTGGCCAGGTACGGGCAGGAGACCCGCTCGTACGCGCTGGTGGTGATGACCGCCGCGCTCTCGCTGCTGATGCTGCTGCGGGCGCTGGAGCGGCCCGGCCCCGGCCGCTGGGCGCTGTACACGGCGGTGCTGGCGCTGGCGGGCTACTTCAACCTGGTGTCACTGGCCTTCCTGTGCGGACACGCGCTGATGGTGCTGCTGGAGTACCGCCGGACCCGCGCCAAGTCGCTGCCGGCCTGCTTCACCGCGGCGGTGCTGATCGCGGTGGTGGTGCTGTACCCGGTCATCCACTACGGCAGCGCCCAGTCCACCCGGCAGATCGGCTGGATCCCCCGGCCCACCGTGCCCGGACTGGCCAGCATCTGGCCGCAGATACTCGGATCCACCTCGCTCGCGGTGGTGCTGCTGCTGTTCGCGCTGCTGGCCTGGCGCCGGCCCGAACGCCGGGCGGTGCTGCTGGTGACCGCGCTGGTGCTGCTGCCCTGGCTGGTGATCTGGACGGTCTCGCACGGGCATGTCTCGTACTACCTGTCCAAGTACCTCTTCTTCGTGCTGCCCGCGGCGGCGGTGCTGGCCGGCGCCGGACTGGCCACCCTGCGGCTGCGTTATCTGGTGCCGGTCATGGTCGCGCTGGCCGCGGTGGTGGTACCGGCACAGCGGGCCATGCACGCGCCGCTGTCGCACGCCAACTACCTCTACCCGGACGCGCTGTGGTTCACCCCGCGCGACTACCGGGCCGCCGCCGACCTGGTCGCCGCCGGCTACCGGCCGGGCGACGGGATCGTCTACGGCCAGGGCAACAGCATCTGGTGGGAGACCAGCGTCGGGGTGCCCTACTACCTGCCGAAGGACAAGCAGCCGCAGGAGCTGTTCGTCGGCCGCACCGCCGAGCAGCGCAACGACCTCTGGTTCACCTTCTGCGCCGACCCGGCGGCCTGCCTGGGCGACCACCCCCGGCTGTGGCTGGTGGCGGTGGACCACCCCGGCAACGCCTTCGCCAGCGTCCCGGCCAAGCAGAGCGCGGCGCTGCGGGAGCACTACACCGTGGTCGAGCGGCGGACGGTGTCCGGGCTGACCGTGTTCCTGCTGGACCGCAAGGCCTGAAACAACGAGCCCTGAACAGCCCGAGGGCCGGGCCCGCTACCGGGCCCGGCCCTCGGGCTGACGTGCTGTCGCGGTGCGGTGGCTGAGGTGCTGGGCGGCTAGCGCCCGGCCTCGGCCTTCCACAGGGTGCCCACGGCGAGCGCCGGGGTCTCCCGCGGCGTCCAGCCCAGGGACTCCCCGGCCAGTGCGATGTCCAGGCACTGCCACTCGGTCTCCGGCCCCGCGCCCTCCGGTCCCGGGTCCTCCACCACCTCCGTGGGCACCCCGCTGGCCTCGATCAGCAGCTCCACCATCTCCCGGGCGGAGACGCCCTCGCCCCGGCCGATGTTGACCAGCGGGGCCGGGGCCCCGGCGCGGGCCGCCGCCAGTACCCCCTCGACCGTGTCGGCCAGGCCGACGAAGTCGCGCTGCGCGGTGAGCGGGGCCAGAGTCAGGGTCGCGGTCCGCCCCGCGGCGTCGGCCTCGCGGAGCTTGCGCGCCATCACGCCGAGCAGGCTGTGGCCGGGCTGGCCGGGGCCGACCACATTGCCGACCCGCAGCACCACCGCGTCCAGCGCGCCCTCGGCAACCGCGTCCAGCACCACCTGGGTGGCCCGGAGCTTCAGCTCGCCGTAGACCATCTGCGGCTGCGGCCGGCTGTCCTCGCGCTGCCGGGTGCCGACCGGCGCCAGGCCGTACTCGTGCACAGTGCCCAGGTGCACCAGCCGGACCGGGTGCTCCAGCCCGCGCAGTGCCTCCACCACCCGGCTGACCAGCCCGACGTTGGCGTCGACCATCTGCTCGTCGGACAGCCCCACATGCCCCCGGCCGCGTTCACCACGGTGTCGATCCGCTCGGCCCGCAGCAGCCCGGCCAGTTCGGCGGCCGAGCCGCCGCTCAGGTCGAACCGCTGGAACTGCCCGGCGAGCGGCTCGGCCGGCTCGTTCCTGGCCACCGCCAGCACCTGGTACCCGGGCGGCGGTGAACGCCGTGCACAGGGCCCGGCCGATGAACCCGGTCCCGCCGAGCACGGCCACCCGGCCACCCCCCGCCAGGGGTGGGAGGAGGACGGGACGCCAGCTTCAGTCATGAGTTCCACTCCGGGGATCCGCACTGCTGTGGGAGGTCGTGAGAAGGCGGGGGCCGGCTAGGAGCGCCGGGCCGGGCCCGCCGCGTAGGTGAACAGGATGCGGGCCCCGGAGCGCTGACCGGCCTTGAGGGCGCTGGGGACCAGCGTCATCGCATGGATCCGCGAGGAGAGGTGCAGCCGCGCCGCCTTCGCCGCCCGGGGCCAGCCCGCCGCGGCCATCCGGTCCGCCTCGTCCAGGAAGTAGCGCCGCGACTCGGTGAACCGGCTGCCGGAGAAGGCGCTCGCGGAGGAGATGCTGACCGCGTGCCGGCGGTACTGGAAGCAGAGGGTGTCGTCGATGATCATCTGCTCCCCCTCCGGAGCAGGTCGATGACCAGGGCCAGATCCTGGATGATCTCGAACTCGGGCCGGAAGCCGACCTCGCGCACCACATCGGTGCGCCAGCACAGCGAGGGGAAGTACAGCCAGTTGCCGCGCAGCAGGCTGACCGCGAGCTCCTCGCCGCCCATCAGCTTGCGGCCGGTGAACTTCGGCGCGTACAGCCGCCGCTTGGACTCGTCGGCCAGGGTGGTGCTCGGCCGCCCCTCGCCGTCGATCACCTGCACACCCGGCTGCACCATGGCCGTGCCCGGGTACTGGGCCAGCGCCGCCCGCACCGTGGCGACGTAGTTGGGCAGCATGATGTCGTCGGTGCCCATCATCACAAAGTGCTCGGCCTGGACCAGGCCCAGGCACTTCTCGTAGTTCCCGGTGACGCCCAGGTTCCGCTCGTTGCGCTGGTAGCTCACCCGGGGGTCGCCCAGCCCGGCGAACCACTCGGGCACCCCGGGCTCCTTGCCGTCGTCGACGACGACCAGCCGCCAGTCCGCGTCGGTCTGGGCGAGCACGCTGCGGACGGCAGCCTGCATCAGCGAGACGTCGCCGTAGTACGGCAGCATGATGTCGAGAGTCGTCACGGAGAGGCACCAAGTCGCAGAGGGTATGGGCCCGCAGCGGGCACGGGCTGCGGTACCCGACAGCATATCCGCGCGGCCGACGGGCAGCCGCCCCCGGATACGCCAAGGGGCCCCGGAGCATCAGCTGATGCTCCGGGGCCCCTTCGCTGCCTCGGTGGTACAGGCAGGTCAGACCGCGTGAACTACTTGACGATCTTGACGACCTGGCCGGCGCCGACGGTGCGGCCACCCTCACGGATGGCGAACTTGAGGCCCTCCTCCATGGCGATCGGCTGGATCAGCACGACGGTCATGGCGGTGTTGTCGCCGGGCATGACCATCTCGGTGCCCTCGGGGAGGGTCACGACGCCGGTCACGTCCGTGGTGCGGAAGTAGAACTGCGGGCGGTAGTTGTTGAAGAAGGGGGTGTGACGGCCACCCTCGTCCTTCGACAGGATGTACGCCTGCGCCTCGAACTCGGTGTGCGGGGTGACGGTGCCCGGCTTGATGATGACCTGGCCGCGCTCGACATCCTCGCGCTTGATGCCACGGAGGAGCAGACCGACGTTCTCGCCCGCCTGGCCCTCGTCGAGCAGCTTGCGGAACATCTCGATGCCGGTGACCGTGGTGGTGGTCTTGGCTTCCTTGATGCCGATGATGTCGACGGTCTCGTTGACCTTGAGGACACCACGCTCGATACGACCGGTGACGACGGTGCCACGACCGGTGATCGTGAAGACGTCCTCGATGGGCATGAGGAAGGGCTTCTCGACGTCACGGGCCGGGGTGGGGATGAACTCGTCCACCGCGTCCATGAGGCCGAGGAGCTTCTCGCCCCACTCCTTGTCGCCCTCGAGCGCCTTCAGCGCCGAGACGCGCACGACCGGCAGGTCGTCGCCCGGGAACTCGTACTCGGAGAGGAGCTCACGGACCTCGAGCTCGACGAGCTCCAGGATCTCCTCGTCGTCCACCATGTCGGCCTTGTTCAGGGCGACAACGATGGAGGGCACGCCGACCTGGCGGGCCAGGAGCACGTGCTCCTTGGTCTGCG
The DNA here is from genome assembly GCA_014284505.1 of Streptacidiphilus sp. 4-A2. Lineage (GTDB taxonomy): Bacteria > Actinomycetota > Actinomycetes > Streptomycetales > Streptomycetaceae > Streptacidiphilus. Next base: position 7,576,958 of record JAAFYY010000001.1, on the reverse strand, counting down.
GCATCGGGCCGTCGGTGGCGGCCACGACCAGGATCGCGCCGTCCATCTGCGCGGCACCGGTGATCATGTTCTTGATGTAGTCAGCGTGACCCGGGCAGTCGACGTGGGCGTAGTGACGGCCCTCGGTCTGGTACTCGACGTGCGCGATCGAGATGGTGATACCGCGCTGACGCTCTTCCGGGGCCTTGTCGATCTGGTCGAAGGCCGAGGCCGCGTTCAGGTCCGGGTACTTGTCGTGCAGCACCTTGGTGATCGCCGCGGTAAGGGTCGTCTTACCGTGGTCGATGTGACCGATGGTGCCGATGTTGACGTGGGGCTTCGTCCGCTCGAACTTCGCCTTCGCCACTGGGTCCTCCTGAGGACTGGTTCTGTACGCCGTACGACGTCAGGTGGTCTGATATCGCGCCGGTACCGTCCGCTCGCAAGCGCCCGGCTCCGGCCCGGGGTGGGGGCCGGAGGAGCCCGGGATCAGCCTGATGGCCGACCCCGGACCGCCTCCTACAGCCTAAAGGGTGAAAGCTCCCGATATGTCGGGGCTCCCGCTGAGACCGACAGAGTCGGAACTACTCGCCCTTGGCCTTAGCGATGATCTCTTCCGCCACGTTCCGGGGAACCTCGGCGTACGAGTCGAACTGCATGGAGTAGCTGGCACGGCCGGACGTCTTGCTGCGCAGGTCGCCGACGTAGCCGAACATCTCCGACAGCGGGACGAGAGCCTTGACGACGCGGGCGCCGCTGCGCTCGTCCATGGCCTGGATCTGGCCACGGCGGGAGTTGATGTCGCCGATCACATCGCCCATGTAGTCCTCGGGCGTGGTGACCTCGACGGCCATCATGGGCTCGAGGAGGACGGGCTTCGCCTTGCGAGCACCCTCCTTGAACGCCATCGAACCGGCGATCTTGAACGCCAGCTCCGAGGAGTCGACGTCGTGGGCGGCACCGTCGAGCAGGGTCACCCGGACGCCCTGGAGCGGGTAGCCGGCGAGCACGCCGAACTCCATGGCCTCCTGGGCGCCGGCGTCCACCGAGGGGATGTACTCCCTCGGCACACGGCCACCGGTGACCTTGTTGATGAACTCGTAGCCCTCGCCGGACTCGATCGGCTCGATCGCGATCTGGATCTTCGCGAACTGGCCGGAGCCACCGGTCTGCTTGTGCGTGTAGTCGATGCGCTCGACCGCCGCGCGGATGGTCTCGCGGTACGCGACCTGCGGCTTGCCGACGTTGGCCTCGACCCGGAACTCACGCTTCATACGGTCGACCAGCACCTCGAGGTGCAGCTCGCCCATACCCGCGATGATGGTCTGGCCGGTCTCCTCGTCGGTGTTGACCTGGAAGGACGGGTCCTCCTCGGCCAGCCGCTGGATCGCGACGCCCAGACGCTCCTGGTCGCCCTTCGACTTCGGCTCGATGGCGACGCGGATGACCGGGGCCGGGAAGTCCATGGACTCCAGGATGACCGGCTGCTTCTCGTCGCTCAGGGTCTCACCGGTGGTGGTCTGCTTGAGACCCATGACGGCGACAATGTCGCCGGCGCCCACCGACTCGATCTCCTCACGCTTGTTGGCGTGCATCCGGTAGATCTTGCCGATGCGCTCCTTGCGGCCCTTCACCGAGTTGAGCACGGCAGTGCCGGACTCGAGCCGACCGGAGTAGACCCGGACGAAGGTGAGCTTGCCGAGGTGCGGGTCAGACATGATCTTGAACGCCAGCGCCGACAGCGGCTCGTCGTCCGAGGCCTTGCGGAAGATCTCCACCGACTCGTCGCCCGGCTTGTGGCCGGTGACGCCCTCGACGTCGATCGGGAGGGGAGGAACTTCACGACCGCGTCGAGCAGGGGCTGAACACCCTTGTTCTTGAACGCGGTGCCACAGAAGACCGGGGTGAAGTTGCCGGCGATGGTGCCGCGGCGGATGCCGGCGACCAGCTGCTCCTCGTTGGGCTCCTCGCCCTCCAGGAACATCTCCATCAGCTCGTCGTCGCCCTCGGCGGCCGTCTCGATGAGCTTGGCGCGCCACTCCTCGGCGAGCTCGGTGTGGGTGTCCGGGATGTCGACGACGTCGTACATCTCACCCTTGGCGGCCTCGGCCGACCAGACCAGGGCCTTCATCTTCACCAGGTCGACGACACCGGCAAAGCTGGCCTCGGCGCCGATGGGCAGCTGCATGACCAGCGGGGTGGCACCCAGGCGGTCAATGATCGAGTCGACGCAGCGGAAGAACTCCGCGCCGGTCCGGTCCAGCTTGTTGACGAAGCAGATACGCGGGACGTTGTAGCGGTCAGCCTGACGCCACACCGTCTCCGACTGGGGCTCGACACCGGCGACACCGTCGAACACCGTCACGGCACCGTCCAGGACACGCAGCGAACGCTCCACCTCAATGGTGAAGTCGACGTGGCCCGGGGTGTCGATGATGTTGATGGTGTTTTCTACGCCGTCCACCGACCAGTGACAGGTCGTCGCGGCCGACGTGATCGTGATGCCGCGCTCCTGCTCCTGCTCCATCCAGTCCATGGTGGCAGCGCCATCGTGGACCTCACCGATCTTGTACGAGACACCGGTGTAGAACAGGATCCGCTCAGTGGTGGTGGTCTTGCCCGCGTCGATGTGCGCCATGATCCCGATGTTGCGGACCCTGGCGAGGTCAAGGGAGGTTGCAGCCATGGTGGCTCGTCTCTCTCTTTCTTGTTTCTGACGGGGTTCGAACTACCAGCGGTAGTGGGCGAAGGCCTTGTTGGACTCGGCCATCTTGTGCGTGTCCTCGCGACGCTTCACCGAGGCGCCCAGACCGTTGCTCGCGTCCAGGATCTCGTTGAGCAGACGCTCGGTCATGGTCTTCTCGCGACGGGCGCGGGAGTAGCCGACCAGCCAGCGCAGCGCCAGGGTGTTGGCGCGGCCGGGCTTGACCTCGACCGGCACCTGGTAGGTGGCGCCACCGACACGGCGGGACTTGACCTCAAGGGTCGGCTTGACGTTCTCCAGGGCGCGCTTGAGCGCGACCACCGGGTCAGCGCCGGTCTTCTCCCGAACACCCTCGAGGGCGCCGTACACGATGCGCTCAGCGGTGGAGCGCTTCCCGTGCAGGAGGATCTTGTTGACGAGCGACGTCACCACAGGGAGCCGTAGACCGGGTCGATGATGACCGGGCGCTTCGGTGCGGGGCCCTTGCGAGGCATTCTTACATCTCCTTATGTGGCGCCGGAGACCCGCATGCGGCCATCGGCGCCTTCGCTGGTGAAACTACCCTGGCTGTGTCTCGCCGACATCCGACCCACGCGGTCGGGTGTGTCGACCCGCTCCACCCCTCGACTCCCTGCGGAGGAGCGGTGTGAGCAGCGCGGTTCCCAAAGTGCGGCGGCTTGTCTGCACGCACGCACAAGAGACCCGGGGACACCCCAGGCACAAGGTCAGAGCCTACTTGGCGCACCGGCGCGGGTCAAAACACATACCGGAGGGCGCCTCCGCCCAGCTCCGCGGGGGTGCGCCGGGCCCACCCGGGGGCCGCATCGGCCCGCGCCCGGGCGCCGTCAGCCGCCGGAGTGGGCCGCCGGACCGTGCACGCCGACCAGCAGGAGCAGGACCACCAGCGCCCAGCCGCCCACCGCCAGCCACCCCAGGATGATCCCGGTCAGGGCCATCCCGCTGCCCTCCCCGCCGCGCCGCCGAATCTGCGCCCGGGCGGTGTATCCGCAGATCAGAGCCGGGACCGCGGTCAGCCCCAAGGTCCAGAACTCGACGATGCCGAGCACCAGCGCGGCCACCGCCGCCCCGTTGGTGTTCCGGCCCCCGGTGGCGAACGGCGGGCGGAGTAGGGCATCGGGTACGGGCCGGGAGTGCCGTAGGGGTACGGCTGCTGTCCGGAGAAGGCGGGCGGCAGCTGCATCGCCGGGGTGAGGAAGGGCACCGGCATCGGGCCGCACGGCAGGTCCTGCACCACGACCGAGAGTTCGCCGTAGGTCTGCGCCTTGTACACCCGTTCGACGCGGTCCTGGTACTCCTCGCCGTCCAGCCGCCCCTCGGCGAAGGCGGCCCTGAGCACGTCGACGGTGCGCTCCCGGTCCGCGTGCGAGGCCCGCATCCGGGCGGTGTCGGGCACCGGCGGCGGGCCGGGCGGCATCGCGTCGACCGGCGGCCGGAGCGGCCCCGGCCGGAGCGGACGTCCAGGTGGCACAGTCACTGCGACCTCCCCGAGTACGAGCCCGCGGTGGGCCGCGGCACGCTGTCTCCCATATTCCAGGACGAACACCGGCCGCGCATCGTTCCACCCGCCGTGCCGCCGGCTCGGCTGCGGCCGGTCACGGGTGACGGCCGGTCACTGGTGGCGCTGGGTTACTCGTAGCGCTGGATTACTCGTAGCGCTCGGCGAAGCGCTGCTGGAGCTCCGGCCAGTGGCGGCGCAGGGTCTCCGCGCTGACCGGCCGGTCGCCGCCGCGTCCGGCGATCCCGTGGTTGGTGAACAGGTACTCGGCCAGCTTCTGCTCGTCGGGGTGGTAGCTGTAGGCCTCGATAAAGGCGCAGAGCCCCTGGAAGTACTGGTCGACGGTGGCCTCGCCGGTCTGCTCGACCGGCTGCGCGGGACGCGGGCCGCCCGCGGGGGCCTGCTCCGCGGGCACCGGCTCGGCGGGGCCCTGTGCGGCGGGGCCCTGTGCGGCGGCCTCCGGCTCGGGGTCCCCCGGCTCCGCGTCGCCCGGCTCGGCGCCCTCGGCCAGCGGCTCGGGGGGGACCTTGGCCTCGAACCACGCCCCCGGGCCCGACTCCTCCGGCTCGGCCGGGGCCGGCTCCGCCCGCGGCAACCAGCCCACGCCCCGGGTCGGGTTGTCCTGCGGACCGCTGAACTCCTCGGCGGAGCCGCCCTGTTCGGCGCCGTCGGGATCGTGCAGCGGACGGCGGTGCCGGTGCTTGGCCAGCTTGGTCAGCAGGTCGACCGCGCGCGCCGGGTCCGGCTGCGGGCCGGTCGGCGGCTGCACCGCCGCGGGCGGCGGCTGCGGGGCGTCCAGCCGGAACGGTGCCTGCACCTGCACCGACTGCTGCTGCGGCTGCTGACCGGCCTGCGGCGCCGGGGCCTGCGCCTGCACCTGCGCCTGTACCGGCAGCGGTGCCAGCGCCTGCACCCCCTGCGTCCCCTGCACCGGGGCCGGGGCCGGAGCCGGATCGGGCTCCTCGGCCGGGGCGGTCACCGCGAGCCGGGCCGGGGCGATCGACCGGACCGCGTCCAGGTCCAGCGGCACACCGTACTTGGCGAGCTTGAGCGGCAGCAGGGTCTCCACCGGGGCCTGCCGCCGCCAGTTGCGGCCGTACATGGCCCGCAGATGGGTGCGGTAGACCAGCCGGTTCTGCTCCATCCGGACCACGTCGTCGTAGGAGCGCATCTCCCACAGCTTCATCCGCCGCCAGAGCCGGAAGGTCGGCACCGGCGAGAGCAGCCAGCGCATCAGCCGCACCGACTCCATGTGCTTGTCGGCGGTGATGTCCGCCATCCGCCCGACGGCGTGCCGGGCCGCCTCGACCACCACCACGAACAGCACCGGGATGATCGCGTGCATCGACATGGCCAGCGGATCGCCCCAGGAGGAGGCGGCGTTGAAAATGATCGTCCCGGCGGTGAGCAGCCAGGCGGTCTGCCGCAGCAGCGGGAAGGGGATGCGCAGCCAGGTCAGCACCAGGTCCAGCGCCAGCAGCACCGCGATGCCGACGTCCACCCCGACCGGGAAGACGTAGGAGAAGTCTCCGAAGCCCTTGTGCAGGGCGAGGGTGCGCACCGCCGCGTAGGAGCCGGTGAAGCCGATGCCGGCGATGATCACGGCTCCGGTCGCGACACCGCCGATCAGGACGCGGTGCGCGCGGGTTATCTCAGGGACTGCCATCGAAGCCTTCGTTCCCCGGGTACGGACGGTCACCGCGCGGGGCTCCCGAGCGGGCGCAGCACAGCTTGCCATACGCCCCGGTCGGATCGCCGTCCGCGCAGCGGGACTTCGCCCCACCTGCACGGGACTTCGCCGACCTGCGCGGCGAGCGGCCGGGCCAGGCTGCGGGCGAGCCCCGGACCAGGCTGTCACATCGTGGTGCGATGCTGTCACCCAGGGTGCCCTCAAGGACACTGGTGGGGGAACACGCCAGGAAAGCGAGGACAGCCGTGAGCAAGCGCGACCAGGAGCGCCGTACCGGGAAGGCCCGGTCCGGCGCCGGTCAGCACCGTCAGGCCGCTTCGGGGGCGGGGCGGGGCTCCGAGCAGGCCGCTCCGTCTCTGCACCAGCTGGTGGAGTCCGCGCTGGGCTCGGTGCTGTACGCCTCGGACGACCGCTACGACCTGGTGGTCGACCAGGGTGCTTCGGCGCTGTCGGAGCCGGCCGCCCGCTGGCCGCAGACCAGCCGCAGCGTGCTGGTGGTCACCGGCGCGCTGCTGGCCCGGCTGTGGCGGGCCGGCTGGCAGCCCGCCGACCTGGTGCGGACGGTCCGGCGCGAGCTGACGCCCCGGCATCTGCGGCTGACGGTGGACCTGGTCGCGGCCGAGTCCCGGGCCTATGCCGCCGCCGCCCTGGATCCGCGCTGGTCCGGGCAGTTGCGGGAGCTGGAGGCGGCCGTCTGGTGGGAGGAGGACGACGGCTTCCTGCCCGGGGTGGCCACCCGCGAGCGGGCGGACCGCTTCACCGTGGCGACGCTGCTGCTGGAACTGTTCCGGCTGATCGGCCGGCTGCCGCCGATCACCCTGCTCGCTCCCCCGCCGGGCGACGCGGGCGAGCGGGTCAGGGCGGGCGGCTCCGGCGAGCGGGTCAGGTCCGCCGGGCCCGCGTCTGCGGCGGGCGGCGGCACCGAGCCGCGGATGCTGGGGCGGATCCGGGCGCTGCTGGCCAAGGCCGAGTCCACGGACTTCCCGGAGGAGGCGGAGGCGCTGACCTCCAAGGCGCAGCAGTTGATGGCGCAGCACAGCATCGACGAGGCGCTGCTGGCGCCGGCTCCGGTCGCGGCCATGAGCCGGGCGCGTGCCGCATCGGCGTCGACAACCCGTACGAGGCGCCGAAGGCGGTGCTGCTGGACGCGGTGGCGGCGCCAACCGGGCCCGCTCGGTGTGGTCCAAGGACCTCGGTTTCTGCACCGTGATCGGCTTCCCGGCCGATCTGGAGGCGGTGGAGCTGCTGTACACCTCGCTGCTGGTGCAGGCGACCAGCGCGATGAACAGCGCGGGCACCCGGCGCGGCGGCGAGCGCGAGGCCGAGCGCGGGGCCGAGCGCGGGATGGGGCGACCGAGCGGCGCGGGGGGTGCGGCGGTCCGGGGCGGGGGTCCGGCGGCGGACGGGGCGCGCGGACCAAGTCCTTCCGGCAGTCGTTCCGATCGCCTACGCGGCCCGGATCCGGGAGCGGCTGACCGAGGCGACCGCGCAGGCGACCGAGGAGGCCCTGGCCGGTGAGCGTGCCGCCCAGGCGTCGCCGGGCGCGGGTGCGCCTGGCGGCGAGCTGGCGCTGCTGCCGGTGCTGGCGGCACGGGAGGAGGCGGTGCAGGAGTCCACGGAGCGGATGTTCCCGACGCTGAAGGCGGGCCGGGCGATCCGGGCCAACGACTACGAGGGCTGGACCCAGGGCCGGGCCGCCGCCGACCGCGCCCGGCTGCACGGCCAGCGACGCCCTGCCGCACTGAACCCCGGCCGCACTGAACCCCCGGCCGCGCCGAGCCCCCGGCCGCGCCGAGCCCCCGGCGCCGCCGGAGGACGCGGCAGCACCGAACCCTCAGCCGCGCCGGAGGACGCGACTGGCCCCTTGCCGCGCCGGAGGACGCGACTGGCCCTTTGTCGCGCCGGAGGACGCGGTACCGTCGGCTGGTGAAGAGTGCCACCGCGCTGCGGAACCGACTCGCCCGGCTCGGCCCGGAGCAACTGGCCGAACTGCTGGAGACCAGGCAGGTCGGCGTGACCACCGCCCGGGACGGCCGGGAGCCGCGCGATCTCGGGCAGTTGGCGGAGCTGTTGCTGGAGGACCGCTCGGTGGCCGAGGCGGTCTCCAGACTCACTCTTCCGAGTGTTCAAATCCTGGGCGCGGCAGCCTGGTTGGCCACCCAGGAGCATGGCGCGCCGCAGTCCGCGGCGTACTGGACCCCGCTGGAGCCGAGCAGCCGACGATCCGGGCGCAGGATCTGCTGGAGCTGCTCCCCGCCGAGGGCAGTCCCGGGTTGCAGGCCGCCGCCGAGCGCGAACTGGCGCTGCTCCAGGCGCAGTTGCTGGTTCTGCCGGGCCCGGCGGCACGCTGGCGCTGCCCGCCTTCGTCCACCGGCACCTGGCTGAGGAGACCGGATTCGGGCGTCCGGTGGCGCAGTTGATGACAGAGGCGTTCAACGCGCCGGAGGTGCACCGGATCGCTGCCGGGCTCGACCTGCCCGCCAACCGCAACCGGGAGGCGGCACAGACCGCGGTGAGCGAGCTGCTGTCCGACCGCGAGTGGCTGTCCGCGCTGCTGGCCACCGCACCGCAGGACGCGGTGGAGCTGCTGACCGGGATCACCTCGGGCCCGCCGCTGCTGCGCACGCACAGCTTTCTGCCGCTGGGCGGCTACCACTACGGCCGGGGCACCAAGTACCAGCTGCGTCCCGGCGGTTCCGGCGATCCGGGCACGGACTGGCTGGCCGAGCACGGCCTGGTGGTGCCGGTCGGGCCGGATCTGGTGGAGCTGCCGTTCGAGGTGGCCGACGCGTTCACCCACGGCCGGGTCCGGGTGCCGTTCGATCCGCTGCCGCCGGTGCCGCGCACCGAGCCGGTGCCGGACGTGCTGCCCGAGGCCCAGGCGGCCGCGGCGTCGGCGAGCCGGAAGGTGGAGCTGCTGCTGGCGGCGTGCGCGGCGGTACCGCCGGCGGTGCGCAAGGCGGGCGGGCTGGCGGTGCGCGACACCAAGCGGCTGGCCAAGGCGGCGGACGCGGCCGAGGAGCAGACCCGGCTGTGGATCGACCTCGGCTACCACGCCGACCTGCTGGGCATCCACCAGCCGCAGCCGGAGCGGGCGGCCGGCGCGGACGGCGTCCGGCCGTCCCCGCCGGGCCGGTCCAGCTGCTGCCGACCACCCGTTACGACGGCTGGCAGACCAGCCCGCCGGCCGACCGGCTGGTACCGGTGCTCTGCGCCTGGGCGGTCGTCCCGAGGTACTCACCTGGTGGCCGGACCGCGAGGAGACCCCGGTGGCACTGGTCACCCCACGGGACGCGGAGGCCGTGCCGCTGCGCCGGCAGGTGCTGGCGGCGCTGGCCATGCTGCCGCCGGGCCGGGGTCTGGGCCAGGCCGCCGGCTGGCGGGACGCGGCTGCGGGAGCTGGTCGGCCTGGTCCACTGGCTGGGTCCGGGCCTGGTCGGCACCGAGCCGGCCGACGCCGAACGGATCCTGGCGACGCTGCGGGAGGCGGAGCTGCTGGCGCGGTCGCGCACGGCAGGCTGACCCCGCTGGGCGACGCGTTGCTGGCGCTGCTCGACGCAGGGGCGGCCGAGAGCTTCCCGTATGTGCCGGGCGCGGACCTCCGCCAGGCCGATGCCGGGCAGGCCGATACCGGGCAGGCCGATGCCGGGCAGACCGATGCCGGGCAGGCCGGGGACGCCGCCTTCCGGGCGCCGCTGGCCGCGCTGCGGTCCGCGGTGACGCAGTTGCTGCCCCCGCCCACGACCACCGCCAGGTTCCAGGCCGACCTGACCGCGATCGCCGCCGGGGCGCCCTCCGCCGAGCTGGCGGAGCTGCTGGGCTCCGCGGCGGTCCGCGAGTCGGGGCCACGCGGTGGTCTGGCGCTTCGGCGCGGCCTCGGTGCGCCGGGCACTGGACGGCGGGCTGTCGTCGCAGGAACTGCTGGCCCGGCTGCGCGAGGTGTCCGAGGGCGAGCTGCCGCAGCCGCTGGAGTACCTGGTCGTGGACACCGGACGGACCCACGGGCACATGCGGGTGGTCCGCTCGGCGTGCTGTGTCCGCTCGGACGACGAGGCGCTGGTGCTGGAGCTGTCCCGGACCAGGGCACTGGCCAAACTGGAGCTGCGCCGGATCGCCCCGACCGTGCTGATCAGCACCCAGCCCCGAAGGCGACCCTGGAGGCGCTGCGGGCGGCCGGGTTCGCCCGGTGCTGGAGGCGGAGACCGGGGCGACCCTGGTGGAGCGCGCGCCCGAGCTCCGCGCGCAGGAACGGATGCCGGACTACTACCGGCTGCGCCGCGAGCACACCCGCCCGGCGAGCAGCGCCGGAGAGCTGGCGCGGCGACTGATTCCCCCGAAGTGAGCCGATAGCCTCCCAAGCAGGCAAACCCCTCCCGCAGCGGACAACAGCCGAGTACGTTCATCTATCCAAGCATCGCTCATGGCTGGGATCCATCTCCCTGCCATGAAAGCCCTTGGTAGGCAAGGCACTTGGGGGGAGCGCATGACTGCGTGGGAACTTCACGGCGGCCCTGGGGCCGCGGCTTCACCGCACAGACCGCCCGGCGGCGCGCACAGCGATCACGCGCTCGACGACCGGGTGCCCTTCCTCGCCAGGCTCGAACACGGCGAGCGGGACACGCTGCTGCGGCTCGGCCGGACCATCCAGTACCCCATGCGTTCGGTGGTGATCCGGCAGGAGGAGCCTCCAGCCATGTGCTGCTGATCATCCACGGCTGGCTGAAGGTGACCGTGTCCGCGCCCAACGGCTACGAGGCACTGCTGGCGCTGCGCGCCCGGGCGACATCGTCGGCGAGTCGGCGGCGGTCAGCGGGCGGCCCCGCTCGGCGACGTGACCGCGCTGGAGCAGGTGGAGGCGGTGGCCGTGGACCAGGACCACTTCACCGGCTACTTACAGCAGACGCCCAGTGCGGCCCTGCAACTGCTCAGTCTGACCGTGGACCGGTTACGCAGCGGTGACCACCGGCGGCTGGAGTTGCCGCGCTGACCGTCGGCGAGCGCCTCTCCGGCTCCTGCTCGACCTCGCCAGGACCCATGGCACGGTCACCCGCGAGGGCATCGAGATCGACGTCCCGCTCAGCCAGCTGGAGCTGGCCGGCTCGGTGGGGGCGTCACGCGAGGCGGTGACCCGGCTGCTGAAAGTACTCCGGGACCGTGGCGTGATCGCCACCAGGCGGCGGGCCTGGTGGTCCTGCGGCCGGATCTGCTCCGTGCCTCCGGCCGGATCGACTGACCCGATGGACCGATCCGCCGGCCCGGCCAGGATGGGGTGATCCAAATGGACCGACTCACGCCCAGGTCAGGACAGCTTCCAGAGATGCCGATCATTCGGCCCACGAATCTGGAGCACTCTGTCACACAACGGCTGCGCCTTGTCCTCACCCCTGGCCGAATCACGTCACGCTGCTCTCGAACGGATGACCCGTCGGGAGGCAGCCATGCCAGAACCCATCAACCGCCATCCTGCTGCTGGACATCGAGGGCTTCGGCAAGCACGACGACGTCCAGCAGCCATGCGGCGCGGCTCTACGACGTGGTCCGGGCGGACCCTGGAGGCGGGCCGGAGTCGAGCCGACCGCGCAGCGGCTGCGAGGACCGGGGTGACGCGGTGATCGGCCTGATCGACGCCACTGCCCAAGATCCGGCTGCTGCGGGCGCTGCTCACCGAGACCCCGGCGCTGCTGCACGGCTACAACCGGGTCGCCGCCAGCAGCCCCAGGTCGGCGGATCGTGCTGGCCTGGGAGGGTGGCGCTGCACGAGATCCCCGGAGCTCTGGGGCGGGATCGTCGGCGCCGACCTGAACCAGGCCTGCCGACTGCTGGACGCCCAGGCACTGCGGGTGGCGCTGCGCGAGGCCGCCACCGAGAGCGTGCTCTGCGTCTCCGAAACGGTGTACCGGGGCACCGTCAGCCAGGCTACCCGGGCATCCGGCGGAGGAGTCCGGCAGGTCGTGGTTGCGGCAAGGAAGGCCGATCACAGCCTGGCTGCACCCCCGGCGGCTCCGGCACCACCACCCCGGACCGGGCCGCGGCCGACGCGCCGCCGGAGTCGACAGCGGGACCGACGGCGGGGCAGCCGCCGGGACGGCCTCCGCCCCGTCGCCGCCCGCACGGAGGGCGGCACGGTGCTCCCTCGGCTCGCGCTCGCCGGCGCTTCGGCGGCTCCCTGGTCAGCGGCTCGCAAGAGGGGGGTCTCCGGCGGGACCGGCGACGGCGGTCACCGGCAGCAAACAGACCGGCGACTGGCAGGCAGGCCGACGACAGGCAGGCCGACGACAGCAGGCGGACCGGCACCGGGCAGGAGGGGAGAGCCGTGGACCGCTGAGGACGGCGCCGCCGAACGCGGCCGCGCCCCCGCCGCCGCCGCCCGAAGGCCGGGGCCGACGCCAAGGCCGGGGGCCCCGAAGACCGGGGCCGACGCCAGGAGCAGCGCCGACCCAAGGGCGAGGCCGACCGGGCCGACCCCGGTCAGGAGAGCACGAGGCCAAGCCCGGCCCGCCCCCGCCAGCGCCCTGGATGCCGCCCGGAGCTGTTCGGCCATCTGCGCCCTCGTTCCGGGCACCCTGCGCGGTGGCGCGCCCGCTTCGGCGGCGCGGTCTGATCGGCGGCGACCAGGCCACCATGACCGGCGGCCGGGTGACCGGGGACGTCTTCAGCGCAGCAAGACCGAGGTGCACCACCACACCGTCTACGCGACGGCCGGGCCCGGCCCGGGACGGCGAGGTCCCCGGCGACTACATCGACCGGCTGATGGAGTGCTTCCGGCCCGGCGAGCACTTCGCCGCCGCCGAGAGCCACCTGCGCGAGTCCCGGCTGGTGCTGCTGCGCGGTGGACGGCACAGCGGTCGCCGGGCGGCCTCGCTGGCGCTGCTGCGCACCCTCGGCGTGGGCAGCCCGCGCGTGCTCGACCCCACCGTCGGCCTGGACGACCTGCTCGAGCAGACCGAGCCCGCCCCCGGCTATGTGCTCTGGGATCCGCGGCCGAACCTGGGCCGGGAGCAGCTGGAGGCCCGGCTGCTGACCCTGCGCGGCAGGCTGGCCAGGGACGGCGGCTATCTGGTGATCACCACCGAGACGGAGACCGGCCTGTCCTGGACCGTCGACTGGGCCCCGCCGCCGCAGGCCGAACTGCTCACCGCGCATCTGCGGGCCGCGCTGCTGCGAGCCGACCAGGCCGCCCTCGACCGAACAGCACCGGGCCAGGCAGCACCGGGCCTGCCGACCGCGGACCAGCCGGGCACGGACCGGACCGGCCCGGACCATGCGCGCGCCGCCGACCAGGCCGGGCCCGGGCCCGGCCTGGCCCGGGCGGGGCTGGTGCTCGCCGCCGGGGCGCTGCTGGCGCTGCCCGCCACGGTGAGCTTCCTGGACATCCCGCGCACCCCGAGGGAGGTCGCGGCCTATGCGCAGCTGCTGTGCCGGCACGCGCTCGGCGAGGTCACCGAGGAGGACCTGCTGCGCTCCGACCGGGCCGCGGTCGAGGAGCAGGTCACCAGCTGGTTCGCGGAAGGCGGCCCCGACCTGCGGGAACAGTCCTTCCTGATCTCGCTGGCGGTCTTCGACGAGGCCGCCTACGCGCTGGCGGCCGAGTACGGCGATGTGCTGCACGGCCTGCTGCACGCGCTGGAGGAGCCGGAGCACCCTGCCGGTACCAAGGTCTTCGGCACCTCGGTCAAGCAGCGGCTGGCCGCGGCCCGGGCCACGCTGGCCACCGTCACCGAGACCGTGGCCTGGGGCGTGCAGCGGCGCCGCACCGCCGCCTTCGACGACCCCAGGACCAGGAGCATGCTGCTCGGCCGGGTGTGGCTGGACCACCCCTCGGCCAGGCCCGCGCTGCTCGACTGGATCCACCGGCTCGCCGCCGACGAGGACCCGGCGGTGCGCGCCCACGCGGCCGCGGCCACCGCGGTGCTGGCGGAGGCCGACCTGCCGTCGGTGATGCCCAGGCTGCTGGAGCCCTGGGCCGCCTCGCTGCAATACCGGCTGCGCAACCAGGCGGTCAACTCGCTGGCGCTGCTGGCGCTGGACACCGACAGCGTGTTCGTCCCGCAGATCCTGCACGAGTGGTGCGAGAGCCCGGACGACGAGATCCGGTGGACCGGCATCCGCGGGCACGGGCTGATCGGCGCGCTGTTCCCGGAGGAGGCGCTGCGCGACATCGGCGACCTGGTCGCCCGCACCGTGGAGGAGCCCGCCCTGGCCGGACTCCAGCCGGAGGCCGAGCAGCAGGCGGCCATCACCTCGACCTGCCTGCTGCTGCTGACCACCAGCCGCTCGCAGGTACTGACCCGGCTGGCCTCCTGGCTCCAGCCGCCGGGGCCGCGCTCGGTCCTGGCCGTCAGCGCCTTCCTCGCGGCCTGCTACGCCCCGAGGGCGACCTGCCCGATCCGCGCAACTGGCCCGCACTGCTGCGCTGGTACTCCCTCGGCAGCGCGGCCGCCGCGGGCGGTCCGGCGTCGGTGACCACGCTGGCCGAAGCCGCCGAGGACCAGGACCGGCAGCATCTGGCCGACCTGTGGCGGGCCGCCTTCTCCAGCCGTCCGCACACCGGCACCGCGGGCGAGGTCATGTGCGACTGGATCCGCACCGCCGCCCGCGACCCGCTCGGCGAGCAGCATCTGGCCGACCTGCTGCGGCGGCTGGCCGTGACCGCGACCGAACGCGACCGGCTCAGCTACCTGCTGCGCGGCCTCTCCCGGACCGCCGGACGGGGGCCGGAGCCGGACCGGCCGCTGGCCGAGGCCTGCCTGCGGCTGCTGACCGCCGCCGACCTGCCCGACCCGGAAGCCGGAACCAGGTACTGACCACCGACAGCCCTCCTCACCATCCGCAGAAGGCGGCGACATGCCCGACCACCGCAAGATCCCCGAATGGAACCAGTCAGCCCAGCGTGACAGCGTCATCGTCGACCCGGTCGCGGTGGTGCGCCAGGTCACCCGGTTCGACCACTACACCCGCCGACCCACCACCAACGCCGACCGGGCGCTGGTCTTCACCACCGGCTCCGGCGTGGTGGACGCCTTCCTGCCGCCGCTGCGCCCCAGCCGGACCGAGCTGGCCGCCCGCAACTACCGCGCGGTGTACGAGATCGACATGGGCATCCACCATCTGAGCCTGGTCCAGCAGCTGCCCTCACGCGGCGACGCCTTCCTGTTCCAGGCCGAGGTGGACGTCACCTGGCAGGTCAGTGACCCGGCCCAGGTCGTCCGCAGCGGGGTGCGTGACGTCCCGGCGCTGATCTCGCCGAGGATCCAGTCGCTGATGCGCAACGCCAGCCGCAGGTACGCGGTCGAGGACAGCGCGGACGCCGAGGCCGCGGTCCAGGCCCAGCTGCTGGGCGCGGACATCGCCTCGGACGTCGGACTGCGGGTGAGCTGCACCGCCCGGCTCGACCTGGACGCGGCGGCCCGCGCGCACCAGAGCCGGCTGCGGCACATCCAACAGGACAAGGAGGCCGCCGTCCCCAGTTCGAGTACGACCTGATGGTGAGCCGCCAGCAGCAGCAACTGCTGGCCCAGAAGGCCGAGTTCTACCGCTACTACCTGGAGCGCGGCGGGGTGCAGCAATGGGCGATCCAGGTCGCCGGGCACCCCGAGGACGTCAAGCACGCGCTGGAGAGCCTGCGCGCGGACGAGCGGGAGACCATCAACCGGCAGATGGACCTGATCGACAAACTGTTCGCCGACGGCGAGACCGAGGCGTTCCAGAAGGAGGACGCCCGGCGCGAGGTGCTGCGGCAGATGAAGGCGATCCTGGCCGGGCCCGGCGCCGGGGCCGAGCCCTCTGCCCCGGCCGCGCAGCCGACCATGCCGCCCCGGAGCACCCCGGCCCCGAGGACCGGCCCGGCGCCGGGCCGGGCGCGTGAGGGGAGCGGGAGCCGTGTCCACGCCCACCGCACCGGAACCAGGCCCGCCGCCGACCGCGCCCCGGGCGGCCGGGGCCGGCCCCGCCGGAGCCGCCACCACCGAAGCAACTGCCGAAGCAACCGCCGAAGCAACCACCACCAGGACCAGGACCGGGGCCGCGGCCGGGGCCCGGCTGCTCGCCGACCTGCGGGCCGAGACCGAGCGCGCGGACAACAAGGCCGCCGTGCTGGTCGCGGCGCTGGGCGTGACCGCCGGCTGCTCGGCGGGCTGCTCTCCGGCAGCGGCTGGTCGCCCGAGCGGCTCCCGGTGGCGGTCGCCGTGTGCTGGTGGGCGGGCGTGGCCAGCCTGGCGGTGTCGCTGGTCTCACTGATGCTGGCGATCATGCCCCGCTACCGGGCCAGCAGCTGGCGTCCGGGGCTCCCGCTCACCTACTTCCAGGACGTCAAGCTCGCGGCCGAGCAGGGCTGTCTGGCCGACGCCCTCGCGGACACCGAGCGCGACCATACCGCCGCGGTGATCGGCGCGCTCGCCAGCAACAGCCGGATCGTGGCCAGCAAGCACCGCTGGATCCGGATCGGCCTCGGCTGCTACGGCCTGAGCGCCCTGCTGCTCAGCCTCACCCTGTTCCTGGGCTGACCCCGTTCCTGGGCTGACCCCGTTCCCGGGCCGACCCCGCCTCTGGGCCGACCCGGTTCCTGGGCCGACCCGCACTCCACCACCCATCCGACTGGTCCCGACCAGCGGAGCCGAGCGACAGGACCCAACCAGAAGAACCATTCCGACAGTCCAGGGGAGCCCACCATGAGCAATGAACCCGATCTTCCTGATGCCCCGCCCTATCCCACCGCGCCGACGCCGGACCTCCCCGACGCCCCGACGTACCCCACCGCGGCCGCCCTCAGCGACATCCTGGCCAACGCCCCGGAGTACCCGGGGCCGCTGTGCTCCAGCCGCCGCCCCGGCCTACCGACCCCGACCCCGGTCCCGGCGCCTCCGGCCTACCCCACCGCCCCGCAGCCCGAGCCGGCGGCCGGCGCCGGGCCCACGGCTGGACCCGAACCGGTAGCCGCCGCGGCGGAGCCCTCGGCCGAAGCCCCGGCCGAGGAGGAGGCCACGGAGGGGGCCGAGGAGGAGGACGAGGGTCCGGAGGCCATGTCCCCCGCGCTGGCCGGGGCCATGCTGGAGGCCCTCGGCAGCGCCGAGATCGAGGAGCAGCTCACCTTCACCCGCGGCCGCACCACGATGCGTGCGCACCAGCGTGGCGCCGACGCCACCGCGATCAGCGGGCTGCTGCTGCACCTGCCCAACTTCATCTGCAGCTTCGTCGTGGTGTACCTGATCGCCAGCCTGCTGCCGACGGTGCTCACCTATGTGCTGGTCGCGCTGTGGCTGGCCTCGGGTGCGCTGGTCTTCCACCGTCCGACCGAGAAGGTGATCGCCCGCTATCTGCTGAACCTGCGCTACCCCACCCGCAAGGAGCTGGCCTGGCTGACCCCGATCTGGAGCGAGGTCAGCAAGCGCGCCGGGATCGAGGGGCCGCGTACGACCTGTGGATCGAGGACAGCGGCGACCTCAACGCCTACGCCGCGGCCGGGCACATCGTCGGGGTGACCCACTTCTCGATGACCACCCTGCCGCCGGCCGAGATGGCCGGGGTGCTGGCGCACGAGCTCGGCCACCACACCGGCGGGCACGCCTGGTCCAGCCTGCTCGGGCTGTGGTACGCCCTGCCCGGACGGCTGGCCTGGCAGGCGCTGCGCAAGATCACCGCCGGGGCGCTGGCGCTGGCCCGGTACTTCTTCTGCCTGGGCGCGGCGATCCTGCTGGTCGCGGCGGCCGCGGTGGTGGCCTTGGCGCTGACCTTCTGGCCGCTGCTGCTGGTCCTGGTCGCCCCGTACCTGCTGGCCGCGGTCAGCCGGAAGGCGGAGCTGCGGGCCGACCGGACCGCGGCGGAGCTGGGCTTCGCCCAGGTGATGGTGCAGGTGCTGACCAAGATCCACGGCGAGGAGCTGGCGGCCCAGCGGGAGCCCGGTGCCAAGGCACTGACCCCGGGCCTGGCCGCCAAGCTGCTCTCCTCGCACCCGGACTACCACACCCGGCTGCGGCAGCTGGAGGAGTACCTGCCGGCCTGAGCGTCCGGGAACGCCGCAGGGCGGCCACCCCTGATCCGGGGTGACCGCCCTGCGGTCGGTGCTCGGCGTCGCCGCCGACTACGCGTCTCAGCCGGTGTAGGGGCCGTAGTCGTAGTCGTCCAGCGGAACGGCCTGGCCGGAGCCGGTGCCGAACGGCGAGTAGTCGATGTCGTCGTAGCCGACGGCCGAGTACATGGCGGCCTTGGCCTCTTCGGTCGGCTCGACCCGGATGTTGCGGTAGCGGGGCAGACCCGTACCGGCCGGGATGAGCTTACCGAGGATGACGTTCTCCTTGAGGCCCAGCAGCGGGTCCGACTTGGCGTGGATCGCCGCGTCGGTGAGCACCCGGGTCGTCTCCTGGAAGGAGGCGGCCGACAGCCAGGACTCGGTGGCCAGCGAGGCCTTGGTGATACCCATCAGCTGCGGACGGCCGGAGGCGGGCTGGCCGCCCTCGGACACCACACGACGGTTCTCGGTCTCGAAGCGGCCACGCTCGACCAGCTCGCCGGGCAGCAGCTCCGCGTCGCCCGACTCGATGATCGTCACCCGGCGCAGCATCTGCCGGATGATGATCTCGATGTGCTTGTCGTGGATCGACACACCCTGCGAGTTGTAGACCTTCTGGACCTCTGCGACCAGGTGGATCTGCACCTGGCGCTGGCCCAGGATCCGCAGCACGTCGTGCGGGTTGACCGTACCGGCAGTGAGCTGCTGGCCGACCTCGACGTGCTCGCCCTCGGAGACGCGCAGCTTGATGCGCTTGGAGACCGGGTAGGCGATCTCCTCGCTGCCGTCGTCGGGGGTGACCACGACCTTGCGGGTCTTCTCGGTGTCCTCGATCCGGACCCGGCCCTCGGCCTCGCTGATCGGGGCCACACCACGCGGGTTACGGGCCTCGAACAGCTCGACGACACGCGGCAGACCCTGGGTGATGTCGTCACCGGCCACACCACCGGTGTGGAAGGTACGCATCGTCAGCTGGGTGCCGGGCTCACCGATGGACTGGGCGGCGATGATGCCGACCGCCTCACCGATGTCGACCAGCTTGCCGGTGGCCAGCGAGCGGCCGTAGCACATGGCGCAGGTGCCGACGGCGGACTCACAGGTCAGGATCGAGCGGGTCTTGACCTCGGCGATGCCGCGGCGGATCAGCTCGTCGATCAGCACGTCGCCCAGGTCGGTGTTGGCCGGGGCCAGCACCTCGCCGTCCACCACGATGTCCTCGGCGAGGGCACGGGCGTAGACGCTGGTCTCCACGTCGTCCGACTTGCGCAGCACACCGTCCGTGCCCACGGCGCCGATCGGCAGCTTGAGGCCGCGCTCGGTGCCGCAGTCCTCCTCGCGAATGATGACGTCCTGGGAGACGTCGACCAGACGACGGGTGAGGTAGCCGGAGTCGGCGGTACGCAGGGCGGTGTCCGCGAGACCCTTACGGGCACCGTGGGTGGAGATGAAGTACTCCAGCACGGAGAGGCCCTCACGGAACGACGCCTTGATGGGTCGCGCGATGGTCTCGTTCTTCGCGTTGGACACCAGACCACGCATACCGGCGATCTGGCGCATCTGCATCATGTTTCCGCGGGCCCCGGAGTCCACCATCATGAAGATGGGGTTGGTCTTCGGGAAGTTCGCGTTCATCGCCTCGGCGACCTCGGCGGTCGCCTTGGTCCAGATGCCGACGAGCTCCTGCTGACGCTCGTCCTTGGTGATCAGACCGCGCTCGTACTGCTTCTGGACCTTCTCGGCCTGGGCCTCGTAGCCCTCCAGGATCTGGGGCTTGTTCGGCGGCACCACGACGTCCGAGATGGACACGGTGACACCGGAACGGGTGGCCCAGTGGAAACCGGCCGCCTTGAGGTTGTCCAGGGTGGCCGCGACCACGACCTTGGGGTAGCGCTCGGCGAGGTCGTTGACGATGGCGGAGAGCGCCTTCTTGTTGATCTCCTCCTCGACGAACGGGTAGTCCTCGGGCAGCAGCTCGTTGAAGAGCGCGCGGCCCAGGGTGGACCGCAGCCGGAGCTGGTCGCCCTCCTGCCAGGTCGGGTTGCCCTCCTCGTCGACCGGGGAGACCCAGCCGCGCGGCGGGACGGTGCCCAGCGGCAGCCGCAGGTCGATCTCGGCCTGGAGGTCGAGCTCCTTGGCGTCGAAGGCCATGACGGCCTCGGAGGTCGAGCCGAAGGCCCGGCCGACACCGCGCAGGGTCTGCGGGTCCCGCTCCGAGGTGAGGAAGAACAGGCCCAGCACCATGTCCTGGGTCGGCATGGTGACGGGCGACCGTCGGCCGGCTTCAGGATGTTGTTGGAGGACAGCATCAGGATGCGGGCCTCGGCCTGCGCCTCCGCGGAGAGCGGAAGGTGCACGGCCATCTGGTCGCCGTCGAAGTCGGCGTTGAAGGCGGTGCAGACCAGCGGGTGGATCTGGATCGCCTTGCCCTCGACCAGCTGCGGCTCGAAGGCCTGGATGCCGAGGCGGTGCAGCGTGGGCGCACGGTTCAGCAGAACCGGGTGCTCGGCGATGACCTCTTCCAGGACGTCCCACACGACCGGGCGGGCACGCTCGACCATGCGCTTGGCCGACTTGATGTTCTGCGCGTGGTTCAGGTCGACCAGGCGCTTCATCACGAACGGCTTGAAGAGCTCCAGCGCCATGGCCTTGGGCAGACCGCACTGGTGCAGCTTGAGCTGCGGGCCGACGACGATGACCGAACGGGCCGAGTAGTCGACTCGCTTGCCGAGCAGGTTCTGCCGGAAACGACCCTGCTTGCCCTTGAGCATGTCGCTCAGGGACTTCAGCGGGCGGTTGCCCGGGCCGGTGACCGGACGGCCGCGACGGCCGTTGTCGAACAGCGCGTCGACGGCCTCCTGAAGCATGCGCTTCTCGTTGTTCACGATGATCTCGGGCGCGCCGAGGTCAAGCAGCCGCTTGAGGCGGTTGTTGCGGTTGATCACGCGGCGGTACAGGTCGTTCAGGTCGGAGGTCGCGAAGCGGCCACCGTCCAGCTGCACCATCGGACGCAGGTCCGGCGGGATCACCGGGACGCAGTCCAGCACCATGCCGTTGGGCTTGTTGGTGGTCTGCAGGAAGGCGGAGACGACCTTGAGCCGCTTGAGGGCACGGGTCTTCTTCTGGCCCTTGCCGGTCTTGATGATCTCGCGGAGCTTCTCGGCCTCTTCCTCCAGGTCGAAGGTCTCCAGGCGCTTCTGCAGCGCCGCGGCACCCATCGAACCGGAGAAGTAGGTGCCGAAGCGGTCCCGCAGCTCGCGGTAGAGCAGCTCGTCGCCCTCGAGGTCCTGGACCTTGAGGGACTTGAAGCGGGCCCACACCTCGTCCAGGCGGTCCAGCTCGCGCTGGGCCCGGTCCCGGAGCTGCTTCATCCCGCGCTCGGCGCTCTCGCGCACCTTGCGGCGGACGTCGGCCTTGGCGCCCTCGGCCTCGAGCTCGGCGAGGTCGCTCTCCAGCTTCTTGGCCTGGGTCTCCAGGTCGGCGTCGCGGCGCTGCTCGATCTGCTGGCGCTCGACCGAGACCTGGGCCTCCAGCGAGGACAGGTCACGGGTACGGCGCTCGTCGTCCACCCACGTGATCATGTAGGCGGCGAAGTAGATGACCTTCTCAAGGTCCTTGGGGCAAGGTCCAGGAGGTAGCCCAGGCGCGACGGCACGCCCTTGAAGTACCAGATGTGCGTGACGGGGGCGGCCAGCTCGATGTGGCCCATCCGCTCACGACGCACCTTGGCGCGAGTGACCTCGACGCCGCAGCGCTCACAGATGATGCCCTTGAAGCGGACGCGCTTGTACTTGCCGCAGTAGCACTCCCAGTCCCGAGTGGGGCCGAAGATCTTCTCGCAGAAGAGGCCGTCCTTCTCGGGCTTGAGGGTGCGGTAGTTGATGGTCTCGGGCTTCTTAACCTCGCCGTGGGACCACTGACGGATGTCGTCAGCGGTCGCCAGGCCGATTCGCAGCTCATCGAAGAAGTTGACGTCGAGCACGGGTCGTCAATCCCACCTTCGGGGTCGAAGTCTTACATCTGGTCTGAGGGGGTCCTGGGGGTGGGGCCGACCGTCACCTTGCGGCGACGGCCGGCCGAACCCTCGTCAGACCTCTTCGACGCTGCTCGGCTCACGCCGGGACAGGTCGATACCGAGCTCCTCCGCGGCGCGGAACACGTCCTCGTCGGAGTCTCGCATCTCGATGGACATGCCGTCCGAGGACAGCACCTCCACGTTCAGGCAGAGCGACTGCATCTCCTTGATCAGCACCTTGAAGGACTCAGGGATGCCGGGCTCGGGGATGTTCTCGCCCTTGACGATGGCCTCGTAGACCTTCACACGGCCGAGGACGTCGTCGGACTTGATGGTGAGCAGTTCCTGGAGGGCGTAGGCGGCGCCGTACGCCTCCAGCGCCCACACCTCCATCTCACCGAAGCGCTGACCACCGAACTGTGCCTTACCACCCAGCGGCTGCTGCGTGATCATGGAGTACGGACCGGTCGAACGGGCGTGCAGCTTGTCGTCGACCAGGTGGTGCAGCTTGAGGATGTACATGTAGCCGACCGAGACCGGCATCGGGAACGGCTCGCCGGAGCGGCCGTCGAACATCCGCGCCTTGCCGGAGGAGCCGACCAGACGGTCGCCGTCCCGGGTGAGCGTGGTGTTGTCCAGCAGACCGGTGATCTCGTCCTCGCGGGCGCCGTCGAAGACCGGGGTGGCGAGGTTGGTGCCACCGATGGCCTTGTCGGCCCCGATCTTCTGGAGCCGGCGGGCCCACTCCTCGCTCAGCCCGGAGACGTCCCAGCCGGTCTTGGCGAGCCAGCCGAGGTGGGTCTCCAGTACCTGTCCCGGGTTCATTCGGGACGGGACACCGAGCGGGTTGAGCACGATGTCGACCGGGGTGCCGTCCTCGAGGAAGGGCATGTCCTCGACCGGAAGGATCTTGGAGATAACACCCTTGTTGCCGTGGCGGCCGGCCAGCTTGTCACCGTTGGTGATCTTGCGCTTCTGGGCCACGTAGACCCGGACCAGCTGGTTGACGCCGGGCGGGAGCTCGTCGCCTTCCTCGCGGTCGAAGACGCGAACGCCGATGATCTTGCCCTGCTCGCCGTGCGGCACCTTCAGCGAGGTGTCGCGGACCTCACGGGCCTTCTCGCCGAAGATCGCACGCAGCAGCCGCTCCTCCGGGGTGAGCTCGGTCTCGCCCTTGGGCGTGACCTTGCCGACCAGGATGTCGCCGGTGGTGACATCGGCGCCGATGCGGATGATGCCGCGCTCGTCGAGGTCCGCGAGGACCTCCTCGGAGACGTTCGGGATGTCCCGGGTGATCTCCTCCGGGCCGAGCTTGGTGTCACGGGCGTCGACCTCGTGCTCCTCGATGTGGATCGAGGAGAGGACGTCGTCCTGCACGAGGCGCTGCGACAGGATGATCGCGTCCTCGTAGTTGTGACCCTCCCACGGCATGAACGCGACCAGCAGGTTCTTGCCGAGCGCCATCTCACCCTGGTCGGTGCAGGGACCGTCGGCGAGCACCTGGCCCACCTCGATCCGCGCGCCCTCGTCCACGATGACCTTCTGGTTGAAGGCCGTGCCCTGGTTCGAGCGGGTGAACTTGGCCACGCGGTACGTGGTGTAGGTGCCGTCGTCGTTGGCCACCGTGACGTAGTCGGCGGAGACCTCCTGGACCACACCCGACTTCTCGGCGGCGATCACGTCGGCGGCGTCGACCGCGGCGCGGTACTCCATGCCGGTGCCGACCAGCGGCGCCTCGCTCTTCAGCAGCGGGACGGCCTGGCGCATCATGTTCGAGCCCATGAGCGCGCGGTTGGCGTCGTCGTGCTCCAGGAACGGGATCATCGCGGTGGCGACGGACACCATCTGCCGCGGCGAGACGTCCATGTAGTCGATCTCGACACCGGGGATGTAGTCGATCTCGCCGCCACGACGACGCACCAGGACACGGGCCTCGGCGAAGTGGTTGTCATCGGTCAGCGGCGCGTTGGCCTGGGCGATGACGTACCGGTCCTCCTCGTCCGCGGTCAGGTAGTCGAGGTCGTCGGTGACGATGCCCTCGACGACCTTGCGGTACGGGGTCTCCACGAAGCCGAAGGCGTTGACCCGGCCGTAGGAGGCGAGCGAACCGATCAGACCGATGTTCGGGCCTTCCGGGGTCTCGATCGGGCACATACGTCCGTAGTGGGACGGGTGCACGTCACGGACCTCGAAGCCGGCGCGCTCACGGGACAGACCACCGGGGCCCAGCGCGGACAGACGACGCTTGTGGGTCAGCCCCGACAGCGGGTTCGTCTGGTCCATGAACTGGGACAGCTGGCTGGTGCCGAAGAACTCCTTGATGGAGGCCACGACCGGGCGGATGTTGATCAGGGTCTGCGGCGTGATCGCCTCGACGTCCTGGGTGGTCATCCGCTCGCGCACCACGCGCTCCATACGGGCGAGACCCGTACGGACCTGGTTCTGGATCAGCTCACCGACGTTGCGCAAACGGCGGTTGCCGAAGTGGTCGATGTCGTCGTCCTCGACCACGATGGTGCTGCCGTTGGGAGCGACCGTCTCGGTCTCCCCCGCGTGCAGCTGCACCAGGTACTTGATGGTCGCCAGGATGTCGTCGACGGTCAGCACGCCGCCGTCGAGCGGCTCCACCACGCCGAGCTTCTTGTTGATCTTGTACCGGCCGACCTTGGCGAGGTCGTAACGCTTCGGGTTGAAGTACAGGTTCTCCAGAAGCGTCTGCGCGGCCTCCTTGGTCGGCGGCTCGCCCGGGCGCAGCTTGCGGTAGATGTCGAGCAGCGCGTCGTCCTGGCCCTGGGTGTGGTCCTTCTCCAGGGTGGCGCGCATCGACTCGTACTGGCCGAACTCCTCCAGGATCTGCTCGGAGGTCCAGCCCAGCGCCTTCAGCAGCACGGTGACCGACTGCTTGCGCTTGCGGTCGATGCGGACACCGACCATGTCGCGCTTGTCGATCTCCAGCTCCAGCCAGGCACCACGCGAGGGGATGACCTTGGCGGAGTAGATGTCCTTGTCGGACGTCTTGTCCAGAGTGGTGTCGAAGTAGACGCCCGGGGAACGGACCAGCTGCGACACGACGACACGCTCGGTGCCGTTGATCACGAACGTGCCCTTGTGGGTCATGAGCGGGAAGTCGCCCATGAAGACCGTCTGCGACTTGATCTCGCCGGTCTCGTTGTTGGTGAACTCGGCCGTGACGAAGAGCGGGGCCGCGAAGGTGAAGTCGCGGTCCTTGCACTCGTCGATCGAGTTCTTGGGGGGCTCGAAGCGGTGGTCGCGGAAGGTCAGCGACATCGAACCGGAGAAGTCCTCGATCGGGGAGATCTCCTCGAAGATCTCCTCCAGACCGGACTTCTGCGGGACGTCGTGGCCTTCCGCGAGCGACGCCTCGACCCGTGACTTCCACGCCTGGTTGCCGAGGAGCCAGTCAAAGCTCTCGGTCTGCAGCGCGAGAAGGTTGGGAACCTCAAGGGGCTCACGAATCTTCGCGAAGGAAATGCGGAGCGGTGCGGTTGATGCGGAGTTGTTCGAGGCGTTGCGCGAGGCGGCCAAGAGGGGGTCCTTCCGAGGGCTCGGACTCACTACGCGCGTACCGGGCCCGCCCGTCGCACGGGTAGCATCCGCGCCTTCACACAAACCCGTCCGAGGATGAATCCCCAGGTCGAAGCCGGTGTGCAGGCGGGGTGCCACCCCTGTTCGGGGTGGTGCGTACTCCGTGGGTCGAGTCGCGGAGCAGCTAAAAGGCAGCGCAAAGGGACAGTGTAGCCAAACGGCACACTGCTGTCCAGTCCGGATTCGGAGACCGAATCGTCGAACTCCCTACCTCGCGGAAACGCCCCCGACAAGGGCGCCCCTGGGGCGGTCACTGCCTACGGGGTGTGTATTCCCCACCACACCGGGGTTCCATGCCTGCGAGCCGAAGATTCATCGTCTCGCCGACGCGCTGCCTGGAACCGCTCCGTGTGGAACTTCGCGTCCTGAGAATTGCGCGCCTGGTGCGGTTCGTCAAGGGCACAGCCCCGAGGAGAACCCCCGGCAGCCCCTGCGGCGGGCTCCGCGCCCGCTGTCGCACGCCGGCGGCCTGGCCGGGCGACTGCCCTGGTGGGGTGGCCGACCGGCGACCGCTGAACGGCTCCGGGGGTGACCCCGGACGCGCCACGGCGCCCACTGCGGGCAGGTCGTACCCGCAGCGACGACGATCACCATACTCGCCCTGGACGACAGGGAGGGGCAACTGGCCGACAGAAGTGGCGAATCGTCATAGACCGGACGTCGAACCACTCCGGTCGCGGCCGGGTCCGGACATACGAAAAGACCGGGCCGCTCACCCGTGAGGGTGAACGGCCCGGTCCGGCAGCCCGCTGGCGGGCCGCTGTCAGCCAGTAATCGAAATTACTTGACGGTGACGGTGGCGCCGGCGCCCTCAAGGGCAGCCTTGGCCTTCTCGGCGGCGTCCTTGGCAACCTTCTCCAGGACGGTCGCGGGGGTGCCGTCGACCAGGTCCTTGGCCTCCTTCAGGCCGAGCGAGGTGAGGCTGCGCACCTCCTTGATGACCTGGATCTTCTTGTCACCGGCGGCGGTGAGGATGACGTCGAACTCGTCCTGCTCCTCGACCTCTTCCGCGGCGGCGGCAGCGCCACCACCGGCGGCGACGGCGACCGGGGCGGCAGCCTTGACGTCGAACTTCTCCTCGAACGCCTTCACGAACTCGGAGAGCTCGATGAGGGTGAGCTCGGCGAACTGCTCGAGCAGCTCTTCCTGGGACAGCTTCGCCATGATGGCGTCCTTCCACTATTTCGGCAGGTGCCGGATGTACGGATAGGCGGGCGTACGGGCCCGCTGCGAGGCAGGAGGCCTCCGAATTACTCGGAGACCGCGTCCTCGGCGGCGGGAGCCGGCGTACCGGCACCGCCCTGCTCGACCTTGGCCCGGAGCGCCTCCGCGGTGCGGACGAACTCCGTGAGGGGGGCCTGGAAGGTGGCGGCGGCCTTGGCCATCGACGCCTTCAGGCCACCCGCCAGCTTGGCGAGCAGCACCTCGCGGGACTCGAGGTCCGCGAGCTTCTTGATGTCATCGGCGGACAGCGCCTTACCGTCAAGGACACCGCCCTTGATGATCAGTGCGGGGTTTTCCTTGGCGAAGTCACGCAGAGCCTTCGCCGACTCCACCGGGTCACCGGCGACGAAGGCGACAGCCGTCGGACCCGCGAACAGGTCGTCGAGCTCGGAGATGCCGGCCTGGTTGGCGGCGATCTTGGTCAGCGTGTTCTTCACCACGGCGTAATTGGCGTTGTCGCCGAGCGAGCGACGCAGCGTCTTCAGCTGCGCCACGGTCAGACCGCGGTACTCGGTCAGCACGGCCGCGTTGGAACCACGGAACTTGTCCGTGAGCTCGGCGACGGCGGCAGCCTTGTCGGGCCTTGCCATAGGCTTACGCCTCCTTCCGTGATGTCGATGCGTGGCCGACCGTTGAGTCGACCTGCTACGCCCTTACCGCCGGAAGAAAGTGTTCGGGAAAAACAGAACAGCCCCGGCGCAGGCGCACGGGGCTTCAACATGCTCAACGGCGGCCGCCTTGCGGCATACCTCCGGAGCGCGATCTTCCTCATCCATCCTGCGCGGGTTGTCCGCAATCCTTCGCGGAGCCTTCGGTCACCATGCTTGCCTTCACAAGGCAGGCGGCGACAACCAGCGGTCTGTGGCGTGTCCCAAGGTACGGGACCGAACCGCCCGGGGGCAAATCGCCCCGGCGAGGCCCCCCGGGGCGGGGGTCCGGCGTCCGCGCGGGCGCGAGCCCCCGGCCCGGCCGCTGCCCCGCTCCACGGCCCCGTACCGGCGCGGCGGGCCGTCGGAGCCCCGTCCACGGCCTCTCCCCCCCACCCGCCGAACGGGCGTGCCCGTCGCCGCGTCGCCGCGTCGCCGCCCGGACGGTCCCGGGCGGCTCCTGGGCGGCTCCTGGGCGGTCTGTGCCGGGTGCCGTGCCGGGTCCGTGCCGGGAGAACGGGGCCGCCCGGACAGCAGAACGGGCCGGATCCCGCTCCGCGAGGGAGGGGAACCGGCCCGTTCCGAGGTTTCGCTGCTACCCGGTGCGTCCGATCAACGATCAGACGGCGGCCGGGTCCTCCTCGGTCAGAAGGTTGCGGGTACGGCTCGGGTCGACCTGGATCCCGGGGCCGATCGTGGTGCTGATCGCGATCTTCTTGATGTAGCGACCCTTGGACGCGGACGGCTTGGCGCGGAGCACCTCGTCCAGCGCGGCGGCGTAGTTCTCGACGAGCTTCTCGTCGTCGAACGACACCTTGCCGATGATCAGGTGCAGGTTCGAGTGCTTGTCGACCCGGAACTCGATCTTTCCGCCCTTGATCTCGGTCACGGCCTTGGCCACGTCCGGGGTCACGGTGCCGGTCTTCGGGTTCGGCATCAGGCCACGGGGGCCGAGCACGCGGCCCAGGCGACCGACCTTGCCCATCAGGTCGGGGGTGGACACGACGGCGTCGAAGTCCAGGCGGCCCTTGGCGACCTCGTCGATCAGCTCGTCGGCACCGACGATGTCGGCGCCCGCAGCCTCCGCTGCCGCGGCACGGTCACCGGTCGCGAAGACCAGGACCCGGGCGGTCTTGCCGGTACCGTGCGGAAGGTTCACGGTGCTGCGGACCATCTGGTCGGCCTTGCGCGGGTCGACACCCAGACGCATGGCGACCTCGACGGTGCCGTCGAACTTGGTGGTGCTCGTCTCCTTGGCGAGGCGGATCGCCTCGAGCGGGGCGTAGAGACGGTCGCGGTCGACCTTGGCCGCCGCCTCGTTCAGAGCCTTGCTGCGCTTCACTGCTGCTCCTGTGGATGAAAGACGTGGAGTTGTGGTGGCTGCGGACCGCGCTCGGTCCTACCACTGCCGATCGGGGTGCCGAAGCGGACTTCAGCCCTCGACGGTGATGCCCATCGACCGGGCGGTGCCAGCGATGATCTTGTCGGCCTGCTCCAGGGAGTTGGCGTTCAGGTCGGGCAGCTTGATCGAGGCGATCTCACGGACCTGGGCAGCCGTGAGCTTGGCGACCTTGGTCTTGTGGGGCTCCT
The DNA here is from genome assembly GCA_014284505.1 of Streptacidiphilus sp. 4-A2. Classification (GTDB taxonomy): domain Bacteria; phylum Actinomycetota; class Actinomycetes; order Streptomycetales; family Streptomycetaceae; genus Streptacidiphilus. The sequence goes on along the minus strand of JAAFYY010000001.1, from coordinate 7,547,986 downwards.
TGGAGCCCTTGTCGATCCCGGCGGCCTTGAGGATCAGGCGGGCGGCCGGCGGGGTCTTGGTGATGAAGGTGAAGCTGCGGTCTTCGTAGACCGTGATCTCCACCGGCACGACCATGCCGCGCTGCGACTCGGTCTGCGCGTTGTAGGCCTTGCAGAACTCCATGATGTTGACGCCGTGCTGACCCAGCGCGGGGCCGACGGGCGGGGCGGGGTTGGCCGCACCAGCCTTGATCTGGAGCTTGATCAGCCCTGTGATCTTCTTCTTCTTGGGAGGCATGTTCTCTCTCCGGGTCCTTACGAGAGGTGTTCCCGACCGGCGTGCTCAGGCGCACCGGCGGGGCCTTGGGATTGTGTGGCCGCCCGGCCGAACGGCCCGGCGCTACGCACACATCGGATCAGGATAGCCCGAAAGGGCCTGGTTCCCGAAATGGATCAGTCCGGGGCCACCGACACGAGGGCCCCGCACACCTCGGTGCGGGGCCCTCACGGACAGCGGCGGCGCCCCTTCCGGGGCGGTCGTTCCTGGCTCGGTCGTTCCTGGCTCAGTCGTTCTTGGTGATCTGGTCGAAGGAGAGCTCGACCGGGGTCTCCCGGCCGAAGATCTCGACCAGGCCCTTGACCTTCTTGGAGTCCGGGTTGATCTCGTTGATGGTCGCCTGGAGGGTGGCGAACGGGCCGTCGGTGACCGTGACCGAGTCGCCGACCTCGAAGTCGAGGACCTGGATCTCGGACGGGCGGACCTGCGAGGGCCGGCCGGCCTCCTTGGCCGCGGCGCGCTCGACGTCCGGGGCGAGCATCTTCACGACCTCGTCCAGGGTGAGCGGGTACGGGTCGTAGGCGTTGCCGACGAAGCCGGTGACCCCGGGGGTGTTCCGGACGACGCCCCAGGACTCGTTCGTCAGGTCCATGCGCACCAGCACATAGCCGGGCAGCTTGTTCTGACGGATGGTCTTGCGGTCGCCGTTCTTGATCTGGACGACCTCTTCCTGGGGCACCTCGGCCTGGTAGATGTAGTCCTCGACGTTCAGCGAGACCGCGCGCTGCTCCAGGTTCGACTTCACCCGGTTCTCGTAGCCGGCGTAGGTGTGGATGACGTACCACTCGCCGGGAGCGAGCCGCAGTTCCTCGCGGAACGCGGCGACCGGGTCGATCTCGACCCCATCGGCCTCGCTGACCTCAGCGACGGCTTCCTCGTCCGTTTCTACGGCCTCGGACTCCTCGTCGGTGACCACGGTCAGCGCGGCCTCCTCGGCAGAACCGCCGGCCGCGTCATCGGCCGCCTCGACCTCGTCGTCATCCCCATCGGCGTTGTCGATGATCTGCTCGGCGGAGTCGTCGGCACCGGCCCACGCGGAAGCGTCCAGCTCCGCGGCTTCCACCGACTCCAGGGCCTCGTCGGCCTCGGGGGTCTCAGCGGCGTCGGACGGGTGGGACTCAGACACGTTGGCTGCTTCTTCCTGGAGATGAAGGGTGGGACGGTACCGGACCTTCCACAGGGAGAAGCAGGGGCTTGGCTGCGGGCGGCTCGGATACTCAACGATACCGACTCCACGGTAGCGGAGCGTCCGCACGGCGGTGTCCGGCGTTGATTCCCGGTCCCGTGGCGGAATTACCACCACGGTCCGGATGATCCCACGAGAGCCCGGCAGCGGCGCGACAGGCGCCGGTCAGCCCACGACGGGCTGTCAGCCGAAGATGACCTTCGCCAGCTCGGAGAAGCCGCTGTCCATGCCGTACACGACGGCCATGATCACCAGCACGAAGACGATGACCGTCGCCGTGTAGGTGGTGAGGTCGTTACGGGTGGGCCAGACGACCTTGCGCAGTTCGGCGATGATCTGGCGGTAGAAGAGAGCCCCACGCGCAAAGACGTTCTTGCGGTTCGGGTCCTTCTGCTTCCTGCCGCCGGCGGCCTTGTTGGCACGCTTGCGGTCGCGGCGGGACAGGCCCTCGCCGCTCTCGTCCTCAGGGTTACCACGATCAGGTGTCGCGGTGGAGCCCACGGTCTCCGTCACTCGTTCCTCACCTGAAGATCGGTACCTGTTCGAGTGGTCGCAGTGTTGCGATCTCGTAATGACGCACTGCTGGACGGTACCGCCTGAAGCACGTTCGCAACAGTGCGGACAGCAGGGCCGGAGGGACTTGAACCCCCAACCGCCGGTTTTGGAGACCGGTGCTCTACCAATTGAGCTACGACCCTTCGGAGCCCGGCTGGCCGGACTCGCAGGACTCAACCTACCGCATCACAGCGTCCGCACGGGGTGTGCTTTTTCCGTGAGCCGCAGCTCGGGTCCATCGGAGGTCGAGTGTAGGGGGTGGAAGCGGGATTGGTCGAATGCCCTGCCGTCGAACGTGCCGCCGCGCCCCTCACCCGCTTTCCCGCCGCTCCCGAAGGCCCCGCGGACACCTGCTCCGTCACCGAAAGAGCAGGCCGGGCTCCGGTTTCCGGCCGGTCGGCGCACACCTGTCCGACCCGGCCGTCCCACTCCCGGGCCGTATGTCGAAACGCCTGTGCCCGCCGCGCCGGTGTCTGCGACGATGCAGGTATGAGCGCTGCTTCCCCCTCCCTGACCCCAGCATCCGTCCGGCCGACCGCCGCGTCTCCGCCCTCGTCGGCGCCATCGCCGAGTCCGCGACCCTGGCCGTCGACGCCAAGGCCAAGGCCCTCAAGGCCGCCGGCCGCCCGGTGATCGGTTTCGGCGCCGGTGAGCCCGACTTCCCGACCCCGGGCTACATCGTCGACGCGGCCGCTGCCGCCTGCCACGACACCAGGAACCACCGCTACACGCCGGCCGGCGGGCTGCCCGAGCTCAAGGCGGCCATCGCCGCCAAGACCCTGCGGGACTCCGGCTGGGCGGTGGAGCCCTCGCAGGTGCTGGTGACCAACGGCGGCAAGCAGGCCATCTTCGAGGCGTTCGCGACCCTGCTGGACCCGGGTGACGAGGTGATCGTGCCCGCGCCGTACTGGACCACCTACCCGGAGTCGATCCGGCTGGCGAACGGCGTGCCGGTCGAGGTCGTGGCCGACGAGACCACCGGCTACAAGGTCTCGCTGGAGCAGCTGGAGGCAGCCCGGACCGAGCGGACCAAGGTCCTACTGTTCGTCTCGCCGTCCAACCCGACCGGCGCGGTGTACACCCGCGCCGAGGTCGAGGCCGTGGGCCGCTGGGCCGTCGAGCACGGGCTGTGGGTGCTCACCGACGAGATCTACGAGCACCTGGTCTACGGCGACGCGGAGTTCGTCTCGCTGCCGGTGGCCGTGCCGGAGCTGGCCGGCAAGTGCGTCGTGGTCAAGGGGTCGCCAAGACCTACGCGATGACCGGCTGGCGGGTGGGCTGGGTGATCGGCCCGCAGGACGTCATCAAGGCGGCCACCAACCTCCAGTCGCACGCCACTTCCAACGTCAGCAATGTCGCCCAGGTCGCGGCGCTGGCTGCGGTGAGCGGCGACCTGTCGGCCGTGGACGAGATGCGGACCGCCTTCGACCGGCGCCGCAGGACCATCGTCCGGATGCTCAACGAGATCCCCGGCGTGGTCTGCCCGGAGCCCGAGGGCGCGTTCTACGTGTACCCCTCGGTGAAGGGCCTGCTGGGCAAGGAGATCCGCGGCCGCCGCCCGCAGAACTCCGCCGAGCTGGCGTCGCTGATCCTGGACGAGGCCGAGGTCGCCGTGGTGCCGGGCGAGGCCTTCGGCACCCAGGGCTACCTGCGGCTCTCCTACGCGCTGGGCGACGAGGACCTGGCGGAGGGCGCGACCCGGCTGCAGAAGCTGCTGGGCGAGGCCCAGGCCTGATCCCCGCCTGATCCCCGCCCGGATTCCGCCCGGTCCTGCCGCGGTCCGTGCCCCAGGGCCCGCGGCGCCACTGCTCGCAGTCGGCGCCGCGGGCCCTTCGCGTCGGACGCCGCAGGCCCGGTTCGGGCGGCCTCCGTGACCGGCCTCCGTGACCGGCCTCCGTGACGCGCATGTGTGGCGCCCATATGTGGCGCCCGTCAACGCCGCGCACTGTTCGCTCACCCGATCGAGGGTCTTGACCTGGTTGTATTCCGGGATCACGCTGGATAAGCGAAGATCTGTGGATGGAACAGGTATCAGCCCCGACAATCGCACCTCCCGCGGTCACAGCTGTCCCCGTCGTCCGCGATGTCCGCCTCCTGCCCAAGGCGCATCTGCACCTGCACTTCACCGGCTCCATGCGTCCGGCCACGCTGTTGGAGCTCGCCGACAAGCACGGAGTGCACCTGCCCGAGGCGCTGGGCGCCCAGGCCCTGAGCTCGGGTGAGCCCCCGAAGCTCCGGGCCACCGACGAACGCGGCTGGTTCCGCTTCCAACGGCTGTACGACATGGCGCGATCCGTGCTGCGCGACGAAGAGGACATCCGGCGGCTGGTGCTGGAGACCGCCCAGGACGAACGCTCCGAGGGCAGCGCTGGCTGGAGATACAGGTCGACCCGACCTCCTACGCCCCCCGGCTGGGCGGCCTGATTCCCGCCCTGGAGCTGATCCTGGGCGCGGTGCAGGACGCCTCCCGGGCCACCGGGGTGCAGATCAGGGTCCTGGTCGCGGCGAACCGGGATGAAGCACCCGCTGGACGCCCGCACCCTGGCCCGGCTGGCGGTCCGCTACACCGACCAGGGTGTGGTCGGCTTCGGCCTGTCCAACGACGAACGCCGGGGCATGGCACGGGACTTCGACCGGGCCTTCGCCATCGCCCGGGAGGGCGGGCTGCTGGCCGCGCCGCACGGCGGCGAGCTGGCCGGACCGTCCAGCGTCCGGGACTGCGTGGACGACCTGGGCGCCAACCGGGTCGGGCACGGTGTGCGCGCCGCCGAGGACCCACGGCTGATGCAGCGACTGGCCGACCGCCAGATCACCTGCGAGGTGTGCCCGGCGTCCAATGTGGCCCTGGGTGTGTACGAGAAGGCGGAGGACGTCCCGCTGCGCACGCTCTTCGACGCGGGCGTGCCGCTGGCGCTGGGCGCCGACGACCCGCTGCTGTTCGGGTCGCGGCTGGTGGCCCAGTACGAGCTGGCGCGGGAGGTGCACGGCTTCAGTGACGCGGAACTGGCCGAGCTGGCCCGGCAGTCGGTGCGCGCCTCCTGCGCGCCGGAGGAGGTCCGCAGCGGGCTGCTGGCGGATGTGGACAGCTGGCTGTCGTCCTGACCCGCCGGGGCCACCAGGGCCGCCGGGACCGCCGGGCCGGGCCGGTTGCGGGCCCGGCCGGTACTGCGGCTAGAGCTCGACGCCGACCAGTACCGGCTCGTTGACCAGGGTGACCCCGAAGGCCGCATGGACCCCGTCGCGCACCTCGCGGGCCAGCGCCAGCAGGTCCTCGGTGGTGGCCAGGCCCCGGTTGGTCAGCGCCAGGGTGTGCTTTCCGGAGAGCCGGGCCGGGCCGCTGCCGTAGCCCTTGGTGAAGCCGGCCCGGTCGATCAGCCAGGCCGCCGAGGTCTTGGCGCCGCCGTCCGCCGCCGGGTAGACCGGGGGCTCGGTCTGCGGGCCGAGCAGTTCCCGCACCCGGGCCAGGAAGGCCGGGTACTCGGCCGCGTCCAGCACCGGATTGGTGAAGAACGATCCGGCCGACCAGGTGTCGTGGTCCTCCGGGTCCAGCACCATGCCCTTGCCGGCGCGCAGCGCGAGCACGGTCTCCCGGGCGGTCCGCAGAGCGGTCCGCTCCCCCGGTTCCACGCCGAGCGTACGGGCCACCTCGGCATAGCGGACCGGCATGGAGCGGCCGCCCGCGTCCTCCAGCGAGAAGCGGACCCGCAGCACCACATAGCGCTCCGGCTGCGCCTTGAAAACGCTGGTCCGGTAGGAGAACGCGCACTCGGCGTTGGCCAGGGTCACCGTCTCGCGCTGGAGACGGTCGTAGGCGACCACCTCGGTCACCGTGTTCGCCACCTCCGCGCCGTACGCCCCGACGTTCTGCACCGGGGTGGCGCCGACCGAGCCGGGGATCCCGGCCAGGAACTCGGTCCCGGCCAGGCCGTACTCCAGCACCGTGGTGCTGACCAGGTCGTTCCAGACCTCACCGGCAGCGGCGTCGATGGTGGTGCCCTGCCGGGTGTGGCCGGTGGTGGCGATCCGCAGGGCGGTGCCGTCGAAGCCCTTGTCGCCGATGACCAGGTTGCTGCCGCCGCCGATGACCAGCAGCGGCTCACCGGCGGCGTCGGCGGCCCTGATGGTGGCCACGACCTCCTCGTCGGTGGTGGCGGTGACCAGCCGACGGGCCGGACCGCCGAGGCGGAAGGTGGTCAGCGGGGCGAGCGGGGCGTCCTGGAGTTCCTGCACCCGGCCAGCTTAGAGGGGGAACCGGCCCGGCCCACCGCTCCCCCGGCCCGGTGCGGCAGTCCGGGCCCGCCGCTGCCCGGTTTCGGGGAGCGCGGGCCCGGACGGGCCGGGCCGGTCAGCCGACCGGCGTCGGCTCCTGGGCCGCCGCCCCGCCGACCGGTACCGCCGCGGCCGAGCGCCGGTGGCGCGGGATCAGCGCGGCGGCCACCGCCCCGGCGGCGATCGCGGAGGCCCCCACCCACAGCGCCGGGGTCAGCCCGTCGGCGAAGGTCTGCGGGCTGCCGTAGCCGCCGCGGGCGGTGAAGACCGAGGTCAGCACCGCGATCCCGAGCGCCCCGCCGACCTCCCGCAGCGCGCTGTTGGCGCCGGAGGCCACCCCTGCTCCTCCGGCCGCACCGAGCCCATCAGCACCGCGGCGACCGGGAGAAGAACAGCGCCATGCCGACGCCGGAGAGGATCAGACCGGGCAGCTGCGAGGCGTAGCTACATGGGCCGCCACCAGCACCGCGAACCAGGTGAGCCCGGCCGCCTGGAGCACCAGGCCGGTGACGATGATGATCCGGCCGCCGATCCGGTTGATGAACAGTCCGGCGATCGGCGCGACCAGCATCGGCATGGCGGTCCAGGGCAGCATCCGGACCCCGGCCTCCATCGGGCTGTAGCCCTGGGCGTTCTGGAGCCACTGGCTGAGCAGGAAGATCGACCCGAACATGCCCAGGGACATCAGCAGCGCGGCGGTGTTGACGGCGGCGAAGGCGCGGTTGCGGAACAGCCGCATGGGCAGCAGCGGCGCGTCGGTGCGCATCTCGTGGATCACGAAGGCGATCAGCAGCGCGGCGCCCGCGACCAGCCCGCTGAGCACGGTGGCGCTGGTCCAGCCGTCGGAGTTGCCGCGGATCAGCGCGTAGACGATGCCGAAGAGCCCGGTGCTGGCGAGCACGGTCCCGGTGATGTCCAGCCGCCCGTTGGGGCCGTGGCTCTCCGACAGCCGCAGCCTGGCCAGCGGCAGCAGTGCCAGCCCGATCGGCACATTCAGCGCGAAGATCCACTGCCAGGAGAGGTGTTCGACGACGGTGCCGCCGATCAGCGGCCCGAGGGCGACCGCCATGCCGTTGACCGCGCCCCAGGCCCCGAAGGCGGCGCCGCGCTTGGCCGGCGGTACCGCGTTGGTGAGCAGGGTGAGGCTGACCGGGGTGAGCAGCGCCGCGCCGACGCCCTGCGCGGCCCGGGCGCCGATCAGCACGCCGATGTCGGGGGCGAGCGCGGCGCCCAGCGAGGAGAGGGTGAACAGGGCCAGGCCGAGGGTGAAGATCCGGCGGCGGCCGAACCGGTCGCCGAGGGCCGCGCCGAGCATCAGCAGCACGGCGAAGGTGAGGGTGTAGGCGTTGACGGTCCATTCGAGGTCGCTGATCCCGCCGCCGAGGTGGGCCCGGATGGACGGGAGCGCCGTGGTGACAACGAGGTTGTCGAGCGCGGCCATGAAGCCCGCGGTACTGGTGACGACGAAGGCCCAGACTGCTGGGTTCCCCTTGCGCATGTCGCTTCCCTTGCTGCCGGCCCCCGAACCGGGGGCTCCTATTAGTTATCCATCAATAACTTTCGAGGGCCAAAAGCAACCGTCCGGACCATCGGTCCGAACGGTCTCAGCAGCCCTTGCCCTCGAAGCCGAATCCCTGCCAGAGGTGACTCTCCATCGGAAAGCCCATGGCGACCAGCGCGTTGATCAGCATTCCCTGCGAGAAGAAGTCCTTGGCCTGCTCGGGGGTCATCGAGGCGCGCTCGGTGACCGCGTCCCACAGCTCCTCCCACATGGCCCGGACCGCCCGGCCCACCTCGGAGTCCCCCGCCGCCTCGGCGGCGGCCGTGGAGACATACATCTGCATCTGCATCATCAGCCGGCTGCGGTCGTTGATCAGATCCATGTACGCGATGCCCATCGCCTCCCGGGCCTCCTCCCCCGCCAGCCCCTCGGAGGCGGAGAGGAACGCTTCCCGGACATCGTCCATACAGCGGCGCGCGGCGGCCTCGAAGAGCGCCCGCTTGCTGGGGAAGAGCCGGAACAGGTACGGCTGGGAGACGCCGACCCGGTCCGCGATCGACTGGGTGGTGGTGCCGTTGTAGCCGCGCTCGGCAAACTCGATCATGGAGGCGCGGATGACGCTCTCGCGCCGCTCCTCCGCCGTCATCCTGATGCTCGTCTTTGCCATGCCATCAAAGTTAGTGGCCAATTACTAACAAGTCAAGCACCGACCCCGCGGCCGACGGAACGCCCTGGTCGCAGGGCGTTCCGTCGACAGTGTCTCAGCTGAGCTGGACCACGGCCCGGGACATGCCGAGGACTTTCTGCCTGGCGCTGGTCGCCAGCAGGTCCACCCGCACCCGGCGGTCGTCCAGCTTGGCCGCCACCTTCGCCGAGACCTGGATCTCCGCACCGGTCTCGTCGTTGGGGACCACCACCGGCTTGGTGAAGCGCACGCCGTAGTCGACCACCGCGCCCGGGTCGCCGACCCAGTCGGTCACCACCCGGATCGCCTCGGCCATGGTGAACATGCCGTGCGCGATCACATCGGGCAGGCCAACGGATGTGGCGAAGCTCTCGTTCCAGTGGATCGGGTTGAAGTCGCCCGAGGCCCCGGCGTAGCGCACCAGTGTGGCCCGGCTCACCGGGAACACCTGGGCCGGGAGCTCGGTGCCGACCTCGACCTGGTCGTAGCTGATGTTCGCGGACATGCTCACCCCTCCTCGGCGGCGCGGGCCACCAGCATCATCTGCGCGGTGACCACCGGCTCACCGCTCTCGTCGTGCACCTCGCCGCGCACGGTCAGCACGTCGTTGCCGGCCAGCGTCTTGATCGACTCGATGGAACAGGTGACCGTCAGCCGGTCCCCGGCCCGCACCGGACGGGTGTAGCTGAAGCGCTGGTCGCCGTGGACCACCCGGGAGAAGTCCAGCCCGAGCTCCGGGTCGTTGACGACCTGGCCCGCCGCCCGGTAGGTGATCAGGAACGGGAAGGTCGGCGGGGCAATCACATCCGGGTGACCGAGCGCCTTGGCCGCCTCGGCGTCCGTGTACACCGGGTTGGTGTCACCGACGGCCTCGGCGAACTCCCGGATCTTCTCGCGTCCCACTTCGTACGGAGCAGTGGGCGGATATGTCCGCCCGATGAAGGAGGGGTCGAGCGGCATGGACAAGCTCCCTGGGATCCTCGGGTTGGGGACGGACGCAACGCAGCGAAGGCCGCCCCCGTGACTGGGGACGGCCTTCGCCTGTGCTGGTCGAGAGCACCGGCCCTGCGTAGAACGCAGTGCTCAGCGGGTCTCGCGGTGCGCGGTGTGCGAGTTGCAACGGGGGCAGTGCTTCTTCATCTCAAGACGGTCCGGGTCGTTACGCCGGTTCTTCTTGGTGATGTAGTTCCGCTCCTTGCACTCCACGCAGGCCAGCGTGATCTTCGGGCGGACATCAGTGGCGGCCACAGGAGTGCCTTCCTCGGACAGACAACGTTATGAACACAGACAAGAGTAGCCGACGCCGCCGGTTACCCGACAATCGGCTACAGGGCGTGGTAGCGGTGACCGGACTTGAACCGGTGACACAGCGATTATGAGCCGCTTGCTCTACCAACTGAGCTACACCGCCACGACGATCGTCGCGCCCGAAGCGGGGGACCCTCTCATCCGAGCCCCATGCGGAATCGAACCGCAGACCTTCTCCTTACCATGGAGACGCTCTACCGACTGAGCTATAGGGGCTTGACCGAGGAAGACATTACACGGTCCCGGCCGATCCGTGAAATCCGTTCCGGGAAGGCACATCCCAGCTCAGGGCACCCCGGGTCACCGCCCAACCAGTACGACTTCCGGACTCCTCCCGATCATCCCCACGCGCCTCCCCGCACCGCCCTCCGCCGCGGCCTAGGCTCCCCAGCGGCGGCCCGACCCGGCATCTGCGAGGCCTCCGCACCCAGCGGCCGCCCGGCAGCGGACGGGGAAGGAGCGGCGATGCCCAGCGGTCCGCCCTCCCCGCCGGCCGGCTCCCCCGGCGGCCCGGCCCGGTCGCAGCTGCTGACCGGGGCCCGGCTGCCGGACGGGCGGAGCCTGGACGTACGGGTCAGCGGCGGGCAGATCGAGGCGGTCGGCCCGCCCGGCAGCCTGGACGGGCCCGAGCGGCTGGACCTCACCGGCTATCTGCTGCTGCCCGCACCGGCCGAGCCGCACGCCCACCTGGACGAGGCCTTCGGCACCTCCTGGCCATCGGCGCGGCCCCCGGCGGCTCCGCACCCGGCAGCGGCTCCGCGCCCGGCGGCGGAGACGGTGGAGGCGGTACGGCGGCGGATCACCGAGGCGGCGCTGAGCGGGCTCGGCTACGGCGCGGTGGCGCAGCGCACCCAGGTGCGGGTCGGCGGCGTCCATCCGCTGGCGCATCTGGAGGCGGCGCTCCAGGTCGCCCGCAGTCTGCGCGGCCTGATGGAACTTCAGGTGGCCTTCCTGCCCGGCCCGCTGACGGGGGCCGGGGGTCATCAGGGGCGCGCTGCTACGGGAGGCGCTGGCCATGGGCGCGCACGCCGTCGGCGGCTGCCCCGACCTCGATCCGGATCCCGATCCCGGCGGCTTCGCGCGGGCCGCGGCCGTCCTGGCCGCCGAGGCCGGCCGGCCGCTCGACCTGCACACCGACGCCGCGGACCCGGTCCGCTTCGCCCGGCTGACCGCCGCGCTGGCCCCGCTGCACAGCCAGGTCACCCTCGGCCCCTGCACCGGCCTCGGTCTGCTCGCGGACGCCGAACTCGGGCGCACCGCACACGTCTTGGCCGGAGCCGGGATCACGCTGAGCTGCCTGCCGCAGAGCGGCCGCTGCGCGGGCACCCCGGCCGGCCCGCGCTCCCGGCTGCCGGTCGGCCCGCTGCTGGCGGCCGGGTCCGGATCGCCGCCGGGAGCGGCGCGCTGCGGGACCGGACCAATCCGGTGGGACGCACCGACCCGCTGGAGGCCGCGTTCCTGCTGGCCGCCACCGACGGCCTGGATCCGGCCTCGGCCTACCTCCGGGTGAGCGCCGCGGCCAGGGCCGCACTGGGCCTGCCGCCGGTCACCCTGGACGTCGGCTGTCCGGCCGACCTGCTGGCGGTGCGCGGCGCGGACCTGCCCGGCGTCCTCTCCGGCGGCCACAGCCGGGTGGTGCTGCACGCTGGGCGCGTGGTCAGCCGTACCAGCGCGGTACGCGAGTACGCCGACGCGGACGGCCCCGCCGTGCCCCGCCAGGGCCGCGGCGGCAGCCCGCACTGAGCGGCCCGCCCCGGTGCCCGGCCGCGGGGCGGGTCAGTGGCGCACCGCGCGCCGGTAGTGCACCAGCAGCTCGCCCCAGTCGTCGATCCGGACCCGGCCGCTGCGGCGGAAGCCCATGGACTTGTACAGCCGGTTCGCCCGCAGGTTGTCGGCGTGGGTCCAGAGCTGGGCCTGCTCGAAGCCCCGGGCCGAGGCGCTGTCCAGGACTTGGTCGACCAGCAGCCGTCCGATGTGCTGGCCCCAGCGGTCCGGCGCGACGCTGAGCAGGGATATGTGCAGCAGGCCCGGCACGGGCGGCCCGGCGCCGTCCTGGTCCAGCCCCTGGACCCCGAGGATGGTGCCGACCACCGGGCCGGACTCCGCCGCCGCGCGGTCCCCGCCCTCGGCGGCCGGGACGACCGCGGCGGTCACCCTGGCCCCGGCGGCACCGCTGCCATCGGCGCCGCCCCCGCTGTCCTTGCCGCTCTCGCGGCCCCTGCCGCCCTCACTGTCCTCGCCGCCGCCTTCGCCGCTCTCGGCGCGGGCGAGCAGCAGCAGCGCGCCGGGCTCGGCCATCCGCCGCCGGGCCAGTTCGATATGGGCCGCCGGCAGCGGTCTGCCATTGCGGCGCACCACATGCGACAGCGTCCAGGTGGCCAGTGCCGCCTCGATGTCCGCCTCGGCCACTGAGACCGCCCCCTCACCCCGCCGTGCGCCCACGCGCCCCCCGATCACAGATTCGCTTTGTACCACGGGCCGTTGGCACGCGCGGTGGAACTGCTGTTCCCCTGACTGCCCAGCCGCGGACGCCGCCGAACCAGGTCCGCTCCCGTTTCCCGGCCCGCGCCGCCGCTACTGCGCGGTCGCCGCCCGGCCCGGCGCCTGCTCCGCCGAGGACTCCAGGATCCGGCTGAGACTGCGGCTCAGCGTGCTGCGCTGGGTCTGGTCGAGCTCGCCGACGGTGGTGGTCTCCTGGACGCCCGCATTGCTGAGCAGGTCGTGCGCGGTGAACCAGCTGGTCCCCGACAGTGCTCGCAGCAGCGCGCCCACCCGCATCCCGGCCGCGTCCCGGTCGCCGTTCCTGGCCGCCAGCATGACCCGGGTCAGCGCGGGCAGGCCCTCGGTGGCCACCGCGGCGAGGATCAGCTCCGCCGTGTGCGGATCGGGCCGGGCCGCGCCGCCGCCGCCGACCGGCGCTTCGGTCCCCGGGTCCCGTTCGGCATCGGCCTGATGGGCGCTCCTGTGCCACGTCATCGTGCGCCTCCTGATCGGAGAGGGAGGGGCCGAACGGTCGGCACGCGCTGCCCGCGGCCCTACATACAACAACACTACCCCGGGAGAAATATTGCCGCAGGCAATGTTTTATCCACAGCCGCATCGCTTTATCCACAGCCGCCTCCCAGCCCCACCGCGCCGCCGACCGGGCCCCAGCGCGCCGCTCCGGGCCCCGCTCCGCCTCCGGCCGTACGCCCCACGGCCGACCGGGGGCCGCCGGCTCCGGCCTGCCGCCCTCCCGCGGCCCGATGGCAGCGGCGCCCGCCGACTGGCATAACGGAGCCATGGACCAGCTCACGCTCAGCCCTGCCCGCACCGGGGCCTACCTCGACCGCCTCGGCGGCCCACGTCCGACCCGGCCGGATCTGGCCACCCTGCGCGAACTTCAGCAGCGGCATCTGCGCACCGTGCCGTTCGAGAACCTCAGCGTCCACCTCGGCGAGGAGATCGTGCTCGAACCAGGGGCGCTGGCCGATAAACTGACCCTGCGTCAACGAGGCGGCTTCTGCTACGAGTTGAACGGGGCCTTTGCCGCACTGCTGACCGTCCTCGGCTATCCGGTGACCCTGCTCTCCGCCCGCGTCCACGGGGAGGACGGCTTCGGGCCGCTGTTCGACCACCTCGCCCTGCGCGTGGACACCCCGCAACCCTGGCTGGTGGACGTCGGCTTCGGCCGGTTCGCCGAGTTCCCGCTCCGCCTCGACGAGCGCGGCGACCAGCAGGACCCGAGCGGCGTGTTCCGGATCGAGCAGACCCCGACGGTGACCTGGACGTCCTGTGCGACGGCAAGCCGCAGTACCGGCTGGAGACCCGCCCCCGGAGCCTGTCGGACTTCGAGATGGCCTGCTGGTGGCAGCGCACCTCTCCCAAGTCCCACTTCACCCGCTCGCTGGTCTGCTCGCTGCTCACCCCCGGCGGCCGGATCACCCTCAGTGGCGACACCCTGGTCAGCACCGACGCCGACGGCCGCCACGAATCCCGGCTCCCCGACGACGCCCTGCTCGACGCCTACCGCACCCACTTCGGCATCACCCTCCCCAACTCCCGCCCCAGCCCCCTGCCCAGCACTGACCCCCACCCGCCGGGCCCACGAAACCGGCCCGCGCTCGCAGCGGCCGCCCAGGGCCTCGTTCCGAACAGCCCTGTCGCACATATCCTGCGCGGGCAAGCGCAAGCAGAAACACGCACCTCACGGGGCGAACGGCAAAGGAGATCCCCCCAGATGCAAACGATCGGGGAGTCGTGGTGGCAGCACACGCAGGACTATGCGCGGGAGCGCAAGTTGAGCTACCACGTTGACGGGGACACCATCACGTTCCGGTTCAACGACGATGACAGCAAGCGCACCATCGGCATCCGACTGAGCACGGACGACCCGTGGTTCGTCATGAAGATGTTTGACGACAAGTACCTGACGCAGGATCAGATCCCGCTCGCGGTCACGGCCTGCAACGGCTTCAACGCGCAGTTCAGGGTGCCCAAGCTCTACCTGTACGAGTACAACGACGACACCGAGCGCAGCGCCATATTCGGCGAGTGGTACCTGCCGGCCGGCCTGCACGTCGACTTCGAGTCCTACTCCGCCATGCTCTCCATGGCCACAAGCTGCCTCGGCAATGTCTACACCTGGCTTCACGACAACTACCAGCTCTGATCGAGCACCTCTGGAAGAGCGTGCACGTCGGCGAGAGCGCGCTCGCCGACAGACCCCCCGCACGGCGCAGACCCGGACTGAACCCGCCAACGGGACCGGCTCCGCCTCGTTCGGGATTTCTTCCACGGCAGGGGCCGTCCGCACCCCGGGCGCGCCCCTGCCCCTCTCGCCCGCCGCGACTCCGCCCAAAAACGCCGAGAGGGCCCCCGATCTGCGTTCTCGCAGATCAGGAGCCCTCTCGGGTTCCGGTGGCGGGTGAAGGGTTCGAACCTTCGTAGGCTATGCCGACAGATTTACAGTCTGCTCCCTTTGGCCGCTCGGGCAACCCGCCAGGGATTTTGTCTCGCGGTCTCCCGCTCGACGTCGTAAACAATACCCGATCGTGGGGGGTGCTCTGCCACCTGGTTGATCCGGCGTGGCGACAGCCGGGCAGTGGGGCCGCAGGACGGCGCGAGCGGGCCTTGATGGCTAGGCTGGAGCGGCAACGGCATCCCTTGACCAACGGGGGTCCGGCGCCTTCCGTGTCGCAGCACCGTCAAGGAGATTCACTGATCATGGCCGACTCCAGTTTCGACATCGTCTCGAAGGTCGAGCGGCAGGAGGTCGACAACGCGCTCAGGCAGGCCGCCCGCGAGCTGACCACCCGCTTCGACTTCAAGAACGTCGGCGCCTCCATCGAGTGGTCCGGCGAGAAGATCGAAATGAAGGCCAGCTCCGAGGAGCGCGTCAAGGCGATCCTCGACGTCTTCGAGACGAAGCTGGTCAAGCGGGGCATCTCGCTCAAGGCCCTGGACGCCGACGAGCCGATGCTCTCCGGCAAGGAGTACAAGATCTTCGCGACCATCGAGGAGGGCATCTCCCAGGAGAACGCCAAGAAGGTCGCCAAGATCATCCGCGATGAGGGCCCCAAGGGCGTCAAGGCCCAGGTCCAGGGCGACGAGCTGGCGGGTCAGCTCCAAAGCCGGACGACCTCAGGCCGTCCAGGCCCTGGTGAAGGGCAAGGACCTGGACTTCGCGGTGCAGTTCGTCAACTACCGCTGACGTGGTGAAGCACCGCTGAAGCAGGCCTCGGTCTGCGGAACTCCAGCCACACGGCCCGGGCGTGCGACCCGGGGAGCACCGCACGGACACAGCTCCGCCGCGGCTCCCCGGCGCCCCGGGCCTTGGCACCGTCGGCGGCCGTGGCCGGCGCCAGGACCACCCGAATGCCCCGGACCACCCGATGCCCAGAACCGCCGGAATTGCCCAGGACCGCCGGAACGACGCCGGAAATCGACGGGAGCCCGATGAAACTCCGCTGCGCAGTGCTCGACGACTACCAGGGTGTGGCGCTGGAGAGCGCCGACTGGTCCCGGCTGGCCGGGTCGGTGGAGGTGACGGTGATCCGGCGTCACCACGCCGACAGGACGACCTGGTGGCGGCCATCGGCGACTGCGACATCGTGTGGCCATGCGCGAGCGCACCCGGTTCACCGACGAGCTGTTCGGCCGGCTGCCGCGGCTGCGGCTGCTGATCACCTCCGGGATGCACAACGCCGCCATCGACCTCGGCTCGCGCCCGGCACGGGGTCACCGTGTGCGGCACCGCCGGCTCCTCCGCGCCGCCGACCGAGCTCACCTGGCACTGCTCCTCGCCTGGCCAGGCAGGTGGTCCCGGAGAAACCGCGCTGCGCCACGGCGGCCCCTGGCAGAGCACCGGGCGGTGGACCTGCACGGCAGTCGGCTGGGCCTGCTCGGCCTGGGAAAATCGGCACGGATGGCCCCGATCGGGCAGGCGTTCGGCATGGAGGTGACGGCCTGGAGCCAGAACCTCACCGCCGAGCGGACGGGCCTGGGCGTCCGGCTCGCCGCGAGCAAGGAGGAGCTGCTGGAACAGAGGCGACTTCGTCTCGGTGCACCTGGTGCTGAGCGAGCGGACCCGGGGGCTGATCGGCGCCGCCGAGCTGCGCCGGATGCGGCCCTCGGCGTACCTGGTCAACACCTCCCGCGCGGCCATCGTCGACCAGCGGGCGCTGGCCCGGGCGCTGCGCGAGGGCTGGATCGCCGGGGCCGCGGTGGACGTGTTCGAGACCGAGCCGCTGCCCGAGGGCGACGAGTACCGCTCGCTGCCGAATCTGCTGGCCACCCCGCACCTCGGCTATGTGAGCCGGCGCAACTACCGGGGTTACTTCGAGCAGACGGTCGAGGACATCGAGTGCTTCCTGGCGGGGGAACCCGTCCGGCGACTGGGCTGAACGGGCACGCGGGCCGCGCTCAGATACGGGCGCCGAAGGGCTGGTCGGTGGGACGATCTCGCGGCCCAGCGGCATCAGCGAGATCGGGATCAGCTTGAGGTTCGCCCAGGCGAAGGGGATGCCGACGATCGTCACGGCCAGCGCGATGCTGGTCATCAGGTGCCCCAAGGCCAGCCACCAGCCCGCGAAGACCAGCCAGATGACATTGCCGACACAGGACGCGGTCCCGGCATCGGGCCGCTCGCGGGTGGTGCGTCCGAACGGCCACAGGACATACCCGGCGATACGGAACGAGGCGATGCTGAACGGGATGGTGACGATGAAGATGAAGCAGATGATCCCGGCGACCACATAGGCCAGTGCCATCCAGATCCCGCAGAGGATCAGCCAGATCACATTGAGAACGAAGTTGACCACGCCCATCTTCGACCGCCTCCTGTACGCCGCTGCGGGTCCCGTCGCCGCCGATCGGGTGTCCCGGCGGTGTTCGAGCCCCTGAGCGAGAGTGTGCCACCCCGGCGGACCACTGGAGGTCCCCCGGAGCCCCGGACGGGTAGCGCGCTCCCCGGCGGCGCTCCCCTCTAGACGTCCCTTGCCCAGCTGCGGCCGAACCATGCCCCGGGCCCGCCTCCGGCCCGCCCCACCTGCGGCTGGAGCGGCAGCCTGATCGGCCGGACGGCGGAGCCCGAAGGGCCCGATCCGGCTCCAGGCGGGACGCTGGACCGGACGGGGGAACCCGGGTCCGCCCCGTCTCCCCACCCGGACCGTCCCGATGGGAGACCATGCCGCCACCGCCGCCACCGACTTCCGGCAAACGCTCCCGCTGGCTGCTGTGGGTGCTGTCGCCGCTCTGCGTCGCTCTGCTGCTGACCGGCTACTTCCTGTTGCCGCAGGACCAGTTCGGTCCCCATCACCCGGGGCTGAGCTGGTCCGTCTTCGGCGTCGCGCTGGCGGCACTGTCCTGGCTGCGCTCATCGAGATCCGGCGGATGCTGGTGCGGCCCAAGGCCGACCGCACCGCCGTGGGCATCATGCTGCTCGTCGTGCTGTCGCTGGTGATCTTCTCCAGCGCCTATCTGGCGCTGGCTCACAGCCCGGGTGAGTTCAAGGGCTGCACACCCGGCTGGACGCGCTCTACTTCACGGTGATCACGGTGTCCACGGTGGGTACGGCGATGTCGCCCCGTCGGGACAGACCGCCCGCGCCATCGTGATCGTCCAGATCGGCTACAACTTCGTCTTCCTCACCGCCGCGGCCTCGGCGATCACCACGCAGATGCGGGACGGGTCGTGGAGCGGGTGCACCAGCGCAGCCAGGGCCGCGAGCAAGGCCACGAGCAAGGCCATGAACGGGCCATGAACGGGGCCATGGGGCCATGGGGGCCATGAACAAGGCCATGAGCGGGGCCGCAGCCAGGGCCGCAAGCGGCGGCGCTAGCGGCGGTAGTCGGCCATCTGTTCCAGCCGGGCGATCCGTTTGTCCGTCGGGGGGTGGGTGGAGAACAGCCGGGCACCGGCCTCGCCCTGCCGGAACGGATTGACGATCATCATATGGCTCGCCGTCTGGAGCTGGGGTTCCGGCGGCAGCGGCAGCCGCTGGCTGCCGGAGTCCAGCTTGCGCAGGGCGCTGGCGAGGGCCCGCGGGTCGCCGGTGAGCCGGGCGGCGGAGGCGTCGGCCGCGTACTCGCGGACCGCCCGACCGCCAGCTGGATCATGGTGGCGGCGAGCGGGCCGAGCAGCATCAGCAGCAGCATCCCGACCAGGCCCGGGCCGTCGTCGTCGTCGTCGCTGCGGCCGTAAGGGATCAGCCAGGCGAAGTTGGCCAGGAACATCACCACCGACGCCAGCGACCCCGCCACCGAGGAGATCAGGATGTCCCGGTTGTAGACGTGCGAGAGCTCGTGCCCGAGGACTCCGCGCAGCTCCCGCTCGTCCAGCAGACCGAGGATGCCCTGGGTGCAGCAGACCGCCGCGTTGCGCGGGTTGCGGCCGGTCGCGAAGGCGTTGGGGGCCGAGGTCGGCGAGATGTACAGCCGGGGCATGGGCTGCCGGGCGGAGATCGAGAGCTCCCGCACGATCCGGTACAGCCCGGGCGCCTCGAACTCGCTCACCGGGCGCGCCCGCATCGCCCGCAGGGCCAGCTTGTCGCTGTTCCAGAAGGCGAACCCGTTGGTCAGCAGGGCCACGCCCACCGCCAGGAACAGGCCGGTGCGGCCCCAGACGCCGCCGATGACCACGATCAGCACCGAGAAGCCGCCGAGAAGTGCGGCGGTCTTCAGACCGTTGTGCCGGCGGTGCACGGGTGGGCCCCCAGGACGAACGCTGGGGGTGACTGTCACCGCCCACTGGAGAGTCCAACGGCCGGAGCCGATGTCCTGGTTCCCCGGCCCCGGCCCGGCGGGCCCGCTCCCGCAGGTCAGCCGAACAGTGAGCCGCCGGCGACCTGAAGCACCAGCTGCGGCGCGACCGAGAGCACCACCCCGACGGCGGCGGCCAGCCCCAGGCCGACGGCGAGCGGAAGCGGCAGCGGTCCGCGGCCGCCGCCCGGCAGCGGGCTCCCCGGCCGGCCCTCCAGCCGTCCCCTCGGCCGGCTGGAACAGCTTCGCGGTCCACATCAGGTAGTAGTAGAGCGCGATCACGACATTGACGGCCATGATCACCGCGAGCCAGCCGAGTCCGGAGTCCACCGCCGCCCGGAAGACCACGACCTTGCCGAACAGTCCGATCACCCCCGGCGGCAGCCCCGCCAGGCAGAGCAGGAAGAAGGCCAGGGCCAGCGCCGTCGCCGGGCGCTCGGCGAACAGCCCCCGGTAGTCGTCGATCCGCCCGGCGACCAGTGACACCACCGCGAAGGCGCCCAGGTTGACCACGCCGTAGATCAGCGCGTAGGCGACCGTCGCACCCAGCGGGTCGTGCCCGCCGGGCCGGTAGCCGGCCGCGGCGATGGGCACCAGCAGATAGCCGGCCTGCGCGATCGAGGACCAGGCCAGCAGGCGTACCGCGCTGTGCCGGGCGTCCGGGCGCTGCCGCAGCGCCGCCACATTGCCGACGGTCATGGTCAGCGCGGCGACCACGGCCAGCCCCAGCCCCCAGATTCGCCCGTACGGGTGAAAGGCGATGACCGAGATCAGGGCCAGCCCGGAGATCCCCGCGGCCTTGCCGACCACCGACAGATACGCGGCCACCGGCACCGGAGCACCGGCGTAGGTGTCCGGGAGCCAGAAGTGGAAGGGCACCGCGGCGGTCTTGAAGGCGAAGCCCACCAGCGTCAGCAGTGCGCCGACCAGCGCCAGCGTCTTCAGCTGGGCGGGGACGTGCGGCAGCGCGGCGGCGATCCGGCCCAGGTACATGCTGCCGGTGGCGGCATAGACGAAGCCGACGCCGAGCAGGGTCACCGCGGTGGCGGCCACCGAGGACAGGAAGAACTTCAGCGCGGCCTCGCCGCCGCGCCGTCCCGGCGCAGCCCGACCAGCGCGAACGCCGGCAGCGAGGCCACCTCCAGGGCCACCACCAGGGTCGCCAGGTCGCGGGCGGCGGGCAGCAGCGCCGCCCCCGCAGCGGAGCTGAGCAGCAGGAACCAGTACTCGCCGGTCGGTAGTCGCTGCTCGCTGATCACATGGGTGGACAGCAGCGAGACCAGCAGCGCGCCACCGAGCACCAGCAGCTGGAAGGAGAGCGCGAAGTGGTCGGCGACATAGGAGCAGGCTCCGTTGTCAGTGGTGCCCGCTACGGTTCTGAGGCAGAAGGTGACGTGGGTGCCGGAGCGCAGCGGGAGCAGCGCGAGCAGCGCCACGACCAGGCCTGCCACCGCGCCCCAGCCCAGCAGCGGCTTGCGCCTGGCGGGCAGGAAGAGGTCCGCGACCAGCACGGCGAGGCCGGTGGCGGCGTGATCAGCGGTGGGGCGATCGCGGCCCAGTCGACGGACTGGATCAGCGAGCCGGCAGCGGCGACGGCGAGTGGGGTCATGGCCATGGCTCAGCTGCCTCCGAGAAGTGCCGTGACTGCGGGTTGCTGAGGCCGAGGAGGACGGCAGGCCAGAGCCCGGCGAGGACGGTGAGGGCGACCAGCGGGTCCAGGCAGCGAATTCGTAGCCCTGGACGTCCGCGATGCCCGGCGGTGGAGAGGTGCGTACTGCGCGGGTCGCCCATGCAGACTCGGCGCACCACGACCAGCAGGTAGCCGGCGGTGAGCAGGGTGCCCATACCGGCAAGTGCCATGAACACCAGGAACGCGGGGCGGGAGCCCCGCGGCGGGATGGAAGGAGCCGAACATGGCCAGCAGTTCCCCCCAGAACCCGGCCAGGCCGGGCAGTCCGAGGCTGGCTACGGCGGCGAAGGCGAGCAGCCCGCCGAGCCGGGGCGCGCGCCCGTACAGCGCGGCGCCGGTCGCGGTGGCGCCGGCCAGGGTGTCCAGGTCGGCGGTGCCGCAGCGGTCCTTGACCGCGCCGACGAGGAAGAACAGCAGGCCGGTGATCAGGCCGTGGGCGACATTGGCGAACAGCGCGCCGTTGACCCCGGTCGGGGTGAGCGTGGCGATACCGAGCAGCACAAAGCCCATGTGGCCGACCGAGGAGTAGGCGATCAGCCGCTTGAGGTCGCCCTTGGCGCCGGGCGGGCCAGGGCGAGGCAGGCGAGTGAGCCGTAGATGACGCCGACCACCGCGAACGCGGCCAGGTAGGGCGCGAACACCGTCATGCCCTCAGGGGTGTCCGGCAGCAGCACCCGGACGAACCCGTAGGTGCCCATCTTCAGCAGCACCCCGGCCAGCACCGAGCCGGTGGTGGCGCGGCGGTGTGGGCGTCCGGCAGCCAGCTGTGGAAGGGCCACATGGGCGCCTTGACGGCCAGTCCGAGCCCGACCGAGAGCACGACCAGGACCTGCGTGCTGTGCGAGAGCCCGGCGCCGTGGCGGTGGGCGAGCACGGTCATGTCGAAGGTCCCGGACTTCAGCCCGAGCAGCAGGAAGCCCAGCAGCATGATCGCGGAGCCGAGCAGGGTACAGGATGAACCGGTTCGCGGAGGCCTGGGCGGAGACGGCCGCGCTGCCACGGCCCAGCGGGCGATCAGGAAGTACATGGGGAGGAGCACGACCTCGAAGGCCAGGAAGAACAGGATCAGGTCGAGCACCGCGAAGGTGCCGAGCATGCCCGTTTCCAGGAGCAGCAGCAGCCCGGTGTAGGCGCGCGGGCTCGGGTGCCCGGCCCGTCGGGGAGCCGCTTCAGCGAGTAGATCGCGCACAGGAAGGTGAGCAGTGCCGTGAGCAGCAGCAGCGGGAGGGAGATCCCGTCCACGCCGAGGTGCAGCCGGACGCCGATGGCGGGGATCCACGGCAGGTCGGTGACGGCCTGCATCCGGCCCGAGTGGCCGCGGTCGAATCCGGCGGCCAGGGCCACCGCCAGGGCCAGGGCGAGCCCGGTGACCACCGCGCCGAACCGCAGCGCGCGGCGGTCGGCGGTCTCGCCGGGCGCGCCGAAGAGGCCGGGGATCAGCGTCGCCGCGGACCCGAGCAGCGGCAGCAGGATCAGGGCGACGAGCACGGCGTTCATCGGTGGCCTCCACGAGGACGACGAGGACGACGGCCCCGGCGAGCAGTGCGCTCAGGTAGCTCTGGGCGTTGCCGGTCTGCGCGCGGCGGACAGCCGCGCCCAGCAGTCGGGCAGCCCGGACGCTCCGGCGACATAGGTCTCGATGACCTCGCGGTCGAGGAAGCGGACCAGTCCCGCGGCGGCGAGGACGGGGCGGACGACGAGCGCGGAGTAGAGGCGGTCCAGGCCGAAGCCCGCGCTGGCGGGGCCGAGCAGCGGGCCGAGCAGCAGCCGGCCGGGTCGGGTGCCAGTCGGGCGCCGCGGGCCGCGGCCGCGGCGTCGGCCAGGGCCTGGTCCAGGCTGACCCCGGGATGTCCGCGAGGTCGGCCGCGGCCTGGTCCGGGTGGGCGAGGGTGGCGGAGGGCCGGGTGGCCTCGGCGAGTTCGTGGGCGGCGCGCGCCCCCGGGGCCGTGGCGGCGTCGGCGACCAGGGCGGTGGCGCGGCGCCAGGCGGCCCAGCCGATGAGTACCCCGGCGAGGGCAACGGCGGTGCCGAGGATCGCGGTGGTGCCGGAGGGCACCAGCGAGCCCGTCCAGGAAGGAGGGCAGCCAGCTGCCGCGCAGCCCGACCAGGCCGAGGGCGACGGCGAGGACGGCGAGCAGCCACAGCGGCCAGCGCATGGCACCGGTTCGTCCGTGCCCGGCGCGGGCTGGTGCTCCGTGCTGTCCATGGCCGGGGCGCGGAAGGTGAGCAGCCACAGCCGGGTCGCGTAGACGGCGGTGAGCAGCCCGGCGACCAGCCCGGCGACCAGCACGAGCCAGCCCACCGCGCTGGGCACGGCACCGGCCGGGCCGAGGTTGCCGGTGTGGCGGTGCCGTGGGCGGCGTCCATGGCGGCGGTGAGGATCGCGTCCTTGCTGAAGAAGCCGGAGAACGGCGGGATCCCGGCCAGGGCGAGCAGGCCGATGGTCATCGTCCAGTAGGCGTCCGGGACCCGGCGGCGCAGGTCGCTCATCCGGGACATGGCGGTCAGCGAGTTGGTGTGGGCGGCGTGGATGACCACCCCGGCCGCGAGGAAGAGCAGGGCCTTGAAGGCCCCGTGGGTGAGCAGGTGGAAGACGGCGGCGTCGCGGTCGCCGACGGCCAGGGCACCGGCCATGTAGCCGAGCTGGCCGACGGTGGAGTAGGCCAGCACCCGCTTGATGTCGTCCTGGGCGAGGGCGCACAGGGCGGAGCCGACCATGGTGACGGCGGCCATGACGCCCGAGGACGACCAGCGCCGCCGAGGAGAGCAGGAAGACCGGGAGCAGCCGGGCCACCAGGTAGATGCCGGCGGCGACCATGGTGGCGGCGTGGATCGGAGACCGGGGTCGGGCCGGCCATCGCGTCGGGCAGCCAGGTGTGCAGCGGGAACTGCGCGGACTTCCCGGCGACCCCGCAGAGCAGCAGCAGCGCGATCACGGTGGGGTGGTGGATCCGGCCGTCGGCGGCGGCCTGGAGGATCCCGCTGATCCGGAAGGTCCCGGAGGCGTCGCCCAGGGCGAGGATGCCGAACAGGAAGGGCACGTCGCCGAGCTTGGTGACCAGGAACGCCTTGATCGAGGCGGAGCGGGCGTCCTCGTTCTCCCAGTGGTGGCCGACCAGGAAGTACGAGCAGATGCCCATGACCTCCCAGCCGACGAGCAGCACCACCAGGTCGCCGGAGTAGAGCACCAGCAGCATCGCGGCGGTGAACAGCGACACCAGCGCGGCGTAGGAGGGGTAGCGCGGGTCGTTGCGCAGGTAGGCCGTCGAGTAGATCTGGACGCAGGTGGCGACCACGCCGACCAGGACGGCCAGCAGGGTGGCGAAGCCGTCCAGGTGGACCGAGAGCTCGATCGGGACGCTGCCGGTGACGGTGAGCCGGGTGCCTGCGTCGAGGTGGTGTCCGCGGCCGAGGTCGGCGGCGACCGCGACCGCGAGCCCGGCGGCGGCCAGGGTCGGCAGCACGGCCAGCGGCCGCACCAGCCCGGGTACGCGGTGCCCGGCCGCGAGGCCGGCCAGCGCACCGAGGAAGGGGAGCAGCGGGACCAGGACCGCCATGCTGATGATCATCCGACGGTGGCCTTCCCCTGGGGCACGTCCGCCGAGGCGGTCTTCGCGGGATTGTCAGTGGCGGATGCCATGCTGTGATCGGAGTCGGGATCGTCGCCCTCGGCGGCTTCCGCGCTGTCGGAGAGCATCCGCAGCCGGTCGACGTCGGCGGTGCCGTGGGTGCGGAACACCATGAGGACGATGGCCAGACCCAGGCCGATCTCGGCGGCGGCGATGGTGATGGTGAACAGGGTGAGGGCCTGGCCGGCGTGCAGGGTGTCGCGGAGCCAGACGTCGAAGGCCACCAGGTTGAGGTTGACCGCGTTGAGCATCAGCTCGACGGACATGAGGACAAGCACGGCGTTGCGGCGGGCGAGCACGCCGTAGAGACCGACGCAGAACAGCAGGACGGCCAGGACCGCGGGGTAGACGAGGTGCATCCCGGTCAGCGCTCCTCTCGGTGGCGGCGCGAGATGACCACGGCGCCGACGAGCGCGGCGAGCAGCAGCACGGACAGTGCCTCGAACGGCAGGACCCAGTAGCGGAACAGCATCGTGCCGTCGGCGCGGGTGCTGCCGCCGCCGGCGGTCAGGTCGATCCAGGTGCAGCGGAAGGCGTCGACCACCAGGGTGACCAGGGTCGCGGCCGCGACGACGGCGACGCCGAGGGCGACCCAGCGGTTGCCGGAGTCGGCGTCGGGTGACGCCCCGATCGGGGCCTTGGTGAGCATCAGACCGAACAGGACCAGCACGACCACCGAGCCGAGGTAGATCAGCACCTGGACCCAGGCGATGAACTCGGCTGTGAGCAGGAGGTACTCGATGGCCAGTCCGCCGAGGGCGACGACCAGCCACAGGGCGGCATGCACCAGCTGCCTGGTGGTCACGGTGAGCAGGGCCGCGCCGAGGACGGCGAGGCCGACGAGGACGAACACGATCTCGACGCCGCCCGGCGTCAGGAAGGAGTGCCCCTGGGAACTGAGCGTGCCGGTCACTGCCCGGCCTCCTCTCCGGCGGGTCCGGACGCGGCCGGCCCGGAGTCGGTCCCGGAGTCGGTCCCGGCCGCCGCCTCGGCGGCCTGTGCGGCGGCGACCGCCTCGGCCGCGGCGAGCTTGTCAGCGGCCTTGCGGGCGGCGGCGACCTCCTTGGGCTCCTCACCGCGGGGGTCCTGCGCGGGCGGCGCCGGGACGGTCCACATCCATTCGCGGAGCCGGTCCCGCTCATGGGTGAGGTCGAGGATGTCGGTCTCGGCGTACTCGAACTCCGGCGACCAGAACAGCGCGTCGAAAGGACACACCTCGATGCAGATACCGCAGTACATGCACAGCGAGAAGTCGATGGCGAAGCGGTCCAGCACGTTCCGGGTCCGGGCCCGGGCGTTGGGGTCGGCCGCCGGGAGCGTCTCCTTGTGCGAGTCGATGTAGATGCACCAGTCGGGGCATTCGCGCGCGCAGAGCATGCACACCGTGCAGTTCTCCTCCAGCAGCGCGATCACCCCGCGCGAGCGCGGCGGCAGCGCGGGCTGGACCTCCGGGTACTGCTGGGTGACGTTGCGCCGGGTCATCGTCCGCAGGGTCACCGCGAGGCCCTTGGCCAGGCCGCGGCCGGGGAAGGAGCTGGGAAGCGGGGACATCAGGAGATCACCACCTTGACGATGCCGGTGAGGGCGAGCTGGGCGAGGGCGAGCGGGATGAGCACGGTCCAGGCGAAGCGCATCAGCTGGTCCTCACGCAATCTGGGGTAGGTGACGCGCAGCCAGATCACCACGAACGCGAGGGCGAAGGTCTTCAGCAGGGTCCACAGCCAGCCGAGGTCCCCGGCCAGCGGCCCGTGCCAGCCACCCAGGAACAGCACCGAGGTCAGCGCGCAGAGCACCAGGATGCCCGCGTACTCGGACAGCAGGAACAGCGCGAAACGCAGACCCGTGTACTCCGTGTAGGCACCGAAGATGATCTCGGAATCCGCCACCGGCATGTCGAAGGGCGGGCGTTGCAGCTCGGCCAGCCCGGCCGTGAAGAAGACGAACCCGCCGACGATCTGCCAGGGCACCCACCACCAGTGGAACGCGCCCATGATGCCGGTCAGCGACACCGTCCCGGCGGCCATCGCCACCGAGGCGGCCGCCAGCAGCATCGGCAGCTCGTACGCCAGCAGCTGCGCGGCCGTACGGATACCGCCGAGCAGCGAGAACTTGTTGGCGGACGCCCAGCCGGCCATCAGCGAACCCAGGACACCGATGCCCATCACGGCCAGGACGAAGAACAGTCCGGCGTCGAGATCCTGCCCGACGAACCCGCCCGGTCCGACCGGGATCGCGACCAGCACCAGCAGGTACGGCAGCAGTGCCACGGCCGGGGCCAGCTGGAAGATCCGCCGGTCCGCGTCGGCGGGGACGATGTCCTCCTTCTGGGCGAACTTCACCCCGTCCGCGACCAGCTGCGCCCAGCCGTGGAACCCTCCGGCGTACATCGGGCCCAGGCGGCCCTGCATGTGGGCCATGACCTTGTGCTCGGTCTGGCCGATGACCAGGGGGAGCACCAGGAAGACCACCAGGATCACGACGCAGCGGAGCAGCGCTTCAAGCGCGGTGATCATGCGTCGTCTCCTGTCGGCTGCGGGTCGGCCCCGCCGTCGGTGCCGGACGACGGCTGCTCCGACCCTGCCCCCGGCGAGGCGGGAGGCTCAGCCGAGGGCCCGGTCGAGGGTTCGGTGGCGGGCTCGGCGGCAGGCTCGGCGGCAGGCTCGGCGGCAGGCCCGGCCGAAGGCTCGATGCCAGGCTCGGTCGAGGCTGGCTCGGCCGAGGCAGGCTCGGTCGACGCAGGTGCGGGCTCGGTCGGCGCGGCGGGTTCCGCCTCCGTCGGCTTGGCCGGGGCCGGGGCCGGAGTCGGGGCCGGGGCCGGAGTCGGGGCCTGCTGCCAGGGCGCGTCCGGGGTCGCGGCGTCCGGGGCGGGGCGGGCGTGGCCGGAGCGTCCGGGGCCGGGGTGGCCGACTGGCTGGCCGAGCCCTGGTCGACGCTGCGGGTGCGTCGCGGCCGGTCGGCGCGGACCGGCCGGTCGCCGCCCTCGGCGGCGGCCGCCGCGCGGGGCCGCGGGCCGCGCCCCGGGCCGGGCGTTCCGGCACCGGCGGCAGCGTCCCGGCGAGCGGTCCCCACTCGTTGGGGTCGGGTACGCCCGGCGGCAGCATCCGGCGGCGGGCGGCGGGCGCGCCCTCGCCCGGGGCGTGGTCGCTCTCCCCCGGCTCCTTGGCCCCCGGCCAGGCCTTGGCCACCCGGGCCGCCAGCACGAACTCCTTGCGCAGCGGGTAGCCCTCGAAGCCCTCGGGCAGCAGCAGCGTGGTCAGGCCGGGGTGCCCGGTGAACTCGATGCCGAACATCTCGTGTGTCTCGCGCTCGTGCCAGTCCGCCCCGGCGAACACCCCGGTGGCGGTCGGCAGCGCGGCGGCGTCCCGGGGCACCCGGGTACGCAGCAGCACCCGGCGCAGCTCGCCCGGGGTGTCCACGCAGGCCAGGTGGACGGCGACGGAGAAGCCCTCGGCGAGCTCGTCGACGGCGCTGAGCCAGTCGAAGAAGCGCAGTCCCAGGCTGTCCCGGGCCGCGGTCAGCGCCTCGATCCAGTGCTCGGCCGGGACGTCCACAGTGAGCAGCGCGAACGCCTCGACCGGGACAGCCCAGGGACCGATCGCCGCAGCGGTCTCGGCCGGTGTGTGTTCGGTGATCACTTCTCGGTGTCCTCCACCGCCGCGGGCCCGGTCACCAGCGGGCGCCTGAGCGCGCCGGCCGACGGGGCGCCGGAGGCGCTGCCGCTCGGGTACTGCTCCGCAACCGACTCGTGGGCGATCTTCTCCTGGAGCTTGAGGATGCCCTGGAGCAGTGCCTCGGGCCGCGGTGGGCAGCCGGGCACATAGACGTCGACCGGGACGATCTGGTCGACGCCCTTGGTGACCGAGTAGGAGTCCCAGTAGGGGCCGCCGGAGTTGGAGCAGGCACCGAAGGAGATGACGTACTTGGGCTCGGGCATCTGCTCGTAGAGCCGCCGGACAGCGGGCGCCATCTTGTCGGTGACCGTGCCGGAGACGATCATCAGGTCCGCCTGCCGCGGCCCGGGGGCGAAGGGGATGACGCCCATCCGGATGAAGTCGTGGGTCGCCATCGAGGCGGCGATGAACTCGATCGCGCAGCAGGCCAGGCCGAAGTTGAAGCACCACAGGCTGTACCGGCGGCCCCAGTTGAGGACCACCTTGATCGGGTCAGGGGCGAGCCGGGCCAGCGGCCCCAGCCGGCGTGGCTCCAGGGCGTCCGTGCCGGGGCGGGCCGGGTCCGGGATGCCCAGGGAGACCGGGTCCCCCGGGGTCCCGGCGGTGCCGGCATGGGAGTGGCGGGGTTCACGTCCATTCCAGGACGCCCTTCTTCCAGGCGTAGAGCAGACCGACGGCGAGGAAGCCGAGGAAGACGAACATCTCGATCAGCGTCCCCGCCCGAACCCGGCGCGGCGAAGACCGTGCCCAGGGAAGAGGAGAGATGGCGTCCACCGCGAAGATCACATACAGGAACGCATAGATGTAGTAGCGGATCTGGGTGTGCGCCCAGCCCTCCCCGACCGGGTCCACCCCGCACTCGTACGCCAGCAGCTTCTCCGGCGTCGGGCGAAGGGGCGCAGCAGCAGCCGGTTGGCGGTGAACGCTGTGGACACGAACAGCACCCCGACCACAGCCAGCAGTCCGACCACGGCGTACCCGTGGAAGTACCCGGGCTGTGCGGGCGCGGTGGCCGCCCCCAGTACTCCATGCGCGCTGCCTCCGGTCTGTTCCTTTGCTTGTTCATGACGTTCTGTACGCACGGGAGTCTAGGTCCACAGCGTGCGCTCATGCGCACGGCACCCATCAGCCGAGACGCCGCGCCGCGTGACATGAGACACCGCAGCGGGCCAGGTGACGGGGGTGCCGCGGGCCGTCGGGGTGGGGTTAACCCCCGGTTCATGATGCCGACCGGCCCATCGCCCGGAGCGGCGTTCTCCGCGCAGGCTTGATCACACCGGACCGGAAGGGCCCTTCCAGGCCCACCCCGGCGTACCCGAGGATGGTTCCCATGCCGCACGACTACGAGCTGCCCAAAGGGCGTCCAGCATTCGACCGGCACATGTGGCGGGAGGTCTGCTACCTGCTGCTCGGCCTGCCGCTGGGCATCGTCGGGTTCACCCTGACGGTCACCGGGGTGTCGCTCGGGGTGGGCATGCTGGTGACCATCGTCGGGATCTGGGTGCTGGCGGGGGCGCTGCTGGCGGTCCGGGGCCTGGGGACGGTGGAGCGCAAGCTGGCCCGGGGGCTGCTGGGGCTGGACATCCCCGAGCCGCCACCGGTGCGCGACCGGCGCGGCAGAAAGTCCTTCGTCCGGCGGGGGCTGGCGCTGCTGTCGGACGGGCTGGCCTGGCGGACCGCGCTCTATCTGGTGATCAAGCTGCCGTGGGGGATCCTCACCTTCACGTTCGCGCTGGTCGGGACGGTCGTGCTGTGGCCGGCGCTGCCCTGGATCGCCCGGGGGCTGTCCACCGTGGACCGGCTGCTGGCCGTCGCACTGCTGACGCCGCCGCCGCTGGCCGAACGGGTGCGCGAGCTGGAGGAGGACCGGGGCGCCGTGGTCGACACCGCCGCCGCGGACCTGCGCCGGATCGAACGCGATCTGCATGACGGGGGCGCAGGCCCGGCTGGTGGCCCTGGCCATGGATCTGGGCCTGGCCAAGGAGAAGATGACGGAGGACCCGGAGACCGCGGCGAAGATGGTCGCCGACGCCCACGGCGAGGTGAAGCTGGCGCTCCAGGAACTGCGCGACCTCGCCCGGGGCATCCATCCGGCGGTGCTCACCGACCGCGGGCTGGACGCCGCACTGTCGTCCGTCGCGAGCCGCTGCACCGTCCCCGGCGGGGTCCGGGTCAACGCGGACCTGCCCGGCGGCGCGGACCGGGCCTCCCGCCCGGACCCGGCGGTGGAGGGCATCGCCTACTTCACCGTCAGTGAGCTGCTCACCAATGTGTCCAAGCACTCCGGTGCCCGTACCGCCAATGTCGACGCCTGGCGGACCGGTGACCGGCTGATGCTCCAGATCCGGGACGACGGCCAGGGCGGCGCGCAGGAGCGGCCCGGCGGCGGACTGGCCGGACTGGCCGAACGGATCCGGGCGGTGGACGGCGTCTTCGTGGTCGAAAGCCCGCTCGGCGGCCCGACCGTGGTGACCGTGGAGCTGCCCTGGCGCACCAGGGCGCGGCCGCCCGCCCCTGAGGGGGCGCGGCTGGGGAGCGGGAACTCCGGGCCGGTCCGGCCTGCCGGGTGGGGATAACCCCCTACCGGACGGCCACCGGCACCAGGGTTTTCCGGGCGCACGAACGACAGACTGTCAGTCGGACAGGGACACAGGGCCGGTCGGGCACGAGGAGAGCGGACACCATGAGCGACACGCTGGACAGCGCGGGCTGGCCGCACGAGCAGGACGGCCTCGGCCACGGGGTCGCCGAGCGGCGCGGCAGCGGGCCCCGGCCGGGCTTCCTGGCCTCGCCGTTCTCCGGCAGGACCTGGCGGGAGAGCCTCCAGGGCTGCTGAACCTGCCGGTCGGGGTGGCCGGCTTCGGCATCACCGTGGTCATGGTCTCCGCCGGTGTGGCCACCGTCCCGACCTTTGTCGGGCTGCCGCTGCTGGCCGCCGCCCTGATCGCCTGCCGCGGGTTCGGCGCGATGGAGCGGGCCCGCGCCGCCGCGCTGCTGGACCTGCACGTGCCCGAACCGGAGCCGGTGCGCCAGACCCGGCCGGGCCTGTACGGCCGGATCAGCGCGACGCTCGGGAACGGCGCGGGGTGGCGCGCGGCGCTGTACAACCTGCTGATGCTGCCGCTGGGGATCATCTCGTTCACCATGACCGTGGTGCTGTGGAGCGTGGCCGTCTCGTGCGCCTCGTACCCGCTGTGGCAGTGGGTGTTCCCCAGGTATGTGCACCACCCCGGCATCGAGCTGTACGAGAACAACAACACACGCACTATCTGAGCAGCGTCCCGGACATCGCCGCGGTCTGCGGGCTGGGCGTACTGCTGCTGTTCCTCACCCCGCAGGTGCTGCGCGGGCTGGCGAACCTGCACCGGGCGATGATCCGCGGACTGCTCTCCGCTGAGCCCGCTGAGCACTGAGCAGCCCCCGGGCAGGCCGGGCGACGCCGGGCAGCGCCTACGGTCGGCGGGTGGGCACGGTCCGGGTGTCCCGGCCGGAGCGCAGTACCCGCCCCGGCACCGCCCCGGTCAGCTTGTCCTCCCGGACCGTCTCCACCCCGTTCACCCGGACGCTGACCACGCCCTCGGCCCGCGAGTCCAGCCGGGGGCTGTCCCGGGCAGGTCGCGGACCAGGGTGGCCGGTCCGGCGTCGATCCGCTCCGGGTCGAACAGCACCAGGTCGGCATGGTTGCCGACGGCCACGGTGCCCCGTTCGCGCAGGCCGAAGAGGCCGGCCGGGTCGGCGGTGAGCATCCGCACCGCCTGCTCCAGCGGGACCAGCCGGCGGCGGCGCAGGCAGTCGCCGAGGAAGCGGGTGGTGTACGGCGCCCCGCACATCCGGTCCAGGTGCGCCCCGGCGTCCGAGCCGCCGAGCAGCACGTCGGGGTGGGCCCAGGTCTCCCGGCGCAGCTCCCAGCTGGCCGGGTCGTTGTCGGTCGGCATCGGCCAGAGCACGGTGCGCAGGCCGTCGGCCGAGCAGATCTCCACCAGCGTGCCGAACGGGTCCTGTCGCGCTCGGCGGCGATGTCTCGGACCACCCGCCCGGACAGCCCCGCGTTGGCGGCGCGTAGGTGTCGCCGATGACATAACGGCCGAAGTCGGCGAGCCGCCGGAACACCCCGGCCTCGGGACTGTTGGCGCGGCGCAGCAGTTCCGCCCGGACGGCCGGGTCGGCGAGCCGGGCGATCCGCTCGGGCACCGGCAGACCGAGCACCTCGCCCCAGCCGGGGATGAGGTTGAGCGCGCAGAAGCTGCCAGGCTCATGTTCATCGGGTGAGGATCGGCATGGTGAGCGCGACCACCCGGCCCCGGCGGCGCGGGCCCGGGCGGAGGCCAGCAGTTGGCGTGGGACCCGGGCGGGCACGGCGGCGTCGACGGTGAGCACGTTCCAGTTGACGACACGTCCGGCGGTCGCGGACATGTCCGCCAGCAGCTCGATCTCGTCGTCCGCGAACTGGTCGAGGCAGCCGGCGACGATGGCCTCGATCTGGGTTCCGGGGTGCTCCCCGACCGCGCGGCACAGCGCCAGCAGTTCCGGCCGGTCGGCGTGGCGGGAGGCGACCGGGCGGCCGTCGCCGTCGGCGTGGGTGGTGGACCGGGTGGTCGACAGGCCCCAGCCGCCCTCGGCCATGGACTGCTTCAGCAGCGCCACCATGGCCTCGACCTGGGCCGGGGTGGCCTGACCGCCGATGGCGTCGGGCCCCATCACATGGCGGCGCAGGGCGCAGTGGCCGACCATGAAGCCCGCGTTGACGGCGGTGTGCCCGTCCAGCGCGCCAGGTACTCGCCGAAGGTGGACCAGCCCCAGGGCACGCCCTGCTCCAGCGCGGCCAGGGACATGCCCTCCACCCGGCACATCATCCGGCGGGTGTAGTCGGCGTCCTCGGGCCGCTCCGGGTTGAGCGGCGCCAGGGTGAAGCCGCAGTTGCCGCCGGCGACGGTGGTGACGCCGTGGCCCAGGGACGGGGTGGCGTAAGGGTCCCAGAACAGCTGGGCGTCGTAGTGGGTGTGCGGGTCGACAAAGCCCGGGTGAGCACCAGGCCGTCGGCGTCCTCGGTGGAGCGGGCGGGTTCCTGGCAGCATCCGGCCCCGGTGATCACCGCGACCCGTCCGCCGAGCAGGCCGACGTCGGCCGGGCGGGAGGGGCCGCCGGTGCCGTCCACCAGCGTCGCGCCTTGGATGAGGTGGTCGAGCATCGCTCCTCCGGAGGGTTGCGGGCCGGGCCCGGGGTTGCACAGGTGGCGGCCTGCCGGGCGGCTGGGCCCCGGCAGGCCCGTGGGCGCTAGCCGGCCGTCCGGCGGAACCGGGTGGTGCGGTGCACCGGGTCGGTGTCGATCTTGGGGATGACGTGTTCACCGATCAGCCTGATGGTGTCGGCGGTGGCCTGCGGCGGGATGCCGATCGGCAGCCCGAAGACCAGCTGGTCCGCCCCGGCCGACTCCCAGCGCTTGCACTGCCGGAGCACCTCGTCCGGGTCGCCGCAGATCATCAGCTCTTCCTGGATCAGCAGGTCGATCAGTTCCTCGCTGTACTCCGGCAGCAGCTCCGGCCAGACCGGGATCCCCTCCGGGCGGGGAAGGTGTCGTGGTAGCGGAAGAGCAGCGACTGGAGGTAGTTGAGCCGCCGGCGACGGCGATGCGGCGGGCCTCCGGGTGGTCTCGGCACAGATCGCGGTCGAGGTGACCATGACGTTGTCGTTGACGAACGCACCCACCGGCTCGGCGTCGCGGACGGCGTTCTTGTAGGAGTTGACCACCCACTCCATGTCGGAGACCTTCTGCACACTGAAGCCGAGCCCCGAGGCCCTTGCGGCGGCCATCTCGTAGGAGCCCGGGCTGCCTGCGGCGTACCACATCGCCGGGTGGCCTTGCCGTACGGCTTGGGCAGGACCTTGCGGGGCGGCAGCGACCAGTGCTTGCCCTGGAAGCCCTGGTACTCGTCCTGGAGCCACATCTTGGGGAACTCCGCGATGGTCTCCTCCCAGATCTCCTTGGTGCCGTTCATGTCGGTCAGCTCGGCATGAAGCCGAGGATCTCGTGGCTGCCCGCGCCACGGCGCTGCCGAACTCGAAGCGTCCGCCGGAGAGTGGTCGAGCATGGCGACCCGCTCGGCGACCTTGACGGTGGTTGACCTTGGCCAGCGGGTTGAAGATGCCCGAGCCGAGGTGGATCCGTTCGGTGGCGTGCGTCAGATAGCCGATGACCACGTCGTTCGCGGAGAGGTGGGAGTACTCCTCCAGGAAGTGGTGCTCAGTGACCCAGGCGTACTTGAAGCCCGCCCGGTCGGCCTGGACGACGTAGTCCATCTCCTCCATCAGGGCGTGGTGCTCGGCCTGAGGTCGGCCTGGGAGCGACTTTTGGGCACATGCCTGAATGAAGATGCCGAACTCCATCGTTTCACCGTCCTGTCGTCTTCTCGTCCGCTGCGTCGTCGACCTGATGCCTTCGACGTGATCTGACGACCCATCAGATATGCCCGACTCTCGCAGCGGACGGCAGCCAGTCAATACCTGATGCATCGTCAGATATGGTGCCGGCCCGCCTCCTAGCCGAGGAGACCCCGGCCGACCAGCCGCCGTCCGCCACGATCGGCTGGCCGGTGAGATAGGAGGAGTCGTCGCTGCTCAGGAAGAGCGCCAGCCGGGCGATCTCCTGCGGGCGGCCGATCCGGCCCAGCGGCACGGCCTTGCGGTAGAGCCGGGCCGCCGAGTCCGCCAGCGCGGCCGCACCCCGGGCACTCACCCGTGGCGCGTCCGGACCGCCCAGCGGGTCCGACATCGGGGTGTCCACCGCGCCGGGGCAGATGGCGTTCACCCGGATCCCCCTGGCAGCCAGCTCCAGTGCGGCCACCCTGGTCATGCTGACGATCGCGCCCTTGCTGGCGGCATACGAGGTCAGCAGGGCCATCCCGGTCTGCGCGGTGTAGGAGGCGGTGTTGACCACGGTGCCGCCGCCGGCCGCCTCGATCGCGGGCGCGGCGGCCCGCATCCCCAGGAAGCAGCCCACCTGGTTCACCCGCACCACCAGCAGGAACTCCTCCAGCGGGGTGCTCACCAGCTCGTTGAAGCGCAGGATCCCGGCGTTGTTCACCAGCCCGTCGAGCTTGCCGAAGGCGGAGAGCGCGACCTCCACCGCCGCCGCCCAGTCGTCCTCGTCGCCGACGTCCAGGTGCTGGTAGCGCACCTGGCCTTCGCCGTGATGCTTCGTCAATTCCTGCGCCAGCGCCTGCCCCTGGTCGTCCAGGACATCGGTGATCAGCAACTGGGCGCCCTCGGCCGCGAACAGCCGGGCCTCCTGCTCGCCCTGGCCCCGGGCGGCGCCGGTGATCAGGATCGTACGTCCTTCGAGTTTCGGCATGCGGGGGCTCCCCAGGGTCCGGATCGGCAGATGAACAGAGCAGACGTACCGGGCAGACGTACGGATACGCGTGAAGAGCGCAGGAGCGGAAGGGCGCAGGAGCGGAAGGGCGGAAGGGCGGAGGAGTGGGCGCCTCAGACCAGCGGCAGCACTGCGGTGGCGACTGCCTCCAGTTGCTCCAGGTACTCGGCCAGGCTCCGGCTGCGCGGCCGCAGTTGGAGATGGGTGACGCCGAGGGCGCCGTATTCGCGCAGGGCCTCGGCGAGCTGCTCGGGCTTGCCGGTGAGGGTCCGGTGGCCGACCTCCCAGCCGGGCTCGCCGACATAGAGCGCCGGGGGGATGGCATTGACGGCGAACGGACCGCTGCGCCCCGCCGTCTCGCGAAAAGCCGCGATCGACGCGATATGCGATGACAGCTGACCGATATTGTCACCCTTCGAAAGCCACCCCTCCGCCAGCAGCGCCGCCCGGCGGACCGCGCGCGGCGAGGAGCCGCCGACCCAGATCGGCGGCCTGGGCCGCTGCACCGGGCGCGGGCTGACCGCGAGCCCGGCGAACGGGAACCGGGGCCCCGGGTGCTCCGGGTACTCGTCGGTGAGCGCCGCCGACAGCGCCTGGATCGTCTCGTCCAGGATCGCCCCGCGCCGGTGGAAGTCCACCCCCAGCGCCGCGAACTCCTCCGGCACATGCCCGGCGCCCACCCCCAGCAGCAGCCGCCCGCCGCTGAGCAGGTCCAGCGTCGCGTACTGCTTGGCGGAGAGCAGCGGGTGCCGCAGCGGTGCCACCGCGACATGGGACAGCAGCCGGGTGCGGCTGGTCCGCGCCGCCAGCCAGGCCAGCGTCGAGACCGGGTCGTACCAGGTGGTGCCCATCGCCCCGGCCAGCCGCTCGGGGATGGCGACATGGTCGCAGCAGGCGATGTAGGCGAACCCCAGCCGGTCGGCGGCCTCGGCGGCCTCGGCCAGCTCCGGCGGTCCCGCCTGCTCCTCCCAGGGCTCCCGGTAGATGGTGCTCAGCGACTGCACCGGCAGCTGGACCCCGTACTGGAGCAGACGGGCCGGCGCCCCCTCGAAGACCGGTACTCCCTCGACGTCCGGCGCTCCCGCCGGAACCGGTGTGTCCTCAGGCATGCGCCGCGCCGCCCTTCCACAGCCCCTCGGGGTCAGCCCGAGCAGCTCGATCGCGTTGCCGCGCACCAGCCGCTCGATCACCTCCGGCTCCAGGTGCCCCATCTGCGCCTCGGCCACCTCGCGGCTCCGGGGCCAGGTGGAGTCGGAGTGCGGGTAGTCGGTCTCGTAGAGGACGTTTCCGGCGCCGATGGCGTCCAGATTGCGGATCCCGTGCGGGTCGTCGAAGAAGCAGCCGTAGATGTGCCGGGCGAACAGCTCGCTGGGGCGGGTGAGCACCTTGTCGGCGACGCCGCCCCAGGCCGCGTTCTCCTCCCACACCACGTCGGCGCGGGCCAGGATGTAGGGGATCCAGCCGATCTGCCCCTCGGCGTACATCAGCCGCAGCCCGGGGAACCGGTCGAAGACACCGCTCATCAACCAGTCGACCATGGAGAAGCAGCAGTTGGCGAAGGTGATGGTGGAGCCGACGGCCGGGGGCGCGTCGGCCGAGGTGGAGGGCATCCGGGAGGAGGAGCCGATGTGCATGGCGATGACCGTGCCGGTCTCCTCGCAGGCGCGCAGGAACGGGTCCCAGGCGTCGGTGTGGATGCTGGGCAGGCCCAGATGCGGGGGTATCTCGCTGAAGCACACGGCCGGCACACCCCGCGCGGCATTGCGCCGCACCTCGGCCGCCGCCAGCTCGGCATCCCACAGCGGCACGATGGCCAGGGGGATCATCCGGCCCGCGCGGCCGGGCCGCACCACTCCTCGACCATCCAGTCGTTGTAGGCGCGGACGCACAGCAGGCCGAGCTCGTGGTCGGCGGCCTCGGTGAAGGTCTGGCCGCAGAACCGCGGGAAGGTGGGGAAGCACAGCGCGGACTGGACGTGGTTGAGGTCCATGTCGGCCAGCCGGTCGGGCACGGAGAACGACCCGGGGCGCATCTGCTGGTAGGTGATCGCCTCCAGCCGCACCTCCTCGCGCGGATAGCCCACAGCGGTGTCGAGCCGGGTCAGCGGGCGGCGCAGGTCCTCGTACAGCCACCAGTCGGCGATCGGCCCCGGGGTGCCGGGCTCCCCCATGACCGGGCGAACCGGCCGCCGGTGAAGGTCATCCCGGCGAGCGGGGCGCGGACTATCCGGGGGCCGGTGGCGAGGTGCTTCCTGGGCAGGCGGTCCTGCCAGACGTCGGGTGGTTCGACGGTGTGGTCGTCCACCGAGATGATCCAGGGGAAGGTCTCCATGACGGCAGGCTACCGCCGATCTGACGGCCCGTCAGGAGTGTGGGCGGCCACAACCCGGGCCACAGTGCCCGGTGGCCCCGGGGCGACGGACGCGCCCCGCCGCCCGGCCGCGCGGGGTGCGCGGCGGCGGGGCGGGGCGCTCCGGCCGGACGCCGGACAGGCAGTGCGGGCGCTCGGCGGCGGGGAAGGGCCTTCGGGCCAGTGGGTCAGCGGGTCAGTGGGTCTTCGGGCCGGCGGGTCCTCGGGTCAGCGGCTACCTCGTCGGCGGGCACCCCGGGGAGCAGCGGGTCACAGGGTGCCCAGGGTCACCGTCGTGGTCCTGGTCGCGCCGTCGCGGACGTAGCTGACCTGGACCTTCTGGCCGGGCTGCATGGTCGCCAGCACCTGGCCGAGCTGGGAGGAGCTGGCCACGGTGGAGTCGCCGACCTTGGTGATCACGTCGCCGGGCTGGATCCCGGCGTTCGCCGCCGGGCCGCCGGCGGTGACTGCGACCACGCCCGCGCCGGTCTCCGCGGCGCTGCCGGAGCTGTCCGCGACCAGGGTGCGGGTGCTGATGCCGAGGGCCGCGCGGCCGGAGTCGACGACCTTGCCGTCCTTGATCATCTGGTTGGCCAGATTGGTCACCGTCGAGGCCGGGATGGCGAAGCCGATGCCCGGGGCCTGCCCGCCGCCGTCGTTGGAGTCGGTCGCCGCCAGCGTGTTGACGCCGACCACCTGGTCGGACAGGTTGACCAGGGCGCCGCCGCTGTTGCCGGGGTTGATCGCGGCCGAGGTCTGCACCATGTTGGGGATGGTCGCCCCGGGGAGTCCTCGCTCCTCGGCTCGGAGACGGTCCGGCCGACGGCGGAGACAATGCCCTGGGTGACGCTGCTGGACAGCCCCAGCGGATTGCCCATCGCCAGCACGATCTGCCCGACCGCGACCTTGCTGCTGTCCGCGAAGACCGCCGGCTTCAGCCCGCTCGGCGGGCTGGTCAGCCTGATCACCGCGAGGTCGTTGGTGGGGTACGAGTAGACCAGGGTCGCCGCGAAGCTGGAGGAGCTGTCGGCCAGGGTCACCTGGAAGCTGGTGGCACTGCCGACAACATGGGCATTGGTGACGATGTCGCCCTTGTCGTCGTAGACGATGCCGGAGCCGAGACTGTCGCCCGCGGTGATCTGCACGACCGAGGGCAGCACCGCCGCCACCGTGTGCTCGTACTGGCTCTGGAGGTCGTTGCCGACGCTCGGCGCGGGCGCGGCGCCGACGGCGCTGTCGCTGGCCGAGGCGGCCGAGGCCCCCGACGAACCACTGCTGCACCCCGTCGCCCGACCAGCAGCCCGCCCGCGAGCAGCAGCAGCGCGGGTGAGCGCAGCGTACGGCGGGAACCAGTCTCCATGGGCGCGACCTTCCGGCTAGGGATGCCAGCGGGAGCCCGCGACACCTTCGGGACACCTGCGGGCGATTTGAACTGATTGTCCAATTCGCCGCATCGT
This sequence comes from Streptacidiphilus sp. 4-A2, assembly GCA_014284505.1. Classification (GTDB taxonomy): domain Bacteria; phylum Actinomycetota; class Actinomycetes; order Streptomycetales; family Streptomycetaceae; genus Streptacidiphilus. The sequence goes on along the minus strand of JAAFYY010000001.1, from coordinate 7,508,762 downwards.
TTCCCCCGTAGGCGCGCGGAATCCGCCCGCACTCCCCCGCCGCGCCCGCGGCCGCCCTGCCCCGGGCAGGGTCACGCCCCGCCCCCGATCGCGCTCAGGCCCTGCGATCGCGCTCAGGCCCTGCGGTCGCGCTCAGGCCCCGGTCGCGCCTCAGGGCCCGGTCACGTCCCGGGCCGGGGTGGTCAGGCCTTGAGCCAGGGCGCCGACGGCGCGGCCAGGGCCAGCTTCTGGTCGCTCCAGACCCCGTACCTGGGGTTGACCTGCACTCCCAGCTTGTCCGCCGCCGCCGCGAGCAGCTGCTGCAACCGCGGGCCCGCGTCGGCGGCGGTCGGGTCGATCCCGGCCCGCTGGAGCAGGGCCAGCTCCCCGGCCCGCATCCGGTAGTAGGTGTCCATCGATGACGGCGCGAGCGCCAGCTGCTGCACGAAATCCTGGGCCAGCGCCTGCGCACCGCCCGCCTGCGCCGCGTCGGACGCCTCGGCCTGCTGCACCTGGCCCTCGGACACCGTCAGCCCCTGCGCGGCCAGCGTCTGCTGCACCACCTGGGCGAGCACCAGCAGTTGCAGAGTCTGACCGGACACCGACGAGCCCTGCTGGGCACCGGCGTCCCGCGCCAGCGCGGTCTGGTAAGCGGTGACGTCGGACTGGAGGGTGGCCACGGCGATCCGCTGGTCGCCGACGATGGCGGCGGCGCCCGGGTGCTCGCTCGCCGCCGAGCAGCCCGACAGGGCCGCGACCGCACAGGCGGCGAGGGCGACAACGGCAGTACGGCGACGACGGCGGTTCACGGGGCCTCCTGATGGTGACACTGCGAATGCTGGCATGTGCGCGTCTGACGATACGTCGGCGAGCTGCCGCCGTCACCGCCCCACGCGGTACCGCTCCGCGCCCCCGCCGGGTCCGGCCGGATCAGCCCACGTGGGTGGGCTGATCGTGCTCGGCCGGGTCGGGTTCCGGGGCGACCTCGCCGAAGCGCGCCAGCGCCAGCGCGCCGGCGACCGCCACCGCGAAGCCGGCGATCGCCAGCGGCGTCAGCCCGTGCCTGGTCCGGTCGCCCAGCAGCACCACGCCCAGCAGGGCGGGCAGCGCGGTCTCGCCGAGCACCATCGACGCGGTCGCCGTGGTGACCCGGCCGCCGCGCACCCCCTCGGTCATGAACACAAAGGACACGGCCCCGCCCGCGAGCAGCGCGTAGGTGGCCGGCTCCGAGAACAGCGGGCCGAGGTGCAGACCGTGGACCGTCGGCAGCACCCGCACCGCCAGGCCGACCACGCCGAAGCCGAGCCCGCACAGCGCGCCCATGACCGCCGCCCGCAGTGGCTCCCGCAGCTTCCAGACGAAGCCGCCGACGACGGCGATCACCACCACCGCGCCCAGCAGCGCCCAGTGGAAGCCCGTGGACGGATGCCGGTGGCCCTCCTCCCGGCGGTCGCACCGAGCACCGCCAGGCCCAGACACACCCGGCCACGCCCAGCCACTCGGCGCGGCCCAGGCGGATCTTCAGCATGGCCGCGCCGAGGACCGCCGTCACCGCCAGCGCCCCGCCAGCGCCGCCTGCACCACGTACAGCGGCAGCGAGCGCAGCGCGATCAGCTGGGCCACGAAGCCCAGGCCGTCGAGCAGCAGACCGGCCGCGAACGGCAGATTGACCATGGCGCGGACGGTGCCCAGCAGGCCGGAGCCCTCGGCGGCGGGCGAGTGCCGTTGCGCACCCAGAGCTTGCAGGACCATGGCGACGCCGAAGAACAGTGCGGCGGCGAGCGCCATGACCAGTCCAAAGAGCATGCCTTCGACCATATCCGGCTATGCCCCCAAACCCCTCACCTGCGGGTACCGGGCAGGTGAGGGGATCGCCACGTCCAGCGCCGCCGGCGTCCCCAGCCGACGCTCCGCGGGCCGCCGCCAGCGCTTCGCGGTCACCCGCCGACGCTCCGCGGCCGCCCGCTAGCGCTTCGCGGTCGCCATCTCGTCGAAGATCGCGCTGAGGAACTCCGCGCACCAGGCCAGCAGCTCCCGGCCGACCACCGGCTTGCCGCCGATCCGGCCGGTGCTGGGCCGGGGCACCAGCAGCAGCCTGGTCGACGCCTTCACCTGGCTGCGCGGGTAGAGCCGTTGCAGGCGCAGCTCCTGCGACTCCCGCAGCTCCACCGGGCCGAAGCGGATGTTCTGGCCCTGGAGGGTGATGTCGGCGATGCCGCAGCGCCGCGCGAACAGCCGCAGCCCGGCCACCAGCAGCAGGTTCTCCACCGGCTCCGGCAGCTTGCCGTAACGGTCGGTGAGCTCGGAGCGCACCGCCGCGATGTCCTCCTCGGAGTTCACCGCCGCGATCGACCGGTACGCCTGGAGCCGCAGCCGCTCGCCGGGCGCGTACTCGTGCGGCAGGTGGGCGTCCACCGGCAGCTCGATCTTGACGTCCAGCGGCTCCTCCTCCGGCTCGCCGCCGCCCTCCAGGTTGTCCCGGTACTCGGCGACGGCCTCGCCGACCATCCGGATGTACAGGTCGAAGCCGACGCCCGCGATGTGGCCGGACTGCTCGCCGCCGAGCAGGTTGCCCGCGCCGCGGATCTCCAGGTCCTTCATCGCCACATACATGCCCGCGCCCATCTCGGTGTGCTGGGCGATGGTCGCCAGCCGCTCGTGCGCGGTCTCGGTCAGCGGCTTCTCCGGCGGGTAGAGCATGTAGGCGTAGCCGCGCTCGCGGCCCCGGCCGACGCGTCCGCGCAGCTGGTGCAGCTGGGACAGGCCGAAGGTGTCGCCGCGCTCGACGATCAGGGTGTTGGCGTTGGAGATGTCGATGCCGGACTCCACGATGGTGGTGGAGACCAGCACGTCGAACTCCTTCTCCCAGAAGTCGACCACCACCTTCTCCAGCACGGTCTCGCCCATCTGGCCGTGCGCGGTCGCGATCCGGGCCTCCGGCACCAGCTCCTTGAGCTTCGCGGCCGCCTTGTCGATCGACTCCACCCGGTTGTGGATGTAGAAGACCTGGCCCTCACGCAGCAGCTCGCGGCGGATCGCGGCGGAGATCTGCTTCTCGTCGTAGGCGCCGACGAAGGTCAGCACCGGGTGCCGCTCCTCCGGCGGGGTGGTGATGGTGGACATCTCCCGGATGCCGGTGACCGCCATCTCCAGGGTGCGCGGGATCGGGGTCGCCGACATGGTCAGCACGTCGACGTTGGCCCGCAGCTTCTTCAGCTGCTCCTTGTGCTCGACGCCGAAGCGCTGCTCCTCGTCCACGATCACCAGGCCGAGGTCCTTGAACCTGGTCTCCGACGAGAACAGCCGGTGGGTGCCGATGACGATGTCCACGCTGCCGTCACGCAGGCCCTCCAGCACGGCCTTGGCCTCGGTGTCGGTCTGGAACCGGGACAGCGCCCTGACCACCACCGGGAAGTTGCTGTAGCGCTCGGAGAAGGTGGAGAAGTGCTGCTGGACCAGCAGCGTGGTGGGCACCAGCACGGCCACCTGCTTGCCGTCCTGCACCGCCTTGAAGGCGGCCCGCACCGCGATCTCGGTCTTGCCGTAGCCCACGTCGCCGCAGATCAGCCGGTCCATCGGGACGGACTTCTCCATGTCCTCCTTGACCTCGGCGATGGTGGTCAGCTGGTCCGGGGTCTCGGCGTAGGGGAAGGCGTCCTCCAGCTCCCGCTGCCAGGGCGTGTCCGGGCCGAAGGCGTGGCCGGGGGCGGCCATCCGGGCCGAGTACAGCCGGATCAGGTCCCCGGCGATCTCCTTGACCGCCTTCTTGGCCCGCGACTTGGTCTTGGTCCAGTCGGCGCCGCCGAGCCGGTGCAGCGAGGGGGACTCGCCGCCGACGTACTTGGTGACCTGCTCCAGCTGGTCGGTCGGCACGAACAGCCGGTCGCCGGGCTGGCCCTTCTTGGCCGGGGCGTACTCCAGCACCAGGTACTCCCTGGTCGCGCCCTGCACGGTGCGCTGCACCATCTCCACATAGCGGCCGACCCCGTGCGCCTCGTGCACCACGTAGTCGCCGGGCTGGAGCGCCAGCGGGTCGACCGCGTTGCGGCGGCGGGAGGGCATCCGCCGCATGTCCTTGGTGGAGGACTTCTGCCGGCCAGGTCGGTCTCGGTGAGCACCATCAGCCGCAGCCCGTCGGCGACCAGGCCGTGCTCGATCGAGCCGCAGGAGACGTGCACCACGTCCGGGACCGGCGGTTCGGTCAGGTCGGGCAGCAGCCGGGCGCCGATGCCCTCGTTGGAGAGCATCTCGGCGATCCGGGACGCCGGGCCGTGGCCCTCGGTGACCAGCACCACCCGCCAGCCGTCGGCCAGCCGGCCCTTGGCGTCGGCGATGGCCCGGGCGGTGTCGCCGCGGTAGGCCTCCGCCGGGTGCATCCCCAGGTGCAGCACGTCGGGGCCGGTCAGCACCTCGTCGTCGGCCGCGAACGGGCTGGACCGACCACCAGGGCAGCCCGATCCGGCGGCGTGCTCGCGCACAGCGGCGACCGACCACAGCGAGGCCGCGCCGACGTCCAGCGGGCGGTCCCCGCCGGAGGCCGCGGCCACCCAGGAGGCATGCAGGAACTCCTCGCTGGTGGCGACCAGGTCGGCGGCCCGGGTGCGGACCCGCTCCGGTCGCAGACCACGGCCACGCTGCCCTGCGGCAGCACGTCCACCAGCAGTTCCATGTCGTCGACCAGCACCGGGGCCAGCGACTCCATGCCCTCGACGGCGATGCCCTGGGCGATCCGGTCCAGGATGTCCGCCAGCTCCGGTGCTCGGCCGCGAGCTCGGCGGCGCGCGCCCTGACCTCGTCGGTGAGCAGCAGCTCACGGCAGGGCGGGGCCCACAGACCGTGCTGGGCGATCTCCAGCGAACGCTGGTCGGCGACCTTGAAGTAGCGGATCTCCTCGACCTCGTCGCCCCAGAACTCCACCCGCAGCGGGTGCTCCTCGGTGGGCGGGAAGACGTCCAGGATGCGCGCCGCGCACGGCGAACTCGCCGCGCTTCTCGACCAGTTCCACCCGCTGGTAGGCGGCCGCGGACAACCGGCGGACCAGGTCCTCCAGATCCACCTCTTCGCGCACCGAAAGGCTCACAGGCACCAGCTCGGCCAGCCCCTTGACCTGCGGCTGGAGCACGCTGCGGACCGGCGCGACAATCACCTGGAGCGGCCCGGCGGCCGGGTCGTCGGCGCGCGGGTGCAGGATCCGGCGCAGCACCGCGAGCCTGCGCCCCACGGTGTCCGAGCGCGGCGAGAGCCGCTCGTGCGGCAGGGTCTCCCAGGCCGGGAACTCGGCGACGCTGTCCGGCGGCAGCAGCGAGCCCAGCGCCGCGGCCAGGTCCTCGGCCTCCCGGCCGGTCGCGGTGACCGCCAGCACCGGGCGGCCGCGGTTCGCCTCGGAGGCGTCGGCGAGGGCCCGGGCCAGCGCGGCCACGGCGAACGGCCGGGCGGCGGGCGGGCCGACCAGGTCCAGGTGGCGGCGGTCCCCGGCGAGCGCGGACCGCGCCGCCTCGACGAGGGCCGGGTCGGACGCGACAACGTCAAGCAGGCCGGTCAGGCTCATGGACTTCTCTCAGCCGGGGGCAACGCGAAGCACCCCGTCTGCGCGGCAGCCGGGGTGACTACAGCGTACGCCTCCGGCCGGTCGCACCGCCGGGAGCTCACGCCTCCTCCGGCACCGCGCTGTCCACCGTTCGGGGGTCCGCCGCGGCCTCCTCCGCCGCCGGGCCCGCGCCGGGCTCCGGGACGGCCCGGGCCCGGCTTCGGCGGCCGCTCCCGAGCCCCGCCGCGCGTCGGCCGCCGGGCTCGTCCGCGGGTTCCGGCCCGGCCGGGCGCGGCCGCGCGAGCAGGGTGGGACCGGTCTGCCGATTGTGGTCCAGGTGCGCCCGCAGGGCGGCCCGCTGCTCGGCGAAGTCCTCCTGCTCGCGGGCGCCGGCCGCGGCGATCCGCTCGGTCTCCCGGTGTGCGGCCCGGAGCAGCCGGTCGGCCTCGGCCGCCGCCTCCGCCTCGATGTCGGCGACCAGCGCCAGGGTCGCCCGGCGCTGCCGCTCGGCCTCGCCGAGCAGTTGCTCGACCTGGTCGGCGGCCTGCTCCTGGACCGACCGGGCGGCCGCCTCCTGGGCCTGCTGCTCCTGGTCGGCGGCCAGCTGCCGGGCCGCGATCCGCTCCTCGGAGTCGCGCAGCAGCGCCGCGGCCCGCGCCCGTACCTCCCGGCCTCGGCGTCGGCCGCCTCCAGCAGCGCGCGGGCCTCCCGGCCGGCCTCGGCCAGCTCGCCCTCCGCCTCGCCGTGGGCCCAGGCCAGCTCCCGGCGGGCGGCCTCGTCCGCGTCGGCGGTGAGCCGGGTGGCGTAGGTCCGGATGTCGGAGGAGAGCCGGGCGGCGTCGGCGCGGGAGCGGGCCCCGGCCCGCCCGGCGGCCTCGGCGGCCGCCTCCCGCACCGCCGCGGCCTCCTCCTCGGCCAGCGCCAGCAGCCGGACCGACCGCTCGCCCAGCTCGGCGAAGGTCGGCGGTTCGGCCTCGGCGGCGGCCCGCAGCGAGTCGGCCAGCTCCTGCTCCAGCCGCCGGGACAGCTCGCCGAGGTCGGCCAGCTGCTGCCAGGCCCGGTCCCGGGCGGCGGTGACCCCGCTGGCGGCCTGGTCGACCTGGCGGATGTCATAACCGCGCCTGGTGACGGTGAAGCCGTGCGGGGAGACGGCGTCGCTCATGGGGCTGGTCCTCTCGGCCTGATCGTCCAGAGTTGTCAGATGAGTCGATCTGCTGCGCAAATGATCAGTATCTGATCCATTTTGCACAGAACAATCGTCCACCCGAGAGGACCGACACCCTCAGCTCAGAACAAGCCGTCCCAGAACTGCTCCAGCACCACCGACCACCAGCTCTCCGGATCGGCCAGCGCGGCCGGGTCCACCGCCAGCAGCTCGTTCTGGACGTCCACCGTCCAGCGGGCCGCCTGCTCCGGCGTGAGCCCGAACCGGAACCGCCACAGCCGGCCCAGCACCGCCAGCGAGCGCAGGAACTCCGGCAGCCCGGTGTTCACAAAGCGCGGCTGCTGCGCCTCCGGACCGGCGGGCTGGGTCGCGGTGCCCAGGTCCACCGCCACGATCGCCGCCGTGCCGTACTGCACGCACAGCTGTCGGCCGTAGTCGTTGCCCAGCACCAGGTAGGTGCCCGCGTCCGGGCCCGCGGTGATCCCGCGCTCGGCCGCCAGCTCGGCCAGGGTCGGCATCGGACGGCCCGGCTGGGCCTGCGCCCAGAAGAACGGCCGAACTCCATCGGCACCCCGGCCCAGGTCAGCGCGGTGGAGACGGCCTCGGGCACGCCCTGCCGGGAGACCGCCTGCGGCTCGTAGCGGAACAGGTTCTGCTGGCCGAAGGCCTGCGTGAGCTCCTCCGCCAGCGCCTGCGGCGGCAGCGGCGGCGCGGGCGGCACCGTTCCCGGCTCGGGCAGCGGCACCCGCATCGAGCGCAGCGGCTCCGGCCCGGAGGCGTGCGTGTGCAGCTCCGCGTGGTGCTCCAGCAGGTTCTGGATGCCGCGCTGCCGCGCCCCCGGTCCCGCCCGTACGGGGCGTTGCTGCTCACCCGGACGCTCGGCCAGGCCTCCTGCACCATCCGGCGGCAGTAGGCGGCGGGCAGGTCGCAGCTCTCCAGCTCGGTGTGCAGCTCCAGCACCTGCTCCGGCGGGACGTTCAGCCGCCGCACCTCCTGGAGGATCTGCCACTCGGGGTGCGGCATCCCCGGCATCGAGCGCTGGATGATCTGCTGCTCCGAGCCGTCCGGGCCCCGGTAGCGCACACCGCCATGTAGCCGGGGCCGACGGTGGGCACCGCGGGCGGCGGCGGCAGGGTCACCGGCGGCTGCGCCCGGGCGGCCGCGGCCGCGCCCGGGTGGCCCAGCTCCAGGGCGGAGGCGAACTGGGTGGGCACATAGCTGTCCCCGTCCGGCTCCGCGACGGGCTGCGCCGGGACGCCCGGCGCGGGCGTCTGCGGACGCAGGCCCGGCGGGGGCGGCGGCGGAGGCGTGCTGGGCCGGGAGGGGCCGACTGCGCGGGGGCGGGCGCGGGCCCGGAGCTGTGCAGCAGTCCCGGCGGCGGGGGCGGCGGCACCCCCGGCCCGGGGCCGGGGCGGAGGACGGCGGCGCGACGATCGGACGCGACGGCTGGGCCAGCATCGTCGGCATGTACTCCAGCGACGGGTCGGCGTCCGGGTCCGGCCCGATCCCGGGCGGCGGGGCGGCACCCCGGGCCCGGCCGTGGACGCCTGCGGCGCGGGCGGCGGCGTGCTCGGTGCCACCGGGGCCGGCCGGTCGGGCGGGACCTGCTCGCCCAGGCGCGGCACCCTGGGGTGCTCCGGCGGCTGCGGCTCGAAGCGCTGGGGCTCGAAGCGCTGGCGTTCGGAGCGCTGCGGTTCGAACGGCAGCGGCTGGCCGTGCGGCTCCGGGAGCGACGGCTGCTGCGGCCGGCCGTAGGGCTCCGGCTGCTCGAAGCGCTGCGGCTCGGGGCGCGACGGCTCCGGGCGCTGCGACGGGGCGGGCGCGGGCGGGGTGTACATGGGCGGGGTGTGCGCGGGCGGGCCGGGGGCTGGTGACGCAGGCTCACCGGGCCGTCGGCCTCCGGCGGCGCCAGCATGGTCGGCAGCTCTCCCGGCGGGCCGTCCGGGACCGGCGGGGCCACCAGCAGTGACGGTTCTTCAACCGGCTCCGGAACAACCACCGGCGCCGGAGGCGCGGGTGCGCGGGAGGTACCGGGGGCGCGACCGGTGCGAGCGGCGCCCGCGCGGACTCCGCCGCGATCGCCGCCTCGCCTGCCTCCCGCAGCCACTGCGGCGGGCTCAGCAGGAACGACGTCGCCTCGGCCTCGTCCTCGTCCGGCGGGGACGGGGTACGGGTCGGGGTGGCGCCCGCCGGGCGGCCGTAGGCCTCCTCGTAGCGGCGCACCACATCGTTGATCGGCAGGGCCGGCCACAGCGTGACCGCGCCGCCGTCCCTGGAGATCACCATCCGTACCGCGCCGCCGTCCGAGGAGGGACCGTCCGCACGGTCCACCGCCCAGGCGACAAAGCCGAGGTCGAACTCCCGCACCCGCACCTCGCGGCGCTGGTAGGAGGGCACGCCCTCGTTGATCCACTCCTCGGCGCGCTGCTGCGCCTCCGCGTAAGTCACCACGCCCGGCTCACCCCTCCACCGGGACGGCGCGGGCGAAGCCGCCGTCCACCATCAGCTGTGCCACGGTCTGGAGTTCGGGCGGGCTGCCCGCCAGCCGCAGCAGGAACCCGTCGAAGTCGTCGCCGCAGGCAGCAGCAGCCGCTCGCAGCGCTGCTGCGGCGTCAGCGCCGGGCTGCCGTCGTCCGCGCGTCGTCGTGCGGCAGGAACCACACCGTGCCGATCGCCGCGCCCCTGACCTTGAGCGCGACCAGACCGCCCTGGACATAGGCGATCCCGAGGTAGTCCTTCGTCAGATGGTCACGCAGGCACTTGTTCACATAGACCAGGTCATCGGTGCCCCGTTCCTGGCGCAGCGTGAAGAACGGCTGGTCGACCAGCACACCGAGCTCGGTGTCCAGGGCCATGCCGAGCGGGGCGCGGCCCCCGGCGGCCTTCAGGAACGTCCGGTAGGGGCCGGGCAGGCTGAAGCCGAGGCCCTCCTCGGCGGCCTGGATCCGCTGCTCGCTGACGCCCGAGGGCTCGGCGGCGCGGAGCCCTCGGCCGGCTCCGGCGCCGCGTTCGGCTCCGCGGCAGGGTCCGGCCGGCCCAGCGGTCCAGCGCGAAGTGCACCGGCCGCCGCTCCTGCAACGGGCGGGTGCCGCGCTTGCCGTGGTCGGCGGCGGACACCGCCAGACCCGCGTGGTGCCGCAGCAGCGCCTTCACCTCGACCGGCACCAGCTCCAGTCGGCGGCTGCCCGGCCGGCCCCGCCCACCGCGTGGTGCCAGGTCCATCCGGCCGGGGTGGCCACCGGCGAGCCGATGTCCGCCCACAGCTCATGGCCTGTCGCGTTGAGCGCGGCATTGGCCGACACATAGTCAGTGAGCCGGAGCTCGTCCACTCCGAAGCCCTGGGGCGGATCGGCGACCTCCGCCGCCGCCCGCGCATACGGGCTCAGATCCGGAAACCCCTGGCCGTCCATCCGCACCCCGCCCGGATGGCGGGCGGACCGGACTGGATCGGGGAAGTGCACGACCTGCCCGGCGTAGGCCGCGTTGGGCCGACCTGTCGTCATCGAGATTGCCCCTGCTGGAACTGGCTGCCGGTCCAAGACTAGGGGCTGCGCGGATCCGGTGGATCTCCGGATTCCCGCAGAACCTCCAGCAGGCCCCCGACTACCGCTCAGGCCTTGGTATTTGGCAGGCTGGCGCCTGCAGCAGAGGTGAGCACCCTCACCCACGGGGGCTGCCGCGCGGCAAGTATCCCTGCTCCGCCGTGCGCGAGAACACGGAGGACCAGCGAAAGTGGACACCGGAGAACACCGCCCGGCGACCGCGGCACCCTTGCTGCGGCAGCGCCGGGACAGCCTGATGCCGATCGTCGCGGCCGCCCTGTCCGTACGCGGAGGGACCCACACCTGCGTCAGCGACAAGGCCGGGCGCCGCCCCCGCTGCACCCGCTTGGTCGCCGAATTCCTGGAGACGCTGCCCACCGCGCAGCGCGAGCGCTTCACCGGCCGCTGCCCGGAGGCGGTGCTGCTGTCGCAGTTCTTCGCCGCCGCCGAGGAGGCCCGCTCGAAGCGGGCCGCCCGCAAGCCCTTCACCGAGGGGAGGCGCGCAAGTCGCTGCGCGGCGCGCGGATCACCACAGTCCGGATCCGGGAGGAGGGGGACCCGGCGCACGGCACCCACCAGCCGCCCTGCCGGTCCTGCACCCCGCTGCTGGCGCACTACGGTGTGCAGTCCGTGGCTCTGGGAGCCACCACCCCCGCCTGACGACCGCACCGCCCGTACCGCCCGCACTACCCAGAACGGAACTCTGTGGACGTCAGATTCCCCGCCGAGGCAGCATCGGTCCTCACCAAGGCCGGCTGGTTCCCCGGACGCCGACAGCTGCCCCGCGCGGAGCAGTGGGCCGACGCGCTGATCAGCCACACCTCCCCCGAGGGCCACCGGCACTCGGTCTTCCCCGCCGCCGTCGAGGCCTGGGCCGAGTTCGGCGGCCTGACGGTCGAACTGGACGGGCCCGGCCGCGATCAGGCGCGCACGTCGTTCACCATCGACCCGCTGGTCGGCCTGTACCACCCGCGTACCCTGGCCGACCTCGGCCGCGCGCTGGACCTGCCGCTGGCCCCGCTGGGCGAGGAGCGCGACGGCCAGGCGCTGCTGGCCATCGACGCCCTGGGCCGGGTCTACAGCCTGGACCACACCGGCGAATGGTTCCTCGGCCAGACCATGGACCGGGCGCTGTCCACCCTGATCACCGGAACCGCCCCGGAGCGGCTCCAGTTCGTCGCCGACACCATGTGACCCGCCGGGCGGCTCAGGCCTCGCCGTAGACGTCGCGCAGCGCCGCGTCGGCCACCGCCAGGGCCTCGGCCACCGGCAGGCCCAGGCCGTGCACCAGCCGGGCGTAGCCGGCCGCCGCCCGCGCGGCGGCCTGGCGCGCGGAGTCGCCGGAGGCGGCGATCACCGTGCCGTGCCGCCCCCGGGTCTGCACCACCCCGGCCGTCTCCAGCTCCCGGTACGCCTTGGCCACGGTGTTCACCGCCAGCCCCAGCTCCTCGGCCAGTCCGCGCACCGTCGGCAGCCGCATGCCCACCGGGGCCTCACCGCTGCGGACGAGCCCGGCGATCTGCGCCCGGATCTGCTCGTAGGGCGGCACCGGGGACTCGGGATCAAGCGTGATCAGCAAGAGAGCTTCTCCAGGGCAGGGGGCGGGGACACCCGGTTGCGGGCCCCCGGTCGGGCGGGCACCGGCGGGAGGCCGGGGTGCGGTTCCCACGGTAGTACCGTCCGACGAACCCCCGCCGCAGCACCGGCCAGGACCGGCCGGCACCGGCCAGGGCCGGACGGTCTAACGCGCCCCCTGGAGTCTCGCCTCCACCCGGAACCCGCCGCTGTCGGTCGGCCCCGCGGTGAAGCTGCCGCCCAGGGCGGTCACCCGCTCGCGCATGCCCACCAGGCCGTTCCCGCCGCTGGGCAGCGCCCGGCCGACGTGGTCGGCGTCCAGCGGGCAGGAGTTGGAGACCGCCAGGGCCACCCCGCCCACCACATAGGCGACCACCACCTCGGTGTCCGCCCCCGGCGCGTGCTTCAGCACATTGGTGAGCGCCTCCTGGACCACCCGGTAGGCCGTCTGCTCGGTGTCCGCGCTCAGCGCCCGGCGGGCGCCGCCCACCGTCAGCCGCACCCCCAGGCCCGCCGCCCGGGAGTCGTCCACCAGCCGCGGGATGTCGGAGAGACCCGGGGTGTCCGAGGTCGGCACGGCCAGTACCCCGGCCGCCTCCTGGCCGCTCACCGGGGTGGACTCCACCGTCCGCAGCACACCCAGGATCTGCCGCAGCTCGTCCAGCGCCTGCCGGCCGATGTCGCCCATCAGCCTGGCGCTCTCCGCGGCCCGGTCCGGATCCTTGCGCACCCGCTCCAGCGCCCCGGCATGCACCACCATCAGGCTCACCCGGTGCGCCACCACGTCGTGCATCTCCCGGGCGATCCGCGCCCGCTCCTCCATCTGCGCGCGCTGCGCCCGCTCGCTGGCCTGCTCGGCGAGCAGCACCAGCTCCGTCTCCAGCCCCTCGGCCCGCTCCCGCAGGGCCTCCAGCAGCCGCCGCCGGGCCCCCACATACAGGCCCAGCATGGTCGGGGCCACCGTTATCCCCACCGCCACCAGCACCGAGAGGATCAGCAGCGCGTACTCCGGCCAACCGCTGCGCAGCGCCTGCGCCTGCTGGGTGCCGATGGTCAGCGCGGAGACCAGCGTGGTCTCCGCGATCGCCACCGCGCACAGCAGCGTCATCGCCCGCCGCTCGGCGAACCGCCAGGCCTCCCCCTCCGGACGGTAGGCGCCCAGGGTGTACAGGCCCACCATCAGCAGCAGATAGCCCGCCTGCAACGGGATGGTCGCCAGCGCCGTCACCACCGGCACCAGCGGCCAGCGGCGGCGCACCAGCAGGGTCAGGCTGGCGAGCCCGCCGAACACCCCCATCGCGACCACCCAGGACTGGCCCAGCCCCTGCTTGTGCACAAAGCTCGCGGCACTGGCGGCGCACTCCACCGCCGCCACGACCGCCACCACCAGGTCGAACCACATGCTTCGCCGACGCGGCCAAAGCCCCGCCACGCCCCCCGTGCCCCTGTCGGGCCTCGCCATGCTCATGGGCTCCAGCCTACGGAAGGTCCTCCCCGGGCTCCCGAGGGTTTCCCCGGGACCGCAGCCGCGACCGGAGCCAGGACCGGAGCCGCGACCGGGCGGGCACCGGCAGCGGGCCCGGCGCGGCACGTGTCCGGCATACGGCCGCCACCGCTGCGGCGCAAGTACCCACACCTATGCTGTTCGCGTCGGACAGCGCGGTCCGCAGAGCCGATGCCCCATCTACCTGCAAGGGAGCACCAGCGTGAGCGACGCAAGCGAGGCCATCACCCCGGCCCCGGCCTCCAGCACCGCCTCCATCGTTCTCGCCCCACCGAACCCGACAACACTGCCCTGCGCGCGGACATCCGCCGGCTCGGCGACCTCCTCGGCGAGACCCTGGTCCGCCAGGAGGGCCAGCAGCTGCTCGACCTGGTGGAGCAGGTCAGGGCGCTCACCCGCAGCGACGGCGCGGCCGCGTCGGCCCTGCTGGAGCAGACCGACCTGGAGACGGCCGGCAAGCTGGTCCGTGCTTTCTCCACCTACTTCCACCTGGCCAATGTCACCGCAGCAGGTGCACCGAGGCCGGGAGCTGGGCGTGCACCGCGCCCAGGAGGGCTCGCTGCTCTCCCGCACCGCCGACAAGCTCGCCGAGGCCGACCCGCAGCACGTCGCGGACACCCTGGCGCACCTGGCGGTGCGCCCGGTCTTCACCGCGCACCCGACCGAGGCCGCCCGCCGCAGCGTGCTGACCAAGCTCCGGCGGATCGCCGAGCTGCTCGACCAGACCGACACCCCGACCCGCCCGAGCGGGCGCCGCCAGGCCGACCGCAGGCTGGCCGAGGTGATCGACCTGCTCTGGCAGACCGACGAGCTGCGGATCGCCCGCCCGGAACCCGGCGACGAGGCCCGCAACGCCGTCTACTACCTGGACGAGCTGTACAAGCGCGCCGTGCCCGACGTGCTGGAGGAGCTGAACGAGGAGCTGGCCCGGATCGGGGTGCGGCTGCCCGAGGGGGTCCGTCCGCTGACCTTCGGCACCTGGATCGGCGGCGACCGGGACGGCAACCCCAATGTCACCCCGGCGGTGACCCTCGACGTCCTGATGCTCCAGCACGAGTACGGCATCAAGGACGCCCTGGACGTGGTGGACGACCTGCGCGGCGCGCTCTCCACCTCGGTCCGGCTCTCCGGCGCCAGCGAGGAGCTGCTCTCCTCGCTCGCCGAGGACCTCGCCAACCTCCCGGAGATCAGCCCCCGCTACAAGCGGATGAACGCCGAGGAGCCCTACCGGCTCAAGGCCACCTGCATCCGGCAGAAGCTGATCAACACCCGGGACCGGCTCGCCGCCGGGACCCCGCATGTCGAGGGCCGCGACTACCTGGGCACCGCGCCGCTGCTGGCGGACCTGCAGATCGTCCAGGACTCGCTGCGGGCCCACCGGGGCCAGCTGATCGCCGACGGCCGGCTGGCCCGCGCCATCCGCACGGTCGCCGCCTTCGGCCTCCAGCTGGCCACCATGGACGTCCGCGAACACGCCGACGCCCACCACCACGCCCTCGGCCAGCTGTTCGACCGGCTCGGTGAGGAGGCCTGGCGCTACACCGACATGCCGCGCGAGTACCGGCAGCGGCTGCTCGCCAAGGAGCTCAAGTCCCGCCGCCCGCTGGCGCCCACCCCGGCCCCGCTGGACGCGGCCGGTGCCAAGACCCTCGGCGTGTTCGAGAGCATCCGGGCGGGCTTCGAGCGCTTCGGCTCGGAGATCGTCGAGAGCTACATCATCTCCATGTGCCAGGGCGCGGACGACGTCTTCGCCGCCGCGGTGCTGGCCCGCGAGGCCGGGCTGATCGACCTGCACGCCGGGATCGCCAAGGTCGGCATCGTGCCGCTGCTGGAGACCACCGACGAGCTCAAGGCCGCCGACACCATCCTCGACGAGATGCTGCGCGACCCCTCCTACCGGCTGCTGGTCTCGCTCCGCGGCGATGTGCAGGAGGTGATGCTGGGCTACTCCGACTCCAGCAAGTTCGGCGGGATCACCACCAGCCAGTGGGAGATCCACCGCGCCCAGCGCCGGCTGCGCGACGTGGCCCACCGCTACGGCATCCGGCTGCGGCTCTTCCACGGCCGCGGCGGCACCGTGGGCCGCGGCGGCGGCCCCTCGCACGAGGCCATCCTGGCCCAGCCCTACGGCACCCTGGAAGGCGAGATCAAGGTCACCGAGCAGGGCGAGGTGATCTCCGACAAGTATCTGATCCCGGCCCTGGCCAGGGAGAACCTGGAGCTCACGGTCTCCGCCACGCTGGAGGCCAGCGCCCTGCACACCGCGCCCCGGCAGTCCCCGGAGGCGCTGGCCCGCTGGGACGCCACCATGGACACCGTCTCCGACGGCGCCCACACCGCCTACCGCCGACTGGTCGAGGACCCGGACCTGCCGGCGTACTTCTTCGCCGCCACCCCGGTCGACCAGCTGGCCGCGCTGCACCTGGGCTCGCGGCCGTCCCGCCGCCCGGACAGCGGCGCCGGCCTGGACGGGCTGCGCGCCATCCCCTGGGTCTTCGGCTGGACCCAGTCCCGGCAGATCGTCCCCGGCTGGTACGGCGTCGGCTCCGGGCTGGCCGCGGCCCGCGAGGCCGGTCTGGGCGACATCCTCCAGGAGATGCACAGCGAGTGGCACTTCTTCCGCAACTTCCTGTCCAACGTCGCCATGACGCTGGCCAAGACCGATCTGCGGATCGCCCGGCACTACGTGGACCAGCTGGTCCCGGAGCACCTGAAGCACATCTTCGAGCTGATCGAGGCCGAGCACGCGCTCACCCTCAAGGAGGTGCTGCACGTCAGCGGCGAGAGCGAGCTGCTGGAGCGCACGCCGGTGCTCAAGCAGACCTTCGCCATCCGGGACGCCTACCTGGACCCGATCTCCTACCTCCAGGTCGCGCTGCTGCGCCGGCAGCGCGAGGACGCCGCCAACGGCCAGGACGACGACCCGCTGCGCTCGCGGGCGCTGCTGCTCACCGTCAACGGCATCGCGGCCGGGCTGCGCAACACCGGCTGACCGGCTGACCGCTGGAATGCGACGGCCCGCACCTCCCGTGGCCGGGGTGCGGGCCGTCGCGGCTCCGCAGGTCAGGAGTTGTAGGTGCTCTGCGCGCGTTCCAGGCCCTCGGAGACCAGCGCCTCCACCGCGTCCGCGGCGCGGTCCACGAACCAGTCCAGCTCCTTGCGCTCGGTGGAGGAGAAGTCGCGCAGGACGAAGTCCGCCACCTCCATCCGGCCCGGCGGGCGGCCGACCCCGGCGCGCACCCGGTAGTAGCCGGGGCCCTGGGACTTGGTGATCGACTTCAGCCCGTTGTGGCCGTTGTCGCCACCGCCGAGCTTCAGCCGCAGCGTCGCGTAGTCGAGGTCCAGCTCGTCGTGGACCACCAGCAGCCGCTCCAGCGGTGCCTTGTAGAAGTCCCGCAGCCCGGCGACCGGGCCGCCGGAGAGGTTCATGAACGAGGTGGGCTTGGCCAGCACCACCCGCTGCCCGGCCAGCCGCCCCTCCACCACCTGGTTGCGGCTGCGGTGCGCCTTGAACCTGCCGCCGATCCGGCCGGCCAGCAGGTCGGCCACCATGAACCCGATGTTGTGGCGGTTGCCCGCGTACTCGGGGCCGGGATTGCCCAGGCCCACGACCAGCCACGGACCGCTCTGCTCGTCGCTCACCCTCGTCGTCCTTCCTGCGTGCGGGCCTGTCTCGGTGCAGGCCTGGTGCCGTGCGCACCGCTGCCCCGGCCGTCGGGTGACGGCCGGGGCAGCGGGGGAAACGCGGCGGGGATCAGGCCTCGGCGGACGCCTCGGCGCCTTCCTCGGTGGTCTCTCGGGGCCTCGACCTGGGCGGCGACGACCTGGAGGACCACGGTCTCCGGGTCGACGGCCAGGGTCGAGCCCTTCGGCAGGGTGATGTCCTTGGCCAGGATGGAGTGGCCGGCCTCCAGGCCCGCGACGGAGATGGTGACCGACTCCGGCAGGTGGGTGGCCTCGGCCTCGAGCGGGAGGGTGTTCAGGATGTGCTCGAGCAGGTTGCCGCCGGGGGCCAGCTCGCCCTCGGTGTTGATCTGGATCTCGACGGTGACCTTCTCGCCGCGCTTCACCAGCAGCAGGTCGACGTGCTTCACCGAGCGCTTGATCGGGTCGCGCTGCACGGCCTTCGGCAGGACGAACTCGTCCTTGCCGTCGATGGCCAGGGTGAACAGGACGTTCGGGGTCTTCAGCGCCAGCATCAGGGCGTGGCCCGGGAGGTTGACGTGGACCGGGTCGGTGCCGTGGCCGTAGACGACGGCGGGGACCAGACCGGCCACCCGGGCGCGACGCGAGGCGCCCTTGCCGAACTCGTTGCGGGGCTGGGCCTCAAGGCGGATCTCAGACACGACGGCACTCCTACTACCACGGGGCGGGCGCCGCACAATGAAAAAGCCACCGGCAGAACCTCACCCGAAAGAATTCAGGGATGAGTCGCTCGGCGGCATCTGGCACAACATGACGCGCTGACTGCTTTCGCAGCCGGTGCGGTGCGGCGCGTCGATCACGGAGTCGTGAACCAACTGACTCCCTCGCCGGGCGTTTCTGGAGTCTAGCCCAGACCCGGCGAGGGAACCAAAACGATCAGACCGGACGGTCGGACCGGACGGTCAGCCCGGAAAACTCCGTCACGCGTCCTCGAACAGGCTGGTCACCGAGCCGTCGTCGAAGACCTCGCGGATCGCCCGGGCGATCAGCGGGGCGATCGACAACGTGGTGACCTTGTCCAGCTGGAGCTCGCCCGGCGTCGGCAGGGTGTTGGTGAAGACGAACTCGCTGGCGCGCGAGTTCTTCAGCCGGTCGGTGGCCGCACCGGAGAGCACGCCGTGGGTGGCGGCGACGATGACGTCCGCGGCGCCCTGCTCGAACAGCGCGTCCGCGGCGGCGCAGATGGTGCCGCCGGTGTCGATCATGTCGTCGACCAGGACACACACCCGGTCCTTGACGTCACCGACGACCTCGGCCGACATGACCTTGTTGGCGACATTGGGGTCGCGGCGCTTGTGGATGATCGCCAGCGGCGCGTCCAGCCGGTCCGACCACTGGTCAGCCACCCGGACCCGGCCGGCGTCCGGCGACACGATGGTCAGCCGGTCGCGGTCGACCCGGCTGGCCACGTAGTCCGCCAGCAGCGGCAGCGCGAACAGGTGGTCCACCGGGCCGTCGAAGAAGCCCTGGATCTGCGCTGTGTGCAGGTCCACCGACATCAGCCGGTCGGCGCCCGCCTGCTTGAGCAGATCAGCTATCAGCCGCGCGGAGATGGGCTCGCGGCCCAGGTGCTTCTTGTCCTGCCGGGCGTAGCCGTAGAACGGCATGATCACGGTGATGCTCTTGACCGACGCCCGCTTCAGGGCGTCGATCATGATCAGCTGCTCCATGATCCACTGGTTGATCGGAGCCGTGTGGCTCTGGAGCACGAAGGCGTCGGCTCCGCGGACCGACTCCTCGTAGCGCACATAGATCTCACCGTTGGCGAAGTCCAGGGCCTTGGTCGGAACCAGGTCCACACCCAGCTGTTCCGCGACCTCCCGGGCCAACTCGGGGTGTGCGCGCCGGAGAGAGCATCAATTCTTCTCACCGGACGTTTTGATCCCGGTCACTGCACCGTCTCCTCATTGCTGACGCGCGCTCGGCTACGCCGCAGAGCGCGGCGTGGCTGCTGTGGGGTTGGCAGGGCACCTGGCGGACGGGTCCGCGGCGCTTGGATGTCCACCAGGTTACGCGCCGGGAGCAGCTTCCGTCGCCTCCGGGTCGGCCGCCGGGGTGGCTGCGGCCCTGGCAGCGGCCGCTGCGATGGCCGCCGCCGTACCCGGACGCTTGCGCTCGACCCAGCCCTCGACATTGCGCTGCTGCGGCCGGGTGACCCCGAGCGCGCCCGCCGGAACGTCCTTGTAGATGACCGATCCGGCGCCGGTGTAGGCCCCGTCGCCCACCGAGACCGGGGCCACGAACATGTTGTCCGAGCCGGTGCGGCAGTGGTCCCCGATGGTGGTGTGGTGCTTGCTGACGCCGTCGTAGTTGACGAAGACCGAGGCGGCACCGATGTTGCTGCCCACGCCGATGGTGGCGTCCCCCACATAGGTGAGATGCGGCACCTTGCTGCCCGCGCCGACGACCGCGTTCTTCATCTCCACATAGGTGCCGGCCTTGGCGCCGGTGCCGAGCACGGTGCCCGGCCGCAGGTAGGCGTACGGGCCGACCTGCGCGCCCTCGCCGATCCGGGCCTCGTCGGCTGTGGTATTGCTCACACGCGCCCCGGCGCCCACCGAGGTGTCCTTGAGCGTGCAGTTGGGGCCGACCTCGGCGCCCGCGGCCAGCCGGGTGGAGCCCTGGAGCTGGGTGTTCGGGTGGATCAGCGCGTCCGGCTCGAAGGTCACCTGGACGTCCACCCAGGTGCTGGCGGGGTCCACCACGGTGACCCCGGCCCGCATCGCGGTCTCCAGCAGCCGGTCGTTCATGATCCGGCGGGTCTCCGCGAGCTGGACCCGGTCGTTGATCCCCAGCACGTCCCGGAAGTCGTCGGCGACCAGCGCGCCGACCCGGTGGCCCGCCTCGCGCAGGATCCCGAGGACGTCGGTCAGGTACTCCTCGCCCTGGCTGTTGTCGGTGCGCACCTCAGCCAGGCCCTGCACCAGCAGCTTGCCGTCGAAGGCGTACACCCCGGAGTTGATCTCGCTGATCGCCCGCTCGGCCGCACTCGCGTCCTTGTGCTCGACGATCGCCCGGACCTCGCCCTCGGGGCCGCGCAGGATCCGGCCGTAGCCGGTCGCGTCCGGCACCTGCGCGGTGAGCACGGTGACCGCGTTGCCGTCGGCGGTGTGCGCGGCGGTGAGCCGGCGCAGGGTGTCGGCGGTGAGCAGCGGGACGTCGCCGTAGCTGACCACGACCGTGCCGTCGAGGGCGACACCGTCGGCGGCGAGCGCCTCCAGCGCCACCCGGGCGGCGTGCCCGGTGCCCAGCTGCTGCTCCTGGACCACGACCCGGACCGCCGGGTCGGCCTCCGCGAGGTGGGCGGTGACCTGCTCGCGCTTGTGCCCGACCACGACCACCAGCTGCTCGGGCGCCAGCTCCCGCGCGGCGGCGACGGCGTGGCCGACCAGGCTGCGCCCGCAGATGGTGTGCAGGATTTTCGGCAGCACGGCCGACTTCATCCGAGTGCCCTCGCCGGCGGCGAGAACGATGACGGCGGCCGGGGGGTTCGGGCTCACAGGTGGTGGCTCCTCGGCGTCGGGAGGGGGAGGGTGGGCGGTCGCTCCGGGCCGCCTCTACCGCTGGGGGTAGCGCACAGGCCTGCCCGAACGCTCAGAGGATATCGGGGACAGCAGCGGCAGCCGACCTGGGCTCAGGCCGACTGCCGAAGGATGTGCTCCCGGAGGAGGATTCGAACCCCCATAAATTGGACCAAAACCAATTGTCCTGCCCTTAGACGATCCGGGATGGACTGTCTCGCGTCGAATCCTACGGGGTCGACACCTGGACTTACTATGCCGCACCGACGCCCTCCGACGCCACGGAGCAGGCTGATCCCAGGCCCTGTCCGCAGGCCCCGGCGGCCCCTTCCCGGACCGCCCGGCGGCACCGCCGGACGGCCTGCGGCGCGGTGTTCCGGACGCGGCAGCGGCGCTCACGCCACAGCGCGCGGGTTCCACGCCGCAGCGCGCGGGTTCACCGCTTCGGAGCACTGAGCGCGGTTGGGGGCGCGGCTTGAGGGGCAATCAACCTACGATGCCGTAGGTTACGGACCCGTAGGCAGGCTCCCGCCCCCTTCTCAGACGTCGTGAGGTTGCGAGAATCATGACCACTCAGCCCGCCGAACAGACCGACGCGTCCCATCCGTCGGCCGTGCTCACCCAATCGCGTCCGGCGCCCGAGGCACCGGCCACCCGCGGCGGGGAGACCAAGGGCTTCGCGGAGCAGTTCGCCCTCGGCTCGTTCATCGTGGTGCCGTTCCTGGCCGTGCTCGCCGCGGCGCCGGTGGCCTGGGGCTGGGGCCTCGGCTGGCACGACGTGCTGATCATGGTGGTGATGTACTTCACCACCTGTCACGGCATCACCATCGGCTTCCACCGACTGTTCACCCACGGTTCCTTCAAGGCCAACCAGGCGCTGCGGATCGCGCTCGCGGTGGCCGGCAGCCTGGCCGTCGAGGGGCCGGTGGTCCGCTGGGTCGCCGACCACCGCAGGCACCACAAGTTCTCCGACAAGGAGGGCGACCCGCACTCGCCCTGGCGCTACGGCGAGTCGGTCCCGGCGCTGCTGAAGGGCCTGTGGTGGGCGCACATGGGCTGGCTGTTCGACGAGGAGCAGACCCCGCAGCAGATCTACGCGCCGGACCTGGTCAAGGACCGGGCCGTGTCCTGGGTCTCGCGCCAGTTCGGCTTCTTCACCCTCACCTCGGTGCTGCTGCCGCCGCTGGTCGGCGGGCTGTGGGCGTGGTCCTGGACGGGCGCGCTGACCGCGTTCTTCTGGGGTTCGCTGGTCCGGGTGGCGCTGCTGCACCACGTGACCTGGTCGATCAACTCGATCTGCCACGCCACCGGGCCGACGCCGTTCAAGTCCGGGACCGCTCCGGCAATGTGCCTGGCTGGCGGTGCTGTCCTGCGGCGAGTCCTGGCACAACCTGCACCACGCCGACCCGACCTCGGCCCGGCACGGAGTGCTGCGCGGCCAGCTCGACTCCTCGGCCCGGCTGATCCGCTGGTTCGAGCTCGCGGGCTGGGCCCGCGACGTCCGCTGGCCCAGCCCGGAGCGGATCGAGGCCCGGCGCGGGGCATGATGGTCCTGTGAGTGACAGCAGCGATGGTTCAGGGGCCCGGGAACAGTCCGGCGGTCCCCGCGAAAGCGCACGCGCACCAGGGCCCCGGCAGCGGGAGGACGCACGGCCCGGGTGCGGATGAGCGGTAAGCAGCGGCGGGAGCAGCTGCTGGACGTCGGCCGGATGCTCTTCGCGGAGCGCGGCTACGAGGCGACGTCGGTGGAGGAGATCGCGGCCCAGGCCGGCGTGTCCAAGCCGGTGGTGTACGAGCACTTCGGCGGCAAGGAGGGGCTCTACGCGGTGGTGGTGGACCGCGAGATGCAGCTGCTGATGGACATGGTCACCGGGTCGCTGACCGGCGGCCACCCGAGGGAGCTGTGCGAGGAGGCGGCGTTCGCGCTGCTGGACTACATCGAGACCTCCACCGACGGGTTCCGGATCCTGGTCCGGGACTCGCCGGTGGCGCAGTCCACCGGGACCTTCGCCTCGCTGATCAACGACATCGCCACGCAGGTGGAGGACATCCTCGGGCACGAGTTCAAGTCCCGCGGGTACGACCCGAAGCTGGCGCCGATGTACGCGCAGATGCTGGTCGGGATGGTCGCGCTGACCGGCCAGTGGTGGCTGGACGTACGCAAGCCGGTCAAGGCCGAGGTGGTCGCCCACCTGGTCAACCTCGCCTGGCACGGCCTGGAGGGGATGGAGCGCCGGCCGCAGCTGGTCGGCAGCCGCAAGAGCTGACCCGGTCGGGCCGCTCCGGCTGCCGGGCCGGCTCCGCGGGACGTGCGGGTCCTGCGGGGGCGTGCGGAGTTTGCGGGGCTTGCGTTTCCTGACGGGCTTGCGTTTTCTACGGGGTTCGCGGGGCGTGCGGTTCGAGGAACTCGATCCGGTTGCCGACCGGGTCGTACGAGTAGAAGCGGTCGTGGCCCGGGAGGTCGCCGTCCCAGGTGACCGTCGCGCCGAGGGCGGCGATCCGTTCGGCGTAGGCGCGGATGCCCTGGATCCGCAGCGCCGGATGGGCCTTCCTGGCCGGTGTGAACGGTTCCTCGATGCCGATGTGCAGCTGCACCGGCCCGGTCCCGAACCAGCAGCCGCCGCGGGCCGCGAGCACCGGCGGCTTGGGGATCTCGGTCATCCCGAGGATCCCGGCGTAGTAGCCGCGGAGCTGCTCCTCGCTGCCGGGTGGGGCGGCGAGCTGGACATGGTCGAGTGCGACGATCATGCGGCTGTCCCCGGGCTTCCGCTCCCGGTGGCGACCTTGGTGGCCACGACGAAGATGCGCCGGTACGGCAGCACGGTGCCGTGCGGGGTCGCCGGGTAGGCCTGCTCCAGCAGCGCGCCGTACTCGTCCAGGAACCGCTCCCGGTCGGCCGGGTCGGTGAGCGCGGCCAGGGCGGGGCGCAGCCCGGTGCCGAGCATCCAGTCCAGGACCGGGCCGCCGGGGCTGCGGCCGGTGCCGGTGAGCAGCTGGTGATAGGTGGTCTCCCAGACGTCGACCGCGCAGCCGAGGTCGGCCAGCCGGCGCAGGTAGTCGCCGGGTTCGTGCACCGCCGGCACCTGCACGTCGGTGATCAGGCCGGACCAGCGCGGGGTGGCCCGCAGCTCGCCCAGCAGGGTGTGGCTGGGCGCGCCGAAGTTGCCGGGGACCTGGAAGGCGAGCACGCCGCCCTCGGGCAGCGCGTCGATCCAGCCGGGGAACAGAGCGGTGTGCCCGGGGACCCACTGCAACGCGGCATTGGACAGCACCAGGTCGGCGTCGGGCCGGTAGTCGCGGATGTCGGCGGTCTCGAAGCGGACGCCCGGGTGGTCCTGGCGGGCTCGATCATCTCCGGGGTTGTCGACCCCGGTGACCTCCGCACCGGGCCAGTGCCCGGGAGGGTGGCGGTGGTGTTGCCCGGTCCGCAGCCCAGGTCGACGACCCGGCGCGGGCTGCCGGGGATCCGGGCGACCAGGTCGTGGAAGGGCGGCTGCGCTGCCCGGAGTGGCGCAGGTACTGGGCCGGGTCCCAGGTGTACGTGGTCATCAGGCCTCCAAGTATCTCGATATCAAGATATCTTCGAGTCTGCCCCGGGGTTTCTTGATGTCAAGAGACTTCACATCGACACATCCACCACTACACTGATCCCATGGAGGACGAGGTCGACCGACTGGTCAAGGCATGGCGCCGCGAGCGCCCCGACCTCGACGTGGAACCACTCGAAGTGCTGAGCCGGGTCAGCCGTCTGGCCCGCCACCTGGACCGGGCCCGCCGGATCGCCTTCGCCGAGCACGGCCTGGAGCCCTGGGAGTTCGACGTGCTCACCGCGCTGCGCCGGGCCGGAGCCCCCTACCAGCTCTCCCCGGCCAGCTGCTCACCCAGACCCTGGTCACCTCCGGCACCATGACCAACCGCATCGACCGGCTGGCCGGCAAGGGCCTGGTACAGCGGCTGCCCGACCCCGGCGACCGGCGCGGAGTGCTGGTGCGGCTGACCACCTCCGGACAGGACCGCGCGGACGAGGCGCTGGCGGGACTGCTGGCACACGAGCGTGCGCTGCTGGCGGAGCTCTCGGCCGGCCAGCGCGACACCCTGGCGACCCTGCTGCGGCAACTGGTCGCCCCGTTCGACAATCTGCCGGAGTAACAGGCCGTCCGGGCGACCGCCGTCCGGAATGACGGCCCTTCGGAATGACGTGCCATCGGAATGACGCGTCGTCGGAATGAGCCCCCACGGGGAAGCCTCCCGTCGGCACCTTCGCCGTGCCCACTGACGCTGTGTCCCTGACGTCCTGGCTCAGGGACAGCCGCAGCATGTACGGATCTCCTGCCTGCACGGGTATTGCCAAAAGCTACTGACCAGTTGCATACTCCCTGGGATCGGGGCCATCCGAACGCGGCGCCCAAGCAAGGGGTTCCATCCAGTGCTCAGCACCGCCGCATCACCGCGCCTCGCGGCGTCGCGCCGCGGCATGCCGCAGCCGCGCTGACCGCCGCGCGCCGCCGCCAGCCACCGCCGCCCACAGCGCGGACACGGCCGGGGCCACGCCCCGCAGTACTACGTCGCCCTCGCGACTCGCTCTCCGTCGGGTACCAGCCGAATCAGGCAACACCGACGAGTCTACAGCAACCAGCTCTACGCGAAGCTGAAGAAGCACGACCCGCAGCTCCAGCTGGTCCGGCTCGGCTGTAGCGGCGAGACCACCCAGACCATGATCAACGGTGGTATCTGCAGCTACTCCCAGGGCTCCCAGCTGGCCGCCGCCGAGGCGTTCCTGCGCGCCCACCGCGGCGAGGTCCGCTACGTCACCCTGGACATCGGCGCCAACGACGTGGACGGCTGCGCCACCGCCGCCGGGCTGAACGCGGCCTGCGCCGAGCAGGGCGTGGCCACGGTGGCCAAGCAGCTGCCGCAGATCGCCGCCGCGGTGCACCGGGCCGGGGGCTTCGGCCCGCAGTACGTCGGGATGACCTACTACGACCCGTTCCTGGCCGCCTGGCTGACCGGCACGACCGGGCAGGAGGTGGCCCACGCCTCGGTCCAGCTGTCGACCTCGTTCAACGAGGCCATCACCCAGGGGCTGCACGACGCCGACTACCAGGTGGCCGACGTCGCCAAGGGCTTCGCCACCGACAACTTCACCACCCAGGTGAACGTCCCCGGTCTGGGCGAGCTGCCGGAGAACGTGGCCCGGATCTGCGAGTGGACCTGGGAGTGCACGCCGTACCAGAACATCCACGCCAACGACACCGGCTACGGCGAGATCGCCAAGGTCTTCGCCCGGACGCTGCGGCACCACCACCGCTGAGCCGCACCCCCGCCGCACCTCCGCACCTCCGCCGCACCGCCGAGCCGTCGAACCGGCGCGCCGCACCGGCACCGAGCCCGCCCCCGCCGTTCGGGGGGCGGGCTCTCCGTTTCCAGGGGATAAACCGGAGAAAAGGGTATGCAACCATGAAGATCCTCTTATAAAGGATGAGGAGGGACGTGTCGTCCGACCGAACGCCGAGCCGCCCGGACGCCTGGCGCCGCCGAGCCGCGGCCGTGGCCGTCTGGTACCTCCGGATCGCCGCGGTGCTGAACCTCCTCGGTGCCGTCTCCGCTCCCTTCCGCAGCCAGGTCACCCGGCACAACACCGGTGACTTCTTCACCCCCTACCTGCTCACCGCGGGCTTCACCTCCGGCGCGCTGGCCCTGTTCATGGCCATCATGCTGCGCCGCCGCAAGCGCGCCGCCTGGCTCTTCAACATGGTGCTGGTGACCCTGTACCTGCTGCTGGTGGCGCTGTTCATGGCGGTCTACCCGGAGGCCAAGGACCTCTGGTTCAACTGGATCTCACTGCTGCTCACCCTGCTGCTGCTGCTCGCGCTGTGGCTCGGCCGGCGGGAGTTCCAGGCCAAGGGCGACCGCTCGAACCCGTGGCTGGCCCTGGGCGCGCTGATCGGCGGCGGCGCGGTGGCCGTACTGCTGGGCACCGCGCTGGTGTCGGTGACCAACACCGCCGGCGGCTCGACCCTGTGGAACCGCGCCGGATACACGGTGATGCGGGTCTACACGCTGGCCCCCTCCGGCAGCCAGTACCGGGACATCCGCACCCCGCACTGGGTCGACATCGCCATCAACGTGATGAGCGTGCTGATCTTCCTCCTGGTGCTGTACGCGCTGTTCCGCGCGCCCAAGGGCAAGGAGTACCTGGCCCCGCAGGACGAGGCCAGGCTGCGCGAGCTGCTGGAACGCAATGGCGAGCGGGACTCGCTGGGCTACTTCGCGCTCCGCCGGGACAAGTCGGTGCTGTTCTCACCCTCCGGCAAGGCCGCGGTGGTCTACCGGGTGGTCGGCGGGGTGTCCCTGGCCTCCGGCGACCCGATCGGGGACGTGGAGGCCTGGCCCGGGGCGATCGACCTGTGGCTGGAGCAGGCCCGGGAGCACGCCTGGCTCCCGGCGGTGATGGGCGCCAGCGAGGAGGGCGGCACGGTCTACGCCCGGCACGGGCTGAACGCGCTGGAACTGGGCGACGAGGCGATCGTCGAGGTCTCCGAGTTCACGCTGGAGGGGCGCGCGATGCGCAACGTCCGCCAGGCGCACAAGAAGGTCGGACGCGCGGGCTACACCGTGCGGGTGCGCCGCCACGCGGACATCCCCGACGACGAGATGGACACCCTGCTCCAGCGCGCCGACCACTGGCGCGACGGCGAGACCGAGCGCGGCTTCTCGATGGCCCTCGGCCGCCTGGGCGACCCGGACGACGGCCAGTGCGTGATGCTGGAGTGCCACGACGGCGAGGGCGAGCTGCGGGCGCTGCTGAGCTTTGTGCCCTGGGGCAAGGACGGCCTGTCACTGGACCTGATGCGCCGCGACCGGGAGTCCGACAACGGGCTGCTGGAGTTCATGGTGATCGAGCTGCTCGGCCAGGCCGAGGCCGTCGGATTCGAACGGGTGTCGCTGAACTTCGCGATGTTCCGGGCCGTCTTCGAGCGCGGCTCCAAGCTCGGCGCCGGCCCGGTGCTCCGGCTCTGGCGCTCGGTACTGGTGTTCTTCTCGCGCTGGTGGCAGATCGAGTCGCTGTACCGGGCCAACGCCAAGTACCGGCCGATCTGGGAACCCCGCTATCTGCTGTTCGAGCGCAGCGGCGACCTGCTCCGGATCGGGATCGCCTCGGCCCGGGCCGAGGGCTTCATCACCGCACCCAGCCTGCCCAGCCTGTTCAAGCGGCGGCACCGGCGCCCGGCCTTGGAGGGTTGAGCGGAATGTCCTACTTTGGTAGGTGATCCCGCTGCGGAGCAGCCCTGCTCGGCCTTGGAACGGAGGAGCAGCCTTGACGAACACAGCTGTCCCCGCCACCCCACCCCGACCCGTGCGCCTCCCGGGCCGGGCCTGGCGGCTGCTGCGCCGGGCCGCCGAGGCGGAGTGGGGCGCCCTCTACCGGGCCCTGCGGGACGGGATCGCCCGCCGCGGCATCGCCGCGATCCCGCTGACGCTGCTGGCCACCACCGCGGTGCTGGTCTTCTACCTGCTCCAGCACGCTCCCGGCGGGGCGATGCTGGTGGAGCGGATCGGCGTGATCCAGGCATCACTGCCGCTGGGCGTGGAGCTGCTGCGCAGCCCGCTGTCGCTGTTCGTCCCGGCGCCGGACCTGCCGGTGTGGGGCGCGGCGGTCCAGGTCTTCCTGGTGTTCGGGATCGCCGAGATCACCCTGGGCCGGTGGCGCACCCTGCTGTTCGCCTTCCTGGGCTCGCTCGCCGGGACCCTCTACGCCCGCAGCGCCGTCCGGCTCGGCCCGCACGCCGTGCTGGGGCTGCCCTACGACGACGCGTTCCTGCGCGACACCGGCCCCTCGGCGGCGGTGGTGGCGCTGGCGGTGTGCGTGGCCTGGCGCTACCGGGCCTGGTTCACCGGCGGCGCGGTGGTCCTCGGCATGACCCTGGAGCAGGTCCTGCTGCCCAATATGGCCGGGGCCGAGCATCTGGCCGCGATCCTGTGCGCGCTGGCCGCCTCCGCGTACGGCGAGGTGGTGGTCCGGCAGCTGCGGCGGACCGCGGGCGCCCTGCGCACCGCGGTCGCGGTGAGCCCGCTGTCCGAGGAGATCCGCCGGGCGGACCGCCCGGCGGTCTAGCCGGGCCGCGCGCTGCGGCCGGGCGGCTCCGGGCGGCTCCGGGCGGCTCCGGGCGGCTCCGGGCGGCTACTCCACCGGGCCGACCCCGGCCCGCCGGGCCAGGGCCACGGCGGCCAGGGTGGAGTGCACGCCCAGCTTGCCGAGGACGTTCTGCATATGGGTCCGGACGGTGTGCGGCGAGAGGTAGAGCCGGTCCGCGACCTGCTGCCGGCCGAGCCCGGCCACCATGCAGCGCAGCACCTGCTGCTCGCGCGGCGTCAGCGACTCAACCAGCCGCTCGCTCTCGGTGCGGTCCCTGCGGGCCGCGGTGAGCTCGCGGACCACCCCGGTCAGCAGCAGCGGCGGGATGTGGGTCTCCCCCCGGAGCACTCCGCGGACGATCGCGGTGAGCCGCCCCAGCGAGCTCTCCTTGGCGACCCAGCCGCCGGCCCCGGCCTGGAGCGCACGCACGGTCCGGACCGGGTCGTCGTCGGCGGCCAGGACCACCACCCGCAGCTCGGGGTGGGCGGCGCGGACCCGGCCCACCAGCGCGATGCCGTCGACGGCGTCCCGGCTCTCCCGGCCGCCGTCCCGGCCGTTGCCCCAGCCGCCGTCCCGCCCGCCGTCCCGGGGCAGGTCCCGCCCGCCGTCCCGGGCAGGTCCCGGGCCAGGTCGGCGGAGCCGTCGGTGCGCGGCGCGGGGATGCGCGGGGGTGCTCGGCCGGGAGGCCGGGCCCCGGCACCGCCCGCCGGGCGGCCTCGACCGGTCGGCGCGGCGCGGGGACGGCCGAGCGCACCGCGGGGCGCGGCTCGGCCCCCGGGTCGCCACGCCCGGGCGCGGGCGCCGCTCCGGGCGCCAGGTCGGCATCCACCAGCAGCACCTGGAACGGGCGGTTCTCGGCGACGGCGCGGTCCAGCGCCCGCTCGGCCGCCTGGGTGCTGCCCGCCGCCGCGACATCGATGTCGGGCTCGGCCGCGAGGGCGGCCGCCAGCGCCTCGGCGAAGATGCGGTGCCCGTCGGCGACCAGAACCCGGATCCGCCCCACAGCTCTCCCCCTACTCCGACACCGGCCCCGCCGGTTCCGCGAATTTCAGAGTAGGGCCAACCGGCGGCCCGCAGCATGGGAAGCCGCGGACCGCCGGTCGGACGGGCGTCAGCGCCCGGCGGTGCTGCTCTGCGGAGCGCTCAGCGAGGGGCTGGGCGTTCCGGCCGTACGGGCGTCGGCGGCGACGCCCCCGGTGGCCGGCTGCGCTCCGGCCGCCAGCGCGTGGGCCGCCGCGGGCAGCACCGGCGCGCCGTTGGGGGCCTTGATGAACTGGGTCCCGGAGGCGTTGGCGGCGATGGCGCCCTCGATCTCCCACAGGGTGTTGGACGGGAAGCCCGCCGTCCCGTAGAGCTGGACGTCGTTGATCGAGGCCGACTCGCGGGTCAGGAAGGCGGCCGTGTCCGGGGAGAGGTACTTCGGCGAGGTCCACAGCAGCGGGCCGTAGGTCGCGGCGTCGGCCGCCGCCACAGCTCCGTCGTTCCAGCCGCTGTTGTTGGCGACGGTGGCCTCCCACTCGCCACCCCACCAGAAGCCGGCCAGGTTCAGCGCCAGCGACTCCCCGTTGCTGCCGGCGTAGTCCCAGAAGTGCCACTCGCTGCGCAGGCCGCGGGTGGTCTCCAGGGCGTTGATGCTGCGCGAACCGACCGCCAGCAGCCGGGTCGAGGCCGCGTTGAGCCCGTTCATGTAGGAGGCGATCGACGCCGGCAGCCCCCAGCTGTTGTTGAGCAGGACCACCATGCGGCCGTGGTTCCCGGCGGAGCCGGCCATCGCCGCGGCGGACAGGGCGGTCCGGTAGTCCATGTCGTCGGCGAGCACGATCCAGGTCGGAGCCGAGGTGGTGGCCTTCGCGGTGAGCACCGACTCGTCGGTCGGGTCGGTCGCGCCGATCCGGTCCACCTTGTAGCCCAGTGCCTGCACCTGGGAGGCGACCTTGGCCGACAGCTCCGAGGTGCTGCCCTCCAGGTAGACCGTCCAGCCCTTGCGCAGGGTGCGCTTCAGCTCATTGGCGGCGGCGGTGTTCAACGAGCCGCCCGAGGTCATCAGCAGCGGTGCCTGCTTCTCGGCGGCCAGCGCCACCGCGGCGGGCGCGTCGCCGGAGTCCGAGGAGTTGAGCAGCACCGCGTTGTAGGCCGGGACGAAGTCCCTGCTGCTGGTGCCCGCGTTGCTGTAGTCCCAGCGCGAGCCGGCGTCGTCGGTGCCCAGGCCGCCGCGCCGTAGACGTCGAACAGGCCGTTGGTCTGCGACGGCTGCCAGGACGGCGCCGATCCCTCGGCGACGGTGACCGGCGCGGCGCTGGAGCCGACCACCAGCGTCCGCACCACCTGGGCCTCGGTCGCGTTGTCGAAGGTGGAGTAGGCCAGGGTGCTGCCGTCCGGCGACAGGCTGGGCGACTCGGCCCCGTTGGGCTCGGAGGTCAGCTGCACGGCGCCGGTGCCGTTCGCGTTCGCCTGGAACACCTGGTTCTGCGAACCGACCGGGCGCAGGAACAGCAGCGTGGCGCCGTTGTCCGACCACACCGGGTCGGAGGCGTCGGCGATCAGCTCGGTCGCCTTGCCGGTGGTGTTGCCGTAGGTCCAGACGGCGGGGGTGCCGGAGCAGCCGTCGTTGCTGAAGCCGGTCCGGGTGAACGCGGTGACCAGGTCGTTCGGGGATCCGGCGGGCTGGGTGTCGCAGACCGTGGACGGCTCGGTGGCGTTGCTCATCAGCCGCCGCAGCGGGCTGAGGCCGTCGGAGGACTGGTAGGAGATCTGGTTCTGCCCGTCGGTCAGCACCTGGGCGCCGCCCCAGCCGAAGTCCGCGTTCTCGCTGTACCCGGCCACCGCGTTGAGGGTGATCTGCGAGCTGCCGTCGGGCCGGCTGCTGACGATAGCGCCGCCCTCGGCCGTGGCCAGTCGGCTGCCGTCCGGGGACCAGGCGGATCGGGGTGGTCGGACCGCCCGGGAGGCCGTTGATCTGGCGCACCCCGGTCCCGTTGCTGTTGATCAGCGCGACACCGACGTTGTTCCGGTACGCCAGCGTCCCGACGTACCCGGTGCCGGGCGTGGACGCGTGGGCGGCGGTGGCGCCGAGGGTGCCGACGACGCCTGCCGCGAGCATGGTGGCAGACGAGAGCGCCGCGAGCGCGCGGCGCGAACGAAGTATCAAAATTCCCCAGATTCAGGCACATACAGTGCGGCTGCCATCCCCGACTTCTGAGATCCGGGATCAGCAGCCGGGCAATCGTACGACCGCCGCCCCGGGCGGCGACACCGCAATTGTCAGGCGCCCGGGCGAAGCGGAAAGCGGTATGCCGCGGGCCCGGCCGGAATGCTCCCGGCCGGGCCCGCGCGGGCGGTCAGCCGAGTCGGCGGGCGCCCTCGGACGGGACCGCGGTGAAGGTGCGCGGCGGCTTCCAGCCCTCCGCCGCGAAGGCGTCGGCGACGGCCTCCGCGATCCGGTCCGCGTCGCCGAGTTCGGCCAGGACCACCACCGAGCCGCCGAAGCCGCCGCCGGTCATCCGCGCACCGAGCGCTCCGGCGCGGTTGGCGACGGCCACCACCAGGTCGGTCTCGGCGCAGGAGACCGCGAAGTCGTCCCGCAGCGAGGCGTGCCCCTCGGTCAGCAGCGGGCCGATGCCGCGCGGATCGCCCGCGTCCAGCAGCGACACCACCTGCCGCACCCGGGCGTTCTCGGTGACCACATGCCGGGTCAGCGGGCGCAGTCCGGGCTCGGGGAGCCGGGCCAGCGCCGCCTCCAGGCCGCTCGGTTCCAGCTCCCGCAGCGCGGACAGCCCCAGCAGCCGCGCGGCGCGCTCGCACCCGGCGCGCCGCTCGGCATACGCGCCGTCGGCCAGCTCGTGCTTGACCTGGGTGTCCACCACCAGCAGCAGCAGGCCCGCGGCCGCCAGGTCCAGCGGGACCTGGCGCGCGCTCAGATCCCGGGTGTCCAGGAACAGCGCCGCGCCCGCGGCGCAGCAGGCCGACGCCATCTGGTCCATCACCCCGCAGGGCACCCCGGCGAAGCCGTTCTCAGCGCGCTGGGCCAGCAGCGCCAGCTGCGGCAGCTCCAGGCCGAGGCCGTGGAGGTCGCTGTAGGCCAGGCCGACCGCGCACTCCAGCGCCGCCGAGGAGGACAGCCCGGCGCCGACCGGCACATCGCTGTCGACGTACAGGTCGGCGCCGCCCACCTCGTGACCGGCCTCCCGCAGCGCCCACACCACCGCCGCCGGATAGACCGCCCAGCCCTCGACCGAGCCCGGGACCAGCCCGGCGAGGTCCACCTCGGCGGGCTGCGCGGCCTGCGCGCTGTGCACCCGCAGCCGCCCGTCGGTGCGCCGGGCGGCGGCCACCCGGGTGGCGTGCGGCAGGGCGAGCGGGAGCACGAAGCCGTCGTTGTAGTCGGTGTGCTCGCCGATCAGGTTCACCCGGCCGGGCGCCTGCCAGACACCCTCGGGATCACCGCCGAAACGGGCCCGGAACGCCCTGGCCATGGCGTCCGTGCCGCCCGTTCCGTGCGGCGCGCTGGTGCTGTCGAGAGAGGGCAACTGCTGCTCCTTAGTCCTGTTCCGTCAGGAGTCCCGTGCTGTCAGGAGTCCTGTTCCGTCAGGAGTCCTGTGCTGTCAGGCCTGTTCCTGGGCGAGGGCGAAGTTCCAGGCGTCCGCGACGATGCCGTCCAGGTCGGCGCGGCTCGGCTGCCAGCCGAGGACGGTGCGGGCGCGCTCGGCGGAGGCGACCAGCACCGCCGGGTCACCGGGCCGGCGCTCGGCGGTGACGGCGGTGATCTCCCGGCCGGACACCCGGCGGACCGAGTCGATCACCTCACGCACCGAGAAGCCGCTGCCGTTGCCGAGGTTGCAGATCAGGTGCTCGCCGGGACGGGCGGCGGCGATCGCCAGCAGGTGGGCCTCGGCCAGGTCCGCGACGTGGATGTAGTCGCGGATGCAGGTGCCGTCGGGGGTGGGGTAGTCCTCGCCGTAGACGGCGATGTGCGGACGCCTGCCCAGCGCGGCCTGGATCACCAGCGGGATCAGGTGCGACTCGGGTCGTGCCGCTCGCCCTGCGTCCCGTAGGCCCCGGCCACATTGAAGTAGCGCAGCGACACCGCGGCCAGGCCGTGGGCGTGCGCCTCGCTGGTGATCATGTGGTCGACCGCGAGCTTGGTCGCGCCGTAGGGGTTGGTCGGCGCGGTGCGGGCGCTCTCCGCGATCGGCACCTGCTCCGGCTCCCCGTAGACGGCCGCGGTGGAGGAGAAGACCAGCCGCCGGACGTCGGCCTTGCGCATCGCACTCAGCAGTTCGAGCGAACCGGCGACATTGTTGCGCCAGTACTTCTCCGGGTCCGCGACCGACTCGCCGACCTGGGAGCTGGCCGCGAAGTGCAGCACTCCGTCGAAGGAGCCGTCGAGCACGTCGGCGGCGTCCTGGATCCGGCCCTGGACGAACTCGGTCCCGGCCGGGACCGACTTCCGGTGACCGGTGCTGAGGTCGTCCAGCACGACCACCTCGTGACCGGCCTCGACCAGGTGCGCCCCGACGACCCGCCGACATAGCCGGCGCCACCGGTGACCAGGTACTTGCTCATGGGGAGACCTCTCGTAGCCGCTGCGCCGCCGTCTCCGGCGACACGTCGTTGATGAACACGTCCATGCCGGATTCCGAGCCCGCCAGGAACTTGAGCTTGCCTACGGTACGACGGATCGTGAAGAGCTCCATGTGCAGCGCCAGCTCCCCGCTGCTGCCCGGGCCCGGGTCCACCGGGCTCTGGTGCCAGGCGGCGATGTAGGGCGTCCGCCCGACGCCCTCCCCGAACAGCCGGTCGAAGCGGCGCAGCAGGTCCAGGTAGAACGTGCAGAACTCGGCGCGTTCCGCGTCGCCCAGGGCCAGCAGGTCACCGACCCGCCGGTTCGGGTAGAGATGCACCTCGTAGGGCCAGTGCGCGGCGTAGGGGACGAAGGCGGTCCAGTACTCGCCCGCGAGCACCACCCGGTCGCCCGCCGTGCCCCGGGCCGCGCGCTCGGCGGCCAGCAGGTCGTCGAAGAGGTTGCGGCCGGTGCGGCGACGGTGGGCGGCCGCGGCGGTGATCATGCGCTCGGTGCGGTGATGAAGGGGTGGCGTAGATCTGGCCGTGCGGGTGGCCGAGAGTGACCCCGATCTCCGCACCCCGGTTCTCAAAACAGAACACCTGCGCCACGCCGGGGATCGCCGAGAGCTCCGCGGTCCGGTCGGTCCAGGCGTCCAGCACCAGCGCCACCTGCTGGGGGGTCAGGTCGGCGAAGGAGGCGTCGTGGTCGGAGGTGAAGCAGACCACCTCACACCGGCCGGTGCCGGGCCTCACCAGCTGCGGAAACGGCCCGGCGGCGGGCTCGGCCCCGGCCGCGTCGACGGTGGTGAGTGAGGGGAAACGGTTCTCGAAGACCGCGACGTCGTAATCGGCCGCGGGGATCTCGCTCAGGCGCCCGTCCCGGGAGGGGCAGAGCGGGCACTCGTCGGCCGGGGGTGGTAGATCCGGCCCTGCCGGTGCGAGGCCACGACCACCCACTCGTCCAGCACCGGGTCGTAGCGGATCTCGGATGCGGTCCTGGTCGCCTCCAGGGGCCGGAGGTCGGCGGCGTCCCGAACGGTGTCGTCGCGGGAGTCGTAGTAGATCAACTCTCGCCCGTCCGCCAACCGGGTGCTGGTCTTCTTCACGCGGGGCTCCACTTTTCACACCTGACCGGACCGCTTGCCAACACATTCAAACACAATGAACCACTAACCAACAGATGGCGATGTCCGCCGTCTCAACATCCGGCGCCCCTCGGCCTTCGGCCGGACTTCGGCTCGGACCTCGGCCGGACCTCGGCCGGACCTCGGCCAGACCTTCAACCGGAAGGAGTACGGCCGCCGCCCTGGCGGCTCGCGGCGAAGCGGGACGGGGGCAGGCCGAAGGCGCGGGTGAAGGCGGCGGTGAACGCGGCGGGGGAGGCATAGCCCAGCCGGCCACCGACCTCGCTGACGGGGGCGTCGCGCAGCAGCGGGACAGCCGCCAGCAGCCGGGCACGGGCCCGCCAGACCGCCGGACTGTCCCCGGTCCCGGCGCGGAAGCGCCGGGTGAAGGCCCGCTCGCTCATCGCCACCCTGGCCGCCCAGGCGGCATTGGTGACACCGGCGTCCGGCGCGGCCAGGTACTCCCGGCAGAGCCCCGCGAGATCGGCGGCGGCGGGGATCCCGACATGGAACGGCAGCGGCGCGCGCTCGGCGATCTCGTACAGCAGCAGCGCGGCGATCCCCCCGACCGCCCGGACAGGGGTAGTCGGCCTCGAACTCCACTGCGGCCAGCAGCAGTTCGCGCAGCAGCGGCGGAACGTCCACGACCGTACAGCTGACCGGCCACCAGGGGACGGCCCCCGGCTCGACGTACAGGCTGCGGGTACTCACCCCCAGCATCCGCACCCGGTGCCGGGTCGCGGGCGGGATCAGCACCGCACGCTCGGGCGGCACCGTCCAGCTGCCCTCGGCGGTGTCGACCACCATCACCCCGGTGGCGCCGTAGAGGAACTGCGCCCGCCGGTGCTCGTGCCAGTCCAGCACCTGGCCGTGCGGGTAGTCGGTGCCGATGGGCAGGACGGCCCGGTCGACGTGGTCGACCTCGGTCAGCGAGATGTTCTTCACCCGCTCCACGCTACTGGCCGGGACGCGAAGAAACAGTGCTGACCTTCGCATGCGGGAAGGCACCCCGGACTGGTGAGGTGGAGCCGTGGACGTGATGGCACTGATCGGGATAGGGCTCCTCACCGGGGCGACCACCGTGTTGTTCGGTTTCGGCGGCGGCTTTGTCGCGGTGCCGGTCGTGGTCTGGGCGGACGCCCGGCTCGGCACGGACGCGATGCGGGTGGCGACCGCCACCTCGGCCCTGGTGATGGCGGTGAACGCGGGCTTCGCGACCGCCGTCACCCCGCGGCGGGTGCTGCGCGCGCTGCGCGGCAGCGGCGGGCTGCTCCTGCTGCTGGCGGCCGGCGCCTCGGCCGGCGCCCTCGCCACCCGGCTCACCCCGGCCGGGGCGGCCCGCTGGGCGTTTGTCGCGTATGTCGCGCTCACCGTCGCCGACCTGCTGCTGCGACCGGGCTTCCTGCGCCCGGGCTTCCTGCGCCCGCGCACCGCCGCCGAGGCGGCCTGCGCCGCGCCACGGCCGCTGCCGGCCGCACTCGGCGCGCCGGTCGGCGCGCTCGCGGCCTTCCTCGGAGTGGGCGGCAGCGTGATGACCGTCCCGGCGATGCGTCGGGCCGGGCACCCGATGCGGGTGGCGACCGCGCTGGCCAACCCGCTCACCCTGGCCATCGCGCTCCCGGCCACCGCGGTGTCGCTGAGCGCCGCCACCGCCCTGCCCGCCGGAGCGGCCGCACAAGGGCACCTGGTCGGCCTGGTCGACCTCCGCGCCGCCGCAGCGCTGCTGCTCGGCGCCCTGCCGGTGATCGCGGTACTGCGGCGGCGCCCGCCGCGGATCCCCGACCGCGTCCACGCCTGGTCGTATGTCGCGCTGCTGGTCGCCGTGATGGCCGCGATGCTGCTCCCGGCCTGACTAGACCCCGGCGGCCAGCTCCAGCAGCCCGGTGCGCGCGGCCACCGCCGCCGCCTCCAGCCGGGTGCGCGCACCCAGCTTCATCAGCACCCGCTGGACATGGGTGCGGGCCGTGCTCGGGCGATCGCCATCCCCTCCGCGATCTCCCGGGTGTCCTCGCCCTCGGTGATCCGCACCAGCACCTCCACCTCGCGCCGGGTCAGCAGCCGCAGCAACCGGGCCGCCTCGCCGTCCGGCTCGGCCACCGGCCGCAGCAGGTGCTCGAAGACCGCCTGGAGCAGCTCCGGGGCGATCGCCGACTCCCCCACCCGGACCCGGTTCAGCGCCCGCTCGACCCCCTCTATCCGCTCGTCCTGGCGGACGTACCCGGCCGCGCCGGCCGCCAGCGCGGCGGCCACCCCGGCCAGGTGCGACACCCGGCCCATGACCACCACCGCGACCTCGGGCCGCTCCCGTCTGATCCGGCGCACCACGTCGAAGCTCCCCGGCTCCTCCGGATGGGCCACCCCCAGCAGACACACCTCCGGTCTGCGGTGGGCGACCAGCTCCGCGGCCGCCCCCACCGGAGTACCGACCGCCAGCACCCGGTGCCCGCGCAGTTGCAGGGCCGCCGCCAGCGCCTCGGCCAGCAGCCGGTGATCGTCCGTCACCACGAGCCTGACGCCCACGGTGCCCCCTTCGCTCGGACGCGACCAGATATGACGCACCATCACAGCGCATTCCGTGCACGGACCGCCAGCACTTCTCCGGCCAGAGGACCATTTCACAGGCTTGGCGCCCGGCAGACCTGGCGTTTGCCAGGCTTGACGTTTGCCAAGCTTGGCCCCATGCAACCCAGCCACGGGACCGACTCCCTGATCGCAGACGCCGCCCGACTGCTCGACCGCCCCGGGCGGCGCCTGCTCGGGTTGTGCGGACCGCCCGCCGCCGAAAGTCCGTCCTCGCCCGTGCCCTCGTGGACGGAATCAACCTACGCCTGGGCACTGACACCGCCGGCTATCTGCCGCTCGACGGCTTCCACCTGTCCAACCGGCAACTCGAACGACTGGGGCTCACCGACCGCAAAGGCTCGCCGCCCAGCTTCGACGTGCACGGCTACCTCGCACTGCTGCGCCGGGTCGGCGCCACCCCGCCGCCGAACACGAGGTCTACGCCCCGGACTACGACCGCACCTGCACGAAGCCGGTCGCGGCCCGGCATGTGCTCGGGCCCGGCGTCCGACTGGTGGTGACCGAGGGCAACTACCTGGCGCTCGACACCCCCGGCTGGCGCGAGGCCGCCCCGCTGCTGGACGAGCTCTGGTACGTGGACGCACCGGACGAGCTGCGCGAGCGGCGGCTGCGCGAGCGCCACCTGGGCAACGGCTCCCCGGCCGAGCGGACCCGCGCCCGGATCGAGGGCAACGACCGGCCCAACGGCGAGCTGGTGAAGTCCGCCCGGGACCGCTGCACCCGGACCGTCCGCACCGGCTGACCGGCCGGCCGCACACCCCCGTGCCCACCGGGCCCACCGGAACACCCCGAGAACGCCGAAGGCCCCCCGCCGCTTGGGCGAGGGGCCTTCAGTCCTACCTGAGCCCCCATGCGGAATCGAACCGCAGACCTTCTCCTTACCATGGAGACGCTCTACCGACTGAGCTATAGGGGCGAACGAGGAAGACATTACCTGGTCACCGCCCCGAATAGGAAATCGCCTCGGCTGCGGCGGCCGACAGATCCGGAGATTCCAGATGAACCGGACCTTTCGCCAGGGCACGCAGGCAGAGCAGCGACAGACAGCAGGCCGTGGCCAGGTACCAGCCGACCGCGGCCGGGCCGACCGTCGCCGCCAGCCGGGTCGCGATCAGCGGCGCCAGCGCCCCGCCGGTCAGCGCGCCCAGGTTGTAGCTGACGGACGCGCCGGAGCAGCGCACCTCGACCGGGAAGAGGCTCGGCAGGAACGCCGGCATGGGACCGTGCAGCAGCCCCAGCGCCACCATCGCCCCGGCCAGGCCGAGCAGCACCAGCGACGAGCGGCCGGTGTCCAGCAGCGGCACCAGCAGCGGCGACCAGCACAGCGCCACCGCCATCCCGGCGCGGATCACCGGGCGGCGCCCGTAGCGGTCGGAGAGCAGCGCCCCGGCGTAGGTGGTGGCCCCCAGGATCACATTGGCGACCAGCAGCAGCGCCAGCATCCGGGTCCGGGGCAGGTGCAGGTCGGTGGTGGTCCGCGACAGCGCCCAGGTGGTGGCGATGTAGAAGAACACCGATCCGCACACCACGGTGCCCGCGACCAGCAGCAGCGAACGCAGATGGTGGCGCAGCACGGTCGCCAGCGGCGCCCGGCCCTGCTCCGGGCCGCCCTGCCCCAGCGCCCGGGCGGCAGCCGCCGCCAGGAACGCGGGCGACTCCTGTACTCGCAGCCGGGCCACCAGACCGAAGGCGACCAGGACGAACGACCCCAGGAACGGCAGCCGCCAGCCCCAGGCCAGGAAGTCGGCCTCCGGCAGGAACGCCGAGAGCGACCAGAACAGCCCGGTGGCGAGCGCGAACCCCAGGCACGGCCCGAGCTGCACATAGGCGCCGTAGCGACCGCGCCGGTCCGCCGGGGCATGCTCGATCGCCAGCAGCGAGGCCCCGCCGAACTCCCCGCCGAGCCCCACGCCCTGGAGGAAGCGCAGAGCGGTGAGGACGACCGGCGCCCAGATCCCCAGTTGGCGTACCCGGGCAGCAGGCCGACGGCGGCGGTGGACAGGCCCATCAGCGCCAGCGAGCCGATCAGCACCCGCTTGCGCCCCAGCCGGTCCCCGAGGTGCCCGAAGAGCACAGCCCCGGTGGGGCGGCCCAGGAACCCGACGGCGTAGACGGAGAACGCCGCCAGCAGCCCGTTCAGCGAGGTGAGGTGCGGAAAGAAGGTGTGACTGAAGACCAGGGCGGCGGCGGTGCCGTAGATGAAGAAGTCGTAGTACTCGGCGATCGAGCCGATGACCACAGCGGAGATGACGCGACTTGGGGCATTTCCTGACATCTCGTCATTCTTACCCCGCGACCTCGCTCCCGGCGATCACGCGCACGGGTGACGACGGCTCATCCCCGAAAGCTCCCTCCGGGGGCGTACGCGGGTCTGCTACCTGGGCAGATGAGCATACGGATCGGAGGCCGGGGCAGTCGGCGGCCCCGACCGGCCCCACCGTCGGCGCCGCACCACCACGGCCGCACCCCCGCCCAGGACCAGCACCGCCGCCCCGCCGCCGACAGCCGCCCACAGCGTCCCCCCGCCGCCCGACCCGCCCTGCCCGGCCGCCACCGGCCGCGCCCCGGCGGACGCCCCGGCCGACGGCTGGGCCGACGCCTTGGCGGCGGGCAGCTGGGACGCGGCGGCAGGCAGCAACGGACTGACGTCCGCGGGCCCGGGATCCCCCGGCGAAGCCAACGCGACCCGCGGCCGCACCAGCCCGTACCCGAAGAACGGATCCTGCACCCCGGGCTTCCCCCCGGAGTTCGCCGTGTCGATCAGCACCCGAATCACCTGATCAGCCGTCCACCCCGGATGCACCGACCACACCAGCGCAGCGGACGCCGAGACGATGGCGGTGGACGCACTGGTGCCGCTGCCGATGCAGTAACCGGAGGGCCCGGTGCAGGCCTGGTACATGTCCGAACCGGGCGCGGTGAGGACCACCTCGGAGCCGTGCTCCGACTCGCTGGCCACATTGCCGTTCTTGTCCGTCTCGCCGACACCCACGACACCGGGGAAGGCGGCCGGGTACTGGACCGGATTGCCCGTGGCCGCGTCATTCCCGACACCGGCGACGATCAGCTTCCCCTTGGCGAGCGCGTAGTCGACCGCGCTGTGCACATTCGCCTCGTTCTCGATCTGGGCCATCGAGATATTGATGATCTGGGCGTCGCTGTCGGCAGCAGCTCGGATGGCCACAGACATCTGGCTGGCGAAGCTCTGCGAGAGGACTGCCTCGTTGCCGCCCGTCGGTGCGACGCGCAACGGAAGGACCCTGGCTCCGGGGGCCAGGCCGTACATGCCCTGACCGTTGAGTCCTTTACCGGTGCCGACCATGAGGCTGGCGACTGCCGTCCCGTGACCGTCGGCATCGGTGTCGGCCCCGCCGGAAAGCCCCGAGAAGTTCTGCCCCGGCAGGATCTGCCCGGCCAGGTCCGGATGGTCAGCCTCCACCCCGCTGTCGATCTCGGCGATGGTGATGCCCTTGCCCGTGGAGACCGGCCAGATCTGGTCCGGAACGTGCATGAAGGAGAACCACCACTCCTGCGCCCGAACCGAGCTGACCGGAGCATCGGCCTGCGCCGGGGCCGTGCTGCCCAGGCCGAAGGCCGCCGCGACAGCCAGCGCAGCCAGGAGCCGGAGCCCCTGCTTCCCGGACCGTGCCATCCCGCTCTCCTCCGCTGTCGCCACCGGTCAGTCGCCCGAAAACCTACTCGATCACCGCGGGATTGACCCCGTTTGTGCCCGAGGTCCAGGTTTCTTCGTCCTCGACGAGGTAGGCCGCACGACGGCCCCGGCGCTTGCCGCCGTTGCCGCCCATGTTCCCCATGCCGCCCATGCCCATGCCGCCCGTCATCGAGCTGCCCCCCTGGGCCTCCGCCGCCGGAGCGACCGGCTCGCCGCCCGACATGGGATCACCGCTGACGCCGGTCTGCGCGGTGGTGGAAGCGGACATCGCCGATCCACCGAACCCCGGACCGGCGCCGATGCCTCCCCCGCTCACACCGAAGTCCTCGCCGATCGCCGAGCCACCGAAGTTGAGCGCGCCGCCGGAACCGGAAGCGGCCATACCGCCGGAGATCCCGCTCTCACCCTCCGGGTCCAGAGCCCCCAGGCCGCCGCGGCCACCCCGGCCAGGTCCCGGGAAGGCGCCTTCGCCTGTGCCGCCGCCGATACCGGTGCCGCCCCCGCCGAGCCACGGAGGCGGGCATAGCCCCCGCCACCCGACGTCCCGCCGCCGGAACCGCCACCACCGTGCAGCGGAGGCGGCGTGGGCACCACTGTCCCCACGGGCGGGTTGGCGCCCTGCAACGTCGTCGAGCCACCGCCGGAGACGACCGGTGGAGGCACCGGCACATAGGTTTTCGGCACAGCACCCGGCTGGGAGGAGTTGGTGCCGCCTCCGTTGCGCCAAGGCTGTCGGAGCCAGTGCCTTCGGTTCTCCCGTAGCCACTTGAGCCGGACGGTGACCCGCTGGACACCGACGCGTTGCTCAGAGACTCGACCTGTCCGGCGCCCTTCGGCGGCATGAGGGTGCCTGGGAGTGGCGGGAAGGTGGGGATGGTGCTGACGCCCATGGTGGCGACTGCGCCGACGTAGGAGCCGCCGAGGCCCTCCATCTGGCCCAGGGCCTCCTGGAACGCGCTGGTGATGCTGGACTGGGCCCGGTAGGCCTGTTCGGGGGTCACCCCGCCCGGCGGGGTGACGACCAGGCCCGACATCGACGGGTCCTTGACCGTGCCGTCCAGGTTGAGGCCGGAGTTCACGGCGAACCGCTGCTGCTGCTGGTAGCGCTTCACCGTGGCCATGTCCGCGTAGGGGACCGGCGGCATCCCGGCCTTGGTCGAGCTCAGCTGCTGGCCGGCCATGGCGACCGCGACGCTGGTGTTGTTGGCGTAGACCGACAGGGTGTCCGTGGCCGAGACGACCTGCCGCGCCCAGCCGGTGAACGCGTCGGCCGCCGATCCGGTCCACTGCAACCCGGCGATGTGCTGGGAGAGGTCGTCGGCGATCGACTGGATCTGGGTGCTCGCCGCCGCCAGGGTGTTGCCGACCTGGTTCACGGCGTCCGGGTCGGCTTGCGCGATCATGCTGTACAGGGCCTCGTGGGTGGACTTCTCGAAGTCCGTCACCGGGCTCCAGTCGTCGCCGCCCTCAGCGATCCTGGTCACTTCCTACTCCCCCCTCAACCGTTCCTGCTGCCCGGAGCAGTCGCGCTCGTGGGCGTGGCCGTGGTGCTGCCCGGCTGGACGGCGGCGGCGAGCTGCTGGGCGACCGTCCAGTTCGCCTGCGCGGCGGGCGGCTGGGCCGCCGTGGTCTGGCTCTGGATCAGCCACAGCTTGGAGATCTGCTCGGCCTCGACGTTCTGGTAGCCGACCTGGGACACCTGGAGCGTGATGTCCATGGCGTTGATCTGGTCGGTCAGCGTCTGCGACAGCGCCTGCAACTGCTGGTGTACCACGCCGTAGCGGGCCATCAGCAGCTCCACCTCCTGGAAGCCGGTGCCCAGTTGGGCGGCCGTGAGCTGCTGCCCGGCTATGGCGCCGGGCGCGGCCGGGCTCGCGTCCAGCGAGGTGATCAGTCCGTTCACCCGGTCACGGAAGGCGGTCAGCGTCTCCACCTCGACGCTGACCGTG
Organism: Streptacidiphilus sp. 4-A2; assembly: GCA_014284505.1. GTDB lineage: Bacteria > Actinomycetota > Actinomycetes > Streptomycetales > Streptomycetaceae > Streptacidiphilus. Next base: position 7,465,217 of record JAAFYY010000001.1, on the reverse strand, counting down.
CCCTGCGCGGGCGGGTTGTCCTTGTCCGTCATCCGTCCCCCGTATGTCTTCGCGACTGCCAGACACCGAAGAAGTTACACCTCAGACGTCCTCGGCGAGCTCCAGCCAGGAGAGCTCAAGCTCCTCCCGCTCCTCCTTCAACGCCCGCAGTTTGGCGTCGAGTTCGGCGACCTTGCCGAAGTCGGAGGCGTGCTCGGCCAGTTGCTCGTGCAGCTTGGCCTCGTCCTTGTCGAGCCTGACGATCTGGCGCTCGATCCGCTGGAGTTCCTTCTTCGCGGCGCGGGTGTCACCGGTCTTCTTCGCGAAGGTGGCGGCGGGGGCAGCGGCCGCGGCCCGCTCGGCGATCACCTGGCGGCGCTCCAGGTACTCGTCGATGCCCTTGGGCAGCATCCGCAGCGCCTGGTCGCCCAGCAGCGCGTAGACCACGTCGGTGGTGCGCTCGATGAAGAAGCGGTCGTGGCTGACGATCACCAGCGAGCCCGGCCAGCCGTCGAGGAGATCCTCCAGCTGGCTCAGGGTCTCGATGTCCAGGTCGTTGGTCGGCTCGTCCATGAACAGCACATTGGGCTCGTCCATCAGCAGCCGCAGCAGCTGGAGCCGGCGGCGCTCACCGCCGGACAGGTCGCCGACCGGCGTCCACTGCTTCTCCTTGGTGAAGCCGAAGGTCTCACAGAGCTGGCTGGCGGACATCTCCCGGCCCTTGCCGAGGTCCACCCGGCCGCGGATCTGCTCGACCGACTCCAGCACCCGCAGCGTGGGCGGCAGTTCGGCGACCTCCTGGGAGAGGTAGGCCAGCTTCACGGTCTTGCCGACCACCACCCGCCCGCCGGCCGGCTGGAGGTCGCCGTCGCTGGCCCAGGCGGTCTGCATGGCACGCATCAGCGAGGTCTTGCCCGCACCGTTGACGCCGACCAGGCCGACCCGGTCGCCGGGGCCGAGGTTCCAGGTGAGGTGCTCCAGCAGGACCTTGGGGCCGGCGTGGATGGTCACGTCCTCCAGCTCGAACACGGTCTTGCCGAGGCGGGAGTTGGCGAACTTCATCAGCTCGGCGCGGTCCCGCGGCGGCGGCACGTCCGCGATCAGCTCGTTGGCGGCCTCGACCCGGAACCTGGGCTTGGAGGTACGCGCGGGGCGCCGCGGCGCAGCCAGGCGAGCTCCTTGCGGACCAGGTTCTGCCGCTTGGTCTCCTCGGTGCTGGCGATCCGCTCGCGCTCGGCGCGGGCGAAGACATAGTCGGAGTAGCCACCCTCGTACTCGTGCACCGCGCCTGCCTGGACGTCCCACATCCGGGTGCAGACCTGGTCCAGGAACCAGCGGTCGTGGGTGACCACGACCAGCGCCGAGCGCCGCGCCCGCAGGTGCCCGGCGAGCCAGGCGATGCCCTCGACGTCGAGGTGGTTGGTGGGCTCGTCCAGCACCAGCAGGTCGGGCTCGGCGATGAGGAGCTTGGCGAGCGCGATCCGGCGGCGCTCGCCACCGGACAGCGGGCCGATGACGGTGTCCAGGCCCTGGGCGAAGCCGGGCAGGTTCAGCCCGCCGAACAGGCCGGTGAGCACGTCGCGGATCTTGGCGTTGCCGGCCCACTCGTGGTCGGCCTGGTCGCGGATCACCTCGTGCCGGATGGTCGCGGCGGGGTCGAGCGAGTCGCTCTGGGTCAGCGCGCCGATGCGCAGGCCGCCGACGTGGGTGACCCGGCCGGTGTCGGCCTCCTCCAGCTTGGCCATGATCCGGGTCAGGGTGGTCTTGCCGTCGCCGTTGCGGCCGACGACGCCGATCCGGTCCCCCTCGCTGACCCCGACGGACACGCCGTCCAGGACGGCGCGCGTGCCGTACACCTTGGTGACGGCTTCGACGGTGACGAGGTTGACTGCCACGGTTGCTCTGCTCCTGCGGGGGCTGGGGGACCTGCTCTGGCCTCCCAGCCTAGTAGGCGCGGACGCGGGTATGCGCGGACGGGAGCCGCGCGCCCGGGCTCAGCGGGTCAGCGGACGACCACGGCACCGGCGACCGGGCCCTCCGCGACCCGGACGTTGCGGCAGGTGCCGGAGCCGGCCAGGGCCTGTGCGACCGTCCCGGCGGCCTCGGCGTCCTTGGCCAGGAAGGCACAGGTGGGGCCGGAGCCGGAGACCAGGGAGCCGATCGCGCCGGCCTCGCCGCCCGCGCGCAGGGTCGCGGCCAGGGCGGGCCGCAGCGACAGCGCGGCGGGCTGGAGGTCGTTGGCCAGGGCCGCGCCGAGGGCGGCGGCGTCCCCGGCGCGCAGGGCGGCCAGCAGCGCCGGGTCGGCGGCCGGGACCGGGACGTCGGCCTCGTCCGCGCCGCCGTGCTGGGCCCGCAGCCGGTCGCACTCGGCGTAGACGGCGGGGGTGGACAGGCCGCCGTCGGCGACCGCGAAGACCCAGTGGAAGCTCCCGGTCACCGGGACCGGGGTGAGCAGCTCGCCCCGCCCCTCCCCCAGGGCGACGCCGCCGAGCAGGGAGAACGGCACGTCGCTGCCGAGTTCGGCGGCCAGCTCGGCCAGCTCGGCGGGGCTGCTGCCGAGGCCCCACAGGGCGTCGCAGCCGACCAGCGCGGCGGCCGCGTCGGCGCTGCCCCCGGCCATGCCGCCGGCCACCGGGATGTCCTTGGCGATGTGCAGCCGGACGGCGGGCTCCAGGCCGTGCCTGGCGGCGAGCAGCACGGCGGCCCTGGCGGCGAGGTTGCTCGGGTCGGCGGGCACATGCTGGGCGTCGGTGCCCTGGACGGTGATGCCGAGCCGGTCCGAGGGGGTGACCGTCACCTCGTCGTACAGGCCGACGGCGAAGAAGACCGAGGCCAGGCCGTGGTAGCCGTCGGCGCGGCGTCCGCCGACCGCCAGCTGGACATTGACCTTGGCCGGGACCCGCACGGTGATGGACGGCGACGGCGACGGCGACACGGGCGGGTACTCCCCCTGCTCGGTTCCTGCGACGGGTCCGGACGGCCGGGCCCTGCTGATCAGGCCCGGTCGACCGGGTTGTGCGACTTCATTCTGCCGCAGGCGCGTCGGGCTGCGCCGATGCCCCGGGCGCGGTGGGCCGGTCGGGCCGGGCCTCGGCGATCCGGGCGAACTGCTCGACGGTCAGCGTCTCGCCGCGCAGCCGGAAGTCGATCCCGGCGGCGGTCAGCGCCGCCTCGGCCGCGGCCGGGGAGCCGGCCCAGCCGGCCAGCGCCGCCCGCAGGGTCTTCCGGCGCTGCGCGAACGCGGCGTCCACCACCGCGAAGACCTGCTGCCGGGTGGCGGTGGTCACCGGGGGGTCCCGGCGGACCAGCGACACCAGCCCGGAGTCGACATTCGGTGCGGGCCAGAAGACATTGCGGCCGATCGCGCCCGCGCGCTTCACCTCGGCGTACCAGTTGGCCTTGACCGACGGCACCCCGTACACCTTGTTGCCGGGCCCGGCGGCCAGCCGGTCGGCGACCTCCGACTGCACCATGACCAGGGTGCGCTCGATGCTGGGGAAGGTCTCCAGCATGTGCAGCAGCACCGGCACGGCGACGTTGTACGGCAGGTTGGCGACCAGCGCGGTCGGCGCCGGGCCGGGGAGCTCGGTGACCTCCATCGCGTCCGCCTGGACCAGCGCGAAGCGGTCGGCGCGGGTGGGCAGCCGGGCCGCGACGGTGGTCGGCAGGTGCCGGGCGAGCAGCGGGTCGATCTCGACGGCGGTGACCCGGTCGGCGACCTCCAGCAGGCCCAGGGTGAGCGAGCCCAGCCCCGGGCCGACCTCCACCACCACGTCCTTCCGGTGACGTCCGCGGCACGGACGATCCGGCGGACGGTGTTGCCGTCGATCACGAAGTTCTGGCCGCGCTGCTTGGTCGGACGCACGCCGAGAGCCTCCGCGATGCTGCGGATGTCGGCGGCGCCGAGGAGGGGGCCCTCCGTGGACGAGGAGGAGTCTTCAGTGCTGGTGCTCACTGCCCCAGCCTATCCGGCGGCGCGTGGACCGCAGGCGGGCCAGGGTGCGATGCCGCGCTGCTGGTAGAGCTCGCGGGCCCGGGAGGTCTGCTCCCCGACGGGGGCGTCCTGGGGCAGGCCGCGGCCGCCGAGGCTGCGCCAGGTGCGGCTGTCGAACTGGTAGAGGCCGCCGTAGCGTCCGCTGGGATCCACCGCGTGCGGGTTCCCCCCGGCCTCGCAGCGGGCCAGCGCGGTCCAGTTCAGCTCGCCGGTGGTGTGCGCGGTGGGCAGCAGGTCCCGGCGGTGGGAGTGCGCCCGCCGCTCGCCGGGCCGCCGGTGCGCGGAGCGGCCGGTGTCGGCAGGACGGGTCCGCGCGGCGTGGCGGCCGCTGCCCGCCTGGGCGGCGGACGTCCGGGCCGGCGTGTCGGCCCCGGCTCCGCTCCCCGCAGCGGTTCCGGGTACGGCGGGCGGGATCAGCGCCGGGAGCGCGGGCGGGGCGGGCAGCGGCAGCGGCGGGAGCAGCAGTGAGTCGGTCAGCGGGGTCAGCGGGGTCAGCGGGGCCGGCGGCAGGGACGGCGCGCGCAGCGGCGACACGGGCAGCGGCGACACGGGCCGGGTCAGCTCGGACACGGTCGGCGGCAGGGCCGGGACGGCGGCGGTGTCGGCCAGCGGCAGGCTGTCGGCGACCGGCTCGCCGTCCTGGTCGACCCGCTGGTGCCCGGGCTGGTCGCCGACGTCGGCGCGGGCCTGGTGCCCGGGGGGGCCAGCGCGCCGGTGCCGCCTACCAGCAGCGCCAGCACCAGTGCCCGCGGAATCGTCCGCTGCGGTCCTGCTGAAACGTTCATCCGAAGCCTTCCGCCGTCCGACAGGGTCCTCATGGGCGGATCAACGATCAACGGAGCGGGTGGTCACCACGCCGTCACCCGGGAAGGGCACGCCCCCGGACGCCGCGCCCCCGAGGCAAGAGGCCGGGGCGCGGCCGCCGGGGCAAGGCGCCGGAGCAAGGCGCCGGAGCAAGGCTCAGTAGCCGAAGGCCCGGGCGGTGTTCTCGGCCAGCGCCGTGGCCATGGCGTCCTCGTCCAGACCGCGCACCGCGGCCATGGCCCGCAGCGTGACCGGGATCAGATACGGGGCGTTGGGCCGGCCCCGGTAGGGCGCGGGGGTGAGGAAGGGCGCGTCGGTCTCCACCAGCACCCGGTCCAGCGGCGCCACCGCCAGCGCCTCCCGCAGGTGATGGTTGGCCGGGAAGGTGACCGGTCCGGCGAAGGACAGGTAGTAGCCCGCCTCGGCGCAGATCTTCGCCATCGCGGCGTCGCCGGAGTAGCAGTGGAAGACGGTCCGCTCCGGCGCACCCTCCTCGCCCAGGATCCGCAGCACGTCCTCGTGGGCGTCCCGGTCGTGGATGACCAGGGCCTTGCCGTGCTTCTTCGCCAGCGCGATATGCCGGCGGAAGGACTCCTGCTGGATCTCCACCCCCTCCGGGCCGGTCCGGAAGTAGTCGAGGCCGGTCTCGCCGACGCCCCGGACCTGCGGCAGCGCCGCCAGCTCGTCGATCACCGCGATCGCCTCGTCCAGTGCGGCGAACCCGCCGGGCCCACGCCGCTGCCCGCTCCAGCCGTCCGGGTCGCCGAGGACGATCCGGGGCGCCTCGTTGGGGTGCAGCGACACCGTGGCGTGGACCTGCTCGTGCTCCCCGGCCAGCTTCGCGGCCCAGGCCGAGCCGTCCAGGTCGCAGCCGACCTGGACGACGGTGGTCACTCCGACCGACGCGGCCTTGGCCAGCCCGGCCTCCGGACTGCCGTCCTGCATGTCCAGGTGGGTGTGCGAGTCGGCGACCGCCACCCGGAGCGGCTCCGGCAGCGGCGGGGCGGTGTTTTTGTCGGACTGCGACTTCTTCGACTGGGCCATGGCCCCATCCTCCCCCGGATGCCCGGACCGGCGCGAAGAGCCCCGGGCGCCGCCCCGAGCGGCCCGGGCCTGCCGGCCAGACCCGCGGCCCGGACCCACGAGCCGGACCCACGAGCCGGACCACGGGCCGGGCCTGCGCGGGCCGGGCCTGCGCGGGCCGGGCCCGCTCCTGACAGCCGGAACCGGCCCGGTCCGCCCGGTGGCGGAGGGCCGGTTCCGGCTCGGCGGTCAGGAGTCGGGGGTGGTGTGCCGGCGGCGGTGCAGGAAGTGGAACGGCAGGTGCAGCCGCCGGGTCCGGCGCGGCCGGGCCACCCGCGCCGTCGCCCCCACCGCGGTCACCGGGGGCTGCGGCAGGGCGGTCGGCCGCGCGGCGTGCCAGTGGGCGGCGGCCTCCGCGACCCGTCCGGCCCGCAGGATCCGCACATGGGTGCCGCCGCAGCCCGGGCAGCCGGGGCTGGTCAGCGGCGAGGGCACGGGGACCCCGTTGGCGAAGTAGCGGATCAGCGGGTGCCCCTGGGCGTCCGCCCGGTGCTCGATCTCGTATGCCTGTTCCCAGCCGAAGCCGCAGTTCAGGCAGGCGAAGGCATAGGCCTCGTGCACGGGGTCGGTGCCGGGGTGGCGCGGGTGCTGCTCCGCCCGGCGGCGGTGCCGGTCGTGGTTCCGATCGAGGTGGCGTCGGCCGCTGTGGTGACGACCGCACCGTCGCCGGGGTCGCCGAAGTATTCGCTCATGCCGGTCTCCCGAATGCCCGAAGCGGGGCTTTCTCGCTTCCTCACCCAGAATCCCCTCCGCTCCTCCACGGATTCACTACCACGGGATTCTTGGCCGAGAGTTGGCTGTTCAGGGGGTACTTGCTACCGGAGCGGGATGATTCCTTGGTCAGCTTTTTATAGGGATCCGACGGGGCGCGCTCTCCGCGCGCCCCCTGCTCCCCTCCTGCCCCCGGCGCAACGCGGCCGGCCGCGCGCGCCGCCCCGGGCGGAGCACCGCTCAGTTCGGGGGCCAAGCGCCCGTGTTGGGCCCGCCGTCGGCGGCCGACGCCCCCTTCTTCGCGGCCGACGGCCCCTTTCCGGCGGCCGCGGCCTCGTTCTTGGCGGCCACCACCGCGTCGAACACCTCCCGCTTGGGACTCCGGTGTCGGCCGCCACCGCCGCGATGGCCTCCTTGCGGCGCTCCCCGGCCTCCTCCCGGGTGGCGACCCGGCGAGCCAGCTCGGCGGCGTCCAGCGCGCCCGGCGCGGCCGGGGGCGCGCCCTGGACCACCACGGTGATCTCACCGCGGACGCCCTCCGCCGCCCAGGCCGCCAGCTCGGCCAGGGGGCCGCGCTTGACCTCCTCGTACGTCTTGGTCAGCTCCCGGCAGACCGCGGCCGGACGCTGCTCGCCGAAGGCCTCGGCCATGGCCGCCAGCGAGTCGCCGACCCGGTGCGGGGACTCGAAGAAGACCATGGTGCGCGGCTCGGCGGCGAGGTCACGCAGCCGCGAGCCGCGCTCTCCGCCCTTGCGCGGCAGAAAGCCTTCGAAACAGAAGCGGTCCACCGGCAGTCCGGACAGCGCCAGCGCGGTGAGCACCGCCGAGGGGCCGGGGACCGCGGTGATCCGGATGCCGTGTTCCACGGCCGCCGCGACCAGCCGGTAGCCGGGGTCGGAGACCGAGGGCATCCCGGCGTCGGTCACCAGGAGCACCCTGGAGCCGGCGAGCAGCGCGTCGACGAGTTCCGGGGTCCGGCCCACCTCGTTGCCCTCGAAGTAGGAGACGACCCGGCCGGCCGGGGACACCCCCAGGGCGTTGGCGAGCCGCCACATCCGGCGGGTGTCCTCGGCCGCGACCACGTCGGCCGAGGCGAGCTCGGCGGCGAGCCGGGGCGGAGCGTCGTCGACCTCGCCGATGGGGGTTCCTGCGAGAATGAGTAGACCTGTCACGCTTCCATCCTCCCAGGATGGCAAGGTCGCAGTACCGCTGACAGGGTTCACCCCTACGATGCACGCGTGAGCGGAGACGAGGCGACAGCGACAGCGCCTGACGGCGACGGGATGCACGGCACGACCACGCTGGCCGGCACCCCGGCCGAGCCGGGGCCTGCGGACGGTCCCAGCGGGGCCACTCCGCAGCGGATGTGGCCGCTGAGTGCCTGGCAGCGGCGGCTCAGCCGGTTCGGCTACCACGCGCCGGAACGTGCCCCGCTGCGGGAGCGGCTGGTCCCGCCGATGCCGGACGGCCCGGGGGTCTCCACCGGCGTGCCCTCACCGGCGCTGGAGCGGCTCGGGCTGAGGCTGCCCACCGGGCTGTGGGTGTGGATGTGCCGGTGGTCCGGCTGGCTGGCGCCGCTGCTGGTGACCCTGTTCGGCGGCCTGCTGATCTTCATCAATCTCGGGCACCCGCACGACATCATCTTCGACGAGACGTACTACGCCAAGGACTCCTGGGCCCTGTGGCACTACGGGTTACGAGGTCACTGGCCGTCCAACGCCAACCAGCTGCTGCTCCAGCACCCGGAGGTGATTCCCAAGCCGGTCGGCAACGCCTTTATCGCGCACCCGCCGGACGGCAAGTGGGTCATCGGCATCGGCGAGATGATCTTCGGGCTGAACCCCTTCGGCTGGCGGTTCATGACCGCGCTGCTGGGGACGCTGGCGGTACTGGTCCTGTGCCGGATCGGCCGTCGGCTGTTCCGCTCGACGCTGCTCGGCTGCACCGCCGGCCTGCTGATGTGCGTCGACGGCCTGCACCTGGTGATGAGCCGAACCGGCCTGCTGGACCTGGTGGTGATGTTCTGGGCGCTGTGCTCCTTCGGCCTGCTGCTGATCGACCGTGACCGCAGCCGGGCCAGGCTGGCCGACGCGGTCGGCGCGACCGTCGACAACCCGGGCGCGCGCCCGGACCACGAGCTGGCCACCCGGGCCCGGCTCGGCTGGCGGCCCTTCCGGATCCTGGCCGGGGTGACCCTGGGCATCTGCTGCGCGACCAAGTGGGACGGCCTGGACTTCCTGGCGGGCTTCGCCGTCCTGTCGGTGCTGTGGGACGCCGGTGCCCGGAAGACCGCCGGGGCCCGGCACCCGTACCGCACCGCGCTGCTGCACGATGTGCCGTTCGCCTTCCTGTCCACGGTGGTGGTGGGCTTCTTCACCTACCTGGCGTCCTGGTCCGGATGGCTGTTCACCCAGGGCGGCTACGACCGGCAGTGGGCCGCGCACCGCCGGGGGCTCTCCCCCGCCAGCCTCGGGCCGATCCCGCTGCCCCAGTTCAACATGACCTGGGTCCCGGCCCCGCTGCGCAGTCTGCTGCACTACCACTGGGAGATCTGGAACTTCAACACGCACCTGACCACCCGCACACCTACATGTCCAACCCGTGGAGCTGGCTGGTCAACGGGCGTCCGGTGTCCTTCTACTACCCGGGCGGGCTGAAGCCCTCGCAGTGCGGCGGTGCGGCGCAGTGCTCCAGCGAGGTGCTGGCGATCGGAACCCCGCTGCTGTGGTGGGCGGCGTGCTTCGCGCTGGTCTACGCGCTGTACCGGTGGATCTTCGTCCGGGACTGGCGGGCGGCGGCCATCCTCTGCGGCATCGCCGCCGGCTACCTGCCCTGGTTCCAGTGGCAGCAGCGGACCATCTTCTTCTTCTACTCCATCGACTTCGAGCCCTTCCTGTGCCTGGCGCTGGCGCTGATGATCGGCGCCATGCTGGGCCGGGCCGATGCCTCGCGGGAGCGCAGGTTCTGGGGCGGACTGTCGGCCGGGGTGCTGGTGGTCGCCATCATGGGAGTGTTCCTGTACTTCTTCCCGCTCTACACCGGCGAGGTCACCACGCGCGCGCAGTGGCAGGCCCGGATGTGGTGGCCGACCTGGATCTGACCGGCCGACCCGGGCCCGGCCGGGCTCAGCTGGGCCGGGCTCAGCTGGGCCGGGCCGCGCGCACCGAGTACACCAGCGGGACGCGCGGCTGCCCCTGCGGGAGCCGGTAGAGCCGGGTGATGCCGTCGGTGTCCGGCTCCAGCACCGGGAACCGCTCGAACAGGGTGAAGTCGTGCTCGTGCACGAACTCGATCCGCAGCCCGGCCGCGGCGATGGCGCTCAGCACCTCGCCCAGGCCGTGCTGCCACTCCACGGTGACGGTGTTTCGGGTCTCCACGTCCGAATCGGTGTAGGTGCCCGGCTCGTCCCAGACCGTGCCGTCGCGGTGGAAGTAGTCGGTGACGACCGTGCGGGCGTCGTCGCCGAGGACGTCCGCGAACGGGTGGAACTCGGCGAGGTAGAGGAAGCCGCCGGGGGCCACCAGCGAGGCGGCGGTCCGCGCCCAGCCGGCGATGTCCGGCAGCCAGCACAGCGCGCCGAGCCCGGTGTAGACAATGTCGAAGGTCTCTCCGGCCAGGACCTGTGCGGCGTCGTACACATTGGCGGCGACGAAGCGGGCGTCGCTGATCCCGGCCGCCCCGGCCAGTTCCCCGGCCGCCCGCACCGCGGCGGCGGAGAAGTCCAGGCCGGTGACGGTGGCGCCGTGCCTGGCCCAGCCGAGGGTGTCCTGCCCGAAGTGGCACTGGAGGTGCAGCAGGCTCCGGCCGCTGACGTCGCCGACCTCGGCCAGCTCGAACGGCCGCAGCGACTCGGCCCCGGCCAGGAAGCCCGGCAGGCCGTAGAACTGACTGCTGGTGTGGATCGGCACCCGCTCGTCCCACACGGCCCGGTTCAGCTCCAGCCAGTCGGCCGGGTCGGGGTGACCGGACCGATCTGCTTGGCCGGTCTGATCCGCCTGACCGGACTGATCGGCCTGGAAGGATTGATTGGGCTGATTGGGCTGAATGGTCTCCCCTGACCTGTCGGTCCGACTGGCATGACCAGCCTGATCGGCCTGGTGCGGGTGAGAGGTCGTCATGGCGGCGAGGCTATCCGGGCGACCGGGCCGGGGCGACCGAATTCGCCGGTGGTCCGGGCACCGGCTCCGGCCCCAGCTCCGGCTCCGGCCCCGGCCCCGGCCCCGGACGGCGTGCACAGGTCACAGTTCGCCCGCCAATCCCCGGAAGACCGTTCGTCCGGCGTGGGACGTGTGCCTACGATCGCGGTCGACAAAGAGCCGCGGGGGCGACCGCCCGCCGCGGGGTCAGCAGGGGGAGACAATGAATCGCGGGGCAAAAGTCGGGATAGTGGGAGCATGCGCGGCCACGGTGGTGACACTCGGCGGCCTGGGTGCCTACAACCTCGTGCACGGGCTCACCGGCGGCGCCAAGGACGTCAGTGACAGCTCGGACAACGGTGCCAACGGCCCGGTGCCGCCGGCGCAGTCGACCGCGCCGCCGACCGGCGCCCAGGCAGTCCAGGTGGCGCAGGCGTTCCTGCACGACTGGCAGGCCGGTCCGGGCAGCTATCCGGCCGCGGCCGACGACACCGACTCGGCGAGCAACGCACAGAGCGACCTGACCGGCTACCGGAACGGGCTGCGGCTGTCCTCGATCGCGTTCAGCGGTGTCCGGGCCGGTGGCCCCTCGGCCGCGGACCCGGGCGCGACCGCGGTGAACTTCACGGTCACCGCGCAGGTCGGCGGCGGTTCCTGGGTCTACCGGGACACGCTGAACGTGGTGACCGTCAACGGCCACCCGACGGTCGACTGGGCCTCGGCGGCGCTCTACCCGACCCTGCTGGCCGACCAGACGCTGGTCGCGGGTCCGGTGAACGGCGCGGCCCCGGCCGCGACGGTGACCGCGAGCGACGGCTCCGCGCTGACCCCGGCCCGGTTCCCCTCGCTGGGCGGGGTGATCAGCACCCTGAGCCAGGGCGCGGGCAGCGGCGGACAGGTCAACGGGGTGGAGATCACCAACCCGGACGGCAACCCGCCGACCGTGCTGACGACCTTCGGCCCGGCCAAGGGGGCGACCGTGGCCACCACCATCGACGCCGGCCTCCAGGCCGTGGCGGAGCGCGCGGTCCGCGACACGGTGCTGGGAAACCTGCCGGCCGCCGTGGTGGCCCTGGACGTCACCAACGGCCACATCCTGGCCAGCGCCTACGCCAACACCGGCTCCGAGGGGGATACCGCGCTGGAGTCGGCGAGCCCGCCCGGATCCACCATGAAGATCATCACCGCGGCCGCCCTGTTCGACCTGGCGGACCTGAACCCGCAGAGCCCCGCGCCCTGCCTGACCAAGCAGGACGCCGACTCCCAGGTCTTCACCAATGAGAGCGACGTCCCCAACAACCCGGACGCCACCATCGAGCTGGCCTTCGCCGAGTCCTGCAACACCGCCTTCATCAAGGACGGCTTCGACGACCTGGTCAACAACGGCGACGCGAGCGACCTGAGCAAGGAGGCCTACAACGTCTTCGGACTGGGCCAGTGGAACATCGGCGGCGGGCTCCAGGTGACCACCCCGCAGGTGCTGGCCCAGCCGCAGGGCTCGGACGCCGCCGCCGACCTGATCGGCCAGGGCACGGTGCAGATGAGCCCGCTGGACATGGCCTCCGTCTCGGCCACCGTGGACGACGGGGCGTTCCACCAGCCGGTGATCCTGCCCGGCCTGTCCCCGGCCGGGGCCGCGCAGCCGTTCAACCAGAACACCGCCGCCGAACTGCGGGAGATGATGGAGTACGACGCGCACGACCCGGTGGGCACCGCCGAGCCCCGGCTGCACGACATCCCCGGCAGCGGCGGCAAGACCGGCACCGCGCAGGTGGGCAACGGCAACAGCACCAACGGCTGGTTCACCGCCTACGGCAACGGCATCGCGGTGGCCGCCCTGGTGGAGGGCGGCACCAGCGGCGTCGACACGGCCGGCTACGTGGTCCAGCAGCTGCTGGAGGCCCGCGGCTAGCGGCGGCAGGGTCGGGCGGGGCGGGGTCGGGCGGGGCCGGTCAGGTGGCCGACCCCGCCGCGGCACCGGTGGCCAGCCCGGCGCCCCAGCGGGCGAGGGCCGCGTCCAGGTCCAGCCGCTCGACGCCGCCGGCGTCCTGCGACCACTCCTCGCGCGGGACGCGCCACATCACCTCGAACTCGATGCCGTCCGGGTCCTTGGCATAGAAGGACTTGCTCACGCCGTGGTCGCTGGCACCCACCAGGGCGGCCCGGCCGCGCAGCTTGGCGCCCACCTCGGCGAGCTCGCCCAGGGTGCCGACCTCCCAGGCCAGGTGGTAGAGGCCGGCCTGGCCGGGGACCGGCCCCGCGGCCTGGTTGCCGACGGCGAACAGACCCAGGTCGTGGTCGTTGAGCGTGCCCTGGGCCCGCAGGAACGCGGCCCGGTGGGGGTACTCGACGGCGACCTCGAAGCCGAGGACATCGGTGTAGAACTCCACGGCGCGCTGGACGTCGCGGACATAGAGCACTGCGTGGTTCAGACGGCGGACGGGCATCGTGGCTCCTCAGTCGGATCAGCTGTCAGCAGCGACAACAACATCTTCCTGGGAAACTATTCCGGCGCGGGCGGACGGTCTGGGACCGGGCCCCGATCCGGGCTCCGCCACCGGCTCCGCCCCGGGCTCGGGACCCGGTTCGGCACCGGCACGCAGTGAGCCGGCCGCGAGCCGGGGCCAGAGCAGCAGCAGCACCGGGAGGTCCAGATAGCCGAAGCGTCCGGCCGGTGCCAGCAGGAAGGCCACGGCCACCCCCGCCGCCAGCCGGTCCGCCGCGGCGACCACCCCCACCGGCGGGCGCAGCACCAGCCACAGCGCCACCCCCACCCCGCCCAGGCCCAGCAGCACCAGCGAGGCCACCCGTCCGCCCGGCCCCAGCTCGGCCAGCAGATGCCCGGGCAGGGGGCTGTCCGCGGGGGTGCGCATCGCGGACAGGCCGAGCGGGAAGCGGATCACCTGCTCCACCACCGCGCCCGGGGTGATCAGCACGAACGGCAGGATCAGCAGCGCCGAGGCGGCCAGGGTCGAGGCGGCGCAGCGCAGCGCGGCCCGCGTCCCGCAGCGGTACCGGAGCAGCAGCAGGACCACCGGGAACGCGGGCCAGGCGGTCCACTTCAGCGCGCAGGCCAGGGCGATCACCAGCCCGGCTCGGCAGGCGTACCCGCGTCCGGCGAAGGCGAGGCCCAGCAGGCAGCAGCCGATCAGCGGCAGGTCCACCCCGCTGACCGTGGCGGACAGCGCGATCAGCGGGGAGGCGGTGACCGCCCCCAGCACCAGCAGGCCGCGTCCCGGGGCCGCCGCCCCGCGCGGCCGCAGCAGCCGCCAGGCTGGGATCAGGCAGCCGACGAAGGCGGCCAGGAACCAGAGCCTGGTGTCGCCGAAGAAATCCGCCGCCGCCCCGCCCGTGCCGAGCAGCGCCCTCGGCAGCCCGAACAGCGCCATCGCCGGCAGGTAGGGGTTGTACTGGATGATCCCGCGCGGATGGGCGAAGTACGGGCTGCCGGTGTGCAGCAGCTGGGCGGCCGAGTTCTGCACCACCACCACCTCGGACTGCGCCCAGCTCTGTGCCACCATCACCGCCAGCGGCACCAGGACCGCGCCCAGCAGCGCGGTGCCCACGGTCAGCCGGGAGGCGGCGCGGACCGGGGTGAAGGCCGCCGCGCAGGCCGCGAGCAGGTAGCCGGCGGCGGCGATCAGGCCCCAGTTCTGCTCCGGGCGGAGGCTGGAGACCGTCGGGAAGCATCCGGCCCAGGCCGCGCAGACCAGGCAGCCGAGGACCCACAGCAGGCGCCGGGCACGGACGGAGCGGGCGCGGCCGGAGCCGGGCGCGGGCGGACGGTTTCGAGTGCGGGGCTGACGGCGGTGTTCGGCCGGGCCGGATCCGGAACCTGAATGGTCGTCACCTTGTCAAAGGTAAGAAGGAAACCCGCGTCCCGTCGTCACGCTGGAGGGTGGTGCGGATATCCTCTCCAGGTTGGCGAGGACGGCCTAATCCGCAGGCCTGTCCGGGGCCGCCGCCGGGCCACCGCTGTCCCCCTGGCGGCTCGTCAGACCGCCTCTCCGGGGCCGCCGACCAGTCCGTTCTCGTAGGCGAAGACCACCGCCTGAGTCCGGTCGCGCAGCTCCAGCTTGGCGAGGATCCGGCCGACATGGGTCTTGATGGTCTGCTCCGACAGGAACAGCTCGTCCGCGATCTCGCTGTTGGACAGCCCCCGTGCGACCTGCCGCAGCACGTCCAGCTCCCGGGCGGTCAGGGTGGCCGCGGCCTCCGGGCGGAGGTTGCCCGAACGGCGGCGCCGGGCCACGTCGTCGATCAGTCGGCGGGTCACCGAGGGCGCCAGCAGCGCCTCGCCGGAGGCGACCACCCGGACCGCGTTGATCAGGTCCCGGGCGGGCGCGTCCTTCAGCAGGAAGCCGCTGGCGCCCCGGGCCAGTGCCTCGTAGACGTACTCGTCCAGGTCGAAGGTGGTCAGGATGAGCACCCGGGGGATACCGGGCCGGCCGTCCCGGCACCGGCCCGGTCCACGTGAGCCCGGTCCGCACAGCCTCGGTCCGCACCGCCTCCGTCCGCACCGGCCCGGTCCGCGCCGCCTCGGTCCGCACCGCCTCGGTCCGCGCCGAGGATCCGGGCGGTCGCGGTCAGCCCGTCCATGCCGGGCATCCGGATGTCCATCACCACCACGTCCGGCCGCAGCTCGGCGGCGAGCCGCACGGCCAGCAGGCCGTCACCGGCCTCGCCGACGAGCTCGATGTCGGGCGCGGAGGCCAGCAGCGCGCCCAGGCCGTCGCGCACCATCTCCTGGTCGTCCACCAGCAGTACCCGGATGTTGTCGGCCATCGACCCGTTCCCCCGTCAGAGGTTTCCGTCGTCAGTTCTCATCGGGGCGGCGGCCGGTGGGCAGCTCCCAGCGGCGCTGCTCGGGTATGCCGTCCAGCGGCAGCTCCGCGGTCACCTCGAAGCCGCCGTGCTCGCGCGGGCGGGCGCGCAGCGTGCCGCCGAGCATGGCCGCGCGCTCGCGCATCCCGGTCAGGCCGTGACCGCCGTTGCCGCCGGGGACCGGCCCGCCGCTGGACCGGCCGTCGTCGGCGACATGCACCTGGACCGCGTCGGAGTGTGCAGCACCTCGACCTCCACCCGCGCGCCGGGCGCGTGCCGGCCGGCGTTGCTGAGGGCCTCCTGGACGATCCGGTACACCGAGACGTCGACCACCGCGGGCGGACGCTCCGGGCCGGCCGTCAGGGTGAGGTCGACCTGCATCCCGGCCTGCCGGGCCGCGCGGACCATCTCCGGAATCCGGTCGATGCCGGGCTGCGGGGCACGCTCGACGTTGTCGTCGTCCTCCCGCAGCAGTCCGATCACCCGGCGCATCTCGGTGAGCGCCGTGGTGGACGCCTCACGGATGGCGCCGAAGGTGCGCAGGGTCTGCTCGGGCAGGCCCGGCTCCTTGTAGGGCGCGGCCTCGGCCTGGATCGCGATCATCGACATGTGGTGCGCGACCACGTCGTGCAGCTCGCGGGCGATCCGGGAGCGCTCCTCCAGCACCGCCTGCCGGGCCAGCCCGGCCCGGCGCTGTTCCTCGGCCTGGACCAGGTGCCGCTCGGCCTCCCGGCGGAGTGGATCGACTCGCCAGCACCAGCACCAGGGTGACCACCACCACCGCTACCGCCAGCACCACCGGCGGCAGCCCGACCAGCGGTACCGCGGGCAGCAGCAGCGCCCCGGCGGTCAGCAGGTCCACGCCGACGGCCACGTCCCGGCCGTAGACCTGCGCGGTGATGAAGAGCAGCGCGACATAGGCCAGACAGCCGCTGACCGGCCAGGGCCAGAACGGCGTGGGGGCGTGGCCGACCTCGGCGAAGGTGGTGAGCGCCAGCCCGACGGCGGAGATCGCCAGGCGGCCAGCGGCCGGGCCGCGGCCAGCAGCAGCGGCAGCACCTGCAACCCGGCCAGCGCCCAGGCCAGACTGCCGGGGACCAGCAGGTTCAGCTGGCTGTCCGCGGTCTCGGTGAGCACCGACACACAGGCGACGCTGACCACCGCCAGGCCGTAGCGCAGCCGCGGGTCGGAGAGCGCGGGGAGCAGGAAGACCCGCTGGTCGGGGGCGGCCCACCCGGCCTTGCGGATGTTCTGGGCGACAGCGCCCGCGCGGGCGACAGCGCGGATGCTCACGCGCCGGAGGGCTCCATCCATCGCGTCGAGCTTAGACCGCGCGGTGGCGGAGCGTCAGGGTTCCTTCACTGCCCGCTTTCCGGCGCGCTCGGCGGGGGCGCCGTCGGCGGGGGTGTGCTCAGGAGGGCGCGCTCGGCGGATGCGCTCGGCGGGGGCGCCGTCGGCGGGGCGCGCTCAGAAAGGGTGGGCCAGCAGGCGTTCCACCTCGGCCCGAGTGGGCAGCGAGGGCTGGGCGCCGGGGCGGGTGGTGGTCAGCGCGGCGGCGGCGTTGGCCCGGCGGGCGGCCTCGTGCAGCGGGCGGCCCTCGGCCAGGGCGACGGCCAGGGCCCCGCAGAAGGCGTCCCCGGCGGCGGTGGTGTCCAGCGGGTCACCGGCAGCGGCGGGATCAGGTGGACCGAACCCTCCTCGCACAGCAGTGCGCCGTCCGCGCCCAGGGTCACCAGTACCGCGGCCGGGCCGCGCAGGGTGCGGGCGGCGTCGGCGACGGCATGCAGGTCCGGCAGCGCGGTACCGGTCAGCACCGCCAGCTCCTCCCGGTTGGGCACCAGCACATCGACCATCTCCAGCACCGCCTGGGACAGCCGACGGGCCGGGGCCGGGTTGAGCAGGACGGTGCCCGCCGCCAGCCGGGCGGCGGCCTCGACCGTCTCCTCCGGGATCTCCTGCTGGAGCAGAGTGACGCTCGCGTCCCGGAGCAGCGCTCCCGCCGCGGCGCAGTGCTCCGGGGCGAGAGCACTGTTCGCGCCGGGGCTGACGATGATCGAGTTCTCTCCCGATCCGGAGTCGACCGCGATCAGCGCCTGGCCGCTGGCCTGGCTCTCGTCCAGCAGCACCCGCTCGACGTCCACCCCTCCTGCTCCAGCGCCGCCCGCAGCCGGCGCCCGGCGGCGTCCGTGCCGACCATGGCCACCATCGCCACCTGCGCCCCCAGCCGGGCGGCGGCCACCGCCTGGTTGGCACCCTTGCCGCCCGGGTACTCGGCGAGCGCACCGCCCAGCACCGTCTCGCCCGGCCGCGGATGGTGCGGGACCGGTACCACCAGGTCCAGGTTGATGCTGCCCACCACTGCGATCATCGGCATGCCACTAGCTTGTCTGAACATCATCCATTCAGTACAGCCTGCATCACCGCTCTGGCCACCGGAGCGGCAAGTCCGCCGCCGCTGACGTCCGCCCGGTTGGCGTTGCTGTCCTCGATCACCACCGCCACCGCCACCGGGCCACCGCCGCCCCGCTGGGCCTGGCGAAGCAGACGAACCAGGCGTACGGCGTGCCGCTGTTGCCGACGCCGTTCTGCGCGGTACCGGTCTTGCCGCCCACGGTCACCCCGGGGATGGCGGCGTTGCCGCCGGTGCCCAGGGGACTGCTGACCACCCCCACCATCATCTGCTGGAGCTCGGCGGCGACCGCGGCCGAGACCGGGTGGCCGAACACCTTCGGCTTGAAGCTCTGCACCGGGGTGCCGTCGGAGCGGGTCAGCGAGTCCACCAGCTGCGGCTGCATCAGCGTGCCGTTGTCGGCGATGGCCGCGCCCACCTCGGCCATCTGCAACGGCGTCGCCGCCGTGTCGTACTGGCCGATCGAGGACAGCGCCAGATACGCCTGCCCGGTCAGCCCGGTCGGGAAGACACTCTCGGAGACACCCACCGGGATGGTCTGACTGCTCTGGTTGAATCCATAGGCCTGAGCCATCCGTACTATTCCGGCCTCCCCGACGTCGTCCCCGAGCTTGCCGTAGACGGTGTTGCAGGAGACCTCCAGCGCGACCCGCAGGGTGGCGTCCAGGCAGGGGTCGGCCGGGTTCTCGTTGATGATCGGCACGGTGGTGTCCGCGGGCGTATACGGGTCGGGCGAATTCGTGGGGACATCGATGCCGCTGTAGACATTCCCGGTCAGCCCGGCCGAGGCGGTCACCAGCTTGAAGGTGGAGCCCGGTGGATAGGTCTGCCGCAGCGCCCGGTTGAGCATCGGCTGGACCGCGCTGCCGGTCAGGCTGGTCCAGTCGGCGGTCACCGCCGGGCCGGTGCCGGCCAGCCCGCCCGGGTCGTAGGAGGGCGTGCTGGCCAGCGCCAGGATCCGGCCGGTGGCCGGTTCGATCGCGGCCACCGCGCCCCGCTTGCCGCCGAGCCCGGCGAAGGCCGCCTGCTGCGCCTTGGCGTTGATGGTGGTGATCACCTTGCCGCCGGGCACCTGCTCCCGGGTGATCGCGTTCAGCAGCGGGTGCGCCGGGAGCCTGCTGTCGGTGCCGGAGAGGATGCCGTCCTCCACCCCCTCCAGCAGGGTGTTGCCGTAGGTCTGCGAGGAGAAGCCGGTGACCGGCGCGTACAGCGGGCCGTCGGTGTAGGTGCGGACATAGTCGAAGGCGCCGCCGGTCGCCCTGGAGCCGGTGACCGACCGGCCGTCGACCACGATGTCGCCGCGCGGCTGCGAGTAGCGGGCCAGCACCGCGCGCTGGTTGGCCGGGTTGCCGTCGTAGTGGGCGGACTGGACGACCTGCACCCGGCTGAGGTTCACCAGCAGCACCGGGATCAGCAGCAGGCTGAACATCCCGGC
The DNA here is from genome assembly GCA_014284505.1 of Streptacidiphilus sp. 4-A2. Lineage (GTDB taxonomy): Bacteria > Actinomycetota > Actinomycetes > Streptomycetales > Streptomycetaceae > Streptacidiphilus. Next base: position 7,445,841 of record JAAFYY010000001.1, on the reverse strand, counting down.
CCGGCGGGCGGTACGGCTGAGGGTGAGCCGGGCCGCGCCCGCCGTCTCGGCCTGCTCCGGGCCGCCGCGCCTGAACGGACTCATACCTTGGGAACTCCCTGGGTCTGCTCGTCGTCGCCGGGCTCGTCCCTGTCCGGCTGGTCGGTCCCGGGCTCGGCCGCCCCGGGCTCGGCCGCCCCGGGTTGGTCCGCCCCGGGCTCGTCCGCCCTGGGCCCGGCCGCTCCGGGGTCGTGGGTGCCGGCGCGCTCCGGCGGCTCCGGGGGCGACAGCTGCGGCTCGGGGTCCGGGGGCACCGGCGGCGGCTCCGGGCGGCGCGCGGCGTCGCTGGTGCGCACCAGCAGCGCGACCAGGATCCAGTTCGTCACCAGCGAGGAGCCGCCCTGAGCCAGGAAGGGCATGGTCATTCCGGTGAGTGGGATCAGGTCGGTGACCCCGCCCGCGACCACGAACACCTGGAGCGCCAGCAGCGAGGCCAGGCCGATCGACAGCAGTCGTCCGAAGGGGTCGCGCAGCATGATCCCGGCCCGGTAGCCGCGCACCACCAGCACCGCGTACACCAGCAGCAGCGCGGCCAGCCCGACCAGTCCCAGCTCCTCGCCGAAGGTGGCGAGGATCCAGTCGGACTTCACCGCGAAGCCGATCAGATAGGAGTGGCCCTGGCCCAGGCCGGTGCCGAGCAGCCCGCCCGCCGCGAAGGCGAACAGCGACTGCGCCAGCTGGCCGGCCCCCTGGCCCTGGCTGATGCTGCGCAGCGGGTAGAGCCAGTCGGTGAAACGGCTGTGCACATGCGGCTCGAACACCGCCACCGGGACCACCGCGGCGCCGACCAGCAGCAGCCCGACCGCGATCCAGCCGATCCGGCCGGTGGCCACATACAGCATCATCACGAACATGCCGAAGAAGATCAGGCAGGTGCCCAGGTCCTGCTCCAGGAACAGCACTCCGGAGCTGATCAGCCAGACCACCAGGATCGGGCCGAGATCGCGGCCGCGCGGCAGCTCGATGAACCAGATCCGGCGGCCGGTGAGCGCCAGCGCGTCGCGGTTGGACGCCAGATAGGAGGCGAAGAAGACGGCCAGCGCGATCTTGGCGACCTCCCCGGGCTGGAAGGAGAGCGGCCCGGCCTTGATCCAGATCTTGGCCCCGTACACGGCGGGCAGGAACACCGGGACGATCATCAGCACGATGGCGCAGAAGGCGAAGACATAGGCGTACCGCTGGAGCACCCGGTAGTCCCGCAGCAGCACCACCACCGCGATGAACAGCAGTACCCCCAGCGTCGACCAGAGCAGCTGGGACGGGGCCGAGGAGCTGCCGGTGGCGCGGTCGAGCCGGTAGATGGCGACCAGGCCCAGGCCGTTGAGCAGCACCGCCAGCGGCAGCAGCAGCGGGTCCGCGTACCGGGCCCGCAGCCGGATGGCCAGATGCGCCAGCAGCGCCAGGCCGCCCAGCCCGGCGGCGTACTCGGCGGTGTCGGCCGGCACCCGGCCGTCGATCGCGCAGCCGACGTCGGCGTAGCCGAAGGCGGCGATCAGCACGGACAGGACGACCAGCAGCAGCTCGGTGATCCGGCGGGTCGGCACCCGCGGCTGCGGCGCCGCGGCTGCCGTCGCTGCGGCCGTCATGTGCTCGGTGGCCGCGGCCGGTTCAGGCCTGGGCCCCCTGCACGGCCTGGACCGCCTCGCGCAGGTGCGCCTCGGCGTCCGCGCTGAGCGAGGTCTGGATCAGCTGGCCGCCGAACGGGGCGATCTTCGGGATGACCTTCTCCGGGACCGCGTTCTGCACCAGGACGAACAGCGCCGCCGCGGGTGAGGTTCTCGCCGACCTTGCGCATGAAGTCGTCGTCCACGCCGAAGTCCTGGGCCGATGGCCGCGCCGGTGGCGCCGCCGATGGCCGCACCGAGGAAGGGCATGAAGAAGATCAGGCCGATCAGCCCGCCCCAGAGCGCGCCCCCGGCAGCGCCCATGCCGGTGGTGCTCATCGCCTGGTGCAGCTTGACCTTGCCGTCGTCCTTGCGCTCGACCACGACCGCGTCCTCGACCTGGATCAGCTTCTGCTTCTGCAAGTCGGCGAGCAGCGCCCGGACCTTCTCGGCGGTGGCGACATCCGGATAGGCGACGGCGATCAGGTTGCTCATGGCGATTCCTTCCCTTGACGGCACGTACGGCCCGCTGAACGACCGGCAGTCCCGCCGAATCACTGCGCGACGACTGCCGGCCATTCGCCAGGCCGTAAGGGGAATCTATCCGGTTATCAGCCTTTTGTCCGATTCAGTGGACGGCGTGTCGGGGGCTTTCCGCCGCCTTGGGCCGACGCCTTCGCCGACGCCTTCGCCGACGCCTTGCCGGCCGCCTTGCCCAATGTCTTGCCGGCCGTCTTGCCCGGCGGGGTGCCGACAGCGCCCTGGTCCGGCTGGTCGGTGCGCAGGGTGAAGCCGATCTCGGCCCCGCCCCCGGGCCGGTTGTGGGCGAACACCCGGCCGCCGTGGCTCTCGGCCACCTCGCGCACAATCGACAGGCCCAGCCCCGAGCCGGGCAGGCTGCGGGCCTTGGTCGCGCGGTAGAAGCGGTTGAAGACCCGGTCCAGGTCGGCCTCGTCGATGCCCGGCCCCCGGTCCAGCACGGCGACCCGTCCGGCGTCCACGGTGAGCAGGATCTGGCTGTCCCCGGTGGCGAACTTGGCCGCGTTCTCGACCAGGTTGGTCAGCGCCCGCTGGAGCGCCTGCGGGCGTCCGGTGACCACGAAGGGGCGGGCCACCACCACGATCTCCCGGCCGGTGCGGCGGCGGGCGAGTTCGGCCACCCGCTCGGCCAGCGCGTCCAGGTCCACCTCGGACGGCTCCTCGGCCTCGCGGCGGTCCGCGGCCAGTTCGACCAGCTCGTTGACCAGCACCGTCAGCTCGCGGGTCTCGGTGGCGAGATCCTCCAGCAGGCCGTCCCTGGACTCCTGCGGCAGCTGGTCCAGCCTGGGCAGCGCGGCGATATTGGTCCGCAGCGAGGTCAGCGGGGTGCGCAGCTCGTGTCCGGCGTCCTGGACCAGGCGGCGCTGGTCGTCCTTGGAGCGGGCCAGCCGGCCCAGCATGTCGTCGAAGGCCCGGCCGAGGCGGCCGATCTCGTCGGCGCCGCGCCTGGGCACGTCCACATCCAGCTCACCGGTGGAGGCCACATGCTCGGCCGCGCCGGTCAGGCTGACCAGGCGCCGGGTGATCCGCCCGGCGAGCCACCAGCCGGAGGCCCCGGCCAGCAGCACCACCAGCCCGGCCAGCTCCGCGATCCGGTGCAGCAGCGCCTGGAGCAGTTGGTCGGTGTCGGTCAGCAGCTGGCTCAGCTGCACCGCGCCGCGACCGCCGCCGAGCGAGACGGTGACCACCCGGTAGCGGCCGCTCCTGGTGTCCTCCAGCACATTGTGGCTGTGCCCGGCGCCGCGCATCCGGACATAGTCGAGGTCCTGGGTGCCGACCGGGAGCACATCGGTGTTGGACGACTCCAGCACCTGCCCCTTCGGCCCGAGCACCTGGAGGCCGATGTCGCCGGACTCGATCAGGCTGTCCCGCAGATCGTTGGCGCTGCCCCGGGTCGGCAGAAAGTCGTACGGGGTGAGCGAACTGGCCTGCACCGAGGAGATCAGGCTGTTCAGCGAGTCGACGAAGTCATTGGTCCGGTCGCGCCGGATCATGCTCGCGGGGAGTCGTAGCCCAGGCCGCCGACCAGCACCGCGACCAGGGCGGCGACCCGCGGCGAAGGCCACCGAGAACCGGATCCGCAGCCCCCTCTGGGGCCCTGCCGCAGCGCGCGGGACAGGCCCAGGGGGGAGAGCAGGCGTATCGGGAGTCGGGTCACGGTCCAGCCAGTCCAGACGGTCGTCGTTCCAGGCGTTCTAGGGCTCGCGCAGCGAGTAGCCGACGCCGCGGACGGTGTGGATCAGCGGCGGCGCGTCGGGAATCTCAAGCTTACGGCGCAGGTAGCCGATGTAGACGGCGAGGTTCTTGGAGCCGGGCCGAAGTCGTAGCCCCAGATCCGGTCGTAGACCGTGCTGTGGTCGAGCACTATCCCGGCGTTCCGGGCCAGCAGCTCCAGCAGGTCGTACTCGGTCCGGGACAGCGCGATCTCGGTGCCCTGCCGCCAGACCCGCCGGGCGGTCGGGTCGATCCGCAGGTCACCGACCTCGATCAGGCCGTCGGCGGGGTGCGCGACTGGGTCGAGGGCGGGTCGGCCGGGACCGGGATCGGCAGCGCCCGGCGCAGCAGCGCCGCAGCCGCGCCAGCAGCTCGTCCGTCTCGAAGGGCTTGACCATGTAGTCGTCCGCGCCCGCGTCGAGCCCGGCGACCCGGTCGGAGGTCTCGACCCGCGCGGTGAGCATCAGGATCGGGGTGCGGTCGTTCTCCGCCCGCAGCACGCTGCACACCGCGAGGCCGTCGATGCCCGGCATCATCACATCGAGGACGATGGCGTCCGGTCGCTCCTTGTGGATCGCGGCCAGCGCCTGGATGCCGTCGGCGACGGCGGTCACCTGGTAGCCCTCCAGGGTCAGCAGGCGCACCAGGGAATCGCGGATGGCCGATCGTCCTCGGCCAGCAGTACTGTCGACGTCACGGTGCTGATTCTCTCCGTAGTGCATGAGAGGGCGGTAAGAGGCCCGCCGACCATTGTCACCGATGCCTGGAGTTCCCTGAGGGGCTGGACTTCCCTGAGGGTCCGGAGTTCGCTGAGGGCCTGGCGTTCGCTGAGGGCCTGGCGTTCCCTGAGGGCCGTCGGCGGAGCCCGCCCGGGAAGGACCCGCGCAGTCCAACACGCCCGGGGCGCAGATGCCCGGCCGGGCCACCGCCGTCTCCCAGACTGTGGCCATGCCCCGGCCCTCCCCCGACGACCGCGCCGCCGCCTCCTCCGGGAGACCCGGTGACCTCGCAGCAGATCCTGATCGGCGCCGGCCTGGTGCTGGCGCTGGCGGTGGGCTCGCAGGTGCTGGCGGTACGGCTGCGACTGCCCGCGATCATCGTGCTGCTGCCGGTCGGCTTTGTCGCGGGCGTGCTCACCGACGACGTCCATCCGGACCAGCTGATCGGCCCGGCCTTCTCCCCGCTGGTCGCTGGCGGTCGCGGTGATCCTCTACGACGCCGGCCTCGAACTCGACCCGCGGCGGCTGACCGGGCACACCCGGCGGACCACCATCCGGCTGGTCGCCGCCGGGGCGCTGCTCACCGCGCCGCTGGCGGCACTGGTCGCCATGCCGCTGCTGGGCATCTCGGCCAAGGCGGCGACGATGCTGGGCACGATCCTGGTGGTGTCCGGGCCGACGGTGGTCGGACCGCTGCTGAACTTCGTCCGCCCGGTCGAGCGGTTGCAGCGGATCCTGCTCTGGGAGGGCTCGCTGATCGACGCGGTCGGCGGCATCCTCGGCGCGCTGGTCTTCCACGCGCTGACCGCCGACGACCGGCACGGGTCGGCGAGGGGGTGCTCAGCTTCCTCGGCAGCGTCGGTGTCGGCCTGGCCGGGGGCGCGGCCGGAACCGCGGTGCTCTGGCTGCTGCTGAACCGGCTGCGGCTCGGCGAACTGCTCGGCACGACCGTGCAGCTGGCGGTGGTGGTGGCCGTCGCCGCGGGCTGTGACGCCTACCGGGACGACAGCGGACTGATCGCCGCCATCGCCATGGGCGTGGCCGTGGCCTCGCTGCCCTCCTTCGAGCTGCCGGCCCGCAAGCCCTTCTTCGACGCCCTGGTCTCGCTGATCGTCGGCGTGCTGTTCATCTCCATCTCCGCCTCGGTCACCCCGGCCTCGCTGCGGCATGTGGTGCTGCCCTCGCTGGGGCTGGCGGCGGTGCTGGTCGTGGCCGTCCGCCCGCTGGTCGCCTGGCTCTCCACCCTGCGGACCTGACCGGCGCGAACGGGCCTTCCTCGGGTGGATGGCGCCGCGCGGGATCGTGGCCGCGGCACCGCCTCCACCTTCGCCGCCGAACTGGATGACCCAGGGCATCGGCGGCGCGGACCGGATCCTCCCGGCGACCTTCGTGGTGATTGTCGCCACGGTCACCCTCTACGGCCTGACCGCGGTGCCGGTCGCCCGACGGCTGCGGGTGGTGCGCCCGGCCCGCTCCCGGCCGCTGCTGGTCGGCGGCGACCCGTGGGTGGTCGACCTGGCCGTGGCCCTCCGCGAGACCGGACTGGACGTGCTGCTGTGGGCCGGCGAGGAACCCCAGCGGGCCCGGATCCGGGACGCCGGGCTGACCCTGGCGCCGGGCGAGCTGCTGGCCGCGGCCACCGGGGAGGGCGCCGAGCTGGAGGGCGTCACCTCGGTGCTGCTGCTCACCGCCGAGGACGACTTCAACGCGCTCGCCGCCGCGGTGCTGAGCACCGAGCGCGGACCGGCGGTGTTCCGGCTGGCCCCGCCCGCGGCCGGGCACGGCGTGGTCGCGCCCTTCCTCGGCGGCCGGACCCTGTTCGGCCCGGAGCTGACCGGGCACGGTGTCGCCCAGCGGTACCGCTCGGGCGCGCGGATCACCGCGCAGCCGACCGGGGCGCCGCTGCCGTCCGGCCATGACCCGCTGTTCGCCGTGGACGCGGCCGGACGGCTGACCCCGGCCACCACCGGCACCCTCCCGGGCCCGACGGGCACGGGCACCGTGATCCTGCTCGGCCCGGCCCCGCACCCCGCTCCCCAGCGGGCCCCTGACCAGCCGGTACCGGTGGCGGGCGGGGTGGATCGGCCCCAGAGTGATAGGCGGTGCCGTACCGACGAGGCAGGGACTCGAAGCATGGAGGCTGACCCGCAGACAACGCAGGCGGAGTTCGACGCGGCCCTGCTGGAAGCGCTGTTCACCGAATCGCGGACCGGCCTCTACATCCTGGACCGCGAGCTGCGGGTGGTCCGCTTCAACCCGAAGGCGGAGAGCATCAGCGGCCTGACGCCGGAGTCCGTGCACCGCCGCCGGCCCCGCGACATCGCCCCCGACCTGGAGCTGACCGAGCTGTCCGGGCTCGCCCAGGAGGTGCTGGCCACCGGCGTGCCGCTGCGGAACCACCTGCTGCGCGGCCGCCCGCCGGGGCCCGGCCGGGGCAGCGGATGGTGTTCTCGGTGTCACTCTTCCGGCTGCGCGGCGTCCCGGAAGCGCGGCGGGTGCTCGGGCTGGCCGCCGTGGTCGAGGACGTCACCGACCGCGAGGCGGCGCTGGAGCGGCTGGACATCCTGCATGAGGGCCACCGCACCATCGGCAGCACCCTGGACGCGGTCACCACCGCCGCCGAACTGGTCACGGTGGCGGTACCGCGCTTCGCCGACACCGTGCTGGTGGACCTGCGGGACGACGCGCTGCAAGGCCGGCCGCTCGCCCCCGGGGCGGCGCCGCCGGAGCAGCCGCTGCGCCGCGCGGCCCACCTCTCGCACACCGGCAGCGCCACGCTGCTCCCGGTCGGCAGCCTGACCCCGCTGCCCGCCACCCACTACCGCAGCGGCCCGGACGGCAGCGGTCCGGACCACGGCGGCTGGGACCAGAGCGGTCTGGACCGCGGCGGTCCGCACGGCGGCGACCCGGACCACGGCGGCCCGGACCGCAGCAGCCTGGACGAGCTGCGGCCGCGGCTGCTGGAACCCCCGCCCGGCAGCGACGAGTGGCCCTATCTGGAGCCGCCCGCCGGCGGCAGCGGATCGCTGGCGGTCGCCCCGCTGGCCGTGCACGGCACCCTCCTCGGCCTGGCCGTCTTCCGGCGCGAGCGCACCGACCCCTTCTCCGAGCAGGATCTGCGGCTGGCCGGCGAACTGGCCGACCGGGCCGCCCTGAACATCGACCGGGCACACAGCTTCGCCGGGAGCGGATGGTCGCCACCACGCTCCAGCGGCATCTGCTGCCCCGGCGCCCGCCGCCGCTGCCCGCGGTCTCCAGCGCCGCGGTCTGCCTGACCGCCGGGGAGGGCGGGGTCTGGTACGACGTGCTGCCGCTCTCCGGCGGCCGCTCCGCGTTCGTCGTCGGCGACGTCTCCGGGCGCGGCATCGAGGCCGCCGCGGCGATGGGCCGGCTGCGCACCGCCATGCAGACGCTGCTGGCGCTGGACCTGCCGCCGGACGAGCTGCTGGAGCGGATGGACGAGGTCGCCGACCGCATCGCCGACGAGGACACCGAGCGACGGACCGTCTCCTGCCTGGTCGCCGTGTACGACCCGGTCACCGGCGACTGCACCGCCGCCAGCGCCGGCCACCCGCCGCCGCTGGTGATCGGCCCCGGCGGCCAGCCCCGGCCCTGGCCGCTGCCGGTCGGCCCGCTGCTGGCCTCGGACTCCGGCGGCTACGGCTCCGAGGTGCTGCGGCTCGCGCCCGGCAGCCTGCTGGCGCTGTACACCGACGGGCTGGCCGAGGAGGGCTGGGACCCGGACCGGCTGGCCGGGGTGCTGGCGCACCCGACCGCGAACCCGAGGAGCTGTGCGCGGCCGCCACCCGGATCCTGGTGGAGGGGCCACCACACACCCGCCGCGCGACGCGGTGCTGCTGCTGGCCCGCACCGCCGTGCTGGACCAGGACCAGGTGGCCCTGTGGACCCTGCCGAGCGACCTGGAGGTGGTCCGCACCGCCCGCGAACTGACCCGCCGTCAACTCGCCTCCTGGCAGCTCGACGAACTCTCGGAGAGCACCGAGCTGATCGTCAGCGAGCTGGTCACCAACGCCATCCGCTACGGCTCCGGGCCGGTCATGCTGCGCCTGATCCGGGCCGGCAGCCTGTGGTGCGAGGTCACCGACGGCAGCAGCAGCGCCCCGCACCTGCGGCTGGCCGCCGAGTCGGACGAGGGCGGCCGGGGCCTGTTCCTGGTCCGTGTCTGCAGCCGGCGCTGGGGTCTGCGCTACGGCAGCCGCGGCAAAACCGTCTGGTCCGAACAGTCCCTCCCGGAACCACCGCCCCCCGAGCCCGCCACGGAGCCACCGGCCCGCTGAGTCCTGTCCGTCGATCAGCCGGCGCCCGCGCCACCGAGCGCGCCTGGCTGCGATGAGGGCCCGCAGCGCCTGGCCGCAGTGAGGCCCCGCACCGGCGGCCGTGCGGCCCTGGGCCCAAGGTCGCCGTCGGAACAGGCCCATCGGCCGATACCCGCCCGGTCCGTCGCGGCGACCATGAGGGCTGTCGGACCGGGCTGAGGAGAGACCATGCGGGTGAAGCAGGTGGACTGGGTCGAGATCCCGGCCGGGCTGCTGCGCCGCGGCACGCCGACCGAGGAGGTCGCCGAGGTCGCGCAGCGCCATGCCGACACCGGGGTGCCGGTGGAGTGGTACGGCCCCACGCACGGAGATCCGCCTCCCGGCGTTCCGGATCGCCCGCACCCAGGTCACGGTGGGCCAGTGGACGCTCTTCGCCGAGGCCGACGGCAGGCCGGTTCCGCAGGCGCCGGCGGACCACCCGGTGATCGGGATCACCTGGGACGCGGCGACCGCCTACTGCCGGTGGCTCGGGGAACAGCTCGGCCGCCCGGAGGTGCGGCTGCCCACGGAGGACGAATGGGAGCGCGCCGCCCGCGGCGACGACGGCCGGGAGTTCCCGTGGGGCGGGCAGTACCGCACCGGCCTGGCCAACCTGGTCGACCTCGGCATCGGCACCACGACGCCGGTCGGCTCGTTCCCGGCGGGCGCCAGCCCGTTCGGCGTGCTGGACATGGCGGGCAACGCCGACGAATGGACCTCCACCCGCTACGCCCCCTACCCGGGCGCTCCCGCCGGGGTGCCGGACATCGAGGACTGGGCATTCGATCCGCACATCACCCGGGCGGCTCGTTCCGCCACGACCGCGACCTGGCCCGCTGCGCCCGCCGGCACGGCGCCTACGAGCAGGATCTGGCCGCGATCGGCGTGGGCTTCCGGCTGGCGGCAGCGGCGGAGTAGCCGCAGGTGAGCCGCGGACGCGGAGGCGCGGGCGACCGCCGTCAGCGGTGCCCGCTCCCGCCCCCGCGTCCCCACCCCCGCGTCGTCTCTCCCCCCGCGTCGTCTCCCCGCGGCGCCGACCGACCCCGGCTCTGCCCCCGCCCCCGGCATCCACCTCGTGATCTCCGTCACATTGACCTGGGTCCATCAAGGCCCGCTAAGCTCTTTCACTATATTACTAGTGAAAGTGGGTTTGGCATGGAGAACCCGCGCCTCGTGTATCGCATCGACCGGCACAGCGGCGTCTCCACCTACATGCAGCTCGTCCAGCAAACCGAGCAGGCCCTGCGCCTGGGCCTGCTCCAGGTCGGCGACCAACTCCCCACCACCCGAGAGGTGGTGGAGAGCACGGCAATCAACCCCAACACCGTGCAAAAGGCCTATCGGCTCCTCGAACAAGCCGGCCTCGTCCAGGGCCGCCGGGCCAGGGCACCTTCGTTCTCCGCACGCTCGGCGACACCCCATCGACAGTCCGATCCAGGACGAACTCGACGACTGGGGCCGCCGCGCAGCCGCCGTCGGCCTGGGCCGCGCCAACGCCGCCGCCCTGTTCAACGCCGTGCTCGACCGGCATTTCCCCTCCAAGGAGCAGAAGTGAGTGCCCTTCAGGCCACTGGCCTCACCCACCGACACCACCGCCGCGGCCCGGTGACCCTCGACGCCGTCGACTTCACCCTGCCCGCAGGCAGCGTCTGCGCCCTCGTCGGCCGCAACGGCGCAGGCAAGTCCACCCTGCTGGAGCTGGCCGCGGGCCTCAACCGCCCGACTTCCGGCAGCCTCACCGTGTTCGGCAAGCCGGTCGCGCCGCCCGCGCCCGCGTCGGCTACCTCCCGCAGGACCAGCCGCTCGAACCGAGCTGGCGGATCATCGACGTGCTCCACATCGGCGCCCAGCTCAATCCCGGCCGCTGGGACGCCGCGTACGCCGCGGGCATCGTCGAGCAGGGCGACCTGGACCCCTGGGCCCGCCTCGACGAGCTCTCCGGTGGCCAGCACACCCGGGTCGCCCTCGCTCTCGTCCTCGGCAAGCGCCCCGACCTGATCCTGCTCGACGAGCCGATGGCCGATCTCGACCCGCTCTCCCGGCACGAGCTCACCGGCACCCTGCTCGGCCACGCCGCCGAACACGAAGCGACCGTGCTGATCTCCTCGCACCACACCAGCGAACTCGCCGCTGTCTGCGACCACCTGCTGCTGCTCGACGCCGGCCGACTGCGCCTGGCCGGCGGGATCGACGACCTGCTCGAAGCCCACCGCCACGTGACCGGCACCGGCGGCGACGACGAGTTGGGCGCGCACACCGTGGTCACCCGGCAGGAGTCGGGCCGCGGCACGGCCGCCCTGCTGCGTCCCGAAGGTGAGCTCCCCTCCGCATGGGACAGCGTCGTTCCCACCCTGGAAGAACTCATCATCGGCTACCTCGGCAGCCCCGCCGCCCCCGCTCTGGACCTCACCCCGCCCTCAGCCCCAGCCTCGGCCCCGGCACACCGGAAGGTCAGCCCCTGATATGACCCTCGCCCTCGACCGCTACAAGACCACCACCGTCTTCCAGCGCTGCCTGATAGGCATCACGCTGCGACAGCAGCTACGCGGCCTGCTCGCGCTGAGCGCGCTCTGGCTGGTGCCCTTCCTCACCGTGCTGTACTGGCTGCGCTGGACCGAGTACCCGCTCACCCAGAACTCGCCGGACGCGTACGGCGAGGGCTACTACTCCTACTACTGGACCGCCCACTGGAACCACGTCGGGGACTTCGACAGCGTCCTCTACGGCCTGGTCGTCCTGACCAGCGTCGCCTGCCTGCTGCTGCTGATCCCGGCCACCACCCTGATCCGCCGCGACCTGCTGGTGCGGCTCAACGTCGTGCTGTGGACCCAGGGTGCGTCCCCGCCCAGTGGCTGCTGGCCAAGGTGGCCGTACTCGGCGCTTTCGTCGTCGTCTGCTTCGGCACCACCGGCGTCCTCGAATGGAGCCTGCTGCACTGGGCGGCGAGCCGTCACCTGCTCGTCGACGACACCCACAACGCCCTGCTGATGCAGGGCATCGGCCCGTCCCTGGTGGCCGCCGCCCTGATGTACGTCTGCGTGGGCGCGCTGTTCGCGGTCATCCCCGGCGACCGCGTCAACCGCAGCTTCTGCCGCCTGGGCCTGCTGGCCCTCCTGCTGGGCTCGACTCGCTCGCGAAGGAACTCTTCAGCGGAACCGGCGGCATGCGCCGCACGCTGATCACACACGGCGCCGACCACCCCCAGTCGGTGCTCACCGGCGTCGACCCCGTGGACTACTGGCTGCACCAACTCCTGAACTGCACATACGACCTGGCCATCGCCGCCGGCGCGCTCCTGCTCGCCCGCCACCTGCTGCGCCGCCGCACCCTGTCCAGCCATGCCGACAGCGGGCAGGGACAGCCCACGGACGGTAACGCCCTCCGCCGGTGGGCGCATCTCATCCACCCCGGCGAGACCCGTGAGCAGTGATTCACCGGACGTCGACCGCATGGCCGGACCGGCACCCGGAACGGACGGTGGATCCCACCCACCGTCCGCCCCGCTCACGCTGAACCCGCCCCACCCACCCGTGGGTGAAGATGCGCCAGCTCCCCCACCCTCAGCAGAAGCCGTCCCCGCCGTCCCGGACGACCCATGGTCGGCCGCAGCCGGCGCCGGTGTCGTCAGCGGCGCGCCGGAGGACATAACCGCGCCCGGCCCCCGCCACCCAGGGGAGCAGGTCCGCCGTAGTGCGTGTGCCCGCGAGTGGGCACAAAAAATGCCCCCTGGCCTGCATCTCTGCAAGCCGGGAGGCATTTTGTTGGTGGAGCTGAGGGGATTCGAACCCAGAACCGTTACCGTTCTAAGCTACGGGTTTTTCCCAAAAACCCGGACAAAAACCCCTCGTTCCCTCCTGCTCGATCCGGCTCGATCCCGGAGGCGTGCCCACACGTGGGCGCACCGTCTGGAGCCGCCGTAGCGGGTTCTTCGGCTCCCCTCACGGAGCCACGAGGCCGTCTGCCGTGCGGGCTGACAGTGCCCGCGCCCGCAACCCCAGACTGTCCCTACCGGCGGAACATCCATCCTCCGACTACTACAGCATGCGCTATAGAACGACTGTAGAGTGAGGGCATGGCGAACACCACCATCCAGGTGACCACCGAGACCCGCGACCACCTCGCCCAGCTGGCCGCCGAGCGTGGGACCACGATCGGCGCGCTGGTGGCGGCTTTCTCCACCTCCCAGCTCACTGAACAGGAGCTGGCCGAACGCCAGCAGGCAGGCCGCGAGGCCATGCGCCAGCGCCTGCCCGACCCTCCCAGCGACGAGGATCTTGCGGGCAGCGCGGGGGCGCTGGAGCGCTTCTACGCCATCGCAGCCGATCAACTGCTCCGCGACAGGGACGCTGCCACGTGATCCTGCTCGACACCGGCGCGGTCCGCGCCTTCTGGAACAGCCACCTGACCGTCTCCCGACTGGTCGACGACGCCAACCGCACCTCCGGCCAGGCACTGATCGTGCCCACCTTCTGCCTCCTGGAGGCAGAGCAGCAGATCCCGGCGCCGGCTACACCGTCACCGCACAGCCGGGCGTCATGCCCCAGCCACTCTCCACCGCCGCCGCACTCGCCGCCGCACATATCCTGCACCGCCACCCCGACCTCACCCAGGGCATGGCCGTCGCCATCGCCACCTCCATGGCACCAGTGGCACACGGCCAACCCGCGCACTTCATCCTCACCGACCACCCGAGACATACCCCCACGGAATCATCGCCGTGGACATCAACCACCCCGGCCTCTGAACCGGCCGGAAACACCCGCAGCCCCTGATGGAACGTCAACTGAACCGTTCTGGCTTCGGTAGAGATCATGCACCGCTGTTCCTCGGAGATCGTTGGAACTGACGCCCCAGCAGGCGGCAAATAACCGGGAGTACGACCCACTCCCACCGCACGGAAGCCCGGGGGAGCAGATCCCCACAGCGAGTGCGCCCTCACGTGGGCACAAAAATTCTCCCTGAGCTGCATTTCTGCAGCTCAGGGAGAATTTTGTTGGTGGAGCTGAGGGGATTCGAACCCCTGGCCCCCTCGATGCGAACGAGGTGCGCTACCGGACTGCGCCACAGCCCCAACAAGAAGAACTCTATCAGGTTCGCGGGGTGCTTGGGCACGGTCCCCGTGCAGGTCCGGGCGCTGGGGTGGAGGCTTCGGTGCCCGGGCGGTCACTCGTTGGCGGCGCGGGGGCGGGGGCCGTCGTCGGCCGCGTACTGGTCGAAGAGCGGGGTGGACCCGGATCGCGGGGCGGGGCGTCCGGGCGCCGGCGCCGGGGCGGCCGGCGGGGTGGCCGCCCGGCCGGCGCTCCAGGTGTCGGGCCGCCGAGGTCCAGGCCGCTGGTGCGGCGCGGGGCCACCGGCGCGGTGACATAGGTCGGCAGCGGCACCGGGACCGGCTCCCAGGAGCCGGGCTCGGCCTCGGGCGCGTGCCCCTGCGGCCCGTCGGCCCACTCTTCCGAGTCCGCGGCCTCGACCAGCGCGCCCGAGCCGGTCGCCGTCCGCTCGCCCGGGTAGCCGAAGTCCGCGGAGTAGCCGCCGTCCCCCAGGTAGCCCTCGACCGGGTAGTCGTCGTCCTGGTAGTCGTCGTCCGGGTAGCCGAGGTCGGGCGCGACCGACACGGCCTCGGTGTCCGGGATGGCGGCGGCATGGCGGCGGTCCCGCTCGCGTTCGCGTTCGCGCACCCGCTGCGCGGCCTCGGCGGCCCGGCGGCGGTCGATCTTCACCTCGAACCGGCGGCGCTCCTGGCGGCGCAGGTGCGAGATGTAGATCGAGAAGAGCACTGCCGGAATGCCCGGGACCCAGAGCAGGCCGACCCCGCCCACGGCCGCCGTGACCATCCCGCGGTGAAGGCCACGAACAGCAGGATCACCATCCGGCGGCGGCGGGCGAGCACCGCGGCCCGGCGGCGCGACTCCGGACCGCGGGCGGGCGCGGGTGGCTCCACGGGCTGGGGTCGCGAGTGGCTTTCCGGGCGTTCGCGGCGTTCACCGCCCGCGCTGCCCGCGCCGCTTTCGCCGCTTTCGCCGTCCAGACTGCGCGAGGCGCGGCGTTCGAGTCCCGCACGCCCGGACAGCAGGCGAATGGCAGTGCTGAACCGCTCCGTGGGGCGTGCCTCGTTGAGCTCGTCCTGCCTGCGGAGCCACATCGGCACCAGGTAGGCAGCCCAGGCCCCCACGATCACCGCGTAGATGAGGCCACTACTGCTCACGCTTCACACCGTACGGGCGCAGGGGAACGCCTCGCGGCAATTCCGGCGGTGTGTCGCGCACTCATGCTCATCTCACCCTATTTGTCGCTTTGAACGACAGCCGACCAGAGATTCGAACAGTTATCTGAAGCTAGTGCTCAAGATGCTGCCTGACGCCCTGCCAGCGCCGCAACATCCCCTCGGGACCTCGTCCGCCGTGAGCGCGAAGACCAGGTGGTCCGCCAGCCGCCGTCGATGTGCAGATACCGGGGACGCAGCCCCTCCTCGCGGAAGCCCAGCTTCTCCACCACCCGGCGGCTCGGCCCGTTCTCGGACGGATGCACACCTCGACCCGGTGCAGGCCCAGATTGCGGAAGCAGTGGTCGACCGACAGGGCCAGCGCGGTGGGGATGATGCCGCGCCCGGCGACCGCCTCGTCCACCCAGTAGCCGATGTTGGCGGAGCACATCGAGCCCCAGGTGATGCCGCCGACGGTGAGCTGCCCGACCAGGCTGCCCTGGTAGGTGACCACGAACGGCAGCATCCGCCCTTCGCGGGCCTCGGAGCGCAGGAAGGCGACCATCTGCCGGTAGGTGGGCCGGGGGCCGGGCGGCTTGCCCGGGGCGGCCGGGGGCACGGTGGCCTCCCAGCGCCGGAGCCAGTCCCGGTTGCGGGCGCTGACCTGCTGCCAGTCGCGCCGGTCGCGGATCCGGATGGGTCGCAGTCCGACCGGCCCCTCGGCCAGCTCCACCGGCCAGAAGGCGTTCAGTGCGGGCCTCCTGACGGAGTGCCGCCGGAATCTCCGGAGCGGGGGTGGTCGCCGCCGTGGACCTGGTCGACGGCGTGGCCGAGCAGCGGGCCGAGGACGGCGAGGCCGTCCCGCACTCCGCCGCTGGAGCCGGGGAGGTTGACGATCAGGGTGTTCCCGGCAAGCCCGGACAGCCCCCGCGAGAGCGCGGCGGTGGGCACCCCGGCGGCGCGGCCGTGGGCCCGGATCGCCTCGGCGATACCGGGGACTGGGCGGTCGATGACGGTCCCGGTCATCTCCGGAGTGAGGTCCATCGGGGTGATCCCGGTCCCCCCAGTGGTCAGAATGACGTCATAGCCCTCGGCCACGGCCTGGCGCAGAGCCTCGGCGACCGGCTCCCCGTCCGGGACCACCTTCGGCCCGTCCACGGTGAAGCCCATGGCCAGCAGTCCCTCGGCGAGCAGCGGGCCGCCCTTGTCCGGGTAGACCCCGGCGAGGCGCGGTTGGAGACGGTGAGGACGAAGGCCCTGCGGCGCGGGGCGCTCATTCGGCGGTCCCGGCCGGGGCGCGGTGCCAGTCGCCGCTCTTGCCGCCGGTTTTGGACTCGACCTGGACCGCGTCGATCCGGGCACCCTTGTCGACGGCCTTGACCATGTCGATCACGGTGAGCCCGGCGACCGCGACCGCGGTCAGCGCCTCCATCTCCACGCCGGTGCGGTCGGCGGTGCGGACGGTGGCGGCGATCTCGACCGCCTCATCGGTCACTGCCAGGTCCACGGTCACCCCAGAGATACCAATTGGGGTGGCAGAGCGGGATCAGATCGGGGGTTCGCTTGGCCCCCATGATCCCGGCGATACGGGCGACCGAGAGCGCGTCGCCCTTGGGCACGCCCTCCCCGCGCAACAGTTCCACCACTGTGGCGGAGACCAGCACCCCCCGGTGGCGCGGGCGGTGCGCACCGTGGTGGCCTTCTCCGAGACGTCGACCATCCGCGCCGCCCCCGTCTCGTCGACGTGGGTGAGCCGGTCGCCCTGTGCGCTGTTCAACGTGTCGTCTCCTGTGGCCGGTGCCGGTGCGGGCACAGGCTACCGCTGCGCGGGCGGCGCGTCAGATCGTGCCGTCCCGCCCTCAGGCCGTGCCGTCCCAGGGCGCCGGGTCCAGCAGTACGACGTCCACCAGCGCGCCCGCCTCCAGCGCGGTGTCCTGCTCCGGCACCACGATCAGCGCATTGGCCTGCGCGAGCGCGCCGACCAGGTGGGAGCCCTCGCCGCCGACCGGTCCGACGCTGCCGGGCTCGCCCGCGAAGCCGGCCAGGTACTTGGCCCTGGCGAACTGGCGGCGGCCCTCCGGCGAGGTCAGCGACTCGGTCAGGACGGCCCGGACCACGGTCCGCTGCACCGGCTCGACGCCGAGCATCACCCGGATCGCGGGCCGGACAAACAGTTCGAAGGAGAGATAGGCGCTGACCGGGTTGCCCGGCAGCGCGAACAGCGGCACCGTCCCGTCCAGCAGCCCGAAGCCCTGCGGCTTGCCGGGCTGCATCCGCAGCTTGCGGAACGAGATCTCGCCCAGCGTAGGCTGCCCCTCGACCGGTGCCAGCGCCTCCTTGACCACGTCGTAGGCGCCGACGCTGACCCCGCCGCTGGTGACCACCAGGTCGGCGCGGATCAGCTGGTCCTCGATCACCTCGCGCAGCCGCTCGGCGTCGTCGGGCACCCGCCGACGCGGAAGGCGATCGCGCCCGCGTCCCGGGCCGCGGCGGTCAGCGCGAAGCTGTTGGAGTCCGGGATCTGCCCGGCCCGGCCTTGCTGCCGGGCTGGACCAGCTCGCTGCCGGTGGACAGCACCACCACCCGCGGGCGGGGGCGGACCTTGACGCTGTCCAGGCCGATGGCCGCGAGCAGCCCGATCTGCGGCGGTCCGAGCCTGGTCCCGGCCGGGAGCACCACCTGGCCCTCGGTGATGTCCGACCCCAGGCGGCGGACAAAGGCGCCGGACTCGACCGGACGGAAGATCCGCACCTCGCCGGAGGCCCCGCCGGGGTCACTGCTCTGCGGCGCCATGGAGCCGGCCGCCGTGTCCCCGCCGCTGCCGCCGTCGGTCCACTCCACCGGGACCACCGCCTCCGCGCCGGGCGGCAGCGGGGCGCCGGTCATGATCCGGGCGCACTGGCCCGGGCCGACCGTCGGCAGCTCAGCGGCCCCGGCGGCGATGTCGCCGACCACGGTCAGCACCGAGGGGTACTGCTCGGTGGCCCCGGCCAGGTCGGTGACCCGCACCGCGTAGCCGTCCATCGAGCTGTTGTCGAACGGCGGCAGGCTGCCGGGCGCGCTGATCTCCTCGACGGTCAGGCAGCCCTGCGCCTCCAGCAGCTGGAGCTCCAGCGACGGCAGCGGGCCGACGGTCCGCAGGATGTCGGCCAGGTGCTCGTCCACCGACCAGCTGCGCTCCGCGCCCTGCTGGTCGGCGGCGCAGGGGTCCGCCTGCCCGGTCGCCGCTCCGCCGTGCTTGTGCTCGCTCACTCGCTCCCCCTGCATCGCCGCTTCCTCTCCGCTGCCCGCCGGCCGCCGCACCTCAGTCGGCCAGCGGCGCCGCAGACTCGCCCGACAGGCCGTCCAGTTCCCCACTGCCCACGAAGTTCTTGAGCCACGCCCGGAAGTCCGGCCCGAGGTCCTCACGTTCGCACGCCAGCCGGACGATCGCCCGCAGGTAGTCGCCCCGGTCACCGGTGTCGTAGCGGCGGCCCTTGAACAGCACGCCGTGCACCGGGCCGCCCCGGCCGGGCGTGCGCTGCGCCAGCACCCGCAGCGCGTCGGTCAGTTGGATCTCCCCGCCCTTGCCGGGCGCGGTCTCGTGCAGCACCTCGAACACGCTCGGGTCCAGCACATAGCGGCCGATCACCGCGTAGCTGCTGGGCGCCTCGCCCGGAGCGGGCTTCTCGACCAGGTCGGTGATCCGGACGATCTCGTCGTCGGCGCCGAGGGTGCCGTGCCACTCGGCCGGGCGCACGGCCGCGCAGCCGTAGAGGTGGGCCTGCGAGGGGTCGACCTCGATCAGGGCCACCACGCTGCCGCCCAGCTCGCTCTGGACCTCGATCATCTTGGCCAGCAGCGGGTCGCGCGGGTCGATCAGGTCGTCGCCGAGGAGCACCGCGAAGGGCTGGTCGGCGACATGCGGCTCGGCGCAGAGCACCGCGTGCCCGAGGCCCTTGGGGTCGCCCTGGCGGACATAGTGCATGGTGGCGAGGTCGCTGGACTCGCGGACCCGGTCCAGCTTGGTCTGGTCGCCCTTGTTGATCAGCAGCTCTTCCAGCTCGTACGCGCGGTCGAAATGATCTTCCAGCGGGCGCTTGTTCCGGCCGGTGATCATCAGCACGTCGGTGAGACCGGCCGAGGCCGCTTCCTCCACCACGTACTGGATCGCGGGCTTGTCCACGACCGGAAGCATTTCCTTCGGGGTGGCCTTGGTCGCCGGGAGGAACCGGGTACCCAGGCCGGCGGCAGGGATCACAGCCTTGGTGATCTGGCGCGAACGAGCATTCGTCATGTCGATGACTGTACTGGCCGATACCACCGCCTCAGACCTGCCCCTGGGTTTTCTGAGCGAGCTCATAGATCCCGGCCGGAAGTCAGGCCCGCTTGCCGTGACATGGGCGTTTCTCCAGTGACCGCAGGGGCCGGCGGGGCTGGTGGGAGCTCTGGGACCGCGCCGGCGGCCGCCGCCGGACGCGCGGCCGCGCGTGCCCGGGCCAGCGCCGCCTCGGCGGCGCGCAGCAGCAGTGCGGCATGCGCCCCGTCCGGGGGCAACGAGGCCACGCCGATCACGGCGTTCAGGCCGTTACCGTTCAGGCCGCTACCGTTCAGGCCGCTACCGGGGTAAGCGGCGGCGGCGCCGGTTGTGCCCGGCTGGACGACGGGGACGGCGGGCAGCAGCAGCGAGTGCCGGCGGACCGTCCAGCCCCAGCCGCTCGGCCGCCTGCTGCGCGCCGGCCGCGTCCGTGTCCGGCAGCAGCACCAGGAACTCCTCGCCACCGTAGCGCCCGAAGACGTCGGTCTCCCGGAACTCCATGGCCAGCCGCTGCGCCAGATCCCGCAGCACCGCGCCGCCGCGCCGGTAGCCGTGCTCGCGCCGGATCTCCTCGAAGCCCTCGACCTCCAGCAGCAGCAGCGCCAGCTGCCCGCCCGGGGCGCCGCCGGGCCGGTGCGGGTGGCGCAGGCAACGGGCGATCTCCCGGTCCAGCGAGAGCTGGAGGTAGCGGTAGTTCCAGACGCCGGTGAGCGGATCCGTGTAGGAAGTGCGTTCGAGGCTGTCCCGGGCGCCCGCAGCGCCGCGATCTCCCGCCGCTGAGCAGCGGCATGGACGCCGGCCGCGGCCCGCGACCGGCGCAGCGCGCGGAGCAGCAGCCCGGCCGCGAGCAGCGCGGGCAGCAGAGCGCGGCGAGGATGTCATCGAACTGCGTCATCATGTCCTGCTTCTCCCCTGGCTCCCCCACGGCTCGGCCGTCCGCGCCGTCGACACCACCGAGGTGATCGGGGCCATCGACACCATCCGGCACCATCGACCTGAAAGGCCCGCTCATCCGATGCTGAACGACAAGGCCGCGCTGCGGTCACGGCTGCTCGCGGCACGCGCCGCGCTGTCACCCGAGCAGCGGCAGGACGCCGCCCGGGCGCTGGCGGAGCACGCGCTGACACTCCTGCCGGAACCGCTGTCCGCGGCCGCGCCCCCGGTGGTGGCCGGGTATGTCTCGGTCGGGGCGGAGCCGGGGACCCGCGCGCTGCTGGACGCGCTGCGTGCGCGGGGCGTCCGGGTGCTGCTCCCGGTGCTGCTGCCCGACAACGACCTCGACTGGGGCAGCTACCAGGGCCAGGAGCGGCTGGAGCGGGCCGGGCGCGGGCTGCTGGAGCCGGACGGCGACCGGCTGGGCCCGGCGGCGGTGTGCACGGCCGGGCTGGTGCTGCTGCCGGGACTGGCCGTGGACCGGCGCGGGATCCGGCTGGGGCGCGCGGCGGCGGCAGCTACGACCGGGTGCTCGCCCGGCTCGACCGGGCGGACGGGCCCGCAGCCCGGCTGGCGACGCTGCTGTACGACACCGAGGTGCTGGGCGAGGTCCCGGCCGAGGAGCACGACCGCCCGGTCGACGCGGCGGTGACCCCGTCCGGCGTCCACTGGTTCCGCCCCGGCCGGGGCTGACGCGGCCGGGGCCGGCTGCGCGCTCGGGTCCGGCTGCGCGGCCGGGCACGGGTACGCGGCCGGGTAGGCGTACGCGGCCGCCCCGGAGCCGAGGGCTCCGGGCGGGGTGGGCCGGGGGCGCTGCGGGCTGCTACTGCCCGGGGGTCAGCGTGAGTGTGTCGACCCCTGCGCCCTGCACCGCGCTCTTGCTGTAGGCCCAGGTCAGCAGCTCGCCGTCGGCCCACATCTGGGTCTGGTCGTTGTAGTGGGCGTCATAGGGCTGGCCGGAGGCACCGCCGATGTTGATCCACTCCGAGGCGTCGAAGTTGCTCAGGTCGACGACCATCCGCATCGACGGCGCCCAGTCCACCTGGTAGCCGGCCGAGGCGTTCCAGCCGGTGGCGTCCACCGCCGAGCTGCCGCCGTTGAGCTGGTACGGGCCGCGGTCGAGCAGCTTGTGCTCCAGGCCGGAGAGCAGCGAGGAGTCGTCGGTGCCCAGGGTCGACTCGTTCAGGGTCAGCGTGTGGATCCGGCCCCAGCTCCAGGTGGCCATGTTCTTGCCCATCAGCGAGGTGAGCTGCATCCGGGCGTCCACCATGGCCTCGGCGAGCAGGTTGTTCAGCCCGCTGACCTGGCGGCCGTTGTTGTAGGTGAACGACCACCAACTGCTGTTGGGCTGCGTCAGCAGGTTGGACACCACGGTCATCCACTGGTCGCCGCCGTCCGGCTGCGCCTGGTCCGGGGCCCGGGTGCCGCAGACGCTCTGCATCTTGGTCGGCCCGTTGAGGCCGTCCGCGGGCACGTTCGAGGTCACCGGCTGCATCACGCAGTCGGTGCTGGCGCGCACCGACGCCGGGAACTTGTCGTCGAAGGCCAGGTGCAGCAGGTTGCTCCAGACCGCGTTGTAGTAGGCCGCCGCCGCCGAGCCCGAGTCCTGGTCGTAGTTCCAGTTCTTCAGCAGCGCCTGGGCGTCGGTGTAGTACGCGCCGCCGCTGAGCTTCACATTCAGCAGGTACGGCACCAGGGTCTTGGCCATCACGCTGGTGTCGTCCAGCTGGATGTTGGACATGTCGTCCGGCGAGATCTTGCCGGTGCTGGCGATCTTGGACTGGATCAGGTCGGTGATCTGCTTGGCGCGGATCCCGTAGTCCCAGTCCGGGGTCATCGCATACGGGTAGCTGCTGTCCGCCACCGGCTGGTTGGCGGCGACGATGTAGCCGGCCGCCGGGTTCTCCACATACGGCAGGGCGGCCTTGGGGATCAGGCCCTTCCAGGCGTAGGAGGAGTCCCAGCCCGGCTCCGGGTAGCTGCCGTTGTCGCCGTCCGCGCGGACCGGGATGTCGCCGCTCGACGTGTAGCCGATGTTGCCGGAGGCGCCGGAGCCGTCCGCGTACACCATGTTCTGGCTGGGGGCGTCGAAGTCGGCGGCGGCGGCGCGGAACTGGGTGAAGTCGGTCGCCTGGTCCAGCTCGAAGACCGACTGCATGGTCTTGCCGGGCGTCAGCGCCGTCCACTTGAGCGCGATGGCGTAGCCGCTGCCGCGCGGCGGCGCCGGTGCGACGGTGACCGGCGCGTTCTGGCCGACGGCCTGCTCCAGCGCGTCATGGTCGGAGATGATCGGCATGCCGTCGGCGGTGCTGCGCACAGTGATCGTCTGGGACGGCGCCCCGGCCACCTTGATGGTCACCGAACGGTTGGTGAACTGCCGGTTCCCGTTGTCGTAGGCGTAGCTGTCCGGGCCGGTGACCTGCTCCAGGTAGAGCTCCTGGGTCGCGGCGCCGAGATTGGTGAAGCCCCACGAGGAGGTCTGGTTGTGACCGATGACCACACCCGGCATCCCGGGGAAGGTGAAGCCGGTGACGTCGAACGGGCAGGCGGTGCTCAGGGTGTCGCAGTGCAGGCCCATCTGCTCCCAGACCGAGGGCAGCCCCGGGGACAGGTGCGGGTCGTCGGCCAGCAGCGGCTTGCCGGAGGTCGTGTACTTGCCGGAGACCACCCAGGAGTTGGAACCGATGCCCTGCCCGGGCTGGCCCAGCAGCGAGGGACGCGTCGATGTTGGCGGCCAGCTGGGTCGCGGCGCCGGTCAGCCCCTGCGCGCTGTCGGCGACGGCACCGCCCTGGGTGCCGGGGTAGGGGGTGTCGGCGGAGGCATTGGTGGCGGTCCCGTTCCCGACGCCGTTCCCGACGTTCTTGGTGCTGTTCCTGGTGCCGTTCTTGGTGTCCTTGCCGGAGCCGATGGTGCTGCTGTCCGTGCCGATGGAGTTGTCGCTCGCGCCGCCCTGGGCATCGGCGGAGGCGGGGTGGTAGGCCGCCTTGGTGAGGTCCTTCTGGTCGGAGACGGTGCCGTTGGCGACGATGGTCCCGTTGCTGGTCGGGTACGCCGGGTAGAGCTGGGCGATCTGCGCCGCGCTGAGGTTCTGTGCCAGCAGCGAGCGGTCGATCTCCTGCTGCATATTGCCGCTGAGGTCCCAGGCCATCGCCTTGAGCCAGGAGATGGAGTCGACCGGCGTCCAGGGCTGGGGGGTGTAGCCGGAGTGCGCCAGGCCCAGCATCGCGTACCCGAGCGAGGCCCCGGCGCCGCCCGGGTGCTGCTTCAGCCAGTCGTTGACCCCGGCGGAGAAGGCCTGGAGGTAGGACTTGGTGGTCGCGTCGAGCTGGGTGTCGTACTCCTGCTGCGCCACACCGCGCCAGTCCATGGTCTGGATCAGGGCGTCGCTCTGCACATTGGCGTCGTTCTTGCCCGCGCCGAACATGGAGGCCAGGGTGCCGGAGGTGATGTGACGGTCGACGTCCATCTGCCAGAAACGGTCCTGGGCCTGGACAAAGCCCTGCGCCATGAACAGGTCGGCGGAGGTGCTCGCATAGATCTGCGGGATGCCCTTGCTGTCCCTGACCACCGTGACCTGACCCTGAAGGCCCGGCAGTTGGAGCGAGCCGGTGGTCTGCGGGAAGGACGCCTGGACAGTGCGGACGCCGTACCAGCCTCCGCCGACGGCGCCCACCACCACCAGCAGCACCAGCAGGATCACCAGCAACCGAAACCGGCGGAACTTCTTGGTGCGGGGCATCAGGGTCCTTGTGGAGGCAGGGGCTCGTCCGCCGCCGTGCAGTGCGGCGGGGCCGACGCTAACACCTGAACCGGAACTGCTGCGGACTGGTCCCCGGCCTGGAGGCCTCTCCGAGCATTCTCCGAGGCCGGTTTGCGCGCCGAAGAACCGGCACGGATCCGCGCGGACCGTACCGGACACCCGCCGAAGATCACATGGCGGGACTCGTGAGGGTACTAGCGCCCGGGCGCCGGCGAAACCGTGTGACGTCAGGGGCACCCCGGAACCCTCCCCGGACCCCGGCCGAACAGCCCCCGGAGCCCCCCGCGGGCCCGGGTGGAGCCGCAGCTCACACCCGCCACAGTGGACTATCGCCCAGGAATAACGCATCATGGACCGTCGTTAGCACTCATCAGGCGAGAGTGCCAGGAGGAATACCAGTGCCGACGTACCAGTACCAGTGCACCGAGTGTGGCAGCGGCCTTGAGGCAGTCCAGAAGTTCACGGACGACGCCCTGACCGTGTGCCCCGAATGCAGCGGCAGGCTGCGCAAGATCTACTCCGCGGTCGGCGTTGTCTTCAAGGGCAGCGGCTTCTACCGGACCGACAGCCGCTCGTCGTCGAGCAGCACGGTGGGCGCCTCCAAGCCCGCCGCGGGCGCGTCGTCCGGGGACTCCTCGTCGTCCGCCTCGTCCGCCTCGACGTCGAGCTCCTCCTCGTCCTCGTCGTCGTCGGGCAGCAGCTCCACCCCCGCCGCCTGACCCGGCCCTCCGCCCCGGGCAGCTGACCGGGCACCTGTTCGTCGGCCTCGGCGTTCGTCGGCCTTGGCGCCGAGCCCCGCCGGTCCTGCGCGCTGCTCCAGCAGCGACGCGGTGACCGGCGGGGCTTCGGCATGTCCGCGGGCGGGTCGGGGACGGTGGCGCGGGGGCGGCTTCACGCTCACGGGTGAGAGAGTTATCCACAGCCCCGGGTTTATCCACAGAACGGGCTGCGGGGCGCGGTGATGGCCGTGGAACCGGTCATCGTGGAGGGCAAGCAGGTCTCCTGAACAGCCTCGCAAAGGCGGTGGTTCCCCATGCAACTGACGCCACTGGTCCCCTGACCAACCCCTCACGCTCCAGCTGGGCGGACAGCGTGGGCGCGGACCGCCCCGCCCACAACCACACCCCTCCCCTCCCCCGCCGACGCCGACGCCCCGACGACGACGGAAGCCCGGCCGGCGCCGATACCCCGCACGACCTCGGGACCCCGAACGCTGTCGAGGCCCCGCTCGGCACAGACGGGACAGACACCGCGTCGCCCGCAGGCCCGGGCGGGGCGGTCGCGGCACAGGCCGGGACTGGCTGGAGGAGTGGGCCGAAACCTGGTCGGAGGACGAGCCCGAGCCGGTGGCGACGCCCCGGCCGCTCGCTCGACGGCCCCTTGGTGAGCGGTGCGCCGGCGGTGCCGCCGACGCAGCAGCTCGCTCTGTTCGCGCCATCCCGGCCCGGGACCGGTCGCACCGGCTGCCTGCCTCGATCCGGCGAAGGCCCGGGCCGCTCGCCGCGGGGCTGCTGGTCGCGGTGGCCACGCTGGCCGCGGGTTCGCTGCACTGCCCCCAGCCGCCCTGCGGGCAGGGCGTCGCGCAGCGCCCGAGCCCGTGGTGCGGGCCCACCACGCCGGACACGGCCTCAGGACGGGGTCATTCACATGAGTGAAGCGACAGCCGCCACCGACGCGCTCGGCCTGTCACGAACACGGCGGCGGACACGGCGGCCGATGCGGCAGGCGACACGGCAGGCGACATTGCGGCGGACACGACGAAGGGCCGAGGCGAGGCCCCGGCCCTTCCGTGTCGCTGAACTCCCGTCCGAACCCGCGCTCAGCCGCCGTGGTGCGGCGGGGTCTCCCGGCGGTACCACGCCTCGTCCCGCTCCGAGCCCTCGCTCTGCGTACCGCCGCCCCAGCCGGTCTCGGTGTCGTCCCGGCCGGGCCGGGTCAGCGGGTCGTCGAAGACCAGCGCCCGACGCTTGTCTGTGTCGTCTGCCATGCGCCCAGCGTACGAGGCGGCGCGCCCGGCCGACGACGCCAGGGGCTGCGCCTTCGCAGTCCCGGGCGCCGGGGCCTCGGGCTCCGGCACTGCCGGCTCCGGGGCGGGGCTCATGCCGCCTCGAAGCCCGAGTGGTCGGCGATCTTCCGCAGTTCGGCGAGCGCGTGCTTCTCGATCTGCCGGATGCGCTCACGGGTGAGCCCGTGCTGCTTGCCGACCTCGGTGAGAGTGCGCTCGCGGCCGTCCTCCATGCCGTAGCGGGAGCGGATGATCGACGCGGTGCGGTCGTCCAGCCGCCCGATCAGATCCTCCAGTTCCTCGCGCCGCAGCATGACCATCACCGCATCCTCCGGCGAGGTCGCGGTGGTGTCCTCGACCAGGTCGCCGAACTGGGTCTCCCCGGCGTCGTCGACCGTCATGTTGAGGCTGACCGGGTCGCGGGCCCAGTCCAGGACGTCCTTGATCCGCTCGACGGTGGTGTCCAACTCGGCGGCGATCTCCGAGTGCTCGGCGTCACGGCCCAGCTCCTTGGACTTCTCACGCTGCACCCGACGGATCCGCCCGAGCTCCTCGACGAGGTGCACCGGCAGCCGGATGGTGCGCGACTGGTCGGCGATGGAACGTGTGATCGCCTGACGGATCCACCAGGTCGCATAGGTGGAGAACTTGAAGCCCTTGCCGAAGTCGAACTTCTCAACGGCACGGACCAGACCGGCATTGCCCTCCTGGATGAGGTCGAGCAGCGGCAGACCACTGCGCGGGTAGCGGCGCGCTACCGCGACCACCAGTCGCAGATTGGAGCGGATGAACACATCCTTCGCATGACTGCCATCAGCGATGATCGCCCGCAGCTCCTCCTCACTGGCGCCTGCCGCGGTCTCTCCGTTCTCCAACAGGTGCTCGGCGAACACACCGGCTTCTATTCGGGTTGAGAGGTCGACTTCCTGCGCAGCGTCGAGCAGTGGAGTCCTAGCGATCTCGTCCAGGTACATGCCGACGAGGTCGCGGTCGGCCTCACCGCTGCTCGGACGCGCGGTGCGGGTCCGGTCGGCCTTGTCGCGGACGACGGCACGCGATGCCATGCGCACTCCTTCACGGAGAACGGACGGGCCCGGCTGGCCCGTTCTGGGGTTGCCTTTCGTAACGATGCAACGAGCAGATTCCGGACATCATTCCCAACAGGCGGTTTTTTCTCTGCCGTTGCAGTATGCTGGCGGATTTTGCTCACGTATTGACCGGAGAGTGTCCGAGCACTCACGGAGCGGTATGACAGACCGTCGATCCGCTCCAACCCGGGTGCGCTCGCTCCTCGCCGCGCACTCGACGACTAAGACGAGTCTGCGCTCACCGAAAGTTCCGCGCTCGCCGGGGAAGATTGCTCGCCGATCACAAGGGACGGCCCACCGCCCCAAGTGCGCGGGGGCGGCGGGCCGTCAGATTCAACGAGTCAACTATGGCTACTCACAGTAGTAGAGAACCTCACCGCTACTGCTGCTACCGTCCGCGCCGACGGTGCTACTCGTTGTGCTGCCGCCGTACTCGGCGGCTTTCACCACAGTGCAGTGGGAGGTGACATACGAGGTCGCCGCGGCGTTGGCCTGGCCGCCACCGGGCCGGCGACGGCACCGCTTGTGCCGTCCAGCAGGACATAGTGCAGCTTGCCGGAGGCGAGATAGCCCTTCAGGCTTGGCGAGGGTCATCGCCGGGTCGTCGCCGGTGAATCCGCCCATGCCGATCGCGGCCTTGCCACCGCTCTGCAGGATGATCTCCGCCGCGGACTGGGCGTTGGACGTGGCCACCAGCCAGGTGGCCGTGCCCTGGTGGGCCTCCAGGTAGCTGAGCATCGCCGTGGAGACGCCACCCATACCGCCCATGCCGCCACCCGCACCGCCGACTCCCATACCAGCGGCGCCCGCAGCGCCGGGGGCGCCGCTGCGCTTACCGCCGACGCCGGTGGTCGGGGTCTGTCCGCTGCCCTGCCCGCCAGGGGCGAAGCCGCCCGCCTGGCTGCCGGTCGGGGCCTCGCCGGTCGGGGCCTCGCCGGTCGGGGCCTCGCCGGTGGGGACCCTGCCGGTGGTGCCGCCCGGGAAGCTGCCGCTCCCCCGGGTGCCGCTGCCGCCGCCCGGGAAGCCCATGCCGCCGCCGAACCCGCCTCCGCTGCTGCTCGGGCCGCCGGTCGGGTTGACGCCCTGGATGGCACCGGCGGTCACCGTGTCCGCCGCATAGGCGGCCGGTCCGGCGAGCAGGGCGACCAGGGCAGCCACCGCCGCGGCGGCCATCAGCCGTAGCCGGGGCCGCGTGGGCCGCCGCGGAGCAGCGAGCCCGAGCGGGCGAGCAGCAGCACCGCCACGGCGGCCACCGCGAGCACCGCGATCAGCGGCCAGAGCCAGCTGTCGAAGCCCCGGTCCCGGCGCAGCAGCACGATCGCCCACACCGCGCTCACCGCGATGGCGAGCGGCAGCACCCAGGACCACGCGGCCGAACGGCTGCGGAACGCCCGCAGCAGGGCCACCCCGCCGGCGCCGGTGAGCGCGGCGATCGCCGGGGCCAGCATGGTCGTGTAGTACGGGTGGAAGGTGCCGTCGGCGAAGCTGAAGGTCACATAGTGGGTGAACAGCCACAGCCCCCACAGCAGCAGCCCGGCGCGCTGCATGTCGGTGCGGCCGCGGCGGCCGCGCAGGACGAGCGCGCCGACGCAGGCGATGGCAGCGAAGGGGATCAGCCAGGAGATCTGGCCGCCGAGGATGTCGTTGAACAGCCGCCCTGCCCCGGCGGTGCCACCGAAGTTGGCACCGCCACCGCCCCCTGCGGCGCCTCCTCCTGCGCCTCCGCCGGGGCTGCCGCCCGAGCCGCCGTTGCTGCCGGTGATCCGGGCCAGGCCGTTGTAGCCGGTGACCAGGTCCCAGACGGTGTCCTTGGTGCTGCTGCCGACGAAGGGGCGGTCGGCGGCGGGGATGGCGTCCACGGTGACCATCCACCAGCCGCTGGAGACCACCAGGGCGACACCGGCGATCAGCAGGGTGCGGACGCGTCGGCCGAGGCTGCCCCGGGCCGCGAGCAGATAGACCGCGAAGAAGGCGGGAAGCACCACATAGGCGGCCAGCATCTTGGTGTTGAAGGCGAATCCGACCAGCACCGCGGACCACACCAGCGGCATGGTCCGGCCGCTGCGGACAGCCTCCAGGCAGAACCAGGCAGCGGCGACGCTGAGCAGCACCAGCACCGGGTCGGGGTTGTTGTCGCGGTTGATGGCGACGGTGATGGGGGTGATCGCCAGGACGACCGCGGCCACGGTGGCCGCTTTGAAGCCGAAGCTGCGGCGCACGGCGCTGTAGAGCACACCGACCGAGGCGACCCCGCACAGCGCGATCGGCAGCAGCATCTGCCAGCTGCCGAAGCCGAGGATCCGGCAGGACGCCTCCATCAGCCACAGCGCCACCGGCGGTTTGTCGACGGTGATGTAGTTGCCGGTGTCCAGGGACCCGAAGAACATCGAGGTCCAGCTCTTGGTGCCGCTGAGCACGGCCGCCGCGTAGTACGAGTTGGCGTCGCCGTTGCGGCCGAGCCCGTAGCAGTAGACCGCGGTCGCGAGCAGCAGCGCCGCCCAGAGCGCCGGGCGGGCCCAGCGGGGGCATGCTCCGGTCCCAGCAGGGCGCGTTCGGCCAGGCCGCGGCGGCCGGGCCGGGCAGGCGCCGGCACGGGCGTCGTCGCGGCATCGGTGTGGACGCTCATCAGTGGTTCAGCTCCTGGTCGGTGGCCTGGGAGTAGGGCTGGGAGTAAGGCTGGGAGTAGGGCTGGGGACAGGGGTGGGGCTGCGGCAGGGGGCGGGCTGCGGCGGGGCCGCGGCGTGGCGT
The DNA here is from genome assembly GCA_014284505.1 of Streptacidiphilus sp. 4-A2. Classification (GTDB taxonomy): domain Bacteria; phylum Actinomycetota; class Actinomycetes; order Streptomycetales; family Streptomycetaceae; genus Streptacidiphilus. The sequence goes on along the minus strand of JAAFYY010000001.1, from coordinate 7,415,879 downwards.
CCGGGGTTGAAGACCCAGACCCGCATCAGCAGGAAGCGGACGACCGTCGACAGCGCGTTGGCGCCGACCAGCGCGCAGAGTTCGGCCAGGTGCGAGGCCCCCGGCGCGACCGCCCTGGTCACCGCGAGGGTGACCGTGCTCAGCACCAGCCCGATCAGAAAGGCGATGCCGCCCTCGACCTGGTGCCTGAACGCGTCCCTGGAGCCGGTGACACCGAAGGTGAAGCGCCGGTTGGCGGCGGTGTTGGCGATCGCGGTGACCAGCAGCGCGATCGCGTTGGCGAGCACCGCCGGGGCGGCCTGCCGCAGCAGCAGATAGAGCGCCAGGTAGGCCAGGGTGCTGACGACGCCGATGACGGCGAAGCTGGAGAGCTGGCCGCGCATCCCGGGCGGCAGTTGGGCCTGCTGCACCCTGGGCGGTACCGGCAGCCGGGTCGCGCCGGAGATGGTCCGCCGGGCCACCCGCCACATGCCCTTCAGGTCGTCCTTGACCGTCCGGACGATGTCCACCCGGCTGTCCGGGTCGTCCACCCAGTCGACCGGCACCTCGTGGATGCGCAGTCCGCTGCGTTCGGCGAGCAGCAGCAGCTCGGTGTCGAAGAACCAGGTCTGGTCCTCGACCGAGCCCAGCAGCGCCTGGACGACATCGGCGCGTCCGGCCTTGAATCCGCACTGGGCGTCGGAGAACCGGGCCGCCATGGTGGTGCGCAGCATCAGGTTGTAGGTGCGGGAGATGAACTCGCGTTTGGGTCCGCGCACCACCGCCGAACCGCGGTGCAGCCGGCTGCCGATGGCAAGGTCGCTGTGCCCGGAGAGCAGCGGCGCGACCAGCGGCAGAAAGGCGTCGAGGCCGGTGGACAGGTCGACGTCCATGTAGCTGACCACGTCGGCGTCGCTCTGGCTCCAGACCTGCCGCAGCGCCCGGCCGCGCCCCTTCTGGTCCAGGTGGACCGCCCGTACCCCGGGGAGTTCCGCCGCCAGCGCGGTGGCGACCTGCCAGGTGGTGTCGGTGCTGGCGTTGTCGGCGACGATGATCCGGAACCGGTAGGGAAAGGTCTCGGCGAGGTAGCTGTGCAGCCGGTGCACGCTGCGGTGGAGGATGTGCTCCTCGTTGTAAACCGGCACCACGATCTCGACCAGGAGGCCCCGGCCCGGCGGCCGCTCGGGCCGCGTCGGGAGCGGACGTGCCTGCGGCCCCGTCTCCCCTGCCAGCGCTGTCGAATTGCTCATGCCGCCACGTTTCGGCACCGGGCTGTGCGGAGCCTGTGGCGGAGGTAGGGCAGGCATGAGAGTCCGGCCCGCGCCGGGCGACGCGGAGACCTCCGGGGCGGCTCAGTCCTCGGCCCGCAGCTGCCCCTTGAGTACCTTTCCGGAGGCGTTGCGCGGCAGTTCGGCCCGGAAGGCGACCTGCCGCGGCACCTTGTAGTTGGCCATCTCCCGCCGCGCCCAGTCGATCAGCTCCTCCGCCGCGCCGGGCCCGGGGTCGCCGTTGGGGACGACAAAGGCCTTGCCGACCTCGCCGAGGCGGGGGTCGGGGACGCCGACGACCGCGCAGTCGGCGACCAGGGGGTGGCGGGCGAGCACGCGTTCTATCTCGGCGGGATAGGCGTTGAAGCCGCCGACGGTGAACATGTCCCCGAGCCGGTCGGTGATCCGCAGGTTGCCGTCGTCGTCGACGATCCCGATGTCACCGGTGCGCAGCCAGCCGTCGCCGGTGAAGGCGGCGGCGGTGCCGTCCGGGTCCTCGAAGTAGCCGCACATCACGTTGTAGCCGCGCACCTGGACCTCGCCGGGGGTGCCGGGCAGGACGGGCTTGCCGTCCGCGACGGCGACCCGAAGCTCCACGCCGGGGACGGCCCGGCCGGAGGTGGCCGCGATCAGCCCGGGGTCGTCCCCCCGGCGGCACATGGTGACCAGTCCGCAGCACTCGGTCAGGCCGTAGGCGGTGAGCACGGTGTCGAAGCCGAGGTCCTGGCGGATCCGGGTGACCAGTTCCAGCGGGACCACGGCCGCGCCGGTGACGGCCAGCCGCAGCGAGCCCAGGTCGTAGCCGGAGCGCGCGGGATGGTCCAGCAGCGACTGATAGACCGTGGGCGCGCCCGGGAGCACGGTGACCCGCTCGGTGGAGATCTTGGCGAGGACCGCCCCGGCATCGAAGACGGGCTGCGGCAGCAGGGTCGCGCCGCACATCAGCGAAGCGAGGATGCCGGCCTTGTAGCCGAAGGTGTGGCTGAACGGGTTGACCGCGAGATAGCGGTCGCCCCGGGTCAGACCGGCCAGGTCGGCCCAGGTGGAGAAGGCACGCAGGTTCTGGGCGTGGTCACCGCGGCCTTGGGCACGCCGGTGGTGCCGGAGGTGAACATCATGTCGGCCGGGTCCTCGCCGCGGACCGAGTCGATGCGCTCGTGCACGGCCCGGTCGGGCACCCCGGCTCCGGCGGCCAGAAAGCCGCGCCAGTGCCGGAACCCGGGGGGCGCGTCGGCGCGGTCGCCCAGGACGACCGCGGTGTGCAGCCGTGGCAGCCCGGGCAGCCCTCCGCCGACGAAGGCAGCGGAGGCGCGGGCGGCAGCGGCAGCGGCACCGGCAGCGGAGGCCGCGGAAACAGCACCGGCCGGGCGGCGGCGCCGACCGCGGCGCGCAGCGCGGAGACATAGCTGACGCCGAGGAAGGTGTCGGTGACGAACAGCGCCGACGCCCCGGTGCGGCGCAGCAGCTCCACCACCTCGGCGCCCTTGAGCCGGGTGCCCAGCGGTACCAGCACGGCCCCGGCGCTGACCGCGCCGAGCGCGGCGACCACGAAGCCGGGGGTGTTCGGCGCCCAGAGGGCGACCCGGTCACCGGGCTCGATCCCGGCGGCGATCATCGCGGCGGCGGCGCGGCGGACTTGTCGCCCGAGCCCCCGGTAGCTGATCCGGGTGCGCGCACCGGCCACGGCCTCGGCCTCGCCGTAGCAGTCGGCCGCCTCCTGCACCAGCCGGGGGATGCTGCCCCATTCCAGGTCACCGCGCATGTTGCCCTCCAAGCGCCGCACCGAACAAGCACTGCAGAACGAGCAAGAACGAGAAAGGACGAGCAAGAACGGGCACCGCCCAGCAAGCGCTGCCGAACAAGCACTGTGGTCAACCGGTTCGTTGATGCTACGTCAGATTAGGTCGGCCGTGCCCTACCGGCCAGAGGAGGTGCGCTCTATTCTGACGCAACGTCAGATTTCCGCGTCCTCACGGGGGTTCGATGCTCAAGGACCGCGCAGCAATCGTCGGCATCGGCCAGACCCGCTTCGCCAGGCATCTGGACGAGCCCGAGAAGACCCTCGCCTGCCGGGCGGTGCTCGCCGCCCTGGAGGACGCCGGGATCGACCCCGGCGAGGTGGACGCCCTGGCCTCCTACACCATGGAGGAGACCGACGAGGTGGAGCTCGCCAAGTCGATCGGCGCGGGCGACATCACCTTCTTCAGCCGTACCGGCTTCGGCGGCGGCGGCTCCTGCGCCACCGTCGCCCACCTGGCCATGGCCGTCGCCACCGGGCAGGCCTCGGTCGGCGTCGCCTGGCGCTCCCGCAAGCGCGGCTCCGGCGTCCGGCCGTGGACCAGCACCAGCGTGCAACTGCCCACACCCGCCCAGTGGACCCGGCCGTTCGGGCTGCTCCGCCCGGCCGACGAGATCGCCATGCTGGCCCGCCGCTACATGCACGAGTACGGGGCCACCCGCGACCACCTCTTCAATGTCGCCCTCGCCTGCCGCAACCGGGCCAACCAGAACCCGGCGGCGGTGATGTACGACCGGCCGCTGACCCGGGAGATGTACATGGACTCCCGCTGGATCTCCGAACCGCTCTGCCTCTACGACAACTGCCTGGAGACGGACGGCGCGCTGGCCTGCGTGGTGGTCGGCGCGGACCGGGCCCGCGACTGCCGTCGCCGGCCGGTGTATGTGCACGCCGCCGCGCAGAGCCTGCCCGCGCAGCACCACGGGATGGTCAACTACTGGACCGAGGACCCGCTGACCGGCCCCGCCTGGACTGCCGCCCGGCATCTGTGGAAGCACGCCGACCTGGGCCCGCAGGACGTCGACACGGCCCAGATCTACGACGCGTTCACCCCGCTGGTCCCGCTCTCGCTGGAGGGCTACGGCTTCTGCGGGCGCGGCGAGGGCGCGGCCTTCACCGAGGGCGGCGCGCTGGAACTCGGCGGCCGGCTGCCGATCAACACCGGTGGAGGCGGCCTGTCCGACGGCTATGTGCACGGCTTCAACCTGATCAACGAGGGGGTGAAGCAGCTCCGCGGGACCTCCACCGCGCAGGTCCCGGATGCCGCCACCTGCCTGGTCACCGCCGGGGAGGGGGTACCCACCTCGGCCCTGCTGCTGCGCGCGTGATGCTGCCCCGAACGCTGGCCCGAACGCTGCCCCGAACGCTGCCCCGGAACGCTGCCCCGGACGGACGAAGGAGACCCCATGACCGGCGACGACTCCGGCGGACTGCTGCTGCCCTGGCCGGACGCGGACGGCGAGCCGTTCTGGCAGTACGTCCGGCGCGGCGAACTGCGGGTGCAGTGCTGCACCGACTGCGGCCTGCGGCGTTTCCCGCCGCGGCCCTGCTGCCCCCGCTGCCACGGCTTCGGGACCCGCTGGGACCTGGTCTCCGGCCGCGGCCGGCTGTGGTCGTTCGTGGTCGCGCATCCCCCGCTGCTGCCCGCCTACGCCGCGCAGGCCCCCTACCCGGTGGCCCTGGTCGAGCTGGACGACGCCCCGGGCATCCGGCTGGTGGGCACGCTGACCCCCTCGGTCCGGCGTCCGGACGCCCCGCTGGACGCGGTCGACACCGCGCGGCTGCGGATCGGCGCGCCGGTCCAGGTCGTGTACCAGAAGCTGGCGCCCGGTGTGACCGTTCCGCGCTGGGCACTGACCGGCTCCGCGGATCGCGCGGCCGCCGGGGGCAGGCCCGGCTAGCATTCCAGGCATGAGTTGGGTGATCACAGGCGGAGCGGGCTACATCGGGGCGCATGTCATAAGGGCCATGGCCGCGGCGGGCATCCCCGTGGTGGTGCTGGACGACCTGAGCACCGGCGACCCGGCCCGGCTGCCGCAGGGGGTGACCCTGGTGGCCGGCTCCACCCTGGACCGTCCGCTGCTGGACCGGGTGCTGGCCGAGCACGAGGTCGAGGGCGTGCTGCACATCGCCGCCAAGAAGCAGGTCGCCGAGTCGGTCGAGCAGCCGCTGCGCTACTACCGGGAGAACGTCGAGGGCCTGCGGGTGGTGCTGGAGGCCGCCGCCGAAGCCGGGGTCCGGCGGTTCCTGCTCTCCTCCTCCGCCGCCGTCTACGGCATGCCGGACGTGGAGACGGTGACCGAGGACACCCCCTGCGCGCCGATCAACCCCTACGGCGAGACCAAGCTCGCCGGGGAGTGGCTGGTCCGGGCGACCGGGCGGGCGCACGGCATGGGCACGGTCGCGCTGCGTTACTTCAACGTCGCCGGGGCGGCCGCCCCCGAGCTGGCCGACCCGGGCGTCTTCAACCTGGTGCCGATGGTCTTCGAGCGGCTCGCCGCCGGACAGGCACCGCTGGTGTTCGGCGGTGACTACCCGACCGCGGACGGCACCTGCGTCCGCGACTACATCCATGTCGCGGACGTCGCCGCCGCCCATGTGGCCGCCGTCCAGCGGCTGCGCGAGCAGCCGGACAGCACCGAGCTGGTGCTGAACATCGGCCGCGGGGTCGGCGTCTCGGTCCGCGAGATGCTGGACGTGATCGGCCGGGTCACCGGCCTGGACGCCACCGGCGAGGTCGTCGGCCGCCGCCCGGGGGACCCGGCCCGGGTGGTGGCCTCGGCCGAGCGGATCGCCGCCGAACTGGGCTGGACCGCCCGGTACGGGGTGGAGGAGATGATCACCTCCGCCTGGGCCGGCTGGCAGCTGCGCCACCCGTAGCCGGACCGACCACCGCCCGGCCTGCGCCGGGCCTGCGCCGGGCCTGCGCCGGGCCTGCGCCGGGCCCGAGCGGCTCAGTCGCGGGCGGTGGCGGTGCCCCGGGCCGCGTCCAGCGCGTACACGCAGCGGTCCTTGCTGCACGCGAAGACCCGGCCGTCGACCGCCACCGGCGGGCCGGTGATCTCGCCGCCGGTGTCCAGCTTCCAGCGCAGCCGGCCGGTGGCCAGGTCCAGCGTGTGCAGCGAGTGGTCCCGGCTGCCCAGGTGCACCAGCCCGCCCGCGGCCGCCGGAGCGCCGGTGAGCTCGCCGCGGGCGGTGTAGCGCCAGCGCTCGTCGCCCTGCGCCGTGTCGAAGGCGTAGACCGTGTCCCCACTGCCGACCAGCAGCGTCCCCTCGGCCACCGGCACCGGGTCGGCGCCCTGGCGGCCGCCGGTCCGGCCACGCCAGCGGACCGCGCCGGTGGCGGTGTCCAGCGCCACCACCGACCCCAGGTAGTCGGCCGCGAACAGGCCGCCCTGGTCGTCCAGCGTCGGCGGGGTGAACAGCGCCACCGGCGTGTCGTAGCGCCAGCGCTGCTCCCCGCTGGCCTCGTCCAGGGCCAGCAGCCGGGTGCCGGAGGCCAGATAGAGCACGCCCTGGCGGAGCACCGGGTGCGAGGGCACGTCCTCGCCGAGCGGGAACGACCAGCGCGGGCGGCCGGTGGTCAGGTCCAGCGACCACAGCCGCCCGCCGCCGTGGTAGTAGACCGAGTCGCCGACCACGCACGGGCCGGACTGCTGGTTCTCGTACTCCTGCTGGGCGTCCTTGACCTGCCACATCTCGCTGCCGTCGATCGCGGAGCGGACCTGCACGCCGCCGCCTCTGGTGCCGGCCACCACCGCCCCGCCACCGGTGTCCAGCGAGTAGGTCCAGCCGTCCAGCACCACCCGCCAGCGCTCGGAGCCGTCGGCGGCGGTGAGGGTGAACAGGTTGGGGCCGTCCGCGGCGTGGATCCGGCCGTCGGCGACGGACATCGCCCAGGCGACGTCGCGGCTCTTGAAGCGGCGGCGGCCGGTGGCGATGTCCAGGGCGTGGACCTCGAAGCTGGTGATGAACAGCGCACCGTCGTGCACCTCGGGGGTGCCCCAGACATCGTTGGACATCCGGAACCGCCAGGGCCGCCAGCGGCCGGGGCGGCGGTCGGCGCAGCCTGCTGCGGCTGCGGCTGGGGCTGGAGCGGATGCCCGGTCTGCGGCGACTGCGAAAGCTGAGAGGGCTGCGAAAGCTGCGAGGGCTGCGAGGGCTGCTGGGCGCGGCGGACCCAGTCGGTGCCGGGCGGCGGCACCGGCTCGGCGGGGTGGGTGGCGGCGCCGGTGCCCCCGGCGCGGACGCCCGGGCCGATCGGGACCGATCCGCCGACCAGCCGGACCACCGGCGTCGGCGTGGTCGGCCCGGGCGGCTCGGCCTGCGGGTCGGCCGCATGCCGGCCGCCGGCCGGGCGCTCGCCGACCGGGCGGACCTTCTCGGTGGGCGGCGTCTCGCCGGTCCGCGGGTCCAGCGTCCGCGGTCCGGAGCGCGGCGGCTGCTGCACCGGCGGGGCCTGCCGGTCGGGAGCCTGGGCCGGAGCCTGGGGCTGGACGGGCGGCTGCGCGGCGGCTGCGCGGGCGGCTGGGCCAGGGGCTGGACCGGTGCGCCCGTGCTGCCGCGCCGCCCCCGCCTGCGGTCGATCAGCTCCATCGCCAGGGGCGGCAGCCAGTCCCGGGAGTCGCTGTCCTCGCCCGCGCCGCTGGCGTACAGGTGCGGCGCGAGCTCCTCCTGGAGCTGCGCCGGGGTCGGCCGCCGCTCCGCCGCGGGCCGCATGCACGCCTTGACCAGCGGGGCCAGCTCCGGCGACAGCCCGGACAGGTCCGGGGCCTCGCGGAGAGCATGAACACCGTCTCCACCGGGTTCACCCCGTGGTACGGGGCGTGCCCGGTGGCGGCGAAGACCAGCAGCGAGCCCAGCGAGAACACGTCGCTGGCGCCGGTGACGCTGCGGCTGTCCCTGGCCTGCTCCGGCGACATGTAGGCAGGGGTGCCCACGGCGACATTGGTCATGGTCAGCCGGGTGTGCGAGACCCCGGCCGCGATGCCGAAGTCGATCACCCGCGGGCCGTCCTCGGTGACCAGCACATTCGAGGGCTTGAGGTCGCGGTGGACCAGCCCGGCCGCGTGGATCGACTGGAGTGCCTCGGCGATGCCCGCGATCAGCCAGCGCACGGCCCCGACCGGCAGCGGGCCGCAGTCGGCGACCAGGTCCTCCAGCGAGGGCGCGGGGATGTAGGCGGTGGCGAGCCAGGGCACCGGCGCGTCGGCGTCCGCGTCCACCACCGCGGCGGTGTAGAAGCCACTGACGGTACGGGCGGCGGCGATCTCGCGCGAGAAGCGGACCCGGAACAGCTGGTCCTCCGCGAGCTCCCCCGGACGGTCTTGATGGCCACCCTGCGGCCCGAGGAGGAGCGGCCCAGGTAGACCAGTCCCATCCCGCCCGCGCCGAGGCGTCCGAGCACCTCAAAAGGTCCGATCCGCCTGGGATCGTGCGCCGTCAGCTGGTCCACGTCCTCAGCCACCTCCCCGTGAGTGCTCCCCGTCAGTGCCTGTACGGCACTGATTCTCCAACGACGACCCGTTCCGGGGCCAAACCAGCCCTGGGCGGCGTCGCCGCCGACGGCCCCGAGGGCCCGCGTGCACCAGTAGGCCATGCTCGGGAACCGTCCGCGGGTCGTGTCGCGCCGCAACCGGAGAATCGGTGCACGAGCGTTAGATTGACGCCCTGGCATGTCCCATCGGTTGCTGGAGGTGACAGATTGGCAGGCGTTGCGGAGCGACTTGCCCGACTCCTGCGGGAGCTGCTCGGTGTCGAGCTGCCGATCCGGCTGCGGGCCTGGGACGGCTCGGAGGCGGGTCCGGAGGGCGCGCCGACGCTGCTGCTGCGCAACCGGCGGGCGCTGCGGCACCTGCTGTGGCGCCCGGACGAGCTGGGGCTGGTGCGCGCCTATGTCTCGGGGATCTGGAGATCCCGCCCGGGACCGACCTGTACGAGCTGCTGACCGAGGTGGCCCGGCTGGCCGAGCGCGACGGCGAGCTGGTGCTGCGGCCCCGGCTGCGGGAGCTGCTCGGGCAGCGCGGCCTGACCCTGCTGGGCACCGTCGCCGGGGTCGGCGCGATCGGCCCGAGGCCGCCGCTGCCGCCGGAGGAGGTCCGCGGGCTCAGCGGCGGCCGGCACACCCTGGGGCGGGACCGCCGCGCGATCAGCCACCACTACGACGTGGGCAATGACTTCTACCGGCTGGTACTGGGCCCCTCCATGGTCTACTCCTGCGCTTACTGGACGCCGGAGGCGGGCACCCTGGAGCAGGCGCAGGAGGCCAAGCTGGACCTGGTCTGCCGCAAGCTCGGCCTGCGCCCCGGCATGCGGCTGCTGGATGTGGGCTGCGGCTGGGGGTCGCTGCTGCTGCACGCCGCCCGGCACTACGGGGTCGTCGGCACCGGGATCACCCTGTCCGAGGAGCAGGCGCAGGGCGCCCGGGCCCGGATCGCCGAGGCCGGGCTGTCCGATCAGCTGACGATCCGGCTCCAGGACTACCGCGAGGTCGACGACGGCCCCTACCAGGCGATCGCCAGCGTCGGCATGGCCGAGCACGTCGGTACGGAGCAGTACCGGCGCTATGCGGCCCAGCTGCACCGGCTGCTCACGCCCGGCGGGCGGCTGCTGAACCATCAGATCGCCCGGCGCCCCAACCTGCCCGGCACGGCCTACCGGACCAGCCCCTTCATCAGCGCCTATGTCTTCCCCGACGGCGACCTGGCCCCGGTCGGCGAGACCGTGACCCTGCTGGAGCAGGCCGGATTCGAGGTCAGGGACGTCGAGTCGCTGCGCGAGCACTACGCGCTCACGCTGCGCCGCTGGGTCGGCAACCTGGAGTCCGGGTGGGACCGGGCAACGGAACTGACGACCCTGGGCCGGGCCCGGGTGTGGCGGCTCTACATGGCGGCGTCCGCGCTGGCCTTCGAGGAGAACCGGATCGGGGTGAACCAGGTGCTGGCGGTGCGCACCACGGCCGAGGGCGCCAGCGGCCTGCCCGGGACCCGGGCGCAGTGGCTGGATCCGGCGGCCCTCCAGCGGGCGGCGGGGCGGCTGACGGTTCGCCCGGCCGGACCGGCGGCCTGACAGCGGACCTGACGCCCCCGCTCGGAGGCCGATTGAGAAGCGATCATGGCTGATCAGCTGTCGGTGCGGAGGCCAAGCAGGCGCCGGCAGTCAACCAAGTGGAGGTCTGAAAATCTGACCGGAACCGGCGCTCCGTCAGTCCGACGGAGCATTCGGCACACTGCCGGATAGCGCGCGGATCTTGCCACGGTAAACTGACGGCATGACAGGACAAGTTCGCACCGTCGACGGGCGTGTCGCCGGGCGACGCGGGCAGGCGACGCGGCAGAAGCTGCTCGAATGCCTTAGCGAGATGCTCAGCACATCGCCCTACCGGGACGTCAAGGTGATCGACGTAGCCCGGATGGCGGGTACCTCCCCGCAACGTTCTACCAGTACTTCCCCGACGTCGAGGGCGCTGTCCTCGAAATCGCGGACGGTATGGCCAAGGAAGGCGCCGGTCTCAAGGACCTGGTCGCCGACAAGTCGTGGGCCGGAAAGACCGGCTACCAGACGGCAGAGGAGCTGGTTGACGGCTTCCTCACGTTCTGGCGCGACAACGAGGCCATCCTGCGCGTGGTGACGTTGGGCTCAGCGGAAGGGACAAGCGGTTCTTCAAGATCCGCATGAAGATCCTCAATGCGGTGACCAACTCGCTCACCGACTCCCTCAAGGCGCTCCAGGCCTCCGGCAAGGCTGACGCCTCCGTCAGCGCTCCGGCCGTGGCCGGTTCGCTGGTGGCCATGCTGGCCGCCGTGGCGGAGCACCAGAAGGGCTTCGACTCCTGGGGCGTCAGGGCCAAGGAGCTCAAGCCCAGCCTGGCGCTGCTGGTCTACCTGGGCATGACCGGGAAGAAGCCGCCGAAGTAGCGGACGGTCCCGGCACAGGTCCCGGCCAGTCCCCACTGGCCCCGACCGGTACCGGACGGTCCCGGGCACCGGCAGGCCACGCCGGGCCGCCAGGGGCACTCCCGCGAGTGCTCCCGGAGGGCTCTCCCGGCGCGGCGACCGCTCCCGGACCGCCGGGCTGCCACAGGGCTGCCACAGGGCTGCCATCTGGCTGTGCGAAAGCCCGGTCGCCTGTCCGACCGGGCCCTGACCGGCTGCGCCTCGGGGAGGTACACCGGTCCGCACCCGCGTCCGCCGACCGCACGCCCGCAGTACCCCGCACGGGGCCGTGAGCAGGCCCTGATCCGCCATGGGCGGCCCTCCCCACCGGGAGGGCCGCCCATCACTCTTTCAGCCCCGCCTCACCCGTTCGGCCCAGCCCCCGACGGCCCTTCCGCCGCCGGCCCTGCTGCCGCCTGCTCTGCCCCTGCCGCCTGCTCTGCCACTGTCGGCTCTGCTGCCGTCTGACCCGCCGCCGTCTGGCCTGCTGCCGTCTGGCCTGCCGCCGCCGCCCGTTCCGCCGGCGGGAGCGGCTCCGGCAGCGGCGTCAGCCGGAAGATCCGCAGTCGGCGCTCGACCCGGGCCTGATAGACGGCGTACGGCGGCCACATCCGCAGCAGCCGGGCCCAGGCCTGCTCCCGCTCCGGGCCGTCGAGCAGCCGGGCGGTGACCGCCAGCGTCCGGCCCTGCCGCTCCACCAGGGCCTCCGGGGCGGCCAGCAGATTGCCGGTCCAGGCCGGGTGCCGGGTCTGGCCGAAGTTGCTGCCGATCACCAGCAGGGTGCCGTCCGGCTCGGGCAGGCAGGCCAGCGGGGTGACCCGGGGGCGGCCGCTGCTGCGGCCGGTGCTGGTCAGGAAGAGCGAGGGCAGCAGGTACTGGCTGATCATCACCCGGCCGCCGCTGAGCCGGTGCACACCCCGGTCCAGCCGGGGCAGCACCCTGGGCGCGACCAGGGCGAAGGCCCGGGAGCTGGAGACCTTCCGGATCACCGCCTCCTGCCGCGAGCCGGGCGGACGCGGGGCGGCCACTGCCATCTCATACCTCCACGGGTTCGGACCAGGGCGCCGGCCGCCGGCCGCGGCCCCGGCCGGGCGGGCCGGCGGGCGGGAAGACCCCGGCGTGCGCGGCCGCGGGGCGCGCAGCCGGTGGGGTGCGCCGAAGAGCAGCTGGTCGGCGACCGCCCGCTTGAAGTAGAGGTGCGCGTCGTGCTCCCAGGTGATGGCGATGCCGCCGTGCACCTGGATCGCCTGGGCGGCGGCGGTGTGCAGCCCGTCCAGCGCCCGCGCCAGCGCCAGCAGCACCGCGGCGGCGGTCTCGTCCTGGTCGCCGACACCGCCGTCCAGGGCCCAGGCCGCGTAATACACCGCCGAGCGGGCCGACTCCACCGCCACATGGACGTCCGCCAGCAGGTGCTTGATCGCCTGGAAGGAGCCGACCGGGCGGCCGAACTGCGTCCTGACCTGCGCGTACTCCACGGTGCTGGTCAGGCACCGGTCGGCCGCGCCGACCGCCTCGGCGGCGCCGGCCAGGGCCGCGGTCAGCCCGGTGCGGGCCAGCGCCGGGCCCGCGTCCAGTTCCGGATCACCGAGCGGGAGCGCGGGCACGTCCCGCAGCTCGACCCGGGCCGGGGCCCGGGTCCGGTCCAGGGCGGCGCAGCGGCTCCGGGTCAGCCCGGGGGCGTCGCCCGCGACCAGGCAGAGCACTGTCCGGCTGCGCGGGAAGCCGCCGGTGTGCGCGGCGACCAGCAGCAGATCGGCCCGCGCGCCGTCGAGCACCGGCTCGGCCTCCCCGTAGAGCAGCCACCGCGCTCCCCCGCCCGGGCCCGGCCGGGCCTGGACGCCGCCGGACCGCCCGCCGCCGGCCGCGGCGCCGTCCGGCAGCGGATGCGGCAGCACCAGCGCCGCCGTCCGCTCCCCGCTCGCCAGCCCGGGCAGCAGTTCCGCCCGCTGGGCCCGGTCGGCGACGGCCAGCAGTGCGCCCGCGGCCAGCACCGAGGACGCCAGCAGCGGCGCGGGCAGCAGCACCCGGCCGGTCTCCTCGCAGGCCAGGGCCAGCTCGATCGGGCCGAGGCCCGCGCCGCCGTACTCGGCGGGCAGGGCCAGCCCCGGCAGTCCGGGCCGGTCGGCGAGCTGCCGCCACAGCTCCGGGTCGTACCCGGCGGGAGAGGCCGCGGCCGTGCGGATCCGCTCCGGGGGACAGTGCTTGGCCAGGGCCTCGCGCAGGGCCCGGCGGACCGCCTCTTGTTCCTGGGTGAGCGCGGGATCCATGCCGCCTCCAGCTGTACCTGAGCCGCTCCGATCCTGACGGACCGTCATCCTAGAGCGGGCAGGTCCAGCGGCACAGAGGCGCGGCACAACAGATCTGATGTACCGTCAGATTTGTTGGCGTCGTTCACCGGAAGGACATTGACGACATGTCAGCTCCATCCCTGCACGAACCGGTCGGCTCCGCCCCGCCGCGCCGGCGGCGGGTCGCAGTGGTCGGCGTCGGCCACTCCGACTGCGGGCGGGTGGACGGCACGACCGCGTTCCAGCTGCACGCCCAGGCCGCCCGGCGGGCACTGGCCGACTCCGGGCTGCCCCGCTCGGTGATCGACGGCGTGGCCTCGGCCGGGCTCGGCCTGCTCGCCCCGGTCGAGATCTGCGAGTACCTGGGGCTGCGCCCGGTGTGGACCGACTCCACCGGCGTCGGCGGCTCCACCTGGGAGGTGATGGCGGCGCACGCGGCCGACGCGATAGCCGCCGGACACGCCGAAGCGGTGCTGCTGGTCTACGGCTCCACCGCCCGCGCCGACCTGCGGGCCGGACGCCGCACCGCCGGTCTCGACCTGGGCGCACGCGGCCCGCAGCAGTTCGAGGCGCCCTACGGGCACACCCTGATCTCCAAGTACGCCATGGCCGCCCGCCGTCATATGCACGAGTACGGGACCACCCTGGAACAGCTGGCCTCGGTCGCCGTGCAGACCAGGGCCAATGCCGCCGCCAACCCGGAGGCGATGTACCGGGAACCGATCACCGTGGAGCAGGTGCTGGCCGGTCCGGTGGTCGCCTCCCCGTTCACCAGGCTGCACTGCTGCATCCGCTCCGACGGCGGCTGCGCCGTACTGCTCGCCGCCGAGGACTACGTCCCGGACACCGCGCGCGACCCGGTGTGGATCCTGGGAACGGGCGAGCACCTCAGCCACAGCCTGATGTCGCAGTGGGAGGACTTCACCGTCTCGCCCGCCGCCGTCTCCGGACAGCTGGCCTACCGGCGGGCCGGGGTGGAGCCCGCCGACATCGACCTGGCGCAGCTCTACGACGCCTTCAGCTATATGCCGCTGGTCGCTCTGGAGGACCTGGGATTCTGCGCCAAGGGCGAGGGCGGTGACTTCGTCGACGCCAAGCACGGACGGCTGCTGCGCGGCGGCGAGCTGCCGGTGAACACCGACGGCGGGGGCCTCTCCGCCTGCCATCCGGGCATGCGCGGGCTGTTCCTGATCACCGAGGCCGTCCGGCAGCTGCGCGGCGACTACGCCACGACGGCGCCGGAGCGGCAGGTCGGCCGCCGCGACCGGACCCCGGGGCTGCCCCGGCTGGCCCTGGTCAGCGGCGTCGGGGGCTGGTTCTGCTCCTCGGCCACCATGGTGCTCGGCCGCTGAGACCCGGGCCGGTACGCGGCCGGGCCGGGACACAGCTCGGCCGGGACGCAGCCGGGACCCGGCCTGACGGCCCTAGGGGCAGCGGACCACCTGTCCGGCGTAGGCCAGGCCGCCGCCGAAGCCCAGCAGCAGCACCGGCGCGCCGGAGGCCAGCTCGCCGCGTTCGACCAGCTTCGACAGGGCCAGCGGGATGGAGGCCGCCGAGGTGTTGCCCGACTCCACCACATCGCGGGCGACCACCGCGTTGTCGGCACCGATCTTGGCCGCGATGGCGTCAATGATCCGCAGATTGGCCTGGTGCGGGACAAAGCCCGCCAGCTCGGCCGGGGTGATCCCGGCCTTCTGGCACGCCTCCAGCGCCAGCGGGGCGATCTGGGTGGTGGCCCAGCGGAAGACGGTCTGGCCCTGCTGGCTGATGATCGGATCCCAGCCGTCGATCCGGACCGCGTCGCCCTTGGACGGGTCCGAGCCCCAGACCACCGGCCCGATGCCGGGCTGCTCCGAGTCCTCGGTGGCGACGACCACGGCCGCTCCCGCGCCGTCCGCGAAGATCACGCAGGTGCTGCGGTCGGTCCAGTCGAGCACGTCGGACATCCGCTCCGAGCCGATCACCAGCGCCCGGGTCGCCGCGCCCGCGCGGATCGCGTGGTCGGCGGTGGCCAGCGCATAGGAGAAGCCCGAACAGACGGTATTGATGTCGTACGCCGCCGGTGCGGCGATGCCCAGACGTCCGGCCACCTGGGCGGCGGTGTTGGGGCTGCGGTCGATCGCGGTGCAGGTCGCGACGACCACCAGGTCGATCGCGGAGGCATCCAGGCCGCTGGTGGCGAGCGCCTTCTCGGCCGCGAGAAAGGCCATGTCCGCCACGGTCTCGCTCTCGGCGATGTGCCGGGTGCGGATGCCGACCCGAGTGCGGATCCACTCGTCGTCGGTGTCCACCAGTTGCGCCAAGTCGGCATTGGTGAGCACCTTCGGCGGCTGGTAGTGGCCGAGCGCGACGATACGGGAACCGGTCATGCCACCACTCAAGCCGGTTACCGGCCGGTACCGGGGGCGTCACGAGGGACAGTATCCGGCGGGGGATGCTGTAGGGGCCGCACAACAGCCCAGCGTTCACTGGGCTCCAATGACATGCCCTCAGACAACTCTCACCTCGCACACGCCTTCGAGACCAGCGACTCTGTGCGACGCACCCGTCATCGCGGTACAGATAGCCCAAAACGTGCGGATCCCGGGCCGGCGCGGCCGTCCGGGCGCGCACGGCGCCGGACGGCCGGGCGCGGTCAGCCGGCCAGCGCGGCCGCGTCGCCCATCACTATCACCGGGTGCCTGGCCGGATCGAGCTCCCTGAGCAGGGTGACCATGTCCGGCTGCGGAAGGCTTATACAGCCGTGCGTCGGTCCGCCGTGGTCGACATGCACCCAGATACCGCCGCCCTTCTCCTCGCCCATCGGCCGGTCCGACGACAGCGGGGAGGTGCCGGGGACATGGTTGTAGTTGATCGCGATCACATAGTTGAAGGCGTCCGCGAGCGACTCGCCCTCGAATCCGGTGCCGAGGTCCTGGAACTGCGGGGAGCGGAGATAGGGCAGCTTGGTGCCGGGATTGGCGTAGAG
Source organism: Streptacidiphilus sp. 4-A2 (assembly GCA_014284505.1). Classification (GTDB taxonomy): domain Bacteria; phylum Actinomycetota; class Actinomycetes; order Streptomycetales; family Streptomycetaceae; genus Streptacidiphilus. Next base: position 7,399,644 of record JAAFYY010000001.1, on the reverse strand, counting down.
GCCGCCGGCGTCGGTGAGGCTGTAGACCCCGATCGGGCTGTGCAGGTCGCCCTCGTGGTGGTCGGTGGTCCAGCCGTCCAGGGCGTTGTGCCCGGACCAGGCCGCTCCCGGCAGCCAGGTGCCCTGCGGGGTGCGGGTATAGAGGACGACCGTGACCGTGTTGGCGGTCGCCGACTTCCCGCTGGCCACCAGCACCTGGCCGGTGCCGGCCGGGATCCTGGCCCGGAAGGCCGCCCCGAGACCGGGGAGCTGCGCGAAGCCGGGCGCGGGGGCGGCTTGGCCACGACCGCGCGGGCCGAGGCGGAGGGCCGGGCCGGATGCGCGGGCGAGCCACCGGCCGCGGGACCGCGGGGAGAGATCGCGTCCGCGCTGGTGGCGGACGCCGGGGTGTGCCCCGGCAGCAGCCCGGCCACGGCCAGCACCACCAGCGCGGCCACCGAGCCGACGCCGAGCACCCCGGTGCGCACCCGGCGCCGACGGCGCAGCCTGGCCCGGGAGGCGGCACGGGCCTGGGTCCGGCTCAGCCCGGTCAGCCCGGCCTCGGAGTCGAACCCGTCGCCGTCCTGCTCCGGCCATCCGTCGTCGTCGAACCCGGGCCACGACCCGCCGCCGCCGTAGCCGCCGCCGTACCCTCCGTAGCCGCCGGGCGCGCCGGCTGCGCCCTGGCTGCCCTGGCCGAGCCGGCCGTCCTGGCCGCCCTGGCTGCCCCGGCCGTCCGGAACGCCCTGGCCGGGCACCGGGGGCAGTCCGGACGGCGCCCCTGACTCGGGCTCGGGGCGCCGACGGGGGTCGGGGCTGGCGGGCTGGGACTGACTCGACATGTACGGGGTCCTCGGGCTGTGGGTGCGTCTCCGGATCACGCTACCCCGAGAACAGCCGCTTCCCGGGAAGCGCGGTCCGGCTCTGCTGACTGCCCGCATCCGGTCGGCCCCGGGCGGGCGGGGCGGCCCGACTGTCCGTCAGGGCATCGTCAGCGGTCAGCCGGACGGAACACCGGCACGGATGTGATGGACATGCCATCCACTTCGGCCGCAGCGGTTGTGGGAAAGCTCACAGCCAGCTCCATGCCGATCCGGAGGAGGCCCGCCGGGCAGTCCACCACCTCGGTCATCAGCCGCGGCCCCTCGGCCAGGTCCACCACCGCGGCGACATAGGGCAGCCGGTCCCGGAACGGCGGCAGGTCATTGGCATGCACCTCGGACCAGGTGTAGAGGCAGGCCCGTCCACTGGCCTGCTCCCACGCCACGTCCTCGCTCCAGCAGTAGGGGCAGAACTCGCGTGGATAGTGGTGCGCCCGCCGCAGTCCGCGCGCGCGCCGGAGCAGCAACCGCCCCTGGGCGGCGGCATCCCAGTAGACCTGGGTGAATGCGTCGGGTACGGGTTGACCGGGGCCGCCCGCGACGGTGCCGGAAGCCATCGAAACCTCCCACTTTCTGACTATCCGTCAGCATGCCCGGTGGAGCGGGCCTGGCAAGCAGTTCCGCTTCGCCCGCATTGACCCAGGGCGCGACACTGGGCACCATGGCCCGACTCTCACGCTGACCCTGAGTCAATCGCCGGGCACCGAAGGTTCGTTCCCCCCTTCCAGCAAAAGCTCCCGGCAAGTAATCTGACAGTACGTCAGATGATATGCGAGTGGAGGCGGCGCCATGCTGGACTCGGAGGACGGCATCGATGTCAGCGGACGACCGCTCCACCCCCGCCCGGTCGATCTGGAACCCTTCTTCCGCCCTCCACCGTCCGCGGTCATCGGCGCGTCCGACACCCCGGGCAGACCCAACACCGGCATCACCCGCCAGTTGCGGGCCTGGTCGGAGCGGGTCGGGGCGCGGATGTTCCCGGTCAACCCCGGGCGGGCCGAGGTGGACGGGCTGACCTGCTACCCGGATCTGGCCGCCGTGCCGGTGCCCGGGGCGAGCCGATCGACGTCGCGGTGATCCTGCTGGCCGACCCGGCCGCCGTGGTGCCGCAACTGATCGAGGCCAAGGTCCGGTTCGCGGTCGCCTTCGCCTCGGGCTTCGCCGAGACCGGCCGCGAGGGCGCGCTGGCCCAGGAGCGGCTGACCCGGCTGATCGCCGAGGCGCCCACCGGGCTGCGGCTGCTCGGCCCCAACACCAATCTCAACGCCTTCGAACGGTTCCGTGACGACCTCTCCGGCCCCGCCGTGGCGCTGATCACCCAGAGCGGGCACCAGGGCCGACCGGTGTTCGCCATGCAGGAGCTGGGCGTCCGGCTCAGCCACTGGGCGCCCACCGGCAACGAGGCGGACCTGGAGGTCTCCGACTTCGTCCGCTGGTTCGCGGACCAGCCCGAGGTGGGGGCCATCGCCGCCTATATCGAGGGGCTCAAGGACGGCCGGGGGTTCCTGCTGGCCGCCGACCACGCCGCGCGCCGGGGCGTACCGGTGGTCGCGGTGAAGGTCGGCCGCACCAGCGACGGCGCCCGGATGGCCGCCTCGCACACCGGCAAACTCACCGGCGCGGACCAGGTGGTGGACGCCGCCTTCCGCCAGTTCGGCGTGATCCGGGTCGACGGGCTGGACGAACTCCAGGACACCGCAGCCCTGTTGGCAAGAGCCAAGCCGCCCACCGCGGACGGTGTCGCGGTCTACTCCATCTCCGGCGGCACCGGCGCCCACCTCGCCGACCTCGCCTCGGCGCAGGGCCTGCGGCTGCCCCGGCTGAGCGAGGCCAAGCAGGACGAACTGCACCAGTGGATACCCGAATACCTGAGCGTGGCCAACCCGATCGACAACGGCGGCCACCCGGTCGGCGACTGGCGCGGCCGGAAGATCCTGGACGCGATCCTCGCCGACCCGTCCGTGGGCGTGCTGATCTGTCCGATCACCGGCCCGTTCCCGCCGATGAGCGACACCCTCGCCCGGGACCTGGTGGAGGTCGCGGAGACCACCGACAAGCTGGTCTGCGTCATCTGGGGCTCCCCGGTCGGCACCGAGGCCGCCTACCGGGAGACCCTGCTGGGCTCCTCGCGGGTCGCCGTCTTCCGCACCTTCGGCAACTGCGTCCGCGCGGTCGCCGCCTATCTGGGGTACCACCGGTTCGCGGCCGGCTACCGCAGCCCGTTCGACGAGGCGCCGCGCACGCCCTGTGCGGGCAAGGCCAAGGCGCAGCGGGTGCTCCAGTCCGGCCAGCAGCTCAGCGAGGTCGCCGCCAAGCAGCTGCTGCGGGCCTACGGGATCCGGGTGCCGCGCGAGCAGCTGGTGGCCAGCGCGGCCGGGGCGGTCCGGGCGGCGGGGGTGGTCGGCTACCCGGTGGTGCTCAAGGCCTCCGCCCCCGAGGTCGCCCACAAGACCGAGCTGGGCCTGGTCAAGGTGGGGCTGACCTCGGCCAGCCAGGTGCGGGACGCCTTCCGTGAGCTCACCGAGAACGCCCGGGCGGCCGGGATCGAGCGGATGGACGGGGTGCTGGTCTGCCAGATGGTCGAGGCCGGGGTGGAGATGGTCCTCGGCATCACCCAGGACCCGACCTTCGGGCCCACGGTCACCGTCGGGCTCGGCGGGGTCTTTGTCGAGGTGCTGCGCGACACCGCCGTCCGCGTCCCGCCGTTCGGCTGCGCGGACGTCCGCTCGATGCTGGACGAGCTGCGCGGCCGGGCACTGCTGGACGGGGTGCGCGGCGGGCCGCCGATGGATGTCGACGCCCTGGTGGAGGTGGTGATCCGGGTGCAGCGGATGGCCCTGGAACTCGGCGACGACCTGGCCGAGCTGGACATCAACCCGCTGATGGTGCTGGAACGCGGCAAGGGCGTGGTCGCACTGGACGCCTTCGCGGTGTGCCGGTGACCGCCGCGACCGAGCCCGGGGCCGCGCAGCCGGCGCCGGCCGCGCCGCCGCAGCCGGTGCTGCAGCGGCTGGAGGACGGGGTCAGCTGGATCACGCTGAACCGTCCACGGGCGCTGAACGCGGTGACCCCGCGGATGCGGGAGGAGCTGATCTCGCTGCTGGAGTCGGCCTCGGCCGACCCCGAGGTGCGCGCGGTGGTGCTCACCGCGCGGGCCGCGGCTTCTGCTCCGGCGCGGACCTGCGCAGCCGCGCGGGCCGCCCCGGCGGCACACCCGGCGCCACGGCGGGGACCGGCACCGCGCCGACCGGCGCGGACGCGGGGGCCGAGCGGCTGGCGGGGATGTCGCGCGGACGCTCAGGCGCGGGGTGCAGCGGCTGGTCGCCGCCGTGCTGGACTGCGAGAAGCCGGTGCTGGCGGCGGTCAACGGCACGGCCGGGGTCGGCGTACCGCTGGCGCTCGCCTGCGACCTGGTGCTGATGGCCGACACCGCCGAGCTGGCGCCCGCCTTTGTCCGGCGCGGGCTGGTGCCGGACGGTGGCGCGGCCTATCTGCTGCCCCGGCTGATCGGGCCGCAGCGGGCCAAGGAGCTGCTGTTCCTCGGCGACTCACTGACGGCCGCCGACGCGGAGCGGCTCGGCCTGGTGAACCGGGTGGTCCCGGCGGCCGGGCTGGAAGCGGCCGCGCGGGCGTGGGCGGCCCGGCTGGCCTGCGGGCCGACCCGCTCCCTCGCGCTGACCAAGCAGCTGGTGAACGCCGCGCTGGAGTCGGACCGGTCGACGGCCTTCGCCGCCGAGGCGGCGGCCCAGGAGATCAATATGACCACCTCGGACGCGCCGGAGGGGGTACTGGCCTTCGTCGAACGCCGGCCGCCGAAGTTCACCGGACGCTGACCCCGGGCACCCCGGGCTCAGCCCCACCCCGGGGTCAGCCCTCCAGGATCTCCAGCCGGCCGCTGTAGCCGCCCGCGTGTTCGAGACCGACCTGGTCGACCGTGGCGTGGGCGGGCCTCGGGGTGAAGGCATGGTCCTGGTCCAGCCGCAGCAGCAGGCCGCCGTCCGGACCGTACTCGACCGCCAGCGCGGTGGTCTGCCAGCCGTGGCCAAGTTCGGTCGGCGCGGCCACCTTGAGCGCGAGCACCCGCGGCTCCTCCGGCTCCAGCCCCCAGCTGCCGGTCACCGCCTCCCCGGCCCGGCGCAGGGTGAATCCGGCGTCCGGCTCCAGCGTCAGCACGCCCGCGGCGGACTGCCAGATCCCCGTGAACGGGGACAGATCCGGCATCGGCCGCGACTGCCCGGCGCCGACCGGACGCAGCACCCAGGCCCCGGCGACCAGGGGCACAAAGACCGTGGTGGCCAGCTGGCTCGCCCCGTAGAGATACCCCATCGGGTCGTCCAGGGTGGCTCCGGCGTAGGCCAGCTGCTGGGCCACCAGGACGGCGGTCAGGGCCAGTACCGCACCCACCACCAGCGGGCGGCGGCCGCCGAGCAGCCGGCCGCTGATCAGCCGGGTCAGCGCGAGCACCGCCAGGCAGCCGGCGAACTCCCCCGCCGCCCACTGGAGCAGCGTCCACAGGCCGGCCCAGGCCGCGTCCGGCACGGCCGGGCCGTTCCCGGTGATCGCGTGCCACATCTCCCAGACCGGTATCGCGGACACCAGGACGACGCCGCCCAGCACCGCGCCGGTCACCCGCGACCAGCGTCCGAGCTGCGTGTCCATGGTTGTTTCCCCTCATCGCGGGTTGGTTCGCACACCCTAGGCAATGAGCGTTCGGCCGCGTCAAGAGGCAATTTCCAGGGCTTCCCATCTGACAGCGCGTCAGATTGAATGGAGTCCTGCACCCCGACGAAGCCGCGAGGGGCCCGATGGGGCACGAGGGCATGGCGGTGGCCGCCATCCGCTATCTGCGCGCGACCGCCGCACCCGAGTCGTACCAGCCGCCGCGCCCGGCACTGCACGCCGTGCGGGCCGACGAGCGTCCGACCGTCGCGGACGGGCCGCCCGACCCGGGCCCGGCGGCGCCGGACAGCGCGCTGCTGCGCTCGGTGCTCGGGCACTTCTGCACCGGGGTGACCGTGGTCAGCGCCGTCACCGCGGACGGCAGCCCGGTCGGCTTCGCCTGCCAGTCGTTCGGCTCGCTGTCACTCGAGCCGCCACTGGTCAGCTTCAGCGTCGCCCGGAGCTCCGCCTCCTGGCCGCGCATCGCCCGCGCCGGGGCGTTCTGCGTCAGCGTGCTGGCCGCCGACCAGGGCGCGCTCTGCCGGACTTTCGCGGTCAGCAGCGCGACCGGCGCGGACAAGTTCGCCGGGGTCGACTGGACCCCGGCCCCGGCGACCGGCGCGCCGCGCCTGACCGGGGCGCTCGCCTGGGTCGACTGCACCATCCACGCCGTGCACACCGGCGGCGACCATCTGATCGTGCTCGGCCGGGTGGCCGGTCTGGCCACCACCCGCACCGACGCCGGACCACTGCTCTTCTACCGGGGCGGCTTCGGCGAGTTCAGCCAGTAGCCCCACTGGTCAACACAGTTGACGGTCAATCAATTTCTGCCCAACTGCCAGCTCCCCTGGCGTTCATAGCGTGCAGGCCCGGCCCCGGGGTGACTGTTCATCAGTTCCAGGGTGGAGACCCGCCAGGGCCGGCCGCGGAAGCCCGCGAGGGTGTCGGCCAGCGGCGCCAGCTCCGGGCCCCCGGGCGGCGGGCGGCGCCGGCCGGTGGCGTGGCGGGGGATGCCGCTGCGGGCGAGGGTGAGGTGGGCCTGGAAGGGGCGCTCGTCCACATCGAGGCCCGCGTGCCGGACCGCGTCCACGGTCGCCGCGGCCAGCAGGCCGAGCGCGGCCGTGTCGCCGTGGACCCCGGCCCACAGCGCCCGGTCCCCGAACCGTCCGCCGCCGCCCAGCCCCAGCTCGAACTCCGGTACCTCGGCGGCGGCCCCGGCCAGGCGTTCTCCCAGCTCGGGCAGCGCCTCGGGGTCGACCTGACCGAGGAAGGCGAGGGTCAGATGCCAGCCGGACAGGTCGGTCCAGCGCAGCGACGCCCCCTGCGGCAGGGCGTGCAGCGGCCGGACGGCGGCGGCCAGTTCCTGGACCGCCGACTGCGGCGGCATGATCGCGGCAAAGAGCTTCATCAGCGCATTCTCGTTGATTTTCGCCGCCGGAAGCGGGGACTGCTGGACGGCATGGTGGCCGGGCGGTGGCCGGGCGTGGGAGCGGCGCCACCGGCTCGGTGATCCCGCCCGCAGGCGGACGGGCGGAATCACCGAGCCGGTCAGCAGCCGGCCGGCCGGCACCGGGCGGTCAGCACCTGGCGGTCAGCACCTGGCGGTCAGCACCTGGCCGGTTCGGCCTGCCTGGGGACAAAGGCGACCAGCTGGTGCTCCGGGCCACGCCGCAGGTCCAGCGTCAGCCGCAGGTTGCCGACCCGGGCGATCACCAGGCCGACCAGCGCGGCCGCGACCGTGGAGACCGCGCCGCAGGTCAGCAGCCCGATCCGGGGCCCCCACTGCTCGGTGATCCAGCCCACCAGCGGCGCGCCCAGCGGCGTCCCGCCCGCGAAGACCATCATGTAGAGGCTCATCACCCGGCCCCGCATCACCGGCGCGGTACGCAGCTGGATCAGCGAGTTGGCGGCGGTGTTCAGGGTCAGCCCGAACATCCCGACCACGGTCAGCAGCGCGGCGAACACCCAGTAGGACGGCGCGAATCCGGCGACCGTCTCCAGCACCCCGAACGCCAGCGCCGCACCGACCAGCAGCCGCAGCCGCGGCTTGGCCCGTCGGGCCGCCAGCAGTGCCCCGGCCAGCGAGCCGACCGCCATCGAGGTGTTCAGCAGCCCGTAGAGGCCGGGCCCCACATGGAAGACGTGGTAGGCGAAGGCGGAAAGGATGATCGCGAAGTTGAAGCCGAAGGTGCCGATGAAGCCGACCAGGACGATCGGCCAGATCAGGTCGGGCCGACCGGCGACATAGTGCAGCCCGGCCCGCAACTGCCCCTTCTCCGCGGGTTCCTGGGTAGGGGTGCAGTTCGGAGCTGCCGCATCGCGAGCAGCCCGAGGATCACGCGGCGAAGGAGGCCGCGTTGATGGCGAAGGCCCAGCCGGTCCCGAAGGCGGCCATCAGCCCGCCCGCGATGGCCGGTCCGATCAGCCTGGCGGTCTGGAAGTTCGCGGCGTTGAGACTGACCGCGTTGCCGAGGTCCTTCTTGCCGACCATCTCCGAGACAAAGGTCTGCCGGGTGGGGTTGTCCACCACGGTGACCATGCCGAGCAGGAAGGCCAGCAGATAGATGTGCCAGACCTCGACCACACCGGTGAGCGTCAGCACCGCGAGCACAGCCGCCAGTACGCCCATGGCGCCCTGGGTGGCGATCAGCAGCTTCCGCTTGGAGAAGCGGTCCGACAGCACGCCGCCGTACAGGCCGAACAGCAGCATGGGCAGGAACTGCATGGCGGTGGTGATGCCCACCGCGAAGGCGCTGCCGGTGAGGCTGAGAACCAGCCAGTCCTGGGCGACGCGCTGGATCCAGGTGCCCGAGTTCGAGACGACCTGGCCGAGGAAGAAGTAGCGGTAGTTGCGGATGGCCAGCGCGGAGAACATGCCGCCGCGCCTGGGCTTGGCGGGTTCGGCGGCCTCGGCAGCCGGCTCGCGCGGACCTGCGGCGCGGGGGTCGCCCGCGTGCGGGTCGCCGTCGCGCGGGTCGCCGTCGCGCGGGTCGTTCCGGAGCGCCGAGGGCCGGGTGTCCGGGGTCGGCGCGGTGCGTTCGTCGGGTCGTCGTCCGTGGGGCGAGCAGCGGCGAGGCGAACGTCGTCTCAGCGGCATCGGCCTCGGTGGCGGGGCCAGTGGTGCTGAGGGGGCTGGTGGGATTGGACGGGCGTGTGGGCTCTGTGGTGGCTCCGGTCAGCGATGGCAATAGGTCCCCTTGTATAGCTTTGGATCAGAGTTGCGCGAGGCGCTCCAGCACAGGAGCGGCGGCCCGCAGGACCGCCCATTCCTCCGGCGTGAGGCCGGTGGCGAGCTCGGCGAGCCAGGCATCGCGCTTGGCCCGGCTCTGCTCGATGATGCTTTCGGCCTGCTCGGTGCTGCTGACGACGACCTGCCGTCGGTCGTCGGGGTGCGGCTCGCGCCGCACCAGGCCCTTCTCCTCCAGCATCGCGATGATCCGGGTCATCGACGGCGGCTGGACATGCTCCTTGCGTGCGAGTTCCCCGGCGTGGCGCTGCCGCAGCGGGCCAGCGTCGCCATCACCTGCATCTCGGTAGGGGTCAGCGACTCCTCGACACGCTGGTTTCGCAGGCGGCGGGAGAGTCGCATCACGGCAGAGCGCAGCGTGCTGACAGCAGCGGCGTCGCCCTCGGAGAGGTCAGGCATGTAGTTAGTCTATCTCATTACCTAGCCTAAGGATGAGCGGGGCCGTCCTTCGTGTCACAGAACACACCTGGATTCCCGACAGACACGGCAAAGCGTCAGGTAAGGCACGACAAAGCGGAGCGACCCGTACCCCCGAGGGGTACGGGTCGCTCCGCCGTGCCGGAGGGGGCCGCCTCAGCGAGCCAGGCCGAGGGCCGGCATCAGGTAGTAGAAGGCGAACACCGCGCCGACGATGTAGAGCGCGACCGGCACCTCGCGCCAGCGCCCGGTGGCGATCTTCAGCACGCAGAAGACCAGGAAGCCCATCCCGATGCCATTGGTGATGCTGTAGGTGAACGGCATGATCACCATGGTCAGGAAGGCCGGCATGGCGATGGTGAAGTCGGACCAGTCGATGTCGCGGATGCCGTTGGACAGGATCAGGAAGCCCACCACCACCAGCGCCGGGGTGGCCGCCTGGGTCGGCACCATGGTCGCCAGCGGGGTCAGGAACAGCGCCAGCCCGAAGGAACAGCGGGTCACGATGCTGGCCAGACCGGTGCGCGCACCCTCGCCGACGCCCGAGGTGGACTCGACGAAACAGGTGTTGGCGGAGCTGGAGGTGATCCCGCCGAGGGCGGTGGCGATGCCGTCGACCATCAGCACCTTGCTCATGCCGGGCAGGTTGCCCTCCGCGTCCAGCAGGTGCGCCTCGTCGCTGACGCCGAGAATGGTGCCCATCGCGTCGAAGAAGCAGGACAGCAGCACGGTGAAGACGAACAGGATCCCGGTCACCAGCCCGACCTGGTGGAACCCGCCGAACAGGCTGACCTTGCCGAGCAGCCCGAAGTCCGGTGTGGAGACGATGCTGTGCGGGATCTTGGGCACGGTCAGCCCCCACTCGGCGGGCGAGATCGTGGCGACCTTCTCGACCAGCACCGCGAGCAGCGTGGTGGCCACGATGCCGATCAGGATCGCGCCGGGCACCTTGCGCACCATCAGCACCAGCGTCAGCAGCGCGCAGACCACGAACATCAGCACCGGCCAGCCAACCAGGTGGCCATTGCCGCCCAGCTGGAGCGGCACCGTGGTCATCGCGGCGTCCGGGATCCGGGTGACGAAGCCGCCGTCGACAAAGCCGATCAGGGCGATGAACAGGCCGATGCCGATGGCGATGGCCTTGCGCAGCCCGAGCGGGACCGCGTTCATCACCCGCTCGCGCAGCCCGGTGGCGACCAGCAGCATGATCGCCAGACCGGCCAGCACCACCATGCCCATGGCGTCCGGCCAGGTCATCTTGGGTGCGAGCTGGAGCGAGACAATGCTGTTGGTGCCCAGCCCGGCCGCCAGCGCCAGCGGCACATTGCCGATGACCCCCATCAGCAGCGTGGTCAGCGCGGCGGTGAGCACGGTCGCGGTGACCAGCTGCCCGCTGTTCAGGTGATGGCCGTACTTGTCCACGCCCGAGGACAGGATGATCGGGTTGAGCACGATGATGTACGCCATCGTGAAGAAGGTGGCGGCACCGCCCCGGATCTCACGGACCACCGTGGAGCCACGCTCGGAGATCTTGAAGTAGCGGTCGACGGCGTTGCGGGGCGGGGTCGGCCCGGAATCGGGCGACCCGGCCTGAGCGGCGGCCACTGATGACATTGCGCACTGTTCCTTAGCGGACGGGGCCGTGGGGGTGCCTCGGAGTCTGAACCGGCGAACGTGTCAGTACACGGACAGTCAAGGAGACGCGCCGTTCATTCTGGAGTCGTCAGTATGAATCCTATAAACGAGCCAGGCCATCTGCGCGCGTAGATCGGACGTTCCTCCAAACGGGTGAGCCGGGGCGGCCCGCCCCCTCACGCCGACCGGCGGTGCGCCCCGGGCGGGCTTCCCCGCCCGGCCCGCCACCCCGTACCCTGTTCCCGTGAAGACGACCAAGCTCCCCTCCGCGCCTCCCATGGAGGCCAATGACGTCGCCATCGTCACCGGCGGCACCGTGCTCTGGCTGGTCGCCTTCGTCGTGCTGCTGCCCTTCCACGGCTGGCTGTCCCGGCACGGACACACCGACTGGCTGTGGACCTGCCTGGCCGGCTTCGGCCTCGGGCTGATCGGCATCTGGTACTGCCGCGCCCGCCGCGCCGCCATCGCCCGCTCCCGGCAGTCCGCCGAGGCGACGCCGGAACCCACCGCCTGACCGGGCCGGCGCCAGGCCCGCCGCCGGCCGCAGCTTTCGGCCTACGCCCGGGGGCGGCGGCGGCCGGGCCCGCCTAGGGTCGGCAGCATGACCGCACCCCTGCCGGGTCTCAGCTCCACCGAGGTCGCCGAACGCGTCTCCCGGGGCGAGGTCAACGACGTACCGGTGCGGTCCAGCCGCTCGGCCGCCGAGATCGTCCGGGCGAACGTGCTGACCCGGTTCAATGCGATCATCGGCTGCCTGTTCGCGGTGATCGTCGTGGTCGGCCCGCCGCAGGACGGCCTCTTCGGCTTCGTGATCATCGCCAACACCGGCATCGGGATCTTCCAGGAGCTGCGCGCCAAGCACACCCTGGACAGCCTCGCGGTGGTCGGCGAGTCCCGCCCCGGGTCCGCCGGGACGGGCAGGCCCGCGAACTGACCAACAGCGAGATCGTGCTGGGCGACCTGGTGGAGCTCGGCTCCGGCGACAAGGTCACCGTGGACGGCGAGGTGGCCGAGGCGGACGGGCTGGAGATCGACGAGTCACTGCTGACCGGCGAGGCCGACCCGGTCCACAAGCGGCCCGGCGACCCGGTGATGTCCGGCAGCTTCGTGGTGGCCGGCTCCGGCGCGTTCACCACCACCCGGGTCGGCGCGAGGCATACGCCGCGCAACTGGCCGAGGAGGCCAGCCGGTTCACCCTGGTCTCCTCGGAACTGCGCAGCGGCATCGACACGATCCTGCGCTACATCACCTGGATGCTGCTGCCCACCGCGCTCGGGCTGATCCTCAGCCAGCTCTATGTGGACCGCAGCAACGTCGACGAGGCGATCCGGCGGATGGTCGCCGGGATCGTGCCGATGGTCCCGGAAGGCCTGGTGCTGCTGACCTCCGTGGCCTTCGCCATCGGGGTGGTCCGGCTCGGCCGGCGCCAGTGCCTGGTCCAGGAGCTCCCCGCGATCGAGGGGCTGGCCCGGGTGGACACCGTCTGCCTGGACAAGACCGGGACGCTCACCGAGGGCGGCATGGACGTCGCCGAGCTGCGCCTGCTCAAGGACCCGACCGGCCCCCGGACGACCGGACCAGGGCGCGGGTGGAGCAGGTGCTGGGCGTCCTCGGCACCGCCGACCCCGTCCCAACGCCAGCCTCCAGGCGATCATCGACGCCTATCCGGCCCAGCCCGGCTGGCGGCTGCTCCAGGCCGCCCCCTTCTCCTCTGCCCGCAAGTGGTCCGGCGCCTCGGTCCAGGGCCAGGACGACGCCGGGGCGCAGGAGCAGGGCCCGGCACCTGGCTGCTCGGCGCCCCCGAGTGCTGCTGGCCGCCGGCGACCCGGCCTGGTCGAGGTGGACGAGCTGGGCGCGCAGGGCCTGCGGGTGCTGCTGCTCGGCCGGACCGACACCCCGCTGGACGCCCCGGACCCGGCGGTCGGCCTGAAGCCGGTCGCGCTGCTGGTGCTGCGGCAGCGGCTGCGCCCCGACGCCGGCCGCACCCTGCGCTACTTCGAGCAGCAGGGGGTCGCCGCCAAGGTCATCTCCGGCGACAACGCGGTCTCGGTCGGCGCGGTCGCCGGTTCGCTGGGGCTGCCGGGCGCGGACGACCCGGTCGACGCCCGCACCCTGCCCAAGGACCACGCGGAGCTGGCCGAGGTGGCCGAGCGGCACTCGGTGTACGGCCGGGTGACCCCGCAGCAGAAGCGGGACCTGGTGCAGAGCCTCCAGTCCCGGGGCCACCATGTGGCGATGACCGGCGACGGTGTCAACGATGTGCTGGCGCTCAAGGACGCCGACATCGGCGTGGCCATGGGCGCCGGCAGTGAGGCGACCCGGGCGGTCGCCCAGATCGTGCTGCTGGACAACAGCTTCGCCACCCTGCCGCTGGTCGTCGCCGAGGGCCGCCGGGTGATCGGCAACATCGAGCGGGTGGCCAATCTGTTCCTGGTGAAGACCGTCTATTCGGTGCTGCTGGCACTGCTGGTGATTGTCACCCGGGTGCCGTACCCGTTCCTGCCGCGCCACTCCACCGTGCTCAGCGGGCTCACCATCGGTATCCCGTCCTTCTTTCTGGCACTGGCCCCAACAACGACCGGGCGCACAGCGGTTTCGTCCGCCGGGTGCTGCGGTTCGCGGTGCCCGCCGGGGTGATCGCGGGCAGCGCCGCCTTCACCACCTATCTGCTGGCCCGCTCCGACCACGCCACCGCACAGGTCGCCGACACCAGCGCGACCACGCTGACCCTGTTCCTGGTCGCGCTGTGGGCACTGGCGATCATTGCCCGTCCGTACACCTGGTGGCGGGTGCTGCTGGTGCTGGCGATGGGGGCTGCTTCGCCCTGGTCCTGATCGTGCCCTGGCTCAAGCGCTTCTTCCAGCTCAGCCTGGAGGGCTGGCGCGACCCCTGGACGGCCGTCGCGGTCGCCCTGGTCGCGGGTGTGCTGCTGGAGCTGGTGTGGCGCTTCCTGCGCCGCCACCCGACCGGGACAACTGCCCGATAGGGCAAGGAAAACACCGGCGACCTGCGGGAACGGCCAGCTCTCCACCCACTCGCCATGACAGTGGGTCATCAAACGTAGTATCAAAGGGTGAGCATCTGGACATCCTTGGAACCCACGTCGACCATGGTCGACGCCGGCAGCACGGCCACGGTGCGGCTGCGCGTCCGCAACACCGGCGATGTCGTCGAGGAGTACCGGTTCAGGCCGGTCGGCGACATCTCCCCGTACACCACCGTCGAGCCCGCCACGCTGCGTCTGTACCCGGGCACCACCGGCACCGTCGAACTTGTCTTCGCACCGCCGCGCACCCCTGACGCCACGGCCGGGCCGAACCCGTACGCCGTCCAGATCACCCCGACCGAGCACCCCGAGGCGACCACCGTCGTCGAGGGCAATCTCACCATCGCGCCCTTCACCGAGATCCGGACGGAGCTGGTCCCGCCGACGGTCAAGGGCCGCTTCCGGGGCCGCCCCCGGCTCGCCGTCGACAACCTCGGCAACACCCCGCTCACGGTCTCGGTCAACGGCTCCGACAACGGCAACCAGCTGAACTACGACCTCCACCCCGCCAACCTGCAGATCCAGCCCGGGCGGGCGCCGGCTTTCGTCAAGGCGACGCTCAAGCCGCAGCGGATCACCTGGTTCGGCCGGAAGGAGAACCGCCCGTACCAGCTGGGCGTGCAGCAGTCCGGCAGCACGCCGCTCCGGGTCGACGGCATCTTCGTGCAGAAGGGCGTGCTGCCGAGGGGACTCGCCGGAATGCTGGGCGTGCTGGTGGCCCTGGCCGTCGCCCTGGTCATGCTCTGGTTCGGCTACCAGCCGCATGTCACCACCCAGACCCAGAGTTGGCCCAGCCGGCGGGCGACGCGCTGCCAACCACCGGCCCCACCGGCCCACTTCAGGCGGCACCGACCCCGGCAGCCCCCGCCGCCTCCGCCCCGGCCGCCGGCCGTCGCCCTCCGGCGCCGCCCCGGGCGCGGGCTCCCCCGGGCAGACCTCGACCGGCCAGCCCGGCGGCGGCAACAACGGACCCAACGGCGGGCCGCCGGTCAGCTTCCTCATGCTCAACAACGTGACCGGCCAGTGCGCCGACCTCCCCAACTACGGCGCGCCCACCCCGAACGACCAGCTTGAGCAGTTCACCTGCGCCTACGGCAACCAGGACAACCAGATGTGGTACCTCCAGCAGCAGGGCACCGCGCCGGACGGCGAACCCCTCTACTGGATCCGCAACTCGCTCGGCTCCAACGAGTGCCTGGACCTCCCGGGCTACGGCGCGGACGGGGTGACCAATGTCTACACCTACCGTGCACCGTCCCGCGAGCAGCGACAACCAGCTGTGGGAGATCCCCTACGTCAACTCGATCGGCTCCGGCGGCCTCGGCAACCTGATCCGCAACTACAAGTCCAACCTCTGCCTGGACGTCTCCGGCTGGGCCGCCCAGGGCTCCGACCGCGCCCCGGACGCCAAGCTCACCGACTTCACCTGCTCCGGCACCGGCTCGCAGTGGGGCCGCACGGTTCGACGACCACCTGTGAACCTGATGCCGAACCCACGGCCAGCCCATACATCCCACCAGCCGGCGAGATCACCGTGCCGTAGCCGGCACAGCCGGTGCGTGCGCGCGGTGCGCCGGTGCGTGTGCGGTGGCGGGCGGCTCTGTCGCCCGCCACCGCACGGAGCGTCGGCGGCACCCTGCCGGGCAAAC
This sequence comes from Streptacidiphilus sp. 4-A2, assembly GCA_014284505.1. Lineage (GTDB taxonomy): Bacteria > Actinomycetota > Actinomycetes > Streptomycetales > Streptomycetaceae > Streptacidiphilus. The sequence continues at coordinate 7,384,131 of JAAFYY010000001.1, read as the reverse complement.
CGACTCGTTCGTGGGCGGTGATAGCATCCGCCTGCTTCAAACGAGGGGGAATACACAGATGAGCAGATTTGCGGGCCGGCGCGCACAAGCCGCCCTCCTGCTGACCGGGGCGCTGCTGACCGCGCTCCCGCCGCGACGGCGTCAGCGCAGACGACCGCCGCCGGACGACCCGCCACCCAGGGCCCGGTCGACCCGAGCATTCCGACGCCCACGTCCGCCCAGACCGACGGCTCCGCCCTGCCCGCGGGCGCCGACGGGTGCGGCAGCGACGCCGTGGGCTGGAACAACACGGACGAGTTCCAGGTCGCCACCCCGTTCTCGACCCAGAACGGCGTCAACTTCCAGGCCGCGGCCCACGTCTGGGACGTGGACGGCTCGACGCAGGCGGACGGCCTGGCACCGTGGCTCGGCAACGCCGCGAGCGCCAACGTGTATGTCCCGGTCACCCTGCAGAACGGCCACACCTACGGCTGGGACGCCTCCATCTACAACGGCACGGCCTACTCGCAGCCGACCGCGCCGTGCTACTTCAAGGTGGACAGCACCCGCCCGGCTCGCCGACCGTCACCGACCCGGACTTCCCGCCGCTGTCGAGCGGGAGCAGCCGAAGAAGATCGCCGGGCAGCCGACCACCTTCACCATCACCCCCGCCCCGGACCCGCTGCCCGCCGGCTGCACCACCGCCGGCACGAAGGACTGCCAGGTCAGCGGCGTCGATCACCTGATCTGGAAGCTGGACTCCGCGCCCACCGCCCTGGACTCGACCAGTCTGGCCGTCGGCAGCCCGCTGACCCTCACGCCCACCTGGGGCCTGCACAACCTCTATGTCGCCGAGGTCGACGCCGCCGGGAACGAGTCCCAGGTGCCGACCAGCTACAGCTTCTTCGTGCCCGACGCCGCCGCGACCGCGGTCAGCCTGAGCGCGCCGGCCACCAGCGGGCGGGCCAGGGCACTCACCGTCACCGGGCGGCTCTCCACTCCGCTCCAGGGGCAGGGCAGCTTCCCGTCCGGCGAGTCCGTGCAGGTGTCCCGGACCGATCCGGCGCACCCGGCCGGCGTCGCCGTCACCGAGGCCAGGGTGTCGACGAGCGGGGCCTTCAGCTTCACCGACACCCCGCAGACCGGCGGAGCCAACACCTACACGGTCAGCTACCCCGGGACGGCCTGCGCTCGGCGTCCACCGGCTCCGCGACGGTCCAGGTCTCCCGCACCGCGACCGCCCTGAGCGTCACCGCCGACGCCCCGGCCTACGGCTACAACCAGTGGGCCAGGATCACCACCCACCTGGGCACGACCTACAACAACCGGACCGTCACCCTCTACGCCCAGCCCGCAGGCGGCATCCGTCGGCAGATCGCCTCGGGCACGGTGGACCGGAACGGCAACCTCAGTGCCTGGTACAAGCTGACCAGCAGCACCTGGTTCAGCGCCATCTACGCGGGCGACTACCAGTACGCCCCGCCGGGGCCGACCACTACGCCGTCGACCAGGCGGCCGTCCAGGCAGCCCAGTCCGGCTACTACGGCACCCTGCCGGGCACGGTCTACCGGGTCTACCACCACACGGTGCGCCCGGTGCTCTCGGCGACCGTGGCCCCGGACAAGAGCGGCCAGTGCGTCGACTTCACGGTGCAGGAGGACTACTCCGGCAGCTGGCGCACGGTCGTCAGCTCGGGCTGCGAGAAGATCGGTTCCACCGGCACCGCCCGCGACACACTGACCCTCGGCAACGCGACCGGGCACCTCTACCGCTTCGCCGCCGAGTACGTCCACAGCGCCGCTGACACCAGCAACGCCAACACCTCCAGCGCCTGGCAGTACTTCGCCGTCAGGAACTGACGGCCCCGGCACAGCCGACCCGAGCAGCCCCGCAGGCACAGCGCCTGCGGGGCTGCTGTCTTTGCCCGTCCATGAGTCCCACCGTGCATCCTGAGACGTCTCAAGCCGCAGGTCAGAGCCATGATCGAGACAGGACAGGGAGACACCGGATCGAGGTTGCCGCCGCTGTGCGCCGCCCGGCACGGTGGGGCGGCGCCGCCGGGAGCCGCCGCGACACACCGGCCCCCGCGGCGCCGACCATTCTTCCGAACGACACGGGGGCACGCTCATGAAGTCCAGGCACAGAACGACCGGGTGCTCGTCGCGGGCACCGCACGGGTGGCATCCGTCGTCGGCGACCCGGTCACCGGCGGTCGCGGATGCTGACCATCCTCGCCAACTGACCGACCAGGCCGGGGTTCAGCTCTCGAAGTCCCGGGCGGCGCTCAGCTCGTAGGCGCGGTCCGGGTCGGAGAGGAAGGCGAGGACCTCGAAGCGGCGGTGCCACTGGCCCGCCGCCCAGGCGAGACCGGCGGCGAGCCCCTCCGGGGTGGCCGCGTGCAGCGCGCCATAGGGGACGGCGGAGGCGAACTCGTCGGGCTCCGGCGCCTCCTCCCCGGCGTCGGGCTCGGGCGCGGGGTTGTCGGTGTCCCAGCGCCAGTCGACCGCGGCCTCCTGCCCATCCGGGCCGACGACCAGCAGTTCCTCGTGCTCCTCGTAGACCTCCGGGCAGCCGGGGAGCAGCTCGCGGACGGCCTCGGGGACCCGGTGCACGACGCCCTCGCTGAGCACCCGGCCGCCCGCGACCTCGCTGGCCAGCGAGGCGTGCAGCCGCTCGGCCAGGGCGGGGCCAGCGCCGGGGCGACGGTGATCAGCGGGTAGTCGTCCAGCAGCTGGACCAGGTCCGGGGCATCGGCGACGACCGCGTCGGCGACGTCCACGACCACCGTGTGCGCCGGGCGGCGGTGACTGTCGTGATCCATCGGGGGCAGCGCCCTGACCTCCTCCGGCAGGGCGATCCGCTCCAGTTCCACCCGGGCCAGCGCCGTGTACAGGCCATGTAGTTGACGATGCGTCAGCTCACAGTCCGGGTCGCCCATCCGGTAGAGCACCTCGTCCGGGCCCTCGGGCTCGGTGAGCAGCGCGGACAGGGTGGTGCGCACCCCGAGGGCGTGCAGGAACACCGGGTCCAGGGTGGTGCGGGCCTCCGGGTAGAGGCCGCGCAGCAGCGGGTCGGCCCCGGCCGCGCGCAGGCCGGCCGGGCGGCGGCCGTCGAGCACCGGGTGGTCCCGCAGCCACCAGGCGGTGTAGGAGGGGACTTCGGCGGAGCTGCCGTCGGCGAGCAGCAGCCGCACCGGGTTCACCACCGCGTCGCGCAGCGGCGGGGCCGCGAGCAGCGCCAGGGCCTGCGGCCAGGCGTCGTCGTCGACCAGGTCCAGGTCACGGACGGCAAGCAGCTCGGCGGCGACCGGAGGGACCTCCGGGAGGCCCGGGTCGGCCTCGCCCCCGCGGCGCTTGGCCCGCTCGGCGACCTGTTCGGCGACCTCCTCGGCCCAGTCGGCGAAGCCCTCGGGCGACTCGTCCAGCATGCCCCGGGTTCGCCGCCGGCCGCGCGGTCCGGGCTGCTGGTGGGGTCGAGCCGCTCCAGGTCGTCCGGGTCGAGCACGGCCTCCTCGGCCCGGACCAGGCCCAGGCTGTAGCCGACGCCGACGGCCCGCAGCACGTCCGGGCCCCAGCGCTCGGCCCACTCCTCGTCCAGGAAGACCGCGTCCTCCTCGTCGGCGACGGCGGCCAGCGGGCTGCCGGGGAGCACCAGCTCACCGGCGGCGACCAGCTCGCCGTCCTCGTCGGGCAGCGCCAGCCAGGCCAGCCACGGGTAGCGGTCGGCGCCGGAGCCGGCGTCCTCGGCGGGTGAGGCCCCGGCCGGGCCGATGCCGGCGGCGCGGACGATCCGCAGCACCGCCTCGGCGACCTCCTCCGCCTCGTCCTGGTCGTCGGACTCCACCGAGCGCAGCACGGCGGCGCGCAGCTCCTGGGTCTCCAGGACGCCGATCGGGGTGGCCGCGCCCGCGCCGAGCTGCTCCAGCAGCGGGTGGGCGGCCTCCGGGTGCACCAGCCGCAGCCCGAGCAGGGTCAGGTCCTCGGCCGACACCTCGGAGCCGCTGGGGACCAGCACCCGGCGCGGGCCGGTGATCTTGCGTCCGTCGGCGAGCGGGACCGGCAGGGCGCCCAGGGCGTCCCGGTCGGCGCCGAGCAGCGCGCCGTACAGGTTGCGCCACCAGACGGGCTCCCGGTCCAGGTTCGCGAGCTGGTCGACGGTCTCGGCCAGCGCCAGCCGCCGCACGCCCAGGGTCCGCAGCTCAGGACGGCGTTCCAGCCCGGCCGGCAGCAGGCCGGGCAGCACCTCGGCCAGCGCCCGGACGATCTCCGCGTCCGCGTTCTCCAGCAGCACGCTGTCCCGGGGCCGCAGCGCGGTGGTGTCCTCGGCGGCGGGCAGGAAGGGCACGTCGGGCAGCAGCCGCAGGATGGCTTGCCGCAGCCGCCCGTCCAGCTCGCCCTGGCCGAGCGGGCCGGGCACCAGCCGCAGGTTGGACAGGTCGGCGCCGCGGCGGCGCAGCAGCGCGGCATAGACCTCGGCGGCCTGCTCCACCAGGAAGTCGGTCAGCGGCCCCGGCGCGATGTGGCGGCGGGTGGAGTCCAGCGGGAAGGAGGCGATGAGCAGGGCCGGGACGCCGAGCGGCTCGTCGGTCGGCGTGGGCGCGTGGACGACCGGCGTGAAGCCGGTCCCGCCGAAGGCCTCGGGGCCGCCGCCGCGCCGGACGTCGAGAGCCGCGTCCGGGTCGGCGTCGGGGTCGGGGGCCGGGACCGCCCAGGTCACCGACCAGTGCGGACGGTGGCGCTCCTCGACCGTGCGGTCGCGCAGCAGCTCCGGCGCCAGCTCACCGCCGGCCGAGGCCACCTGCCAGTGCCGCTCCCCGGAGCCGTCGGCGACCACGACCACCGTCGGCCCTTCGAGGTCGGACGCGGCCGGGAGCTCCCGGCGGGTGAGGGTCCGCACCGGGCCGTCGCCGGTGTCCACGACCACCTCGTCCAGCCCGGAGAGGGTCAGCAGCAGCGCGTCGTCGATGCCGTCCAGCAGCCGCCGGGTGAGGTCCTGCGCGGCGGCGTCCCGCAGCGGCAGCACCACCACCGTGTCGTAGCCGCTGGGCGGGGTGCCCTCGGCCGGCAACGGCAGCCGCAGCAGCGGCACATGGCCGTCCCGGCGGCGCAACTCCTCGGCCAGCGCCTGCTGTTCGGAAGCCAGGGCGCGCGCCTCGGCCAGCGACCAGCGGACGCCGCCGGGCAGGCTGAGCACCGCGGGCTCGTCGGAGACGGCCAGCACCGCGGCGAAGCCGACGCCGAAGCGGCCGACCGCGCCGTCGGCGGCGGTCTCGCGCTTGGAGGAGGCGCGGAGCGTGGACAGCGACTCCACGCCCTCGGCGTCCAGCGCGGAGCCGGTGTTGGCGGCGGCCAGCACACCCTCACGCAGCGTCAGCCGCAGCCGCCCGGGCACCTTGGCCCGGGCCGCCGCGTCGGCGGCGTTCTGGGCGAGCTCGATCACCAGGCGGTCGCGGTAGCCGCCGAGAGCCAGCTCCTCCTCGGCGTTGGCGTCCTCCCGGAACCGCGCCGGGGAGGCGGACCAGGCCTCCAGCACCCGGCGCCGCAGCCCGGCCGTGCCGAACGGGTCCGCGATCCCGCTCGCGCCACCCGTCGTATCGCCCACGATCCGAGCATCCATGGCCGTCGTCTCCCCGCTGTCGGTGCCCCGGCCGAATCCGGTCGGGTTGTACGCGGTCACATTCTCCACTCCCCCACCGACAACCCGTGCCGGGCGTCCGCGCGGGCGGGCCTGAACACGGCTCAGGGGTCACTCCGTTGGCGGAGTGACCCCTGAGGGATACGGCAGGGCGGCGGCTCGCGGCCCGCCTACAGCCCGGCGTAGGAGTGCACGCCGTTGATGAAGATGCTCACCCCGTAGGAGTTGAACAGGAAGCAGCCGAAGGCGATCAGCACCAGCCAGGCGGCCTTGCGGCCCTTCCAGCCGGCGGTGGCGCGGGCGTGCAGGTAGCAGGCGTAGCCGACCCAGGTGATGAACGCCCAGGTCTCGGTGGGGTCCCACTGCCAGTAGTGGCCCCAGGCGCTCTCCGCCCAGATCGCGCCCGCGATGATGGTGAAGGTCCACAGCGGAAGGTGAAGGCGTTGATCCGGTAGGACAGCTTGTCCAGGGTGGCCGAGGAGGGCATCCGCTCGCAGATGTCGGCCCAGCGGCCGGTCCTGGCCCGGCCCTCGGCCAGCGCCGCCTCGTAGCGCTCCTTGCACAGGAACATCACCGTCACGATCGCCCCGGCGTACAGCGCGCCGCCGCAGATCATCGCGCCGGACACATGGATCCACAGCCAGTACGAGTGCAGCGCCGGGACCAGCTGCTCGGAGGAGGTGTACAGCACGGTGGTGGCCAGGCCGAGCCCGAGCAGCACGCCGGTGGTGAGCAGCAGGCCGAGCCAGCGCACGTCCTTGCCGGAGAACAGCAGGCCCAGGAAGACCAGCACCGCGACCAGGGTCAGCGCGCAGGTGAACTCGTAGAGGTTGCCCCAGGGCGCGCGGTGCGCGGAGATGCCGCGGGCGACCACGCCGCCGAGCTGGAGCAGACCGCCGAGGACGGTCATGGCGACCGCGATCCGGCCGATCCGGTCGGCGCGCTCGTCGCCGCCGGCCGCGCCCACGCCGTCCACCGGCGGTTCCGCGTCGCCGCGGGTGACCACGTCCACCGATCCGGCCCGGGCCGCGACCGTGCGGGTGAGGGTGGCGGTGCGGCCCCCGGCGGGTGACGGTCACCGAGACCTTCGGCGCGGCGGCCCCGCTGACCTTCTCCGCGGACGCCTGCGCCGTGGCCACGGCCTGCGCCATGGTCACCCCGGGCTGCGCGGTGAGCTCGGCGGACTGCCGGGCGATACGGCTGCGGCCACCGAAGGTCCACTCGGCCGTGTAGGCCAGGAAGGCGATCAGGTAGACGGCCATCGAGGAGTAGATCAGGACGTTGGAGATATGGGCGAAGTTGTTGTCGATCGCCGCGTCTGCGAAGAGGTACACGCTCGGTCAGTCCTTCCTGGAGGTGAGGTCGGCGAGGGGACGTCGGTGTCGGCGGAGCCGTCTTCGGGCGCGTCGGCAGCGGGCTTTTCGGAGTCGTCGGGCGCGTCGGCCTCGGCCTGGCGGTCGGCCGGGGCGGTGTCCTGGAGGGCGAGCGCGAGGTCGGCCAGCTCCTCGGCGATCCGGGCGGACTCGCTGCGGGCCAGCCCGGCGATCTCGACGGTGGTGCTGCCGTCCGCGCCGGTGACCGCGCGGACCCAGATCCGGCGGCGCTGGACGAACAGCGAGCCGATCAGGCCCAGGATCGCCAGCACGGAACTGATCAGCGCGGCGGAGGTGCCGGGGTTGTGCGCGATGGTGAAGTTCACCCACTGCTTGGTGCCGGTGAAGGTGAGCGTGCCGCCGTCCGGGAGCTTCAGGCCCTCGCCCGGGACCAGCGCCACCGACAGCGGCTGCCCGGCCACCTTGTACTGGGTCATGTGGCTGAGGTCGAGGGTGTAGACGCTCTGCGGGATGCCCGAGTTCACGCCGAGGTCGCCGTGGTAGACGGTCAGGAACAGCCGCGGGTTGTCCATCGCCGGGAAGATCGACTGCGGCCCGGAGTTCGGGTTGGTCGACTGGGTCGGCGAGAAGAAGCCGGAGAGTCCGAGCTGGGTGGTCTGGCCGGACTTGGTGGTGTAGCCGTCCGCGATCTTGATCGCGCAGAGCGAGGTGACATTGGCGTCCTGCGGCAGGCACACCGTCGGCCCGTTGAAGATCACCGTCCCGGCCGCGTTGGTCACCTTCACCACCGGCGCGTAGCCGTGCGCGGTCAGGTAGACATTGCTGCTGCCGATCTTCACCGGGTCGTTCACATGCAGCACGCCCGACTTGGACTTGCCGTTGACGCCGTCCTGGTAGGTGATGTTCGCCGAGTAGGTCCGCGGCGTGCCGAACTGGTCACCGCTGGGTCTGGTAGGTCGCGGTGAAGCTGTTCAGGGTGAACTGGAACGGGTCGAGGCTGTCCGCCGTGTAGAACGCGCTCGGGGAAGAAGTTGTCGTACATGGAGACGTTGTTGGTGAAGCCGCCGCCCTCGACCACCACCACCGTGCCCATGCCGCCGAACAGCTTGGTCACCGCGAAGGCGATCAGCATGGCGATCAGCGAGATGTGGAAGAGCAGGTTGCCGACCTCGCGCAGGTAGCCCTTCTCCGAGGTCACCGAGTCGCCCGACCCGCGAGGTGCGGAACCGGCGCCGGCGCAGCAGCGCGTCACTCGCGGCGAGCACCGTGTCCGCGTCGGCGCTGGTGCGCCAGGTCGCGTACACCGGGAGCCGCACCAGGTGCCGCGGCGCGGCCGGCGGCTTGGCCCGCAGCACGCCGACGAACTGCCAGGTACGCGGGATGATGCAGCCCAGCAGCGAGATGAACAGCAGCAGGTAGACCGCCGAGAACCACCACGAGCCGTAGACGTCGAACATCTGCAGCTTGTCGAAGACCGGCGAGAGCAGCTTGTGGTTGGTGTGGAAGTTGTCCACGTTGATCTGGCTGGCCGAGGTCTGCGGCACCAGCGAGCCGGGGACGGCCGCCAGCGAGAGCAGGAACAGCAGGATCAGCGCGGTCCGCATGGACGTGAGCTGCCGCCAGCCCCAGCGCAGCCAGCCGACGACCCCGATGCCGACGGCCTCGCCACCGCCCGCCGGGCCCTCGGCCTCGGTCGCGTCGTCCTCGCGCGGCGCACTGCTGAGGCGCTCGGCGGCGGCCAGCTCCCGCTGCTCGTCACCCGCCTCCGCAGCCGACCGGCCCTCCGGCCGCCCCGGCTCCAGCTCCGGCTTCTGCTCCGGCTTCTGCTCCGGCTTCTGCTCCGGCTTCTGCTTCTGCTCCGGCTCCAGCTTCTGCTCCTGCTCCTGCTCCTGACCGGACGCCTGCTCCGGCGACGGCCTCTGGCCCGCCACCCGCAGGTCGCTGTCGTCGGTCCCCGGACGGTCGCTCATGATTCAGATTCCCAACGTGGAGATGGGGAACCAGAGCTGCAACTGGTACACCAGCTGGCTCCACCACCCCGTGACAAGCATCAGGCCGACGACGACGAGCATCCCGCCGCCGATCCGCATCACCGCCTGGTAGTGCCGCTTGACCCAGCCGAACGCGCCCAGCGCCCGGCGGAAGGCCAGCGCCGCCAGAATGAACGGCAGGCCGAGGCCCAGGCAGTAGACAGAGGTCAGCAGCGCCCCGCGACCGGCGCTGGCCTGGTCGGCGGACAGGCTCAGCGCCGCCGACAGGGTCGGGCCGATGCAGGGCGTCCAGCCGATGCCGAAGACCATGCCGAGCACCGGCGCGCCGATCAGGCCGACCACCGGCTTGCGGTGGGGGCGCAGCTCCCGCTGGGTGAAGCCGGGCAGGAAGCCCATGAAGGCCAGGCCCATCAGGATGGTGAAGGCGCCGGTGAAGCGGTCGATGGTGTGCTGGTATTCGAGCAGCTGGCGGCCGAAGTAGCCGAAGAGCGCGCCCTCGGAGACGAACACCGCGGTGAAACCGGTGATGAACAGCAGCGCCCCGAACAGGATCCGCCCGCGCCGCCGCCCCTCGGCGTCGGCCAGGTCCACCGCGGAGAAGCCGGTGACATACGAGAGGTAGCCGGGGACCAGCGGCAGCACGCACGGCGAGAAGAAGGAGACCAGGCCGGCCAGCATCGCCACCGGATCGCCAGTATCAGCGCCCCCGAGACCACCGTCTGGTTGTCGGAGAACGCCAGCAGGACCGGAGCCGCTGCGCTCACGACTTCTCCGCGAGCACCGGCGCGAGGATCTGCTGCAGCTGGCTGGCCAGCAGCGGCTCCAGCGCGCGGACGGCGATGCGGCCCTGGCGGTCGAGGATCAGCGTAGACGGAATGGCCTGCGGGTCCAGGTTGCCCGCGGGAACTTCAGCAGCAGCGACCCGTCCGGGTCGTACAGGCTGGGGTAGGTCAGGTTGTGACCGGTCACGAAGGCCTGGGCGGCGGCGGCCTGGAGGTCACGGGTGTCGATGCCGAGGAACTGCACGCCCTTGGCCTCGTTCGCCTGGTAGACCTTCTCGAAGTCCCCGGCCTCGGCCCGGCAGGGCGCGCACCAGGAACCCCAGACGTTGATCACCACGACCTTGCCCCGGAAGGAGGCGAGGCTGACCTGGTTGTTGTCCAGGTCCTTGCCCGACAGCTCGATCGGCGCGCCCCGGTGGGCGGCCGGGACGGTGGTGATCTCGCCGGTGCCCTTCACGAAGGAGGTGTTCCCGGCGTCGCTGGAGGACGAGGAGCCCGTCGAGGAGCAGCCGGACAGGACCAGGGCCGACGCGGCGGCGACGGCGGCGATCAGGGTGCGCGCCGTCGGGCGGTGGGCCGATCGCTTGCCCCGGACCGTCACCGGGACCGTCACCGGGCCCTCGACGGGGCTTCCGATCGGGCTGGGGTCAACGCGGGAGATCATGCTGGAGGTCTGGCGGGGGCGCATGTGAAGAGTTTCGCATGGGTATTTTGAGCCCCTTCACTGCCCCCGCCGTCGTGTCGTGGCAAGTGCCCTGACCTGCCACGACACGTGATCGAACGGAGACTCAGGCGCCGAAGCTCTTAGCGACCGGGGCATCGCCCCGACGGCCCTTGCCGACCAGGTGGGCAGGCAGCAGATCCCGCGCCGGTTCGCTGTAGCCGATCGATACGATCTTGTCACCGTGGTAGGTGAAGCTGGTCAGACTGGCCAGCGAGCACTGCCGCTTGCGCGGGTCGTGCCACAGCCGCCGGCGCTCGGTGAAGCTGCGGGTGACCCAGATCGGCAGCTGATGGCTGACGCACACCGCCTCGTGCCCGCGCGCCGCGTCCCTGGCCGCGTCGAGCGCGCCCATCATCCGCACCACCTGCTCGATGTACGGCTCACCCCAGGACGGGCGGAACGGGTTGGTCAGGTACTTCCAGTAGCCGGGGTTGCGCAGCGAGCCGTCGCCGACACCGAAGGTCTTGCCCTGGAAGATGTTCTCGGCCTCGATCAGCCGCCCGTCCACCGCGGTGTCCAGCCCGTGCGCGGCGGCGATGGGCGCGGCCGTCTCCTGCGCGCGCTCCAGCGGGGAGGCGACCACATGCGTGATGTCGCGTCCGCTCAGATGGTCGGCGACCCGCTCGGCCATCTCCTTGCCCAGCTCGGACAGGTGGTACCCGGGCAGCCGCCCGTACAGCACGCCCTCCGGGTTGTGCACCTCGCCGTGCCGCATGAGATGGACGACGGTGACGTCGTTCGCTGAGTCGGTTCGGCTGCTCACCTGGACTGCTCCTTCGGGGACGCTGCTCGCCTGCTGTGACGCCAGTATCGCCCAGCCCCCGCCCCGTCCCGGCTCTGGCTCGGGGTCGGGCGGGGGCGCGCAGGTCCGGCGGTGCGCCGGACCGACGGCGCGGACTACCGCGCGGACTGCGACACGGGCTGCGGCACGGACCACGGCACGGGCTACGCCGCGGTCGCCTCCGCCGCGGCCCGGGCGGCGCGGGCAGCGCCGCGGCGATCCGCTCGATCGCGCGGTCGTCGTGCGAGGCCGACACGAACCAGGACTCGAACGCGGACGGCGGCAGGTAGACGCCCTGGGCGAGCATGGACTGGAAGAAGCCGGTGAAGCGGAACGACTCCTGGCGACGGGCGTCGTCGTAGTTCGTGACCTCCTCCTCGGTGAAGAAGACCGAGAACATGCTGCCCGCGTGCTGCACCCGGTGCGCCACGCCCTCCTTGCTGAGGGCGGCCCCGACCAGCCCGGAGACCTCGGCCGCGACCCGGTCCACGGTCGCGTACACCTCGTCGGTGCAGCCGCGCAGCTGGGCCAGCCCGGCGGCGGTGGCGACCGGGTTCCCGGAGAGCGTCCCGGCCTGGTAGACCGGACCGGCGGGAGCGAGGTGCGCCATCACGTCCGCGCGTCCGCCGAAGGCCGCCGCCGGGAAGCCGCCGCCCATGACCTTGCCGAAGGTCAGCAGGTCCGGGGCCCAGCCCTCGTGCGCGGCCTCCAGCCCGTACCAGCCGGCCCGGGAGACCCGGAAGCGTCATCACCTCGTCGGAGATGAAGAGCGCGCCGTCCGCGCGGCAGAGCTCCGCCAGTCCGGCGTTGAAGCCGGGCAGCGGTGGGACCACGCCCATGTTGCCGGGCGACGCCTCGGTGATCACGCAGGCGATCTCGCCCGGGTGCGCGGCGAAGGCCGCCCGCACCGCGTCCAGATCGTTGTAGGGGAGCACGATGGTGTCCGCGGCGGTCGCGCCGGTGACCCCCGGCGTGTCCGGGAGGGCGAAGGTGGCCAGCCCGGAACCGGCGGCGGCCAGCAGCGCGTCCACATGTCCGTGGTAACAGCCGGCGAACTTCACCACCTTGGCCCGGCCGGTGAATCCGCGCGCCAGCCGGATCGCCGACATGGTGGCCTCGGTGCCGGAGGACACCAGCCGCACCTGCTCGACCGGAGTGACTCTGCTCACAATTTCTTCGGCCAGTTCCACCTCCCCGGAGCCGGGCGTACCGAAGGAGGTCCCCCGGCTCACGGCCGCGCGGACCGCCTCGATCACCTCGGGGTGGGCATGGCCGAGGATCATCGGTCCCCAGGAGCAGACCAGGTCAACGTACTCGCGACCGTCGGCGTCGGTGAGGTAGGGCCCCTGGCCGGAGACCATGAACCGGGGCGTTCCGCCCACCGCGCGAAAGGCGCGGACAGGCGAGTTCACGCCACCGGGGGTCACCGCGGAGGCGCGTGCGAAGAGCTTCTGGGACTCGGGTGCTTCGTACGGGTAGGTCACGACACACATAGTCTCAAATCTGCGTCTTTCAAAAATCGCTGCCCGTCACTCGGCATGTCCCGGCCGATCATCTGGGACGATGATCGGGCCGCAGTGCACAGCCGCCCGCCCGCTCACTGTTGGCAAATGGGTGACTGCCAGTAAGGATGGTCAGCGGTGTCCGACGCACGCGATGGGTCCGATGGTTCGTCCAGGGCTGCGCGCAGGGCGGGACGCCACGGCAGTCGCAGCGGTGACGGCAGCACGGGAGCAAGGGGTGGTGGCATGGGGGTGACCTACAAGTACTTCGGCGCACCCGACCGCGCGACCGCCGCCCGCGTCCCGACCGCCCTCGGCCGCGACGGCCTGGGCCTGGACGCAGGCGAGCTGGGCACCCTCGGGCGCCTCGGAGAACTCTTCGGCCAGGACGGCTCCGAGGAGTCGATCAGCGGCAGTCTCTCGACCAAGATCAAGCCGGAGACGATGAGCGCGATGGTGCTCACCGGCATCGAGGGCATCCCGCTCTCCGCCGTCCCCCCGCTGGAGCTGGTCGTCCTCCACCCCGACTACGCCGTCTTCCAGCTCCCCCACTCGGTGGTCGAGCCCCTGCGCAAGGCCGACGAGGCCGAACTCGGCACCGCCGCCTTCATCTGGTCCACCGTCCCCGACCGCCGGCCCCCGCGACGCCTTCGTGATCTACCAGATGCTCCACGAGTGGCAGGACTTCGCCTCCCGCCTCCACGACGCCGGCCACCAGCTCTACTGCCTGATGTGGCCCTGACCTGCTGGTTCGTTGCCTTGCCGGGCCTCTATGAAGCCTCTCCGAGGAGGCGCTGGCGAGGACCGATTCAGGCCGCCAGGGCACTCTCAGGGCACACCACCGCCGAGGGCACATGCTCAGTGCCCTGCTGCTGGTGCCCGCCGCCGACGAGGAAGTCATCCGTGGCGGAGCGACTGCGGCCCTCGCTGCCCGGCATGAGGTGGGTGTAGGTCCGCAGGGTGAACCCGGCATCCGAGTGCCCGAGGAACACTGAGAGTGCCTTGATATTGGTTCCGCCTTCGAGCTGAGCGGAGGCGTAGGTGTGCCGCAGCGCGTGCATGCCGTCTTCGGGGGCCGCCGCGAAGTACTGCGCCCCTGAGACTCGGGGCGGGATCACCCCGGCGTGCACGAGGGCCCGCTTCCAGTCCCCCGCGTTGAAGACGCTGCGGTTGTACGCCTTGCCGTTCGCGTCCACGAACAGCAGGCGGAGGGTCCTGGGCTTGCCGCCCTCGACCGCCCAGGGCAGCGTCACCTCGGTCGAGGGGAACGACTTCAGGTGGGTGCGCAGAGCCACGGCCGTCCGGGGCGACAGCGGCACCGAGCGGACCTTGTCGCCCTTCGGCAGCGCGAACACCATCGTCTTGCCGACGAAGCGAATCTGCTGGTTCACATTCAGCCAGCCGCCCTTGAAGTCAATGTCCCCCTCGGACAGGGCGAAGACCTCCCCCTGCCGCAGGCCGCAGCCGACTCCGACGAGTCCACCGGCACGGAAGCGCTCCGGCAGCCCGGCGACGACGGCCAGGACTCGCTCACGCGTCCACGGCACCACCGCCTTCTTCACAGGCTGAGGCCAGCGCACCGACCCCGCCTTGCAGGGATTGCGGGATATCAGGCCGTCATCGACCGCCGCATCGAAGATGCTGCTGAGGACATCGCCGATCCCGCCGATGGTGGACGGCTGGAGAGGTATCTCCTGTAGCTCCTTGATCCACCCCTGGATGATCGAGGGCTTCTGGAACGACCGGATCGCCAAGTGGCCGAGCCGCGCGTCGATGTGATTGCGCACCAGGCCCTCGTAGCGCACACCCGTTGTCGGGCCAGCGGTGTTGGCAGCCAACCACTGCTGGGCGAAGACCCCGAGGGTGACCTTGGTCAACGTCGGGTCGACGTAGGTGCCGACGTCGAGATCCCTCTGGACCTCTGCCGCCCGCCTGTCAGCGTCGGTCTTGCGCTCGAAGTTCTCCTTGCGCTGTTCGCCGGCGGGATCGCGGTAGCGGACCTGCCAGCGCTTGCCGACGCCGTGTTCGGCGCCAGCCACCTTGCCCTTGTGGTCCGGGCACTCCTTGTCCGCCTTCGCAGGACGGGTCTTGTGCCATCGGTCGTAGATGCTCGCCAAAGGAAGTCTCCTTCAAGGGGGTTGGGAAGAGGCAGGGGCGGACTGCCCGCCTGGCGAGGTCCGTGGACACCGTTTCGGCCCAGTCGCGGAACTCGCAGTGTCCGGAATCTTGATCCCAGTGGAGGCATTGTCAACCACTAAAGAAGCGAAGCTACGGGAAACAAGACTGCCTACGAATCGACTTCCTACAGAGGCGCACAGGACCCCGCACCGGACCGTAGCATCGATTCCCGGCCGCACCTCATGACGGACTCACCCCAGCACTCGGATCACAACGGCGGGATCCACCGCGCGTGACCCCATCGCGGCATCAGTGGACGTTCCAGCTGTTCAGCGACCCGAGAGAGGTAACGATTCGATAAATAA
Source organism: Streptacidiphilus sp. 4-A2 (assembly GCA_014284505.1). Classification (GTDB taxonomy): domain Bacteria; phylum Actinomycetota; class Actinomycetes; order Streptomycetales; family Streptomycetaceae; genus Streptacidiphilus. Next base: position 7,368,921 of record JAAFYY010000001.1, on the reverse strand, counting down.
CGCCCCGTGTCCGTCAGTCCCAAACGGTGCTCATCAGTCCCAGGCGGTCCCATCCAGTCCCAATCATCTCGGAGCCGATTCCGGCGAATCGGGCAGAACACCAAATGCTGGCAGCTCGCATGTCCAGACGCTTATTTGGTGCGGCCGGATTTCTGGTGCACTGTCTTCCCACCTGATCCGCACAGCCTTTCGCTGGCGGTCCGGGGGAATGCCGCCTATCGACCGGGAGCTCTCGTGGGACGACCCACCAACCGCCAGACCGCACTGCCCGACCGCCGTCCGCTGCTGAGCGCGGAGGAACTCGCCGACTACCTCGGAGTGCCGCTCAGCACGGTCTACGTGTGGAACCACCGCCGCCAAGGTCCGCCCGCCCTCAAGGTCGGACGCCACCTGCGCTACCGCTGGGCGGAGGTGGCGACATGGCTCCAAGAGCAAGCGATCGACCGCGCGGCCTGACCGCACGACCTGACATGGAGTGGGCCGTCGGCACCACCGACACCGACAGCCCACTCCTCTCCAGCCACCGGCAACCCGACGACCACCAAGCAGGGGCGGCTGGCCGGCCTCCCCCTGCCTGAGGAGAAGAGCATCACCGTGCACCCGACGGTCCCCGCACCGACCGATCACCGAAAGCCCGTCCCGGTCGTGACCCCGACCGGCACCCAGCCCGCCGAGACCCACCCCGCCGCCGGAACCGCGCCGAACCCGGCCCTGCCCCGTCCGGAACCCGCCGCAACCGGGTCCGCCATTCTGGACGAGCTGCGCGCGACTTTGGCCCGCTACGTGGTGCTGCCCGACCGGCACAGCCTGGACGCGGTGACGCTGTGGACGGCGGCGACGCACCTGCAGCCGCAGTTCCAGCACGCTCCGCGTCTGGCGATCACCGGCCCGCAGAAGCGCTGCGGCAAGTCCCGTCTCCTGGACGTGGTCGAGGCCACCTGCCACCGCCCGATCATGACCGTCAACGCCTCGGTGGCCGCCGTCTACCGCTCGATCGGCGAGAACCCGCCCACCCTGCTGGTGGACGAGGCCGACACCATCTTCAACCCCAAGGCCGCAGGCGAGGCCGAGGCCCTGCGCGGCATCCTCAACGGCGGCCATCAGCGCAAGCGCGACACCCTGCGCATCAACGGCAAGAGCATGGAGGTCGAGACCTACAAGACCTTCGCCATGGCCGCCTTGGCCGGCATCGGCGACCTGCCCGACACCCTGATGGACCGCTCCGTGGTGGTGCGGATGCGCCGCCGCACCGCAACGGAGTACGCCGCCCCCTTCCGCACCCGCGACGCCGACGCCCTGCAACCGCTGCGCGAACGCCTCGCCGTCTGGGCCGCCACCGTCGCCGACCAGGCTGCCGCCATGGACCCCGCCATGCCGGTACAGGACCGCGCCGCCGACACCTGGGAACCCCTGGTCATCGTCGCCGACCTGGCAGGCGGCACCTGGCCGGACCTCGCCCGCGCCGCCTGCCGCACCATCACCGCCCGCGAAGCCGAACGGCCCGGCCTGGACGACTACCCCCTCCAGCTCCTGGTCGACATCCACGCCGCCTACGCGGCCGTCGGCAACCCGGAGGTCCTGCCGACCAAGCAGCTGATCCTGCTGCTGTGCTCGGACGAGGAGAGCCCCTGGCCCAGTTACCAGAACCGGGCCTGACCCCGCGCTACCTACAGATGCTGCTGCGGGACTTCGAGATCAGCTCGCGCAACTACCGCTTCCCCGCACAACCGCAGGCCAAGGGCTTCGCCCGCGCCCAGTTCCTCGACGCCTGGACCCGCTACTGCCCCACCGTCCTCAAGGACGAGGCGAGCGAGACGCGCGATGGGTCCAAGGCGGTGCCCGAGCACGTCGAACAGCGCGCCCCGGTCGTACCAGCACCTCCGCCACCAGTCGCGTCGGCCCCCGAGGTGCCTCGATCGGGGCGGGGACCGGAAACGTCGGCCCAGGTGTCCGCTGCCATCAGTCGCAGCCGCGCCGTCGGAACCATGCGCCGCCCAGGCACCCCAGGGACGGCCGTCCCCGCTGCCACGCCCTACCGGCCGCCAGCCCCTGAGACAGGACCCCGTCTCGGCCGCTGAGGCCCACCCCCCTATCCGCGTGCACCCGTCGCACCCGTCCCCACCGCAGCTCAACACGGGGACGGACACCGTGGCCGGGACGGGTGAACCCGTCCCGGCCACACCCACCGTGCATCCCCACAGCCCGCTCACCATCCTCCCGGGGACGGCTGCACCCGTCCCACCAAACGCACCCGTACCACGCCTGGCCAGGCATGCAACGGGTGCAACGGGTGTTCCCGACCCTTCCCTTTGAGCCCCCAGGAGCGTCACGATGACCAGTGACCGCCGACTGACCGCCCTGACCGGAGTGACCGACCGCAGTGACCGACCCGGTCACTCCACCGACCGGAAGGCCCCTGACGGGGAGCAAGTAGGCGGGTAAGGACTCCTTCCCCGCTCCCCGCCCCGGAGGGGGCGGAGACGGCGGCCCGGGAGGCCGCCGAGGTGTCCGGCCCGGGGGTGCCGAACGAGGACTGGTTCGCCCACCGGCTGCTGCGCCGCCGCAAGCGCGAACCCGCACAGCGCGAACACCGCACCCATCCGCGTTTCAGCGACGCTGAGTGGACCGCGATCACCGCCGCCGCGCAGGCCAACCATTGCCAGCCCGGCACCTTCACCGCACTGGCTACCGTCCTGGCGGCCGGACACGACGACCCCCGCGCCGCCGTTGCCGACTTCCACGCAGGCATCCAGCACCTGGCGACCGCGACCACCGCCCTCGACCGGATCGGCACCCTCCTCAACCAGGAGACCGCCTACCTCCACCGAGGCGGAACCCTGCACACCGAACACCAAAGGCTGCTCGCTCTCATCGAACAGGCCATCGAAGCCGTCGAGAGCACTGCCGTCCGTCTGGTGAGGGACTGAATGATCGTCAAGCCCATCCAGGTCCGCGACTACGCCTACAAGACCGTCGCCTACCTCTTCGGCCCCGGCCGAAGCAACGAACACACCAACCCCCACTTGGTCGCCGCCTGGAACACCCATGCCCCCGACCCCGGACGCCAGCCCGACCAGCACACCGTCGGCAAACTCGCCGCCCGCCTCGACATCCCCCTCAAAGCCCTGCGCCCCGAACACCGCCCCGAGGTCAAGTACCTCCACATCCCCCTGCGCGCAGCACCCGAAGACCGGCACCTGACCGACACCGAATGGGCCACCGCCGCCCGCCGCGTCCTGACCGCCGCAGGGCTCCTGACCGAAGGCGACGACCAGGGCTGCCGGTGGATCGCCGTCCGCCACGCCGACGACCACATCCACCTGCTCGTCACCATGATCCGCCCAGGGACGGCCGCCGCCCCCGACCTGCCCGGCCGCTATATCAAAGCCATGCGCCGCGAGGTCGACCGCATCGAAGCCGATTTCGGCCTGCGCCAACTCAAGCCCGGCGACGGCACCGCCGCCAAGCTCGCCGGCCACCGAGAGCACTTCAAGGCCCGACGCCAGGCCCAGCCCGCCGAGAGCATCCGCCTGCGCACCACCGTCCGCGAAGCCCTCGCCGCCTCATCCACCGTGACCGAACTGGTGACCCACCTCGCCGAGCACGGCGTCATAGCCGACGTCCGCCACAAGCCCTCCGGTGACATCCGCGGCATCACCTTCGCCCACCAACCCGCCGACGGCGACGAACCGGTGTGGTTCTCCGGCAGCCGACTGGCACCCGACCTCTCCCTCCCCAAGCTCCTCACCCGACTCAAGGCCGCCGAACACTTCACCACCGGCTACCAACCGGGCGACCCCTGGCGGCACGCCGCCCGCGCCCTCGACCAATTCCCCCGAGTCCTCGCCCACGCCGACGACCAGCAGGCTGCCGACCACATCCACGCCGTCGGCACCCTCCTCGACGCCGCCGCCCAAACCGCACCCACCACCGGCCGCGCAGAACTACGCCAGGCCGCCATCGCCTTCGAACGCGCCACCCGAACCCGCAAGGAAGCCGACCACCAGGCCGGCCACGCCCTACGCGACCTCGCCTACCAACTCACCCGCACCACAACCTCCGGCGGCGCCGCAGCCTGGCTACTCTGCGCCGCCATCGCCGCCGTCGTAGCCATCGCCCTGGCACAAGCCCGACACCACCAGCAACAGGCCCAAGCCGCCCAGCAAACCCTCACCCACCTACGCGCCGCCTACCAGCACACCGCCGCCGAACCACTCGCCCGCCTCGCTGCTCAGACTCCCGACTCACACATCACCAGCCGCTGGGAGAAATACATCCGCACCGTACTGCCCCGGGCAGCCGACCGCATCACCGCCGACCCCACCTGGCCCGCCCTGGCCACCACCCTCCAACGCACCCAAACCACCACCCACAAACCCCCAGCGCTCGCCAGCGCCGAGGAGGACAAGAGGGAACTCACCGACGCCGACAACCCCGCCGCCCTCCTCCTATGGCGACTGCACGACCAGCAAGCCGAACTTCAACACCGACGCACCCAAGCCGCTACGCGACGCGCCAGCCATCACCCCAGCTTGAACACCACCCCGCAGATACCCGGCGCAACAAGCCAACCCCGGCAGGCCACACGCCTTGAAACACGCCCCAAACGATAACTCCAAAGGTCCTCCCACAGCGTGTGCACCTACTCGCCGCTGAGGGAGGACGGCTCTCAGCGGTCTCGCCAGGAGAGCAGTCGGTCTCGCCAGCGTCTCGTTGGCTTGACGGAGACCTCCGGTTCCGGCACCGACGCAGGGACGGGAAGGATTTCCGTGAGGCGCTGCTGCGGGTCGAGCTGCCATACAACGCTCTCGTCATCGGTGAAGGTTGACCAAGAAGCGGTAGTCCTCCAAGCGCACCGGCTGACGGTTGAACACGAAGTCGAGTGGCTGCTCGTTCGGGCGAAGCATTGGACGCGGCATCCCGCCAAGCACCCCGATGCGCGGGCGGTCCATGTTCGTTACGGGGTAGATACCTGGCCCGTGAGATATGGCCTCTCGATCGCGTCCCCTGCGGACCAGATACAAGAGATGTTGTAGATCGGACGGTCGGACTTATTGATCACCCGGACATACTGGTAGTTCCCCAGGCCAAGTTCCGCCAGCTCGAAGGTATCCGACTTCCCCTCAGCTTCTATTCGTCGGGCCTGCGCCTTCCGTTGTGCACTGAGCTGCGCGGTGATCCAGGCGGTCTGTTGCCGAGTCAGCTCACGCTGCTCGTTGATCTGCTCTTGCTGTGTCTCCAACTCGCCCTGCTGTCGACTCAATTCCTTGCGCTGGAGTCGCAGGCCGATGTAAGTCACCAAGGCCAGAGCGGTCGAGACGCCAGTGATCCATCCCCGAGATCACCCCACTGGGCCGGATAGCCGTACGGCAGCGCGAGAAGCATGCGTGGACTCTACGGGACACCGCAGGCAGCCGAAGGCAATTTGGGTGGTCTCCCTCCTCCACCAGCGGCCCGTTCCATGAGGCTGGTGGAGTCGCGTATTCAACTATCGCGAATTCGCCACGGCTGACGAGCAGCAGACGGAAGAGACCAGCGGTCAAGCGGTTCCAATCAGTGACGCTCCCACCGGCGCCGATGTCGTCGCCAGCAGCTCACAGGTCGGCGAACATGCCGGGGCGACGCGCCTCGTAGCCGTAGTAGGCACCACGGGTCAAAGCACCCCATTTGTCAACGTCCGCCGCAGTGGTCATCCGCTCAAGCAGCGCCTTGTCGTCGGGGTGTCCGACCACGAACTCGGGGGTCTCTTCCCAGGACGCTGCGTTGAGCCAACGGATGACTCCCGGACGCATGTCTTGGTGATCAACTTTGCCGGGGTTCGCCGAATCAATCCATGCCAGCGCGGTCAGGCGGGCAGTGAGCGGAATGTGCAGGCTGCGCCCGGATATCCCCTGCTGACCGATGTACACCCATCCCAGATCGCTGATGATGAACCGAGGGTCGGCCGGTCGGCTGTGGGCGATCCGCCAGCGCCACTGCTTGATCGGAGCCAGGCTAGTGTTCAGGGACAGCCTGCGGGCGATCTGGATGTCGTCGCCGGTCAGTGGCGTGCCGCCGGCCTCTGCCCGCCACCGGTTGACCGCGTCGCCGAAGCCGGGCCCGCGGACACCGGCCGCACAGATGTACTGGATCAGCCAGTCGATGTCGGCGGCGTTCACAGAGCGATTCTCCAGATGGTCTGTTGCGGCGCGATAGCCGTTCTCCACCGGCTCCCAGAGCTTGTCCACCTCGTCTGGGTCTACGCCGGGGCCAGGATTCTGGAGCCGGTAGAGCCGGTCGATCCAGCCCACATCATCCGGGGTACTGCTCTCAGTGGTCGTGCTGCCCTTCCGACGTAGAGCGATGTCGGCGTCGCGCTGCCTCTTGCCGGGCGGGGTTGACCCGAACGCGCCGAGGAGGGACGCCTGGATGAAGTGGTGCCGCTCTCCGCTCACTGTTCTACGATCCCACACACAGAGGCGGCGTGACTTTCCGTTATGCCGGGGTTGGCAGGGCGCTGAGACGGTCGCGGAATTCGGCCACCCGGGCCTCGCGCCGGTAGGGGCTGAGCTTGGCGCTGAACTCCTGAAGGCGGCTGGTCGCGCGGGCGGAGGAGACGCGGCTCTCCAGGAGGTCAGCTCCCTGGTTGGCGGCGTCCAGGGCGCCGTCGAGGTCCTTGCCGAGCAGGCGTGCTTCGGCCAGGCGGGCGGACCGGACAGCGGCGTCGCGGGGTACGGCCTGGTTGACCGAGTCCTCCAGGGCGGCTGTGGCTTTGTCGTACTGGCCGGAGGCGAGGAGGAGCTTGCCTTCGCTGGAGGCCATCTGGGCCGGGCCGTACCAACCGAGCCAGTCGGGCCGGTCCTCGTTGGTGGTCTGGTGCCGGTCCCAGAGGGTCACCGCGCGGTTGAAGGAGGCCCCGGCCCGCTCGTGGCGGCCCTCACTGGCGAGGGCAACTGCCTGGTGGACGTGCAGGAAGGAACCGACAGCCGGGGCGAGGGACTTGGGTGCGTTGTCGATCGCGGTGGTGATCAGGTGGACGCGGTCGCGGGGTGACCGGCCTCGGCCACGTGGATGCCCATCTCAGCGAGGATGAACGCTCCGAAAGCCCCGTCACCGGCTGTGCGCGAGGCGCGCAGGGCGCCGACGTAGTACTGCTGCCCGGCGGAGTGCAGACCGGTGTCGAAGGCCATCCATCCGGTCAGGTAGCAGACCCGGGCAGCCACGGCATGCAGTCGGCCGCCGACCTGCTCGGTGTACCGGCCGCCCTGGAGAAGCCCGGTGATCAGCGAGAGGTCACCCCGGGCCTGCTCCAGCAGGCGAGCGCCGCCCATCTGGTCATCCAGGGAGCGCAGGGTGTCCACGCGCTGCTCGATGGTGGTGACCATCGCGTCGGTCACGCGGTCGCCGTCCAGGGCGGAGGCGAAGGCGGACGGCGCGTCAGCCCAGCTTGCGGCAAGGGCCACCAGGGCAGCCCCAGTGATCGTGACGAATCCTCGACGGTCCATGAGCCCACTCCCGTTCAGGTGTGCCAATGCATCCACGGTACCCGGGGTATCCCAGGATGCCCGCAGACCCAGCACCTCCCACACCGGCAGCCACAACGGCCATTCCTCGTAACGCCATTGATGGTCCAGGAGGCCGATGAGGTCAGCGATGAGAGCTTGCGTCGGCTCGTCGGGGACCTGGCCGTGCTCCCACTTCCACACAGTGGAGCGGTTGCAGGCGATGTTCAGCTTCCGGACGGCGGCAAGCTCGTTCAGCAAGCGCGCGAACTCGACCGGCCCCAGCCATAGCTCTGGCGTAAGTACGTCAGTGGATGCGCTGCGGTGTCAGACATGGCGTCCCCGTCTCCCTGTGACCCTACCTCGGAGCGTACCCAGCCCACCGGCAGCCTGATCTGCTGCTCCACCGGGAGAAACCCCCTAGAAACGTTCCGGTACTGAGCATCTGGGCGTTCAGTAGTCACCGGACACCACCGCAGGCTCTCCCCGGGATTCAGAGGTGTCCGCACCGGAACCAGTGCCCCCACCTCCACCAGGAGAAGCGCCTTGTCCCCAGCTATCCCCGCGCAAGCACCCGACGGACCGCAGATCGGTGACCTCGGCCAGAACCACCACGGTAGCCAGTTGGTCGTCACGGACATCCGTGGAGGCCAGCAGGTCCTGCGCCCCCGGTACGGCAACCGGGAGTACCCGTCGATGACCACGTCGCCCTGTCCTTGGTGGCGCGGCGTGGAACCTGGGTAGACCTCCCGGACGGGGGTTCCAGCGATGACCCCTGCCGACCGTCGGCGCACCGTCGCCGAGTCAGCTCCGATCCCGCTGACGGCGTGCGGCACGCCAAGTCCGCAGGTCCTGCGGGTCACGCATGTGACACCTCAGCGGCGAGACGTGAGGTACGACTCCCGTGCCGAGCAGGCAGCCCTGCCCGTGGAGATCCACTACTCGGACGGCACAGCCCTTGAGGCGCTCCTCATCCTGACTCCCGGACAAGTCGAGCTGTTCCGGATCCAGTTGGACCAGGCGATCGCCCAGCGTCGGGAGTCCGGCAGGTGAACGGACGGCACGCAGCCCCTGACCCCGTCAGCGTGGCCTTGGGCACGGCCTGGACCGCATTCTCGGCTGTGGCCCTGGCACTGCTCGCGCTGACCGCCCGTACGCCCGACCCGTATTCACCTACCAAGCTCCCAGTCGGCCCTACTCCGGCGACCGCACTCGATCATCCGGCCCAGAGCCCCTGACGCTCCATCACGGCTGTTTCAGATCAGCCGCGCATGCTCTACCTGGACTCAGATCTGCACAAGGATGGACAGATGGGCGACTGGGCATTCGTGAAGGACAGAACTGCCACGCAAGGCGCGGTGTGGCGGTCAACGGACGGCTTGCTCTACAAACGGACCGGCGGCGAGGACCTGCGGCAGGAAGGCGAGTTCCAGCGGCTCGTCGCTAATCTCGGCTATCCGGTCCCGGAGATCATCGACAGCGGAACAGAGAACGGGAGCTTCTACGTCACGGAGCGCTCCCTGGGCGACGCCTCGCTTCACGATCACGCCCTGGCCGACGCACAGCGCTACGGACGGGTCAGCGACGAGGTGATCAGCCAGGCGGCGTCCGTCGCCTCCGAACTGCTCCTGGCCGAGGCGAGGCATCCCCTGCCCGCCTCGCCCTGGTTCGAACGGGCCGCCTTCGCCAAAGACGTCTTCAAGGAGAACCCGGACTTCGACTCCGCACGAGTCCACGACGCCGTCGACCGGGCCCTGGACGGGCTGGCACAGCTCCCGACGGTCCACGGGCACCTGGACTACGGCCTGCCCAACGTCCTGCCGGCCGGTGTCATCGACTGGCAGCACCACGGGCCCGTCCCGCTGGGCTACGACGTCTACCCCGCGCTCGACATCGTGGCCTTCAAGGGCGGCAACAAGGGATACCGCATCACCCCCGAGCAGCGCACCGCCTACGTCTCCGCGCTCGACACGACCACCACCGCACTCGCTGTCCCCCGCGTGAGCGGATACCTGGGCGAGTTCCTGCTGGTCAAGTGCTTCTTCTTCCTCGCGTTGATGCGCCCGGCCGAGCCTGCCCGGCCTGACAAGCACATCAAGTGGCAGTACCGCCGAGCCCTTTTCACGATGGGACTTGATCAGTATGAATCGTCCGGCACGATCGACACCGGAGCCTTCCCCACGCTGGAACAGTTCACCGCCGATCACCGGTAGCCCCATCCCCGCCGTGCGGGACCGCGACTACCTGATGGACCACCACGGCGTCGTGTTCAAGGTCATCGGCGACAGCCACCCCGGCAGCCACTATCTGGGCTACGTGAAGTACCACCCCGACGAGAAGGGCGACCGCAGGCTGTTCGGCCAGACCTACCGGCAGAACAGCGTCGTGTCGAAGTCCTTCGGCATCCTGGCCGGCAGGCCCGAGTGCTACGTGTACTCCGACACCCTCGGGTGCGTCATCACCGGCATCCCGCGCGAGGACATCGCAGTCCACTACTCCTGCCGCCAGGCCCTGACCGCGATCCACGCCGAACCCGGCCTGGTGGCCGACAACCCGGCGGGCCACGACCTCCTGTCGATCACCGAGTGGGTCATGGCCAACGAGGCGCAGGGGCTCATCGGCGTCACCGGCTCGTTCCTCGTGGGCTGCTACAACGAGCGCTCCGACATCGACCTCGTCTGCTACGGCCCGCAGGGCTACCAGGCCGCACAAGACCTCTTCCAGCAAACCGAGTTGATCAGGCCCTACGAGGGCGACGATCTCACCCGCCTGTACATCCGCCGGGCCAAGTACATGGAGGGGTGCTCGTTCGACGCGCTCATCAGGCAGGAACGGCGCAAGCTCCAAGGGCTGACGGCAGGCAGCGGCGCGCACATCAACTGTGAGCCCATCCGCGCCGACCGCGACCGGACCTTCTCCCAGGTCTCTTCCAAGGAGATCGGTGAGGTCTCGCTCCTCGCGAAGATCACCGACCACAGCGAAGGACTGACCACACCGGCCGTCTACAGGATCAAGGTCAAGACCATCCTCAGCTCGACCATCGACGAGCCGGACTCCTTCGCCCGCAGGATCACCCACATGCGCTCCTACCTGGGCGCCTACACCGGTGCCTTCCGAAGCGGCGACACGGTCCACCTGTCCGGCAAGCTCGTCCACACCCAGGACGGCGAGCACAGCGGCTTCGGCATCGAGCTGACCCCCTGGAGCGTCAGCGGCTCCTACGTCGCCAACCTGGCCGGCTAGGGACCACGCCCATGCCGCTGCTGATCATCCGCCACGCCGAGTCCGTCGAGAACGCCACCAAGTACCACGGCTTCTACCAGGACCCACGCCCCTACGGCGGAGCGCCGCCCACTGGATTTCCCACGACCTGGTCGGCCTGACACCGCGCGGCTACCGCCAAGCCCAGTGGCTCGCCGACCTCCTACCGGCTCTCGCGGGAGACCAGTCACACGTCTACACCTCGACCTACCGCAGGGCGATCGACACCGCACTGATCGCGCTGCCCGACCTCCCCAACGGCCGTCACCAGCAGACGGCCCTGCTGGACGAACAGCACTACGGGGACGCCACCTACATGACCAAGCGCGAACTGTTCGCCACCTACCCGGACCAGGCCGATGTCCGCCGCGAGCGCAAGCACCTGTGGACAGCCCCAGGCGCGGGCGAGTCCCTCGCCGAGGGCGTCCGCCGACGGGCCGCCGCATTCGCCGCGCAGGCCCAGAGCGAACTCCGCTCAACCAGCACGGTCGTCGCCTTCACCCACCAGACCACGACGGTGGCACTGCGCTCGCTGCTCGAAAGCCGCCCCCTACCCGAAGTCCTCGCGGAGGAGAGGCAGGCCAAGCTGCCCAACGCCGCGATCCTCCACTACAGCCTGCGAGACGGGCGCTTCACTCGAACTGGGACGGTCATCCCGCCGATCTAGGAGGTCTCGTGCGGCACCTGTTCCTCAACGGCCCCGTCCAGAACGGGCCCTTCACCTTCCAGGCAAAGCCGGGCAAAGCCGTGGGCATCCGCCTCGCAGCAGCTCTGAACGCCATCATCGGCGCACCGACCGCGCCGCACCTGTGGAACACCGTGACGCTGGCAGGAGACCTCCGGTACCGCCAGCTCAACGACACCAGGCTCACCCGTGAAGCCTTCGAAGCCGACCTCATCGCCGCCAAGTACCCACCCGACCCGCCACCGGCCGCAGGCATTGTCACCGACACCTCCGGCGAGGTCGCCGAGCTGGCCATGGAGATGATCGAAGCCAACCTGCGCACCGGCGCCCTGACCATCAGCCGCGAGACCGTCCCCGCCTGCCGGGCCTGCGGCCACATGACCGGCAGCGGCGGCCACCCCTGCAACGCCTGCGGCAGCACCAACATCCAGGACCGCACCAGACTGCACCTCGTCGCCCACATCGCCAAGGACCGCCCCGTCCTGGACCGCTCGGACATCCACGCCAGCCACCGCCAGCAGCCCAAGCACCTCCAGAACACCGCAGCCAACACGCCCGCCCGCCTGATTCTGTCCCGGACCCGCGACCACGGCATCGAACTCGCCCCGCTCGGCCTCCCCGGCCTCGCCCTGGACCCCGGGTCGGCCTCCACGTCACCGTCCTAGCGACCGCGCGAGGACTCGACGCCGACGTGGCCGTGATGACCATCACCCAGAACGCGCCAACCACATCGCAGCCCACGGACAACACTTCCGGACATACGACGGCACCCGGTTGCAGTACGCCCTCCACGGTCACCTGCCGTACGACCACACGACCGACCTCCGGACCGTCTACGAGACATACCGCGCCAGCGCGGAAACCACGAGAGCCTTCGAGACCTGGTTCCTCCCGCTCGTCTCACTCAAGGAGAAGGGCGCGACCCACCCACAACAGCTCCCCGCTCTCTTCAAGCAATTCATGCGCGCGAGCCTGGCCCGTCCCGCCGAGCCCGACCCAGCCAAGATCCAGGCTGTCCAGCAGGAGATCGAAAACGGCGGCACCGACTGGATCACCAGCAGAACCAAGCTGGCCACCGTGATCGCTACGTCAAGGGCATTTGCAGGGCGAGAAGGGCAAGAAAATCAATGAGCAGGTAGGGTCACGATCTACTTACTCCCGGAGGCCAGACCACATGTACGGTGCGTCCAAGTTTGCGAGCGTGGACTACTGCATCGGCGGTACCTCCTAGACCACGGGACGGTTTTCCATCCCACACAGCGATCATGACCTCGCAGTGACTTGCAACCCATTTGCCAGCCGCATCGTACGCCTCCTCGCTAGGAGTCGAGTAGGGCAGGCGAGTCACTGCGGCTGCGAGGTCAAGCAAGGAAAAGTAGGTGGATTTGTCAGCTGCCGCGAACGCCTTCGTAGCCACTTGCCGGAACGACTACATTGAGGACCCCTCCTGCGGCAAGCAGTTCCTGCGCGAATAGCTGGTCTGCTCCTTCAGCGAGGCTGCTGTATCCAATCAATGGTGGAGCCACTCCCGCGAGGATCTCGCGAATCTTATCCGTGGCAAATAGAGCCGCAGCATCAGGCAGCCCCTGGTGGCCCGTAATTCCTATGCGGGTCATATGCGGCCTGCCGCGGCGAGCTGCCAGTAGTGCTTACCGAGGGGGGTCAAGGAGCACCCGGTAGAATTCATTGCGGCGAGTAAAGGTGGTCCTCTCCAACAGGATCAATGAGACGACAGGCACGATACTTCTGCAATCCTGAAAATACCATCTCATCTCAGGGTTTCAGGCTCCTCGGTTGGCTCATACGAGGGGTCGAGCGGGAAAATGTAGTCCGGCGTAGGGAACCACTGAGTTAGTTTTCGAAGCTCCGATAGCGGAACTCGCGGCCTGCAAGAACGAATGTTATGCAGCCGGTCGATGTTTGCCTTAAGCGTAGGGCGTTGCTCCCAGGCACCGAATGATTCGGACAAATAGGCATACAGGCCCGAGACATTCACGTTCCCAAGAACGTCAACGGCACCCCCGTCCAGGGCACCCTCGAAATAAGTCGAGAATTGGCCTCGCCCGGCGGGCGTCTCCATGGAAACCTGATCGCTTCGGCTGGCCGTTAGTACCGTCAAGCCCTTGGGAAGAATCGACTGATCGGCGCCAAGAGCTGCAATAGTTGTCGCCCCACCCGAGAAGCAGCAGTCCAGGATAACCGCAGTCTCCTTCACATCACTTTGGACGATGCGCTCAAGGATTTCGGCGAACCTAACGCCCGGCGTCGCATCAGTGCCATCCGAACTCACCAGCGCCACATCGCCGTTCTGTGGTACGCCATGTCCTGCGAAATAAAACAGCGCAAAATCCGATCCCGGCGCCAACAAGCGATCAAGATCGTCGAGCAACTCGTCGCGCCGTACAGCCCCCCCTGCCTGAGGGGCTGTGGCCAAATAGCAGTCAAAGTTGGGTGAATCATCCTCGTTTCGAGCCAGCAGGGGACGTAGGGAAGTCACGTCATTTACGCACCCACTGAGCAGAGGAAACCTGTCGTATTGGTCGATACCGACCAGCAGAGCGCGCTTCATCGACTCAAACCGAGTCAATGAAGTTGGAGACATTATCCCAGGTCCACACCTTACACGGCGCGGAACCCATCTCCTTCGGCTTCACTCGATAGCTATCGTTCAGCCAGATACCGAGGAGAGGCTTAGCCTCAGAGGCGGCGCAAGCGATCTCCCATAGCTGGCCGGTCGCCTTGGGCGTGCTGGTACTAATGAGCGCAATGACACCGTCAGACCGCCGAATGCGAGTGAGGACGCGCTGTTTCCATTCGGTGAGGTAAGGCTCCTTCACCGACATGTCGGTGAAGGAAAATGGGGTCTTAGGGTGCACCCGCTGGCCAGTGAAAAGGTTGCGAGATGCTTCATTTTCCATTGCGAAGGCCACGAAGATGGTCTTGGTCGCCACGATCTCTCATTTCTCGTTGAGATTCTCCAAGGGAACAAGCCTCTGTAGATGCTATCCGCTTGTACCGACAACGGGGTCGGTACCAACGTAGCTGGCCTCAACAGACGGTGCGGTACTGCCCGAAGCACCCGGCACAGCCCAAGCGCACCGAACCGTCGGAAACCAAGCATCCCTCTCAGACCGCTTGACCGCCTGAGAGAGATACCCCAAGCTCAGGCGGCATGTCAGCGCCGTTCGGGGCGCCGACCTCTAGCGGACTTGTGGTGCACGGGCTTGTCGTCCCCCGCTTTTCTGTACCCACGAGCGCCGGATTGGCGAAGGTATCAGTGAGACTGGCTGGTGGCGGAGGGGGTGGCGGTGGAGGTGGCGGAGGAGGAGGTGGCGGCGGTGGGCTTTCCTGGTTCTGTGTGTCTGCCATAGCCTCCAGTGTGCAGCACGATAGCGACAGTTGAGAGGCAGATCCCGACTGCGACTGCAGCCAAGCTGACCGCCCATCGTTTCGTCTTCCGGGTGTGCACCTGCCTGTTCTTCTCGAAGATGCCCACTCTGGTGGCGGCCAGAGCGATCAGTGCCGCTCCCTTCGACGAGCGTCCGTGGTTGTCCAGGACCTCCCGGGGCTCGATGTCCTCGAACTTGGTAAGACTGAAGATCGAGACACCGAACCCGATCGCGACCGTGTAGGCCGCAAAGGCTGCAACGCCGGCGTACGGCTCAAAAGCTTGAGAGGCTAGGAACTGAGTTGCTGTGGCCGCGAACCCCACCAGGAAGACCGCCTTCGTGTCTACCGTCGCCCCCGACTCCGACTGCCGTGCCAAGCGCGAGGCAATCTCGCTGTTGATCAACTCCAGAGTCGGCTCCTGATCGCGAAGCTCCTGCGGTGTCATGGTCATACCCTGAGCCTATGAGACAAGGCCAAGCTGGCGCCTGTAATCTCAGTCGACGCCGATCGCCGCCTACACGGCTGATGTACCCAGTCGAAGCCTTCGGAGCGAAGGTAGGCGGTCCTCAGTTGGCAGTCGCTGAGGACTGTGCCCGGTGCCAAGTCCTCCGAAGCGGCTCCGCTGTCAGACCAGCCATCTATGGTGAGGACCTCCAGTAACCCTGCTCAACAGCAAGGAACATGATGGCTGAACCGCGCGCCTTCCTCAGCTTCGACTTCGATCACAACCAGGTCCAGAAGATCCTTTTCGCAGGTCAGGCCCGAAGCGACTCACCCACGCCGTTCACGGTCGAGGACTGGTCGAGCAAGACTTCCCTCCCGCAAGCCGAGTGGGAAGCCCTGATCAAGAAGAAGATCGCGTACACCAACATGTGCATCGTGCTGGTAGGCAAGGACATGGCAACCGCCACTGGCGTAGCTAAAGAAATCGCCATGGCGAAGGAGCTTGCAGTTCCGGTGTTCGGCGTGTATGTCGATGGAGCTGGACCCTCCAGCACGCTGCCCGTCGGACTGCAGCGCAACCGCACAATGGCCTGGGACTGGGACTACATCGCAGCAGCCGTGCGGCAGATGATGGGTGAGAAGCGATTCCCAAACCGAGGGACACGACTGACACTCGAACTTCCGTGCCTATCAGGCTCGTTCGGGTGATCGCTCCGCGGCCGGCGCATAGAAGAAGGGCCTCCTGCGCAGTTCGGTGATGTCGAGTCAACGAACCATCAGGAGGCCCTGGTGTCCCACTGTGCCGTGTTCGCTCCGTCCGCGTCCAGCTCCGGCATGTCGTGCGATTGCCTCGCACACCGGCTCGGGAATGCCGCTGACCAGCCCGACCGAACCCGCCGCTACGGCTCCGACCTGACCGACGCGGAGTGGGCGATCGTGCGGCCGCTGCTGCCGGTCCCGGCCTGGCTGAACGGACGCGGCGGCCGCCCGGAGGGCTATTGCCACCGGCAGATGATCGACGCCGTGCGCTACCTGGTCACCGAGGGCGTGCGCTGGGCCGGCCTGCCCGCCGACTTCCCCAAGTGGCGGAGCGGCATACCGGTTCTTCCGCCGCTGGCGCGACAACGACTACACCAAGGAGCTCTACGGCCGACTGCGCAAGATGCTGCGCGAACTGGCCGGCAAGAAGGAAGAACCCACCGCCGCGATCATCGACTCGCAGTCGGTCAAGGCTGACGCCACCGTCGGCGCCGCCACCCGCGGCTACGACGCCGGGAAGAAAATCAACGGCCGCAAACGACACATCGCCGTGGACACCCTCGGCCTGCTGCTGGCCGTGATCGTCACCGCCGCGTCGGTCAAGGACAACGACGCCGGCCGCGACCTCCTGGAACAACTGCGCGCCGAACACCACCGCATCACTCTGGTCTGGGCCGACGGCGCCTACACCGGCTGGCTGGTCACCTTCGCCCACGCCGTCCTGACCCTCGCGCTGACCGTCGTCAAGCGCAGCGACGACGCCAAGGGGTTCGTGGTGCTTCCGCGCCGCTGGGTCGTGGAGCGCAGTTTTTCCTGGCTGATCCGGGCCCGGCGGCTGGCCCGGGACTACGAGACCCGCATCGACAGTGCCGAGGCGATGGCCTGGTGGGCCGCGAGCATCCCGGCCACCCGCCGCCTGGCCCGCTCCGGCCGACCAGCACCGCGCCGCGTCAAGCGGCCCGCGGCCTGAACAGCCCTGGCCGCCCCTCGGTCAACCAGCCCCGCTCGACCAGCCGCTTCGCCCGAAACCGCGCTGCCTGCTCCCGCGCATCACTGGCTGACCAGCCCAGATGCTCGCGCATCGCCCGTGCCCGCACTCCGTCCCCGCCACCGGCGGCATCCTCCTGGACCAGGGCCACGATCCGCGCGCACTCGGGCGGCAGCACCTCGATCCCCACCCCCTCGCACCACAGCGGGACCTCCACCCGCGGCCCAGCAACACCCGCGGCCGGCAAATTCACCGGCACACCGACCACGACGGCTTCCTCGGCCGCCTCAGCCAAGGCCACGACCGTCTCCTCGCGGGCGATAACCGCGCGCCGCGCGGCCTCATCCGCCTCGGCCACAGCAGCCTGAAGCCGCTCCAACTCGGCCCGCAACTCCTCTGCCCGGGCCAGCGCCACCCGCTCGCGCCGCTCCAACACTCCCAGCACCGACGGCATCCGCCACCTCCCAGCACGCCCCGCACCGACACGACGCTCCGAGCATGCCTACCGACCGACGGCCACACACCTCACCTGGGAAAACGTGACCCTACCTTCGGTTTGGGACTCGCTTCTGAGGGTAAGAACGCTTGACGCCGCTGCTTCGCAATGTCCACTGCAAGCTGGTCTAATGTTCCGCCCCGGCGCGGGACACACATGAGCGCCCTGGCACACCCTGCAGGTTGGGCAGTGACCCAGCTGACGCCTCCCCGGCTACGAGCCGGGGCAGCCACCCATCCCCCACTTCCCAGGGCACTTTCAGGGCACATGGCAGTGAAAAGTGCCCCCGAGCAGCGAAAACCATGAAAGGTCGTTTTCGCTGGTCGGCGGCACTTTCGCGACATCGTCGCAGGTCAGCGCCGTGCCCACGCGAATAGCTCCACGAGTGGCAGGACTTCGCCACCCGCCTCCACGACGCCGGCCACCAGCTCTACTGCCTGATGTGGCCGTGAACCGAGCGAAGGTCAGCGGACGTACTGCTTGAGGATCTCGGTCTCCAGCATGATCCCCAGTCCGGGGATCACCACGTTCGCGCCGAACCCATCGGACCGGATGCTGCGGTACTTCCCGCCCTCGGGGTCGGTGTGCACCACCGTCTCGCAGCTGTCCCGGTCGATCAGCAGGTACACCGGAATACCCGCCTCGGCATAGGCCGCCGGCTTCTCGACACGGTCACGACGGTCCGTGTCAGGATCGTAGGAGGTGACCTCAACCGCCATCAGCACACCCTGCGGATCAGCCCACTCACCCTGTCCTGCGAAGTGAGCGATCGGAGCCAGGACACCGTCGGGGCGGGCGTGGCCGGACCGGTAGGCATCCACACGCAGACCCTGCTCGATGTGCAGGTCCAGCTCAGGACGGCTCTGCATGCATCGTCGCAGCAGCCACATGACGATCGCCCCGTGGTCACCGTCAGGCACAGCCTTCACTCCGATCTTCCCGTTGATGAACTCCAAGGTGACGGTCTCGGGCGCGTGGGCCGCGATCTCCTCGAACTCCTCGACGCTCATCTGCGGGCGATGATCAGCTGGGATGCTCATGGGGTCACCTCCTCTGTCCCAGGCAGTCTCGACTCGCTCCACGGTATCGCTCCCGCGCAATCAGGGTCCGCACAGCGTGAGCGCCCGCGTCCCCGTCTACGACACCGGCATGCTGATCGCACTCGCCGATCGCAAACCCAAGGCAGTACGCCTGCACGAAGGCCTGAGGGCGACCCCGCATCGCGCCATCGTGCCAGGACCAGTCCTGGGGCGGGTCTGGCGTCCCGCCCCGAGTACCGTTCGCGCAGTGGCAACTGCCCTGCGGGACTGCACCATCCCGCACGCGCGCAGCTCACCCGGCGCACTGCGCCCAACGGCCGCCGGACAACCCGTTTGCCTGCTGTGCAGCACTGCACTCGATCTGGCCGAGTGGCACCGCATCGGCGGGGCCCTGGGCGCCGCCGATCTGCCGCCCAAGAAGCGTCCGGATGCAGTGGACGCCATGGTTGCCATCACAGCTGTTCGCCACGGCAGCGCCGTCGTCTTCACCAGCGACCCCGACGACATCAGCGCCTGCCTGTCAGCGCTGAACGCGCAGGACGTACGCCTCGTGGCGATCTGAAGGCAGGCCGATGTACCTGCGGTCAGGGCACTTTCAGGGCACATGGCAGCCAGAAGTGACCCCGGTCAGCGAAGACCACGAATGGTCGTTTTCGCTGTTCAGCGGCACTCTCGCCGCATCGTCGCAGGTCAGCGAGGTGCCTGCGCGAACAGCTGCACGAGTGGAGGGGCTTCGCCTCCCGCCTGCACGACGCCGGCCACCGGCTCTAGCGCTTTACGTGGCCCTGACCTGCTGGTTCACCGCTTCCCGGCGATCACCGGCGGGTCGTCAGCGGACCCTCTGAGCGTGGCCACTCCGGCCGCCAGCGCACATCGCGTGCACCGCCGGAGGTTTTCTCGTCGACCGGCACCGGCGCGGCCTGAAGCCGGGGCCGGAGCGACCGAGGTACTCAGCCAGCGCCTTGGTTGTCTCCCCTGCGTGGAGCAGCACCGAGGCGTAGGCATGCCTGATCCGCTTCGCCGTACGTGTGAATTTTATGATGATCCGTATATCTATACACCAAAATGGTCGATATCTATCGAACAAGCTCCTTGATTCGCATAGAGAGGACCCTTGTTTCGCATGCTCCGTATCCGTGTCGCTACGGCAGCGACCACCGTCGCCGCCGTCTGTGCCCTCGCCGGGGCTACCGGCGCAGTACTCACCACGCCGCAGGCTGCGGCGGTGGGCGCGGTCCACGCCCGCTCCGCCGGGCCCGCCGCCGATCCGGCGCCGAGTGAGTCACCGTGCCCGGGCGGCGAGCCCAAACCGTGCCCCGCTTCCTCCAAGGACCGCGACGAGGTCGACGGCGACAAGGCGCAGGTGTCCAAGGACGAGGCGAAGTCCAAGGAGGACATCTCCGCCGCCAAGGACCAGGCCGCCAAGTGCCCGCCCACCTCCAAGCAGTGCATGGACGACCTCGCCGGGAACGGCAAGGACCAGAAGGACGGCATGGCCAAGGCCCAGCACCAGCTGGACGCCGAGCACCCCGCCCCGGCCGACAACGCCCAGGCGGCCGTCGGCGGCGCCTGCAAGGGCTTCTCCGCCCAGCTGCCCCCCGGCCTGACTCCATCCGACGCCCCTGACGAGCCGAGCCGTGTCTGCGAGCTGATGCACTGATGACCCCGACGACTCCGACCCGCCGGATCCTGGCCCTGGCCGCCACCGCCTCGGTCGCGCTCTGCGGCCCGACCGGCACCGCGAGCGCGGAGCTCGCGATCCCCTCAGGTAACGCGCCCGCCGTACCGGTCGCCCAGGCGTACCAGGGTGACAAGCCGCTGGCCTCACCGCGGCAGGTGACCGACTTCTGCGCGGGCACGCGGACGCCTGCCGTTTCGTGGTGGACCGGGCCGGGTCCAGCGAGTACTTCACCGCGGTCAAGTCCCTGGGCAACGCGGTGGTCAACTGCACCAACGACGGACATGACCCTCACCCGGAAAGTGGACCTCCAGGTCAGCAACTCCGACAACCTCGGCGGCGAGATCACGGGGCAGATCACGGTGAACGGTCAGCTGTCCGGCAGCGCGGCCGTCACCGCCGGGGTGAGCGGGAGGCCGGCGGGAACTTCAAGACACCGGACCAGTCGAAGGGCCCCAGCGCGCAGGTGGACGCGAAGGGCGGGGTCAACGGCAGCGGCACACTGACCGGCTCGGCATCGCTGAGCGCCGCGTTCCAGGGCGCGTTCAAACTCGCGTACAACAAGACCTGGTCGACCCAGCAGACGGAGTCCACCAGCTACCAGGTCACTGTGCCGTCCGGGGACGCGCTCATGTTCGGGGCCAGCGCCGCCATGCAGCGGATCGCCGGGAGCCTCCTCGCCGGCATCGGGCTCGCGGTGCGGAATGTCTTCGTCGACGGCCGTCCAGCGTCAACAACAGCACCTTCGTCGCCGAGACCTACACCGTGCCCGGCGACACCTGCACGCGGCTGCGGCCGGGCGGCAAGAACGGCGCCAACGACACCACAGTCCCGCCCGATCGCGCGATCCCCGCCCTGCGGCCGAGGACCCAGCCCGGACTGGTCGAGCTGCCCGGGGACTGCCCGCGGGCTCCCGGTTCAAGGAGCGGGTGACACTCGCGGGCGGTCGCTCGTGACCACCCGCAGCCGGCAGCACCCAACCGCGACCCGACCACCGTCCACCGAAAGGACGACCGTGAGCCGTACCGCCCTGCGCCGACCCGTCGTGGCCGCCCTGTGCCTGGCCTGGCCGCCCTGCCCGCCTGCCCCGCCTTCGCCCAGCACCCCGCCCAGCACCCGCCCAGCAACGGCAGGGCCGACCGAGAGTCGCACTGATCAACGGCGACTTCAGTCAGCCCGCCATGCCCGCCGTCGGCCCCAACAGCGCCAATGTGACCGGGTGGTCGGTGGGCTCGACCTCGGCCAACAACGGTTCCGGGACCGCCAACGGCGTCTGGCGCTACCGGAGGACGCCTCCGGACACCCTGACGGGAAAGTCGCCTGATGCTGCGCCAGTCGGGTGCCGACTACGCCTTCAAGCAGCGGTTGCGCGGCGTGCGCCCCGGGTCCAGAGTGACCGTCACCTTCGACGACAGCCCCGGCGTCAGCACCCTCTGCTCACCCCGCACGGTCGAGCAGGGCCAGACCTACACGGTCCAGGGCGCAGGCGGCCCCGTCCAGAGCGAACTGACCGAGCCGGACCCGGACAAGCAGTTCAATGTCCTCGGCGCAGGCGTGTGGCGCACCGGGCGCAGCTACACCTTCACCGCGGACGAGTACGAGCCGCTGCTCACCTTCGTGTCCACCGTCCCGGCCACTGCGAACGGCGGAGCCAACGGCACCGGGACCAACGGCGGCCAGTGCGGCCCGATGATCGCGGACCTGAAGGCGGTCCAGGTGGAACCGCCCGTGGACAAGACCATCCGCTCCACCGCGATGCCGCCCTCGGTCGCCTTCAAGGGCAACGACGAACGCCCGGTCAGCCAGGCCGTGACCGAATGCGCGACGAGCGCCACCCGCTGCACCTTCACCCCGCTGGAGGACTACTCCTTCTCCTACTACGAGCCCGCACAGCAGGCGGACGAGACCTTCATCAACTGCACCCGGGCCACGCTGGACCGGCAACGGCCGCTGAAGACCGGCGCCCGCACGATCAGCGACCTCCCGGCCACCGCCGGGCTGCCGCCGACCAGTCCCACCGCCGCCCCCTCCAACATGAACCAGCAGTTCACCACCGGCAGCGGCACCACCCCCGCCTGGAACCCCGCCACCGAACGGACCGTCAAAGAGGTGGTCCACCCGGGCGAGGCCTCCTGGTTCGAGACCCAGAGCGGCCGCCAGCGCACCGAGGGCTGGTTCACCTCCAGCCCCACCCCCGCCGACCCCAACCAGGACTGGCGGCTCTACACAGTGCTGGACTACCCCTCCCCGCAGATCGCGGACAAGGTCTACCAGCGCACCGGCCCGCTCACCAGCGCCGAACTGGCCCGCTGCCGCGCCGATCGCCCCTCCGCGCTGACCCCCAACGACCAGGGCGCCCCGGCCGGTGGAGCCAGCCGTGGCTGACCTGCTCCCCGACGCTTCCGCGCCCCGTACCCACCGAGAAGGAGCGCCCCTCATGCCGACGCCCCCTCAGCCCGGTCGCCGACGCCTCCGGGCGCTGTCCGGTGTCCTGCTCGCCCTGGCCGGACTCTGCTCGTCCGCAGCCCTCGTCCACCCCACCATGGCCACCGCCCGAACCGCCCAGCAGCGGGCAGCCGCCGCCGGCCTGGACACCCTGGCCTGGGGCGACAACACCTACGGGCAGGCCACCGTCCCCGACGCCGTCCAGCAGGGCGCGAGCGCCGTCGCCGCCGGGGACTTCCACTCCCTCGCCCTCAAGGACGGCGCCGTCACCGCCTGGGCAGCAACCTCTACCAGCAGACCGACGTCCCCGCCCAGCTCTCCTCCGGCGTCACCGCCATCGCGGGCGGCTACCTGCACTCGCTCGCAGTCAAGGACGGCGCGGTCATCGCCTGGGGCAGCAACCGCTACGGCTCCACCGACGTACCCGCCGCGGCCAAGTCCGGCGTCACCGCCGTGGCCGCCGGGCAGTTCTTCTCCCTGGCCCTCAAGGACGGCGGCGTGACCGCCTGGGGCGACAACCGCTACCAGCAGACCACCGTCCCCGAAGACGCCCGCAGCGGCATCACCGCCGTCTCCGCAGGGGCCTACCACGCGCTGGCGCTCACCGACGCGGGCAAGGTCATCGCCTGGGGCGACAACCGCAGCAAGCAGACCGACATCCCGGCAGCGGTCAGCTCCGGCAGCGCCACCGCCATCGCGGCGGGCAAGGACTTCTCCGTCGCCGTCGTCGGCGGCCGGGTCTACGCCTGGGGCACCAAGGTCGCCACCCAGGCCGTCCCCGCCCTCGCCCAGTCCAAGGTCACCCAGGTGGCCGCCGGATACGGCTCCATCACCGCCCTGCTCGACAGCGGCCGGGCCATCGAGTGGAAGGTCAACACCACCGCCGTGACCACCGTCCCCACCCAGGCCAACACCAAGATCCAAGCCATCTCCGCAGGCGCGTATCACACCCTCACCCTGCGCGGCGATCTTCAGCCTGCCCAGTAACCCCAGAGCCCCTTTGCGCGGATCACCCCAGGTCAGCGACCTGGGGTGATCATTTGCTCCACGAATGGCAGGACTTGGCCACCGCCTCCACGACGCCGGCCACCAGCTCTACTGCCCGATGCGGCCGTGAGCCGATCGCTCAGACGCCTTGCACCGTGATTGCCTCACTGCCCGGCAGCTGGTTCAGGTACGCCTGGATGCCGTCCGGATCGGAGGTGGCGACCAGCGCCGCGTCGATGTCCATGGCCGTCAGTGCCACCAGTCCGTCCACGGGATCTGGACGCTTCTTGGGATTGAGCGCCGCTCTGCCGATAAGTTCGCCGGCGCGGCGCCAGTCGTGCTCGGTGTAGCAGCACACCACAGCACAGTCCTTGAGCGCCCGAGCGAGTAGAGCGGCCTTGGCCCCTCCCCTCCGCGCCTGGGCCACGACAGGAGCGGGCACCACGGGCCTTCCTGCCAGGCAGTACTCGCTGTGCCGCAGCCGGGCCGCAGCGTTCAAGGGGGCTGCGAGCGCGATCAGCATCCCCGCGTCGTACACGACGTCACCGAGGGACTGGGCATCGGGACAGGTCGGGCAACTCCAGTTCATGCCGCGTTCCGTCGAGCCCGAACAGCCGCTGCACGTGCCCGCGCCGCAGCGATCTCCTCGCGGATACGCCCGCCCTCGTCAGCCGACACCTCGTCAGCCGGTTCCCAGGCGAGGGACTCCGCTTCCGCCTCCGCAGCTGCGATCGCGGCGTCGATGTGCGAGAACGCGGCCGCAAGACGCTCCCGGCGCGTGGCCTCCACAAGGGCCGAGGAGACCATGAAAGCCGATACGTCCTGGCCGCCTTCGGCCGCCGCCGCCTTGATCCGCTCCGCCTGATCGGGCTCCAGGCTGATGGAGATACGAGTCTTCGCCATGGCACAACCGTGACACTGCGTATTACGCCACGTCTGGTAGAGCCCGGGAGTTGCCAGGGAGCGGGGAGCAGCGGAAGCGCGAGCGCCGGTGCGAAGGGTGTTCACGCCCCGGGAGGGCACCCTGGGCGCGGGGCCGGCCGGCCTGCCCGGGCACGCCGGGATCGGGGCCGTTCAGCGCGCACATCGCGTACGAAGGAGCGTTCGCCGGCGGGCGGTCGGCGGGCGCTCCGCGCCGGCCCGTGAAGCCGCCGGTGCGGCAGCCGTGGCGTACCGGCCGGCTTCGCGAGGGGCGTCGGGCGCCGGGCAGCTCTGGTTCGGGGAAAGCCCTGCCGTTGCCCTTGTTCAGCCCCTCGTTAGGCCGGAAAGGTCATGGCGGCCGACGGAGAGAGCGGAAGGGGTCGGCGTGCTTCAGGCATCCATCGACGATACGGAAGTCGAACCCGGGCACATCTACGAGTGGAGGCTGACCACCACCCGGATGCGCGGCGGAGACTCCGGCGCGGGTCACCGGACCACCGGCTACAACCAGGTCAAGCACTTCGCGGTCGCCCAGCACACCCACGACGCGGGCGAGAGCGTCCCCACCTATGTGGCCACGACCTTCGAGCTGCCCGGCCCGGTCGACCTGGAAGCGCTCGAAGCCGCGCTGCTGCATTTCCTGCGGCGGCACGAGGTGCTGCGCTGCCTCTACCGGCCCGTCGACGGCGATCTCGTCGGTGAGGCCCTCGATCCGGACGACATCGCGCTCAAGGTCGTCGACGTGGGCAGGATCGATTCCGCTGACGAAGTCCGCAGCTACCTCCACGAGTTCTTCCAGGGGTGGATCCCCTGGGCTGGCCGCTGATCGTCATGGGCGCCGTGGTCCGGGAGACGTCGGCCACGGTGCACTTCTCCTGGGACCACCTCGTCACGGACGGCCTGTCGAACCCGCTCGCCGTACGCGACATCGCCACCGCATACGCGGCGTACGCCCGGGGCGGGCAGCCCGAACTGCCGGAAGCGGGAAGCTATCTCGACTTCAGCCGCGAGGAGCGGCAGCTCAACCAGGCGCTGAGCGCCGACGACGAGCGGCTGGAGCACTGGAAGGGGTTCATGGCCCGCAGCGGCGACTTCTTCCCGCGCTTCCCGCTCGAACTGGGAACCGAGCCAGGCTATTTCTACCCGTCGGTGCACGACACGGTGACCCTGCTGGACGCCGCCGGGACGGCGGCGCTGGAGGCCCGCTGCCAGGAGGCGGGCGGGAAGCTCTTCACCGGGCTGCTCGCCGCGGTCGGCGTCGCGATCAGGGAGGAGGGCGGGCCCGACGTCTACCGCGGGCTGATGCCGCTCAACGAGCGCGGTAGCGGCGCCTACGCCCACTCCGTGGGCTGGTTCATCAACACCATGCCCATCGAGTTCCCGGTTCCGGAAGGGACGGACTTCCCCGGGCTGCTGGGCCACGTCCGCGCCGCCGTGGACGTGCAGCGCCGCCACTCCGACGTGCACTTCGTCGAGGCCTGGCGGCTGCTGGCCCCGGCCGAGTACGCGTCGATGCACTACTGGCCGCACGCCGTGAACTTCTTCTCCTACAGCGACTACCGCCGCTCGCCCGGGGCCGAGCACCACGCCTCGTGGCGCCCCCGGCTGCACGTCTGGCTGGAGCGCCACAACGGCATCATCCTGTGGCTGCACCGCAACGACGAGGGGCTCCACCTGAACTCCGCCTACGTCGACACGCCCGAGGCCGGACGCACCAAGACAGGGCTGGTGAGCGCGCTCGGTCGAACGCTGACGAACATCGTGCGATCCGGATGCCTCTGACCGGGTACGTCCCCGGACTGCGACACGGCCTCATCCCGAGGACGAGGTAAGGGAGTTGGGGCAGGCGGGGGGGACGGCGGCAGGGCCCTCGGGGTGAGGGCCCTGCGGTTGTCCGGGGTCTGCTGTTCGGCGTCCGGCGTCCCGGGTCTGGTGTCCGGGGTCCGTTGTTCAAGGTGTGTCCGGCCGGGGGCTGGTGGGCGGATCAGAGCGCCTTCGGTTCGCGCTCGTACAGGCGGCGGGACCAGGCGTAGGAGAGGGCCGCGACCCCGACGCACCAGGCGATCGTGATGACCAGGTTGTCGCCGGGTTCCTGCCGGCGAGCAGTGCGCGCAGCGTCTCGTTGACCGGGGTGAAGGGCTGGTACTCGGCGAACCAGCGCATCCCCGTCGGCAGCGATGCGGTCGGGACGAAGCCGCTGCCGAGGAGCGGCAGCAGGGTGAGGATCATCGGCGAGTTGCTCGCGGTCTCCACGCTCTTCGCCGACAGTCCCAGGCCGACGCACAGCCAGGTCACCGCGAAGGTCAGCAGCAGGACCACACCGAGGGCGGCGAGCCAGCCGGCCGCGTCGGCGTGCGGCCGGAAGCCGACGGCGAGCGCGGCCGCGGTGACCACCGCGACGCTGATCAGGGTCTGGATGGTGGCGCCCACCACGTGTCCGGTCAGCACCGAGGAACGGGCGACGGCCATGGTGCGGAAGCGGGCGATGACGCCCTCGGTCATGTCCTGCGCGACGGCGATCGCCGTGCCCTGCGCCGCGGCGGCCACGGCCATCAGGATGATCGCCGGGGCGACGTAGTCGGCGTACGCGGCCCGCCCGCCGTGCAGGCCGGCCGGCATCGCGCCGCCGAGCCCCGAGCCGAGGGTCCCGCCGAAGACATAGACGAACAGGAGCAGGAAGACCAGCGGCATCATCGTGACCATCAGGGTCAGCGACGGGTAGCGCCGCAGGTGCCGCAGATTGCGGCGCAGCATGATCCGGGCATGGACGAGGGCGTGGGAGCGGGTCTCCGGGGCGCGGGCGCCGACACGATCCAGGGTCGCGGTGGTCATCATCAGGCTCCTTTCTTGCCGGTGAGAGCGAAGAAGACGTCGTCGAGGTCGGGGTGTGCACCGTGAGGGTCTCGGCCTCCAGCGAGGCGTCGTCCAGCTGGCGCAGCAGGGCCCGCAGGGTGTTCGGGCGGCCGTCGCCGGGGAGTTGGAGGGTGAGCGCCTCGTCGTCGCGGCCGAGCGGGGCGAGGACGCCCGCGGCGGCGTCGAAGCGGGTGCGGTCGGCGAAGGCCAGCTCGATGTGCCCGCCGGGGATGCGTGCCTTGAGCTCGGCGGGCGTGCCCTCGGCGACGATCCGGCCGCCGTCGAGCACCGCGACCCGGTGCGCGAGCTGGTCGGCCTCCTCCAGGTACTGGGTGGTGAGCAGGATGGTCGTGCCCTCGGCGACCAGGGCGCGGATGATGTCCCACATCGTCCGCCGGCTGCGCGGGTCCAGGCCGGTGGTCGGCTCGTCGAGGAAGATCACCTCCGGGTTGCCGACCAGGGTCATCGCCAGGTCCAGCTTGCGTTTCATGCCGCCGGAGTAGGTGGACGCCATCTTGTCCGCGGCCTGGGTCAGTTCGAAGCGCTCCAGCAGTTCCTCGGCGCGGCGGCGGCCGGCTCCCCTGGGCAGCAGGTGCAGGTCGGCCATCAGCAGCAGGTTCTCGCGGCCGGTGAGGTAGCCGTCGACGGCGGAGAACTGGCCGGTGACGCCGATCGCGCGCCTGACGCCCTGCGGGTCCTGGGCCAGGTCCCGGCCGGCGATGCTGATGTCGCCGGCGTCGGGTCGCAGATAGGTGGTCAGCAGGTGGACGGCGGTGGTCTTGCCGGCCCCGTTCGGGCCGAGCAGGGCCAGGATCGTGCCCTGCGGGACCGTCAGGTCGATGCCGTCGAGCACGGTCTTGGCGCCGAAGGACTTGCGCAGGCCACGGGCCCGGATCGCGGCGGTGGTCGTGGTGGTGGTGGTCGTGTGGTGGGTGCCATGGTGATCACGCCTTCTGGTCCAGGCGCGGCGCGCGGCGGATGGTGATGTTGCCGAGCTTGGTGTCGGCGTGGATCTCGACCTTGTCGACCGGCTCGTCGGAGCCGGGGGCGTCAGTGGAGTCGAGTTCGTTGTAGACGCGGCCCACGCCGGTGCTCAGCTCCAGCCAGGCGGCGCTGCCCTCGCGCACCCCGACCTCGACGCCGCCGTTCTTGGAGGTCGCGGACACCTTGCCGCGCACCACCTCGCCGATCCGCACCTCGCCGTTGGAGCTGGCGGCGGTGATGTCGGACAGCGCGCGCTCCACGGCCACCGACCCGTTGGAGGCCTTGACGTTCGCGACCCCGGTGACCGCCCCGACGCGTATCCTGCCGTTGCCGGTGGAGACGTCGGCGGTGCCGTCCACGGCGCCGATCCGGATGTCGCTGGAGCCGCCGTGCACCCCGGCCGGGCCGGTGACACCCTCGACGGTGATCTCCCCCAGACCGTTGCGCAGTTCCAGCGGCCCGGTCTGCGCCAGCCGGACGGCGCCCATCTCGGTCCTGAGCGCGACCGCGCCCAGCACGCCCTCGCTGTGGAAGTCGCCGATCCCGGCCTCGGCCCGCACGCTGGAGTCGGTGGGCAGCTGGATCAGGACCTCGATCGACTCGGGGCGCTTGCTGCTGAAGTTGACGAACCGGCTGCGGGGCTTCTTGGAGACCACGCTCAGGGTCCCGGTCGCCGGGTCGTACCCGACCCGGGTGTTCTCCGCGGCCTTGACGTCGGCGGCCCGGTCCGCGTCGCCGGGGCGGACCTCGACCACCGTGTCGGCGCGGTCGGAGGCGACGATGCGCACCTCGGCGACATACAGCTCCAGGACGACGGCGATCGCGGCGGGGGTCTTGAAGTTCGAGAGGGACATCTCGGATTCCTTATCCTCAGGACAGCTCTGGTCAGTGCGTAATGCGGCAGTGCGGTGGTGGCGTGGTGCGGTGGTGCTCAAGGGTCAGCGGCCCCAGCCGCTGTAGCGTTCGCCGACAACCCGCTCGGACTTGCGTGTCGCCGCGGGCCGCACGGCCGTCCGGCCCTCGCCTGCCAGCCCGGCGGCAGCGGCCCGCACGATCCAGGCGTTGACAGACAGCCCGCCGGCCGCGGCCGCGTCCTCGATCAGCGCCTTGAGGTGGGCCGGCAGCCGCAGGTTGATCCGGACCATCGCCGACTCGTCGCCCTCGGCCACCGGCAGGCGTACCTCCGCCGGAGCGGCCACCGCATCGGCGGCCGCCTCGGGCGCAGGGGCGGGGTCACCACGAACCCGGCCGCCCCGCCCCGCAGCCGCACATCCACGAAGCCCGGCGCCAACTCCGCCGAAATCTCCTCGGCGGCGGCCGACAGCGCCTCCAGCAGCATCAGCCGCACCGCCGCATCCAGCGGAGGCAGCAGCCGGTCGGCAAGCGCAAGCGCGTCCTCGCCACCAACCCCCGCCGCGGTGGTCAACTCGCGGCGGAGACCCTCGACATACCCGGTGAGTTCCATGGCCCAAATATGGCACCACTTTGGTGCCATCGCAAGCCATTCTGGCTCGGATGGGCATAATCGCAGCTCATCAGTGGTGCCATCAATGCGCGATGGCGGCACCACACCGCGCCGTGTGGTGCCACGCGGCACCACCCAGGGCCTGCCGCAGCGCATGGAGCGGCGCTGCTACGGGGCGAGGCGGCAGGCGCGACCGCCCGGTCGAGGGTCATCACCGGGTTGGGCGCGATCCGTTCCAGGACCAGGCAGAGGGCGTGCGCCTGGTGCGGCCCCGGAGCGCGGTCCGGGGACAGCGGCGGCGGCGGTCAGCCCGCGCCGTTGGCGCCGCCGACACCGCCGGGACCGCCCGCGCCGCCGCCGCGCGGCTCGCTGGGCGAGCTGGGCGGAGAGCGCGGAGCTGAGCCAGTCGTGGGCGGCGCCGAGGGTGGGCTGCGGGGTGAGCTCGCCCGCCAGCTGCCAGTAACGCCGCATCGCCGGGTGCTCGCCGTGGGCCAGCTCGCGGCCGAGCTCGCGGCGGAAGGCGGGCGTGTCCGAGCGGCCGCGCGAGCGGGCGTGGGCCGCGACAAAGCAGTCCAGCGCCTCCCCCTCGACCGGCCCGCGCCCCGCATCCAGGACGGGAGCGGCCAGGTCGTACGCCTCGCGCAGGCCGTCGTACAGGACGCCGGGCCGGGGCACCACCGGACGGTGGTCCACCACGCAGGCGTCCGTCACCGCCCCGGTGAGCTCGTGCAGCCGGGCGAAGGCCAGCACCTGACCCGGCGACGGCTGCTCCGGCAGCGTCGGCACCGCCGCGTCGACCACCGCGGAGGCCAGCCCGGCCGACAGCCCGGTGGGCAGCAGGCGCCGCCAGTAGCGCACGACCGTGTCCGTGCTCGGGCGCGGGCCGAGGGCGCCGACCAGCCGCAGCACCTCGGCGCGTCGGCCCGGCTCCGACTCGTGCACCAGGCGCAGCGCCGCCTCGCGCCAGCGCAGCACGGTCAGCTCGGCGGTCACGGCCTCCAGGCGCTCCGCGACGACATCCGCCAGCTGCTGGTCGGCCCCGGCGTCAAGGCTCTGCGTGCCGCCAAGGCTCTGTCCGGCGCCGAGGCTGTGCCCGGCGCCGAGGCTGTGCCCGCCGTCGAGGGCCCGGAGGACCTCCGGGAGCGGCACGTCCAGCGCGCGCAGCGAGCGGATCAGCCGCAGTCGCTCCAGCGCCTCGGGCAGGTAGCGGCGGTGGCCGCCGCCGCTGCGGTCCGCCTCGGGCAGCAGCCCCTGGTCCGACCAGAACCGCAGGGCCTTCACGCTCACCCCGGCGCGTTCGGCCAGCTCACCAATGCTCAGCAGATCGTGCGGCAGCAAGACTTGAACCTCCTCTTAGAGGAGTTCCTAGCGTAGGCGCATGCGAACCAACCACGACATGACGGCTTTCGTACTGGTCCCCGGGCTGTTCACCGGCGGCGAGATCTGGACGGAGGTGACGGCCGGGCTGCGGCAGGCGGGCGCGGAGGTGCACCCGGCCACCCTGACCGGCCTCGGCGGCGGCGCCGCGCCGCCCGGTGCGGGCACGGATCTGGAGACCCACATCGCGGATGTGGTGCGCCTGATCGACAGCGCCACGGCCCCGGAGGTGGTCCTCGTCGGCCACGACTACGGCATCCACCCCGCCCTCGGGGCGGCGCAGCAGCGGGTGCGGCGGGTGGCCCGGATCATCTACCTGGACACGGGACTGCCGCAGGACGGCGACACACCGCTCGCCCTGGTGCCCGACCACCCCACCCACGAGCTGCTGCGGGAGCGGCCGGACGCGCCGGTGCCGCCACCGGCCCCCGGGGAGTGGCAGCGCTGGGGCGACCCGACCGGCCTCTCGGCGGCGGACCTGGACCGGCTTTCGGCCCTGGCCGCGCCCAGCCCGGCCGTACCCTCACCCAGCCGCTGCGGCTGACCGGCGCGCTCACCGGCGTGCCGACCAGCGGCATCCTCTGCACAGCGGCCGGGGTGACCATCGCGAGCGTGCAGCATCTGGTGTCGGTGGGCATGCCCCAGTTCCAGGTGCTCGCCGACCCGCGCGTCGGCTTCTTCGAGCTGGCGACCGGCCACTGGCCGATGCTCTCCTGCCCGGACGAGCTGGTGACCACACTGCTGCGGGCCGCCGCCGGGGACGGCCACCGGCTCGCCCCGCCGTCGAACAGGCCGTTCCAGCAGCGGCCCTTCCTGCTGGACGCGCCCGAAGGCCCCCGGGTCCGCACCGGCCGGCTCGACCTGCACCTGCCGCAGGCCGGCCAGGCCGACGGCCCGCGCCCGGCGGTGCTCTTCGTCCACGGCGGCCCGCTCCCCAGGGACATGGTGCCCGGCCGCGCGACTGGCCGCTCTACCTCGGCTACGCCCGCCACGCGGCGGGCGAGGGCGTCGTCGGAGCGGTGCTGGAGCACCGGCTGCACACGCCCGCCGACTACCCCACCGCGGCGGCGGACCTCGCCGAAGCGGTCGGCCTGCTGCGGGCCGACCCGCGCGTGGATCCGGACCGGATCGCCCTGTGGTTCTTCTCGGGCGCCGGGCTGCTGCTGACCGACTACCTCGGCGCGCCCCGGCCTGGCTGCGCTGCCTCGCGGCGAACTACCCGGTGCTGGCACCGCTGCCGGGCTGGACCGGGGTCGATCCGCGCTTCCGGCCGGCCGCCGTGCTGCCGAAGGCCGGCGCACTGCCGATCGTGATCCTTCGCGCGGGCCTGGAAAGCCCGGAGATCGCCGCGACCGTCGACGACTTCCTCACGGCCGGGGCGGACGCCGGGGCGGCGCTGGAGGTGATCGAGGTGCCCAACGGCCACCACGGCTTCGAGAACCTCGACCCGGGTGAGGAATCCCGCCACGCCGTGCTGCGCGCCATCCGGACGGTGCTCGGGCGGCTGCGCGACTGAGCAGCGGACGAGCGGGCGGGCACGGCCCTCGGCCGCGCCGCTCCAGGCCGCGCCGCTCCAGGCCGCGCCGCTTCGGCCCGCGCCGCTTCGGCCCGCGCCGGTCCGGGCGCGGCGCCGAAGCGCTCCTGGCGGTCCGGTCGCCGGACAGAAGCATCCTGCCCGCACGGCACTGCCGTTGGCGTCAGACCTTTGCTGATATCGCGTCATGTCCGGTGTGGTGAGCGGACGTTCCGGCACCGCAGGGTTCGAGGCGGGCGTAGTAGGCGAAGGGCGGGCCGATCAAGCGGCTCACATGCAGCCCGGCCGCGTTGGCATGCCGGGCCAGGGTGGGCGCCGGACCTGGTGGCGGTCGAAGAACTCGCCGACCACGATCCGGCCGCCGGGCTTGAGCACCCGGTGGATCTCGCGCAGGGTGACCTCGGGCTCCGGGATCTCGCCGAGCGCGGTCACCAGGTAGGCGGCGTCGAAGACGCCTTCCTCGAAAGGGAGTTGATGGGCGTCCGCGAGCGTGGGGACGATGTTGTCGAGCCCGGCACCGGTGGCGAGCCCCATCACATGGTCGAGCATCTCCTGCTGCACGTCGACGATGTCCAGCTGGCCCCCGGGGCCGAGCTGCGGGGCGACCTTGAGCGACTGCAAGCCCGTCCCGGGGCCGATCTCCAGCAGGCGCTCGCCCTTGCTCGGACCGAGCATGGAGTCCAGCCGGTGCTGGCTGAGGAACGGCAGCGGCAGGTCGAGCAGGCGGTGCTGCGCATAGGGGTAGGGCGCCGAGTCGGACGCCCACCAGCCCCAGGCTGCGGCACCGGCCGCGGCGGCGGTCAGGCCCAGACGGACATCCTTACGACCGAGGGCATTGCCAAGCTTCACTTGGTGATCCTTTCCAGAGATTCGAACGGGGTTGTCGGACGGAGTTGTCGGACGGAGTTGTCAGGCGGTGGTTTCCAGCAGGGGTGCGGGATGCGGGCGCGGGGCGGCCGCGCCAGGCCGCGCCAGGCGATCAGCACGCACAGCAACGCCAGCGGGAGTTCGGCGAACACCGCCTCCGCCAGGGCCTCGGCCCGTTCCGCGCCGGAGACGGCGGTCATGGTGTCGAACCAGGCGTCGACCACCAGCAGGGCGGCGGTCACCGCGGCAGGCAGCGGCCGACGGTGGCTGCCGCGTGCCAGCAGCACCCCGGTGCAGATCAGCCCGAGAGCCTCCATGGCGTCCAGGCCGACCCAGACGCCGGACCAGTGGGTCACCACGGTCCGGTCCGGGAGGGTGTAGCCGAGCACCAGCACCCAGGGCAGGAGCACCAGCCCACAACCGATCAGCACCCGGCCGACCAGTGGCGAGCCGACCGGCAATGAGCCGAGCGGCCCGGAGCCGGGCCGCCGCCGCATCGTCGCCGCGATCCGCGACGGCTCACGGAGGTTCACAGAAGAACTCCCCCTTGATCTGATGGATCGTCAATTTTTGTGCACGCCAAAGAAGGCCAAGGCCTGAGCAGGTCGCCTTGGCACTCGGCGGTGCACGCGGAATCCGGTTCGGCGGCGGCTACCGGCCGCCCACCACTACTGCTTGGCCACCGACTGCGGCGGGCGGACGACGGCGCGGAGCCGACCGGAGGTCAGTCGTGCCCTCCCGCCCTCCGGACCGTCCGCGCGCACGAGGGCGCGGGCTCTCCCGGCAACGGGATCCGGAAACCCCTCCTCCAGCACTGGCTTCACCCCTCCCGGTCCGTTCCGTCGTCAGTACGCCGACCTTCCATACCTGTAAAGACTCCGCGAGTACCCTGAACCGTTGCATGCCGGTGGGGATGCTGCCCTTACGCTTCCCCCGCAGACCGCCCGAGCGCGTTCCGCGGCATGGGCGATAGTGGCGGTCATGGCTTCCTTGATCAGGCATGTGACGCTCGACTGCGCCGACCCGCACCGGCTGGCCGCCTTCTGGGCCGCGGCCCTCGACGGCGAGGCGGTGGTGGTCGAGGACAACCCGGGCGAGTTCGAGACAACGGTCACCGCCGCCGGCGCCGCGCTGCTGTTCATCCCGTCCCCGAACCGAAGTCCGCCAAGAACCGGCTGCATCTGGACCTCCAGCCGCAGGACCGCGGCCGGGACGCCGAGGTCCGGCGACTGCTGGAGCTGGGCGCGACCCTGGTCGACGACCAGCGGCGGCCCGGCGGCACGGGCTGGGTGGTGCTGGCGGATCCGGAGGGCAATGAGTTCTGCGTCGAGCGCAGCGCGGCCGAGCGGGCCGAGCGGGCGGGGCAGGCCGGGCAGGCAGGGCAGGCGGGGCAGGCAGGGCAGGCGGGGCGGCCGCAGGACTGAAATTCGGCCATATCTGCTCCGGGAGCAGCCGTCCGGCGGGGTGCCGGGCGGCTGTCCGGCGGCGGCCGCGCCGCGCCCCGGGCTCGCGCTGACCTCGGGCTGGGAGGTCCCGGCGCGACCCCGCACCAGCGCGTCCCGGGGCAGCCGGATCGCACCCCGGAACTGTTAGGACTCTTGACAGTTGAATGGTCTAGTCCAACGATTGGCGGTGCTCATCCAGTGGTCTCTACCAATTGCACCCCCACCCCCACGGGAGCCCGCATGAGACGCCAGCACACCAGCCCACTACGCACCCTGCTCACCGGACTGCTCGCCACCGCCGCCGCCTCCACCGGCCTGGTCGCGATCGGCGCCGGAACCGCACAGGCGGCAACCCCACTGCCGACCCATGTGTTCGCACCGTACTTCGAGGCGTACAGCAGCGACGACCCGGCGACGATCTCCACCGAGTCCGGGGCCAACTACGAGACCATGGCGTTCATCCAGACCGCCAGCAAGGGCTCGTGCACCCCCTCTGGAACGGTGACACCAGCCAGCCGATCAGCTCCGCGACTTCGGCAGCTCCATCGCCGCCATCCAGGCCAAGGGCGGGGACGTCATCCCCTCCTTCGGCGGCTACACCGCCGACGACACCGGCACCGAGATCGCGGACAGCTGCACCAGCGTCGCCTCGATCGCGGCGGCCTACGAGAGCGTGATCACGACCTACAACGTGACCCGGATCGACCTCGACACCGAGGACAACTCGCTCACCAACACCGCCGGCATCACCCGGCGGAACCAGGCCATCGCCCAGGTCGAGGCCTGGGCCGCGAGCACCGGCGCACGGTCCAGTTCCAGTACACCCTGCCGACGACCACCAGCGGCCTGGCCTCCAGCGGGCTCGCGGTGCTCCAGAACGCGGTGGCGAACAACGCCGTGATCTCCGACGTCAACATCATGACCTTCGACTACTACGACGGTGCCACCCATGAGATGGGCACCGACGCCGAGAACGCCGCGACCGGCCTCTACAGCCAGCTCGCGACGCTCTACCCGTCGAAGACCCCGGCCCAGCTCTGGGGCATGATCGGATCACCCTGATGCCCGGTATCGACGACTACGGCGCGGCCGAGACCACCACCGTCGCCGACCGCCGCCAATGTGACCGCCTGGGCCACCAGCAAGGGTCTGGCCGAGCTGGCCTTCTGGGCGCTCGAACGCGACAACGGCGGCTGCGTCGGTACCGCCGGTTCCGACACCTGCTCCGGCATCGCCCAGAACACCTGGGACTTCAGCCACGCGATGGAGCCCTTCACCAGCGGCAGCACCCCGGCGGCAACGACTTCTCGCTGTCCGACTCGCCGGCCTCGGCGTCGGTCGCGGCCGGGGCAAGCACCACCTCGACCATCAGCACCGCCGTCACCAGCGGCAGCGCCGAATCGGTCGCCCTCACCGCCAGCGGCCTGCCCACCGGCGTAACCGCTGCCTTCAGCCCCGCCTCGGTCACCTCCGGCGGCAGCTCCACCCTCACCCTGACCGCCTCCAGCAGCGCCGCCGCCGGGACCTACCCGATCACCGTCACCGGCACCGCCGCCTCCGGCAGCCACACCGCCACCTACTCCCTGACCGTCACCGGCAGCAGCAGCGGCGGTAGCAACTTCTCGATCTCGGACTCGCCGGCCTCGGCGTCGGTCGCGGCCGGGCAAGCACCACCTCGACCATCAGCACCGCCGTCACCAGCGGCAGCGCCGAATCGGTCGCCCTCACCGCCAGCGGCCTGCCCACCGGTAACCGCCGCCTTCAGCCCCGCCTCAGTCACCTCCGGCGGCAGCTCCACCCTCACCCTCACCGCCTCCAGCAGCGCCGCCGCCGGACCTACCCGATCACCGTCACCGGCACCGCCGCCTCCGGCAGCCACACCGCCACCTACTCCCTGACCGTCACCGCGGTGGCCCCCACCGGCAGCTTGGTCAACGGCGGCTTCGAGACCGGCAGCCTCAGCCCGTGGACCTGCCAGAGCGGTGACGCCGTGGTCAGCACCCCGGTGCACTCCGGCAAGTACGCGCTCCAGGTCACCCCGACCGGGTCGCAGACCGGCCAGTGCAGCCAGACCGTCACACTGGCCCCCGACACCAGCTACACGCTGAGCGGCTGGGTCCAGGGCAGCTACGCCTACCTCGGGGTCAGCGGCGGCGCGACGGCGAGCACCTGGTCCTCGTCCACCGGCTGGACCGAGCTGACCGTGCCCTTCACCACCGGCTCCACCGGCACGGTGACCGTGTATGTCCACGGCTGGTACTCGCAGGGCAACGTCTACGCGGACGACCTGTCGCTGAGCTGACCCCCGCCCGCTGACGACAGACGCGCACCGGTGGTCGCCGATCCGACCCCGGTGCGCGCCCGTGCTGCCTGTGCTGCCTGTGCTGCCTGGCCCGGCCGACCGGCCTGCGTCAGGCGGCCTTGACCGGCACGGTCAGGTGGACCAGCCCGGCGATGCCGAACTCCAGCAGCACCGGGCTGGTGCCGCCGGCCTTCAGGCCCTTCGCGGACGGCAGCTCGACCGACGGTGCGGCGGCGCCGAAGGTCGCGCTGCTGCCCGAGTCGATCATGATCCCCGCGGTGGACAGCGCGTTCACCGGGCCGCTGCTGCCCTGGAGTGCGGCCTGGCCGATGCCGGGCACCGAGACCACCGCCAGGTGCTCGGTCACCGGGCCCTCGTTGTCCACGGTGAAGTCCACCCGTGCGGTGCCGGACGGGCCCAGCTGGATGACCGCGTCCTTGACCGAAAATCCACGTTTCGGGCCCGCGCGCTCCAGTCGGTCCCGGCCGCACCTGTGGTGGTGGTCGACTGGTCGGTCCCCGGCGCCTGCCGCTGCACGGTCCCGCTGCCACAGCCGGCGGCCAGGACCGCTACGGCGGCGGCGAGCGCGGCCGACTGGAGAGCTCGCTGCACGGAGGTTCGGCTGAGGCCGGCGGGGGATCGCATGTCTGCATTATGCGGAGCCTTCATGAGGGCCCCGACGGCGCCCCCGGCCGCGCCCGGCCCACCGGGACCGCCTCCGCGCTCGAACCCGCCCGACCGAGGGCCGGATACTCGAACGGCCCCTCGGCCCCGGCCGCCCGAATCAACCCGAACGGATTACCAGGAACACCGCCGGACCGGCCCCGTCCGGGCCCGGCCAGGGCCGCCGTACGTCCATGCCAGGCTCACGCCGAGCTCATAACGGGGCCAGCACTGGGCTCGTGCCGGGCCCGCCTCGGGCTCGTCGCTCCCCCGGAATCGATGGATGGTAGCCCAACAGTCGCATCGGCGATCGGCCGATCCGCCCGGACAGCGGTTCGCCCGAGCGAGTGATATGACGAGGTGTCATCCAGCGGGAACCGCATTCGTACCGAAGAGTGACCGTAGGGCCGGGAGCGCGGATCCCCTCGCACGCCCCGGCCGGAAGTCGCATCGACGAAGCGAAAGAGGATTAAAGGATGAGCAGAATTCGTAAGGCGGCGGCTGTGGCCGCGATGGTCGGCGGGCTCGTGTTCGCCGGTGCCGGGGCGGCCTCCGCCGACGCGGGCGCCATCGGTTCGGCCAACACTCCCCCGGTGTGCTGTCCGGGAACAAACATCCAGATCCCGGTGTCCGTCGACGCCAACGTCTGCGGCAACAGCATCGGCCTGATCAGCCTGCTCAACCCCGCCTACGGCAACAACTGCTCCAACGACAGCGGCCCGCGTGGCGGCTCCGACAGCACCCACCAGAGCAGCCAGGACCAGGGCGCGGACCGCTGGATCCACAGCGACCACCACGACGGCTGGGTCGGCGACCACCACGCCTGGGACCACGGCCAGGACCCGGACTGCTGCTGAGCTGAGCCCGAGCGCTCGGCACTGAGGCACCGGGGCCGGTCCCACCCGCAAGGGGGACCGGCCCTCGTCGTACCGGAAGGGGAAGGCCCGGGAAGGCGGCCGCGCCGGGGACGCCGGGCATGCCGAAGACCTCCCCCGGACGGCCTCGACTGAGGCGGCCCGGGGGAGGTCAGGCTTCCGGAGGGGTGCGATACCCCGGAGGCGGAGGTCAGCCGCGGTTGGCGCAGTGGTTGCCGAAGGCGGGGTTCAGCGCGCCGATGACGTCCACGCTGTTGCCGCAGAGGTTGACCGGGATGTGGATCGGCACCGCGATGTTGTTGCCGGAGAGGACACCGGGGGAGTTGTTGGCAGCACCGGTGGCGGTCGAGCTGGCGAAGGCAGCTCCCGCACCGGCGGCGAGGGCGCCGGCCGCGGCGAGAGTGACAGCAGCGCCCTTGAGGGTGTTGTTCATGATGACTACTCCGTGGATTGTCTGCGTGCCCGAAGAGCCGCAGGAATGGACGCTCTGCACAACGCCGCGGGAGCGTGAGGGATACGGCCCCGCTGCGACTTCACCCGGACGCGTCATTAATGCGGGCCGGGCACGGAAATTCGACTCCGTTTCGCGCACCGGCCGTTTCCTCATCCGCCGCCGCTCGTTTCCAGCGGTGAAGGCCCCCACTACAACCAGCTCAATAAGGAAACGACATGCAGAACTTCAAGCGCAGCGCCCTGCTGGTCACCGTGACCGCCGGAATCGTCGTCGTGGGCGGCGCCGGCGCGGCCATGGCCTCCAGCACCGCGACCGGTGCCGCCAACAACTCCCCCGGCGTGCTCTCCGGCAACGTCATCCAGGTCCCGGTGCACGTCCCGGTCAACGTCTGCGGCAACACCGTCGACGTCATCGGCCTGCTGAACCCGGCGTTCGGCAACCACTGCCAGAACAACGGCTGAGCTTCGCGCCACCCTCTGCACGCTCGGGCCGCGCCCCCGGACTCACCAAGTACGGCCGGGCGCGGCCCTCAGCCGTCTCCAGTGTCCTCAAGGGCCAGCGTCCTCAGAGCCGGTGCCTTCAGGGTCGGCGTCCCCGGGTCCGGTGTTCCCGGGGCCGCCGCCCTGAGGGGTGGACCGCCGCGCGGTCCACTGTCCGCTGCACGAGTGGTCCTGACCCGGGGTGCGTGTCCGCCGCCGAGCAGGGCTCGTTCGCAAGGTGTCCGGTCCACCGGGGATCGACAGAAGACGGAGATTTCCATATGCGCACTGTGAAGACCGGTCTCGCCCTCACCGCCGCCGCGGTGGCCCTCGCGCTTTCCGGCGCTGGAAGCGCTGTCGCCGGCGGCACCGCCGTCGGCTCGGCCGCCAACTCGCCCGGGTTCCTGTCCGGAAATGTGATCCAGATCCCGATCCACATCCCGGTGAACCTCTGCGGCAACAGCATCGACCTGATCGCGCTGCTCAACCCGGCGTACGGCAACCACTGCGCCAACCGCTGACCTGCGACCTCCGCAGCAGCCCCACCTCAGCAACAGCTTGTGAAGGAGAACCACCCATGCAGGTCAAGAAGACCGCTGCCGTCTCCGCAGCAGTCCTCGGTGTCATCCTGGCCGGCGCCGGCAGCGCCGTCGCCGACGGTACCGCGACCGGTGCGGCCAACAATTCCCCCGGCGTGATCTCCGGCAACCTGATCCAGGTCCCGGTGCACGTGCCGGTGAACCTCTGCGGCAACAGCATCGACGTCATCGGTGCGCTCAACCCGGCCTTCGGCAACCACTGCGAGAACGTCCAGCCCGGCTGCTGAGTCCGATCACCCGCTGAGTCCGACCGGACCGGTGTGCCGCTGCCCCTCGGGACTACGTTTCGGGGGGCAGCGGCACATCCGGCCGCCACTCCAAGGAGCCATTCATGTTCCGTGCGCTGACCTCGGGTTGTGCCGCCGGTGCACTGCTTCTCCTGGGCACGCTGTCCTCGCAGGCCCCCGCCTGGGCCGCAGAGGAGGGAGCACCCGCGAACAAACCCACCGCAACGCTGCAACCGCTCGACGTGCCAACGGCGTTGACCGGCCTGAAAAGCGCGGTCAGCAGCACCGCGCATCCGGTGAAGACGCTGCGGGTGGACCCGCTGGCGGCCTCCTCGGCCGACCCGCTGTCCAACGGCGCGGCC
Organism: Streptacidiphilus sp. 4-A2; assembly: GCA_014284505.1. Classification (GTDB taxonomy): domain Bacteria; phylum Actinomycetota; class Actinomycetes; order Streptomycetales; family Streptomycetaceae; genus Streptacidiphilus. Next base: position 7,327,860 of record JAAFYY010000001.1, on the reverse strand, counting down.
GTGGTCCCGGACAACCCGGGCATGGCACCGGTGGGCACCTCCACGGTCACCGGCCCGCTGAGCGCGGGCGGCGGGCTGTCCAGCCTGCCGCTGATCAGCACCCTCTCCTCGGCTGTCCCGGCTGATCCGCCGCCGAGGAGCAGCACCGGAGCACCACTGGAGCATCACCGGCAGAGCCCTCGAAGCCACTCGAAGCCAAAGGCCCCGCGCACCGGCTGCCCACCCGGCGTGCGGGGCCCTGTCGCGCGCTCACCCGGTCGGCAGGTGGCGCCCGGCGCTCACCGGCCGGCCTGGTCCAGCGAGTCCTTGAGCGATCCGGCCGACTTCAGGAGCTGGACCACACCGGCGGTGAGCGACTTGCGGCTGCCGTCCTGGTTCAGGTCGACCCGGCCGCGGGGGTCGGAGTGCAGCTGCGGCTCGGTCACCGACGGATTGAGCCGGCCCAGGTCGATGGCGCCGTGGTCGGTCGTGGTCGGCGCCGCGGCGGCGGCCGGGGTCCCGTCCTGGTGGTACGTCAGCGGGTGGCCCAGCGAGACGGCCGAGCCGACGGTGCGCAGCGGCGCGCTGGGCACCGCGAGCTCGACCTGGTTCGGCTTCGCCTTGCTGTCGGGGCTGCTGAGCGGCGCCGCCAGCGGCGCGTTGACGCCGAGCCCGGGGGTGCGCCGGGTGGTGTTCAGCGCGGGCACCAGCGGGTCCGGCACCAGCGACTGGTCGTGCGCGGACTGCGGCGCCGCCGGGGAGGGCGGCAGCAGCAGCGCGGCCGGCACCGAGCCGTCCACGCCGGTGGTGCTCGCCGTCGAGCCGGTGAGCTGCTGGGCCACCTCGCTCAGCGGCAGCGCGAACGGGACCTGCTCCTGCGCCGCGGTCTGTTCGGCCGCGTCCACCTGGGCCGGGGTCAGCGGTGTGGCCGCGGCCGTTCCCGCCACCATGCCCGCCGAAGCGCAAACGGCGGCGGCGATGACTGTCGCCCGCGCGGAGAGATTCATCAGTGTGGTCCCATCTTTCGGTATATCCGCCCGACGGCGCTGCACCGCCGGCCGCGGATTGAACACGCTCGCAGGTGGTTCGAGTCAGGAGCAACCTGCCTGAACGATTCACCGATCGCGACCATGCGCGAATTCACTCCAAGCAACCACGGCCGACCAGCCCTTTTCACCCCTCGGGGAAAGTCGTTGACCTGATCGGAGTAACAGCCGTACCCCGTGCCTGGGACGTTCGTTGATCAGATCGCATCCACCGCTGCAGCGGCAGGCTGGAGTCCCAGGCTTTCGGCGGCCCGGTTCGGGCACCGAACAGGATGACGGAAACCTCCCCGGAGGATGCGCACAGACCGGTCATTGGGAATCGTTCACTATAACGATCCGGACGTTTGACCACACAGCACCCAGAAAAGGATCAGCAATGCTGAAGAAGGCTTTCGCCGCCGCCGGTATCGCCGCCGCCACGCTCGCGATGACGTCCGCCCCCGCCTCCGCCATCGGCGACAGCGACGGCTCGACGGCTCCCTCCAGGGCGCGGGCGGCACCAACGTCACCGGCACCTGGGGCGACAACAGCCCCAACTTCCACTTCCTGGACAACCCGAACGTCTGCCTGCCCCGGGTCGACCACATCCAGGTCGGCCTCGTGCCGGTCCAGGCTGAGGTGCCGGTCCTCAACCAGCAGTCCAACCAGACCTGCAACGTCGGCCAGGCCACCCAGGGCGTCGGCGACGCGCCGGCCTCGCACCTGGTCGGCTGACCACCCGTACCACCGCCGGAAAGAGCAGCGTTCCCATGATCAAGCATGCCCTCGCTGTCGTCGGTCTCGCCATGACCGCTGCGACTGTCGTGGTCGCGCCGGCCGCAGCCGTCGGTGACTCGGACGGCTCGACCCACTCGCTCCAGGGTCGCGGCGGCACTGATGTGACCGGTACCCACGGCCACAACAGCCCCAGTCACCACGTCCTGGACAACACCGGCCTGTGCCTGCCCGAACTGCACCACGCGCAGGTCGGGGTGCTTGTCCCGGTCCAGGCGAACGTGCCGGTCGGCAACCAGCAGCGGCACCAGACCTGCCAGAACGGGCAGGGCACGCAGGGCGCGGCGACGGCACGCTGTCCCACCTGCTCGGCTGACTCCCACTCGGTCGACTCCGGCTCCACTCACCCCTTTCCAGAAGCACCTCTCTCACAGAACACAGGATCAGAACATGCTGAAGCAGGCTCTCTCCGTGGTCGCATCGCGCCGGCGCGGTCGCCATGGTCGTCACCCCGGCTGCGGCCATCGGCAACTCGGACGGCTCGACCACCTCCGTCCAGGGCGCGGGCGGCACCAACGTCACCGGCACCCACGGCGACAACAGCCCCAACTTCCACACCCTGGACAACCCGAACATCTGCCTGCCCCGGGTCGACCACGTCCAGGTCGGCCTCGTGCCGGTGCAGGTCGAGTCCCGATCGCGAACCAGCAGCCGAACCAGATCTGCAACGTGGGTCACACCACCCAGGGCACCGGCGACGGCCAGCTGTCGCACCTCATCGGCTGAGCCAGGCACACCGCGGTACTGCTCGAATCAGCACCAACTGACCCGACGATCACCCGATCGAATGTCCCTCCAGGATCCCAGGCGGCAAAAACCGGTGGGCCGGGAAGAGTCCCTCTTCCCGGCCCACCGGCCTGTCCGTACCCGGTCGCCGACCGGGCTTGCCGCTCCCGGGCCGACGCGCCCCGCGCTCAGCGCAGCTGCTTGGCCACCTCGACCGCCCAGTAGGTGAGCACCTGGCTCGCCCCGGCCCGGCGGAGGAGGTCAGCGTCTCCATGATCATGCGATCGCGGTCGATCCAGCCCTTGGCGGCGGCGGCCTCGATCATCGCGTACTCACGGACACCTGGTAGGTGACCACCGGCACCGGGCTGGCGTCGGCTACCTGGCGCAGGATGTCCAGGTAGGCCATGGCCGGCTTGACCATCACCAGGTCCGCGCCCTCGGCCAGGTCGAGTTCGAGCTCGCGCAGCGACTCCCGGCGTTGGCCGGTCCTGCTGGTAGGCCTTGCGGTCGCCCTTCAGCGCGGAGCCCACCGCCTCCCGGAACGGTCCGTAGAAGGCCGAGGCGTACTTGGCCGTGTAGGCCAGCACCGAACGTCCTGGTGGCCGGCCTTGTCCAGGGCGTCCGGACGACCGCGATCTGACCGTCCATCATGCCGGAGGGGCCGACCATGTGGGCGCCCGCGTCCGCCTGCACCACTGCCATCTCGGCGTAGCGCAGCAGTGTCGCGTCGTTGTCCACCGAGCCGTCGCGGCCAGCACGCCGCAGTGCCCGTGGTCGGTGTACTCGTCCAGGCAGAGATCCGACATCACCACGAGCTGGTCGCCGACCTCGGCGATCACATCGCGGATCCCCTGCTGGAGGATGCCGTCCGGGTTGGTGCCCTCGGAGCCGATGGCGTCCTGCACGGCCGGGACGCCGAACAGCATGACGCCGCCGATCCCGCCTCGGCGGCCTCCGCGGCCGCCTTCTTCAGGGTGTCCCGGGTGTGCTGGACGACGCCCGGCATGGACTCGATCGGCGCCGGTTCGCTGATGCCCTCACGGACGAACAGCGGCAGGATCAGGTCGCCGGGTGCAGACGGTTCTCGGCGACCAGGCGGCGGACCGCCGGGGTGGTGCGGAGCCGGCGGGGCCGGATTACCGGGTGTTCCATGGACATGGCTGCTCAGCGGGCCTTCCTGCGCGAACCCGGGCGGCGCTCGCTCGGGCGGTACACCTGCTCACCGCCCGCGTGGCTGCGTCACGGCGGGCCGCTCCGAAGTCTGCCAGGGCCTCGGCGAGGGCCTGCGCCGAGGGGGCCGGGGCGAGCACGTCCACCCGCAGCCCGTGCTCCTCGGCGGTCTTGGCCGTCGCCGGGCCGATACAGGCGATGACAGTGACATTGTGCGGCTTGCCGGCGATGCCGACCAGGTTGCGCACGGTCGAGGACGAGGTGAAGATCACCGCGTCGAAGCCGCCGCCCTTGATCGCCTCCCGGGTCTCGGCCGGCGGCGGCGAGGCACGCACGGTCCGGTAGGCCGTCACATCGTCGACCTCCCAGCCCAGTTCGACCAGACCGGCGACCAGGGTCTCGGTGGCGATGTCGGCGCGCGGCAGCAGCACCCGGTCGATCGGGTCGAACACCGGGTCGTACAGCGGCCAGTCCTCCAGCAGCCCGGCCGCGGACTGCTCGCCGCTGGGCACCAGATCAGGCTTGACGCCGAAGTCGACCAGGGCCTTGGAGGTGGTCTCGCCGACCGCCGCGACCTTGATCCCGGCGAAGGCCCGGGCGTCCAGGCCGTACTCCTCGAACTTCTCCCGGACCGCCTTGACCGCGTTCACCGAGGTGAAGGCGATCCACTCGTAGCGGCCGGTGACCAGGCCCTTGATCGCCCGCTCCATCTGCTGCGGGGTGCCGGCGGCTCGACCGCGATGGTCGGCACCTCGGACGGCACCGCGCCGTAGGAGCGCAGCTGCTCGGAGAGCGCCCCGGCCTGGTCCTTGGTGCGCGCACCAGGACGTTCCAGCCGAACAGCGGCTTGGTCTCGAACCACGACAGCTCGGCGCGCTGGGCCACCTGCTGCCCGACGACGGCTATCACGCTGCTCGCCGGTCCACCGGCGCCGACACCGGCGAGGGCAGCCCGCGCCGCCTTCAGCTCGGCCGCCAAGGTGGCCAGGGTCGCGGTGTAGGTGCGCTGCCGGGTGGTGGTGCCCTCCAGGGTCACCGAGATCGGGGTGTCGGGCTTGCGCCCGTGCGCGACCAGGGTCTGTGCGGAGACCGGCAGCGCGCCCAGGGTGGTGCGCACCACCAGGGTGGAGTCGCAGCCGCCGAGGTTGCTCCAGGTGCTGTCGGCAAGCGACTGCCGCGCGTCCACGAAGCGGACGTCGGTGGCTCCGCCGCCGCACAGCGGCACCCCGGCGTACGCCGGGACGCCCACCGACTGCGCGACCCCGGGCACCACCTGGAAGGGGATCTCCGCCTGCGCGCAGGCGAGCATCTCCTCGGCGGCCCGGCCGTCGAGGCCGGGGTCGCCGTCGACGGTGCGGACGACGTGCTTGCCGGCCTGCACGGCCGGGAACAGCCGGGCGACCGGACCGCCGCCGAGCACCACGGCCTCGCCGTCCCGGGCGACCGCAGGCTCGGCCTCGTGCAGCTCCACTCCGGCCGGGCAGTGCACCCGGACGGCGGCGGCGGTGAGCGGGTCGGTCACCAGCACATCGGCCGAGGCCAGCACCTCCACCGCGCGTAGCGTCAGCAGACCGGGGTCGCCCGGGCCCGCGCCCAGGAAGGTGACCTGGCCGGCCGGGCGGCGGGCCCCCGTGGATGTCATGAGTGGGGCTCACTTGACTCGCTCCCCCATCAGACCGGCCGCGCCCTGGGCGAGCATCCGGGCCGCCAGCTCACGGCCCAGGGCCGCCGCTGCCTGCTCGGACGCCGCCTCGGGCGCGATGGCGCCGGTGGCGGACAACTGCACGACGGACGCGCCGTCGACGGTGCCGACGAGCGCACGCAGGTGCAGCTCGGCGGACTGCTGGGCCGAGGAACCACGTCGCACCTCGGCCAGGGCCCCGACCGGGGCGGAACAACCCGCTTCGAGCGCGGCCAGCAAAGCGCGCTCGGCGGTGACGGCCGCGCGGGTGGGCGCGTCGTCGAGGACGGCGAGCGCGGCCGCGAGCGCGGTGTCCGCGGCGGCGCACTCGATGGCCAGCGCGCCCTGTCCGGGCGCGGGCAGCATCAGCGTGTCGTCCAGGATCTGGGTGGCCTCGTCCAGCCGGCCCAGCCGGTTCAGGCCGGCCGCGGCCAGCACGACCGCGTCCAGCTCGCCGGAGCGGACGAAGCCGATCCGGGTGTCCACGTTGCCGCGGATGGCCACGGCCTCCAGCACCGCGCCCGGGCCGCGGCCCAGGCGTTCAGCTGCGCCATCCGCCGCGGTGAGCCGGTGCCGATCCGGACCGGGACCGGGCTGTGGGCGCACTTGGCGCCAGCTCGTCCAGGGTCAGCCCGTCCCGGGCGACCAGCGCGTCCCTGGAGTCCTCGCGCGGCGGCACCGCGGCCAGCACCAGGCCCTCGGGCGCGGCCGTGGGGAGGTCCTTCAGCGAGTGCACCGCGAAGTCGATGGTGCCGGCGAGCAGCGCGTCGCGCAGCGCGGAGACGAACACCCCGGTGCCACCGATCTGCGCCAGGTGCTCGCGCGAGGTGTCGCCGTAGGTGGTGATCTCGACCAGCTCGACCCGGCGACCGGTGGCCCGGGACACCGCCTCGGCGACCTGCCCGGACTGGGCCATCGCCAGGGCGCTGCGCCGGGTGCCGAGGCGCAGGGCGGGTAGGGCGGGGGTGTTGCTGAGTTGGCCACTCATGACATGATCATCCCGGTCGTGCTCGGTTCGGATGCTGTGCGTCTGGACGGGGTTGCTCCGGCCGTCACCGGGCTGGGCCCGGTGGACGCCATGCGTCTGTGTCGTCTGGTTGCTCTGCGTGGTCTGGCTCGTCCGGCTCATACCTGACCGCCCCCGGGAGCCCGCAGCTGGGCCGGTACCCGGCCGGGCGCGGCGGCGACGGCCTCGACCGCCGCCGGATCAAGATCGAACAGCTCCCGCAGCGCCTCCGCGTAGGAGGCCCCGCCCGGCTCCCCGGCGAGCTGCTTGACCCGCACCGTCGGCGAGTGCAGCAGCTTGTCGACGACCCGGTTCACGGTCTGTGCCAGCTCGGCCCTGACCCGGGGGCCAGCTCGGGCAGCCGGCCGTCCAGGCGCTCCAGCTCGGCCCGGACCACCTCCGACGCCATCGTGCGCAGCGCGACCACCGTGGGGGTGATCGCCGCCGCGCGCTGCGCCGTGCCGAAGGAGTCGACCTCCTGGGCGACGATCCGACGGACCGCCTCCACCTCCAGCGCCCCGGCCGCGCCGGCCGTGTGGGCCGCCGCCTCGGCCAGCGTCTCCAGGTCGACCACCCGGACGCCGTCCAGGTGCTGCGCCTCGGCGTCCACGTCCCTGGGCATCGCCAGGTCGAGCAGGGCCAGCGGGGTGACGCCGGCCCGCTTCACGGCGGCGGCGGAGATCTGGTCGGCGGTGAGCACGATCCCGGCCGCGCCGGTACAGGAGATCACCACGTCCGCCTCGGCCAGGGCGAGCGGGACGTCGGCGAAGGGCACGGTCCGCGCGCCGTACTCGGCCAGCGTCGCCGCCAGCCGCTCCGCACGCTCCTGGGTTCGGTTGGCGATGACCAGTTCGGACACACCGGCCCGGGCCAGGGTCGCGGCGGCCAGCGAGCTCATCGAACCGGCGCCGACCACCAGCGCGCGCAGGCCCGCGATCGGGCCCGACGCCTCGGCGATCCGCTCCAGGCCGAAGGTCACCAGCGACTGCCCGGCCTTGTCGATGCCGGTCTCGGTGTGGGCCCGCTTGCCGACCCGCAGCGCCTGCTGGAACAGCTCGTTCAGGCCGCGCCCGGCGGTGCTCTGCTCCTGCGCCAGCGACAGCGCGTCGCGCAGCTGGCCGAGGATCTGCCCCTCGCCGACCACCATCGAGTCCAGCCCGCACGCCACCGAGAACAGATGGTGCACGGCGCGGTCCTCGTAATGGACGTAGAGGTGCGCGGTGAGCTCGTCCATGCCGACGCCGGTGTGCTCGGCCAGCAGCGCGGACAGCTGGTCGACACCGGCGTGGAACTTGTCCACGTCGGTGTACAGCTCGATCCGGTTGCAGGTGGCCAGCAGCGCCGCCTCGGCCACCGGCGCGGCGGCGGCCGCGGCATGCAGCAGCTGCCGCGGGGCGTCCCCGGTGAGGGCGGCCCGCTCCAGCAGCCCGACCGGCGCGGTGCGGTAGCTGAGGCCAAGTACCAGAAGGCTCATGCTCCTGCCTCGTTTCCCAGGTTCACGCCGACACCACCGTGGACAGGCCCCCGTCGTCGCCGCGGTCGGCCTCGGCGGCCTTGCCCCGGGCACGGGAGACCGCGCCCAGGCCGCGCCGCGCCGCGCGGGCGGCCACAGCCTTCGCTCCTGCCCCAGGGCGGGAGACTACTGCCGGCTGGTCCTCCGCGAGGTGTTCCTCACCAGACTTTCGCTGTTCGTGGAAGGCGAGGATCTGCAGCTCGATGGAGAGGTCGACCTTGCGCACGTCCACGCCGTCCGGCACGGAGAGCACCGTCGGCGCGAAGTTGAGGATGCTGGTCACCCCGGCCGCCACCAGCCGGTCGCAGACCTGCTGGGCGGCCCCCGGGGGGTGGTGATCACGCCGATGGAGACATGCTCCGCCCGGATGATCTCCTCCAGTTCGTCCATATGGCGCACCGGCAGCCCGGCGGCGGTCCGCCCGGCCAGCGCCGGGTCGGCGTCCAGCAGCGCCGCGACCCGGAAGCCGCGGGAGGCGAAGCCGCCGTAGTTGGCGAGGGCGTGGCCCAGGTTCCCGATGCCGACGATCACGACCGGCCAGTCCTGGGTCAGGCCCAGCTCGCGGGAGATCTGGTAGACGAGGTACTCGACGTCGTAGCCGACGCCGCGGGTGCCGTAGGAGCCGAGATAGGAGAAGTCCTTGCGGAGCTTCGCCGAGTTGACCCCGGCTGCGGTGGCGAGTTCCTCGGATGAGACGGTGGGTACCGAGCGCTCGGACAGCGCCGTCAGCGCACGCAGGTACAGCGGCAGACGCGCCACCGTGGCGTCGGGAATGCCCCGGCCGCGCGAACGGCGCGCGCCTGCGGCGCCGCCCGTCGGGGCGGGGTGGATGGGGTGGAACGTCCAGTTGCCACGGTGCTCCTGTTTCTGAAGCTGGGCTGCGAACGCCAGGTTATGCGTTTGTGAACGTGTGCACAAAGATGGTGTCCGTTTTGTCCAGCCGGAGTGACGCGCATCACGCAGGGTGCGCCAAGCGTCCGCTGTGAGCGGGTGGGCACGTGTCACTCCTCAGACGTCGGCCCCCCGACACAAAACCTCTTGATGGTAAGCGCAACTGCCTCGCATCTCATAAGACAGTGCGACTCATAGGACAGTGCATCTCATGGGCTGGGCGGACACTCAGCCCTTGCCCGCACCCAGCGCCTTGCGCAGCCGCTGCTCGTCCACCCGCCAGAAATCGTGCTGGGCGCCGTCGATCAGAGTCACCGGGATCTGCTCCCAGTACTTGCGGTAGAGCTCCTGGTCCTGGTTGATGTCCAGCTCCTCCCAGGTGAAACCGATTTCACCGGCCAGCCGGACGATCACCGACCTGGCGTCCTCACAGAGATGACAGTCGGGCTTGCCGATCAGCGTGATCAGATGATCGGCGGGTTCCTTGCGGGGGCGCCACGGCGCAGCAGCGGAGTCACCCGACCATTCTGCGCCCCGCCAGGGCGTGCTCGGCCTGCGGCCGTTCACTCCGCCGATACCGACCCCAGGGCCCGTGCTGGCTATGCTCGACATCATGGCCACGCTGCGAAGGCTCCCCCAGGCGAAGCGCTCCTCTGCCGTACTTGCCGGCGAGGCGTCCGCCGAGGTCACGCTGAGCTCCGCGGCGGCCGCCGAGGCGGGCGACCCGCAGGCCGCGGCCTTCTTCGACTGCGACAACACCATCGTCCAGGGCGCGGCGATCTTCTATCTCGGCCGGGGCCTGTACAAGCGCAAGTTCTTCAGCCACCGCGAGCTGGTGCGCTTCGCCTGGCAGCAGACCTACTTCCGGCTGCACGGCACCGAGAACGCGGGCCACATGGCGGACGCCAAGGAGAGCGCGCTGTCGATCGTGGCCGGGCACCGGTGGAGGACCTGGAGCGGATCTGCGAGGAGGTCTTCGAGGAGTACATGGCCGAGAAGATCTGGCCGGGCACCCGGCGCTGGTGCGGATGCACCTGGAGGCCGGGCAGCGGGTCTGGCTGGTCACCGCCGCGCCGCAGGAGGCGGCCCGGGTGATCGCCGCCCGGCTGGGGATGACCGGCGCGCTGGGCACGGTCGCCGAGGCCGTCGGCGGCGTCTACACCGGCCGGCTGGTCGGCGAGCCGCTGCACGGACCGGCGAAGGCCGAGGCGGTGAAGGCACTGGCGCTGCGCGAGGGGCTGGATCTGGCCCGCTGCGCGGCCTACAGCGACTCCTCGAACGACATTCCGATGCTTTCACTGGTCGGCTACCCCTATGTGATCAACCCGGACGCCGAGTTGCGCCGCCACGCCCGGGAACAGGGGTGGCGGGTACGGGACTTCAGGACCGGCCGGAAGGCGGCCCGGGTGGGCATCCCGGCGGCGGCCGGACTGGGCGCCGCGGCCGGTGGCGCGGCGGCCGCGATGGCGATCTACCGCAACCGGCGGCGCTGACCGGGCCCGACCGGGGCACCGACCGGGCCGGATCCGGCGCCTACCCGTCGGAGGACGGCGCGCGTCAGCGGATTGACGCGCCGGGGGCATCCTGAGGCCGATTTCGCGATCACTTCTGATCGGCCGAACTTCCGCCAGGACTCCCGAAAATTCCTGGGTTGATGGGCTCAAGCCCGGGGAAACCGGGGCAGATTGATCAAGCTTTGGCATCACACGGTCGGAGCCGGGCGGACCCGGTCGGGACGCTCCGGCCATAGTCGGTCACATCCTGCCACCAAGGCGTAACAGATGTGACGGAAGCGGCGAATTAAGCAACAGGGTGTAGCCGTTGCTGCACAAAGCGTTATCCTCATCTGACGCGCGCCGGAGTCCATGTGTCCCACGCTGGGTCAGCGGTAGCGCACAGCACGTAAACAGTTCTGCCTCTGGGAGTCCCGTGTACCCACACGTCCGGAACGACGCGCCTGCACTCTCCCTCGCCCCGGCGCCGCCGCAGGCGGGCTGGATCTGCTGCGCGCCATGGTGCGCGACCAGCTCTTCCCGCTCGGCGCGCTGCCGACGACCGCGCTGGCCGTCGCCGGCGGCGTGGATGCCCCACTGGGCCCCAAGCCCCCCGGCCCTCGGTCGCCCTCCGCGCCCGAACCTCCACCCCCGCCGCCCGCCACCGGAATTCGTCCTGGGACAAGGACGACGTCCAGGACCCGGCCGACAATCCGATCATGCGGCTGGTCGAGCGCGCGCAGGACGGGGACAGCGAGTCCTTCGGCCGGCTCTACGACCACTACTCGGACACCGTCTACCGCTACATCTACTACCGGGTCGGCAGCCGGGCCACCGCCGAGGACCTCACCAGCGAGACCTTCCTGCGGGCGCTGCGCCGGATCGGCACCTTCACCTGGCAGGGCCGTGACTTCGGCGCCTGGCTGGTCACCATCGCCCGCAACCTGGTCGCGGACCACTTCAAGTCCAGCCGCTTCCGGCTGGAGGTGACCACCGGCGAGATGCTCGACTCCAACGAGTGCGAGCGCAGCCCCGAGGACTCCGTGCTGGAGTCCCTCTCCAACGCCGCGCTGCTGGACGCCGTGCACCGGCTCAACCCGCAGCAGCAGGAGTGCGTCACGCTGCGCTTCCTCCAGGGGCTCTCGGTGGCGGAGACCGCGCGGATCATGGGCAAGAACGAGGGCGCCATCAAGACCCTCCAGTACCGGCCGTACGCACCCTGGCCCGGCTGCTGCCGAGCGACGCCAGGTAGCCGCCGCCAGCCATGCCCCGACACCCCTGCCCGGACCCTCCGGGCCCCGACCCGACCGGCCCCGGCACCGCCGGGCCACGCACCCCTCGCCCGGGCGAGGGGTGCCCGGTCGGCGTCGGCGCGACCGACCTCCGGCGGGCCGCTGCCCGGCGGCCGTTCACCCATGTGATCGGCCCCGCGTAACCGAGCGTCCCTACCGCTCGTTGCACAGTGTGCCCGCCCCCTTTGGGGCCGCGCTTCACCCTTTGGGGTGGTTCGAGGCACGACTGCGCAACCGTCCGGTCGGCCGAGTTGTCGACAACGACGAGAGGAGGTGCTGCCCATGACAGCCAACGTGCTTGAGCACCGCAGGGCGAAAGCCTTCGCAGACGCCGTGGAGGACCGTCCAGACACCGCCGCCGCCCAGCAGTTCCCGGAACTGCTGACGATGGTGGACGCCCTGGGCTCGCTACCCGAGCCGGTACTGGCACCCGAGGTGCAGTCGGTGCAGCGGGCTCTGCTGGTGGCCGAGTTCGAACGGGCCTTCGCCGGTGGCGGGGGGTCCCGGCACAGCGTGAACGCGGCAGCCACCGGGCCGCGCCGGTCCCCGGCCGTTTCCGGCCCAGCTCCCGCTGGGGCCGGAAACTCGCGGTCAGCGGTCTGGCAGCGGGAGTGGTGGTGAGTGCCTTCGGCGGTGTGGCCGCGGCCAGCTCGTCCGCCATCCCCGGCGACGCCCTGTACGGAGTCAAGCGCGGGCTGGAGAACTGGCGGCTGGACTTCGCCGGCTCCCCGGCACAGCGCGGAAAACTGCTGCTGGGCGAGGCTTCCCAGCGGATGACCGAGGCCAGGCAGCTGATCGCGGAGCAGCCGCAGGGGCACACCCTGAGTCCGCATGTGGCCGCCGAGGTCACCAAGGCGCTGAGCGACATGAACGCCGAGGGCACCCAGGGCCGGAACCTGCTCCAGGCGATCTACCAGCAGAACCACTCGCTGGCCCCGCTGCGGAGCCTGGCCTCCTTCGACAGCGACCAGCAGCGCCAGCTGGACGCCATCGCCCCGCAACTGCCCAGGCAGGCCGACCCGATGGCCGGTCAGCTGCAACGGCTGCTGTCGGGGATAAGTGCTGAGCTCGCCCCGCTGCACCTGGCTCCCGCGGGCAGCAGCACGCCGGAGCTGCCGACGGCCGGGCCAGCCCCTCCGCCGGTACCGTCTCCGGCACCGGCAGCAGCTCGGTCGGGACGGGTCAGGTCTCCGCTCCGCGGGGCACGACCACCTCCGGCAGCGGCACCATGGGCGGCGGCTCCGCGGGCGACAGCGCCACCAACTCCGGTGGCGGTGCCCTGGTCAGCGGGCTGACCGGTGGTCTGCTCGGCGGCGACGGCGGCAGCAGCCCGTCGACCACGCCTTCGGCCGGGAGCAAGCCGGCGCCGGAACCTTCGGCGAGCACCCCGGCGGGCAACGGGCTGACCGTGCCGCCGCTGATCCCGGGTCTGCTGCCGACCATCGGCATCGGGCTCTCCGGCGGCGACAGCTGATCCCGGCTCAGCCGTGCGAGCGCAGCCTTCGGGCGCTCGCACGGCTGGGCGGTTCAGTTGCTGAGCGGTTCAGTTGCTGAGCGGTTCAGTTGCTGAGCGGTTCAGAAGAAGACCGACCGCCGCTGCACCAGCAGCCGGTACAGGGTGTGCTGCACGGTCTCCCGCACCTGGTCGGTGAGGTTGAACACCAGCATCGGGTCGTCCGCGGCCTCCGGCGGGTAGCCGTCGGTGGGGATCGGCTCGCCGAACTGGATCGTCCACTTGGTCGGCAGCGGCAGCACGCCCAGCGGTCCCAGCCAGGGGAAGGTCGGGGTGACCGGCACATACGGCAGCCCGAGCAGCCGGGCGACGGTCCGCGCGTTGCCGATCATCGGGTAGGTCTCCTCCGCGCCCATGATCGAGCAGGGGATGATCGGCACCCCCGCCTTCAGCGCCGAGGAGACGAATCCGCCTCTGCCGAAACGTTGCAGCTTGTAGCGCTCCGCGAAGGGCTTGCCGATGCCCTTGAAGCCCTCCGGCCAGACCCCGACGATCTCGCCCAGCTCCAGCAGCCGCTGCGCGTCCTCGCTGCAGGCCAGGGTGTGACCGGCCTTGCGGGCCAGCTCGTTGAAGCCCGGCAGCACGAACACCAGGTCCGCGGCGAGCATCCGCAGGTGCCGCTGGGTGGGTGTGTGGTCGTGGATGGCGACCTGGGTCATCACCGCGTCCCAGGGCAGCACCCCGGAGTGGTTGGCGACGACCAGCGCCCCGCCCTCGGTCGGCAGGTGCTCGGCGCCGCGGACCTCCAGCCGGAAGTACTTCTCGGCGACCGGGCGCAGGGCCGTCAGCAGCACCTTCTCGGTGAGCTCGGGGTCGAAGCCGAACTCGTCCACCGGGTAGTCGCCGGTGAGCCGCCGCCGCAGGAAGCCCAGCCCGTCCGCGGCCCTGCGCTCCCAGCCCTTCCCCAGGGCCCGCTCGGCCAGGCCGCCCAGCGGCCCGGCCAGGGCGCTGCCGACGGCGCCCGCGAGCGCCTCCGCCACCCCCTGGCCCGCCCCGGTACCCGCCCGGGTCGCGCCGGTGCCCGTGCCGCGATCCGTGCCGCGATCCGGGTCACGGTCCGTGCCGGCGTCCGCTTCGGCGGCCTGCGGGGCGTCCCCGGCCACCGGCGACGGCAGCGGGACCGTGACCGCGTCCCCGCCTGCCCCGGCCGCCCTCGCGGCCCGCTGGGCGCCGCCTCTGGCCCGGCCGCCGGCCCGCCGGCCGCTGATCGGGATCACCTTGGCCTCGTCCGCGGCCTGTTCCCTCGCCGAAGTCATCAGTTGCCTCCTCCGCCGGCCGGCAGCAGTTCGGTCAGCCGGGATGTCCACCGGGCGATCTGTTCGGGCGGCAGCAGCCCGGCCCGGGTGCTGCGGCCCAGGTCCGCGAGCGCTGCCTCGGTGCTGAATACGGGCGTGTACCCGAAGGTCTCCCGCAGATGCGTGGTGTCGACCACCCGCCCATGGGTGAGCAGCCGCAGCTGTTCGGGCGCGAAGTCCAGCATCCGGGTCTGCCGCGCCAGCCCGGCGATCCAGCTGACCGCCGGGAGCAGCAGCGGCACCGTCGGCCGTCCGAGCCTGCGCGCGGCCTGCGACAGCACCAGCACGCCGTCCCCGGCGACATTGAAGGTGCCGCTGTTGGTGGTGCCGCGCCGGGGGTCGACCGCGGCCAGCCGCAGCACCTCCACCGCGTCGTCCTCGTGGACGAACTGGAGCCTCGGGTCGTAGCCGAGCACGGTCGGCAGCACCGGCAGCGAGAAGTACTCGTTCAGCGGGGTGTCGGCGTGCGGGCCGATGATGTTGGCGAAGCGCAGCACGCTCACCGCGACATCGGGGCGGCGCCGGGCGAAGCCCCGGACATAGCCCTCGACCTCGACCGCGTCCTTCGCGAATCCGCCGCTGGGCAGCACTTTCGGCTGCATCCGTTCGTGGAACACCGCCGGGTCGCGCGGCGCCGAGCCGTAGACGCTGGTCGTCGACTTCACCACCAGCCGCTGCACCGTCGGTGCCTTCTGCACCGCCGCGAGCAGCTGCATGGTGCCGATGACGTTGGTCTCCTTGACCGTGGAGCGGCTGGTGGAGCCCAGGGTGGTGGTGCTGACGTTGAGGTGGACCACGGTGTCGACCCGGTGCTCGGCGATGACCCGGGCCACCGTGGGGCGCCGGATGTCGGCCCCGACGAAGAGGTAGGAGGCCAGACCCGATCCCCCGCCGCCTCCTGCGGAGCCGCTCAGGTCGTGCGCGGAGGGCTGTATGTCCACGCCGACGACCAGGTCCACCCCGGGCTCGCGGCGGATCGCCCGCACGAACCGACTGCCCAGATGGCGGGCAACCCCGGTGACCAGTACGACCTTTCCCACCGGACCGTCCCCTTCCCGCCTCTGCCGCACCGGCCCCCGGCCGCTGTGCGCACGCTTTCCAGAACTGCCGCAGGACGCCGCGCGGGCCGCGCCGGGCGCGGAACCGCGCCACGCAAAACACCGCCGCCCGCCCCGACACTAGCGTCGGAGCGGGCGGCGGCACACCTTGTGGCCACGCGTGGCGGCCCTGAAGTGCTACTTCTTGTTGCGGCGCTGGACGCGCGTGCGCTTCAGCAGCTTGCGGTGCTTCTTCTTGGCCATACGCTTGCGGCGCTTCTTGATGACGGAACCCACTGACAACCCTCACTCACTGGACAAACCCGCAGGAGCGGGAGTCAGAGTCCAAACGATTGACGTAAGCCACTAGCGTACCGAAACCTGGCCCCAGGTTGTAATCCGACCCCAAACGCGCGACCCGGCCGGAATTCCGCCCCTTCCGGGGCGGCTCCGACCGGGCCGTCAGGCACTGTGCTCCCGTTGCCGCTCCGGGACTCCGGGGCGCTGCTGATCGGACCTACGCGGTCTCCCGCCCCACGTAGGACTCACGGAGGTAGTCGTGCACCGCCTGCTCCGGTACCCGGAAGGAGCGGCCCACGCGGATCGCGGGCAACTCGCTGCTGTGTACCAGGCGGTACACGGTCATCTTCGACACTCGCATCACCGAGGCGACTTCCGCCACGGTGAGGAAGTTGACCTCGTTCAGAGGCCGCTCGCCAGACGCCATGACAACACCGACCCTTATCCGTGTGACGGGCACCGGCTTCCCCTCCGGCGACTCCAGCCAACACACGCGTATCCCCAGGGTAGTTATGGGTGATACCAGTGGGAAGGGGGAGAAGTGGCCAATCACTACTGAGACATACCGGCCTGTTGCAGTACGTAGGCGGTAAGCAATCCGTAGCACTCCGGTCGCACACCGTCGTCGAGCGGGACGGCCACCGACACCCCGCCCTCGGCCTCGGCGACGAACACCGCCGGGTCGTCGGCGTCGGCCGGACCGACCGCCGGTACTCCCAGACGGGCGGCGCCGGTGATCCAGCCGTGGTCGCCGACGACCAGGTCAGGACGGCTGTGGCGGTCCTGGGCGAGGGCGGCCAGAGCGATCCGCACCGGCTGCGGCGAGTGGGTGTGGACCGGTCCGGCAGGCGTTCGCGGCCCGTCCGGGACGGAGCCGGGAGCTCCGTTCGGGAGTGCCTCTTCATACACCCGCACCACTGCCACCCGCTGCACATAGTCGAGCACACACCGGCGTGCGCCTTCCGGCGCATGTGTCGCAAATACGCGCCCCCGGGCCGGAGTGGGGACCGCACAGCCCGCCCGGCGCAGCCCGCGCGCCAGCGCCGCGTAGAAGCCGAGCAGCGGGCCGGGGTGGCCCGTTCCCAGCAGCACGCTGCCCCGGGCGGCGGCGGTCTCGCCCAGCAGCGCGGCGAAGGAGTCCAGCGCACGGACCGTCAGCTCCGGAATCCAGCGTCAGCGGGCCGTGCCGCCGCGCCGGGTCTGGCGAGATTCCGCACCTGTCGGCCAGCAGCGCCAGCAGCCGGGGCACCGGCCAGGGGCGCTCCGGATCGAGGCCGAGCAGCAGTTCGGGATCGCCGTGGGCGAAGCGGGCGCAGTTGCGCAGCACCCGCTCGCGGGTGGTGGCCACCGGCCCGGCGATCCGGCAGGCCGTCAGCTGGGCGGCGAGCTCGTCGGCTCCGATCACCCCGCCAGTGTGGCAGCCCGACCCGGTCCCGCCCCGCACTCCGTCAGCCCGTCAGCCCGTCAGCCCTCAGACCATCAGCCCGTGGTGCGGGAAGACCGCACGCCGGGTGGCCAGCACCGCCTGGTCGAGCCGGTTCGCCGGGTCGTAGCCGCCGTCGAAGTCCTTCCAGACCCCGTGCGCCCCGTCGGTCATCCGGTCCGGCGCACGCCGCCGGGTGCGGCGCAGCACTTCGGCGCGCCAGTCCTCCGGGGTCGGCGTCAGCGGGTCGATCGGATGGCCCGCCGCGATCGCCACCAGATGGGTCCAGCTCCGCGGGACCACCCCGACCACCTCGTACCCGCCGCCGCCGAGCGCCAGCCAGCGGCCCTGGGCGTGCTGCTCCGCGAGCTCGGCCACGGAGACCGCCACCGCCCGCTGGGCGTCCACGGTGACCGCGAGGTCGGCCATCGGGTCGTCCAGATGGGTGTCCGCGCCGTGCTGACTCACCAGCACCTGTGGCCGGAATGCTTCAAGCAGTTGCGGGACGACCGCGTGGAAGGCCCGCAGCCAGCCGGCGTCGCCGGTGCCGGCGGGCAGCGCGATGTTCACCGCGCTGCCCTCGGCCCCCGGCCCGCCGGTCTCCTCGGGCCAGCCGGTCTGCGGGAACAGGGTGCTCGGATGCTCGTGCATCGAGATGGTGAGCACCCTCGGGTCGTTGTAGAACACGTTCTGCACGCCGTCGCCGTGGTGCACGTCCACATCGACGTAGGCGACCCGCTCGGCGCCCAGCTCCAGCAGCCGGGCGACCGCCAGCGCCGCGTCGTTGTAGATGCAGAAGCCGGACGCCCGGCCGGGCATGGCGTGGTGCAGTCCCCCGGCGAAGTTCACCGCCCGGCCGCCGCGCCAGGCCGCCTCCGCCCCGGCCACCGACTGCCCGGCGATCAGCGCGGAGGCCTCGTGCATCGCCGGGAAGACCGGGTTGTCCTCGGTACCGAGGCCGCGCTCCGGATCCGGCAGGCCGGTCTCGGCCGCCTTCCGCACCGCCGCCAGATAGCCGGCCTCGTGCACCAGGCCCAGGGTGGAGTCGCCGACGGCCGGGGCGGTCGTCACGGTGACACCGGGCAGCCGGTCCAGGCCGAACGCGCGGATCAGGGACATGGTCAGCGCCAGCCGCACCGGGTCCATCGGATGGCCGGGGCCGAAGTCGTAGCGGGTGTCGGCCTCGTTCCAGAACAGGTGCAGCGGCGTCATACCGCCACGGTATCGACTGCCACCGGCTGCGGCGCACCGGCCCCGAAGGCCTTGGCCACCGTCAGCACCCCGAGCACCAGCACCATCGGCACCAGCATCGCCACCCGGTAGCCGGAGCCCCCGGCGATCGCCCCCACCAGCGGCGAGCCCACCAGGAAGCCCACGTAGTTGAAGATGTTGAGCCGGGCCACCGCCGCGTCCGCGTCACCGGGGAAGAGCCGCCCCCCGGCCGCGAAGACCTGCGGCACCACCACGCTGACGCCGAGGCCCACCACCGCGAACGCCAGCACCGCCGTCCACTCCTCCGGCGCGAACGCCACCAGCGCGAAGCCCAGCGCACAGACCAGCGCGCCCAGCTTCACCGTGCGCACGCTGCCCCAGCGCTGCACCCGGCCGTCGCCCAGCATCCGGCCCAGCAGCGCGACCACCATGTAGGCGGCGTAGGGCACCGAGTACATCTGGCTGGAGCTGTGCATCAGGTCCTGCATGTACTTGGCGCTCCAGTTGGAGACCGTGGAGTCGGCGATGTACGCCACGCACATGGCCAGGCACAGCGGCAGCAGCGGCTTCCACGGGATCGAGCGGGCGGCCGCTGCCGCGGCCTCCTCCACCGCGCGGCCGAGCTCCGCCGGACCGGCGTACCAGATGCTCGCCACCACCACGATCGGGATCGCCACCGCGGCCGTGGTGCCGAACAGCACCAGCTGGCCGAGGTGCCAGTGCGCACCGGCCCAGGCCAGGACCGCGCCGATGATCCCGCCCAGGCTGAACGCCGCGTAGAAGCCCTGCACGATGCTGCGGCCGTAGCGGTGCTGGAGCGCCACCGCCGACATGGCCTCACTGGCGTCCAGACCGCCGACCATCAGCCCGAAGGCGCCCAGCGCGACCGCGGCCTCCGCCATCCGGTTCCCGGCGCCGACCCCCAGCAGGGTCAGGCACACCAGCGGCTGCACCACCCGCAGCACCGCCCGCGGCGAGGTGCGCTTGACCACCCACTCCATGGATATGGAGCCGGCCCCGGCAAGCACCGGCACCGCTGCCAGGAACACCGGCAGCAGCGCGTCGCTGATGCCGTACTGCTTCTGGATCGACGGGATCCGGGTCACCAGCAGTGCGAAGACCGCGCCCTGGACGAGATAGCTGACCAGCAGCGCCGTCCGGGCCTGCCGCAGCCGCGGTGTCACCGCCTCCGGAGCCGCCCCCGGGTCGCCGGCATCCGTCCGAGCAGCCATGAGCGCACGTCCCTTACTCGCCAGTACTGGAAACAGGTAGGCGCGAGCGTACGTACTCCCCCGGCGCATCGGAAGACTCCGCGGCAAAAGATCGCGAGCCGCCACCCCACGTCGGTTCCGTCCGCGACCCCGATCGTTACCTAACGTGAGAACACAGTCGTTCAGTACGTCCGCCGTTCAGTGCACACAGCCGTTCAGTACAGAGCCGTTCAGTACACAGCCGTCGACTGCCGAAGGGACCCCATGGGTACGCGCGACCGCCTGCTGGCCCCGCTCCGCCGGATCGTGCCGCAGGCCCCTCCGGCGGAGGACCCCACAGCCCGGGCGCTGACCGAGCTCTTCGGCCCGCAGCCGCCGAGCCCCGCGCTGTTCGCGCCGGAGCTGCTGGACCGGGTCCCGCTGGAGCGGCTGCGGGAGACCGTGGCCGCGCTGCGCGAACGTCACGGCCCGCTGCGCTCGGTCCGCCAGCAGCGGGAGCTGCACCGGCTGGCCTTCACCCACGGCGCCGAACTGGTCTGGGCCGGGACGGACCGGCACGGGCGGCTGACCACCCTGGTCACCGGGCCCGGCGCGCTGCTGGCCCGGGACAGCGCCGCACTCGGCGTGCCCAGCCCCGCCCCGGCCAGGGACGACCTGGGCCGCACCCTGCCCGAGCCGGCCGGCGTTCCCCTGACCGGCCCCCTCGCCGAACCTCGGCTCCGGGCCCGGCCCGACGCCCCCACCCTGCAACTCACCCGCGGCCCCGCGTCCGCGCCGCCCGGACCGCCGGCTCGCCCGCCCCGGCGGCGCTGACCCTGCAACGCACGGTCGTGGCCTATGCCGCCGCGACCGCCGTGGAACTGACCATCCCCTACCTCACCGGCACCGCCACCGGCTGGGTGCTGCTGCTGTCGCAGACCCCCGCCTTCGCCTGGTACGTGCTGCGCACCGCGCCCGCGCACACCCTGCCGCCCTGGTTCCGGCTGCTGCCGCTGCTGCCGCTGGCCGCGGCGGTGCTGGCCGCGGCCCGGGCGCTGCCGCTGCTCGGCCCCGGACTGCCGTGGGGCATGCCCGGCATCCCGGAGACCGCGCTGGCCCTGGCCGTCCCCGGACTGGCCGGCTGGACCCACCACCGCTGCCTGCCGGTCCGTCCCTCCCCCAGCGCCCACCCGCTGGTCCTCGGCTCACCGCTGCGCGGCGGCCGGTTCGCCCTCACCGAGGGCGGCGGCCCGGCGGTCAACCGGTACGCCCAGGAGTCCCTGCTGCCCGGCGGCGGGCGCTCGCACCGCTACGCCGTCGACCTGGTCCAGCTCGGCGAGGGCGAGCAGTGGCGCGGACGCCGGGCGCTGGGCCTGGCCCCGGCCGCCAACGAGCGCTACGCGATCCACGGCCACCCGGTGCTCAGTCCCTGCGACGGGGTGGTGGTGACCGCCGTCGACGGCCTGCCCGACCACGGCCCGTACGAGTCCGGCGCGGGTCACCCCGAGGGCAACCACATCGCCATCGACACCGGCCGCGCACTGGTGGTGCTCTCCTGGCTGCGGCAGGACAGCATCCGGGTG
Organism: Streptacidiphilus sp. 4-A2; assembly: GCA_014284505.1. Lineage (GTDB taxonomy): Bacteria > Actinomycetota > Actinomycetes > Streptomycetales > Streptomycetaceae > Streptacidiphilus. Next base: position 7,306,735 of record JAAFYY010000001.1, on the reverse strand, counting down.
CGGCGCGGGCAGCACCTCACCGCCGGGACGCTGATCGCCGCGGTCGGCAACTCCGGCAACGGCACCGAGCCGGCGCTGCACCTGCGCGCCGAGACCCGGGCCTCGCGCCCGGTACCGGGCAGCGGCACCGGGCTGCCGTTCCGGCTGGCCGAACTCCCCGGCCGACCGCTGCGCGGCCGCCGCTTCACCGTCCCCGACTAGGGCCACACCGACGAATGGGCTGGCGCCTATGGCTGGAGTCGGACCGATGACTAGGGCTGAACCGATGACTGGGAGCGCACCAATGACTGGGGGCGCACCAATGACTGGGGTGGGACCGATGCCGAGCCGGACCTGACCCGCGGTGTCCTGGCCACCCGGGGCGTGGCGGGCTGGACCAGCGGACCGGCCGACCGGGAGCCGCCGGGGCCCGTGCTCGCGGCGGGCGGCAACTGCGCCGGACCCCGCGATCCGCCCGGCAGCAGCAACAGGCACACCGCCGCCACCGCGGCCGCCAGACCCAGCCCGGCGAAGGCGACCGTACACACCCGGCGCACTCCCCAGGAGCGCCCCTGTGGGAGCGTCCCCGGGCCCAGGTCCGCGTAGCCGACCAGGGCGGCCCGGGCGGTCAGTGCGGCGCGCAGCCGCTGCTCGGTCGCAGTCCGGCGGTCTTCGGCGTTCGGCCTCATCGGACCGCCCCCAGCTTCTTCTCCAGCACATCCAGTGCGCGGCTGGCGGTGGACTTCACCGTGCCGCGGGACAACCCGAGCGTCTGCGCGATCTGCGCCTCGGTCAGCTCCGACCAGTAGCGCAGCACCAGTACCTCGCGCTGACGCCGGGTCAGCTGCCCCAGCGCGTCCAGGACCTGCCGGTGCTCCTCGGCGAGCAGCACCCCCTCGTCGGCGGACGGCCCGTGGCCCGGGTGCGGCAGGGCGCAGGCCCGGACGGTACGACGTCGGCGCAGCACCGAGCGGGACGCGTTGACCACGGCGGTGCGCAGATAGGCCCCGGGGTCCCGGAGCCCGTCCAGCGAGGTGCCGTAACTGCGGCAGACGGCGGCGAAGGCGTCCTGGACCACGTCCTCGGCGGTGTGCCGGTCGTCGACCAGGAAGATCGCCAGCCGCACCAGTTCCAGCCGCCGGGCCTGGTACAGCTCGGTCAGCGTGGGCGGCGGTTCATCGCCGCCGGGCGCGGCGACGGCGAGCAGCCGGTCCCCAGTGCTGGGGACGCGGGCGCTGTAGACACCGGCGCTGGAGACGCGCCGGAGCAGCCAGGACCACCAGGGCGGCGCTGCGGGAATGGCGTACTGCATGGGCCTCGATCCGTCTGCGGGAGGGGCGGACGGTCCGCGCGGTGACCCGCCCGCCCCCTGCTGCTGCCGCTGCTGGCTACTAGCGGGCCGAGCCCGGGGTGAGGACCACCGGGGCGGTGCCGGCCGAACCCGAACCGGGGCTGACCACCGGGCCGGTACCGGCGGAGCCCGACCCCGGGCTGACGACGACCGAACCGCCACCGGACGAACCCGGCCCCGAACCGGCCCCGGACCCGGACCCGGACCCGGACCCGGGGCTGACGACCACCGAACCGCCGCCGGACGCGCCCGGGGCCGAGACGGAGCTGGCCAGGGCCTGGGAGGCGAAGCCGCCGCCCAGCACCATCACGACACCGGTGACAGCGCCCAGGACCAGGAGACGGGGACGGCGGTTCCACTTGCTGTGCATGGACATGTGACTCTCCCGAAGAGGTGAGGAAACACGGTCTGGGACAAGCTGAAGGGCGCCTTCAACCCACCAGACGCGCGACACCTCCCGGGGTTGCGACCGGTCCGGAAAAACTTCGGCTAGTGTCCGGCGGCCAGCCCCAGCAAGCCCGGGACCAGCGCGGTGTCGTCGTACAGCCCGGTCGCCGCCGCCAGCCGCTCGCGCGGGGTGAGCGCGGTGTAGCCGAAGACGTCCATCCCGGCCGCCCGGGCGGCGGCCACACCGAGCGGGCTGTCCTCCAGCACCACACAGCGCTCCGGCGGCACCCCCATCACGGCGGCGGCATGCAGGAACAGGTCCGGGGCCGGCTTGCCCCGGCCCACGTCCTGGGCGCTGAACAGCTGGCCGTCGGTGAAGAACCCGGCCAGCCCGGCCTTGGTGAGCGCGGTGCGGATCCAGGCGTGGTGCGCCGAGGAGGCCACGCAGTAGCGCAGCCCCGAGTCCTGCACCTGCTTGACCAGTTCCGCCGCGCCGGGCACCGGCATCAGCTGCTCCTGGAATGCGGCGAAGACCCGCGCGTGGAAGTCCTGGTCGAAGTTCTCCGGCAGGGTGGCTCCGTCGTAGCGGGCCGCGATCACGTCGTGCACGGTGTGCGCGGCCGCGCCCATGAAGTCGCGGTAGGAGTCCTCGACCGTGGTGGGGAATCCCAGGCCGGTCAGATAATCAGCGAGCAGCCGGTTGGAGATCGGCTCGCTGTCCACCAGCACACCGTCGTTGTCAAAAATCACCAGGTCGTAGCGCATCCGCCCACCCTAGGGCCGGGCAGCGGCCGCTCCGGAACCGCGATGTGGCCGCAACGTGGCCGCTCAGCGGCTCATCTGCCGCCCGAGGCCAGCTCCTGGGAGCGGTTGCGGGCCGCCTCCAGCGCCGACAGCAGGGCCGCCCGGACGCCGTGGTTCTCCAGCTCGCGGATCGCCGCGATGGTGGTCCCGGCCGGGGAGGTGACCGCCTCGCGCAGCTTCACCGGGTGCTCGCCGGAGTCCCGCAGCATCACCGACGCGCCGACCGCCGCCTGCACGATCAGCTCGGCGGCCACCGTCCGGGGCAGACCGAGCAGGATCCCGGCGTCGGTCATCGCCTCCACCAGGAAGTAGAAGTAGGCCGGTCCCGAGCCGGAGAGCGCGGTGGCCGCGTCCTGCTGGGACTCGGGCACCCGCAGGGTCCGGCCGACCGGCTTGAAGATCTCCTCGGCACGCAGCAGGTGCTCCTCGGTGGCGTGCGACCCGGCCGAGATCACGCTCATCGCCTCGTCCACCAGCACCGGGGTGTTGGTCATCACCCGGACCACCGGCGTCCCGGGGGCCAGCCGCTCCTCGAACCAGTCGGTGGGGACCCCGGCCGCGCCGGAGATCACCAGCTTGTCCGCCGCGACCTGCGGCGCCAGCTCCTCCAGCAGCGTGCCCATGTCCTGCGGCTTCACGGTCAGGATCAGCGTGTCGGCGCTCTTGGCGGCCTCCGCGTTGCTGACCGCCTCGACCCCGTAGCGCTCCCGCAGCTCGGCGGCGCGCTCCGGGCGACGGGCAGTCACCAGCACGTCCGAGGGCGCCTTCCCGGCCCGCAGCAGCCCGGAGACCAGGGCCTCACCGATCTTTCCGGTCCCGAGAACAGCGACTCGTTGCGTCATACGCCCATCCTCGCACCGGCCCCGCGCCCGGCGCCGGACCTGTCCAGCAGCCGAACAGCCCAGGCGGCACGTCGTCCATGTTCCGGCTCCTACGATGGGGCCGGGCCTACTCCGGGAGACAGCGTGAGCGGTATGACAGGCGAAGAAGTCCAGCGGCTCCGCGAGGTTGCCGAGCAGCTCCAGGAGTTCGCTTCCCAGCAGGGCGACGGCTGGAAGGTCGAGATCAGCGAGGGCAAGATCGACTTCGTCATGATGAGCCCCACCGCACCGCACGGCATCAACGTGGTGAAGCTGCGCCGTCAGATCGAAGCCCAGTCCCGGAGGTCGTGGCCCTCAGCGACACGGACACCGAGGATCCGGTAACCGGGCTGAGCAAGGTTCCCGACCTGATGGCGGTGGCGGAAGCCGACCTCGACCCGGGATCCAGGAAGGTGAACTCCCGTGACCTGCTCCTGGTCGTGGAAGTCGTCTCCCGAAGCAACGCGGAGAACGACCTGGTCACGAAGCTCAGCCACTATCCGCGCATGGGCGTGCCGGTCTATCTCGTCGTGGACGCCCGGAGGGGCGAGAGCACCATCACCGTGCACAGCGAGCCCAAGGAGGGCCCTGGCGGTCTGATCTACCGGTCGTCCATCCCCTACAACTTCGGCGACACCGTCACGGCCGGCCGCTGGGTCCTGGAGACCGCAGACCTGGTCACCTACCCCGAGGACTGGTAGCGCCCAGCCCCTGGGATTCTCCGGTGCCGAGAGCGGCCGGCCGAACGGCGGCGCTCAGTACGGGAGCAGCGCGCGGTCGCCAAGGTGAAGGAGAAGGGCGCCGGGATGCGGACGGACTCGCCGAAGGCCGCGTCCTCGCGGCACCGGTAGCGGCCGTTCCCGGCTCGCTGAACAGGACCACGACCTTCTGCCGGGCGTCCACCAGCAGATACAGCGGGATGGCCATCAACGGATAGTCACGGACCTTGCCCTCCCAGTCGTTCTCCGGGTTCGAGGGGGAGACGATCTCCACCGCAATCAGCGCCAGCTCGGCGGGGAGCGCGCTGTCGGTGGTGTTCATGGCGTCGTCGGGGAGGTACGTCAGATCCGGGTTGCGGAGCTTGCCGACTGCGGGTGACTCCAGGTCCGTGTTCTGCGAGGGCAGGTACCCCTCGGGCAGATGGGCATCGAACTGGCGGGCGACAACGTCAAGGTTTCGCTGGTGGAGCGCCGAGGGCGCGGCCTGGATGATCACGGTGTCGCCGGAGAACTCGACCTTCACGCTGGAGTCGGCGATCTCCCGTGCCCGTTCGAAGAGCTCGCGGTGCCGAGGCTGCATCTGACCCCCATGGATAGTCGCGCTGCACCCACGCTAGGTCCCACCACGCGTTCTTAGCGGCATCCGGGCAAACTCAGGGTTGTCCCCTATGGCTTCGCGGGCCGGGAAAGAGCACCGTGGAGATATGACAAGCAGTGATGTCTCGAACCGTGAAACAAGTCAGCTCGCTGTCGCTTCCAGCACACTCGGGCCCTGGCGCACCGCCGGTGCGGTCGGCCTGATCGGTGGCGGGGCGGCGCTGGGCGTCGACTTGATCACGCTGCACTGGTCACTGAGCGTGCTGGCCGGCCCGGCGAGCATCGCTCTCTTCCTGTTCTTCCTGGTCGGCGGCATCGGCTCGGTGGTCGGCGGCAAGGGCGACCGCAGGCTGCGCCGCTGGGCCGCGGAGCACCCCTGGCAGACCGCGGCGGTCCCGGCCGTCGGACTGGCGGTCACCAACACCCTGACCCAGTTCTTCCTGAGCAGCTCCGGGGTGTTCGCCAGCATCTTCACCGGGCTGTGGCACGCCGCGGTGCTGGGCGTGGTGATCGGGGTCGTCGGCTCGGTGACCGCCGGGCGCCGCAAGCGGTAGGAGGCAGCGGGCGGGAGCTGCGGAATTCTTACCGCAGCCATATCGAACGGTTGGCATACTGTCGAAGTGCCGACACTAGACGAACCCGACGACTCCCAGACCGGAGCCCCCGACCCGTTCGAGGGTCTGGTCCTGGACGAGGACTTCGTGCGCGGGGCGACCCACCGCGAGGCCTCCGCCCGTGCCCGGACGCTGGCGTCCAAGTGGCAGCGGGAACCTCCCACCGACACCTCCTGGCGGCCCGAGCCGACACCGCCCCGCCGCTGGTACCGGCGTGGGCTGCTGCGCCGTCGCGGCATGCGCCGGGCCGCGCTGGCGCTGGCGGTGCTGGCCGTGGTGCTGCTCGCGGCCAGTGCGGGCCCCGGCGACGTGATCGGCTGGATCAGCTCCCACCTGTGAGCCCTGCGCCGGTCCTACCTGTGAGCCCTGGGCCGGGTCCTCAGCGCCGCTTGCGCCGCCCGCCTGCCGTGGCCGGGGTGCGGCGGCGGGCGTGGGCGGCGAGAGCCAGCTCGTAGCGGGATCGCTTCTCCGCCTCGCCCGGGGCCTCGGCCAGGCTGCGCAGGAAGTAGACGGCGAGCGCGCCGACGAAGCCGATGGCCAGCATCGGCCCCACCGACCGGTCCTCGGCCATCCAGCCGGTCAGCGAGGCCTTGCCCTTGGTGAAGACGTTCCAGGAGCGGACCGCCGCCACCGCCGTGCACACCAGCACCGCGCCCACCAGCAGCGTGTTGACCAGCGTCCCGGTGTCGGCGCCGAGCACGCCCTGGACGCCGATCCGCATCAGCACCGCCCCGGCGGCAGTGGCCGCCAGCGCGCCGACGCCGACTGCGACCCGGCGCAGCCAGTAGCCGCCGTCGCGGGCGACCCAGGTCGTGCCGAAGTAGCGGATGGGCTCGGGCTGGGCGCGTTGTCGTCGGGCACGCCTCCGATTATGCGGCAGCGGGCCGCCGCTCCCCCGTGGGGAGAGGGCGACCCGCGTCACGTCGTCCAGGAGGCGGCTCGGCGAGGCAGCTCAGCGAGGCGGCTCGGCGAGGAGGCTCAGCCGAGCAGGGAGACGTCCCGGACCGCGCCCTTGTCGGCGCTGGTGGCCATGGCCGCGTAGGCGCGCAGCGCCGCCGAGACCTTGCGTTCGCGGGTCTTCGGCCGGTAGCCGGTGCCGCCTCCAGCGCCGCGCGGCGGGCCGCCAGCTCCTCGTCGGAGACCTCCAGCCGGATCTCCCGGGCGGGGATGTCGATGGTGATCAGGTCGCCGTCCTCGACCAGCGCGATGGCGCCGCCGGAGGCCGCCTCCGGGGACGTGCCCGATGGACAGCCCCGAGGTGCCGCCGGAGAACCGGCCGTCGGTGATCAGCGCGCAGGCCTTGCCCAGGCCCCGGCCCTTGAGGAAGGAGGTGGGGTAGAGCATCTCCTGCATACCGGGGCCGCCCTTGGGGCCCTCGTAGCGGATGACCACCACGTCGCCCTCCTTGACCCGCTTGGCGAGGATCGCCTCGACCGCGTCCTCCTGCGACTCGACCACCACGGCCGGGCCCTGGAAGCGCCAGATCGACTCGTCCACCCCGGCGGTCTTGACCACGCAGCCGTCCACCGCGAGGTTGCCGAAGAGGATCGCCAGGCCGCCCTCGGTGGAGTAGGCGTGCTCGACGTCGCGGATGCAGCCCTTGGCGGCGTCGTCGTCCAGCGTGTCCCAGCGCTCCGACTGGGAGAACGCCTCGGCGGAGCGGACGCAGCCGGGCGCGGCGTGCCACAGCTCGACGGCCTCGGCGGACGGCGAGCCGCCGCGCAGGTCCCAGTTCTTCAGCCACTCGGCCAGCGAGGGGCTGTGCACCGAGTGCACGTCCTCGTTCAGCAGCCCGCCCCGGTACAGCTCGCCGAGGATCGCCGGGATGCCGCCGGCGCGGTGCACGTCCTCCATGTAGTACGAGCCGTTGGGGGCGACCTTGGACAGGCAGGGCAGGCGGCGCGAGAGCGCGTCGATGTCGGCCATGCCGAAGTCGAGTCCGGCCTCCTGGGCGGCGGCCAGCAGGTGCAGGATGGTGTTGGTGGAGCCGCCCATGGCGACGTCCAGCGCGACCGCGTTCTCGAACGCGTTGCGGGTGGCGACGCTGCGCGGCAGGACGGAGGCGTCGTCCTCGCCGTAGTAGCGGTTGGTGATCTCCACCACGGTGCGCCCGGCGTCCTGGTAGAGCGCCTTGCGGGCGGTGTGGGTGGCCAGCACCGAGCCGTTGCCGGGCAGGGCCAGGCCGATGGCCTCGGCGAGGCAGTTCATCGAGTTGGCGGTGAACATGCCGGAACAGGAGCCGCAGGTCGGGCAGGCGTTCTCCTCGATCCGGGCGATGTCCTCGTCCGAGACGTTCTCGTTGGCGGCCTCGGAGATGGCGTTGATCAGGTCCAGCTTGCGGACCGTGCCGTCGACCAGGGTGGCCTTGCCGGCCTCCATCGGACCGCCGGAGACGAACACCGTGGGGATGTTCAGCCGCAGCGCGGCCATCAGCATCCCGGGGGTGATCTTGTCGCAGTTGGAGATGCAGACCAGGGCATCCGCGCAGTGCGCCTCGGTCATGTACTCGACCGAGTCGGCGATCAGGTCCCGCGAGGGCAGCGAGTAGAGCATCCCGGCGTGGCCCATGGCGATGCCGTCGTCCACCGCGATGGTGTTGAACTCGCGCGGATCCCGCCCGCGGCCTTGATCGCCTCGGAGACGATCCGGCCCACCGGCTGGAGGTGGGTGTGCCCGGGCACGAACTCGGTGAAGCTGTTGGCCACCGCGATGATCGGCTTGCCGAAGTCCTCGCGGGCCACACCGGCGGCCCGGAGGAGGGCGCGGGCGCCAGCCATGTTTCGACCGTGGGTGACGGTACGGGACCTCAGCTCGGGCACAGTGCTCAACTCCTTCGTCTCTGGCATTCGAGCCTACGCCGCCTGACCGCCCCTCGGACACCATGTCCGGCATGCGGTACGCGGCATGTGCCCTGCTGGACCTTCGGTGTCAGACCGCCACGCCGACGGTCAGGTCGAGGTCGTAGTCCTCCACCACCACGCCGTCCGGGAAGACCGCCAGCAGCGCCTCGCGCTCGGCGGCCAGCAGCTCCGCCCGGCGGGCCGGCGGCAGCACCGCGACATAGGAGCGCGACTCCAGGTCGGCCAGCGCCTGCTCCACCGGGATGCTCCGGCTCCAGTGCAGCACCGCGCGCCCGGTGCGCAGCCCCATCCGCTCCAGCTCCGGGCCGCTCTGGTTGACCGCGCCGTAGCCGTGGTACTGCGGGCAGGCGGCGATCATCCGCTCCTCCTGCGCCTTGGGCCAGCCCTGGGTGCGGTCCTTGACGTTCCAGAACACCGCCAGCGCGCCGCCCGGGCGCAGCACCCGGCGGGCCTCAGGCACCGACTCGGCCGGGTGGTCCAGTGGAACGCCTGGCCGTAGCTGACGAAGTCGACCGAGTCGTCGGCGAAGGGCAGCCGGTTGCCGTCCGCCCGCACCAGCGGGACCTGCGGCAGCACCCGGTGCAGCTGGGCGGCCATGCCGGGGGTGGGCTCGACCGCGACCACGTCGGCGCCGCGCCCGAGCAGCAGCCGGGTGACGATCCCGGTGCCCGCGCCGACGTCCAGCACCCTGGCCCCGGCCAGCGGCCTGCCGCTGAGCTCCTCGACCGCGTCGAACAGGGCGTCGGGGTAGCTGGGGCGGGCGGCGTCGTACTGGGCGGCGACCGCGCCGAAGGAGGAGGACAGCTCAGTGCCGTGCAGGAAGGAAGTCATGGTCCGGGCCCCGATCCTCGTTGGTGTCAGTGTGCGGTCGCGACGGCTGCCACCGGCCGCGACTACCGGGCTGAACCTATCCGGGCGGCCGTGGCCAGATGCAGCCGGGTGAAGGCCAGCGCCTCGGCCAGTTCCGCCTCACGTTCGACCGGTCCCGCCGAGCGGCGGGTGTTGACCTCCAGCACCACATGCCCGTCGAACCCGGTGCGGGCCAGGCGCTCCAGCAGCTCGGCGCAGGGCTGGTTGCCCCGCCCGGGGATCAGATGCTCGTCCTTGGCGGAGCCGGAGCCGTCCGCGAGGTGGACGTGGGCGAGCCGGTCGCCCATCCGGTCCACCATCGCCAGCGCGTCGGTACGGGAGGTGGCCACATGCGAGAGGTCGACGGTGAAGTGGCGGTAGTCCTCGGTGGTGGGATCCCAGTCCGGCGCGTAGGCGGCGACCTCCCGGTCCCGGTAGCGCCACGGGTACATGTTCTCGACCGCGAAGCGGACGTCGGTCTCGCCCGCCATCCGCCACACACCCTGGACGAACTCCCGGGCGTACTGCCGCTGCCAGCGGAAGGGCGGGTGGACGACCACGGTCGACGCCCCGAGCTTCTCGGCCGCGGCGGGGCGCGCACCAGCTTGGACCACGGGTCGGTGCCCCAGACCCGCTGGGTGATCAGCAGGCAGGGCGCGTGCACGGCGAGGATCGGCACCCCGTGGTAGTCGGACAGCCGGCGCAGCGCGTCGATGTCCTGGCTGACCGGGTCGGTCCAGACCATGACCTCGACCCCGTCGTAGCCCAGCCGCCCGGCGATCTCGAACGCGGCGGCGGTGTTCTCCGGATAGACCGAGGCGGTGGACAGGGCGACCTTGGCGCCCGGCACCAGCACCGACCGGCCGATCGCGAGCCCGCCCGCCGCGGGCCCACCCGCCGGTAGCCGGTCGGCCCGCGGGGCGTGCGGCAGCGGCGGATGCACCGGCCCGGCCGAGAGCACCGGCCGCGGCGGCGGCCCGGCCACCGACGCGGCGGCCTTCCCGGCCTTCGCGGCAGGCGCGGCCTTCGCGGCCGGTTCGGGCGTCCCGGCCGACGCGACCTTCGCAGCCGGCGTGGACTTCGCAGCCGACGTAGTCTTCGCGGCCGACTCGGCTGTCCCCGCCGCCCCCGCTGCCTTCGCGGCGGCCGCGGTCTTCTTGGCGGCGGACTTCTTGGCTGCCTTCTGCACGACTGTCTGCCCCACGGCCGCGGCCCGCTTGGCCGCGCCGCCGGTCGCCTTGGCCGCGCGCCCGCCCCGGGGCCGGCCCCGGGACTCCCCGGTGCCCGGATCCCGATTCGGCTGTTCGTCCGCTGGTTCCGCCACGCACACAGCCTAAACTCGTCGGCCGGCAACGCGGCCGACGACGGCCTGCTCGAAGGGATCCGGCCACCCGCGGCGATACCCGGGTGCGCCACGACGGCTAGGAGACGCCCTCCATCTGGTCCAGTCGGCGCAGGATCACGCCCTCGCGCAGCGCCCAGGGACAGATGTCCAGCTCGCGTACCCCGAACAGGTCCATCGCGCCGTCCGCGACCAGCGCCCCGGCGAGGAGCTGCCGCGCCCGGCCCTCGGACACGCCGGGCAGGATCGCGCGCTGCGCGGTGGTCATCGCCGCCAGCCGGGGCACCCCTCCGCCAGCGCCTCCCGGGTCAACCCGCGCTTCTGGTACGGGCCGTCGGCCTCCCGGGCCGCGCCGGTGATCCGGGCCAGCTGCTTGAAGGTCTTGGAGGTACCGACGACATGGTCGGGCACGCCGACCTTGGCCACGTCGCCGACCGTGCGGCGATCTGCGCCCGGACATGGCGGCGCAGCGCCCGTACCGAATCCGCCGTCGGCGGGTCCCCGGGCAGCCATCCGGCGGTGAGCCGGCCGGCGCCCAGCGGCAGCGAGACCGCGGCGTCCGGCTGCTCGTCGACGCCGCAAGCTATCTCCAGCGAGCCGCCGCCGATGTCGAGCAGCAGCAGCCGGCCGCCGACCAGCCGTACCAGCGGCGGGCTGCCAGAAAGGTCAGCCGGGCCTCGTCGCCGCCGGAGAGCACCCGCAGCTCCACCCGGTCTCCGCTCGACCCGCTTGAGCACCTCTTCGCCGTTGGCGGCCTCCCGCACGGCGGAGGTGGCGAAGGGCAGGACCTCCTCCACGCCCTTGTCCTCGGCGACCCGCATCGAGGAGGCGACCATGTCGACCAGCCGCCGCACCCCGTCCTCGCGGATCGCGCCCTGGTCGTCCAGCAGCTCGGCCAGCCGCAGCTCGATCTTGTGCGAGTACGCGGGCACGGGTGCGGCCCGGGGTGTGCGTCCACCACCAGGAAGTGGACAGTGTTGGATCCCACATCGAGCACGCCGAGTCGCATAATCGCCAACGCTACGCGATACCCGGCCGACGATCATCCCTCCGGAGGATCATCCCGCCACCGGGTGCACGGCCCCCAGGTCGTGGAAGAGGCCGGTGTTGAGCCGGAAGGCGTAGCAGCTCTCCTCCGCGACCGCCGCTGCTCCGCCGCGCCGAGCAGCTCGCCCGCCAGGTCCAGCCGGGCCGGTAGTCGCGCTTGAAGGCGGCCGGGTTGCCGACCGCCTCGAAGACGTAGAACCGGACCCCGTCGCCCTTGCGCTCGAAGCCCCAGGTCTTCTCGGCGATGCCGCGGATGATCTGGCCGCCGGACAGGTCGCCCAGATAGCGGGTGTAGTGGTGGCGAGCAGCCCTGCGGCCAGTCCCGGGCGACCTCGCGCAGCCGGGCGGCGTACGCCTCGGTGGCGGGCAGCGCGGTCAGGCCCGCACGCCAGTCGGCACCGCGCAGATGCCGCAGGTCCCGCTCCAGCTCCGGGGTCCGGTACAGGGCCGGTCGATGAACGGCCCGACCACCGGGTGCTCCGCCAGCGCCTCCCCCGCGCGCTCCAGCTCGCGGTAGACGAACCACAGCTGCCCGGCGAGCGCGGCATAGGCCTCCACCCGAGCCTGCCGCCGAGTAGATCCCCCATGAAGGCCGAGTGCTCCGCCTCCTGGTGCTCGCGCGCGGTGGCCGCGCGCAGCAGCGCGGCGAAGCCGGTCGGCTGCTCGGTGGCGGTGCGCTCCTCGGTGGCGGCGCTGTGGGTCATCGGAACCTCCGCGGTTCTGGGCTTCGGACTCACCGGAGTTCTTTCCGACACAGTGTCGGGAAAAACCTCGCCGAGCATATCCGTCTCCGCCGCGCACCGCGCAGGCGGAGCCCAGGCCATAGGCTGGTCGGGTGCCACCCGTAGACGTCACCCTCACCAGTCGCCAGGCAGTCGAGAAGGCTGCGAAGAAGGCCGCCGCCGCGGCACGCAAGCGCGAGGTCCCGCTGGACTTCGCCCGGGCCTGGGTGGAGTTCGCCGATCCCGAGGACCCGGAACAGGTCTTCCGCTGCGACCTCACCTGGCTCACCTCCCGCTGGACCTGCGTCTTCGGACGCGGCTGCCACGGCATCCGGCCCGGCCGCGCCAGCGACGGCTGCTGCACCCTGGGCGCGCACTGGTCCGACGAGGAGGACCAGCAGCGGGTCGCCGGGCACGCCGCCCGGCTCACCCCGGAGACCTGGCAGTTCCACAAGCAGGGCACCGGCCCCAAGGGCATCAGCGAGCCCGACGAGGACGACGAGCTGCGCACCCGCCGGGTCGACGGCGCGTGCATCTTCCTCAACCGGCCGGGCTTCCCGGGCGGCGAGGGCTGCTCGCTGCACACCCTGGCGCTGGCCGAGGCCTGGGAGCCGCTGGAGACCAAGCGGGACTCTGCTGGCAGCTGCCGATCCGGCGGACCTACGACTGGATCGACCGTCCGGACGACACCCGCTACCTCCAGGTCTCCATCGGCGAGTACGACCGGCGCGGCTGGGGACCGGGCGGCCACGACCTCCAGTGGTGGTGCACCGGCAGCCCGGACGCCCATGTCGGCGCCGATCCGGTGTACGTCAGCTATCGGCCGAACTGGTCGAGCTGATGGGCGCGGGCGGCTATGCCGCACTGGCCCAGCTGTGCGAGCAGCGGCTGAGCAACCCCAGGGTCCGGTGGCGGCACACCCCGCCGACTCCTGAGGACCGCCGAAGGCCGCGCCTGCCGCACCCCGGCCTGGTGTATCCGGGCTGCCGTACCAGGGCTCGCCAGTAGCCACCGTTCAGTAACCGCTGCTCAGTAGCCGCTGCTCAGTAGCCGCGCCGGTGCCGACCGCCCGCCGCGGCGGCCGTCGCCGTGCCGCCGCCGGTCCCGGCGCTGGGCGTGCTCACCGGCGTGCCGGTGGTCGCGGACGGGTCCGGGCTCGGGCTCGGCGAGGCGCTCGGCGAGGCGCTCGGCGGGCTGCTCGGGGCGGCGGCGGTGGGCGAGCCTCCGCCGGAGCCGGACGGCGGCGGCGTAGGCGTGGGTGTGCCTCCGGTCGAGCCGGAGGGCGGAGCGGCCGGGGCGCTGCTCACCGGGGCGGTCGGCCCGCCACCCGTCGGCCCGCCACCGGTGGGTCCACCGCCGGTGGGCGTGCCCACGGGTGGTGGCAGGGTGCGTCGGCCGCCGGTGCCCGGACCGCGCAGGGTCACCACCGCGCCGGAGGGCAGCACCCGCAGCTGAGCGGCCCAGGGCCCGACCGGAAGCGCCGCCTCGTCGACCGTGACCAGCACGGTGGCCTGCCCGCCCGCGGCCAGCGTGCCGTCGGCGCGGCTCAGCCGCAGCCAGGGCGTGCTGTCCTCGATCTGCCAGTCGACCGCGGCCGGACCGGTGGCGGTGAGGGTGATCACCGTGCGTCCGCCGGTCTCGGTCGCGCTGACGGCCGGCCCGGAGGCCGCGGGCGAGCTCACCGCGGCGGCGGTGCCGATCCCGGTCACCGTGGGCCCGGCCGGTCCGGCTCCGGGGGTGCCCGGGGCCTGCGGACCGGCGGCAACCGCGCCCGGGCCGCCCGGGGTGGTGCCGTCCGGCGGCAGCGCGGGCAGCGTCCCGGGCCCCGGCGCGGGCGTGGCCACACTGACCGAGGAGACCGGGGCCACCGCCATCGGATGCCGCTGGTGGTCGGTCAGGCCGAGCGCGACCACCGGCGCGGCGACCACCGCCGCGATCACCGACCCGGCCAGGGCCCGCTGCCGGAGCACCGCGGCCCGCTGGCTGGGGGCGCTGCGCTGGACCGGGAAGCCGCGCCGGTCGAAGCGCGGTTCCGCGGCCGCCTCCTCCCGGCGGCCGAGCTGGGTGAGCAGCCGTTCATTGCCGAGCAGCGCGGGCGCCAGCTCGGCCGGGCCCGGGACCAGCGGCAGCGTGCCGGACGCCCGGAGCGTGCCCGGCCACGGTCCGAGCGCCGCCGCGCGCTCGGCCGTGCCCCGGCAGGTCGGGCAGGAGTCCAGGTGGCGGACCAGTTCACCGCGCAGCGCCGGACCGAGCACCGGGCCGCGTTCGCTGCCGAGCCGCCGCAGTTCCGGGCAGCCGTCGGCGGCGAGCACGCTCAGCGCCGCCGCCGTGCGCTCCACCTCGCACACCGCCTGCGCCAGCAGCGCTCTGGCCTGCTCCGGGGTCAGTCCGAGGACGGCCGCCACTTCCTCGGCGCGGAGCCCGTGCCGCCCGGTGAGCTCCAGCGCCTCGCGCTGGGCGGGGCTGGTCCCGGCGGTCTCCGGCCAGACCAGGCCGCGCAGCCGGGCGTGGACCTCGGTGTGCCGGCCGGGCCGGTCGCGCTCCCTGGTCGCGGCGTCCATCCGGCTCAGGCAGCTGTGCCGGGCAAGGGCGTACAGCCAGGCGCGCAGCAGCTCCGGCCGGCGCAGCCGCCGCCGGTACCGCACCGACAGCCGCCGCGCCTCGCGCACGGCGGCCACGGCTGCCTGCTGGTCACAGAGCACCGAGAGGCAGAAGGTGAACAGTCCGTCGGTCAGCTGTTCCCATGCCTCGTCGAGGCCGCACTGCCGGGGACGGCTCGGGCCTGAGTCTCGGTGGTCACTCGACCGACGTTAGGGCGCAGCGGTCACCAGCCACCGGAGCTTGCGGTCGGCGTACCTCTTTCGGGTGAGTCGGCCGCTCCATGGGTCGGCCTTTCGGTGCGCGGGCCCCTCTGTGCACGGGCCTTTCTTCGAAGGGGGGCCGAGGTGTCAGTGGCTCGCTGTAGCGTTCCGGGCATGGCAGCACGATCGACCACATCCAAGGTCCGCTCCTCCTACCGGTGCACCGAGTGCGGCTCCACGCCGCCCAAGTGGACCGGGCGCTGCACCGAGTGCAACGCCTGGGGCACCATCGAGGAGGCCGGCGCGGTCCCGGTGCGGACCACCGCGGCCGGCCCGGTGAGCAGCGCCGCGCTGCCGATCGGCCAGGTCGACGCCCGGATCGCCGCCTCCAGGCCGACCAATATCGACGAGCTGGACCGGGTGCTCGGCGGCGGGCTGGTGCCCGGGGCGGTGGCGCTGCTGGCCGGTGAGCCGGGGGTGGGCAAGTCGACGCTGCTGCTGGACGTCGCCGCGAAGGCCGCCAGCGCCACCCACCGCACCCTCTATGTCACCGGCGAGGAGTCCGCGAGCCAGGTCCGGCTGCGGGCCGACCGGATCGGCGCGCTGTCGCCGCACCTCTATCTGGCGGCGGAGACCGATCTGGCGGCCGTCCTCGGCCATATCGAGCAGGTGAACCCGGCGCTGCTGGTGCTGGACTCGGTGCAGACCATCGCCTCGGCCCAGCTGGACAGCGCGCCCGGCGGCCCGGCCCAGATCCGCGAGGTCACCGCGGCGCTGATCCGCGCCTCCAAGCAGCGGGCCATGTCCACGCTGCTGGTCGGCCATGTCACCAAGGACGGCTCCATCGCCGGGCCCCGGCTGCTGGAGCACCTGGTGGACGTGGTGCTGCACTTCGAGGGCGACCGGCATGCCCGGCTGCGGATCATCCGCGGCATCAAGAACCGCTACGGGGCCACCGACGAGGTGGGCTGCTTCGAGCTGAACGACACCGGCATCATCGGCCTGGCCGACCCCTCCGGGCTGTTCCTGACGAAGCGCGAGAAGCCGGTGCCGGGCACCTGCCTGACGGTCACCCTGGAGGGCCGCCGGCCGCTGGTCGCCGAGGTGCAGGCGCTGATGGTGGACTCGCAGATCCCCTCGCCCCGACGCACCACCTCCGGCCTGGAGTCGCCCGGATCGCGATGATCCTGGCCGTGGTGGAGCGGCACGGCGGGATACGGCTGGGCAAGCTGGACATCTACACCGCGACCGTGGGCGGGGTGAAGCTCACCGAGCCCTCGGTGGACCTGGCCATCGCCCTGTCGGTGGCCAGCTCGGCCGCGGACACGCCGCTGCCGTCCAACCTGGTGGCGATCGGCGAGGTGGGGCTGGCCGGGGAGGTCCGCCGGGTCACCGGCGTGGAGCGCAGGCTGGCGGAGGCGGCGCGCCTCGGCTTCACACACGCCCTGGTCCCGCCGGAGCCGGGGAAGATCCCCCGGGGCATGCGGGTCACCGAGGTCGCCACCATCGCCGAGGCCATGGCGGCGATCCCGAGGGGGCGCGGCGGCTCCGGCCGGGGCGCCGGCCGCAAGCAGTCCGGGTCCGGTTCCGGGTCGGCCGGGTCCGGCAGGTCCGCGGCAACACCCACGGCACATGCCGCAGTACCGGACTTTATGGATATTCCGGATGATCCGGCCGAGCTGATGAGCGGGTGGGAGGAGATCGCGCCGGACGAATGAGCGGGTGAGCGCGGAGCGTGAATACGGTGAGTGAATACGGCGGGTGAGCGCGGGTACAGGGCCGGTCGGAGGCGGGGAAGGCACCCGGAGGACCGGTCCCGGCAATATCCCGGCACACCCCAGGGCACCCACCGGTAAACTCTGTCCCGCACCCCCTCACCCCACCGGAGGAGTCGTCCCGTGGCAGCCAACGACCGGGCGGACCGCTCCTCCCGCGAGGAGGCCCTCCTGCGGGCCTCACTGAGCGCCGTAGCCCCTGGCACGCCGTTGCGCGACGGCCTGGAGCGCGTACTGCGCGGCCGTACCGGCGGGCTGATCGTGGTCGGCTTCGACAAGACCGTGGAGGCGCTGAGCACCGGCGGCTTCGTGCTGGACGTCGAATTCTCGGCGACCCGGCTGCGCGAGCTGTGCAAGCTCGACGGCGCGGTGGTGCTCGACAAGGACATCACCCGCATTGTCCGCGCGGGTGTGCAACTCGTCCCGGACGCCAACATCCCCACCGAGGAGACCGGCACCAGGCACCGCACCGCCGAGCGGGTGAACAAGCAGACCGGCTACCCGGTGGTCTCGGTGAGCCAGTCGATGCGGCTGATCGCGCTCTATGTGAACGGCGTGCGCCGGGTGATCGAGGACTCGGCGGCGATCCTGTCCCGGGCGAACCAGGCGCTGGCCACCCTGGAACGCTACAAGCTGCGCCTGGACGAGGTCTCCGGCACGCTTTCCGCCCTGGAGATCGAGGACCTGGTGACGGTCCGTGATGTGACCGCGGTCGCCCAGCGACTGGAGATGGTCCGCCGGATCGCCGGGGAGATCGCCGGCTATGTGGTCGAGCTGGGCACCGACGGGCGGCTGCTCTCGCTGCAACTGGACGAGCTGATCGCCGGGGTCGAGCCCGACCGGGAGCTGGTGGCCCGCGACTACTTCCCGGAACGCGCCGCCAAGCGCGGGCGCAGCGTCAACGACGTACTCGCCGATCTGGACGCGCTCAGCCACCCCGAGCTGCTGGAGCTCCAGACGGTGGCCAAGGCCCTGGGCTACCCGGGCACCCCGGAGGCCCTGGACTCGGCAGTCAGCCCGCGCGGCTACCGGTTGCTGGCCAAGGTGCCGCGCCTGCCCAACACCGTGATCGAGCGGCTGATCGAGCACTTCGGCGGCCTGCAGAAGCTGCTCGCCGCCAGCCTGGACGACCTCCAGGCGGTGGAGGGCGTCGGCGAGACCCGGGCCCGCTCGGTCCGCGAGGGGCTGTCCAGGCTCGCCGAGTCGTCCATCCTGGAACGCTACGTCTGAGAGCGCTCGTCCCGCTGCGAGTGCTCGTACCTTTGCGCGCGCTCGTCCGGGAGCACTGCTGCCGACCGGATGAACGGCCGACCGGGTGAACCTCCCGACCGGCCGCCCTGCCTACCTGCCCCGCCCTGGCCTGGCCCGCCCTGGCCTGCCTGCCTCCGCCGGGGCGGCTCCCGCGCTGCTCAGCTGCCGAACGGGGCGAGCGTGAAGTGCGACAGCGGCACCGCGGCCACGCCCTTCAGGCTGATCTGGACCACATAGGTGCCCGGGGCCGCCGCCGCGCCCCCGGCGCCCGGGGTGCAGCCGCGGCTGGAGCTGGTGCGGCTCCACTGGAAGGCGGCGGTGATGGAGCCGCCGGAGCCGGGGACGGCGTACCACTGCGGCGTGGTGCCGGCCGGGCAGTCCGCCGAGGACCAGACATGCGGGTTGCCGCTGGTGCCGACCTGGACCACGGCCGAACCGGCACCGAGGTCGGTCCGGCAGGCGCTCCCGCCGGTGTTGCTGATCTGGAGCTGGAAGACCGGCCACTGGACCGGCCCGTAGGACTGCTGGCTGCTGGTCAGCGACAGTTCCAGGTCGGCCGCCTGGCACACCGGCAGCGCCATGGTGTCCGCGCCGCCCGCCGTCACGCTGCCGCCGGAGCCCGAGCCGCCCGAGCCCGAGCCGCCGGGACCACCGGGGCTCGCCCCGGTGCCGGAGCCGCCGGTGACGCTGACCGGCTGGCCGCCGGATCCGCCCTTGCCGCCGGAGCCCGATCCGGACCCGCCCTTGCCCGAGCCGCCCTTGCCGCCGGAGCCGTCATTGGACGACCCCCCGCCCGAGCTGCTGCCCGGCCCCGGGGTGATCGACTGCGCGGGCCCGGTGCCCTTTCCGGCGACAGGCTTCATCCCGCTGCCGCCACCGCCGAAGGCGAGCCAGCCGATCAGGGCGAGGACCCCGGCGAGGACGACCAGCACCACAACGCGACGCCGCCAGTAGATGGACGAGGGCAGGGGCCCGACAGGATTGCGCAGAGAAGGCACGAAGCAAACCTTACGAGAGATCAACCCCCGGTCAGAGCAACACCGCCGTACCAGTGGTCCCTTCTTTCACATCATCGGCCTGATCAGCCATCCGGATGGTTTCGCTGGACCATTCCGGTTACCGCATTGTGACCTCCCGTGTGCGACCATCGACACCGCGATGAACACTGACACCACCCTCCGCACCGCGGTTCTGCACCGCGAGATCCTCGCCTGGTACGCCGCCAACGCCCGCGAGCTGCCCTGGCGCGAGCCCGACGCGGGCGCCTGGGCGGTGATGGTCAGCGAATTCATGCTCCAGCAGACGCCGGTGAAGCGGGTGCTGCCCAGATACACGGCCTGGATGGAGCGCTGGCCCACCCCGGCCGCGCTGGCCGCCGATCCGCCCGGCGAGGCGGTCCGCGCCTGGGAGCGGCTGGGCTACCCGCGCCGGGCGCTGCGGCTGCACGCCGCCGCCACCGCCATAGTCGAGCAGCACGGCGGCCGGGTCCCCACCGGGCACGCCGAACTGCTGGCACTGCCCGGGGTCGGCGAGTACACGGCGGCGGCCGTCGCCTCCTTCGCGCACCGGCAGCGGCATGTGGTGCTGGACACCAATGTCCGCCGGGTGTTCGCGCGGCTGGTCGACGGCAACGAGTTCCCGCCGACCGCGACCACCGCCGCCGAGCGGCGGACCGCGGGCGGGCTGCTGCCGGAGCACCCGGAGACGGCGGCGACCTGGGGGGTCGCCGTGATGGAGCTGGGCGCGCTGGTGTGCACCGCGCGCTCGCCGGAGTGCGGTCGCTGTCCGGTCGCGGCGCACTGCGGCTGGCGGCTGGCGGGCAGCCCGGCGTACACCGGACCGCCGCGCCGGGGCCAGAGCTACGCCGGGACCGACCGGCAGGTGCGGGGCAAGCTGCTGGCGGTGCTCCGGGCCACCCGGGACGAGGTGCCGCAGCAGGCACTGGACGCGGTCTGGCCGGACGCGGTGCAGCGGGCCCGGGCGCTGGACGGGCTGGTCGCGGACGGGCTGGTGGAGCCGGTGGAACCGGGCGTGTACCGGCTGCCGGGCGGGCCTCGGGCCGAGCCCTAGCGGGGCGGCCGGTTGCGGCGTACAGGCCAACCTACTTGCCGACCGGCTAGTGCCCGCGCCAATCGCGCGGTAAGCTCAATCTCGAACAAACCCACACCACACAGGCCCACAGGCGGAGCGATGACGACCCAGACACCTCGCGGGGACACCCGGGCGCGCATTGTCGACGTCGCTCTGGAGCTCTTCTCCGAGCACGGCTACGAGAAGACCTCACTGCGGGAGATCGCCGACCGGCTCGGGGTGACCAAGGCCGCGCTGTACTACCACTTCCGCACCAAGGAGGACATCCTCGCCGGGATCGTGGACAGCATGTCGGCGCCCATCGACGAGGCCATCGCCTGGGGCCGGGAGCAGCCCTACAGCCCCGAGGTGCGGGACGAGATCGTGCGCCGCTTCGCCGAGGGCATGGCCGACCGGCAGCGGCTGCTGCGTTTCTTCCACGAGAACCAGCCGACCATCCGCGAGCTCAGCGTCGGCACCCGCTTCAAGGAGCGGATGATCAACCTGACCCGGCTGATGCAGGGCCCGGAGCCGACCTTCGAGGACCGGGTGCGGGCGGCGGTGTCACTGATGGTGATCAACGTGACCCACTTCATCTCCGAGGCCGTCGAAGAGGAACAGTGCGGGAACGAGCCCGTGGATCCTGAGTCCCGCCAGGCGGTGGCACTGCGGGTGGCACTTGATGTCGCCGAGCAGATCGGCAAACCCGCCCAGGACTGAGGCAGGACCGGAGCCCCGCCGGGAGCTGCGCGCCGCCAGACCGGAGCCCCGCCAGACCGGAGCCCCGCCAGGACCGGCCCCCGCCCAGGACCGGGGCGCGTCCGGCCGGGCCGGATGACCTGCTGGTCCAGGCGGTCGGCCGCCGCCCCGAGGGCGCCCGGGAGAGGTTCTGCGACAACTCTCCGGTCCGCTCGCTCCACGCCTCCCGCCGAAGGCCGGCCGGAGCCGGGCGCGGGTCGATCCCGGGCCCGCAGAAGTGTTGACCCGTCAGTAACTTCGTGTGAGGCTCCTGGTGGTGGGACGCCACCCCTAACGACGCACAGCACACGTCAAGGAGCCTGTCGATGTCGACCCGTGATATCTACACCAACCCTGTCAGTGAAGGCACCTGGGACGTCGAGGCCTCCGGTGCCGCCCGCTTCTCCTGGGAGTACGAGGACGGCCGCGACCGCCTGCTCGCCCTCTACCAGAAGGGCAAGGACAAGCAGTGGGACGCCACCAAGCGGATCGACTGGTCGATCGAGGTGGACCCGTACGACTCGCTCGGGATGCCGGACGACGCCATGGCCGTCTACGGCACCGGCTACTGGTCCAAGTTCAGCGAGCAGGACCGCAAGGACCTGCGCGGCACTACGCCTCCTGGCAGTTCAGCCAGTTCCTGCACGGTGAACAGGGCGCGATGGTCTGCGCCGCCCGGATCGTGGAGTCCGTGCCCGACCTGGACGCCAAGTTCTACTCGGCCACCCAGACCATGGACGAGGCCAGACACGCCGAGCTCTACTCGCGCTTCCTGCACGAGAAGATCGGCATGCTCTACCCGATCAACGACAACCTCCAGTCGCTGCTCGGCGACACCCTGCGGGACTCCCGCTGGGACATGCCTACCTCGGGATGCAGGTGCTGATCGAGGGCCTGGCCCTGGCCGCCTTCGGGATGATCCGGGACACCACCAACAAGCCGCTGCCCAAGCAGATCCTGTCCTATGTCATGCAGGACGAGGCCCGCCATGTCGCCTTCGGCCGGATGGCGCTGCGCGACTACTACTCCCAGCTGAGCGCGGCCGAACTGGCCGAGCGCGAGGAGTTCGTGATCGACGGCTGCTATCTGATGCGCGACCGGCTGCGCGGGGCCGAGGTGCTGGAGAACTTCGGCCTCCCCAAGGCGGAAGCCGAGACGATCAGCGAGCAGAGCGAGTACGTGACCCTGTTCCGGAAGCTGCTGTTCTCCCGGATAGTCCCCTGCGTCAAGGACATCGGACTGTGGGGCCCGCGGCTCCAGCAGGCCTATGTGGACATGGGCGTGCTCGAACTCGGCGACTCCAACCTCGATCTGCTGATGCGTCAGGACGAAGAACTCGCCGAGCAGTTGGACGCCGAACGATTCGCCGCCGAAGAGGCCGCCAGGGTGGCCGAGGTGGAGCAGGCCATCGCCGCCGGCTCGGCCGCCGACTGATCCCGCCTCCGCCCGCCGCATTCCGTTCCCCCTGGCCGCGCCGTGAGCCTGCTTCTTGACATACCGTCTGAGCAGAAACGACGGATGGCAATCAGGGGGAACAGGTGTCCGAGGTGGAACGCGGCGGGCAGATCGAGTTGTCGGCGGCGGTGCGCGCGATCCGGCAGGAACTGGCGCAGGCGGCGCAGGACGCGGCGGACGAGTCGGTCCGGTTCGAGGTGGGGCCGATCCAGATGGACTTCACCGTCGAACTGGCCCACGAGGCCGGGGTGAAGGGCGGGGTGCGCGCCTGGGTGGTCAGCGCCGGCGCCGGAGGCGAAGAGCGGCCGGACGACCACCCACCGGGTCTCGTTCACGCTCACCCCCAAGGACGCCGGGACCGGCGGCCCGCTGGAGATCGGCAACACCCCGGACGGCGGCACCTCGCGCTTCACCCGCGGCGGCTGACATGGCGCATCCTCAACCCCATTGCATAGCCGCCGTGTTCGGCGCGAGCCAGGGCAGCGGCTATCTGCTCGCGCCCCGGCTGGTGCTCACCGCCGCCCATCTGCTCGGCCCGCAGCCGCCGCAGGTGGTGGTGCCCGGCGGCCGGGGCCGGGTCGGCTGCCAGGTGCTCTGGTCGCGCTACGACGAGGGGTGCGACGCGGCCCTGCTGCTCGCCGAAGCGCCCCTGCTGCCCACCGACGAGCCGCCCCGCACCCCGACGGCCCCGTTCCCGGTCTGGGGCCGGATCGGGGACCTGGCCCCCCGCGCGGACGCGTTCGCGGTGGGCTTCCCGCAGGTCCAGCGGGACGCCTCGGGCGAGCTGGACAGCGAGCAGCTGGTCGGCACGCTCAAACCGGGCTCCGGACTGCTCAGCGGCCGGATGACCCTGGACAGCGTCCACGGCGCCCCGCTCGCCCGCCCGGGCGGCGGTTCCCCCTGGGCCGGCTACTCCGGCTCGGTGGTGTTCCTCGACGACCGGCTGGTCGGGGTGGTCCGCGCGGATCCGGGCGGCTGGCAGCACAGCCGGGTGGAGCTGACCCCCGCCGCGACGATCCTGGACTCACCCGGCTTCGTCCGCTCCGCCATGGCGGGCGGCCACCAAGTGGCCTGGAACAAGCTGGATCCCTCACCCCGGACCGAGCAGCAGGAGTTCGAGCAGCGGCTGCGCGAATTCGTGCTCAGGCAGACCGGATCGCTGCACATCATCGGGCTGAACCGGGGCGGGGACGAGGAGGAGTCCTGGCCGCTGGACGCCGGCTACCTGAGCCTGGAGCTGGTGGCCGGGCGGGAGCCGGACCCGCGCACGGTCGAGCCGGGGTCGGCCGCCCCGCAGTCGCAGCGGGCCGAGCAGGCGCTGTCCGGGCACCGGCGGATCCTGATCCGCGGCGGCGCCGGATCGGGCAAGACCACCCTGCTGTTCTGGCTGGCCAACATCACCGCCGGACGCCGGCTGCCGCAGCCGCTGGCCGACCTGGAGGACTGTGTCCCGCTGCTGCTCCGGCTGCGCTCGCTGCCCCGGCACAGCGAGCTGCCCGCGCCGGAGGAACTGCTCTCCATGGTCGCCAAGCCGCTGAGCGGGCACCCGGCGGCGGCCGGCTGGGTCACCCGGCAGCTGACCCAGGGCCGGATCCTGCTGCTGGTGGACGGCGTGGACGAGGTCCCGGAGGCGGACCGGGCGCGCACCAGGGCCTGGCTGACCGAGCTGCTGGCGGCCTATCCGGAGGCCCGCTACGCGGTCACCACCCGCCCCTCCGCGGTCCGCGAGGGCTGGCTGGCCGGGGCCGGCTTCGCCGAGCTGGAGCTGCTGCCGATGAACCGGGCGGACGTGGCCGCGTTCATCGCCCGCTGGCACGATGCCGCGGGCCCCGACGAGCGGCTGGCCGAATGGCGGGACGCGCTGACCGACGCCGTGGTCCGCAAGCCGGATCTGGGCCGGCTGGCCACCAGCCCGCTGATGTGCGCGCTGATCTGCGCGCTGAACCGGGACCGGCACGGCTATCTGCCCGAGGGGCGGATGGAGCTGTACTCGGCGGCACTGGAGATGCTGCTGGTGCGCCGCGACCGGGAGCGCGGCGTCGCCGTGCCGGAAGGGTTCCGGCTGACCGCGGAGCAGCAGATCATGCTGCTCCAGCGGCTGGCGTACTGGCTGGCGGCCAACGGTTCGGTGGAGATCGACCGGGCGCTGGCGGTGCGCAAGCTCAGCGACGCGCTCCCGGCGATGGCCGGGATCAGCGCGGACGGCGAGCAGGTGCTGCGGCACCTGCTGGTCCGCAGCGGCCTGCTGCGGCAGCCCACCACCGACTCGGTCGACTTCATCCACCGCACCTTCCAGGACTTCCTCGCGGCCCGGGCCGCCATCGAGGAGGAGGACCTGGGCGTACTGGTCCGCAACGCCCACGACGACCAGTGGGACGACATCCTGCGGATGGCCGTGGGCCACGCCCGGCCCAAGGAGCGGTCCCGGCTGCTGCTCGGCCTGCTGGACCGGGCCGAGGGCGACCCGGTGCACGGCAGCCGGCTGCGGCTGCTGGCCGCCGCCTGCCTGGAGCACGCCACCGAGCTGGATCCGGCGGTGCGGCAGCGGGTGCAGCGGGCCGTCGCCGAACTGGTCCCGCCACGGGACAGCGTCACCGCCAAGGCCCTGGCCACCGCCGGGGCGGTGGTGCTGGGCCTGCTGCCGGGCCCGGAGGGGCTGGACCCGGAGACCGCGTACGCGGTGGCGATCGCCGCCTCCACGGTGGCCGGGCCGGGGCGATCCCGGTGCTGGCGCAGTACGCCGATCATCCCTCGCTCAGCGTCCGCGGCCAGCTGGCCTGGGGCTGGGAGCGCTTCGACACCCGGGAGTACGGCGACCGGGTGATCGCCCGGATGCCCTACCGGGACGGTCTGCGCTTCATCGCCAAGACCCCGGACCAGCTGGCCTACCTGGCCGGGCTCGGCGGCCGCCCGTCGGTGGAGTGCTCCGGCTCCTTCACCGACGAGCAGCTGCGGACCCTGCCCCGGGAACCGCTGGAGGCCTTCCGGCTGCACGAGAACCCCCTCCCGGTCGACCTGTCCTGGCTGGCCGACTGCCCGGAACTGGCCGAGGTCCAGCTGATCAACTGCTCGGGTGAGATGGATCTGCGCCTGTTGACCCGGCTGGGGCTGGAACGGCTGGTGCTGGCCGAATGCCCCGGGCTGCGCTCCGTCGGGAGCCTGGCCGAGGCGGGCACCCTGCGCCGGCTGCGCCTCGGCGCGGTCGAGAACTACGCCTCCACGCCCGTCACGGAGCTGGCGCTGCCGCCGTCGCTGGAGTCGCTGCACGTCTACGCCCCGGTCCAGGTGACCGGCCTGGACCGCTGCCGGGCGCTGGCGCGGGTCAGGTTCGAGGGGCAGTACCTGGAGCGTGAGCTCTGGGAGCAGCTGGGCCAGCTGCCGCGACTGGAGCAGCTGTCGCTGTTCCGGCAGAGCGCCGCGGCGCTGTCGGCCCGGCCGCCGCTGCCGTCGGTCCGCGAGCTGCGGCTCTACCAGCCGCTGCTGAGTCAGGGGCTGGACGTCCTGCCCCAGCTCTTCCCTGGGCTGGAGCGGCTGCGACTGGTGCTGCCGCCGGAGGGCGAGCCGGTCGACCTGGACGTGCTGAGCGGGCTGCACGGCTGCGAGGTCGAGTACCTCACCGACGAGTCCTGGTCGGCGCTGAGCCGGCCGTGGCCGACCGCCACCCGGCTGGTCATCCCCTGATCCCGCCAGGGCCCGGCATGCGTCAGGGCCCGGCATGCGTCAGGGCCCGCGGTCCGCTCCGTTGGCTGGAGCGGGCCGCGGGCCCTGACGGCTGACTGTCGGGCTGATCAGCCCTTGGTCAGATCCGGACCTGCCGCGACCGGCGGAGTGTCCGCGATCGGGGACTTGTCGGCGCCGACGAAGGTGAACTTCGCCGTCTTGCCCTCGCCCTCGACGTCCACCACCACGATGTGACCGGCCCGCAGCTCGCCGAAGAGGATCTTCTCCGAGAGCACGTCCTCGATCTCGCGCTGGATGGTCCGGCGCAGCGGCCGGGCACCCAGGACCGGGTCGTAGCCGCGCTTGGCCAGCAGCGACTTCGCGGCCGGCCGGAGCTCCAGACCCATGTCGCGGTCCCTGAGCCGGTCGTCCACCTTGGCGGCCATGAGGTCGACGATCTGGATGATGTCGTCTCGGACAGCTGGTGGAACACCACGATGTCGTCGACACGGTTCAGGAACTCGGGGCGGAAGTGCTGCTTGAGCTCCTCGCCGACCTTGGCCTTCATCCGCTCGTACCCGGTGGTGACGTCGCCCTGGGCGGCGAAGCCCAGGTTGAAGCCCTTGGAGATGTCCCGGGTGCCGAGGTTGGTGGTCATGATGATGACCGTGTTCTTGAAGTCGACCACCCGGCCCTGGCTGTCGGTCAGCCGACCGTCCTCCAGGATCTGCAGCAGCGAGTTGAAGATGTCCGGGTGGGCCTTCTCGACCTCGTCGAAGAGCACCACCGAGAAGGGCTTGCGGCGGACCTTCTCGGTCAGCTGGCCGCCCTCCTCGTAGCCGACGTAGCCGGGAGGCGAGCCGAACAGCCGGGAGACCGTGTGCTTCTCGCTGAACTCGGACATGTCGAGCTGGATCAGCGCGTCCTCGTCGCCGAAGAGGAACTCGGCCAGCGTCTTGGAGAGCTCGGTCTTGCCGACGCCCGAGGGCCCGGCGAAGATGAACGACCCACCGGGGCGCTTCGGGTCCTTGAGGCCCGCACGGGTGCGCCGGATGGCCTGGGAGAGCGCCTTGATGGCGTCCTTCTGGCCGATGACGCGCTTGTGCAGCTCGTCCTCCATGCGCAGCAGCCGGGAGGACTCCTCCTCGGTGAGCTTGAAGACCGGGATGCCGGTGGCAGTCGCCAGGACCTCGGCGATCAGCTCCTCGTCCACCTCGGCGACGACGTCCATGTCGCCGGCCTTCCACTCCTTCTCGCGCTTGGCCTTGGCCTGGAGCAGCTGCTTCTCGTTGTCGCGGAGCGAAGCGGCCTTCTCGAAGTCCTGCGCGTCGATCGCGGACTCCTTCTCCGGCGCACGTCGGCGATCTTCTCGTCGAACTCGCGCAGGTCCGGCGGCGCGGTCATCCGGCGGATGCGCATCCGCGAACCGGCCTCGTCGATGAGGTCGATCGCCTTGTCCGGCAGGAAGCGGTCCGAGATGTAGCGGTCCGCCAGGGTGGCGGCGGCCACCAGCGCGCCGTCGGTGATGGACACCCGGTGGTGCGCCTCGTAACGGTCGCGCAGTCCCTTGAGGATCTCGATGGTGTGCGCCAGCGAGGGCTCCGCCACCTGGATCGGCTGGAAGCGGCGCTCCAGCGCGGCGTCCTTCTCCAGGTGCTTGCGGTACTCGTCGAGGGTGGTCGCACCGATGGTCTGGAGCTCGCCACGGGCCAGCATCGGCTTGAGGATGCTCGCCGCGTCGATCGCGCCCTCGGCGGCGCCCGCGCCGACCAGGGTGTGCAGCTCGTCGATGAACAGGATGATGTCGCCGCGGGTGCGGATCTCCTTGAGCACCTTCTTCAGGCGCTCCTCGAAGTCACCGCGGTAGCGCGAGCCGGCCACCAGCGCGCCCAGGTCGAGGGTGTAGAGCTGCTTGTCCTTCAGCGTCTCCGGGACCTCGCCCTTGACGATGGCCTGGGCCAGGCCCTCGACGACGGCGGTCTTGCCGACGCCGGGCTCACCGATCAGCACCGGGTTGTTCTTGGTGCGCCGGGAGAGCACCTGCATGACCCGCTCGATCTCCTTCTCGCGCCCGATCACCGGGTCGAGCTTGGCCTCGCGGGCAGCCTGGGTCAGGTTGCGCCCGAACTGGTCCAGGACCAGCGAGGTGGAGGGGGTGCCCTCGGCGGGGCCGCCGGCCGTGGCCGACTCCTTGCCGCCGCCCTGGTAACCGGAGAGCAGCTGGATGACCTGCTGCCGGACCCGGTTCAGGTCGGCGCCGAGCTTCACGAGGACCTGGGCGGCGACGCCCTCGCCCTCGCGGATGAGGCCGAGCAGGATGTGCTCGGTCCCGATGTAGTTGTGGCCGAGCTGGAGGGCCTCGCGGAGCGACAGCTCCAGAACCTTCTTCGCCCGAGGAGTGAAGGGGATGTGGCCGGACGGGGCCTGCTGCCCCTGCCCGATGATCTCCTCAACCTGCTGGCGGACCGCCTCAAGAGAAATCCCGAGGCTCTCCAGGGCCTTAGCGGCGACACCCTCACCCTCGTGGATCAAGCCCAGAAGGATGTGCTCGGTGCCGATGTAGTTGTGGTTGAGCATCCGGGCTTCTTCCTGAGCCAGGACGACAACCCGCCGCGCGCGGTCGGTGAACCTCTCGAACATCGTTAATCGCTCCTCAGAGCGGTCGGGCAGTGAGGGGTCGGTCCCCTCCCTGTCCTTC
This sequence comes from Streptacidiphilus sp. 4-A2, assembly GCA_014284505.1. Classification (GTDB taxonomy): domain Bacteria; phylum Actinomycetota; class Actinomycetes; order Streptomycetales; family Streptomycetaceae; genus Streptacidiphilus. Next base: position 7,278,155 of record JAAFYY010000001.1, on the reverse strand, counting down.
CGCATGCTAGTCCCGGCAACCGGAACAGCTCACGTCTACGCCGACAGCCGACGCCCCGTTATCCACGCGACGGCCGACAATGACTCCAACCGAATGCTCCGGGATGGTGTTCCCGCAGGCCAAGCAGATCCACCTGGAATCGCTACGCCGACGGCGAACGCTCCCGGCGACACGCCGCGGGATCCAGCTCGCCGGCCCCACTGCCCGTCCCTCCACACAGGTATTCATACCCGTGCGGCCCGCTGTTCCATTCCGGTTCGCGTGCGTCCGGATGTTCGCCAGGCGAGAAGCCGGACGAACGGTGCGGGCCAACTGTGTGACGTCGGGCGTCCGGTGGGGCGACGCGCGTAACCAGGACCGACCGTCGCAAGTTGGACCGGGTGTGCTGAGCCGACCCGAACGCCGACCGCGGTACAGCGCCGTCCCCACCTCCTGGAACGGGCCCACCTCCGGGAACGGACCTGCCTCCGGGAACGGGCCCGTGCCCGGGAACCTGCCCGGCCCCGGGAACGCGGACGCCCCCTGGCATCCGGCCCCGGTCGCGTACGAGGCCCTGGACGCCCCGCTGGGCCCCGGGCTGGCCGCGCGTGCCCGGCTGGGCGGCCACTGCGGGCCCGCGGCCGTCCGCGGCGGACGGCTGCTGGTACTGCTGCCGCCCGGCAGCGCCGGGGAGGTTCCCGGGGTGCTGCGCTGGCTCGGCTGGTCGCACCTGGACGGCGGGGTGCTCAGGACCCGGCTGGTGCGTCCGGCCGGGACGGGCGGGGCAATGCCCCTCCCCCGCCCCCGGCGGACGCCCTCGGTGTGGCTGGAGCCGCACCCCGGCCACGATCGGGCCCCCGGGGGCCTGCCCCGGCTGCTCGACGCCTTCGCCCACGCCTGTGCCCGCGCCCAACTGGACGGGACTCTCAGCCGTGCGCCTTCTCGTAGGCCTCGCGGAGGTGGCTCGGCACCCGGCCGCGGTCGTTGACCTCGTACCCCTCCTCCTTGGCCCAGGCACGGATCTTCGCCGTGTCCGGGTTGCCGCCGACCGGGCGCGGAGCGCGGGCGCGGCCACCGCGGACTGCGCTGACCCGGCCGCTCTGCTTGCGTCCACCGGCGGTGTAGGGGGCCAGCAGCTCGCGCAGCTTGCCCGCATTCGTGTGAGTGAGATCGATCTCGTAGGCAACCCCGTCGAGAGCGAACGTCACCGTCTCGTCCGCCTCGCCGCCCTCGAGATCGTCGACAAGAAGGACCTGGACCTTCTGCGCCACGGGCTTCCCTTTCCTCAAAAGCACGGATTACTTGTAGGAAAGGAAACCGCTTTTCTGCGGAAAACTCAAACCCCCTGCACCAGAAGCCCGGTTGGGCGGACCCCGGACAAGCCCCGGGCCGGCCCCTACTCGTCACAGATGCAAGAGCATCCGGGTGTTGCCCAAGGTGTTCGGCTTCACTCGTTCCAGGTCCAGGAACTCGGCCACACCCTCGTCGTAGCTGCGCCGGAGCTCCTCGTAGACACTGCCGTCGACCGGGGTGGAGGCGATCTCACTGAAGCCGTGTTTGGTGAAGAAGTCGACCTCAAACGTCAGACAGAAAATCCGTCGGACGCCGATCCACCGGGCGGTCTGGATGAGCTTCTCCAGCAGCACGTGCCCGATACCGGTGCCGCGGCAGGAGGGATCCACCGCCAGTGTGCGGACCTCGGCCAGGTCTTCCCACATCACATGGAGCGCGCCGCAGGCCACGACCTCGGCGTTGTCGTCCCGCTCGGCGACCCAGAACTCCTGTACGGATTCAAACAGGGTGACCGTGGGCTTGTTCAACAGGATTCGTTCGCGCGCGTAGCCGTCGACGAGTCTGCGCACTGCCCGTACATCGCTCGTCCGCGCCCGGCGGATGGTGACCTCCATGGCAGGACGCTATCGTGCTCAGCTGTCCGGATGCGCCCGGATATCCCGGTCTGCCGGAGCCGCCTCTTCCGGACGCCGTTCCGACGGCTCTTCCGGCTCTTCGACCGGATCGTCGGACACTTGTTCGCCGGACTGTTCACCCGGCTGTTCGCCCGGCTGTTCACCCTGCTCCCCGGAAGACTGTTCGGGGGACTGCGGGGCGACCACCCGCAATGCGTCGCGCAGTGCTTCCTGCTGTTCCGGGGACATCATCCCGAAGAAGTGGACCAGCGCCGCCGCCGGGTTGTCGCTGGTCGCCCAGGCATCGTTCATCAACGCCGCGGTATATGCCTCACGGGAGGAAACCGGCTCATAGCGGAAGGCCCGGCCGTCCTGTTCCCGGCGAAGCCATCCCTTCTGGAACAACTTGTCCATCACGGTCATCACCGTGGTGTAGGCGAGTTCGCGTTCCTGGACCAGATCTTCAAGAACCTCGCGAACGGTCACCGGGCGATTCCACTGCCAGAGGCGGGTCATCACCTCGTTCTCCAGTTCGCCGAGCCGGCGTACCATCGCGGTTCTCTTCCCGTGCGTCCGATGGAAACCCACACGGGCTTCCAACAGTGCAAATATCACCTTTTCCGGACAAAAGGGAGAGAGCCGCGCGGGAACGGCCCGGCCAGGCTCCGGCCGGCCCCCGCGCGCCGGCCCGGCTCAGCCCGGGGTCGGCCCCGGGCCCGGCCTGCCTCGACCGACGGTCAGGTCACTCCTGGGGCACACGCTGCGCGGAGATGATCGCGTCGGAGACGGCGTCCTCACGAGCGGCCGCGGCCCCACCCTGGTTGCGGAACAGGGTGCGGATCATCAGCCCGAAGGCGATCGCCATCACCGTGGGGGGAGTCAGTGCCTCGATGTACTGCATGCGTCCGGACCGCCTCGCTGGATGCCTGGTTGGCTGGTTGCCTGACTGGACTGTCCGCAGAAGGTTAACCCCGGTCCCTGTGACCGTCGGGGACCGGGGTTCGGGCTGCGCCGCGGCTACTGCTGGCTGTCCGGCTTCACCAGCGGGAACAGCAGCGTCTCGCGGATGCTCTTGCCGGTGAGCAGCATGATCAGCCGGTCCACGCCCATGCCGAGCCCGCCGGTGGGCGGCATCGCGTACTCCAGCGCCCGCAGGAAGTCCTCGTCCAGCTGCATGGCGTCGACGTCGCCGCCGGCCGCCAGCAGCGACTGGGCGGTGAGGCGGGCCCGCTGCTCGACCGGGTCGACCAGCTCGGAGTAGCCGGTGCCGATCTCGGTGCCGAAGATCATCAGGTCCCACTTCTCGGCCACACCGGGGTTGCTGCGGTGCTGGCGGGTGAGCGGGGAGACCTCGGTCGGGTAGTCCCGGATGAAGGTCGGCTTGATCGCGTCCTCTTCGAGCAGGCGTTCGACCATCTCCAGCACGATCTGGCCGTGGCCCCACTTCTGCTCGTAGGGCACACCGGCCGCGTCGGCGAGCTTGCGCAGCTCCTCGACGGTGCTCTCCGGGGTGATCTCGGTGCCCAGCCTCGCGGAGATCCCGCCGTAGACGGTGATCTCGGCCCAGGGCTCGGCCAGGTCGATCTCGTGCTCCACCCCGTGCGGGTCCAGGCCGCGGATCACCGTGGTGCCCAGGGCGTCCCGGGCGGCGTTGATGATGGTCGCCCGGATCAGCTCGGCCTGGGTGTCGTAGTCGCCGTAGGCCTCGTAGGACTCCAGCATGGTGAACTCGGGTTGTGCGTGGAGTCCGCGCCCTCGTTGCGGAAGTTGCGGTTGATCTCGAAGATCCGCTCGGCGCCGCCGACCGCCAGCCGCTTGAGGTAGAGCTCCGGCGCGATCCGCATGAACAGGTCCATGTCGTACGCGTTGATGTGGGTCTTGAACGGCCGGGCGTTGGCGCCGCCGTGGACCGGCTGCATCATCGGCGTCTCGACCTCGGTGAAGCCGCGCTCCTCATAGGTGCGGCGGACCGAGCGCACCACCTTGCTGCGCAGGTAGAGCATCTCCCGCGCCTCGGGGTTGACGATCAGGTCGACATAGCGCTGCCGGACCCGGGCCTCCGGGTCGGTCAGCCCGCGGTGCTTCTCCGGCAGCGGGCGCAGGCACTTGGCGGTCAGCTCCCAGCGGTCCACCATGACCGACAGCTCACCGCGCTTGGAGGTGATCACCTCGCCCTCGACGCCGACGTGGTCGCCCAGGTCGATGTCCGACTTCCAGGCGGCCAGGCTCTCCGCGCCGAGCTTGTCCAGGGACAGCATCACCTGGAGGTCCGCGGTGCCGTCGCGCAGGGTGGCGAAGCACAGCTTGCCGCCGGTACGGCTGAGCACGACCCGCCCGGTGACCCCGACCCGCTCACCGGTCGCGGTGTCGGCCGGCAGATCGGGTGGGCGGCGCGGAGGTCGGCGAGCGTCGTCGTCCGGGGGAAGCCCACCGGGTACGGGTCGACGCCGGCGGCGCGCAGGCGCTCCAGCTTCTCGCGGCGCACCCGCATCTGCTCGGGGAGGTCATCGGCTGCTGGCACGGGAATCTGATCAGTCACCGCACCAGGGTATCCAGGCGTGGGCCCGGCACCGTAACCGACAGCGACGCGACCAGGGCCGGAGGGACCGACAAAGGGGGCGCAGCCGTGGCGGCTGCGCCCCCTCGGTCACGGCCGGTGACCGCGGCCGGTGACCGCGGCCGGTGCCGGTGGCCGGCCTCAGCCGGTGCCGGTGGCCAGCTCCTGCTCCGGCCCGGCGACGGCTGCCTCGTCCGGACGGACCCCGCGCGGCCACAGGTCACCGGGGTGGGGATGGAGCGGACCGGGGCGACCGGGCCGTCGGCCTTGCCGGTCGCGGGCGCCGGAGCGCGTCCGGGCTCGTCGTCGGACTTGGGCGCGGTGTCAAAGGCGGCCATGGGAATCGCTCCTCCACGTCGGTTCGGAAGGGGGGAAGGTGCTGCGGTTCGGGACTTGTCGCGCTGCCGCAGCGAGCGCGCGGGCCGGGCGAAGTCCGCGACATTGCCGACGGCGGCGACATTGCCGACGACTGCGACGCTGCCGCAGACAGCGGCGCTGCCGGGGACACTGCTCGCGACGGCGACGCTGCTGACGGTGCCGCCGGTGCCGGGAGCGCTGACGGAGGCCGCGACCGACGCCGCCGCCGCGAGCGCCAGCTGCGGTGCGAACGGCTCCAGCCGGTGCGGGTCGGCCCCCTCGGCCAGCGCGCCGCAGCGGCCGCGCAGACCGAGCCGGCGGACCCGCTCCTGCGGCGCGCAGGGGAGCGCGCTGAGACTGCGCAGCGCCACCAGGTCGGCGTGGTCCGGCAGATAGCCGTCGGCGATGGCCTCCTCCAGCCGCTCCAGGTAGCCGGAGGCGGTTCCGGGCAGGGCGGCCCGGTAGCGGGCCAGGTCGGCGAGCGCGAAGGCGCGCATCCGGCCGCCCTCGTGCACGGCGTCGTCGATGGACTCGGCCAGGCGGAGCACGTCCTGGACGTCCTCGGCCCACACCGTGCGGGCCCATCCGGGCAGGGCTGGGGTTCCGGGCGTCGCGGGGTTCAGCATGTGGGCCAGAGCGCGGCGCAGCACCCGCAGCTCGTCTGCGCTGAAGGCCATGCCGCCGCGAGACCCATGGGGCGTAGGCATGCCTGGACCCTATGCCCGGAATATCTGATTTCTGATTATCGACGCGCCGTCAGGTTCCGCCAGTCGTGGGCGCTCCGGCTCACCCGGCCGTGTTGCGCTCGTACACCAGCCGCAGCCCGATCAGGGTCAGCCAGGGCTCGTGCACGTCGATGCTGCGGGCCTCCCCCAGCACCAGCGGGGCCAGCCCGCCGGTGGCGATCACCTGGACCTCGTCCGGGTCCGTGGACAGCTCGGCGGCCATCCGGTCGACCACCCCGTCCACCTGGCCGGCGTAGCCGTAGAGGATGCCGGACTGCATGCACTCCACGGTGTTCTTGCCGATGACATTGCGCGGCCGGATCATCTCGATCCTGGGCAGCTTCGCGCCGCGCCGGCCGAGCGCCTCCACCGAGATCTCGATCCCGGGGCGATCGCCCCGCCCAGGTAGTCGCCGCGCTCGTTGACCGCGTCGAAGGTGGTCGCCGTGCCGAAGTCGACCACGATGCAGGGGCCGCCGTAGAGGTGCTTGGCCGCCAGGGTGTTGACGATCCGGTCGGCGCCGACCTCCTTCGGGTTGTCGGTCAGCACATGGACACCGGTCTTGATCCCGGGCTCGACCAGCACGGCCGGGACGTCGCCGTAGTAACGGCGGGTCACCTCCCGCAGCTCGTGCAGACCGCGGGCACCGTGGAGCAGATGGCCAGTCCGTCCACGGTGTCCTCGCCCAGTGCCGGGTGCGCGCCCATCAGGCCCTGCATCAGCACCGCGGTCTCGTCGGCGGTGCGCCGGGGGTCGGTGGAGACCCGCCAGTGCTCCACGATCTCCTCGCCGTCGAAGAGGCCGAGAACGGTGTGGGTGTTGCCGACGTCGATGGTGAGCAGCATGGGGCGAGCCGTTCTCGGTATGGGTCCGGGACAGGAGGGCGGTCGGTGGACTATCCGCGGAGGTCGAGACCGATGTCAAGGATCGGCGAGGAGTGCGTGAGCGCCCCCACCGCCAGGTAGTCGACACCGGTCTCGCCGACCGCCCGGGCGTTGTCCAGGGTCAGGCCGCCGGAGGACTCCAGCCGGGCCCGGCCGGCGACCAGGGCGACCGCCTCGCGCAGCTGCGGGACGGTGAAGTTGTCGAGCAGGATCAGGTCCGCGCCCGCGTCCAGCACCGGCTGGATCTGCTCGATGGTGTCCACCTCGACCTCGACGTCGAGGTCCGGGTAGACCGCCCGGACCGCCTTGAACGCCTCGGCCACGCCGCCGGCCGCCACCACGTGGTTGTCCTTGACCAGGGCGGCGTCGGACAGCCCCATCCGGTGGTTGGCCGCCGCCGCAGCGGACCGCGTACTTCTGCAGGGCGCGCAGCCCCGGGGTGGTCTTCCGGGTGTCGCGGACCACCGCGCCGGTGCCCTCCAGCGCGTCCGCCCAGGCGCGGGTGGCGGTGGCGATGCCGGACAGGTGGCAGAGCAGGTTGAGCGCGCTGCGCTCGGCGGTGAGCAGGTCCCGGGTGCGGGTGGTGACGCTGAGCAGCACCTGCCGGCCTCGACCCGGTCGCCGTCCTCGACATGCCGCTCGACCGCGAACTCCTCCTCGGCGACCAGCGAGACCACGGCCTCGGCGATCCGCAGCCCGGCGACCACCCGCCCTGCCGGGCGATGAAGTCGGCGGTGGCCACGGCGGCCTCGGGGACGGTGGCGACCGAGGTCACGTCCTCGCCGCCGGCCAGGTCCTCGGCCAGGGCGAGGGTGGCGATGTCCTCGACCTCGACCGGGTCGAGCCCGGCTGCTCCGCAGCGCGGCCAGCTCCGGGTCGAGCCGGTCTGGTACTCGCCGTCACCGCAGGCGCAGCCCTCGCCGCAGCCGTCGGCGAGCGGGAGCTCCGGTGGTCGTGGTCGTCGTGGCCGTGGTCGTGCGCGTTCATGCTCAGTGCTCCTCGGGGAGGGTGGTCAGGCCGTCGGGGCCCGCCTGGGTGATCAGGTGGAGCTGCCAGTCGGCATCGTCGCGGTCGGGGAAGTCCTCGCGCCAGTGGCAGCCGCGGGTCTCCTGCCGGAGCCGGGCGGCGGCGGTCAGAGCGGTCGCGACCAGGTGCAGGTTGGTCGCCTCCCAGGTCTCCACCTGCGGGGCCTCGCCCTTGCCGGTGTCGTCCGGGTGGCCGTCGGCCAGGGTCTCCAGGCCGCGGGCGGCCTCGGCCATGCTCGCGGCGCTGCGCAGCACGCCGACGCCGGCGGTCATCAGCCGCTGGATGTCGGCCCGGGCCTCGGAGGCCAGCAGCGGTACCCGCCGCACCTCACCGGCGTCGGCGGGTCGCCGGGGGCGAGCTCCCCGGCGCGGTCGCACCCGGCGATGTGGGCGGCGATGCGCTCGGCGAAGACCAGGCCCTCCAGCAGCGAGTTCGAGGCCAGCCGGTTGGCGCCGTGGACGCCGGTGCAGGCGACCTCGCCGCAGGCGTACAGGCCCGGCACGCCGGTGCGGCCCTGGAGGTCGGTGCACACCCCGCCGGAGGCGTAGTGCGCGGCGGGCGGGACCATCAGCTCGGTCACCGGGTCGATGCCGTGGCTGCGGCAGGAGGCGAGGATGGTGGGGAACCGCTCCTGCCACATCTGCGCGCCGAAGTGGCGGCCGTCCAGGTACATGTGCTCGGCGCCGGTCTCCCGCATCCGGCGCATGATGCCCTTGGCCACGATGTCGCGCGGCGCGAGCTCGGCCAGTTCGTGCTGGCCGACCATGAACCGCACCTCGTCGGCGTCGACCAGGTAGGCGCCCTCGCCGCGGACCGCCTCGGAGATCAGCGGCTGCTGGCCCTCGGCGTCCGGGCCGAGCCACAGCACGGTCGGGTGGAACTGGACGAACTCCAGGTCGGTGACCCCGGCCCCGGCGCGCAGCGCCAGCGCGACACCGTCGCCGGTGGAGACCGCGGGGTTGGTGGTGGCCGAGTAGACCTGGCCCATGCCGCCGGTGGCCAGCACCACCGCGCGGGCGTGCACGGCGCCCACGCCGTCCCGCTGTCCCTCGCCCATGACGTGCAGGGTCAGCCCGGCGGCGCGGCCCTCGCGTCGGTGAGCAGGTCGAGCACCAGGGCGTGCTCGACCACCTCCAGGCCGGCGTCGGCGTGGACGGCGGTGACCAGCGCGCGGGAGATCTCCGCGCCGGTGGCGTCGCCGCCCGCGTGCGCGATCCGGCGGCGGTGGTGCCCGCCCTCGCGGGTGAGCAGGATCCCGCCTTCGGCGTCCTTGTCGAAGTCCGCGCCGGTCCCGATCAGTCGGCGGACCGCGTCGGGGCCCTCGGTGACCAGGATCCGCACCGCCTCCTCGCCGCACAGTCCGGCGCCGGCCACCAGGGTGTCCGCCAGGTGCTGCTCAGGTGTGTCGCCCTCGCCGAGCGCCGCGGCTATGCCGCCCTGCGCCCAGCGGGTGGAGCCGTCGTCCAGCACCGTCTTGGTGACCACCAGCACCCGCAGGCCGGAGGCGCGCAGCCGCAGAGCGGCGGTGAGACCGGCCACCCCGGAGCCGACGACGACCACGTCTGCCGTGGTCGTCCAGCCGGGGGCCGGGGCGGTGAGTCTGGTTCGCGTCATGCCTGGCTCCGAATGTGCGTGGTGCGCCGGTAGTCGCACCGTCGACGCCACCGTACGCCTGGGGGAAACCGCACGCTCGTCCGTGTCACCGCGCAGCAGCCCGCTGTCCGCCGGGACGTCGACCGGGTCGCCGCCGAGGTGGGTGATCCGGTTGCCGGCGTCCACGAACACCACCTTGGGCTGGTAGGCCAGGGCCTCGGCGGTCTCCATCTGCCCGTAGCCGATGAGGATGACCAGGTCACCGGGGTGGACCAGGCGCGCGGCGGCGCCGTTGATGCCGATGATGCCGCTGCCGCGCTCACCGGCGATGGTGTAGGTCTCCAGCCGGTTGCCGTTGTCTATGTCCACGATGTGGACGAGCTCGCCGGGCAGCAGGTCGGCGGCGTCGAGCAGATCCTGGTCGACCGTGACGGAGCCCACATAGTGCAGGTTGGCCTGGGTGACGGTGGCGCGGTGGATCTTGGACTTGAGCATGGTGCGAAGCATGGTCACGGCTCCTTGGTGACGTACGTGCGGCATGGCAGGGACGGGCACCGGGCGCTGGTGGTCCCACAGAGCCCGGCGATCGGAATGCGGGGTTCTACAGAGTGATACGGGTGTTGTCGATCAGTCGTGTGGTCCCGACCTTCGCCGCGACCGCCAGCACCGCCTCACCGCGGTAGTCCTCGCGGTCGATCTCGGTGAAATCGGCCGGATCGATCAGCCCGAGGTAGTCGACCGCCAGCCCCTCCAGTTCCCGGCCGGCCGCCGCGCGGACCGCCGCCGGGCCCCCCGTCGCCGCGTCCCGGCCCGCGAACAGCGCCCGGGACAGGGCCAGCGCCCGCTCCCGGTCCTGCCCGGAGAGGAACCGGTTGCGGCTGGACAGCGCCAGCCCGTCCGGCTCCCGCACGGTCGGCACCCCGACGATCCGCACCGGGAAGTTCAGGTCCTGGACCATCCGCCGGATCAGCGCCAGCTGCTGGCCGTCCTTCTCGCCGAAGAGGGCCAGGTCGGGCTGGGTGAGATGGAGCAGCTTGGCGACCACGGTGAGCATCCCGTCGAAGTGGCCGGGGGCGCGGCACCCTCGTAGCGGCTGCCCATCGGGCCCGCCGAGAGCCGCACCTGCGGCTCCCCGCCGGGGTAGACCTCCTCCACCGGCGGCGCGAAGACCACGTCCGCCCCGGCACCGGCGGCCAGCGCGAGATCCGCCTCCAGCGTGCGCGGATAGCGGTCCAGGTCCTCCCCGGCGCCGAACTGGAGCGGATTGACGAAGACCGTCACCACCACGGTCCCGTCCGCGCCGACCTGCTCCCTGGCCGCGCGCACCAGCTCCGCATGGCCCTGGTGCAGCGCGCCCATGGTCATCACCACCGCGCGGCCGCCGCTGCCGCGCCCGAGCCCGGCCAGTTCGGCCGCGGTACGCACCGGTTCCAGTCCCACTGCCCTCACTTGCCCTCCTCCGCCAGAACGTCCAGCAGGGTCTCGGCCGCGTCGGCCCTGAGCGTGCCGTTGGCCAGCGCCCGGTCGGCGGTGGCCCGCGCCATCGCGCGATAGCTGTCCAGCACCTGCGGCGAGGCCGCGCGCAGCTGCGCGACATGGGTGCGCACCGTCCCGGCGTCGCCGCGGGCGACCGGGCCGGTGAGCGCGGCGTCACCGCTGCGCAGGGCGTTGTCCAGGGCCGCGCCGAGCAGCGGCCCGAGCAGCCGCCCGGGCTCGGCCACCCCGGCGTGCGCGAGCAGCTCCATGGCCTGCGCGACCAGCGTCACCAGGTGGTTGGAGCCGTGCGCCAGCGCCGTGTGATAGAGCGGTCGGACGTCCTCCGGAATCCACTCCGGCTCGCCGCCCATCTCCACCACCAGCGCCTCGGCGACCGGACGCAGCTCCGGCGGCGAGGTCACCCCGAACGGGCAGCCCGCCAGCCGGGCGACGTCCACCGAGGTGCCGGTGAACGTCATCGCCGGGTGCAGCGCCAGCGGCAGCGCGCCGGCCCTGGTCGCCGGTTCCAGCACGGCCACCCCGTGCGCGCCGGAGGTGTGCACCAGCAGCTGGCCGGGGCGCACCGCGCCGGTCGCGGCGAGCCCGGCGACCAGGTCGGCCAGGGCGTCGTCGGGGACCGTCAGCAGCACCAGGTCGGCGGCGGCCATCACCTGTGGCGGGGTCACCAGCCGCGCCTGCGGCAGCAGCGCCTCCGCGCGGCGGCGGGAGAGCGCGGACACCCCGGAGGCGGCGACCACCCGGTGCCCGGCCAGTTGCAGCGCCGCGCCCAGCGCGGGCCCGACCCGGCCGGTGCCGATCACGCCGACCGCCAGCCGGGCGGGCCGGTTGCCGGGATCGGCCGGATCCGGCTCCGGCTCCGGTCGCGGCAGGCCCCTTCCGGAAAGCCCTCGAAATCCGGGTACTCGACGCCCCCGCGGGGGTCTCCGGGCAGCCCGGAGTCACCTGCGCTCACCCTCACGCCCTTTTTTCCGTTCCAGTCCGCAGCGGGTACCGGACGTACTCAACTCAGCCATCCTACGGCGGCGCGGGGGCGGGGAGGTCAGGCCGCGATCTGCGCGCCCTCGTTGTAGCCGTCGGCACTCTCCTGCTGGGAGAGCGCCTGGATGGCCTCCATGATCTCGTCGGTGACCGCCCGGCGGACCGGACCGGCAGGGGTGCGGCCCTCGCGCACCGCCTCGGCCCGCTCGCTGAAGTCCAGCGGCTCGCCGAAGCGCACGGTGACCCGGCGGATCCTCGGGATCCGGCGGCCGACCGGCTGGATGTCCTGGGTGCCCTCCAGCGCCACCGGGACCACCTTCGCGCCGGAGGTGAGCGCCAGCCAGGCGACCCCGGTACGGCCGCGGTACAGCCGGCCGTCCAGCGAGCGCTTGCCCTCCGGGTAGATGCCGAACGCCTTGCCGCCGTTCAGCGCCTCCAGCGCGGCGTCCAGCGACGCCTGGGCGGCGCGGTGGGTGCCGCGCTCGACCGGTACCGCGTCGATCGCGGTGAAGAGGATGCGGCTGAGCCGGCCCTTCAGCCCGGTCCCGGTGAAGTACTCGGCCTTGGCCAGGAACACCACCGGACGCGGGGCCACCAGCGGGATCACCACACTGTCGATGAAGGACAGATGGTTGCTCGCCAGGATCACCGCGCCGCGCTTGGGCACGTTCTTCCGGCCCTCGATGACCGGCCGGTAGACCACGCGCACGAGCGGGGCCAGAACTCCCCTGGCGATGTGGGCGATCACATGTCCTCCGAGTCCGTGTGCGGACGTTACTGGCGGGTCACCGTAGCAGGATGGCCCGGATGCCGGATGCTATGACATCCACGGCGCTCCGGGGCGGCTCTGTCCGAATCCCCGGCGCGCGCCGCTGGGGATGATCGGATCATGGCTGATCAGAACAATGACCTGAGCGACAGCGACCAGCGGGACGACCCGCGCAGCGGCGGTTCGCGGCCTGGCACGGCTGCCGCCGCCGGCTCTCCTCGGTGCGCTCGGCGACCCTGCGCGAGCGGCTGGCCGAGCTGGTGGACGGGGCCGAACGGGGCTACGACCTGGGGCAGCGCCCGGACACCTACGGCAGCGGCGTGGTCGAGGCACTGGAGGAGCGGGTCGCCGGGCTGCTGGGGATGGACGCGGCGGCGTTCTTCCCCACCGGGACCATGGCCCAGCAGGTCGCGCTGCGCTGCTGGGCGGACCGCACCGGCGACCGGACCGTGGCCATGCACCCGCTGGCCCACCTGGAACTGCACGAGCGCGGCGCCTACTCCCAGCTCAGCGGACTGCGCAGCGTCTGGCCCACGCAGCGGCCGCAGATGCCCTCGGCGGAGGAGGTGGCCGAGTTCAGCGAGCCGTTCGGGACGCTGATGCTGGAGCTGCCGCTGCGCGACGCCGGTTTTCTGCTGCCGACCTGGGAGGAGCTGCGGGCGACCGTCGCCGCGGCCCGGGACCGGGACGCGGTGGTCCACTTCGACGGCGCCCGGCTGTGGGAGACGGTCACCCACTTCGACCGCACGCTGCCGGAGATCGCCGAGCTCGCGGACTCGGTCTACGTCTCCTGCTACAAGACCCTGGGCGGGGTCAGCGGGGCGCTGCTGGCCGGTCCGGAGCAGTTCGTCGCCCAGGCCAAGAACTGGCGGCACCGCTACGGCGGGCAGCTGTTCGAGCAGTGGCCCGCGGTGCTGTCCGCGCTGGCGGGCCTGGACCGGGAGCTGCCCCGGCTGGGCGACTACGTCGCCCACGCCAAGGTGGTCGCGGCGGCCGTCACCGACGCCCTGGCCGGCGTCCCCGGCGGGCGGGTGTTCCCGGAGCCGCCGCACACCCACCAGTTCCAGGTGTGGCTGCCGTTCCCCGCGGACGCGCTGAACGAGGCCGGGCTCCGGCAGGCCGAGGAGACCCGCGAGTCGGTCTTCGGGGGCTGGCGCGAGCCGGGCCTGCCGGGGATCTCCTACACCGAGGTCACCGTCGCCGCCGACGCCCTGGAGTGGACCGCCGAGGAGGTGCGGGACGGCGTCGCCGCATTCCTCGCCCGGGTCAACCCGTCGGGCTGATCTGGCTGATCGGGCTTCCCGGGGTAGTCCGAATGATCGGGGTGATCGGGGTGGTCCCGGTGATCGGGCAGGTCGTGGTGATTGGCTTGAATGGGGTTACCGGTCTGATCGGCGTGACCGGGTGCTAGCGCGGGCCGCCCGCGCGGACCAGACCGGTCTCGTAGGCGAGCACCACGGCCTGTACCCGGTCGCGCAGCTCCAGCTTGGTCAGGATCCGGCCGACATGGGTCTTGACCGTCGCCTCCGAGAGCGAGAGCTGGGCGGCGATCTCGCCGTTGGACAACCCGCCGGCGATCAGCAGCAGCACCTCCCGCTCACGCTCGGTGAGCCGGGCCATCTCCGGGGTGTCCTGCTGCGGCTGCGAGCTGGGCAGGACGGTGGCGAAGCGGTCGAGCATGCGGCGGGTGGTGGTGGGCGCCACCACCGCCTCCCCCCGCTGACCGCGTGGATCGCCGCGACCAGCTCGGCCGGCGGCACGTCCTTGAGCAGGAAGCCGCTGGCCCCGGCCTTGAGCGCGGCGAAGGCGTACTCGTCCAGGTCGAAGGTGGTGAGGATGAGCACCCGCGGGCCGCCGTCCGGGCCGGGGGGCGCCGCGCAGATCCGGCGGGTGGCCTCGACGCCGTCCATCTGCGGCATCCGGACGTCCATCAGCACCACGTCCACCTCGGTGGCGGCCAGCACCTGCAACGCCTGGAGACCGTCGCCCGCCTCGGCGACCACCTCGATGTCGCGCTGCGACTGGAGCACCATCCGGAAGCCGGTGCGCAGCAGCTCCTGGTCGTCGACGAGCATCACACGGATGGGCATGGCACTCCGTAAATCGGTCGGTGCGGCGAGGTCAGCCGCGGGGGAGGTCAGGGGCCAGGGTAGGACCGGGGCCGGGTTCGGCGAGCGGCACGGGCTCCGGCGGCCGGGAGCGGGTGGGCTTGAGCGGCAGCCTGGCGTCGATCCGGAAGCCGCCGTTGACGCCGGGGACCGGCGGCCAGGGTGCCGCCGACCATGCCGACCCGCTCCCGCATCCCGATCAGGCCGTGGCCGAAGCCGTCCTGGCCGCCGTCCCGGGCCAGCTCGGCGCTGGCGCCCCGGCCGTCGTCCTCGACCAGGACGTCCAGGCCCCGGTCGTCGAAGCGGATCCGCACGGTCGCGGCGGCCCGCGGGCCGCCGTGCTTGCGGGCGTTGGTGAGGGCCTCCTGGACGATCCGGTAGGCCGTCAGCTCCACCCCGCGCGGCAGCTCCCGGGGCTCGCCCTCGACCTGGAACGCCACCGGCAGACCTGCGTTGCGCACCTGCTCCAGCAGTTCCGGCAGCTGCTCCACGCCGGGCTGGGGGACGTACTCGCCGCCGCTGTCGGCGGAGCGCAGCAGCCCGAGCAGGCGGCGCATCTCCTCCAGCGCCTGGCGTCCGGTCCCGGCGATGGTGGCCAGCGCCTGCTTGGCCTGCTCCGGCGAGGAGTCCATGACGAAGGAGGCACCGTCCGCCTGGACGATCATGACCGAGACATTGTGGGCCACCACGTCGTGCAGCTCGCGCGCGATCCGGGCACGTTCGGCGGCCACCGCGATCTTCGCCTGGTTGTCGCGCTCGCGCTCCAGCCGCGCGGCCCGGTCCTCCAGCTCCACGTAGTAGGCGCGGCGGATCCGGGTCAGCCGCCCGAGCACCCAGCAGAGCAGGAACGGCGTGGAGAAGACCACGCACATGAAGACGTCGACCCAGTGGTTGCCGGCCGGGGTGTTCGACTCGCTGTGGATGGACTGGCTGTAGAAGCGCAGCCAGGCCAGCGGCCCGGCGGCGAGCCCGGCCAGCAGCGCGATCCGGGAGGTCCAGATGTGCGCGAAGGCGGCAGCCGTGTAGGCGAGCACCAGCAGCGCGACATCGGCCAGGTCCACCGTCAGGCCGAAGGCGGCCTGGGCCAGTCCGATCCCTATCCCCACCCAGACCGCCAGGTCGGGGCGCTTGCGGCGGATCACCAGCATCGCGCTGAGGACCACGGTGACCAGGGTCTGCGACGCGTTCCTGGCGAGGTCGTTGTTGCCCCAGTCGGCGGCGATGGCGAGGGCGCACAGCAGGAACAGCAGAGTTGCCCAGGAGGCATCAGCCACAGTGGGGTGTCTACGGAACCAGTTGTACATCGTCTGCACCCTCCAAGCGTAGGCAGCGCTTGGCGGCCCGGGGTCCACCGCCGGAGTGAGTCGTTCTCCTCCGCAGGTCGGAGTTGGTTGCCATACCCATCCGCTGGGATGGTTGGCCGCATGGCGATGACCAGTTGGCGGGACGCGACCAGGACCGCGCTCTACGGGCCCGGCGGCTTCTTCCAGCAGCCGGCCGGCCCGGCCGGGCATTTCCGCACCTCGGTGCATGCCTCCCCGCTGTTCGCGACGGCGCTGCTGGAACTGGTGCGGCTGGCTGACGAGGGGCTGGGCCGTCCGGAGGAGCTGGTGGTCACCGACGTCGGCGCGGGGCGCGGCGAGCTGCTGCTGGAGCTGGACGCCCAGGCCCGCGCCCGGTACCCGGAGCTGGCCCGGCGGCTGCTGCTGCGGGCGGTGGAGCTGGCGCCGCGTCCGCCGGGGCTGCCCGGGCAGATCGGCTGGGGCGAGCGGATCGAGCCGGCCGCGGCCGGGGTGCTGATTGCCAACGAGTGGCTGGACAACGTCCCGGTGGACATCGCCGAGGTGGACGAGGACGGCGTGGCCCGGCTGGTGCTGGTGGACCCGCGGACCGGCGGGGAGCAGCTGGGCGACCCGGTCACCGGCGCCGCCGCGGACTGGCTGGCCCGCTGGTGGCCGCTCACCCCCGGTCCGGCGGCCGGGGCGAGCGGATCGGCCGGGACAGCCGGGACTGCCGGGTCCGCCGGGTCCGCCGCTGCCGAGCCGGGGTTCCGGGCGGAGATCGGGCTGCCCCGGGACGAGGCCTGGGCGCAGGCCGTCGCCTCGCTCGGCCGGGGGCTCGCGCTGGCCGTGGACTACGCGCACCGGGCAGCCGAACGCCCGCCCTTCGGCACCCTGGCGGCGTTCCGCGAGGGCCGGGAGGTCCGCCCGGTGCCGGACGGCAGCTGCGACCTGACCTCACATGTGGCCCTGGATTCCTGCCTGGCGGCGGCCACGGCCGCCCCGCACTCCCGAGTTGTCCACAGTCTGTGGACAACCCAGCGCGAAGCACTCGCCCGGCTCGGTCTGAGCGCGGCCCGGCCACCGCTGGCCATGGCCTCCACCGACCCGGCCGGATATGTCCGGGCGCTGGCGGCGGCCGGGGAGGCGGCCGAGCTGACCGCGAGCGGCGGGCTCGGCTCCTTCGTCTGGGGGATGCAGTCGGTGGGCACCGACCTCCTGCCCGACGAGTGGGCGGGTGCGCAGTGGCTGACCGAGGGGTGGCCGACCGGGCGGTGACCGGCGCCGGGGATGGCAGACTCTGGCCCATGACGAGTAGTACGGCGGCCAAGGGCACGCGGCGGGAGACGGTGGTCGGCATCGGCGCGGGGGCGACCGAGCTGGGCACCAACGACATGGTGCTGAACATCGGCCCGCAGCACCCGTCCACCCACGGCGTGCTGCGGATCAAGCTGCGGCTCGACGGCGAGCTGATCACCGCCGCCGAACCGGTCATCGGCTATATGCACCGGGGCGCGGAGAAGCTGTTCGAGGCGCGGGACTACCGGCAGATCATCATGCTGGCCAACCGGCACGACTGGCTCTCCGCCTTCGCCAACGAGCTGGGCGTGGTCCTCGGCGTCGAGCGGATGCTCGGCATGGAGGTCCCGGAGCGGGCGACCTGGACCAGGACCCTGCTCGCCGAGCTCAACCGGGTGCTCAACCATCTGATGTTCCTCGGCTCCTACCCGCTGGAGCTGGGCGGGATCACCCCGGTCTTCCACGCCTTCGCGGAACGCGAGCAGCTCCAGTCGCTGATGGAGGAGGCCTCCGGCGGCCGGATGCACTTCATGTTCAACCGCGTCGGCGGCCTCAAGGAGGACCTGCCGGCCGGCTGGTACGACCGGGCCCGGGCGGCCGTGGCCGCGGTGCGCGGCCGGATGCCGGTCTTCGACGACCTGGTGCTCGGCAACGAGATCTTCCGGGCCAGGACCAGGGGCGTGGGCGTGCTGGCGCCGGAGACCGTCCAGGCGTACGGCGCCAGCGGTCCGATCGCCCGCGCCTGCGGCCTGGACTTCGACCTGCGCCGGGACGAGACCTACCTGTCCTACGGCGAACTGGGCGACGTGCTGCGGGTGGTCACCCGCGAGGAGGGCGACTGCCTGGCCCGCTTCGAGTGCCTGCTCGACCAGAGCCACAACTCGCTCGACCTCGCCGACGCCTGCCTGGACCGCATCGCCGGGCTCGCCCCCGGGCCGGTCAACCAGCGGCTGCCCAAGGTGCTGAAGGCCCCCGAGGGCCAGACCTACACCTGGACCGAGAACCCGCTCGGGATCAACGGCTACTACCTGGTGTCGCACGGCGACAAGACGCCGTGGCGGCTGAAGCTGCGCTCGGCGTCGTTCAACAACATCCAGCTGCTGGGCGAGCTGCTGCCGGGGACGCTGGTGGCGGACATGGTCGCGATCCTGGGGTCGCTGTTCTTCGTGGTCGGCGACATCGACAAGTAGTCGCCGGGGTACGGCGAAGGGCCCGGCCGGTGTGATCCGTGTGATCCCACCGGCCGGGCCCTTCGCCGTGCTGTCGGTCGCCGTGCTGTCGGTCAGAGGGCGCGGAGCACCCGGACGTCGATCGGCTCGGTCTCGTCCTCGGCGGTGAGGTCGACCAGCTCGTCCTCGCCGCCCTCCAGCTGCCCGCGCTCACCGGCCGGGGCGGCCGGGTCCGGGCCGCGGCCGTGCACGGCCGGGGCGGCGTCGGTGTGCGCCGGGACGACGGCCTCGGCCGCCGCGGGTCCGGCCGCGCGGGAGACCGCCTGGTAGCGGTCCTGCTCGGCCGCGGCCTCCTCGCCGACGACATCGGCCAGGTCGGCCGGGGCGCGGCTGAGGTCGGTGGAGATCGCGCCTTCCTGGCGGCTGAAGAAGCTGAAGGTCCCGGCCGCGGTGCCATGGGCGGAGCCCGGACCGCGGACCCCGCCGCGCTGGAGCGTGGCCGGCAGGATGGACACGGCCGGACGCAGCGGCGGCAGCGCCGCCCGGGCCCAGGCCGGGCCCTGCGCGACGATCGGCAGCTCGGCCGCGGCGGGCTCCGCCGCGACCTGCGGCCGCTGCTCGGGCCGGGGCTCGGGCGTGACCTGGGGCTGCGACTGCTCCCGCACCGGCAGCTGCGGCTTGGCGGCCTCGGGCGCCCTGGCCGGCCCGGGCTCGGCCAGGGCGGGCTTGGCCAGGCTGAGCTCCACCGACCGGCTGAGGCCGGGACCGGAGGACCGCAGCGGCCGGCCGAAGGCCGCCCGGCGTTCCAGGGTGCGCAGCGCCGACGCCGCCCGCAGATAGGCGGAGGCGGTCGGCCGGATGCCGCGCTTGGCGGCCTCCTGGCGGCGGGCCTGCTCGGCCTCGCGGGCCGCGTGCTCGGCCGCCGTCCGGGCCCGCTCGCGCAGCAGCCGCTGGATGTCAGCCTCGGCCCGGGTCAGCTGGCTGCGCTGGGCGAGCAGCCGCCGGTCCAGCCGCCTGGTCTGTTCCTCGGCCGTCTCGACCTGGAACTCCAGCTCGGCGATGCGGTCCTCGAAACGGCCTTCGTCCCGGCTGCGGGCCGAGACCTCGGCTTCGAGCTCGGCTTCACCGGCGCGTTCGCGCATCCGCAGCAGCACCGCCGAGGAGGCGGCGCCGACGGCGGTGGCCACAACCAGGACCCTCAGCAGCAGCAGATCGTCGGTGAGCGGCGCTGACACCAGCGCGGCGACCGCCAGCACTCCGCAGGCGAGGGGTGGGAGCAGCCTGTTCAGAGGCAGGGTTTGGCGATGGCGACCACGTGGCATGGCCAGAAATCTATCGTGACCGCTGGCGCTGTGTCAGGTGAGGTCCCAAAGAGACTCTTGACAGGAATGGCATGTGACGTTGGGTCATCGGGATGACACCAGTGGTCACCATAATGCCGGATACACCCCTTTGCCGCCGCAAAGGGGTGACGATCCGTCAGAGCGAGGCCGGGTCCATCCGGGTGGTGACCGCGATCCGGTTCCAGGAGTTGATCGTGAAGATCACCGCGATCAGCTGGGCCAGCTCGGCCTGCTCGAAGTGCTCGGCCGCCCGCTGGTAGACCTCGTCCGGGACGAAGCCGTCGGTGATCACGGTGATCGCCTCGGTCAGCGCCAGCGCGGCCTGCTCCTTGGGGGTGAAGAAGGCCCCGGCCTCGTGCCAGGCGCTGAGCAGGTAGATCCGCTCCTCGGTCTCCCCCGCCTTGCGGGCGTCGCGGGTGTGCATCGCCAGGCAGTAGGCGCAGTGGTTCAGCTGCGAGGCACGGATCTTGACCAGCTCGGCGAGGGCCGGGTCGAGGCCCTCGCGCGCCGCCCGGTCCAGCGCGACCATCGCCCGGTAGACCTCCGGAGCGGCCTCGAAGAAGCTCATGCGGGGCGCAGGCGCACCGTGCTCGTGGGTGTGGGTCTCATTCGTCATGACCACCACGCTATGCCGGAGCAGCCCAGGACTATGGTCCATTTCCATGACAGTTCCCTGGGCCACTTCGCCGGACCCCGACGCCCCCGGGACCGGCGCCGATCTGCACCTCGATCTCGACCTGGCGCCCGGCGGCCCCGGCGGGATCCGGGCGGCGCTGATGCGGTCGCTGCGCGAGGCCGTCCGCAGCGGACGGCTGGCCCCGGGGACCCGGCTGCCCTCCTCCCGGGCCCTGGCCGCAGACCTGGGCCTGGCCCGGAACACCGTCGCCGACGCCTACGGGGAGCTGGTCGCCGAGGGCTGGCTGACCGCCCGTCAGGGCTCCGGCACCCGGGTGGCCCAGCGCACCGCCCCCGGCCGCCCCAGCACGCACCGGCCGGACGTCCGGCGTCCGCGCCCGGTGCACACCCTGTACCCGGGCTCGCCCGATCTCTCGTCCTTCCCCGCTCCGCGTGGCTGGCCGCCGCCCGGCGGGCGCTGACCGCCGCCCCCAACGACGTCCTCGGCTACGGCGATCCGCGCGGACGGCCGGAGCTGCGCCGCGCGCTGGCCGGCTATCTGGCCCGGGCCCGGGGCGTGCGCGCCGATCCGGAGCAGATCGTGGTCTGCTCCGGCTTCGCCCAGGGCCTGTCCCTGGCCGCCCGGTCGCTGCGCCGGGACGGCGTCCGGGCGCTGGCGGTGGAGTCCTACGGCATCAGCCCGCACCGGGAGCTGGCCACCGCCGCCGGGCTGCTGATCCCGCCGCTGCCGGTGGACCGGCACGGCGCCCGGCTGGACCTGCTGGAGCGGCGCCAGGACCTGGGCGCGGTGCTGCTCACCCCGGCGCACCAGTTCCCGATCGGCGTCCCGCTGCACCCGGACCGCCGCGCCGCCGTCGTCGACTGGGCCCGGGACCGGGGCGCGCTGGTGCTGGAGGACGACTACGACGGCGAGTTCCGCTACGACCGGCAGCCGGTCGGCGCGCTCCAGGGGCTGGACCCGGAGCACGTGGTCTACCTGGGCACCGCGAGCAAGAGCCTGGCTCCCGGGCTGCGGCTGGGCTGGGCGGTGCTGCCGGGACGGCTGCTGGACGGGTTCCTGGCCGCCAAGGGCTACGCCGAACGGCACCCGGACAGCCTCTCCCAGCTGACCCTGGCCGAGTTCATCGAATCCGGCGCCTACGACCGGCACATCCGGGCGATGCGGCTGCGCTACCGGCGCCGCCGCGACCAGCTGGTCCAGGCCCTGGCCGGACGCGCCCCGCAGGTACGGGTCACCGGGATCGCCGCCGGGCTGCACGCGGTGCTGCGGCTGCCGCCCGGGGCCGAACCCCGGGCGCTGCACGGCGCGACCTGGCTGGGCCTGGCCGTCCAGGGCCTGGAGAGCTTCCGCCATCCGGAGCATCCGCCGGAGCCGGGCAGCGACGCCCTGGTGGTCGGCTACGGCACCCCGCCCGACCACGGCTTCCCCACCGCCCTGGAGGCCCTGTGCCGCACCCTCGAAGCCCTCTGATCCGGCCTCCGGAGGACTCCCGACCGCTGTGGCCGCACCCGCGGCCGCGCTCCGGGCTGGAAGACTGCCTGGCTGGAAGCGCGGACCGGAGCAGTGGAGGACTCGTGGGCGGCAATGGCGTGGTCATCATCACCGGCGGGAGCCGGGGCATCGGCGCGGCCACCGCGCGGCTGGCGGCGCGGCGCGGGTACGCGGTGTGCTTCTCGTTCCACTCGGACAGCGTCTCTGCGCGCACCGTCGCCGAGGAGATCGAGGCGGCGGGCGGGACCGCCCTGCCGGTGCGCGCCGACGTCGCGGTGGAGGCCGACGTGGAGCGGCTGTTCGCCACCGCCGAGAGCCTGGGCACGCTCACCGCGCTGGTGAACAACGCGGGCGTGCTGGAACGGCAGTGCCGGGTGGACGAGCTCACCGCCGACCGGCTGAACCGGGTGCTGACGACCAATGTCACCGGGCCCTTCCTGTGCGCCCGGCAGGCCGTGCTGCGGATGTCCACCCGCTACGGCGGCTCCGGCGGCGCGATCGTGAACGTCTCCTCCGCCGCCTCCCGACTGGGCTCCCCCGGCGAGTACGTGGACTATGCGGCGTCCAAGGGCGCGGTGGACACCCTGACCACCGGGCTGGCGCTGGAGGTCGCGGGCGAGGGCATCCGGGTGAACTGCGTCCGGCCGGGCATCATCGACACCGGGATCCACCGCTCCGGCGGCGAGCCCGGCCGGGTGGACCGGATCGGCCCCACGCAGCCGCTGGGGCGCGGCGGGCGGCCGGAGGAGGTGGCCGAGGCGATCCTCTGGCTGCTCTCGGACGCCGCCTCCTACAGCACCGGGGCCTTTGTCGACGTCTCCGGCGGACGCTAGCCGCAGGGGCGCGGCAGCCGCGGCAACTCTTACGGAGCACATAGTTCTTACGGACCGCGAACGGCGGTGCGGTGAAGCAATTCAGACCGCGATCCTGCGCTTAGTGTGACTGGCAGAGGTCGACGGCCGGAGCCGACGGACCGTGAATTCCCGCTGCCCGGCGGGAATTCGACGGCCCCGGGACGGCGTCGCGAACAATTCGCTGTTCCCACTCCACAGGCAGGGAAATCACCGATGAGGACTGTCATCACCCGAAAGAACCGCGCCGCCCGGATCGCCGCCGCCGGTGCGGTGCTGGCCGCCGCGAGCGCGCTGCTGGCCGCGCCCGCCCAGGCCGCCACCACGGCCGCCGCCACCCATGCCACCACGCACGCCGCCGGGCAGCGCATGTCGGACCAGAGCGCGGTGTTCGTACAGAGCAACAACACCGGCGGCAACACCGTGGTCGCCTACGACCGCGCCGCCGACGGCTCGCTCACCCAGGCCGGGGTCTACCCCACCGGCGGCCTCGGCGGGCAGCTGGACGGCTCGGCCGTGGACCACCTGGCCTCGCAGCACTCGCTGGTCTACGACCAGGCCCACCACCTGCTCTACGCGGTGAACGCGGGCAGCAACACGGTCACCGTGTTCCAGGTGGACGGCGACCGGCTGATGCGCACCCAGGTGCTGTCCTCCGGTGGGGACTTCCCGGTCAGCGTCGCGGTGCACGGCGACCACGTCTATGTGCTGAACGCGCTCAAGGGAGGCTCGATCCAGGGCTTCGTCCGGGTGGGCTGCAACCTGGTCCCGGTCGCCGGCTGGCACCGCGAGCTGGGCCTGACCCCGGTCTCCGGCCCGAACCAGTTCACCCACACCCCGGCCCAGGTCTCGTTCACCCGGACGGCGGTGCGCTGGTGGTCACCACCAAGGCGGCCGGCAACAGCATCGACGTCTTCCCGCTCGGCCGCCACGACGCCCCCTCCGCCAGGCCGGTGGTCACCAGCGTGCCGGACGCGGTGCCGTTCGGCTTCGTCTTCGACCGGGCCGGGCGGCTGGTGGTGACCGAGGCCGGCCGAACGCGGTGGCCGTCTTCAGCCTGGGCCGGGACGGCATGGCCACCGAGCTCTCCTCGATGACCACCGGACAGGCCGCGACCTGCTGGATCTCCCGCGTCGGCAACAAGGTGTACGCGTCCAACGCGGGCAGCGGCAGCCTCTCCGGCTACCGCACGGAGCACGGCATGCTGAGCTCACTCGGCAACACCATGACCGGCGGCGGCACCACCGACTCGGCGGTCTCCCCCGACGGCCGCGACCTGTATGTGCAGACCGGGGCGGCCGGCATGGTGGACGCCTTCCGGGTGCACGCCAACGGCTCGCTCACCCCGATCGGCACGGTGACCGTGCCGGACGCGGTCGGCGGCGAGGGCATCGTGGTGTCCTGATCCGGCCTCGTCCGGGTCCGGACCCCCGCCCCGCGCGCAGCCGTGGGCCGCGGCGCCGATCGCGCCGCGGCCCACGGGTCGAACGACGGCTACAGCACGCTGGACAGGGTGAACACCTGGGTGGCGGTGCCCGCCGCGCCGGTCGCGGTGAAGGTCAGCCGGTAGCTGCTGAGCAGCGCCAGGGTGCTCCCGGAGATGGTGGCCGTGCCGTCCGGGCCCGGGGTGAAGACCAGCCCGGGCGGCAGCGCCCCGGACTCGGTCAGCACCGCGGCCGGATAGCCGCTGGTCTTCACGGTGAAGCTGAACGGGATCAGCCCCAGCGTGGTGGCCGAGTCGGCGGTGGTGAACGCCGGGGGCTGGTCCACCGTCAGCGCCAGCGCCTGGGTGGTGCTGCCGACCGGGTTCTTCGCGGTCAGGGTGACCGGGTAGACGCCGCCGGTCCCGGCGGCCGGCGTGCCGGACAGGGTAGCGGTGCCGTTGCCGTTGTCCTTGAACACCACCCCGGAGGGCAGCGTCCCGCTCTCGGCGATGGTGATCGGCGCGGTGCCGGTGGTGGTCACCTTGAACGTCCCGGCGGTGCCGGTGGTCAGCGTCGGCGCGGCCGAACTGGTGATCACCGGGCCGGTCGACAGGGTGACGGTGACCGTCAGCGCCAGCGTGCCGGAGCCGTCGGCGTTGGTCGCGGTCAGGGTCACCGGATAGCTCCCGGCGGTCCCGGCCGCGGCGGTGCCCGAGATGGTCCCGGTGGTCGCCGTTGTCCTTGAACACCAGCCCGGAGGGCAGTGCCCCGCTCTCGGTCAGCGCCGGTGCCGGGTAGCCGCTGCTGGTGACCGGGTAGGACCCGGCGGTCCCGGTGCTGAACGCGCGGTCGCGGCGCTGGTCAGCGCCGGTGCCTGGGACACCGTCAGGGTGAACGCCTGGACGGCCGAGCCGGTGGCGTTGGTCGCGGTGACGGTGAGCGGGTAGCTGCCGCCACTGCCCGCGGCCGGGGTACCGGCCAGGGTCGCGGTGCCGTCACCGTTGTCGGTGAAGCCGACCCCGGCGGGCAGCGCCCCGGTCTCCTTGAGCGAGGGAGCCGGGGTGCGGTGGTGGTGACCGTGGCACTGAAGGCCGTGCCGGCGGTCGCGGCGGCGGTCGCCGCGCTGGTGACCGCCGGGGCGGTGTTCTGCTGGAGCGTGGTGGAACCGGAGCCGGCGACCTGCGTCCAGGCGGAGAGCGTGCCACCGTAGGCCTGGCCGAAGGCCGCGCCGTCGACGGTGGTCCCGGTCGGGCGGTGACCGGCACCTGGACCGCGGCGGAGCCGGAGTTGGCGACGGTCACCGCGCCGTCGGTCTCCGAGGCGGAGACCGTACCGGCGGACTCGGCGGAGCTCCAGGCGGTCTGGTCGGCCAGCACCGCGCCGATCGCACCCAGCGTGGGCTGCTGATAGGGCGTCAGCGAGCTGAAGTAGTCCGCGTATTCGGCCAGCAGCGGGTTCAGCACCGAGTAGAGCAGGCCGTCCCGGTGGTGTCCGGGGTGGTCGGCGGGGTGCCGCGGTGGCGGGCCCGGCCGGGGGCTGGCCCATGATGTTGGTCTGGTGCACATAGCTCGGCCTGGGGTCGTTGCCGAGCATGTTCTGCATCATCCCGGAGACCACGCTGTTCAGACGTCGGCGAAGGTCGCCGGGGCAGTCTCGCAGGGTGGTGGAACTGGCCACGCACTGGCCGCCCATGGACGGCGGCTCGTACAGGTGTTTGTACTCGTCCACCTCCTGGGCCTCGGTGGAGGCGTTGTAGTAGATGTTGATCGGGTGGCGCGGCGCGACCTGGGCGGTGCCGTCCACGAACGGCTGCCCGGCGGCGTAACTGGCGCCGCTGTAGTCGGCGCCGATGCCGAACTGGCTGTCCGGCGGGTCCGGGTACGCCTTGGAGGCGTCGTCGCCGACCACCGTGATGCCGACGGCCTCAAGCGCGGGGATGAAGTAGGGGTTCTGCTCCCAGGGCCCCTCGACCGCGTTCTCCGTGGTCGCGGCGTCCAGCCGGGCTGCGGGGTGCCCGCGCGCCGGTGTCGGTCCAGCTCAGCTCCTTCTCGCCGCCGCGGTGACGGCGGCGGTCGAGGTCGGGTCGCCGGAGCTGTTGTCCGGCAGGGTCGCCGAGGCGGGCGTGGCGTAGGTTGTCCACCAGCGACCAGGTGTTGCTGCCGGTGGGCTCGCGTAGATCTGGTAGTCGGCCGCGTGGCAGATGGCCTCCATCTGGAGGTGACCGAGCCGCCCGCCGGGACGGTGATCGGCGGTGACATAGGCCGCCGACTGGCCCGCGCTCGGCGAGTCGGTGAACTGGTCGGTGACCGCGTACTCGTAGCTGCCCGCCGCCAGGGTGCCGCCGGTGCTGCTGCCGGCCGCCTCGTCCAGGTCCGGCGGGTCGACCGTGGCCGGGTTGCCGGGAACCAGGTCCGCGAAGCCGGAGTGGTTGCCCGGGACGAAGACCTGCGGGTTCTCGTAGCCCAGGGCGTTGCCCGGGTCGGTGCTGCTGGTCAGCCCGAGGCCGCCGGTGCCGGGCGTGGCGCCCGGCGCGGAAGCCGCCCAGCTGGTGTTCTCGTTGAGCTCCGCCTCGATGTAGTTCTGCGTGGCGCAGCCCACGTCCAGGTAGGGGGTGTCGTAGGTGTGGCTCAGCCAGCCGAAGTCGTCCGCATAGGGCTTCCCGGTGGCCGGGTCGGTCTTCTGGAACTCGGCCAGCACCGGGTCGGTGCCGGAGTTGTCGGCCTGGTACTCCACGCTGCCGCCGCCGTTGAACAGCTGGTCCATCCGGAAGCCGTGCGTCTGGGACCACTTGGCCGCGTAGTCGACGTCGGCGGCCTGCATCCGCAGCGCGTCGGCGTCGCTGTAGTCGATGGTGTGGTTGGCGGTGTCCCAGGCGTCGTCGGGCGTGAAGGTGTCGTCGATGTCCATCTCGACGTAGTTGCGGTAGAGCCCGAGGTGCATCCCGCCGGTCACCCAGTTGATCAGGCCCGGGGCCAGCAGCAGCCACTGCATCTGGCCGGCGTTGTAGTCGAAGCCCAGCGCCAGCTCGGCTACGCCCGCCTGCGGGTCGGTGTCCGGATGCTGGTAGACGGCGGCGAGGATGCCGCCGGCCGAGTTCTCCAGCCAGGGCGTGACCGGGGCGCCGACGACCGCCGAGGCCGGGTAGCCGTAGGAGCCGGTGCCGAAGGGGATGCTGCCCTTGAGCTCCGGCAGCGCCAGCAGCCCGGCCGGGGTCAGCTGCGCGGTGGTGCCGTCCAGTGCGCCGGCCCCGGTGTCGGTCAGTCCCAGCGCCGGGTTCGGATAGCCGTACCCGTCGACCTGTCTGACCCCGAAGGCCGACTCGTAGGTGTCCAGCGCGGTCAGCTGGCCGGCCGCGAAGTCCGTGGGCGAGTCGGCGATCACCACCCGTTGAAGTAGCCGTGGGTGCCGCTGGACAGTGCCGGTAACGCCACCGTCTGGCTGCCGGCCGCACCGGCGGCGTCCACCTCGGTGTAGGGCACCCCCTCGGTCGTCAGCGCGGACTCCCATGCCGCCGTGGTCGGATCGGCCGCCCCGCCGCCGGCTCCCCCGACCAGCAGCACCTTCAGGTCCAGCTGCGGCGACGCGGCCGCCGCGGCCGTCCCCGGCACGGCGGCCCCCGCCGCCGCGAGCAGGGTGGCGACCGCGAGCGCGGCCATCCACCCCTGTTTCCCTTGCCTCATTACCTGACCCTCCCATGGCAGAAAAACCAACAGCCCCATTCGGCTGCCGCGCCAGAATGGCAGGCCGCGTGAGCGATGTATGGCGATTGCGGAGAGATTCAGGGAGAGAGCTCCGGATATACGAACATACGTTTCTGTTATCAGGTGGCGTACGAGATTCGATTGACCCGTTCGAGTGATTATCCGGAAAACCAGCCGCGAGAACGCGAAAGGCCGGGGCCGTGGATCCGGGCCCGGGGGCTCGGTTCCACGGCCCCGGCCAGGGGGCCTTCAGTGACTAGTTGGCGGGGCCGCTGGCCAGGGTGAGGGTGGTGGTGTGGCTGGCGCCACTGGCGTCGGTCCAGCTGACCGGGACCTTGGCGCCGGGGGCCTGCGTGGCCATCAGGGCGGTGAGGCTGTCGGCGGACGCCACCGACTGACCGGCGACCGAGGTGATCTGGTCGCCCTGGGCCAGACCGGCCTGGGCGGCCGGGGAACCGGGGATCACCCCGGCGACCACGGCCCCGGCGGAGCCGTTGCCGGAGTTCGCCCCGCCCGAGCCGCCGTTGCCGCCGTTGGCCCCGTTGCCGCCGCTGCCTCCGTTGCCGCCGCTGCCTCCGTTGCCGCCGCTGCCGGAGCTGGAGCTGCTGGACACCTCGACCCCGAGGAAGGCGGTCGGGCCCACATGCACGCTGCTGCTCGCGGTCCCCGCCTGGATCTGCTGGACCACCGACAGCGCCGTGTTGATGGGTATCGCGAAGCCCTGCGAGGGCGCCTGCTGCTGGTAGCTGCTGGAGGACTGCGAGCCCGCGGTGTCCATCCCGATCACCGCACCGGAGGAGTTGACCAGCGGACCGCCCGAGTCGCCCGGCTGCACGTCCGCGTTGACCTGGAGCATGCCGCTGAGCTGCTCCGCGGAGCCGGTCACCTCGTCACTCGCAGTCACCGACTGGTCGACCCCGGTGACACTGCCCGGTGCGGCCGTCGGAGTGAGTCCGGTGCCGCCGGCATTGCCGATGGCGGTGACCTGGTTGCCGACCGCCACCTTGGACGAGTCGCCCAGCTGCGCCGTCGCCAGCCCGGAGGCGTTCTTCAGCTGGAGTACCGCCATGTCGCCGCTGCGGTCGTAGCCGACCACGGTCGCGGTGTAGGTGCGGCCGTTGCCTATGTCGGTGGCCGTGATCGAGGTGGCCCCGGCTATCACATGGTTGTTGGTGAGGATCTCGCCGTTGGAGGTCAGCACGATGCCGGTACCGGCCGCCTGGATGTCCTGGTAACCGAGGGTGGTGTTGATGTCGACCAGCTCCGGATCCACCTTGGCGGCGACGCCGGTGGCGGACGAGCCGCCGGTGCCGCTGCCGGAGCTGCCGCTCCCGCCGCTGCCGCCGCCGTACTGGGGCGCGGTGGGCACGGTGGGGGCCGAGCCCACGGCGGCGGCCGGGGCCGGATTGCGCCAGAAGGCCCGGTCCAGCCCGACGCCGCCCGCGACCGAGACGGCCACCAGCGCCAGCAGCGCCAGCCCGGTCCGCACCCGGTGCCGCCGGGGCGGGACCGGGGGGTAACCGTAGTAGGGGGCCGTGGGCGGATACGGGGCATGGGCGGCGGCATCGCCGCCGACGGCGGATGGTCTGCGCGCCCGGCGGCGGCATGGGCGGCGGCGTGGGCGTGGGCGGCGCCCAGCTGCCGTCCAGCCCGTCGTACCCGCCGTGACCCGGGCCTCCGGCTCCGGACGGCGTTGCTGCTCCGTGACTTGTGCTCATGACGGCCCCCATCGAGTTCCGGACCGGGCGAGCCCAGCGGTTCTGCCCTCACTCCACTATGCGAGCAATCCACACAGAGGACCGTGAGGGCCGGATGAGAAAGGGGTTGAATCGGACAACCCCCGGACAGTCGGCGCACAGGGCTCCGCCCCCGCTCCGCCCCGCTCCGCCCCCGGGCCCGACCCCGGATCCGCCCGGGAGGGAGTGCGTCAGATGGCGTAGACGCGCCCGGCGGCCGGGCGTATCCAGGTAGTCGGCAGGGTCCCGCGGGCCCTGCCGGACCCCTCCCGGCGGCGGGGAGCCGGGTCCCGCGCCGGGGAGCACGGACGGGACGCGTCACAGGCCGGGAGGGGCGCCGGAGCCGGGCCAGGGGGGACCCGGCTCCGGCCCGTACGCCGGTGCCCGGCACCGGTCCCGGGCACCGGTCCGGGCCCGCTCCGGCACCGGTCCGGGCCCGTCCACCCGTTCGGGGACACCGGCGGCCCGGAGGCGGGTTCGCCGGGGCAGACCCGCCCGGACGCGCGGCGGGGCGGCGGGCCGGGGCGTCAGCCGCCGTAGGCCTGCTCCTTGAGCCGCTCCACCGACCTGACCAGCAACGTCTGCCGGCCGGTGGCTATCCACCCCAGCGTCCGCCACTGCTCCAGCGCCCGGCTGACCGTCCGCCGGGAGGTCATCAGCAGCCCGGCCAGGTCGTCCTGCGACAGGGGCAGGTTGATCCGCACCTCCCCGGCGCCCGGCCCCGGCTCCCCGTAGCGCTCGCAGAGCTCCAGCAGCAGCACCGCCAGCCGTACCGGCAGCGGCTCGGCGGCGGCAGCCCGGAGCTGGTCGGACTCGCGCAGCCGCCTGGACACCACCTGGTCGACCGCGCGGGCGACGCCGGGCCGGGCCCGGGCCAGCGCCGGAAGCGCGGCAGGCCCAGCAGCAGCACCCGGGTCGGGGTGACCGTGTACAGCCCGGCGAGCGCGGCCGGCCCTCCAGCCCGGCCTGCTCGCCGAGCAGATCCCCGGGCCGCGCAGGCCCAGCACCGCGCGGTAGCCGTGGCGCTGTGGACGACCACCTTCACGCAGCCGCGCAGCACGATCAGCAGATAGTCGGAATCCTCGTCCTGCGCAAAGAGCTGCCGGTCGCCGCCCAGCGCCCGGGCGCTGCCGACGGCCCGGACGGCGGTCCGGTCGGCGTCGTCGAGCAGCGACCAGAACGTGACGGGCGAGGCGGGGTGTTCGGGCATGGCTGCGGCCCCCAAGGTCGGCATGTCGGCTTGCGGGCAGCGCCGCACACCGCCGTGAAGGGGCAGCTGCGCAGCTGAGGGTCAGCATGCCAGCGGGCACTGACAATCGGGACCGCCGTGACCGAATATGCCGCCCAGCACGGTCCGCACCCCGGATGCGGCCCGGGCCCAGCCCCGACTCGGCCCTGCCCCGGAGCGGACTCGGAGCGGATCAGGAGCGGATCAGGAGCGGATTCGGAGCAGGCCCGAACCCGGCTCATCCGGAGGTCTTGACGGTGCATGGACCAGGCACTAGCGTCCCCAGCCATCCTGTAAGGAAAGTTAACTAATGATGTGCGGCTAGCCCTTTCCTCCCCACCCTCTCCAGCTCTCCTCCCCCTCGACATCCTCGAAAACCCTCAAGGAGACCCCGTGCGAGCATCGGAAACCGCAGGCAGCAGGGCGAAGGGACACCGCCGCGGACGGCATCCGGACCGGCGGACGCTACTGGCGCTGGCGGTGGGTACCGGCCTGGTGGCGGCGGCGGTGCCCCTGGCCTCCGCCCAGGCAGCGACGGCCGGACAGCTGCGGGTGGACCAGGTCGGCTACGGCAGCAGTGACACCAAGATCGCCTATCTGATGGCGGGTTCGAAGGTCTCCGGGGAGCACTACCAGGTGCTGAACTCCGCCGGCACCGCGGTCGCCTCCGGTTCGGTGACCACGAGCAGCCGGGGTTCGTGGAACTCGGCCTACCCGGACGTCTACCCGATCGACTTCTCCTCGGTGACCGCCGCCGGGACCTATCACCTGGTCACCACCGGTGCGCTCGGCCTGACTTCGGACACCTTCCGGATCGAGGCCCCGGCCGCCCTCTACAGCGGGCTGGTCTCGGCCGGGGTCAACTTCTTCCAGAACCAGCGCGACGGTTCGGATGTGATCACCGGCGGTCCGCTCAACCGCAAGCCCTCGCACCTCAACGACGCCAGTGCCACCGTCTACCAGACCCCGGACTTCATCCCGGGCAGCGACGGCGACACCGGCGACCAGATCAGCGGCACCCTCAAGCCGGTTTCCGGCGCCAAGCCGGTCGATGTCGAAGGCGGCTGGTTCGATGCGGGTGACTATCTGAAGTTCACCTTCACCGCCTCCTATGCGGATGACCTGCTGTACTCGGCGGACCTGGCCATGGGCGGCAGTGCGCCGGCCTCGCTGGCCGCCGAGGCGCAGTACGGGACGACCTGGCTGAACAAGATGTACAACGCGTCCACCAAGACGCTGTACCTCCAGGTCGGGATCGGCGAGGGGAACGAGAGCAGCTACGGCGGGGACCACGACCTGTGGCGGCTGCCGCAGGCGGACGACTCCGACGGCACCGCCTACGACAAGTACGCGGCGAAGAACCGGCCGGTGTTCGAGGCCGCCGCCCCCGGTGCCAGGATCGACCCGGACGTGGTCGGCCGGGTCGCCGCCGCCTTCGCCTTCGCCGCCCAGGCCGACGCCAAGGCCGGGAACACCAGCGCCGCCACCACCGAACTGGCCGACGCCACCTCCCTCTACGCCCAGGCGAACACCAGCCCCTCGGGCACCCTGGAGAGCGCCGACCCGGCGGCCTACTACCCCGAATCCATCTGGCACGACGCGATGGAACTGGGCGCCACCGAAATCGCCCTGGCCCAGCAGGCGCTCAAGGAGCCGGCCGCCACCTCCAAGCCGTATCTGACCCAGGCCGCGACCTGGGCCGCCGACTACATCAAGCAGGACTCGGGCAAGGACACGCTGAACCTGTACGACGTCAGCGCGCTGGCGCACGCCGATCTGATCACCGCGCTGAAGAACGCGGGCGACCCCTCCGGGCTGGCGGTGTCCCCGGCGGCCCTGGTGGCCAATCTGAAGGCGCAGGTGGCCATGGGCGCCTCGGTCGCGGCGTCGGACATCTTCCACGAGGGCGGTGACTACACCAACTTCGACGTGGACTCGCACACCTTCGGCTTCATCTCCACCGAGGCGCTCTACCAGAAGGCCAGCGGCGACACCGAGTACGCCGCCTTCGCCGGCGAGCAGCGGGACTGGCTGCTCGGCGACAACGCCTGGGGCACCAGCTTCATGGTCGGCGAGGGCACCACCTTCCCCGACTGCATGGGCTCGCAGATCCCCAACATCCTCGGCAACAGCCACGGCACCGGCCCGATCGACACCGGCGCCGTGGTCAACGGCCCCAACGGCACCAGCAACTTCAGCGGCGGCCTCGGTGACCTGATGACCGGCATGGTCACGTGCGAGAACGACTCCTACACCGCCTTCACCGGACACGGCGGCGAGTACGTCGACGACGTCCGCTCCTGGCAGAGCAGCGAGCCCGCACTGGACATGAGCGGCAGCGCCGTCCTCGCCGGCGCACTCCAGTCCGCCCTGAGCACCAAGTAACCGGGAGCGAGCAGCAGTTCAGGGTGCGGGCAGGAAATCCTGCCCGCACCCTGCATGCCCGCACCCCCGCATGCCCGTCGGCCCGGGGCTGCCTGACGGCATCAGCCGTCGGCTGCCCGCTTCAGCTGGAACGCGGTGACGATCTCGAACATGCCCAGCGCCAGCAGCCAGATCCCGGCCAGTACCGCCAGCAGCACGATGCTGTGGACCGGCGAGACGATCAGCACCATCCCGGCGCACACCCCGACGATGCCGAAGAAGATCATCCAGCCGCGACCGGGCAGATTCCCCATGGTCATCGCCGCGGACAGTTCGGTGAAGCCGCGGAACAGCCAGCCGATGCCGATCCACAGGCCGAGCAGCACCACCGACTGCTCCGCGCCCCGGAAACAGATCAGTCCCAGCATCACCGACAGCGTGGCGCTGGCGAACATCAGCACCCGGGTGCCGCCGCTGAAGCGATGACTGAACGCCTCCGCGAACTGAAGGATCCCGCTGACCAGCAGGTAGATGCCGAAGAGCACGGCAACCACCACCACGCTCTTCCCCGGCCACACCAGGGCGCAGATGCCGAGCAGCACGGTGGCGACGCCCAGGCAGAGCGCGACCTGCCAGGCCGCCTTGGACAGCGCTTCGACAAAGGGGGCTCTTCGGGCGGAGCTCCGTAGGACATGGCACATCCTTCGGGTGGGTTGTACCGGCCGGAAATTTCAGTGATATTGAACCTTTATGTCACGGTTTGCACCGCGCCGCCATCCGGGGCCCGGGGTGTGAGAAGGTTGCCGCATGCATCTCGTCCCGGCCGAGCGGGCTCATCAGCCGTCCATCGATGAGCACCGGGCCTGCGAGGCGATCGAAGGGCTCGGCGAGCCGGAGCAGGTCGCCGCCTGGGCCGCCCGATTCTCGCTGCTGAGCGACCCGAACCGGCTGGCACTGCTGCTGTGCATCCGGCACGCCGGTCCGATCAGCGTCACCGACCTGGCCCTGGCCACCGGCATGAACGCGACCACGGTCTCGCAGGCGCTGCGACTGCTGAAGACCGCGCAGGTGGTCGTCGGGATCCGCGACGGGCGAGTGATCCGCTACCAGCTGGCCGACCCGACCCTGGACACGGTGCTGGCGCTCGCCGCGCCCGCACCCGGCTCCGCACTCCGCCACGACCCGCAGGACCACGCCGGGCAGTAGGCCAGGCTCAGCAGTAGGTCAGGCTCAGTAGGTAGGTCAGGCTCAGTAGCAGGTCAGGCCCGAAGGCAGGTCAGGCCCAGAAGTAGCCGATGATCGCGGCGGCCCACCAGGCCGCCTGCGAGACGCTCGCGTGCGCCACCACCCGCAGCATCAGCGCCCGGGGTATGTCGGTGTAGGCCGTGCCGCGCGGCACCGCCAGCAGCGCCCGCATCGCGCCGCGCGACAGCACCCCGTTCAGCCCGGCGAGCAGCGCCGCGACCAGCTTGAACCACATCGGGACCGAGCCGAGGTCGGGCACCAGCATCAGGCCGGACAGCACGATGGCGACATAGCCGATCCAGATGGCCGGATCCACCGTGGCCGCGACCCGGGTGGCGAACCCCGGACTGCGCCGCCGCAGCAGCACCGCGAGGCCGCAGGTGTCGACCGCGAGCACCGCACCGAAGCCCAGGGTGAGCGCCATGATGTGGACGAACTTGAAGAAGTGACGAACCGTCCGGTCCGGGTCGATCAGCGTGGAGCCGAAGACCGCCAGGCACCACAGCGCGGTGACCGCCAGCAGCAGGAGCAGAGTGCGCGTCAACTGCGACCCGGGAGAGGCCGGGCGTCGGTCCTGTGGGCGACCAGCTCGGGGGCGCTCGGCCTGGGGGCGCTCGGCCCGGGGAGAGGGAGCAGCGGAGGACGAGGGGACAGCGGGGAACGTCATGAGAATAACTTAGGCAAGGCTTACCTAACTTTGCAAGGCGTCAGCAGCCCGCGCGTCAGGTGCACCGCGGACCGGTCGGCTGCTACATCAGGCCGAAAAGTGCTGTCGCATCGTCATGTCGCTTTCCCTTGCGGGTTCCTGGCTCCTCGGCGAGCTCCGCCGCGCGCACCGCCCGGACGGCTGCCGCAGGTCCCTGCTGCTCCAGCAGGTCGAGCAGCCGAGGCCAGCTCCAGCCGTAACGCTCGACCAGCCGGGAGACGCCGTCGGTGACCAGCGCGAAGCGGCGTACCCGCCCGGTCGACAGGGTCGCGGTCAGCGCCCGGTCGGCGGCCTCGGGCCTGGTACTGGCCACCCAGAAGCCCTGGTCGGTGTTGCGCAGCCGGGAGACCGACACCCGGTCGTAGGCCGGCAGATGCGCGGTCCGGTCGTCGAAGAGTTCCAGCAGTTCCCCGCTGTGCGACTGCACCACCACCGGCGAGTCGGCCAGCACCAGGAAGTCCAGCGCCCCGTCGTACTCACGGGCCAGGGCGACGGTACTGGCGGGGCTGTTCGGGTTGTCCGGATCGCACTGCGGATGCAGCGCCCTGGTGGCGGCGATCCCCTGGCGCAGCACCTCCCGCAGCGGCAGCCCGGGCTGCTCGGTGAGCGTCGCCGCCAGCTGCCCGCCGAGGCGTCCGGCCAGCCAGGCGACGCCGTGCTCACAGCCGTTGGGCAGCCCGCTGTCGGTCGCCCCGTCCAGCACCACCGCGAACCGCTCCGAGGCGAGCACGAAGTCCTCGTTGGCGACGACGTCCGGGCTGGCCTGACAGGCGAAGCTGATCTGCACGGGGTCTCCTCGGGCGGGCGCGGTGCGGGTGGAACCGGAGCGCCCGCCGATCGTACCCAGCACCGGTCGCGCCCCATCCGCGATCACGATCCGCGATCACACCCGGCAGCTGGGGTCGCGACACCTTCAGCCGCAGCGGCCTCAGTCGCGCCGGCCTCAGTCGCGGCGGCGGCTGCCCGGGCCGGGCCGGATGTGCAGCCGGGGCCGGTCGCCCAGGTCGTGGCCCGCCTCGCAGGTGAGCGCGACCCGGACCAGCGCGCCGCAGTCCGCGTGGGCCGGCAGCGCCGGGGGGCCCTCCGGACCGGCCAGGTGCCGGTCGCCCCAGCCCATGAAGGCCAGCAGAATCGGTACGAGTTCGCGCCCGGCCGGGCTGAGCCGGTACTCGTGCCGCTCCCGGGCGCCGGAGACCTGGTAGGCGGAGCGCTGGAGCAGCTCCGCGTCGGTCAGCGCGGCCAGCCGCCGGGTCAGCACATTGCGGGCGATGCCGAGGTGCGAGGCCAGATCGTCGAAGCGGCGGATCCCGTTGCCGACGTCGCGCAGCACCAGCAGCGTCCAGCGGTCGCCGATCAGCGCCAGGGTGCGCGCGATCGAGCAGGTCTCACTGTCGTAGGCGGCAAGGCCCGCCCCGGTGTCGGCGGGACCGGCGGCGGGCCGGGTGACGGAGCTCATGGCGGGCAGTCTAACCAAGCTGGGTTGCAGAGAGGAACTCAGCTGCCCTAGCGTGGCCGTACAGCGCGCCGCACGAGTGAACCGAGTGAAGCGAGGACGTCCGATGGCCGGCACCCAGCAGTTCGACCAGGTCAGCGCCCGTCCGCCGATGGCCGAAGCCGACCCGGCGGCCGCCCCGGTCCGGGAGCGCACGCACCGCTGGGCGGACCCGCAGGCGACAGCGGGCGCCGCCGCCGGGCTGAGCGGCATGGAGTTCTTCACCGCGCTGACCGAGGGCCGGGTGGCACCGCCGCCGATCATGGCCACCCTGGACTTCGACGGTCTCCGCTTCGAGGAGGGCCGGGTCGAGTTCCGGCTGACGCCCGAGGAGTTCCACTACAACACGATCGGCTCGGTGCACGGCGGGGTGTTCGCGACCCTGCTCGACTCGGCCTGCGGCTGCGCCGTGCACACCAGACTCCCGGCGGGCGTCTTCTACACCAGCCTCGACCTCTCGGTGAAGTTCCTGCGGCCGGTCTCGGTGGCCACCGGCCCGGTCACCGCCATCGGAACGGTGACCCACCTCGGGCGCCGCACCGCGCTCGCCGAAGGGCGGCTGGTGGACTCCGCGGGACGGCTGTACGCGACCGCGAGCAGCAGCTGCCTGGTGATCCGGCCGGAGTAGCGGCCCCGCCCCGGAAACAGGTCGGGGAGCAGCCTCGGGAACAGGTAGGCCGCGACCGCTACTGGCGGGTAAGTTGCAGTCATGACTACCGACGAGGCCCAGCCCAGCAGCATCCCCGACATCGCCGAACTGCTCGCCGCCACCGTGCCGATGGTGCGGACCCTGAACATCGAGTTCCTGGAGTGCGACACCGAGCGGGCCGTGCTGCGCCTGCCCGACCAGGCCGAATTCCACAACCACCTGGCCGGTCCGCACGCCGGTGCGATGTTCACCCTGGCCGAGTCCGCGAGCGGCGCCATCGTGCTGGCCGCCTTCTACGAGCAGCTGGGCCGCGCGGTACCGCTCGCTGTCCGGGCCGAGATCGCCTACCGCAAGCTGGCCAAGGGCCCGGTCACCGCCACCGCCGAGCTGGGCCGCCCGGCGGCCGAGGTGGTCGCCGAACTCGACCAGGGGCTGCGCCCGGAGTTCCCGGTGGCGATCACCCTGGTCCGCGAGGACGGGGGCAGTGACCGGGGAGATGACCGTCATCTGGACGCTGCGTCCGCAGGGGTGAGCGCCACGAACGCGGCGATCGTCGCGGCGGCCGTCGCCACCGAGCGGCTGGACCTGCTTCCGCTGCGGGTCGAGCACGCCGAGGAGATGGCCGCCGTACTGGCCGACCCCGTGCTGTACGGCTTCACCGGGGGCGTCCCGGAGAGCCCGCAGGCCCTGCGCGCCCGCTACGCCCGCTGGGCGGCGGGCTCGCCCGACCCGGCCGAGACCTGGTGCAACTGGGCGGTCCGGCTCCGCGCCGAGGACTGCCTGACCGGTACCGTCCAGGCCACGCTCCGGGGGGAAACCGCCGAGATCGCCTGGGTGGTCGGCAGCCGCTGGCAGCGGCGGGGCATCGCCACCGAGGCCGCCCGGGGCCTGGTCGGCCTGCTGGAGCAGCACGGGGTGCGGACCGTGCTCGCCCATGTCCACCCGACCACCGGGCGTCGGCCCGGGTGGCCGCGGCGGCCGGGCTCTCCCCCACCGGTGTCCTGCACGACGGCGAGCTCCGCTGGCAGCGGAGCCTGCCGCGGCCCGGCGACAGAGCGCCCTAGCGGCGGGCGCCGGCGACGGTCGCCGGGCCCGCGGCGGGCCCCCGGCCGGCGACCGTGGCCAGCGCCAGCACCGCGAAGCCGGTCAGCACCAGGAAGGCGGCGGTGATCCCGGCACCGCCGGCCACCAGGTGCAGGGTCAGTGTGACCGCGGCGACGCCGAGCGCGGTGCCCAGGCCCCGGGTCATATTGACCATGCCACCACCGGTGCCGGAGGCCGCCGCCGGTATCGCCCGCATCACCGAGGTGTTGTTGGAGGGCAGGAACACTCCCAGCGCCAGCCCCAGCAGCGCCAGCGGCGCGGGCAGCAGCGCCTCGTGCAGCGGCAGCACAGCCATCAGCGCCAGCGCGACCACGCAGCCGGCGGTCCCGGCCCGGCCGCGGGCCCGGTTGCCCCAGCCCGCGGGGAGGATCCGCTCGGCCAGCGTGGCGGCGACGGCGAACCCCACCGGCAGCGCGGTCAGCACCAGCCCGGACTGAAGCGCCCCCACGCCCTGCCTGGCCAGCGCCACCGGGACCAGCACCAGCGGCGAACAGCACCAGGTAACCGCACAGCCCCCCGAACAGTCCCGGCGATATCCGGCTGGTGCGCAGCAGCTCCAGGTTCACCAGCGGGTTGGCGCAGCGGGCCTGGCGGCGGACAAAGGCCCAGCCGGCGGCCACGGACGAGGACAGCAGCACGGTGGCCCACTGCGGCAGCCCCAGGCCCGAGGCCACGGACAGTGCCAGCAGCAGCGCGGTGGTGGAGGTGGCCAGCAGCGCCACCCCGGTCAGGTCGATCCGGCTGCTGCTGGACCGCTGCCGGG
The DNA here is from genome assembly GCA_014284505.1 of Streptacidiphilus sp. 4-A2. Lineage (GTDB taxonomy): Bacteria > Actinomycetota > Actinomycetes > Streptomycetales > Streptomycetaceae > Streptacidiphilus. The sequence goes on along the minus strand of JAAFYY010000001.1, from coordinate 7,239,293 downwards.
TGCGCGGCAGCAGGTAGTGCCCGGCGATCAGGGCCACGATGCCGACCGGGACGTTGATGCCGAAGACCCAGCGCCAGCCGATGGTGTCGACCAGCGCGCCGCCGATGGTCGGGCCGAGGGCGAGGCCGATGGCCTGTCCGGCGGCCTGCATGCCGAGGGCGCTGCGCATCCTGTTCGGCGGGGCGCTGGTGGTGACCAGGGCGACGCTGTTGGCCTGGAGCATGGCCGCCCCCGCGGCCTGCACCACCCGGAAGATGATCAGCAGACCGAGGGTGGGGGCCAGCCCACAGGCGGCGGAGGCCGCGGTGAACAGCGCGAAGCCGTAGAGGTAGAGCAGCTTGCGGCCATGGGCGTCGGACATCCTGCCGACCGGGATCAGCAGGGCGACCAGCGTCAGCATGTACGCCAGCGAGACCCACTGCACCGCGGCGAGCGGGGTGTGGAACTGGTTGCGCAGCGACTGGTAGGTGAGCGTGACAATGCTGGCGTCGAGCTGCCCCATGAAGGCGCCGAAGCAGACCGTGGCCACGGCCAGCCGCCAGGCCCAGGGACGGTCGCGGATCAGCTCGGGACGGGGCCGCTCCCAGGTCAGCAGCGCCCATCCGCGTGGGCGGCGAACCTCAGGGGTGGCTGTGAGCATGTCGTCCTCGTCTTGGGTCCCGAATCGCGAACACCGACCTGGTCGCCGGTGGTCAGGGCTCCGGACCGAGCAGTCTCACTCGAACAGCGGAGCCACTGTCGACTATATATCTGTCAACGACATAATCGGAAGGAGATGTAATCTGCCCCCGACGGGACGCCCCCGACCCGGCCCTGGACAGCCCGGCCCCGACCCCGGACACTCCGGCCCCGGCCCTGGACACCCCGGCCCGGCACCCCGACCCGGACGGCCCTAGGCGGCAGCACTGAATCTGCTTGGAATCTCCTCGGAATCCGCCCGGTACCGGACCCCGCGGCGGGGAGAGCCGTCGGGATCCCCCATCCTTGGAGGGCGACACGTCCGCGCCACGACCGAGGCGCGACCGGATAGGGGTGGACATGAACGGCGGCGTCAAGGCCGGACTGATCGGCGCATGTGTGGTCCTGCTGGCAGCGGGGGGCTACGGCGCGTACAACCTGGTCGACACCGGCAGCGTGACCGGCCGCCCCGCACCGAACCCGTCCGCGACGATGATCTCGGCCGTCCCGCCGACCTCCCCGCAGGCGCTCAAGCTGGCCCAGTCCTTCCTGGACTCCTGGGCCGCGGGCCCCACCAGCTACGCCAAGGCGGGCGCGGACACCGACGCCCCCACCACCGCGCAGCAGGATCTGACCGGCTACAGCAGCGGTCTCGGCCTGGGCGCGGTCACCTTCGGCCAGGTCCTGTCGGCCGGCCCGGACCCGGCCGCCCCCAACGCCGCCAAGGTCACCTTCAGCGTCACCGCCCGGGTGGGCGGCGCGACCGGCGGCGCCTGGACCTATCCGGACTCGCTCGATGTCGTGCAGACCAACAGCGGCGTCACCTCGGTCAAGTGGGGCGCCCAGGTGCTCTACCCGAAGCTGAAGGCCGGCCAGCTGCTGAAGGCCGGATCGATCCCGGCGGCTCCCGGCAGCGCCAGCGTCGTGGCCGCCGACGGCACCCCGCTGACCGCGGCCAAGTACCCCTCGCTCGCCCAGATCATCCCCACCATCGCCGACAGCGCCGAGGGCCTGCGCGCGGTGACCGGCGGCAGCGGCGGCAGCGGGGTGGAGATCACCACCGCCGGCGGCACCCCGGTCTCCACCGCCAAGATCTTCACCCCGGCCGGCGGCGGCACTATCAAGACCACCATCGACCCGGCCCTCCAGGCGAACGCGGAGTCGGCCGTGGTCGCCCCGGTGCTGGACGGCAAGCCCGGCGCAGTGGTCGCGCTGGACCGCACCAACGGCCACATCCTGGCCATCGCCTTCAGCGGCAAGAGCGGTGACACCGCGATCAACGCCGAGCTCGCCCCCGGCTCCACCATGAAGATCATCACCTCGGCGGCCCTGTTCGACGACGCCGGGCTCAAGCCGGACAGCCTGGCCCCCTGCACCGCCGACGTCGTGGCCGACGGTCAGGTGTTCCACAACGACGACGACATCGTGGCCAACCCCAACACCACCATCGAGCAGGGCTTCGCCGAGTCCTGCAACGCGTCCTTCATCAAGGACGGCTACGACGACCTGGTGCACGGGAGCGACGCCACCGCACTGGCCAAGGAGGCCGACAACGTCTTCGGCCTCGGCAACTGGGACATAGGGGGCGGAGTACAGACCGCCAACCCCAACGTGCCCATGAACCCGACGGGCTCCAACGCGGCCGCCGACCTGATCGGCCAGGGCACGGTCACCATGAGCCCGCTGATCCTGGCCTCGCTGTCGGCCACGGTCCGCGACGGCGCGTTCCACCAGCCGATCATCCTGCCCGGCCAGCCGCAGCCGGCGGCCGCGCAGGCGATGAACCCGACCGACCGGCTACCTGCAACAGATCATGGGCTTCGACGCGCACAACTCGATGGGCACCGCCTACCCGCGGATGAACGGCATCCCCGGCAGCGGCGCCAAGACCGGCACCGCCGAGGTCGGCCCGGCCAACAACGTCACCACCAACGGCTGGTTCACCGCCTACGACAACAAGATCTCCGCGGCCGCGCTGGTCCAGGGCGGCACCACCGGGGTCGGCACCGCCGGATACATCGTGCAGAGCCTGATGAACATCGACCAGTGATCCCAGCCAATCCAGTCACCCCGGCGATCGGGCCCATCCGGCCCGTCCCGCTGAACCCATAACTCCTGCTCGTTCCGGACAGAGCAGACCTACAGACCAGACCACCGACCCGCGGCCGGTGGCGGAGGCCGTCACCGGCCCCGCCACCGGCCGCGGGGCTTTTCGCCCAGGCCCCCCGCCGCAGCTGCCTCGGAAACTGACACGGCGGCAATTTCCCTTTCCAGCGGTGGAGTCGCCTCCGCATTCCTTCACCTGACGGCCATCCGGGCGCCATCCGGCCGGAGCTTGACGCAAACCATTCGAGATCTTATGGTCATCTGAGGGTGGACAGCAGTCCGCAAATGGACAAAGGGGCGGGGATGGATGCCGTTGTGCAGGTATCGCCGAACGCCGCACCCGCAGCCGGACGCCAGGCCTGGACCGGATCCACCCGAAAGTCGATGCTTCCAACTCTCTTACGGAAGAACTGACATGAAGATGCGAAAGGCACTGCTCCCGGTCGCCGTCAGCGCCTGTCTGCTGATGGTCGCGCCGACAGCCATGGCCGAGGCCACGCCCACCGCCGCTGCGACTTCCACCTCCACTGCCACTGCCATCGCGACCTCTGCCGCGAATGCCGCCGCGACGGCGGCTGCGAATGCCGCTGCGACGGCCACTGCGACGCCGAAGACCGAGCCCAACCGCGGGGACAGCGGTGTGTCCTTCAACGCCGTCCTGTCCTACGAGAACATCCCGGCCGCCCACCTCGCGGCGTTCCTGGCCGCCGCGCAGCGGGACGGCTACGAGTCGCTGAAGCACGAGCCCGGCACCCTGGCCTTCCACGTCGTCCCCGACCCCGAGGACTCGACCCGGATCATGGTCACCGAGACCTTCCTCGACCGCGCCGCCTACGAGCTCCACCAGCAGGGTGCGAGCGAACGCGCATTCCGCGCCGCCGCCGCCAAGTACGGTGTCAGCGGCCCCGACTACACCATCGCCAACACCTCGATGGCCCCCGGAGCGCCGACGGCAGGACCGCCGCCTCGCACGGCGACAACGGCACCGTCTACACCATCGTGGCCGCGGACGAGGTGCCGGTCGCGGAGCGCGAGGTCTTCATCAAGTCGATCCAGGCCGACGCCTACGGATCGCTGACCAACGAGCCCGGCACCCTCGGCTTCCACTGCATGCCCGACCCGAAGGACCCGGGCCGGTTCGTCTTCCTGGAGACCTTCACCGACCCGGCCGCGTTCGCCGCCCACAAGAGCGACGGCCCGGCGGAGGCCTTCCTGGCCCTGGTCGCCAAGTACAACGTCACCGCGACCTTCGTGATCACCGGCGCCACCCTCTCCAGCAACGGGTTCACCGCCCCCGGCGCCTACTCGCTGCCGAACCAGGCCTGATCAGGGCCCCGCAGACCCTTCCCGCACCATCTCGTTCTCATTCGCACGGATACAGAAGAGGAAACCCATGTACCACATCGCCGTCAGCTTCGACGTTCCCGCCGACCGCCGCGAGGAGTTCATCACGGCCGCGCTGGAGGACGGTCGCGACTCCAACCGCGACGAGCCCGGCACCCAGCGCTTCGAGCTGATCGTCGACAGCGAGAACCCCAACCGCTTCTACCTCAACGAGGCGTACGACGACGAGGCCGCGTTCGACGTGCACTGCAAGGGCGCCCCCTTCGTCAAGTTCTTCTCGATCATCGACAAGTTCGCCGAGGGCCCGACCTGGCTGATCAAGGGCACCCGGATCGAGGACAACGCCTGACCGGCCCCACCGCACAACCCCCGCCCGGGCGCCGTCACCGGCATACCCGAACGGCGCCCGGCCGGGCGCACGCCTGCCGGCCCCCGAGCCCTCGCCGCCTTCCGCCCGGAAGGGCGGCGAGGGCCCCGCCGTCCCCGGAGCCGCCCACCGGGGATCCACCGCACCCCAACGCCCCCGAGCACCAGCCGCCGCGCCCGTGGTGCGCCGCGACCGCGAGCACCCGCCCGGCCCGCCGGTGCAGCGCCTCGCGGATGCGCCCGGCCGCGCCCGGATCACGGCGCAGCACCAGGCAGTTCACCGTCGGCCTCACTGCTCGTGCCCGTCAGTCCAGGACGCCGAGATCCTCGCGCATGACGCGACGCATCACAGAAAGCTCCGGCTCGGCCCCCTTCAGGACGAGGCGCGCGGCCTCGGCCGTCTCCCCGCACGCGGGTGTCCACGGTCGACCCTCTTGGCAATGGCGTCCGCCTTGGCGAGCACCTGGTTGACGGAACGGGACGCTTCGAGCACTCGCCCGGAGGCGATCATCTGCGCCTCGGCATAGCGGTCCCGGTGTTCACGTCGTGCCTCCTCAAGGTGGGCGCGGTCCTCGTCGGTGTACAGGCCGGCGCTGATCCGGTGCACGGCATCCTTGAGCAGAGTGTGCAACTGCGCGGAGGCCCTGACCATCGCCGTATAGCTGGCACGGCGCTCCTCGAACCGCCGCCGGGCACCCTCCGCCGCCTCCTCCCTCGCGCGCTGACGCGAGTTCACACGAACTGCGAGGACGGGAGCGAGCAGCGTGCCGAGCACGCCCACCACACCGGTGACCATGGAGGCCATGGCGTCATCCACGTCCGTGACCCTAGCCAATTCGGCTTCGACAGAGGCACGTTGAGGTATTCCAATGCCGACTCCGGATCCACTCGGTCCAGAGGCCGACGCAGTGCCGCCGTGATCCACCCCCATGGTCATGTGTGGGCCGGCAGACACCGGTCGGTGTCCGTGTGGCCGTTCGTCATGTTCTCCGCCGAACCGAGGCGCAAAGAGCCCGGAAGCACGGTGGCCACGACCAGACCGAGTACGCAGCCGGTGAGCAGGCCCGCGCCGTGGTTGTTGGCGATCGCACAGAGGAACGCTCCGGCGGCCGGGATGGCGAGTGCCGTCCACCGCAGCCGCTTGGGGTCCTCGCCCAGGTCCGGGCCCAGGTCCGGGCCGAACTTGCCGCCGCGCAGCAGGCAGATCGCGGCGAGGGCCCCGATGAGCCCGCAGATCGCGACGGAACTGCCGCCGCCGTGCCGACTCCACCCGCCTCGCCGAGGCTGTTGGCGACAATGCCACTGCCGAAGAAGACCAGCAGCCAGCGGCTGCGGCCGAGCACCCCTCAGCGATCGGGCCGACACAGGCCAGAGCGCACACGTTCCCACGATCTGCTCCAGCCCGGAGGACTGGATGAACAGCGCCGTGAACACGCGCCACCACTGGCCGTCGTGGAGTGCGCCGGGCTGCCGCATCAGCTGCCCGGCGAGGCCGTGCACGGTGTACTGGAGGCCGATCATCACCAGCATGACGACCATGACCGCAGCAGTCGCCCACGGCTTGCGGCCCCAGATCGCCGACAGGAGCCGCACGGGGCTCCGTTCCTCGCGCCGGGTCGCGGACAGCGCCGTCAGCAGTGGCTTTCCCGCCCGAACACGACCGCCGCACTCGCGTAGAGCTCCAGCTGATGCGCGTTGACCATCTTCATCTCCCCGAACCGGTCTCACTTCGCCTGGTTCTCCGATGGTGCCGAGTTTCGGGAGGGAGCAGCAGAGCCCGCCGTCACCGGTCGCCCCTGACAACTGTCACCCGCACCACCCATCACGCGACATCGACTTGCCGCGCCGATGTGCTTCATGAGCCGGCACGCCACTCGGGTCCCGCCGACGCGCGCCACCGACCATGGTCAGATCCCACCCCGGTGAGTAAGGTGCTCATCGCAGTAGCAGCTATTACACACTCAGGGGCGGCGATGCCGGATACCAAGATCAACGAGCTGGTGCGGATGTGGATCGACGGCTGGGTCATCTCCCGCGGCGGCTCCGACCCCATCGAAGAGCCCTGGGGATGGACGATCGACGTCGGGCTGGCCAGGCACGTCGCCCGCCGCGTACTGCCGAACCCACCGCAGCCGACGTGCGCGAGATCATGGCCGCGACGAGCGCACCGGGGACATTGCTGAAGCTGTTCGCAGACAAGGGAACGGTCGCGCCCTGGGTCATGCCGGGCTGGCGACTCGACCCGCCCGCGTTCCTGATGTCCTGCCACCTCGCGCCGGAACGCCCCGAGGTGCCGACCGGCTACACCTGCACCAGTTGGACCCGGGGCGGCGTCACCCGCGTGCTGATCCGCACCCACAAAGGCCACTTCGCCGCCGCGGCCAGATCGCACATGCCGGCGCCCACGCCGTCGCCGACCAGATCGAGACCGCCCCCGAACACCAGCGAAAGGGCCTGGGCAGCCTGGTGATGCGCACCCTTGGGACCACCGCCTACGAGGCCGGTGCACGCACAGGCATCCTGGTCGGCACCCCCGAGGGCGTGGCGCTCTACTCCTCCCTGGGCTGGACCACACACTCCCCCATGGCGAGCCTCCGCTACGAGCCGTCAGACAGCGCACAGTAGCCGCGAACCGCACCCACCAGCCGCCCGCATCTCCCCCACGCAGCAACCCACCCCGGCAAGGGACCGCAGCCGGTTGAAGACGGTCCGGCTGTGGGCGAAGTCGAGGTAGGAGTGGGGCAAGTCAACGCCCAAGGGGCCAGCCCGTATCGGGGCCGGCCCCGCAGGGTCTGGCGGTGCGATGGTCGTGGTGCGGCCGAACGGCGGGAGTCAGCTGTCGGCGACGACCTACCTGAATCACTCCGGCCGACACCCTGCTGGACCACCTCTTGCACCGTTTCGTGGACTGGCCCTGGGGTCAGGTGAGGTTGTTGTAGGCGCTCCAGCCCGCGCCGAAGTCGGGGCCACCGGAGTGTAACCGGCCGTGCCGTTGCCGTAGAACGCCTGCAGATGCCCGGTCGCGGTGTTGACGCCGACCAGGTCGTCATGACCGTCGCCGTTGATGTCACCGGCGTCGGTGAGGTTGCCGTACGCACCCCAGCCCGCACCGAAGTCAGGACCGAACGAGTAACCGGCCGTGCCGTTGCCGTAGAAGGCCTGCAGGTGCCCGGTGGCGGTGTTGACGGCGACCAGGTCGTCGTGGCCGTCGCCGTTGAGGTCACCGGCATTGGTGATGCTGCTGTACGCACCCCAGCCCGCACCGAAGTCAGGGCCGAGCGTGTAGCCGGCGGTGCCGTTGCTGTAGAAGGCCTGCAGATGCCCGGTGGCGTTGTTCACCGCGACCAGGTCCGGGCGCCCGTCGCCGTTGAGGTCACCGGCGTTGGTGATGTCACTGTACGCACCCCAGCCCGCACCGAGATCGGGGCCGAGCGTGTAGCCGCCGGTACCGTTGCCGTAGAAAGCCTGCAGATGCCCGGTCGCGTTGTTCACCGCGACCAGGTCCGCGCGCCCATCGCCGTTGAGGTCACCGGCGTCGGTGATGTCGCTGTACGCACCCCAGCCCGCACCGAAATCAGGACCCAGCGTGTAACCGGCCGTGCCATTCCCGTAGAAAGCCTGCAGATGCCCGGTCGCAGCGTTGACCGCGACCAGGTCGTCATGGCCGTCACCGTTGATGTCTCGCGTGGGAGCCGAATCCGGCGTGGGCGTCGTGGACGGGTACGGGTCGGCGTGGTCCGCGCCCAGGCCTGCGGCCGGGCCGCAGTTCGGCCAGGCGTCCTGGCCCTGGGCGGCCAGGACCTTTTCGCCGATGAGTATCTGCTGCTTCTCCGAGGCCTGGTTGGGATAGGCGGCGTACGCGCTGCCGCCGTAGCCGTCCCAGGTGCTGAGGGAGAACTGCAGGCCGCCGTAGTAGCCGTTGCCGGTGTTGATCGACCAGTTACCACTGCTCTCGCACTGGGCGACCTTTTCCCAGGTGCTGACCGAGGCGGCGTGAGCGGAGCCCGCCCCCATGCAGGCCCCTGCCAGAGTGAGGGCTGCGGTCGTACTGACAACTGCGGTGGCGCGGCTGAGGCGGGTGTGCAGACGTGAGGTCACGGGAGGTTCTCTTCACAGCTAGGGCCGAATGCGGGCGGGGCGGGGTGCGTCCCGCCCCCGGCCGGTGGGAGGGGAGGGGCGGGACGCGTCGGGCGGTGCGGGAGCGTCAGAGTTCTGCGTCCGGATCCTTGGATCCGGGGTCAGGTGAGGTTGTTGTAGGCGCTCCAGCCGGCGCCGAAGTCGGGGCCCACCGTGTAACCGGCCGTGCCGTTGCCGTAGAAGGCCTGCAGATGCCCAGTGGCAGTGTTCACCGCGACCAGGTCGTCATGACCGTCGCCGTTGATGTCACCGGCGTCGGTGAGGTTGCTGTACGCACCCCAGCCCGCACCGAAGTCAGGACCGAACGAGTAACCGGCGGTGCCGTTGCCGTAGAAGGCCTGCAGGTGCCCGGTGGCGGTGTTGACGGCGACCAGGTCGTCGTGGCCGTCGCCGTTGAGGTCACCGGCATTGGTGATGCTGCTGTACGCGCCCCAGCCCGCACCGAAGTCAGGGCCGAGCGTGTAGCCGGCGGTGCCGTTGCTGTAGAAGGCCTGCAGATGCCCGGTGGCGTTGTTCACCGCGACCAGGTCCGGGCGCCCATCGCCGTTGAGGTCACCGGCGTTGGTGATGTCACTGTACGCACCCCAGCCCGCACCGAAGTCAGGGCCGAGCGTGTAGCCGCCGGTACCGTTGCCGTAGAAAGCCTGCAGATGCCCGGTGGCGTTGTTCACCGCGACCAGGTCCGGGCGCCCATCGCCGTTGAGGTCACCGGCGTCGGTGATGTCACTGTACGCACCCCAGCCCGCACCGAAGTCAGGACCCAGCGTGTAACCGGCCGTGCCATTGCCGTAGAAGGCTTGCAGATGCCCGGTCGCAGCGTTGACCGCGACCAGGTCGTCATGGCCGTCACCGTTGATGTCCTGCGTGGGAGCCGAATCCGGCGTGGGGTCGGCCATGATGTTGTTGTAGCGGTAGGGGGTGAAGCCGTTGGCCGTGAGGTAGCTGCGGGTGTAGTAGCTGTCGTCCTCACGGGCGGTGGCTCCGCTGTGGGGCTCTTCGAGGATTTCGGCGGTGGTGTGGGAGGAATCGGTCCAGCCCTTGAACAGGACGACGTGGCCGAAGCTGATGCCGTCGATCATGTCGCCGGGCTGGAGGTCGTCCAGGCTGCCGAGTTGGGTGGCGACACTGGGCAGGGTGTTGGTGGTGTCACCGTAGTTGTTGGCGGAGCTGGAGGGCAGATCCCAGGCCATCGAGATGAAGCCCGAGCAGTCGGTGCGATAGGTGCCGTTGGAGTCGGTGCGGTAGGCGGTTTCGCTGTAGGGGAGCGGCGGCGACCCAGCTCTCGGCCCTGGCCATGATCGTGGCCCGGCTGATGGGGTTGCCGGCGTTGGAGTCCATCGGCTTGACAGCGAGTTGGGCGGTCTTGCCTCCGGCCTTGCCGGCGGCGGCCAGTTCGGCGGCAGTAGCGGTAGTGGGGTCGCTGACCGTAGGGGTGAACTTGGTGATGTGGGCGGCGGCGGTGGACGTGGTCGGCGTCGGCTTGGTCTTCGTCGCGGCGAAGGAGTTGGTCGAGGTGCCCAGGCCGATGCCGGCGGCGGCGACCACGGCGACGGAGAGGGCGAGGAACTTACGACTGCGAGAGGTCGTGTTCATGACAGATATCTCCTTGGTGTGCTGCTGCTCAAGGTGGTGCCGGGTGTGCGATGCATTGGGTTGGCCGTGCCGGCCCGCCGATGGGCGGTTTCGGCTGGACGGCTGGCCTGCAGGAACAGCCGTCGGCAAAGCGGGAGTTGTAGGTGGCACAGACGTGGGGACCGTTGCCCTGCAGGTGCGACGGTCGGGGTGGCCGGCGGTGGGTGGGACGGACTGGGATCGGTGGTGGCCGGTCGGGCCGGGGAAGGCGGACAGCTGTCCTGCAGGAACAGCGGTTCCGGTGACGTCCTGCGATTTCGGGGCGGGATCAGCGCTGGAAGGTGGCTGCGGCGACGGTCATGGTTGAGGTGTTCGTGCCGGTGTTCCTTGCCGCGGCGTTGCCATGTGCAAGGACGGCGTACAAACAGTGGCTCGGGCAAACTCCGCAGCCTCAGGCCGACATTCCCGGTGTCACGGGGAGGTGCTTCGTTCCGGTCGGGCTGTGATCGGCGGGGTCCTGCGGGTCACTGCCAGATGTAGTCGCTCGGGGCGACGGTGCCCGTAACGGGGGCGGCGCCGGCGGTGACGGTGGTGCCCGTGGTGCTGGTGGTGCTGGTCGCTGCGACTGCCGCCGCACTGGGGATCAGGATGGCGGAGCCAACAGCAAGGGTGACGACCGCGGCGGTCTTGGCGAGGCGGATACGAAGCATGATCGGATTCCTGTTCTGGAGAGGAGGACTGTGTGGCCTGTTCCGGTGTTCGCGTCCCGCGGTGACGCTTGTTCCGTTGTGCCGTCCGGGCGGTGTTCCCTGCTGGCGAGTAATACTTTCCTCGCTGGTCAGACCCAGTGGAAGGGTGTTCAGGTGGACGGAAACGCCCCTGGACGGTTCCGTCCAGGGACGGCGGAAGCGGCCGACTGCCCCTCGTGGGACAGAGTGATCAGCGGCACGTGACCCTCGATCAGCTCCATCCGCGCAGCTCCTGGCGGAACGTCAGGACGCGTCGGCACACGGCGGCGGCGCGCTCCTCGGCCTCCTCCAGGCCATCCGCGAGCAGGTAGACCCCGAGCACGGGGTCCGGTCGGGCGTGGGGGTGGACCGCGACGTGCTCCAGTCGTTCCTGGGGATGGGCGTCGGCCAGCAGCCAGGCACCCGCGTCGGCGGGCAGCTCCAGCGGGTCGCGGTCGGTGGAACGCAAATGCAGGTGAACCAGATACATGCGCGCAAGAGTGCCAACTGGTATATCGGGGACGCCAGGCAATCAACCTGGACGGTTCCGTCCAAGGCCGAAACCGTCCGCTTCACCGATTCCCCACATCTCCTCACGCGGCCCTGCACACCGGTGGGATGATCATTCCCGCATGCGGGTGGCACGGCCTTAACTGGGGGAATACATACATGCTGACGACACTGGGTCTGGACTCGACCGCCGAAAGCGTCTACCGGACCATGCTGGGCCACCCCCGGCACGGGGTGGCCGAGCTCGCCCGGGACCTGGCGCTGAGCCCGGACCGGGTCCGCGAAGCACTGGACCTCCTGAGCGAACTCGCCCTGATCCGCCCGTCGAACGAGGGCGACGTCCAACTGCGGGCCATCTCACCGGACCTGGGCATGGAGATCCTGCTCGCCCGTCAGCAGGCCGAACTCGCAGCCCAGCAACTCCGCCTGGAATCGTCCCGCGCCACCGCCGCCCAACTCATCGCCGAGTACTCCGACCTGCGCCCCGTCACCACCACCCCCGGGGTCGAGCAACTCGTCGGCATCGACCGGATACGCGACCGCTTGACCTCACTGTCGCGGCAGGTCACCACCGAGGTGATGACGCTTGCCCCCGACGGCGCCCATACCGAGGACAGCATGCGCGCCGCACGTGAGACGAACCGGGACGTGCTGGCGCGAGGCGTGACCATGCGCACCGTCTACCTCGACAGCCTGCGCAACAGCCCCACCACCCGCACCTGGGTCGACTGGCTGACCGAACACGGCGGACACGTCCGCACCACCGCCACCCTGCCCACTCGATTGATCATTCAGGACCGATCAATCGCGGTGATCCCCGTCAGCAGCGACGACACCGCGGCCGGCGCGGTCGTCCTGACCGGCCAGGGCACCGTCACCGCACTGATCGCCCTGTTCGAAAGCATCTGGGCACCGCCCTACCCCTCGGCCAGACGCCCCCACCGACACCCGGGCCTGAACGCCCAGGAGGCCGCCGTCCTGCAACTCCTCGCCGACGGTCACACCGACGACGCCATCGCCAAGCGCCTCGGCGTCTCCCCACGCACCGGCCGCCGCATCGCCACCGACCTCATCGAACGCCTTGGCGCCCGCAGCCGCTTCCAAGCCGGTGCCGAAGCCGCCCACAAAGGCTGGCTCCAACCGGGCACCAGGACCGCAGGACACTGAACTCCCGTCCATCGACCCGCCGTTCCATCCGTCCCCGTCGCGGCACATACCGGATCCTCCGCGGCAGGCCCCTGCCCTCGGGCCGGCGAACCAGTGCCGACCTGACAGTGGTCCAGACGACCGCCCCTCGCGCTCGACACGTACGGCCTCCTGTCGCCAGACCGCTTGCCCGAAGCCTCCGAATCAAGGAGATGCTCGGCCACTCCTCGGTCGACATCACCTCGCCCCTACGACCGGCTGTCGCAGAAGCGGCGCCCGGCTCGCCCCCGGGCGAACAGGCCGCGCATGACCGCCGACTCCACCACGGTCACCCAGCCCACCGGGCCGTCCCCTCACGCCAGCGGCCCCGGACGAGATGTCCGAGGCCGCTGGCGAAGCTCCCAGAAGGCCAAAGGTGCAGCTCATCCGGGGTGGAAATGTGAGCCCCCTGTCGGGTTCGAACCGACGACCCCCGCTTTACAAGACGAAGACAGATCCTGACGGCGCGTGATCGCTCATGCCGCGTGGTGCTGTTCCTACTGGTCAGCGCCACGCGGCCGATCACGGCTTCCAGTACGAGTTACCCCGTGCTGACACGTCCGCTCACGCATCGCTCACGCATCGAAGCCTGTAGATGTGGCCGTCACCTCTGGTCGTAGACGGTGACCGGCACATCGACAGCAACAAGGCGCGCGACGATCAAGGGTTCGATCCGCTCCCAATTTCCGCCTGCCAGGCCGCAGCCGATCCGCGGCATGTAGACCGACGCGTTCAGCTCGGCCGCCCGGGCGGCGACCACCCCCAGGGCAGCGTCGATCGCCTCGTAACGCACGGGCACGCCCTTGCTGCCAGTACGCGTCCCATGCTGACCGATCATGTTCGCCACCCACAGCAGCCGGTCCACCTGGACGACCTGTACCGAGCCGAGGCCGAAGTCGTTGCTCGCGCGCTCCCGGTGCCAGCGGCGGTAAGCGGCCTCCGGTTCGGGCCAGCGTCTGGAGATCGCGAGCACGAAACCCTTGCCCCAGCCACCCATGTCGTTGCAGACGTGCGCGATCACCTTCGGGCCCTTGCCCAGCGGCGTCGTCGCATCGCCGCGCACGTACTCGATCCCCGTCCCCATGCCGGCCAGGCTATTCGGCCGCACTGACAACATCCGATCACCTGGTCGGTCACCGCGGGTCGCAGCACTCCAGCGAGAGGTCAGGCCGGTGCCACGATCCAAGGCCAGGGTCCGACTGGCCGGCGACAGGGTTGCCGGCCAGCCGACGTCCCGCCCTTCCCCGGACACGCCGGTGACTCCCCAGATGGTTGGCTCGACCGTGCTACCCCGTGCCATGGCGACCGGGTCAGCCAGTGCCTCCTTCTTGAGCAGCCGAGCGCCGCCAGCGGCTCGCTCCGCGCCTCACCGAACGCCACCGTCGCACCCAGCGGCGCCGAGTCGGCCCCGCTGCCGCGGAGGGCGTGGCCCGCTGGCCGGGCCGCGGGGTCTACAGCTCTTCGGGCAGGGCGGTCTTCGCGGGTTGGTCGATCCAGAAGTCCGGGCGGCGCATGGGGATGCTGCCGCTGTCGATCTCGATGAAGCCGGTCCCGTCCAGTAAGAACCCTCCGCCGAGTTCATACATGTGGAGGAGCGGCGCATAGGGATGGGGCAGGTCAGGCAGGGCGACACCAGCATCTGCCAACGCAGCGAAGTGCAGGGCCCATTGGCAGGTGCGGGCGATGACCGGCTGCTGTTCTGGGATGGCGGCCACGACCTCGGTCACGGCCTGCTCGGGGGCGCGGACGGCGGGGTCAATCAGGGCAGCGACGTCGAAGAAGGGCCAGGAGTCCGCACCGAGCTCGCGAGCCCACAGGGAAGAGCGCCGCAGGAACTCCCTCATGAGCAGGACCCGTGGCTTGGTCTGGTCGTCGCGGTACCGCCAGTCGACTGCGATCAGACGGTCCCTCAGCCGAGCGAACTGGTTGGCCCTTAGGGACTCGCGGGCGCGTCCCGAGGATCTCCGGGTGTTGCGGGCTGCACTACGTCCTGTCGGCCCTTCCGGGAAAGAGGCGTTCGGATCCTTGTGCGTCGATTTCATCCAGTACAGCTCGTTCGAGGGCGATGATCGGCTCCGCCGAGAGGTGGTGCTGACGGTTCCGGAACCGAATCATCGAATAGATGAAGTCAGCAGAGCGATTCTCGGTTGCGAAACCGCCGCCCCTCTCGAAGAGGGTGACCAGCGGTTCGAATGGATCTGCAAGGTCAGGCAGGCTTCCCTTGCGGGCATCCAGGAGGGCGGCCCAGTGCGTTGCGGCGACGCAGCTCTCTTCCGCGTTCGGGCCGATGCCCGCCTCCATGAAACTCTCCAACCGCGCCAGCAGTTGTGGATCGGCCCGCACGGTCGGATCCACGTATGCCGCGAGATCGAGGAACGGCCATTCGTCGTCGATTGTGTACGCGTCCGCCCATAGGGCCGCACGGCGCAGGTACTCGCGCATCAACGCGGCCCGCGACCAGGCATGGGCGGATGGCCCTTCCAGGTCATGCCACTGAATCGCCATCAGGCGATCCACCATGCGCTCGGCGCGGCCGTCGTCGCTCATAGTCCCAGGCTCCTCTTCGCGGCCTCGACCCAAACATCCAGGTTCGAGAGATCGTCAGCAACCGGGATCGATGGTACTTCAATCCCATAGGCAGGCCATAGTTCCAGTGAGCCCACCCTCTTCTCGGTGGTCAGTGGGCCGGGACTGAAACTGCGCGGCGCGACATTGTGTGCACCAAAATGCTCCGGATTGAATACCGGCCCCTCATCATCCCATGCGTCCGGATGGCTGGAAAGGTAAGGCATCCCGGCTTCCAACAGCTTTGCCTCGACGTATTCGTGCACCATGACGCCGCGAAAGTAGGGTATGTTGTCGGATTTCAGGAATCCGCCGTAGGCGGCGTTCCACCACTTTGCGATCTCGTCGTCAGGGGTGAAGTAGGCGCCTCGAACGACTTCATCACCCGGACCTACCTGTATGTCATGCCTGTTCAACATGAGGTTTTCTTTCGCCACCTGGACGATGCGCGGATCGACATTGATCGCTTCGGCTATCTCGTTGATGTCGTCGCTGATTCCCTGGAACTTCTGGTAGATAGCCGCTGCTTTGGCGTTCGGCTGCTCCGCGTAAATGATGCCGTTGCCTGCGTCGAATCCCTCAGCGCCGGGCCTTCCTGCCGCGCTGGCCCCGGTGAAGCTCGGGGACTCCTCCTCGGCGGCGCCCCTGGCACGACGGCTCCGCCGACGGCTGCGGTGAGCAGGTCCAGCCCGGTGATGTGGCCGTTGTTGAACACCACGTCCTGGCCGGCGCCGAGGGCTGCGCCGGTAAGCATTCGGCCTGGCATGGTGTCCAGGCCGGCGGAGAGTTTGCTGACGGCGGCAAGGGTGGTGGAGGCGCCTCCCGCGTCGTCGGCGGCGACGGTCAGGGCACGGGCTCCGCCCCCAAGCCGCCGACTGCTCCTCCGGCCAGTCCGCCGGTCTCGGCCGAGCTCAGCACTTCGGAGAGGCTGAAGCCGCCGTCACCGAAGGCGACGCGGACGGGTTGAGCAACAGCGAGGTCGACAGTGGCAGACTCGACGGAGCCGAACACGATGCCGGTGAGCGTGGTGCCGGCGATAGTGGCGACGGTGTCGGTGACGGTCACACCGATGGCGTCGGCGGCGGCGACGATCGTGGCAGTGGCTGCTCCAGCAGCTGCCTCGGACAGGCCGGCCGTGAAGAATGCCAGGGCGGTTCCGGCGACCAGGACGGCGCCGACGACCGTGGCTTCCTCTTCGAGTTTGCTCACCGCCTTGTCGACCTCGCTGGCGAAGTCGTCCAGGGCCTTGGCCATCTGGCGACAGGCCGCCGCAGTATCGGGCAGCCAGCCCTTCCCAGACGCGTAGTACCGCCCCCAGAACGTGCCGAAGGCGTCAATGGCGGCACCGCTGTTGTTGTGGATGACCGACTGCGCGGCAGTATTGGCGACGGCAGTGGCGTCATCGATGGCAGTCGCCATGGCCGTCCAAGCGGCAGCCGCGCTGCGGAGCTTGCCGGAGTCGGCAGCGGGCCACCACATGCCGGTCAGGTCCTTGACCATCCTCGCAGTGGTGGACTCACTGCTCATCGCGGACCTCGTCCCCCGGGCATGTCAGCGCAGCTTCGCGGCGATGGCGGCATCCGTTCCAGCATGGTTGCTGGCATGCGCGGACAGTCCCTCGTCGATGCTCGCCAGACCCTGCACCAGCACACCAAGGGACTTGAGGATCGCGGCCTGCTGCGGGCTGTACGCCTTGCCGAACTCAGCCCCCTGGCTGTCATCGCCCCAGGGGGAACCGAGCGCGGCCAGACTGTGCTCAAGGGTGGACAATGCCGCCTTCAGATCGCCGCTGGCAGTGGAGAACTGCGGAGCCACCTTCTGGATCTCGTCGGGGTGGATCGTGAACTGCCCGCTGGCGTCAGCCATGTCTCCCCCTCCTGCACCCCAAGCCAATGAGTCATATGAGCATACGTGTACGGCTCGTAACCTCGTCGGTGAGTGCTGAGCAAGGTGCATATGGGCTCCGCCACAGGACG
The DNA here is from genome assembly GCA_014284505.1 of Streptacidiphilus sp. 4-A2. Taxonomy (GTDB): domain Bacteria; phylum Actinomycetota; class Actinomycetes; order Streptomycetales; family Streptomycetaceae; genus Streptacidiphilus. The sequence goes on along the minus strand of JAAFYY010000001.1, from coordinate 7,222,126 downwards.
GTTCCCGAGGTTGCCGCCCCTGGCGTCTGTCCAGCGTGTCCTATCAGCCTGGATCTCGTCGGCGCCCCTTGCCCGGTCACGTTTGCTGGCGTGGTGTATTGACGGCCGGTCGGTGATCTTCTTTGAGGCTATGCGGTGGGGGCGCGTCGAGCCATACGAAGGCGTAGGGGCCTGCATCCAGGGGCCGATTGCGGAACTCGGCCACTCGGGTGTCCAGGTGCCTGGCCATGTCGCTGAACTGAAACTTCGAGAGCTGGGTGACGCCGAGGGTCTCGGTGAGCTATTCGATGCGGCGAGCGGAGACTCCCAGCAGGTAGGCGGTGGCGACCACCAGACGCTACTCATCCCGCGGGACTTCACCATCGAAACCCCCTGATCAGCCTCGACCAGCCCCGGCCGCGGCTCGACCGGACGCGACCGTAGATCACGAGATTCGTCCGCGCCAGGAGTCAGAGGCGAAGCATCCCGTGCTCCAAGTAGGAGGTGGCCGCGCGGGATCGAGCGTCAAGGGCAGCTAGAACGCGCCGAGCCAAACGAGGAATGAGGAGGGCGTCGACCTGGTCGGCGGTGCGGAAGGCGTACTCACCGATCTCCACTCCGTCCAGGATGATCTGTGCCGCTCATGCGCCGGAAGGATCCCGCCGTCGAAGACGAAGAGCAGCTTGTCACCCTCGGTCGGATGGGGCGCCCAATCCGCGACCAGGAGGCGACCGATCGGCGGGGAGATGCCAATCTCCTCCTTGACCTCTCGGCTCGCGCCCTTGCTCGGCGTCTCACCGGGGTGAATGTAGCCGCCCGGAATCTCCCAGCCTGGCTTGTACGTGGGCTTAACCAGGAGTATGCGGTCAACCTCGTCGAAGAACAACACGCCAGCGGCAGCGCGCGGCTGGGCAATGGCATCGGGTGGACCGGACTCGCCCATGGCCATGACTGTAGCCATCCCACGCGGGACCCTGCCGCGAAACGCGGCCGCTGAGCCCCCACGCGAGTTGGCGGCTCGGCCTGCCGCACTGCGGTCGCGTCCGGGTATCACCAGGTGCCGTGGGGTGAAGCGGTAGCAGGATTGCTCTGAGGGCCACTTCCTCAGCGTCCAGTACCGAGGCGGGGCCTCGTCCATCCGGGTCCACTCGCGACTGGCAGGGGCAGTGGGCGACTGCGCGCAGCGCTGAGAGGCAGCGCGCCGGAGACGCACGTCGACCGCGGAATCGCCGCTCTGTCAGTACGGACTGAGACCATGAGGGCATGAAGATGCCTCGGACCACCTGCACCCGGTGCGGCAGGAACGTGGCCGCCATACCCGCTGGCGTCGCAGGACACTGGAACGCGGCGCGCCACGACGAACCCCATCAGGGCGCCCGCGACATCCTGGTGTCGTGCGCCGGCAGTCTCAAGCCCGTACACCTCGACGATCTCGTCTACCAGCTCTCCTTCGGAGAGACCGGCGAAGGAACGCTCACGCTTTTCTGAGCCCTGGCCGCCGCCGAAGCCATCGGGCCAGCAGGCGCAATCGGTAGTTCGTGACTTGTTGTCGCGGCCGACAACGAGGTTCCCCTCCCAGTCGCCCACGCGCCCACACAGCTCAACGACGACGGGGTCGTGGATCGGGGTGGCCGGCGTCTGGAGCCGTGGAACCCGCGCACCGCCGCTGCGGCGGCGCTTGCACATGGAACGACCGGTCAGCAGTAGATGGTCTTGTGGCAAAGGTGCCGGTTCGGCTGGTCCGGCCACAGGATGCCCAGGTGGGCGGCCGGGAGAACGGAAGGGTCAGCATCCACTGCTTCGGTGTCGCCTGCGATGCCCTCACCCTGGCCGCCACCATCCCCAGCGTGCTGGTCATCGACGACGAGGTCTTCGACGAGCTGTTCGGTGACATCGCCCCGCAGAACGCGGAAGGCGTTACCGTCTCGGGACTCACCGGACAGCATGCCGCCACGGAATCCCCTTTTCTCAACAGAACATCACACAATTCCTCAAAACCGAGCCCATCGCCCCGCCTGGAGCGGCATGCTTGGCCCTAGCCTGGAAACATCGCGGACAGCTGCTCAACCTCTGACCGGGCCGCCGCGCGGCCCCCGACGCAGCAGGCCGCCAGGGAAGGAGCCCCGTGGGGACCACACAGCCAGCCTCGCCCGAAGACGCCCCCGAAGCCACCCGTACGGCCTGGCTGCGGACCCGCAACCACCTCAACGCGCACCGCCACGAGCTCACGGGCCTGGCCTGAAGGACTTCGAGGCTGGCCAGTTCATCCCCGGTACCCGGCTGCTCGCCCAGTCCCACTGGGTGCCGCAGCAGCCCGTTCCCCTGGAGGATGTCCGACTCTGCTGGTCGCCGACCGTGGAGCCCACTGCGATCGGCGGCAACGCCAAAGAGCTGGATGCGGTACGTCCACTGCACGACGACCTCACCCCGTACCGCCTGTACGCCGATGCCGTTGGCGACCTTGCCCGGCCCGACTGTTCGAGAATCGCAGCTGCTATCGCCTGCAGAGCGTCGACCCCGCTGCTGATACACCGACACTCACTTTCGGACGCGGCACCTACTTCGACCTCATCAACACCTGCGAGGCGGCAGCGCACGAGTTCGCCGCCGCCCATCCAACACTCGACGTCGATGTGCGTCCTGGCACAGGCACGCCCTTTCGCCGAAAGGTCGGTGATCCCACGGACCTCCACCGGCGCCCGGTCATGGCGGCCATCAGCACCTTGGCAATCCGCCACGACCGCAGCAGTGGGGATGCGGAGTTCGTCCTGCACTGGCGCGACCCGGACAAGGTAGCCAGCGGCGGCAACCTCTACCAGGTCATGCCCGTCGGCATGTTCCAGCCTTCGCACGACGCCCCCTGGAACGAAGCCAACGACTTCGACCTATGGCACTCCCTGGTCCGCGAGCTCAGTGAGGAGCTCCTCGGCAGCACCGAGGACTACGGCAGCAGCCAGCGCCCGATTGACTACGAAGCCTGGGAGTTCAACAAGACCCTCCAGCACGCCCGAGAGCAGGGCACCCTGCGTGTCTACTGGTTGGGGCTGGGCATGGACCCGCTCACCTTCGTCACCGACATGCTGACCGTCGCGGTCTTTGACGCGGACCTGTTCGACCAGACCTTCCAGCGCCTCGTCACCACGAACGACGAGGGGCATCGGGTCGAGTTCGAGGACGGTACCGGCCGGGCCGCGGGCATCCCCTTCCGTGCAGACCATGTCATGCGCCTCACGCACGACGAGCCCATGCAGCCAGCGGGAGCCGCCCTCCTCCACCTCGCGTGGAAGAACCGGGTGGTGCTGCTGGGGTAAATCCCCTGCGGCGGTGGCGTCCGGACTTGCTCCCGGCTGGCGATGCAGCGCAGCTCGGCGTCCATGCGGGGACCACCAGAGCAGGTCGGGGCACCCCGCTTTGACGATCGTCTCGGCGCGGCGATTCGGCGGGCCACCCGCTGCGCTATCTGCCCAAGCAGCGCGCCGCCTGATCGCGGCTCATCTTCTGGGATCGGCGCGTTGTCAACGGGCCTGGAGCACCGGGATGATCCGAGTCGCCTCGCGCCGCGCGGGCTCTGACCCTGCCGTGCCCTACGATTGGTGCTCCTGAGACTATGTGTCATGCTGTCCGGTTGGCGTTCATGGGGAGCCGCAGAGTTCTCGAAACGCCATCCGCCGGCAGGGCAAAGGGTGGATCCTATGATCCGCGGGGCATTGAAACCGGCCAACTCCAGCAGCTGGGCTGGTCGATCCTCTTGATCGCGAACCTTGACCCGTGATCTCCTGGTGTTCATTCATCTCGTTCAAACGGAGGTTGGCGGTGGGGGGTTCTACGGTGTGCCTGTCGAGCGGAGCGACTACCTCAAGTTGGATCCGCACGAGCAGAGTTGCACTCCGGAGGGCTTCAGTGACTGGCTCCGCGGCCTCAACGGGGATGAGCTGCTGGCAGTTGATCTCTTCTCAGGTGCGGGCGGTTTGAGCCTCGGCCTCAAGCGAGCGGGCTGGACAGTAGCCGCGGCTGTCGACTTCGACGAGCGTGCCCTTGAGACACATGCAGCCAACTTTCCGGGCATGAGCCTGCATATGGATCTCGGTGACCCGGAGAGGCGTGACGAGCTCGTCGAGATCCTGAAACCAGCCAAGATCGATCTCGTGGCCGGTGGCCCTCCGTGCCAGCCGTTCAGCAGAGCTGGCCGCAGCAAGATCCGTAGCCTCGTGGAGAAGCACGGCAGGGATCCGCACGACCGCAGGAAGGAACTGTGGGTCGCCTATCTGGACCTGGTCGTGCGGCTCCAACCACGCGCGGTGCTCATGGAGAACGTGCCGGACATGGGCCTCAGCGACGACTTCGCAGTCATTCGGACGATCGAGCAGACGTTGGAGGACCTCAAGTACGCAACCCAGGTTCGGCTCGCCGATGCCTGGAACTACGGGGTCCCCAGCACCGCAAGCGCCTGATATTGCACGCTCGTAATGACATTGACAGCTTCGAGTGGCGAGAGTCCCAGAGAGAGCCGACCACGCTGCGGGAGGCCATTGGTGACCTGCCAGCTCTCCCTGAGTTTGACAAGGGAGCGCGTGTTCTTCCGTACAGGAAGCCACGAGGCCTCTCGGCGTTTGCAACGGAGATGCGGAAGGAAGCCCCAAGAGGGCACATCTTGGATCACATGACCCGTGGCGTGCGTGAGGACGACATGGAGATCTATCGCATGATGACCTCCGACATGCTCTACACCCAGGTGCCCGAGCACCTGCGGCGGTATAAGGCCGACCATTTCACGGACAAGTACAAGCGGCTCGGCTGGAACGACCTGAGCCGGACCATCACCGCGCATATAGCCAAGGACGGTTACTGGTACATCCATCCGGAGCAGCCGCGGACGCTCACGGTGCGTGAGGCTGCCCGTATCCAGACCTTCCCTGACAAGTTCCGCTTCGCCGGTGTTCGCAGCGATGCGTTCCGTCAGATCGGAAACGCCGTTCCTCCCGCTTCTGGGTGAGGCTGCCGCTGAAGTGCTGCTCCCGGTGGACGGGGTGGAGGCCCCGGAGGGTGGCCTGAAGGCCTACTGGAGTGGAGTGCGGGACCGCCTGACTGCCTGGGCCGAAGAGCAGCGGGGGACCGACGACTGGTACCACCTCCCAGCGGCAACGCCGCTACCTGTGCACGCTGCTGTCGTGGCTGTCCTCTCAGGGCAAGAGTGAAGGCTGGCGCTCTGGCCGAGGTCCTGACAGTGGTCAGGACCTCCAAGGCTCTCAGCCGTCGGATGTTCGAGGGGATGCTCGCGGTTGCCCCACTGAGACCATTCGGAAGCGTCTGGAGCGGCTGGCGCCTCTGGTCGACAGTCCCGGAGCCTGGCGCAGACCGGACAGCTTGCCGGCGCTGCTGGCGATGAAGCCTGGTGAGACGGCGCTATACCATCTGCTCTCCGGTCGAGACCTGCTCTTGGGGGCAGGGGTCACTCCGCGTGGCCGCGCGAGTTAACGACAGTTTGGCGCACAGACCAACCGGCTCAGCGACGGCCGGGTGAATATGGTCAAACTGGTAGGGGCCGACGACAACGCTCCGCTGCGAATGGCCGCGCTTCGGTTGATTGGTACCAACCTTTGCCACGACAATGAGCCGGTATGTGCGGCCTGCCCTCTGAAGGCGTACTGCCCGCAGAGGGACGTCACGCTGTTCGACGACGAAACGGATGCGGCACTAACCGCCGGTAGCGGTACCGCTTACTCGTTGTGGGGCGGGCAGGCTGTCACTCGGGCAAAGCCGCGGCGACGCCACTGTGCCGCCTCATCTGGGCTGCGGCGTACCGCGCATTCCCAGATCCGCACCACAACCCACCCTATGCCCCGGACGGCTTTTGTGTTTCGGTCGTCTCGCGCCTTGTTCGTGGCGATCTTCTCTACCCAGAGGGGAGCGTTCGGGCCGCCGCAGTTGCGGGGTCCGTGCTCGGGGCAGCCGTGCCAGAAGCAGCCGTCCACGAACACCACGACGCGGTACCTGGGCAGCACGAAGTCAGCCGTACAACGCGGGGCCACTACTCGCTAGAGCCTGAATCGGAGGCCCAGCCGGTGAACCGCGCTCCGAAGGGCCAGCTCCGGGGCAGTGTTCAGTGTGCGGCGCCCCTTGAGATGGCTGCCGTCAGGCGTGCTCACCCAGGTCCTGCTCACCCCGCTCCTCGTTGGCACCCTTGAGTGGACAGTGCGTCCGGACACCGAAGGTGCATGTCCCTGCCTACGGTGAACATGGTCCTCGTATCGGTCGACGAGGGCCACCTGTTGCCAGCGGAATACAGCTTCGTGGCTGTCGGTACGGTTAGACGTCGTATGCGGGATTGAAGCCGACTCGGAGTGCCTCGTGGCGCACGTGGAGAGCTTGGGCGGCCTGCGTGTCGCTGATTTCCTCGCTGGCGGCGAGGCGGCGTCCGATGGTCGCCGCCAGCTGGCGCTGCCAGGGTTCGAGGTTCCGGGTCTCCTTCGCCCAGCGCTCGATGGCGAGCCACTCCTGCGCTGTGATTGTCGCTACTTCGGCGGCATCCGCATTCGGGGCCTCGTCCTCGTTCGTGGTGCTGGCGTCTTCGATCGGGTAGGCGGCCAGTTCGGCGGCCAGGGCTTCGGGGACACGCCAGGGAACGCGGGAGACAGCCTCCCAGCAACCTGCCTGCTTGGCCCACTCGCCGACGTGGTTGCCCCGGAGGGGAGTGGTGACCGCAGCCATGACCTTCGGGCACAGTTCGTAGAGTGCGGACTGGAGGATCGGTGAGATCTGCTGCTCGCGCCAAATGCGGTCGAGGTCGATCCGCTTGTTGACGGCCTGGGACAGTCGGGCCACGGTGTAAGTCGTCACCAGGCTCTTGTGGCTGCCGGCGTTGAGCGCTGCGGCGACCCGGTCAACAGCCTTGAACAGGATCGCCTTGGCCAGGAGCCGCTGGCAGTAGCGCGCGTCTACGGTGGGGGTGTCCTTCTCCAGGCGGATCATGAACTCGCCGAAGTTCTTCTGCGCCCCGCGGCTGACGAGGTGCGGCAGCTGATCCCAGGAGTGGGCGAACTTGGCCAGGTCCGACTTCGCGAACTTCTGCCGTGTGGGCCACAGAACCTTGAACTGACGCTGCTGAGCAGCGCTTCCCTTCCCTGCGGCGTCCGTGTACTGTCCGCGCGCTCGCTCGTAGAACCAGTGCGTCTCCTGGCCGCTGCCATCCACGGCTGGCGCCCACAGCGCGCGGGTGATGCGCTGGACGGCCACGTGGAACTCGTGGTTCGAGCTGAAGTCGACCAGGGTCACCTTGTTCTGCGTGTTCGAGTACATGGAGATTTTGGGGACGATCTCCGACAGCCGGGCGGGGTCGACGACGGAGAGCTTCATCTGCACGCGTACCTGGGACAGATCGGCCTTGTCTCGGGTCAGTGCGTGGTGGAGCGAGGCGGTAGTCTGCCCGCCGTTGACGATCTGCAGGCCGTATATCCGGGTGATGTGGGTCGGTTGGCCAGCCTCGTCGCAGAGGAACTCCACCCGGGAGGCGGTGGCTGTGATCCCGTTGTTGTAGGCCATGAACCGCCCAGGTGCCCGCAGCAGGGTGTCCCTGATGCCACGGTTGACTGCACCGCGGGCCTGCAGGAATGAGCGAACGTTGAGTTCGAGAAGGCGCGGGCCGTGGTCGGCATACAGCTGAGCGAGGACTTGGCCCTCGGCGACCGCGAGCATAACGGAGTAGTCGGGCTCGGTGCTTTCGGCCCCGAGGCACCTGAGCGGTGGGACGAAGTCGACGACGATGGGCTCGCTCAGCGTGCCGGAGGTGGCGTGCCGGTGAAGGCGCCGCAGGTCCCACAACTCATGAGTCACAGGGATCCCGTTGAGATCGGTGGCCTCCGGGGCGGACGCTGTGGCGGCACAGTTCGTTAGCAGGAACAGCCGGATCCGCGACACCTGTGCGAGGGCCTTCTCCACTGTCACACACATGTCGTACATGTCCGTATGCTCGCCCATGTCCAGTCGCAGGGTGCCGCAGCGGCGGGCGAAGGTGAGGAGCCGTTTGAAGTGAGCGTCCGACTGGGCCTTGGAGATCTTGTCTTCCAGCGGGAACGCGCGGAAGTCGGTGACGAACAGGTCGAGGCTGTCCGTCGACGGGCTCCAGCCGTAGCCGTTGACCATCACGCCGAGCGACTTATGGTATGCGGTAAGAAGCGAGTCCCAAACCGAAGGTAGGGTCACGTTTTCCCAGGTGAGGTGTGTGGCCGTCGGTCGGTAGGCATGCTCGGAGCGTCGTGTCGGTGCGGGGCGTGCTGGGAGGTGGCGGATGCCGTCGGTGCTGGGAGTGTTGGAGCGGCGCGAGCGGGTGGCGCTGGCCCGGGCAGAGGAGTTGCGGGCCGAGTTGGAGCGGCTTCAGGCTGCTGTGGCCGAGGCGGATGAGGCCGCGCGGCGCGCGGTTATCGCCCGCGAGGAGACGGTCGTGGCCTTGGCTGAGGCGGCCGAGGAAGCCGTCGTGGTCGGTGTGCCGGTGAATTTGCCGGCCGCGGGTGTTGCTGGGCCGCGGGTGGAGGTCCCGCTGTGGTGCGAGGGGTGGGGATCGAGGTGCTGCCGCCCGAGTGCGCGCGGATCGTGGCCCTGGTCCAGGAGGATGCCGCCGGTGGCGGGGACGGAGTGCGGGCACGGGCGATGCGCGAGCATCTGGGCTGGTCAGCCAGTGATGCGCGGGAGCAGGCAGCGCGGTTTCGGGCGAAGCGGCTGGTCGAGCGGGGCTGGTTGACCGAGGGGCGGCCAGGGCTGTTCAGGCCGCGGGCCGCTTGACGCGGCGCGGTGCTGGTCGGCCGGAGCGGGCCAGGCGGCGGGTGGCCGGGATGCTCGCGGCCCACCAGGCCATCGCCTCGGCACTGTCGATGCGGGTCTCGTAGTCCCGGGCCAGCCGCCGGGCCCGGATCAGCCAGGAAAAACTGCGCTCCACGACCCAGCGGCGCGGAAGCACCACGAACCCCTTGGCGTCGTCGCTGCGCTTGACGACGGTCAGCGCGAGGGTCAGGACGGCGTGGGCGAAGGTGACCAGCCAGCCGGTGTAGGCGCCGTCGGCCCAGACCAGAGTGATGCGGTGGTGTTCGGCGCGCAGTTGTTCCAGGAGGTCGCGGCCGGCGTCGTTGTCCTTGACCGACGCGGCGGTGACGATCACGGCCAGCAGCAGGCCGAGGGTGTCCACGGCGATGTGTCGTTTGCGGCCGTTGATTTTCTTCCCGGCGTCGTAGCCGCGGGTGGCGGCGCCGACGGTGGCGTCAGCCTTGACCGACTGCGAGTCGATGATCGCGGCGGTGGGTTCTTCCTTCTTGCCGGCCAGTTCGCGCAGCATCTTGCGCAGTCGGCCGTAGAGCTCCTTGGTGTAGTCGTTGTCGCGCCAGCGGCGGAAGAACCGGTATGCCGCTCGCCACTTGGGGAAGTCGGCGGGCAGGCCGGCCCAGCGCACGCCCTCGGTGACCAGGTAGCGCACGGCGTCGATCATCTGCCGGTGGCAATAGCCCTCCGGGCGGCCGCCGCGTCCGTTCAGCCAGGCCGGGACCGGCAGCAGCGGCCGCACGATCGCCCACTCCGCGTCGGTCAGGTCGGAGCCGTAGCGGCGGGTTCGGTCGGGCTGGTCAGCGGCATTCCCGAGCCGGTGTGCGAGGCAATCGCACGACATGCCGGAGCTGGACGCGGACGGAGCGAACACGGCACAGTGGGACACCAGGGCCTCCTGATGGTTCGTTGACTCGACATCACCGAACTGCGCAGGAGGCCCTTCTTCTATGCGCCGGCCGCGGAGGATCACCCGAACGAGCCTGATAGGCACGGAAGTTCGAGTGTCAGTCGTGTCCCTCGGTTTGGGAATCGCTTCTAAAGGTGTTAGCCACGATGCCGGCCTGCTCGAGGTCGTCGAGCACCCCGCGCGTGAAGGTCTCAGGTGTCGTCGTGCGCTCCGCTTCTGCGGTGGCCAGTACGTCCGCGACGAGGTCGCGGGCGAAAGCCGCCTGGTCGAGCTCAGCCATGTGCCCCCCTGATCAGATTGGTGACCTCGTCGGCGGTGAGGAGGTAGTCGTCCAGGCTGGCCGTGTTGAGCTGGTAGCTGCACTCGTCCACCCCGGAGGGCAGATCCGATTCGACGAGTCGCGGGAACCCGTCGCGCACGTTCCAGAACCGTAGATCGCGCAGGGTGTAGCGAGGTTCGGCGTAGTGGTCCCGGTGACCGGGCAGATAACCCGCGTGGATCAGCAGTCCGTCCAGTCGCACGCGTGCCGCGACACTGGTCAGGTGCTCGCGGGTGCGGTCGACAAGGGCGTTGAGGCTCTCGCCCGAACCACCACGGCGCTCGTCGAGAGAGACGACGGCGAGTAGGAGCGCCGGAGTCCCGGTCCGGTCCAGCTGCCGCTCGCTGGCTATGCGGATACGGTTCATGGTCTTCGCTGTGCTGGTCTTGGCCTCGATGGCGACACTGGGCAACTGGAAGTCCTGGTTAGTCCCCGTTGGGCCGGTCCAGGCGTTGACGGCCTCCACGTCGGTGAGGGACGGAAGTAGGCAGTCGCAGAGGACGAGGAGTTCACCGAACAGTCCGCGGCGGGTCTCCGCACCGAGCCCGTCCTTCCCGACCGAGCGTAGGAGGTGCTGCCAGCGCTCGTACCGTTCCACGGCGGCGACGAGAGCCGCGGAGGTGGTGGGCGCATCACAGGATGCGGCTGCGATGTCGGCCACCAAGGGGCTGAAGACCTCGCGCAGCTCGTCTGCCGTCAGCAGCACCTGCAGTTCATACTCATGCCGTGACACGGCGTTCAGTCGGAGTTCCAGCCCAGCGGTCTGGGCCAGCCGACTCAGGGAGCGAGCGACGCCCTCGGCCGCTGTGGCGTCGCCTGTGAGCACCAGCATGCGCCGCAAGCCCGGATGCGTGACCGCGATATACAGATCATTGGTGGACTCCGGGTGAAGTCGACGAGTTGACCTCCCGCGGGCTGCCTGGGGTATCTCCAAGTCGGCCCAGTCATCCTCGGTTATGCTCACGCGCTGTCTTCCTCCCATCTGCATCCTCGATGTCCTCGCGCAGCCAGATGTCGTTGACCACGTACTCTGTCTTGCGGGGGTTTGCCGAGACCGGGAAGCTGACTGCGAAGCCCACCAATGGTGTCCTGGTCGAGGCGTCGGCGCGAGAGGCGGGACGATCGATAGATCAGCAACAGCGCTTGGTCCTGGCGGCGCTGGTTCCGCAACGGCCTGTTCGATGGGAACGTCGGAGTCTGAACGGGCTGCCCCTTGTTATTGAGGCTTCCCTCTGCGGCCCTCCGGTTTACGGCCAAGGCGGCTGCAGACTGGGCCGCATCAAGGTCACGACTCTCGTCACGGGGGCTAAGCACGCGTCGGATGGTGTACCGGCCCTCGGAGGCAGGGTCGTTGGTGGCGGCGCGGATGACCATGCCGACCTTGTGGCCGGCGACGTCGACCAGATCCTCCGGGGACGCCTTGTCCTTACCGACCAGACGGACGGTCCACTGTGTAAGTTCGCCTGCTGCCGCGCAGCCCCGGATGTACTTGGCGATGAAAGCGGGGCGGACCCGCTGCGCTCCCCGGTCGGTGATGTAGGCGTCGAAGAATCCCGTGACGACGTCATCGGACGACACGTTGCGCCACACACGGCTGTCACCCGGGGCCTCGACCGATGCAGGGGAAGCAGCATCGAGCCTGCGACGAAGGACTCCAGAGTGTCGAAGTTGCCCTGCACAACCTTCGGATCCAGGTTGAAGATCACGGTCTCGGGGGCTTCGCCGGAGTAGCTGAGAGCACCTTCGTCCCTGGCGCATCTTGTTGGCAGCAGTGATGCCCAGGCCAAGGGAGGACGCACGCACCTTCAGCCGAACTCGCGCGGCGTCAGCCCAAGGGCGGCCATCTCCTCGATGTCGCGGCGCAGCTCGTCGGTTGCTGCAGTGATCTCCGCGTACGCGCGCTCAAGTGAGGGCGTGGTAGAGCCGGCACAGGTCCTCGTATCCGGGCGGTATCCGAACCACCTGCCCATCTGGAGCAGAGCGTCGAAGGTCTTTGAGGGACGCAGGTAGTAGCTGACCGTGAGACCTTCGAGGGTGAGTCCCCGGGAGAGCTTCTCCCCGCCGACTGCGATCACGGACAGACCGGTCTTTCGATGGTCGTAGTACTCCAGCGCGTCCCGGGCGCTCCGTTGATGGCTTTCACCTGGATCTTCGCCAGTGCGGCTGGCAGGTGCTTGGCGACCTCAGGCCAGGACATCGGCTTGACGTCGCCAGTGGGGAAGTACTCGGTGGTCTTGACGAAGTCCTCCTCCCAGAGCTCCTGGAACTCCGCCGTCCGCTCGGCAGCGGCCCGCCCGAAACGGTCGCGCAGACTGTCGGAGGTGAGCCGGACATAGTCGTCGAGCTGTTCGCGGACCATGCCTGCACAGCCGTGAACCGGGTGACGTGCACCAGCATCGAGTTGTGGTCTGAGCCCTGGCCACGAACGCGCGTGCTGCGCAGACCAGGATGAACGAGTCGATCGCCTTGCGCAGCGAGTCGGGAAGGTCATCCGAGGGCACAAAGGAGGACTTGTGGCCGTTGGGTACCCAGGTGTCGTGGTCCTCAACGGGTCGTACCAGCGGCAGCGCCTCAACGTCGTCCTCTTCGCATCGTCGACCCGCAGCCCGAAGACCTCTCCGGTCCCAGGTAGTTCGAGGGGCACGCAGGCTGCGGACAAAGCTGTCTGGGAAGAGGTCGCGCCAATCTTGTCGTGGTCAGCGTCGGGGTCGATATAGATGTTCGCGAACGGGGTGGCCGTGTAACCGACGTAGGAGGACTTGTCGAAGCTGCTCAGCAGTTCGCGGATGGCAGCATTGATCTTTGACGGGTCGTTGTCTGGGTCCTTGGAGACGTTTATCGAGGCGTTGTCCGCCTCGTCGTCGATCACGAACAGCGGGATATCCTGGACGATCTTCCTGTCGGACTCGGGTCGACCGCGCCGTGGATCTCCGTGACCCAGGTCCGCAGGTAGTCGATGATCTTGCGGTGCTTCTTTATGACCAAGACGACCGGGAAGTTACCGACCGGGATGTTGGACTTCGATGCGGCCCGGCGGTCGAAGTCCCCTTCTCCGCACTGTTCGTCAGGGAGGCGATGTCGAGCCGCCTGGCGTGCGACATCGCCCCGCGCCGATCCGGTAGTTGGCGCCGGCCTGGTCGGAGCGGAGCTGGTACTGCGTGTCGAACCCGAGCAGTCCTTCATCGACACGCAGTTGGGTCTGGCTACGGAGGTCGTTGTGGATCCCGGCAAGAATGACGATCAGGCGGTAGCCCGCGGCGGCCTTTGCGGCGAGGCCGATATAGTGTCCGGTCTTTCCGGACTGAACCTGTCCGATCACTAGGCCGGTGCGCCGCCAAGCACCGCTGCGAAGCGGATCCTCAAGCTGTTCCAGGATCTCGTCAGTGCTCTCGTCGAGGCGCCATACGACGCGAGGGGGTCTTCCGGACGTCCTCCAGGTATCGCCGGTAGCGCTCCCAGAAGGCCCAGTTGCGCTCGATCTTCGCCTCGCGGAGCCATGGCTTGTGACCATCTCTGTCCGAGAGTCCGGACGAAGACTCCTGAAAGACCGCGACTAGCTCCTCCAGCTTGCGAGTCAGTTCATGGCGGTCCGGGTTCTTCCCCTGAGCGGTGAGCATGCCAGGACAGCATTGGTGGCGGCGGTGACCTCGTCCGGCGTCGCTTGCCGGTCCGGGCAACATGGCCAATGCCACGCGCATGGCCATGTCGAGCGTGTCGTCAGATCCGGTGCTCACGTAAGACCTCCAGGGAGTCAGGTTCCGCAGGAACAAGCGTATGGCCGGTCACTGACAAGCCGTCACATATCCAGAGGTCATGCATTTGGTCAAATGGAGGCATCGAGCGGACCTTGTCCTGGCCTCCTGTGGTGAGCGGCCCTGGTTGATCAGGGACTGCTGGATTCGCTCGATCAAGTCGCGGGCCTCGTCTGTTGCGCAACCCGAACCATCGAACGGCACTGGATCGTCTGTACTGTCAGCCTCGTGCAGGACCCGAAGGGCTGCGACCGGGACGGTCTCCTCCAGCAGACGGAGCATCGCGGCTATGTCGGGCCGTCGTCCTGGTTGACACGCAGGACCTCCCGGACCAGCGGATGCTGCCGGTTGATCCTGCAGCTGATCCGCCCCAACTCCTGATCACGGCGGACCTTCCACGCGAATGCGAGGGGATCGCCGTGCTTACGGGCAGCGATCTGGCCTCGGTGGCGCAGCACGTCGGATGCCATCTCACGGGTGCGCGATCCGATCCGGCTGAGGTGCCGACGCAGGGCGACGGGCGGCACCACGCTGGACTTGCGGACGTCGACTTCCCAGTCGACATCGGTCTCCGCGGGGATGTCGACTGCGATCCTCGCGAGGTTGAACTTCTCCTCGCGACGCAGGCCAGGTCCCAGCCAGTCTCCGGCCAGGATCAGCCTGTTACGCCGGTAGACGTAGAAACCCTGTTGGCCCAGCCAGCCGAGAGGCCCAGCCGCTCTGTTGTAAACCTCGGTAGCGAGGCGGTGCGTACTTGGGAGAACGTACGCCTCGACCCGGACCGACGCGGAGCGAGCGCGAGGAACTCCACCGGCAGGCGCTGGACGGAGGCGTATGACCCCATGAACGGATCCCATGGATAGACGTCAGCCCCGGAGATACGGAGCGCGAGCCGACCTGATCCCGTCAGGAAGCGCGCGAAGACCATGCCTAGATGGGCCTCGGTACGGGCGACCTCGGAATAGAACTGCTTCTGGGTAGCCTTGTCGGCCTGATCAACCCCGTCGCGGTGGTAGCCGTTCAGGCGGCGCCAGAGCACAACAGTCCCATGGCTGAGGCCCTTGGTGAGCATGTCGAGAAGGTCCATCGTGGTGGCGTCGGCGCCGCGGAGCAGACGCCACTCACCGGACTGCTCGACAACGTCCAGATCCCAGCTCCGGACATTCCACTGACCAGAATCCGCGCTGGCGACAGTGAGTTGCCGCGCCTGTGAGAAGGAGGCGGACTTCAGGCCACCCCGAACCGACCCAGTCGTGTGCGGCGCGGACGGTGGCAGGGCCGCGGGCAGCAACCGTCATTGCGGTCCTGAGCTGATCGGAGGTCATCCCGTCGTCGTCGACGATGGCGATCCAGGACTCGCTGCCGGCCCAGGTGAACTCAACATCTACGCGCTTGGCCTTGAGAGATGCTGTTGTCCACCAGGTCAGCTATGGCTGCTTCGAGCGAGTACCCCAACGAGCTGAGTGACGCGACCATCCCCGCCGGGTTGGAGCGGCGACGTCGAATTCCACAATCCGCTCCGGGGCGAGTTATCGAAGATTCGTCAAACGCAGGGGCAGTACGAACCCGTAAGGCAGGAGAACGGACCGCCGAACGGGCCTGCCAATCCTCTATGTAGTGCTGCACCTCACTATGAGTGGAGGACCCCTCGGTCAGGGTAATGACCCTGGCCGTAACGGACTAGCGGTTTGCGTTCTCCCCA
This sequence comes from Streptacidiphilus sp. 4-A2, assembly GCA_014284505.1. GTDB lineage: Bacteria > Actinomycetota > Actinomycetes > Streptomycetales > Streptomycetaceae > Streptacidiphilus. The sequence goes on along the minus strand of JAAFYY010000001.1, from coordinate 7,206,659 downwards.
GATCAGATGGAGGACGGTGCCCGAGGATGCCCCTCGGTGGACGGAGTCGCCTTACGGGCGATCGGGGTAGAAGCCGCCTTTGCGCCGGCATGGTGGAGTGGCGTCATGGGGATGACGCTAACTCAGACTTGTTCGAGGCGTTGCAGGTCGTTGGCATCCAATCAGCCTGTTCCGGCATCAGTTTGAGATGAGCTGTCGGTGCGCCGTCCCAGAAGCGGCCGTCGCGGTGAGCAGGCTCATGTGGAGCTTGCCCTCAGGAGCCAAGCTCGTTGCGGGCCAACTCCCAGCCGTTCCGGGCCATGCCTTCACCGTGACTGTCACCGACGGCTTGGAAAATCAAAGCAGCCTGGCTGAAGGCGGTGATCGCTTCCTCGGGGCACTGTGTGCCCATCAAGGCGAGGCCCTGGTTGTGCATTGCCATGCCTTCGCTGCGGCGGTCGCCGGTCTCACGGAAGATGCCCTCGGCCTGGATGTAGGCGGCTAATAGCCTCCTCGATCCTGCGCAGCCGCAACAGAGCGCTGCCGAGACCAGTGATCGCTGTGCCCTCGCCTTGGCGGTTGCCGGCCTTGCGGAAGACCTTGGCGGCCTCGGTGTGGGCGGTCAGCGCCCCCTGAGCCACGTTCGCGCTTAGGAGGGCGCTGCCGAGGGTGTTCAGAGCGTCGCCCTCCCTCTGGTGATCGCCGAGGGCACGATAGATCTCGGCAGCAGCGGACCAGGCGCTGATCGCTTCTGGGAGTACCCGGATCTCCAAGAGGGTATTGCCGAGGCCCTGGAGCGCCGTGGCTTCGCCGCGACGGTCGCCGACTTCCGAGCTAATCTCGAGGGCCCCGGTGTGGGCGGTGACCGCCTCCTGGTACCTGCCTACGTCTCGCAGAGCGTCGCCACGGTTGTTAAGGGCTGTGGCCTCACCGTGGCGGTCTCCGGTTTCCCGGAAGATGGCGGCAGCCTCGGCGTGGGCGTCGATGGCCTCGAGGAATCTCCGGGCCTCCCGCAGGGCGCTGCCGCGGTTGTTACGGGATGTGGCCTCACCTTGGCGGTCTCCGGTTTCCCGGAAGATGGCGGCAGCCTCGGCGTGGACGTCGATGGCCTCTCGAGGTCTCCCGAGTTCCCGCAGGGCGCTGGCCAAGGTGTGCAGTACGACGGCCTGGCCGTGGCGGTCGCCGGTTTCGCGGCAGATGGCGGCCGCGTTGGTGCACGCGGCGAACGCCTCGTCGAAATTCCGCATCTCCAGGTGCGCAAGGCCCAGGTTGTGCACTGCCGCAGCCTCACCCCTTCGGTCGCCGTTGGCGCGGCCAATGTCGGCGGCCTCGGTGTACGCGGCGATCGCCTGAGGGTATTGCTGTGCACTGTGCAGGGCGACACCGAGGGTGTTCAGCGCAATGGCCGCGTTGTGGCGGTCGCCGACCTCACGGAAAATCTTGACGGCGACGGTGGACTTGCCGATCGCCTCATCGAATCTGCGTACGCCCAGCAAAGCGGCGCTGAGGGTGCTCAGTGCCATCGCTTCGCTGGGGCGGTCCCCAGTGCCGTGATATTTGGCGGCAGCGGCGGTGGCAAGGGTGATGTGGTCAGTGAAGTAGCGGCGCAGAGTGAGGAAACGGGCCAGTGCGAAGGTCAACTCCGCGCCGAGGCGGTGGCCTCTTGCTGGGGTCGAGGTGGCAGCGGCCATCAGGGTGTTGCGTTCCGCGTCCAGCCATTTCAGTGCTGTGTTCCGGTCGGAGAACGGGTTGGCCGGATCCGGGTCGACCCGGGGCTCCAGGTGCGCTTGTGCGGCTTGTGCGGTGTAGAGGTAGTAGTCGAGCAGACGTTCCACTGCGGCACTGCGCTGGTCGGTGTCGGCGTGGGCTTGGCCGTACTCGTCTGCGAACAGGCGCAGCAGGTCATGAAGGGACCAGCGTTCGCTGTCGGTCTGCAAGAGGTGGGCTCGGGCGAGGTCAGCGAGGAGTCGGCGTGCGCTGGTGGTGCCGAGGAGGGCGGTGGCCGCTGCTGTGGAAACGTCCGGGCCGGGGCCGCAGCGAGGAGACGGAAAGCACGGGCCTGGTGATGGGTCAAGTGGCGATAGGACAGGTTGAAGGTCGCGCGGATTTCGAGAGGCTGGCCTTGGTCGTCGGTGTCGTCGTACGTCAGTGCGTCGAGTCGGGCGCGATCGAGGTCCTCGGCCTGGTCGGCAAGGGCACGGAAGGGCTCGTCGCGCAGCAGCGCCGCAATGATCCGCAAGGCCAGGGGAAGGCGGCCGCAGAGATCGACCAGCCGTTCGGCATCGCGGGGGTGAGTGGTGGCCCGGACATCACCCGTGGCACCGGCTTGGAGAGCGTGGCTAAGCAGCTCGACGGCTTCGGCAGGTTCCAGGGAGTCCAGGGCGACGTGTCGGGCTTGCAGGGTGGAGAGGTTATGGCGGGAGACGACCAGGGCTCGGTGTGGTGGGGTGGGCAGCAGCACGGCGATCTGGCCAGCAGTGCGGACGTTGTCGAACACCACGAGCAGGGGGCGGTTTTGTGCGGCCAGACGGTCCAGAGCCAGGCGCCAGGCGTCATGCTTCTCCTCCATGGTGTCGGGAATATCCTTGGCTTTCGTCCCGAGTGCGCGCAGAAACCGGTCCGTGACCACGCCTGGGTCCCTAGCAGCATCGCTGCTGTACCCGCGCAGGTCAGCGAAGAGGATGCCCCGGTGAACCAGCCCCGGTGGCGGGCCTGATGAGCAGCTTGCAGCGCCAGCGCGGTCTTGCCCACCCCGCCCATGCCCGCCACTGCCACCGTTGCGTCCGACTGCCCTACGGTCAGCTGTGGCGCGCGTTGGGGATCCAACCAGGCCAGCACCTGCTGCAGTTGCCCGACTCGGCCGCTGAATCCTGAGGGGGCCGGTGGCAAGGTCACTGGTCCTGAGGGAACTTGATTTTGCACGCCGGCCCGAGGCCGACCGCCACGGGTGTGGTCGCGTTCGCCGCGGGCCTGCTTGAGCAGCTCCGACCAGCGGCCCGCGGCCAGGGGCGCGTACTCGGCTCCGCGGTCCACCGCGCGTCTCTGCAAGAAGGCCACGAGACAGAGGAAGTACGAGGTGTTGCGCGGGCCAGGTACCGAATTGCCGAGTAGCCAATCGTTCACCGTGGTGTCCCCGACGGTCATCGGCGGTCGCTGCTTGCGCGCGAGCGCGACCAGGCTCTCAAGTGTGGGCTGCCCTGCCGCCCGGTACACCGCCTGCAGTTCGGCCCAGAACCGGTCTGCGTATTCGCCCACTGTCGTCCCCCGTCTTCGGATCTTCCGGAATGGCACAGGGGCGGAGAAGTCTGCTCTACCCAAGCTGACCAGGCTATTGCCAGCGTTGGTCGACCGGAGGGGTTCGCCGGAAACCTCCCGGAAGCAGGTCGATGAGGCCACCGCCCGGCCGCACCAAGCAGTCGGCGACCCACCCCAGGAGCTTGCTATGCCCCGTACCGGTACCCCCGCTGCCCGCAAGAGGCGCCGCGAGATCCGCCTCCTCGCCAATCGCATCGCCGAAGGACTCGCCTCCGGTGCGGCTGGCGCCCTGATGACCTGGTTGTTGAGCCGCTGACGCTCGTCCGGCGGAGTACTTGTCCTGCGGAGCGTCGCTCATGCTGGACGGGTACGGGTATGGGGGTAGCAGGCCCGCCCGCGCGCCTGCTACCCCGCTGATTGCAAAGTCGGCGCGGTAGCCGATGGCGTTGGCGGAATACTGCACACCTGCACCCCCAAAGCTCGATATGGATCACGACGACGCGTGATCGCAAGTGCCGACGGCCACAAGACCCTGGGTCGCCGACGCGTGAAGAAGAACAGCTCCCGCGTCGGCTACAGCTACCTGAACAACGCCGTCGACGACCACTCCCGTCTCGCCTACAGCGAGATCCTGCCCGACGAGCGCAAGGAGCCCGCCATCGTGCTCCGCGCATTGTCAGCCTGCCCCTGAGGTCTCTGACAACTCACGCGTGCGGCGACAGCAGCTGTCGATGCGGTGGGCGACATCTGCCTCCTCCTCAGCATCCAGGGCAGCCTTATCTATCGCACCTCGGAGGGAGAGTGATCAAGTGATCAAGAGGTCGCCGCCGTATTGGTTATGATCACCGACTACCCATTCAACGCTAGTGCAGCGGGAAACACTGCGCGTCCGTGCTCTGAGAGAACTACCGGCTCAATGAGAGCGTCGCTAGTCGGCACTTCGGCCAGCTCAAGCTCAGACCAGCAGTCCCTGACGCGTTCGTACAGAGCAAGCAAGGACCGTGCCTGCTTCGCCCCTCTAGACCTGCTTGACTCCAACTTCCTCGTCCGCCAGCTCCCGTCGCGCTGCCGACGGCGACTGTTGAGGGGCGGGGAAAGTTCGAGTTGAAGCAGATGCTCAAGTGCAAGCCCGCAGACTTCGCCGCCGAGGCCCTCAATGCGCTCCTGCTCCTCAACGGGCAGCCGGTCAAGCACACTGGGCCAACTGACTACGACAACCCGCTGCCAGATTTCCGGGGGAAGGGTGTTCGCCAAGTGGTGGCTCTCACCAATAGGCAGGTCACGCAGGCGGCGTTCGCCCTGCTTGCTCTGGCCTATGTAGGCAGGGCCGTCACCGTTGAGGTAGATGCCGTACAGCACCGGACCAGCCACTCGACCATGCGAGGCGTAGGGATCGGTAAGAAGATCTCCGATACGTGCAGCCAAAGCGAACCGGCGATCCTGCCACCGCTGCAGAGCCTGAGCATCCGCCGTTAGTGCGCGCAGGGATTCCTTCCAGGAACAGTACGCCTCGTCGTGCTCCGATATTCGCGTCACGCGTCCCATTCTCGCTGACAGCCAGACCAACAACACCCTTCGGAGCCACTGTCGTTGCTGAACTCGTTCACGCGGCCTTGAGGTTCACCTTCTGCCGACAAGCAGTCCGCCGAGGCAGGTGATCCGGAAGGCCCCCCGTTCGGCGATCTCCGCGGCCGCCAGTTCCTCGGCCCTCTGGAGTTGGCGGCGAAGGGCACGCCGAGTTGGTCGGCCCAGGCCTCGTAAGAGGCCAGGTGCGCGATGGCCGGAGCTGGTCGGTGAGTTCGATCGTGCCAGGCAGTTCGATCACGCGGACCTCCGAGAACACCTCGCCTAGCAGTGCCGGCGCCTTCTCCAGGGAGAAGCGGGAGCTGAGGGAGACCCGGGACGGCCCGTGTGCGACTCCGAGGACATCTGCGGCGGCTCGGCTCCAGAGTTGGTCAAGTTCTCGCTTGTCGGTGCCGCTGTTGGTGGAGGCGATGACGAGTCCCCCGGGGCGTAGGACGCGAGCGAGTTCGTCGATCGCGGCTGGGATGTCGGGTACGTGGTAGAGCATGTGCATCGCCAGGACGGCGTCGAAGGATCCGTCCGCGAAGGGAGGGCCTGGGCGTCGGCAACGATCACCGGGCGGGGGACGTCGGTGAGGATGCCGGCGGAGATGTCCATGCCGATAACCCGGAGGTCGGCGCGTTCCCGGTGGAGGCGGGTGACGAACTTGCCGTTGCCGCAGCCGACGTCGAGAACGGTTCCAGTCGTCTGGACGAGTCGCTCGAGGACGCTGGCAGGCGGGTCATAGCGGGGCTGCTGCCATTGGTAGATCGACTGACGTGCGGCGAGGTGGCGGGCGTCGGCGTAGGCACTGCTTGCCAGGAGGGCCCTGTCGGTCACGGCGGCGTCCTGCTGGGCACTGTTGCTGGTCACGTGTGCGGCTCCGGGGTGGTCATGAGGGCTGGTCGGGAGCAGGCTTCTCGGACGTTCTCACGCAGGCTCCCAACTGCCTGGGATCCCAGGTAGGCGGGCTCGCTGAGGCTGCGGCTGAGGGCCTGGAGCCGCTTGGCGATACTGGCGGTCAGACGTTCGGAGGGGGCACTCAGGACGACTGTGAGCGCGTCCTGGGCTGCTGCCGCGTCGCCGCTCGCGAGGTGGGCGTTGACGAGGTCGAGGTGGGCGGCGAGGAGATCCCCGGAAGACTGGTCGAGCCGAGGCGCGGCCGGTAGAGGGCGATCGCCTGCCGGGAGGCTTCGATGGCCTGGGGCACCTGGCGGTCGTGCCCAGAGCCAGGAGGGCGGTGCCGGCATACGTCCACTGCTTGGCTTCGGGAAACGTGAACACGCCCGGCAACTCCAGGTCGGCGAGGCCGGTACGGGCCTGGGCGGCGGACTCGATCGCCCGAAGGGTCCCGGCCCTGTCCCCCAAGGCGGCCAGGGCGCGGGCCTCGAGGCTGAGCAAGCGCGCACCGATGGTGCCGCCGTCGTGTAGGCCATCCCCGCCTGAGCCAGGTCGGCGGCCTGGCTGTAGTCGCGCTGCCAGTAGGCGATGGACTGTACCGACCGCACCCATGCCCGCAGTCCGTCGTGGTCGGCTGATTCGCACACAGCCAGGTGGCGCGGGCATGCGTGGCGGCGACGGCGTACTGGCGAGTCGAGCGCGATGTGGGTGGCGAGGCCGCTGAGCCGACCCGCGGCGAGGTGGAGCCGGAGTGTCTGTTTCGGGTGTTGGCGGCCTTGGAGCAGGTCGAAGACACTGTGTCGCAGCCCTCTGATCTCATGGATCAATTCGGGGACGGGCCTGCTGACGTACTCCAGGGCCAGCCGCACGATGTCGGCTTCCAGTTGCTCCAGCAGGACGCTGTCGACGTTGGTGGTGCTGGCGAATCGGATGAACAGGGCCGACTCGGCGGAGTCGGCCGCTACAGCCGCGACCAGTTCGGTTGAGCTTGCCGAGCGGCCCGACCACGGTAACCGCTCGGGGTGCCGCCAGGGTGCGCGGCTGTGGATGGCCGCACGACAGCCGACGCGGCTTGCTCTGGTGTGTCCAGCAGCTGAGCGAGCTGGTCGGCGTTGACCCGCAGGGCCCGCGCCAGTTTCGGGCGCATCCAGGGCTGCGGCGTGCCTCGTCCGCTCTCCCAGCGGCCGACGGTGGTGCGGTCCACGTCCATCGCAGCGGCCAGCGACTCCTGGGTGTGTCCGACCGCCTCGCGGCGCTCGATGAGCCTGTGCCTCCTGGTCGCCATGCACGTCCTTCCTGAAGGGCCATGACTGGTCCGCCTCGCAAGACCCCAGCTCAGCAGCCGGTTTGCAGCACGAGAGCGTCATGGGTGCATCAATTCTGCCGTGGTCCATCGGCTTTGAGGGCGGTTTGGTGGATTCACCACCGGGCGCTCCCCAGTGAGAAGGCCGGCTCGGTCGGCTTCCGCTTCTCGACGAAAGGCCAGTGATGTCCGTCCTCGCCAGTCGGCCGGTCCCGCTCGGTCCGCGCGGCTTTCGTGTGGAGCCGGCCGCGTACGCGGTCTCAGCGGCCCGGCGGCTGATCACGGACACGGTCGCGAGCTGGGAGCTGCCGCTGTCCGAGTCGGACCTGTGCGATGTCGAGTTGCTCTCCAGCGAGTTGATCACCAACGCCGTCGTGCACACGGCGGCCGCCTGCGCGGTCTGCGTCCGCTGGACCGGGGAGCGGCTGCGCGTGGAGGTAACCGACAGCGAACCGGCCTTGCCCGCCCCCGCATCGCCGGACCTGGCGGCACAGCAGGGACGCGGCCTGCTCCTGGTGGCGGCCCTCGCCGCCTCCTGGGGTGCCGAGCCGGACCCGGCCGGCAAGAGGGTCTGGTTCGAGGTCGCGCCCAGTGCTCGGCTACTGGGCGACGAACGGCTCACCGCCCTGGTGCGGGCGGCCGCCCCATTCACCACCGCCCGGACAGCGATACCTGACCCCACAGCTTCCCCGGCCAGCTCGCGTAGGGACGGGGAACGGAGCCATGGCCATTGGGCCTGTGCTCCTGCACCACGACGGTGGCCAGCGGTTCCACCGTCGGCGCGGCGGCTCCTGGCTTCAGGCTCCCCTGCGACGGGAGCCGTCGCGCTCAACCTCTCGGAACGGGCATCCGGCCCGATCCGCATCCTTCACAGGAGGTCTGCCATGCACGAGAACCTGACCAGCGCCACCGAGCAGGACAGCGACGGCCTGCTCATCGCCCGCACCCGGGTCGCCGCCGCCCGCTCGCGTGCCGAGCAGCCGTCCGACGGCGGCTCCACCGGTGTCAGCGACACCAACGACTGACGGGTCCGACCGATGACCACCGAGCCCCTCTCGGTGGCCCAGCGCCTGGGCGGGGACGATTTCCTCGCCCAGGCGTTCGGCCGCACCTACCACCTCGCGCGGGGCGACGCCGCGTCCGTCGCCGGGCTGGTGAGCTGGGACGAACTCAACGCGATCCTGGCCCGGCACCGGCTCGAAGCGCCGCGGTTCCGCCTGGCCGCCGACGGCGAACCTGTCCCCTCCTACCGTTACACCCAGCCGGTCGTCACCCGCCGCAGCACCGTCTGGCAACGGCTCCAGCCGCGGCCCTGCACGAACAGCTGGCCGGCGGCGCCACCCTCGTCCTGGACGCCGTCGATGAGCTCCACCCCGGCTTGCGGGGTCTCGCCGCCGAGCTGGAACGCTGGCTGCGCACCGCCTGCCAGATCAACCTCTACGCCTCCTGGACCGGAACCGAGGGCTTCGGCACCCACTGGGACGACCACGATGTCGTGGTCGTCCAGCTCGACGGCGCCAAGCGGTGGCGGGTGTTCGGGCCGACCCGCACGGCGCCCATGCACCGCGATCTCACGGCTCCCGACCCACCTCCGACCGAGCCCGTCGCGGACCTGGTACTCACCGCCGGGGACGTGCTCTACCTGCCCCGCGGCTGGTGGCACGCGGTAGCGGCTTCAGAAGGCCGGCACTCCCTGCACGTCACCTGCGGCCTGCAGTCCCACAGCGGAGCGGATCTGATCACCTGGCTGTCGGAGATCCTGCGCGTGCACGAGAGCATCCGCGCCGAAGTACCCCGCCTGGCCGACAGAGACGAGCAGGAGGCGTTCGTCGCGGAGATCCGCAGGTTGCTCCTGGAGGAACTGGACCGCCCCGGACTCGTCGCCCGCTTCGCAGCGGCCAAGGATGCCACGGAGAGTGCCCGCCTCACGCCCTCGCTTCCCTTCGTCGACGGTGTGCCCGCGCTGCCAGACCTCCTGGTGCGCCTGCTGCCGTCCCGACCGACGCTGATCACGGACCTCGACGGCAACGTCCGCCTGATCGCCGCGGAGAGGAATGGACCTTCGCCGCCCGAGCCCTGCCTCTGCTGCGGCATCTCATCGACGGCCACCGGCACCGCCTTGCTGACCTCGCCGACCGCGCGGACCTCACTCTGCCCCAGACCGCCGGTCTGATCGCGGAACTCGTCAACGGCGACGCCGCCGCCATCGGGGGCAGCCGATGAGGGCCCGCATGGGGCTCGGGACCTACCGATGCTCCGACGTCCGCCAGGCCGCCGCGATGGCGGCCCGGCACGACGCCGACTGGCTCGACACAGCTCCCAACTACGCCGCAGGCGCGGCCGAAGCAGCCCTCGCTCCGATCCTCGCCCACTCCTCGCACATCGGAGTCTCCACGAAGGTCGGCTTCGTTGCCGCGCTGGACGGGCAAGCGGCTGCGGCCGCCGGGATCCTGACCGAAGTCGAAGCCGGGCGAGGTCACAGCCTGAAGCCGGCCTACCTGCGCTGGCAGGTCGCCCGCAGTTGGCGCACTCTCGGTCGGCTGCCCGACCTTGTCTTCCTGCACAACCCCGAACACCACTGCCCGCCCGACCACATCAGCGAACGACTGTACGCGGCCTTCACCGCCTTGGAAGAAGCCCGCGCCGACGGCCTCCTCAAGGCCTATGGCGTCGCCACCTGGAGCGGCTTCAGCAGCGGGCTGTTCGACATACCCACACTCCTGGAGGCCGCCTTCCGTGCGGGCGGAGTCAGCCACCGCCTGCGCGCCATCCAGCTCCCGCTCTCCCTCGTCCGCCTCGCTCCTATCGCGCAGGCCCTGGAGGGACGCGGCGTCCTGGCCGACGCACAGGCCGCCGACTTGGCCGTCTTCGCCTCAGCGCCGCTGCACGGTGGCCAGGTTCCCGACCTGTTCACGCCTGAGCTCGTCGACCTGATCGCTCCCGGCAGCACTCCCGCCCAGGCGGCACTCACCGTGGTGGGATCCGCCCCCGGCGTGCGCCGGGTGCTCATGAGCACCGACAAGCAGCAACACTGGCGCCAGGCCGTTACCGCCCTTGACGCCCCTGCGTTGAGCAGGGACCAACTCCGGAGGATCACCGATGTACTCGGAGCCTGACCCGCCCACCGCGGCCCGCATGCGCAGGGCCCACGCGGAAGCTGCCCGCACACTCGGCGCCCAGACCATCGGCCCGCGAGAGTCCTGGGGCTGGCGCGGACGTACCCTCAGTTCCTCCGTCACCACCGACGACGGCGACGGTTGGCTCCGTCTGGTCTCCGCCCCGGCCGACAAGGCCGGCGGCAAGCTCTGGGAGGGCCCCACCCAGGCCGAGCGCGCCATGCCCACCGCTGTTCCCCGCCCGCGACTGCGCATCTCGTCAACCTGGACCGACGCCGAGCACGGCTACCTGGCCGAGCTCTACGACATCGTCACCAACCCGGTGATCACCACGGACAGCCCGATCCTGCGCCACGCACCGAACCTCTCGGGTGAGTGGTGGCTCCAGCTCGTGACCGCCCTCGACGCGATCAGCGAGGTTCCCACGACCCGAGTCGCGCTACGTCAGGAGTACCTGCGGCGCGCCATGCCCGAGTACCTCGGCTTCACCCCCAGCCAGGAAGGCGTCGTCTGGACCACCGTCCACGGAGACCTGCACTGGGCCAACCTCACCGCCCCTGGCCTCACCGTGCTCGACTGGGAGGGCTGGGGCCTCGCCCCGGCGGGCTACGACGCCGCCATGCTGCATGCCTACAGCCTCCTGGTCCCAGCGTGGCAGACACCGTCCAGTACCACTTCGCCCACCAGCTCGACACGCCCTCGGGACGGTTTGCCGAGTTCGCCGTGATCACCCAACTCCTCCAGACCAACAGCCGAGGCGACAACCTGGACCTCTCAGAGCCGATCCGCGCACGACTGGCAGCTCTGCGGGCAGAAGGCGACTGCGAGCAGCGCTGAGAGGCAGCGCGCCGGAGACGTACGTCGACCGCGGAGTCGCCGCTCTGTCAGTACGGGCTGAGACCATGAGGGCATGAAGATGCCTCGGACTACCTGCACCCGGTGCGGCAGGAACGTGGCCGCCATACCCGCTGGCGTCGCAGGACACTGGAACGCGGCGCGCCACGACGAACCCCATCAGGGCGCCCGAGATGTCCTGATGTCGTGCGCTGGCAGTCTCAAGCCCGTACACCTCGACGATCTCGTCTACCAGCTCTCCTTCGAGGAGACCGACGGAGCAACGCTCACGCTCTTCTGAGCCCTGGCCGCCGCCGAAGCCAACGGGCCGGCTGACGTGATCGGTCATGATGCTGGAGCCGGGCTGTCACCAAGCGGCATAGGCGTTCTCTTCAGCGACCATGCCCGACACAGGCCCAAGGCCGGCAGCGGCGCCTCGCCCCTGGGCAATCTCCCCGCCCGATGAGGCCTGGAGTGAGTCGTCAGACTGCGGAGACTTTCTGCCGCGCCCCGATGAGCTCCCGCAACCGCTCCTGGGTCTCCTGGTCCGTCGAGTACACCAGAGTGCCGACCATGCCCCGTGTCAGCAGGACCTTGTAGGTGTTGCGGATGAGGCGGTCCACGTCGGCGTCCGGTGTGGACTTCTTGAAGACCGGGTCCTTGGACTTGGTCCGGTCGGTGATCCAGCGGTCGCCGCGCCAGACGAGGTCGGGGCCGATGATGACACCGGACCAGTCGTACTCGAAGCCCTGGGCGGTGTAGACGCAGCCGATCTGCCCGAAGCCGGCCGGGTCGGTTGCCCACAGCGCGGACGGCGGTGCTCCGGCGATGGCGCGTTCGCCGCGCAGGTTCCAGGGGCGGGCCCAGTCGCCGATCATCACGTCGGCCGGGAGCGGTGCGCCGTGCTTGGGCTCCGGCGACCAAGGCCAGCAGTAGCCCGCAGACATGCGCGCGCTGTAGTGCTCGGACAAGCGCTCCTGGAGGAACGCCTCCATCTCCTGCGGGCTCTCCGCGACGTGCAGGTGCATACGCTCGTCGGGCTCCCAGGTGACCGGACCGCCCGCCTCCAGGCCGAGCAGGCGGACCACCCACCTCAGATAGGCGTCACTGCCGCCGCACCGGAACTGGCTCTCCAGCGGGACGACATGGCAGGCGATGCCCTTCCGGGCCGCGGCCGCCTGGATTTCGGCCACGGTGCCCATCTCGCCCGGGCGCACCACCTGGTGCTCGTCGAGCAGGAAGACCGGCACGCGGGCGACGTCGATGAGTTCGTCTATCTGCGGCTTGCCCGTGCGGTGGGCGGCGGTGGTGTAGCGGTTGGCGGAGGTCTCGCGAATGCGGTGGGCTTCGTCGCAGATCAGTACGTCGAGGGTGTTCTTCTCGGCGGTCATGAAGCTGTTGAAGTACTTGAACAGGTCCTGCACCTCACGCTTGCGGGTGCCGGCCACCTTGCGCATGGTCTTGGTGAACGACTGGGATCCGGTGGCGTGCAGGGCCGGGACGCCCTGGCGGTACAGCTCTCCGAGCACGGACAGAGCGATGACGCTCTTGCCTGTTCCGGGGCCGCCGGTGACGACCACGACCTCCTTGTGGTCGGACTGCTTCGCCCTGCGTACGGCGTTGAACACCATCCGGTAGGCGACCTGCTGCTCGTCCAGCAGCACGAACTGCTCGCGCTCACGCACCTCCTGCGCGGCCAACGCCATCAGCTGCTTCGACGGGACCGGCCTGCCGGCCTGGAGCTCGTCGGCTGCCCGAGCCCCCGCGTGCGCGTCGCTCAGCTTGCTGCGGAGATAGTCGAGGAAGGCGCCCCTACCCTCGGCCGTGAACAGCTGCCCACGGTCGTCGAGCTCGATCTCGCGCAGACCGGACACGCCGAACTCGGTGGCGTTGTGGAGGTACGCCACCCCGCTGACGCGCTTCGGATGGTCGGCGAGGGCACCGTTGAAGTTGACCAGGTACTCGCAGTAGCGGCGCACCTGCTCGACCGGGTTGAGCACAGGCTGCGCATAGGTGCTGACCTGGCAGAGCGCGGGATCGTCGTCACGCGGCTCCGCCTGGCTCCACTGCTTCAACTCAACCACGACGTAAGACGGTTCACCACTGACCGGATGCACGCCGGCGAGCACGGCGTCGGCCCGCTTGCTGTTCAGCGGCAGGGCGTACTCCAGCAGTACCTCCACCTCACCGAGCCCCGCGTCGTTGAGCGCCGCGGCAAGCACCGGAATGCTCCGCTCCCAGGAACGGGCCTCGGAGGGGCCGGGGCGATAGCCGTGCATGTGAACGAACTGCTCGGTGAGGTGATGGAAGAGCGAGCCGTCAAGGGCCATGACGGCGACTGTCCTGGCCGACGCGCGGAGCAGCAAGGAGTTCCCCCAGGCAGCACGAAGTTACTCGTGCGGGTGGGGGCATGTCCTTCGAGACTCCACCGGAGCGGAGCGGAAGCCCGTCGGGCCGCAATGACGATTGGACCAAGACTACCCAGACGCCGGACACGGCGTGCGCCCTTGTGGCGCGTTGGGGTCGGCCGCGAGCGAGCCCTGGCGGAGCCTCGGTCGAGGGCTCTTGAAACCGAGGCCGGCGGCCGTTGTCAGGTCGGTACCGAGACCGAGGCGAGTGACGACGAACTGACCTCGACCACCTCTTTCACTCGGTCAGTACAGCGGCTTCTGCGTGCGCACGAGGCGCACCATGGAAGACCTGCCGGGTATGCCATTCGCGGTGCCGTCCGGCGACAGAAGGCCCCCGGCTGCGGGCCTATGACCGGTCGCCCGGACAGTGCGAGCACGTGCTGCCTGCTCGCCTCGCTCCGGCCGACGAAGCGCTGCGAGACCAGGATGCGGTGCCCCTCTCCCACCCCCAGGACACCCTTGTCGAAGAGCTTGTGGTGCAACGAACACAGGCACAGGCCGTTGTCGACCTCGTCCGGACCGTCGTACGACCACCACCGCACGTGCGCGGCCTCCAGACCGACACTGCTCGCACCGAGCATCCCGTCGTAGCCACAGAAGGCACACTGGAACTCGTACGCGGTCAGGACGATCTCACGCATCCGCCGGTCCCGCTGCCGCCCGCGGCACTCTCCGCTCCACCCGGCAAACCGGCCAGGGGCGCGGTCTCGGCCAGCTCCAGGTCGAGCCCGACCGCCTCGCACAGCTCGGTGTGCAGTGACGGCGGGAAGTTGGAGTCCAGCAGCACTCGTGCCAGCCTCCCCAGCAGCGAAGGCTCCCTGGAAAGCGCCGTACGCAACTCCGGCACGAGCCTGCCGGTAGCGCCGCTGGACCGCAGGACCCCGCTCCCCGGACTCCCCGGACTCCCCGGACTCCCCGGCCCACGATCAGTCCTGACCTCCCAGACGCCGTCATTGACCAGATGGTGGAAGGGGTACGCGGGTGTTGTCGGATTCGGCGGCCCGTACTCGACCAGCAACCGCCTCAGCTCCTCCTCGACCACGCTGTAGCGCAGTTCGCTGCCAGCGTCCTGCTGGAAACTGCCGAGCGCGTACAGCAGCAGCAACGGCTTGTGCGGGGCGCGGACCTCGTTGTTCGTCCACTGCCTCAGATTCGCCACCCGATCGAGCCAGTCCATGACCGACAGGGTAGTTGGCGGCATCGACACCAGCGCCAGCTAGCAGCGACTGACTCGGATGCGCCGGGAACGAAGCGCGCCGCGGGGACCGCCACCCCGCGTTGCGGCCTCACCGCCCAATTGCACTGCCCTTTCTCGCCCGCGGCCAGCCCTAACTCGGCCATGGCACTGTCCTGGCGAGGTCGACGACCGAGTTGTGACGCAGTACCAGGGCCTGCTGCGCGGTCGGCCTCGTCATCAAAGGGCCTGAAGCTCCAAGACGATGCGCGCAGCCTCGCGCCGCGCGGGCTCTACCCGAGGATCCCCAGGATGGGCATCCGCGCCGGCGAACTTGGAGAAGGTGAACAGCGTCATCAACATGCCGTCCCGGCTCTCAAGATCGCGGCGCCGCTCCTGGCGCACGCGGTCGGCCAGTGCCGGGACGGCGAGCGAGCTTCCCCACAGCGAAGCGGAGTCCAACCCGAGCGGCGCGTTCCCCCAGTCCTCCCAGTCGAACAGGCAGAACTCCGGGCTGCTCACATTCGCCCAGTTGAGGTCCGCGTGCGCGGGAACCCAAGTGCTGACGGTTGTGTCGAACCCGCCGCCGAAAGCATCCCGGATGGCCTCGGTGACCACTGACTGCGTGACCAGCACCGTATCCGGCGTGGCCACACGCGAGGTGTGTTGAGCCGCCAGCGCGTTCAGGGAGACGTTCAACGCCTGCCACCAGGCCTCAGAAGCGATTCCCAAACCGAGGGACACGACTGACACTCGAACTTCCGTGCCTATCAGGCTCGTTCGGGTGATCGCTCCGCGGCCGGCGCATAGAAGAAGGGCCTCCTGCGCAGTTCGGTGATGTCGAGTCAACGAACCATCAGGAGGCCCTGGTGTCCCACTGTGCCGTGTTCGCTCCGTCCGCGTCCAGCTCCGGCATGTCGTGCGATTGCCTCGCACACCGGCTCGGGAATGCCGCTGACCAGCCCGACCGAACCCGCCGCTACGGCTCCGACCTGACCGACGCGGAGTGGGCGATCGTGCGGCCGCTGCTGCCGGTCCCGGCCTGGCTGAACGGACGCGGCGGCCGCCCGGAGGGCTATTGCCACCGGCAGATGATCGACGCCGTGCGCTACCTGGTCACCGAGGGCGTGCGCTGGGCCGGCCTGCCCGCCGACTTCCCCAAGTGGCGAGCGGCATACCGGTTCTTCCGCCGCTGGCGCGACAACGACTACACCAAGGAGCTCTACGGCCGACTGCGCAAGATGCTGCGCGAACTGGCCGGCAAGAAGGAAGAACCCACCGCCGCGATCATCGACTCGCAGTCGGTCAAGGCTGACGCACCGTCGGCGCCGCACCGCGGCTACGACGCCGGAAGAATCAAGGCGCAAACGAACACATCGCCGTGGACACCCTCGGCTGCTGCTGGCCGTGATCGTCACCGCCGCGTCGGTCAAGGACACGACGCCGGCCGCGACCTCCTGGAACAACTGCGCGCCGAACACCACCGCATCACTCTGGTCTGGGCCGACGGCGCCTACACCGGCTGGCTGGTCACCTTCGCCCACGCCGTCCTGACCCTCGCGCTGACCGTCGTCAAGCGCAGCGACGACGCCAAGGGGTTCGTGGTGCTTCCGCGCCGCTGGGTCGTGGAGCGCAGTTTTTCCTGGCTGATCCGGGCCCGGCGGCTGGCCCGGGACTACGAGACCCGCATCGACAGTGCCGAGGCGATGGCCTGGTGGGCCGCGAGCATCCCGGCCACCCGCCGCCTGGCCCGCTCCGGCCGACCAGCACCGCGCCGCGTCAAGCGGCCCGCGGCCTGAACAGCCCTGGCCGCCCCTCGGTCAACCAGCCCCGCTCGACCAGCCGCTTCGCCCGAAACCGCGCTGCCTGCTCCCGCGCATCACTGGCTGACCAGCCCAGATGCTCGCGCATCGCCCGTGCCCGCACTCCGTCCCCGCCACCGGCGGCATCCTCCTGGACCAGGGCCACGATCCGCGCGCACTCGGGCGGCAGCACCTCGATCCCACCCCCTCGCACCACAGCGGGACCTCCACCCGCGGCCCAGCAACACCCGCGGCCGGCAAATTCACCGGCACACCGACCACGACGGCTTCCTCGGCCGCCTCAGCCAAGGCCACGACCGTCTCCTCGCGGGCGATAACCGCGCGCCGCGCGGCCTCATCCGCCTCGGCCACAGCAGCCTGAAGCCGCTCCAACTCGGCCCGCAACTCCTCTGCCCGGGCCAGCGCCACCCGCTCGCGCCGCTCCAACACTCCCAGCACCGACGGCATCCGCCACCTCCCAGCACGCCCCGCACCGACACGACGCTCCGAGCATGCCTACCGACCGACGGCCACACACCTCACCTGGGAAAACGTGACCCTACCTTCGGTTTGGGACTCGCTTCTGACGCCACCGTCGGCGCCGCCACCCGCGGCTACGACGCCGGGAAGAAAATCAACGGCCGCAAACGACACATCGCCGTGGACACCCTCGGCCTGCTGCTGGCCGTGATCGTCACCGCCGCGTCGGTCAAGGACAACGACGCCGGCCGCGACCTCCTGGAACAACTGCGCGCCGAACACCACCGCATCACTCTGGTCTGGGCCGACGGCGCCTACACCGGCTGGCTGGTCACCTTCGCCCACGCCGTCCTGACCCTCGCGCTGACCGTCGTCAAGCGCAGCGACGACGCCAAGGGGTTCGTGGTGCTTCCGCGCCGCTGGGTCGTGGAGCGCAGTTTTTCCTGGCTGATCCGGGCCCGGCGGCTGGCCCGGGACTACGAGACCCGCATCGACAGTGCCGAGGCGATGGCCTGGTGGGCCGCGAGCATCCCGGCCACCCGGCCGCCTGGCCCGCTCCGGCCGACCAGCACCGCGCCGCGTCAAGCGGCCCGCGGCCTGAACAGCCCTGGCCGCCCCTCGGTCAACCAGCCCCGCTCGACCAGCCGCTTCGCCCGAAACCGCGCTGCCTGCTCCCGCGCATCACTGGCTGACCAGCCCAGATGCTCGCGCATCGCCCGTGCCCGCACTCCGTCCCCGCCACCGGCGGCATCCTCCTGGACCAGGGCCACGATCCGCGCGCACTCGGGCGGCAGCACCTCGATCCCCACCCCCTCGCACCACAGCGGGACCTCCACCCGCGGCCCAGCAACACCCGCGGCCGGCAAATTCACCGGCACACCGACCACGACGGCTTCCTCGGCCGCCTCAGCCAAGGCCACGACCGTCTCCTCGCGGGCGATAACCGCGCGCCGCGCGGCCTCATCCGCCTCGGCCACAGCAGCCTGAAGCCGCTCCAACTCGGCCCGCAACTCCTCTGCCCGGGCCAGCGCCACCCGCTCGCGCCGCTCCAACACTCCCAGCACCGACGGCATCCGCCACCTCCCAGCACGCCCCGCACCGACACGACGCTCCGAGCATGCCTACCGACCGACGGCCACACACCTCACCTGGGAAAACGTGACCCTACCTTCGGTTTGGGACTCGCTTCTCAGGCAGCTGGGGATCGGCAGCGAGCACACTGGACCCGACCGGTGCTCCGGGCAAGAGCGAAGTCTCGTCAGCCCGCCACATCGCCGTCCCCGACTCGTCCCACCAAGCGAAGGCCGCACACCAGGCGGGCTTCGCGATCCCGTCGAGAGCTGCTGCGCACTCGGTGCCGTTCCAGCCCTGGGTCCCAATCCGGTCGAGCCCTCGACGTTCGATCCGGACCCAGCTCTGCCGGTCGGAGCGCGCCCCGACCGAACGACGCTTGCGCACCACCGTCCCCCGGTCCAAGCGCATCTGAAGGGACTTCTCGACTCGTTCCAAGATGCCCTCGACCGGCTCGACACGCAGATCAACGGCAGCGCCGCTTGAGACCGAAAGCGTCATGCAAGCGAACGTAGCAGCATGTCTACTGTCGGTCGGCGCAGAGCCGGTCCGGCAAGGCTTCGGTGGAGCGGGGGGCTCAGTCCCGTCCGGGACTCACCGGAAATTGCGTTGACGCGTCCTCGTACGGCTGATGGGGTGGCGACCCATGGAGGAAGACAATCTCGCAGACGGCTGGTTCCCGGAGAGCGTGGCAGCGGGTTACGACGCCCCAGGCGGCGTGAATGCGCCCGAAGCGGTGGACCCGGTGGTGGACGTCCTCGAAGACCTGGCTGACGGCGGTCCGCTCCTTGAGTTCGCCGTTGGAACCGGCCGAATCGCCGCCCCGCTGGCGGCACGCGGCATGGCGGTCAGCGGCATCGACATGAGCCGGGCGATGACGGCACGGATCACCGGCAAGCCTGGCGGCGACAAGGTCGAAGTCACGATCGGCAACATGACCACCACGAGAGTGGACGGCCAGTTCTCCCTCGTCTACCTCGTGTTCAACACCATCAGCAACGTGACCACGCAGGACGGGCAGGTCGACGTCTTCCGCAACGCGGCCGCACACCTGCGGCCGGGCGGGCTGTTCCTGGTCGAGGTAGGGGTGCCGGACCTGCGGCGTCTGCCGCCGGGCCAGGACACGGTCCCGTTCCGGATGGAGCCCGGTCGTGAGGGCGGCGGCTATCTGGGCTTCGACCAGTACGACGTCGCGACCCAGCAGTTCACCTCGAACCATGTCACCGTGACGGCGGACGGAAAGGGCCGGTTCTGGCGCATCCCGTTCCGGTACGCCTGGCCGGCCGAGATGGACCTCATGGCGCGCATCGCCGGGCTCAGCCTGAAGCACCGCTGGGCAGGCTGGGACCGTTCGCCGTTCACGGCGGAGAGCACCACACATGTATCGGTCTGGCAGAAGCCTTGAGGAAGCTCGCCCCGTGAGTCGCAGAGCCCATGGACCCTGGCACGCCGCGTAGGGGGCTTCGGCCTGGGTCTGATCGATCTGCGGCCGAGAACAGTCGACCATCACGATCCAGGTGCGCCCGTGGTAGGGATGTCACTGGGCAAGAACCACACCCTTCGACGATTGGTGCCCGGGCAGCCGATGCTTCGGCTGCCCGGGCTCGCTGTCAGCGGAAATCCTCCTCCGCGCTACAGCGCTCCAGGAGCTTGACCTGGGCGGATTCCGGTCGGCGCTCGAAGGCGGTCAGGCCTGCGCGCGTGTCGGCGAGCAGGTCCAGGGGGTCGCCTGAGCTTGATCCGCTTTGACGGACACCTGAGATCCGGGGCTTCGGTCCCAGAAGGATGATGTCCATCATGGAGAGCATGGGGAAGAAGAAGCCGCGCCCTCGCCGCTCGTTCACGCCGGAGTTCAAGGCCGAGATCGTCGAGCTGTGCCGACGCGGGGACCGCTCGGTCGGCCAGGTGGCCAAGGACTTCGAGCTGACCGAGACCGCGGTGCGTGACTGGGTCAGACTGGCCGAGGTCGACGCGGGCGAGCGGGAAGGCCTGACCAGCGGCGAACGCGAGGAGCTGGCCCGGTTGCGGCAGGAGAACCGCCGGCTTCGCGAGGACGTGGACATCCTCCGGCGTGCGACGGCTTTCTTCGCGAAGGAGACCCGGTGACGGTGCACCCGTTCATCGAGGCGGAGAAGCAGGGCGGCCACAACGTCAAGCGCGCTTGTGAACTGCTGCAGGTCTCCCGTGCCGCCTTCTACGCCCGCCGCACCAACGCCCCGGGACCCCGTGCGGTGCGCGACGCGGACCTGGCCGAGAAGATCGCCGAGGTCCACGGGACCCCGCGGGGCAGCTACGGGGCACCGCGCATCCATGCCGCGCTCCAGCGGAACGGCGAGCGGTGCGGACGCCGCCGGGTCGCACGGCTCATGCGCCAGGCCGGCCTCCAGGGCCGACACCGCCGCCGGGGCCGGCGCACCACGGTCCCGGACCCACGTGCCAACGTGCGGCCCGACCTGGTCCTGCGGGACTTCCAGCCCGACCCGGCGGCATTGGACACACGCTGGTGCGGCGACATCACCTACATCCCGACGCGGGAGGGCTGGCTCTACCTGGCCACCGTCATCGACATCGCCTCCCGGCGCGTCGTCGGCTGGGCCACCGCCGACCACCTGCGCACCGAACTCGTCGCCGAAGCCCTGCGGGCCGCCTGCCACAACCGTCGGCCCGACGGCCCGGTGATCTTCCACTCGGATCGCGGCTGCCAGGGTGGATTCAACCGGTCGTCGCAACACCGGCTTCCTGGAGCGATAGTAGGTTCTCGTTGAGGGCTTCGGCGGGGGTCTTCCATCCGAGGCTCTTGCGGGGTCTGTTGTTGAGGGTCGCGGCGACGGCCTGGAGTTCGGCGAGATCCCAGCGCGACAGGTCCGTGCCCTTGGGGAAGTACTGCCGCAGTAGACCGTTCGTGTTCTCGTTGGTGCCTCGCTGCCAGGGGCTGTGCGGGTCGGCGAAGTAGACCTGGAGCCCGGCTTCGATGCGGAGTTGGACGTGCTGGGCCAGTTCCTTGCCGCGGTCCCAGGTCAGAGACTTGCGCAGTTGCTCGGGCAGGGTGGTGATCGTGGCAGCGATGGCGCCCTTCACGGCCTCGGCGCCCCGGCCGGCCAGCGCAGGCCCGTTCTTGACCCGTGGCTCCAGGCCGAAACCGACCATCGGGGCAGATGCAGCAGCATCGTGAAGCGTGTGGTGCGCTCCACCAGGGTGCCGATCGCGGACCGGCCGGTCCGATGATCAGATCGCCTTCCCAGTGGCCAGGGACGGCCCTGTCGTCTGCTTCGGCGGGCCGCTCGCTCAGCAGCACGTCGGCGGTGACGTGGCCTTGGACCCTCTGTCGTGCCCGCTCTCGCGGGATGCGCAGTGAGCGTCCGGTGCGCAGGCAGGCGACCAGCTCGCGCTTCAGCGCCCCGCGTCCTTCGATGTAGAGGGCCTGATAGATCGCCTCTGGGCAGATGCGCATCGAGTCGTCCTCGGGGAAGTCCATCCTCAGCCGCCGGGAGATCTGTTCCGGGCTCCATGAGGTCGCCCAGCGGCGGTCCTGTCGGTGGGGCTTGTTGCGGCCCTTCCAGGGCGGGACCTGGGGTCCGTCGACGACCTGGCCGTCCGGGGCGTGGACGACCCCGGCCAGGCGGTCCTGGACGTACTCGCGCAGGCGCGGACTGGCCACCAGCTTCGCTGCCTTGGGCCGGCGTGCGCGCCGCTCCGCGTGCCACTGGGCCAGCGTGGCCCGGTAATCCAGCTGGTAGGTGCGGGTGGAGGCGTTGCGTCGCAGTTCCCGGGAGATCGTCGAAGGCGATCGGCCCAGGAGTCGCGCGATCTGGCGCACGCCCAGGTCCCGGGCGCGCAACAGGGCTATCTCCTCCCGCTCGGCGAAGGACAGGTAGCGTCCTGAGGCAGTCGGGGCGAGGCAGGGATTCACCCCGCCAGCATGGCGAAACCAGCGCGTCCCTACAGCCTGCGAGATCCCGATCCCGACCGCCGCGTCCTCCGAACTGACGCCGCGTGCGATCGCCCTCCAGAATCCGACACGGTCGTCACGCCACGCGACACTCGGCCGACCGGGAGAGGGCATCTGCCCCCGATACAGCCTCGCTGCCTGCTGCCGCCTTCCTACACCCACCGCAATACCCCCAGCTCACAGGGTGTTGCGACGACCGGTTGAATCCACCCAGTACACCAGTCGGGAACTAGCCGAACTGGCGGGCAAGTTGGGCGTTCGGCTGTCGGTCGGTCGCACCGGCCAGTGCTGGGACAACGCGCTCGCCGAGTCGTTCTTCGCGACGCTGAAGCGGGAGTTGCTCGGCGACGGGCCCTTGTCGACCCGGGCGATGACCCGCACCGCGATCTTCGAGTGGATCGAAGGCTGGTACAACATACGCAGGCTGCACAGCAGCCTTGGCTACCGCAGTCCCGCCGAGTACGAGACCGTGCTCGCGGCCTGACCACCACAACCAAGGTGTCCGTCAAAGCGGAGCAAGCTCACACCTTCAACCCGGCCTCCCATGTCGAGCTGGAGTCCGCGAAGCGGCCCAAGCCACTGGTGTGGACGGAGGAGCGGATCGAGCACTGGGAGCTCACCGGCGAGCGTCCGTCGCCGGTGATGGTCTGGACGCCGGAGCAGACTGGCGCCTTCCTCGACCAGGCCACCGACGACCGCCTCTACGCGCTGTTCCACCTCGTCACCTTCCGGGGACTGAGGCGCGGCGAGGCATGCGGCCAGCGGTGGGCCGACACCAACCTGAGGGCTGGGCTCCTCACCGTGGCCAAGCAGCTCGTCGTGGACGGCTGGGCGGTCTACGAGGACGACCCCAAGACCGACGCGGGCGCTCGCACCATCGCCCTCGACTCCGAGACGGTGGCCGTCCTGGAGGCGCACCGCAAGCAGCAGCGGGCCGACCGCGAGCAGTGGGGCGACGCCTGGGTCGAGACCGGCCGGGTCTTCACCAAGGAGAACGGCGAGTGGCTGCACCCGACAGCCGTGACCGACCGCTTCCGCGAACTGGCCGACGCGGCCGGCCTGCCGCCGATCCGGCTGCACGACCTCCGGCACGGCGCGGCCACGCTCGCCCATGCTGCGGGCGCGGACCTGCACTCGATCAAGGAGATGCTCGGCCACTCGTCGATCGGCATCACCTCGGACACGTACACGACCCTGCTCCCGCAGGTCGACCGGGCGATCGCGGAGGCGGCGGCCCAGCTCGTCCCCCGGGCGAACAGGCCGCGCAAGGTTGCCCAGTCCACTGCCGAACCGGCCAAGATCACGCCATCCGCTCACGCATCGCTCACGCAGACGGCCCCGGACGAGGGGTCCGAGGCCGACGATGAAGCCCCCAGAAGGCCAAAGCTGCAGCTCATCCGGGGTGGTGCGCTGAGCCCCCTGTCGGGTTCGAACCGACGACCCCCGCTTTACAAGATCTTCCCGCGCCCTCGGCGATCAGCTGTGACATCACTCCGAGCGGCATAGAACCGTCCCTGCGTCACGGGCGCGTCCGCCCGCGTCCGGCGACGCTGATGTCAGATGGTGATGTCAGCCATGGGGGCCGATCACGGGACTGAGCGGCAGGTCGTCGGGTACGTTCGGTCTGTGGCTACCGACGACGATACCTCCAGTGCCTGGCTCGTCCACGGCGAGCGGATCATCTACGACAACGAGTGGATTCGGCTCTTCCTGACGGACGTTGAGCTCCCGGACGGCGAGCGCTTCGAGTCGCATGTCGCCAAGCTGAAGCCCGCCGCCATGACCGCGCTGATCGACCCCGAGGATCGGGTTCTGCTGATGTGGCGGCACCGGTTCGTCTGCGACCGCTGGGGCTGGGAGCTGCCCGGTGGCCATGTGGACGAGGGCGAGGACCCCGAGGACGCCGCGCTGCGAGAGCTGCTGGAGGAGGTGGGCTACCGGCCGAAGTCGTTCCGGCACGTGGCCCGGTTCCAGCCGATGGTTGGCATGGTCGATTCCTGGCACGACGTGTTCGTCGGTGAGGGTGCGGAGAAGATCGCCGAACCGACTGAGACCACCGAGATGGCGCGCATGGAGTGGGTGCCGCTGTCCACGATCATGACGAAGATCGCGGATGGTGAGATCTGGAACTCCGGGACGCTGATCGCCCTGCTGTACGTGCTGGCTGAGCGCGGGCAGCGTCCGGCGTCGTCATAGCTGCTGGGCCAGTTGATCCAGGCGGCGACGCTGCCGGGTCGAACCGGAGAGGGCAACGAGACGGCGGGCCTGCTCGATCTGCTGAGCAGCCTCGCCGGTCTCACCCCGAGCGATCAGTGCCCCGGCGAGATCGCAGCGCAGTCCGGCCTCAGCCCGAGTGAAGGCTCCGCTGCCCATACCGGCCAGGGCCCGGTTCAGGTCCTCGATCGCGTCGGCGTCGCCGAGCCGCGCGAGGATGCCACCGCGCCAGCGAGCGAGGTGCACCAGGTTGAGGGCCAGGTAGGACATGGTGACGTCACCCTCGTCCGTCCCGTCCGGCAGGCTGCTTGCGGCCACGTCCATGGTGCGCAGGGCCGAGCTGGCGTCGTCGCTGGCCGCGTATGCCTCGGCCTCGGCCGCGTAGAGCCAGGTCCGCATCAGCGGCGGCAGGCGCCGGTGGTCCTCGCGGTGGGCCTGCTGGATCATCGTCAGCGCGTCTTGAGGGCGCTGGAGGTCCAGCAGTACGTACGCCTGTTCCGCGCTCGCAAACGCGAGAATCTTCGGGTCGTCCGCCTCCCGGGCTGCGGCCTTGGCCCGCTCGAAGTGCTCCCACGCGTCGCTGAGCGAACCGGTGTCTACGGCCTGCCACCCCGCCAGCGCCGAAGCGTCCGCGAGCACGAACGCCAGGCTGGAGCGGCCGGCCCGGAAGACGCTGTGCCGAAGCAGGGTCTCGACCTGGTCCAGGTGCGCGCGCACCTCCTCCGCTAGGACGACGGCGCCGAGCTTGCGGTCCTTCATCCGGATCAGGTCGGTGTGGGCGTTCAGCATGGCGATAAGGGAGGCATCGACCCCGCGGGCCGTATCCAGCCGGAGCAACAGCTCGGCCTCGTCGGCGTCCATCTCCGGTGCCTTGCGCGGCCGGTTCAGCAGCGTGTCTGGTTCGGCCTGGAAGATTTCGGAGAGCAGCGCGAGGTATATGTCGTCGGGTTCGGAATGGCCGTTCTCCCAGGAGGCCATGCGCCGACTGATGCTGTCGTCCTTGGGCAAGGTCAGACCGCGTCGTGTGGCGGCCTGGCGCAGCCGAAAGATCGTCTGGAGCTTCGTCCATCCCTGTTCGGCACGGGGCCTGGCGATCGGGACAGCGTCGTTCGTGGTCATTGCATCGTCTTCCCGCCCGGGGTGACGAGGTGACGCGTCACCCCCTGTCGCTATGAGTCATCTTCTGCCACGCCCGTGCCCGGGTCAACGCTGTTCTGTACAGACCCGACCCCCGGGCTGACGGAACGTCATCGAGGACGACCCATGGAACAGGTGAAGACAGCGGGCCGTGACTGGCTCCTCCAATGCGCGATCAACCAAGCAACTGCCGTGCAGCTGTGGCAGGACGACCCGGCCGCGCCGCTGACGATGGCCACCGGCCGCTCCTTCGACGCCGTCGTCCTCAGTGACCGGCTCGGCCTGGAGACCATCGACCTGATCAGCAAGCACACGCTCCCGTTCACCCCCGCGATGCTGGACGTGCGCGCCCGCAAGATCGCACTCCTCCTGCCGCCGCGCTCCCGGCGGGTGTTCACCACCATGCTCCGCAACCTGCGGGCACCGATCGAGAACGTGCACTACCTCTCCGAGGGCGGCTACCTGGTCATCCCTGGACCGCGCCCCGAAGCAGACTCCCGCCACCAGTGGGTGACTCCGCCCGTGTGCAGCCCCGCCGAGTCCAAACTCCGCACGGCTGCGGTCGCCCTGGCGGTGTGCCAGGCGGCCCAGAACCTGGATGAGCGCTCGACCCCGCACAGCACCCTCTACCGGCCCACCCGCATCCTCACCCGCAGCGCCGCCCCGCGCCGACCGGCAACCCCCTGCGTGACTGACCACGAGTGGCCGGAGGCCGCCAAGTGACCCGCGACACGGAAAACGACGAGACCACCGCCCCCGGCGACGCCTGGTTCGAAGCCCGCACCGCCGCCATGCACCTGCGCGACCTGCTCACCGCCGCTGGCCTCGCCCGGGACTTCCCCTACCTCCAGGCGGACGTCAACGCCTTCGGCAACGGCATCGTCAACATCGGCCGCACCAACCCCGCCGCGCCCTCCGCCTGGCCGAACTGCTGCGCGCCGCCCGCGAATCCCTGGGCGACGAAGCCTTCGCAGGCCGCACCGAAGACGGAGACCACTGACCATGCACCACCCCGAAGACTCCTCCCCGCCCCCGACCGCGCCGACATCCTGCACCCCAACGTCCCCTACGTCCGCGGCTGGTCCCAGGCCCGCACCGCCGCCCATGCCCTGGCCGAGGAACTCCGCGCCCTCGGCTTCGAAGACGACTTCGCCTACATGCGCGCCGACGTCACCCCCCACGGCGACGGCATCGTCCGCCTCGACCTCATCACCGCTGAAGCCGCCAGCCGCCTGATCACCGCCCTAACCCGCGGCCTCTGCCACGAACTCGAACACCTCCCGGTCGCGGACCCAAACCAGGGCCGCCCCTCGCCAGCACCCACCAGGCCCAGCTGGTCATAGTTTTGGAGCAGCCCCAGGCCCCCTGCCTGGGGCTGCTCCACGTATCTGGGAGCCAAGAGGCTCCACGGACCCGGGAGCCTGAGCCGGGATAGCCCCTGCCCTCGGATGATCAGACATGGGGGCTTTTCTAAACTGCCCCGGAGCTCCACTAACGCCGCTGTCCGTACCTCGTCCGCAAGGACAGGATCTAACTTCACATCCGGCATGACTCTGCGAGTTTTGCCCTGCCACAACCCATGGATCAGGTAGCCTCTCTCTAATCGTTAGCTGATTAGAGCCGCCCAATCACCGCCAATGCGAGGCCCGATGAATCCCCTGAAACTGATATTCGGCCTTACTGACATAAACGATCAAGCAGAGGATGAATCACCTGCGGAAGCCGCACGACGTCGACAAGCATGGCTTGGATCGCCGGAGCTGGAAAGATGGGACAGGACACGGAACCGCTTCCTCTATGGCACTTTGCCAGTCGCTGGCCTCGGCTTTCTAGGGGAATGGGCTTACAATAATCATATTGACCACACTAAAGCAATCCAGACAATGGCGATCACCTGCGCCACTTACCTCTACCTTGGAATCCCGCTACTGGCGGCCGCAAACATTCGAGCGCGGCGGAATTTTCAAGACAAGACCCTCATTGGAATCGCACTGGAAGAGCTGCGCCGGGCGGAGGACGAGGCAGCCGAGCCGGACGTAAGCTTTCACACTCTCTGGGTGGCCACCCAGAGGCGCCTTGACTATTACCACAAGATCGCTACCAGTCAGGCCGAAAAGAGCTTCCTATACGGGCAAATTGCCGCAGGGGCAGGCTTTCTTATCCTGGTCACATCAGCCGTCGTTGCAGCCTTCGCCAGGACCAATACCGCCTCCGTAGTGATTGGGGCCACCGGCATCACAGCGAGCGGTATTGGCGCCTACATGGGGTCAACGTTCCTGAAGATTCAGGAACGAGCATCACAGCAGCTTGGGGCATACTTTGCGCAGCCCCTTGAGTTCTCCAAATTCCTGGCCGCCGAACGACTTCTCCAATCTTTGGATCAGGAAGGAAAGAATGCCGCCGTGCGCGATATCATATCCGCCATTTCGGGAGCACCGCCCGCAAAGGAATCCACAGCAAACCCAGAGGGGTGAATGGGAAATTCAGGCGTCGCAGAAAACCCTATACATGAAGGCCCGCTGGACACGGGGCGGTGCGGCCCTGGCTGAACCCGCCGACTGCCATCCCGTCTGCCGTCGTCCACACGGATGTGGAGCGGGCTTGGCCCCTGGTGTCCAGGTGGAGCGCCCAGCTGGACGAACGACCTGGACACCAGGGGCCAAGGCTGCTCGGCTTGCCTGGGACGACGGCGGGCGGATGGCAGCCCCCACCCTCAATCACGATCCAACAGGCAGTCGCAGGCCGGACCGTGGCCATCTTGGAGCCGGAGCGCCCCCGCCGGAGGCATCGTCTTGAGCTCATGCCGGGCTGCTCGGTTTCATGCTTCACGCCCTCGGCTGCTTCCTCCTGCGGGCGCGCGGGCGGGGAGCCGCGCTGGCGCGGGGCGGAGACAGGAGCGCAGGCGCGAGCGCACCGCTCGCGCGCCCGGCGGAGCGTGAGCGACGCCGGGGGCCTTGAAGACGTAGAGAAAGTCTGAGCCACTAAGCGGATCAGCGGATGCGAACAGTGACCTACTCGGCCGGTGAGGAAGCCAGCAGGGAGTTCGGGTCGGTAAAGGACTTCGACATACATCACCGCGCCATGGACGACATCGATGATTGATCATGCCTCTCTGGGAGAAGCGGGATGCTGCGGTGCCCCGGGCCGTAGGCGCCGTTGGGCTCCGGCGCAGTTCTGAAGCTCTGGCAGAAGTCGTCTGTGCAGGTACACCAGCCGTAGAAGCGCTGGGCACCGATGTCATCGGCCAGTTGGTGTTCGCCTTCAGCGCGAAGCAGCCGGGCAAGCTCCTCGGCAAAGTCCGGTAGCACCTCGGACAGCTGCGGCCGAACGAGCTCGGATGTCAGTTCTCCCTCGGCGGTCATGCCTCGGGACCCAAGCTGTATGAGAGTTCGAGGTCGTCGCCGGGGATGTGGGTTTCTTCGAGGGCTAGGGGGCGGTCGTGTTGGTTGAGGGTGAGGCGGAGGAGGTGGAGGAGGGGGACGCCTTCGGATAGGCGGAGGGTGGTGGCTTCGTCGGGGAGGGGCATGCGGGTGCGGACGTACTCCGTGAAGTGGAGTTCGTGGCCCAGGCTTTCGAGGGCGGTGAAGAGGGCGGGGGCAGGCGGGGGTGCGGTGTCTTCGTAGGGGGTACCGACGAGGATGGAGAAGGGGATGTAGGTGCGGTGGAGTTGGCGTAGGCGGCCGTGGTCGGCGGTCTGGTGCTGGTCGTAGGTGTACATGGGTTCGCCCGGCGGGATGCGCAGGAGGTCGGCCAGGGCGACGGGGGCGTCGGTGCGGGTGGCGACGGGTTCGTCGGTGGTGGTCCAGCGGATGGCGTCGGCTTCGGTGTAGTGGCCGGTCTTGTCACGGCGGACACCGCGGGCGCGGGTGAGCTGGGGGCGGGCGTGCGGGGAGCGGACGAACATGCCGCGGCCCATGATGACCTCGACCAGTCCGGCGGCGCGTAGTTCGGCGATTCCCTGGCGGACAGTGGGGCGGGTGACGCCGAACTCCTTGGCCAGCTGCTCCTCGGAGGGCAGGGGCTGGCCGGGCGGGAAGGTGCCGTCGATGATGCGTTCGCGCAGGTAGTCGGCGATCTCCTTGTACCGGGCGACTTTGCGTCCGCTGTCCATCGTGTCTCCTGCATCGGCTGGCGTGTGGTGGGCGTCCGCCCTCGGGCACAGCATCCCGCACTCCAAGTAGCTTGACAACCCGTACTACGGGAGCGCACTCTCGACTCAGCAACCCGTACTACGGGTTGAAGCCAGCCCGATAGATCAAGGCTGTCGGGCGTGAACTGAAGGAGAGTGCGCGGTGCCTATCGCGCTTCCGATCGAAACGAGCAAGTTCACTGGGATCTTCTGCGCGGTCGCCCCGGCCGTGCGCCTGGCCAACCGCGAGACCGGACAGCCCCGGATCGACCGGGACACCGGCCTGACGATGTATCAGGTCGGCGTCTGCCTGATGGCGGGCAGTCAGGCCGAGGTCATCAACGTCACGGTGGCCGGGGAGCCCAAGGGCGTGGTCCAGGGCGTTCCGGTGCAGGTGCGGGACCTGGCGGCGGTGCCCTGGGAGAACGAAGGCAGGCACGGCATCGCCTTCCGCGCCTCCGCGATCACCCCGCTCACTCCGCCCGCCGCGCCGCCGGCCAAGGGCGGTGCGCAGTGATCGGGCCCGGTGCCTACATGCAGCACCCGGCCTCCGGCGGCGGGGCCTGGCTGGGGTGGTTACTCCTGGTCCTGGGCGGTGTAGTCGCGGTGCTGGTTGCGGCGGGGCCGCTGTACCGGCGGCGGTGGCCGGTGTTCTGGTGGCTGGCGATCGGGCTGCCGGTGGTGGCCTGGCGGGTGGTGGTGCGCTGGCGGGCGACCATGGCGGGCTGTCATCTGGCCGTCTCCCGCAAGCCGGCGCTGACCATCGTCGCCAACCTGATTGGCGGCGGCTCCGCTCCCCCGGCGCCCAAGGTGCCCCGGCGGCGGATGCTGCATCCGACACGGAACGGGTTCTGGGTGCTGGTGCGGCTGCTGCCGGGCCAGGTGCCGGAGGACTTCGCCGAAGCGGCCCCGGCCCTGGCGCACGCCTGGCGGGTCCATGGAGTGCGGGTCACCACGACCGAGCGGGGCTTGGTGCGGCTGACGGTGACCGCGCTCGACCCGCTGCGCGATCCGCAGCTGTCCCGACTCCGGCCGGGCAAAGGTGAGTTGCTGCGGGTGGTGGTCGGGGCGCTTGAGTCCGGCGCTGACTGGGTGCTGGACCTGCGGTTGATCCCGCACTGGCTGATCGTGGGGGCGACGCGTTCCGGCAAGTCAACGCTGATCAACGCCCTGGTGGCGGGCCTGGCCCCGCAACCAGTCGCGCTGGTGGGCATCGACTGCAAGGGCGGCATGGAGTTGGGCCTGTACGCGCCCCGGCTCTCTGCGCTCGCCACCAACCGGCCTGGCGCGCTGGAGCTGCTGGCAGAGCTGTTGAAGCTGACGCAGGACCGGATGGCCCTGTGCCGTGAGCATGCGGTGCGCAACGTCGGGGCCCTGCCCGCCGAGCTGCGGCCGGTGCCGGTGGTGGTGATCGTGGACGAGATCGCCGAGCTGTTCCTCATCGCCTCCCGCGCAGAGAAGGATGAGGCGCAGAGCACCGCGACCGCGCTGATTCGGATCGCTCAACTCGGCGCTGCGCTGTGGGTGTTCCTGGTCGTGGCGGGTCAGCGGGTGGGCTCGGATCTGGGGCCCGGTGTGACCGCGCTGCGGTCGCAGTTGGGCGGACGGGTCTGCCACCGGGTGGCCGATCCGGAGACGGCGACGATGACCCTGGGCGACCTGCACCCCGATGCGCTGGAAGCGGCGCAGGCCATCGACCCCGGCCAGGCCGGTACCGCGATCGTCGCCAGCGGGGACGGCTGGGAACGGGCCCGCTCCGCCCTGGTCAGCGAAGCCGAAGCACAGGCCATCGCCCAGCAGTACGCACACCTCACCCCCGCCCTGGGCCTCGGACGGACGCTGCCCATCCCCGGTCCGCGCACGGCGGCGGACGACCAGCCGACCGACCTGCGGAAGCGGTGACGCCGGTGATCGTGCACCTCTCGGCCGTGGTGCTCCTCGGTGTCCTGCTCGCGCTGCTGCTGCGCTACCGGGTGCTGCGGCTCCTGGACTGCGTCCTGTCCGGCTCGTTCGGCTTCCTGCTCGCCAGCACCTCTCTCGCGCCGCTGCTGCACTCGGCGCTCGCCTGGTTCTTCACCACCCTCGGCACCATCCTTCCCTGATCGGAGACCCTGCCATGAACCTCAAGCCCACCTACACCTACCGCGACGGCGACCCCAAGGCGTTCGTCGACGGCCTGCGGGAGCTGGCGAACTTCCTCGTCCTGAACTCGTCCGTCCCCGTCCCGCGTTACCCTCGGTGCTACTCAACGTGGTCGCCGACACCGACCACGACCGGCGCGCCGGCGTCGCCCGGGTCGCCCGGATGCTCAAGGTCCCGCTGCTGGAGGACCAGGGCAGCTTCCGCGCCGTGCGCTCCTTCGGCCCGATCGAGTTCCAGTGCTGGGCCTCGACCGTCGCCGCCGACGCCGAGTGGCGCGCCCGCCGGTCCTACGACGACTCGGTGCAGCCGTGACGTGCAGCGAGCCGGGTTCCCGGCGGGGCCACGAGTCGCCAAACCCGACCCCGCCGGAAACCTCCTCCAACCCCCTGATGAGTGATCGGAGTTCGTCCAGCATGCCCACCCCTGGTCCCCGTGACCAAACGGCCCCGCCGCCGGCGGTCGCCGACCTGCTCCGCCGCGCAGCATCGCCCGGCTTCGACGCGTGGCAGCGCCGCATCGTCCGCCTCGGCGGCTGCACCAACCCGATCCACCTGCACGGCACCGCCCACACCGTGGACACCGCCAGCGGCGAGATCCTGCACACGTTCGCCACCGAGGAGGGGGCGCTCCTGGTCCCCTGCGGCAACCGCCGCGCCGCCGTCTGCCCCACCTGCTCCAGCCTCTACAAGGGCGACACCTACCAGCTCATCCGGGCCGGGCTGGTCGGCGGCAAGCAGACCCCGGCCACGGTGACCGGGTACCCGAGGGTGTTCGCCACCTTCACCGCCCCCGGCTTCGGCGCCGTCCACACCCGCCGTGACCAGAAGCTCTGCCGACCCCGCCGCGGGCAGCGCCTCTGCCGCCACGGTCGCGCGCTGGGCTGCCGCGAGCGCCACAACCCGGATGACCCGCGCATCGGAGAACCCCTATGCCCGGACTGCTACGACTACGCGGGCGCTGTCCTGTGGCAGGCGCACGCCGGGCAGCTCTGGCACCGCCTCGCCCTCCAGGTGCGGCGCGAACTCGCCCGCATCGGCGGGATGACCCGTACCCGCCTGGCTCGGGTGCTGCGCCTGTCCTACGCCAAGGTCGCGGAGTACCAGCGGCGCGGACTGATCCACTTCCACGCCGTCCTGCGGCTCGATGGAGCAGACGGACCGGCCACCCCGCCGCCCGCCTGGGCCACCGTGCAGACCCTGGAGACGGCCATCAGAGAGGCGGCGAGCAAGGTCCACATCGCCGACCACGGGCGCGACTTCCGCTTCGGCAAGCAGCTCGACATCCGGCCCATCGACGCCTTCGGGCCCGGCCAGGCGATCACCTCGACCGCTGTGGCGGCCTACATCGCCAAATACGCCACCAAGGGCGCCGAAGCAGCCGGAGCGATCCACCACCGCATCGGCAGCATGGCCCAACTGGAACTCCTGCCCATGCGTGACCACACCCGCCGCATGATCCGAACCTGCTGGGAGCTGGGCGGCCAGGCCACCTACCAGGATCTGGGTCTGCGGCGGTGGGCACACATGCTCGGCTTCGGCGGCCACTTCTCGACCAAGAGCCGCCGCTACTCCACCACCCTCGGCGCGCTCCGCCAGGCCCGCACCGACCACCGCGCGGAGCAGCACCGCCAAGCCCTGGGCATCAACGACCGGCCCACCGCGGTGATTGGCCACTGGCGCTACGCCGGACACGGCTACCCCCGCCGCCGCCCTCATCGCGGCCAGCACCGGACGGGAGGGGGCGCCATGGCCGAACGTCTCCTGACGCCGGACGCCACGCAGGACGACGAGTGGCTGACCGTCCCCGAGGTGATGGCGCGTCTGCGTCTCGGGCGCTCCACGGTCTACGACCTGATCCGTTCCAAGGCTCTGGCCTCCGCCCACATCGGGCGCTGCCGCCGGGTCCCCTTGTCCGCCCTCCGCGCCTTCATGGCGCGTCAGTTGGAAGAGGCTGCCTGATGGCGAAGAAGCGCAACCCCAACGGCTCCGGCACGGTGACCAAGCGCGCGGACGGCCGCTACCAGGCGGCGGTGTACGTGCCGCAGCCGGACGGCACCCGTGCCCGCAAGTTCGTCTACGGGAAGACCTGGGAGGAGTGCGACCGCAAGCGAGCCGAACTCGTGGCCCGTGACCGTGAGGGCATCCCGACCCCCACCCGGTCGTCCAAGCTCTCCGAGTGGCTGCCGTACTGGCTGGAGCAGCACGTCAAGCCGAACCGGAAGCGCACCACCTACGACAAGTACGAGATGCACGTCCGGCTGCACCTGGTGCCGATGCTGGGCACGAAGTCTCTGGAGAAGCTGGCGCCGGTGGACGTGCGGCGCCTGGTCGCGCAGGTAACTGGGAAGGTCTCCGCGGCATCCGCGAAGGAGTCGCTGCGGGTGCTCCAGACTTCGCTGTCCGCCGCCATGCGGGACGAGTTGGTCACCCGCAACGTGGCCAAGCTGGTGCAGACCCCGACCGTGCAGTACCGGGAGTCCAAGCCCTGGAACCTGGACGACACGCTGATCTTCCTCGAAGGCTCCCGGCGCGACCCGCTCCACGCGGCCTTCGTGCTGGCGATCACCCTGGGGATGCGGCGCGGCGAGATCCTGGGCCTGCACTGGTCAGACATCGACCTCGACGCCCGCACGCTGACTGTCCGACGCCAGCTCCAGCGCATCGACGGGGAACTGTACGAGGACACCCCAAAGTCCCGGCGCGGCAACCGGACGATCCCACTGCCTGCGCTGTGCATCGCACCGCTCCGCTGGCAGCGGCTCCGGCAGGCAGAACTGCGTCGGCAGGCCAGCGTGGAGGGTTCGGAAGGTGCGGAGTGGGTGGAGTCGGATCGGGTGTTCACCACCCGCAGCGGGCGGCCGATCGAGCCGCGCAATCTGACTCGGTCGTTCCAACGGATCACCGAGGGCGAGAGTCTGCCGACGATCCGGCTGCACGACACCCGGCATGGCTGCGCCACGCTGCTGATCGCGGCGGGCGTGCCGATGCGGGTGGTCATGGAGATCCTGGGTCACTCGCAGATCGGGGTGACCATGAACGTCTACACCCACGTCACCAGTGACACGCAGCGGGAGGCCATGGGCCACATGGACCGCCTGCTGAAGAGGCGCCGCCGCCCGCGTTGATGTCAATCGGTGATGTCAGAAGCCCCGGAGCAAGATCGCTCCGGGGCTTCTGCATGTCGTTCCGGCTGGTCAGCCGCTGAGCCCCCTGTCGGGTTCGAACCGACGACCCCCGCTTTACAAGAGCGGTGCTCTGGCCAACTGAGCTAAGGAGGCAGTGGTGCCTGTCCGCGGGGTGCCACGGCAGGTCCGGGTGCAGTCTACCCAACGGGCAGGGGTTCTGTCTGGTGGTTTATCGGCGGGGCGGCGTGCCGATTGGGGGTTTGGTGGGGTATGGGGGGAATTGGTGGAGATGGCGGGCGAGGGGTGGGGTGATCGTGGCCCTCTGGGGTGCTGACAAGGAGCTTCCGTCCGGGTAGCGTCACCAGGAGTCTG
Organism: Streptacidiphilus sp. 4-A2; assembly: GCA_014284505.1. Classification (GTDB taxonomy): domain Bacteria; phylum Actinomycetota; class Actinomycetes; order Streptomycetales; family Streptomycetaceae; genus Streptacidiphilus. The sequence continues at coordinate 7,171,704 of JAAFYY010000001.1, read as the reverse complement.
CTGACGCTAGTGGACTAGACCTCTTTCGCTTCCGGGCCGCCGGCACTGGGCGGTGCGGTGGGGGGAGGGGCGAATTCCGCCTTTACTCGGATCGTCCGGCACGTTCCTGCCGGTGAAGGAGTGCACACGCATGCCTACCGTGACGTTCGACAAGGCCACCCGGCTGTACCCCGGTGGCCAGAAGCCCGCAGTGGACGCGCTGGACCTGGACATAGCCGACGGCGAGTTCCTGGTCCTGGTCGGCCCCTCCGGCTGCGGCAAGTCGACCAGCCTGCGGATGCTCGCGGGCCTGGAGGACGTGAACGGCGGCGCCATCCGCATCGGCGACCGCGACGTGACGTACCTGCCCCCCAAGGACCGGAACATCGCCATGGTGTTCCAGAACTACGCGCTGTACCCGCACATGACCGTGGCCGACAACATGGGCTTCGCCCTGAAGATCGCCGGCGTCAACAAGGCGGAGATCCGCAAGAAGGTCGAGGAGGCGGGCAAGATCCTCGACCTCACCGAGTACCTCGACCGCAAGCCGAAGGCCCTCTCCGGCGGTCAGCGCCAGCGTGTCGCCATGGGCCGCGCGATCGTCCGCGAGCCGCAGGTCTTCCTCATGGACGAGCCGCTGTCGAACCTGGACGCCAAGCTCCGCGTGCAGACCCGCACCCAGATCGCCTCGCTCCAGCGCCGCCTCGGCATCACCACCGTCTACGTGACCCACGACCAGGTCGAGGCCATGACCATGGGTGACCGGGTCGCGGTGCTCAAGGACGGCCTGCTCCAGCAGGTGGACTCCCCGCGCAACATGTACGACCGCCCGGCGAACCTGTTCGTGGCCGGGTTCATCGGCTCGCCCGCGATGAACCTGATCGAGGTCCCGCTGGTGGACGGCGGCGTGAAGTTCGGCGACTCGCTGATCGAGGTGCCCCGCACCGCCATCGCCGGTGCCGCCGACGCCGGCGACCGCACGGTCACCCTCGGCGTCCGCCCGGAGCACCTGGATCTGGTCTCCGAGGGAGGCCGCGGCCTGGCCGTGACCGTCAACGTGGTCGAGGAGCTCGGCGCCGACGGCTACGTCTACGGCAGCGTCAACGTCGGCGGCGAGACCAGGGACCTGGTCGTCCGCGTCAGCGGCCGCGACGTCCCGCGCAAGGGCGAGGTGCTGCACGTGGTGCCGCGCCCGGGTGAGACCCACGTGTTCTCCACCTCCACCGGCCTGCGCCTGCACGACTGAGCACAATCAGCAGAAATCAGGCAAAGAACAGGCGCGGAACAGGCGTCATGAGGGCCTGAAGCCACTCCACTGCTCCCCGGCGGGTTCCCCGCCGGGGAGCAGTCGTATCCGGCTTCCAGGGGAAACGGCAGGAAACGTCACTCATCCGGGTGACTAAATGTCGCCATATCATCACCCACCGCTAGCATCACCGTCGTGAAGCAGCTAGCGCGCCGTCTCGGCCGATCCCTCGCCTTCGTCCTGCCCGTCGTCCTGGTGACCACCGGGACCCTCGCGGTCACCCGGGTTCCCTGGGCCCCCTCCGGCTCCGGGACGAGCGGCGATCAGCAGCAGATCCTCGCCGCGTCCGCCTCCTCCCCAACGGCCAGGGCAGCCAGGACGCCGCCGTCAGCCCCCAGGACGCCCTGCAGGCCCGGCTGCTCCAGGAGCTGGACCGGCAGAACCCGGGCGCGGCTCTGGACTCGCTCCAGCAGGCCATGCAGCAGCAGCCCTCGCTCACCCAGTACTGCACCGGCATCGCCCGGGACCTCGGCCAGGCCGCGGTGCGCAAGTACCGGGGCGACATCCGCCGTGCCCAGTCCTACGCCCGCCCGGTCTGCGACGGCTCGTTCGCGGCCGGGACGCTGGCCGGCGGCAGCTGAGCCCGGCGCCGGTCCGGACGTGAGCCGGGATGCCTGTGAAACGGGTGGTGAACAGCGGATACCACCGGCTCCCCCGGGCGGTGCACACTCCGTCATCTTCTCCCCATAGGGTGCTCCCATGACCGCTGATCTCATCCCCTCCACCGAGGGTTCCCCGCTGGCCTCACCGCCCGTCACTCAGGCTGTGATCCTGGCCGGCGGTCAGGGCTCGCGCCTGCGCCCTTACACCGACACCCGCCCCAAGCCGATGATCGAGATCCCGGGCACCGGGGTCCCCATCATCGGCCACCAGCTCCAGTGGCTGGCCGAGGAGGGCGTCACCGATGTCGTCATCTCCTGCGGTCACCTGGCCGAGGTCCTCCAGACCTGGCTGAAGGAGACGGAGCTGCCGCTCAACGTCACCACGGTCGTGGAGACCGAGCCCCTCGGCCGAGGCGGCGGCCTGAAGTTCGCCGCCGCCTCGCTCCCGCGTCAGGACGAGCCCTGGTACGCCACCAACGGCGACATCTGGACCCGCTTCAAGCTCCGCGACATGGCCGACTTCCACGCGGAGCGCGACGCCCACGCGACGCTGGCGCTGGCCCGCCCGCGCCTGCCCTGGGGCACGGTCGACACCGACCAGTTCGGCAACATCCTCGACTTCATCGAGGCCCCGCCGTCCCCGTACCTGATCAACGCGGGCGTGTACGTCTTCTCCGCCGAGTTCTCGTCCTTGCTGCCCGACCTCGGCGACCACGAGCGGAGCACCTTCCCGCGGCTCGCCCGCGAGCGTCGGCTCACCGGCTGGGAGCTGCCGCAGGGCGTGTACTGGCGGGCCATCGACACCGCCAAGGACCTCTCCGAGGCCGCCAAGGAGCTCGCCGCCACCCGGGCCTCGGCCGCCACCGAGGACTGACAGGCCCGAGGACTGACAGGCCCGAGGATTGACAAGCCGAGGACTCACAGGCGGCCCCGCGGGCCGAGAGGCCCCGAGGACCTGACAGGCCCGAAGCACACCGGACAACCCGAGGGCCCCCGTACCGACTCCAGGAGTCGGTACGGGGGCCCTTGCCGTGTCTGCCGGGCTTCCGGGCTTCCGGGCCCGGCGGCCGTGGCCGGTCAGCCCAGCAGGCCGCCCAGTACCCCGTTGCCCGTGCTCGGCCCGGAGGAGGGCGATCCCGTCCGGTGGTGGTGGGCCGGGGCTGCCGGAGCGCTGCCGCCGCCGGTCCCCGTGCCGCTGCCGGTGCCGGACTGCGTGGGGGTGGCGCCGGTCCCACTGGCCGTCGCCCCGGCGCCGGCCGTGCCGGTACCGCTGTGGTGCCTGGCGCTGTGGTGGGCGGCCGATGCCTTGGCCGAGGCGGAGGCGTGCGCGGACGGGTGCGCGCCGTGTGCCGACGGCTTGGCCGGATGGACGGAATGGGCCGGCGTCGGCCACATCGGGTTGGGGTACTGCGCGGGCGGGGCGGGGCTGTCCGGGACGACAGTGGTGACCGCGGTACGGCTGCTGCGCACCGCCGCGCCCAGGGCCGAGCCCAGCAGCAGCGACGAGCCCACCACCACGACCGCGATCACAAAGCCGCGCCGCAGCACCCGGCGGCGCAGCCGGGAGACCGGCGCCCGTTCGCCGAGCCGACGCCAGGCCTCGATGGCCAGCCGCCCGTCCAGCGAGAACAGCGGCGCGCCCGCCAGCAGCAGCGGACTCCAGGCCGCCAGGTAGATGATCTGCGGCGCGTCGTAGACCGGCGCGCGCCCAGCTGACGGTGACCAGCAGCAGCAACGCCAGGACCATCCCGACGGCCGCCACGAGCCGCTGCCACAGCCCGAGCACGCAGAGCACGCCCACGATGATCTGCGCGAAGGCCACGGCCAGACCAGCGCCCACCGGATGCGAGAGCGCGGTCCGGAGCAGCGGAGCCGCCATCGGCCAGGGGTGCAGCGACTGGAGCCAGTGCATCATCGAGCCGCGGGCGCCGCCGTTGAAGTAGACCGGGTCGCAGAGCTTGCTGAACCCGGCGTAGACCGAGATGCCGCCGAGGAACAGCCGCAGCGGCAGCAGCACCAGGCCCAGGTCGACCCGCCGCCCCGGGTACCAGGCATGGCGGACCGGTTCTGCTGGGTCCCTCGGGTCCAGCCGGTAGGCCTCGTCCTCGGTGAAGCGGTTGGCGCGCACGCGGGGGCGCGAGTCGCCGCCCGGGCGCCCCGGGTAGTCCAGGTACGGCTGCTGGTCCGGGTCGATCCGGGACAGCGTCTGGGTGACGTCGGGCGCCTGCTGCCTGGGCAGCAGCGGGCCGCCGAGACCGCTCTGCTGGACGGCGTTCAGCAGCTGGTCCGCGCCGCCGGTCCAGGTGATCGGGGTGACCCGGGGCTTGCGCCGGGTCGGCTGCGCCGGGGCGGGCGCGCCCCAGACCGGCAGCCCGGCGCTGGTGACCGCCGAGAAGCCGGGGACCAGCAGCTGCTGGGTGTCCTCGGAGATGCGCGGGGCGTCGAACAGCGGGCTCACCGGCGCGCCCAGGCGCACCCGGAAGCTCGCCGTGGTGGTGTTGAGCCGGGCCGGGTCGGTCGGAACCTTGACCCCGTAGAGCCCCGGCTCGGCTTCTATACCCTCGGCCGATGCCTTCTTCGGGCGCGTAGGTGTTCTGGTCTCCACACACCACTAACCGCCCGAGGGACGGTTAGGACACCGTCTGCCCCGACACCCGTTGCGAGGAGCCCCGGGCGCGAGCCTCACCCCGCGCCCCGCGCCCCGGGCCCGGCCGCGCGCGGCGGTGGCACAGGCCCGCCAAGGCCTGTGCCACGGACGCCGTACGCGGGACGCCGTACGCCGTACGCGGGACGCGGGACGCGGGACGCCGGACGCCGGACGCCCGGCGCCGGAGCCTCAGCCCCGGGCGCGGAGCCGCGCCGCCTCGTACAGGACGATGCCCGCCGCGACACCGGCGTTCAGCGACTCCGCCTGGCCCGGCATCGGGATCCGCACGGTCAGGTCGCAGGTCTCCGAGACCAGGCGGGACAGGCCCTTGCCCTCGGAGCCGATGACGATGACGACCGGGCCGGTCAGCGCCTCCAGGTCGCTCAGCTCGCTGCCGCCGTCGGCGGCGAGGCCGACCACGAAGCAGCCTGCCTTCTGGTACGCCTCCAGCGTCCTGGTCATGTTGGTCATCCGGGCCACCGGCACCCGGGCCGCCGCGCCGGAGGAGGTCTTCCAGGCGCCGGCGGTCATCCCGGCGGCACGCCGCTCGGGGATGACCACGCCGTGGCCGTCGAAGGCCGCCACCGAGCGGACGATCGCGCCCAGGTTGCGCGAGTCGGTGATCCCGTCCAGCGCCACGATCAGCGGCTGCTCGTGGTTGTCGGCGGCCAGCGCCAGCAGGTCGTCCGGGTGCGCGTAGTCGTACGGCGGCACCTGGAGGATCAGGCCCTGGTGGTTGTGGCCCTCGGCGAGGTTGTCGAGCTGCGGGCGCGGGGCCTCCTGCAACGGCACACCACGCTCGTTGGCCAGCGTCAGCGCCTCACGGACCCGGTCGTCGTTGTCGATGAACTGCTGGACGTAGAGCGCCGAGGCCGGCACTCCGCCCTGGAGCGCCTCGACCACCGAGTTGCGGCCGTAGACCAGCTCGGCGCCCGCCTTGCCGCCGCGCCGCGCGCTGCCGCGGGACCTGTTCCCGGCGGTGGAGCGCTTGGCGGCGGCGTTGGCCATGCGGTTCTTCTTGTGACCCTTGCGCTCGGAGGCCGGGGGGTCGGCCCCTTGCCCTCCAGGGACTTCCGGCTGTGGCCGCCGGTACCGACCGAAGGACCCTTCTTGGAGCCGGGGTTGCGGCGGTTCCTGCGCTGGCTGTTGCCGGCCATCAGTACGGTCCTGCTTTCGTTTGAACGTGCGAACATGCGTCTGAACAGGTGATCGATCGGGCGATCACCCTGGATCGGGTCGAGCCGGTGAACCAGGTCACCGGCCCGTGAACCGGGTCACCGGCCCGTGAACCGGGTCAGCCGACCTGTGAACCGGGTCAGCCGGTCGGTGGACCGGGTCAGCCGAGAGTCCACCGGGAACCGTCGGCGCGGTCCTCGATGACCAGCCCGGCCTGGCTGAGCCGGTCCCGGATGGCGTCCGAGGTGGCGTAGTCCTTGCGCTCCCGAGCGGCCTGACGCTGCTCCAGCACCAGCTTGACCAGGGCGTCGACCACCCCGTGCAGATCCTCTCCCTGCTGCGGACCGGCCCACTGGGGTCCAGCGGGTCGAGACCCAGCACACCGAGCATCGCACGTACCTCCGCCAGACGCGCTACCGCGTTCTCCTTGTCGTCCGCCGCGAGGGCGGCATTGCCCTGGCGCACCGCGGTGTGGACGATGGCCAGGGCCTGCGGAACGCCGAAGTCGTCGTCCATCGCCTCGGCGAAGGCCGGGGGACCTGCGGCGCGGGCTCGACCAGGCCGTGCTGCTCGGTGACCCGCTGGGCGAAGCCCTCGATCCGGTTGAACCCGGTCTCGGCCTCGCGCAGGGCCTCCTCGCTGTACTCGATCATGGAACGGTAGTGCGGGGCCCAGGTAGTAGCGCAGCACGATCGGCCGCCACTGCTGCACCATCTCCGAGATCAGCACCGAGTTGCCGAGCGACTTGCTCATCTTCTCGCCGCTCAGGGTGACCCAGGCGTTGTGCATCCAGTAGCCGGCGAAGTCGTCGCCGAACGCCTTGGACTGGGCGATCTCGTTCTCGTGGTGCGGGAAGATCAGGTCCCGCCCGCCGCCGTGGATGTCGAAGGCCGTGCCCAGGTACTTGTGCACCATCGCCGAGCACTCCAGGTGCCAGCCCGGACGGCCGGCCCCCCAGGGGGTCTGCCAGCTGGGCTCGCCCGGCTTGGCGGACTTCCACATCGCGAAGTCGCGCTGGTCCCGCTTGCCGGTCTCGCCCTCGCCCTCGGGCTGCCGCAGGTTCTCCAACTCCTGGTGCGACAGCGCCAGATAGTCGGGTAGGAGGTGACGCTGAAGTAGACGTTGCCCTCGGCCGCGTAGGCGTGACCGCGCTCGATCAGCACCCGCATCATCTCGATCATTTCCGGGATGTGCCCGGTCGCCCTCGGCTCGCCGGTGGGCGGCAGGCAGCCGAGCGCGGTGTAGCCGTCGTTGAAGGCGCGCTCGTTGGCGTACCCGATCTGCCACCAGGGGCGCCCGCTCTCGCGGGACTTGGCGATGATCTTGTCATCGATGTCGGTCACGTTCCGGACGAAGGTCACGTCGTAACCCCGGTAGGCGAACCAGCGACGGAAGATGTCGAAGTTCAGCCCGGACCGGATGTGCCCGATGTGCGGCGGGGCCTGTACGGTCGCGCCGCACAGGTACATCGAGACACAGCCCGGCACGAGCGGGACGAAGTCGCGGACCTGGCTGGCGCTTGTGTCGTACAGGCGAATAGTCACAGCGTCAAGCGTATCGGGAACCAGGGGTGCCCAGTGCCTATCCGGGCATTGGTCCGCCATTGGATCGGGCCCGCCCGGCGTCCCCGGCGGGCTCCCCATGGCCCGCGCTCAGTACACCAGCGCGGTCGCGATCGCGACCAGGCCCTCCGCTCGGCCGGTGAGACCCAGCCCGTCGGAGGTGGTCCCGGCCACCGACACCGGCGCTCCGAGCGCCTCCGAGAGCACCCGCTGCGCCTCCTCGCGTCGCTTGCCGATCTTCGGCCTGACGCCGATGACCTGCACCGCGACATTGCCGATCTCGAATCCGGCGGCGCGCACGATCCGGCCCGCCTCCGCCAGCATCCGCAGCCCGGAGGCACCGGCCCACTCCGGACGGTCGGTGCCGAAGTGGGTGCCGAGGTCGCCGACGCCGGCGGCCGAGAAGAGCGCGTCGCAGGCCGCGTGCACGGCCACATCCGCGTCCGAGTGCCCGGCCAGGCCGTACTCGTAGCCCTCCCAGCGCAGTCCGGCGACCCACAGCTCGCGGCCGGCCTCGAAGGCGTGGACATCGGTGCCGACACCGGTGCGCGGCAGCCCTGCCGGGCGCGCCGACGTCCCGGAGCCGGACGGCTGCTCAGAAGTCTCAGAAGTCTCTCCGGACGGCTGCTCAGAAGCCCCAGAAGCCTCCAGAAGTCATCGTTGGCCCTCCTCCGTGCCAGGACCGCCTCTGCCAGGACCAGATCCAGCGGGCGGGTCACCTTGAACGCCTCCTCGTGACCGGGCACCAGCACCACCCGGCCGCCGTAGCGTTCCACCAGGCCCGCGTCGTCGGTGGCGTCCACCGCGTCACTGAGCGCCTTGTCGTGGACCTGTTGCAGCAGATCGCGGCGGAAGCCCTGGGGCGTCTGCACCGCTCGCAGGGTGGACGGTCGGGGTGCCCAGCGGCTCCGGCAGTCCGGGCGCGGCGCCCGGGGCGACCTGCTTGACGGTGTCGGCCAGCGGCACCGCCGGGACGACCGCCTCCGCACCGTCGGCGACGGCGCGGGCGACCGCGTCCACCACCTCGACGGGACCAGCGGGGCGCGGCGTCGTGCACCAGACCACATCCACCTGCGGCGGCAGCGCGGCCAGGCCGCGACCGACTCTGCCGGGTGGCGCCGCCGGGCACCACCAGCACCTCGGACCCTCGTCCCGCCGCGCCCATGGTCGTCAGCATGGCCGGACCCGGGCCACCCCGTCGGCCGGGGCGACCACCACGACCAGCCGTACAGCACGGGAGCGCGCGAGCGCGCGGACGGCGTGCACCAGCAGCGGCACACCGCCCAGCTCGCGCAGGGCCTTGGGGCACCGGGGCCCAGTCGTTCGCCCCGTCCGGCGGCGGGGACCACAGCTGCGGCGTTCAGGTTTTGTTCCTTCAACGAAGTGGGTATGGCCAAGTCGTGCCGGGCCCAGCGCCTTCCGTGGAGCTCGACCCTGCTCGTCCCGGCACACTACCGCTCAGCGGGTGAGCGGAGGTCAGCCATGTCCGGCCGCCGTGGGCTCACGTCAACGGCCGGCGTCGTCGACCGGTCAGTGCCCGGGCCCGGGCACTCCCCGCAGGCGGACATGCCTCAGCGCCCGTCGTCGGCAACGACGGGCGCTGAGGGCGGCACTGCTCGGAAGATCGAGCAGCGCTCGGTCGAGCGCGGTCCGACGAGCCCTGTCGAACCAGAACTCGTCGAACTACCAGGCCGAACCGGCGGGCTCTTGGCACAGCCCGTCAGGTCCAGCACTGTTCAGGTCAAGCTTCGTCACGCGAGGGGGCCTCAGGAGGCGAGAACCTCGTCGAGCAGCGTCTCGGCCTTGTCCTCATTGGTGTTCTCAGCGAGCGCCAGCTCGCTCACCAGGATCTGCCTGGCCTTGGCCAGCATCCGCTTCTCGCCTGCGGACAGCCCGCGCTCACGCTCACGCCGCCAAAGGTCGCGCACAACCTCCGCGACCTTGATAACGTCGCCCGAAGCAAGCTTCTCCAGGTTCGCCTTGTAGCGGCGGGACCAGTTGGTGGGCTCCTCGGTGTACGGTGCACGCAGCACCTCGAAGACCCGGTCCAGCCCATCCTGGCCGACCACATCGCGAACGCCCACGAACTCGGCGTTCTCCGCAGGTACGCGGAGCGTAAGGTCGCCCTGCTGCACCTTCAGCACCAGGTAGGTCTTGTCCACACCTTTGATCTGGCGAATCTCGATGGCCTCGATCAGTGCGGCCCCGTGATGGGGGTAGACCACGGTGTCGCCAACCTTGAACGTCATGTGACAGGTACCCCTTCCGTGGCTTTCCAGAATAACACGGACCGGGCCATATCCGAAGGGCGTTTTCGCAGGTCAGAGCCAGTCTCAGGGCTTGACAAGGACCCCTGCCGCGTGCTGCGACCCCAGTTCGAGAGAAGCTTCCCGCAGGTCGGGGCGGTTGCGAACGATCGGGAATCGACCGGGAAACCCCTCGGTGATCTTACCTCAAAGCCGTAACCTGATCGTTATCTGATCTTCAGTTCAACAGCACTCGGCTCACCCGGACGGCGCACGGAAGTCAACCGCACGCCCGATGCTTCCCCGATACGCCGTCAGGGGACGCGCGGCGACACGGGGCTCCCCCGTGTGAAGCGAATAAAGAGGATCGGTAACCTGATCGCGGCCAGACCACCGAAATCGTCCAAGGAGAAGCCTCCGCCGTGAGCCGCAGTCTTCGTCGCGGCGCAGTCGCCGCCGTCATCATCGCGACCGCCCCTGTCCTCGCCGCCTGCTCCGCGGGCGATGGCGCGGCGACCCTCCAGGTGAAGCCCGACTCTGCCGCCACCTCCATCGGCTCGTCGCTGAAGCTGAACGGCATCACCGTCATCACTGCCACCAACGGCAGCAACGAGGCCAACGTCGTCGTCAGCATCGCCAACCAGACCACGACCGCCGAGACCCTCACCGGCGTGTCGGTGAGCGGCACCCCGGCCACCCTCAGCGGACCGGCGGTCATCCCGCCGCTGGGCTCGCTGCTGGTCAGCGGCCCCGGCCAGGTCAGCGCCACGGTCGCGGACCTGACCCAGACCGCCGGCCAGAACGTCCCAGTGACCTTCACCTTCTCCACCAACGGCTCGGTCAGCACCCAGGCCCTGGTGAACGCGGGCACCGGCGACTACGCCGCCTACGCCCCGAGCACACCGAGCGCGTCGCCGACCCCGAGCACCCCGGTCAAGACGACCGGGAAGGCCACCGGGAAGCCCTCGGACAAGGTGACCGGCAAGACCACCGGCAAGACCAGCCCCAACCCGTCGTCGACCGCCCACTGAGGTCGGCCACCGGTTCCCGGCAGTACGCACGGCCGCGCCCCCGGAAGGTGTTCCTTCCGGGGCGCGGAGTGTCTGCGGTCTCGCGGCGGCCGTCACGCTGCTGCGGTAAGCGGCTTACGGGATCTGCGACGTGCGGGGCTGAGACGTGCGGGTGCTGCGACGTGCGGGGCTGAGAGGCCTGGGGGCTGCGGTTTACGGCTCGAACTTGTAGCCGAGGCCGCGGACCGTGACCAGGAAGCGCGGGGCGCCCGGGTCCGGCTCGATCTTCGCCCGCAGCCGCTTGACGTGCACGTCCAGGGTCTTGGTGTCGCCGACATAGTCCGCGCCCCAGACCCGGTCGATCAGCTGCATCCGGGTGAGCACCCGGCCGGCGTTCCGGAGCAGCATCTCCAGCAGGTCGAACTCCTTCAGCGGCAGGTCGACCTTGGCACCGTCCACGGTGACCACGTGGCGGTCGACGTCCATCCGCACCGGTCCGGCCTCCAGCGCCCCCGGGCCGCCGTCGACGGTCTCCGGCTCGCCCCGGCGGCGCAGCACCGCGCGGATCCGGGCGACCAGCTCCCGGGTGGAGTAGGGCTTGGTGACGTAGTCGTCCGCACCTATCTCCAGGCCGACCACCTTGTCGATCTCGCTGTCCTTGGCCGTGACCATGATCACCGGGACGCTGGACTTGGCCCGCAGCTGGCGGCAGACCTCGGTGCCGGGCAGGCCCGGCAGCATCAGGTCGAGCAGGACGAGGTCGGCGCCGTTGCGCTCGAACTGGTCCAGGGCGTCCGGCCCGGTGGCCGCGATGGCCACCTCGAATCCCTCCTTGCGGAGCATGTAGGACAGGGCATCGCTGAAGGACTCCTCGTCCTCTACGACAAGCACACGGGTCACGGCAGGGCCTCCGGGGCGGGGGTGTGGTGGTGAGGGGGTCGGCTGCTTCGCCGTTCCCGTCGTCGAAACCTTCGTCGTCGACCTCGTCGGTGCCGTCGAGGCCGTCGGCGTCATCGGGCTCATCGGCCTCGTCGTCGAGGTGGATGATCTCGATCTCGCCGATCTCGTCGTCGAACTCCTCGTCGAACTCGTCGGCGGTCTCTTCGCCGGTCTCGTCGGTGAGCTTGGGGGCAGTGGCCTCGTCGCCGTCTGCCGTGGCGGCCGGGACCGAACCGCCGATGGCCTTGCCGCCCTGATGGGCGACGGGCAGGCGCAGAGTGAAGGTGGAGCCCTGGCCTTCGACGCTCCACACCGAGACCGTACCGCCGTGGGAGGCGGCCACGTGCTTGACGATGGACAGGCCGAGGCCGGTGCCACCGGTGGCGCGGGACCGGGCCGGGTCGACCCGGTAGAAGCGTTCGAAGATCCGCTCGCGGTCCTTCTCGGAGATCCCGGTCCCCTGGTCGGTGACCGAGATCTCCACGGTGTCGTTGGCGGAGCCGGGCACCTTGCGCGCAGCGATGGCCACCCTGGTCCGGGCCGGGCTGTAGTTGACCGCGTTCTCGACCAGGTTGCCGAGCGCCGCGGCCAGCTGGCCCCGGTTGCCGTGCAGGTAGAGCCCGGCGATGCCGCCCGCGGCCATGACGATCTGCTTGGCGGCCGCCTGGTGCCGGCACCGGTCCATGGCCTCGGCGACCAGTTCGTCCACCGGTACCGGCTCCGGGTCGACCAGCCGGTCGTCGTTCTGGACCCGGGAGAGCTCGATGATCTCCTGGACCAGGCTGGTGAGCCGGGTCGCCTCGATCAGCATCCGCCCGGCGAAGCGGCGGACCGCCTCGGGGTCGTCGCTGGCGTCCTGCACGGCCTCGGAGAGCAGTGACAGTGCGCCGACCGGGGTCTTCAGCTCGTGCGAGACATTGGCGACGAAGTCGCGCCGGACCGCCTCGATCCGCCGGGCCTCGGTCAGGTCCTCGACCAGGACCAGCACCAGCCGGGAGCCGAGCGGGGCGACCCGCACCGACACCGCCAGCGCGTCGCCCCCGGGCTTTCCCCCGAGGCGCCGGGGAATGTCCAGGTCGGCCTGGCGTATCTCGCCGTCGCGCCTGGTCAGCCGGGCCATGACGAGCATCGCGTCGACCGCGATGGCGCCGCCCCGGACCAGCCCGAGCGCATAGGCCGCCGAGCTGGCCTTGATCACCTGGTCACTGTCATCCAGAACCACCGCACAGGAGCGCAGCACGGACAGTACGGTGTCCACACCCGGCGGCAGCCCCTGCTCTGGTTGCTGCTCGACACGCTTCGCGGGCTTGCGGCGTTCCTTCTCGCTCCACCGGAAGGAGAGCGCGGCGGTGAGGCCGACTCCGAGCCCGGCGATCGCGCTCGCAGCGGCTTCGGCCACGTTCAGATCCATGCGTTCAGCGTAAGCGCACGACGGTGACCTGCTGTAACCCTGAGAGCAGGGCATCAGCCCCCGGTCGCCGAGAATTCACCTCGGCGTCAGTGCTGGTTCACTCCAGCTGAGCGGCGGGGACGTCCGGGCACCGCAAGGTAGGACCAACAGGATCCAGCAGGAGGATTGCACGATGCGTGACGCGTACCACGAGGAACTGGACTCGATAGGCGATGGCCTGGTCGAGATGGCCCGGCTGGTCGGCTCGGCCATGGGCCGCGCCACCACAGCCCTGCTGGATGCCGACCTCGAACTGGCCGAGAGCGTGATCGCGGCCGACGAGAAGGTCGACCAGCTGCACCACGAGCTGGAGAACCGGGCGATAGCACTGCTGGCGCGCCAGCAGCCGGTGGCCACCGATCTGCGGATCGTGGTGACCTCGCTCCGGATGAGCGCGGACCTGGAGCGCTCCGGCGACCTGGCCCGGCACGTCGCCAAGCTGGCCCGGCTGCGCTACCCCGAGTCGGCTGTCCCGGCGGACCTGCACCCGATCGTGCTGGAGATGGGGCAGCTGGCGCAGCGCCTGGTCGCCAAGGCCGGGCTGGTCATCTCGTCCAAGGACGTGGATGCGGCGCTGGAGCTGGAGGGCGACGACGACGCGATGGACGAGCTGCACCGCCAGCTGTTCTCGCACCTGCTGGACGACCGCTGGCAGCACGGCATCGAGACCGCGGTCGACGTGACCCTGTGCGGCCGCTACTACGAGCGCTTCGCCGACCACGCGGTGTCGGTGGCCAAGCGGGTGGTCTTCCTGGTGACGGGTGAGCACGCGGACGAGTTCGTGGCGGAGGCCGAGAAGCAGGCCGGGCAGTAGCCCGGGCAGTAGGCCGGACGGCTGGGCGGGCGACAGGCCGGGGCGCAGTAGGCCGAACGGGTGAGCGGCGCGGCATGCGCCCGGCCGAGGGGCGCGCGGCCGGCGCATGCCGTGCCGCCGTACGCCTGTTGACGGGCCGTCAGCACCGGGCTTGACTGAGGTGTTAGGCATGACCGCCTGAAGGAGGGTCCGCATGACTCAGACTCCGAGCCCGTCCGTCCTGTCCGCCGACATCTCGGCCGAACCAGCCCCGCAGAGCGTCCTTCGGATGCCGCTGCCGCTGCTCGCGGCCTGCGGCTGCGGATCCGGCTGCGGCTGCGGCTGCCAGTCGGGGGCACCTGCCAGTGCGGCGGGGGCTGCTGCCACTGACCGGCCGCTGACAGCACAATCGGGCCCGGGCCCCCGGACGGGAGCCCGAGCCCGATCGCGACTTCTCCCCGGTTTCGGGGCTCCTTCTTCTTGCCCCGGGGGCTACTTCTTCTTGCCCTGGTTGGCGACTGCCTCGGCGGCGATCCTGGCGGCCTCCGGGTCGAGGTAGCGGCCGCCCTTGGTGATCGGGCGGAAGTCGGCGTCCAGCTTCGTAAGAGCACGGGATGCCGGTGGGGATGTTCAGCCCGGCGATGTCCTCGTCGGAGATCGAGTCCAGGTGCTTGACCAGGGCACGCAGCGAGTTGCCGTGCGCGGTCACCAGCACGGTGCGGCCGTCCGCGAGGTCCGGGACGATCGAGTCGTACCAGTAGGGAAGCATCCGGTCGACGACGTCCTTGAGGCACTCGGTCTGCGGCCGGACGTCGGCCGGAATGCGGGCGTAGCGGGAGTCGTGCGCCTGCGAGTACTCGGCGTCAGCGGCGAGTACCGGCGGCGGGGTGTCGTACGAGCGGCGCCAGAGCATGAACTGCTCCTCGCCGAACTCGGCCAGCGTCTGTGCCTTGTCCTTGCCCTGGAGCGCACCGTAGTGCCGCTCGTTCAGGCGCCAGGAGCGGCGGACCGGGATCCAGTGGCGGTCGGCCCGGTCCAGGGCGATCTGCGCGGTGCGGATGGCGCGGCGCAGCAGGGAGGTGTGCAGGACGTCCGGGAGGAGGTCCTCGGCGACGAGCAGCTCGCCACCGCGCACGGCCTCCTTCTCGCCCTTCGCGTTGAGGTCGACATCGACCCAACCGGTGAACAGGTTCTTCTCGTTCCACTGGCTCTCGCCGTGGCGGAGCAGGACAAGACGGTAGGGAGCATCAGCCATGGTCCGAAGCCTAGTGGAGCCGGAAACCACTGGCGTCCCGGCTGCCTGCACCCGTAATCTCTGACCAGCACAAGTGACACTTACACGCGCCGCTCAGGGGGTCTGCCTTGCCCGAAACCCAGCTCCCCGGCCAGGCCTCGCGCACCGGTGGCGGGCGGCGGTCCGGGGGTCGGTGGGCGGGCTCCCGACGACCTTCTGGTGGCTGTGGACCAGCACGCTGGTCAACCGGCTCGGCAGCTTCGTGGTCACCTTCCTCGCCCTCTACCTCACCGTCGACCGCGGCTTCTCCCCCGCCTTCGCCGGGCTGGTCGCCTCCCTGTACGGGCTCGGCGGCAGCGTGGCGGCGGTGGCCGGCGGGGTGCTCGCGGACCGGCTCGGACGGCGGCCGACGCTGCTGGCGGCGCAGTCGGCCACGGCGGCGGCCACGCTGGTGCTCGGCTTCGTCCACCCGGCCTGGGCCATCGCGGTCACGGCCGCCGTGCTCGGGGTGACCAGCAACGCCTCCAGGCCGGCGGTGTCCGCGATCATGGCGGACCTGGTGCCGGCGGGCGACCGGGTGCGGGCGTTCTCGCTGAACTACTGGGCGATCAACATCGGCTTCGCCTTCTCCGCCGCGGTGGCCGGGCTGATCGCGGCGCACGGCTTCCTGCTGCTGTTCATCGGCGACGCCGCGACCACGCTGCTGTGCGCGCTGGTGGTCTTCGCCCGGGTCCCGGAGACCCGGCCCGAGAGCCGACCCGATGACCGGCCCGATGACCGGCCCGATGACCGGCCCGTGAGCCGGCCCGGGGCCGCGACCGCTCCGGCCGCTCCGGCCGCCCCCGCGGTCGGCATCGGCACGGTGCTGCGCGACCCCGCCTTCATGGCGCTGGTCGGGCTGACCTTCGTGCTCGCCTGCGTGAGCAACCAGGGCAGCGTGGCGCTGCCGATCGTGATGGGCCGGGCCGGCTACTCCCCCACCGAGTACGGGCTGGTGGTCGCCCTCAACGGGCTGCTGATCGTGCTGCTCCAGATCCCGGTCACGCATCTGGTCGCGGGCCGCAACCGGGCGCTGATGCTGGCCGCCGCCGCCCTGTGCACCGGCTTCGGCTTCGGCCTGACCGCGTTCGCCGGGAGCGCCTGGTTCTACGCGCTGACGGTGGTGGTCTGGACGGCGGGCGAGATGCTGGGCGTGCCCTCCAGCATGGCGCTGGTCGCCGAGCTGTCCCCGGTGCACGCCCGCGGCCGCTACCAGGGTGTGTACTCGC
Organism: Streptacidiphilus sp. 4-A2; assembly: GCA_014284505.1. GTDB lineage: Bacteria > Actinomycetota > Actinomycetes > Streptomycetales > Streptomycetaceae > Streptacidiphilus. The sequence goes on along the minus strand of JAAFYY010000001.1, from coordinate 7,155,492 downwards.
TGGCCTGGTCCGGCGCGTCGTTCCTGGCGCCGATCGCCGCCGGCTTCCTGCTCAGCTTCTACGGCGGCGGCGCGGTCTGGCTCAGCTGCGCGCTGCTCGGGATCGTCGCCGCCGCCGGGTACCTCTGGCTGCTGCGCGAGCGCCCCGGGCAGCGGCCCGGCCCGGCCGTCGTCGCGCCGGAAAATACGGGTGCCGCCGCCAGTACCGCCTCGTAGGGTGCCTGCCATGGCAACAGAGGTGACCACGGGCGGACCGCACGGCGACCGCGACGGCGTCGGGGGCGGCAGCATCGGGACCGGCGGCGTCGGGAGCGGCACCATCGAGATCGGTGTGCTCGACGAGGCCGATCTCGGTGACTGGGGCAAGGCCGTCAACAACGGCTTCATGCGGGGCAGGGGCGACGGCGGGGTGGAGTTCCGCCGGCTGTTCTTCGAACCCGGCCGCTCCCTCGCCGCCCGCGACCGGGGCCGCATCGTCGGCACCTTCCGCAGCATGGACCGGGAGATCACCGTGCCCGGCGGCGCGACCGTGGCCGCCCACGCCGTCACCAATGTCACCGTGCTCGCCACCCACCGCCGGCGCGGCCTGCTCACCAGGATGATGACCAGGGACCTGGCCGCGGCGGCCGGGCGCGGCGACGCCGTCTCCGTGCTGATCGCCGCCGAGTACCAGATCTACGGACGCTACGGCTACGGCCCCGCGACCGGATGCACCAGCTACAGCATCGACCGGCTCCGCGCCGGGAAGGTCCGGGTTCCCGCGGAGGCCGAGCACGGCAGCATCGAGCTGCTCGGCCTGGAGGAGTGGCGCGAGCTCGGCCCCGAGCTGCACGACCGGTACCGGCGGACCCGGCCCGGGGTGATCGACCGGCGCCCGGTCGAGTGGCGGACCCGGACCGGCGAGGCGCTGCACCCGGGCAGGGACTGGCAGGAGCCGCTGATCGCGCTCTACCGCGACCCGGCCGGCACACCGGCCGGAATCCTGGTCTACCGGTCAGCGAGCGGTGGACCAACAACATCGCCAAGAGCGTGCTGACGGTCGACGAGTGCCAGGCCGTGGACCGCGCCGCCGCGGCCGCGCTGTGGCGCTACGCGCTCTCCGTGGACTGGGTCGACCGGATCACGATCCCCGACATCGCCCCCGACGACCCGCTGCCGCTGCTGCTGGAGGACCCCCGGGCCTGTGTGGACGGCGGCGACAGCCACGCCGACGTCATGTGGCTGCGGGTGCTGGACGCCCCGCCGCCTTCGCCGCCCGCGGCTACGACGCCCCCGGCGGGTCGTGCTCCAGGTCGCCGACCGGCTCGGGTACACCGACGGGCGCTTCGCGGTCGAGACGGCCGCGGACGGCAGCGGGCAGTGCACCGCCGTGGGCGAGGAGGAGCCGGCCGATGTGGCCATGGACGCAGGCGTCCTGGGCACGCTCTATCTGAGCAGCGAGATCCCCGCCCGGCTGCACGCGGCCGGGCTGATCACCGAGCTGCGCCCAGGCGGGGTGGCCCGGCTCGGCGCGCTGCTGCGCACCGACGTCCGCCCCTGGTGCCCGGACAGCTTCTGACCGCGCACCCCGGCCGACGGCTGGTCCCGCACCGCCGCTGAGCCGGTCGGGCCCGCTACCGCGGCGCCCGCACCGGCTCGCGTGTGCCGGTGCCGGATGCGGCGGTCCCGCCCCTGGTGATCCGCCAGAGCCCGGAGAACTCGTAGTAGACACCGTTGACCACCTGGAGCAGGCCCAGGGTCACCGGCCACAGCAGCGCGCCGAGGGCGGGCACCTCGTCGACCGGGAGCGTGTAGGCCATGGTCACCCGTACCGCGGCGTCGACCAGCATGGCCACGCCCCAGATCACGGTGGAGACCCGCCAGATCCGCCGGAACCGGGCGCGCTCCCACAGCACATCCCAGGAGGTGCCGTCGGAGCGGAAGCGGCCCTCCAGCAGCGGGCGCGCACCGTGGAACACCAGTGGCCGCCGGGCGCGCACCGACAGCAGGTACCAGATGCCGGCGATCGCCGTGGTCCAGCCGTCCTTGGCCAGCAGGAAACGGGGGTTCCCGCCGATCACCGCGGCACCGAGGCTGATCAGCACGATTCCGCCGACAAAGGCGCCCATGCCGTCCAGCCGCCGCTCGCGCAGATACTGCACCCCCGCGCTGAGCAGTGGTGGGACGGCCGAGGCCAGCAGCGCGCGGTACATGTCCACGCCTGCCGCGCGCAGGCCGTAGTACACCGCTAGCGGCAGCCCGATATCGGCGATCAACAGCAGTAGGCGGGTTCGCCCTTTTACTGGCACAAGTAAAAGCTACCCCTGCCCGGTAATACCCAAACGGCCCTCTTGCACACGCCCCGGTCCGGCCGCCCGGGCTGTCGCTACACCGGCGGCCGCGGGTCGTACTGGATGCCCCGCCGGACCTGGCGGGCCCGCTCCACCGACGCGAGTCGGCTGACCAGGTGCAGCGCCATGTCGATACCGGCGGAGACCCCGGACGAGGTGATCACGTCACCGTCGTCCACGAAACGGTCCTCGGCGCGCACCTCGATCGTCGGGTCGAGCTCCGCGAGCAGGTCCAGCGAGGCCCAGTGGGTGGTGGCCGGACGCCCGGCCAGCAGCCCGGCCGCGGCGAAGACCAGGGAGCCGGTGCAGACGCTGGTCATCAGCGGCACGCTCGCCCGCTGGCGGCGCACCCACTCCAGGTGACCGGGATCCTTGAGCTGCGGGCGGGTGCCCATGCCGCCGGGGTGCAGCAGGACCTCCGCCGCGGGCATGTCCGCCATCGAGTGGTGCGCGTACACGGTGAGGCCCTTGGCGCAGGTCACCGGCCCGCCTTCGGCGGAGACGCAGTACACGCCCCACCCGTCCTCGGGGAAGTTCCGGGTCCAGAAGGAGAGCACCTCCCAGGGACCGACGGCGTCCAGCTCCTCGACATCGGGGAACAGCACGATCGCGATCTGACGGATGGCGCCACTGGTTGGTGTGGGCCCATTGATCTCACTCTCACCGCTCATACCACTGATACAACCAGCAGGGAGCTTCGGCAGCCACCGCATTACGCCCAACGGGACTGCCGGGCGCGACCGTTGAGCGGGCCCACCATGCCTTCTCCACCCGTACCGCACCGTACCCGCACCATGACGGGTCCGTTCTCGCCGCGGCGGGCGGGCGCTAACCTACGCGCGTGAGCCCCCATGACGACCGTGACCACCGCAGCTTTCCCCCGGCCCTGACCGCAGTGCACGCGGCCGGGTTCGACTACCACGACAGCGGCGTGGACTACGAGCCCTTCCCGGAGTTCCTGTCGGCCGAGGAGACCACCGACTGGCTGCGGGCCTGGACCGGCAACGGCGAGCTCACCGGCGACGGCTTCCGGGTGTTCGGCCAGGACGGCACCGGCGGCTGCACCGCCTTCTGGCTGGTCAGGCCGGATCGGCCGCTGACCGACCAGCCGGTGGTCTTCCTCGGCTCGGAGGGCGAACTCGCCGTCGTCGCCTCGGATCTGGGCCGCTATCTGTGGCTGCTGGCCGACGGCTTCGGCCCCCGGGCAGCGGTCGACCACCAGCCGGACGGCCACCAGCCGGCCAGTCACCAGCCGGCCAGTCAGCAGCCGGCCAGTCAGCAGCCGACCAGTCAGCAGCGGGTCGCTCCCGGGGCGGTCGATCCGGCGGGTCCGGCCGGCCGCTCCCGACCGGAGCTGGTGGCCATCGCCGAGCGGCATGCCCCCGGCGGGCGGCGGCCGGCCGCCGCCGTGCTGGCCGAGGCGGCCGGTGAGTTTCCCCACTTCGGCCGCACCATCGAGGCGCTCTGCAACTGAACGGACGCGCTGTCGCCCGGGCTCGCAGGCCGGCCGGGACGCCTGCGGGCCGCGGGTGGGCCGTGGCCCCACCCGCGGTGCGGTAGAACGGAGTTATGCGCCCCCGCCCTGATGAGGTCCTGCACTTCTCGGAGGACCCCACCATCACCCTGTTCCGCCCGCATGTCGCGGCCACCGCCCAGCAGCCCGAGGCATACGTCTGGGCCGTGGACCAGCTCCGGGCACCGGACTACTGGTTTCCCCGGCAGTGTCCGCGCGCCATGGCCTGGGCCACCCCGGAGACCTCTGCGGCGGATCGGGAGCGGGTGCTCGGCGCGGGCGGCGGCGAGCGGGTGCACGCGATCGAGTACGCCTGGCTGGACCGCTTCCTGAGCGTCGAACTGTTCGCCTACCGCTTCCCGGCGCCGTCCTTCCGCCCGTTCGGCGAGCCGGCCCCGCACGCGTTCGTGGCGACCGAGCCGGTCGAGCCGCTCGGTCCCCGCTGCCGGTGGGCAGCCTGCTGCGGCTGCACCAGGACGCGGGGATCCAGCTGCGGGTGCTGCCCAGTCTCTGGGGCTTCTGGGACGCCGCGACCAGCAGCACCCTGGGTTTCAGTGGCGTCCGGCTGCGCAATGCCAGGCCGCGGCCCGCCAGTTGACGCTTCCGGCCGGACCATGGCGGACAGCAACCGGACCGCCACGCTCCGAACATCCGATCGGCTGGTTAGCGGCGATCTCAGGTCTAGCACTGCTAGAATCCCTGGCATGTCAGTCACCGATCGCCGCGAACGCGAACGCGCCCAGCGCCACCAGCTGATCATCACGGCTGCCCGGGAGCTGGCGGAGGCCGAGGGCTGGGAGGCCGTGACGACCCGGAAGCTGGCCGAACGGGTCGAGTACAGCCAGCCGGTCCTCTACAGCCACTTCGACGGCAAGGACGCCATCGTCCGGGCCGTCGCCATCGAGGGCTTCGCCGAGCTCGCCGCCCAGCTGCGCCGGGCCCGCCTGGCCGCCCGCGGCCCCGGCGCGCAGCGGGCGCTGGCCGCCGTCTGCGCGGCCTACCTGGACTTCGCCACCAGCCGCCCCGCCCTCTACCAGGCCATGTTCGTACTGCCGACCGACGTGAAGTTCGCCAGTTCGCAGACCCCGGCGCCGCTGCGGGCGGCCTTCGACGAGTTCGTCAGCGCGCTCGACCCGCACGGCCCCCGGCGCGAGCTGTTCGCCGAGGTCACCTGGAGCGCACTGCACGGCATGGCGGTACTGTCACAGAGCGGCCGGATCCCCCGGAGGACCGCCAGGCCCGGCTGGACCTGCTGGTCACCCACCTGGGCGGGGCACCGGTCACCGCACTTTGACCCGGCTGCCGAAAACAGGCAAGCCTAAGCTGGACAGTCCAGACTGTCAATCCTACCCTGGGGACATGGACACAAGCACCGAGGGCGCCTCCGAGTCGGCCAGGCGCGCGGCCAGCGAGCTCAGAGTCGGACTGAGCCGCCTGCGCCGCCTGCTCAAGGAGTTCTACGACACCCAGGAGCTCACGCCCTCCCAGCTGTCGCTGCTCAGCCGGCTGAGCAAGGGCGGACCGGCCACCGCCAGCGAACTGGCGGCCGCCGAACGGGTGCGCCCGCAGTCGGTCGCGGCCACCCTCGGGTTCTGGACGAACGCGGCCTGATCGAGCGCCGCCCCGACCCCGACGACGGGCGCCGCCAGCTGGTCTCACTGAATCCCTCCGGCCAGGAGATCATCGCCGGCGGGCGCCAGGCCGGCGAGGAGTGGCTCTCCCGGGCGCTCCAGGACCACTACACCGAGGCCGAACTGGCCACCGTCATCGAGGCGATGACCCTCCTGGAACGCCTCAGCCACCCCTGACCGGGCCGGCTCGGGGCTCCGCGTCAGTACGGGGTGAGCAGGCAGAACTCGTTGCCCTCCGGGTCGGCCAGGACCGTCCACGGCACGTCGCCCTGGCCGAGGTCGACATCGGTGGCGCCGAGCGCCCGCAGCCGGTCCGCCTCCGCCGCCTGATCGTCACCGCGGTACGGGCGGAGGTCGAGATGGATGCGGTTCTTCACGGTCTTCAGGTCGGACGAGCGGAGGAACTCCAGATACGGACCCACCTCCTTGGCCGAGCGCAGCACCGCCACCTCGTCGGTCACCTCGTGCAGGGTCCAGTCCATCGCCTCGCCCCAGAACCGCGCCATGGCCCGCGGGTCCACGCAGTCGACCACCACCGCGGCCATCGGCCCGGTGTCCCGGTAGGTCGATCGCGGCTCCAGCACGCAGAACTCGTTGCCCTCCGGGTCGGCCAGGACCGTCCACGGCACATCGCCCTGGCCCACGTCGGCGGGCGTCGCCCCGAGCGTCTGGAGGCGTGCGACCAGCTCTGCCTGATGAGCCGCGGAGGTGGTGGCCAGGTCGATGTGCACCCGGTTCTTCACCGTCTTGGGCTCCGGGACACGGAGGACGTCCAGACCGAGGGCGGTGGGGTCGGGATAGACCAGGCCCTCGGGTTCGACGTTGGCCACGCCGGGCCCCTCACTGCCCAGGCCCCAGCCGAGCACCTCGGCCCAGAACCGGCCCTGCGCCGCTTCATCCCGCGCGTTCATCGCAATTTGAACAAGCCGTGTCGCCATGCCGCCGACCCTATCCACACGGCCCCACCACGAGAAAGGCCTTTCCGGGCACCAGCAGTCCCCCCTTGGCCGTCGCCGTCGGAGGTGGGTCTGCTATTCGATGCCTGACGCCTTGGTGAACCGGGTCACCAGGGAGACGAACCGGCTGGAGTCCTGGACGAGCATCGCGTGGCCGGCGTCAGCGAAGATGACCAGCTCGGCGTGCTCGGCCCGCCGAGTGATGACGCCCGCGTTTGCGGGCGGGGTGATCTCGTCGAGGGAGCCGTTGGTGATCAGCATCGGGATGGTGCTGTCGGGCAGCTTGTCCCAGGTGCCCTCGAAGGACTCGTACGCCTGTCCGGCCTGGTACTGACGCAGCAGCGTCTCGTTGCCGACCTTCTCCGGCGGGATCAGACCGAGCTGCCTGATGTACGCGGTCCGCGCGGTGGCGTCGGCGGGGAAGAGCAGGTCCAGCATCTGCGGACCCGTGGTCCTGGGGCTGTTGAGCTCCTCGGCCACGGCCGGCGGCGTGTTGACGGCCTGGCTGCCGCCGAGGTCGCCGCCGGTGCTCACGAGCGCGCTGATCGCATCCGGGTGGAGCGCGGCGACGGTCAGGCCGATCTCGCCGCCCATCGACCAGCCGAGCAGCGTGGGGTGCCGCAGATCCAGCGCCTTGATCAGACCGACGGTGTCGTCCGCCATCAGCGGGATGGTGTCGGGGACCGAGGTGTCGTCGGTCGTGTAGCCGACGCCGCGGTTGTCGAAGATCGTGACGTGGTAGTGCCGGCCGAGCCGGCTCAGCAGGTCGACCGTCCAGTCGCTCATGGTGCCGGTGTCGCCCATGACCATGATGAGGTCGGGACCGGAGCCGAACTGGCGGTAGCCGATCGTGATGCCGTCGACCGGGATCCGGCGCACCGGCCCGAGGAACGCGCCCGGCCCGCTCGGGGCGGAGTTCGGGACGACGGCCGACGCCGCCGTGACAGCGGTCGTCGCCGTGGCCCGCGGGCTCGGCTTGCCGCTCGAAGCGCTGGTCACGTGCCCGCCGCCGGACGAGCAGGCGACCGCTCCGAGGACCACCGTGGCGACGGCCACGGCCAGCCGGGGCAGGGTGCGGGTACGCGGCGTGCGGTGCGCTGCGGACATCAGGGACCTCCGTGCTGATCAGGTGCGGGTGGGGTTCGAGCGGGATGAGCTGTGGGTCCGGTGCGCGGATCGCGCGCCGTACCGCGGGCTGTTTCGCGGCTCAGACGTAGGCGCCCGGCCGCTGGGCCGGCTCGTTCGCGTCGCGGTCGGCCCGTGCCTGGAGCAGCTGGCCGCGGATGATGATCGTGCCCAGGCGGACGACGACCTCGCCGACCGCCATCAGCAGCAGGGCGACGGCCCAGGCCTGGCCGCTGGTGATGTCGTGCGCGGCGGAGAAGCCGGTCAGGTGCGCGGCGCCGGAGGCATGCGTGGACCACACCGCGAAGCCCAGGCGGAAGCCCATGCTGACGATCCAGAGTGCGGCGGCGCCGCGGGATGCCTTGATCAGCACGTGCCCGCCGGCCTGCCGGACGCTGGTGAGCAGGCCGCCGGCGAGGCCGAGGACGACTCCGGTGGCCGCGAAGATCACGGCCAGCAGCACGTCGTTGCCGGCGGTCGGGATGTTGGTCAGGTAGTTGCTGGCGGCCCAGGCGATCATGCCGAGCGGGAGCAGGATGGTGCGGGTCGTCAGCCGCTCCTCGCGCAGCTGGCGGAGAACGATGAGCAGGAGCGCGATGTCGATGAGCCAGTCGGTCGTTGTCATGTCTAAGAGCTTCCGCCGACGCGCCCCGAACTCCTTCAACCCGGAGTTGCAACCCGGGTTGAAGTCCGCGCCGCTACTGCCCGGTGTTGTCGACCAGACCGAAGCGCCAGGCCCAGGCGATCAGCGCGCCGCGATCCTCCAGCGCCAGCTTGGCCAGGACGTGGTTGAGGTGCGTTTTCACCGTCGCCTGGCTGACCACCATCTCGCGCGCCACCTGCCGGTTGTTCAGCCCCTGCGCCACGAGCCGGACGACGTCGACCTCCCGCCTGGTCAGCCCCTGGGCCTCGGCAGGAAGCGTCGCCGGCGAGGACGCGGGCGCGGCGGCGGACGCCTTGGGCTCCGTCACGACGAGCTGCACGAGCCGCCGCTGCACGGCCGGGTCGAGGACGGTCCGACCGGCCGCCACGTCCCGGACCGCGGCCAGCACCGCCTCGCCGGTCGCGTCCTTGGTCAGGTAGCCGAGTGCGCCGGCCCGCAGCGCCGGCATCACCGCGTCGTCGTCGGCGAACGTAGTCAGGATCAGCACCCGTGTCCCGATGCCCGCGGCCAATACCTCGGCCGTCACCTGCGCGCCGTCGAGCCCGGGCATCCGCAGGTCGACCAGGGCGACGTCGGGCCGCTCCGCCACGGCGAGCCGCACCGCCTCGTTCCCGTCGCCGGCCTGCCCGACCACCTCGATGTCCTCCGCCGAGGTCAGCAGCAGCGACACCCCGTCCCGCACCACCGCCTGGTCGTCCGCGACCAGCACCCTGATTGTCACGCCTCTGCCTTCCCGTCTGCCGTCATGCCGCCCACGTCAGTGCCAGGCGCGCTGGTGCCGCCCACGTCGGTGCCGCCCGCGACCGCGCCGCCCGCTGCGGCAGCATCCTCGGAAGCGGTGTCCGCCGCGGCGCCGTCGTCCTCCACGACGGGCACACGGAGCGCGATCCGCCAGCCCGGTCCCTCGGGCGCAGGTCCGGCGGTCAACGAGCCGCCGACGGCCTCGATCCGCTCGGCCATGGCCCGCAGCCCCGTGCCGCTGCCCTGTACTCCTGACGGGCCGCGACCGGCCGGCAGGCCACGGTCCCGCACGACAGCGCGCAGCTCGGAGCCCTCCCACACCAGGTCCACCTCGATGGCGCTGCCGGTCGCGTACCGCGCCGCGTTCGTCATGGCCTCCTGCACCGCCCGGTACACCGCGTGCCCGGCCTCGGGTGTGAGCCGACCGGCCCGGCCACTGCCGCGCAGCCGCGCCTCGCCCGGAAAACCCCTGGTCAGGCCCTCGATATCGGCCACGCCCCGGAGCGGTACGGAACGCAGCACGCTCACCGCCGCGCGGGCCTCCTGCACCCCCGTCGCGCGCGAGCTCGGCGGCGCGGTCCAGCGGCCCGGTCAGCGTTGCCGGAACACCGTCACGCCGCGCGATCGCCCTGATCGCCTGAAGCTGCATGGACAGTCCGGCGAGGCTGTGCGCGAGCACGTCGTGCAGCTCATGGGCGATCCGCCTCCGCTCCTCAAGGGCCGCCGCCTCCTGCCGGGATGCCCGGGACGCCTCCACTTCGGCCAGTAGCGCGACCGCGCGGTCCCGCTCGGCCTGGAGCGCGGCGTGCTCGATCGAACGGTCGGCGAGCAGCCACACGCCGACGGCCGACAGCAGGCCGGCCACGCTGTTGAGGATCAGCATGACCGCGACGCCGAAGCCGACCGCCAGCAGCGCGACGCAGGCGTTGCGCACCGGCCCGGCCGGGATGCACATCGGCAGCACGGCGGCGGCGGCCAGCACCGGAACCTCGCCGAGCCCGTTGTGCACGAGAGCCATGACGGCGAAGCCGGTCCCGATGGTCAGCGCGACGCCGAACCAGGTCAGCGGTGTCGGCAGGGCCCGGCCACTGAGCACCATGCCCAGCTCCGCGCAGAGCCCGAGCGCGGCGACGACGACCTTCAGCGCCGCCCCGTCAGCCGCGATCACCGAGACCACCATGCAGGCAATCAGCGCGCCCGCGCCGATCACGTCACCACGCTCGAAGATCCGGCGGCGGCCGGGACCGGCCGCGGACCGGATCACGTCGGGCCACCTACTCACCATTCCGCGCTCCGTTCCCCATCGGTCGGCTCCCGCCGTCCGCGCACGGCGAGTCTCACACGTCACCACGGCCACGCTGAGCACGACCGACGCGGCGCACTCACGGCCGGCGGCGCACGGCGGCGAGCATATACGTGGCGTCGGCACGTGCCCTGCCGCGCTCGGTGACCAGCCGGGGCCCGCTTCACCCGCCCGATTCGGCTTTCCCGCCCGGTAACGGCGACGGTGCGTTCTCTTGCAAGCGTTGTGCTTGCAATAGTTAGCGGAGCGGGGCACAGTGGAGGCATGGCCTCACTGAACGTCGGCTCGCTCGGCGAGTACATCCGTGAGCAGCGGCGGCATGCGCAGTACTCGCTGCGGCAGCTCGCGGATGCCGCCGGCGTGTCCAACCCGTACCTCAGCCAGATCGAGCGCGGGCTGCGCAAGCCGAGTGCGGAGATCCTGCAGCAGATCGCCAAGGCGCTGCGGATCTCGGCGGAGACGCTGTATGTGCAGGCCGGGATCCTCGATGAACGCGAGGAGGCGGGCCTGGAGTTCCGGGCCGCGGTCTTCGCGGACTCGTTGATCAACGAGCGGCAGAAGCAGGTGCTGCTCGCCGTCTACGACTCCTTCCTCAAAGAGAACGAGAGGGAGCACGGGACCAGTGACAGCACGAACCAGGTTGATCCCGACTAGGGGAGAACTCCCATGCCCATGACCGATGACATCCGCAAGACCCTCTCCGACCCCACCCCCTTCTACGCCCTCGCGGGCGCCGGGGATCTCGCGGTGGAGAAGCTGCGGGAGGTCCCCGAGCGGGCAGCCGCCATCGCCGCCGACCGCAAGGCCGCCCAGGAGAAGGCCACCGCCGCGTTGCAGGAGGCCGGAGCCCGGCTGACCGAGGCTCAGGCCAAGGTCGCCGAGACCGTGGGCACGCTGCCGACGGACCTCAAGTCGCTCCAGGAGCGGGCCCAGGGCCTGGCGCTCCAGTCCGTCGGCCGCGCGGCCGAGCTCGCGGTGAAGGCGCGCGAGGTGTACGACGAGCTGGCCGAGCGCGGCAAGGTCGTGGTGGACCGGCAGCGCAAGGACACCGCGGACGAGCTGACCGTGATCGCGACCAAGGCCGAGTCCAAGGCCGACGCCTTCGCCGCCGAGGTGGACTCGGTGGACGAGGTCGAGGTGATCGAGGTCGAGGTGGACGAGTTCGAGCCGGACGAGACCGCCAAGCCCGCCGCCAAGCGCTCCACCTCGCGGAAGAACACCCCGAAGTCCTGACCGGCGAAGTCCTGACCGGCGAAGGGCGCGGCCTCCGACGGGCACGCCGGGCACGTCCGGCGTGCCCCGGGCGTTCCACCCGCCAGAAGGCCGGTCCATGGGACGATGCCATCCCAGATGGCATCCCGGATGCGATCCCGTGGAATCGCGGGCGAAGGAGTGACCGATGGTGCAGCACTATGCCCTGAGCGGCATCCTGGTGGACGGTTTCAGCAACGTCCTGGCATGGCTCACGCTCGCCATTCTGGTGTTCGAAGCCTTCGCCTTCGTGGACGTGCTGATCCGGCGGTCCGACGCGTTCCCCGCCGTCGACAAGCAGACCAAGCCCTTCTGGATGATCGTCCTGGGCCTGGCCGTGGCCGTGTCGATCGTGCCGGTCGGCGGCTTCCTCAGCGGGATCCTGTCGCTGCTCGGACTGGTCGCGGCGATCGTCTACGTGGTGGACGTACGCCCCCGGGTGAGGGCGATCACGCCGTCGCGGAAGAACAAGAACAAGAAGGACAACACCCACATGGGCCCCTACGGCCCCTGGTGACCGGCGCGGCCGACGCTCGCGCCCGGACGCCACTGCTCGCAGCTGCTCCGAGCTACTTCGGGCTACTCGGACAGGCCTGCGGGCGGGCGGCTGAGCAGCAGCACCGCCACGTCATCGGCCAGCGCGCCGCCGTTGAGGTCCTCGACCTCGGACATGGCGGTGTCGATCAGCAGCTCGTCGCGCAGCCCGCTCTGCTGGTGGTCCGCGATCATGCCGATCAGTCCCTCCTGCCCGAGTCGGCGCGTGCCCGCGCCTATCCGGCCCTCGATCAGCCCGTCGGTGTAGAGCATCAGGCTCCACTCCTCGCCCAGGCGGACCTTGGTCGGCGGCCACTGTTCGGCTTCGGCCGGGCCCTCCAGCGGCAGCAGCCCCAGGGCCGGGCCGCCGTTGTCGTACGGCAGCAGCTCCGGCGGGCGGAACTCGCGCAGCAGCACGGCGCCGCGCGGGGGTGCCGGCGTCGGCGTACTCGCCGTCGGGGTCGATGGCCAGCATGCACAGGGTCGCGAAGATCTCCTCGCTGCGGCGCTCGTGTTCGAGGACCCGCTGGAGGGTGCCGAGCAGTGCCTCACCGGTGAGCCCGGCGAAGACCAGGGTGCGCCAGGCGATGCGCAGCGCCACACCGAGGGCCGCCTCGTCCGGGCCGTGCCCGCAGACGTCGCCGATCACCACATGGACACTGCCGTCCGAGGTGCGGACCGCGTCGTAGAAGTCGCCGCCGAGCAGCGCCCGCCGGCGGCCGGGGCGGTAGCGGGCGTGGAAGGTGAGCCCGGAGCCGTCGAGCAGCGGGGTGGGCAGCAGGTGCCGCTGGAGGCGGGCGTTCTCCTGACCGCGCAGCTCGGCCTCGACCAGGCGGCGCTGGGACTCGTCGGCGCGCTTGCGCTCGACCGCGTAGCGGACCGCGCGGCTGAGCAGCCGGCCGTCCATCTCCTGCTTGACCAGGAAGTCCTGAGCACCGGCGGCCACCGCGGCGGCGCCGAGGTACACATCGGCGGTGTCGGTGACGGCGAGCACCGCGGTGCGCGGGGCGCGGCGCAGCAGCCTGCGCAGGCCGTCGAGGCCGCCGCCGTCGGGGAGTTCGAGGTCCAGCAGGATGCAGGCGGTGTCCACGGTGAGCATGGCCGTGGCCTCGTCGAGGTTGCGCGCCCAGCGGACCCGGACGTCTGCGGCGACCTCGGCCAGCAGATTGCGGACGCTCTCGGCGTCCTCCGGGTCGTTGTCGATGACCAGGACCGACAGCGGGACGGCGACGGCCGCGCTGCCGAGGACCGAGCCGGGGTCGGAGAGTGCGGCGCAGTCGGCCTGGACCGCCGGGACCGCCGATACCGGGTGCACCGGCTGGACGGCCGGGACCGGGGCAAGCCGCGGGCGCGGTATGGGCGTGCCGGTGGCGCGCTCAGCTGCGGCTCGTGCGCGCTCTCAATGGCGGGCATCAGCGGTACCTCCCTCTCCCCAGCTGTGCAACGGTTGGGCGACAGGTGCAGTGCCCATGAAACACCGCGATCCTTGGCTTTTCCCGTGACCCTAACGTGATCTCCGCAGGTCCTCCGCGCGGCACGTCACACCTGCGACGTGATTCCACCCACTGACAACGGTCCGCGGCCGGACCCCCGGAAGCGGAGAATCCCCTGGACGGGCGCGGTATCCGGACCCGCGCCGGACACGCCCGAGAGGGAGGTACGTGATGGAGATCACTCTGGTCAAGGGTGACATCACCGAGCAGCGGGTGGACGCGGTGGTGAACGCGGCCAACTCGTCGCTGCTGGGTGGCGGGGGCGTGGACGGCGCGATCCACCGCAAGGGCGGCCCCGAGGTGCTCGCGGCCTGCCGGGCGCTGCGCGCCTCGCACTACGGCCGGGGGCTGCCGACCGGCCGGGCCGTGGCCACCACCGCCGGGCGGCTGCCCGCCGACTGGGTGATCCACACCGTGGGCCCGGTGTACGCGCCGGGTGATCCGGAGCGGGCGGCGCTGCTCGCCTCCTGCTACCGCGAGTCGCTGCGGGTGGCCGTCGAGCTCGGGTGCGCACGCTGGCGCTGCCGGCCGTGTCGACCGGGATCTACGGCTGGCCCCTGGACGACGCCGCGCGCATCGCGCTGACCACCGTCCGCACCTGCCCGCACGGCAGCCTCGGCGAGGCCCGCTTCGTCCTGTTCGACGAGGTGGCCTACCGGGTGTTCGAGCGGATCCAGGGCGAACTCGGTGACCTGGGCGGAGGAGCGGGTCATGGGTCCATGGTGGACTGAGTGGACGTCAATTCTCCATAAGATTCGATAACTCGTTCGAGTGAAATTTGCCGATGGAACGCCTTAAATCGGGTGAATCGCCCATACGGCGGGTACCACCCGTAGCCACTCAAGCTGTTCCACCGTCAGGCGGGCCCAGGGACAGGGCGGTTCGGGCGCGGGCGGGGCGGTGCTCAGGCCCGGCCGGCCGGGGCCACCGCGTCCCAGCGGACCGTCAGTTCGCCCAGCCGCCAGCGGCGCGGGCCGCCGACCACCGGCCAGTCGGCAGCGACCGTCCGCGCCATCGCCATCCACCGCTGCCGCGCGCCGAAGTCCCCGTAGGGCGCGGCCGCCGCCCAGGCCCGGTCCAGGTCACGCAGGAAGGCGTGCACCGGCTCGCCCGGGACATTGCGGTGGATCAGCGCCTTCGGCAGCCGCTCGGCCAGGTCGGAGGGGCGGTCCAGGCCGCCGAGCCGGGCGGCGAAGGTGACCGTGCGCGGACCGCCCCGGTCCAGCGCCACCCACACCTGGCGCCGGCCGATCTCGTCGCAGGTCCCCTCGACCAGCAGCCCGTCCGGGGCCAGCCGCCCGCACAGCAGGGCCCAGGCCTCCGCGACCTGACCCTCGTCGTACTGGCGCAGCACGTTCGCGGCCCGGATCAGCAGCGCGTCCCCCCGCCTGCGGCCCGGCGCCGTCCAGCGGCACCTCGAAGCCGCCGCGGCGGAAGGTCAGCCCCGGCGGCCGGGCATAGCGCTGGGCGACCGCCACCCGCTCCGGTTCGATCTCGATGCCGACCACCCGCACATCGGCCCGGAGCAGGGCCAGCCGCTGGTGCAGCTCCACCGCGGTCCAGGGCGCGGCCCCGTAACCCAGGTCCACCGCGACCGGGGCCGCCGCCGAGCGGCGCAGCGCCGGGGCGAGCTCGGCCGCGATCCAGCGGTCCATCCGGCGCAACCGGTTCGGATTGGTGGTGCCCGGGTCACCGCGCCGACCGGGCGGGCGCAGCGCCGGACCGGCGGCCGCCGGTCCGCAGAACCCGACCGCTCGCACTGGACACAGTCCGCAGCGTACGCGGCCCGCGCCCGCGGTCCGAGCCGGGCGGCTGCCCCGGGAATCGATGGCCGTCGATCCGTGTTGCAGCATTGTTGAAGACCGGGACATGCGCAGGACCGCGCTCCCGACCCCCGTTAGTGAGGACGAGCGGTGCCCCAGCAGCCTTCCCGCATCGCCATGCTCAGCGTGCACACCTCCCCGCTGCACCAGCCCGGGACGGGTGACGCGGGCGGTATGAACGTCTACATCGTGGAGCTCTCCAAGCGCCTCGCCGAGCGCGGCATCGAGGTGGAGATCTTCACCCGCACCACCTCCTCCGAGCTGCCGCCCACCGTGGAGCTGGCACCGGGGGTGCTGGTCCGGCACATCACCGCGGGGCCCTTCGAGGGCCTGCTCAAGGAGGACCTGGCCGCGCAGCTGTGCGCCTTCACCCACGGCGTGCTGCGGGCCGAGGCAGGGCACCGGCCGGTCACTACGACCTGGTGCACTCCCACTACTGGCTGTCCGGTCAGGTCGGCTGGCTGGCCTCGGAGCGCTGGGGCGTGCCCCTGGTGCACACCATGCACACCATGGCGAAGGTCAAGAACGCCTCGCTGGCCGCGGAGGACACCCCGAGCCGGCCGCCCGGATCATAGGGGAGACCCAGGTGGTGGCCGCCGCCGACCGGCTGATCGCCAACACCGCCGAGGAGGCGGAGCAGCTGGCGCTGCACTACGACGCGCGGCCGGAGCAGCTGGCCGTGGTGCACCCCGGGGTCAACCTGGAGGTGTTCCGGCCCGCCACCGCCGCGCCGACCGGCGCGGTCGGGGACGCGGTCAGCCATCCCTGCGCGGCCAAGCGCGCGATCCGGGTCGGGCTCGGACTGCCGCTGGACGCGACAGTGCTGCTCTTCGCCGGGCGGATACAGCCGCTCAAGGCCCCCGACGTGCTGCTCCGCGCCGTCGCGGTGCTGCTGGACAACGATCCGGGGCTGCGCGAGCGGCTGGTGGTGCCGGTGGTCGGCGGTCCCAGCGGCAGCGGGATGGCCCGTCCCGAAAGCCTGCACAAGCTTGCCGCCCAGCTGGGCATCTCCGACGTCGTGCGGTTCCAGCCGCCGGTCGGGCAGGCCGAGCTGGCCCAGTGGTACCGGGCGGCCACCGCCCTGGTGATGCCCTCCTACAGCGAATCCTTCGGCCTGGTCGCGCTGGAGGCCCAGGCCTGCGGCACACCGGTGGTCGCGGCGGCCGTCGGCGGGCTGCCGGTCGCGGTGCGCGACGGCGAGACCGGACTGCTGGTCCACGGCCACGACCCGCGGGACTGGGCGACCGCGCTGCGTCGGCTGATCGACGACCCGGAGCTGGGCGCCCGGATGGGCCGGGCCGCCGCCCGCCACGCGACCGCCTTCGGCTGGGCCGGGGCCGCGGCGGACACCGCCGAGGTGTACGCGCACGCGCTGCGTGCCGGGACCCCGGGCCGGGCACGCGGATGAAGCACGGCCGCCGGGCCGGGTCCACCCGCACCGACCGGTCCGGCGGGCGGTAGCGTCGGGCCATGGACAGTGCCATGGACAGCGCCGCCGAGAGTGCCACCCACAGTCCGGTCGACAGCGCCGCCGACCGTGCGGACCTCAGGGCCGCGGCCCTGACCGTGCTGCGCGCCGCGCTGGACGACTCCGGCCTCGACTGGGAGCAGCCCGACCAGTACACCCTGGTCGCGGCCCTGCCCGGCACCCGCAAGCTCTCCACCACCTGCTCGCTGCGGGTGGGGGAGCACACGCTGAGCGTCAACGCCTTCGTGGTGCGCCGGCCGGACGAGAACCACGAGGGCTTCTACCGCTGGCTGCTGGAGCGCAACACCCGGGTGTACGGGCTGGCCTACGCGATCGACCGGCTCGGGGATGTCTACCTGGTCGGCCGGCTGCCGCTGGCCGCGGTGACCGCGCCGGAGGTCGACCGGCTGCTGGGCTCGGTGCTGACCAACGCCGACGAGCCCTTCAACACCCTGCTTGAGCTGGGTTTCGCCTCGGCGATCAAACGCGAGTGGCAGTGGCGCGTCAGCCGCGGCGAGTCGACCCGCAATCTGGAGGCCTTCGCCCGGCTGACCGGCGCGGCCGAACCCTCCGGCCCGGACGGCGGGGCCGCCGGGGCACGGAGGGCTGAACCCCCGCTCCCCGGCCGGCCCCTCGGTCGGCCCCTCCGCTGGCGTCCTGGCCGACCTCCGGTCAGAACGAGGCGCGGATCTCGCCGACCGGCCTGCCGCCGCCGTACAGCGGGGCGCAGGCGATCCGGTTGAGGGTGTCGCCGGTGGCGCTGACGCCGAGCCTGCGCAGCACCGCGGCCAGCACCGGGCCGACCGCGCGGGCGGCGCCGTCGTCGATCTTGAAGGCGAGGGCCCGGCCGTCCGGCAGGGCGACCGCCTGCACCGCCTCCGCCCCCATCTTGGACAGCGAGCCGGGGACGCCGCGCATCAGCCAGGTGTCGATCCGGCGGGTGCCCCCGACGTACTCCGGGTGGGCGCGCATGGCGTCCGCGACCCGGCGTTCCGGGCTGCCCGGCTCGGCCAGCAGCACCGCCTGGAACGCCCGGGCCAGGCCGGTCAGGCTGATCGCCATCAGCGGGGCGCCGCAGCCGTCCACGCCGACCGTGTCCACGGTCTCCCCGCTGAGCTGCTGGAGGGTGTCCAGGACCTGCCGCTGAACGGGGTGGTCCTGATTCAGGTAGCCGGCGGTGTCCCAGCCGTTGGCGACGCAGGCGGCCAGCATCGCGGCGTGCTTGCCCGAGCAGTCCATCAGGATGGGCTCCTCGTGGCCGCCGGAGCGTATCCAGGCCTCCTGCTCGGCCTCGTCCAGCGGCCAGGACGGCGGGGTCTGCAACGCGTCGACACCGAGCCCGGCAGTGGACAGCAGGGCCCGGACAGCGTCCAGGTGAAACGATTCCGCGGAATGGCTGGACGCCGCCAGCGCCAGCAGCACACCGTCCAGCTCAAGGCCGGTCCGCAGGATCGCGGCCGCCTGCATCGGCTTGTTGCTGGACCTGGGGAACACCAGCTCCCCCGGCGATCCGAGGGCGAGTTCGACCGAGCCGTCGGCGGCCAGCACCACGAGCGAGCCCAGGTGCCGCCCCTCGGTGAAGCCGGAGCGGACCACCGCGGCGAGCTCTGCGGACGGTGCCGAGGTGGTGGGCGGGGTGGTCATGGGCTCAGCCTCCGAGGAGCAGATCGTCTACACGTGCTTCCCCTTCACGGTACCGGCGGGTCATCTCCGCACTGCACTCGTCCGCCGTCCGCTGGAGCCCCTGCCTGCGGACCGAGATCGCCCGCTCGTGCCTGGTCAGCCGCACGCAGGCGGCCCGCAGGGCCGAGTCGGACTGCGCCTGCGGGTCGGCGAAGGCGATGTCGTCCATCAGTTCGTCCGCCAGCGAGCGGAACTCGGCGCTGCGCGGGGTGCCCAGGGTGACATGGCGGGCCGAGCTGCGGACCCGCGACGGGAGGTCCGCCAGGATCTCCGGCAGCCGCTCCAGCAGGGTGTCCGGCAGGGCCTGCCGGCCGCTGCGCCGGGCCAGCTCGGCGCAGAGGATGTCCAGCCGGCCCTGGAGCAGGCGGCGCAGATACGACAGGTCGGCCTCGTCCTCCTGGGCCCGGCGGCGGCGGGAGCGCAGCTCGTCCATGCCCAGGCACCCCAGGGCAGTCGCTGCCGCCCCCGTGCACCCCGGAGCCGTCGCTTCGTCCCGCTGTGCGTACCCGTCGCCCACCACGTCTGCCGTCCCCTGGTCCGTGACCGCTTCGACGCCGTCCCCGGCTGGCATCGTGCCACCGCTCGGGACCCGCGCGCAGGTAGGCAGCACCCGATCGGCCCCCTGGCGTTCGCGGGTGGCTCATACGACCGGCGCATATGCCCAGACCAGAGCGGGACGCCGGGACTGCGCCGGGGCGCGTGCTCGGGGCCCCACGCCCCTGCGTCCCCACCCGAGCGCCCCGGGCACAATATCCCCCATGCGTGCAGTGGCTCAGGTAGTGACCGAGGCGAAGGTGACCGTCGGCGGGGAGGTGGTGGGTTCCATCATCGGACCAGGGCTGTGCGTCCTGGTCGGCGTCACCCACGAGGACACCCCGGAGCAGGCGGCCCTGCTCGCCCGCAAGCTGTGGTCGGTACGGGTGCTCGAAGGCGAGAAGTCCTGCTCCGACCTGGCCGCGCCACTGCTGGTGATCAGCCAGTTCACCCTCTACGGGGACGCCAGGAAGGGCCGCCGCCCCACCTGGAACGCCGCCGCGCCGGGCCCGGTGGCCGAGCCGCTGGTGGACGAGGTGGTGGCGCAGCTGCGCGCGCTGGGCGCGACCGTGGAGACCGGCCGCTTCGGCGCCGACATGAAGGTCTCACTGGTCAACGACGGCCCGTTCACCCTGCTGCTCGACTTCTGAGACAGCTCGGCTTCTGCGGCAGCTCGGCTTCTGCCGCAGCTCGACTCCTGCGGGTGCGCGGCTGCTGGGGCCCGCCGCCGCGACTGCCCGGCCGCCGGGCGGGTGGGCGGACGGGCCGGGCGGCCTGCCTACTGCGGGACCACGATCTCCTGGCCCGCCGGGACGGTTCCGGCCAGCAACGGGACGTCCACCGCCGTGTTGCGCTTGACCAGCGCCAGCGCGACCGGCCCCAGTTCGTGGTGCCGGGCCGAGGAGGTCACGAAGCCGACCGGGCGGCTCTCCGGGCCGTCCGCCGCCACCCGGACCTCGGCGCCGTGCTCCGGGAGCACCTCCATGCTGCCGTCCAGGTGCAGGAAGACCAGCCGACGCGGCGGGCGGCCGAGGTTGTTGACCCGGGCGACCGTCTCCTGGCCGCGGTAGCAGCCCTTGTTCAGATGGACGGCGGACTCCAGCCAGCCCAGCTCGTGCGGGATGGTGCGGTGGTCGGTCTCGAAGCCCAGCCGCGGGCGGTACGCCTCGATCCGCAGCGCCTCATAGGCCCACAGCCCGGCCGGGGCGCCGTACCCGCCGGTGGCCGCGGCCAGCTCCGCCCGCGGCAGGAACAGATCCCGCCCGTGGGGCAGCTCGCGGATCGCGGCGGCGGCCGAGACATCCGCGGCGGACCCGGCGGGCAGGTACACCACCGCGTAGTCGCCGGTCGCGTCCTTGATCTCGACGTCGTTGAAGAACTTCATCTTCTCCAGATAGGCCACCAGCGGCCCCTGGGTCCCCGGTTCGACATGTACCCAGGTCATGGCGCCGTCGTCGACCAGGTACAGCGCGTGCTCGATGTGCCCGTGCGGGGAGAGCACCAGCGCCTCGGTGGCCTGCTGCGGCGGCAGCGCGCTGACGTGCTGGGTCAGCAGCAGGTGCAGCCAGCTCAGCCGGTCCGGGCCGGACACGGTGACCACGCCCCGGTGGGAGAGGTCGACAAAGCCCCGGCCGGCCACCAGCTCGCGCTGTTCGCGGAACAGGTCGCCGTAGTGCGCGGCCACGGGCGCGTCCACGCCGTCGGCGGCGACGGCGCCGGGCAGGGACAGCAGCGGGCTGGCGGTGGGCACGGTCACGTGGCGGCGTCCTTAGCGGAGTCGGTGGTGGCAGCGGCGGAGCTGGTGGCGGCGGCGTCGGCAGCGGCCTGCGCACGGGTGCAGTCGGCGCAGCGGCCGAAGATGGCGAAGTGCTTCATGTCAGTCTCAAAACCGTGCACGGACCGCAGGGATTCCACAAAGGGCGCGGCGAGGGCGACATCGGTCTCGGTGACCCGTTCGCAGTCGCGGCACACCAGGTGCAGATGCTGGTCGTGGTCGGCCAGGTGGTAGGTCGGCGCACCGTGGCCCAGGT
Organism: Streptacidiphilus sp. 4-A2; assembly: GCA_014284505.1. Taxonomy (GTDB): domain Bacteria; phylum Actinomycetota; class Actinomycetes; order Streptomycetales; family Streptomycetaceae; genus Streptacidiphilus. The sequence continues at coordinate 7,134,414 of JAAFYY010000001.1, read as the reverse complement.
GGGCGTGCGAGACCAGGTCGAGCTCCTCCAGCAGGTCCAGCGTCCGGTAGACCGTGGAGATGTTCACTCCGTTGGCGGTGCGGCGGACCTCGGTGAGGATGTCGTCCGGGGTGGCGTGCTCCAGCGCCCCCACGGCTTGCAGCACCAGTTGGCGCTGCGGCGTGAGCCGGTAGCCCTTTGCCCGGAGATCGCTCTGCCAGTCGGTCCCACTCACCTGCGTGCCTCTCAACCCTCGATACGACAACGCCCTCGGCAACGCCCTCAGTACGACAACGTCCCGCGCCCCCGAGTCTAGGGGGGCGCGGGACGAACGCTGAAGGCGTCGGCGGCCGGATCCGGTGCCACCGGCGGTGTTGCGGCCGGTCAGCGGGTCACCGGGCCGGCCGGCGATCAGCTGTCGGCTGTCATCTGTCATCCGACGGCTGCCAGCTGTCGGCTGTCGGCTGCCAGCTGTCAGCGGAAGAAGGCGATGCCGTCGTCCGGGAGGTCGGCGATGTCGGCGACCAGCTGCGCCGGGTTCAGCACCTTCTTCAGCTGGGCCGACATGTACGGCCGCAGCGGCACCTCCGGGGCGGACTTCTCGCCGACCCACATCAGCTCGCCGTTGACCAGGCCGTAGAGCCGCTTGCCGCCGGTGTACGGGGCGCTGTCGGCCACCCGCGCGACCGCGTCGGTGACCAGGTCGATCTGCGGCTTGCCGTCGGCCAGCTCGCCGTACCAGATCTCCACGGTGCCGTCGTCGCGCACCAGCGAGCACTCGATCTCACGGACACCGGCCGCGCCGTGCGGGTTGCCGGTGACCCGCCAGAAGCCGCTCTCGTTCTCCAGCGGGCGGACCTTCTCGCCCTCGGCGTCCAGCACCCAGCTGCGGGAGCGGAACTCGATGAACGGGCGGCCGTCGTGCCGGAAGACGAGTTCCTGGCCGAAGTTGCACTTCTCCGCGTCCGGGTCCCCCGGCCCGGCAGCGCGGCGTGCACCCCCGCGCCCTCCCAGGTGCCCAGGAGGAAGGCCAGGGAGACGACGTCCTTGTGCAGACCGGAGGGGATCTCGATCATGTCAGCGCTGACCCTGGTAGAGCTTCTTCACCGCATAGGCGGCGAAAGAGATGATGGCGATGGCCATGATGACCAGCAGGGTGTCATAAGAGCCTACGAGCATGCTGACTGCTCCTCGTTGCGGTGACGGACAGTGGGGCGGGCTCTCCGAGTCTAATCTGCCTGCACCGGGCGTTTGCGGCGGGCCGCTGCATAGGGTTGGCGCATGTCGAAGAAACTGGTCATCAAGGTCACTGCCGGGGCGGACGCGCCGGAGCGCTGCTCGCAGGCGTTCACGGTGGCGGCGGTCGCCGTCGCCAGCGGGGTGGAGGTGTCGCTCTGGCTGACCGGGGAGTCCAGCTGGTTCGCTCTGCCGGGACGCGCCGCCGAGTTCGAGCTGCCGCACGCGGCGCCGCTGCCCGAGCTGCTGGCCGGCCTGCTGGCGGGCGGCCAGGTCACCCTGTGCACCCAGTGCGCGGCCCGGCGCGGGATCACCCAGGCGGATGTGCTGGAGGGGGTGCGGATCGCCGGGGCGCAGGTGTTCGTCAGTGAGGTGATGGCGGACGGCGTGCAGGCGCTGGTCTACTGACGGCCGGAGGCAGCCGATCCGCCCGATCCGGCCAGGCCTTCAGGACCGCGCCGCGCGGCAAGGACCACGCGCGCGGCACCGGGGTGCCCGGTGCAGCCGCGATGCCCCGTACCGGGCTTCCGGTACGGGGCATCGCGGTTGGAGCTGGGTCTGTGACTCAGACCGCGATGGCCACCTCGGCCACCGAGCCACGGGTGGCGGCAACCACCCGGTCGACCGTCGCGCCGGGGACCAGGGCGCGCAGCGTCCAGGTGCCGGGGGCCGCGAAGAAGCGGAACTGCCCGGTCGCGGAGGTCGGCACCTCGGCGGTGAACTCGCCGCCCTCGTCGAGCAGCCGCACGTAGCCGTTGACCGGCTCGCCGTCGCGGGTCACCGGAACCCTGGATGATCGTCTCGCTCGCCACGTCAACTCCTGCAAGTTCGGGGCCGCCGGCCTTCGCACCGCACATCGTCTTGTTCTCCTTCGGGGTGGGGCCGGTACTCAGTTGGCGCCGAGCTCGATCGGCACGCCGACGAGGCTGCCGTACTCGGTCCAGGAACCGTCGTAGTTCTTGACGTTGGTCTGGCCGAGCAGCTGGTGCAGCACGAACCAGGTGAGCGCGGAACGCTCACCGATGCGGCAGTAGGCGATGGTGTCCTTGGACAGGTCCACGTTCTCGGACTCGTACAGGGCCTTCAGGTCCTCGTCCGACTTGAAGGTGCCGTCGTCGTTGGCGTTCTTCGACCACGGGATGTTGCGGGCGCTGGGCACGTGGCCGGGGCGCTGCGACTGCTCCTGCGGGAGGTGCGCCGGGGCGAGCAGGCGGCCGGAGAACTCGTCGGGCGAACGCACGTCGACCAGGTTCTTGCTGCCGATCGCGGCGATGACGTCGTCACGGAAGGCGCGGATGGAGGCGTCCTGCGGCTGCGCCCGGTACTCGGTCGCCGCGCGCTCCGGCACGTCCTCGCCCTTGACCAGCTCGCGGGAGTCGAGCTCCCACTTCTTGCGGCCGCCGTCCAGCAGTCGCACGTCGGAGTGGCCGTACAGCTTGAAGTACCAGAAGGCGTACGAGGCGAACCAGTTGTTGTTGCCGCCGTAGAGCACCACGGTGTCGTCGTTGGCGATGCCCTTGGCGGACAGCAGCGCCTCGAAGCCGGCCTGGTCGACGAAGTCGCGGCGGACCGGGTCCTGGAGGTCCTTCTTCCAGTCGATCCGGACGGCGTTGCGGATGTGGTTCTTGTCGTACGCGGCGGTGTCCTCGTCGACCTCGACGACGACGACCTTGGGGGCGTCCAGGTTCTCCTGGACCCACTCCGCGCTTACGAGTACGTCACTGCGGCTCATCGGGGATTCTCCATCCGGGGCAGTTGCGGAAGGGGGCGCCGCGCGCAGGCCTGTCCGAAGGGGAGGATCGGATGGTGAGACAGCGCGGCAGTGGTTCAGATCTGCGGACGTGCGGGGAGCGATGCCCCGGTCAGCGCATTCGACACAGGCAGGCAGAGACGCGGCACAGGTCGACCGCCCGCCGCTTTGTGAGATCTGCCTGTCGCTTCATGCTGTCGATGCTAGGCAAAGGGAACGCCTGCTGTCATTGATGTCTTGAGTAGTGAGACATAATGCTCCGCATATTGATACGAGGGTGTCGGCGGCGGCGCCTCGGCGCGCCCCGCACCGCTCCCTCCCGCCACGGGGGCGGGTGCGGAGTGCGACCGGCGGGACAGAGGTGGACACTCCGTCTCGCTGATCGGACGGTCGGATTGCTCGCCCGGCGACCGCCCGGCGGTCACTGACGAGCCTGTACCGTCAGTCGCTGGTGTTGCTGAGCGACACGCCGGTACCGGCCACAGTGGCCAGTACCCCGTTCGGCTCGGCCTGTACCTGGGTCACCTCAAGCCCGGTGGGCAGGCCCGACAGCTGGAACTGCGGCCCGATCGCTGCCGCCGCCAGGCTCTCCACCAGCGCGTCGCCGACGCCCGGCAGGTCCGACAGGCCGGTGATGCCGCTGACATCGGTGACCCCGAGGGCGCCGTTGGACGCCGTCAGCTTCGCCGTCCCGGAGATGTGCCGCGAACCGATCAGCGGCACGTCGACCGTCACCGCCACCTTCACCCGGCCGGCGCCGCCGTAGCTGAGGGCCGGATGGCTCTGCATGGCGCTGGACAGGTTGGCATAGGAGATCAGCGCCGACCCCACGGCGGTGTCGGCCACGGCCGTGGAGTAGTTGTTCTCCAGCTTGACGCCCTTCAGATCAGCCTGGAAGTTCTGCAGGGTGACCGGCTGCACGCCACCGGTGCCCTGCACCACCATGCTGTCGGCGTGCACCTTCACCTCGTCCAGCTTGCCGCCGAGCAGCTGGGTCAGGAACGGGAAGCCCTCGATGTCCACCCCGGGCTTCTGGGGCAGCTTCCGGGACGACTGGATCTGGCTCGCGACCTGCGACTGGGCCAGGTTCACGGCGACCCGGTCGGCCACCACGAACAGGCCGGCCAGCACCAGCAGGACTATCAGCAGACGTCGTACGGCTCGCATGTACTTCCCTTCCATGGGCTCGTGTCCGAAGACGTCGGGCCGGGCAGCCACGGTTGCCCGGCCAGAACTCCAGCTGACCGATCCCGACTGACAGCTGACAGCTGACAGCTGCCGGACGCCGACTGACGGCTGCCGGATATCGGATGTCGCATATCGGATGACGACTGGCGGATGACGACTGGCAGATGACAGTTGTCAGCAGATGTCAGCCGGCGAACAGCCGCCCGACCAGGTAGACCATCGGGCGGCCAGGCCAAGCGCACCGCGATCCCCGCCGTGAAGTGCACGAACCGCGACGGGAAGTCGTATGCCGCCACCCGGCGACCGATCAGGGCACAGCCGCCCGCCGCCAGCCCGAGCAGCGCGGCAGCGGGCAGGCCGAGGCCGCTCGCCGAACCCACGCCTACCCCGCAGAGCAGCCCGGCCACCGCACCGGCGGCGAAGGCCGCCGGTGCCGGGAGCTTCGGCACCGCCGAGACCAGCGTCGCCACCCCGGCCGCGAGCGCGCCGGTGGTGACCACCGCGCCACTCGACCAGCCGTGGTGGGTGAGGGTCACCGCCGCCGTGAAGCAGGCCGCCAGCACCGTCATCAGCGTCGCCGAGGCACTCACGGTCAGCGCGTAGAACCGCTCGTCGGGATTGCTCGGCCGGAAGATCTGGAGGATCAGCACCAGCAGGAAGAACCCGCCGAGGGTGCCCGCCAGTACCGCCGGGGCGGTGCCCCCGGCAGCGGCCAGCATGGCGGCGTCGGCGACAAAGCCACCGAGCGCGGCCAAGGCGATGCCCTGCCGGGCGGGCCACATCCCGTTGAGCCGGAACCAGCCGGCCGCGGTCACCGCTTGCAGCAGCACCACCGGCACGACCAGTGTCATCCGTCCAGCAGCGCGGCGAGCGCGAGCAGCACGGCCAGGCCCAGGGTGGCCGCGGCCGGCTGGATGCCGGGGTCACGGATCGGCGATCCCGACCGGACCACCGGCGCCGGAACGGGCGCCGACACCACCGGCACGCCCGCCGAGGCCTGCGGGCCGGTGGGCTGTGCGGCGGCGAACGCCTCCCGGATCGACCCGCCGGCCCCGGCCACCTCGGTCTCCAGCGGCGACGGGGGCGGCGCGGCGACCGGCCCGGCCGGACCGGTGGGCTGCGCTGCCGCGAACGTCTCCCGGATCGAGAGCGGCGTGGCCACAAACCCGCCGGCGACCTCCTCCGCCCCACCGGGGACGAACCCGGCCCCGGCAGCCGGAGCGCCGGGCGCCGACGGGTAGCCGACCGGGCCGGACGCGACGACGGGGCCGCCCGGAGGGGCCGGATAACCGGGTGCCCCGGGACCGGCAGCGCCGGGCCCCGGCGCGAAGCCGGCGAAACCCGCTGCCGGAGCGGGACCGCCCGGCGCGGGCGCGTGCATGGGCGCGGAGGCCATGGGAGCTGACGCGGGCACGGGCGCGGTCATGGGCGCAGGACCGCCCGGCGCGGGGGCGAACCCGCCGGGACCGGGCACGGGTCCGGGCACAGGGCTGGGCACAGGGCCTGACACGGGACCTGGCGCTGCGCCCGGACTGCCCGCTGCGGGGGCGTAGCCGCTGGGTGCGGGGCCACCGGGCGCCGGGTAGTGGGGCATGGCGCCCTGCGGCTGCCAGCCGGGCGGCGGGGCGGCGGCCGGGGCCTGCGCGGGAGCGGCGGCCGGGTTCGGGGTCCCCTGGTGCTGCTCCCAGCCGTCCGGCCAGGCCGTGGGCGGCTGCTGCGGCACGCGCAACTCGGTGGTCGCGTACTTCTCGTGGATCTGCCCGAACCGCGAATTGGCCGGGGGCTGCACCGGGTCGGCCTGATAACCGGGGTCGGCCTGATAACCGGGGTCGCCCTGGTAGCCCTGGCCACCGGGGTAGCCGGGACCACCCTGGTGCATGTGCATGGGATCACCCTGATGACCAGGATCGCCCTGATAACCGGGATAGCCCTGCTGACCGGGATGGCCGGGGCCATTGGCATAGCCAGGGCCACCAGGATGACCGGGCGGCGGCCCCTGCGCGGGCACCGGCGGGAGGAAGGCGGTTGCCTCGGCGTCGTCGGCGAAATAGCCGGGCCCGCCCGGCTGCGGCTGGTAGCCGGGCTGGCCGGGATGACCGGGATGACCCTGTTGGGCGGGCTGGCCGGGCTGGCCCGGGTGACCCTGCTGGGCGTAGTAGTCGGCGTCGGACATCGGGCCGCTCACCCGCCCGCGAACGGTGGGAGGACCTCGACCACGCCGCCCTCGGCGAGCCGGACCGAGGCGTGGTCGCGGGTGCCGACCGGATCCCCGTCGACCAGGAACGAGCACAGACCGAGCACCCGCGCGAAGCCGGGCCGGTCGGCGTGTCGGCGCCGGGCGTCGTCCAGGGCGTCCTGGAGCGTCACCGCGCGGTAGGGCTCCTCGCCGGTACCGGCCTCGGCCTTGGCGGCAGCCCAGTACCGGATCACGCCGCTCGGGGCAGGGGCCGGTCCGGTGTCGGTGACCGCGGTCGTCCCGGTCATCTCACCCTCCTCAGTCGAAGCTCGCATCGGGACATCATGTCTCGTCCGCCGGTCCGCCGTCACCGCGCACTGGTCAGCCAGTCGCCCACACGTTCGATCAGTTCGTCCGGGGCGGAGTTCTCGGCATGCCCGAAACCGGGTTCGATCCACAGCTCGGAGCGGCCGGGACCGGCCGCCCGGTGCAGCGAGCGCGGATGGTCCAGCGGAAAGTAGGGGTCCTGGTCACCGTGCACCAGCAGCAGCGGAATGTCCCGGGCGACCAGCCCGGCCGCGGCCTCCACCGGCGGCATCGGGACGGTCCGCCATTCGTGGGGGTCGATCCGGGTGCCCAGCCCCAGCCGTCCCACGACCCGCCCCAGCGGCCGGGTCACCACCCAGTGCAGCCGCCGCATCGGCACCGTCCCCCGGTAGTACCAGCGGGCCGGGGCGCTCACCGCCGCGACCGCGTCCACACCGCCGTGCAGCGCGGCGTGTCGCAGCACCACCGCGCCCCCCATGGAGAAGCCGAGGGTGAGCACCCGCCGGTAGCCCAGCGTCCGGGCCCAGTCGACAGCCGCCTGTACGTCCAGCACCTCCAGATCGCCGACCGTGGAGCGGCCCTGCGAGCGGCCGTGACCGCGGAAGGAGAAGCTCACCACCCCCGCCCGCCGGGTCAGCAGCGCGACCGCCCTGCGGACCGCGGGACGCTCGACCGCACCGGTGAACCCGTGCGCCAGAACGATCACCGGAACGTCCCACGGAATCGCCGAACCCGGCCCCGAATCAGGCCCCGAACCCGGCCCCGAACCCGGCCGCCGAGCGGGCTGTGGCGGGGCGTACGCCGCGTGCAGCCGGACTCCGTCGGCCGCGGTGATCAGCGCCTCCGCGGGCACCTGCCACAGCTGTGCGCCCCCGGCGTTCCTGGTCAGGCTCTTCGCGCTCGCGTCCATGTGGGCTATTCTGCTTCTCCAAGGGATCCGGGCAGAGTCGCCCCCGGGTCCTTTTGTGCATTCAGCCCTTGAATCCACATCCTGCTCACGGCTCATTGCATGGCCGGTGGCGCGCACAGTGCGGTGTGCCCGCCGGGAGTCTCGGAGTTGCCGACCCTCCGTCACCCGGAAAGGGGACTACCCGGGTATGAGTTCTCTGCTGCTGCTGACCAATGCCCTCCAGCCCTCCGCCGAAGTCCTCCCCGCGCTCGGCCTGCTGCTGCACAACGTGCGGGTGGCCCCCGCCGAGGGCGCCGCGCTGGTGGACACGCCCAGCGCCGATGTGATCCTGGTCGACGGACGGCGGGATCTTCCCCACATCCGCAGCCTGTGCCAGCTGCTCCGCTCCACCGGCCCCGGCGCGCCGGTGATCCTGGTGGTCACCGAGGGCGGCCTGGCCGCCGTGACCGCGGACTGGGGCATCGACGACGTGATGCTCGACACGGCCGGACCGGGCGAGGTCGAAGCCCGGCTGCGGCTGGCCATGGGCCGCTCCCAGGCGGTACCGGACGACGGCCCGATGGAGATCCGCAACGGCGACCTCTCGGTCGACGAGGCGACCTACAGCGCCCGGCTCAAGGGCCGGGTGCTGGACCTGACCTTCAAGGAGTTCGAGCTGATCAAGTACCTGGCGCAGCACCCGGGCCGGGTCTTCACCCGCGCCCAGCTGCTCCAGGAGGTCTGGGGCTACGACTACTTCGGCGGCACCCGGACCGTGGACGTCCATGTCCGGCGGCTGCGGGCCAAGCTCGGCCCAGCACGAGCAGCTGATCGGGACGGTCCGCAACGTCGGCTACCGGTTCGTGATCCCGGAGAAGGCCAGCGACAAGACGACCGCCCCGGTCGCGGCCCCGGACGACGAGGACGTCGAACTGGAGGTGTGACCCGCCGCCGGGCGCTGCCGCCGGAGCTGCGCGGACACCGTCCGGCGTACCTCCGTACGCCCGGCGAACACCCACCGCCGGACCGGTGGCCGTGACGCGTAGGATGCCCCACGTGCCCAAGGTGACGCGCGACGATGTGGCCAGGCTGGCAGGGACCTCGACCGCGGTCGTGAGCTATGTCATCAACAACGGCCCCCGACCGGTCGCCCCGGCGACCAGGGAGCGGGTTCTGGCGGCGATAGCCGAACTCGGCTACCGCCCGAACAGTGTGGCCCAGGCCATGGCCAGCCGCCGGACCAACCTGATCGGCATGGTGGTGCCGGACGCCCGGCAGCCCTTCTTCGCCGAGCTGTCGCACGCGGTCGAGCGGGTCGCCTCCGAGCGCGGCAAGATCGTGCTGCTCGGCAACTCGGACTACACCGGCGACCGGGAGATCCACTATGTCCGTGCCTTCCTCGGGATGCGGGTGGCCGGGCTGATCCTGATCAGCCAGGGCCCCTCCGAGCTGGCCACCGCCGAGTTCGCGGCCTACGACGACTCCCGGGTGGTGCTGCTGCACCGCCGTCCCGCCAGCTCCGACGACGTGGCCGTGGTCACCGACGACGTCGGCGGCGCGGAGAAGGCCGTGCAGCACCTGCTGGCGCACGGCCACCCCTATGTGGCCTGTTTCGGCGGGCCGGTCACCGCGCCCGCGCCGGGCGACCCGGTGATCGACCACATCGAGGGCTGGCGGCTGGCCATGGCCGGGGCCGGGCTGTCGACCGAGGGGCGGCTGATCGACGTGCCCTTCGACCGCTACGGCGCCTACCAGGTCGCGGTGGAGCTGCTGCGCTCCCCCGACCGCCCGACCGCGATCTTCTGCTCCACCGACGACCAGGCCATCGGCGTGCTCCGGGCGGCCCGGGAGGTCGGCCTGAACGTGCCGCGGGACCTGGCCGTGGCCGGGTTCGACGACCTGCCCGAGGCGGCGTTCAGCGATCCGCCGCTGACCACCGTCGCCTCCGACCGGGACTCCATGGCCCGCGCGGCGGTGGATCTGGTGCTGGACGACTCGCTGCTGGTCCCCGGCTCGGACACGCCCAGAGTCCGCCGTTTCCCCAGCCGGCTGGTCGTCCGCCGCTCCTGCGGCTGCGGTGGTGGACCAGCAGAAACGCGGTCATGAGCGGGTACTCATGCGCCGCAGTGAATCTTTGGTCGGCTTATGAGCTGACTCTCAGCGAGCTCTCATCTTCCCGGCGGACCTTGTTCTCATGACCGACACGCACCCGAACCCCGCCAGCGCCCCGAGCCGGGAGCGTCCCGCTACGAGACCGGACAGCCGTCCGGTCACCAGGCCGGCCAGCAGAGCGGCTACGAGACCGGCGGCGCCTGGGGCGCCGGTGCCGAGACCACCCCGCTGCCGGCGGTGCCGCCGGTCCCGGGCTACCAGCCCTCGGCGCAGGCCCCCCTCGACAGCACGGTCCTTCCCTTCGCCCCGCCGCCCGCCCCGCCGTACGCGGCGGCGCAGGACATGGGCCGGCCGGACGCAGGTCAGCAGAGCACGGGCCAGCAGAGCACGGTCCAGCAGGGCATGGGCCAGCAGGGTTACCCGACGGCGGCCTACCCGGCGGCGCCCGGCTACCCCGCGCAGACGCCCGGCTACCCCGCGCAGAGCGGTGGCGAGGGCGGCGGCACGGGCTGGCCGGGCGGTCAGGTGGCCTTCGGCAGCGAGGGTGGCAACGGTGACGGTGGCGAGGGCATCGGCGAGGCGGGCGCGGTCGAGGGCGCGAGCCCCGGAAGCGCCGGATGCGCAAGCCTCTGGCGCTGGTCGCGGCCGTGGCCCTGATCTCCGCCCTGGCGGGCGGCGTGGCCGGCGGCTACATCAGCAGCACCACCCAGAAGACGGGCAACTACAGCACCTCAGCCGTGGTCACCTCCGACTCCAAGGGCACCAGCAACATCGCCGCGATCGCCGCGGCGGTCTCCCCGGCGACCGTGCAGATCACGGTGACCACCAGCAGCAGCGAGGACATCGGGACGGGCATCATCCTGACGTCCACCGGCCAGATCCTCACCAAACTTACCACGTGATCTCGTCCTCGGTCGGCGACAGCGCCGCCACCATCAAGATCACCTTCCACAACGGCACCAGCACCAGCGCCACCGTGCTCGGCACCGACGCCGGCAGCGACATCGCCGTGGTCAAGGCAGCCAACGTCAGCGGCCTGGCCACCGCCTCGCTCGGCAACTCCAACCAGGTCGCCATCGGCGACTCGGTGGTCGCCATCGGCAACCCGGACGGCCTCACCGGCACCGTCACCGCCGGCATCGTCAGCGCCCTGAACCGCAAGGTCACCGTGGACGTCAGCGAGGCGACCACGCAGAGCAACGGCGGCTTCGGCTTCCCGAGCTGGTCCGGCGAGGGCGGCTTCGGCGGCTTCGGCGGGGGAACGGAAACAGCAACGGCAGCTCCGGGTCGAGCGGCTCCAGCACCCAGACCGCCACCTACAACGCCATCCAGACCGACGCCTCGCTCAACCCGGGCAACTCCGGCGGCCCGCTGCTGAACAGCGCCGGCCAGGTCATCGGCATCAACGCCTCCATGTACAACTCCTCGTCCTCGGGCTCGCAGAGCTCGGGCCAGCAGGCGGGCAGCGTCGGCCTCGGCTTCGCGATCCCGATCAACGCCGTGAAGGCGGTCCTCGGCCAGCTCCAGGCCGGGCAGAGCATCACCAGCTGATCCCCCGCCGGACGGGCGGGAAGCAGCCGGAAGCAAGGGAAGCGCTGAACGGACAGTGACCGGGCGGGCACGGCGCGCCCGGTCACTGTCCACAGCGCGTGTCACGTCAAGGACAATCACGGACACATGCCACCGTGTCCGCAGCAGCAGAACTCCGAGGAGCAGTCCGAATGCCTGGCGCCACCGCCTCCCCCAGCGACCCAGCCGCCCCGAGCCGGAGGCCCTGGCCCGCGTCCTGGTCGTCGACGACGAACCCGCGCTGCGGGACGCCCTGGAAAGCAGCCTCGCCTTCGAGGGCTACGAGGTCACCACAGCCTCCGACGGGGTCGAGGCGCTGGACGCGATCGCCGCCCGCAAGCCCGACCTGGTGCTGCTGGACATCATGATGCCGCGGATGGACGGCCTGACCGCGGTACGCCGACTGCGGTCCCGCGGCGACACCGTGCCGGTGCTGATGCTGACCGCGCGCGACGCCGTCGGCGACCGGGTCACCGGCCTGGACGTCGGCGCGGACGACTACCTGGCCAAGCCCTTCGAGCTGGACGAGCTGCTCGCGCGGGTGCGGGCGCTGCTGCGCCGCAACACCATCGTGCAGGCCGCGGGTCTGGGCGAGACCCCGCCGAACGACGAGGTGCTGTCGTTCGAGGACCTGCGGATGAACACCACCACCCGCGAGGTCACCCGGGCCGGACACCCGGTCGAGCTCACCCGTACGGAGTACATGCTGCTGGAGATGTTCCTGGCCCACCCGCGCCAGGTGCTCACCCGCGAGCAGATCCTCAAGGCGGTGTGGGGCTTCGACTTCGAGCCCTCCTCCAACTCCCTCGACGTCTATGTGATGTACCTGCGCCGCAAGACCGAGGCGGGGGCCTGCCCCGGCTGGTGCACACGGTCCGCGGCGTGGGCTACGCGCTGCGGGCGATCGAGCGCAGCAACTGACGCCACGGATGGCGACGACACTTCCGACGGGGACCCGACCGACCATGAGCGACACCGAGACACCAGCACCAGCGCCGACCGACGAGGTGCCGGGCCCCGAGCCCCGGCACCGCCGCTGGTCGGGCTGGTTCCGGCGGATGTCACTGCGCGGCCGGCTCTCGGTGCTCACGGCCGCGGCCGTGGTGGTCGCCATCGCGGTCTGCGCCTGCACCTGCTGGTTCGTGGTCAAGGATCAGTTGAACGCGCAGGCCCAGGACAGTCTGATCAGCGCCAACGTGCCCAAACCTGCTGCTCAGCAACTCAAGCACCGGCAACATCAGCAACCTGCAGTGCGGCAGCAGCGCCGCGGCCGCGGCCGCCAAGCTCAAGGCTGACGCCGAAGCGGCGGGCCAGTCCTTCAGCGGCCACGACGAGAACACCAATATCACCGCGGAGATCTTCCTCCCGGCCGGCAACGGCATTCAGGTCTGCCTCCCCAACAACGCCACCCGCGGCATCAACATCGACAACGTCGATCTCGGTGTGGTGCCCGGGCAGGACCGGATCCGGAACGGTAGCTACACCGACGGCTCGCCCGCGCTGATCCGGGTGACCACGACCTATATTTCCTTCGCTCCCGGCCAGCGCGAGCTGGTGGGCGTGCTGGTCGCCTACCCGCTGGCGACGGTGCGGAACTCGTTGCAGACCCTGCTGCTGGTGCTCTTCCTGGTGGCGGCCGTGGGCGCGCTGGGAGCCGCCGCCATCGGCCTGGTGGTCGCCCGCGCGGCGCTGAAGCCGGTGGACCAGCTGACGGAGGCGGTCGAGCACATCGCGCAGACCCAGGAACTGGGCAGCACGATCGAGGTGCAGGGCAGTGACGAGATCGCCCGGCTGAGTGAGTCCTTCAATGCCATGAGCACCGCGCTGGCCAGCTCCCGGGACCGGCAGTCGCAGCTGATCGCGGATGCCGGGCACGAGCTGCGCACGCCGCTGACCTCGCTGCGGACCAATGTGGACCTGCTGGTGCGCAGCGAGGAGACCGGCCGGGCGCTGCCCGAGGAGACCCGGACCCGGATGATGCGCAACATGAAGGCGCAGATGCTGGAGCTGTCGACGCTCATCGGCGACCTGCTGGAGCTCTCCCGGCCGACCCGCCCCAAGGGCGCGAAGCCGCTGGAGGTGCTGCCGCTGCACAACATCGCCGCGCGGGCGCTGGACCGGGCGCGGCTGCGCGGCCCGGGGCTGACCTTCAATGTCGACGTGCACCCCTGGTACGTCCGTGCGGACGCGCACACCATGGAGCGCGCGGTGATCAACCTGCTGGACAACGCGGTGAAGTTCAGCCCGCCCGGCGGTGCGATCGACGTGACCCTGCGGGCCGGCACGCTGACGGTCCGGGCACGCCCCGGCATCCCGGCCGAGGACCGCCGCATGTGTTCGACCGTTTCTGGCGCTCGCCTCGGCGCGGCAGATGCCGGGCTCCGGGCTGGGGCTGGCGATCGTCGCGCAGACGATCCGCGAGGCGGGCGGCGAGGTGTCGCTGGCGGCCGCCGAGCCGGGCCCGGGCGGGGTGACCGGCGGGGCGCTGGCGACCGTCCGGCTGCCCGGCGCGCCGACCCGCCCCGACGACGCCCCGGGGCCGCCCCGGCCGACGACTCCCCCGGCCGCCGGCTCCAGCGACTCCACCGAGTGAATCGTCCACCATGTGAGATGTTTCGTCCCGTTCTGTGGCGGTCCCGCCCGCTGGGGACTTCCGCCGGAACGGCGGGCCGGGGCCACCGCGTCGTAGGGTCGGCCCATGGACGCAGTCGAGGTGGTATCAACGGCGGTTGACGCCGAGCAGCAGGCGGCGGTCGCGGCGGTGCTCGCGCGGGCGGCGCAGGCCGACGGCAAGCCTGCCGTGTCGGAGCAGGGGCGGCTGGCCCTGCGCGGCTCGCGCGAGGGGGTGTGGCACCTGCTCCAGTACGACGGCGGTCACGCACTGATCGGCTACGGGCAGGTGGACGGCGAAGGCACCGCCGAACTGGTGGTCGACCCGGTGCGCCGGGCCCAGGGCCACGGCCGGGCGCTGGCCGAGGCGGTGACCGGGGCCGGGGCGCAGCGGGTGTGGGCGCACGGCGGCCATCCGGCGGCGCGCCGGCTGGCCGAGGAGTTCGGCCTGACGCTCACCCGCGAGCTGCGGCAGCTCCGCCGGAGCCTGCCCGTCGACGTCGACCCGGTACTGCCGCCCGGGACCGTGCGCACCTTCGTCCCCGGGCAGGACGAGGAGGCCTGGCTGGCGCTGAACGGCGGCAGCCTTCGCACACCACCCCGAGCAGGGCTCCTGGACCCGCCGCGACCTGGACGAGCGCTTGGCCGAGCCGTGGTTCGACCCGGCCGGCTTCTTCCTGGCCGAACGCGACGGCCGGCTGGTCGGCTTCCACTGGACCAAGACCGAGCACGGCCTGGGCGAGGTCTATGTGGTCGGGGTGGCGCCGCAGGAGCAGGGCAGCGGCCTGGGCCGGGCACTGACCGCGATCGGACTGCGCCACCTCGGCGAGGAGCGCGGGCTGGACACCGTGCTGCTCTATGTGGACGCCGATAATCCGGCCGCATTGCGGGTATACGAGAGGCTGGGCTTCACGGTGCACGAGGTCGACCTGATGTACTCCGGGCCGTCTGCGGGCGACGGCTCGCCGCGCTGAGCCGACCTCCCCAGCTTTCCTCAGGGCCATCCCCTATTTACCTTGAGTTCAACCACCGTTGCAAAGATCACGAAATGCAATCCGTACCGTCTCCGCCGCATCACTCACGCCGCGTGCGGAACGGTACGGTTGACAGTCCGCAGGAGGAGCCGCCCACCATGACCGCCCGCCCTGCTACACCGCCGACCCCTCCGGCTGTCCCCGGAGCCGCCGCGAAGACGGCCGCCCCGAAGACCACACCCGCGAAGACCACACCCGCGAAGAGCACAGCGGCGAAGACGGTGCCCGCGAAGACCACCGCAGTGAAGACGGCGGCAAAGTCCACGGCCGCGAAGACCACGGCCGCGAAGACGGCCGCGCACCGGCCCGAGCCGCAGACCGAACCGCGGACCGAGCCGCAGACCGAGCCCGGCAATGTGATCCGGCTGCCCGACAGCCGAGAGCTGGCCGAGCTCGCCGAGGAGGAACTGCCGCAGAACCGGTTCCTGGACCGTGAGCGCAGCTGGCTGGCCTTCAACGAGCGCGTGCTCGAACTGGCCGAGGACCCGGAGACGCCGCTGCTGGAGCGGGCCAAGTTCCTGGCGATCTTCGGCAGCAACCTGGACGAGTTCTTCATGGTCCGCGTGGCAGGCCTCAAGCGCCGGATCGCGACCGGTGTCGCCACCCGTTCGGCCGCAGGGCTCCAGCCGCGCGAGGTGCTGGAGCAGATCTGGCGGCGCTCGCGTGAGCTCATGGCCCGCCACGCCGCCTGCTTCCAGCAGGACGTCCAGCCCGCGCTGGCCGAGCAGGGCATAGACCTGGTGCGCTGGCACGAGCTCACCGACCAGGAGCAGGCCCGGCTGCTGACACTGTTCCGGCAGCAGATCTTCCCGGTGCTCACCCCGCTGGCAGTGGACCCGGCGCACCCGTTCCCGTACATCTCGGGCCTGTCGCTGAACCTCGCCGTGGTGGTCCGCAACCCGGTCAGCGGGCACAAGCACTTCGCCGGGTGAAGGTCCCGCAGTCGCTCAACCGCTTCCTGGAGGCCTCCCGCAGCGCTACGTCCCGCTGGAGGACGTCATGGGCGCGCACCTGGAGGAGCTGTTCCCGGGCATGGAGGTGCTGGACCACCACGCCTTCCGGGTCACCCGCAACGAGGACCTGGAGGTGGAGGAGGACGACACCGAGAACATCCTCAAGGCCCTGGAGAAGGAGCTGATGCGGCGGCGCTTCGGCCCGCGGTCCGGCTGGAGGTCGAGGAGTCCATCGACCCGTACGTCCTGGACCTGCTGGTGCGCGAGCTCAACATCAGCCAGGCCGAGGTCTACCCGCTGCCCGGCCCGCTGGACCTGACCGGCCTGTTCGCCATCGCCGGGCTCGACCACCCGGAGCTGAAGTACCCGGCCTTCGTCGCCGGGACCGCCCGGGGCCTGTCGGACGTCGAATCCGCCTCGCAGCCGGACATCTTCGCCGCCGTCCGCGAGCGGGACGTGCTGCTGCACCACCCGTACGACAGCTTCTCGACCTCGGTCACGGCTTTCCTGGAGCAGGCCGCCAACGACCCGCAGGTGCTGGCGATCAAGCAGACCCTGTACCGGACCAGCGGCGACTCGCCGATCGTGGACGCGCTGATCGACGCCGCCGAATCCGGCAAGCAGGTCCTGGTGCTGGTCGAGATCAAGGCCCGGTTCGACGAGCAGGCCAACATCAAGTGGGCCCGCAAGCTGGAGGAGTCCGGCTGCCATGTGGTCTACGGCCTGGTCGGGCTGAAGACCCACTCCAAGCTGTCGCTGGTGGTCCGCCAGGAGGGCGAGACGCTGCGCCGCTACGCCCATGTCGGCACCGGCAACTATCACCCGAAGACCGCCCGCCTCTACGAGGACCTGGGCATCATCACCGCCGACCCGCAGGTCGGCGCGGACCTCTCCGACCTGTTCAACCGGCTCTCCGGCTACTCCCCGGGAGTCCTACCGCCGGCTGCTGGTCGCCCCGCGCTCGCTGCGCCAGGGCCTGATCACCCGGATCCACGACGAGGTAGCCCACCACGAGGCCGGGCGGCCCGCCAGGATCCAGTTCAAGCTGAACTCCATCGTCGACGAGGCCGTCATCGACGCGCTCTACCGGGCCTCCCAGGCCGGCGTGCGGGTGGACGTCTGGGTGCGCGGCATCTGCGCGATCCGGCCCGGAGTCCCCGGGCTGTCGGACAACATCCGGGTCCGCAGCATCCTCGGACGCTTCCTGGAGCACTCGCGGGTCTTCCTGTTCGGCAACGGCGGCGACCCCGAGGTGTGGATCGGCAGCGCCGACATGATGCACCGCAATCTGGACCGGCGGATCGAGGCGCTGCTGCGGGTGACCGACGCCGGGCACCGGGCCGAGCTCGCCGGACTGCTGGAGCTCGGCGTCTCCGACGACACCTCCTCCTGGCACCTGGGCCCGGACGGGACCTGGACCCGGCACTCGCACGCGAGGACGGGACCCCGCTGCGCAACATCCAGGAAATGCTGATCGAGTCCCGACGGCGCACCCGCCGAACCGACGGCTGGGGGCAAGGTGGCCCCCAGGCCTGAGCGCGCGACCACCGACCGAAACGACAACGGGGACTTAAGCACGATGACCGACGCACCCGGGGTGCTCGCCATCTCCGCCGCCGAAGCGGCGGCAGACGACACCGTGGCGACCGGCACCGTCGCTGCCAGGACGGCCGCGGCCACCGCGGCCGCCGGCCGGCCGAGACGCGGCGACCGGCACGCGAGGCGAGACCCTGGCCGCGCACCTGACCGCCCACGCGGGCAGCTTCCTGCGCGGCCTGCCGGCCATCGACCCGCGTACGCTGCGCCGGGTCGCCGGGGCACTGCACACCTTCGACGCCCTGCTCGACCCGGCCTGGGCCCGCGAGCTGCACGACGAGCTGGTGCGCCTGGGCGCGCTGCTCGGCCAGGAGCAGGCGTACAGCCGCAGGCTGGCCCGGCTGCTCACCGCCCTGGACTCACTGGCCTGCGTCGACAGCGCCGCCGCCCCGGGCGCGCCCAAGGCCAGGGCGCTGCTGGAGCGCCAGCTGACGCTGGCCCGCTCCCGCGCGCACAGCCTGGCCCTCCAGGAACTCGGCTCGGCGCGCTTCCACGCGGTCGCGGACCGGATGACGCTGCTGGTCTCCGACCTGCCGCTGCGCCTCCCGCTCGGGGCCGAACCGGCCGGGACGCTGCTGCCGTACGCCGCGCCGCCCAGCGGCGGCTCAGCGAGGCCGTCGCGGCGCTGCCGCTGCAACGCACCGCCCAGCCCTACAGCGGCGACGCGCTGCACGACGCCGCGGACGACCTGCCCTGGCGGCAGGTCCGGCTGCTGACCCTGCGCGCCCGCTACGCGCTGGAGCTCTGCACACCGCTGCTGGGCCCGTCCGCTGCCGCCGCCACCGCGGGCCTGGCCGAGCTGGCCCGGCTGCTGGGCCGGCACGAGGAGGCGGCGGACGCCGCCGGAGCCGCGGCCCTGGCCGGGGCCACCCCAGGATCACCCCCGCCACCGCCTACATCCTCGGCGTGGTCCATGCCGACCAGCGCCTGGAGGTGGAGTCGGCCCGGCACGCCTTCAGCCTGGCCTGGCCCGACTTCGAGCGCGCCGATCACCCGCTCGGGTGCTAGTGCGACCCCCGGCCACACCCTCCCGCCCCTACGACTCCCGACTATGGCCTGACATGAACAAAGCACAGGCAGTACCGGCGCGGGCCGCTTCGGCGCAGCCCGAGCGGATCCGGGCGGCCGGGGTGGTGCTCTGGCGCCCCGGGGACGCGACCGGGGAGCCGGAGCTGGCGCTGATCCACCGGCCCAAGCTGTCCGACTGGAGCTTCCCCAAGGGCAAGCTCAAGGAGGGCGAGCGCGCCAAGGAGGCGGCCCGGCGCGAGGCCCTGGAGGAGACCGGGATGCGGGTGGAGCTCGGGTCGCGGCTGCCGACCCAGCGCTATCTGGTGCGGGGGCGGCCCAAGCGGGTGCGCTACTGGTCCGCGGTGCGGGTGTCCGGTTCGTTCCGGCCGAACCGCGAGGTCGACCTGCTGGAATGGCTGCCGGCCGGCCGGGCCCGGCTGCGGCTGAGTTACAGCCATGACCGTGAGTTGGTCGACGCACTGCTCAAACAGCTCTGTGAATGAGCGAGCTGACGGTAAGACACCTTAATGCTGCCGTGCCAAGGATGTAGCGAAACCGTTACTACCGCGCGCCGTATCCCGGCGTCCGTCTGAGGTTCACTTTCCGTTCATTTGCGCTGGCCTGTCGCTTCACTTCGCCCGCTTAACGTCCATTGATGTCGGAGGCCGCAAGACCCTCCCTCCACTAAGAACGTCCCAGACGACAAAAGCTGGGGCACTCCGAAAGGGACACCAAGTGAAGCTCCAGCGGAACGGCCGCACCAAGGCCCTCGCCATCGGCGCCGTGGCGGTCGTCAGCTCGCTGACGCTTGCGGCGTGCGGCTCCAACA
Source organism: Streptacidiphilus sp. 4-A2 (assembly GCA_014284505.1). GTDB lineage: Bacteria > Actinomycetota > Actinomycetes > Streptomycetales > Streptomycetaceae > Streptacidiphilus. The sequence continues at coordinate 7,115,158 of JAAFYY010000001.1, read as the reverse complement.
ACAACAACACGACCAGCTCGTCGAGCCCCTCGGCCTCCAGCGGCACCTCGACCAGCACCGCTGCGGCCGCCGACTGCGGCAGCGGCCAGCTGCTCGGCGCGGGCTCGACCGCGCAGCAGAACGCCGTGACCCAGTGGGTCAAGGACTTCCAGAGCCAGTGCTCCGGCGTGACCGTGAACTACCAGGGCACCGGCTCCGGCGCGGGCCTGACCAGCTTCGAGGCCGGCAAGGTCGCCTTCGCCGGTTCCGACGCCGCCATGAAGCCGGCCGATGTCGCCAAGACCAAGGCTGTCTGCCCGGCGGTCAGGGCATCGACCTGCCGATGATCGGTGGCCCGGTCGCCATCGCTTACAACGTCCCCGGCGTGAGCAACCTGGTCCTGGACGCCCCACCCTGGCGAAGATCTTCACCGGCAAGATCAGCAACTGGAACGACGCCGCGATCAAGGCGCTGAACCCGACCGGCGAGCCTGCCGAACCTGCCGATCCAGACCTTCCACCGGTCGGACAGCTCGGGCACCACCAACAACTTCACCGCGTACCTGAACGCGGCCGACCCGGCCGACTTCTCCTACGCCCACCAAGGTGTGGCCCGCCAAGGGCGGCCAGGGCGCGACCGGTTCGGCCGGCCTCGCGGCCCAGGTCAAGGCCGTCAAGGGCGCGATCTCCTACTTCGAGCTCTCCTACGCCACGGCCGGCAACTTCAGCACCGTGTCGATCGCCACCGGCGCGCCGACCCCGGTCCCGGTGACCGCCGCCAACGCCGCCAACCTGATCTCCGACGCCCCGATCGTGGGCCACGGTGACGACCTGTGCTGAAGCTCGACTACGCGACCAAGGCGCCGAACGCGTACCCGATCACCCTGGTCACCTACGAGATCGTCTGCGACAAGGGCAACCAGGCCGCCTCGCTGCCGGCCCTCAAGTCCTTCCTGAACTACACCACATCAGCCCCGCCGGTCAGCAGTCGGTCGCCTCCCTGGGCTACGTGCCGCTGCCCTCCGCGCTGGCCACCAAGGTCCAGGCCGAGATCGCCAAGCTCAGCTGACCCGGAGCACCACCGGCACCACCCAGTGGTAGCCGGCAGTACCCGGTAACACCAAGCTTCACCGGCTACACCGCCGCGGTCCGGCCCTGCCCCAGGGGGAGGGGTGACCGGACCGCGGCCCCGTTCCACCCCATCCCCTTCTCGTCCGGTGCACCGCCGCCAGGCGCCGTCACGACGGCGCCACCCAGACCGGAGAACCCCATGGACCTCCCAGACACGGCTCCGCCACACGACAGCTCACCACAGGACGACGCCCTCGGCGCCGCCCGGCTGAGCGAGCCGACCCCCGACCTCCTCGCCACGGGCCCCACGCCCTCCGGGCGGGGCACAGCCGCGTCCGAGCCGTCCGCGCGCCGCAAGCGCGTCGTCCGCCCCGGCGACCTGATCTTCGCCGGCGCCTCGCGCGGCTCCGGCATCCTGCTGCTCGTGGTGATGGCCGCGATCGCGGTCTTCCTCACCATCCGCTCGATCCACGCGATCAGCGTCGACGGCGGGAACTTCTTCACCACCGAGGGCTTCGACATCGAGGACACCCCGATGGTGTTCGGTATGTCCGCGCTGGTCCTCGGCACGGTGGTGAGCTCCATCGTGGCGATGGCGCTGGCCGTGCCGGTGTCGATCGGCGTGGCCCTGTTCATCTCGCACCTCGCGCCGCGCCGGATGGCCCAGGCGCTCGGCTACGTGGTGGACCTGCTCGCCGCCGTCCCCAGCATCGTCTACGGCCTGTGGGGGCGCTGTTCCTGGTCCCGCACATGCTCGGCGTGAACGCCTGGCTCAACCAGTACTTCGGCTGGACCTACGTGTTCAAGCAGCAGATGCCCGGCGACCAGCCGCGCAGCCTGTTCACCGTGGGCGTGCTGCTCGCGATCATGATCCTCCCGATCGTCACCGCGGTGACCCGCGAGATCTTCCTCCAGGTCCCCCGGGCCCACGAGGAGGCCGCGCTGGCGCTGGGCGCCACCCGCTGGGAGGTCATCCGGACCGCCGTGCTGCCCTTCGCCCGCTCCGGCATCGTCAGCGCCTCCATGCTCGGCCTCGGCCGCGCCCTCGGCGAGACCATGGCCGTGGCCACGGTGCTCTCGCCCAGCCTGGTGCTGAGCCTGCACATCACCGACCCGGGCGGCAGCACCATCGCCCAGAACATCGCCACCCAGTTCGGCGACGCCTGGGTGACGGCCGCGACGCGCTGATCGCCTCCGGCCTGGTCCTCTTCGTCATCACGCTGCTGGTCAACGGTGGTGCTCGCTGATCATCGCCCGCGCAAGGAATACTCGGGGCGAACGCCTGATGAGCACGATCTCCACCACCTCGACGCTGTCAGCCTCACCGGGACGCCGGCTCCCGCGCTGGACCCCGATCGCCAGCGTCGCCGGCTCGGTCTCCTGGCCGTCCTGCTCGGCACGGTCTTCTCGATCTCCAGCAAGCTCCAGTGGTGCCTGCTGGCCGCGATCTTCTTCGTGGTCGCCCAGTACGTCCTGACGCGGAGCGTCGAAGGCCACCGCCAGGCCAAGAACGGGCTGATCACCAGCCTGGTCTGGGTCGCCTTCCTGCTGGCCCTGCTGCCGCTGATCGGCCTGCTGTACTACACCGTGAGCCAGGGCATCGGCGTCATCAACATGACGTTCCTGACCCACTCCATGAACGACATCTCGCCCAACCAGACCGGCGGCGGGCTCTACCACGCACTGATAGCCACCCTGGAGCAGGTCGGACTGGCCGTCGCGATGGCCGGCCCGGTCGGCGTGCTGACCGCGGTCTACCTGGTCGAGTACGGCAACGGCGGCCCGCTCGCCAAGTGCGTGACCTTCTTCGTGGACGTGATGAGCGGCGTTCCGTCGATCGTCGCGGGTCTGTTCATCCTGACGTTCTGGATCATGATCCTGGACATGCCCTACACCGGGTTCGCCGGCAGCCTGGCCCTGGCCATCCTGATGCTGCCGATCGTGGTGCGCTCAACCGAGGAGATGCTCAAGCTCGTCCCGAACGAGCTGCGCGAGGCCAGCCTGGCGCTGGGCGTCCCCAAGTGGAAGACCATTGTTCGGATCGTGCTGCCGACCTCCATCGGCGGCATCACCACCGGCCTGATGCTGGCCGTCGCCCGCATCATCGGCGAGACCGCACCGATCCTGATGCTGGTCTTCGGTACCGACCTGATCAACAACAACCCGTTCAGCGGCCCGCAGTCCTCGCTGCCGCTGTACGTCTACCAGCAGTACAACGACGGCACCCCCGCCTCCCAGGCCCGGGCCTGGGGCGCCGCACTGGTGCTGATCGTGCTGGTCATGCTGTTGAACCTGGTCGCCCGCGGCATCGCCCGCTGGAAGGCGCCGAAGGCATCCCACTGATGCGCACGGGCCCTCGCCGCTGACGCGCGAGCGCCTCACCGACCCCCAGACTTCAGGAACGAAAGAGAAGACCCCCATCATGGCCAAGCGCATCGACGTCAGCGGGCTGAACGCCTACTACGGAAACTTCCGGGCCGTCGAGGACATCTCGATGACCGTCGAGCCCCGCTCCGTGACCGCCTTCATCGGCCCCTCCGGCTGCGGCAAGTCCACCTTCCTGCGCACCCTCAACCGCATGCACGAGGTCATCCCGGCGCGCGGGTCGAGGGCAAGGTGCTGCTGGACGACGAGAACCTGTACGGCAACGGGGTCGACCCGGTCGCCGTCCGCCGCACCGTCGGCATGGTGTTCCAGCGCCCAACCCCTTCCCCTCCATGTCCATCAAGGAGAACGTCGCCGCCGGGCTGAAGCTCAACGGCGTCCGGGACAAGAAGAAGATCGACGAGGCCGTCGAGCGCTCGCTGATCGGCGCCAACCTCTGGAACGAGGTCAAGGACCGGCTCAACCGTCCGGCGCCGGCCTCTCCGGCGGCCAGCAGCAGCGGCTCTGCATCGCCCGCGCCATCGCGGTCGAGCCCCAGGTGCTGCTGATGGACGAGCCCTGCTCCGCCCTGGACCCGATCTCCACCCTCGCCATCGAGGACCTGATCGGGACCCTCAAGAGCAGTTCACCATCGTCATCGTCACCCACAACATGCAGCAGGCCGGCGGTCAGCGACCGCACCGCCTTCTTCAACCTGTCGGCGGTCGGCCAGCCCGGCCGCCTGATCGAGATCGACGCCACCGAGAAGATCTTCTCGAACCCGTCGGTCCAGGCCACCGAGGACTACATCTCGGGCCGCTTCGGGTGATCACCAGGACCACCCCGTGGCGCTGCTAGGCGGTGCCGCCACGGGGTAACCGAAGGCCCCGCCCCCTGTAGACCGGGGCGGGGCCTTCATCCGTTTCCGGGCGCCTGCCGTTTCCGGGCGTCCGCCGTTTCCTGGCGTCCGCCGTTTCCGGGCGTCCGCCGTTTCGGGGCGGTGGGACCGGCCGGCCGGAGTGCGGGGCGCGACCGGGAGTTCACGGCGGGAACTCCCGCACGACCTCACGGCCTCACGGCCGGGGCTGACGGCCGCGGCCGGGGGGTCAGCGGACGATCGCCCAGCTGATCAGTAGACCAGCGCGGCCACCAGGCCCGCCGCCGCATGGTCAGGAACCAGCCGATCACGATGTTCTTAGCGACGCCCCAGCGCACCCCCGCACCCGCTTGGTCGCACCGACACCCATGATCGCCGAGGTGATGATGTGGGTGGTGGAGACCGGCACCTTGTAGGCGTAGGCAGTGATGTAGAGGATCGACGCGGACACCGACTCGGCGGCGAAGCCTGCGGCGGGTCCAGCTCGATGATCTTGCGGCCGAGGTCCGCATGATCCGCCAGCCCGGCCCAGTGCCAGCGCAAGCACGACCGCGGTGCGTCTTCACCCAGAACGGATGCGGACCCGGTCAGGTGTGCGAGAATTCAGCGCCAGCACCACCACACCATTCTTCTGCGAGTCCTGGAGGCCGTGCCGAGGGCCATCGCGGCCGCCGACCACGTCTGCGCCATCCGGAAGTCGCGCTTCGCCCGGTGCGGGTTCGCCCGGCGGAAGATCCACATGATGGCCAGCATCACCAGGAAGCCCAGGATCAGACCGATGATCGGAGAAGTGATCATCGGAACGATGATCTTCTCCCACACCCCGGTCCAGAAGACCTTGGTGCCGCCCGCCAGCGCCGCTCCCACCATCCCGCCGAACAGCGAGTGGGTAGAGGAGGAAGGCAGTCCGAAGTACCAGGTCACCAGGTTCCAGGTGATCGCGCCGATCAGCGCGGCCCAGAGAATCACCATCCCCTTCCCGCCGTCCGGGGCGGCGATGATGCCCTCACTGACGGTCTGGGCCACCCCCGTTCCGAGGAAGGCACCGGCCAGGTTCATCACGGCCGCCATCATCAGCGCGGCCCTGGGGGTCAGTGCGCGGGTGGAGACGGAGGTCGCGATGGCATTCGCGGAGTCATGGAAGCCGTTGGTATAGGCGAAGCCGAAGGCAACACCTACCACCAGCACCAGTCCGAGGGTGTCCACGAGGCTCAGGACTCCTTGACGGCGATGGTCTCCACCGTGTTGGCCACATGCTCGAACGCGTCGGCGGCCTCCTCAAGCACGTCGACGATCTGCTTGAGCTTCAGCACCTCGATCGCCTCGTAGGCCCCGCTGAACAGGTGCGCCAGCAGCTTCCGGTGGATCTGGTCCGCCTGGTTCTCCAGCCGGTTGACCTCGATCCAGAACTCCGTCAGATTGTCCATGGTGCGCAGGTTCGGCATCGCCGCGGCGGTCAGCTCAGCGGCCCGGGCCAGCACCTCGATCTGCTGCTCGATGCCCTGCGGCAGGGTCTCGATCTCATAGAGGACGACCAGGTCGACCGCTTCCTCCATGAAGTCCATGACGTCGTCCAGGGACGACGCCAGACTGTAGATGTCCTCCCGGTCGAAGGGCGTGATGAACGACGAGTTCAGCTGATGGAAGATGCCATGGGTGATGTCGTCACCGGCGTGCTCGGCGGCACGCATACGCTCAGCGAGCTCGGGCCGTGCGGCGACATCTGCACCGAGCAGCTCCAGAAGGAGCTTCGAGCCCGTGACGAGGTTGCTCGCCGAAGCGGCGAACATGTCGTAGAAGCTCGTCTCCCGGGGGGTCAGACGAATTCGCACAAATATCTCCGAAGTACAGGGCGCGGTCGAGTCGATGCTAGGCGCTGCATGCAGTGACTCCGCGTGCCGGGGTGGCAGCGTCGGCACCCTTGCCTGCGCTTATCCTTGCGCACGACGAAACGACGTGCCGCTCGGAGACTGTGCCCCATCAGTGTGACGGACCGGGGCAGGGAACGCTGCCCCCGAGCGCCCAGTAGTATTCACGATTCCTCCACGCCCCGGACAGTCCGTCCGCGGGCGCCCTACGATGGGCAGCGTGGAGGCAGAGGAGACACCGCAGCAGGGCCCGCCGCCGGAGCCGTCGGCGTCGCCGCCAGGACCGCATGGTTACAGTCCGCAACGGCAGGCCCATGTCAAGCGCCTGCGTCGGATCGAGGGTCAGGTCCGTGGACTCCAGCGGATGGTGGAGGAGGACGTCTACTGCATCGACATCCTCACCCAGGTGTCCGCGAGCACCAAGGCGCTCCAGTCCTTCGCGCTGAGCCTGCTCGAGGAGCACCTGCGCCACTGCGTCGCCGACGCGGTGGCCGACGGCGGGCCGGAGGCCGACGACAAGGTCGCCGAAGCCACGGCGGCGATCGCCCGCCTGCTGAGATCCTGACCGCCGAGGGCCGGCGGACGCCGGGCCGACCCTGATTCCCAGCCTCCGGCCGGGCTCTCAGGACTCGTGCCCCGCCGAGGCCTGGCTCGGGATCTGCACCTTTGTCTGAGCCTTCGCCTGAGCCTGGCCCTGACCATGGCTCTGGGGCTCGCCGCGCTCGTAGTAGCGCTCGCTGCCCTGGCCCACCCTCAGGACCTCGTCGATCCGGTCGGCAGGCAGTCTTTCGAAAGGGGTAGCCGCGGCGGCGATCATCAGCTCGCCGTAGAGGTCGATCTCCGCGAGGGCCACCGGGTCGTGCGCAGCCACACGCACCACCTCCTCGTCAATGTCGGGCAGTCGACTTCGACTGACTCAAGAGTAGGCAGCGCGCCGGGGGCGTGCATGGCACGTCTGGGCCATTTCCAGCCCCCCGATCGGGTACTACTTGCCCGTCGACTGCGCCCCGTAGATGTCCTTGGCGGGCGGCACGCTGACCGACACCGGGTTCCCGTAGCCGGAGAACCCGCTGGTGGAGGTCACCACCACCTGATCCTTGGCGGCCGTGGAACCGGGCACCTTGCTGAAGGTGAAGATCTCCACGATCTCGTGGATCCGGCCCTTCTGGTCCAGCCACACCTGGTAGGGGACCTGCTTCACGGTGAAGGTCTTCGCCGCCAGGCTCAGCCCCGTCCCCGCGCCGCCACCGGTCGCGGCCGCCGCCTGGGCCAGGTCGAGCGTCCCCTGGTAGTGCTTGAGCTCCACCCCGCCGACGGTCTGACTGCCCACCAGCGTGGCCGTCTGCGCGCCGCGCAGGGCATTGCCCGCGGTCGCCGGGTCGGTGGCGCCACTGCTCACCAGGTTGCCGTCGGCCAGCTCCTCAAGGTTGACCTCGACCCACTTCCCCGGCGGCACCCCCTTGGCGCCGCTGTTCTGCATGTACACCACGCCCGGGGCGAAGACCTCGGTGAGCTTCCCGGTGGTGCCCTCGCCGGGCGGGATGGTGATCACCATCTGCCCGAGCCGGGAGCTGTAGTCGTACTGGGCCGTGCCGCGCAGGGTCATCCGCTTCGCCGCGGAGACGGTCTCCACGGTGGTGGCGTCCTGGACGTAGCCGGAACGGCCGGTGATGTCGGCGGCCGAGCGGACGGCCGTCAGCGGGTTGGCCGACAACGCGTCGGAGGAGGTCACGGCCTGGTCCGCGGAGTTCAGCCGCGGCACTGCTCGACGTACCGGAGCCGGAACCCGTCAGCAGACCGGCCACGGCCGCCGACGCGGTGACCGCCATCAGCACCGAACGCATACCGGCACGACGCCCGGACTCACGAATCACCACGGACACACATCCCTCACGGCCGCTGGAAGCACGCCCATTACCGGGCTCCTTCTGGCTAACGAGGACGCGTACCGCCGGTTACGGCGTTAGGGCGGCACAGACCGGTGGCCATCCGGGTTACCGTGAACCACGTGGAAAGCAAACTGGCCCCGCAGGGCGAGAGAGTTCCTCCCTCACCAGCATCACCAGCCTCTTCATCCCCCCGATGTCCTCGCCGATGTCCCCGCCGGCGTCTGCTCAGCCTGTCGGCCCGGGGACCGCGTCCCAGCCCGGCCCCCGATCCGGTCCCAGCCCCGATCCGGTCCCGCTCCGGCCCCGGCCCCGGCCCCGGCCCCGACTCAGGGCACGACTCCGGTCCCGGCTCAGGGCCCGACGTCGCCACGAGACACGAGACCTACATCACCGAGGCCGGATCGTTCACCACAGCCCGCTGCGCATGCGGCTGGTTCGCCCCGGCCCGGCGCTCCCGGGACAAGTCCCGCAGGGACACCGGCAACCACCTCGCGGAGCAGTAGCGCCCGCAGAGCGACCCGACGGCGGACGGTGTCCCGCGATGTGAAACCGCGGAGGCGACTCCTGCCGTCTTCCCCCGTGCGGTATCACAGCAGACGCCGCGGTCCGGTCGAGGATGGAACACTATGGGCGAGAACATCACTTCGCGGCGATCCGTACTGCGCAGCGCCGGCCTTCTGGGCGTGGCCGCGGCGGGTCTGACCGCGTGCACCGGCAGCAAGTCCGCGGCCGCCGACACGACGAGCGCGACGCCGGGCACGGCACCGGTCAGCGGCGCCGTCACCAGGAGCGTCACCTCGAAGCCGGTCACCGCGGCCCCTGGTCCGGCGGACTGGGCGGCGCTGGCCAAGGACCTCGGCGGGCCGCTGATCCGCCCGGGCGACAGCCGCTACAACGACGCGCGCCGGCTGTTCCAGCCGCAGTACGACCAGCTCTCCCCCGCCGGGGTGGTCTATGTCGACGGGACGCACGACGTGTCGACCGCGCTGGCCTTCGCCCGCAAGTACCAGCTGCCGGTGGCCGCCCGCTGCGGCGGCCACAGCTACGCGGGCTGGTCCTCCGGCAGCGGCCTGGTGCTGGACGTCAGCAAGCTCAACAGCGTCAGCGCCTCCTCCGGCGAGGCGACAGTGGGTGCGGGCGCGCGGCTGATCGACGTCTACACCGGGCTGGCCGACCGGGGGTGACCATTCCGGCCGGATCCTGCCCCACCGTCGGCGTGACCGGCCTCACCCTGGGCGGCGGGATCGGCGTGACCGGCCGGGCCTACGGCCTGACCTGCGACAGTCTGAGCGGGGCCGAGGTGGTCACCGCCGACGGAACGGTCCGGGAGGTGAGCGCCGGGCGGGACGGCGACCTGTACTGGGCGCTGCGCGGCGGAGGCGGCGGCAACTTCGGCGTGGTCACCTCGCTGTCCTTCCGCACCCACCGGCGGCCGAGTGCTCCTACGCCTTCCTCTCCTGGCCGTGGTCGCAGGCCGAGCAGGTGATCCGCTCCTGGCAGGAGTGGGCGCCGAGCGCGCCCGACGCCATGTGGGCCGACCTGCATCTGCTGGTCTGGGCGAACGGCCAGTACCAGGTGGGCACCACGGTCAACTACCTGGGCTCCCAGTCCGAACTCGCCAACCAGATCGACGCCTCGGCACCGCCCCCGCCTCCACCTACCTGCACAGCGCCTCCTATCTGGAGACCATGCAGGTGATGGCCGGAGTCGCCGGCTGGTCGCAGGCCGCCGCGCATCTGCCGGGCACGCTGCCGGGGCAGAACCCGGCCGGGCGGGTCACCCGTGAGTCCTACGGCGCGCGCTCCGACATCTTCAACCGGGCGATCGACAGCAACGGCGCTGCCGCGCTGGTCGCCGCGATCGAGCGGTACCCGCGGACCGCTCCGGCGGGCGGCAGCGCGGGCGTCGCCTTCGACGCCCTGGGTGGCGCGATCAACCGGGTCGGCCGGAACGCCACCGCCTTTGTCCACCGCAACGGACTGTTCACCGAGTACACGCCGCAACTACCCGAACGGGGTCACCGGCGGCACCGGCGCCGACCGCTCCTGGGCCTGGCTGGACGGCGTCTGTCGTCGATGCGCCCCTACGCCAGCGGCGAGGCCTACCAGAACTATGTGGACCCGCGGCTGACGGGCTGGGAGCAGGCGTACTACGGCAGCAACGCGGCCCGGCTACAGGCGGTCAAGCGGACCTACGACCCGACGAACCTGTTCCACTTCCCGCAGAGCATCCCGGTGGGCTGAGCCCCGGGCTGCGGCCCCTGGCTGCGGCCCCCTGGACAGGTCGGGGGGCTGCGGGGGTCGCGCTGCTTGGGGGCTGGGGCTGGGGGCTGGGGGCTGGGGCCGTCAGGCTGCCAGGTCGCGGCCACCGCCGCTGTGCCCGGCGCCGCGGTCGTCCGCCTCGCCGCCGTGCTGGGAGGGCACCGTGGTCGAGCCCGCAGGCCGCGCCGGTCCTCCTGGGCCACGATCAGCGCCGCCGCCCCGGTCCTGGCGACCGAGCGGGTCAGCGGGACCAGCACCGCCATGGCGAGCGGGGCGAGCAGCAGCACCGTCGCGCTGCCGAGGGCGTAGCCGCCGATCACATCGGTCGGGTAGTGCACGCCCATGAACACCCGTAGGAAGCCTCGACCCCGGCGAGGCCCCGGCCAGCAGCCCGAGCCTGCGGTTGACCAGCAGCAGGCCGACGGCGACGGCCATGGTGAAGGTCGCGTGGTCGCTGGCGAACGAGCCGTTGGCCTGATGACTGGTCAGCAGGTCCAGCTGCCCGGGGTGGGCGACGAACGGTCGCTGGCGCTGAACGATGGCGCGGACCGGGATGTTCAGTACCAGTGCGACTCCGGAGGCCAGCCCGGCCCAGAGCACCCCGGCCACGGCGGCCGGGGCGTCGGGTCTGCGCCGGGCCCAGTTCCAGCGACGACAGCCAGCAGCACCGAGAGCAGCGGCACGCCGTACTCGCCGAGGAAGGCGAGCACACTGTCGAGCCAGGAGGGGAGGTGGCGGGCCAGGCCGTTGATGTCGGAAACCAGCGTCCAGTCGATCGACCAGTGCCAACCGCACCGCCATCGTCCGCCAGCGTCACCACGCCGCACCTCCCGCCTGTCGGCAAACCCGAACCCCCGCCGCCGGGATTCCGGTACGGCACGATCAAGTGTCCTCTTCTGACATGGTGCACAACGGAGCGAATCACCCAAACTGTTCCGGCATGGGAGGAAGTTATGGGAACGTGACTCGTTGATCACCGGTCCGCCACAAGACCGCGGCGGTTCCACCATTGGATCGTCACCATCAGGACAGGGAGCCCCCGTTGGCGATCGAACCATCGGGCTGGAGGGTCGGCAGCGCGGCCGCCCCGCCGGCGGTGACCCGGGTGGCGCCGAAGTAGTCGCCCTCGGCGTCGATCGAGTCGTAGCGGATGAACGCGCCGGTGTGCGGGGCGTCGATCATCATGCCGCCGCCGACATAGATCCCGACATGGTGGATCTTACTCGGGTCGTTCGGGTCGGTGGAGAAGAACACCAGGTCCCGGGCTGGAGCTGACTGCGGGTCGGGTGCGGCCCGGCGTACCACTGGTCCGCGGCGACCCGCGGGATGGCGATACCGACGCTGGCATAGGCGGCCTGGGTCAGCCCGGAGCAGTCGAACTCGTAGTTCTGCGAGCCAGGCCCTCGCCACCCACAGATAGGGGGTGCCCAGCTTGGACTGGGCGAAGTAGATCGCCCCGGCGGCCTGCGCGGGAGAAGGTGATCGAGGTGGTCGCGGCGAAGGACTGGGCCAGCTTTGTCGATGGAGGTGACGTAGTCCTCGGTCTGGGTGTAGGCCGGGATTGCCGTCGTCGTTATCACCGCATAGGGACGGCGTTGTAGGCGCGAGCATGTTGGAGGTGCTGTTGCCGGGGACGTTCTTGGTGTCCCGGGCGAGGTCGCAGTCGTAGGTCGCGGCGGAGGGGATGGCGTCCGCCGGGTCCCAGACGTCGGGCGAGGCATGCACATGAGTGGGGTCCATGCCGTAGATCGCCCAGGTTCCGGGCATGAACTGGGCGATGCCCTGGGCGCCGACGGGGCTGACCGCCATCGGGTTGAAGCGCTCTCCTGGTACATCTGCGCGGCCAGCAGCGGCGGTGAGACTGCGGGCACAGGGTGCCCACTGCTCGATCAGCGTCGCGTAGGCGGCGGGTAACCGTACCCGGCGCCAGCTCGGCCACCGAGGCCTGCTGGCTCTGGAGGATGGAGCCGGCGGCGGCGTAGGTGCCGACCACCAGCAGCACCAGGAATCCGGCCACCGCCGCACTGCCGCCGCCGAAGACCGCCCAGGCCCGTCTGGCCGCCATCAGAGGCCCACTGAGCGGTCATCAGCGGGGCGGCGGAGCCTGGTCGCCGGGTCGAACGCATATGCCACCCACTCTGTCCGAAGGAATTTGCGATTGCCCTCACAGAGTCTGGACCAGGCGTTGCCCTGTGCAATCAGCTGCGATACACAGAGTAAGCGGTTAGTCTCATCCGAGCGGCCCCAGGCTCCATGAGGTCCCATGGTGGCACCTGTGGCGCATCACTCAACGGCGATCCTTGGGAAAGTGGCCAAGTCGACTTCGGTTCTGGCCAAGAATAGGACTGGGCCCTACACCACGGCCGGGTGCTGGGCTTTGATTGATGATCAGGTGGGTGGTTGCTTTGTATCTCAGCGCGAACAAGAACGACATCAGCACCATCATCGGAGGAATCGCCCCCAACTGGGGCCCCTTCGCGGGTCTGGGCACAGAGGCCCGGACGATGGTGGACGTCATCATGGCCGTGGCCATCCTCGGCTGCCTCGCCATCGCCATCTGGGGGGCGGCCAAGCAGCGGATCGGCGCGACGGCACTCCGGGACACCTTCAGTGCCGAGCAGGGCAAGGGTCTGATCGTCGCCGGGCTGACCGGCGTGTTCATCATTGGATCACTCGGTACGTTGTTCACCATTGTGTACGGGATGGCGATCTGATTATTCGTCTGGATGATCGACGCACCACGTCCCGCGTACCGGAACGGCCAAGCTCCCCCCACGAGCCGTCGTTCAGGTGACACTCTTCTGTCATCTCGTCCTGCCCGCACGCCCTCGCCCGACCCGCCTGTCCCGCTCGCCTGTTCGCCCCGCCCGTCCCGCCCGTCCGTCCTGCTCACCCTCGTCCCAAGGGGGCCGTCGTGTCCGTGCCTGACGACCAGCCGCACACGCGTACCCGCTACCCGGCGGGCGAAGCGCTGCCGGACGCGCCGGCGGGACGGCACCCGCTGCGCACTCTCGCCGCGGTGCTGGGGGCGGTGCTGCTCCTGCTGATGGTGATCGCGGTGGTCAACCGCACCAGCGGCAGCGGCAACCAGGCCGGGGCCGCGAACTCCTCGGGCTCCGGCACCGCCTCCTCCGCCGGCAGCGGCACCGCCCAGGCGTCCGCCACCGCCCCGACCGGAACCCAGCCGGTGTCGACCTCCCAGGACGGCATCGCCACCGGCTTCCCGCACACCAGCGAGGGCGCGCAGTCGGCGGCGGTGAACTACAGCGTGGCCCTGGGCTCCAGCGAGATGTACACCACCGCCTCCCGGCACGCGATACTGCAGACGATCATGGATCCGGCGACAGAGGCTCAGCTGCAGAGCACCACTGACTCGCAGTACGCCAGCCTGAACAAAACGCTCGGGCTGAACAACGGAGTCGCCAAGGCAGGACTCGCCCTGGTCAGCCGCCCCCTGCCGGTGGGTACCAAAGCGGACGGCTACAGCGGTGAAGTCGCGACAGTCGAAGTCTGGAGCGACCAGCTGGGCGGCCTGGCGGGAACAGGGTCCACCCAACCCGTCACTGAGTACTGGTACACCCTCACGATGCACATGCACTGGATCGATGGCGATTGGAAGGTCACCAGCTACACCACAGTGGATGGACCCGCCCCCATCGGCGCCAACCAACAAGTGTCCTCAGCCAACGCCATCTCCGGCGCGGTCAGCCAGTTCGGAGGGTTCCGTTATGCCCGCTAGGTTCCGTGCCCGAGTCGGTTGGCTGACAGGAGCGCTCGTCGGCGTGCAGTACAGCGCACTGATGATGGCAGGCGCTGCTTTCGGGGCGCCTTCCCCAGTGCCAGCCCTACCCTCAACAACTGCAGCGGCCTGGTGGGTCCCGGCAAGGTCATCTGTGAGCAGCAGGGCACCGCCGGCGGTGGTTCGGGTGGGAGCATCCTGCCTACATCCATCGACCCGCTGCAGTCGCTTGCCAGCGCCTGCGCGACCGCGGCTGCGTGGGTGATCCGGAAGCTGTCGGCGGGGATCAACGCGACGACCAATGTCGACTTCACCAACCCCAGCTTTCTGCGCACCTACGCCGTCGTCTTCGGGGCCTCGACCTTTCTGACGCTGATCCTCTGGCTGCTCGCCGTCGCCAAGCGGGCGGCTCGCGGGGTGCCGTTGCACCAGGCCATCGGGGAGGCGATCGGCTTCCTGTGGCTGACCGTGATCGCCTCCGCGTTCACCCGCTGATCCTCTACACCATCGTCAGCGCCACCGACGGCATCACCACGGGCATCGCCTCAGGCACCAAGACCGACACCACCGCCTATCTGGGGTCCTTCGCCAACGCGCTCACCGGCGGGAACATCGGCGTGGGCCGATCATCCTGGTGCTGGTGTCGCTGGTGGCCATCCTCGCCGCCGCGGTGCTGTGGGTCGAGATGCTGATCCGCGCCGCGATGCTGTACGTCGGCGCCCTGCTCGGGACGGCGGTCTATGCGGGCCTGGTCGACAAGCAGCTGTGGAAGCATGTGCGCCGCTGGGCCGGGGTGATGGTCGCGGTGGACCTGATCAAGCCGGTGATCGTCATCGTCCTCGGACTGGCCGGGGCCATCGCCTCCAACGCGGGCGCCAATGACGCGTTCTCGACGGTGCTGTCGGGCGTGGCCATCCTGGTGCTGTCGATCTTCGCCAGCAGCGCCATCTACCGCTTCGTCCCCGGCTTCGGCGACGAGATGGTGGCCATGCGCCGGTCCCGGGCCAGCGCGGTGAGTGCCGGCTCCGCGGTGGTGAACGGTCCCGCGAACTTCATGAAGCAGGGCATCAGCACCCACGCCGGACGCGGCGGCGACGGATCGGGCGGCAGCTCCGGCGGATCCGGCAGCCAGGGCGGCAACAGCGGCGCGGCCTCGGCCGGTGCCGGCATCGCCGCGCACGCCACCCGCCCGGTGCCCGCGCCGCCCGCGCAGTCCTCCGGAGGCGCCCCGGCAGCGGCCCCGGTCATCAGCGGTAACAGCAGCAGCAATGGCCAGGGAGGCCGCTCTTGACCACCCAACCCGTCGGGGGCTACCGGCGCACATACCTGATCGGCAAGGCCAAACCCAACGCGGTCATCGGCAAGAACCGCGAGACCGGGGAAGTCTTCCTGCTGATCGTCGGTGCCTTCCTGGGCATGCTCTGGGGCATCGTGGTCCAGGACTTCCTGGCGCTGCGGCTGATCGGGCTGATCGCCTTCCCGCTGCTCGCCTTCGCGATCGTCTACCTGCCGTACCGCAAGCGGACCTTCTACAAGTGGGCGGAGATCAACCGCAGCTACCGCCGCACCGTCCGCTCGGGCAGCGGCTCCTGGCGCTCCGACGTGCACGAGGCCGGTACCCGGCTGGACGGGCAGGAGGTGGAGATCGGCCCGCCGCCGGGATCGGCCGGATCCGCTGGCTCACGGCGCCCTTCGGCCCGGACGAGGTCGCGGTGCTGATGCACCTCAACCGCCGCACCGTCACCGCCGCGATCGAGATCGAGGGCCCCGGCGTCGGTCTGCGCGACTCCGAGGACCAGGAATCCCTGGTCGAGCGCTTCGGGACGCTGCTGAAGCATGTCGCCAACGGCGACGGCTTCGTGACCCGGCTGCAGATCCTGGCCCGCACCCTCCCGGCCGACCCGGACGCGCACGCCAAGGACGTCGCCCGGCGCGGCGATCCGGACCCCGGTGTGGCTCCAGGACTCCTACGACCAGCTCCAGGCCATGGTGTCCACCTCCTCCGAGCAGCACCGCGCCTACCTGGTCGCCTGCATGCCCTACACCCGCGACCTCGCCGCCGAGGCCCATGTCATGGGCCGCAACCACGGGCGTGGCACCCGCGGCGACGAGGGTCTGGCGGCGGTGATGGCGCGTGAGCTCAACGACATCTGCGCCCGGCTCGCCGAGGCCGACATCCGGGTCAGGCAGCCGCTGGGCCAGGCCCGGCTGAGCTCGCTGCTGCACTCCATGTACGACC
Source organism: Streptacidiphilus sp. 4-A2 (assembly GCA_014284505.1). Classification (GTDB taxonomy): domain Bacteria; phylum Actinomycetota; class Actinomycetes; order Streptomycetales; family Streptomycetaceae; genus Streptacidiphilus. The sequence continues at coordinate 7,098,872 of JAAFYY010000001.1, read as the reverse complement.
CGGACCACCAGATCGACCACCTCCAGGCGATGTCCAGGCGCAACGCCTGGCCGGCCGAGCTGGACGCCACCCACCCCAACTACCTCCAGGCCAAGACCCGGGAGTCGGCGACCCGGGAGCCCTGGTGCCACGCCACCGCCTGGATCAAGGAGTGGCCGCTGACACCCGTCGGAGTGAACTTCCTGGCCCCGCTGCTGGTGCACACCCGGATGTGATCCGCACCGTGGGCGTCACCATGGATCTGGAGCCCACCGACGTCGCCATCAGCGGATGCTCACCGAGAAGACAAGACGACGCGGAGGCCAGTCGCCAGGCCAAGATGAAGCACCGTGGACCCGCGCGACGCGGCGCACAGCGGGCGCGTGACCAGCGCGGAGAGGATCTCGCCTCGGGCGCGGCGGGCGTGAACCTGGTCGGCTATATCACCGTCAGCTCCCGTACGCCTGAGGCACTTGCCCGCGACAAGCGCACAATCCGCGCGTCGGCGGGTAAGAGTTATCTCAAGCTGGAATGGTGCGACCGTGAGCACCACCGGGCCTTCGTGAACACGCTCCCTTCGCCACCGGCATCCGCCGCTAACACCTACCCGCCACTGGAGGCATCGCATGGCAGCATCACCCCTCGGCGGGTTGACCGACGCCTTTGCCAGCTTCCTGTTCGGCAAGCCCGAGACCACCCGGATGCCGGTGCGCACCTCCACCGGGCAGGCCCAGGCGGTGTACCTGCCGACAGCCGCGCCCGGCCTGGGCGACTCCGGCGTGATCATCGGGCGGGAGGTCTACAGCGGCAAGGGCTACGTCTACGACCCGTTCCAGCTGTACGGGCAGCAGCTGCCCGCCCGCACTGGCTGTCCTCGGCGAGTCCGGGAACGGCAAGTCCGCGCTGGAGAAGACTATGTGCTGCGGCAGCTGAGGTTCCGCGACCGGCAGGTGGTGGGTGCTGGACGCGCAGGGCGAGGACGGCGTCGGCGAGTGGAACCTGATCGCCCGGGCGCTGGGAATAAACTCCGGTCCGGCTCGACCCGCAGGCGGACGCTCGCAGGCGGAGTGAAGCTCAACCCGCTGGACCGGCGATCACCACCACCGGCCAGCTGGCGCTGCTGCGCACCATCGTCGAGGTGGCGATGGGGCACAGCCTCCGGCGAGCGCGCGGGCTTCGCGCTGAAGGCGGCGCACGCCCACATCCTGGCGGACGGTCACCGACCGGCAGCCGGTCCTCGCCGACATCATCGACACGCTGCGCACCCCCAACACCGACTTCATCGACCCGCTGGGCGTCTCCCTCACCGACATCCAGACCTGGGGCCTGGACGTGGCCCTGGTCCTGGACCGGCTGGTCGACGGTGACCTGCGGGGCATGTTCGACGGGTCGACCACCACCGACATCGACCTGGACGCGCCGCTGATCGTGTTCGACCTCTCGCACATCGACCGCAACTCGATCGCGATGCCGATCCTGATGGCGATCGTCGGCGTGTGGCTGGAGCACACCTGGATCCGGCCGGACCGCAAGAAGCGGATCTTCCTGGTGGAGGAAGCCTGGCACATCATCAACTCGCCGTTCGTCGCGCAGCTCTTCCAGCGGCTGCTGAAGTTCGGGCGGCGGCTCGGCCTCTCGTTCATCGCCGTGGTGCACCACCTGTCGGACGTGGTCGACGGGGCGGCCGCAAAAGAGGCCTCGGCCATTCTCAAGATGGCGTCCACGCGTACCATCTACATGCAGAAGGCGGACGAGGCCCGGGCGACCGGGCGGGTGCTGGGGCTTCCGCGCTGGGCGGTGGAGATCATCCCCACGCTGTCGCCGGGCATCGCGGTCTGGGACGTGAACGGAAACGTGCAGGTCGTCAAACACCTGATCACCGAACAGGAACGGCCGCTCGTCTTCACCGACCGGGCCATGACGGAGGACGCCATCATCGAACGCACGCGCGCCTCGAAGCAGCTGGCCGACGACCCGGCGGCGTGATGGCCCGCCAGGCGCCCGATCCACGCGCCGGCGGCCCGGGCCCGATCGGCGCCCGGCCGTCCGGCCCCCAGCCGTCGGCTTCCCGCGGTATCCCCGACGGCGCGATCGTCGGGGTACTGGCGACCCTGCTCGGGACGACCGCGCTGGTCTGGACCGCCACCGCACTGGGCGGGCTGATCGTGCACGGGCACCTGCCGCACCCACTTCCGTTCGAGGGGACGCCCAGCGCGATCCGGGCACTGGCGACCAAGCCGAGCCAGTTGGGGGCCGCCTGGCCGGGGACCCCGGCGAGCGAACTGCCCTCGCCCACCGCCTTCTGGAGCACCTTCTTCGTGCTGCTGGTGCTGCTGATCGCGCTGGCGCTGACCATGCTCACGGCGTGGACCCGGTTGCGCCGGGCCTCCGCGACGTCCGCCGCGGCCGCACAGCGGGAGGCCGCACAGCGGGAGGAGCAGGCCCCGGGGCCGCTGCCGCAGGGGCCTTACCAGCAGGCGCCGTTCCCGCAGGGGCCGCAGCAGCAGGGGCCGCAGCAGGCGGCGGTGCAGCAGGCCGGGGCCTGGACCGGGGCCGAGCCGCTGTTCCGGCCGGGCGCCCAGGGCTTCGCCGCTCCCCGGGACGCGGCGGCGGAGACGGAGACCACCACCCGGATACCCGCCCAGCCCTCGGCGCCCTTTCAGCCTGCACCGCCCGTGCCGCCCGCACCGCCGCTGACCGCACCCGCCGCACCAGCTGCCGCCCGCCCCTTCGCCTTCCCGCCCGGCGCGGTGTGCCTGCTCGCCCCCGACCCGGTGGCCTCCGCCGGTGCCAAGCACCGCCTGCTGCAACGCGTGCTGCATCAGGCGACCGGCCCGGTGGTGGTGGTGACCGACGACATCGGGCTGTGGCACGACCGCCCGCGGCACCGGGACGCCCGGCTGTTCGACCCGCTCCGGCTCACCGACTCCCGGATCGGCACCGGCGCCCGCGCCGACCTCCCGGCAACGACGCCGCCCACGACGCCGCCGACGGCGATGTGCGGGTCCGCTGGGCCCCGCACAGCCGCTGCGAGGACCCGGCGATCGCGCTCACCCGCGCCCGGGCGCTGCTGGCCCCCACCGCCAGGCCCGGCAACTCCCCCGGTGAGAAGAGCATCCAGGAGGCCGCCCAGACCCTGCTGCGCTGCTGGCTGCACGCCGCGGCCCTGGACCGCAGGCCCTTCCGGCACGTCATGCGCTGGGCCGGGGCACCGCCCGGCAGGAGGCGGTCACCATCCTGCGCACCGCGGACCCGCACACCTCCGGTCCCGGCTGGAGCGGGGAGCTTCAGTCGCTCCTCGCCAACGGCACCGAACTGCGCGAGGCCGCGCTGGACCGGGTGCTCTCCGCGCTGAACGTGCTGAACGAACTGCATGTGCTCAAGGCCTGCACCCCGGAGTCCGCAGCCGACACGCTCGATGTGGAGTCGTTCCTGCGAAACCGGGGAACCCTCTATCTGACCGGCCTCGCGGACGAGACCCGCGTGAGCCGCCCGACGCACAGCGCGATGCCGCTGCTCACCGCGCTTGTGGAAGACGTGGTCGAGCACGGCCGGCGCATGGCCGTACGGTCATCCTCCGGTCGGCTCGACCCACCACTGCTGTGCGTACTCGACAGCATCGCGGCCGTTGCCCCACTGCCCGGTCTGCCCGAGCTGATGGGCCGCGGCGGTCCGCTGGGGCTGGACACCGTCGCCGTACTGCGCTCCCCCGAACAGGCCAGAGCGCGTTGGGGCGAGCGCGCGGTCCACAGCCTGTGGACAAGTGCGGACGCCCGCATCCTGCTCGGCCCGGCCGGCGGCCCGCTGCCCGGCAGCGGCACGGAGCCGTCCGCCGACCCCGTCGAAACGGTCAGCCTCGGAGCCGACGAGCTGCTGCTGCTCCGCCCCCGGCACCCGGCCGAACACGTGGTCCTTCCTGCGTCCGGGACATCCGGCGCACCACTGCCGTGGCGCGCTGAGCCTCACGTACCCTCGGTGCCACGAACCCGAACGGGCATCGTCGACGACAGTGGGAAGCGGGCAGGAGCAGCATGAGCAACTACGGGGGTTGGCCCGGCCGACCGGGCCAACCGGGCCCCGGCGCCTGGGCATACACCCCAATGGCACCAAAACCCGGTGTGATACCGCTGCACCCGCTGAGCCTCTCCGACATCATCAATGGAATCTTCGGCACGCTCCGCCATCACTTCTGGGCGATATACGGGCCGCTGGCACTGATGGTGCTGGGCTCCGGGGTGGTCACCGCCATCGGTGCCGCCGCCAGCTACAGCCCGCTCCACAACCTGTACCGCAGCGTCCAGCAGCAGAATTCGATCACCGATCATCAGGTCGCCGAGCTCTTCGCCTTCATCCTCGGCGGAGCACTGCTGATCATGACCCTCGACCCTCTCCTCGCTCCGTGAGCGCGGCACTGCGGCACGCGGTGCTAGGCCGCCGGGCCACCGTGCGGCAGATCCTGGCCGAGGCCCGGCCCCGGTTCTGGGCCACACTCGGAGCGCTGCTGCTGACCGCGCTGGCCGGCCTGGGGCCTGTCCTGGTGGCGTTCGTGCTGTGCGTCCTGCTCGGCAGCGCGGCCGGTGGCGGCGGGGCCGCCTTCGGCTTCCTGCTGGTCCTCGCGGCCGCCGTCTGGTGGCTCTTCCTGATCATCCGTCTGGCGCCGCTGGTACCGGTCGTCGTCCTGGAGAGCCAGGGGCCCAAGGACGCCTTCACCCGCGCCTGGCGGCTCAACTCGGGCAACTGGTGGCGCACTCTGGGGATCACCCTGCTGGTGTCGCTGGTGGGCTCGTTCGCCGCCCAGGTGGTGACCACCCCCATCTCCCTGCTGACCAGCACCTCCGTGCTCAGCGGGCTGCCGCAGCCCGGGCAGACCTGGACGGTCGCCGACCTGCCGAGCTTCAGCAGCCTCTGGCTGTATGTGGTCGGCAGCCTGGGCGCGACCTACCTGAGCACGGTGCTGCTGATGCCACTGCTCCCGCTGACCAACGGCCTGCTCTACATCGACCGCCGTATCCGCCGGGAGAGCCTGGACGTGCAGCTCGCCGCCGAGGCCGGGGTCACCCTGTCCACGCCGCCCCCCGCACCCCAGCAGGGCTACGGCGGCTGGGGCGGCCAGCCCCAGTACCCGGGCCAGCCGCCGTACTCCAGGCGCCTTACGGGCAGCCTCCGTACGGCCAGGCGCCGAACGGTCAGCCGCCTTACGGGCAGCCGCCTTACGGGCAGTCGCCCTATGGGGCGTGGCCGGGCAGCAGCCGCCGGTCGGTGGCTGGCCCCCGCCGGCGCAGCCCCAGCCGCCGCAGGGCCCGACCATGCCTCCGGTACCCCCGGCTCCCAAGCCGCCGACGGCTCCCGAGGACGTGCAGCCGCCGCAGGGCGCGCGGACCCCGGAGGACACCGCGCCCGGGGCGAATGATCCCGGCGGGGCAAGTGATCCCGGCGGGAACAGCGGTCCGGCCGAGGACAGCGAGCCGCCCGCCTCCGCCTGAGCTCGGAGCACCTGAGCTCGGAGCACCTGAGCCTGGAACACCTGAGCCCCGGACACGCGCCGGGATCCGGCTTCACGGCAATCTCCTTGACCCCGCCACTAGCCTCGACTCCATGGACGAGATCGAGCTGGTCGGCGGGGTCAACCATGTGGTCCGCCGGGACGACACGGTCAGCCGCCCGGCCGGGCCGTGGACGCCCAGCGTGCACCGCCTGCTGGAGCACCTCGGGGGAAGGGGTTCACCGGTGCCCCGCAGGCCCTCGGGATCAGCCCGGACGGCCACGAGGAGACGGTCTCCTACATCAACGGCGAAGTCGGCCACTACCCACTGCCTGCCTACGCCCGCAGCGACGACGCCCTGCGCGCCGTCGGCTGCTGGGCTGCATGACGCCTCCGCGGACTTCCCGCACCGGCCCGGGGACGTGTGGATGCTCCCCGCCCGGGAGCCGGTCGAGGTGGTCTGCCACGGCGACGCGGCGACCTACAACTGTGTCTTCCGTGACGGCCTGCCGGTCGGCTTCATCGACTTCGACACCGCCCACCCCGGTCCCCGCATCTGGGATCTGGCCTACACCGCCTACCGGTTCGTGCCCTTGCACGCCCCGGGTGCGGGAGAGGGCAGCCTTCCGCTGACGGAACAGGCACGCCGGCTCAAGCTCTTCGCGGAGAGCTACGGGCTCGCCGCCGAGGACTACGACCGAGCTGACCGCCCGGCTGCTGGCACTGGTGGACTTCATGAACGAGCGGGCCACAGCGGGCGATCCGGCCTTCGCCCGTCACCTCGCCGACGGGCACCATCGCCGCTATCTCGCAGACGCCGAGTACGTGACCGGGCATGCGGCCCAACTCATCTGCTGAGCAACACGCCAGGCGCGTGACAGCTGTCATGCGAGAGGCAGGACGGTCTGCTCTGCCGCCGGTACCGCCCCACGCGAGAAGCTGAGGGTGCGGCAGAGGGCCGCAGCAGAAGGCAAAGCAGGGGGCGGACATGACCACCATCACGGCAGCCGGGTTCCGGACGATCGTACGGCGCTCCAAGGGCGGGCAGCAGGTGGAGCCGAAGCTCGACCCGCAGCTCGACCCGCAGCTCAAGCCGCTGCCGGTGTGGTACTTCGCCTTCGAAGGTGTGCTCGGCGCGGCCTACGACCTCACCAAGGCCGACAGCCGGCTGACCCCAGTGGTGATCGGAGTGGCCGTGGTGAACGCGGTGATCTCCTTCACCGTGCTGGGCAAGCGGCGCAAGCTGGTCAAGTCCATGCTGAAGAACCAGCGCACCCGCGCCATCGCCATCGGTCTGCTGGCCCTGCGCTTCGGCGTGCACATCCTGATCGGCCTGATGGGCACCGCCGTCAGCGGTGCCACCGGCCACTTCGCCCTGGCCACGCTGATGGCCTGCAGCACGGTCGCGATGCTCTGGTTCGACCAGCGGGTGAGCTTCCGTGCCCTGGGGCTCAGCACCCAGCGCTGACGGCGCTCTCCGCGCCCGCCGCGCTCATGGCAGCCGCGCCACGATGAGCCGCGCGCACTCCACCGACTCCGCCTCGGCGGTGTCGACCTCCAGGTCGTAGTGGACGCCCCGATGGACCAACTCCGTCTGGGAGAGCGCCATCCCGGGAATCCGGTCGCCCCTGGACAGCTCGCGCCCCGCCGCAACCGAACCCTCGCAGCGGACACCGACCCAGAACACATCCAGTCCCCTCAGCGCCTCGCTCCAGCGCCGCTGCGACGCCGCCCCCGAGGAAGACCTCGTCGACGATCACCCTCGCGCCGGCACGGGCCATCGCCGCGATGCCCTCGATCCAGGCCGCCTCCAGCTCCCGGAACTCCGCGCCGACGGTGACCTCACCGTCCCACCGAACTCGATTCCGGTGTCCGAGGCACGCATGGAGGCAGGCATCGACTCAATCAGGGTGTCGACACCCAGCGTCAGCCAGGCATCCGGCAACAGCGCCTGAAGGCAGCGGGCGATCCCGGACTTCCCCGAACTGGACCCGCCGTTGAGCACGATCAGCTGTGTCATCACCAGCGCCACGATACGGCCGGCCGAATTGGTCCGGCTGAACTGGCCCGGCCAGACTTGGTCCGGAAATGCGTGTAGGCCCCCTGACACAAGGTCAGGGGCCTACAGCTAAAGGTTGTTCGGCGGCGTCCTACTCTCCCACAAGGTCCCCCTTGCAGTACCATCGGCGCTATGAGGCTTAGCTTCCGGGTTCGGAATGTAACCGGGCGTTTCCCTCACGCTATGACCACCGAAACACTATGAAGATATCAACACACACACTGCCGGAAGCAGGGGGTCGTTTCTTCAGAACAACACAGTGGACGCGTAGCAACTATGGACAAGCCCTCGGCCTATTAGTACCGGTCAGCTCCACCCCTCACAGGGCTTCCACATCCGGCCTATCAACCCAGTCGTCTACTGGGAGCCTTACTCACTCAAGGTGATGGGAGCCCTCATCTCGAAGCAGGCTTCCCGCTTAGATGCTTTCAGCGGTTATCCCTCCCGAACGTAGCCAACCAGCCATGCCCTTGGCAGGACAACTGGCACACCAGAGGTTCGTCCGTCCCGGTCCTCTCGTACTAGGGACAGCCCTTCTCAAGACTCCTACGCGCGCAGCGGATAGGGACCGAACTGTCTCACGACGTTCTAAACCCAGCTCGCGTACCGCTTTAATGGGCGAACAGCCCAACCCTTGGGACCTACTCCAGCCCCAGGATGCGACGAGCCGACATCGAGGTGCCAAACCATCCCGTCGATATGGACTCTTGGGAAGATCAGCCTGTTATCCCCGGGGTACCTTTTATCCGTTGAGCGACGGCGCTTCCACAAGCCACCGCCGGATCACTAGTCCCTGCTTTCGCACCTGCTCGACCGTCGGTCTCACAGTCAAGCTCCCTTGTGCACTTACACTCAACACCTGATTGCCAACCAGGCTGAGGAACCTTTGGCGCCTCCGTTACATTTAGAGGCAACCGCCCCAGTTAAACTACCCACCAGACACTGTCCCTGATCCGGATCACGACCCAGGTTAGACATCCAGCACGACCCAGAGTGTATTTCAACGACGACTCCACAACCACTGGCGTGGCCGCTTCAAAGTCTCCCACCTATCCTACACAAGCCGAACCGAACACCAATATCAAGCTATAGTAAAGGTCCCGGGGTCTTTCCGTCCTGCTGCGCGAAACGAGCATCTTTACTCGTAATGCAATTTCACCGGGCCTATGGTTGAGACAGTCGAGAAGTCGTTACGCCATTCGTGCAGGTCGGAACTTACCCGACAAGGAATTTCGCTACCTTAGGATGGTTATAGTTACCACCGCCGTTTACTGGCGCTTAAGTTCTCAGCTTCGCCCCGTCGAAACAGAGCTAACCGGTCCCCTTAACGTTCCAGCACCGGGCAGGCGTCAGTCCGTATACATCGCCTTACGGCTTCGCACGGACCTGTGTTTTTAGTAAACAGTCGCTTCTCGCTGGTCTCTGCGGCCGGCCACAGCTCAAGGAGCAAGTCCCATCACCACAACCGGCCCCCCTTCTCCCGAAGTTACGGGGGCATTTTGCCGAGTTCCTTAACCATAGTTCACCCGAACGCCTCGGTATTCTCTACCTGACCACCTGAGTCGGTTTGGGGTACGGGCCGCCATGAAACTCGCTAGAGGCTTTTCTCGACAGCATAGGATCATCCACTTCACCACAATCGGCTCGGCATCAGGCCTCAGACTATATGTGAGGCGGATTTGCCTACCCCACGTCCTACACCCTTACCCCGGGACTACCACCGCCCGGGCTGGACTACCTTCCTGCGTCACCCATCGCTCACCTACTACCAACTTGGGTCACCGGCTCCACCACTCCTCTTCACCCGAAGGATCCGAGACGGCTTCACGGGCTTAGCATTACTGGGTTCGACGTTGGCGCTTCAAAGCGGGTACGGGAATATCAACCCGTTGTCCATCGACTACGCCTGTCGGCCTCGCCTTAGGTCCCGACTTACCCTGGGCAGATCAGCTTGACCCAGGAACCCTTGGTCAATCGGCGCAAGAGTTTCCCACTCTTGTATCGCTACTCATGCCTGCATTCTCACTCGTATACCGTCCACGACTGGCTTCCGCCGCCGCTTCACCCGGCACACGACGCTCCCCTACCCATCACAGCCCCCGTTAGGAGTTAATGCTGCAATGACACGGCTTCGGCGGTGTACTTGAGCCCCGCTACATTGTCGGCGCGGAATCACTTGACCAGTGAGCTATTACGCACTCTTTAAAGGGTGGCTGCTTCTAAGCCAACCTCCTGGTTGTCTCTGCGACTCCACATCCTTTCCCACTTAGCACACGCTTAGGGGCCTTAGCCGGTGTTCTGGGCTGTTTCCCTCTCGACCATGGAGCTTATCCCCCACAGTCTCACTGCCGCGCTCTCACTTACCGGCATTCGGAGTTTGGCTAAGGTCAGTAACCCGGTGGGGCCCATCGCCTATCCAGTGCTCTACCTCCGGCAAGAAACACGCGACGCTGCACCTAAATGCATTTCGGGGAGAACCAGCTATCACGGAGTTTGATTGGCCTTTCACCCCTAACCACAGGTCATCCCCCAGGTTTTCAACCCTGGTGGGTTCGGTCCTCCACACGGTCTTACCCGCGCTTCAACCTGCCCATGGCTAGATCACTCCGCTTCGGGTCTTGGGCGCGCTACTATATCGCCCTATTCGGACTCGCTTTCGCTACGGCTACCCCACACGGGTTAACCTCGCAACACACCGCAAACTCGCAGGCTCATTCTTCAAAAGGCACGCAGTCACGACCAGCCAAAGACTGGCGACGCTCCCACGGCTTGTAGGCACACGGTTTCAGGTACTATTTCACTCCGCTCCCGCGGTACTTTTCACCATTCCCTCACGGTACTATCCGCTATCGGTCACTAGGGAATATTTAGGCTTAGCGGGTGGTCCCGCCAGATTCACACGGAATTTCTCGGGCTCCGTGCTACTTGGGAAAAACTCAAGAGAGCCGTACAGATTTCGTCTACGGGGGTCTTACCCTCTACGCCGGACCTTTCGCATGTCCTTCGACTACCCATACGGTTTCTGACTCTCCGACCAACCGGCAGATTGATCAAGAATTCTCCCACGACCCCGAAGTGGCAACCCCTGCCGGGTCTCACACCACAACGGTTTAGCCTCATCCGATTTCGCTCGCCACTACTCTCGGAATCACGGTTGTTTTCTCTTCCTGCGGGTACTGAGATGTTTCACTTCCCCGCGTTCCCTCCACACTGCCTATGTGTTCAGCAGCGGGTGACAGCCCATGACGACTGCCGGGTTTCCCCATTCGGACACCCCCGGATCAAAGCTCGGTTGACAGCTCCCCGGGGCCTATCGCGGCCTCCCACGTCCTTCATCGGTTCCTAGTGCCAAGGCATCCACCGTGCGCCCTTAAAAACTTGGCCACAGATGCTCGCGTCCACTGTGCAGTTCTCAAGCAACGACCAGCCACCCATCACCCCCACCACAAGGGCATGAAGTTCACTGGGGCCGGCGTACCGAAGACTCAGCCATACGGCCGTGCCCTCAGGACCCAACAACGTGCCCGACCCGACTCACCCGATCATGTGTTCCACGCGCCGAAGCGCAGTACTGACCCAACCAGACGAATCGTGCCGAATAGTCAACGTTCCACCCATGAGCAACCAGCACCGGACATGCGCCGATGTTCTGGCCTCTGGCCGCCGAAGCGGCAAGAAGTGCTCCTTAGAAAGGAGGTGATCAGCCGCACCTTCCGGTACGGCTACCTTGTTACGACTTCGTCCCAATCGCTGGTCCCACCTTCGACAGCTCCTTCCCTTACGGGTTAGGCCACCGGCTTCGGGTGTTACCGACTTTCGTGACGTGACGGGCGGTGTGTACAAGGCCCGGGAACGTATTCACCGCAGCAATGCTGATCTGCGATTACTAGCAACTCCGACTTCATGGGGTCGAGTTGCAGACCCCAATCCGAACTGAGACCGGCTTTTTGAGATTCGCTCCACCTCGCGGTATCGCAGCTCATTGTACCGGCCATTGTAGCACGTGTGCAGCCCAAGACATAAGGGGCATGATGATTTGACGTCGTCCCCACCTTCCTCCGAGTTGACCCCGGCAGTCTCCTGTGAGTCCCCGGCATAACCCGCTGGCAACACAGAACGAGGGTTGCGCTCGTTGCGGGACTTAACCCAACATCTCACGACACGAGCTGACGACAACCATGCACCACCTGTATACCGACCACAAGGGGGCGACCATCTCTGGCCGTTTCCGGTATATGTCAAGCCTTGGTAAGGTTCTTCGCGTTGCGTCGAATTAAGCCACATGCTCCGCTGCTTGTGCGGGCCCCCGTCAATTCCTTTGAGTTTTAGCCTTGCGGCCGTACTCCCCAGGCGGGGAACTTAATGCGTTAGCTGCGGCGCGGACCACGTGGAATGTGACCCACACCTAGTTCCCAACGTTTACGGCGTGGACTACCAGGGTATCTAATCCTGTTCGCTCCCCACGCTTTCGCTCCTCAGCGTCAGTAATGGCCCAGAGATCCGCCTTCGCCACCGGTGTTCCTCCTGATATCTGCGCATTTCACCGCTACACCAGGAATTCCGATCTCCCCTACCACACTCTAGCCTGCCCGTATCGAATGCAGACCCGGAGTTAAGCCCCGGGCTTTCACATCCGACGTGACAAGCCGCCTACGAGCTCTTTACGCCCAATAATTCCGGACAACGCTCGCACCCTACGTATTACCGCGGCTGCTGGCACGTAGTTAGCCGGTGCTTCTTCTGCAGGTACCGTCACTTGCGCTTCTTCCCTGCTGAAAGAGGTTTACAACCCGAAGGCCGTCATCCCTCACGCGGCGTCGCTGCATCAGGCTTTCGCCCATTGTGCAATATTCCCCACTGCTGCCTCCCGTAGGAGTCTGGGCCGTGTCTCAGTCCCAGTGTGGCCGGTCGCCCTCTCAGGCCGGCTACCCGTCGTCGCCTTGGTAGGCCATTACCCCACCAACAAGCTGATAGGCCGCGGGCTCATCCCAGATCGCCGGAGCTTTCCACGCACACCCCATGCGGAGATGCGTCGTATCCGGTATTAGCACCGGTTTCCCGGTGTTGTCCCAGAATCTGGGGCAGATTGCCCACGTGTTACTCACCCGTTCGCCACTGATCCACCCCGAAGGGCTTCACCGTTCGACTTGCATGTGTTAAGCACGCCGCCAGCGTTCGTCCTGAGCCAGGATCAAACTCTCCGTGAATGTTCTCGGGATTCCGATCGCACTCGCGTTGAGCGGCACAGCAACCAGCGGAATAGCTGGCCCCGTGCACTGCGTCCTCGCTAGTGTTTTGTGCATCAAAGGAACCTCGTCCGACAAACGGACGGGGTATCAACATATCTGGCGTTGACTTTTGGCACGCTGTTGAGTTCTCAAGGAACGGACGCTTCCTTCAAGACCCTTTCACCGGTCTCTCCGGGCGCTTCGTTCTTCGTTTTCTAGCTTAGCAGACCGTTTCCGGCCTGCCGTCCGCCGTTCCCGCGCCGTTTCCGGCCCGTTCCGACGAGTGAAACTCTAGCGGAATCACGCCGTAGGCGCGAATTCCACCGCTTTCCCTGGATTGCTCGGATCTGGATTGCCCAAAAAGAGCGCAGAGCATGGCGAACCTACATGGCGAACCAATAGGTCACATGATCTGCTGATACCAGGGGAAGGCTGCTCCCAGGACCGTCAGCGCCTAGCGCGTTCAGTACCTGGCCGTGCAGCTCGACGTACATTAGACATGCAGTGACGTGATGTCAAACCGATCACTGACGGGTCGTCGGGCCGGTCGCCGGGAGCAGGAAGTCGCACCAGACGGCCTTGCCGCCGTCCGGAGTCCGGCGGGTGCCCCAGCTGGAGGCGATGGTCGCGATGATGGCGATGCCGCGCCCGGACTCGTCGGCCGGCTCGGCCCGGCGGCGGCGCGGGAGGTGGTCGTCCGCGTCGGTGACCTCGACCGTGAGCCGGCGGTCGGTGCGGCGCAGCCGCAGCCGCATCGGCGGGTGGCCGTGGGTGAAGGAGTTGGAGACCAGCTCGCTGACCGCGAGCAGACCGAGGTCCAGCAGCTCCTCGCCCAACCGCCAGGAGGCGAGGACGCCGCTGGTGAAGGCGCGGGCGCTGGAGACCGCTTCCGCGCCGCCGAGCAGGTCCAGTGAGGCACCGCGGAAGAGCTCGGCGGTCTCGGTGTCGCGCTCGGGCAGCTGGAAGACCAGCGCGGCGACGTCGTCGTCGTGCTCGGGGGTGACCCCCATGGCGCGGAGCAGCCGGGCGCAGATGACATCGGGCTGGCCGGTGGCGCCGGTGAAGGTGCTGGCGAGCGCGTCGAGGCCCTCGTCGATGTCCTGGCCCCGGCGCTCGACCAGGCCGTCGGTGTAGAGGACGCCGGTGGCGCCGGTGATCAGGGCGACCGAGGAGGAGGTGTGCAGCCAGCCGCCGGTGCCCAGCGGCGGTCCGCAGAAGTCCTCCGGGCGGGTGACCGAGCCGTCGGGTTCGCGGATCATCAGCGGGAGGTGCCCGGCCGAGGAGTAGGTGAGCAGCTGCTCGCTGGGGTCGTAGACGGCGTAGACGCAGGTCGCGATGAGGGTGGGGTCGATTTCGGCGGCGAGGCCGTCGAGGAGTTGCAGGACTTCGTGCGGCGGCAGGTCGAGCCGGGCGTAGGCGCGGACGGCGGTGCGCAGCTGGCCCATGACGGCGGCGGCGCGCATGCCGCGTCCCATGACGTCGCCGATGACCAGGGCGGTGCGGCCGCCGCCGAGGGTGATCACGTCGTACCAGTCGCCGCCGACGGCGGCGTCGGTGCCGCCGGGCTGGTAGGTGGCGGCGACCCGCAGGTCGTCCGGCTGTTCGAGCTTCTGCGGGAGCAGGCTGCGCTGGAGGGTGACGGCGGCCTCGCGGTGGCGGCGTTCGCTCTCCCTGAGCCGTTCGGTGGCCTGGACCTGGTCGGTGACCTCGGCGCCAAAGACCAGGACGCCGCAGACGTCGGCCGCGTGGCTGCTGCGGCGGAGGGCTCCGAGCGGGCCGAGGGTGCTGAGCGGGCCCAGGGGGGCGCGGGCGCTGCCGCGTCCGCTCTGCTGCTGGCGCCGGCCAGGGCTTCGAGCTGGAGGCCCAGGTCCTCGGTGTCGCGGACAGGGGCGCAGACGAAGGTGTAGAAGCGGGGCCGATCCGCACTGGTGAGCGAGGAGTGGGTGACCTTGCGTGCCTTGACGGTGCGGGCCTGCCGGTGCGGAACGCCTGGTCCATCAGCGGCAGCAGTCCGAGCTCCTCCAGCTCTGGCATCACCTGGTGCGCGGGGATCCCGGTGGGGCGGGGGCCGAAGACGTCGGTGTAGGCGCGGTTGAGGTAGCCGACCCGGTGGCCCGGTCCGTAGCTGACCGCGACCAGGGCGGGCAGGTGCGCCAGTACGTCCTGGACCTTGGCGTGGTCGTGGATGTGGGCGGCGTCCAGTTCGGAGTGCTGTTCGGGAAGGTCCATGACAGGCGGGCTGTCGGCGCTGCCCGGGGTGTCGGCGTTTCCGCGCCGCTGCTGCTGAGGTGAGGCCGGCGCCTTGGGCGCGGCCGAGGCGCGTCGCTGTCCTCCGGGGAGCCGGGCGCTCCAGCGCGTGAGATTCACAGGGCCTTTCCTGGCAGGTCGGTCGGCACGGCTTGGTCATCCCGGCGCCCCTGGGGGGAGGCGCGGCGACGGCCGTTCGGACCAGTGTGGCGGAAGTCCTCCACTTAGGACATCGTGCCTGCGGTATGGACTCATTCCGATGATCGCGCTCTCTGGGATGATTCCAAGAGCCCCTGAGCCGGCCCCGGGCGGTTCTTCCGGCCTCTTCGGCCCTACTTCCCTTCGCCGTCCAGGAGTTCACGCTCGACGAAGGACTCGAACACCGCCCGGGGCTGTTCCAGGGCCCCCATCGAAACAATCTCCCGCTTCAGCAGACCCGCGAGAAACCAGTCCGCCAGCACCCGGGCCTTGCGGTCCCAGGTCGGTACCCGGCGCAGGTGCACGGCCCGGTGCAGCAGCCAGGCGGTCCGGCCGTGCAGCGCCCGCCCGCGCAGCTGGGCCACCCCTGGTGCAGGCCCAGCGAGGTGAGCGAGCCCTTCAGCTCGTGCCGGTACTCCTCCACCTGCTCGCCGCGCAGACCGGCGAGCAGGTTGTCCGCGAGCACCCGGGCCTGGCGGACGGCGTGCTGCGCGTTGGGCTTGCAGTACTCCCCCGGACGGGTGACATCCGGCACCGCCGCCGCGTCGCCGGCCGCCCAGGCCCCGGGCGTGCCGAGGACCCGCAGGCTGGCGTCGCAGCGCAGGCGTCCCTGGGCGTCGCAGGCAGCCCGGTGGCCCGAAGCACCGGATTGGCCCGTACACCGGCCGTCCAGACCAGGGTGCGGGCGGCGAAGCGGCTGCCGTCCGAGAGCGCGACCACGCCGTCGGTCACCGAGATCAGCCGGGTGCCGAGCCGGACCTCGATATTGCGGCCGCGCAGTTCCTCGGTGGTGCGCAGGCCGACATCGGGCTCGGTCTCGGGCAGGATCCGCTGACCGGCCTCGACCAGCACCCAGTGCATGTCCTCCGGCTTGAGCCCCTGGTAGTGCCGGACCGCATAGCGGGCCATGTCCTCCAGTTCGGCGAGCGCGCCGGTACCCGCGTAGCCGCCGCCGACGAAGACGAAGGTCAGCGCGGCGTCGCGGAGCTCCGGATCCCGGGTGGAGGCGGCCAGGTCGAGCTGGGTCAGCACATGGTTCCGCAGCGACACCGCCTCCTCGACGCTGCGGAAGCCGATGCCGTGCTCGGCGAGGCCCGGTACGGCCAGGATCCGGGCGACGGAGCCGGGGGCGAGCACCAGCACGTCGTACGGCAGGCTCAGGTCCCGCGGCGGCAGTCCGGCGACGGCCGGGGGACGGTGACGGTGGCGCGGCGGGCGGCATGGTCGAGGCCGCTCAGCCGGCCGTGCACCACCTGCGCCCGGGGCAGCACCCGGCGCAGCGGCACGATCACATGGCGCGGGTCGACCGCGCCGGCCGCCGCCTCCGCGAGCAGCGGCTGGTAGGTCATGTAGGACTTGGGATCGACCAGGGTGACTTCTGCCTCGTCCGCCCGCAGCCGCTGCTGCAGCCGAAGGGCGGTGTACAGGCCGACATGGCCGCCGCCGACGATGAGGATACGGGTGGGTGAGGTCACCTGTGTCACCGCTCCATTCCGCACCCTTGGCGGCTTCTTGTACATACTCTGTGCCGGATCTGTTGGGACCGCTGCGGTGATCGGACTGGTGCCGATGACCGCGGAGTCTGGACGGCACTCCACTGATCAGCGCAGATGCCCTACGCCACACCGATCCTGAGCCTGTCGGCGATGCCGGGGCCAAGGTGCCCCGGACCGTGGAAGCTGCCTCTGTCCGGTCCGATCGGGTCTCAACTATGGTCGGGAAGTCGGTGAATCAATGCGCAACTCAATCTCCGCATGGTTCGCTACATAGTGTTGCGGTTGGGGCATCGCATCAGACGGGGTGCCCACGGGGGGAGGACGATCGTCATGGTTCAGCAGGAGCAGGTGCTTTCGCATGTCGCGGAGGGGTCCATTCCGGAGCAGCGGATCGGTGTCGGCACAGCCCGGCGCGGCTCGCAGCTGAGGGTGGATGCCCGGCGCAACCTGGAGAGCGTACTGCGCGCGGCGCGCGAGGTGTTCGGCGAACTCGGCTACGGCGCGCCGATGGAGGAGGTCGCACGGCGGGCCGGTGTCGGTGTCGGCACGGTCTACCGGCGCTTCCCGAGCAAGGAGGTGCTGGTCCACCGGATCGCCTCGGAGGAGGTGCAGTGGCTGACCGCGCAGGCGCGGGAGTCGCTGAGCGGGGATCAGCAGCCCTGGGATGCACTGGCCGGGTACCTGTCGCGGGCGGTCGCGACCGGTGCCGGGCGGCTGCTGCCGCCGGAGGCCTTCCGGCGCGCGGAGTCCCTGGACCGGGTGCCGCAGCAGCGGATCACCACGGCTCAGGGGGCGGCCGACCCGGTCCCGGCGACCGGGGCGGATGTCGATCCGGCGCGGCTGATGGAACTCCTGGAGCTGGTGGCCAGGTTGGTGGAGCGGGCCCGGGCGGCCGGAGCGCTGCGGCCCGGGGTGAGCGTCTCGGACGTGGTGCTGGTGCTGACCGCGTCGGTGCCCCCAGCCGGGCGCGGCGGACCTTGTCGGCGGCACCGGCACCGCCGGGCTGGAGGCGGATTCCGGTCCTGGGCGGGAGGCGGTTCCGGGCGGCACGGCGGCGCGGCTGCTGCGGATCCTGCTGGCCGGGCTCCGCGCCGGGGCATAGTCGGGGACCGGGCGGCGGCCGCGAACTCCGGGGCGCGGGGCGTGCGTGTGTTCGCGCCCTCGTTCCACGGACGGGTGGAAGCCGCCCGATCACCCCGGTCCGGCACGGACACCGTGGGACCCTGTGGCCGTGGATCGACACAAGGGCTGCCATGCGCGATGACGGCCAGGACGAGCACGCCACCGACGGCGCCGTCCTGGACGACGCCGGAGCGGACGGGGGCGTGCGGGAGGCGGCACCCCAAGTGCTGCCTCAGGTGCCGCCCCAGGGGCGTCGGCCGCGGCGGCGGCGCGCGCCCGGGCCCGGCACGCCCGGGCCCGCCGTACCGCCCCCCGGCGGCCCCGTGGACGAGGACGAGCTGCCGCCCTCGGACGCGCTGCTCGCCGCGGCTGTCCGGGCGGGCAGGACTCGGCCTTCGAGGAGCTGTACCTGCGTCACGCGGACGCGGTCCGCCGCTATGCCCGGACCTGCTGCCGGGACAACTTCACCGCGGAGGACCTGGCCGGGGAGGTCTTCGCCCGGACGCTCCAGGCGCTGCGCGCGGGCAAGGGACCGGACTTGGCGGTCCGCGCCTATCTGCTGACCGCGGTCCGCAATATCGCCGCCACCTGGACCCGCAGCGACCGGCGCGAGCAACTGGTGGACGACTTCACCCTGTTCGCGGCCGGCTCCCCGGCGGTGGCGGGCGTCGACGTCACCGACCCGGGCGCGGACACCTGGCCATGGCCGAGATCGACCAGTCGCTGGTGGTCCGGGCGTTCAGCCGGCTGGACGCGGACGACCGGATGCTGCTGTGGCACACCGAGGTCGAGCGGGAACCGCCGCGCGAGGTCGCGCTGCTGATCGGGAAGACCGCCAACGCCACCGCGGTGCAGGCCAGTCGGGCCCGCGACCGGCTGGCCACGGAGTTCCTCCAGGCACATGTCTCGGACTCGCAGAAGACGGACTGCAAGAAGTACGCGCGCAGACTCGCGGCGTTCGCCCGGGGATCGCTGGGCAAGCGGGCCGCCGCCGACTTCCGGGAGCACCTCACCGGCTGCGACCGCTGTTCGGCCGCTTACCTGGAACTGGTGGACCTCAACCACAGCCTGCGGGAGCTGCTTCCGGCGGGTGCGCTGGTGTGGATCGGCTCCGGCTACTTCGCGACGGTCGCGGCCGGGCTGGCGGGCGGCGCGGCCGTCGGCGGCGCGGCGATGGGCGCGGTCGCAGCGACCAGTACCGGCGGTGCCTCCGCCACCGCGGCGGGGGCCGCGGGCGCGGCCGGGACGACCGGCTCGGGCGGGTCGGCCGCGGGCGGCGGCGCGGCGGCCGAGGGCCTGGGCCTGCCCGCCAAGGCGGGCATCGCGGCGGCGGTGACGGTGGTGGCGGTGGCCGGGCTGGTCTACGCACTGACCGGCAGCAGCCATCCCAAGCCGGCCCCGCACAAGCCGGTCCCGGTGGCGGCGGCCCCGGCCCGGTGGTACCAGCGCCACCGCCGTCGCCGACTCCGCTGCCGACACTGGCTCCGCCACCGCCGCCACCGCCGCCGCCACCGCCACCAGTGGTCAGGCCCACGCCCAGGCCGGTCGTGATGGCACCCAGGCCAAGCCCAAGCCACCGCCGCGACCGAAGCCCGCGCCCCGGCGCTGCCCGTGGACTACTACGTGGACGCGCTGCCCTATGCGGGCCTCGGCCCGACCAAGGGGCCCAGCCTGCGCACCGGCCCCGGCGACGGGGCGTGGCAGCGGACCGGGGACATCGCCATCGGCGGAGTCCGCTACGCCCGCGGGATCACCGTGGTCGCGCCGGACTCCGTACCGATCGACCTGAACGGCCGGTGCCGGGAGTTCGACGCCTCGGCCGGGTGGACGACATGACCATGGGCCTGGGCGCGGTGCGCTTCTCGGTGCTGGACGACAGCACCGGGCGGGTGCTGTGGCAGTCCGGGGTGGTCGACGGCGGGGATCCGGCGGTCCCGGTCCGGGTCGGCCTGGCCGGTGTCTCGGCGATCCGGCTGGTGGCCACCCCGGAGAACGGCTTCCTGGCAACCGACGTAGCGGACTGGGCCGACGCCCGCTTCAGCTGCGGGTAGCGCCGCACCGGGCCACCTTCTGCTCAGCTGACGATGTCACTCAGCCCGAGGTTGATCCGCACCGTGTCGTTCTGGTCGGGCAGCAGCGACGACGCCGTCTGCCCTGGGCCAGCCACTGCTGCTGACTGCTCACCCCGGAGAGCGCCTGCGCGGCCGGGGCCTGCTCCAGATCCGCCTGGGCCAGGACGGCCGCCGACCGGTTCAGGAAGGCGCTGCCGAAGTTCTCGCTGGTGAGCGTATGGGCTTCCGCCCGGTCCGCCGCGGCGAGTTGGGCAGCCAGCGGCCGGGCACCCTGCCACTGGGTGTCGAGGGTGTCACCGATCTCGTAGCGCAGCAGGTAGGTCTTCACAGTTGCCTGGATGAAGACCAGTTGGGCGGGGTGTAGCTGGAAGCAGGACGCATCAGGCTTCCGGTGGTTCCGTCCATGGGTATCAGCGTGCACCACGCCTCCGGGGCTCCGTCCTGCCAACTCGACTGCTCCGGAAAGTAGAAGAACAGGTCGGCGGAGCTCCGTAGTCCGGCCGGGTCGACGAAGTCGGTGGCCATCGCCTTGATGCAGGCCATCCGGGACTCCTGCTTGTCCGCGTCAACGCCCGGGTACGAGCCGGAGAGCATGATTCGGTCGAAGAGCTGGCGTCGTGGGGCCCGGAGCAGGGAACGACGGTCACATAGTCGGTGGTCTGCTGTTGGGGCTGGTCAAAGCAGGTCCCCAACGCCATTGTGGCCACCCGCTGCTGCCCGGGACCGCCTGCGGACACCCCGTTCGCCTCGGTGGGGTGGGTGGCGACGAAGGCCAGCGCGAGCACCACGATGCCCACGCCGAGCACGGTCCACAGACCGGACAGCACCAGCCCGGCGATGGCCAGGCCCTTGCCGCGCTGCCGGGTGCGGGCGATTCGGACCAGGGCGACGATGCCGAGGACCACGCTGACCGGGGCCACTCCCAGCAGCCCCAGCACGAAGGCGGCTATCGCCTGCCCGTTGGTCTGTCCGTCGGACGGCCGCGGCCCGCTGAGCGGCACGGCCCAGTTCTGGCCGGGCCCGCCCCAGGCGCCGGGAGGCGGGGCCCACGGGCCGGGCTGCTGGGGCCATGGGCCGGGCTGCTGGGACGGAGGCGCCCAGGGGTCACGGGCGGCGGGGCGGACGCCGGTGCGGGCTCCTGGGGCGGCCTTGCCCGGTCGGCGGGGTCGGCACAGGGGCTTCGGCGATCTGGTCCTGGTGGCCGCCTGATCGCCGTCGGCCGGGGCCTTGTCCAGCGGGGCCTTGTCCAGCGGGACCTTGTCGGCGTGACCTGTGTTCGAGCCTTCCGGCTCCGCGGGTGATTCCGGCGTTTCCATGGTCCCCCTGGGCAGTAGGCGGAGAGAGTATCGGAGCGGCTGTGTGCGGTCTGCGGCGGCCCTCAGCGCCGACCGGACGCGACGGCGGCCGGCACCGGCGGGGCGGGTGTGCCGGGCTTGCCGCGCAGCGGGACCTCCTTGACGCAGAGGGCGGCGGCGAACGCGACGGCGCAGAGGAGGGCGGCGATCAGGAAGATCTGGTGGGTGCCGGTGGCCACGGCGTGGCGGTAGGCGTCCCCGGCGGCGGTGGGCGGGTGGTGCTGGACGGCGCGGGTGAACAGTGAGCCGAAGACCGCGACACCGAGCGAGCCGCCGAGGGTGCGGAAGAGGTTGACCGCAGCCGAGGCCGCACCCATGTCACGCAGTTCGACGCTGTTCTGCGCGATGGTGGTGACCATCTGCATCTGACAGCCCATGCCGATGCCGACCAGGACCATGAAGCAACTGGTGGCCGTGCGCGAGGTGGCGGTGTCCATGGTGGACAGCAGGAGCAGCCCCAGCGCCATGCAGGCCGTGCCGATGACCGGGAACAGCTTGTACCGCCGGTGGCGGACATGATCCTGCCGCCGATCTGGGAGACCACCACCACCGGGATCATCAGCGGCAGGAGCAGCAGCCCGGAGTTGGCAGCCGACGCGCCCTGGACGCTCTGCTGGTAGAGCGGCAGGTAGAGGGGCAGCTGAACATGACGACCCCGGCACCATGATCAGCCCGGACGCGAGCGGGAAGTTGCGGTGCCCGGTGAAGATCCGCAGCGGCAGTACCGGTTCGGCCACGCGCTGTGCGGCCAGGAAGCCGGCCAGGGCCGACAGGGCCAGCGCGAACAGCGCGGCTATCTGCCACGAGCCCCAGGCGTAGCGGTGCCCGCCCAGGTCGGGCCAGGGTCAGGGCGCTGATGGTGACGGTCATCAGGGTGATGCCGAGCCAGTCGATGCGGGCCTGGATCCGGCGGGCGGGCAGGTGCAGCGTCAGCTGGCACCAGACCAGTGCGAGCAGGCCGAGCGGCAGGTTGATGTAGAAGGCCAGCGCCAGCCGAGGTGGTCGGTGACGAAGCCGCCGAGCAGCGGCCGCCGATGGTGCCGATCGCCATCACCGACGCGGTCATTCCCTGGTAGCGGCCCCGCTCACGTGGCGGGACCAGTGCCCCGATCAGGGCGAAGGCCCCGGCACCGATGCCGCCGGCGCCGATGCCCTGGATCGCCCGGAAGGCGATCAGCTGGGTCATCGACTGCGCGGCTCCGGCCAGGGCGGAGCCGAGGACGAAGACCACGACCGAGGCGAGGTACATCCGCTTGCGGTTGAACAGGTCGCCGAACTTGCCCCAACGGGAGTGGAGACGGCGGTGGTGAGGGTGTAGGCGGTGACCACCAGGAGATGTGCTGGAGGCCGCCGAGCCGGCTGACGATGGTGGGCATCGCGGTGCGACCACCATGTTGTCGAGCATCGACAGCAGCATGCGAGCATGACGCCGAGCAGCGCCCAGCGGACCTTGGCGGGACCGCTGCGGGAGCGGCTTCGGATGGGATTCGGGAGCGGGGGGACCGGCTGCGGACATGACTGATCACGCCCTTTCGGGTGATGGGTCTGGGGACACCTCCAGAAGAGCACACTCGATCAAAAGTGCAAACGAGTCAACTTTTTTGATTCGGGCAACCAAGCCGCTAGGATGGAGCCATGACGGAGACGATCGGACGCCGGGAGCGCAAGAAGGCGGCCACCCGCCAGGCACTGGCCGACGCGGCCCTGAAGCTGTTCCTGGAACACGGCTACGACCAGGTCAGCATCAAGGACATCGCCGAAGCCGCCGATGTCTCCACCACCACGCTGTTCAAGCACTTCTCCGGCAAGGAGGCGCTGCTCTTCGACGAGGACAGCGACCACGAGCAGGCCTTGGTGGCGGTGGTGCGCGAGCGCCCGGCAGGTCAGTCCATCCCGGCGGCGCTGCGCGAGCATGTGCTTCAGGTGCGGGTCGACGCCGCCACCGATCCCCGCTTCGCCGACTTCCGCAGGCTCACCGAGAGCACCCCGGCACTGCGAGAGCACAGTCATCGCATGTGGATGCGGCACCAGAACGCGCTGGCCCAGGCCATCGCGGCCGACATCGGGGCCTCGGCCGACGACCCCGTCTGCGCCGCGCTGGCTCGCTTCGCCCTTGAGGCCGCCGGCCTCGCCCGTGGCCGGGAAGACCCCCGGCAGGCGGTCGAAGCCGCCTTCGCCCTGCTTGAGAACGGCTGGACCGCCACCGCCCCAGGACCCGCAGCCGGATGACACACGGCTGCGGGCCCGGCCCTCAGGAGATCAGCCCCTCAGGGGGCAGTACTTCAGGGGGCGAGTACCTCAGGGGTTGAGCACCAGCGCGGCAGTGTGACCGGCGGAGCTGGGGTCCCACGGGTAGGAGACCGGCTTGCCGGATATGTCGCTGAGCTCGTTGCTCAGCCAGACCTTGCCCTGAGCGTTGGCGACGACCTGGTCCACCCGGATCGAGAAGGTGTAGAGGTTCTGCGCACCGGGCGCGACGCCCGCCGGGATCTCGCAGTTGTAGTGCGCGGCGGAGGTCGCCGACGCGGCCACGGTGAAGCAGTTCTGCGGGACTGCGGTGACGGTGGTCCCCTTCGGGAACTCCACCGAGACGTCGCCCACGGCCTCGCCGCCGCTGCGGTCGATGATGTACGCCGGACCGTAGCTGCGCATGCCCACGGTCACCGGGACGGTCTGCCCCGCCGCGCCGTGGACGGTGTCGCCGATCGCCGCGAAGTGCGCGGTGTTGACGGCGAAGACATCGACCTCGGAGTACTGGTCGTTCTGGTTGATGTCCGTCGGGGCCTTGGCCTTGCCCGCCCCCAGCGGAGCGACCTGGACGGCCAGCCCGGTGACCCAGGCCTCCTTGGTGACGTTCAGCGCGACCGGGAACCTGACCGTCTGGCCCGGCTTGAGCGGGCTGTTGAAGGTGCAGACCGCCTGGCCACCGGCCGTGTAGGTGCAGCCCTTCAGGTGCTGCTTGAAGGTCAGGCCGGGCAGGGCCTGCAAGGTGAGCTGGGTGCGCGGTGCGGTCTCGTCGCCGGTGTTGGTCCAGGAAAGCGGGGCCACGACGGTCGAGCCGACCTTGACCTTCTGGAACCGCACGGGCCCGGCGACCACCAGGTCGGTGCCGGTCTGGACGGAGACCGGGGCGACGTTGGTCTGCGTGCCGAGACCCGGCACGGACGCCTTGATGCTGACGCTGCCCTGCGCGCCGCTCCTGGCGCCCGGAAGCGCCTTGAGCGTGAGGTTCAGAGCAGTCCCGATCGCATTGATCGGGCTGACGGTGACGTTCTTGCAGGTGCCGACGTCACCGACGTGGGTGCAGCCCTTGGGCCACCCGACCTGCGCGATCCGGCTCAGACCGGACGCGTTGACGGTCACCGTGGCGGCGCCGACCTTCTCCGCCTGGTCGTGGTAGATCTGCACCTTGAGCGTCCTGCTGGACGACACGCCGTTCAGCACGGTCGGCAGTTGCACGTTGTACGGGTTGACGCCGATGTCCAGCTGGTCGGACGCGAAGGCCGTGCCGGCCAGGGCGACGACGCCGCCGGAGGCAAGGGCTGTGACAACGGCCAGCCCGAGACCGCGCTGGGCGAGCTTGGATACCCGCATTTCTTCCCCCTGTGATGTGTGGTGCCGAAGCCTGTGGAGTGATACAGGCTTTCGACGGACTGCACGCTAGTCCTCCCGGGCAACGGCTCCTACGCGGGGGTGCCGACTGATGAAAGCTGCTGGTCAGCGGACCCATTCGCTGGTGAGAGCGAGCACCGAGTAGCCGTCGTTGTCGGCGAGCTTGGTGCCGGTGAACTGACGGGCATAGTCCGAGGTCTGGATCCGGAAGGCCGGGCGCTCGGCGGCCAGGGCGGCAATGATCGGGGCGGCGGCCTGGGCCGGGGTCTGCGCGTTGCCAAATGCCTCCGTGACGTGGGTGACATAGGCCTTGAGAGCCGGGGCATAGGGGCCGGCCTCGGCCAGCAGCGCGGGGACGTCCAGATCCAGGCTGGCCACGAACTCGCTGGCGACCGCGCCCGGCTCGACCACGCTGACGCTGACCCCCACGGTCGCGGCGACCGGGGCGAGCGACTCCATGAAGCCCTCGACCGCGAACTTGGCCGCGCAGTAGGCCTCGTTGAACGGCTGGCCGACGACGCCGCCGATGCTGGTGACGGTGATCAGGCTGCCCTGGGCTGCACGCAGGTGGGGCATCGCGGCACGGGTGACCTCCACGACGCCGAAGAAGTTCACCTCCATGGTGTCCCGGACCTGCTGCACGCTGCTCTGCTCGATGGTGCCGACCTGACCGGCACCGGCGTTGTTGACCACGGCGTCCAGCCGGCCGTGCTCGGCGACGACCTCGGCCAGACAGGAGGCCACCAGCGCCGCGTCGGTCACGTCGAGCCGCTTGATCTGGACCCGCTCCGCGACACCCGCTTCGGCGGCCGCCTCGCGCAGCGCGTCGCCCTTGCCCGTGTCGCGCATGGTGGCGACGACATGCCACCCGGCCTGAGCTGCGGCGACAGCCGTGGCCAGGCCGATGCCGGAGGAGGTGCCGGTGATCAGAACAGTCTTTTCGGTGGTGGTCATGAGGGCCTCAATCCGCTCGTCATCGTGTGTGTGCACACACATCATGGCACATGCGTGTGCGCACACGCAACTGGGCGCTAGAATCCCTCCATGGAACGTGCGGACATAACTCTCGGGGAACTGGCAGAGCGCGATCACGCCTTCTACGGGCTGGTCTGGGCCGGCACGACGCTCAGCGCCCAGGTGGACCGGGCCTTGGTGCAGGCGCACGACCTGCCGCTGTCCTGGTTCGAGGTGATGCTGTGGCTGCACGGCCAGAGTGAGCCCGTGGCGGCCTCCGACCTCGGCGCGAAGACGCTGCTCAGCCGCAGCCAGGTGTCCCGGGTGGTCGACTCGCTCCAGAACCGGGGCCTGGTCGAGCGCAGCACCGCCCCGAACGACGCCCGTTCGATCCGGATCGCGCTCACCCGAGCCGGCCGGGACACCTTCGCGGCCGCCGACGCCACCCGCCGCGAGGCGCTGGCGGCGGTGTTCAACGACCTGCTGGACGATGACGACATCACCGCCCTCGAAGCCGTGTGGAGCAAGCTCAAGCAGAAGCCAAGACAGTAGGCGGCCCCAGGCTCACACCGAGCCGCCGAGCCGGGCCCGGCTGGCCCTGTTCTCGGCCGCCAGCTTGGCACTCACCACCTCGTCCCGCGTCGGCTCGCGCAGCATGGCCGGGCTGGTCTCGACCTCCGGCCCACCGCCGAAGGGCCGGATGTACGCGACCAGGACCGGACGGAAGCCGACCTTCACCTGCTCCACCGTCTGAAACACCCCGACAAAACCGGTGGCCTCGTCCCTGACCGGAGCGCCGGGCGCGGGCCGGTACGGTGACGGCTCAACTACCGCCCTGCGGGCCGTCATTCGGGCACCTGCGAGTTGTGGTCGGTCTCCTTGTGCCGCGCGGTCAGAACCCGGACATCGACCTGCGCCGACTTATCCGTTCCGGATTCCGCCCAACGCCTTTCCAGCGCCCGGCAGGCAGCACATCCATCCACCCATTCGGGCCTCATGTCTCTGGGCATCCTGGTACACCTTTCAGTGTGCGCGGTCTACGTCGTTCGTAGCTCCAGGATTGCTGGGAACCCTACGGCAGAACAGGATTGACGGCGTGCAGGTGCCGGACCTTCCCGTGTGAAAGTGCGGCACTTTCCCAAAACAACAGCGCGCTAGAACTCCTATCCGATTGGGGTTTGTCCATGAGTAGGCGCAACGGGTCGACCGGGGATGCGGGTTCCCCGGCCCTGGTCTTCGGAAAACTGCTCGCCCGCACCCGGGAGAGCCGGGCCATCAGCCAGACTGCCCTGGCCCGTATGGTCTTCACGGACCGCACCCTGATCGGCAAGTACGAGAAGGGAACCAGCGTCCCCAGCGAGGAATTCGTGCGAAGGTGCGACGAAGTCCTTGGCTCGGGTGACCTGTTGTGGTGGATGTGGAGCGAGATCAACTGGTACCCGGGGTTGATCTTCCATCCCGACTGGTTCGAGCGCCGAGCCGAAATGGACGCGACGCTGACATTCCTCTACCAGTACGAAAACCGGCTCGTCCCAGGGCTGTTACAGACCGAGGCGTACGCCCGGAAGCTGTTCGAGCAGATCAAGTCAGACACCAAACAGCAGGTGGAAGCTCGGGTGAATGCCCGCCTGAGCCGACAGAACCGGTTCCACAGCCCGGACGGCCCGACTTACGTGGTGCTTCTGGAGGAGAGCATTCTGCGTCAAGTGGTCGGCGGGCCAAGGGTGATGAGCGAGCAACTAGGGCATCTGCTGGCCTTGGGAGCGCTGCCCAACATCCACGTCCAGGTGGTCCCTGCGGCCTACCACCACGTCGTCGCGCCCACCGAGTCCATGTCACTGATCGCCCTGCCGGGCGGGGAACGGTGGATCTACTCGGAGTTCTTGGACGGCGGCCATTTCACCGGCGATCCGGCAGCCCTGGAACGGCATCAGCGGACCTATGATCGACTCAGAGCGGATGCGCTGTCTCCGCGCGAATCCGCCCAACTGATCGCCGAGGCAAGGGAAGGGTACGCCCATGAACCAGCACGACCTCAGCGCGGCGCCGTGGCGCAAGAGCAGCTACAGCGGCAACAACGGTGGCGACTGCATCGAGGCGGCCCTCGGATTCATCGCCGGAGCCGTCCCCGTACGTGACAGCAAAGACCCCCAGGGCCCCGCGCTGATCTTCGACACCAACGCCTTCACCGCCTTCGTCCAGGCAGTCAAGGCCGGAGAGTTCTCCGCTGTCTGAAGCCGCGTCTGTGCCCCACGGCCGGATCTGGCCGTGGGGCACGTCGGGGTCAGACGGTGCAGGTGCCGTCGTCGGTGCAGGTGCCGGCCGGGGCGGTGGCGGGGACGGCCTGTTCCAGGGCCTGGAGGAAGACCGAGGTCTCCTGTGCGCCCTGGACTGCCCAGGTGCCGTCGAAGACGAAGGTCGGGACGGAGTTGATGCCCAGCGCGTGGGCCTGCGCCAGCTCGGACTCGACCTCGGCGGTGCCCTCGGCGGAAGGCAGGAAGGCGGCGACCCGGGCCTGGTCGAGGCCCGCCGCCACGGCGATCCCGGTGAGCGCGGCGAAGTCGGCGACGTCCACGCCGTCGCTGAAGTGCGCGGTCAGCAGGCGCTCCTTGAGGTCGCCCTGCACGTCGGGGCCGTACTCGGTGGCGGCGAGCCACAGCAGGCGGTGCGCGTGGATCGTGTTGACGTGCAGCGCGGTGTCGAAGTCATAGGTCAGCCCCTCGGCTGCGCCCAGCGCGGCCACCCGGTCGTCCATGGCCCTCGACTGCGGCCCGTAGCGCTCGGCCAGCCAGGCGCGGTGCGGGGTGGCCGTGGCGGGCGCGTCCGCACCAGCTGGTACGGCTTGTAGACGACCTCGACCTGCTCGGAGCGGGGGAAGGCCGCCAGCGCCCGCTCGAAGCGGCGCTTGCCGATGAAGCACCAGGGGCAGGCTATGTCGCTGTAGATCTCCACCTTCATGGTGCGGCTCCACACTTCCTTCGATTCTGCACAGCTGATTGTCTGCACGGTCAGACATCTCAACGCGGAGGGCCGTCCTCGTATTCCGGCGAGGGGACGACCAGCACCGGGCAGGCGGCGTGGTGGACCAGCGCGGACGACACCGAGCCCAGCAGCAGCCGGGCGAAGCCACCGTTCCCCGGGTGCCGACGACCAGGGTGTGGTGCGGGCCGGCGGCCCGGATCAGGGTCTCGACCGGGTTGCCGAGGACGATGTTGCAGGCGAGAGCCGGGGTGGGTCGGGATGGCGGGCCAGCACGGTCTCGATGCTGCGGGTCACCACCTCCGACATTCCGGCGAGCAGCCGTTCGATGCTCTCCTGCACCAGATCGACCATGCCCGGGGTGTAACCGGTCGGGGCCGGGTTGACGGCGGCGACCACATACAGCGGGACCGCGTGGGCGGACGCCTCGACAACGGCACGGTCCAGCGCCCACAGCGAGCCGTCGGAGCCGTCCACGCCGACGACGACGCCGGGGGCGGCACCTGGCGCGGGCAGTTCGCGGGAGACGAGGTACATGGAGCAATCGTGCGGGTGGGGGCGCGCGCCGGGTCAGGGCACGCCGATGGGATCGGGCGGGGGCAGGATCGGGGTCGGCGGCGGTCACAGGACCGGGCTCGGCGGACCGGGGCTCCGGGGGCGGCGACTCGAAGCGGGGAGGCTCGAAGCGGGGCGACTCGAAGCGGGGAGGCTCGAAGCGGGGAGGCTCGAAGCGCGAGGGCTCGACGGGCCGGGGCTCCACGGGACGGGGCTCCAGGTGCGGGGAGGGTGCGGGGTACCAGGACGGGACGCTCTCCCCGGGCGCGGCGGCGGGTCGCCCGCCGGGGGCGGCGGCGCGTACGGCGGCGGGGTGGGCCGGGCGGCCAGCGGCAGGCGTTCGCGCAGCGGCATCCCGGTCCAGCAGGAGCCCTGGCGGGCGCGCAGGCGGCGCAGCCACAGCTCGGTGGCGACGATGTCGGCCAGCCCGTCCAGCGGTACCGCCCCCCGCCGCAGGCGCGGTGCAGCGCGGCCCGGAAGACGTCCGGTTCCAGCAGGCCGAGCTCGGCCAGCAGCGGTGCGGCGAAGAGCCGGTCCAGCGCGCCCGCCGCCCGGCGCAGCCCGGCGCGGACGCTCTCGATCCCGGCGTACGGCTCGGGCGGCGCGCCGTGGCCCCAGTCCTCGGGCAGGCCGGTGACGCCCGCGCCGGTGAGCACGGTGCGCAGGATGCCGTGCCTGGCCCCGGGCTGAACCCGGGCCGAGTCGGGGATCTGCCGACAGGCGCGGACCACCTGGTTGTCCAGGGGGGCGTGCAGCCGCTGGCCGGGGGACTCCTCGACTATCTGGGTGAGCACCCGGAACTCGGCGGCGTGCCGGTGCAGGGCCTGGCGGGCGCGCCGCGCGCCGGGGCGCTCGTCGGGGGCCGCGCGCCGGGCGGCCAGCCGCAGCCGTACCGCGACCGCCGAGAGCGCGTCGCCGGTGAGCCAGCGAACGGCCGGCCCGGGCGCGGCCCAGGCCAGCGCGTCGACGGAGGCGCCGCCCGCGCTGTCCGGGTCCACGCTGCGGCGGATCATCAGGGCGGCGGCGGTGTCCTCCAGACCGTCCGCGTAGCTGGTGCGGGCCAGTCGGCGGGCGGCGCGGAGCACCGCGACCGGGGTGCCCAGCGTCCCCTGGACCGGGCGGCCGGGGCTGTCGGCGCGGGCGAGGGCGGCGACCGGGCGCATCAGCGGCAGCCGTCGGCGTTCCAGCAGCAGGTCGGCGAGGCGGGCCGGGTGGCCGTCCAGGACCTGGCGGCCGCCGTGGCCGGTGAGGTGGTCGGTGCCGGCTTCGGCCATGCGGTGCTGCTGGCGCAGTGCGGTGGCCAGCGCGGAGCCGGGCTCGTCGGTGAGCGGCCCGGACAGCGGGTCGTCCAGCAGGTCGGCGTAGGGCAGGGCCTCGGGGCCGCCGGGGACGACCAGGTGGCGCAGTCCGGGGTGGGCGGCGGCGATGGCCTGGGCCCGCAGCAGTTCGGCGGTACGGCTGGGGCCGGGGGGCTCCTCGGCGGCCTCGACGGTGTCGGTGCAGGTGAGGGCGAGCAGCCGCTGGTCCGACCCGGGGTCGGCGGGGTCGGGCGGGTCGGCCGGTCCGCCGGTGCGGCGGACCCAGGAGCCGCGCACCGCGCCGGTGGTGCGGGGTTCGGCGCTGGGGGTGGGCGGGCCGTGGTGCAGGGTGCGGTAGCTGCGCGGGTCGCCCCAGCGTTCTTCGACGGTCGGCCGGTTGAAGACGGTCTCGCGCAGGTCGGCGCCGGGGGACCGGGCCGGGGCGCCGCTGCTGCCGACCCGGCCGGGGACGCTCGCGGCGAGCAGGGTGACCGCGCTGGAGGCGCTGCCGCCGGAGAGGTCGGTGCTGACCCGGCGGCCGGGCGGCGGCAGGGCGTCGGGCTCGCTGCGGACCCGACAGCGGACGGCCTCCAGCAGGCTGCGGGTGACCTCGGCGGTGGCGGTGGCCTCGCTGACCGGGGAGGCGCTGCCGACCGCGCCGGGGACCGGCTCGTACACCGAGAGCTGCGGGATCCGGAGCGGATGCTCAGCGCGCGCGCCGGTGGAACGCACTGCACGCCTGCGAACACGCTGCTGTCGCCGAGGGTGTCCGCCGCGTCCGGCAGGGCCAGCCGGGAGGCGAGGTGCAGCGGGTCGACCGGGGCGCCGACCAGGTCGGCCAGCGGGAGGGCGGCGGTGGCGTAGGCGGTGCCGCCGCACCAGGGGGTGTGGAAGACGGCGCGGACCCCGGCCAGGTCGCCGAGCACCGTCGTCCGCCTGCCCTGCTGGACGACGACGGTGTAGCTGCCCGGCCAGGAAGTGAGGTGGCGCAGGGCGCCGCCGCTGGCGGCGAGCAGGGCGGTGCGCAGCTCGCGGTCCCCGGCGCCGCAGCTGCCGAGCACGGCCAGCCGGGCGACCGCGCCGTCGGCGGAGGCGGGCGCGGCCGGGTCGTCGGGCAGGTCGGGGAAGCCGCGCTCGATCCGGTCGGCGGTGTGGTGCTGGCGGCGGAAGACGGTGACGGTGCGGATCTCCTCGGGTCGCCAGTCGCCGACTGCCCAGAGCGGGTCGGGGCCGGGCCACAGCAGCCGTCCGCCCAGCGGGCGGAGCCCGCGCAGCCCCTCGCGCAGCTCGGGCTCGTCGGCGACGCACACGCCGTTCCACCCCACCAACCACCGCATGGGCGCCTCCACAGCCTGTGGACAAAGAGCTCGTGGCCTGCTGTTGCACCGTCAGAAGACATGGTGCCACCGGCTCGGCGACTCATCCGCAGGGATGCCGCGACGGATTCGCGGAATATAGCGTGACAGACAGCTACGTATGGGGCACAACGGACGGACCGCAGCGGCAGATGATCCGTACCGGGGGCGCACGCCGGGCCGCCGTAAGGGGTTTCACGCCGGGGTCTCACCTGCTCCGCGCAGGGCCTGGGGGCTCCGGGCCGGGAGGCGAAAGCGGGCGGCGGGTCCGGGCCGCTCCCTCGCCGGCCCGGACAGGCCCGCGCCGACAGCGACAAAGGACCACTCGCACGGGTACGGGCACGCCACCGCCGCCGAATCGACCGGTCGGCAACCAGACGCAGACCGGGAGGTGTCCGCACACCCCCGGTCCCAGCCGCCGCCGCGCGGGGAATGTACGACGGCAGTGTCCCCCGACCCGCCGGGCACTCAAAGCTTCAGGCTCCGCTCCGGCAGGCCGACCCACACCGCAATCCAACCTCCGGCAGGGGGTGGTCGGCAGGGAGCACGACAGGGCGCACGGCCACACCCTGCCGGGGCATGGTTCACCGATGCCCAGGATCGGGATCACGCCAACCGGGTCGCCGCCCCTTAACCCTGGGAACGCGGGGAACTACTCTGGGTGCAACCAGGCATCGACGGCGAGGCCGAGGGGGTGTCACCAGGGCATGACCACCAGCGGACGAGGACCCAACGAGAAACTGGGCACGCTGCTGTCGCTCGCCGGGATCAGCAACGCCGGGCTCGCCCGGCGGGTCAACGACCTGGGCGCACAGCGCGGGCTGACCTACCGGTACGACAAGACGTCGGTGGCCCGATGGGTCACCAAGGGCATGGTGCCGCAGGGTGCGGTGCCGCACCTGATCGCCACGGCGATCGGCGGGAAGCTGGGCCGCAGCGTCCCGCTGGAGGAGATCGGGCTCGGCGGGAGCGACCCGATGCCGGAGATCGGGCTGGCCTTCCCGAGGGAGGTGCAGGAGGCCGTTCACCACGCCACCGAGCTGTGGCTGCTCGATCCGGACGCCGCCGGCAGCCGCAAGGGCAGTTGGTGGGACAGCCTCACCGGTACGTTTTCGGTCACCGCGTACGCGACCCCGGTCTCCCGCTGGCTGATCACGCCGGTCGACGGGTCGGTCGCACGGGAGGCACCGGGTGCGCGTCCCGGGAACGGGAATGGCCGGATACTGACCCCCTCGACCGCGCGGGAACGGGGCCCGCTGGCGATCGGGCCGGCCCACCGGGTGGGCCATACGGACGCGGCGAAGCTGCGCCAGGCCGCGCAGGAGGCCCGGCGCTGGGACTCCCGCTACGGCGGCGGCGACTGGCGGTCGTCGATGGTGCCGGAGTGCCTGCGGCAGGACGCCGCACCGCTGCTGCTCGGCTCCTACAGCGACGAGGTGGGCCGGGCGCTGTTCGGCGCGACCGCCGAACTCACCAGGCTGGCCGGGTGGATGGCGTTCGACACCGGTCAGCACGAGGCGGCCCAGCGCTACTACATCCAGGCGCTGCGGCTGGCCCGGGCGGCCGCCGACGTGCCTCTGGGCGGCTATGTGCTGGCCTCGATGAGCCTCCAGGCGACCTACCGGGGCGCCGCGGACGAGGGCGTGGACCTGGCCCAGGCCGCGATCGAACGCAACCGGGGCCTGGCCACGGCCCGGACCATGAGCTTCTTCCACCTGGTCGAGGCCCGCGCACACGCCCGCGCGGGCAGCGCGCACGCCTGCGCGATGTCGCTCTCGGCGGCGGAGAGCTGCCTGGAGCGCTCCCGCCCGGGCGACACCGACCCGCCCTGGATCGACTTCCACTCCTACGACCGGCTCGCCGCCGACGCCGCCGAGTGCTACCGCGACCTGGGCATGCCGGTGAAGGTCCGCGAGTACACCGCCCAGGCGCTGGCCCGGCCGACCGAGGAGTACGTCCGCTCGCACGGCCTGCGGCTGGTGGTCTCCGCCCTGGCCGAGCTGGACGACGGCGACCTGGACGCGGCGGTGGCCGCGGGCAGCCGGGCGGTGGAGGTCGCCGGGCGGATCTCCTCGCAGCGCACCCGCGAGTACGTCCAGGAGATGCTGCGCCGGCTGGAGCAGTACCAGGGCGAGGACCAGGCGGCGGAGCTGGCCCGGCGGGCCCGGCTGGTCCTGGCCGCACCGGCCTGACCGGCACTCGCACCGGCCTGACCGGCGCCCGCACCCGGCTCGGCCGATGCCCGTGACCCGCTCGGCCGGCCCGGGTTGGGCCGTGCCCGGACGATCTTTGCCCGGACCGCCCTCCCGGCTGTCGTACCCACGTGGGACGATCCCTGAGGTGCGGGCCCGAGAGGGTCTGGGAGAGGAGCAGCGTGGGGTACGACTGTGAGGTGGCCGTGGTCGGCGGCGGCATCGTGGGGCTCTCCACTGCCTACGCGCTCAGCCTGGCCGATCCCGGACTGCGGGTGGTGGTGCTGGAGAAGGAGCCCGCACCGGCCACGCACCAGACCGGGCACAACAGCGGAGTGGTGCACAGCGGCCTCTACTACCGGCCGGGGTCGCTGAAGGCCAGATACGCGGTCGAGGGCGGCCGGGAGCTGGCCGAGTTCTGCCGCGAGCAGGGCCTGCCGTACCAGCGGACCGGCAAGCTGGTGGTGGCCACCGACAGCGCCGAGCTGCCGCGGCTGCACGCGCTGGCGCAGCGCGGACGCGAGCACGGGCTGCCGATCCGCGAGCTCGGCCCGGCCGGGATGGCCGAGTACGAGCCCCGGGTGGCCGGGATCGCCGCGCTGCATGTCGGCAGCACCGGGATCTGCGACTACCCCGCGGTCTCGGCGGCCTACGCCAAGCTCTCCGGTGCGCAGCTGCGCACCGGCTCCCCGGTCACCGCGATCGCCCGCCGGGCGGACGGGGTCACCGTCGGCACCACACTCGCCGAGGTCAGGGCGAAGGTCCTGGTCAACTGCGCCGGGCTGCACAGCGACCGGATCGCCCGGCTCGCCGGGGACGAGCCAGGGGTGCGGATCGTGCCCTTCCGCGGCGAGTACTACGAGCTGACCCCCGCGGCCCGCGGCCTGGTGCGCGGGCTGGTCTACCCGGTGCCGGACCCGGCCTTCCCGTTCCTGGGTGTGCACCTCACCCGCGACCTGCACGGCGGTGTGCACGCCGGCCCCAACGCGGTGCCGGCCCTGGCCCGTGAGGGCTACGACTGGCGCACGATCAGCCCGGCCGACCTCGCCACGACGCTCGGCTGGTCCGGCAGCTGGCGGCTGGGCGCCCGGCACTGGCGCTCGGAGACCGGGGAGCTGCGGCGCTCGCTGTCCAAGCGGGCCTTCACCGCCGGGGTACGCCGGCTGCTGCCGGACTGCACCGCGGACGACCTGGTCCGGGCCCCGGCCGGGGTCCGCGCGCAGGCGGTGGCGCGGGACGGCTCGCTGCTCGACGACTTCGCCTTCGCCGAGGCCCGCGCACGGTGCATGTGCTGAACGCGCCCTCGCCCGCGGCGACTGCCTCGCTGCCGATCGGCCGCGAGGTGGCCCGTCGGGCGCTGGCGGCGCTGGCCGCGGCCACGGAATAGCCCGGACGGGGACACGTAGACTGGTCCGACTGTGACCAGGCATCCCATTCCCCCAGCCGCCCCGGTGTGCGTCGACGACGTCTCGCTCGGCACGCCCGTACCCGAAGCGCTGCACTCCGAGCGGCGGATCCGCAGCTTCCACCCGCGCAAGGGGCGGATGAGCGATGCCCAGCGGGGAGCGCTGGCGCGGCTGTGGAAGGCGTACGGGATACGCGTCGACGGACTGGGCCTGATCGACCTCGACGCGCTGTTCGGCACGCCCGGGCGGCCGGTGGTACTGGAGATCGGCTTCGGGATGGGGGACGCCACCGCCGGTATGGCCGGGGCCGACCCGGGCACCGGGATCCTCGCCGTGGACGTGCACACCCCGGCCACGGCAATCTGCTGCGCCGGATCGAGTCCGACGGGCTGGAGAACGTCCGGCTGGCGGAGGGCGACGCGGTGGTGCTGCTGCGCGACCAGATCGCCCCGGCCTCGTTCGACGGCCTGCGGATCTACTTCCCCGACCCGTGGCCCAAGGCCCGGCACCACAAGCGGCGGCTGATCCAGCCCGAATTCGTCGCCCTGGCGGCCTCCCGGCTGCGGCCGGGCGCGGT
Source organism: Streptacidiphilus sp. 4-A2 (assembly GCA_014284505.1). GTDB lineage: Bacteria > Actinomycetota > Actinomycetes > Streptomycetales > Streptomycetaceae > Streptacidiphilus. The sequence continues at coordinate 7,062,706 of JAAFYY010000001.1, read as the reverse complement.
GGTGCACTGCGCGACCGACTGGGAGCCCTACGCGGAGCAGATGCTGGAGGTGCTGGCCGCCTCCCCCGACCTGGAGAACCTGCACCCGGACGGCTACGCACCGCGCCCGGACTGGCGTCCGGTGACCAAGTTCGAACAGCAGGGCCTCGACAAGGGCCATGTGGTCCAGGATCTGCTTTTCCGGCGGCGCTGAGCGGCAGCTGGGCAGCGGCGCCGAGCACTGGCGTTGAGCACTGGCGCCGAGCACCGGCACTGAGCGGTACCGGGCAGGCCGGGCCGTACTGGGCGGGGGCTGTGCGGAAGCCCGCCGCATGCCGTGAAAACGCCGTATCGGCGGGTGGGAGACACCGCTAAAGTCTTACGGTGAGCAGCTCCCAGCCCGACCCGTCCCTATCCGACGACGTCCCCGCCCAGGTTTCGGCCACTGCCGCGTTGCCGGTACCGCAGGCCGATCCGAGTCCGGATTTCCAGCTGCCGCGCCGCTTCCGCTATGTGCCGCGACGGGGCCTGTTCGAGAGCAAACTGCTGCGGCTGGTCGCGCTGACCGTGGTGCTGCTGCTGTGCGGGGCCGGGATCCTGTGGAAGGTCGAGAACCAGACCGGGGGCTCCGGTCTGCTGATCGGGATACCGCTCGCGGTGATACCGGTGCCGCTGGTGCTGTCGGCCTTCTACTGGCTGGACCGGGTCGAGCCCAAGCCGCTGCGCAGCCTGCTGTTCTGCTTCGCCTGGGGCTCGTGCGCGGCGACCCTGGTGGCGATCTTCGCCAACACCTGGGCGACCGACCTGCTGATCAGCCACCAGGTCAGCGGCGGGCAGACGCTGGGCGAGAGCCTGGTGGCGCCGCTGGTCGAGGAGACCGTCAAGGGCTCGGCGGTCCTGCTGCTGTTCCTGTACCGGCGGAAGGACTTCAGCGGCATCGTCGACGGGGTGGTCTACGCGGGCTTCACCGCGACCGGTTTCGCCTTCACCGAGAACATCCTCTACATCGGCAACTCGGTGATCGACGGGCGGGCCAACGGTCTGGGCATGACCGTGACCGTGCAGACCTTTGTGCTGCGCGAGGTGATGTCGCCGTTCGCGCACCCGCTGTTCACCTCGATGACCGGGGTGGGCTTCGGGATCGCGGCGATGACCAGCCGCCGCTGGCTGAAGGTGGTCGCGCCGCTCGGCGGCTGGATCGTGGCCATGTTCATGCACGGCACCTGGAACGGCTCCAGCGTGCTCGGCCCGCTGGGCTTCATCGGCGTGTACTTCCTGTTCATGGTTCCGGTGTTCGGCCTGATGGTGTGGCTGGCGGTGTGGTCCCGGCGCAGTGAGCTGCGGACCGTGGGCCGGCAGCTGCCGGTGTACGCGGCGGCCGGCTGGATCAGCGCGCCGGTGCCGCTGGTGCTGTCGTCCATGCGGACCCGCAGGCAGGCGCTGGACCTGGCCCGGTTCACCCTGGGCCCGGCGGGCGGCAAGACGATGCGGGAGTACCTGGGCTTCGCCACCTCGCTGGCCTTCCTGCGGCAGCGCGCCGAGCGGGGGCTGGCCGGAGCGGAGTTCTCCGAGCGCGAGCAGGAGCTGCTGCACCACCTGTGGGAGCGGCGCGAGCAGGTCGCCGAGCCACTGGCCCGGGTGGGCGCGCAGGAGTGGCAGCGGCTGCACCCGCCGGCCCGCCCGGCGTACGGCTACCCGGGCGGCGCGCCGATGCCGCAGCCGCAGCCGCCTTACGGCGGGTACCGACAGCCGGGGCAGGCGGGGCAGCCGGCAGCGCCGTTCGCCGGGCCCCACCCGGGGCCTTACCCGGGGCCTACCCCGGCGGGCCCTACCCCGGCCCCAATCCGGGGCCCTACCCGGGACCTGCGTTCCCGGGCACGGCCTATCCCGCGCCCGGCGGGTTCCTCCCCGCGCAGCCGGTTCCGGGCAGCGGCCACCGCCCCACCCGCACCAGCCGCAGCCGTACCCGCACCCGCATGCCCATCAGCAGCCGCAACCCCAGCCGCAGCCGTACCAGCCGCCGCACACGCAGCCGCACCACGGCCAGGACCACGGCCACGCGGCGGCGCCCGCCCCGGCCCCGATGCCGGCGCCGATGCCCGAGCCGCACCAGCCTCCCGGACACCACGCGCACTGAGCAGGCCTCCCCCGCCCCGGAACCATCCGGGTCACTCCCGGCGTTTGTCCCATTTATCCGCACGTTCACGTGCGGGACGCCGACAATGCGTCAGGAGGCCCGCGGATGACGGATGGCATCTATCGCATGGCGATGACCAGCGGCCATGTCCACAGAGACACCGTCTCCATGGCCGAGGAGCAGGTCAGGCACTGGCTGAAGGCCCAGCACTACGCCGACCCGGTGGGCGAGGAGGGGCGGCACCGGGTGGGCGCGCAGGCCGTCCTCGACTGCTGCCTGAAGGAGCGGGTACGCGGCGCGACCGGCGCGAAGGAGTCCCTCGCGCGCTGGCGACTGCGCGAGTTCACCCTCCAGGGCATCTGGCAGACCTCGCTCACCGTGAGCACTCCCACCGGCGGGCGCACCTGGGTACGGCTGGACGCCGAGCTGCTGCCCGCGCGGGGAGTGGCCATGGCCAAGGCGCCGGTGCCGCCGCTGGCCCGCGGCCTGCTGGACGTGCTCTCCGGCACCGAGGGCGAGCACCCGGGCTCGGCCGCCATGCACGCGATGCCGACGGTGATCGAACGCGGGATCTCGACGAGGTCCTGGACGAGCTGTGCGACCCGGACCGGCGGCTGCCGATCGTGGTGGCCAGCACCCCCTCGCACACCGACTTCGACGACTGGCTGTCCGAGACCATCGACCCGCTGCTGCGCGGCTGCGCCGGGCTGGCCGTGCTCTACGCCCTGGCCCCCGGCGCCGAGCGGGAGTTCAACCGGACCCTGGAGCACCACCGGGTCTTCGGCGGCGCGGTGCGCACCTACCTCCCCGGTCTGGATCCGGCCTGGCTGCCGGACGCGCAGCGGCACCGGGTGATGGCCCGGCACACCTTCGAGACCGATCTGCGCCGCGCGTCGGGCCTGCTGGCCTGGCTGCCGCGGCGGCTCGCGGTGCAGACGCCCATGCCGGACGCGCTGGCCGCACTGCCTCCGCTGCGGGCGCGGGGGCTGACCGACAACGGGGCGAGGTCGACGGCGTGCAGCCGGGGTCGCTGCTGGTGGACGTGCACGAGGAGGAGGTGCTCGAAGAGCGGGCCAGGGCCGGGAGTTCCAGGAGGTACGCCGCTGGCTGCGGGCGGCGGAGGAGCGGGAGTCCGAGCTCGCGCCGAGTACGACGAGCAGTACAGCGAGCTGCGCGAGGCACGCACCGAGGTGCGTTCGCTGCGCGGACGGCTCGCCGCCGTCGGCTACCCGGATCTGCCCGCACCGGCCGAGCGCGACCTGCACAACGACCCGGCCTCCTTCGCCGAGCTGCTGGAGCGGATGGAGGAGTTCCCGCTGCTCCGGTTCACCGGTGACGCCCGGCTCACCCGGGATCTGGACCAGCAGACCGACCATCCGACCTGGGTGCGGATGGCCTGGGACGCGCTGCTCGCGCTCCAGGACTACGCCGAGGCGGCGGTCCGCGGCGAGTCCAACGGGACTTCCGGCGCTGGTGCGAGAACACCCGAGCGCCTGCCATCCCTTCCCGCCGCGCAAGGTGATCCGGGACGAGTCGCGCACGGTGCGTTCGCACGGGAAGTGGAAGTCCGAGCGGGAGCTGCCGGTACCGGTGACGGTCAACCCGACCGGCGAGGTGTTCATGGGCGCCCACCTGCGGATAGGCGGAGGCGGAACAGCACCGCGGCTGCACTACCACGACGACTGCTCGGGGACCGGGCAGATCTACATCGGGTACATGGGCCTGCACCTGCACAACACCCGTACGAACTGACCCCGGCCCGCGGCCGCCCTCGGGGCGGTCGCGGGGTCGGGTTATGGTGCGAGCAGGACTATCGCAGGAGGTAGCAGAGACATGGCACGGATTCCCTCTTCCCTGGTCGCGGCGACCGGGCTGATCGGCGGCTTCGGGGTGGCCAGGGCGACGAAGAAGCGCGAGCTCGGCGGGGTCGCGCTGGTGGCTGCCGGGGCCGTGGCGGCGACGCAGTGGAAGCGGGCCGCGGGCCCGGCCACCGCCGCCGCCCTCACCGGGCTGTATGTGGCGGCCTTCGCCGGCTCGCACCCGCTGGCCAAGAAGCTCGGCGCCTGGCCCTCGGTGCTCACCGTGGCCGGCGGTATGGCCGTGGCCTCCTGGGCCGCCGCCGACCGCCGCGGCTGACCCGACCGCGCGGCTGACCCGCCTGGCCCGGCTGACCCGGCACCAGCGGACGCCGACGGCTGCGGGGCGGTACGGGCACCGGCCCGTACCGCCCCGCAGCCGTCATGTCGGACGGACCGTCAGCTTCCGCAACCGTGATGTCAGGTCGCGGAAGCCAGGCGTGAGATGAGAAGTGTTCAGATGGCGAGGCCGCGTTCGGCCAGCCAGGCGGCCGGGTCGACCGGCTCGCCGCCGGAGGGGCGGACCTCCAGGTGCAGGTGCGGGCCGGAGACATTGCTGCCGGTCGCGCCCACCCGGCCGATCGGCTGACCGGTCGTCACCTCGCCGCTGCCGACGCCGATCGCGGAGAGGTGGCAGTACCAGAGCTCGGTGCCGTCGGGCAGGGTCTCCACGATGCGGTAGCCGTAGGATCCGGCCCAGCCCGCCGAGGTGATCGCGCCCTTGCCGACGGCCAGCACCGGGCACCGGTCGGGGCGATCAGGTCGACCCCGGTGTGCAACTGCGCCCAGTAGGTGCCGGACTGGCCGAAGCCGGCCCCGAGCACGCCACCGGGCACCGGGGCCACCAGGGTGCCCAGCTGCGCGGCCTGCTCGGCCTCGGCCTGCGCCTCGGCATGGGCTTCAGCCTGGGCCTGCGCCTGGGCGTGCGCCTCGGCTTCGGCGTGGGCCTGGGCCGCCGCCTGGGCCGCTGCCTGAGCCGCGGCCTCCTCCGCCTCGGCCTGCGCCCGGGCCTCCGCCTCGGCGCGCGCCTGCACCTCCGCCTCCGCCCGGGCCTGAGCCTCGGCGTGGGCCTGGGCGGCGGCTTCGGCCTCGGCCTTGGCGGCCAGTCTGGCGGCCGCCAGCTGGGCGGCCTGACGACGGGCGGCGTCCCCGGAGTCGGTGCGCTGCTGGGCGGCCTGACCGCGGATCCGGTCGAGCAGGGCGGTGCCGGGGTCGGTGGACCGCCCGCTCAGTGCGGTGGCACCGGCGGGCCCCTCGCCGGAGAAGTGGTCCTGCACGCTCAGCGACGGCCGGGTGCCGGTGGTGAGGGTGTCGCTGATGGTCGCCGCGCGGGCCGGGGTGGCCAGGCCGATCGCGCCCGAGGCGCCGACCGCTGCCATGGCCGCGAGGCCCAGCGCGATCCCCGCGGGGCGCTGCGATGCCTCGGACTGCACGGGTGCCCAAGTGGACTGGTACGACGCCACGTTCGGCGTGCTCCTTTCCTTCCCTAGCGCCGACCGGGTTAGCTGACGGGTTGGGAGGAAGGTCCCCTACAGCCTCACGGCTGATTCACCCCAGGTACGTGGTTCCCCGGCTCCTGGACGTCGCAGGCGACGACACCCAGCACGATTAGGCGACAGAGCACGACGCCGTCCGTCGGACGGCAGAACTTCGTGCTGCGTTATCAAACGTTAATCCTAGAGGCGATTGATTCCAAGTGGTTCGGGAAGCCAGCTGATAACTGGCGCTACATACGGGCGGTTTGTCCGGTTCGACATCCTCAGCGCACCAGGCAGAACTCGTTTCCCTCGGGATCGAGCATCACCTGGTACGCCCCCTGGGCGTCCTGCTGCACCTCGCCCACCGCCTGCGCGCCGTGCCGCAGCAGCGCGGCGCGGACCACCGCGATGTCGGCGACGTCGATGTCCAGGTGCAGCCGGTTCTTCCGGCCCTGCTTCCCCTCCGGGACCCGCTGGAACGCCACCCGGGGCTGCCCGCCGGGCGGATCCACATAGGACCAGTCCGGCTGCCGGTCCACCGGGCAGCCGCCCAGCAGCACCGCCCAGAACCGGGCCAGCCGGGCCGGATCCGCGCAGTCCACGACCACCTCGTCCAGCCGCCCCATACCCGGGCCGTACCCGCAACCGCGCTCTCACTCGTCGCCACCCGGTCACGCTAACGCCAGGGGGCGCCGATTCGGGAGGTGCGTGCACCCAGCGCCCGGGTGAACCATCCGACGGGTGCGGCGCGGCCGCCGCTGCGAGGGGGTCGTGCGACCGGGTCAGAACCAGTACGGCTCCGGAGGCCGGGCCGGCTGCCCGTCGGCTGGGCCTGCTGCGGCTGCTGCGGCTCCGGCGTCCGGAACAGCCAGACGATCAGGGTGTCGGCGAGCTGGTCCGCGCTGAGGTTGCGGGCGTCGGCGAAGCGGCCCTCGTTGTCGCCCTGGAGCACGCGCCGTCGGGGAGAGCTCGACCAGCGCCGGGATGCCGCTGGTGTCCACCTGGACATAGCGCTCGGCCAGCGCCATGTTGTGGTCGAAGCGGCCCACGTCCACGGACGGTGTGATAGTTCCGGGTCAGCACCTGGTGCACCCCGGGGGTCTGCACCAGCTGGGACATGGCCTGCAGTCCTCGCACCAGGAGAGCCGAAGTCGAGCAGCACGGGCGCCGTCTTGCGGGCCCGGCCAGCGCCCGGGCGATGTCGGCCGCGGCGTCGGCCGAGGTCGAGCCGACCGGGACCGGGCCGGGAGACCGGCGGCAGCGACGGAACGGCGTGCGCACCCCCAGGCTCTCGTCGGAGGGGACGTGCCCGGCGGAGTACCCGGGCCGGTGCGCGCCGGTGTGGCGTCCGGTCACCGTCATACAGCCGGTCACACCGCCGCCGAGCGCGAGCACGGCCAGGGAGCAGGCCAGCAGCCGCCGAACGGCCCCGAGAGCAGTCATGGCGGGACCCTCCGCATCCGACTCCGGGGCGCCGACCGCCCCGGGAATCAGTTGAACAGGCTCGCGGCGGGGCGGGCCGCGCATCGTCGGACCGCCGCGCGGCAATCACCCGGTCGGATGAGAACGCGGCGGGGCGGGGCGGCGGGCGGGGTGTGGGGTGTGGTGCGGGGCGGGACGGTCAGCCGAGGTTCAGGTAGGCGAGGCTGGCCAGACCGGCGACGGTGCAGTAGATCGCGAACGGGGTCATCGTGCGCTTCTCGAAGTAGTTGGTGAGGAAGCGGGTCGCGAGATAGCCGGCCACGAAGGCGGCGACCGAACCCGCCAGCACCTGCCCGCGGATGCCGTCGCCCTCGTGCCCGAGCAGGCTCGGGACCTTGAGCAGCGCGGCGGCGCCGATGACCGGGGTGGCGAGCAGGAAGGCGAAGCGGGCCGAGTCCTCGTGCCGCAGGCCCTTGAAGATGCCGGTGCTCATGGTCACGCCGGAGCGGCTGATGCCGGGCAGCAGGGCCAGGATCTGCGCGCCGCCGACCAGCACGGCCTCCTTCCAGCCGAGCTTTCCGACGACCCGCTGGTCGGATATCCGGTCCGGGTGCAGCGGCCGGCCGTCGGGGCCGACCTGTTCGACCGCCGCCTCCCCGGCCCTGCGGCGTCCGCTGCCGCCGCGCTTCAGCCGCTCGGCGACATAGAGCACCACGCCGTTGAGGGAGAGGAAGACCGCCGCGACCGTGGGGGTGTAGAGCGCGTTCTGGAACAGCTTGTCGAGGATCAGCCCGGCTATGCCGACCGGGACGGTCGCCACGATCAGCAGCCAGGCCAGCCGCTGGTCCACGGTCTCGATCCGGCGCTCGCGGACGGAGCTCAGCAGGCCGCCGATCACCCGCACCCAGTCCCGCCAGAAGTAGACGACCAGGGCCAGCGCCGTCGCCAGGTGCAGGCCGATCAGCACGTTCATATAGGGGGAGCCGGGCGTGGAGACGCTGAGGTCCCGCTTCCAGGAGCCGCCGATCAGGGCGGGCACCAGGATGCTGTGGCCGAGGCTGGAGACGGGGAAGAGCTCAGTGACGCCCTGGAGCAGGCCGACGCCGATCGCTTCTGGGTACGTGAGGACGGACATCGACGGCCTTCAGCAGACAGGGAATTCAAACACTGGGCAGTCAGAAAGTACTACAGGTCTGTAGACCCTCAGCCGCCGGGCGGCCCGGAACCGCCCTTCACTTGCCCCTCCCCTGCCCCTCCGTTGCCGAGCCGTTGCCCTCCGTCGTACTCGTCGGCCCCTTCTCGGCCTCCGGCAGCGCGAAGCGCCGGTCCCCCGGCCCGCATGTTCACGGAACGGGGGACCGGCGCGGTCTGGCCGGCAGCGGCCGGAGGACTCAGGCGGCCGACTGGTAGGCCGGGACCGGCCGGGGCGCGGGGCCGGAGGCGGCCACCAGCCGCTCCGGGTGCTCCGCGTTGTCCTGGACCGGGGTCAGCCGGTTCCGCAGCCGCAGCGCCAGCACCATGATCAGCACCGTGCAGCCCGCCATCACCAGCAGGTACTCGACCGAGAGGCCGGCGCCCACCAGCAGCACTCCCGCCGCCGGGCCCATGGCCACCGCAATCTGCTTGACCAGGGCGAAAGCCGCGTTGTAGGTGCCCAGCAGCCGGGCCGGGGCCAGGTCGGCGACGATCGGCCCGAGGGTGGGCGCGAGCAGCGCCTCACCGACGCCGAACAGCGCGTAGACGCTGACCATGGCCACGGTCGCGGCCATCGCGTCGCTGCGGATCAGCCCGGCGACACCGGCCATGGCCCAGGCCCCGAGCCAGACCAGCCCGGTCGCGGCGATCGCCGCACTGCGGCGACGGCGTGCGGTGATCCGCACCACGATCATCTGGAGCAGGACGATCACCAGGGTGTTGGCGCCCAGCGCGAAGCCCAGGATCGACGGCGAGGTGCCGACGACCTTGGTCGCGTAGGCGGCGACGCCCGACTCGAACTGGCCGTAGCAGGTGAAGAAGATCAGCCCGGCCAGCACGCAGACCTGGATCATCGCCTTGTCCGCGAACAGTCCCCGGAAGCCGGTGCGGGCCTCGGCCCGGTCGGCGGCCGGAGCCGCGCCGGCGACCGCCAGCGGCGTGGTCGGCATGGCCGGGATCCGCACCCCGCCGACCACGACCGCCAGCACCAGGAACATCAGCGCCTCGATGGTGAACAGCAGCGTCAGCGAGGAGGGCCGGTCCACGTTCACGATCTGGCCGCCGATCATCGCGCCGATGCCCATACCCAGGTTGACCAGGGTGAACTGCAGGGCGAAGGCGTGCGAGCGGGTGGCCGGGGTGGAGCAGCGGACGATCATCGTCGCCAGCGCCGGCTGCACGGTGGTGACCCCGGCTCCGAAGAGGAAGGCCGAGAGCAGGATGTGCGGACTGCCGGTGGCGTGGCCGAAGGCGAAGGCGCCGAGCGCGGCCACGACCGCACCGGCGACCAGCACCGGGCGCGGGCCCCAGCGGTCGATGCCCCGCCCGCTGAAGGGCAGGACGGCGAGGGCGGCCAGGGCGAAGACGGTGAACATCAGCCAGGCGGTCATCGAGCCGAGGCCGCGCACCTGGTCCACATACACAAACATGTAGGGGACGGTGAAGCCACTGCCGAAGGCGCTGAGCGCGTTACCGATCTGGACCCGGCGCAGCGTGGCCTTGACCGCTCCGTCCCGTCCGCTGTTCCAGGACTGTCCCGCCTGCTTGTTCTGCTGCCGCAACGTGCGGATCATGCTGCACCGCCTTCCATCCTCGATCCGTTTTCCTTCGAAAGACTACACTACTAAAGTCTTCGGAGCGAAACGATATACACTTGAGGCATGGCCGACCCGACGCAGGACCCCCAGCCCAGCTGCCCGAGCTGGACCGGCTGGACATCAGTGACCAGGTGGCGGCGTACCAGCGGGAGTTCCCGACCGTCGACCCGCAGGTCGAGACGATCGTCAGCACCATGTCCCGGCTCGCCCGGCGGATGAACGTCGCCTACGGGCGGCAGCTCACCGCGCTCGGCATCGGCTCGGCCGACTGGGAAGTACTGAAGGCGCTGATAGTGGCCGGCAGCCCGTACCGGCTCGGGCCCGGCGAGCTGGCCAAGCGGCTCGGGCTGACCCCGGCGGCGATGACCCACCGGATCGACCGGATGGCGGCGGCGGACCTGGTCACCCGCAGCCGGGACGAGAGCAACCGGGTCCGGGTGATCATCGAGCTGACCGAGCTCGGCCGCGAGAAGTGGCTGGAGTCGATGCGGATGGCCGCGGTGTTCGAGGAGGAGCTGCTCCAGGACGCCTCGGGCGAGGAGCGCACGGTGCTGGCCGGGCATCTGGGCCGGATGCTGCGCCGGGTCGAGGAGCACCAGCCGGACGCTTTCGGCCGCTGCGACGACCTGGACTGAGCGGGCGGAACGACGCCGGAACGACCGCGCCGCCCGCCGCGGGTATGCGGCAGGCGGCACGTGGTCGGGCAGCGACCGGGCCGGGTGGCGGGCCGGTCAGCACGGCCGGTCGGTGGGACCGGCAGGTCAGGCGGTCAGGCGGGTCAGGCGGGTCAGGCGGTCGGTCAGGCCGGGAGGCCGACGGACTTGAGCCAGGCGGTGGCGACCGGCAGCGGGTCCGCACCCTGGGCGCCGATCTGGGTGTCCAGCTGGAGCAGCGTGGGCGTGGTCAGCTTCGCGGAGACCGCGTTCAGGGCGGCGACCACGGTCGGCGTCAGCGCGCTCTTCTGGCCGACCGGGATGACGTTCTGGAAGCCGAAGAGGTTCTTCGGGTCCTGGAGCGTGACCCACTTGTCGGCGCTGATGGTGGTGTCGGTGGTGAAGATGTCGCCGACCTGGATGTTGTCGGCCTTGAGCGCGGCCTCGGTCAGCGGACCACCGGCGTCCAGGGCCTTGAAGCCCTTGAACTTCAGCCCGTACTCGGCGGCGAGCCCGATCAGGCCCTCCTGCCGGGTCTGGAACTCGGCCGCGGCGCCGATGGTGAGGTCACCCGCGTAGGGCAGCAGGTCCGCGATGGTGGAGCTGGAGGTCAGGTGGTACTTGGCGGCCGCCTGCGCGTTGACCGTCAGCGAGTCCTTGTCCTCGGCCGCAGAGGGGTTGAGGATCTCCAGGCCGGAGGCCAGCTGCCCGGTCAGGTCGGAGTCGGTCTGCGCGGTGCTGGTCGGCGTCGCGTTCTTGTCCAGGTACGCCAGCAGTGCGCCGTTGTACTCCGGCATCAGCTGGACGTCGCCGTTCCGCAGCAGGCCGTAGGTCACCTCACGGCTGCCGATGTTGTACTTGTAGGTCACCTTGATGCCCTGGGCCTTCAGCGTCACGCCGTAGATGTCGGCGAGCAGCGTGCTCTCACTGAAGTTGTTGGAGCCGATGACGATGGAGCCGGCGGCAGCGGTGCCCGCGGGCGCGAGCGGATTGCTGCTGGACGACTTCGACGATGACGAGCAGGCCGCCAGCGAGACGGCGACGGCTGAGGCGAGGATCGCGGCGGCTATACGCGTGGCGCGGCCGCTGGTACCGGTAGTAGTCACTGTTCCATTCCGGATGTTCAAGAGTTGTCGGGCGTGTGGGGACCGATCACGCGGAGCATCCGTTGCACCCTGCCCCAGTAACGGCCAACTTACGCAACCCCAGCGATCCTGGTACGCCTTACTCGTAACTGGAAGCCTCTTGATGACTTCGTATCACAATGTTCACAGGGGCTACCTCTGACAAGAGGGTGTAACACCCGGTATTCTCCGCACGATCACGCGTTCGGGGAGCGCTCACCCAGCAGTCCGAATTTTGCTGATACATCGTCATATCGCAGGTACGGAGCAGGCACGGAGCCGAGCGAGGAGCACCGCATGTCCCCCCAGGACGCGCATCCGGAGATGTCCGGCGTCCCGACTCCGAGCGGAGCGGCGGACGACGCCGCCCCGCCGACAGCGCCCGCGGCGCAGCGCCGGGCGGAGCTGCCGGAGAGCGGGCTCCGGGCCCGGATCGGCCGCAGCCTGGACCGCACGCCCTTCCGGCGCAAGCTCAACACCCTGGTCGTCGTGCCGGTGGTGGTGATCTCGGTGCTGTTCGGTCTGGGCATCGACAGCGAGATCGAGCAGGCCATATCCACCGGCACCCAGGCCCAGCTGATGCGCGACAGCGCCCAGGTCGCCCTGCTCAACGACGATGTCCGGGCCGAGCAGCAGCAGGCCATCCTGCTGTGGACGCGCTACGACCTGAAATCCGAGATGCACAGCGGCGCCCGGTCGACATCAGCGCCTATGTCCGGGCGCAGCGGGCCACCGACGCCCAGATGCAGATGGTGACCGCCGCCTTCGGGGCGTCGATCCCGACCGCCGAGGCCCAGGCCGTGCAGCTGGTCGTCAGCCTCCGCGAGATCCGCTCGCAGATCACCGTCGGCGACCTGGCCGCCGACAACATCGACTCCGCCTACGACTCCGCCGCCGACGCGCTGGTGGACGGGCTCGGCCTGGCCAGCGACCGCAGCGGCTACATCGCCCTGTCGCAGACGCTGGACGCGCTGCTGCGCGCCGACAGCGCGCACGCGGCCTACGAGACCGGTCTGCTGTCCGCGCAGACCGACGACTCCGACGCGCTGATCGAGTTCATCGCCACCGTCGGCGACCTCAACCAGTACCAGTACCAGGAGCAGCGCTTCGACGAGCTGGCGAACCCGGCGGAGGGGACCGCTCTCGGCGCGGTCGACTACAACCCGGCGCAGAGCCAGCTGACCGACGCCTACTCGGTCCTGGAGGACGACCCGGGCGTGCTGTCGGCCGCGGCCAACGACACCACCGGCGTGCCACAGGCGCTCGCGCTGTACCCGACCATCGCCCAGGAGGCCGCGACCCGGCAGCAGACGGTGCAGGCGCTGGCGCAGCAGATCGCCTCCAGCGCCGACTCGGATGCCAGCAGCGCCGGCTGGCAGGCGGTGCTGATGCTGGTGCTCGCGCTGCTGGTCTTCGCCACCTGGGTGACGCTGTCGGTACTGATCCGGCACTCGGTGGTGCGCCCGGTGCAGCGGCTGACCTCCGCCGCCCGCAAGGTCGCCGAGGTCTCCGGGCAGGAGCTGGCCCGGGTCGCCGACGACGACGCCCAGGACGAGAGCCCGCCCCGGCTGGAGGCGGTGCCGGTGCTGGCGGACGACGAGATCGGCGCCCTGGCCACCGCATTCAACCAAGTTCAGGTCACCGCAGCGGGTCTGTTGGAGCGTCAGGTCACCAGCAGGCGTAACATCGCCGAGATGTTCGGCAATGTCGGGCGCCGGGTAAGCAACCTGACGACACGTCAACTATCCTTGATCGATGCGGCCGAGCGCAGTGAGACCGATCCGGAGCTGCTGGAGCGGCTCTACCGGATCGACCACATCGCGGTGCGCATGCAGCGCAACGCCGACAGCCTGATGCTGCTCGCCGGCATCCGGGAGACCGAGCTGGACGGCCGTCCGGCCCCGGTCACCCACGCGGTCCGGGCCGCGCTCGGGCAGATCGAGGGCTACCAGCGGGTAGCCCTCAGCGCCGAGGCGGACGCCTCGGTCTCCCCGGACGCCCTCGGCGACCTGGTGCTGATGCTGGCGGAGCTGCTGGAGAACGCGGTCTCCTTCTCCCCGCGCACAGCGACGTCGAGGTGACCGTGCGGACCGCCCCGGGCGGCCGGGCCGTGGTGGAGATCGTGGACCACGGCCTGGGCATGGTCTCGGAACGGCTGGCCGAGGAGAACGCCCGGCTGGTCCGCCGGGAGCGGCTGGACCTGGTGCCGACCAAGGTGCTCGGGCTGTTCGTGGTCGGCACCCTGGCCCGGCGCTGGGGCATCACCGTCACCCTGGCCCGGACCCCGGGCGGCGGTGTGACCAGCACGGTGACCGTGCCGGCGGAGCTTGCTGGCCGCGCCCCCGGCGCAGACCCCGATCGAGCTCCCGGCCGCGGCCCCGGCTGCGGCTCCGGTCCCCACCGCGCTCGCGGTCCCCGCACCGACCCCGGCTGCGGCTCCGGCTCCAGTCCCCGCCCCGCTGCGGCTCCGGCTCGGCTCCCGCTGCGGCTCCGGCGAGGGAGCCGGTCGCCGCCACCGGGCCGGCCCCGGTGCCGACCGCGCCGACCGCGCCGGGGGCGCGCTGCCGCGCCGTACACCCAAGCGTCCGCTGGACGAGCCGGTGCACAGCCAGGCGGGCCCCGAACCGGTGCCGGCCGACACCGCCCGGCCGGCCGACACGAGCACCGGGGGCCTGCGCCGCCGGGTCCGCGGCGCCACGCTGGAGGGCCGTCCGGGTGCCGTGCCACCGACGGCGGCGCCGCGCGAGGTGGACGCCGAAGCCGTCAGGGACTCCATGGAGGAGTTCGAGGAGGCTGTCCGCCGGGCCGAACTCGACAGCATCCAGAACGATGTACGCACACCAGAACGTCCGGAAGGAACGGGCTCATGAGCACGCCCACTGACCAAACCCCAACGAGTCCCCCGAGCCGGCCGACCTGCGTACCGCGGCCGCCGACTTCACCTGGCTGCTGAATCGTTTTGCCACCGAGACGGCCGGGGTCGTCGACGCCATCGCCGTGTCCTCGGACGGTCTGCTGATCGCCGTCTCACGGCTGCGCGACCACGCCGACTCCGAACGGCTGGCGGCGATCGTCTCCGGAATCACCAGCCTCGCCGGGGCCTCCGGCAACTACGGGCTGGGCTCGCTGAACAAGGTGATCATCGACCTGGAGGGCGGACACCTGCTGGTCTCCGCGATCGGCCACGGCTCGGTGCTCGGCGTGGTCGCCTCCAAGGAGGCCAAGCTGGGCAATATCGCCTACGAGATGACCCTGTTCGCGAACCGGGCCGGCGCCGCGCTCAGTCCTCAGCTGATCATCGAGCTGAAGAACGGCGTCGGCGCACCGGTAACCCGCTGAGGACCGGCACGCCCCGACCGACAAAGTCCGACAGCTCTACGGGGACCGGTATGAAAGGACAAGGATCGTGGCCAGCGCACCACCCGCCGAGGGCGCGCCGGGCTCCCCGCAGGCTGGAGCCGTCCGCCCCTTGCGCCCCTATGTCATGGCGGACGACCCCGAGCCGCCGCCCCCGCCCCCTGCAACGGCAACAGCACCCGCTGCCCCGGCCGCACCCGCCCCGGTGGCGCCCGCTGCCCCGCCCGGAGCGGAGGAGGACGACCGGCCCGAAGCGCCGGTCGGACGCAGCAGCCTGGCCCTGCGCCCGTTCCTGCTCACCGCGGGGCGGGTGGCCGGAGGCAGCAGCGGCAGCAGCCATCCGCCGCTGCCGCTGGAGACCCAGGTCGTCGCGACCGTGGAGGGCCTCGCCGCCCTGGACGGCCTCACCTTCGAGCGCCGGGCCATCGTGGCCGCCTGCCGGGTGCCGCAGTCGCTGGCCGAGCTCGCCGCCCGGCTGCATCTGCACCTCAACGTGGTCCGCGTCATCGCCGGAGACCTGCACAGCGCCCAACAGCTCGCTGTGTACGTACCTCAGGCCAGCACTGCCCAGGATGTATCCGTACTGCGAAGGGTTATCGATGGTCTCCGCGCCGTCCCCGACCCGAGGGCTTCCGCGTGGCAACCGCCCGCCTAGCGCCGCCGCTGCCACGCCCGGCGCTTCCGGCGCCGCGACCGCCGACACCGGCACGGGCCGGCACGCCGCACCGCAGCTCCGCCCGCCGCTGCCGGTGAAGATGGTCATCGCCGGCGGGTTCGGTGTCGGCAAGACCACCACCGTGGCGTCGATATCGGAGATCGAACCGCTGACCACCGAGGCCAGCATCACCGAGGTGGCAGCCGGGGTGGACGACCTCACCCACACCCGCACAAGACCACCACCACGGTGGCCATGGACTTCGGCTGCATCACGCTGGATCCGACGCTGAAGCTCTACCTCTTCGGACCCCCGGCAGGACCGTTTCGGCTTCATGTGGGACGACCTGGTGGAGGGCGCGCTCGGCGGCCTGGTCATCGTCGACACCCGCCGGCTGGACGACTGCTTCGCCGCGTGGACTTCTTCGAGAACCGCAATCTGCCGTTCGCCATCGGGGTCAATGTCTTCGACGGCAGCCTGGACCACGACTTGGACGAGGTGCGCTGGGCGCTGGACGTCAGCGAGCACGTGCCGCTGGTGCTGTTCGACGCCCGCGAGCGCGGCTCCGTCCGGGACGCGCTGCTGGTGGTCCTGGAACTGGCCCTCGCCCGCGCGGAGCGCTGACCCCACGGGGCCCCTCCCGGCCCGGCCCCGGCCCCGCGCCACCGTACGCGGCGGCGCGGGGCCGCACGGACCGCTAGCGGCCGCCGCGCCTGACCCCGGGCGAGACGCACACCTCGCTATCAGCCAGAACAGACCGAGCGTCAGCAGCGCCAGCCCGGCGACCAGGGTCGCGCCGCGACCACCTTGCTGTAGTCCTCCTGGTAGAGGCCGTCGACGATGTAGCGGCCGAGCCGCCGAAGGAGACATAGGCCGCGATGGTCGCGGTGGAGACGATCTGCACGGCCGCCGAGCGCATCCCGCTGAGGATCAGCGGCAGCGCCACCGGATCTCCACCTGGAACAGCACCCGCAGCGGGCCCATGCCCATCCCCGGGCCGCGTCCACCAGCGAACGGTCGGCGGTGCGCACCGCCTCGTAGGAGGTGACCAGGATCGGCGGCACCGCCAGCGCCACCAGCGGCACCATCACCGGGTGAGACCGAGGCCCATCAGCAGGGTCAGCAGCACCAGCAGACCGAAGCTCGGCAGCGCCCGCGCGCCGTGGCCGCCAGCGCCAGCGCGTTGCGCCGCGGCCGGTGTGGCCGGTGATCAGGCCGATCGGCAGCCCGATCGCGTGGCGATGCGAGCGCCATCAGGGTGTAGAGCACATGCTCCCAGAGCCGCTCCGGAATGCCGTTGGCACCGCTCCAGTTGGCGTTGTTGCTGTAGAAGAGGTCGAGGTAGTGGAACAGGTTCACCGCGCCGCCCAGGGGGTGAGGAGCCGGCGCAGCAGCACCAGCAGGCCGTCGATGAGGATCGCCAGGACGGCGGTGGTGATCACCGAGCTCCAGGCCAGGATCGGCCGGTGGTACTGGGTGGCGTCCTCCAGCAGGTTGCCCAGCGCGCCCTGGTCGCCGATCAGCGCACCCACGCTGACCAGGCTGATGCTGGACACGGTGGCGACCCGCAGACCGGCGACGATGGCGGGCACCGCCATCGGCAGGTCCACCTGGAAGTAGCGGGGGTGGCGCCGAAGCCCATCGCGGTGGCCGCGGCATGGGTCTCCACCGGCACCGAGCGCACCCCGTCGATGATCGCCGGGACCAGGATGACCAGGGTGTAGATGGTCAGCGGGATCTCGACCGTGGTGTCGCTCTGGCCGGTCCAGTCGATCAGCACCACGAAGAAGGCCAGCGAGGGGATCGCGTACAGGACAGTGGTCACCCCGAGCATGGGCGCGTACAGCCAGCGGAAGCGGATGCAGAGCTGACCGAAGGGCAGCGCGATCAGCAGCCCCAGCAGCACCGGCAGCAGCGAGAGCTGGAGATGCCAGAGCACCAGCCCCAGATAGCTGTGCTGAAGGTCGCTGGGCATGGTGAAGAAGCCGCTCATCGGACGGCCACATCCTGGTCGGCCGCGCCGTCGCGGCCCTGGCCGCCGTTGCCGCTCCGGCCGGTCCCGGCGTCCGTCCCGGCGTCGGCCCGGGCTCCGGCGTCCGCCTTGGCGACGCCGGGGGCGGCGGCGCGCTCGGCGTGCGCGGTGCGGATGGCCGCGGCGATGGTCTCCTGCGCGACCACACCCACGGCTCGTCCGTCCTCGTCCACCGCGACCGCCCAGCCGCTGGGCGAGAGCACAGCGGAGTCCAGGGCGGCGCGCAGCGAGTCGCGGCCGGCCCGGAAGGTGTGGCCGTACGGCACCAGCTCGCTGCTCCCGGCCGCGCGCCCCCGGCCCTCGGCCCAGCCCAGCGGGCGGCCGTCGGTGTCGGTGACCAGGACGTACGGGGTCTGCGGCAGGATCCGGGAGGTGATCTGCTCGGCGGTGCTGTCCACCGCCACGATCGGACGGGCGGTCAGTTCCAGCCCGGCCGCAGTGAAGAAGGACAGCCGACGGATGCCCCGGTCGAGTCCGAGGAAGTCCTCGACAAAGTCGTCGGCGGGGGCGGAGAGCAGTTCGGCGGGGGGCGCGTACTGGGCCAGCTTCCCGCCCTTGCGCAGCACCGCGACCATGTCGCCGATGGTGGTGGCCTCGTCGATGTCATGCGTGACAAAGACGATGGTCTTGCCCAACTCGGCCTGGATCCGCAGCAGTTCATCCTGAAGGCCCTTGCGGACGATCGGGTCGACAGCCGAGAAGGGCTCGTCCATCAGCATCACCGGCGGGTCGGCGGCGAGGGCGCGGGCGACGCCCACGCGCTGCTGCTGGCCGCCGGAGAGCTGGTAGGGGTAGCGCTTGGCCAGCGCCGGATCCAGGCCCACCCGCTCCATCAGCTCCATCGCGCGGGCACGCGCCTTGCGCCGGTCCCAGCCGAGCAGCCTCGGCACCGTCGCGATGTTCTCGACGATGGTCCGGTGCGGGAACAGCCCGGCGTGCTGGATGACATAGCCCATCGAGCGCCGCAGGGCGTTGACCGGGCGGTCGCGGATGTCCTGGCCGTCCAGGGTGATCCGGCCCTCGGTCGGGTCGATCATCCGGTTGATCATGCGCAGGGTCGTGGTCTTGCCGCAGCCCGAGGGGCCGACCAGGACGGTGATGGACCCGTCCGGGATTTCCAGCGTCAGCCGATCCACCGCAGTCGTGCCACCGGGGTATCGCTTCGTCACCGCATCGATCAGTATCAAAGCCGTACATAACCCTTCGGGCATGGCAAAGTTGCGGACGATACCATTTTCCGTGCCCCCGGGCAGCCCCGTCAACGCTCGCCCGTTCGATCCGGCCCCTCTGGCCCCACCGGCCCCACCGGCCCCGGCCCGATCGCGGCTTCTCGCGCGCCCTCGCGGCCTCTCTGCGGCCTCTCGCCGCCCTTCTGCGGCCCCTCCCGACCCCGAGATGCACACGCATTCGAACGTGTGGCAGAGTTGATCCTTACCCCAGCGTGGATGTACACCAAATCCTTGTCTTTATGTATGACTCACAATCGCTTGCTACATTGCGCTCCCGTGGGACCCAGAGCAGCTGTCCGATACTCGGAGCTGCGGCGTACCGAGGATGTGACCATGAGCGAGTTCTCCCCGGCCCGTGAGGGCCATGGCCTGCCCTGTGCGGCGCCGACGGGCATCCGGGGGGTACGGGCATGAGCGGCCTCAAGGCGACCGGCGGGCCGCGGCCAGGCGGGGCCGCAAGGGCGGCCCGGCGGACGAGCTCCCCGACTCCGGACCGGGCGCGAGCGCGCTGGGCGGCGGCCGGGCCTCGGCCCGCAAGAACCGCAACGGCAAGCGCAAAAAGACACTGAAAATCATATCGATATCGGTGGCCGGCTGCCTGGTCCTGGCCGTCGGCGGCGCCTTCTACGAGTACGAGCACCTCAGCGGCAACATCACTGCGGACAATCTGTACAACGGCAAGAAGCCCGCCCTGACCGAGAAGCCCGACGCCTTCGGCCGGACCCCGCTGAACATCCTGGTCCTCGGCTCGGACACCCGCGACACCGCCGAGGACTGCTCGATCGGCGGCGACTGCGCGGACGGCGGCGGCGGGGCGAACGCGGACGTGGAGATGGTGGTCCACCTCTCGGCCGACCGCAGCAACGCCACGGTCATGAGCATCCCCGGGACACCGAGACCAACCTGCCCGGCTGCACCGACGCCAAGGACGGCACCAGCTTCGGCGGCGGCGTCGGGATGATCAACAGCACCCTCCAGTACGGCCCCGGCTGCACCGTGGCGGCCGTGGAGCAGCTGACCGGCATCCCGATCGACCACTTCGCCATGGTCGACTTCAGCGGCGTGGTGAACATGTCCGACGCCGTCGGCGGGGTCAGCGTCTGCGTCAGCAACAACGTCTACGACCCGGACTCGCACCTCAAGCTCGCCAAGGGCACGCACACCCTCAAGGGCCTGTCGGCACTGGAGTTCCTGCGCACCCGGCACGGCTTCGGCGACGGCAGCGACCTCGGCCGCACCTACGCCCAGCACATCTTCCTCACCCAGATGATCAACAAGCTGAAGAGTGCGGGCACGCTGTCCGACCCGCTCGCGGTGCTGGACCTGGCCAACGCGGCGACCAAGGCGCTCACCGTCGACACCGGCCTGGACAGCATCCCCAAGCTGATCGGCCTCGCCGACGACCTCAACAAGGTGCCGACGGACCGGATCAGCTTCACCACCATGCAGAACGTCGCCGACCCGAACAACGCGGACCGGGTGGTGGTCGGACCGGGCGCGCAGACGCTGTTCAACACGATCATCAACGACCAGTCGCTGACCACCTCCGGCGGCAAGTCCAGCGCGGCCGGCGCCGCCTCGACCGCCGCTCCCTCGCCCTCGGCCGCGCCCACCGTCCCGGCGGCCGACATCTCCGTGCAGGTGCTGAACGGCAGCGGGGTGCCGCTCGTCCCCGGCCGCGCCGGGGTGGTCGAGGCCGCGCTGGTCAACCAGGGCTACAGCAGCAACAGCAGCACCGGGGACGCCTCCTCGGCAGCCGCCAGGACGACCCTGAGCTACCCGGCCGGGCAGGCCGAACAGGCCAAGCAGGTCGCCGCCAGCCTGGGCCTGCCCAGCTCCGCGGTGGTCCAGGGCACCGGCTCGCAGCTGACCCTGACCATCGGTGAGGACTGGACCAGCGGGACCACCTTCCCCGGCGGCAAGGCCACCCCGGCCGCCGCCGACACCAAGGTCGCCGTGGCCGGCACCCACCTCCAGACCGGCAACCAGACCAACAGCTGCGCGCCGGTCAGCACCCAGGACACGGTCGCGGTGAACGGTGTCGGGATGACCCCGATCCAGGCCTACGCCGCCAGCCCGTCCGTGCCCAACTCGGCGCCCTGACCCGCCCACAGCCGCCGTCCCGCCGCCCCCGCGCAGCCGCCTCCCGGCCGCGCGGGGGCGTCGCTGTCCGGCGGGGCGCTGTCCGGCGGCGGCATCGACCCGCCGAAGCGGTCAGCGGTCAGCGGTCCGGCGGTCGAGCGGTCCGGCGGTCAGTCGCCCATGGCCAGCCGCAGGCCGAAGGCGATGACGACCGTGCCGGTCACCCGGTCCAGTACCCGGCGCGCGACCGGGCGCCGCAGCCAGCCGCGGAGCACCCCGGCAAAGGCCACCAGCACGCCGGACCAGAGCGCCCCTCGGTCACATGAACGCAGGTCAGCAGCAGCCCATGCCCAGATGTGACGCGTGCGCCGGTATGAACTGCGGCAGCACCGCCACATAGAACACGCCCATCTTGGGGTTGAGCAGGTTGGTGGTCAGCCCGCGCCGCAGCCCCTGGCGCAGCTCCCGGCCCCGCTGCCCGAAGCGACCCGCACCGACAGCGGTGGTCGCACCGCGGCCTCCGGGTCGGCGGCCGGGGCGTCCTGCGGGCCGGGATCGGCCTGGGGCGGAGCGTGCCCCAGAGCATCCGCCCGCCCATCCACAGCAGGTAGCCCGCGCGACCACCCGCAGCACGGCGTAGGCCGTCTGCGAGGCGGTCAGCAGCGCGCTGACGCCGAGGGAACTCAGCGTCCCCAGACCAGGGTGCCGGCCTGGATGCCAAGGACGACCCCGGTGGCCTCGCGCCGGCTGCCGAGCGCGGCGGTGCGCAGGATCAGCGCGGTATCGAGGCCGGGGGACCGTGAGCAGCCCTACGACCAGGGCGAACGACCATACAGCGGTGGTGGTCTCCATGTCCGCGCAGCCTAACCGGCGGCACTGACAATCCGGCTGCGGCAGCCGGACCGCCGCTCAGCGCCCGGGGGCGCCCCAGCGGACGCGAACGCCCGCGCCGGGTTGGCGACCAGCAGCTGCCGCACCGCCTCCTCGCCCAACTCCCGCTCCAGCCGCGGGCGCAGCCGCGCCAGCAGGTACGGGACGCCGGGCCCGCCGTCGGTGGCCGCCCGGGCCTGGGCGGTGGTGGTGTCCCCGCCGAGCAGCAGCTGTGTGCTGTGGCCCGCCGCCACCAGTGCGGCCAGCGCCTCGGGCAGCCGCCAGTCGGTGGCCTGGTTGGCCCGCGAGGGACCGTCGAAGCAGAGATAGGCCCGCGTTCGGCGAGGGTGCGCGCCCGAATCGGGGAAGCGGTTCCCCCAGCAGCACCCGCTCCGCGGGGACCGAGAGCCGGTCGCAGAGCAGGTCGAGCACGTCCGCCCCGGCGGTGCCGTGCTCCAGATGGACGCCGATCGGGCGCCGGTGGCGTGGTGGCCTCGGCGGCGGCGGTCATCACCTCGCGGGCGTGCGTGTCCAGAACGTGGAACGACCCGGCGACCTTGATCATCCCGGCCCGGACCGGGCGTCCGGCCTCCAAGCGTCCGGCCTCGGCGTCCGGCTGCCGGCCTGTGGCGGGGCAGGTCGGCCAGCCCCTCGGTCAGTTCCCGGATGAACAGCCCGGCCAGGCCGTCCGCCCGGGCGCGCCGGACCACCTCCGGCGGGTAGTGCACCGCCTGGTGCAGGCCGGTGGCCGCGACCAGGTGCACCCCGGCGGCGCGGGAGACCTGCGCCAGCCGGTCCGAGCCGCGCCCGAGGCCGAAGGGCGTCCACTGGACCAGGGTTCCGCCGCCCAGGGCGGCGAAGGCGTTCAGTTCGGCGGCCGCCGCGTCCGGGTCGTCCAGCTCCTGCCCGACGGGGAAGCTCACGCTGTGGAAGAACAGGTGGTCGTGGGAGTCGCAGATCCCCAGCTCGGCCGGTGGGACGTCGCCGAGGACGGTCCGGACGGCCGGTTCCTGGGCCGCGTTCACTCCGCTCCCCCGGCCAGGACCTGCGCGGCCACCCGGAGCCCGGCCAGCGCCTTGGGCACGCCCACATAGGGCGCGAGGTGCACCAGCACCTCCACCACCTCCTGCTCGGTCATCCCCACCCGCAGGCCGGCCGCCACGTGCTGGGCGAGCTGCGGTTCGACGCCGCCGAGCGCGGTGAGCGCGGCCAGGTTGGCGATCTGCCGGTCGCGCAGAGTCAGCCCCTCGCGCTGGTAGGTGCCGCCGAAGAGGGCGGTGACGATCCAGTCGGGAAAGCCCGGGGCCAGCACGTCGAGCGATTCGAGCAGCCCCTGGAGGGCCTGCTCGTCCTGGAGCCGGCCGGCCAGGCGGTAGCCCGCCGCCCGGTCGAGCGGTGCCTGGGTCAGCGGTGCCGCGGTGGGTGCTTGCGTCATCGTTCTTTCCTGCCTTGGGAATCGGCCTGGGAGCCGGCCTGGGAATCGGCTGCGGAGGTGCCTTCGGAGGTGCCTTAGGAGAGGTGCAGGATCCGGTAGTGGTCGGCGCCCGGCACCGGCGCCGGGGAGTCGGTCCGCAGCGTGAACCGGACCAGCTCCCAGCGGTGCGGGTCGAGCGCGACCAGGGTCCGGTGGACGCCCGGCTGCCGCGCGGTGTGCTCGGCGTCCGTCCTGGCCGAAGTCACGGCCTCGGCCAGATCGGCGCCCTCGGGGACGGCCTCCACCCGGCGGACCGCGACCAGCGGCGCGGCCGCCCGCTCCGGGCCCGGAGCCTCGTGCACCACCGTCCAGCTGTGGACGGCCGGGCGGCCGAAGTCGGCGACGATGCCGCCGAATCCGCCGCCGCCCACAGGAAGCGGTTCATCCCCTCGGTGTCACGCCAGAGGTAGAACGACCCGTACGCGTTGACGGGCGAGCCGTCGACGCCGCGTTCCCGGATCAGATACGCCTTGAAGCCGAGCCCGGCGAAGCCGTCGAGCAGATGCCCCGCGCACGCACCCGTTCGCGGATGACCGCCATGTCGTAGTCGGCGGGCAAGGTGATGGTGTACTGCATGGCTTGCATGGTCGCTGCTCCTCCCGGACTGTCCCGCGGAGCGCGACCGCCCGCGGGCCCGATCTCGTTGATCACTCGCGGACGCGCCGCGACGCGGTGGCGCTCAGCTGGTGGCGCGGGCGGCGAGCAGTGCGATCGCGCCCTCGACCGCCTGGTCGAAGGGCTCGGCCGAGGCGGCGGCCCGGGCCAGGACATAGCCGCCCTGGAGCACCGCGGCCACCGTCGCGGCGTCGCCACGACGTCCAGCGCCGGATCCAGCTCGCCCCTGGCCTGGCCCTCGGCCAGCACCCCGGCCAGCCGCGCGCGCAGGCGCTCGAAGGTTTCGGCGACGGGCTGCCGCAGCTCGTCGTCCGCGATCACCTCCGGATCCTGGGTGAGCCGGCCGATCGGGCAGCCGCGCAGCACCTCGCGCTGCCGCCGCAGGAAGGCGGAGACCCGCTCCAACGCCGTCCCGGGCGCGGAGAGCTGCTCCTCGGCCAGCGCGACGCGCTGGTCCGCGCTGCGGCGGATGGCAGCCAGGGCCAGCTCGGGCTTGCCCGCGAAGTGGTGGTACATGCTGCCCTGGCCCGCACCGGCCCGCTGCTGGATGGCCCTGGGGCTGGTGCCGACGTATCCGCGCTCCCAGAGCAGTTCCTGGGTGCTTTCGATCAGACGCTCGGAAGTGCTCATACCTCGACTGTACCTACTAGTATGTACAGTCGACAAGCATGATCCACCGAACCATCCGAACGAGTGCCGCTCAGCTCGCCGGCAGCCCGCCGGCCAGCGGCGTCAGCAGGATCGGCACCGTCGTCGGCCGGGGCGAGCCACCCGCCGGCTCCACCGTCACGCCCCGGCCGCCGCCCGCGAGCCGTTCAGCAGCTCCGCCCCGTTGGGCGCGCCGAGTCGACCAGCCCGGCACCATCACCGCGTCCCGGCTGTACCAGAGCTCGTACACCTTGCCCCCCGGCAGCGCCGGCAGCCCGGGTAGAGGAAGGCCGCCCGGCCCAGGTCCAGCGAGGCCACCACCGTGCTGCTGCCGCCGCCGGCCAGCCGCCCGCTGTGGAAGGTGGCATCGGGCGCGGCCAGCAGCCGTCCCAGGCCCTGCGCCTGCTGCTCGGCCGTCGCCGTACGCGAGCGCTGCTGCGCCAGCTGCTGCTCGGCGTCCACCGCCACCCCGGCCGCGCCGAGCGCCAGCGCCAGACAGGCGGCCAGCGCCAGTCGCGGCGCCCGGCGCCGCCACAGTCCCGCCCGGAGCGCCGCGGCCCGCCGGATCGGGCACCAGCGGCGGTAGTTGGCGCACCTCGGGCAGCGCGGCCATGACCCGCTCGCGGAATCCGGCCGAGGGGGTCTCCGAGGCCGCGAGCGCCAGCCGGGCCGCGGTCTCCCGCAACTCCCGCACCTCCTGGGCGCAGGACGGGCAGGCCGCCAGATGGCGGGAGAACTCCTCCGCCTCCTGGTCGCCGAGCGCGTCCAGGGCATAGGCGCCGGTGAGCATGTGCAGATCGGCGACGGTCACGAGGCCACCCCCAAGCAGTCGCGGAGCCGGATGAGTCCGTCACGGAGCCGGGTCTTGACGGTGCCGAGAGCCGCACCGAGCAGATCGGCGGTCTCCTGGTAGGTGTAACCCCGGTAGTAGGCGAGCACGACCGACTCCCGCTGGATCTCGGTGAGCGCGGCCAGGCACCGCCGGACCTGCTCGCGTTCGAGGCGGCGCTCCACCTGCTCGCTGACCTCGTCGAAGGCCGGCATGTGCGTCCGGGCGGCCACCCGCTGCTCGCGGTCGGTCGACGCCTGGGCGGAGCGGATCCGGTCCACCGCGCGGTGGGCCATCGTCATGATCCAGGCCATGGCACTGCCCTTCTCCGGGTCGAAGCGGGCGGCGCAGCGCCACACCTCGATCAGCACCTCCTGGGCGACCTCCTCCGACTGCGCGGGATCCCGCACCAGTCGGCGGACCAGTCCCAGGACGGGTGCGGCCACCGTCGCGTAGACGGTCTCGAAGGCCGCCTGGTCGCCCCGGGAGACACGGTCGAGCATGCCCTCCAGTGCCCCACCCCCGGGACTGACGGTCTGGTCGCCTGGCGCGGCCGCGTGCATGGACACCTCCGGAGGACTGGTACTGCTCATGATTGCTTCGGCGCCGCTGCCCGGACGGATTGGTCCGAATGTACGACTCGAAGGCACAGGGGTGCGAAGGCACCGGCGCGCGGGGCACTACAGCACTGGCCACTACAGCACGAAGGGCCCGTTCTCCGGGCGGAGAAAGGGCCCCTGCGGGCGTGGGAGCCGGGCTCAGCGCGCGTTCATCATCACGTAGTGGCCCGCGACCCACTCCCGACGGACATGGCCGTGGACGCGCACCATCACGTAGTGGCCCTTGACCCAGACCCGCTCGGTGCGGAACTGGTTGTGGTGGTGCGGGGCGACCCGGGTCGCGACCGGCCGGAGCGCGTGGCTGGGCGCGGCGGAGGCCGTCCCGGCGGTGGCCAGCGCGGTGGCGCCGACCAGGGCGGCGGAGGCTGCAACGAGGGCGAAGGCCTTGGTGATACGGGTGCGCACGAGGGTGCCTTTCGAGGGTGGTGACTGCCGTACCGGGGAAACATATCAGCCTCTCCGTGATCACTCGAATGCGAAGAGTGAGCATCACTCCTCTGCGCCATTGGCGACCCCCGGCCAGGCGGAACCGGCGGAGTGGCGCGTCCATGCCATCCTGAGGGGGCCCTGCACGGTGCGAGTCGCAACCCACCGCCCAGGAACGGCGCCCCGCTGCCTGTCCAGGAACAGCGGGGCCTTGGCGCGTACCGACCTCGGCCGCTGCCGAACGGCGATTCCCATGCCGTACAGGGAATCTGACGACTCACCAGCTATTGATCTGAGCCATAGTCAATTCCCTTTCCTGCAAGCCGGGCTGCCTGCAAGCCGGACTGCCCGCGGGCCGGATCAGCGGGCCGCCGCCCGGGCCAGGCTGGCCGGGAAGGCGTCGCGAGGCAGCGGGTACGCCTCGGTGTGCGGGTCCTGCCCGTCCTGCTGCTGCGCGTACAGGCTGTTGATGGCGGCCTCCATCGCCGGTGGCAGCTGCGGCGGCGCGCCCCGGTAGCACTCGGACAGCATCGCCTGGTGCACCTCGCGCGGCAGCAGCGGGACGCTGTCCGGCGGCCGGAGCCGGACCGGCGGCCGGTCGCTGGACTGCAACTGCCGCACCTGCGACCGCCAGTGCTGGGCGGTCCAGTGCTGCCCCTGGTTGCGGTGGTGCAGATAGAGGCAGAACGCGGCCGTGGGTTGCCGCCGCCCGCCGCGTACTGCCACCAGAACTCGGCGGCCTCGATGTGCCCGGCGAGCTGGAGCAGGCAGCCGAAGACCAGCGCCCCCTCGGTCTCCGCGCCCGCGCAGTCCGAGAAGCGGGTGAGCGCGACCGCCGCGCGGGATCGCCCACCACCAGCGACACCGCCAGACGCAGATCACGCGCCGCCGTCTGGCGGATGGCCTGGGCGCAGGCGGGCACGCAGAGGGGCTCCCGCGCCTGGGAGGGGACGCGTCGGTGGGCGGCGGCCGGTGGTGCCGGCAGTTCCGGACACCGTCCGGCGAGCCCTCGCCGCGCGCGTCCCCCGTCCCCGCCTCCGGGTTCCCCGTCTCCAGGTTCTCCGCCTCCAGGTTCTCCGCCTCCGGGTCGAGATCCGCGTCGTCGATGTCCTGGAGCACCTCGGCGTCCTCCAGCAGGGCCTCGATGTCGCCCTGGATCTGTCGCTGCGCTCGGCCGGTCACGATTCCTCCTTCAAAAGCGTCCGCAGTTTCACCGCGAGCCGCTCCTTCGCCCGCATGACGTGGGAACGGACCGTGTCGGTGGTCGTCCCGAGGTAGGCGGCGATGTCCTTGTCGTCGGCCCTGAGCACATAGCGCAGCACGATGGCGTCGCGCTGCCGCTCCGGCAGTTCGGAGATGGCGACGTACAGGCCCAGTTCGCTCTCCAGCGCCGCGAACTCGTCCTGCAACTCGTTCATCAGCAGCTTCCGCATGGCCCGCTGGAACGCGGCGGTGTCCGGCATCACCGGTACCCGGCCCGGGCCACCAGCCACTCGTGCACATGGTCCTTGAGCGCGGCCCAGGCGTACTGGGGCACCGACTGCTGCCGCAGCACATGCTCCCAGTCCCGGGCCAGCTGGGCGTGGACGGCGCGGACCAGCTGCGCCGCCTGGGCCCGGTCGCCGACCTGGAGCATGGCGTATCGCAGCCAGAGCTTGCGGTGGTAGGTGTAGAACGCGTCCAGGGTGAGGTTCTCCCGGCGGCGTGCGACCCGGGCGGACGAGGCGGGCGGCGGGGCCGCGAGCGCCGGGGAGTGGATCTGGAGGCCGTCGGGCTTGCTCACCTGACTGACGCCTCCCGGTCGGCGGCGGGCCGGAGTTCGGTCCGGTGTCCGGGTGTCGCGGATGCCTGCTGCCGGAGTTCTGCGGGCGTGCGGCGCACGCCGACCGATAACGCGTAGCGCTCGGCGCCGCGCAGGTCCGCTGCCAGCAGGCGCGCGGCGGCTCCCCGGACCACCGCGTCCTGGTTCTCTATCACGGGCGTTCCCATCGGCTGGCACCGCGCCGCTCCACCCATGGAGTCGGCGTCGGCGGGGAGTTGGTGTGATCCCACTCATCAGCAAAGCGGATCAACGCCCTCCTTGTGGAAGATCAATCCGATATTTCTTGCGCTCCTGGTGAGCGATCGGTCACCCAAACGGACTCCTGATACCCGCAGGCAGCGGCGGGAACCGTGTCGAACAGCGTCAACTCGGGCACTGGGGCCACGGATTGGGCCGCAAGCAGCCGCTTGCGGAGGGCCCGGGCCGGGGAGGCAGTCTGGGGTGGCGGACCCTGGCGAAAGCCGGCCGCGCCCGAACTGCCGCGCCACCCGCAGCCCATGTCCGCGCCGTACAGGGAGCACGATGAGCATCGACCACGAGACCGGGATAGACCTGCAACTGGACCGCCCGCACTCGGCCCGGATGTACGACTACTACCTCGGCGGCTACACCAACTTCCCGGCCGACCGCGAGGCCGCCGGGCGGGCGATCGCGGCCTTCCCGGCCGCGCTGGTCGCCGCCCGGCGAACCGCCGCTTCATGCACCGCTCGACCCGCTTCCTCGCCGAGCAGGGACACCACCAGTTCCTGGACATCGGCACCGGCATCCCCACCTCGCCCCCTGCACGAGATCGCCCAGCAGATCCGTCCCACCGCCCGCGTGGTCTACACCGACAACGACCCGATCGTGCTGGCCACGCCGCGGCCCTGCTGCAGCACCCCGAGGGCCGCACGGCGTACGCCCAGGGCGACGTCACCGACCCGGAGGCGCTGCTCGACTCCCCGGAGATCCTGGAGACGCTCGACTTCGACGTCCGATAGCGCTGAGCCTCAACGCGCTGCTGCACTTCGTGCCCGACGAGCAGGACGCCCACGGCATCGTCGAGTACTTCAAGAGCAGGCTGGTCCCGGCAGCACGCTGACGCTCACCCACCTGACCGCGGACTTCGCCCCCGAACCGGTCAACCGCCTGGTGGAGGTCTACCGCGCCGCCGGGACCTGGGGCCAGGCCCGCACCCGGGACGAGTTCGCCGCCTTCTTCACCGGCTGGACGCTCCACTCCCCCGGCGTCGCCTCCACCCCGCGCTGGCGCCCCGACACCGAGGACACCCTGGGCGGCATCACCGACGCCGAAGCCTCCTGCTACGCCGCCGTCGCCCGTAAACCCTGACCCGCCAGGCGCCGGGGGGTGCGCGGGCCGACACGCTGCGGTCGGCCCAAGGTTCAGGGCAGCCGGGCAGCCGGAACCTACGGTCGCGGGGACACTGCCCCTGGAAAGGATCACCGTGAACCGCACCCTCACCCGCCTGGCTGTTCTGCTCACCGTGGCCGGCGTCGTCTGCCTGCCCGTCGCCGCGGTCGCCGACCCGCAGCCGATCAGCCTCAACAACACCACGACGTCCATCGCCAGCGGCGATGTCTTCGGCGCCGGCCACTCCAACATCGTCGGCTCCGGTGACGGTGGCGGCGGCGGAGTCGGCGCCGTCCCTCCGACGGGCCAGCAGGTGGTGCGCCTCCAGACCGGCTTCGACCAGGTCAGCCTGGTCTCGCACACCGGGGACGCCCAGTTCCCCATCGGCCTGCCGTTCGCCTCGTTCGCGACCGTCCCGTACGCCGACGCCTCGACCGCCGTCTACCGAGGCATGCACGGCGACTACACGGTGGCCCTGGCCCCCGGCCTCCGTGCCAAGTGCACCGCCCCGGCCAGCAGCCGGTGCGAGATCCGCGACGACTTCGGCATCGAGACCGTCATCATGGGCTAGCCGCCCCGGGGCCCGCCGCTCCCGCCGCAGGCAGGCAGAAAGCCCAGGTCAGTGCTTCTGACCTGGGCTCACATGCGTGTGCCAGGTGGGACTCGAACCCAGCCCAGGCCGACTCTCCTGGCCGCGCGCCACCCGCTCGGCATCCTCGGCGTCCTCGGCCTCCCACTTCGCCCGCTCCGCCTGCTGCCGCCCCCGGTGCTCGCGCAGCGCCTGCGGCTGTGGAGCCCGTACGGGAGCCCGAGCCCGGCCCTTCGCGGTGAACAGCGTCAACGCTCCGCTGCTGGGGAAGTCTCACTGCCGAGCGTGCCTCGCTGCGGTCTTCGCGAGCGACGTCACGGCTCGGGACGTCCGGGACCCCGACCCGCGTGTGGTGGCGGCCCCGGCGCAGCGGGGCAAGCCGGCGAACCTCGGTTTCCCGGGCAGCGGCCCCGGGGACGCAGGTGACTGTCCCGGCCCGCGTCCGCCGGCTGCCGCCGCCCGGTTCCGGTCCGGGCTGCGCGGCCGGGAGGCTGCCTGGCTTCCCGGCCTGAGCCCGGGCTACCTGGTGCGATTGGAGTCGGGGCAGCGGGTACCGTCGGTCACGGTCGCCCGCAGGCTCGCCGAGGTACTGAAGCTGACCGAGGACAAGACGGCAGTGCTCAGGGTGCCGCGGTCGACGATGCGGGCGCGGATCATCCGGCACGCCATGGCCGCTGAGGACACCAGGCGGGCGCTGCGGTGGATCATGCCCACCTGAGGGAACTGGTGCTGACAGACGAGAGTCGGAACCGGGGGATGCCGTGGACCAGCCCAGTCGGGAAGAGCAGTTGGCCATGTATCAGATCGTGGCGGCACGACGAATCAACTATGAGTCCATGATGTGGCAGGTCCCGAGCCTCGCGCTCACCGCACAGGCATTCCTGACGACCATCGGTCTCAGCCCGGGCGTGGGACGCCTCGCTCGTGTGGCAGTCGGCATGCTGGCCGTCATCATCACCCTGATGACGGTGCACACCGGCCTGCGGCACCGGCGGAACGAGCTGGCTGACTCGGTGTGGCTGGCGAAGACGGAGCAGGCGCTCGGCTGGGAGACGGTGCACGATGCCCCAGATGTGCGCGCAGCACGTCTGGGGATTCCGACAGCTCGTTTCATCCGCTTCCGGGCGTACCCGCTATGGGTTGGTGGACTCTCCGCCTTCGGGGTACTCGGCTTGGCGCTGGTGATCGACGGACTCATTGGATGATCTCGAAGCATGTGCCCTAAGCCAATGTTCTGACCCTCGATAAGCCGAGTTACCGAGGGTCAGAACGGTTGGGCTGGAGGCATGGCAGCCGAGCTGGCCCCGCATTCGAACGTGTCGACTATGTACCCGCCAACCCGGACACCGTCCTGTCCGACGGCACCCGCGGGCGCCTGGAGTGCTCGGTGCCGGAGAACACGAAGCGGGCGTACTCACGGTGGTGGGAGCAGTTCACCGCCTGGCGCTCCGGCGCCGGCCGCACCGCGATGCCCGCCACGCCGCAGACCCTCGCCGAGTACGTCAGCCACCTGGCCGACCTCGACCGGGCCCCGTCCACGATCGAGCAGGCCATCGCCGCAATCCGCACCGCCCACCGGATCGCCGGGCACCGCGGACAGCCCGAGACGGACGCCGCCCTCGCGGTCCTCAAGGTCCACCGCCGGGACCGGGCCGAGCAGGGCAAGCGGAAGCGCAAGGCCCCGCCGGTCACCCTCGCCCCGCTGCGCGCCATGATCGAGACCACCGACCCGGAGACGCTGACCGGGAAGCGGGACCGGGTCCTACTGGTGCTCGGCTTCGCGCTGATGGCCAGGCGCTCGGAGCTGGCGGCGCTGCGCATCGGCGACGTCCCGGTTCACCGACGACGGCCTGACCGTTCTGGTGCGGTCCAGCAAGACCGATCAGGACGCGGTCGGCGCCGAGGTGCACGTGCCGCTCGGCGTCCACCCCGACACCGACCCGGTCCGGGTAGTCCGCGCGTGGCTGGCCGCCCTGGCCGAGCTGGGCGTCACGGACGGCCCGCTGCTGCGGCAGATCAACCGCTGGGGTCGGCTCCAGGACGGCGGCCTGTCCGGTGCCGCCGTCAACGAGGCGGTGCAGCGGCTCGCCGCCGCAGCGGGCCTGGACGGCGCCGCAGACTTCACCGCGCACGGCCTGCGCGCCGGCGCCCCGACCGAGGCGGCGAAGGCCGGGCACCCGACCAGCTTCATCGCCGAGCACGGCCGCTGGAGCAAGACCAGCCCGCAGGTGCTGGAGTACATCCGCCCGGTCGAGAAGTGGCGCGACAACCCGATCCGCGGGATCGGGCTCTAGGCCGGTCGCTGAAGCCCTTGAGGCGCTGCCCGGTGGCGGGGCTGGTCGAGATTTGCGCGATTTGCCTACCAGTGCCGGATAACAGGAACGTCCGGCCCGACCACGGCCAGTAGGACGGCTACCCCCCAGCCCAGCAGGCCGATTAGCCATCCCACGCGGTCAAGATGTCGTACACCATGCTCGACTCTGGCCTCGACGAGGCGGCTGACGGCGGCGGCCTCCTTTGCATTGAGGCTCGCCAAGTTCTCCCACTGCTCTGCTTCTGCCCGGGCCCGCTCCAGTGCTGCGCTCTTGGCTTCGATCTCTGCGCTCACCTGCTCCGAGAGCCGATTGGACTCGGTCAGCGCCTCCTGGAGTCGCGTAGTGGCTGCTGCAAGAGCCTCCAAGGCGCTCGATGCCGCCGGTGCACGGTACTTGCGGGACTTTGAGACCGAGAAGACAGCAAGTGCGGTCGGTCCGAAGGTCAGAGTCGTCTGGATGCCATCAGCGATTTCTATGCCTCCCGGGAGGGAGAGGGCAAAGATCACGTCGCTGACTATGGCGGCGACGACAACGGAGAACAGAGTGACAAAGAGGGTGGCCACGATGAGAGCCGGCGTATCCGGGTTTGACTCCCCGAGCCATCGTAGCCATCTCTCCCAGGGCGATCCCGTGTCCGTCATGCGCCCATCGCAGCAGCTGCAAGATCGAGGGGTGAAGTAGTTGAACCTTCCGAAGCGAAAACGTTGTCCGCCGGAGGCAGCTCCTGGTCGGCCTACCGCAGGCCACCACCCTCGCGCGGAAGCTCAGCCCACAGACCCGATCGGTTGCTGACGAGTGGTCAACCCGCGGTCGGGGTCGCTGCAAGGAGGAGACGAAACGCAACCGGGCCCAGAAGATCCCCGGCAGCGTCGGGGTACATGGAGGACGCGGAACGAGTAGCCGACTCCCCGCTCATCGGCATCGGGCTGTGACCTAACTCCTTCGCCTTGGGTAACGCTCCGGCAACAGCGTGACGGCCGCTCAGGTGGCCCTGGCACGATGGCTCTCCAACTAACCTGGGGGCAGCTATGGGACTCAGCTACCGCAAGTCGTTCAAGGCTGGACCGTTCCGCGTCACCGCTTCCAAGTCCGGCATCAGCTATTCGGCCGGCGTGAAGGGCGCCCGCGTGACCAAACGCGCCAACGGCAAGGTTCAAACGACCCTATCCGTCCCCGGGTCGGGCGTGCGCTACACCACCAGCTCGGGCAACAAGCCGCGCACATCGCGGCGCACCGTGAGGACGCAGGCGCTCCCGGGCAGGTCAAGCCTTATCCCGCAGATTCCGCCAGCCACGATGAGGCCGATCGCTTTCAAGGGTTACCTGGCGACCGTGACGCTCCACCCTGACCATATCGACATCACCCGAACGTTTATGGGCAAGATCACCGGCAACCGTTCTGGGAGCGTGCCCTGGACCCAGATCGTCGCCGTTGACTTCCTCGAACCCACCGTCGCCAAGAACGGTCACATCCACTTCGCCACGGCCCTCGATCCCAGGGGGTTGACCTCGACCGGCAACGGAAACCGCATGGCCGCTTCCGCCCGCAACCCGCATGCCGTCATGTTCACTTGGCAGCAGCGACGGCGGTACCGGGAGCTTCGGGATCTACTCGCGGCCAATGCCGTGACGCCGACAGCCGTAGCCGCCTCTATGTCCGGGCGGGCGACTGCCGTGTCACCCGTGGATGAATTGGCGAAGCTCGGTCAGATGTTCCAGCAGGGGTTGCTGTCGCCCGAGGAGTTCGCCGCAGCGAAGGCCCGGTACCTGCGGGCGTGACGACGACCGATTAGCAGCATATTCACGGCTGTCGCGGGTACCGTCTGCCTCAGCAGTCGTGGATCCGAAGTACCGCAGCACCGCAGTCGGAGGACCAGGGCGATCACCTCAACCCCAGGGGTACGCACCAGCGCGTACCCCGTCCCCGAACTGGGAGCAGCAGCATGGCCACCGGTACCGTGAAGTGGTTCAACTCTGAGAAGGGTTTCGGCTTCATCGAGCAGGACGGCGGCGGCGCTGACGTCTTCGCCCACTACTCCAACATCGACTCCCAGGGCTTCCGTGAGCTCCAGGAGGGCCAGAAGGTCACGTTCGACGTCACCCAGGGCCAGAAGGGCCCGCAGGCCGAGCACATCCGCCCCGCCTGACCCACAGTCCCTCGGATGCCCCGTACTCCACCAGTGCGGGGCATCTGCGTCCGTCGGTGCCCCGGACTTCGTGCAAGTTCGCGCATACCGATAGCGGTGGCGACAGCGGAGCGTGCAAGCTCGGTCACAGCACCTTCCCCGACCGAGGAGGCACGGCTATGGCACTCCACAAGCTCGGCAAGGACCCCGAGAGCCCCGACGGTAAGTCCCCGACCGTCTACTACGACGACGTGACCGACAACTACGTGCTCCAGGGGTGGAAGGTCACGGACTCCGAGAGGCGCGATCAGCTTGACCTCCCCGCCCACGAAGACGTGATCGAGTTCCCGCGCATGATGCAGTTCTTCCCGGAGGTCAGCGGTGCCGGCACGCCCGACGCTTGAGTACCTGCTGCGGAACTGCGAGCGGTCAGCGGTGCATCTCGAAATGCGCGACGGCTACATGCTCGATGATCCACTCCTGGCCGCCTGGCGGGCGGGACACCGTGACGACCCTGCGACCGGGCATCGTGGTGGCGGCCTTGGCTCCAGACCATGGCGGACACGACGGCCCGGGGCATCGACGTCCGGCGGGCCCGCATCGTCTCCGAGCCGGTCAGCGAGTACATCCGCTTCGAGTACGACGTCACGTTCACGAACGTCGCCGCTGGCGAGCGAGTCCGCTGGCTACCGCGCAGCCGGGCTGACGGCATCCCGCTGCCGGCCAATGACTTCTGGGCGATCGACGACAAGGTCGTCATGATCCACCACTTCAGCGGCAACGGGGACTTCGTCACCGAGGAGGTCACGACCGCATCCGAGGTCGTGAAGCTGTGCGCCTCGGCGTTCGAGTCGGTGTGGGAGCGCGGCATCGACCACGCCGACTACCGGCCCGCGTAGTCGACGGTCGAGACCATGGCTTCCACGCCGGCGGCGTCCACCGTTGAGCAGGCCCGGCAGGGGCTTGGCCAGCGCCTGCGCGAGATCCGCCTCGACTCGGGGCTGACCGCGCGGGCGCTGGCCGCGCGGTGCGGCTGGCACGAATCCAAGTGCTCCCGGATCGAGCACGGCCGCACGCCGCCCTCGGACGCCGACCTGCGCGCCTGGACCGTCCACTGTGATGCACAGGACCAGGCAGACGATCTGATAGCCACCGCCCGAGGGATCGACGGCATGTACGTCGAATGGCGACGCATGGAGCGGGCCGGGCTGAAGGCCGCGCAGGAGAGCGTGAGGCCCCTGTTCGACCGCACCCGCAGGTTCCGCATGTACCAGTCGTGGGTGATCCCGGGTCTGCTACAGACCGAGGCGTACAGCACCGCGGTGCTGAGCACCATCGTGTCCCTGCGCGATGTGCAGGACGACGTCGCCGAAGCCGTCGCGGTGCGGATGGCCCGGCAGCAGATCCTGCGCTCACCGGAGCACCGGTTCGCGTTCCTTGTAGAGGAATGGGTCCTTCGGACCGTGATCGGGACATCAACATCATGGGCGCGCAGCTCGCCCACCTGGTCCAGGTAGCGCTGCTGCCGTCGGTCAGCCTGGGCGTCATCCCGATGGGTGTCCAGCGTGGGACCGGCTGGCCGGTGGAGTCCTTCACGCTCTACGACGATCAGCAGGCGAACGTAGAACTGGTCTCGGCGCACCTGACTGTCACCCGGCCGCAAGAGGTCGCGATGTACGCCCAGTCGTTCGTCGACCTGGCCGCGCTGGCTATGTACGGGGGCAATGCGGCGGATGATCGGGGCGGCGATCCAGGCGCTGGGTGATTCGTGCAAGCTTGTGCACACTCGTTGTGGCCGGATTCCTCTCTTCTCTAGCGTTCTGGCCATGGCAGATTCTGCGGATTCCTCCCCTCTGCGGCTGGCCGAAGCCGGGGACCGGTTACGCATCCTGACCGCCCAGCAGGAGTTCCGGCTGCGGATCGCCCGGAACGACCTGGAGCGGGTGGCCGATCTGGACATGGTCGGCACCGAGGTCACCGGGCTGGCGCTGATGGCCGGGGCGCTGGGGCCAGCCTGATGAACACCCTGGCGATCATCGACGACCTCACCACCGAGGGGGACGTGAGCGATCCGCGAGAACGACCTGTGACTACTGCGGAACTGGCCGGCAGCCCGTCGCGCGGCGCTGCGGGCGACCGGCCTCGCCGCTGATCGGCCTCAGCCACGACGACTGCCTGCGCCGGCTCCTCGACGAACTGCTGGCCACCGTGGCCCGGCAGCTGAACCTCCTGCCGTGACCGGCACCACGCCGGAGTACGGCGCCGGCTTCTGCTGCGACTGCGGCCGCACCACCGTGGCCGGCCGGATCCTGGGACACGTCGACCAGTCCTCCGGGCCCGGCTACACCGTCATCCTGTGCCCCAACTGCGACCTGAAGCCCCCGAAGAGCCGCGTCCGGCCCTACGGCCGGGCGCTCGCGTGACCGCCGCCGAGGGCATCCCCCTTACCGCGGCCGTGCTGGTCCCGGACGGCGTCGCGCTCCTGACGTCCGGCTGGTTCACGGCCCGACGCGTCACCCGGTGAGTCCGGACACCGCCACCGGTGTTCCGCATCACCCTCGAACTCCGTCCGGCGATCCGTGCGGACGTGGGGGCCGGGCTCGACCAGGCCGCCACACCCCATCCGTTCTGCCCGCCCCGCCTGCGCCGGGCGGGCAGAACGAGTCCATCACCTCAAGGGAGACACGAACATGACCACAGCCATCGACCGGGAGGCGTTCCCGCTGACGTCGCCCGGTGGCCGAGTGCCGCACAGCGCCGAGAGGCCGACGGGGTCGCAGACACGGCCGTGGGCGCTGCGGTTCGCCCGCGTACCCGACTCCACCGGAGCCGTGCGCATCCCGCCGTCGTTCTACGACCCCGAGCGGCAGGTGAACCTGTCCCACGACGGCGGCCTGCTGACGTGCATGGCCAACACCCACAGCCCGACCATCCCGGACGGGTCGACCACCAACCCGCCGCCGCTGGACGAGGGCCGAAGGACTGATGGCCGCGCCCATCCTGGTCATCGCCGCACAGGACGACTGGCCGACCGACCGCGTCGTGACCGAGCTGACCGGCCGGGGCGCGGAGGTGTTCCGCCTGGACACGGCAGGCTTCCCGCAGCAACTCGCGATGGCCGGCCGAATCGACCAGGACCACGGGTGGGCGGGCACGCTGGCGACCGCGTGGCGGTCGGTGGACTTGTCCCGGGTCGGCGCGGTGTACTACCGCGCCCCCGGGGCGTTCTGCCTGCCCGAGGGCATGTCCGGGCCCGAGCAGCTGTTCGCTGCCGCGCAGGCCCGCGCCGGCCTCGGGGGCGTGCTCTCCGCCCTGGAGTGCCGGTGGATGAACCACCCGACCGCCGCCGCCCGCGCCGAGTACAAACCGGTCCAGCTCGCCGCAGCCCGCGCCTGCGGCCTGGCGATCCCGCCTACCCTGATCACCAACCGCCCCGACGCGTGCGTGAGTTCGCCGCCGAGATACCCGGGCCGGTCGTCTGCAAGCCAGTCGCGTCTCCGGTCCTGATCGAGGACGACCAGCTCAAGACCGTCTACACCCGCCCTGCGGCCCGGCGACCTGGACGACCTGGACGGTATCGAAACGACCGCGCACCTGTTCCAGGCATGGATACCGAAGGCCCACGAGATCCGGCTGACCGTCGTGGGCAGCCAGCTGTTCGCCGCCGCTGTCCACGCCGGGAGCATCGCGGCGCACGAGGACTGGCGTGCCGACTACGGCTCTTTGACCTACGAACCCACCACCGTCCCCGCCGAGGTGGCTGCCGGGATGCTGCGGCTGATGGACCGCCTCGGCCTGCGGTACGGCGCGGCCGATCTGGTGGTCACCCCACAGGCGAACACCTGTTCCTGGAGGTGAACCCGTGCGGGCAGTGGGACTGGATTGCCGCCGCGACCGGTCAGCCGATCGCCCAAGCTATCGCCGACGACCTTCTTCAAGGAGTGATGCCCTGATGGACTGGCAGCCCCGCGCCGCCGCCCTGGCCGACACCGCCGCCTTCCCGCGTCCGGCTGGTACGGGCCGGTGTGCAGCGTCCCGCGTCACCTGTTCGTGCCGCGCTGGTACACCTCCACCCCGGACGGGTGGACCGTCAACGACGGCCCCACCGACCCGGCGGCTTGGCTGGACGCCGCCTACCGTGACACCACCCTGGTCACCCGGGTGGGCCCCCTGCACGCCGACCACGCCACCGACGGCACCCTGGTGACCGGCGTGCCCACGTCGTCGTCCACGCTGCCCGGCCTGGTCGTGCAGATGCTGCGGCACGCCCGGATCACCGACGGCGCCCGGGTCCTGGACGTCGCCACCGGCTCCGGCTACAGCGCGGCCCTGGCCTGCCGGCGCCTTGGCGACCGCAACGTCACCACCCTGGACGTGGACCCCTACCTGACCGGCGCGGCGGTCGAGCGCCTGGACCGCATCGGCTTGCACCCGAAGGCCGCGACCGGCGACGCCAGCGGAGACGCACTGGGCCTGCTCGGCGACTTCGACCGCATCGTGTCCATGGTCTCCATGCCCGCCATCCCCGTCGTGGCTCAAGGCGCTGCGGCCCGGCGGACGCCTGGTGACCACCATCGCGAGCACCGGCATAGTCATCACCGCCGACAAGACCGCCGACGGCGGTGCGGTCGGCCGGGTCGAATGGGAACGGGCGTCGTTCATGACCACGCGCACCGGCGAGGACTACCCGCCCTCGCTCGGCGACCTGTTCGCCCTGGCCCGCGACGGCGACGGCGACAGCGTCACCAGCAGCCCGTACCCGGTCCTCGACGTCCACCAGGCGTGGGAGGTGTGGTCCATGCTGACCATCACCGTCCCGGGGATCGAGCACCGCATGGGCTACCGGGACGACGGCACCAGGACAGCGTGGATGCTGCACCCTGACGGCTCCTGGTCGCGCGCCCACAGCCCCGGCGACGGCGGCGGGACGACCGTGCACCAGAGCGGCCCACGCCGCCTGTGGGATGAACTGGACGCGATCCGGGCACGCTGGCTGCGCGAGGGCGAGTTGCCCGTCTACGGGGCCCGCGTCACCATCGACCCGGACGGGACCGCACGCCTGTCCCGAGGCGGCTGGACGGCCACCCTCTGAATTGAGCAGACTCCCCGCAGAGGCTGGCCCGCGGCACACTGGAGAGGGCCGACCGGAGGGGAAGCAGCCATGGATGACGAGCCGTTGGAGCAGTGGGCGCAGCGGCGGGACGCCCGACGGCGCCCGGTCGGCCAGCGCAAGGCCGTGCCGCTCGGCGACGGGCGGCCGCGCGGCGCGCACCTCGACCCCGATGTCCCGCGCGGTGCTGGAGTGGGACGGCCACCAGTGGACGCCTGCTGCCGTTGCCGACAGCTACGCGGAGGCCGCAGGGGCTGTTGATCCTGTGGCGTCCGCCGTGGCCGTACCGCTGCCCGCGTTCGGTGCACTGCCAGCTGCGCCGGAGCCCTGGCGTCCCATTGAGGAGTTCCGCAGGCCCTAGGTGCGACGGTCACCGCCTCCCTCAAAGGTGCCCGCTCGATCATCGAGGGCATCCCGCACTGAAGACTCCCGTCCGGCCGAGGTCTGGGAGGGCGCCGGCCGGGCGGGTTGGGTTGAGCAAGGGCTGAACCCCTACCAGTTCGGGAACCCCAGTTGCCCGGCTTCGGCCAGGGGTCACCCCTTTGAGTGACTTTGTCATGCGCGGGTATTTCCCGCGACATGATCGACTCCGGTCGTCGTCACCCGTAAAGGAGACCCTCATAGCAGCGCAAGTCCAACTCCTCACCCAGGTCAGCGGGACCTACATCCTCACCTTCATCCCGTATATGTTCCCGCCGGTGGAGGCCACATCCGGCGCCGGCTACGTGGACATCGACCTTGCGGGGCCCCCGGGCACCCAGGAAGTGGCTTGCCAGGTCTCGGTGAAGGAAACCGCGTGGCCTGGGCAGACGCTGGCCAATGGAGTCCTGTACCTGCACTGGACCGACGACTCGCAGACGACGATCGCCACCCGTCAGACCGAGGGCTTCCCACAGAATTGCAAGCTCACCGAAGATGGTGGAGCGCAGTTCACCATCACTTTCCAGAGCCGGTGAGGCTCGGCCAGTCGGCTATGCGACAGTTGCGCGCCTAAGGCGCCCACCACGTTCTCATCGCCATCCCCGGCTTACCGGTGGGCGCTTGGGCATGCTGGTGGTTCCAATCCGGTGAGTGGTTGGGGCTCTGGGGCGGCTCGGGCGTGATGCCCGAGCCGCCCTGGTGCTGTCCGGAGGCTGTGGACAACCCTGTGGACAGCACCAGGTTGCCGACGTCCGCTGGCCTGCCATGCGGGGCCGCCGGTGGCCCTAGCTTTCGACGGCCTTGGCGTAGTCCTCCGGGCTGAGGAGCTGGTCAAGCTCGGACTTGTCGGAGAGCGTGAGTTTGAAGATCCACCCCTCGCCGTAGGGGTCTTCGTTGATCGCCTCTGGCGCGTCGGCCAGCACATCGTTTACGGCAGTCACCCCGCCGCTGACCGGCGCGTAGACATCCTGCGCCCCCTTCGCCGACTCCACCACCGCGGAGCTGCTGGCCGCCTGGACAGAGTCGCCAACCTTGGGCAGATCCACGTACACGACATCGCCCAGCGAAGCTTGCGCGCGATCACTGAGACCGACCGTCGCAGTGCCGTCCTGTTCCACTCGCACCCACTCGCCCGTCTTGACGAACTTCAGGTCGCCTGGATCTCCGACATGCGCTCCCCTTCGAAGCAGTAGCTGATCAGCTTGAGCGCCGAGCAGGCAAGGGTGGCCGACCCCGCAGCACCGGGAACTGACGGCTCAGCAGCGGGCGAGCAGATCTAGTGCCGCATCAGGCAAAGTTCGCCCTGATGCAAGGCTGCACCTGTGACCTCGACAGCAGCCACGGAGGTGCCTATCGCCGGCGGGCGGGGATCCGTCCGCTGCCTCGCGGGGCTCTGGGCAACTGGGAGCTGCGGTGGGACCATCGCCTGTGGGCTTTGACAAAAAGCAGACCCGGGGTCTGGCACTGATCTTCTTCGGGCCGTGGGTCGGGATGCTGCTTTCCTGGTGCGCCATCATCGCGCTGGCCGTGCTGAGCGGCGTGTGGCCGAACAACCGCATCCCGCAGGTCCTCCTGGCAGCCTGGGTACTGGCAGCAGCGGTGACGGGGGCACGCATGTGGCGGTGGAACGAGCCGGAAGAAAGGTGGATCCGGGTCGCCCTGGCCCCCCTCGGGCGGCGTGGTGGGCAGGCGCACGCTGCTGGCACGCCTGGAAAGCCCTGCGGCGCTGACCGGGCCCCCGCAAGCACCCGTTCCGGCCCAGGGCGAACGTTGCCTGATGCGGCACTAGATCATTGGCAAAGGGGCGAGCAGCGGGCGAGCAGTGCCCGACTTGTCCGGTTCACCAGAACGCAGAAAGCCCAGGTCAGTGGTTCTGACCTGGGCTCATGACGGTGGGCTCATGGCAATGGGCTGATGGCGGTGGGCCGCGTGGGGCTCGAACCCACAACCTACGGATTAAAAGTCCGCAGCTCTGCCAATTGAGCTAGCGGCCCAGGGCGGTCGCGCGCGGCGACAACCTTCCAGGCGAAGCCTACCTGGATCTACCGGGCCCTTGGCCACCGGATTGCCGCGAGCCGCGACGACTGCCCTCGCCGGGCCGCGCCGCGGGGCGACAAGCACGGCGGGAAAGGCCGGGCAGGGCCTGGGGAAGAGCCCGGGAAAGGCGAAGGGCCGCCGCTGGCGCCCTGCGGATGCAGGGGCTGCGACGGCCCTTCGGGGACGGATCCGGGGTGTTACCGGGCGTCAGGGTCAGTTCTTCCAGCGGGGCTTGCGGTCGGCCGAGGACGAGCCGCCGTACGAGCTGCCGCCACGGTCGTCGCGACGCTGGAAGCCACCGGTCGGACGGCCGCCGGAGGCCGGGCGGTGGTCGTCACGGCGCGCGTACCCGGGACGGCTGCTGCCGGACGCGGGACGGTCGCCGTAGGGGCGGCTGCCCGAGGCCGGGCGGTCGCCGTAGGAGCGGCTGCTGCCGCCACGGTCGTCACGGCTCTGGTACGGGGTCGACGGGCGGCCACTGCGCTCGCCGAAGCCACCGCCGCTGCTGCTGCCGCTGCTACGGCCCTGGTAGCCGCCGGAGGAGCGGCCCTCACGGTCGCCACCGAAGGAGCGGCTGCCGCCACGGTCGTCCCGGCGCTGGAAACCACCGCGCTCGCCGCCGCGCTCGCCGCCACGGTCGTCCCGGCGCTGGAAACCACCGGTGCGCTCGCCGCCACGGTCGTCGCGGCGCTGGAAGCCACCGGAGGGACGGCCCTCACGGTCGCCACCGAAGGAGCGGCTGCCGCCACGGTCGTCACGGTCACGACGCTCGAAACCGCCGGAGCGGTCGTCGCGGCGCTGGAAGCCACCGGAGGAGCGGCCCTCACGGTCGCCACCGAAGGAGCGGCTGCCGCCACGGTCGTCACGGTCACGACGCTCGAAACCGCCGCGCTCGCGGCCGCGCTCGTCGTCCGCGGCCGGACCGGCCTGGGCCGGGACAGTGGCCTCGGCCTCGGCACCCTCGGCCGGGGCGGCGGCGTCCGCCGCCGGGCGTCGTCCTCGATGCCCAGCGCGGCCCGCTCACGGGCGGCCCGGGCGGCGAGGCGGTCGGCGTCCTGGCGCAGGTCGGCGGCGTGCTTGGTGGCGCGCT
This sequence comes from Streptacidiphilus sp. 4-A2, assembly GCA_014284505.1. Lineage (GTDB taxonomy): Bacteria > Actinomycetota > Actinomycetes > Streptomycetales > Streptomycetaceae > Streptacidiphilus. The sequence goes on along the minus strand of JAAFYY010000001.1, from coordinate 7,019,570 downwards.
CCAGCTCGCGGGTCAGCTCCTGGACGTCGCGCTCGGCCTGCTTGGCCTGGGTGGCGACGGACTCGGCCTGGACCTCGCTGAGCGAGCGGGCGCCGGTGATCTTGACCATGTCGGCGTCGAAGGCACCGTCCACGATGTGGCGGGTGGCCTCGACCCCGGCGTCCTCCAGCAGGCGGAAGACCGAGCGGCGCTGGTGCGGCAGGATCAGGGTGACCACGGTGCCGGAGCGGCCCGCGCGGGCGGTACGGCCGGAGCGGTGCAGGTAGTCCTTGTGGTCCCCGGCCGGGTCGACGTTCAGGACCAGGTCGACGTCGTCGACGTGGATGCCGCGGGCCGCGACGTCCGTGGCGACGAGGACGTTGACGTAGCCCTCCTTGAAGTCGGCCAGCGTCCGGGTGCGGGCGCCCTGGGTCATGCCGCCGTGCAGCGCGTCGGCCAGCACGCCGGCGTCGCGCAGCTGCTCGGCGACCCGGTCGCAGCCCATCTGGGTGCGCACGAAGATGATCGTCTTGCCCTTGCGGGCGGAGATGGCGTTGGTGACCGGGGCCTTGTCCTTGGGCTTCACGACCAGGACGTGGTGGGTCATGGTGGTGACCGCGCCGGCCGACGGGTCGACCTCGTGCGTCACCGGGTTCTTCAGGTAGCGCTTGACCAGGGTGTCGATCTCGTTCTCCAGCGTGGCGGAGAAGAGCATCCGCTGGCCGCCGGCCGGACCTGGTCGAGGATCTCGGTGACCTCGGCATGAAGCCCATGTCGGCCATCTGGTCGGCCTCGTCCAGGACGATGACCTCGGTGGCGTCCAGCGAGCAGGCGCCGCGGTCGATCAGGTCCCGCAGGCGGCCGGGGTGGCGACCAGGACGTCGACACCGCGCTCCAGCGCGTAGATCTGGTTGGACATCGAGGTACCGCCGCACACGACCTTCAGCCGCAGGCCGAGCACCGAGCCGTACGGCTCCAGGGCGTCGGCGACCTGCATGGCCAGCTCGCGGGTCGGGACCAGGATCAGGCCGCGCGGGCGCTTGGCCTGGCTGCGGTTGCCGCCGAGTCGGGTGAGCAGCGGCAGGCCGAAGCTCAGCGTCTTGCCGGAGCCGGTGCGGCCACGGCCCAGGACGTCCTTGCCGGCCAGCGCGTCCGGGATGGTCGCGGCCTGGATCGGGAACGGCTCGGTCACGCCCCGCTTGGCGAGAGTGCGCACCAGGTCCGGGTGCAGGCCGAGGTCACCGAAAGTGATCTTGGGCTCGGCAGGCTCGGCGGGCTCGGACTCGGCGGGGCGACGGTGTCGGTGCCGTCGACGTCGGCGGTGACGTCGATGCTGTCGACGTGGGTGTCAGTGGTGGGAGCGTCGGACTCGGTGGTGCTGACCGTGGCGGCGGCAGTAGCTTCGAAGCCGATTTCGGGCATGGCGAAGCGGTCGTCGTCAACGAGAGACATGAAGAACCTTCCGGGTGTTGGCACGCGCCAAGTCCGCGGGTTCACCTACAACCGCCTCAATGCGGCCAGACCACGGAGTGCACGGAACGCGCCAGGGCGCCTTATCTGAGGTAACGGCGGCGCCGGGCAAATGAAACAACAACGATCTGCCAAGATAGCCTACCGGTGATCCCACACGCAAATCACCCGGTCGGGTCATTCCAGCTCAAGCAGCCCGCAGCCGCCCCCGGCGGGGGCGTCACTCAGCCACAACAGCGCTTCGGGCCGAGCTATTCCCGCCCGCCCGCTGCGGGCACGAGCGCACTCAGGGCGTGGGTCGCTCAGGGCGTTGGGGAGCTCAGGGCGTGGGGAGCTCAGGGCGTGGGGCGGCGGAGGCCGACACGCTGGGTGACGACGAGGTAGTGGGACCGGTCGGCGGGAGGGTCGGCGGGCGGCCGGAAGGGTGGCCGGGCACTGGCGGTCGCGCTCGGCGACCCGCCCGTCCCGCCACCCGAACTCCCGCCGGTACCACCGCCTTTGGCGCCGCCGCCGACGGAGCCGGTGCTGCCGCCGGCGGCACCGGTGGCCCCGGCGCCGGGACGGCCGGCGGACGTGGTGGCCGAGGGCTTGCCACCGGCCAGATCGTCCGAACTGCCGTCGGCCTTGACGCTGGGGCCGGACGAGGCCGTCGGCGGGACCTCGCCGTGCCGCCGGCATCGTCCCGGGTCTGCATCAGTCCGGTCTGCACATGGCCCAGGCTGGGCCGGCCGGCCGGCTGCGGCGCCCCCGGGGCGTTCGGCGCGCTGCCGCCGACCTCCATGCAGCCCGACAGCGCCCCGGCGGCCAGCACCACGACGGCCACGGCTCCCACCGCCCGGCTCACCCGGGAATCACCTGTACCCACCCTCGCGGCCCCGCTTTCCTCGGCTCGGCGACCGTCGACGACAGCCCCCGGCTGTCTCAACGGCGGCGGGGCGCCAGGACACGGCACCGCCACCCCGCGGCCGTGCCCAGTCGTGCCCAGCTGTGCCCAGTCGCCCCGCAGCAGCCCCGCGGTGCCGCCCGCGGCCCGGCCACGCCTCAGCCGTAGCCGAGCTGGTGCAGCCGCGCGTCGGAGATCCCGAAGTGGTGCCCGATCTCGTGCGCCACGGTCACGCCCACCTGCCGGACGACCTGCTCGGCGGTGTCGCAGATCCGCAGCGTCGGGTTGCGGTAGACGGTGATCCGGTCAGGCAGTACCCGGCGTACCAGCCGCCGCGCTCGGTGAGCGGGGTCCCCTCGTACAGACCCAGCAGCTTCCGACTCGCCCGGGCGGATCGTCTCGACGAAGATCACCACGTTTGTCCATTCAGCCGGGCCAGCTCGGCCGGTATCCGGTCGAGGGCCTCGCCCACCAGTTGTTCGAACCTCTCCCTTCATCTCCAGCACGTCGCTCCTCAGGCCGTCCGGCCCGTGTTCCGGCGCCGGTGAAATCCATTTTGGCGATTCCCCGGCTCCATCCCATATGCTCTGAACGTCCCGACCGCAAGGAAGCCGGGAGGGCCACCCGCCCTCATCGTCTAGTGGCCCAGGACGCCGCCCTTTCAAGGCGGTAGCACGGGTTCGAATCCCGTTGGGGGTACGCATTAAACCGCGTGCAGGTTCGCCTGTACGAGGCCTCGGAGCAGTTGGTTAGCTCGCCACCCTGTCAAGGGGAGGTCGCGGGTTTCAAGTCCGTCGAGGTCGCTGTTCCCCTGTGGGGGGAGTTTTGGCCAGGTAGCTCAGTTGGTACGAGCGTCCCCTGAAAAAGCGGAAGGTCGCCGGTTCGACCCCGGCCCTGGCCACCTTGTTTGACTAGGCACGATGCCCTCGAAGCAGTCCGCTTCGGGGGCATTTTTGTACTGTTTGACGCCAACGGCACAGCGGACGGTCACACGTACGGCTTCAGAGCCAGGCCCACTGCACCCATGTTCGGCCCATCACTCGTTCAAGCAGTTCCTTCAACAGGCGGCTCGGTAGACAGTCGAGTATATATGCTCCGATATATGAGTGGCAATGGGTCATCGAAATCGAACCGGAGGTCCGGCAGTGGCTGGAAACCCTCGGCGACCGCGACTACCTCCAGGCGGAGCACGCCGCCGAGCGGCTTCTGGGCGCACCGACCACCCTCGGCGAGCCGTACTCGCGACACCTCAGCGACGGGCTCCGTGAGCTGCGGTTCACACTCGGCCACGACGGCAACGCCGTCCGGGTTACCTACTGGCTGGCACCTGAGCGGAGAATCGTTCTACTGACTGTCTTCCGCAAGACGAAGATGCGGGAGAGCACCGAGGTGGAACGGGCGAAGCAGGCCCAGAAGACCTGCCAGGCCAAGCACGAGGCCGCACATGACGAGTTCACTCGCACCCCCACTCTGGGAGAGAACCGATGAACCACGCACGCTGGAAGCTCGCCCGAGAGCGGAAAACCGCCGAGGGCTACACAGAAGGGCCACAGATCGAGGCCGCGCGCGCGGAGATCCGCATGGCCTTCGACCTGGGACAGGCAGTCCACGACCGGCGGGCAGAACTGGGGATCTCTCAGACGGAACTCGCCAGGAGAGCATCCATGACCCAGCCTCAGATCTCCAAGCTGGAACTCGGCGGCACCGTTCCCACCCTCCCCTTGCTGGCACGCCTCGCCAAGGCGCTCGACGCCTCACTCAACATCGCCCTCGACGGGGACACCTCCAGCGTGGTCTTCACACCCCACGCGGCCTGACGTCGCACCGCAGGGGCGCTCTTCAGCCGCCCGGACGGCACGAAGTACCACCGTCGGGAGGACACCGGGTTCGGCGAGACGCTGCGGATCCCCGAGTCCTTCGGCTTCGACCTGGTCACGACGGACCTGCTGGCCTACTGAGCGCGCCCCGGCCGGGCCGGGGATCGAGGAAAGCGGGTGACAGGGAGGCCGGAAACCCGGTATAACCCAAGGGAAGCCCCTCGCGAGAGCACCTACTCGCTAGGGGCTTTCGCATGTCCTGAGCCAGTTCCCGCATGCCCCGGCCGCTCGGCCGCGGCGGCTCCGACGCTGCGTCACATGCCCGACGGCTGCCCCTCCCACCAGGTCAGGAGACCATGGACACCGACGCCTTTCCCCGCCAGTTCGCCCGTACCCGACGCTTCTTGCTCGGGGTCCCGAAGGAGTTCACCGTCTCCCCGGACGGCGAGCGGGTGCTGTTCCTCCGCTCGGTCTCCGGGACGGATCCGCGCACCCTGCTCTGGCTGTACCAGGACGGGGAGGAGCGACCGCTGCCGGTCCCGGGCACGGCGGCGGGCGTGGCCGGTTACGCCACCGACAGGGAGGCACGGCTGGCGGCCTGCACCGTCGGCGGCGAGCTGTGGGCCGTACGCACCGACGGCGGCGAGCCGCGCCGGCTGCCGACGCCCGGCCCGGTGACCGATCCGCGCCCCTCCCCCGACGGGACGCTGATCGCCTATGCCAGCGCGGGGACGCTGCGGGTGATCCGGGCCGACGGGACGCAGGACCGGCCACTCGCCGAGGAGGGCGAAGAGGGGGAGAAGGGCGAGGAGGCCGGGGTGACCTTCGGGTGGCCGACTTCACCGCCCGGGAGTCGATCGGCCGGTCCCGCGGCTACTGGTGGTCGCCCGACGGGCAGTCGCTGCTGGTCGCCCGGGTGGACAGCTCGATGGTGAGCAGCCGGTGGATCGCCGATCCGGCCGAGCCGCAGCGGCCGCCCCGCCGGATGCGCTACCCGGAAGCAGGCAGCAGCAACGCGGTCACCACGCTGTGGCTGGTCGGCGTCGACGGCCGGCGCACCCCCGTCCGGCTGCCGGAGCGGGCGCCGGGCGAGGCCGGCGGCGCGTGGCACGCCCCGGCGTTCGAGTACCTGATCAGCGCCGACTGGGGCAGCGGCGGTCCGGTGGCCGCGCTCCAGAGCCGGGACCAGCGGACGGTGTGGGTGCTGCGGATCGACCCGGCGACCGGCGCCGCCGAGCCGCTGTCGCGGCACACCGCCGAGCGCGGATGGGTGGAGGTCACCCGCGGCACGCCGCTGCACACCGGCGCGGGTGTGCCGGTGCTGCCCGCGGTGCACGGCGACACCCGGAGCATCCGGATCGGCGAGCTGCTCGCGCCGGAGGGTGTGCAGGTCCGCGCGGTGCTGGCGGCGGTCGGCGAACGGGTGCTGTTCACCGCCAGCGAGGACCCGACCGAGGTGCACGTCTGGTGCCATGAACCGGGCAGCGGTTTCCGGCGGCTGACCTCCGAACCGGGGGTGCACACCGCCGCCGCGGGCGGCGGCACGGTGGTGCTGGACAGCACCACGCCCACGGGCCAGACGGTGACCGTGCTGCGCGACGGGCGGCCCGCCGGGCGGATCGCCGTGCTCAGCGAGGAGCCCCTGGTCCCGCCCAGGCCGGTGCACCTGCGACTGGGGGCCCGGGAGCTGCGCAGCCGACTGCACCTCCCCTCCTGGCACCGGCCGGACTCCGGTCCGCTGCCGGTGCTGCTCAGCCCGTACGCCGGTCCGGCGATGCAGGTGGTCACCCAGGGCCGGGCCTGGTACACGGCGGTCTGCCAGTGGTTTCGCCGAGCAGGGGTTCGCGGTGCTGGCCACCGACGGGCGGGGTACGCCCGGACGCGGGGTGGCCTGGCAGCACGAAATCCTCGGCGACCGGCTGGGCCCGTGCTGGAGGACCAGGTGGACGCACTGCACGCGGCCGCCGAGCGCCACCCGGGCTGGACCTGACCCGGGTGGGCATCCGGGGCTGGTCCTTCAGCGGCTATCTGGCGGCGGGGGCGGTGCTGCTGCGCCCGGACGTGTTCCACGCGGCGGTCGCCGGGGCCGCGCCGACCGACCGGCGGCTGTACGACAGCTTTTGGGAGGAACGTTTCCTCGGCCACCCGGACATCCAGCCCGAGGGCTACCGGCGCTCCTCGCTGCTGCCGTACGCCGACCGGCTCTCCCGCCCGCTGCTGCTGGTGCACGGGCTGGCGGACGACAACGTCTACCCGCTGCACACACTGCGGCTGTCGGCGGCGCTGCTGGCGGCGGGCCGTCCGCACACCGTGCTGCCGCTGCCCGGGGCGGGCCACCGGGTCACCGGGGGGGGTGGCCGACCAGCTGCTGTGGATGGAGCTGGACTTCCTGCGCACCGCCCTCGCCCCGGAAGCCGCCGGAACCGCCACCACGGCCACAGGCACCGCCACGGCCACCGCCACGGGCGCGGGCGCGGACGCCGGGCGCTAGCGTCCGGGCAGCACCGAGCGGACCGCCTCCGGGGTGCGGCCGACGACCGTGGTCCCGTCGTCGGCGGTGATCAGCGGCCGCTGGATCAGCACCGGGTGCTCCACCAGCGCCCTGGTCCAGCGGTCGCGGGCGGCCGCGTCCCGCTCCCAGTCGGCCAGGCCGAGCGAGACCGCCACCGGCTCACCGGTACGGGCGAGATCCCAGGGCTCCAGGCCGAGCCGGGCCAGCACCGCCTCCAGCCCCGACGGTGGGCGGGTCCTCCAGATAGCGGCGCACGGTGTAGTCGGCGCCCTCCGCGTCGAGCAGCGACAGCGCCGAGGCGCACTTGGAGCAGGCCGGGTTGATCCAGATTTCCATCCCGCCATTGTCCAACGGGCCAGGTCGCCCAACGGGCCCGGTGTCCAAAGGGCCCGGTGTCCAGCGGGCACCCAGGGATCAGTGCTGGGCGGGGCCGCCCTGGGCGATCCACAGCAGGTGCTTGGCCGCCGCCGGCAGCTCCGCCTCCAGCGGCCAGACCGCGCGCAGGGTGCGGCTGAGGTCGAGCCCCGGGGCCAGCGACGTCTCCACCAGCCGTCCGGCGGCCAGATCGTCGCGGACCGCGAGGTCGGAGAGCACGGCCGGCGCGGCCCCGCCGAGGGCGGCACTGCGCAGCGGCGCGGTGGAGCCCAGCTCCAGCAGCGGCACGGACGGGCCGTGCCAGGGGCGCAGCGCCCGTTCCAGGGTTTCCCTGGTGCCGGATCCGGCCTCGCGCAGCAGCAGCTGGGTGGCTGAGAGCTCCTCGCCGGTGACCGGTCGGCGGCGGCGGGCCCAGGGGTGGTCCGGCGCGGTGACCACGACCAGCCGGTCCCGGGCGACCGGCAGCGACTGGAGGTCGGCGGGCGTCCACGGGCCCTCGATAAAGCCCAGTTCGGCCTCGCCCTGCCGCAGCGCCTGGACCACGAGCCGGCTGTTGGCGACCCGCAGGCCGACATGGACCTCCGGGTAGTGGGCCCGCATCGCCACCAGCCAGCCGGGCAGCAGGTGCTCGGCCAGGGTGAGGCTGGCGGCGATCCGCAGATCGCCCTGGAGCTGGGACTTGAGCGCGGCGATCCCCTCGGCCAGGACGTCGGCCTGCTCCAGCACCTGGTTGGCCCAGTCGGTGACCAGCACCCCGGCGGCGGTGAGCTGGGAGCCGGTGGTCGCGCGTTGCAGCAGCGGCAGGCCGAGGCGCTTCTCCAGGGTGCGGATCCGGCTGCTGGCGGTGGGCTGGCTGATGCCCAGCCGGGCGGCGGCGCGGCCCAGGCTGCCGGTCTGCGCGACCGCGACCAGCAGCTCCAGCGCATGCAGATCGGGCAGCCGCCGCGGGGCCGGCGTGGGCCGGTCGTCACCGGGCGGAACTGTTGCCATAGGCAAACTCTATGACGTGCCTGGGTATTGGCGGCTACCGGGGAGTGACCGCGGGGAGCAGCGTGGGGGCTGTGATGATCTCCTCGCTCCGCACCCGCCCCAGCCCGCTGACCTCGGCATCCACCGCATCCGTGGAGTTGGTGGCGTCCGTGGAGCCGGTGGAGACCCCGGCGGTGGCGCTGCCCCGTCCGGGCCCGGTCCGCGGGCGCGGGCGGTCCGGCGGGTGCTGCCGGGGCTGGCCTGCACCGCGGTCGGGGTCGCGGTGGCCTGGGAGATCGACCGGCTGCTGCCGACCGTGGCGACGCTCACGGCGGCGGTGGTGCTCGGGGTGGCGGCCCGCAACCTGCGGCTGCTGCCCGCCTCGGCCCGGCCCGGGCTCGACCTGGCGGGCAAGCGGCTGATGCGGCTGGGCATCGTGCTGCTGGGCCTCAAGCTGGCGCTCGGCCAGGTGCTGGCCCTGGGCTGGCAGACACTGCTGGTGGTCGTGGTGGTGGTCGCGGCCACCTTCTTCGGCACCCGCTGGCTGGGCGTCCGGATGGGTCTGCCGGGGGACCAGGCGCTGCTGATCGCCACCGGCTTCTCCATCTGCGGGGCGTCGGCGGTGGCGGCCATGAACGGGGTGACCGACAGCGACGAGGACGACGTGGTGACGGCGGTGGCCCTGGTCACCCTGTGCGGCAGCCTGGCGATCGTGGTGCTGCCGCTGCTGCACCACCCGCTGGGCCTGAGCAATCTCCAGTTCGGACGCTGGGCCGGGGCCAGCGTGCACGATGTCGGGCAGGTGGTGGCGGTCGGGCAGACCGCCGGTCCGGTGGCGCTGGCGCAGGCCGTGGTGGTCAAGCTGATGCGGGTGGCGCTGCTCGCGCCGATCGTCGCCGGGGTGGCCGTGGCCCGGCGCCGCCGGGCGGGCGCCGCCGGGGGCGGCGGCAAGCGGCCGGCCATCGTGCCGCTGTTCGTGGTGGGCTTCCTGGCGATGGTGGCGCTGCGCAGCACCGGGGTGGTGCCGGAGCAGATGGTCGACAACGTCGAGTCGCTGGACAACCTGCTGCTTGCGGCGGCGCTGTTCGGGCTGGGCAGCGCGGTCGACATCCGCAGGCTGACGCGTACCGGCGGCCGGGCTCTGCTGGTCGGCCTGGCCTCCTGGGTGATGATCGCCGGCGTCGCGTATGCCGGGGTGCTGCTCACCACCTGAGCGCCCGCGCCGGGCCGGGCGCCAGGCCCGGCGGCCTCGGTGGGTTCCCGGCGGCGTCAGTAGGATGCGGACAACCGCCGCTCCGACTGGAGGCACCGCGCATGGCCGACACCCGCGAGACTCCCCTGGTCCTGGCGCAGCTGCCGGAACTGGTCGCCGCCGCGGCCGAGCGGCAGGGCGGGGCGCTGTGGCGGCTGGCCGAGGCCGGCCGCCAGCTGGACGCCAACCTGATCCGGCTGGCCCCCGGCGCGCAGGTCGCCGAGCACGCCGAGGGGACGCTGGACGTGCTGCTGGTCGTGGTGGCGGGCAGCGGTGAGCTGGGCGGCGGGCCGCTGGGGGTGGGCCGGCCGGGCGAGGCCACCGACCGCGCGCCGCTGGCCCCGGGCACGCTGGTGTGGCTGCCGCGACTGTCCCACCGCTCGCTGTACGCGGGCCCGGAGGGGCTGGTCTATCTGACGGCGCACCAGCGTCGTCCCGGCCTGAGCATCGCGGGCAGCGTCACAGCCGGCAGAACCGGCGCCGCCGCAAGCGTGGGTGCGGGTACGGGTGCGGGTACGAGCGCGGGCGCTGTCGACGGCGGGGAGGCGCCCTGCCTGTTGAACCGGATCTGCCCCGGCTGCGACCGGGTCGCCACCGAGGCCGCCGCCCGGTTCTGCGCCCACTGCGGCACCGCCCTCCCCGTGCGCGAGGACTGACCCACCGGACCGGCCCACCGGCCGGGGCGCCACCGGCTACGGCGTCACCGGGAGCCGCAGGGTGACCAGCAGTCCGCCGGCCGGCCGGCCCTGGGCGGCGACCCGGCCGCCGTGCGCGCGGACGACGGCGCGGACGATGGACAGGCCGAGGCCCACGCCGTCCCTGGCGGGCTCCTGCGAATGGCGGCGGGTGCGCTGTCCGCGGTGGAACGGCTCGAACAGCTGGTCGATCTGCTCCGCGGGCACCACCGGGCCGTCGTTGCCGACCTCGACCTCGACCCAGTGGTTGTCCACCTGGCGGGTGCGCACCAGCAGCAGGCCGCCGTCGTGGTTGTACTTCACCGCGTTCTCCAGGAGGTTGCCGACCGCGATGCCGAGCAGCGCGACATTGCCGCGCAGCGCGGCCGGGCCAGGTCGACCTCCAGCCGCAGACCGAGGACCCGGCGGCGGGCGGCGACCAGGTCCAGCGCCTCGGAGGCCAGGTCGGCCAGGTCGTCCTCCTCGAAGTCGGTGACCCCCTGCTCGGAGCGGGCCAGCGTGAGCAGGGCCTCGATCAGCCGCTGCGCGTGCTGGGTCGAGCCGGCGACGTCGTGGGCCATGGTGCGCCACTGCTCCTCGGTGGCGGCGGGCTTGGCGAGGGCGACCTCGACCGCGGCCCGGGTCAGCGCCAGCGGGTGCGCAGCTCGTGGCTGGCGTTGGCGACAAAGCGCCGCTGGGCGCCGAAGGCCGCGTCCAGGCGTTCCAGCATCTCGTCGAAGGTGTCGCCGAGCTGCTTGAGCTCGTCCGGGGGCCGGGCAGGTTGAGCCGCTCGTGCAGGGTGGTGTCGGTGGCCCGGCGGGCGGCGGCGGTGATCGCCGCGATCGGGCGCAGCATCCGCCCGGCGATCCACCAGCCGAGCAGCGCGGACACACCGACCACCACCAGCAGCAGGAACAGGGAGACCCGCAGCAGGTGGGAGGCGGCGGCGTCGCGGATCTGGTCGCTCAGGCCGATGATGTGGTCGTGGTCCGGGTCGAGATTGCTGGGGACCGCGCTGGCGGGCAGCGGGCGGAAGATCGCCCGGTAGAAGACCGTGGTGAGGGCCAGCACCAGGACGCTGCCGCCCATGGTGAACAGGGCGGCGAAGGTGAGCGTCAGCCGGGTGCGGATGGTCAGCGGCGGGCGTCTGAGCCAGCGGGCGGCACGGCGGAGCACGGCCCGGAACCGCGCGGGGCGGGCCAGGGGGTGCTCACGTGGTGATCCGGTAGCCGGCGCCGACCAGGGTCTGCACCAGGTCGGGCGTCCCCAGCTTGCGCCGCAGCCGGTTGACGGTGACCCGGACGGTGTTGGTGAACGGGTCGGCATGCTCGTCCCAGGCCCGTTCCAGCAGCTGCTCGTGGCTCAGCACCGCGCCGTCCGCGCTGAGCAGCACCTGGAGTACGGCGAACTCCTTGGCGGTGAGCGTGATCGGCCGACCGCCCCGCTGGACGGTCCGGCGCAGGGTGTCCATGGTGAGGTCGCCGCAGGTCAGCACGGCACTGTGGGCCCGGCCGCGGCGCCCCAGGGACTGGATGCGCAGGGTCAGCTCGGCGAAGGAGAAGGGCTTGCCCAGGTAGTCGTCGGCGCCCAGGGTCAGCCCGTCCACCCGGTCGTCGGTGCCGGACAGGGCGGTCAGCATCAGGATCATCGGGGCGTCGTCGCGTCCGGCCAGCCGTCGGCAGACCTCGTCGCCGGAGCAGCCGGGCAGGTCGCGGTCGAGCACCAGCACGTCGTAGACGCCGCTGATCTCGATCTTCTCCAGGGCGTCGATGCCGTCGTGGCTGACATCCACGGCCATGCCCTGGTCCCGGAGCCCTCGGCGATCAGGCAGCCAGGCGTTCTTCGTCCTCGACGACCAGGATGCGCATACGGACCATTCTCCCTCGGCTGTTCTTCGCGCTCGGCTGTGCCTCGCGTCTGTACCGCTGCCTGGCGCCTGTACCGCTGCCTGACGTCCGTACCGCTGCCTGGCGTCCGTACCGCTGCCGCCCGACCGCGCACGGCTACCGGCCGGCGGCGTCCAGCGCGGCCTGGAGTGACTGGGCGTAGCCGTCGGAGGTGTAGGTGGCGCCGGAGACCACGTCGATGTCGGCGCCCTGGGCCTTCAGTGCCTCGCTGGTGAGGACCGGCAGCGCATAGGAGTCGATCATGCTGCTGCGCGCGCCGTCGGTCTGCTGGAGGATCTGCACACCGGTGAGCGCTCCGCCCTTCAGCACCGCCCGCACCTGCACCGTGCCGTACTGGGTGGGCACCGCGCTTCCGGTGAAGCTGCCGTCGGCCTTGGCGGCGGTGCCGGCCGGTGCCCGGCCCGGCACCTTGCCCGTGGGCGTCGCGGACGGCTGGGCGGCCTGCTGCCGGGCGGGCGCCACGGCCGGGTCGGCCAGGGCCGACCTGGGGCGTCCGGCCGACTCGGCCCTGCCGCCGACCACCAGGGCGACCACGGCACTGGTCGCGGCCAGCGCGAGCACGGTCCTGCGCACGGTCAGCCTCCCCACTGGATGCTGTGCGGGCGCACGGTGCGGCTGCTGCGCACGGCGTGGCAGCGCATGGGGTGGAGCATGGTCTCAGTCCTCCTGGAAGGCGAACGCCTCGGTGTGGATCCGGTGCCCGGGGACCCCGGCCCGGCGCAGTTCGGCGTCGACGCGCGGGTCATTCCGGCCGGTCCGCACAGGTAGACCTCGCGCTCGGCCAGGTCCGGGACCATCCGCCGGAGCTCGGCGGCGCGCAGCGGGTCGTCGTGCGCCCCGCCGCGCGGGCCGACCAGGGCGAACAGGCCGAAGCCCCGGCGGCGGGAGATGGCTTCGAGCTCCTGGTGCAGCACCAGGCCGGCCTCGGTGGAGGCGCGCTGCACCAGCACCACATCCGGGCCGCGTCCGGCAGCGACTCGTACAGCGCGCGCAGCGGGGTGATCCCGGCGCCGCCGCCGATCAGCAGCACCCTGCGGGCCCGGGCGCTCCGCCGCGCGTGAACGTTCCATAGGGGCCCTCGAACCAGACCCGGGTGCCGGGCGCAGCCCGGCCAGGGCGGAGCTGGCGTCGCCGAGATCCTTGACGGTGATCCGCAGGCAGTCCCGGGTGGGCACGGCGGACAGCGAATAGGGGTGCGACTGCCACCGGTGGCCCCGGGCCAGGAAGCGCCAGCGCAGGAACTGCCCGGGCTCGGCCCGGAGCCGGTCCAGCTCGCGTCCGGCAAGGTACAGCGAGACCACGCCCGGCCCCTCCTGGACCACCCGGTCGACCCGCAGCCGGTGCCGCAGCGAGCGGTGGCACGGCAGCACCACCCGGAACAGCAGCACCGCCGCACCCACCGCGATATGGGCCGCGGACCAGAGCAGCCGGTTCCGCAGCGAGCTGGAGAAGTCGACGCCGACCGCGAACTCGTGGGAGAAGGCGAGCCCGATGGCGGGGTAGACCAGCAGGTGCAGGTGGTACCAGGACTCGTAGGAGAGCCTGCGGCGGACCGCCCGGGCGCTGGCCAGGCCGACCACGACCAGCAGCAGCAGCGCGACCGCCGACATCCACACATCGGTGAGGTCGAACACCACGGTGACGCCCTCCGCCACCGGGTCACGGCCCGCTCAGGCGTAGCCGAGGATGATCAGCACGGCATGGCCAGGCCAGGGCGACGGTGTACTCGCCGAGCGACCGGTGGTAGCGGGCGACGGTGTCCGAGCCGACCCGGTTCTCCAGCCAGGGCACCCGGGCCATCAGCGCGACCAGCACCAGCAGCAGGTAGGCCGCGAGCAGCCCGGCTATCCGGCCGGCGGCGGTCAGGCAGGCGGCGGGGTGACCAGCGAGCCGGGGATGGTGTTCTGCCACCACAGGAACAGCACCGGCGGCACGCCCGCGCAGATGGTCAGCAGCAGCGCCCGGGACCACAGCCGGTCGGGCGCGGTGAGCGCGGCGAGGGTCTGCCGCGGCAGCGGTCCGGCCCGGTGCCGGGCGGAACCGGAGGCGCTGGGGGTGCGGGCCGGGTCGGTACCCAGGGCGCTCATGGGCGGCTCCCGCCTGCTCGGTGATACGTGTGGGTGCCGCGGCGCAGCGGGTGCGCTGCTGCGGGTGCGGGTGCCGTGCCGCGGATGCGGGTGCGGGTGCGGATGCGGTGGGTCTGTCGCCGTACCCGCGGGCCCCAGCTTCTTCAGCTTCTTCGGCGCCGCCTAACACTGCGGTAACAGCTGACAGACCGCCCCGCGGCGGTCCCTCCCGCCGTCCGATTCCCCGGTGCAGGGCTCTGGTGGGCCGAGGGCTTCGGCGCTATGTTGACACAATGTCTAATAAGCAGCCGGCCTGGACGCCGGCGGATCTGGCCAGGTTCCGCGAGGTCCAGCAGCTCGCGTACCGCTGCGCGCAGACGGTCGCGGCCGGGCTGGAGCCGGGGATCACCGAGCGGCAGGCAGCGCAGCGGATGCGGCAGTGGCTGGAGGAGAACGGCGGGGACGACTGGTTCCATGTGCCCTTCGCCTGGTTCGGCGACCGGACGGTGTTCCACCACTTCCGCACCCCGCTCCAGTTCTTCCCCACCGACCGGCGGCTGGAGCCGGGGATGCCGTTCATCCTGGACTGCGCCCCGGTCGCCGACGGCTACACCGCCGACATCGGCTACGCCGAGCCTCGGCGGCAACCGGGTGCAGCGGCAGATCCTGGACGACCTCCAGGAGTACCGGCAGCTGATCCTGGACCAGGTGCGCGAACGCCGTCCGCTGAACCAGATCTACCGCGCGGTGGACGCCCTGGCCGCCCACCACGGCTACGACAACCGGCACCGGGTCTACCCGGGGCGGGTGCTCGCACACCAGGTGACCCGGCTCCGGCCGCGCGGCCCGCGCAAGGTCGTCGCCGGGTTCGGCGTCCGCAGCCTGCAGACCCTCGGCCGGGAGCTGGTCGCCGAGCGCATCCAGCACCGCTCCCCGCTGTGGGCCGACGGCCGCTCCTCCGCGCACGCCCCACCCCCGGCCTGTGGGCGGTCGAGCCGCACCTCGGACTGCGCGGCGTCGGCGCCAAGTTCGAGGAACTGCTGGTGGTCACCGAGGACGACGCCTACTGGCTGGACGAAGACCTGCCGCACGTCAACCGCTGGAAGGAGCAGGCCGCATGAGCACTCGCCAGCCGGCCCCCACCGAGGGCCGCCGCAGCTTCGTCACCGCACCGGACGGGATCCGTCTGGCCGTCCACGAGTGGGGCGACCCCGACTCGCCCGCTCCCGCCGTGGTGCTGGTGCACGGCTACCCGGACACCCACGCGGTCTGGAAGCCGATCGCCGGGCTGCTGGCCGCCGACCGCCGGGTGATCGCCTACGACGTCCGCGGGGCCGGCGCGTCCGACGCCCCGCGCCGGATCGGCGCCTACACCCTGGCCACGCTGGAGGCCGACCTGGGCGCCGTGCTGGACGCGGTCAGCCCGACCGTCCGGTGCACCTGGTCGGGCACGACTGGGGGTCGATCCAGTCCTGGGAGGCGGTCACCGGCAGCGCGCTCGCCGACCGGATCGCCTCCTTCACCTCGGTCTCCGGCCCTGCCTGGACCACGCCGCGCACTGGTTCCGGGCCAAGACCCGCCGGCCGAGCCCGCGCGGACTGGCCCAGCTGGCCGGCCAGGGGCTGCGCTCCTGGTACATCGGCTACTTCCAACTACCGCTGCTGCCACCACTGCTGTGGCGGACCGGGCTGGCCAAAGCCTGGCCCGCGCTGCAACAGGCGGTCGAGGGCGTGCCGCGCGGCAGTTCCGCACCGACCCTGCCCTCCGACGCGGTGCGCGGACTGGCCCTGTACCGGGCCAACATGCTGCCCCGGATCACCCGGCCCCGGCAGCGGCCCACCGCCATCCCGGTCCAGGTGGTGCTGCCGCAGCAGGACCTCTATGTCTCCCCCGCGCTGGCCGGGGAGGCCCCGCAGCCCTGGGCCGAGAAGCTGTGGCGGCGTCCGCTGCGCTCCGGGCACTGGGCCCGCTCACCCACGACGGCGTACTGGCCCGCTGGATCTCGGAGTTCGCGGCGCACATCGACGGCGCCCCGGCCGCCCCCGGGCTGGAGCGGCTCAGGTGCTCACCCCGGAACAGCACGCGGCCCGCCCGTTCGCCGGCGGCTGGCCGTGGTCACCGGCGCGGGCAGCGGCATCGGCCGGCCACCGCACTGGCCCTCGCCGAAGGCGGCGCGACCGTGGTCGCCGCCGACCTGAACACCGCGGCCGCCGCCCGCACCGCCGAACTGCCGCGCTGTACGGCGGCCCGGCGCTCCCTGGACCGTGGACGTCTCCGACGCCACCGCCATGGAGGCCTTCGCCAAGTCCGTGCAGAACGACCACGGCACCCCGGACATCGGTCAACAACGCCGCATCGGCAGGGCGGGCCCTTCCTGGACACCAGCACCGCCGACTGGGAGGCCGTGCTGGGTCAACCTGATGGGCGTGGTGCACGGCTGCCGGCTCTTCGGCGCGCAGATGAAGGAGCGCGGCGAGGGCGGACACATCGTCAACATCGCCTCCGCGGCCGCGTTCACCCCCCCCGCTCCCTGCCCGCGTACGCCACCACCAAGGCCGCCGTGCTGATGCTGAGCGAGTGCCTGCGGGCCGAACTCGCGGGCGAGGGCATCGGCGTGAGCGCGGTCTGCCCCGGCTTCGTCAACACCGGCATCGCCCGGGCCACCCGCTATGTCGGGGTGTCCGGCGAGGAGCAGGAGCGGCTGCGCGGCAACGCCGACCGGCTCTACCGGCTGCGCGACGTCAGCCCGGACCGGATCGCCGAGGCGGTGCTGCGCGCCGTCCAGGAGAACCGCGCGGTGGTGCCGGTAGCCGCCGAGGCCCGGATCGGCTCGGCGCTGCGCCGGATCTCCCCGGCGCCCTGCGGCTGATCGCCCGCCGCGACCTGACCCCCGAAAAGCCGGACCTAGGAGGACCCGATGACCGTCGTCACCACCGAGCACGCCCCCCTGCGACCGCGCCGTGTCGCCTTCGACTGGCAGGACACGCCGCTGCACTGGGTCCCCGGGGACCCCTTCTCCACCCACATGATCAATGTGCTGCACCTGCTGCTCCCGGCCGCGAGCGCTGGTTCGTCGACGTCTACAAGCAGGTGCTGCCGCTGATCCGGGACGAGCGGCTGCGCGACGACGTGATCGGCTTCATCGGCCAGGAGTCGGTGCACTCGCAGGCCCACTCCACCGTGCTGGACCACCTGGTGGCGCAGGGGCTCGACCCGGCCCCCTACACCGCGCAGATGGACTGGTTCTTCGAGCACCTGCTCGGCGACGACACCGCGCCGCCGCTGGCCCGCACGTGGTGGCTGCTGGAGCGGGTCGCCATCATCGCCGCGATCGAGCACTACACCGCCGTGCTCGGCAAGTGGGTGCTGGACGCCCGCGGCTTCGAGCGCTTCGGCGCCGACCCGACCATGGTCGACCTGCTGCGCTGGCACGGCGCGGAGGAGGTCGAGCACCGCTCGGTGGCCTACGACGTGTTCCAGCACCTGGACGGCGGCTACGGACGCCGGCTGCGCACCATGACCACGGTGTTCCCCACCATGTTCTGGCTGTGGGTGCGCGGGGTGAAGTTCTTCATCGCCAACGACCCGGAGCTGAGCCCGGCCGAGCGCAGGGCCGCCGAACCGCACCTCCGGGACTGGGTACGGGCGGCCAAGGACGAGCTGGTGCCCGCGCCCAGGGACATCTTCTCGGCCGTGCCGCGCTATCTGCGGCGGCGCTACCACCCGACCCAGGAGGGCTCCACCGCCAAGGCGCTGGCCTACCTGGCCGGTTCACCGGCCGCGCGGGCGGCGGCCGAGGCCGTCGCGGCCGCGGAGGAGGCAGTCCGCGCGGTGCGGCCGACCCCGGCCGCCCTGGAGCTGGTGGTCACCGGACGGCGGGAGGCCGCCGAAGGCGTGGCCGAGCTGCGGCTGGCCGCCGCGGACGGCGGCGAACTGCCCGCCTGGGAGCCCGGGGCGCACCTGGACCTGCTGCTGGAGTCGGGCCTGATCCGGCAGTACTCGCTCTGCGGCGACCCGGCCGACCGGCGGAGCTACCGGATCGCGGTGCGGCTGACCGAGGACAGCCGGGGCGGATCACGGCAGATCCACGCCACGCTCACCGAGGGCGCCCGGATCGGCGCGCACCACCCGCGCAACCGCTTCCCGCTGGTCCCGGCGGGCGCGGAGCGGGGCGGTCCGCACTTCTTTGTCGCCGGGGGCATCGGGATCACGCCGATCCTGCCCAAGCTGCGCGAGGTCGCCGCGCTCGGCGCCGACTGGCAACTGCTCTATGTCGGGCGCTCTCGTTCCAGCATGCCGTTCCTGGACGAGATCAGTGCTCTGGATCCGGAGCAGTGCCGGGTCCGCGTGGTCACCACCGACAGCGAGGGCCTGCCCGACCTGGCCGCCGCGCTCACCACCGCCCCCGGGAACGCGGCAGTCCATGTCTGCGGCCCGGAGCCGCTGATGGACGCCCTGGTGGCGGCGCTGGCCGGACTGCGCCCCGGCACCGAGGCCCGGCTGGAGCGCTTCCACCCGCTCGAAGGCGCCGCCGCGGCGGCGGACTCGGCCGAGGTCGAGGTGGAACTCGCCCGCAGCGGGCTCACGTTGACCGTGCCCGCCGACCGCAGCGTGCTGCGGGCGGTCCGCGAGCAGCTGCCGGACACCCCCTACTCCTGCGAGCAGGGATTCTGCGGCACCTGCCGGACCAAGGTGCTCGCCGGCACCCCGGACCACCGCGGCGAGGCGCTCACCGAGCGCGAGCGGGCCGACTCCATGCTCATCTGCGTCTCCCGCAGCCGGGGCGGGAAGCTGGTGCTCGACCTCTGACCTCCTCGCCCGACGACCGGCTCAGCCGCTGCCAACCCCCCTCGCCGCCTACTCTGTTGGGCATGAGCGCATCACCCAGCCCCCGGACGCCGCGCCGCCGCCTCGGGGTCGAGCAGCGGCGTGAGCAACTCATCGCCGTAGCACTGGAGTTCTTTGCCAAGCAGGCCCCGAGGAAGTGTCGATCGACGAGATCGCCGCAGCCGCGGGGGCCTCGCGGCCGCTGGTGTACCACTACTTCCCGGGCAAGCAGGGCCTCTACGAGGAGGCCATCCGCCGGGCCGGGGAGCAGCTGGCCGCGCTCTTCGAGGAGCCGCACGAGGGCCCGCTGTCCGAGCGGCTGCACCGGGTGATGGGCCGCTACCTGGGCTTTGTGGAGTCCCACGGCCCGGGCTTCGCGGCGCTGCTGCGCGGTGGTTCGGCAACCGCGACCGTCGGTACCGGCGCGGTGATCGACCGGGTCCGGCAGGCGGCCATGGAGCAGGTGGTCTCCCATCTCGACCTGCCCGGCCAGCGCCCGGGTACAACTGGCGGTCCGCGCCTGGATCGCCGACGCCGAGACCACCGCGCTGGTCTGGCTGGCGGACCAGGACGCCGGCCAGCCGCGGGCGGAGCGGCTGACCCGGCAGGAGCTGCAACTGCGGCTGGTGCAGGAGTTCGCGGTGATGCTGCTGGTGAGCCTCTCCTACGAGCCGGAGCTGGTGCCGGTGTTCCGCGCCTTCCTCGCCCAGGAACGGGCCGACGGCCCGACCGGGCTGCTGTTCCAGCGGCTGGCCGGGCTGCTGGGCGATCCGGAGCTGGCCGTGGAGGCACTCCGGCTGGCCACCCCGCCGGACGCCGCGTCCGACGCCGGGCCCTATGCCGGAGCCGACGCCGCGTCCGACGCCGGAGCCTGAGCCCGGCGCCTTGGCCCTGAGCCCGGCGCCTTGGCCCTGAGCCCGGCGCCTTGGCCCTGAGCCTTGGTCCTGAGCCTTGGCCCTGAGCCCGGCCGGGCCGCGTTCGGCTGCCCGTGGCGAAGAGGCACGGGCGTCCGACGCCCGACCGGCCGGCCGTTGGCTATCCTGTGCGGGACGGCGGAGGGGCTCGCCGACAACCGCGGCCGACCGGCCGCCAACGGTCCCTACCTGGCGGTCGCCCATCGGCGGCCCTAGCACTCAGGTAGGAGAACCATGCCCCGATCCCCGCGACCGGTCCCGTCGGCCCTCGCCGCGACGGCCGCACCCGCTTCCCGACACCGCAGCTGGCCGCGCCTGTTCCCGGCCGACGCACGCACCCAGGAGCGCTGATGCCCCCCAGCACCCCCTCCAGTCCCGCCGACCCTTCCGGCCCCGCCGACCCTTCCGGCCCGGAGGATCCCGCCGCGAAGGAGCCGCGGTCGGCCGAGACCCTGCCCGCCGGGCCCCGGCCCCTGGCGCCGCTGCCCGCGGAAACCCTACCGGTCGACCCGGACCTGCGGGAGGAGCCGCCGACGGGGCGGCCCCGCGAGTGGGACGTGATCGCCGTGATCGCCCTCGGCGGCGGCCTGGGCAGCATCGCCCGGTACGGGATGGCCCGGGCCTGGCCGACGCCCACCGACGGCTTCCCCTGGGCGACCTTCACCACCAACATCCTCGGCAGCCTGGCCCTGGGCCTGCTGATGGTGCTGGTCATCGAGGTCTGGCCACCGCAGCGCTACCGCCGCCCGTTCATCGGCGTGGGCATCATCGGCGGGTTCACCACCTTCTCCACCTATATGTCGGAGACCCGGGGCCTGCTGGCCACCCATCACTTCGCCCGGGCCGACGCCTATGCGCTGACCAGCCTGCTGGCCGGGCTGGCCGCGGTGTGGACCGGGATCGTGCTGGCCCGGCTCGCCGTCCACAAGCCGGTCCGGCGCGGGCCGCGGCTGCGCCACGAGGCCGGGCGCACCGCGACCGTGCCGGTGCCCGAGAACAACGACCGCGGGACCGGCGGCAACGCCCCGGAGACCGTCCCCGCGACCGACTCCCGAAAGGCGGGATCCCGCTGATGCCCGTGCTCATGGTCTTTCTCGGCGGCATGATCGGCGCGCCGGTCCGCTATCTGGCCGACCGGGCGGTGCAGACCCGGCACCGGAGCGTCTTCCCGCTGGGGACCCTGCTGATCAATGTCTCCGGGGCGTTCATCCTGGGCGCGGTCGGCGCCGCCACCACGCACCAGCACCTGTCCGGGAACGTCAGCCTGCTGCTGGGCACCGGCTTCTGCGGCGGGCTGACCACCTTCTCGACCTTCTCCTTCGAGACCATGCGGCTGCTGGAGGACGGCTCGCTGGCCGAGGCCGGGCTGAATGTGGTCGGCAGCCTGCTGTTCGGCCTGGCCGCCGCCTTCGCCGGATACGCCCTGCTCAGCTGAACCCCACGGCGGCGCTCGCCACCGCGGCGAACCCCCACCGCGGCGGACCCGTCCGGCGCGAAGCCGGTGCCGCCGCCGCGGCGATCGCCGCCGTGGATGCGAGACTCCCGAAGTGACCTATGACGAGGCGGACGAGGGCGAGCCGGGCCACTACGAGCCGCACCACGGGGAGGGGCTCAGCGGGCGGCTGAACTGGCTGCGCGCGGCCGTCCTGGGGGCCAACGACGGGGTGGTCTCCACGGCCGGTCTGGTGGTCGGCGTCGCCGGGGCGAACGCCTCCGCGGACGCGCTGCTCACCGCCGGGCTGGCCGGGCTGCTGGCCGGGTCGCTGTCGATGGCGGCCGGGGAGTACGTCTCGGTCAGCACCCAGCGCGACTCCGAGCAGGCCGCGCTGGACGAGGAGCGCCGCGAGCTCAGCCGGACCCCGCAGGCGGAGCTGGAGGAACTCGCCGGGCTGTACCGGCAGAAGGGCCTGACGGCCGAGCTGGCCGCCGAGGTCGCGGTCCAGCTGACCCGGCACGACGCCCTGGGCGCGCACGCGGAGACCGAGCTGGGCATCGACCCGGACGGGCTGGCCAACCCCTGGCACGCCGCCTGGGCGAGCTTCCTCTCCTTCACCGCGGGCGCGCTGCTGCCGCTGCTGGCGATCGTGCTGCCGCCCAAGGACCTGCGGCTGTGGATCACCGTGGCGTGTGTCCTGCTGGCGCTGGCCTGCTGCGGCTGGGGCAGCGCCCGGATGGGCCGGGCCCCGGTACGGCCGGCCGTACTGCGCAATGTCGCGGGCGGGGCGCTGGCCATGGCGGTCACCTACGCGGCCGGGACACTGCTCGGGGCCTCCGGGGTCTGACCGCTCAACGGCGCTACCGCGCCCACCTGCGGACCGACCGTCGGGGCCGACGGCGACGGTTCGACCTCGACCCCCGGGATGGAGTACAGTTCCGTTGTCGCACAGAAAAGCGCGGCGCGCATGGCCTCGTGGAGCAGTTGGTTAGCTCGCCACCCTGTCAAGGTGGAGGTCGCGGGTTCAAGTCCCGTCGAGGTCGCCTGCGAAGAGCCCGGATCCGTACGGATCCGGGCTCTTCTCGTCTCCCGGGTTGTCCTTCGGGATCCCCCGGTCACATGTGACCGGCGTCACTTGTGTGTGCATAAGATCTATCTGCCCCAGACGCCCCCATCTCGGCAGCCAATTTAATATATACAATTGCACAGCCATTCCGCCCGTGCCCCGCACGACGGAACGAGCCCCTCCGAACGCAAAAACGAAGCCGCACCGAACCCGGCGGAGTTCGGTGCGGCTTCACGCTTTTTCAAGATCCTCCATTTACCGCGTGCCGAACGGTCATGCCCCTGAGCGGGGCAGCCGACGCAATAGCAGGAGGGTGTTTCTCAGGCTGTGCTCGGCGTCAGACTTCGCCACGCTGCTGGGGGATACCCGCCAGCAGCGCGCGAACCTCGGCCTCGCGGTAACGACGATGCCCACCGAGCGTACGGATCGACGTGAGCTTGCCCGCCTTGGCCCAGCGAGTGACCGTCTTAGGGTCAACGCGGAACATGGTGGCAACCTCAGCCGGCGTCAGCAGCGGTTCGGCATCAGGGGTGCGAGCGGTCATGAGCGGCCTCCTCGGGAGAACCGAACCAACACGGTTCTTTCCTTCAAATTCTGCACCTTGGACCGGGATGCCCGAAATGGCGCACGCCGACCAAGTCGGTAATAGGACGAACGGCTTGTCCTCGGCACTACAACTACACCATCCGTCCAGCCCCATCGGCCAAACCGTCGGAATTGACCCCTCCGGGTTCAAGGTCGACGGATGGAGATGGACCATGCCATAGCGGACAGTCACCCCGGTGTGACGATCGGTCATGGCCATTCATGCGCCAGACCCCCCGCTCCCCGTGAAGACGTCCAATCCCCTGCGAAGCGTTCCGAAGGTGCCGGAACAATCCACAGTGGGGCTGGTTGTCCTATTTTGGCACGCTCGGAGTACTTCGCGTCAACGGTGAGTCACGTCACGTTCGTGGGGTATTGACCCGATCCGCGAGGTTGGTCCCTTGTGGGTGGGGGATAAGGGGCCCTGTGGCACATGAGGGAAGGATGCCACGCGTGTCCGACAGCTCCCGTGTTCGACCATGGCGCAATCGGTCGTGGCGGAAGCCCGCCACAACCCCGTCGGCGCCCTCCGGCGGGCGATGCCCCCAGGTCAGAGCAGCTCAGTTGGCGTACTGGAGCTCCTGAATCCGCCGCCAGCGGTCGGTGATGGCGCGATAGGAGCGGGCCGCCCGCATCGAGTCGCCCTCACGCAGCGCGGCCACCCCGGCCGCGACCTCGCGCGCGGTGTGGTCCTCCGCCAGGGATGCCTCGGACACCGCGTGGACCAGCCCGCCGTAGTCCAGCTCCACCAGCGAGCGCGGATGGAACTCCTCCAGCCAGCGGCCGACCTCTTCCACCGCGTCCACCAGCGGGCCGTCGTCCAGGTTCTCCCGGAGCACCCGGAAACCCCGGGCGAAGCGGCGACGGGCGTGCGACATGGGCGTGCGGTAGCGCAGCACCGGCGCGGACGGAAGGCTCGCGCCCTCTTCGTCCTCCGGTACCTCCACCACCTCGACCTCCGCCCCGGCCTCCACCGCGGTCTGCTGCTCCGGCAGCCGGCCCGGGACGAACTCCCGCTCGCCGTCCTCGAACAGCAGGAACCAGGAGACCGGGACGTTCCAGGTGCTGGTCAGGATCCACGGCCGCCCGTCCGGGTGCCGGGCCCGCCAGCGGTCCCAGTCGGCCTCCGCCTGGGCCCTGACCACCGGCGGCACCACGGCGTCCAGCAGCGTCGCCGGGAGCGTCTCCCGGAGCTCGTCCAGGGCGATCCAGCTGCGCAGCCGGGTCCGCCACGGGCAGAGGTAGACCACCCCGTCCAGCTCGTGGCACAAAGGCGTCCCGGCTCTCCCGCTCGGGCACCGCCATCGGCGGCATCGCGATCAGGTCGGCCAGCCGGCGCCGGCCCTCGTCCAGGGCGGTCCGCCGCTCTCCGGCCGGGTCACGGCGCTCCTCGGCGTAACCCTGCCAGTACGAGCGCTCCGGCTCCGGAAAGGCCGTCAGCGGCTCGTACACGCGCAAGTAGGCGGCATAGGGGGGCCGCACCGAGGTCCGCAATGTAGGCACGTCCCGCATCGTCGCACGGCGGCGTGCTCCCGTGGCCCGGAAGCGCAGCCTCCGCCCGTGCGCCCCAGGTCTTGGACATCCGCTCCCCGGTACCGGCCCCGGGGATCTAATCTGCTGACAGCCTCCGGCGGAGCTCCACCACGAGCCCCGCCCGGGGCCGCGTCCACACCACACGCCGTGGGCGCAGCCGACAACGACATGGAGTCACCACAGTGACCGACGTCCAGAACGGTTCCGGCGTACTGCGCCGGATCTTCGCTTCGGATTCTTCGACCGCCCCGGCGACAGCCACGAGCAGGTCGTCCTCTGCCATGACCGGGACAGCGGCCTCAAGGCCGTCATCGCCCTGCATTCCACGGCACTGGGCCCCGCTCTGGGCGGCACCCGGTTCACCCTACGCCTCCGAGGAGGAGGCCGTCCAGGACGCCCTGAACCTGGCCCGCGGGATGTCCTACAAGAACGCCCTGGCCGGGCTCGACCTCGGCGGCGGCAAGGCGGTGATCATAGGCGACCCGGCCCACATCACCGAGGGCGGAATCAAGACCGAGGCGCTGCTGCGCGCCTACGGCCGCTTCGTGCAGTCCCTGGGCGGCCGCTACATCACCGCCTGCGACGTCGGCACCTACGTCGCCGACATGGACGTCATCGCCCGCGAGTGCGACTACGTGACCGGCCGCTCGCCGGAGTACGGCGGGGCCGGCGACTCCTCGGTGCTGACCGCCTTCGGCGTGTTCCAGGCGATGCGGGCCTGCGCCCAGCACCGCTGGGGCGCACCCACCCTGGCCGGACGCCGGGTGGGGGTGTCCGGGATCGGCAAGGTCGGCCACTACCTGGTCGGGCACCTGGTCGAGGACGGCGCGCAGGTCGTGATCACCGATGTCCGCCCGGACGCGGTGGAGCGGATCCGCGCCGCACACCCCGGGGTGGAGGTCGCCGCCGACACCGAGGCGCTGATCCGGGCCAATCTGGACGTCTACGCCCCCTGTGCGCTCGGTGGCGCCCTGAACGACGCCACCGTGGCCGCCCTGACCGCGACGGTGGTCTGCGGGGCGGCCAACAACCAGCTGGCCCACGCGGGCGTGGAGAAGGACCTGGCCGACCGGGGCATCCTGTATGCGCCCGACTACCTGGTGAACGCGGGCGGGGTGATCCAGGTCGCGGACGAGATCGGCGGCTTCGTCTTCGACCGGGCCAAGGCCAAGGCCGCGAAGATCTACGACACCACCCTGGAGATCTTCGCCCGGGCCGAGGCCGACGGCGTGCCGCCGGCGGTCGCCGCCGACCGGCTCGCCGAGCGCCGGATGGCCGATGTCGGCCGGCTGCGCTCGATCCTCGTCCCGGCGGACGCCGGGGCTGAGGCTGGAGTCCCGGCGGACGCCGGGGCTGAGGCCGGCTCCCCGGTCCGGAGGGGCTGAGGCCGGCTCCCCGGTCCGGAGGGGCTGAGGTGGCGGGTCCCGGCTGACGGCCGGGGCCCGCCGCCGGGCGGTGGAGCGGCGGTCCGCGGCGGCGGCCGGGCGGGAACCGACAGGAACGCCGTTCTCACCTGCTGCCCCCGAACGGGGGATACCAACTGCCCGTACGGGGGATAATCTTCCCGGAGCGGTCCTGTCGACCGCCCCGGGAAGTGTCCGGCGAAACCCGCCAGCTACCTTGTGACCTGCACCAACACGGTCTCGCCCAGGGGTAGAGTGCGCAACGTCGCACGGGCGGCGTACCGTACGGCGCTGTAAGCAGGTACCGTTATTGCTCAAAGGACCGACCCTCTCACTTAACGAGGGGTCGTTTCTCATCATGAACGCGTGTCAAGACTCGGGCCATGAGCCCCGTCGTTGAGGGGGTCGAGCCATGGGGCGCGGCCGGGCCAAGGCCAAGCAGACAAAGGTCGCCCGCCAGCTGAAGTACGGCGACGTGGGTTTCGACCCGTCACGTCTGGCCAACGAGCTGGGCGCATCGCCTTCGAACGAGTCGGTGAATCCGCAACCGTTCGATGACGACGACGAGGACGATGATCCATATGCGTCGTACGCGCAGCTGTACAACGGCGATGAGGACGAGGACGAGGACGAGTCTGCGGGCTCGTACCGCAAACACGCCTGACCTCCTCGCGTCAGTCGAACAGCCGATCCGGTGACTACCGGGTCGGCCATTCGGCCGTTCCCGCCGGTCCGTGGCAGGAAAGCGACGAGGAAGCCTCCGGGCAAGGCCGCTGAGCACGGCCCAGGAACGCCCTGGACGGCACCCAGGAGACTGCGCGGGGGCGCGGCCGACCCGGCGCGCCCCCGGTCGTGCGTCAGGCCTCGTAGGAGCCGTAGAGCGCCGCGCCGCCGTTGTCCCACTCGCCGCCGCGCTCGACGATGTCACCCAGCAGCCAGGACTCGACGTCCCGGTCGGCCAGCACCGCGAGCACCGTGTCCACCGACTCCGGCGGGACCACCGCGACCATGCCGACGCCCATGTTCAGCGTCTGCTCGATCTCCAGCGTCTCCATCCGGCCGACCTGGGCCACCGTCTGGAAGACCGGCAGCGGGTTCCAGGTGCCCCGGTCCAGGCGGGCGTGCAGCCCGTCCGGGATGACCCGGGCCAGGTTCGCCGCCAGCCCGCCACCGGTGACGTGGGAGAAGGCGTGGATCTCGGTGGCCCGGGCCAGCGCCAGGCAGTCCAGCGAGTAGATCCGGGTCGGCTCCAGCAGCTCCTCGCCGAGGGTCCGGCCGAACTCCTCGACCTGCCGGTCCAGCTTCCAGCCGGCCTGGTTCAGCAGCACGTGCCGGACCAGCGAGTAACCGTTCGAGTGCAGCCCGGAGGCGGCCATCGCGATCACCACGTCCCCGGCCCGCACCCGGTGCGCGCCGAGCAGGGCGTCCGCCTCGACCACGCCGGTACCGGCGCCGGCCACGTCGTACTCGTCCGGGCCGAGCAGCCCGGGGTGCTCGGCGGTCTCGCCGCCGACCAGGGCGCAGCCCGCGAGCACGCAGCCCTCGGCGATGCCCTTGACGATCTGGGCGACCCGCTCCGGGTGGACCTTGCCGACGCAGATGTAGTCGGTCATGAACAGCGGCTCGGCGCCGCAGACCACCAGGTCGTCCACGACCATGCCGACCAGGTCGTGACCGATGGTGTCGTGCTTGTCCAGGCCGCGGCCAGCGCGACCTTGGTGCCGACGCCGTCGGTCGCCGACGCCAGCAGCGGCCGCTGGTAGCGCTTGAGCGCACTGGCGTCGAACAGCCCGGCGAAGCCGCCGATGCCGCCGACCACCTCGGGCCGGGTGGCCTTGGCCACCCACTGCTTCATCAGCTGCACGGCGAGGTCCCCGGCCTCGATGGAGACGCCGGCGGCGGCGTAGGTGGCGCCGCCGTCCGTGCCGGTGCTGGTCTGGTCGCTCACAGGAACGGCCCTTTCGGGTCGGGAGTAGTCGTACAGGCTCGAACGGGCGGTTCGAACGGTTACGGGCGACGCAGCGCGTCGGCCGCGCCGATGCCGCCGAGCAGGGACTGCACCCCGTCGGCGTCGGTGCTGCGGACCGCGGGGTTGCGGCCGGCCGCGTTGCGGACCGCGGGCGGCTGCCCGGCGGAGGCGATCTCGGCCTCCAGCAGGTGCTTGCCGAGCAGCTGCGGGTCGGGCAGCTCCATCGGGTACTCGCCGGTGAAGCAGGCCGTGCAGAGCCGCTCCCGGGGCTGGTCGGTGGCCTCGACCATGCCCTCGGTGGAGATGAAGGCCAGCGAGTCCGCGCCCAGCGAGGCGCCGATCTCCTCGACCGTCAGTCCGTTGGCGATCAGCTCGGCCCGGGTGGCGAAGTCGATCCCGAAGAAGCAGGGCCACTTGATCGGCGGCGAGGAGATCCGGATGTGGACCTCGGCCGCCCCGGCCTCGCGCAGCATCCGGACCAGGGCGCGCTGGGTGTTGCCGCGGACGATGGAGTCGTCCACGACCACCAGCCGCTTGCCGCGGATGACGTCCTTCAGCGGGTTCAGCTTCAGCCGGATGCCGAGCTGGCGGATGGTCTGGTTCGGCTGGATGAAGGTCCGCCCGACATAGGCGTTCTTCACCAGGCCGGAGCCGTAGGGGATGCCGCTGGCCTCGGCGTAGCCGATGGCCGCCGGGGTGCCGGACTCCGGAGTCGCTATCACCAGGTCGGCCTCGGCCGGGGCCTCCTTGGCCAGCCGGCGGCCCATCTCCACCCGGGACAGGTGGACGTTGCGCCCGGCGATGGTGGTGTCCGGGCGGGCCAGGTAGACGTACTCGAAGACGCAGCCCTTGGGCTTGGCCTCGGCGAAGTGCGAGGTGCGCAGTCCGTTCTCGTCGACCGCGATCAGCTCGCCGGGCTCGACCTCGCGGATGAACGAGGCGCCGACGATGTCGAGGGCCGCGGTCTCCGAGGCGACCACCCAGCCGCGTTCGAGGCGGCCCAGCACCAGCGGGCGGATGCCCTGCGGGTCACGGGCCGCGTAGAGGGTCTGCTCGTCCATGAAGACCAGCGAGAATGCGCCCTTGACCTGCGGCAGTATCTGCCGCGCGGTCTCCTCGATGGAGAGGTCGGGGTGGCCCGCGAGCAGCGCGGTGACCAGGTCGGTGTCATTGGTGACGGCCGACCGCCGGAGCGCGAGATGTGCTGCTCGCCCGGGAGCTCGGCGACCATGCGCGCGAGCTCGGCGGTGTTGACCAGGTTGCCGTTGTGGCCGAGCGCCAGCGAGCCCTGGGCGGTCGCCCGGAAGGTCGGCTGGGCGTTCTCCCACACGGAGGAGCCGGTGGTGGAGTAGCGGGCATGGCCGACGGCGATATGGCCGAGCAGCGAGCCCAGCGATGTTTCGTCGAAGACCTGAGAGACCAGACCCATGTCCTTGTAGACGAGGATCTGCGAGCCGTTGCTCACTGCGATACCGGCGGACTCCTGTCCGCGGTGTTGCAGGGCGTACAGCCCGAAATAGGTGAGTTTGGCGACCTCTTCACCGGGGGCCCAGACTCCGAAGACGCCGCAGGCGTCCTGGGGCCCCTTCTCGCCGGGAAGGAGGTCATGGCTGAGTCGTCCGTCACCGCGTGGCACGGTACCGAGTCTAGGGCAGTCCGGCGCTACCAGCCGAACGGGGGACAACCGCAGGTCACCACCCGGGTTGTGGACACGCGTAGAACGCGTCCGAACAGCCCCCGCCCATCACCGGGAGTAGCCGGGAAAGGTCGCTGCGCTCACCGCCGGCCGTGAGTTGCGCCACGTTCCCGCCCTCGCCGAGGGCCTCGGCCCAGCTGATCCCCGGTGGCCAGCCGGATCCAGGGCAGCGGGGCGGTCTCCACCACATTCGGCGGCGTGCCCCGGGTGTGCCGGGGCCCGGCCACGCACTGGACCACCGCGAACGGCGGAACCCGCAGCTCCACGGCCCCGCCCGGGGCCTGCACCGCGAGCGCGTCGGCGAGCAGCCGGGTGGCCGAGGCCAGGGCCTGCCGGTCGTGCGGGAAGGCCTCCGCCGCCGGGCAGAGCTCCGGACGGACCGCGGCGAGCGCCGTGGCCAGGTCGTCGGCGTGCAGCACGGTCTCCAGCAGCCGGGTCACCAGGAAGTCGCCCAGCAGCATCGGCCCGTGGCCGGTCGGCAGCCGCAGCTGCGGGGCGTGCTCCTCGGCCAGCAGCCCCAGTACCCGCCCGGTGGCGGCGTCCAGCCAGGCGGCGACCGCGGCCGGGTCGGCGCCGGGTCCGGGCCGGGCCGGGGCGGTGGCCGGGCGGACGCCGGAGCGGACGCCGGGGCGGCGGTGCGGGTGGCGCTGACCCAGTCGGTGGGGCTGAGCGGGGCGCCGTCACCGGCCGGCAGGCCGAGGTTGTCGGTGACCGCGTCGAAGACCGCGCCGAGGTGGACGACCAGCTCCCGGACGGTGCGGCCGCCGATCCGCGTCGCGCCCAGCAGGCTCCCGGCGTCGGCCCGGGCGCACAGGGCCCGCACCAGCGTGCCCAGCGCCCCCGCCTGCCCGGCCAGCGCGGCCCGGGTCCTGGCGGGGTCGTGGCTGCGGACGCGCACTCGGCGCTCGGCTGACGGCATAGCGGTGAGCCTAGCCCCCCGAAAATCCGCCTGCCCGGCCCGGGAGCGGGGCGGAGCAGGGCGGGACGGAGCGGGGCGGGCTCAGGGCACGGTCACCCGGGTGAGCTTGTCGGGGTTGCGGACGGCGCGGATGCCGTCGATGGCGCCCTGCTCGTCGAGCTCCATGCAGAAGACGCTGTCGGGCGCCCCGGCCGAGGTGATCAGCACCCCCGGGAGACCGTTGACGTCCACCAGGTGCAGGCCCATGTCGGGGATCGGCCGGTTGGTGAGGATGCCGAGGATCCAGCGGGCGACCTTGTCCGAGCCGGTGATCGGCCGCAGCGCCGCGCGGATCTTGCCGCCGCCGTCGCTCCACAGGGTGACCTCGGGCGCCAGCAGCTCCATCATCCGGTTCAGGTCACCGCCCACGCAGGCCGAGAGGAACTCGTCGGTGGCCCGGCGGCGGACGTCCACCGGGGCCTGGTAGCGGGGCCGCCCGGCCCGGACCGCGGTGCGGGCCCGGTGGCCGACCTGCCGGACCGAGGCCTCGCTGCGGTCCACCATCCCGGCGATCTCGGCGTAGCGGAAGCCGAACGCCTCCTTGAGCACAAAGACCGCCGCTCCAGCGAGGACAGTGACTCCAGCACCACCAGCACCGCCAGCGAGACCTCCTCGGCCTGCTCCAGGCCGCCCACCGCGTCCGGGGCGGTCACCAGCGGCTCGGGCAGCCAGGGCCCGACATAGGCCTCCCGCCGCACCGCGGCCGAGCCCAGCCGGTTCAGCGACAGGTTGGTGACGGTGCGGGCCAGGTAGGCCCGGGGATCGGCGACCGCGGCGGAGTCCACCCGGCTCCAGCTCAGCCAGGCGTCCTGGAGGATGTCCTCGGCGTCGGCCACGCTGCTCAGCATCCGGTAGGCGATACCGAAGAGCAGCGACCGGTGCTGCTGGAAGAGTGCGAGCGCGGCGTCGTCGGTCACGCCGCGAAGGTATCGCAACGGCTTCCGGCTCCGCCCCGCGACCGGTCAGGTCGCGGGGCGGAGCCGGATCAGCCGCGGCCCGGGCTCAGCCGAGCAGCGCCTCGATCACGCCGGTGTGGGCCTCCCGCAGCTCCGCGAGCGGCAGCGTGAAGTGACCCTGGAGGTCGATGCTGTCGCCGTCCACCACGCCGACGCGGGTGGCCGGAAGCCCCCGGACGCCGCACATCTCGGTGAACCGGAGCTCCTCGCTGCGCGGGACGGACACGACCGCGCGGCCGGCCGACTCGGAGAACAGGAAGGTGAACGCGTTCAGGCCGTCCGGGACGACCAGCCGGACGCCCTTGCCGCCGCGCAGGCAGCTCTCCGCGAGCGCCTGCGCCAGGCCGCCGTCGGAGAGGTCGTGCGCCGCGTCGACCATGCCGTCGCGCGAGCCCGCGATCAGCACCTCGGCCAGCAGCCGCTCCCGCTCCAGGTCCAGCTTCGGCGGCAGCCCGCCGAGGTGGTCGTGGGCGACCTGGGCCCAGGCCGAGCCGCCGAACTCGTCGGCGGTGTCGCCGAGCAGGTAGACCAGCTGGCCCTCCTCGGCGAAGCCGATCGGGGTGCGCCGGTTGACGTCGTCGATCACGCCGAGCACGGCGACCACCGGCGTCGGGTGGATGGCCACGTCACCGGTCTGGTTGTAGAGCGAGACATTGCCGCCGGTCACCGGGGTGCCCAGGATCTGGCAGGCGTCCGCCAGGCCACGGGTGGCCTCGGCGAACTGCCACATCACATCCGGGTCCTCGGGCGAGCCGAAGTTGAGGCAGTCGGAGACCGCCAGCGGCTTGGCACCGGTCGCGGCGACATTGCGGTACGCCTCGGCCAGGGCCAGCTGCGCGCCGGTGTACGGGTCGAGCTTGGCGTAGCGGCCGTTGCCGTCGGTGGCGACGGCCACACCGAGGTTGGTCTCCTCGTCGATGCGGACCATGCCGGAGTCCTCCGGCGTGGACAGCACCGTGTTGCCGAGCACATAGCGGTCGTACTGGCTGGTGATCCAGGACTTGTCGGCCTGGTTCGGCGAGCCGGCCAGCTGGAGCACGGTGGCCCGCAGCTCCTCGCCGCTCGCCGGGCGCTTGAGCCGCTCGGCGGTCGGGGCGTCGGCCTGGAGCGCGTCCTGCCAGGACGGGCGGGCGAAGGGCCGCTGGTAGGTCGGGCCGTCGTGGGCGACGCTGCGCGGCGGCACATCCACGATCTGCTCACCGTGCCAGAAGATCTCCAGCCGCTCGCCTTCGGTGACCTCACCGATGACGGTGGCGATCACGTCCCACTTCTCGCAGATCTCCAGGAAGCGGGCGACCTTCTCCGGCTCGACGATCGCGCACATGCGCTCCTGCGACTCGCTCATGAGGATTTCCTCGGGCGAGAGGGTCGCGTCGCGCAGCGGCACCGAGTCCAGCTCGACCCGCATACCGCCGGAGCCGGCCGAGGCCAGCTCGCTGGTGGCGCAGGAGAGCCCGGCCCCGCCGAGGTCCTGGATGCCCAGGACCAGCTTCTCGGCGAAGACCTCCAGGGTGCACTCGATCAGCAGCTTCTCCTGGAACGGGTCGCCGACCTGGACCGCCGGGCGCTTGGCCGGGCCGGTCGCGTCGAAGGTCTCCGAGGCCAGGACCGAGACGCCGCCGATGCCGTCGCCGCCGGTGCGGGCCCCGTACAGGATGACCTTGTTGCCGGCGCCGGAGGCCTGCGCGAGGTGGATGTCCTCGTGCTTCATCACGCCCACGCACAGCGCGTTGACCAGCGGGTTTCCCTGGTAGCAGGAGTCGAACACGACCTCGCCGCCGATGTTGGGCAGGCCCAGGCAGTTGCCGTAGCCGCCGATGCCCGCGACGATCCCGGGCAGCACCCGGCGGGTGTCCGGGTGGTCCGGCGCACCGAAGCGCAGCGGGTCCATCACCGCGACCGGGCGCGCGCCCATGGCCAGGATGTCGCGGACGATGCCGCCGATCCCGGTGGCCGCGCCCTGGTAGGGCTCGATGTACGACGGGTGGTTGTGCGACTCGATCTTGAAGGTGACCGCGTAGCCCTGGCCGACGTCCACCACACCGGCGTTCTCGCCGATGCCGACCAGCATGGCGTCGCTGGCCGGGGCCTTCTCGCCGAACTGCTTCAGGTGGACCTTGCTGGACTTGTAGGAGCAGTGCTCGGACCACATCACCGAGTACATGGCCAGTTCGGCGCCGGTCGGGCGGCGGCCGAGGATCTCCCGGATCCGGGCGTACTCGTCGGCCTTCAGGCCCAGCGCGGCCCAGGGCTGCTCGGCCTCCGGGGTCCCGGTCGCGTGCTTGACGGTGTCGAGGGTCATCAGGCGCTCACCAGCTGCTTCAGGATCGAGGCGAAGAATCCCAGGCCCTCGGTACCGGGCCCGGTCAGCGGCTCGATCGCGTGCTCGGGGTGCGGCATCAGGCCGACGACGTTGCCCGCCGCGTTGCTGATGCCGGCGATGTCGCGGTACGAGCCGTTGGGGTTGACGTCGAGGTAGCGGGCGACCACCCGGCCCTCGGCCTCCAGCTGGTCCAGGGTGTGCTCGTCGGCGACGAAGCGGCCCTCGCCGTTCTTCAGCGGCACGGTGATCTCCGCGTTGGGAACGTAGGCGCTGGTCCAGGCGGTGCCGGTGTTCTCGATCCGCAGCCGCTGGTCGCGGCAGACGAAGTGCAGGCTGTCGTTGCGGGTCAGCGCGCCCGGCAGCAGGTGCGACTCGCACAGCACCTGGAAGCCGTTGCAGATGCCGAGCACCGGCATCCCGGCCCTGGCCTGCTCGATGACGCTGTCCATCACCGGCGAGAACCGGGAGATGGCGCCGCAGCGCAGGTAGTCGCCGTAGGAGAAGCCACCGGGCAGCACCACCGCGTCGACCTGGTGCAGGTCCTGGTCGCGGTGCCACAGCGCCACCGGCTCCGCGCCGGCCAGCCGGACCGCGCGCTGGGCGTCGCGGTCGTCGAGGGAGCCGGGGAAGGTGACGACGCCGATGCGGGCGCTCACGGCTGCTCCACCCTCACGGTGAAGTCCTCGATCACGGTGTTGGCGAGGAAGGTCTCGGCGGCCTCGCGGATACGGGCGAGGGCGGCCTCGTCGACCGGCCCTTCGAGTTCCAGTTCGAAACGCTTGCCCTGGCGGACGTCGGCGATCCCGGTGAAGCCCAGGCGCGGCAGTGCTCGCTGCACCGCCTGGCCCTGGGGGTCGAGGATCTCCGGCTTGAGCATGACGTCGACAACGACGCGTGCCACGGGTACTCCCGGTGGTGTCTGGTGCGGGGGGATCTCCAGCGTACCGGGGGCGAGCAGCGGGTTTGGATTCTCCTCCGACGCGACGCGCGTAGAACGCCCGTCCGTGTGGACGATCACACAAATGAGCCAGGCACTTCCAGCAGCCGGAATGGGCGCCGCTACGCCCGAAAATTACCTCATTCGCCGCATTCAGCCGAAGGCTTCCACAGCCGGGCACATCCGGCCGAAGATCGCATTACCAGTCGCCGAGCACCACTGTCCATAGGTTTCGAAGCTGTATCGGCGAGGTATCGAACCGACACGGAATATCGGTGGAAAAAACTGCCTCATCGATTTTCTGCGACTTTAGAGGCAGAATGGTGGCACCGGTCGCAGTGTCGCACAGCAACCGGACGGCAGTGGCGTCCGTGCTGTTGCGGGCTCCAGAACACACCTCCGACCTGCGGGCTTGCTCTTCGCTCCAACGACGGGCAATCCCGAGAGGATTGGCATCATGGCTCAGCGCGTAGTGGTCACTCTCTCCGACGACATCGATGGCGGGGCGGCCGAGGAAACCGTGCAGTTCGCGGTTGACGGGAAGTCCTACGAGATCGACCTCTCCTCCCAGAACGCCGAAAAACTGCGCAACGCGCTTGCCCCTTATGTGGCGGCGGGACGCAAGCAGGGACGCGGCGGCAAGGCGGTCCGGCACACCGAGATCGCCCCGGACCCGAAGACGGTCCGCGCCTGGGCCCAGTCGCGCGGCATCGAGCTGCCGGCGCGGGGTCGCCTGCCCAAGCACGTCTACGAGGCCTTCGCCGAAGCCAGCTGACGGTGGTGGGGCAGCCCGCCCGGGTTCACCACCCGGGCCAGGCCGGTCGGCCGCACGACGAATGCCGCCGGCCCGAACAGGGCACCCACCCCCGAGAAACAGACTTTCACCCCGAACCGGACATAACGCCCCGCCTTGGCGATCACCACCCGCAGGATGGGCTAGTGTTCTCTTCAGCGGAACACGCCGGAGACGGAAGCCGAAAGGCCAGGTCAACGGGGTGAACTCGCAGGTGTAGCTCAGTAGTAGAGCGCTCCCCTTCCAGGGGAGAGGCACAGTGTGCAATCCCTGTCACCTGCTCCACTCGACAGACCGAGGGGATGGCGAAAGCCGCTCCGAGGATCAGGTAGAGTAGAGCTCGCCGGAAAGGACCGGAGGCCGGAAGGCCCGAGGGAATCGAAGGCGAACGCCACGCGGATGTGGCTCAGTGGTAGAGCATCACCTTGCCAAGGTGAGGGTCGCGGGTTCGAATCCCGTCATCCGCTCCAGAAGTACCGAAGGGCGCACTCGAAAGAGTGCGCCCTTCGTCATTCCCGGTCGGGCTTGAACCAGCAGGGCCTGAACCGGCAGAGCCCCGGCAGGCCGTGGGCGGGAGCAGGCTCCCGCCCCGGCGGGGGTCAGCTCCAGCCTCAGCCCGGTGAGCCGCTCATAGGCCTCGACATACTTGGCCCGGCTGCGCTCCACGATCTCCTCCGGCAGCGCCGGCGGCGGCACCTCCTCCGAGCGGCGGTCCCAGCCGGAGGCCGGGGAGCTCAGATAGTCCCGGATGAACTGCTTGTCGTAGGAGACCTGGGCCCGGCCCGGCTGCCACTCGTCGGCCGGCCAGAACCGGGAGGAGTCGGGGGTGAGCACCTCGTCCGCGAGCACCAGCCGCCGCCCGCCCTCGCCGTCCGGCTCGTAACCGAACTCGAACTTGGTGTCGGCCAGGATGATCCCCCGGTCCCGGGCGATCTCCTGGGCCCGGCCGTAGACCGAGACGGTGGTCTGCCGCAGCAGGGTCGCCGTCTCGGCTCCGAGGCGGCGGGCGACCTCCTCGTAGGGCACGTTCTCGTCGTGCTCGCCCACCTCGGCCTTGAGCGCCGGGGTGAAGATCGGCGCGGGCAGCTCGGAGCCGTCCTCCAGGCCCGGGGGCAGCGCGATGCCGCAGACCGTCCGGGACCGGTGGTACTCCTCAAGCCCGGAGCCGGCCAGATAGCCACGGGCCACACACTCCACCGGCAGCATGTCCAGACTGCGGCAGACCAGCGTGCGCCCGGCCCAGTCGGCGGGCGCGCCCACGGGCACCTCGGTGGACAGCACATGGTTGGGCACCAGGTCGGTGAGCCGGTCGAACCACCACAGCGACAGCTGCGTGAGGATGCGCCCCTTGTCGGGGATCTCGGTCGGCAGCACCCAGTCAAAGGCTGAGGTCCGGTCGCTGGCGACCATCACCAGCCGTCCCTCCTCGTCCCGATACAGGTCGCGGACCTTACCGGTGTGGAGGTGGATGAGACCGGGCACCTGCACCGGCACGGGCTTCTCGACAAAACCGCTCAAGGTGTGTCCCTAGATGGAAGGCAGGGGTGGGGGCAGAAAAGGCAAAAGGCAGAGGAAAGGTGGGCAGGGGGTCGCCGACGAGTCTTTCACAGCGCTTCTGCTGTCTCAGTGGCCCATGTCTCAGTGCCTCCCGTCGCGCCCGGGCCTCAGTGGACCTTGCAGATGCGGTCCAGCAGATTCGCCGTCGCCCGCTGGATCCGCTCGTCGGTGTGCCCCGGCCGGTCCAGCGCCGGGGACCAGGAGAAGGTTCCGCTGGCGAAGACATAGGCCCCGCTCGGCGCCCGGTACAGCGAGGTCTCCTGGTGTCCGGCCGCTCCCCTGGCGTCCTGGTAGGGCGAGTGCGCCAGCAGGGTCCGCTCGCTGTGCCTGGGCAGCGGCACCCGGGGGAAGTAGTGGTCCGCCTCCCCCGCGACCATGCCCGGGATCCGGTCGCCGTCGCGCAGCCCGCTGCCCTCCCACAGCCAGTGGTCGGTGTTGTGCACCACCATCGGCGCGGGCTCCGGGACCCGCCCCGCGTACTGCACGCCCAGCAGCAGCTGCTCCGGCTCGCCCTGCTCCCGCCACAGCTCGCCGCGCCCGGTGTCGCCCTGGCGCTTGGCACACAGCAGCAGCCGGTCCGGCTCGCCGTTCACCCCGTCCGCCAGCTGGACCCGCCAGTACATGCTGTTCGCACTGAGGAAGACCAGCGAGGTGCCGTGGTCCCTGGCCTGCTCGACCGCGCGCCGCATGGGCACCGACCAGTACTCGTCGTGCCCGGGGAAGACCAGCCCCGGTAGCGGTCCGGGTCGATCCGCCCGGCATGCAGGTCACTGGCGTTGGCGTAGGCCAGGTCGTAGCCGTAGCGCTCGGCCCAGCGGATGAAGTCGTAGGCGTGGCCGATGTGCAGCGGCAGCCCGGCCCCGGCGTACGGGCGGTCGAAGGAGACCGTGGTGGCCGCCTCCTCCTCGCCCAGCAGCTCCCCTTCTCGTTCCACGCGTGGTAGAGGCTGGCGCCGGTGCGGCCGTCCTCCGGATAGAGGTTGTACGCCTGCCAGGTGACGTCGGGCAGCAGGAGCAGCAGGTCAGCGGCCACCTGCGCGCCGCGCGGCCCGGCGGTCGGCGGGGCGGCCCGGACGGTGAAGGGCACATGGCTGCGGTGCCGGTGGTCGGCCGTGGTCAGCACCGCGACATAGGCCCCCGGGCTCCAGTGCGCCGGGAGCTGGAGCCGCCAGGACATCCACCAGTGGTGGCAGGAGACCGTGCGCCCGGCCACCAGCGGCGCCGGCTGGACCAGACCGGACAGCCGGGGGCTGGCGGAGACGTGCCGGGCCCCGGCCCCGCCGTAGTGCCCGATCCGGTAGACGTCGACGGTGAACTCCTGCGCCGGACGGACGCTGACCCGCAGGTCCAGCGAGCCGCCGACGTCGGCGGCCGGGGCGGCGAAGCCCTTGATCTGCCCGCCGACGTCGTCGGAGGCCCGGGGGCGGCCCAGGGTCGGCTGCCGCACCTCCTGGAGCGGGCGGCGGGACGGCGGCACTGGCCCTGCGCCAGCCCCAGGTCCACATACCAGGGCACCATCAGGCCGGTGTCGTCGAAGTACTGGTCGGCGCCGCGCAGCCAGGGCAGCGGGCCCTGGCCGAAGGGGTCGGTGACCCCGTGCGCGAGTGCACCCGACTCCCAGCGACGGCTGTGGTCCATGCCCGCTCCCCCCTGCCCGAACGGTGCCCGGTCGCCTCTCCCGCGTCACCCGGACTGTGGCCCGCTACCGTACAACGGAATATGACGCTTGGTCAGCTCTATCGGCAATCACCCTGCGCATCCGACTGCTTACCGCGCGTGCTCTCATCGTACGTGGCGTCGCTGCCCAGCATCAGGGGCGGGAGCGCGCGTGTCAGCGCAGTCGCACAGGTTTCTCCAGACGGACCCCGACACCCTCCAGCCAGGACCGCAGCGCGGTCTGGTCCCCCTGTTCGACCGCCAGCGCGACCGGAGCCGCCAGGTCGCCCCGGCGGACGCCGTCCACCAGCAGCACCGGGCCGTCCAGCCAGTCCAGTCCGGGCCGGCCGCACCGGCGTCCAGCGCCGCGCAGCAGACCAGCGCGGTCAGATGGACGGCGACCAGGTCCGTCCCGGTCCGGGCCGGCCGCGCGGCCAGCACCGGCCGGGGGCAGCGGGCCGCGAGCCGGTCGCCGAGCTCGGCCAGGGCCGCCGGATCCGACCCCGGGGGCCGGCGCAGCCGCTCCAGCACCCCGCCGAGACCGGTCGGCTCCGGGCCCGGCGGCCGGGCGGGCCGGTGTCGGCGAGCGCGCCGCCCCAGCTCGGCGGCCTGGCCCCGCCAGATCCGCTCGACCACGGCGGTCGGGTACTCGTCCCAGTCCACCGGGGACCAGTGCCCGCCGTCGAGCTCGCCACCCGCGAACCGGCTGTCGGCGGAGCCCGCCCGACCGGGGCCGGCCGGGCTCTGCCCGACCGGGCCGTGCTCGGTGCAGAAGAGCCGGGCGGCGAGCCGGGAGACCGCCTCGTCCACCGCGCCCGGCTGCTCCAGCAGGTCGCAGGCCGGGCGCTCGCTCAGACGGCTCCCGAAGCCCTCGGCCAGGCGGTCCCGGCGGGACAGCTCGGTCAGCGCGGACACCACACCCGCGTCCAGCCGGGAGGGCCAGCGGCCTATCTCCCAGGCGGGCAGCGCCACCCGGGTCAGCAGCCGGTCCCAGCCCGCGTAGGCCAGCCCGACCTGCTCCTGGGCGGCCACGCGCAGCCCGTAGTCGACCTGCCGGGCCTGCTCGGAGGCCCAGAAGGCGACCGCCCGCTCCATCTCCGCGACCTGCCCGGCGCTGCGCCGCAGCAGCAGCGCCGAGACCCGGCCGAGCAGCAGCAGCGCCGGGCGCTTCCAGCGCGGGCCGGTCCGGCCGTCCCCGGCCTGGCCGAGGGCGGCGTCCAGGCCGCGGACGAAGCGCCGGGCCGCGGCGATGTCCCGGTCCGCGGAGCAGGCGGTGCCCGCGATCACCGGGGCCAGCAGGGCGCGCAGCTCGGCGACCCGCATCCACCAGATGAAGGGCGAGCCGATGACCAGGGTGGGCGCGACCGGTCCGGCCCCGCGGCCGGGGGCGTCGGCCCGCTCGGCCGCCGCCCCGGAGGCCGGGCGGCGGCGGTTGGGCGGATCCTCCAGCCAGCTGTCGCAGTCGGGGTGAGCGCGATCCGCTCGGGCGCGGGCACGTCCATCCGCTCGGCGACCTCGCGGACCAGCCGGTACAGCTCGGGTGCCGCGGTCTCCGGCACCGGCACCGCCGGGACCAGCGGCCGCGGCGCGCGGGCCACGGCCAGGGCGAAGGCGGCGGTGAGCAGCAGCACCACCAGCGCCACCGCGGAGACCGCCCAGCGCGCCGTGTCCCAGCCGGGGGCGTCGGGCGAGCCCGAGGCACCGAGGCGGCCGGTGAGGCCGCCCGCTATCAGCACCGCGGCCAAGGCCGCGGGCAGCACCGCGAGCCCCAGCGCCCGACCGCGCAACCGCAGCACTGCCTGGGCCCGTGCCCGCGCCGCCTGGACTCCGGCGGTGGCGTTCGTACCGGCCATCTCTCGGATCACCCCTGCCGCTGAACGCATGCCGATCCCGGTCCTCCGGGACGGATCAGGTTCTGTCTGATCCGACGCCCGGCCTGCGATCGGCGTTCCAGGAACGGTCCGGAACACCCGGATCGGTGATTCCCCATGGACCGCAGCTTGCCCCCTCGCCGCTTGGTGTACCCGCGCGGCAGCACCACACGGCCCGGCCGGATGGGCTGGGCTGTGCGGTCCTGGGCACCATAAGGCCGAAGGCGCGCAGTCGTCAGCCGGATCGGGGTCAGTTCACCCGAAGGGTGAGTCGGCGGAGGCTGTTCGCCCCGCGCCGGTGTTGCTCGGCGCGGGGCGAGGGGATTGCTCCCGGCGGGTGGCAGCCGGGCGTTGGCGCCGGTCAGCAGCCGGTGCGAGGCAGCCGGTGCGAGGCAGCCGGTATGGGGCAGCTCGTACGGGGCGGTCGCCGTACAACCGGCCGACGGGCGCCCGCGCGGGCGCCCGTGGCGGGCGGGTCAGACCTTGGCGGCGATGTCCGAGCGGTGGTGCGAGCCGGACAGTGCGATCTTCCCGCTGGCCGCGTAGGCACGTTCCCGGGCCTGGGCGACGTCCTTGCCGGTGGCGGTGACCGACAGCACCCGGCCGCCGCTCAGCACGGTGGCCCCGTCCTCGGCCAGTCTGGTTCCGGCGTGCAGCACATAGGCGGTGCCGTCGGCGGCCTCGGCCTCGTCGAGCCCGGTGATCGGGTCGCCGCCGCGCGGCGCCTCCGGGTAGCCCTCGGCGGCGATGACGACGGTCACCGCGGCCCCGTCGTGCCAGCGCAGCTCGGGGAAGTCGGCGAGGTGGCCGGTGGCGGCGGCGTGCAGCAGCCCGCCCAGGGGGTCCTCAGCCGGGCCAGCACCACCTGGGTCTCCGGGTCGCCGAAGCGCGCGTTGAACTCGATCACCCGCACCCCGCGGGAGGTGATCGCCAGGCCCGCGAAGAGCAGGCCGGAGAAGGGGTACCCCGGCGGCGCAGCTCGTCCACGGCCGGCTGGAGCACGGTCCGCCGGACCTCCTCCACCAGCCCGGCGTCGGCCCAGGGCAGCGGGGAGTACGCGCCCATGCCGCCGGTGTTGGGACCCAGGTCGCCGTCGTAGGCGCGCTTGAAGTCCTGCGCGGGCTGGAGCGGGACCACGGTGTCGCCGTCGCAGACGGCGAACAGCGAGACCTCGGGGCCGTCCAGGAACTCCTCGATCACCACCCGCTCGCAGGAGGCGGCGTGGGCGAGCGCGGCCTGGAGGTCGGAGGTGACCACCACGCCCTTGCCCGCGGCCAGACCGTCGTCCTTGACCACATAGGGCGCCCCGAAGGCGTCCAGCGCGTGCGCGGCCTCCTCGGGGTGGTGCAGACATAGGAGCGCGCGGTGGGGATGTTGGCGGCGGCCATGACGTCCTTGGCGAACGCCTTGGAGCCCTCCAGCTGCGCGGCCTCGCCGCTCGGGCCGAACACCGGGATGCCGCGGCCGCGGACCGCGTCGGCGACCCCGGCCACCAGCGGGGCCTCGGGGCCGACGACCACCAGCTCGGCGCCCAGGGCGACGGCGAGGTCGGCGACGGCGGAGCCGTCCAGCGGGTCCACCGGGTGGAGCTGGGCTACCCGCGCGATCCGGCGTTGCCGGGGGCGCAGTGCACGGCGGTGACTTGCGGATCAAGGGAGAGCGCGCGGCACAGGGCATGTTCGCGGGCGCCGCCGCCGATAACGAGGACCTTCA
This sequence comes from Streptacidiphilus sp. 4-A2, assembly GCA_014284505.1. Classification (GTDB taxonomy): domain Bacteria; phylum Actinomycetota; class Actinomycetes; order Streptomycetales; family Streptomycetaceae; genus Streptacidiphilus. Next base: position 6,977,475 of record JAAFYY010000001.1, on the reverse strand, counting down.
CGGGCCCGAGCCTAGTGCCTGCACCGATAACGCCCGACCTCCGGACCTGGCCACGCCGGGACCGGCCCGGGAAGCGGCGCGGGGACCCGACCGGGACCTGACCCGGGACCTGTATCGGGGAGCGGAGGGAGGGTCAGGGGCGCCCCGGGAGCCACCCACTCAGACGGGTGAATCCCGGGGGACCACAATGGACCGCAACGGCACGGCAGCCAGCGGCTCAGCAGGCCGATTCGCGCACCAATACCAGCGAATCTGCAACCATGGTCAGCCATTTGGCGGTAAGAAGTGGTGTTTGCAGACTGGGACGATCGGGCCCGATGGGCCGAAGGACAGGGAGTTCTCGCGGTGAGCCAGCCCGATATGCAGCCCGAAGAGAGCCCCTGGGGTTCCGAGCCGGGTCAGGAGGAGCCGCGGTCCGCGGCCTCCGCCACCGGTGCCGCCGGCAGACCACCGCCGGCAGCGTCCAGCACGGACGGGACCTGAGCGTCCGGCAGTTCCCGCTGGGCGACTGGGGTGAGCCCGCGGAGCGGCTGGAGGAGCTCTACCGCTGGTCGGAGGAGCGGGCCCTGGAGGCGATCGAGTGGTACCACCGGGACCGCCGCTGGAAGCGCCGCGGCGCCCGGGTGCTGCGCTGCCTGGCCGCGCTGCTCGGGGTGGCCGGGGCGACCGCGCCGCTGGTGGGGCTGACCGGGGTCCGGCACGGGTGACCGACTGGGGCTATCCGCTGCTGCTGCTGGCCGCCGCCGCCCTGGGCGCGGACCGGGCCTTCGGGCTGACCAGCGGCTGGATGCGGGACGTCAGCACCGGACAGGCGCTGCAACGCCGGCTGGAGGCGTTCCAGTTCGACTGGGCCTCGGAGTGCGTGCGCGAGGTGCTCGGCCCGACCGAGGGCACCGCCAGTGAGGCCGCCGAGCGCTGTCTGGGCGTGCTGCGCCGCTTCTGCGAGGACGTGTCGGACATGGTCCGCACCGAGACCTCGGAGTGGATGCTGGAGTTCCGGGCCTCGATGACCCAGCTGCCGACGCAGGCGGCGGGCGTGTGGGGCGGACGCACCGAGGGCTCGGGCGCGCAGGTGCGGGTGCTGCCGTCGCTGGGCAGCGGCGGGCGGCCGACCATGCCGCGCCAGCGCCCGCCGGAGTCCCCGCTGCGCTAGGGCGAACGGGCGGACAGCAGCGCCGGTGGGGTGGTACGCGATCGCGTACCCCCCACCGGCATCTGTGCGGTTCCAGCCAGGTCAGCAGACCGCCAGGTGAGCAGGTCGGCAGGTCGGCAGGCCGCCAGGTCGGCAGGTCAGGCGAAGACCACCATGGAGCCCTGGCCGAGTGCCCGTACCGCCGCCGCGTGCAGGCCGGTCCAGGCGTGCCGCTCGCGGGCGAAGGGGCCGTCGTTGCCGGGCGGCGGGTAGGCCGGGCCCTCCAGCGTGGTCGGCGCGACCGGCCGTACCGGGACCGGCGGCAGCTGGTGGTCGATCCCGATGTACGGGGCCACCGCCTCCAGCTCCCGCAGCAGTCCCTGGGCCGAGCCCAGCGGGCCCCGGCGGCGAGCAGCGCGTCGTCCACTATCGGCCGTTCGAAGTCGATCGGGACATAGGCCCCGGCGTGGTCGAAGTGCCAGACCAGGTGCGACCGCTCGGCCGCGTCCTCGAACATCTCCAGCAGCTGCTCGTAGTCGCCGCCGAGCGCGTCCACCGGGGTGACGTCCAGGCCGGTGAGCTGGAGCAGGTAGGCGCGGCGCAGGAAGTGCAGCGAGTCGTAGTCGAACGCGGCGATCGGCTCGACGTCCCCGCTCAGCCCTGGCATGTAGCGGAAGATCGGGACTTCCGGCAGACCGCAGGCGTTGAGCGAGGCGTTGTAGACGGCCAGGTCCTCGGCGAACGGGTTGTCGGGGCTGTGGACCAGCACATCGACAAGCGGGACGAGCCAGATGTCACAGGCCACGGGCACTCCTGGGCGCGTATGCACCGGTCGGCGGTCAGTCCCTGACAACCCTAACGGCTGAGCCCCGCGCGGTCAGCGGGGCAGCGGTCAGTGGACTGTCCGCCCGGCCAGCGGCGGCACGGAGGGTGACAGTACCGCCGCGCGGCCCACCGGGGGTGACGAAACCACGGACGGCGGTGCGGATGCCTGTACGGACAGCGAAGCCGACGCCGAGGGCTGACCGGGTGACGCGCGGGCGGCTGCCGCTGCGGCGGCACCGCGGCGCCCGGGTCGGTGTCCGCGGCCCCGGCGTCGGGACTCCCGGGCTCCGTCGGTCCGGCGGGCTCGGTGTGCCCGGCGGCCGGTGAAGTCGGTGAAGCCGGCCGAGTCCGGGTAGCCGCCGCCCTCGAAGAAGCCGCCGAGGAACACCGCGACCTCGTCGGCCTCCAGGTACTCACCGCACAGCGCCGCCATCTGCTCCACCGACTGCCGGTTGTAGTCGATCAGCCTGCGGTGCACGCTGGGCCAGTCGTTGGCCCGGATCCGCTCGGTCAGTTCCAGGTGCCCGGCCCAGCAGAAGGCGGCGATGTCGGTGCGGCGGCGCAGGTGCGGCGCGGCGAAGATCCAGTACTGGACCCGCAGCCAGTCCAGGTAGTTCGCCAGCTTGGGGTTGCCCAGCAGCAGTGCCAGCTCGCCCCAGAACCGGCGGTCGCAGCCCACCAGGACGTCCAGATGGCCGGAGCGGGCGGCGCGGGCGGCGGCGTCGGCGCGGCGCTGGAGCGAGGGCATCCGGCTCCATTCGACGTGCTTGGGCCGGACGCTGATCCGGCGCAGCATCCCGTCGGTGACCAGAGTCCTGGCCTCGATCACATCCAGGTAGTCGGCCCAGCTCAGCTGGGGGACGGTGAAGCCGCGGTTGTGCTCGATCCAGAGCAGGTCCTGGGCGGCGAGGTCCAGCAGCGCCTCGCGGACCGGGGTGGCCGAGACGCCGTAGAGCTCGGCGATCTCCTTGACCGTGAAGTGGGTGCCGGCCGGCAGCCGCCCGGCCATCATCTCCTCGCGCAGCGCCCCGGAGACCTGCTCGCGCAGGCTGCTGCGCTGGACCGGGCGCTGAAGCACCGGCTGCGGCTGGCTCCGGGCCGACGGCCGGCCGGGACGGCCCGGGGCACGTCCGGCATCGGCGCGACTGGGGTCGCGGTCGCCCACTGGCACGGCCGCCCTCCCCCGACTGGATGCTCGCACTCTGGATGATTGAGCTGAATTGACCGTAATAGTGCCTGCTAATCGTACGGCCCCGAAACCCTTGTCCCAACGGGTTTTCGGGGCCGTGACGACTCCGGGGCGGCGGCAGGCCCCGGAGTGAACCGAGCGTGTCAGACCGTGTGCGCGTCGGCGAGGGTCAGCACCTCGTCGAGGATCGCCAGACCCGCGCGGATCTCCTCGTCGCTGCTGTTGCAGGGCGGCGTGCATCCGGTTTCATGTTCACGAACGGCCACAGGCCCCGCTTCTTGCAGGCGGCGGCGATTGATCGGGGCCGCGGCCGCACCGGCGGCGTTGTACGGGGTGAGCGGCTCCCGGGTCTCGCGTTGCGGACCAGTTCGAGGCCGCGGACCTCGCCGATGGCCGGGTGGCGCTCGGCCAGCTCGCGCAGGCCGGGGCCGATGACGTCCTCGCCGAGCCGCCTGGCGTTCTCGACGATGCCCTCCTCGGCCATGGCGTTGAGGGTGGCCAGGCGCAGGCCAGCGGGTGCCGGAGTAGGTGAGCCCGCCGGGGAAGGGGCGCTCGGCGAAGGTCTCCGCGATGGCGCCGCTGATGGCGACGCCGAGCGGCACATAGCCGGAGTTGACGCCCTTGGCGAAGGTCAGCAGGTCCGGGGTGACGCCCCAGTGGTCGGCGGCGAACCAGGCGCCGGTGCGACCGAAGCCGGCCATGACCTCGTCCAGGATGAAGGATGCCGTAGCGGTCGCAGATCTCGCGGACCCCGGCCAGGTAGCCGGCCGGCGGGATCAGGATCCCGGCGGTGCCGACCACGGTCTCCAGGATGATCGCGGCGACGGTCCCCGGACCCTCGAACGCGATGGTCTCCTCCAGGTGCGCCAGCGCCCGCTCGCACTCCTGCGCCTCGTTCTCGGCGTGGAAGTTGGAGCGGTAGGCGTAGGGGCCCCAGAAGTGGACGATGCCGGAGACACCGGTCTCGTTGGCCCAGCGGCGCGGGTCGCCGGTCAGCGCGATCGCGTTGGCGGTGGCGCCGTGGTACGAGCGGTAGGTGGAGAGCACCTTCTGCCGGCCGGTGTTGATGGCGTTCTCGTTGGCCTCGGCGCCGCCGTTGGTGAAGAAGATCTTGTTCAGGTCGCCCGGGGTGCGCTCGGCGATCAGCCGCGCGGCCTCGCTGCGGACGTCCACGCGCGGGGCGAAGGTGCACAGCTTGGCGGCCTGCTCCTGGATGGCCGCGACCACCTTGGGATGCTGGTGGCCGATGTTGGTGTTCACCAGCTGGGAGGAGAAGTCGAGGTAGCGGTTGCCCTCGTAGTCCCAGAAGTAGGAGCCCGACGCCCCGGCCACGGCGAGGGGATCGATCAGGGCCTGCGCGGACCACGAGTGGAAGACGGGCACGGTTTGACGGCCTGCCCGGCAGCGGAGTCGACAGGGATGCTCATGGGCGCCAGCCTACGGAGACGTTTCAGGCGCGAGAATGAACACCTTGTCAGGCGATTCCACGTCCGGGCGACAGCCTGTCAGTCGGTCACGGTCAGTCCTGCTGCGTGGACATGCTGTAGGTCAGAAACACCGTTTTCACCGCATGCCGGTCATAGACGGCCCGGGCGCGGTAGTTGTCCTCGGCGGTGTTCCAGCGGATCAGCGGCCAGCCCTCGGCGGCGGCGATCCGGCGCAGCTCGGCCAGCAGCGCGTCGGCCGCCCCGCCGCCGCGCACGGCCGGGTCGACGAAGAGGTCGTCCAGGAAGCCGCAGGTCCCGCGCAGCGGCGAGTCATAGGGACGGTAGTGGGCCAGTCCCACCGGTCGGCCGGTGGCGTCCCTGGCCAGCAGGCAGCGGATCTCCCGGGCCGGGTCGTGGATCCAGGACCAGACCCGCCGGTAGTCGTCGTCGGTCAGCGGTACGGCGTAGAAGGCCGCGTAGCCCTGGAAGAGCTCGCGCCAGCGCGGCTCGTCCCCGGCGCGGGCGGCGGTGACGGTCAGCCCGGACACGCCGCTCACCCCCGGGCCAGGCGCTCGGTGAGGCGGGCCTTGGCGGCCGGCCACTCGTCGGACAGCATCGAGAAGTAGACGCTGGAGCGCCAGCTGCCGTCCGGGCGCAGCCGGTGCCGCCGCAGGGTGCCTCGGGCTGGCGCCGAGCCGCCGGATGGCCTCCTGCGAGCGCAGGTTGAGGTGGTCGGTCTTCCACTGCACCCGGCCCATGCCCAGCTCCTCGAAGGCGTGGGTGAGCAGCAGCAGCTTGGCCTCGGTGTTGACGGCGGTACGCCAGACGGAGCGGCCGTACCAGGTCCAGCCGATCTCCAGACGCTCGTCACGGGCGCTGAAATCCATGTAGGTGGTCCAGCCGACGGCCTTGCCGGAGGCCAGGTCGATCACGGCGAAGGCCACATAGGCGTCGTCGGCGATCAGCTCGGCGGCGAGCTCGGCCAGCTCCGGCTCGGTCTTCGGAGGCAGGACGGTGAGCCAGCGCCACACCTCCTCGTCCCCGCCGCCGGCGGCGAAGAGGTCGGGGACATGGCCCATGGTGAGCGGTTCCAGGCGGATGTGGCGGCCGGTGAGCACGGTGGGTGCGGGGGTCTTGGCGGGCATGGCCAGACTCTAGAGAAGGTTTGAACTATGTGCAATTCTTTTCTGCACTAGTTCAAACTGCACAAGACTGGCGGGGCCGGCGGGGCGGGCGAGGCCGGCGAGGCCGGCGAGGCCGGCGAGGCTGGCGAGGCTGGCGAGCGGACCCGGAACGCACCGAGCCCCCGCCGCATGCTGCGACGGGGGCTCGGTGGGGCCTGCTTGACTACGGCCTGCCTGACTACGACAGGAAGGAGTTGATCTGGATGGTCTCGGTACGGCCGGGGCCGACCCCGATCGCGGAGATCGGCGCGCCCGACATCTCCTCCAGCGCCTTCACATAGGCCCGCGCGTTCTTCGGCAGGTCCTCGAAGGTCTGCGCCTTGGTGATGTCCTCCGACCAGCCCGGCAGGTTCTCGTAGATCGGCTTCGCGTGGTGGAAGTCGGTCTGCGAGTAGGGCAGCTCCTCGACCCGCCTGCCGTCGATCTCGTAGGCCACGCAGACCGGGATCTGCTCCCAGCCGGTGAGCACGTCCAGCTTGGTCAGGAAGAAGTCGGTGAGGCCGTTGACCCGGGTCGCGTAGCGGGCGATCGGGGCGTCGAACCAGCCGCAGCGGCGGTCGCGGCCGGTGGTGACCCCGCGCTCGCCACCGATCCGGCGCAGCGCCTCGCCGTCGGCGTCCAGCAGTTCGGTCGGGAAGGGTCCGGAGCCGACCCGGGTGGTGTAGGCCTTGAGGATGCCGATGACCCGGTCGATCTTCGTGGGACCGATCCCGGTACCGGTGCAGGCGCCGCCCGCCGTCGGGTTGGACGAGGTGACGAAGGGGTACGTGCCGTGGTCCACGTCCAGCAGGGTGCCCTGGCCGCCCTCCATCAGCACGACCTTGCCCTGCTCCAGCGCCTCGTTCAGCACCAGCACGGTGTCGGCGACGAACGGGCGCAGCTTCTCGGCGTAGCCGAGGTACTCCTCGACGACCAGCTCGGCCGGGACCGCGCGCCGGTTGTAGAGCTTCACCAGGATCTGGTTCTTGTCGTGCAGCGCGGCTTCGATCTTCTGCCGCAGGATGCTCTCGTCAAAGAGGTCCTGGACCCGGATGCCGACGCGGTTGATCTTGTCGGCGTAGGCCGGGCCGATGCCGCGCCCGGTGGTGCCGATCTTGCGCTTGCCGAGGAAGCGCTCGGACACCTTGTCCAGGGTCCGGTGGTACGGGGTGATCAGGTGGGCGTTGCCGGAGACCAGCAGCTTGGACGTGTCGACGCCGCGCTCCTGGAGGCCCACCAGCTCGGAGAACAGCACCGCCGGGTCGATCACCACGCCGTTGCCGATCACCGGTGTACAGGTGGGACTGAGGATGCCGGAGGGGAGCAGATGAAGTGCGTACTTCTGATCGCCTACGACCACCGTGTGACCGGCGTTGTTGCCGCCCTGATAGCGGACCACGTAGTCGACCGAGCCGCCGAGGAGGTCGGTGGCCTTCCCCTTGCCCTCGTCGCCCCACTGAGCGCCGACCAGCACAAGTGCGGGCACAGGCGTACACCCCTTTCGGGCGGGGCACAACAGACGGCGAAAGGCCGCCGCTCGTGGCCCCGGATAGACCAAGCCCCTGGCGCAACAGCGCTAGGGGCTCTTACACCGAGAGATTACCCGAGGAAGGACCGCGGTGTCGGCTGCGCAATCGGCGGGAGAGGCTCTGCTGGTGGTCGTCTCACCCGCGGCACTGGCCGTGGACGGGGAGTCCGTGAGGGTCGCCAGGGACGTGCTCGGGGCCGCCTTCGCGATGAAGGCGGTGGTGCCGGGAGACCTCACCGAACTGGAACGGGTGCTTTCGCGCAGGGGCCGTCGGCGACTGGTTGTGATCGGTGATGATCAGGCGCTGCGCCATGTGGTGCAGCTGTTGCACCGGCATGCCCAGCTGGACGCCGGACCGGTCGGGATCATCCCGGTCGGAAAGGGCCATAAAGTGGCTCTGGCCAGGTCACTGGGGGCGTCCAGCCGTCCGGTGGAGGCGGCCAGGGCGATCGCCCGCGGCGGCGAGCGCACGCTGGACCTGCTGGTGGACGAGGACGGCGGAGTGGTCCTCAGCGGGCTGCGGATCCCGGGGCGCGGTGTCCCGGAGCAGGCACCCGCGGCAGCCGCCGCCGAACGGGGCTGCGCCGGGGTCCCCGACCCCGCTCCGCAGGACCAGCAGGGGCAGCGAGATCAACAGTTCGATCCCCATGCAGCCTGTTCGCCAAGGGCGAACAACAACACCTCCGGACGGGCTCCGGCGGCCTGGTCGGCAGCTGGTGCACCCAGCTCGGCCGTACTGCCAGGGCCGCTGCCAGGAGCGTCGCCGCGCCGCTGCTCGGACACGCCCACGGGGGGCCGGGCCAGTTCCTGCGGGTCGAGGCCGACGGCCGGCTGCTCGCCGACCGGGACCACCCGGTGGGGCTGATCTCGGTCTGGAACTCCGCCGCCAGGAGCTCGAGCCGGCCCAGGAGCACGCCCCCCGGCCGCGCCGAGCCCCCGGCCCGGGACGGACTGCCGGCCGGCGACCGGCTGCTGCCCGGCGACCGGACCGACCTCGAAGGGCTGATGGAGGTGCTGGTCAGCAATCCGGCCGCACGCGGCGGCCCCTACCGCTGCCGGGCCCAGCGGATCAGCGTCACCGGCGGGCTGTTCACCTACGAGGCCGACCACACCCTCAGCGGCCCGGTCCGCGAACGCACCTGGACCGTGGAACCCGGCGCCTGGCGGCTGACCGTACCCCCGGCCGCCTGAACGCCGGCCGCCTGAACCCGGGCCGCCGAAGGCCGCCCGGGCCGAAGTGGAGGCCGTCCTCGACCGGACTTTGACCGGGGTCATACGCCCAGATGGCAGACTGCATGCCATGAGCATTCACTCGAACTGCTGGGCGGACCCGACCCCGTACTGCTTCCGGAGGAAGAGCAGCCCTACCGGCTGCTGGCGGAGCAGTCCGCCTCGCCGCTCCAGGTGGCGGCCGACTTCCCGGCGTTCTCGCTGGCCTGGGCCATGCTCGCGGACGACGCCTTCGCCGAGGACCACGTCGTGGAGTCGTACGCGTACGCCCGCACCGGCTACCACCGCGGGCTCGACGCGCTGCGCCGGGCCGGCTGGAAGGGGCACGGGCCGGTCCCGTGGGACCACCGCGCCAACCGCGGCTTCCTGCGCTGCCTGGCGGCGCTGGCCCGGGCCGCCGACGCCATCAAGGAGACCGAGGAGGCGGAGCGCTGCTGGACCTTCCTGCGCGACAGCAGCCCCGAGGCCTACACCGAGCTGAAGCGCTGAGCGCGGCAACTCCCCCACCAGCAGCGCCCCCACCGGCAGCGCCCTCATAGGCGGCTCCCGGACCGAACGGACCGCGCCCCCGCACCCGGACCTCTGCTGGAGGCCGGGTGCGGGGGCGCGGTTTCGTCCGTGCGGACCGGTGACTACTTCATCCGGGTGCCGGCCGAGCGCAGGCTCCGGGTGGCCTCGACGACGCGGGCCGCCATCCCGGCCTCGGCCAGCTTGCCCCAGGTGCGCGGGTCGTAGGTGCTCTTCTTGCCGACCTCGCCGTCGACCTTCAGCACGCCGTCGTAGTTGCGGAAGACGTGGTCCACGATCGGCCGGGTGAAGGCGTACTGGGTGTCGGTGTCCAGGTTCATCTTGACCACGCCGTTCTCCAGCGCGACGGCGATCTCCTCGGCGGAGGAGCCCGAGCCGCCGTGGAAGACGAAGTCGAACGGGTCCTTCTTGCCGTACTGGGCGCCGATGGCGTCCTGGAGCTCGCGCAGCAGCTCCGGCTTGAGCACGACGTTGCCGGGCTTGTAGACGCCGTGGACGTTGCCGAAGGAGGCGGCCAGCAGGTAGCGGCCCTTCTCGCCCAGGCCGAGCGCCTCGGCGGTGCGCACGGCGTCGTTCACCGAGGTTGTAGAGGTTGTCGTTGATCTCGTGCGAGACACCGTCCTCCTCACCGCCGGTCGGGGTGATCTCGACCTCAAGGATGATCTTCGCGGCGGCGGCCTGGGCCAGCAGCTCCTGCGCGATCTCCAGGTTGTCGTGCAGGGTCTCGGCGGAGCCGTCCCACATGTGCGACTGGAACAGCGGGTTCTCGCCGCGGGCCACACGCTCGGCGGAGATCGCCAGCAGCGGGCGGACATAGCCGTCCAGCTTGTCCTTGGGGCAGTGGTCGGTGTGCAGGGCGACGGTGATGTCGTACTTGGCCGCGACGATGTGCGCGAACTCCGCCAGCGCGACCGCGCCGGTCACCATGTCCTTGTTGTGCTGGCCACCCAGGAACTCGGCACCGCCGGTGGAGATCTGGATGATGCCGTCGCTCTCGGCCTCGGCGAAACCGCGCAGGGCGGCGTGCAGGGTCTGGGTCGAGGTCACGTTGATGGCCGGGTAGGCGAACTTTCCTGCCTTCGCCCGGTCCAGCATCTCGTTGTAGGCCTCGGGAGTTGCGATGGGCATACGGATCCGCTCCTGTTGTCGGTGATGCGTCTACGGATACTGCTGCTACCCCGACCAGGGCCGGGCACCGGCGTCATTGTCCCATCCCTGAGCTCCGGGTTCGCCTTTGCGGGTGAGGCGTCGGCGCCCCGGCGGAGCAGCTGGGGCTGGTCGGATGAACTGCTGGTGACCGGCACATCGCGGGCCGTTCCGAGGAAGGCCCGGGGGTGCTTCCGAGGGCGGCTCCGTTGACGGCCCCGGGACGGTTCCAGGGCGGGCCCGTAGGGGTACCGGGTTCCGCCCTTCACAGTGGGCTGCTGGATACGCCCGCTAGTCTGCCCACGTGACCACGAATCTAGCGTTGAACGTTCTCGACGCCAAGGCACTGATCTCGCAGGTCGGGACCTACGGCCTGCTGGCGATCATCTTTGCCGAGACCGGGCTGCTGATCGGTTTCTTCCTGCCGGGGGACTCCCTGCTGGTACTGGCCGGTGTGGCCGCCTCCAGCGCGGGCCTGAAGACCATCGGCACCCAGATGCCGATCGGGGTGCTGCTGGTCGGCGCACCGGTGTGCGCCGTCGCCGGGGCCCAGCTCGGCCACCTGCTCGGCGCGAAGGCCGGGCGACGGCTGTTCGACCGGGCCGACTCGCGGCTGTTCAAGCGCGAGTACGTGGAGAAGGCCGAGGCCTATTTTGTGAAGTTCGGCCCGGCCAAGGCCGTGCTGATGGCCCGGTTCATCCCGGTGGTGCGGACCTTCCTGAACCCGGTCGCGGGCACCCTGGAGATGCCGGCCGGGCAGTTCTTCCTGTGGAACCTCATCGGCGGCGTCGCCTGGACCGAGGTGATGCTGCTGCTGGGCTACAACTTCGGCGCGGCACTGGCCCCGGTGATCGACAAGTACCTGATCCCGGCGATGGCCCTGATCGTGCTGCTGTCCATCTCGCCGATCCTGGTGGAGCTGGTCCGGGAGCGGCGCAAGCGCCGGCCCGGCGGCCCGGCGGCCCGAACGGCCCAGGCGGTCCCGGCCGAAGCCGACACCGACGGCTCCCCCGCGGCCGCGGGCGGGCGGCACCGCCGGGGCTGACGCCCTGGCGTACGGGTACAGGGGTTCAGCGGCCTCGGCGGCCGCTGAACGCCCGGAACCCCTGCAACTCCTGGAACCTTCGGACCCCTCAGAGGCCCAGGTCGGCCAGCTGGTAGGCGGCCAGGTAGGGCAGACCCGCCTCGGCGATCGCGTTCGCCGCGCCACGCTCCACGATCACCGCAACCGCGACCACCTCGCCACCGGCCTCGCGCACCGCCTCGACCGCGGTCAGCGGCGAGCCGCCGGTGGTGGAGGTGTCCTCGACCACCAGCACCCGGCGGCCCTTGACCTCGGTGCCCTCGATCCGGCGCTGCATCCCGTGCGCCTTCTGCGCCTTGCGGACCACGAAGGCGTCCAGTCGCCCGCCGCGCGCCGCGGTGGCGTGCAGCATGGAGGTGGCGACCGGGTCCGCGCCCAGGGTGAGCCCGCCGACGGCGTCGAATTCCAGGTCAGCGGTCAGGTCCAGCATCACCTGGCCGACCAGTGGGGCGGCCTGGCCGTCCAGCGTGACCCGGCGGAGGTCGACGTAGTAGTCGGACTCCAGGCCGGAGGACAGGGTGACCTTGCCGTGGACCACGGCCTTGGCCTTGATCTCTTCGAGAAGCGCGTCGCGGTGGTTGCTCATGAGGCTCTAGCTTAGACCGGCTGGAAATTGGGGGGCGGCGTCGCGGGCCGATGGCTCTCGCCTGGACGGCTTCTCGTCAGTCGCCAGGGCTCCGCCATGGCTCCCTCCTCGGCACCGCCCAGACTCGGCCCTCGACCCGCTCCTTCACCCGCCCCCCAATGTCCGGCCGGTCTTAGACCGGCCGCCGCCAGCTCCAGGTCGTCCGTGCCTCCAGCGGGTCGATGGGTGTGACCAGCCGGGGAGTCGTGTTGAGGCCGTTCGGGGGGCCGGACTGGGGCTCCACGCAGATCGCGTCGTCCTGCTCGTCGTAGACCACCAGCCAGTCCACGTCGGCGGTGATCTCCAGGCTGAGCTCACCCGCCCAGACCAGGGTGGCCAGGACCCGTCCGGCATGCCGAAGCAGTCGTCCCGGGGGCCGGACAGCGGGTCGGTCCGGCGTCGGTCGGCAGGTGGTCCGGGCCGCGCTCCTCCTGCCAGGCCGGGGCGAAGTCCAGCCGGGCCTGCGCACCGTCCGGGCGCAGCTGCTTGCGGAACCAGGGGTGCCAGCCCACCTGTGCCGGGAACGAGTCGGCCGCGGATTCCACCGAGAGCGTGGTCCGCAGCGACTCCGGGGTCAGCTCGAACAGCTGGGTGACCCGGCCCCGGTAGGGCCAGGGCTCGGCCAGGTCGTAGTAGAACGCGGCGCTGTCGGCGGTGGCCGGGGCGGCCGGGCGCCAGGCGGTGCGGATGCCGGTGCCGTGGATGGCGTGCGGCGGCATGTCGATCGGCAGCTCATGGCTGACCTGGGCGTTGCGCCAGCGTCCCCGGTCGACCCGGCCGGCCCAGGGGACCATGGCGAAGGAGCCGTGTCCGAACACGTCACCGTCCCAGGGCGCGCCGTCCCGCGCGGTGCGCAGCAGCTCGGTGCCGCCCACGCGCAGGCCGGCGACACGGCAGCCGTCGGCGGGCAGCAGGGTCAGCTCGGCGTCCCCGGCGGAGAGCCGGACCGGCGACTGGGTCGTCGGGGCGGAGCGGGGCACGGTACCTCCAGGCAGTGGCGGGCGGCAGCGTTCGTGGACGACGGTAGCGTGCGCCCCCGCCGAATCCGCCGAGGGCTCAGCGCTCGAAGCCGCCCGAAGCCGCCCGAACGCCGCCCGAACGCCGCCCGAAGCCGCCGTGGGCTCAGGCCCCAGGGCTCAGCGTCGGCGCAGCGCGCGGGCCAGCAGCACCATTCCGCCGACCACCGCGACCGAGCCGCCGACCAGCCAGGGCATCCGGCTGTACTCGCCCTCCGGGTTCGGCGGCTCGCCCATCCGCCGATCCGAGGAGCCCCAGCGCGCGGCGGCGCGGGAGCGGGCGCTGCGCGGCGGCAGGGCCGGGCCGTAGCGGCCGCGCGGCGGGCGTGGTCGACCTCCTCGGCGGAGCGGCCGACCATGCTGCGGCGGTGCACCGGCTCCTCGGACCCTTCGAGCCCCCGGGCCAGGAGCCGTCCATCGCCTGGGGCCGGGGGCCACCGACTCCTCGATCATGAACAGGTCCGGGGAGTCGATGTCCGGCAGCTCGGAGAGCTCCGAGAGGTCGGCCAGATCCGGGAAGTCGCCGAGGTCGGGCAGGCCCTCCAGCACCTCGAAGAGCTGCTGCTCCTGCGGGGCCTCCGAGTCGAGCTCGACCACCAGCGTGGCGCAGAAACGGTCCAGCAGTCGGCGCGCGGCCAGGGCCAGGGCCTGCGGATCCAGCTCCTCTATCCGGCCCTTGCCGCTGAACTCGCAGCCGAAGCTGATCCGGCTGCGCTCCTCGCCGTCCACGCCGTCGCCGACGCCGTCGCGGCCGGGGTTCCAGCGGGGTCACCGAGACCGTCAGCCTCCCGGCGGCCTCGCCTTCGCCGACGGCCTGCTGGGCCTCGGCCGAGAGCAGCAGCGGGCCGTCCTCGGGGCCGGGCACGACCCGCAGCGTGCCCCGGTAGGTGATCGAGGAGTTGCCCCCCGCAGCTTCAGCCGCCCGGCCACGACGGCGGCGTCCGGAGCGGCCTCCTCGGCCGGGACGAAGCCGGGCAGGCAGCGGGCCAGCAGTTCGGGACGGCGCAGCGACCGGCGGACGGTCTGCGGCGACAGCGGTACCAGAACCTCATGCTCCATACCTTGGGAGCGTACAGACCTGGGGGCCCGGAAGGGACGTATGAGGATGTCTTTTTGTGCGCCGGAGACGGGTTGCCGACGCCTTCCGGCCCGGTGCTCAGCCCGACTGCAACAGGGTGGCCGGGGCGGCCGCACGGGTGGGTCTGCGGGTGCCGGCCAGGGCGGCCGCGAGCCGCAGCGCGGCCGGGTCCAGGCCCGGTGGCTCGGCCAGGCCCGGCGGCAGGGCCAACCGGGGGTAGCGGCGGCGGCGAGGACGAAGCCCCAGTCGGCAGGACCGCCGCAGCCCCCGGCAGGCAGCGCGTAGTCGGCCGTGCGCAGCCCGACGGCGCGCAGCGCGGCGTCCGCCGCCCAGTAGCCGCTCGCGTCGACCGGGCCGGCGTGCACCGCGAGCCGCCCGCCGGGGGCGAGTATCCGCCGGGCCAGGCCGTAGAACTCCTCGGTGTAGAACTTGTGCCCCTGGTCGAGGCCGGGGTCGGGCAGGTCGGCGATGATCACGTCGTAGCGGAGCGGTCGGCGGGCCGCGGAGCGCAGCCAGTCGAAGGCGTCGGCGGTGTGCACCCGGACCCTGGGGTCGCTCAGTGAGCGGCCGTTGAGCGCGGACAGCACCGGATCGCTGCGGGCCAGGCCGAGCACCATCGGGTCGATCTCGACCAGCGCGGCCTGACGTACGTCGGTGTGCAGCAGCGCCTGGTGCAGGGCCAGTCCGTCGCCGCCGCCGAGCACCAGCACCCGGGCCCGCGGGCCGACCAGCGCGGGCTGGACCAGGGCCGCGTGGAAGAGCGCCTGGTCGCTGCCGCAGACCGCGTTCCGGCCACCCAGCCACAGTCGCAACTCCCGTTCGTCCCGCGCGGGTAGCCGTCCGTGCCGGAGCGCTGCGGCGGTACCCGGGAGAGGGTGTCCAGGGGCGCGGGGCCGGTGGGCAGCGGACCGGTCGGCACCGGGCCGGTGAGCACCACCTCCTGGTAGCGGCTCTGGCTGGTGAAGCGGACCGGGGCGCCGTAGAGCGTCTGCCGGGCGGCGCGTTCGAAGGCGCCGGTGAGCGCCGCGGCGACGGCCAGGGCCAGCAGCACCGCCCCGCACAGCCCCCACAGCAGCGGCCGGATCCGGCGCGGTGGTTCGTGCCGGAACAGCCAGAGCACCACCGCGGCCCCGGCCACGGCGTTGACCGCGCCGGTGACCAGGGCGCCGTCGGCCTGGCCGAGTGCGGGCAGCAGCAGGAAGGGGAAGGCGAGCCCGCCGACCAGCGCGCCCACGTAGTCGGCGGCGAACAGGTCGGCGACCGCGCTGCCCGCGTCCTGCCGCCGGATCCGCTGGATCAGGGTCATCAGCAGCGGGATCTCGGCGCCGATCAGCGTGCCGATCACGGTGGCGACCACGACCAGGGCGATCCGGTAGTGGCCGACCCAGACGAAGCAGCCGTACAGCAGCAGCACCGACAGCCCGCCGGTCATCGCGAGCGCGCTCTCGACCAGGGCGAACGCGGTCGCCGGGCGGGTGGTGAAGCGCTTGGCGAGCAGCGAGCCGACGCCCATCGCGAAGACCATCACCGAGAGCACCACGGAGACCTGGGTGACCGAGTCACCCAGCAGATAGCTGCCGAGGGCGACCAGCTCCAGCTCGTAGACCAGTCCGCAGGCGGCGCAGACAAATGCCGCGACCAGCACCAGACACCGGCCGGCGCGGCCGCCGACGGCAGGCGTCGGCGCGGGGGCCACGGAATGGTTGATCACAAACAAACGCTAGGCGACCGCGGGCCACCGGCTCTTCCCCTGAACGACTGAGCGCGCACAGCCGGGAGTTGACTTTTCGCTCAGCTGAGCTATTCGCAATTTCAGGGCGCGGTGCGGAGCCTGAGCGAGGAGCGGGTGCACACCAGTCGCCCCTCCTGCGGATAGGCATGCCAGGTCCGCCAGTAGATCTCCCTTCGCCGCGCCCGCGAGCAGCGCGGTGAAGGCGGTGGGATCGCCGGGGAAGACCCCGGCGAGGCCGTGCGGATGGTTCTCCACCAACGCCAGGAGTTCCTGCGCGCGGCGGGCGAATCCCTCCTCCTGAAGGGTTTCCACCCGGGCCGCGAATTCGTACTCCCAGCCCCGGAGGCACTCCGCGACCCGGGCGGGCAGCGGGGTCCGGCTGCCCGGCAGGCAGGCCACGGTCTCGGAGCACTGCTCGGCGCCGCTCCGAGGATGACCTGGTGGGAGGCTCCGAGCAGGCGCAACTGGAGGTCGGTGGGTCCGATCCGGAGGTTCAGCACGGCCAGCGCGGGCAGTTGCTTGCTGCCCAGGCACCAGGCCAGATCCCCGGCCCGGGTATCGGTGTAGGTGGTCTCAAGCGTGGTGAGCATTCTTGGCTCCGCTTACTCGGGTCGCTCGACGGCGCCGGGGAGGGCAAGTGTCTACTGGCTACGGGCACAGTTGTCAGCGGGCGCGATTGCCCTATGGCGGAGTGACTTTCGGGGACTCAGGAAGCAGCGAAGCACGAATGCGCCGTTCCCGTTGACGATTTACCCAACTTCGCCACCCCGGCGTCATTCCCCGGCGGTTCGCTACACACCCGGGACACACCAGTGACCGACTTTGTGCGGTGACATGTCAAAACTGTGCCGGAGAAGCACTAACGCTGTTCCGACCGCCCGATCCGAATTCGGGCTGCGCACGATGACACATGCCCCCGGCAAGCACCGATGACACAAGCAGGGGCCCAGGTTCACCCCTACGAGGGTCACTCCCACGGAATCCGGTCGTGTCAACTAGCTGATGCCGCAACACCCCTACGAGTGAAACCACTCACCGCCCAGGCGATCGCGTAGACAGCGGTGGCCGCTGCCATGATCGAGAAGCTCGGCGGCAGGCTGGTCACCGTCGCGCTCAGCGCCAGCCCGATCCACATCTCGGCCACGGCCAGGCCCGCCGACAACACCAGGCCCAGATAGGGCCGATGGGTCAGCCGCAGCGCCGCGCCCGCCGGGGCCGCCAGCAGACCGAGCAGCAGCAGCGAACCCACCGCCTGGGTGGCCTCCCCGGCGCAGGCGCCGACCAGGGCCAGGAACCCGAGCCCCAGCAGCTTCACCGGCACCCCGCGGGCCGCCGCGACCGCCTCGTCCAGCGTCGCGAACAGCAGCGGACGGGCGATCAGCAGCAGCACCGCGGTGATCCCGGCCGCGACCAGCACCGCGACCAGGGTCTGGCTGCCGCTCAGACCGAAGATCGAACCGAAGAGCACGCTGGTACCGGCGTTGCCCACCACCGCGCCGCTTCGCGAGGTGGTGTACAGGGTCAGGAAGAACGACCCCAGGCCGAGGATCCAGGCGAAGGAGCTGCCGATGACCACGTCGTCGGCCCGCCCCCGGCGGCCGATCCCGGCCAGCAGCAGGCCCGCGCCGATGCACCCGACGAACAGGCCGAGCCGCAGGTCCCACCCCGCGGCCAGGGCCGCCATCGCGCCGGTGAAGGCCACATGGCTGAGCGCGTCGCCGGTGAACACCTGGGCCCGCAGCACCAGGAAGTAGCCGACCAGGCCCGAGGCCAGGGCGATGAAGGTGCCCGCCAGCAGGGCGTTGTGGAAGAACTCCTGTCCCCAGACGCTCATGCGCCGGCCTCCCTGGTGCCACTGGTGAGGGTCGTACCGGTGCGTGGTGTCATCCCACCGGCTTTGGCCACTCCTGTGGTCCGGATGATCCAGGAGACCGCATGGGCGGCGAGATATCCGCCGAAGGCGAAGGTGGTCACGAAGAAGCCCAGCGGGTACGGCCAGTACCAGGCCGCCACCAGGCCGGCCCAGGTCACCGCGAAGCCGATGACCAGGGTCAGCAGCAGGCTCAGCCCCGGGCGCGCGGTCAGCACCTGGGCGGTCGCGGCCGGCAGCACCAGCAGCGCGAACACCAGCAGCGAGCCGGTGATCTGCGCGGCCTCCGCGGTGGCCGCGCCCAGCAGCAGCAGGAAGGCGATGGACAGGGCGCGCACCGGCACCCGCGCGCCGCCGCCACCTGCGGGTCCACCGAGGCGAACAGCAGCGGACGGCCGATCGCCGCGAGCACCGCCAGCACCACCAGTCCCACCAGCCCCAGCAGCAGCACCTGACCGGTGGTGATCCCGAGGAAGCTGCCGAAGAGGATCGCCTCCGGGCCGCTCAGCAGCCCCTTGTAGAGCGCGATGAACAGGAAGCCGCAGGCCAGCAGGAAGGTCTGGACCACCCCGGTGGCCGCCGACTCCTCCGCCCCGGCGTCCCGGCCCTCACGCCGCAGCAGCGCGATCACCAGGGCCGCCGCCAGGCAGAAGCCGAAGTAGCCGAAGCCGGTGCTGATCCCGGCCAGAGTCGCGAAGGAGGCACCGGGGAAGGCCACCACCCCGAGCGTGTGCCCGGCGAAGGACTGCCTGCGCAGCACCATGAACCAGCCGATGGCCCCGGCGACCAGCGCCACCACCGCACCCGCCCGGAAGGCGTTGACCATGAACGGGAACGACCACATCGACTGGAAGTCGGCGAGCAGGTTCCAGCTGAAGACCGTCTGCATGCTCAGGCCTCCGGCTGGCCGACGACGACCAGTCGGCCGTCGCTGGTACGCAGCACCTCGACCGGCGTCCGGTACAGCCGGGTCAGCGTCTCGGAGGTGACCACCTCCTGCGGAGTCCCGGAGACCGCGCCGCCCTCGGCGATGTACACCACCCGGTCCAGGTGGTGCAGGATCGGGTTGACGTCGTGCGCCACCATCACCACGGCGACGCCCTCCTGATGGCAGATCCGGCCGATCAGCGCGGCCACCGCGCTCTGGTTGGGCAGGTCCAGGCTGTCCAACGGCTCGTCCAGGAGCAGCACCGAGGGCCGGCGCACCAGCGCCTGCGCGATCAGCAGCCGCTGCTGCTCACCACCGGAGCACTCGCCGATCGGGCGGTGCGCGTAACCGTCCGCGCCGACCAGCCGCACCACCTCGTCCACCCGCGCGGTCTGCTCCCGGCGCCGGCGGCCGCCGGGCAGCGGCACGCCCCAGCGGTCGCCCTCCAGGCCGAGCCGGACGATGTCCGTGCCGCGGATCCGCAGCCCGGGCCCGAAGCTGCGGCGCTGCGGCAGATAGCCGACCCGGTCGCCGCCCTGGCCGGGCCGCAGCCCGAGCACCCGGGCCTCGCCCTCGCCGCGGGCAGGATCCCGAGCAGCACCTTGATCAGCGTGGACTTGCCCACCCCGTTCGGGCCGAGGACCGCGACGAACTCGCCCGCCTGCACGGCCAGGTCGACCCCGGACCACAGGGTCCGCCCACCCACCCGGGCGGCCGCGCCGCGCAGTTCCAGCACCGGGGTCCGCACGGCGGTCGCCTCTGCCCCTGCCTCGCTCACGCTCACTTCGCGCCCGCCGCCTTCAGCGCCGCCGCGATCCCCTGGAGCTCGCTGACCTGCCACTGCTCGAAGGTGTCCCCGGCCGGGCTGAGGGTCTCGGTGACGGTGGCCACCGGTATCCCCTCCTGCTTGGCCAGCTGCACCTGGGCGGTGACGTCGGGGGTCGAGTTCTGGGTGTTGTAGACGTAGATCTTGATCTGCTTGTCCCGGATCTGCTGGTCGATCAGGGACTTGTCGGCCGCGGTCGGGTCGCTGCCCTCGCTCATCGCGTCCAGGAAGCTCTCCGGGGTCATCATCCGCAGGCCCAGGCCCTCGGCCAGCGGGGTCACGATCGACTCGGAGGCGCCGATGGGGGTGCCCGCGTAGGTGGCCTTGATCGAGGCGATCAGCTTGTTGTACGGCGCCAGCGTCTGCGTCTCGAAGACGGAGCGGCGCTGGTCGAAGTAGGCGGCGTCGGCCGGGTCTATCCGCTTGTAGTCGGCGGTTATCTGCGCGATCACCTGCTGCACGTTCGCGGGCGAGTACCAGCGGTGCGGGTTCCCGCCCGGCTTGATCCCGACCAGGTCCCCGACGTTCAGCTCGGTGCGCCCGCTGTCGGGGGCGGTGGCGAGCAGCTTGTCGGCCCAGCTGTCGTAGCCGACGCCGTTGACGACCGCCAGCTGCGCGGTGGTGATCGTGCGGGCGTCGGCGGTGGTCGGCTCGTAGGAGTGCGGGTCGGTGTCCGGGTTGGTGATGATGCTGGTCACCTGGGCATGACTGCCGCCGAGCTGGGAGGCGATGCTGCCCCAGAAGTTCTCCGCGGCCACCACCTGCACCACCCTCCCCCGCCACTGCCACCGCTGCCACCCGCGGCGCCGGGGCTTGCCGTCGAGCACGCGCTGGTGAGCGCGAGCGCCGCAACGACAACACCGGCGGCCGCGGCGAACCGGGCGGGGCGGGACAGGATGGAAGCCATGGAGCGTGCTCTCCTCGGACGGGACGGCAGCAGAACACCCCCAGGCTAGATGAAAATGATTCTCACTCCTAGCCAGATCCCGCCCAAGATGAAAACCATTACCGTTCTGTAACCTCCACCACCCCGCCGGGCCCCGGAATCAGAGGATGTTCACGCCGACAGGAGCCGCAAGCGGGCAACCGCATCGGCAAGGACCTGGTCCTGCTTGCAGAACGTGAAGCGCACCTGGCTGCGTCCGGCGTCCGGGTCGTCGTAGAAGACGGAGTTGGGGATGGCGACGACGCCGCAGCGCTCGGGCAGGGCCCGGCAGAAGGCGTAGGCGTCCTTCTCGCCGAAGGGTGCGATGTCGGTGGTGATGAAGTAGGTGCCCTGCGGGCTGTAGACCTCGAAGCCGGCGGCGCGCAGGCCCTCGGCGAGGAGGTCCCGCTTGCGAGTCAGGTCGGCACGGAAGTCTGCGAAGTAGCTGTCGGGCAGGCGCAGGGCCTCGGCCACCGCGTACTGGAACGGGCCGGAACTGACATAGGTCAGGTACTGCTTGGCGGTGCGGACAGCGGCGACCAGCTCACGGGTACCGGTGACCCAGCCGACCTTCCAGCCGGTGAAGGAGAAGGTCTTGCCTGCCGAGGAGATGGAGACGGTGCGCTCACGCATCCCGGGAGGGCGGCGATGGGTGGTGGGCACCCTCGAAGACCAGGTGCTCGTAGACCTCGTCGGTGACCACCAGCAGGTCACGCTCGCAGGCGAGTTCGGCGATGGCGGCCAGCTCGTCCGGGGTGAGTACGGTGCCGGTGGGGTTGTGCGGGGTGTTGAGCAGCAGCAGCCGGTGCGCGGGGTGACCATGGTGCGCAGCGCGTCCAGGTCGGGGCGGAAGTCGGGAGCCCGCAGGGTGAGCGGGACGCGGGTGGCCCCGGCCATGGCGATGCAGGCGGCGTAGGAGTCGTAGAACGGCTCGAAGGCGATCACCTCGTCCCCCGGCTCCAGCAGGGCCAGCATCGCGGCGGCGATGGCCTCGGTGGCGCCCGCGGTGACCAGGACCTCGGTGTCCGGGTCGTAGCCGAGGCCGTAGAACCGCTGCTGGTGCTCGGCGATCGCCGCCCGCAGCTCGGGGATGCCGGGACCGGGCGGGTACTGGTTACCGCGGCCCTCGCGGATCGCCCGGACCGCCGCCTCGGCGATCTCGGCCGGGCCGTCGGTGTCCGGGAAGCCCTGCCCGAGGTTGATCGCCCCGGTCGCGGTGGCCAACGCCGACATCTCCGCGAAGATCGTGCTGCCCATTCCGTCCAGGCGACGGTTCAACAGCGGCCTGGTGCTCATATGCGTCACGTCTCCCTCGGGGGTGGTGTCACCGTCCGCAGCCTAAAGGAGCGCTGCGCCGAGGGCGACAGGTTCCCGAGGCGATAATGCCCGTGTGGACGAGCCCCTTGTTGACGACCTACCGCGCGCTGAGGCGCGACGGCGGCTGCGGCCTGCCGTCGGCCGGGCACAGGCCCGGGAACCGGGACCGGAACCCGGTGGCGGTGGGGGCGGGTGGGCCCGGTGGGGGCTGCGGGAGCTCGGGGTGCCGCTGGGCGTCGCCGCGGGCTCCGCACTGCTGCACTGCCTGCTGCTGCTCTGGCTGGACAACCCGACCGAGTCGTTCGCCAGCCGGTTCCACGTCTGGGACGCCTCGTTCTATGTGGAGATCGCGCAGAGCGGCTACCCGCACGGCTACACCTATGCGAACGGCGCGCTCACCGGCAACAATCTGGCGTTCTTCCCGCTGTACCCGCTGCTGATCCGGGTGCTGCACACCGTCACCGGGCTGGACTGGGGCACGGCCGCCGTGACCGTCTCCTGGCTGTGCGCGTTCGCGGCGGCGGTGGTGGTGCACCGGCTGGTGCGCTCGCTGGCGTCGGCCCGGGTGGCGGGCTTCGCCGTGGCCCTGGTGTTCTGCCAGCCCATGGCCGTGTCGCTGTGGATCGCCTACACCGAGAGCCTGTTCCTGCTGCTGTCGGCCGCCGCGCTGCTGGCGATGCGCCGGGAGTCCTGGCTCTGGGCCGGTCTGCTCTGCTGCTGCGCCGGGCTGACCCGCTCCACCGGGATCGCGGTCTCGGCGGCGCTGGTGGTGGCGGTGCTGCTGGCGGCCCGGCGGGAGCGGAGGCTGAGCCTGCGGATGCTGGCGGGCGGCTTCCTGGGCTGCGTCGGCATGCCCGGCTATCTGCTCTGGGTGGGGCTGCGGGGGGCAGCTGAACGGCTGGGCGCACATCCAGTCGGCGGGCTGGGGCACGGCCTGGGACTGGGGCAGCAGCACCGTCGACTTCATCGGCTCGACCCTGCGCAACGCCGACGGCTGGGTGCCGGTGAGCGTGGCGTTCGTGCTGATCGGCTACGCGGTCGCCTGCGCGGCGGCGCTGCTGGAGCGGCCCTGGCCGCCGCTGGCGGTGTACGGGGTGCTGATCCTGGCGGCGTCGCTGGGGCAGAGCAACTACTACCACTCGAAGCCGCGCTGCTGTGCCGGTGCTGCTGGCGGTGCTGCCGGCGGCGTATGCGCTGGCCCGGGCGCGGCGCTCGACGGGGCTGCTGGCGCTGGCCGTGATCGCCTTCTTCGGCTGCTGGTTCGGCGTCTACATGCTGACCGTGTGGCCCTACGCGATCTGATCCCGGGAAGGCGCCGGGGACGGCTGCGGGGCCGGTGCGTGTGCACCGGCCCCGCAGCCACTTCCGCTTCCGACGTGAGACGTCGGGTTTCCGACGTGAGGCGTCGGGCGGTCGTCAGTCCTCGGCCGGACCGTCGCCCTCGGCGCCGTCCTCGCCGTCCTTGGTGTCGACGTCCTCGACCAGGCCGAGCCGGTTGGCCAGCCACTGGTCGAAGGCGACGGCGGACTGGGTCCAGTTCGCCGTCATCGCCACGAAGTAGTTGATGTTGACGCCCATGCCGACGACCATCTGCGACTCACCGATGACCCGGACCACGCCGTCGTCATGGGTGTGCGTGTAGACCTTCGGCCACAGGGTCTCGCGGTTCCACTCGTCCAGGGCCTCCATCAGCTCGGCCTTGGACTCGATCGGGTGCGCGCGGTCGTAGAAGGCGCGGACCGCGTACAGCTCCTTCTGCTCACCGCGGAACATGTAGTAGACGCGGAAGCCCTCCCAGGGGGCGAGCAGGTCGCCCTCCTCGTCCACGGCGTGCTTCAGCTCCATCTGCGTCAGCAGCTGCTTGACCAGCTCCTGGTCCGGAACGACCACCGGGGGCGGACCGGCCTCGCCCGACGGCTGCTGCGGCGGCTGCGGCACCCCGAAGGACGGGATGGACGACGGGTCGATGCTCATCGAGACGAGTTCCCTTCACGAAGACTTTCCCTATCCATCCTGCCTCATCGGCACCCTCCGGCGAAGCCTCAGCCCTCCTTTGCCAGGGAGGTGGGAATCCGCTCCGCCGCGCGGACCGCGAGCTTGTCCGCCGCCTCGTCCACGGTCACCTCGACCGTGTCGCCGTCGAGCACCACGCCGCCGAGGATCGCCCGGGCCAGCTGGTCGCCGATCGCGGACTGGACCAGGCGGCGCAGCGGCCGTGCGCCGTAGGCCGGGTCGTAGCCGGTCAGTGCCAGCCACTCCCTGGCCGCCGGGCTGACATTCAGCGTCAGCCGCCGGTCGGCGAGGCGCTTGGCCAGCGAGCCGACCTGGAGGTCGACGATCCGGGCCAGCTCCTCGGTGCTGAGCGGGTCGAACACCACGATGTCGTCGAGCCGGTTCAGGAACTCCGGCTTGAACGCGCTGCGGACGGTCTCCAGCACCCGGGCCTTCTTGGCGGCGTCGCCCAGCTCGGGGTCGATCAGCCACTGCGAGCCGAGGTTGGAGGTCAGGATCAGGATGGTGTTGCGGAAGTCCACCGTCCGGCCCTGGCCGTCGGTCAGCCGGCCGTCGTCCAGCACCTGCAACAGGATGTCGAAGACCTCCGGGTGGGCCTTCTCCACCTCGTCCAGCAGCACCACGCTGTACGGGCGGCGGCGTACCGCCTCGGTGAGCTGGCCGCCCTCCTCGTAGCCGACGTAGCCGGGAGGCGCGCCGACCAGCCGCGCGACCGAGTGCTTCTCGCTGTACTCGCTCATGTCGATCCGGGTCATCGCCCGCTCGTCGTCGAACAGGAAGTCCGAGAGGGCCTTCGCCAGCTCGGTCTTGCCGACGCCGGTGGGGCCGAGGAACAGGAACGAGCCGGTGGGACGGTCCGGGTCGGCGATGCCCGAGCGGGAGCGGCGCACCGCGTCCGACACCGCCTGCACGGCGGTGGCCTGGCCGACCAGGCGGCGGCCGAGCTCGTCCTCCATCCGCAGCAGCTTGGCGGTCTCGCCCTCCAGCAGGCGGCCGGCCGGGATGCCGGTCCAGGAGGCGACGACGTCGGCGACGTCGTCCGGGCCGACCTCCTCCTTGACCATGGAGGCGCTGGACGCCTCGGTACGCGCGGCGTCCTGGCCCTCGGCGAGCTCCTGCTCGGCGGCCGGGATGTCGGCGTACATCAGCCGGGAGGCGGTGGTGAAGTCGCCGTCGCGCTGGGCCCGCTCGGCCTGGCCGCGCAGGTCGTCCAGGCGCTCCTTGAGCTCGCCGACCTTGTTCAGGCTGGCCTTCTCCTGCTGCCAGCGGGCGGTCAGCGCGGCCAGCTGCTCCTGCCGGTCGGCGAGGTCGCGGCGCAGCCGGGCGAGCCGCTCGACGGAGGCGGCGTCGGACTCCTTGTCCAGCGCCATCTCCTCCATCCGCAGCCGGTCGACCGAGCGTTGCAGCTCGTCGATCTCGACCGGCGAGGAGTCGATCTCCATCCGCAGCCGGGAGGCGGCCTCGTCGACCAGGTCGATGGCCTTGTCCGGCAGGAAGCGGGAGGTGATGTAGCGGTTGGACAGGGTCGCGGCGGCGACCAGGGCGGCGTCCGAGATCTGCACCTTGTGGTGGGCCTCGTACCGGCCCTTGAGGCCGCGGAGGATGGCGATGGAGTCCTCGACGCTCGGCTCGCCGACCATGACCTGCTGGAAGCGGCGTTCGAGCGCGGCGTCCTTCTCGATGTGCTCGCGTACTCGTCCAGGGTGGTCGCGCCGACCATGCGCAGCTCGCCGCGGGCCAGCATCGGCTTGAGCATGTTGCCGGCGTCCATCGCCGAGTCCCCGCCGGCGCCCGCGCCGACCAGGGTGTGCAGTTCGTCGATGAAGGTGACGACCTGCCCCTCGCTCTGCTTGATGTCGGCGAGCACGGCCTTCAGCCGCTCCTCGAACTCACCGCGGTACTTGGCCCCGGCGACCATCGCGCTGAGGTCCAGCGAGACCAGGCGCTTGCCGCGCAGCGACTCGGGGACGTCCCCGGCGACGATGCGCTGCGCCAGGCCCTCGACCACGGCGGTCTTGCCGACGCCGGGCTCGCCGATCAGCACCGGGTTGTTCTTGGTGCGCCGGGACAGCACCTGGACGACCCGGCGGATCTCCTGGTCCCGGCCGATGACCGGGTCGAGCTTGCCGTCGCGGGCGGCCTGGGTGAGGTCGGCGCCGTACTTCTCCAGCGCCTTGTAGGTGCCCTCCGGGTCGGGCGAGGTGACCCGGGCGCTGCGCGGACGTCCTTGAAGGCGGCCGCAGCGCCTGACCCGGGCGCTGCGCGGACGTCCTTGAAGGCGGCCAGCAGCGCCTCGGCCGCGAGGCCGACCAGCAGGTGCTCGGTGGAGACATAGGCGTCGTCGAGGCCGGCCGCGCGGGTCTCGGCCTGGTCCAGCACGGCGACCAGCTGGCGGGAGACCTGCGGGGCGGAGACAGTGGAACCCTGGGCGCTGGGCTGGGCGGAGGCCAGTCGCCCGGCGGCGGCGCGGACCCGCCCCGGATCGGCCTTCACGGCCTCCAGCAGCGGTACCGCGATGCCGTCGGGCTGCTCCAGCAGAGCGAGCAGCAGGTGCACCGGGGTGACATCGGGGTTGCCCGCGCTCGATGCCTGCCGGACCGCGGCCGACAGGGCTTCCTGAGCCTTGGTGGTGAGCTTGCTCACGTCCACGCTGGATTGTCCTCCTGCTATTCGTTCTCTGCGATGCGTTCTCTGCGACTGACCGCATCATGGCTGCCATGACCGCCATGACTTAAGTTGAGTCTAGTCCACTCAACTAGTCTTCGGGGGTAAATCCGGGGAGCAATCCTCGGCCGGTTCGGCCAGATTCGGCCAGGTCCGGCCGGGGACCGGCGCCTGAGCAGCCCGGCGCACGCAGACCAGGGCCCGTCGGCCGTGGACGACCGGTCGTCCGGATCGTCCACGGCCGACGGGCCCTGGTCTGCTGACCGCCCCGCGCCGCGCCGCCCCACGACGGGCGGTCAGCGGTTCACAGCGGCGGTCAGCGGCTCACAGCTTGGTCTCGTGCTCCGCGGCCTGCATATGGTCCACACAGACGGCCACCGACAGCAGCAGCGCCACGTCCTGGTCGTCGCGGATGTCGATGCCGTAGGTGTCGCGGAAGCTGAACCACTTGCGGCTGATGTGCGCGATCCGGTGCCCGTTCTCCTCGATCGCGAACTCGTGGTCGAGGAAGTTGCCGTGCACCTCGTACTCACGGCCGTCCGCGAGCACCGCCTCGTACTTGTCCCGGAACGGCGTGAACAGCTTCTTCTTGACGGTGGCGACGACATGGCCGTCCCGCTCGATCTTCATCGCGTCGCGGACGCTGACCAGCTTCTTCTTGATCACCGCGACCTTGTGGCCGTTGTTGTCCTTCAGCTCGAAGGTGTCCGCGATCCGCAGCACCTTGGCATCGACCAGGAATACCTTCTCGCCGTGCTCGGTGGTGATCCAGAAGTCGTCCCCGATGGAGAACATCCGGTCCCGCAACAGGTACCTCATGCCGTACCGCCTTCCAGCGTCGTCTGACTGCATGGACGCCTTCCCCGCCCGCCGCGGTTTCGACCCACGCCGGGGCCGAACGGGTAGCCGTCAGCCCACCGGACCGGCTCTCCCTCAGTTCTCCAAAACAGCTGTGCGAATGAATGATCATCACAGTAGAGTCCTCCAGCCGGGTACCGACTACCGGCCCTCGCGACAACGCCACTCGCGCCGTCGCCACCTTCTTCCTTTTTCTTCCGCTTTCTTCTTCCGAGGAACTCACCTTGGGCACAAGCAGGACCAGGCTCCGTGATCTCTCCGCGCTGCTCGCCGGCACACTGCTGGCCACCGTCCCGGTCACCGCCGCCACCGCGGCCACCACCCCCGGTCCCACGGTCGCCATCAGCGGCGTAAGCGACGGCCAGACGCTCAGCGGCCAGGCCACCATCTCCGCGACCATCCAGGTGCCGGCCGGGGTGACGATCAGCTCGGCCGTTCTCGCCATCCACGCCGGCGGCAGCGAGGAACTGGGGACCGTGGGCCCCCAGCCGGGACAGTGCGACTCCAGCTGCACGCTGTCCTGGAACGCGAACACCGCCGCACTCAGGACCTACGGCTCCACCAGCACGTCCTACCCACTGCTGCCGGACGGCAGCGGCTACATCACGGCCACCGTCGACAGCACGGCGGGCCAGAGTTACGCCACCGATGTCCCGGTCACCATCGACAACCACCGGCCGACCCTGGCCGCGGCTTCCGGCTCCCGCCGCGACGGCCGGGAGGCGGAGGCGCTCGGCGACCAGAGCGCCACCTTCACCGTGAACGCGGCGGCCTCGCCGACCGCCGCCGCGGGCACGACCGTCTCCGATGTGGAGTTCGAACTGCCCGGCGCCGCGCCCGCGTTCCCGGCCATCCAGTTCACCCAGGAGGGCAGCAGTTCCACCTGGACCGCGACCGAGGACACCAGCGCGCTCGCCCCCGGCCTCTACACCGGCGCCATCGTGGCGACCGACAGCAACGGCACGGTCAGCACACTGCTGCCGGCGGTGGTCGCCGTGGAGCACGGGTTTGACCTCACCGCCCCCACCGTCGGTGTGGTCGGCCCGGACTGGACCTCCGGTCAGTTCGACTACTCCTACTCGGCGCCGTTCTTCTGCGGCAACAACGCCCTGGCCGTGGACGCCGGCGTACACCTCGCGAACGTGGACGTGCTCGCCGACGGCAAGCAGTGGGGCTCGGGGAACCTGACGTACGACAACCCGCAGCCTGCCCCGAACGGCTGCGCGGTGCCGCTCAACCTGGTCCCGCTGCCCTTCGGGCACCACGTGCTCACCTACGTGGTCACCGACGAGGCCGGGGCACAGGAGACGGCCATCCAGGACGTGACGGTGGCCCTGCCGCTCGCCACCACCTGGCCGACCGCGCCGATCACCCTGACCGAAGGCAGCACCCTGCACCTGGCCCCGCGGTCACCGCGCCGGACAGGTTCTCCAAGCTCCAGTCCTGGACCATCGGCTACAACGGCACCACCCTGGCCTCCGGCAGCTACCCCACCCAGCCGTCGCTGACCTGGGCCACCCCGGCCACGCAGCTGGTCAACGGGCAGCTGACGCTGACCACCGTCTCCGACTCCGGCCTGACCACCAGCAGCTCGGTCGACGTCACCGGTGAATGGCCGACGGCGACCTTCCTCTCCTCCTCCGCCGGCACCGTGGCGCGGAACGCGTGGGTCAAGCTGACGGCCACTCCCTGGCAGCGGGTCGCGGGGGTCTGGTCCACCGCGAACAAGCTCGCCGGTCAGGTCACCTTCCAGTGGGAGGGCGGGGCCACCTGGCACAACGGCTCCACCGTCTCCGTCAACCCGGCCGCCCCCGGCCCGGCGGGCCTGTGGATCCACGCCGGGAGCAGCACCTGCTACCGCGCGGTCTGGACCCCGGCCGTCGCCGGCACCTTCCTCAGCTCCACCAGCAGCCCGGTCTGCATCACCGTGAAGCCGTGAATCACCGTGCAGCCCTGAATCACCGTGCAGCCCTGATCCGCTGACCCCACGTCCCACCCCCGGCGCCCCGAGGACTCCCTCGGGGCGCCGGATCGCACGTCCCTCAGTAACTCCCGCACCGGAGCGGGACCACAAGCGGAGTACTACCGTGGATGCCACTACAGGTAGCACTCTCAGTAGCATGCGAGTACGCTGTGTGGTATGAAGATCAGCGTCAGCCTCCCTGAAGGTGATGTCGCCTTCCTTGATGAATACGCGGCCGAGACCTCCACCGACTCGCGATCCGCCGTGATACATGCCGCCATCGAACTTCTCCGCGCTTCCCAGTTGGAAGACGACTACGCGCAGGCGTGGCAGGACTGGGAGCAGCACGAGGACGCGACAGCGTGGGACCGCACGACAGGAGACGGCCTCTCCGATGCGACGCGGTGACGTCTACCTGATCGACTTCGACCCGGTTCGCGGCAGTGAAGCGAACAAGGCACGGCCCGCCGTCATCGTCTCGAACAACTCCGCCAACCAGTCTGCCGCCCGGCATGGCCGCGGCGTGCTGACGGTCGTACCGATCACATCGAACACGGACCGGGTCTTCCCCTTCCAGGTACTGCTTGACGCCGCGTCCTGCGGTCTGGAGCGCGACTCCAAAGCCCAGGCCGAACAGGTCCGCGCAGTCGCGATCGAGCGCCTGCTGCACCGAATCGGAACCGTATCCGGAGAGCAGCTCACACGACTGGACACCGCGCTTCGTCTGCACCTCGCCCTGTAGCGCGAGACGACTGCCCTGCCGCGAAGAACGCTTCGGAATGCACCCACCGCCCGATGGGGTTGGATACAGGCATGGCAACACGTGCACGGGTACGCGCCCCCGAACTTGTCGGCGCTGGTGGATGGCTCAACACAGGCGGCAGGGAACTGACCCTCGGGGACCTGCGCGGAAAGATCGTGCTGCTGGACTTCTGGACGTTCTGCTGCATCAACTGCCTGCATGTGCTGGACGAGCTGCGGGAGCTGGAGGAGAAGCACCGGGACACGCTGGTGATCGTCGGGGTGCATTCGCCGAAGTTCGTGCACGAGGCCGAGCACCAGGCGGTGGTGGACGCGGTGGAGCGGTACGACGTGCGGCACCCGGTGCTGGACGATCCGGAGCTGGTGACCTGGAAGCAGTACGCCGTGCGGGCCTGGCCACGCTGGTGGTGGTGGATCCCGAGGGCTATGTGGTGGCGCAGCACGCCGGTGAGGGGCATGCGCACGCCATCGCCGCGCTGGTGGACGAGCTGGAGGCCGAGCACGCCGCCAAGGGCACGCTGCGCCGGGGGACGGGCCGTATGTGCCGCCGGTGTCGGAGCCGGGGGTGCTGCGGTTCCCGGGAAGGCGATCCGGCTGCCGTCCGGCGGGTATCTGGTCGCGGACTCCGGGCACCACTCGCTGGCCGAACTGGCCGCGGACGGCGAGACGCTGGTGCGGCGGATCGGCAGCGGGGAGCGCGGGTTCGCCGACGGACCGGCCGACCGGGCCCGCTTCAGCGAGCCGCAGGGGCTGGCGCTGCTGCCGGACGGCGGCATCGTGGTGGCCGACACCGTCAACCACGCGCTGCGCCGGTACGACCCGGCCACCGGCGAGGTCACCACTCTGGCCGGTACCGGACGCCAGTGGTGGCAGAACTCCCCCACCTCCGGTCCCGGGCCCGAGGTGGACCTCTCCTCGCCCTGGGACGTCGCCTGGTTCGAGGACCGGGTGTGGATCGCCATGGCGGGCACCCACCAGCTGTGGAGCTACGACCCGGAGAGCGGGACGGTGGCCGCCGCGGCGGGCACCACCAACGAGGGACTGGTCGACGGCCCGGCCGCCGAGGCGTGGTTCGCCCAGCCGTCCGGACTGGCCGCCGCCGGGGACCGGCTCTGGGTGGCCGACTCCGAGACCTCGGCGGTTCGTTACGTTTCACGTGAAACGGACGGGTCGTACACGGTGCGGACGGCCGTCGGGACCGGGCTGTTCGACTTCGGCCACCGCGACGGCGAGGCCGGGCAGGCGCTGCTCCAGCACCCGCTCGGGGTGACCGCGCTCCCCGACGGCTCGGTGGCGATCGCCGACACCTACAACCACGCGCTGCGCCGGTTCGACCCGGTCACCGGTGAGGTCACCACCCTGGCTACCGATCTGCGTGAACCCAGCGGTGCGCTGGTGGTCGACGGCGACATCGCCGTGGTCGAGTCGGCGCGGCACCGGCTGACCCGGCTGCGGCTGCCGGAGGAGGCGCTGGCGGTCGCCGCCACCGCGCACCGGACCCAGCGGCCGGCCACCGAGGTCGCCCCCGGGCGCTCCAGCTGGACGTGATCTTCACGCCCCCGGCCGGGCAGAAGCTGGACGAGACCTACGGCCCGGCCACCCGGCTGCTGGTCAGCTCGACCCCGCCGGAGCTGCTGCTGGAGGGCGCCGGCCCGGACACCGCGCTGCACCGCTCGCTGGTGCTGGACGGCTCGATCGGCGAGGGCGTGCTGCACATCAGCGCGATGGCCGCCTCCTGCGACGACGATCCGGCGATCGAGTTCCCGACCTGCCATGTGCACCAGCAGGACTGGGGCGTCCCGGTGCGGCTGGTGCCGGGCGCGGCGGCCCGACTGCCGCTGGTCCTCGCCGGGATGGACGAGTAGCCCGGTCCGGACACGCAGCCCGGTTGGACGGGCGGTCGCGGGTGGACGGGCGGTGGTGGCGGGTGGGGGCAGTACCAGGGCGGCCTGGGACTGCCCCCACCCGCGGAGGGCCGTACGTCAGCCCTCCAGGAACGCCTTCAGGGCGGCGGCCAGCAGGAACGGGTCGTCGGCGCCGCACAGCTCGCGCGCGGAGTGCATGGACAGGGCCGCGATGCCGCAGTCCACGGTGGCGATGCCCAACCGGGCGGCGGTGATCGGGCCGATCGTGGTGCCGCAGGCCACCGAGTTGTTGGAGACAAAGGTCTGCCAGGGCACCCCGGCCCGCTCGCAGGCCTCGGTGAACAGCGCCCGGCCGACGCCGTTGGTGGCGTAGCGGTTGTTGACGTTGACCTTGAGCATCGGGCCGCCGTTGGGCATCGGGTGGTGGCCCGGGTCGTGCCGCTCGCTGTAGTTGGGGTGCACGGCGTGGCCCATGTCCGAGGACAGGCAGACCGAGCCGGCCAGCGCCCGCGCCCTGTCCTCCATGGTGCCGCCGCGGGAGAACGAGGAGCGCTCCAGGACGGTGCCCAGCAGCGGGCCCTGCGCGCCAGTGTCGGACTCGCTGCCGGTCTCCTCGTGGTCGAACGCGGCCAGCACCGGGATGTGCGGCAGCTCCTCGGCTCCGGAGA
The DNA here is from genome assembly GCA_014284505.1 of Streptacidiphilus sp. 4-A2. Lineage (GTDB taxonomy): Bacteria > Actinomycetota > Actinomycetes > Streptomycetales > Streptomycetaceae > Streptacidiphilus. The sequence continues at coordinate 6,945,113 of JAAFYY010000001.1, read as the reverse complement.
CGGCGCCCAGGGCGGCCGTGGCGGCGTGCAGCGAGAGCAGGTTGTCCAGCCGGGGGCGGCCAGCAGCTCCCGGTCACGGCCCAGGTAGGACGGCGGCTGGATGTCGTGCACCATCAGGTCCCAGCCGGTCACCTGGTCCGCGTCGACCCCGACGGACTCGGCGACATGGCTGATCAGTGAGCCCTCGGTGACCTGGCCCAGACCCCAGATGGGGGTCAGGTGCCGCTGCCGGTCCAGCGACATGCTGTCGTTGACGCTGCGGTCGAGGTGCACGGCCAGCTGCGGACCCGCAGCAGCGGCTCGTCCAGCCGGACCAGCCGGATGCTGCCGTCGCGCAGCACACCCGGCCGGAGAGGCCGAGGTCGCGGTCCAGCCAGGAGTTCAGCAGCGGCCCGCCGTAGATCTCCACGGCGATCTCCACCGGTGTCCGGGATCGGCTTGACCCGCAGATTGGGCGAGTCGGTGTGGACGCCGACGATCCGGAACGGCGTCGCCGGGGCCGCCCCCTTCGGGGTGTACCAGGCGATCAGCGCGCCACCGCGGATCAGATAGCGTCCGCCAGGAGTGCCCTCCCAGGCGGCACTCTCCTCGACCTGCCGGAATCCGGCCTTCTCCAACCGCTCCGCGGCGGTGGCCACGGCGTGGAAGGGCGAGGGACTGGCCTGGAGGAAAGCCATGAGGTCATCGGTGTGGCTGCGGTCGAAGGCGATTGCGCCCACGCCGGTTGCGCTGGTCAATGCTGCTCCTGGTGTGAGGGTCGGCGAGCAGATGCGGCTTGCTGCCGCCTGGTGCCGAGCCTACGCCCGTCGCACCGGGCGCCAGGGTCATCCTCCCGCACCCCGGGCGCCAGGGGTCATCCTCCCGCACCCCGGGCCCTCCAGCCCGGAAATCCCAGGCCCGGAAGGAGCCCGGTGCGGCCCCCGCACAGGAACGCGACAGGGCCCCGGAGCAGTGCTCCGGGGCCCTGTCGAACGCTCGCGACGGCCGGCCGTCGGTGCCGGTCGGCTGTCAGCGCGGCCGGACGATCAGAACGCGGCCTCGGGCAGGTCCATGATCGCGTTGTCCACGCCCTCGACCAGCAGCCGCTGGCCGTGCACCAGCGGCAGGACCGTCCGCGTGAAGAACCGGGTCGCGGCGATCTTGCCCTGGTAGAAGGGCACGTCCTTGTCGGAGGCCCCGGCGGCCAGCTTGGCCTGTGCCACGGCGGCCTGGCGCAGCAGCAGCCAGCCGATCACCACGTCGCCGGAGGCGAGCAGCAGCCGGCTGGTGTTCTGGCCGACCAGGTACATGTTCCGGGTGTCCTGCTCGACCTGGCCCAGCTGGGACAGCATCGCGCCGACGATGGCCTCCAGGTCGCCCGCGGCGGAGGCGAGGAACTCGCGCTCGACCGACAGCTCGTCGCCGCCGAGGCCGCCCGCGATCGCCTTCTGGATCTGCTCGGACAGCGCCGTCAGCGCCTGGCCCTGGTCCTTGACGATCTTCCGGAAGAAGAAGTCCTGGCCCTGGATCGCGGTGGTGCCCTCGTACAGGGTGTCGATCTTGGCGTCCCGGATGTACTGCTCGATCGGGTACTCCTGGAGGTACCCGGAGCCGCCGAAGGTCTGCAGCGACTGGGCGAGCTGCTCGTAGGACTTCTCCGAGCCGTAGCCCTTGACGATGGGCAGCAGCAGGTCGTTCAGCCGCTCGGCGGCGTCGGCCGACTCGCCGCGCGCCTTGAGCAGGGAGATGTCGTCCTGGACGGACGCCGTGTAGAGCACCAGGGCGCGCATGCCCTCCGCGTACGCCTTCTGGGTGAGCAGCGAGCGGCGGACGTCGGGGTGGTGGGTGATGGTGACCCGGGGCGCGGTCTTGTCGAGGAACTCGGCCAGGTCGGGGCCCTGCACCCGCTCCTTGGCGTACTCCAGGGCGTTGAGGTAGCCGGTGGAGAGGGTGGCGATGGCCTTGGTGCCCACCATCATCCGGGCGAACTCGATGATCCGGAACATCTGCCGGATGCCGTCGTGCTTCTCGCCCAGCAGCCAGCCGCGGGCCGGGTGGCGGTCACCGAAGGTGAGCTCGCAGGTGTTGGAGGCCTTCAGGCCCATCTTGTGCTCGACATTGGTGGCATAGACGCCGTTGCGCTCGCCGAGCTCGCCGGTCTCCCAGTCGAAGTCGTACTTGGGCACGATGAACAGCGACAGGCCCTTGGTGCCCGGGCCGTGGCCCTCGGGGCGGGCCAGCACCATGTGGATGATGTTGTCGGCCATGTCGTGCTCACCCGAGGTGATGAAGCGCTTCACGCCCTCGATGTGCCAGGTGCCGTCCTCCTGGCGGATCGCCTTGGAGCGGCCGGCGCCGACGTCGGAGCCCGCGTCGGGCTCGGTCAGCACCATGGTCGAGCCCCAGCCCTTGTCGGCCATCAGCTTGGCGACCTTGAGCTGCTCCTCGGTGCCCTCGTCGGCGATGACACCGGCGAACGCCGGGCCGGAGGAGTACATCCAGATGGCCGGGTTGGCACCGAGAATCATCTCGGCGTAGGCCCAGATCAGGGTGTTGGGGGTGGGGGTGCCGCCAATGGCCTCCGGGATGCCCAGCCGCCACCACTCGGCGTCCATGTACGCCTGGTAGCTCTTCTTGAAGGTCTCCGGGACCGGCGCGGTGTTGGTCTCGGGGTCGAAGACCGGGGGGTTGCGGTCGGCGTCGGCGAAGGACTCGGCGAGCTCGTTCTCCGCGAGACGGGATATCTCGGCGAGGATGCTCTTCGCCGTCTCGACATCCATGTCCGCAAACGGTCCGCTGCCGTACACCTCATCGCGCCCGAGGACCTCGAAAAGGTTGAACTCCAGGTCGCGGAGGTTGGACTTGTAGTGACCCATTACCTGCTCCGGTGATCGCAACGGCTAGGTGCCGGGTCCTCTGCGGACGCCGTGGCGCCCCCTGTCCCAGCGGTATCCTCCCATGATGCTACCCATTGGTAACTTATTTCAAGCCCACTGGGCCGTACGGACCGCGCCGGACTCGATAGCCTAGGGAGCGTGTACGGCTACGAGCAGACGACGAGCGGCACCGGACCGGGCTACCAGGGCGGCCACTACCAGCAGCAGCCGATGGGCCAGCCAGGCATGGGCGGGCCCGATCTCGGCGGCTACGGGCAGCAGCAGCCGCTGTACCCGGAGCCCTCGCCCCCCTCGCTCTCGGACGCGATCCGCGCCTTCACCACCGGCTCACTGCCGGTCGAGGACTTCCAGGCGATCTTCATCACCTCCAAGGTCTTCTGCCCGCGCGGGGAGCGGCCGGGCTTCCTGGCCCTGCACAACACCCCGCAGCCGGTGATCCCGATGTTCAGCTCACTGAAGGAGCTTGCGGCGCTACGCGGGCAAGGACTCCAAGCACTTCACCGTGACCGGGGCCGAGGTGCTCGACCTGCTGCCGACCGGCTACGGCTTCGCGATGGACATGGAGGGCGAGCACCGGATGGTGTTCGACGCCAAGGCCGTGGAGCAGATGGTCGACTTCACCATGCGGCGGATGTACGGCTGACCCCTCCGGCCAACCCGGGCCAGCCGGCCTGACGGGTCTGCCGGGCCCGGACGTATCCACATAGTTGAAACTTCAACTTGCATTAGGTTGATGCTTCAACTACCTTGGATGTGTCGGCACCCCCACCGGCCCTGGAGTTCCCTAGGAGGTTGACATGCCCGCAGTGACCGTCGAGAACCCGCTGGTCCTGCCCCGGGTGGAGACCCCGGACCCGATCACCGCCGTACCCCGCCCCGTCGTCCAGGTCGCGACCGCGCCCGAGGGCTACGAGGGCGAGGGCTTCCCGGTCCGCCGCGCCTTCGCCCGGGTGCACACTTCGCTGCTGGACCCGTTCATCATGATGGACCAGATGGGCGAGGTGGAGTACGGAGCCGGCGAGCCCAAGGGGACCCCGTGGCACCCGCACCGGGGCTTCGAGACCGTGACCTATCTGATCGACGGCAAGTTCGTCCACCGCGACTCCACCGGCGGGGGCGGCGCGCTGGCCGACGGCGACACCCAGTGGATGACGGCCGGTTCCGGCATCCTGCACATCGAGACCCCGCCCGAGGACCTGGTCGTCACCGGCGGCCTCTTCCACGGGATCCAGCTGTGGGTGAACCTGCCCGCCGCCGACAAGATGATCACGCCCAAGTACCAGGACATCGGCAGCGCCAACGTCAAGCTGCTGACCAGCCCGGACGGCGGCGCGGTGCTCCGGCTGATCGCCGGCTCCCTCGGCGGGGTGGACGGCCCCGGCGCCACGCACACCCCGATCACCCTGATCCACGCCACCCTCAGCCCCGGCGCGGCGGTCACCCTGCCCTGGCGCAGCGACTTCAACGCCCTGGTGTACGCCCTCAACGGGCGCGGCAGCGCGGGCACCGACCAGCGGCCGTTCGGAATGGGCCAGTCCGTGGTGTTCGGCGAGGGCGACAGCCTCACCCTGCGGGCCGACGCCACCCAGGAGTCGCGCTCGCCCAACCTGGACGTGATCATCCTCGGCGGGCAGCCGATCCGGGAGCCGGTGGCCCACTACGGACCGTTCGTCATGAACAGTCACCGGGAGCTCCAGCAGGCAATGGAGGACTTCCAGTCCGGCCGATTCGGGCAAATCCCGGCAGAACACAACTGAATTGCGGAGAAGGCCTGTGCGTGACGTGGGCCCCAGGTGAGAACTGTCAGTGCGGTGTCGTACTGTCCTGACCGTTGACGCGAAAGCGAGGAGGCGAAGTGCCTCCGCCCGCATCGCGTCCGTGCTTCGGCACGCACATCTGGGGGCTTACGTGAAACTCCGCAACACTCTCGGCACCGTCCTGGCCGCGGCCGCAGGCGTCATCGGCATGGCCGCAGCGCCTGCCATGGCCGCCGCGCCCGCCGCGACGCACGCCGTCACCAGCCACGCCAAGAAGACGCCGCAGCTGACCACGTCGTTCAGCTCCACCTCGGTCGGCTACGGCAGCTGGGTCACCATCAACATCCACCTGGGCGCGACCGCGAGCAACCGCAAGGTCGCCCTCTACGCCAAGAACTGGGCCGGTGGGGCCGTCTACGCCGCGGCCAGCGGCACGGTCAACCGCGCGGGCAACCTGTCGGTGCGCTACTGGGTCTCGCAGACCCGCACCTACTGGGCCAACTTCGCCGGGGACGCCTCCGACAACGCCGTGAACAGCGCCGGCGTGGCCGTGCACGTGGGCTCCGAGACCAACGGCAGCTTCAGTGGCAACTACGCCACCACCAGCTGGGGCGGCCACTCCGTCAAGGAGTTCCACAGCTCGTCGGTGCCGGCCCTGATCGGAACCGTCACCCCGAACAAGACCGGTGAGAACATCACCGTCACCGCTCAGTACTACAACGGCAACTCGTGGGTCTCGGCCAACCAGCCGAAGTCCTTCCCGCTGGGCTACGGGAGCCGGTTCGGCATCCAGTTCACCAGCTGGCCCAAGGGCTACGAGTACCGCACCGTGGTCAGCTACGGCGGCGACGTCAGCAACGGTGCCAGCAACTCCGGCTGGGAGTACTGGACCATCACCGGCTGAGTGCTCTGAGCCTTTGGCCCCTGCCTGTGGCCACAGGCAGGGGCCAACTGTCGCTACAGCCGCGCGTACAGCACCGTGGCGTCGTCGCGGGCCTTGCCGCGGGGCCAGCGGGCGCAGGCCGTGTCCGTGGCCTCGACCTCGCGGACCCGGCGCAGCAGCTCCGCCGGGCCGCGCTCGTCCAGCAGCTTCATCGCCTCCGGCCAGCCGCCGAGGTCGAAGCGCTCGACATAGCGGGACGCGCCGTCGCTGAGCACGGCGAGCGCCCGCAGCTCGGACAGCGGGACGCTGCCGGTCTCCGCGTAGTCGGCGGCCTTGGGCAGCGCCGCGGCGATCCACGGGCCGTGCCCGGTGTTGCGGGCGGCGCGCACCGCGAGGGCGTAGCGCATGTGCAGGGTCATCCGCTCCGGGCTGCCCGGGGTGGTCGCCTGCACCTCGCGGCGCAGCTGCTCGCCCGCCGGGAAGGGCTGGTTGTCGCCGATCACGGCGATGCTGCCGAAGCGGTCCAGCACCAGCAGCGAGTCGCCGAGCACCAGGTACTGGAGAGCCGCGCCCCGGCGGCGCACGGCCACCACCATGGCCGCGGGCGTATTCGGGTGGGCCAGGTCGCAGCGGGCGCCGTGCAGCGAGGCGGTCTCGGCGATCGCGTCGCTCAGGCACTGCGCCATGGTCCGGTCCGGCCGGTCGACCAGCCGGGCCAGCAGGTGCACGCCGAGCCGGCGGGCGTACCAGGCCGTGCCGTGCTCACAGCCCGACTCCATCGCCGAGGGTGAGCTGGATCCGTCGAGGAGTACCAGGGCCTCGGGCGTGGCGGCCGCGAAGTCCTCACTGACCCGCTCCGGGCGCTGCGCCTCCCCCGCCATTTCGATGCGCATGCTGGCAAGTGTGCGGTGCGGGACCGTTCCTGGACACGGGTTTGCCCGGGTGTCGCTCAAAAGAGGCACCCGGTCCGGGACAATACGGCCCCCTCGGCGCCGTCCGGTGGACGAGCGGAACCGGAAGCCCTTGCTGACGAGCCGTCAGTAAGCCGTGCCGGTTGGCACCTTGGCGCCCCGGCCGCCCGGTCCAGGCGGACAGGTCCCGGCGGGCCGCCCTCAGCGGCCCACGTCGCGGCGGCGGAAGTCGTCCAGGGTCTCCCGGCGCAGCAGCAGCCGCGCGGCGCCGTCCCGGACCGCGACCAGCGGCGGGCGGCCGACCAGGTTGTAGCCGGACGCCATCGACAGGTGGTACGCCCCGGCGACCGGGACCGCCAGCAGGTCCCCGGGCCGTACATCGGCCGGGAGCTCCACCTGCGGCACCAGCACGTCCCCGGCCTCGCAGTGCCGCCCGACCACGCAGGCATCGGTCAGCGGCCCCTCGGCCGGGCGGCCGATCAGCGCGGCGGTGTAGCCGGCGTCGTACAGGGCCGGGCGGGGATTGTCACTCATCCCGCCGTCCACGGCGACAAAGGTCCGGCCGCTCAGGGTGTGCTTGACCGCGAGCACCCGGTAGACCGCGACCCCGGCCGGGCCCACGATCGCCCGGCCGGGCTCCACCAGCAGCCGGGGGACCCGCAGCCCGTGCCGGACGCACTGGTCGGCGAGCCGGTCGGTCACCTGGGCGGCGAACCAGCGCAGGTCGAAGGCGGGATCGCCGGGCCGGTACGGGACACCGTGGCCGCCGCCGAGGTCCAGCTCCGGCGGTTCCACGCCGTGCCGGTCGCGGATCTCCGCCAGCAGCGGCACCAGCCGGTCCACGGCCAGCAGGTAGGGGGCCGTCTCGGTGATCTGCGAGCCGAGGTGGCAGTGCAGCCCGGCGAGGCGCAGCCGGGGCTGGTTGAGGACCCGGGCGACCGCGTCCGCGGCGTCGCCGGAAGCCATGGAGAAGCCGAACTTCTGCTCCTCGACGCCGGTGCGCACGGCCGCGTGGTGCCCGGCCGACACCCCGGGGACCACCCGGACCAGTACCTGCTGCGGCCGCTCCGGATCGGCCAGCGCCGCCAGCCGGGCGATCTCCGGGAAGGAGTCCACCACGATCCGGCCCACGCCCAGCCGCACGGCCGAGGCCAGTTCCTCCGGGCTCTTGGCATTGCCGTGCATGACGATCCGCTCGGGCGGGAACCCGCAGGTCACGGCGTGCTCCAGCTCCCCGCCGGAGCAGACGTCCAGCCCCAGGCCCTCCTGCTCGACCCACTCCACCAGCGCTCCGCAGAGCAGGGCCTTCGCCGCGTACACCACCTCGGCGCCGGGCAGGGCGCGGCGGTAGGACCGGCAGCGCGCCCTGACCTCGGCCTCGTCCAGCACATAGAGCGGGGGGTGGTACTGGACGGCCAGGTCGGCGAGCCCGACGCCGCCGACGACGATGTCGGCGGCGGTGCGCAGCGCCCCGGCGGGCCAGGGCGACCCCGCCGGGGCGGCGGGCGGGCCGGGACGAGGCGGCGCGGCAGCGGGGGCGGCGGCAGCGCCGGAGGTGGTGCCGGTGGTGGCGACAGCGCGCTTGGTGAGCACGGCGGTCTCCCTCTCTCACGGGTTTCGCAGGGGATGCCCCGGGGGCTCGGTGGCTCTCGCGGGCGGACTCCGCCCGCCCTCGGAGGTCCGGTCGGGGCGGCAGCTTCAGTCGATGGGTCGGTCAGTCGGCCAGTCGGTCAGGAGGACAGGAGGACAGGAGGACAGGAGGACAGTCAGTCAGGAGGACAGGTGCAGCAGGTCGGCGGGGGCCTCGGCGGGCGCCGGGTCGGCGGTGGCGCAGCCGCGCCGGGGGCCGGAGCCGCTCCAGCGGGGCGCCCGGTGGGCCGCCCGCGCGGGCTTGCCGACGACGGCCCCCGGCCCGGCCGCGACCGGCGCCGGGACGGCGCCGCGCGGGACCCCGGCCAGGACCGGCACCGGCACGGTGCGCGGGGTCTCCCGGACGGTCGGGGCGACCATGTTGGGGTCCAGCACCAGGGCATGCGCGCCCAGCGGGCGGGCCAGGTCGCGCAGGGCGGTCTCGGCGAGCGGGAGCCAGTGCTGGCGGTCGCCGAGCACCGCCCGCAGGCGGTCCTCGGTGCTGAAGGCGACGGCACAGCGGGAGCCGTCGCGGTCGCGGAACATCCGCAGTACGTAGCCGCAGGTGGCTTCCCGTACCGGGACGAAGAGGGGCTGGTGAGTGCGGTCCTCGGGCACGGCCGATCGGTCCTCTCCATACCGGGCCCGGAGCCAGTCCGAAGGCCGGGCCACCACCCGAAGCTATCCCCGGCCCGGACCGGCACCGGACGGTCCTGACGCCTCGTTGACCTTCAGCGGGCCGGCGCTGACGGCGTCTTGACGAGCCTGTCGGCCGAACGGGTACACCGGCCCGGATTGGCAGTCAATGCGACGTCAAGACCGTTAACGGCGCTATACGGCGCTATTGAACGGAATTCGGCGGCGGGCATACGCCTGCCTCTGCCGGGCCGTCCATCCCCGGGCGGTACCGGCGCGAGGGAGTCCGCCGTGAGCGATGCCATCCCAGTCCTGCTCTTCCTCTGCCTGGCCGCCGTCTTTGTCGCGGTGCCGGTGCTCGGCCCGCGCAGAGCCGCGCGGCGCTGCCGGCAGACCGCGCTCGCGCTGCGGACCGACTACGGCTTCCGCCCGGTCCCCGAGGCGCGTCCGCTGTCGGAGCTGTCCTCGCTCCCGCCGTTCCACTACGGCAGCCGCAGGCAGGTACGCCGGGGCGTTCGCCGGGCTGCCCGGCGAGGTCTTCAGCTACACCTGCCAGGAGAACGGGAGCCCGCACTGGTACCAGGTCGCGGTGGTCCGGCTGGGCGGGGGCTGCCGCCGATCGAGGTGCAGCACGAGCCGGTGTTCACCTCCGCCCGGGTCCGGCTGCCGGTGAGCGATCCGCAGCGGCTGACCGGAGTCCCCGAGTTCGATTCCGCCTACCGGGCCTCCTCGCTGGATGACCGGCTGGCGGCGACCCTGATCACCCCGGGGCTCGCCCGGACCCTGCTCTCCGCCCCGGAATCCTTCGACTGGCGGGTCGAGGGCGGGCTGCTGGTGGCCTGGCGCCGGGACGGCTGGACGGACGGCCCCGCACTGGTCGGCTGCTGCCTCGCCGCCGTGCACGCGCTGGCGCCGGTCCTCGACCTGGATCCGGACCTGTTCGGCACGCCCCGGCCGGGCCCCGGCCCGGCGGACGGCTGAGCGCGAACGGCCGGGCGCGGACGGCTGGGCGGACCGGGCCGCCGGTGCGCCCGGCTCCCCACGAACCGGACAGCACCAGCGGTCACGACCCACCCCTGGGGCCGCAACCCGGCCCCGCGCCCCCACTCTGCCGAGCCCGGCGCGCGCCGGGCAGCAGCGCTGACGCTCCCCTGACGCGCGGACCGGCATCTTGACGGGTCATTGACCTGCGGCGTTCGCCACCGGCCCGGTCCGCGCCGCCGCCGGGAGCAGCGCGGCGGCCCGGCGGCCCGCCCACGCGCCCAGGCGCCGGAGAAAGCCGGTGGGCAGGAAGACCGCGTCGGCGGAGACCATGGCCAGCGAGAAGAACGGCAGGCCCAGGGTCACCGCTATCGCCAGGTGCTCGATCATCATCAGCACCAGCAGCACATTCTTGATCCGCCGGTTGAACACCAGGAACGGGAACGACGCCTGCACCGCCACCGTGCCGTAGGTGATCAGGAAGACCGGCACCGGATGGGCGCCCAGGGCATGGGACAGCCCGGGCCAGGGGTCGAAGTAGGCCAGGTGCAACGGGTAGTAGACGGCGCTGCCGCCCTGCCAGAGCGAACCGGTGATCTTGTACCAGCCGGCCGTGGCATAGATCAGGCAGACCTCCGCCGCGATCACCAGCATCGCGCAGTTGTGCAGCATGTTGCCGAGCGCGTCCAGCAGCGCCCTGGGCTCGCCGAGCGGGTCGCGTCGGCCGAGCAGCTCCCAGACCCCGCCGAGCAGCCAGAAGCCCCAGAACACCGTGCTCCAGCTGTACAGCCCGGGCGCGAGCATGCCGAGGTCGGCGATGCCGCTGAACTGTGCCCAGGCCAGCAGCGCCGGTCGCCGCCCACAGCAGCACCCCGGTCCGGCCGCCGCCCGCCCGCTCCGGGCGCAGCCCGCGGCGGCGGGCGTCCAGCGACCACACCTGCCCGCAACGGGTGAAGGCCAGATAGACGGCCAGCAGGTGGATCACATTGTCGCCGCCGTCGCCGATCAGCACATTGCGGTTCTGGACGGACAGCACGCACACCAGGAACAGCACGGAGACCGTCCTGGTCCGCCAGCCGAGCAGCAGCAGCCCGCTCACCAGGACGGCGGCGGTGTAGACCGCCTCGAACCACCAGCGGTCGCCGGACCAGACCAGCACCGAGAAGGCGTGGTTCTGCGCCAGCATCCGCCGGGCCAGATCCAGGCTCCAGGCCGAGCGGTCGCCGTAGAGCATCCGGCGGTTGGGCCACTCCCGGAGCAGGAAGGCGCCGAAGCACAGGGCGGTGCCGATGCGGACCACCGCGGCCTGGTACGGCGCCAGGGCGCGGCCGGTGAAGTCCGTCCAGGCGGCGAGGATCTCCGGGCGCAGCACGGCGGCCAGCCGGCGCGGGACCGCGGCGGCCCTCACCGGCCCAGCCCCTGGTAGTCCGCGCCGGTCACCAGCCACCAGGCCAGGTTGTCGTAGCCGGGCACCGGGTTTCTCGGCGCGCCGGTCCAGGCCGGTCCGGTGACCGGCATGGACACCGCGCGGAACTGGAGCTCGATGATCGGGTTCCGCTGCCAGTCGCGGCCGATCCGCTGGAGCGCGATCCGCTTCAGGTACTCCTGCGAGAGCGGACCGCCGCTGCCCAGCGAGGCCCCGTCGGCCTGGCTGTGCCACTCGGTGTAGTAGTCCCAGGCGCGGCGCAGCAGGTTCTGGTCGGCGTGGCTGGGCGCCGGGTTGTCGTGGATCCGGGCGATGTCCTGGGCGGTGAGGTCGATCCAGCCGGACAGCGGATGGCTCCCGCCCGGGGCGGTCGTCTGGACCCGGACCTCGACGTCGATGTTGTCCTGGAGCGGGTTGGGCGCGAAGAGCTGCCAGTTCTGCTCGAACTCGGGGTAGACGTAGGCGTCGATCTGGCTGTGGTAGCGCTGGGAGAGGGTGTTGGCGGGCGCGATCGTCAGGAAGACGGCGCCGAGGTGCCAGACGGTGGCGCAGCCGAGGACGACGGCGGCGAGGGCGAGCACCGCGAGCGAGGGCGGCGACCAGCGCCGGGGGGCGGGGGCGGGGGCGGCGTCGGCGTCAGCGTCCGGAGCGGTGTCGGGAGCAGCGTCGGCGTCGGCGTCGGGGCGGCGGGCGGGACGGGTATGGGCTCGGGGCCGGTGGTCCCGCTGAGGTGCTCCGCCATGTGTGCCCGTTTCGGTCGTGTCGGTCGCGTCGGCTGCGTCGGTCGTGTCGGCTGCGTCGGCTGCTGAGGCGCGCGGATGGATCGCCGAGAACGGTACTGACCGCCCCCGGCCGGGGACAGCGGTAGTGGCGCATCGGTCCGGCCGGGTCCGGGAGCGGACGGTCCGGAACCGCTCGGGGCCATGGCGCTCTCCTTCCCATCTTCTAGAACCTGTTCTAATCTGACGATCCGTCACATCGGGTTCGTGGGAGGGCAGCAGCCGTGGACTTCACCCTGAGCGAGGAGCAGCAAGGCGCAGCGGAGGCCGCACGCGCGGTCTTCGCCGATGTGGCTCCCGGCGGCGGCGTCCCCAGCCCGGCCGTCGGTACCGGGCCCATCGCCGACGACATCGACCGCGAGCTGTGGCTGCGGCTCACCAAGTCCGACCTTCCCGGATCGCCCTGGACGAGCGCCACGGCGGCGCCGGTCTCGACCCCGTCGCCTGGTGCCTGGTGCTGCGCGAGTCCGCCCGGGTGCTGGCCCGGGTTCCGCTGCTGGAGACCGGCGCGGCGCCCTGGCCGTCCAGCGGTACGGCAGCGAGGAGCAGCGCCGGCGGCTGCTGCCCGAGGTGGTGGCCGGACGGCTGCTGCTGGGCGTCGCGCCGCACGGCCGCAGCGGCCATGAACCGGCCGACCTGGGCGTCCGCGCGGAGCCCGCGGCCGACGGCGCGGCCGACGGCGGCTGGACGCTGCACGGCTCGCAGACCGCCGTGCCCTATGCGCAGGTCATGGACCGGGTGCTGGTCCCGGCCAGGTCCGCCGCCGGGACACTGCTGCTGCTGGTGGATCCGCACGCGCCGGGGCTGGAGCTGCGCCGCCAGGTCTCCGCCCGCGGGGAGCTGATGGCCGAGATGGTGTTCGACGGCGTCCGGCTGGACGCCTCCGCGCAGCTGGGCGCGCCCGCGCCGGACGCCGCCAACTGGCTCTACCTGCGCGGGCTGCTGATCGTCGGCACCGCCGCGCTGTGCCTGGGCCTCGGCGAGCAGATCCTGCGGATCACCGCCGACTACACCAGCGACCGCGTGCAGTTCGGCCACCCGGTGGCGACCTTCCAGAGCGTGGCGGTGCAGGCCGCCGACCGGTACATCGATCTGCGGGCGATGGAGGCGACCCTGTGGCAGGCCGCCTGGCGGATCGGCCTGGACCAGCCGGAGCTGCCCGGCCGTCCGCCGCTGGCCGCCGACCTGGCCACGGCCAAGGTGTGGTCCGCCGAGGGGGTGCGCACCATCGCCTCCACCGCGCAGCACCTGCACGGCGGCATCGGCGCCGACCTCGACTACCCGCTGCACCGCTACCACGCCTGGGCCAAGTATCTGGAGCTGTTCCTCGGCCCGGCCGCCGCGTACGAGGAGGAGGTCGGCGCGCTTCTCGCCGAGCACCCGCTGTAGCCGGAGCCGGAGCCGGAGCTGGAGCCGGAGCCGGCAGCCCTGGCCGGCCCGGCCGCGGCCGCGATACTGGCCGCATGACGACAACTGCGGCGGCGGCCGGGTACGACGCGGTGGTGCTGGCCGGGGGTGCGGCCAGGCGGCTGGGCGGCGCGGACAAGCCGGGCCTGCCGATCGGCGGCACACCGCTGCTGGAGCGGGTGCTGGCCGGGTGCGCCGGGGCCGGGACGACGGTCGTGGTCGGCCCGCGCCGGCCGACCGGGCGCCCGGTCCGCTGGGCACGCGAACAGCCGCCCGGCGGCGGCCCGGTGGCCGCGATCGCCGCGGCGCTGCCGCTGGTCACCGCCGGGACGGTGCTGCTGCTCGCCGCCGACCTGCCGTTCTTCGACGCCGCGACGGCGGACCGGCTGTGCGCGGCGCTCACCGGCACCGCACCCGCAACCGCAACAGCCGCGGCGGCCGACGCCGCGCAGGCCGACGCCGCGCAGGCCGACGCCGCAGTGCTGGTCGACGCGGAAGGACGTGAGCAGCCGCTCGCCGCCGCCTACCGCACCGACGCCCTGCGCGCCGCGCTGGCGCTGCTGGGGCGACCCGTCCGGGCTGCCGCTGCGGCGGCTGGTCGGCGGCTGCCCACACTCCGGCTGCCGGACCCGGACGCGGTCGCCACCGACTGCGACACCTGGGACGACGTCGAACGGGCGCAGGCGCGTGCCCGGGCCCGGCAGGCCGACTGAGCCGCAGCACAGGCCGGCCGGTCTCACCCGCCCGTCTCACCAGCCCCCCGCGCCCCGGTGAACGGGTGGATTCGAAAACGCGACACCCCCTTTACCGCTCTCCGCCGTTCCATCAGCGACGATGGTCAGATGCTGGATGACTGGATCGCCGCGGTGAAGTCCGAACTGGGGATCGACCTGGAGGTCGATGTCCCCGGCCTGCTCGACATGACCCGGGAGGTCGCCCACGGGTGGCCCGCCCGGCCGCGCCGCTGACGGCGTTTCTGGTCGGCTACGCCGCCGCGCAGGCGGGCGGCGGCCCGCAGGCCGTCGCCGAGGCGAACCGGAAGGCGGCAAAGCTGGCCGTCGGCTGGAAGCCGGAGGAGCCCGAGCAGTGAGCGTCGACTCGACTCCGGAGAGCGACCTGCTGAGCCCCTACCCGTTCCTGCTGCGCTCCGGCGCGGACCGGGAGCCCGCACCCGCTGCCTCGCCGTCAGCGGGTGCGACCACGGCCACAGCCTCAGCGACGTCCCCGACCCGGCCGACGCCCCCTACGACTACGCCCGGCCGACGCCGACCGCGACCGCGCCGAGGCTGACCGGGCCGACGCCGACCGGGCCGCGACCGGCCGGAGCCGGCCGTCCCCGGGCCGGGCGTGCTGAGCTGGACGCAGGCCCGCCGTCAGGCCCAGCGGGCCGCCGGGGCGCCGCTGCCCGCCGAGCGGCTGCCGCTCGCCGAGGCCCTCGGCGGGATCCTGGCCGCCCGCTGGAGGCACTCACCGACCTGCCCGCGTTCGACACCTCCGCCATGGACGGCTGGGCCGTCTCCGGCCCGGCCCTGGCGGCTGGCCGGGCAGCTGCTCGCCGGGCAGCTTCCGGCCGGACAGCTGCCCGGGGCCGGGCAGGGCGACGCGGCGGTGCTGCGGGACGGCACCGCGATCCGGATCGCGACCGGCGCGCAGCTGCCGCCGGGGCGACCGCTGTGCTGCGCCGCGAGGACGGCAGTGTCCGCCCGGCCCAGGGGACACCGAGCTGCTGCACGACTGCGGAGCCAGCCCGCTGGACCAGGGCCGGGACATCCGGCCGCGGGGCCAGGAGTGCCACAGCGGCGAGCCGCTGCTGCCGCCCGGCACCGCGGTCACCCCCGCCGTACTCGGCCTGGCCGCCGCCGCGGGCTGCGACGACCTGCCGGTGCACCGCCGCCCGACGGTCGAGCTGCTGATCCTCGGCGACGAGCTGCTGGACTCCGGGCCGCCCAGGGACGGGCGGATCCGGGACGCCCTGGGCCCGCTGCTGCCGTCCTGGCTGCGCGGGTACGGCGCGCGGATCGAGGGCGTACGCCGGGTGGGCGACGACCTGGGGCTGCTCCGGGACGCGCTGCTGCGCAGCCCGGCCGATGTGGTGGTGACCACCGGCGGCACCGCGGCCGGACCGGTGGACTTCCTGCACACCGCCCTGGCCGAGGTCGGCGCCCGGCTGCTGGTGGACGGGGTCGCGGTACGCCCCGGGCACCCCATGCTGCTGGCCGCGCTGCCGCCGGTCGAGGGCGGGAGCGAACGGCGCCGGCTGATCGGTCTGCCCGGCAACCCGCTCGCCGCCGTCGCGGGCGCGGTGACCCTGGCCGAGCCGCTGCTGCGGGCGCTGGCCGGGTGGCCTGCCCCGCAGCCGTACCTGGTGCGCGCCGCCGCGCCCTTCCCCGGGCACCACGCCGACACCCGGCTGGTGCCGGTGGCGCTGCCCACGCAGGGCGCGGTGCCGCTGTCGTACGACGGTCCGGCGATGCTGCGCGGGCTGGCGCTGGCCGAGGGCCTGGCCGTGGTGCCGCCGGGCGGGCTGCCCGCCGGGGCGCGGGTCGAGGTCCTGGAAGTCCCCGCGGGATGAACGGTCCCCGCAGGATGAGCCGCCGACCCGGCGGCCGGCCCGGCGGGCAGGCCGACGACGGCGCGCACACCCCCGGCACGGACGTCCCCGGCGCGGCAGGCCCCGACGCCGGGAATCCAGGCGCCGGGAATCCAGGCGCCGGCGACCCGGGCCACCGCAGCGATGCGCGGACCCGCGACCAGCGGCTGTACGACACCCAGGACGCCGAGCTGCGGCAGATCCTGATGCCCGGCAGCATCCGGCCGCCGCTGCGGCAGGTACGGCGGCGGCTGCTGCTGGCGCTGCTGGTGCTGGTCGTCACCGTCGCCCTGGTCTACTTCGGCCGGAGCGGCTACCACGACAACGCCCACGCCCAACTGGACCTGCTCGGCGCGATCTACTACGCCACGGTCACCCTGTCGACCACCGGCTACGGCGACATCACCCCGGTCAGCGACAGCGCCCGGCTGGTCAATGTGCTGCTGGTGACCCCACTGCGGGTGGTCTTCCTGATCATCCTGGTCGGCACCACCCTTGAGGTGCTGACCACGCGCAGCCGCCAGCTGTGGCGGATCAAGAAATGGAGGTCGGACTTGACCGAACCGGGCCGCCAGGGCCATGTCGTGGTCATCGGCTACGGCACCAAGGGCCGCCACGCGGTGGAGACGCTGCTGCTCAAGGGCATCCCCAGGAACCGGATCGTGGTGGTCGACCCAGCAACCGCGCGGTCCAGACCGCGAACGAGCACGGCCTGGTGAGCATCCTCGGCGACGCCACCCGCTCCGAGGTGCTGCGCCGGGCCGAGGCCGGGTCGGCCGCGCAGATCATCATCGGCACCCAGCGCGACGACGCCGCGGTGCTGATCACGCTCACCGCCCGCCAGATCAATCCGACGGCCACGATCGTGGTCGCGGTCCGCGAGGACGAGAACGCCCGCTGCTGCGGCAGAGCGGGGCCAGCGTGGTGGTCACCAGCTCCGGCTCGGCCGGACGGCTGCTCGGCATGTCCACCTTCAGTCCGAACGCGGGCGCGGTGCTGGAGGACCTGCTGACCGTCGGCAGCGGACTGGACATGGTCGACCGCGAGGTCACCGCCGCCGAGGTCGGCGCAGCCCCGCAGGACTGCGGCGACCTGGTGGTCGCCGTGGTCAGGGACGGCCTGCGACTGCCCTACACCGACCCCGGGGTCGCCGCGCTCCGGCCCGGTGACCGGCTGATCGCCATCCACCGGGTCGGCGCCACCGCGGGCGGCGCGCTCCGTGACACCGGCGCGAACCGGTGTGAACCGGTGCGGACGCGCCCGGTACGTCCGGCGATTCAACAGAACTGCTACGGACCGTCCCGGACCCCCCGGCCGACGGGTTGACCAGGCACACTTTCGTCCATGAACGGATGGCCTGAAGGCAGGACCGACGGCGGCGAGCCGAATCGTGGCGCGCGCCCGGCGCCGCACGTACAGCAGCGCGGCGGCGGCTACGGCCCGCCGCAGGGACAGCCCCGCAGCGCACAGCCGGGTGCGCCGGGCTCCGAGTCGCCGCTGCCGCCCGGCCTCTCGCCGCGCGGGGCGAAAGCGGCCCAGGGCCCCACCGCGACCTCGCACAGCGGCGGCGGCACCACCTACCGGGCCGGGCGCGGGGGCAGCGGCGGGTCCAGGCCCGGCGGCGGGACCGGCAAGCGGCGCAACTGGCGCAAGCGGATCACCTGGGGCGTGCTGACCCTGGTCACCCTGCTGATCGCGACCTCCATCGGCACCTACGTCTGGGCCGACAACAAGCTGAACCGCACGGTCGACCTCGGCGCGCTGCGAACCAGCCGCCGCTCGGCAAGGGCACCAACTACCTGATCGCCGGTTCCGACAACCGTGGCAACCTCACCAACAGCAACAGCAGGAGCTGCACACCGGCAGTGACGACGAGGGCCAGTTCGGCAACAGCGACTCGATGATGATCCTGCACATCGGCTCCAACGGCGACACCCTGCTCAGCCTGCCGCGCGACAGCTATGTGACCATCCCGGCCTTCACCGGCTCCTCCGGGACCAAGTACCCGGCGTCGCAGAACAAGCTGAACGCGGCGTTCTCCTGGGCGCGGCGCGCTGCTGGCGCAGACCGTCGAGTACAACACCGGCATCCACATCGACCACTACGCGGAGATCGGCTTCGGCGGCTTCGTCAACCTGGTCAACGCGCTCGGCGGGGTCCAGATGTGCCTTCCCAGCCGCTGGTGGACGAGGCCTCCGGGGCGAAACTTCAAGGCGGGCTGCCAGACCTTCAACGGCGCACAGTCGCTGGAGTTCGTCCGCGAGCGCCACCAGGCTCCGCAGCAGGACCTGAGCCGGATGGCGGACCAGCAGAAGTTCCTGTCCGCGGTGGCGCACCAGGCGGCCACCCCGGCCACCGTCCTCAACCCGTTCAAGCTCTACCCGGTGCTCAGCGCGGGCATCGACACCCTGAGCGTGGACAAGAACATGAACCCCTACGACCTGGCGCAGATGTTCTGGGCGATGAAGAGCGTCTCCGGCGGCAGCGGCCACTCGCTGACCGTCCCGATCTCCAACGCCAACTACGAGACCTCCAACGCCGGCGACGCCGTGCTGTGGGACCAGTCCCAGTCCAAGACGCTCTTCAACGAGCTTCAGAACGACCAGCCGGTCACCCTCTCCAACAACGACGCCACCACCGTCGTCGCGGGGAACTGACGCACCCACCGTGCCCCACCGTGCCCCGCCGGGCCCGCGACCGCGGGTACGGCGGGGCACGGCCGTCCGGCGCCCGTCAAAAGCCTTTCCCGCGCCCGTCAAAAGCCTTCCCGGCGCCCGCAACGAGTAGCGTGAGCCGCATGCGAGCCATCGTGATTTCTGAACCCGGCGACCCTGACGTCCTCACCCTGACCGAGGTCCCCGCCCCCGTGGCCGGGACGGGCGAGGTGCTGGTCGAGGTGGCGGCCGCCGCGGTGAACCGGGCGGATCTGCTGCAACGGCAGGGCTTCTACGACCCGCCGCCGGGATCGTCCCCTACCCGGGCCTGGAGTGCTCCGGCCGCATCGTCTCCGTCGGCGACGGAGTCGGCGGCTGGGCGGTCGGCGACGAGGTCTGCGCGCTGCTCTCCGGCGGCGGCTACGCGGAGGAGGTCGCGGTCCCGGCCGGCCAGCTGCTGCCCCCCAAGGGCGTCGACCTGATCACCGCCGCCGGGCTGCCGGAGGTCACCGCGACCGTCTGGTCCAACGTGTTCCAGATCGCGCACCTGCGCCCCGGCGAGACGCTGCTGGTGCACGGCGGCAGCAGCGGCATCGGCACCATGGCGATCCAGCTGGCCAAGGCCGTCGGCGCGAAGGTCGCGGTCACCGCGGGCAGCCCCGAGAAGCTGGCGGCCTGCCGCGAGCTCGGCGCGGACATCCTGATCAACTACCGCGAGCAGGACTTCGTCGAGGAACTGCGCGAGACCACCGCCGGCCACGGCGCGGACGTCATCCTCGACGTCATCGGCGCCAAGTACCTCGACCGCAACCTCGACGCCCTCGCCGTCAGCGGCCGCCTGGTCGTCATCGGCATGCAGGGCGGCATCCAGGCCGAGCTCAACCTCGGCAAACTCATGGCCAAGCGCGCCGCCATCGCCGCCACCGGCCTGCGCGCCCGCCCGCTGGAGGAGAAGGCCGCCATCGTCGCCTCCGTCCGCGAACACGTCTGGCCGCTCATCGAAAGCGGAGCGGTCAAACCCGTCATCGACCGCCTCCTCCCCATCGAATCCGCCCCCGACGCCCACCGCCTGATGGAAACCAGCACCCACGTCGGCAAGATCCTGCTCCAGCTCTGAGCCGCAGCGACTACTCCAGGTCGAGCACGGCTCGCAGCGCCTCGTTGACCTTCATCAACTCACCAGTGCTGAGGCAGCCGGCGAAGTCGCCGAGGCGCTGCGGGTCGATAGCCGTCGCCTGTTCCACCAGAACCCTGACCTCCTGACCCAGCAGTTCGATCGTGGGATGGATCAATGAGTCGAACGACTTGGTCGTGGTGGGCACAACAATCCACGTCGACAAGTGCTCGTAAGCGCTCGCCTGCACCACGACGACTGCTCTGCGGCGACCGGATCGTCGTCCAGCGGATCTGAACGTGCGGTGGGCCGGCGAGCGGGAGTCGTGCGGGTACTGGCCGACGGACCGACGTGTCCCGGATCGCCCGCCCGCGCCCCGGCGGGACGCTCCAGCTCTGAGCCGCAGTGCTCCGGCGGGAGTTCACCGGGCGACCGCCGGAGCGGGTCAGACCGTGACGATCTCCACCGCGGGTCCGCAGAGCTGGGCGAGGTCTTCCGGGTCGGACGTCGCGACGGTCACCGGGCCCGGTGGCGGCCTGGACCAGGGCGAGGAGGCCGCGGTC
Source organism: Streptacidiphilus sp. 4-A2 (assembly GCA_014284505.1). Taxonomy (GTDB): domain Bacteria; phylum Actinomycetota; class Actinomycetes; order Streptomycetales; family Streptomycetaceae; genus Streptacidiphilus. The sequence goes on along the minus strand of JAAFYY010000001.1, from coordinate 6,924,907 downwards.
CTTCAGATGGAGCTTCAACAGGTTCGGGTGGACTGCATACGGCGTTCGCAGATCGTGGTCTGATAGGACCTCGGCGGGTTGTCGATCTCTGGAGTGGCCATGTCCGAACCGCATGCGCAGAGCATCTGGCTGCGTCCCGAACGCTCCGGGCGGGGCCGGCGCCGACGTTCGGCGGGAGCAGCTGGCGTCGGCCGGGATCGCACTGGCGGACGCGGACGGGCTGGGCGCGGTGACCATGCGGGCGGTGGCGCAGGCCCTGGGAGCCGGGCCGGCCTCGCTCTACCGCTATGTGGCGACCCGCGAGGAACTGCTGGAGCTGATGATCGACCAGGCGGTCGGCGAGATGGACCACCCAGCGACCGGGCCCGGGCCGGGGAGCTGGCTGGACGGGCTGCTCGGCCTGGCCCGGCAGAGCCGGGAGCTGTATCTGCGGCATCCCTGGCTGCTGGACGCGACCGCCTCCCGCAGCCCCTGGGCCGCATGCCGTCTCCCGGCTGGAGCAGGAGCTGGCCCGGCTGGCGGACCACCCGGCCTCCCCGGGGCCAAACTGGAGGCGCTGGGCGTGTTCCATGCCGTGGTGGCCGCGCTCAGCCGGGCGGAGGCGGACCAGCGGCGGGCCGGACGGACGCTGCCGCAGTGGCAGCAGGCGCAGCAGGAGTACCTGACCCGGGCGGTCAGCCCCGGCAGCCACCCCCATCTGGCCGCCGCCCTGGCCGGTGCGGCACGCACCGGCGCGCGGGAGCCGGCCGAGCGGGTCTTCGACCGGGTGGTCACCCGGGTACTGACCGGGCTGCTGCACCAATCCGGCTGAGAGTCGCCCCGGGTCGCTCGTGTCGCCATGTCCGAAATGCTGCTTTTAGGGATATATGGGAGTGTTCTAGCACCATCTGCCCAGGAGCCGTACCGGCTTGGAGGACGCGAGACCGTGGCCCTTCCCCGTCGCAGCGCACCCAGCCGTACCGTGCTCACTGCCCTCGGCGTGCTCGCCGGGCTCACCGCACTGGACGCCGGGCCGGGGGCGGCCACGACCGCCTGGGCGTCCTCGACGGCCGAGGTGTCCAAGCACGGCGGCCACCCGCTCCGCCGGGACTCCGACCCCTACGCCGGGGCCGGGATGCTGCTGCGGCTGCCGGACGGAGGGGAGGTCCGGCTGGTCCGCCCCGAATGGTCCACGGCGGCCACGACGACCACGAACGCGGCGCCCCGGCCGCGCCCCGGCCGGCCCGGCGGATCCGCCCCGAGCAACCCGGCCACCACCGCGGCCGCGACGGCCGCGAACGCGCCGGGGCCGGATCCCGGGGACGGTGCGGCGGGCGACGGGCCCGGGGCCGGGCAGTCCGACTACCGGTGCCGCTGGTGCAGCCGCTGTTCCCGGGCGGGACGGAAGCGGTCACCGCCGACGGGACGGCCGCCTCCTCCGGCAGTGCGGGCGGGGCCGGACGAGAGGCTCCGCCGCAGGCAGGGGCGGTGCCCGGGGTCGTCCCGCAGCGGCACCGGCACCGGCTCGGACGCGGCCCGCCGGGCCGCTCCGCAGCCGGCCGCCAGGCTGCGGAGCGGGCCAGGAGCAGGCCGGGAGCCAGTCCGCGGACCAGGCCGAGGGGCAGGCCGAGGGGCAGGTGTGGCGCCCGCGCCGCCCGGCCCGCCACCGCTGGCCCGAGCGCCCTGGCCGGTTCGCAGCCCGCATACCTGGCCCTGCCGCCGGCCGGACCGGGCAGTTACGGCCGCACGCTGCGGCGCCCGCTGCTGCCGCTGGGCGTCGGGCTGGCGCTGATCGGCGCCGGGGCCGGTCTGCTGGGCTGGCGGCTGCGGCGGCTGTGAGCAGCCCGGCGATCTCCGGGGGGCTGACCGGGCCGGATCCCCGGGGTACGGCCCCTGTCAGCAGCCGGGTGGGAGACAATGGCCAGTATGAACATGCCGATGAACGAGCCGGGAAAACGGCCCCCAGGTCCTGATCGTCGGTCCCGATGGGATGCCCGTGGGCGGCCTCCCGACGAGCGGGGTCGGTGGCAGCGGCGGCGGCGCAGGCGGCGAGTCCCGCGAGCTGCCGATCACGGAGATGGTGGAGCAGCCCGCCAAGGTCATGCGCATCGGCAGCATGATCAAGCAGTTGCTGGAGGAGGTCCGCCAGGCACTGGACGAGGCCAGCCGGGTCCGGCTGAAGGAGATCCACGCCAGTTCGGTCAAGGAGCTGGAGGCGGTCTCGCTCCCGAGCTGGTGGAGGAGCTGGAGCGGCTGTCGCTTCCCTTCACCGAGGAGGCCATCCCCAGCGAGGCCGAACTGCGGATCGCCCAGGCCCAGTTGGTGGGCTGGCTGGAGGGCCTGTTCCACGGCATCCAGACCGCGCTGTTCGCCAGCAGATGGCCGCGCGTGCCCAGTTGGAGCAGATGCGGCGGGCCCTGCCGCCGGCGCCCCGGGCGCCGAGGAGGACGACGAGGACCAGGGGCCGCTGCGCTCGGTCCTACCTGTAACGGGGCAGCGGCGGCGGCCGGTCGGGTACGGTCGGCGGCCACCGCTGCGGACGCGGCTGCCGCGTGGTCAGTTCCGGGCGAACGGGCATGTTCTTGTCCGCCAACCCCCGCGACGCGGGTCGGTCCGGCCCGATAGCCTGGCGTCCTGGTACGCGATAGGCGCCGGTCGCTGGCATGCGTCTGCGCGCGCCCGGGGGAAGAGAAGCTGATGAGTGTGCAGGGCAGCGGTCGCGGCGACGTGGTGCGGACGGTCGGCCACGGCCGTTATGCACTGCGGGAACTGCTCGGTCAGGGCGGCATGGCCACCGTCCACCTCGCCGACGACACGGTCCTCGACCGACGGTGGCGATAAAGACGATGCTCGGCGAGATGAGCCGGGAGCCGTCCTTCCGCGAACGGTTCCGCCGCGAGGCGCAGGCGGTGGCGCGGCTGAACCACGCCAACATCGTCCAGGTGCACGACAGCGGCGGACGAGAACGAGGACGGGGTGCTCGTCCCTTCATCGTGATGGAGTACGTCGAGGGCTCGACCCTCAGTTCGGTGCTGCGCAAGGACATGGCCGAGTACGGCGCGATGCCGCGGACCGCGCGCTGCGGATCACCGGCGAGGTTCTGGCCGCACTGGCCGCGTCGCACGAACAGGGGCTGGTGCACCGCGACATCAAGCCGCCAACGTGATGGTGACCGGCCGCGGCGTGGTCAAGGTGATGGACTTCGGCATCGCCGGGCAATGCAGTCCGGTGTCACCTCGATGACGCAGACCGGCATGGTGGTCGGCACCCGCAGTACCTGTCGCCGGAGCAGGCGCTGGGCCGGGCCGTGGACGCCCGCTCCGACCTGTACTCGGTCGGCTGCATGCTGTTCGAACTGCTCACCGGCAGGCTGCCGTTCGAGTCGGAGTCGGCGCTGGGCATGGCCTACCAGCATGTCCAGGAGACCCCTCCGGCGCCGTCGAGCTTCAACGCGGCCGTGCCGCCCGGGGTGGACGCGCTGGTGGCGCGCGCGCTGCGGAAGGACCCGGCGCACCGCTTCCCGGACGCCGACACCATGCGCGTGGAGTGCGAGCGGATGCTCGGCGCAGCGGTCGGCGGGGCGCCGCTGCTGGTCGGCGACGGTCCGCGACCCGGCGGCCCGGGGGTCGGCGGCTCCGGCGCCAACGCTCTCTTCCCGCAGGCCCAGGGGCAGTTGGGCACGCCCCGCCGTCGGTGCAGCAGCCCTACCAGCCGGGTCAGCCGCAGTTCGGCGGACCGCAGCCCGGACCAGGCCGGACACCAGCAGCCCGGACCGCCTTTCCCGGGCAGCAGTTCGGCGGGCAGCAGTTCAACGGCGGCCCTACCCGAACCAGCCGTACACCGGTCAGCAGCAGGCCGTGCCGCCGGTCCAGGCGCCGTACCGCCCGGGCCCGCAGCCGCAGCCCGGCTACGGCAGCCGCCACGCCGCAGCCGCGGCCGGTCCGGCCGGCGGCCACGCCCGCCGTACGTGCCGCGGCCGGCGGCGCAGACCCCGCCGCCGTACCGCCCGGCGCAGGCGCCGCAGCGGCCCGCGGTACGTCCGACCCCACCGCCGCGGATGGCGATGCCGATGCGCAGCCCAGCGGCGGAGCGGAGCCAGGCGCGGCTGCGCGGTCGTGGCCGTGATCATCAGCGTGATCGTGGTCGGACTGTTCCTGCTGGGGCTGATCGGTGACGCGTTGAAGTCCAATCAGGACAACGACACTTACGGCAACGGCCTGGGGCGTACCGCCGTTGTCGTCGGGTACCACGGGGCCGGCGCCGGTACCGGTCGAGCCGCGCAGGCGCGGGACGGGTCCTGATCCGGCCGGTTGACGTTCAACCGGCGGACCGGCCACCACGCGTGCGCCGAGAAACCGGTAGCGTGCTCTGAAGACCCGCGCGGACGGCGGAGAATACACAGTGGGTGACCAGCCCGGTGACACCGGGTGCACAGACGGATGACCGACGGCGGAGAGTAATGGCAGACAACGAGCACGCAGCGGCGCTGACGACACGGATGCGCAGCGTGACTCCTCGGCACCGTACGGTGACGACAGCGATGTGACGCCCGCTCACGACAGCCCCTCCCCGTTCGCATCCCAGGAACAGTGGGCAGGTCAGGGCACTGACCGGGCCAGCAGCCGACGGGAACGACCGGTCGCGAGTCAACAGCCGTCACTGGAGCAGCAGATCACCTCCACCGGCGGGCTGAGCGTGTTCGGCGAGGGCCGCTACCGGCTCACCCGTCGGCTCGGCCGGGGCGGCATGGCCGAGGTCTTCGGGGCTCAGGACACCCGGCTCGGCCGGACCGTCGCGGTCAAGGTGCTGCGCCCGGACCTGGCCGAGGACGCCATCGCCCGGATGCGGTTCCCGCGAGGCACACGCCGTGGCCTCGCTCAACCACCATGCCGTGGTCGCGGTCTACGACACCGGCGAGGAGGCGCAGGGCCAGGAGACCGTTCGTACATCGTGATGGAGCTGGTCGAGGGCCACACGGTGCGCGAGCTGCTGCAGAGCGAGGAGCCGCCGCCGGTCGACCAGGCGCTGATCATCTCGGCCGGGATCTGGAGGCGCTGGCCTACAGCCACCGCCACGGCATCGTGCACGCGACATCAAGCCCGCCAACGTGATCATCACCAACACCGGTGCGGTGAAGGTGATGGACTTCGGCATCGCCCGCGCGCTGACCGGCGCCACCAGCACCATGACCGACGGCATGGTCATGGCACCCCGCAGTACCTGTCGCCGGAGCAGGCGCTGGGCAAGGCGTCGACTACCGCTCCGACCTCTACGCCACCGGCTGCATGCTCTACGAGCTGGACGCGCCCCCCGTTCACCGGCGACACCCCGCTGTCGGTGGTCTACCAGCACGTGCAGGACGCCCCGGTGCGCCGTCGCAGGCCAACGGACGGGTTCCGGCGGTGCTGGACGCGCTGGTGCTGCGCTCGCTGGCCAAGGACCCGGACGACCGGTTCCAGAGCGCGACGAGATGCGCGCGCATCTGCAGCACATGCTGCGCACCATGCACCAGGCAATGCCGTCACCGAGGCGCTTCCCGCCTCGGCGGCGGGCGCGGCCGCGGGCGGGGCGCTGGGCGCCACCCGGATCGCCCGTCCCGAGGCGTACACCACGCCGATGGGCCAGATCGGCCAGGTGGGCGCGGTCGGCGCGACCAGGCGATGCGCGCCCAGCCGTCCGGTGCCGGCGGCGGCGGGGCCAGTGTCTACGAGGGCCCGTACGACGACGGCCACGACGAGCGCAACAACCGCAAGGCGGTCTTCGCGGTGATCGCGGTGCTGGTCGCCATCGCGGCGATCACCATCGGGGTGGCGCTGGCCATGCGCGGCTCCGGCGGCGGCACCCCGATCCCGGTCGGCTCAAGCACGTCCAGCAGCACCGCCAGCGACAGCAGCCAGCCGAGCAGCGCGCCGCCGAGCATCGCGACCGCCAGCCCGACGCCCAGCGACACCTACAGCCCGCCGCCCTACAGCCCGCCCGCCTCGCTGACGCCGTCGCCGTCGACCACCCCGTCGGCCTCGCTGACGCCCTCGCCGTCGACCACCCCGTCGGCCTCGCTGACGCCCTCGCCCTCGCTCACGCCGTCGGACACGCCCTCGGACACCCCGAGCGACACCGACAGCGCGCAGGCGGGCGGCAAGAACCCCCGGCCAACAACCCGTAGGCCTGACCGCAGCCGCCCGTTCCGGGCGACAGCGGTGACCGGGCTCCGGGGGAGCGCAACTCCCCGGAGCCCGTCGTCGTTTCCCAGGCAGGTGAGCGCCCGGCGCGAGCGCAGACCGCCTGGTGGTGCGAGGACCGGGTGGTGCGCGGACCAGGTGGTGTGCGCCGTGCCGGGCGGGCCGCCGGGCCGGCGCGTCAGTTCACGCAGGCGTCGAGGACCTGCTCGTACTCCTCGCACCACCAGGCGGTCTGTGCGGCGGCGGCCGGGAACAGCGGGTCGGCCCGCTGATCCCGGCGCTGGTAGCGCCAGCGCAGCATCCAGAAGTCGTTGAGCCGCTCCCACCAGACCCGGTGGACGCCGGCGGCGACCTCCTCCGGGGTGGCGCCGGAGGCCTCGCGGTAGGCGCGGGCATAGCGGCGCACCCGCGGCAGGTCGAGCACCCCGGTGTCCGGGTGGTTGAAGAACAGCGTGGCGGCCCGGACCGCCTCCTCGGTGCGCGGCTTGGGCCCGAGCCGGTCCCAGTCGAGCACCGCGGCCGGTTCCCGGCCCCGGTAGACCAGGTTCAGCGGGTGGAAGTCGCCGTGCACCCAGCCACTGGGCGGGGCCGCGTCCGGCCCGGGACGCCGGTGGCCGTGGACGGCGAGCAGTTCCAGCCGTTCCCGCAGCCGCGCCGGGCCAGCGCGTCGAAGGGTTCCTGGGGCGCGCGGTCGCGGGCGAGCGCCAGCAGTCCGGCAATGGTCCGCCGGGTCTGCGCCGGGTCGGCACTGGGGTGCGACACCGGGTGCGGGGCAGCCGGGAGCAGCTGGGCGAGAGCACTGTGCACCCGGCCGAGCAGCGCTCCGAGAGCAGAGCACTGCTCATGGTCGAGAGCGGTGCCGGAGCGGTGCTCTCCCTCGACCCACGGGAACAGCGCATAGCGGCGTCCGCGCAGCAGCACGAAGGTCCGCCCGTCGCGGGCGGCCAGCGGGGGACGGTGGGCAGGCCCAGGTCGCGCAGCCCGGCCACGGCCCGGTGCTGCGCGGTGATGGCGGCGCCCGAGGAGTGCCCGACGTCGTCCAGGTACTGCTTGAGGAAGTAGCCGCCGTCCGGGCCGGTGATCCGCAGACCCCGGTTGAGCAGGCCCTGACTCACCCGTTCGGCGGAGCTCGCGGTGACATCCTGATAGCGCCGCAGCACCGCGCCCACCGGGATCCCGTGCACCGTATCCGCCAGCGCCGCAGGAGCGGCCCGACACTGTGTCACGGGCCGATGGTACGCCTGCCGAGCAGGGCTCCCAGCGACTGTTGGGCGCCCCCTGTGCGCCCCTACGCGCCCCCAGTGCCGGTCGGGCTTCAGCGCTTGCTCGGGCTCAGCGTTCCTGGGGCTTCAGCGTTCCTGGGGCTTCAGCGCATGCTCGGGCTTCAGCGCATGCTCGGGCTTCAGCGCTCCTGGGCGTGCAGCCGGGCGGCGTAGGCGGCGGCCTGGGTGCGGCGCTCCATGCCGAGCTTGGCGAACAGCCCGGAGACGTAGTTCTTGACGGTCTTCTCGGCCAGGTGCAGCCGGTCGCCGATCTGCCGGTTGGTCATCCCCTCGCCGATCAGGTCGAGGATCCGGCGCTCCTGCGGACCGAGCCCGGTCAGCCGGGGATCGGGCTGGTCGCGCCGCCGCGCAGCCGGTCCAGCACCCGGCCGGTGGCCACCGGGTCCAGCAGCGACCGGCCCGCGGCGACGTCGCGGACCGCGGAGAGCAGGTCGGAGCCGCGGATGGCCTTGAGCACATAACCCGAGGCCCCGGCCATGATCGCGTCGAAGAGCGCCTCGTCGTCCGAGTAGGAGGTCAGCATCAGGCACTTCACCTCGGGCTGCCGGGAGCGGACCTCGCGGCAGACGTCCACCCCGCTGCCGTCCGGCAGCCGGACGTCCAGCACCGCCACATCCGGGCGGGCGGCGGGGATCCGCGCCAGCGCCTCAGCGGCGGTCCCGGCCTCGCCGACGACCTCGATCCCGTCCTCGACCGAGAGCAGCTCCTGGACGCCCCGGCGGACCACCTCGTGGTCGTCCACCAGGAAGACCCGAATGCGCCCCTGTTGTGTCATGGCACCAGATTGACACAGCTAGGCTGGCAGGACGCTATGGAATGTCCCGATTTGGCACGACATGGACCGTCCGGGAAGTACCTGGACGTCCTAGGACAGAAGCACTTGGGGGCTTCCCCTGGGTAACGTTCTCATGCAGGATCAGGGCACACCTACGCCGATCCTCACAACCGCTTCCGCACACCCCGCGCGAAGAGCATGGAAGAGGGCGACCGGACCGGTTGCCGGCAACCCCGGAGGCCGGAGAGACCGAGGAGTGAACGTGACCGTCAAGCGCAAGACGGGGGCGCCGAAGGCTGCCCCCGGCGACCACGGAACCCTGCCGAGTCCGGCCCACCGGACCTGGTCCAGCTGCTGACCCCGCAGGGTGAGCGGCGGGAGCACCCGGACTTCTCTGTGGAGATCACTCCCGAGGAGATGCGCGCGATCTACCGGGACCTGGTCCTGGTACGACGCTTCGATGCCGAGGCGACCTCCCTCCAGCGCCAGGGCGAGCTGGGCCTGTGGGCCTCGCTGCTCGGCCAGGAAGCGGCCCAGGTCGGCTCCGGCCGCGCGATGCGCCCCACCGACTACGCCTTCCCCACCTACCGTGAGCACGGTGTGGCCTGGTGCAAGGGCGTGGACCCGCTGAACCTGCTGGGCATGTTCCGCGGGGTGAACCACGGTGGCTGGGACCCGAACGAGAAGAACTTCCACCTGTACACCATCGTCATCGGCTCGCAGACGCTGCACGCCACCGGCTATGCCATGGGCATCACCAAGGACGGCAGCGACGACGCGGTGATCGCCTACTTCGGCGACGGCGCCTCCAGCCAGGGCGACGTCTCCGAGGCGTTCACCTTTGCCTCGGTCTACAACGCCCCGGTGGTGTTCTTCTGCCAGAACAACCAGTGGGCGATCTCCGAGCCCACCGAGAAGCAGACCCGGGTACCGCTGTACCAGCGAGCCTCCGGCTTCGGCTTCCCCGGCGTCCGGGTGGACGGCAACGACGTGCTGGCCTGCCTGGCGGTCACCCGCTGGGCGCTGGAGCGGGCCCGGAACGGCGAGGGCCCGACCCTGATCGAGGCCTTCACCTACCGCATGGGCGCGCACACCACCTCCGACGACCCGACCCGCTACCGGGTCGCGGACGAGTTGGAGGCCTGGCGGCAGAAGGACCCGATCGAGCGGGTCAAGGCCTACCTGGTGCGTGAGGGCTGGGCGGACAACGAGTTCCTGGAGTCGGTCGCCGCCGAGAGCGAGCAGCTGGCCCGCCGGGTGCGCGAGGGGGTGCGCACCATGCCGGACCCGGATCCGTCCTCGATCTTCGAGCATGTCTACGCCGAGGGCCACGCCCTGGTCGACGAGGAGCGCGAGGGCTACCTCGCCTACGCCGCATCGTTCGCCGACGCCGGCACCGAAGGGGAGAACGCCTGATGGCCGCCGTACAAGCTGCCGGCACGCAGCAGTGGACCATGGTGAAGGCGCTCAACGAGGCGCTCCGCCGGTCGATGGACGAGAACCCGAAGACCCTGGTGATGGGCGAGGACGTGGGCCGTCTGGGCGGCGTCTTCCGGGTCACCGACGGGCTGCACAAGGACTTCGGCGAGAGCCGGGTCATCGACACCCCGCTGGCGGAGTCCGGCATCGTGGGCACCGCGATCGGCCTGGCGCTGCGCGGCTACCGCCCGGTGGTGGAGATCCAGTTCGACGGGTTCGTCTACCCGGCGTTCGACCAGATCGTCACGCAGCTGGCGAAGATGCACGCCCGCGCGCTGGGTCACATCAAGCTCCCGATCACCATCCGGATCCCCTACGCGGGCGGCATCGGCGCGGTCGAGCACCACAGCGAGTCGCACGAGGCGTACTTCGCGCACACCGCCGGGCTGAAGGTGGTCTCGCCGTCCAATCCGGAGGACGCGTACTGGATGCTGCGGCAGTCCATCGCCTCCGACGACCCGGTGATCTTCCTGGAGCCCAAGCGGCGCTACTGGGACAAGTCCAAGCTGGACCCGGCCGGCACGCCCTCGCTGGGGCTGCACGAGGCCCGGATCGCCCGCCCCGGGCGCGACCTGACCCTGATCGCGTACGGGCCGATGGTCAAGCTCTGTCTCGAGGCCGCCGCAGCGGCGGCCGAGGACGGGCTGAACCTGGAGGTCGTGGACCTGCGCTCGCTGTCCCCGTGGACTTCGACGCCCTGGCCGAGTCGGTCAAGCGCACCGGCCGGGCCGTGGTCGTGCACGAGGCCCCGGTGTTCATGGGCATGGGCGCGGAGCTGGCGGCGCGGATCACCGAGCGCTGCTTCTACTCGCTGGAGGCCCCGGTGCTGCGGGTGGGCGGCTACTTCGCCCCCTACCCGCCGTCCCGGGTCGAGGACGCCTTCCTGCCTGACCTGGACCGGGTGCTCGACGCTGTCGACCGCGCCCTGGCCTTCTGAGGGCGTGAGGAGACCATCATGAGCAGCGCCAAAGAATCCGTACGTCAGTTCAAGATGCCCGACGTGGGCGAGGGCTGACCGAGGCCGAGATCCTCACCTGGTACGTCAAGCCGGGCGACCCGGTCACCGACGGCCAGGTCGTCTGCGAGGTGGAGACCGCCAAGGCCGCCGTCGAGCTGCCGATCCCCTTCGACGGCGTGGTCCGCGAGCTGTTCTTCAGCGAGGGGACGACGGTCGACGTCGGCCAGGTGATCATCAGCGTGGCCGTGGCCGGGGACGCCGCCTCCGCCGAGGCGCAGCCGGAGCCGCCCGCGGCCCCGGCCCAGCCCGTGGCCGAGCCGGCCGAGGCCGAGCCCGAGCGCCGGGAGGTGCTGGTCGGCTACGGCCCGCGCACCGGATCGGCCCAGCGCCGCGCCCGCAAGGGCGCGCCGGTGGCGGCGCCCGCCCCGGTCGCCGCGCCCGCGCCGGTGCAGCCGGCCGCCGTGCCGGTGCCGGTGCAGCAGGTGGCGGTCCCGGCCGATGTGGCCGAGGCCGCGCGTCCGCTGGCCAAGCCGCCGGTGCGCAAGCTGGCCAAGGACCTGGGGGTGGACCTGTACTCGGTCACCCCGACCGGTCCCGGCGGCACCATCACCCGCGAGGACGTGCACGCCGTGGTCGTCGCCGCCTCGGCGGAGCCGGCCGCCGCGCCCGCCCGGTCCAGGCCCCGGCTCCGGCCGCCGTCGGTACGGTCGCGGACAGCGGTGAGCTGCGGGTGCCGATCAAGGGCGTCCGCAAGGCGACCGCCGCCGCGATGGTGGCCTCGGCGTTCACCGCGCCACATGTCACCGAGTGGGTCCAGGTCGACGTCACCCGCACGATGAAGCTGGTGGCGAAGCTCAAGGAGAGCGGCGAGCTGGGCGCGGGGTGCGGGTCAGCCCGCTGCTGCTGGTCGCCAAGGCGCTGCTGACCGCGATCCGCCGTCACCCCGCGGTCAACGCCAGCTGGGACGAGGCCAACCAGGAGATCGTCCACAAGTCGCGGGTCAACCTCGGCATCGCCGCGGCCACTCCGCGCGGACTGATCGTCCCGAACATCAAGGACGCCGGTTCGCAGACCCTGACCGAGCTGGCCAAGTCGCTGACCGCGCTGATCGAGACGGCCCGGGAGGGCAGGACCTCCCGGCCGCCATGCAGGGCGGGACGGTCACCATCACCAATGTCGGCGTCTTCGGCGTCGACTCGGGCACCCCGATCCTGAACCCCGGCGAGGCCGCGATCCTGGCCTTCGGCCAGGTCAGGGAGCTGCCGTGGGTGCACAAGGGACGGGTGGTGCCGCGGCTGGTGACCACGCTGGCGCTGTCCTTCGACCACCGGCTGATCGACGGCGAGCTCGGTTCCAAGCTGCTCGCCGACACGGCGGCGGTCCTGGAGCAGCCCAAGCGGCTGATCAGCTGGGGCTGACCGCCGGACGGCGGTCGTGGCCGGCCCGTCCGGGTGACAGCACCCCGACCAGCCGCTGATCGTACGATCGGCCCGGGTACTCCTCCGCCCGCAACCAAGCGGAGGAGTACCCCATGCCACCGATCCGCCGCGTCCGCCACCGCGGGCGCCGCCTGGTCCGGCTGCTGCCGGTCGCGCTGCTGCTGCCGGCGCTCGCGCTGGTCGGGCTGGTCCCGCCGCAGGCGGCCGCCGCCCGCAGGGGCGACTTCCCCGGGCTGCCGGGGCTGCCCGGACTGGTCGGCAGCCAGCAGCTGGTCTCCAACGGCGACCCGGCCCGGCGGATCACCATCGTGCTGCTCGGCGACGGCTACACCGCCGCCGAACTGCCCGCTACCGCCGCCAGGCGGCCGCGGTCTGGCGGGCGCTGACCCAGGTCGAGCCGTTCCGCAGCTACCAGCACTTCTTCGACGTGGTCCGGCTGGACCTGGTCTCGCCCCGGTCCGGGCTGCGGGCCGGCTCGCCCTGGGCATGCACTTCGGCTGCGACGGCATCAACCGGCTGCTCTGCACCGACACCGGGCGGTCGGCCGCTACGCGGGCCCCTCCGGCGGACGCCGCTTCGTGGTGGCGCTGGCCAACTCCGACGCCTACGGCGGCGAGGGCGGGGACGGGCTGGCCACCCTGTCGGCGGGCTCGCCGCAGGCCGACCGGATCGTGCAGCACGAGTTCGGCCACTCGGTCGGCGGCCTCGGCGACGAGTACGACGCCGCCCCCGCCGACACCAACCACCCCAACCTCTCCGGCGCGGACGCCGCCACCATGCAGCGCGAGCAGCTGAAGTGGTGGCGCTGGCTGGGCGCGGCCGACCCGACCGGCGGCACCGTGGGCGCCTACCCGAGCGGCAACGGCCTCTACCGGCCGACCCAGGACTCGATCATGCGGACCCTGGGCGGGGTCTACAACCTGCCCTCGCGCGAGGCGCTGATCGAGGCGCTGTACCGGGAGGTCTGGCCGGTCGACCGGACCGAACCCGCCCCCGGGGTGGTCGAGGGCACCCGGGCGCTGCGGGTCTTCCCGGTGCCGCTGGTGGGTGCCCGGCAGCTGGTGGTGGGCTGGACCGTGGACGGCCGCCCGGCGCCGGCCCGGGCCGTCCACGGCGACTGGCTGGACAGCTCCCGACTGGGCCTGGCCCGCGGACAGTGGGCCCAGGTCGGCGCCACCGTGCGGGACACCACCCCCTGGCTGCGGGACGAGGCCTTCCGCGGCTGCCGGATGACCGGCAGGGTCAGCTGGGCGGTACACGCCTGAGCCGGCCACGGCGGCCGCCGTGGCCGCGTCCGGTGGCTGCCGGGCGGTCGGCGCGGTGGTCCGACGCGGTGTCTGATGTGGCGTCAATTCCGGTTCCCGGAGGGCGCCTGTGAGTTTCTGGGGAACGCCACAGCCCGGCCATAGCGGCTCCGGCGGACCCTGGTACATTCGAACGATCTTTCTGACCGGGGTTGTGGGGGAGCAGCATGGGGCGCAGGCGCAGGCGTACGGCCGTCTGGTCGACGGCAACCGGAGCGGCGGTACTGGCGGGGGTGCTGGCGTTCACACTGTCGCCGCTGGCCGACGCCCAGTCGCAGTCCCCAGCCGGGCGGCACCGCCGCCAACGCGATCTCCGGGCCCGGCAGCGCCGTGGCCCCCCAGGCGGTGGCCCCAAGCGGGCCTCGGTCGCGGCCGCCCCGGCCGCGGCGTGCAGCAGTTCTGGACCCCGGCCCGGCTCGCCGCGGCCACCCCGCAGCAGGGCACCGGCCCCGCGCCGACCGCCAAGACCGCGCTGCCGCCCGCTTCCTCGGGCGTGAGTTCGCACGTGGCCGTCCGCCCGGCCGCACTCCCGGCCGGGACCGGGAACTCGTACTTCAACTCCCGGCCGTCGATCGGCATCCTGGTCATGGCCGACAAGAACCTGAAGACGCACTACTGCACCGCCTCGGTGGTGCAGAGCCCCGGCAAGAACCTGATCCTGACCGCGGCGCACTGCCGCCCCGGCTACTGGATGGCCTTCGTCCCCGACTACCAGCCCGGGGCCGCCACCCAGCCCTACGGGATCTGGGACGTGAAGTCGGTCTATGTCGACAGCCACTACGCGGCCACCGGCGTGGGCACCGACTACGACTACGCCTTCGCCAAGGTCGCCCCGGACAGCAGGGGCCGGCTGCTGCAGAACGTCACCGGCGGCAACGTACTCACCCGCACCCCGAGCTACAGCAACTGGGCCGGCGTCACCGGCTACCCCGAGGTCTCCGCGGCGCCCGCGGACAAGGCGGTCACCTGCTGGAACTGGACCAGCAAGCTCACCGGCTACACGCAGATGCAGTTCCTGTGCACCGGCTACTACGGGGGCACCTCGGGCAGCCCCTGGCTGATCCACCTGAACAGCAAGTCCAACACCGGCGACGTGATCGGCGTGATCGGCGGCTACCAGTACGGCGGGCCCAACTCCTGGGTCAGCTACAGCCCGATCTTCGACAACAAGATCTTCACCCTCTACAACTACGCGGTCGCCCACTGAGGCGGTGACCGGGTGCTCCGCGGGAGCAGGGCCGCGGCGGGATGTGCTCAAACGGTGTGAAGCAGGTGAAAAAACCCGGCCGCGGGGCTGGATTCATCCCTCCATAGGATGAGTGCACCATGTCTGCCGACTCCGCGCCGCCCCTCCCGCCCACCCCCATACCCGAGGCCGGCCGGGCCCGGCACGCAGCCCGGCGCCCGGGCGCTGCTGGAACCCCCGGCGGGCGCCGCGCCTGGCTCGCCTGGGGCATCGGCGTCAGCGTCTATGTCCTCGCCGTCGTCCACCGCACCAGCCTGGGCGTGGCCGGGATCGCCGCCGCCACCCGCTTCGGCATCGGTGCCTCCGCACTGTCCACCTTCGCCATCCTCCAGGTGCTGGTCTACGCCGGGATGCAGGTGCCGGTCGGGCTGCTGGTGGACCGGTTCGGGCCGCGCCGGGTGCTCAGCTGCGGCCTGCTGCTGCTCACCGCCGGACAGCTGGGCTTCGCCTTCGCGACCGCCTTCACCCCGGCGCTGTGCTCCCGGGCGGTGCTCGGCTGCGGCGACGCGATGACCTTCGTCAGCGTGCTGCGACTGGGCGCACGCTGGTTCCCGGCCCGGCGGAACCCGTTCATCGCACAGCTCACCGGGCTGGTCGGCACCGTCGGCAACCTGGTCAGCACCCTGGTCCTGTCGCAGATCCTGCACAGCGCCGGGTGGACCCCGACCTTCGCCACCACCGCGCTGCTGGGGCTGCTGGTCCTGGCCGCGGTGCTGCTGTTCCTGCGGGACACCCCGGACAGCCCGCCGCGTGCCCCGCTGCTGCGCGCGGCCGAACCGGCCGCCCTCGCGCCGCGCCGACCGCTGCTGCCGCAGATCCGGGACGCCTGGCGGGAGCCCGGCACCCGGCTCGGGCTGTGGGTGCACTTCACCACGGCCTTCCCGGCCTCGGCCTTCCTGCTGCTGTGGGGGATGCCCTTCCTGATGGAGGGCCAGGGCGAGTCCCGGGCCACCGCCGCCGGGCTGCTCTCCCTGATCATCGTCTTCAGCATGGGCTTCGCCCTGCTCTTCGGCCAGCTGAACTCCCGTCACCCCGGTGTGCGCACCCCGCTGGTGTTCGCGGTGGTGGTGGGCACCGGCGGCGTCTGGGGGCTGGTGCTCGCCTGGCCCGGGCCGCGGGTGCCGATGTGGCTGCTGCTGGTGCTGGTGGTGGTGATGGCAGCAACGGCCCGGCCTCGCTGATCGGCCTGGACTACGCCCGGCCGGTGAACCCGCCGGAGCGGGTCGGTACCGCGTCCGGGATCGTCAACATGGGGGCTTTGTCGCCGCCGTGCTGGCGCTGTTCGGCATCGGCATGGTGCTGGACCTGCTGACGCCGGGCGGCGGGGACGCCTACTCCCCGCACGCCTTCCGGCTGGCCTTCTGCGTGCTGTACCTGCCGATGGCACTGGGCCTGACCCAGATCCTGCGGCTGCGGCCGGCCGCCGCCCGCAGGGAGGCGGAGCTCGGCCTGCACCGCGGCCGGACGGGCACCGCCGGGCTCAGGAAACGGCCGGGCTCGGTCGGGAAGTGACCGGGCTCAGGAAGTGACCGGAGTCGGGAAGTGACCGGAGGCGGGAAGTGACCGGGCTCAGGGGGTGACTGCCAGGTTGTCCAGGATCCGGCGGGCCAGCTCCTCGTCGCCCTCGACCTTCACCTGCGCCGCGGCCGGGGTGATCCGGCCGCAGGTGAGCCGGGCGAACTCCTCCCAGCCCAGGCTCAGCGACACGGTCGGGGCCAGGGTGACCCGGGAGTCCACCGAGCCCCTGCCCTCCGCGTTCACCCGGACCGTGCGCATGAACTCCTGCTCGCCGCTGACATCAAAGACCACGGTGCTCCCGGCCGGGGCCCCGCCCTGCTTGGCGACCGCCTTGGGCAGCGCCTCAATCAGGTGGTCCCGGGTGATCACGGCGGCCGCGGTGTCCAGCCCGCCGGGGGCGCCCAGCGCCCGGCGCAGGTCCTGCTCATGGGTCCAGACGTCGAACACCCGCATCCGCAGCAGCAGGTGGTACGGCAGGTCGAGGCTGTACGGGCCCATCGGCCAGCGCACCTCGTCCAGCGGCTGGTAGCGGCTGTCCCGCAGCGCCCGGGAGCGACGGATCACCGTGTACTCCAGCTCGGCGGTCATCTCCGGGCCGGTGTGGCAGCGGCGCTTGTCGACCGGCACCTGCAGTAGCGGGTGAACTCGTCGACCACGTGCCGCAGATCGCTCGGCACGGTGTGTATCGGCCGCGGATCGCCCAGCAGTTCCGTCTCCATGGCGATCAGATGGGAGACGACGTCGCGCACCGACCATCCGGGGCAGTCGGTACGGCGGTTCCATTCACCCTCGGTCAGTGGCGCCACCAGTTCGGAGACCGCCTCGATGGACTGGGTCCAGGCATCGGCGTAGGCCTGGACTATCTGCGTGTCGGTCACGTTTCGACCCTTGGCTCCGGGCACCCCGGCGGCGGACCCTCGACTGGTTTCCCCGCGCCCGCACCCCGGCCACCGAAGGCCGGACGGACGCGCTGCTAGCACGTTACGCTCCCCTATGTCACCGGGTCAGCGCTTTCAGGTGTTGATCGTAGAGCCCTTCACTGAGCGGGTGGTACTGTGCGCGCCTCACTGATCCAGATCGATGTCGACCCCAACGAGTCCGCGGACGCGAGGCGGCTCCGCGTCGCGGCGCTGGTCCGCGCCCAGCAGGGCAGTGACCTGGTGGTTCTCCCGGAGCTCTGGCCGCTGGGCGGTTTCGCCTACGACGAGTGGTCGGCCGGCGCGGAGACCCTGGACGGAGCCACCGCCGAGCTGATGTCGGAGGCCGCGCGCAGCGCGGGCGTCTGGCTGCACGCCGGGTCCATCGTCGAACGCGACCCCGACGGGCCGATCTACAACACCTCGCTGCTGTTCTCGCCCTCGGCGAACTCAGCCACACCTACCGAAGATCCACCGCTTCGGCTTCGACAGCGGCGAGGCCGCGGCGATGGGGCCGGGCAGTGAAATCTCGGTCGCCCCGACCGAGTTCGGCACCCTGGGCCTGGCCACCTGCTACGACCTGCGGTTCCCGGAGCTGTTCCGGACGCTGCTGGACGCGGGCACGGAGATCCTTCGTCGTCCCGGCCGCCTGGCCGGCCCGGCGCCGCGAGCACTGGACGCTGCTGGCCCGGGCCCGGGCGGTGGAGGAGCAGGCGTTCGTGCTGGCCTGCAACACCGCCGGGACCCACGGCGGGGTCGAGCAGGCGGGCACAGCCTGGTGGTGGACCCGTGGGGCGAGGTCCTCGCCGAGGCGGGCGACGGCGAGGAGGTGCTCACCGTCGAGTTCGACCCGGGCATGGTGGCCCGGGTCCGCGAGCAGTTCCCGGTGCTGCGGGACCGGCTGATGGGCATCGCCGCCCCGCAGCACTCGGCCGCCGGGCAGCACTGACCCGCACAGCACCGGTACTCACAGCGCCGACGCTCACAGCGCCGACGCTCACAGCACCGTTGCTCAAAGCACCAGTACTCACAGCACCGTTGACGCACAGCAGCGCGACGCGACACTCCACTGCGCCGCACCGGCCCGGCGGCACTGCCGCCGGGCCGCTACCGCCCGGCCAGCACGTCCGCGAGGGTCCGGAACAGCAGCGCGGTCGAGGTCGCCCCCGGGTCCTGATGGCCGACGCTGCGCTCGCCCAGGTAGGAGGCCCGGCCCTTGCGGGCCTGCATCGGGACGGTGGTCAGCGCGCCCAGCTCCGCCGCCTCCGCCGCCGCCTCGGACGCCGCGGCCAGGCCCTTCCCCTCGGCCTCGGTGAACGCGGCCGCGCCGGGGGCCCAGGCGTCCACCATGGTCTTGTCGCCGTCCTGGGCCGCACCCAGCCGGCGTACCGCGTCCAGGCCCGCGGTGAGCGCCACGGCCAGCTGAGCGGCGTCCGCCGAGGGCTGGTCCAGCGCCTTGCCCATGGCCCGCAGCGCGCTGCCGTACAGCGGCCCGGAGGCGCCGCCGACGCTGGAGATCAAGGTCATCCCGGCCTTCAGCAGCACCGCGCCGGGGGTGGGCGCGTCCAGTCCGTCCAGGGCCTCGGCAACCGCCCGGAAGCCGCGCCGCAGATTGCTGCCGTGGTCGCCGTCACCGATGGCGGCGTCCAGCGCGGTCAGCTCGTCGGCGGCCTGCTCCACGCCGACCGCGGCGGCCAGCATCCAGGCGCGGGTGGTGAAGGCGTCCAGCCCCTCCGGGGCGCCGGTCATCGCTCACACCCCCCAGCGCAGGCGGGGTGTTCACCGGGGCGTCCCACAGCTCCAGCAGCGCGCATCGGCCCGGCACAGGGTGATCGAGATCCCGGCCATGTCCAGGCTGGTCACATAGTTGCCGACCAGATTGCGGGCGATCCGCACCCCGCGCTCCGCGAGCAGCGCGGCGACCTCGCCGTAGACCAGGTAGAGCTCCAGCAGCGGGGTCCCGCCGAGGCCGTTGACCAGGGCGATCACCTCGTCGCCCGAGGTCAGCGGCTGGTCCGCGAGGATCGCGCCCATGATCTCGGCGACCAGCTCCTTCGCCGGCCGGATCTTCTCCCGGCGGCGGCCGGGCTCGCCGTGGATGCCGACACCGACCTCGATCTCGTCCTCGGGCAGGTCGAAGCCGGGGCGGGCCGGAGGCCGGGGTGGTGCCCGCGGTCAGCGCGATCGCGAAGGAGCGGGAGGCGGCGTTGACCCGCCGCCCGGTCTCGGCCGTCTCGGCGAGGCTGTCGCGCGCGCTCGCCGCCGCCCGCGATCTTCTCCACCAGCAGGGTGGCCCCGGTGCCGCGTCGGCCGGCCGTCCAGGTGGAGTCCTGGACCGCGACGTCGTCGTCGACCAGGACCTGCACGGAGACCCCCTCCTCCTCGGCGAGCTCGGCCGCCATCTGGAAGTTGAGCACGTCACCCGTGTAGTTCTTGACGATGAAGACCACCCCGGCCGCCGTCCACGGCGAGCGCGGCGGACAGCATCTGCCCCGGTACCGGTGAGGTGAACACCTCGCCCGGGCAGGCCGCGTCCAGCATCCCGGGGCCGACGAAGCCGCCGTGCAGCGGTTCGTGACCGGAGCCGCCGCCGGAGACCAGAGCCACCTTGCCGACCCGGGTCTGCGCCGCCCGGGTTATCAACCGCTCCTTCGGATCCACCCGTAGCTCCGGATGAGCGGCGGCCATTCCGGCGAGGGCTTCGGCGACTACGTCGTCCGGGGAGTTGATGAACTTCTTCACGCTGCGGCTCCTTGGGGGTGGCGGAGACGGCACTAGCATGGGCGAAATGAGCAGTGTTTGGCATCGTACTCGTGTCCCACAGCCGCGACCTGGCGTCCGGTCTGCGCTCCCTGCTGGAACAGCTGTCCGCGGGCCTGGTCCGATCGCCGTGGCCGGAGGCACCGGGGAGGGCGGGATCGGCACCAGCTACGAGCTGATCGCCACCGCGGTCGCGCAGGCGGACCGCGGAGCGGGGGTGCTGCTGCTGCCGGACCTGGGCAGCGCGGTGCTGACCACCCGGCTGGTCCTGGCCGACCTGGAGCGCCCGGATCTGGTGCTGGTCGATGCGCCGTTCGTGGAGGGTGCGGTCGCCGCCTGCGTCCTCGCCTCCACCGGCGCCGACCTGGCCGCCGTGGCCGAGGCCGCGCGCGAGGCCCGCACCATCGCGAAGTTTTCTGACCCGGCACTGCTCCGAACGGCGTCCGGAAACGGCGCGGGGCCGCGCCCGGATCATCCGGACACGGCCCCGACCACCGCTGCCTGTACTGCTGCCGCTACGCCCTGCTGCGGGTACTACTCCCGCGGCGCTTGGGCGCCAGACCACCAGCGCGCTGCTCTGCCGCGCCGGGGCGTAGGGGACCAGATCCCGGCGGTAGGAGGCATGCACCGCGGCCTCGCGCTGGGTGGCCGCCAGACCCGCGCTGGCCACCTCGCCCTGGAGCTCGGCCACCGCGCCTGAAGCGCGCTGACCTGGTTCTCCAGCTCGATGATCCGCTTGATCCCGGCAAGGTTGATGCCCTCCTCCTGGGAGAGCCGCTGGACCTCGCGCAGCTGTTCGATGTCACGTGCCGAATAGCGCCGACCGCGCGCCCGCCGTACGGTCCGGCGAGACCAGGCCGAGCCGGTCGTACTGCCGCAGGGTCTGCGGATGCAGCCCGCTGAGCTGCGCCGCGACCGAGATGACATACACCGGGGTGAGCTCGGTCAGCTGGTACGCCGCCCGGGCGCCCGCGCGGGCGCCGCCGCCGGGGGACCCCCCGGAACGGCTGCCCGGGACGCGCGCCCGGGAGGCCGCCGCCCAGACCGACACCGACCGTCCCGCCACCCGCCTGCCCGCCACCGGAGTGGCCGCTGCCGGGACGGCCGCTGTTCGAACCGCTGTTGGGATCCATCACCTCACGCCTCCTCTGCCGCCTTGAACAGGGCTGCCCTTGGGTCCTGCTCCGCCGTCGCGTCGCGGTACTGCTCCAGCGCCGTCAGCGCCTCGCCCTCAGTCTCCGGCGGAACCGCGACCTCCACCGTGACCAGCAGGTCGCCGCGGGTGCCGTCCTTGCGGACCGCGCCCTTGCCGCGGGCCCGCATGGTCAGGCCGTTGGCCGTGCCCGGAGGCATCTTCAGGGTGACCGGGGGACCGCCCAGGGTCGGCACCCGGATGGTGCCGCCGAGCGCGCCTCCGGGAACGACACCGGGACGGTGACCGTGGGTTGTCGCCCTTGCGGCCGAACACCGGATGGTCCTGCACATGGACGGTGACATAGAGGTCGCCGGGGTTTCCGCCCCGTTCGCCCTGCGCAACCCTTGCCCTTGAGCCTGATCCGCTGGTCGTTGGAGACCCCGGCCGGGATCCGCACCTGCATGGTGCGCGCCGAGGTGGCGCGGCCGCTGCCGTGGCAGATCTCGCAGGGCTCGTCCACGATCAGCCCGCGGCCCTTGCAGTCGCGGCACGGCTCGGACAGCGCGAAGCCGCCCTGGCCGCGCTGGACATGACCGGTGCCGACACAGGTCGGGCAGACCCGGGGGTCGTCCCGGCCTTGGCGCCGGTCCCGGCACAGGTCTTGCACGCGGCCTGACTGGTCATCCGCAGCGGGACGGTGGTGCCCTCGACCGCCTCCACAAAGCTCAGGGTGACCTCGGACTCGACGTCAGCACCCGCCGGGGCTGGGCGGTACGGGTGCCGCCGCGGTTGAAGATGCCGCCGAAGACATCACCGAGGCCGCCCCCGCCACCACCGCCGCCACCACCGAAAGTACCGCTCTGCTGGCCGCCGTTGAACAGGTCGCCGAGGTCGAAGCCGAAGCCGCCGTTGCCGCCCGCCCGGTCCGGAAGCCACCGTTGGCGAACAGCGCCCGCGCCTCGTCGTACTCCTTGCGGCGCTTGGTGTCCGAAGAGCACGTCATTGGCCTCGGAGATCTCCTTGAAGCGCTCCTCGGCGTCCGGGTTCCCCTTGTTGGCGTCGGGTGGAACTCCCGGGCCAGCTTCCGGTAGGACTTCTTGATCTCCGCAGTGGAGGCGTCCTTGGGCACGCCCAGGACCTTGTAGTAGTCCTTCTCCACGAAGTCCTTGCCGCTCATGAGAGTTCCTCCTCTCCGCACTAGCAGTGGCAGTGATGGGACGGTGGGACCGCCCCGGAAAAACCGGCGTACGGCCCCACAGTCTCCACCGGTCAGTCCTCGCTGTCACCGTCGCCCTTGGCGTCCTCATCGGAGGAGTCGCCGGCGGCAGCGCCACCGGGCTCGGGCTCTCCCCACGGCCACCCCGGGCCGGACGGATGATCCGCTCGCCGATCTTGTACCCCGGCTGGAGGATCTGCACGCACGTGGTCTCCTCGACGTCCGCCGAGTAGCTGTGCATCAGGGCCTCGTGCAGCTGCGGTCGAAGGGCTCGCCCTGCCTTGCCGAACTGCTGCAACCCCAGCTTGGCGACCACGGTCTCCAGCGACTCGCCGACGGACTTGAACCCGCCGGTGAGCTCGTCGTGCTTCGCGGGCCCGCCGACGTCGTCCAGCACCCGGCAGCAGGTTCTCCAGCGGGCGGCGACGGCGATCTCACGCACCGTCACCCGGTCCCGCTCGACCCGCTTGCGATAGTTCTGGTACTCGGCCTGCAACCGCTGGAGGTCAGCGGTGCGCTCGGCCAGCTGCTTGCGGGCGTCGGCCAGCTCCTCGGCACCGGTGGCGCCACCGGCGTCGTCCGCACCGCCGCCGCGCCCTCCGCGGCCCCGGGGGCCGGGGCCGCCTTGTCGGCGGCCCGTTCCCTTCGCCGGTGGTGGCGGCGCCGGGCTCCTCAGCGAAGCCCTGCGTCTCCTTGGTCACGCCGCACCGCCGTCGCGCTTCTCGTCGTCGACGATCTCGGCGTCCACGACGTCGTCCTCGGCGCCGGTGGCGTCGTGCGGGCGTCGCGGGGCCGCCGGCCGCGGCAGCGCCCTCGGACTGGGCGTACAGCGCCTGGCCGAGCTTCTGCGAGGTGGTCGAGAGCTTCTCGGTGGCCTCGCGGATGGCCGCGCTGTCCTCACCCTTCAGCGCCTCCTTGAGCTCGGAGACGGCCGTGGCGACCTCGTCCTTGACCTCGGCGGGGACCTTGTCCTCGTTGTCCTTGACGAACTTCTCGGTCGTGTAGACGAGCTGCTCACCGGTGTTGCGGGTCTCCGCGGCCTCACGGCGGCGGTGGTCGTCGTCCGCGAACTCCTCGGCCTCGCGCATCATCCGCGCGATGTCCTCCTTGGGCAGCGCGGAGCCGCCGGTGACGGCCATGCGCTGCTCCTTGCCGGTGCCGAGGTCCTTGGCGGAGACGTGCATGATGCCGTTGGCGTCGATGTCGAAGGTGACCTCGATCTGCGGCAGGCCCCGCGGCGCCGGCGGCAGGCCGGTCAGCTCGAACATGCCGAGCTTCTTGTTGTACGCCGCGATCTCGCGCTCGCCCTGGTAGACTGGATCTGCACGGACGGCTGGTTGTCCTCGCCGTGTGAAGATCTCGGAGCGCTTGGTCGGGATGGTCGTGTTGCGCTCGATCAGCTTGGTCATGATGCCGCCTTGGTCTCGATACGAGGGACAGCGGGGTGACGTCGAGCAGCAGGAGTCCTTGACCTCGCCTTGAGCACGCCGGCCTGGAGCGTCGCGCCGATGGCGACGACCTCGTCCGGGTTGACGCCCTTGTTCGGGTCCTTGCCACCAGTCAGCTCACGGACCAGCTCGGCGACGGCCGGCATCCGGGTCGAGCCGCCGACCAGGACACGTGGTCGATCTCGGACAGCTGGATGCCGGCGTCCTTGATGACGTTGTGGAACGGGGTCTTGCAGCGGTCCAGGAGGTCCGCGGTGAGCTGCTGGAACTGCGAGCGGGTGAGCTTCTCGTCCAGGTGCAGCGGGCCCTCGGCGGAGGCCGTGATGTAGGGCAGGTTGATCGTGGTCTCGGTCGAGGACGAGAGCTCGATCTTCGCCTTCTCGGCCGCCTCGCGCAGACGCTGGAGCGCCATCTTGTCCTTGGACAGGTCGACGCCGTGGCCGTTCTGGAACTGCTTCACCAGGTGGTCGACGACCCGCTGGTCCAGTCGTCACCACCGAGGTGGTTGTCACGTTGGTGCCTTGACCTCGACCACGCCGTCGCCGATCTCCAGCAGCGACACGTCGAAGGTGCCACCGCCGAGGTCGAAGACGAGAATGGTCTGGTCGTCCTTGTCAGGCGTAGGCCAGGGCGGCCGCGGTCGGCTCGTTGACGATGCGGAGCACGTTGAGGCCCGCGATCTCACCGGCCTCCTTGGTGGCCTGGCGCTCGGAGTCGTTGAAGTACGCCGGCACGGTGATCACCGCGTCCGCGACCTTCTCGCCCAGGTAGGCCTCGGCGTCGCGCTTGAGCTTCTGCAGGATGAAGGCGCTCATCTGCTGCGGGGTGAAGTCCTTGCCATCGATGTTGACCTTCCAGTCGGTCCCCATGTGGCGCTTCACGGACCGGATGGTCCGGTCGACGTTGGTGACTGCCTGGCGCTTGGCGACCTCGCCGACCAGCACCTCGCCGTTCTTCGCGAAGGCGACGACGGACGGTGTGGTCCGGGCGCCCTCGGCGTTGGTGATGACGGTGGGCTCACCGCCTTCGAGGACGCTGACGACAGAGTTCGTCGTACCGAGGTCGATTCCGACCGCACGAGCCATCGTGGATCCCTCCGAGGAGAAGTTGAGTAGAACAGACTCAAGCATGCATCGGAGATCGTCATCCGTCAACAGAGGTGAGCCGTGACGGCTCAACTTTATTGCGGGCTTATGCCGCCTGGGTGTGGAGCGGGGTGCGCGGGGGGCCTCATCGAGTGGCGGCACCGGGGCTGCATCGGGGCGGCACCGGGGCTGCGGCGGGCCGCCGGGAGTGCGGCGGGGGTGCGGTGGGTGTGCGGTGGGGGCGTCGGGAGGGGATGGCGGCGGGGCGGCAGGGGTGGGCGCGACCTCGGGTGATCGGTGTCACTGGCGCGGGCGAGTGCGCGAAGGGCCGCCGACTGGCGACAATGGGTCGCATTGGGAGATTGCTCACGCGGTACCGGAAGTTACTGGCGGGTATGCTACGGCGTGGTCCGCCCCCGCGCCTCGGCCTGAGCGGTACCCGGAGCCCAATCGTCCCGAAGAGAGGGAACAGCGCCGATGCAGCTCGCCGCGATCGTGATCTCCCTGGTCACGACACTGGTCGGTACCGCGCTGGCCGCGCGCGCCGCCCTGTACATCTTTACCTTCGTCAAGCTCGGCGCCGACGAGCCGCCGCGGGCCCGCACCGGTGAGCCCGTGCAGCGCGCCAGGACCGTCGCCAAGGAGTTCTTCGGCCACACCCGGATGACCACCTGGGGTGTCGTCGGCGTGGCCCACTGGTTCGTCGCCACCGGGTTCTTCTGCCTGGTGCTGACCCTGGTGACGGCCTTCGGCCAGCTCTTCGACGCGAACTTCGCGCTGCCGATCATCGGGCACTGGTGGCCGTACGAGCTCTTCGAAGAGGTCATCGGCCTGCTGACCACGCTGGGCATCGCGGTGCTGATCGTGATCCGGGCGCTGTCGCTGCCGGGCCGGGCCGGACGCAAGAGCCGCTTCGCCGGCTCCATCGCCTGGCAGGCGTTCTTCGTCGAGTACGTGATCCTCGGTATCGGCATCTGCATCCTGGTGCTCCGCGGCCTGGAGGGGCGCGCTGGGGGGCCACCCACTACCAGGCCGCCTACGCGATCAGCTACCCGCTGGCGCTGCTGTTCAAGGGCCTGAGCAAGGGCACGCTGGACAACCTGATCTGGCTGTTCGCGACGCTGAAGATCGTCATCTCCTTCACCTGGGCGATCACCATCGGCCTCAACCCCTCCATGGGTGTGGCCTGGCACCGCTTCCTCGCCTTCTTCAACATCTTCTTCAAGCGCGAGGAGGACGGCGACGTCGCCCTCGGTGAGCTGCGCCCGATGACCTCCGGCGGCACCCCGATCGACTTCGAGGACCCGGCCGACGACGCGGTGTTCGGCGTCTCCAAGGTCGAGGAGTTCTCCTGGAAGGGCCTGCTGGACTTCTCCACCTGCACCGAGTGCGGCCGCTGCCAGTCGCAGTGCCCCGCCTGGAACACCGGCAAGCCGCTCTCCCCCAAGCTGCTGATCATGAACCTG
This sequence comes from Streptacidiphilus sp. 4-A2, assembly GCA_014284505.1. Taxonomy (GTDB): domain Bacteria; phylum Actinomycetota; class Actinomycetes; order Streptomycetales; family Streptomycetaceae; genus Streptacidiphilus. The sequence continues at coordinate 6,898,720 of JAAFYY010000001.1, read as the reverse complement.
CGGGAACACGCCTACGCCAAGGCGCCCTACCTGCTCGCAGGCGGCGGCAAGGACGCCGAGGGCAACGAGAAGGCCACCCCCGAGCAGCTCGCGGGCGTCCCCGCGGCCGCCCTGGCCGAGGCCGAGCGTCCGCTGATCGGGACCGCCGAGGAGAACGGCGTCATCGACCGGACGTGCTGGGTCCTGCACCACCTGCGGTGCCTGCGTCGAGCAGTGCCCGGTGGACATCGAGCACATCGACCACATCGTCGACATGCGCCGCTACCAGGTGATGATCGAGTCCGCGTTCCCGACCGAGGCCGGGACCATGCTCAAGAACCTGGAGAACAAGGGCAACCCCTGGGGCATGGCCACCAAGGCCCGGCTGGACTGGGTCAAGGAGCTCAAGAAGGAAACCGGGATCGAGGTCCCGGTCATCGGCGAGGACATCGAGCCGGCCGAGGTCGAGTACCTCTACTGGGTCGGCTGCGCCGGCGCCCTGGAGGACCGGGCGAAGAAGACCACCAAGGCCTTCGCCGAGCTGCTGCACACCGCGGGCGTCAAGTTCGCGATCCTCGGCAAGGAGGAGTCCTGCACCGGTGACTCCGCCCGCCGCCTGGGCAACGAGTTCCTGTTCCAGATGCTCGGCGCGCAGAACGTGGAGACCCTGAACACCGCGCTGGAGGACGCTCCGGTCAAGCGGATCGTCGCCACCTGCCCGCACTGCTTCAACACCATCGCCAACGAGTACCCGCAGCTCGGCGGGCACTTCGAGGTCATCCACCACACCCAGCTGCTGCAGCACCTGGTGGACGAGGGCAAGCTGGTGCCGGTCAACCCGGTCGAGGGCCTGATCACCTACCACGACCCCTGCTACCTGGGCCGCCACAACAAGGTCTACACGCCGCCGCGCGAGATCATCGCCGCCGTCCCCGGACTGCGCAACGAGGAGATGCACCGTCACAAGGAGCGCGGCTTCTGCTGCGGCGCCGGCGGCGCGCGGATGTGGATGGAGGAGCGCATCGGCAAGCGGATCAACAACGAGCGCGTGGACGAGGCGTTGTCGCTCAACCCCGACATCGTCTCCACCGCCTGCCCGTTCTGCCTGGTGATGCTCTCCGACTCGGCGAACGGCAAGAAGAGCGAGGGCAAGGCCAAGGAGAACCTGCGGGTGGTGGACGTCGCCCAGCTGCTGCTGGACTCCGTCAAGGCCATCCCGCAGGCCCGTCCGCCCCGGAGCCCGAGCCGGAGCCGGCCAACTCCTGACGCGTCCTGGCGCTCGCATCCACCCGCAGGCGTAACTGCTCAACCGCACTGCTCAACCACCACCGGGCCGGTCACGGAGTTCCGTGACCGGCCCGCGGTCCTTCCCGGCAGCCTTCGCGCAGTCGCACCGCCCGCTGCCACCACCCGGCTGCGCCGGTCGCTGCGCCGGTCGCTGTGTCGCCGGCTGCGCCACCCGCTGCACCACCCGCTGGACAGGCGAAGCGTGGTCGGCTGTCATGGCGGCCGGGTACCGTCAGTGTGTGCGTGCCAGAGGAATTCCGTTCACAAGGACCCGTGAGAGTGCCCGGCGGAGCGCCGGCCCCGCCCCCGGGGACCCCGGCCTGCCCGGCGCCCCAGGCGCCCCAGGTACCCCAGGCGCCCCCGGGAGCGGCTCGTGGGACGAGCCGGGCCACACCCGTGCCTTCACCGTCCAGGAGGCGCAGCTGCCGCAGGAGCACATCACCACCTACCGGGCGGGCGAGCGCAACCCGAGGATCGGCGCGGCCAGGCTGCCCTGGCGGGAGCTGCTGACCGGTATCTACCGCAACCCCACCCGCACCTTCGCGCAGATGCGGTCGCACCAGGTGTGGGGGCCGGCACTGGTGGTTTCCTCGGTCTACGGCCTGCTGGCGACCTTCGGCATCGGCGGGATCCGCGGCGACATCTTCGACTCCAGCATCGGCCTGGCTCTCCTCGCCCTGCTCTACAGCGCGCTGGCGTTCGTCCTGGCCGGGGTGGTCTTCGGGACGGTCACCCACGGCCTGGCCCGGCGGCTCGGCGGGGACGGCGCCTGGGCGCCGACGGTGGGCCTGTCCATGCTGATCAGCTGGGGCCTGGACCTGCCCCGGGCGCTGCTGACCCTGTTCCTGCCCGCCTCCAACGTGGTGGTGCAGGCGCTGGGCTGGGCGACCTGGGTGGTCTGCCTCTGGCTGCTGAGCGCCATGGTCCGGCAGGTGCACGACCTGCCCTGGGGCAAGGCGCTGGGCGCGGCGTCCGTGCAGTTGATCGCACTGCTGCTACTGATCACACTGCCTGCCGTCGGCTGAGGGAAGATGGACCGGTCCACCCGGTCCCTGCCGCTTTCCGGCCCCACCGCTCCCCCCGCGCAGAACCCTCACAGGAGAACACCCATGTCCCTCCCCTCCGCGTCCACCCAGGTGACCTTCCCGGCGGGCACGGTCCACGGCAGTTCCACGGTGCTGGCCGTGGTCCCGCTGCCGGACGGCCGGCACGGGGTGATCACCGGGTCCACCCCGTTCCACCCGCTCGACCACACCTGGCCGGACCAGCCCGCCGACACCGGCGTCCTGGTCGTCGACGGCGCGGAGCTGCCGGTGCTGGACTGCGTCACCGGCGGCGTCAGCCCCGAGGGCGAGCTCTCGCTGGGCGCGGACATCCCGGTGCGACGCGGGGACGAGGAGTGGGCCTGGCTGGTGGTCCATGTCGTGGACGCCCCGGTGGCCGTGGGCGCCACGGTGGAGCTGCGGGTGGACGCCGACCGCCGGGCCGCCCTGTCCGCCGCCCACACCGGCTGCCACCTGCTGGCGCTGGCGCTGAACTCCGCGCTCGCCCCGCGCTGGCGCAAGGACCCGGGCCGCGCCGACGCGCTCGGCCACCCGGACTTCGACAGCCTCGCCATGGACTCGTCCCGGATGGACGCCCAGGCCAGCACCGACGTCTACCGGATCGGCAAGTCGCTGCGGAAGAAGGGCTTCACCGCGGACGACCTCGCCGCCGACCTGCCCGAGCTGACCGCGGCCGTCAACGCGCAGCTGGCCGCCTGGGTCGCCGCGGACGCCCCGGTACGCATCGAGGCCCCCGGACCGGAGCTGACCGCCCGCCGCCGCTGGGCCTGCGACCTGCCCGAGGGCGGCGCGTCGATCTTCTGCGGCGGCACCCACCTGCACCACCTCGGCGAACTGACCGGCCTGAGCACCGAGCTGCGGCTGAGCGAGGACGGCAGCGAGCTCACCGCCGTCACCACCCCCGAGCGCCGCTGACCCCGGGGCCGCTGCCCGGCTGGGCCGCTGCCCGCGTGGGCTCAGACCTTGGTGCGGTGGAAGTTCAGGTACGACCGGGAAGCCGTCGGCCCGCGCTGCCCGAAGTAGCGCGAGCCGTACTCGGCCGAGCCGTAGGGGTGCTCGGCCGGCGAGGACAGCCGGAACATGCACAGCTGGCCGATCTTCATGCCCGGGTAGAGCTTGATCGGCAGCGTGGCCACATTGGAGAGCTCCAGCGTCACATGACCGCTGAAGCCGGGGTCGATGAACCCGGCGGTGGAGTGCGTGAGCAGCCCCAGCCGGCCCAGCGAGCTCTTGCCCTCCAGCCGGGAGGCGAGGTCGTCGGGCAGGGTGACCACCTCGTAGGTGGACGCCAGCGCGAACTCGCCGGGGTGCAGGATGAACGGCTCATCGCCCTCGGGCTCGACCAGCCGGGTCAGGTCCGGCTGTTCCACCGCGGGTCGATGTGCGGGTACTTGTGGTTCTCGAACACCCGGAAGAACCGGTCGAGCCGTACGTCGATGCTTGACGGCTGGACCATGGCCGGGTCGTACGGGTCGATGACCACGCGCCCGGATTCGATCTCGGCCCGGATGTCCTTGTCTGAGAGCAGCACGTCATGAGGTTACGTGCCCGGACCGGCCCCGCCCAATTCAGCGGGGCCGACCCGTCCGCCGCGTCCTGTTCTAGGCCAGGAACTCGGCAGCCTCGCGGCGCAGCGCCCGCTGGATCTGGTCACCGCTGAGGGCGGCCAGGTCGGCGGGTACAGCGCTGCGCAACCGTGCGCACCGAGGGCAACGGATGAGTCTCCCGGGACCGATCCGGCCGGCCCCGAGATTCTGCATCGGGAACGTGGCGGTACTGAACAGGTGCCCCTCGGCACAACGGACGACAGTGCGCTCCATTGCTTCCTTTCCCCATCGGACGGCGTACGGGCGCAGCCACGGCCTCACCTTGACTGGCTGTCCGCCCAAACAGCTTTCACCAGCGGACCCGTGGCCACGCGACCAGCTCTGCGACCGCGCAGCACGGCGGCATCACATTAGGGGATGTTCCGGACAGTCCGCCCCAAGGCTCGCCGTCCACCCGCCGCCCGGAATCCGCCCGCCACAGTACGCCCACCACCCCACCCAGGACACCCACCCACAGGCCGCTGCAAACGCGGACACGCATGGGGTAGAGTAAACATCGTCGGCCACAGCTGACGGCAGTTCACGCGGGTGTAGTTTAATGGTAGAACATGAGCTTCCCAAGCTCAGAGCGCGAGTTCGATTCTCGTCACCCGCTCAGGCGCAAAGCCCCAGGTCAACGGCCTGGGGCTTGCTCATTGTCTAGACCAATTTTTGGGGCCCGCACGGGATATGCACGGGTGAGCGGCCGAGAATGGGCCGACGGAGCGTCAGATATAGACCCACCGAATCTCCGTTCGATAATTGTCTCAAACTGCGAGACTCACTCTTTATGACCTGCGTCACAGGTTGCGCGAGCACAAAACCCCAGGTCAGAGCCACTTTCGATTGCGCCTGAGTGGGGACTGGCGGCGCATGGCGGTCATTTGCGGCCAGCCAGGGAGATCATTTGCCACTGACGAGCCGTCAGAAATGACGTCGAAGAGGCCGCACGACTAGCGCACCGGTAGGTACATCGTTCGGGGGCTGAGGGGGTGTCGGCTTGGGGCTCGCAGTCGTCGTGCGGACGCGGGTATCGAGCCTGGCGGCGAGCTGGCGCTGGCGGTTGTCGGTGGAGTGCTGGTAGATGATCGCGGCCCTGGTAGAGGACTGGCCCATGCGGACCATGAGGTCCTTGAGGCTGGCGCCTTCCTCGGCGAGGAGGGTGTTGCCGGTGTGCCGCAGGTCGTAGAAGCGGAACCCCGGCGGCAGGCCATCGACCTTGGCGCGGGCCTTACGGAACTTGCGCCCGAAGGTGCTGCGGCGAAAGGGTGCCCCCTTCTCGCCGACGAACACGAAGCCCTCCGGCCCGGGTTCGGTGTACCAGGCCATGTGCTGGCGCAGCGGCTTGTCCAGGAAGGTCGGCAGGTGGATCGTGCGCTTGCCGGCCTTCGACTTGGTGGTGCCGAGGGCGCGTTGGCCGGTGTTCAACTCGGGGGCGGCCCGGCTGATCTTGAGGGTGAGATCGTCAGTCTTGACGTCCTTGCGCCGCAGCTCGGCCAGTTCCTCGGGGCGGAGGGTCGCGAAGGCGCCGAGGAAGACCATGAAACGCCAACGCGGCCCCATGAGGTCGGCGAGCTCGAAGACCTGATCGACGGTGGCGACGACCCGCTCCGGCGCGTCCTCGCTGCCCGCACCCCTGATGCGGCAGGGGTTGCGGGTAACCATTTCGTCGTCGAGGGCCGTCTCCATGATGGTCTTCAGCAACCGGTACGCCTTCGCCGCTGTGGTGGCGCCGGTCGCCTGGCGGCGGTCGGCGTTCCAGGTGCGGACGTGGCCCGGCAGGATGCTGTTGACGGGCATCTCGCCGAAGGCGGGGAGGATGTGCAGCCGCAGCAGCCGACGGTACAGCTCATCGGTCGTCGGCATCAGCCCGCGCTCATCGATCCACTTCGCGGCGTAGTCCTTGAAGGGGATACTGCCGATGTCGGGGTCGGTCCAGTTGCCCCGGGCAAGGTCGGCCTCGACTCCGGAGAGCCAAACCTCGGCGTCGGTCTTGGTCTCGAAGGTTTCCGGCGCGCGGTGCTCGCCGCCAAGGCGGTCGAGGTAGCTCGCGGTCCAGCGGCCGGAGCGGTACTGGCGGACCTGGCCGAAGCGGCGGCGGCCCGAGGACTTCTTCCTGGCCATCAGGCGGCGCTCCCTCGGCGATCGCGGCGGGAGCGGACAGCGGGGACGGTGCCGGAGGCGAGGTAGGCGTCGAGAGCGGATGCGGGTATGCGGACGTGGGCTCCTATCTTGACGAAGGTGATGCGGCGCTCGGCGATGAGGCGCCGGGGGAAGCGCTCGCTGGTGCCCAGGCGGTCGGCGACCTGAGCGACGGTGAGGTACTGGTCGGGCATGCACGTCTTTCTGCGCGGCGCGGACGGAGTCGCGGCGTCGCGTGTTCTGAGGTGGGCGGTGGTTGTGCCACCGAACTGGCGCCGCTGCGCAGGGATGCGCCCCCAGACAGCAGTGCCAGCTTCGGCCCTCGTCGGCCGGATGCATCCGGCCGATCTTGTGCTAGCCGCCGAGCAGTCTCGGGGCCGCGCTTGCCGATGCGGCGGAGCCCCGCCCCGTGGAGTGGATGCTCCACCGGGCGAACAGGGCTCCATCAGTTGAAGTAGATACCGGCGAATTCTCCGTTGAAGCCGAGGTCCTTCAGCGCCTGCCCGGCGTTGTCCCAGGCGCGGTCCGCGTAGGCGAAGTTCTCGTCGAAGAACTCGGCGTCCAGGTCGGCCTCCTCCCACTCGTGGCCACAGCGGCAGCGTACGAAGACGCGTCGGCGGGTCTCCAGGAGCAGCCAGTCGCGCTCTGCCCGGCAGGAGGCGCAGGTGATGGTGATCCCCAGGGGGTTCAGCTGGTCGGGGTGTTGGACCATGCGGATCAGGGCGCTGCCGGGGGCGGGCTCGGGCACCATGAACGGATAGTCGGGGATGCGCGGGGAGGGTTCGTCGGCGGGCTGCTGGGGGTGGGTCAAGCAGGTCTCCCTTGGCCTTGTCGTTGGTGCAACCACACCAGGGACCGGCGGTCGGCAGAAATTCCCGATCAGCGAAGACAACATCAAAACGACGTCAACTGCTATCGCCAGCAGCCTGGATGGGCGCTGGCCGGCCGTCCACGAGCCTTGCTGTCGTCGTGTCGACGGTGGCGATGGCGTGCCGCAGGCGGCCAGGGTTGTGGCGAGCGTCGGGCTGGTAGGAGCCGTTTGCGTTGAGCGCGAAGGCGATCTGGTTCACGCTGTTGCCGACGCGCGCCAGCTGGGCTCGGGCGCTGGCGAGTTCGTCGACTTCGTTCTCGGTGGCGTTGTAGCGGACGGTCACTCGGGACGGGCGCTGTTGCGGCTCGCGATGGCGGCGTCGCGGCGGACGGGGGCGGCTGCTCAGGTCGGTGCTCGCGGACTCTGCGGTCGACTCTGTGCCCCCCTCCCGGAACCCCTGGTTCCGGACAGCTGGTGGTGAGTCGAGCGCCCTCGCTCGACTCACCACCAGCACCCCCGCGCCGTTCGGCGAGGGGCCTGCGTGGGACTGCCCCTGGGGCAGCCCCACGCGATAGCTTGCTCCGCCAAGGGTGGGGCTGTCGGCACGCCAAATCGGCCTGCATGGCAGTGGACTCGGGGGACTGTCCGACGTTGGCGATGGGAGGCTCGGGAAGGTGGGTGTTGTCGCTCGGAGCGGCTCCTGTCGGTTGTGGATCGAGCGGACTTGCGGGTGATGAGGGAACCGCCGACAGCCAAGGCGAGCACGCTACGGACGTCCCTGCCGCCTTCCTGAAAGGCCGAGTTGACCGGGCACTGGCGAGATCGGTCCCCGCCGGGACCGGATCGGCGAGGGCAGCCCGGAACCATGTCAGGTCAACGTCGGGGATGGGGACGGTCCCCGAGCAGTGCGGGAGGCCATAACTACGCTCCCGATTTGAGCCAAGCCACGCATTGGTTGGAGACCAGCCGACTGCGCCGCAGGCATTCGGTCCCCAACCCCAGGCTGCGGACGGGGACCGCGCGACCGACTGCGCTGCAGGTGTCTGATCCCGGTCCCCGGGCTGCGGACCGGCGTGCGGTCGCAAACTCGGCGAGAAGCGTGGCGCCCGGGGCGGCGCCCGCGCTGGCGGCATTGAACCGCTGCCCTGGCGGCCCGTGCCCCGCCATAGGACTCTCCGGTCATAGCCCAGCACCCCGCAGGAAGGACAGGACTGGATTGCCAGGTCTAGGGGAGAGTTCGAGCGCAGCCGCTGGGGACCGTCCCCGCTGGCCAGTTCATGTGCCCCGATAGCGGGACCGGGCGGGGACGGGGACCGTACAGTTCGGTGGGCCTGGCCGGACGATCCCAGGCTTGCGACGGTCCCCGATGGCCTGGTCCCCGTCGATGCTTGCCGCCGGAACCATGGTCCCGGACCAAGCTGGCTCCTGCGCCGTCCCCGTCGCTGCCGCTCCGTCCCCTCCCGGCGGCAGTGGAGCCGGAGGCAGTCTCGAACCCGGGACCGAGGGCATCTGCTCCGGCGTCAGCCGCTTCGGAAGAACGAGGGGCACGGTCACCCTGCGGCTTCAGCCATCGCGGCCCGGATCTTGGCCATGCCGCGCTCGGTCACCTCGCCCCGGGCAGCGTCAGTCAAGGACGAGACCCGCAGACCTCGGCACCGGGAGCAAAGCCCCGGCTGAGTGTCAACGGTCATTGAGATGCCCAGGTGGGTGGCCGTGAAGTGTCCAGGCTGGTGGCCATCAGAAATCCAGGCCTGTGGCCGGTGGTGTTCCTGGGGGTGGGGGCCAGTGCAGGGGACCACTCCCTTGCCGGCGAGGGCCTCGGCGAGGCGGTGTGAGTCGCCGGTGGTGGTGACCAGGTGGGCGTGGTGCATGAGGCGGTCGGTGCTGGCTCCGGCGAGGGTCTTGGGCATGATCGTGTCGAAGCCGGAGGGGTGGATGTTGCTGGTCACCGCGATGGAACGGCGTTCATAGGCGGCGTCGATGATGCGGTAGAACGCCTCGGCGGCGTCCTCGCCGACCGGTAGTAGGCCAATATCATCAATGACGATGAGGTCGGCCCGGCAGATCCGCGCGACGGTCCGGGCGGTCGACCCGTCGACCTTCGACTTGCCGATCGCGGCGGCGAGGGTCTCCAGGGTGAACCAGGCCACCCGCAGGTCCTTCTCGATCGCGGCCTGGGCCAGGCCCTCGGTGAAGTGCGACTTCCCGGTTCCCGACGGGCCGGCGATCACCAGGTTCTCCGCGCGGCCGATCCACTCCAAGGTGACCAGGGAGTTCTGGGTCGGCTCGGGATGGTGGAGTCCTCGGCCCGCCAGGACGCGAGGGTCTTGCCGGTGGGGAAGTTCGCCGAGTGGCGCCGCAGGCGCCTGGTTGCCGCGTCGCGGCCGGTGACCTCCTCGGCGATCAGCAACCGCAGGACCTCGGCGGGGTCCCAGCGTTGGGCGCGGGCGGTGGCCAGCACGTCGGGGGCGGCCTTGCGCATGTAGGGCAGGCGCATCCGGCGCATCAGTTTGTCGAGTTCCTCGGGGATGGCCGGCGGGTTGGGAAAGCTCATGGCGGTGCCGTTCTCTTGGGTGACGTTCCGTCAGAATGCTGTACTGGGCGACCTGTCGGCTCAGCGGCCCATGGCCTGCCAGCCGATGGTGCCGTTCTGGACGGAGTGGGCCTCGTCCGCGCGGACGACCTGCCCGGCCGGCTTGTTCGCGGCGAATGTGTTCCAGGATGGAGACCAGGTCGTCGTCGGCGAAGCGCCCAGCCGCAGGCCCAGGGCCTGGTCGACCTTGTCGCCGCCCAGGACGGTGGCGAGCTCGACGGCGTGGGCCATCTTGGCGCGGATGCGGACCGCTCCGGCGGGTCCGGCCTCCTTGAGCCAGCGCCCGGCCCCCGGGCCGATGCCCACGAACGCGATCTCCGCCTGCGAGCGCGGTTGCAGTCTGGGCTGGTGGACGCTGCGACCGTCGGGGTGGTCGGGGTAGTGCGCGTCGATGATCTGCGGGACGCCGGCGTGGACAGCTGGTGGCGCCAGATCTCGGACAGGTCACCGGAGTTGGTGCGGGCGGTGATGGACAGCTCCTCGCCGACCACCCGGCACCAGACCCGGGCGCCGGTGTAGCCGGGCGGGTCGAGTAGCGCACCGAGTTGAAGCTGATGGTGCGGTCCGAGCCGACCACCCGTTCCTCGCCCAGTGCGAGGGCCAGCGGCTCGGCGGGCAGGACGTGCAGCGTGGTGCGTTCGATGTCCAGGCGGTCCGCCGGGATCTGTCCGGTCGCCCGGTGGCGGCGCGTGTTCACCGCATCGCACCAGGTCATGCAGGCGTCGGCGAGGTCGGCGAAGGTGTCGTAGGCGGGCAGCAGGTTCGCGTCGGTGGGCACCAGGTCGGCCTTGGCGATGCGGACGGTGGCCTCAGCGCCGCCCTTGGACTCGGGGTCGTAGGGCACGCAGGACACGACCTGGCAGCCGTAGTGCCTTCCGGCGGCGACCATCTGCGGGTGGCGGACCGGGATCCCGGCGATGTGCTCGACGGTGACGGTCTTCGCGTTGTCGGTCAGCACATAGGTCGGCGCCCCGCCGATGCGGCGCAACGTGGTGTCCAGGCAGGCCACCAGCGTGCCCAGGGTGCAGTCCCGGACCGGGATCACCACCCGGAACCGCGACCAGGACAGCCACGCGCAGAACAGCCAGGTCCGGCGCCCGCCGATCCGCGGGCCCTCTCCCCAGTCGAACTGCAGCCACATCCCAGGCTCGGGGATCCACGGACGGTAGGTCCGCCGCTTGCCCGCCCTCCACGCGCTCTTCGCCGCGTTCACCGCCCGCCGGGTCGAGCGCGCACTGCCCCTGAAGCCCATCTTCACGAGCTTGTCGTGGGCCACGTCGGCGCGGATCGTCGCCTTCGACTGGTCGACCCAGTCCTCGATCTTCTCCAGGAACGCGTCGATCATCTTCGGCCGCGGATCGCGCTCATAGGGGTTGCGCCCGCTGGCGCGGGCCTCGACGTACCGCTTGACCGTCTTCGGGTCGTGCCCCGTCAAGGTGGCCGCCGACCAGACGGTCTCCGTCAGGTCGTACGCCTCGAATATTTCCATGGTCTCTCTGTCAGACTTCGTCACAGGACCTCTCCGGCCGGTTCGCTGCTGCTTCGCAAACACCAGCAAACCGGACGGAGGGGTCTCCTCCAGATAAGGAAGCGATCAGGAACACCGCAGGCCGGACGACCATCCACCTGGATTTCTGGTGGCCATCAGCCGGGACTCAACTGGCCGCACACCTGGACTTTGCCACGGCCACCGACACTGAGGCAGAGGATCCCGGCATTCGGCACACTCCGCACCGCGCTTCGGATGCTGTCGGGTACGTTGAGCAGGCATCTTCCGCTCCAGGCGTGACCGCACCACTGCGACAGGCGAGTAGACCACTTGCGGCAGTCCAGCCAGCAGTGCCTCGCGCAGTTCGTCCTCCGAGCCTCCACGGTCATCCAGGAGCGCACCAGCGGTGCCAGCGTTGCGGCTTCGGCCAGGCCCAGAGGAAGCCTTCGTTCCAGCCGCACTGCCCGAAGCAGGGCAAGCATCGCCTCACGGGTCGCACCGTTCGGCTCCTCCGCCTCGGTTGGCAGGGATTGTCCCTTCGCTGCCGGCCGGTTGTCGGCGCCGGGGTAGCCGCAGCCTCGGCTGCCCTCGATCCGAAATCCACGGCAGTCCCCTCCCGCACACCCGATGCGGCGCCCGCCGCTGCGGTCGCTTCGGCCCCGTTGCCCGTCTCTGCCACCGGGGTGGGGAGGGAGGGTACTTTCTCTAGGTTCTTTGAAAGGGTGCCAGGAACTCCGGGTGCCGGTGCACCGGACGCCGGGATAGTGGCACCCGGCTCCGCGTCCCGCTGCGGCCGGTCGAAGACATGTGCCTCCGACCGGATCCGACCGTTGGGCAACCGGAACACCTCCACCCGGTAGTACCCCCAGACCCGCAACTCGTCCAGCGCCGACTCCAACGCCTTACGCCCCTGTGGACTTGAGTCCGCCATCTGCCGACACGTCTCCCGCCAGGCGTCCGGGCGGGAGAGAAGATCCACCAGCAGTCCCCGGGCGGTGTAGGACATTGCCCGGTTCTGCGCCAGTTCGTTCGGAACGATCACGAAGCTCGACGGATGCGGACTGCGGTGGATACGCAGGGGAGGTCCTCCTGGACGCCGTGGCCGGTATACCTGGCCGGGACGACGGACCATAGCCACGAAGTAGGTCCAAGTGAAGACGATTCCTGAGCGATCAGGATCACACTGGGAGGGCAGATAAACCTCTCTGAACAGCGACGATCCGCGGCCGGGATATTGGTGCGCCGGTACACAGACCGCCGGCGGGCTCGACCGAAGACGAGCTCGCGGCCCGCCCGCATCAGCGGAGCTCTCCGCTGTACATCCCAATCAAGCGAGGTGGTGCGGTCACATGATCTTCCACCGCTGCATGGTGTCGGCTTCGCGGAGGCCCTCGATACGGCGGGCGAGTTCGCACATCTTTTCGGGCTCGTGGGCGGATTTTCTGGCGTTGGTGGTGATCATGCGCAGTTCGCGCAGTTCGCAGAGGGTCCCGTAGCCGGGCCAAGTGGTGACGTCGAAGCCGTATGCCTCAGTGAATCGGACATAGGAGGCAGCGCCGTGGCCGAAGCGGCGGGCGTGGATCTCGATGGTGACCAGGTCCCATTCGGGATGGCCCAGGGCTGCGCTGTCCCAGTCGCAGAGGACGGTGCCTCCCTGGAAGTGGAGGGCGTTCCCGTGCTGAGGATCGCCGTGGAGGACGGATCTGGGCAGCTCGTAGCGGAGCTTGTCCGCCTGGGCGGCGAGCTGCTCGACCCGCTTGGCCAAAAAGCGACGGTCATCGGCGGCGAGGGTGTCAGCAGCGGCGAGGGAGCGCCGAATCGCGGGGGCCGCGTCCATCTCGGGCAGGGCGAAGGGCGGCAGGCCAGCGGTGTGGAGCATGCGGAGGGGTTCCGCCAGCGCTGCTGTATCCACGGGGACGTTCGGCTGTGGCAGGTACGTGTAGAAGGTACCGATGTACGGGGCGACGACGACGGGCTGGTCGACGGGATGGAGTTGCACCGTCGGGAAGTTCTGCCCGGTGAGCCACTGGACGAGGGCGACGGTCTCGCGTACGCGGATCTGCTTCGTGCCGTTTCGGGCGATCTTGACGACGACTGGTTCGGTGGCCAGGCGAACGACGGCGTTGGTCTGACCTCGCATCAGGGTCGAGCCCCCCGGATCGAGCCCGACGGCGGAGCACAAGCGGAGCAGGGCGTCGTGCATCTCGGCTTCGGTGAATCCGCCGGGGAGCCGAACGGGTGCGGTCATGGTCCCCAGCTTTCCGGACGCTGAGGTGTGTTGTCACACCGCGCCAGGTGGCAATGCCAGGATCTCGCCCAGCTCCCGCACCGGGCGGGCGTTGCGCATCGCGGGCGGAATGGCGTCGATGACGTGCTGGGCGCGCGCTCCCAGGATCGGTGTGCGGTGGCCGCTGGGGACCTGCAAGTAAGTGGTGGTGGCCAGTTGGCAAGCCTCGCTGGGCGAGTGGTCCAACGCGAGGCAGATCGCCGCCTCCAGGTGCAGCAACGCCGGATCGATCCCGGTGTGGTCCGGGTACAGGGACAGAGCTTCGAGCTGGGCTTTGCGAGCATTGCGGGTCTGGCCGAGGGCGGTGTACGCGCCGCTGAGGTAGAGCAGCAGACGGCGGTGGGGGAAGGCCCAGGCATCCAACTCGTCACCGCCGTCGCAGTGCTCCAGGAGCTGCCGGCGTTCTGGATCTCCTTCGCCGTGCCGTCCGCGTCGTCACGCTGGGCCAGGGCGCGGGCCAACGCTGCTGACGCGAAGGCGGCTGTGGGAGAGGGGCGGCCTCGGGTGATGTGTCGGGCCTCTCGGGCTAGTTCGACGGCGTCGTCGAGGGGTCCGTAGTAGTACGGCAGCATGGCAGCCTGAACGCGGACTCGGGCACGCAGCACCGGATGTCCGCTGTCGTCTGCGGCAGTGCGGGCGGTGCCGTACCAGGCATGGGCCTGACGTAGTCGGCCGAGTTTCATCAGGGCGTCGGCGACGAGGGTGGCCAGGATGGCCGTCATCTCCGAGAGCCGGACCTGGAACGCGGCCGGTTGGCGCTCGGCCGACAGTTCGTGGACCTCGGCGAGGTCCGAGAGCAGCAGATCCAGCATGGGTCGGGGCTCGGTGATCACGTACCGGCGGCGGTGCCACAGGAGGCGTTGGTCGAGCAGGTCCAGTTGCCCGGCGGAGACACTGGCGGACGCCAGGGTCCGGTCGACTGCCCGGCGGGCGCCGTCGACCAGTCGATCGAGCGGGTCGTCGTCCTGGCCGGCGAAGAGTGTCGGCAGCTGCAGGCTGTCCAGCCGGGCGGGAAGTCGCTCCGGGGCCGCGTCATGAGGGTTAGCGGCAGGGGTTCTGTAGTCGCCGGACAGGCCCAGATGCTGGGCGTCGGTTTCGTACAGGCGGCACAGCAGGTCGATGGTGCGTGCTTGTGGTCTTCGGGTGGGGTGTGTCTCCCACAGCCTGAGCTGGTCGGCATCCGGTCGGGGTCCGGTGCCCTGGTCGAGGGCCAGGCTGCGGAGCTTGTTGACGGCGTCACTCAGCGTCCAGCCCCGGGCGAGGCGATGAGCGCGTAACAGGCTGACGCCGCAGCACTCCGCGATAGCTGCCACGGTGTGCTCCACGCCCCGGCCGGCTGCCTGATCGCCCAGCCGCTGACGGGCTGCGCAGGAGGGACGATGCTGACCTGACGCCATGGGCCCCACCCACCCTCGCTGGTTGCCGGATGGTTGGTGATCGTACGGAATCCTGGAGGCCCTGTCCCGAGAACCGCGACTCCCGTCACGTGCACGGCCTGGAACCAGTGAGAAGTCACGGTTTCCGACTCACCGGTGGACTTTGACGGTTGAGCGCACCCTCTCGTCCAGCGACCCTGACACAGCTCGACGCCGAGGTCGACAGCTTGCAGGGAATAGGAGCGCGGACATGATGACCCAGTTCGTCCTGTGGCACGCCGCCTATCCCTCCGAGCCGGAGTCCATCGCGCGGGTGCGACGTGACCTCCGCAGTGCCATGCGCGGAACCGGCTTTGGCGATGAAGTGACGGATGATGTTGTTCTTCTGGCCAGTGAAATGGCTACCAACGCGGTCCGGCACGGACGCGGATCGGAAGTCCCCGACATCGGGGTCAGGCTGGTCGCGGCGGTCGCGGGCCTGTACCTCGAAGTGACAGACGGCAGCCGGCGGATGCCGCAGCCACGGACATCGCGGGACAGCGACGTCGACGGGCGCGGACTGCTGCTGCTCGCCGAACTCGGCCACAGGTGGGGCGTCACAGTGAACTCCGGTGTCGGTAAGCACACATGGGTTCTGGTGGCAGCGCCCTTGCCGGAGCAGTCGCGTCCTACCGGGCCGGCCGCCTGCCGCTCGGAGCCGACCAAGACCGGCGGTGCTTCCGCGCGCGAGTTCGCGCTCCCCGCCTCCCCGGAACGCGAGCTGCTGCTCCGCAAGGTCGATCAGCCGAACGGCCTCCGGATCGGTGTCGGCCCGCGATTGCACGCCGACGATCCATAGACGCCGGCGCTTCACGTCGAACCGAACTCTCTTCTGCCTCAACGTAACGGAGTTGATTCAGCATGGTCCGCTCGCGAAAGGGCCCACGTGCGCTGCTGCTCGACCTCGACGGAGTCCTGGTGGACACCCTCCCGGTCATGCGGACGGCGTGGGCCGCAGCCTGCCAGGAGCACGGCATAGATCTGCCCTTCGCGGCCTACAAGCAGCACCTCGGCCGCCCGTTCGACGACATCATGAGCCTCCTCGACCTGCCCAACGGCAATGATCTTCACGAGAGTTACGACCGGGCCGCGTGCGCTGCCGCCGACCAGGCGAAGACCTTCGAGGGCATCGAAGCGGTTCTGCACACCTTCGCCGAGCAGGGATGGTTGCTGGGGGTGGTCACCTCCAAGCCATTGCGCCGAGCCATGCCTCTGCTCGCTCGCCTCGGCACCCCGTTCTCCACGATCCGGACTCCCGGACGGTCGCGCGGAAAGCCCGCACCCGACCCGCTGCTGCTGGCCGTGCTGGATCTCGGACTCGACCCGGAGCAGGCGACCTACGTCGGCGACATGGCGGTCGACGGCGAGTCTGCACGTCGGGCCGGCGTCGGCTATGTACACGCTGCCTGGGGCTACGGGCTACCGGGCCTGCCGCTGCCCGCAGTCGCTCACGCTCCCCGGGACCTGTTGGCCCTGCTGCGGGTTCGGGATGAGCAGCCGGCAGCTGCGGGACGGGGAACGCAGTGAATACCAAGACGATCGCCCTCCGGCTGAAGCTCCTCCCAGCGGTGCCGCCCGATGGACCGCACTGGTCGCTGGTGGGCATGCCACATGAAGGCCTCGCGGCTGCCGAAGCAGAGATCTCCGTGCTGGAGTTGGAGGCCGAAGTCCTGGACCACCGGGTCGTGCGCCGACAGACCGCCCTGCTCATGGAGGAGTTGGAGGCGTTCAGCGCAAGGGGGGCCAGGACGCCGGGCGGTGCCTGGTGGCTGCACGTTCACCACGTTCCGGTTCGTCGGCTACTGGGTCAGTTCGTCCGCAAGTTACTGCTGCTCAACAGCTGGACACCGTTCGCGCAGGCTCCGGGCCCGATCCAGCCAGCCGCCAGAGAGGGGCTGGTGGACGTCCGCGACGGTAGCGCCCGCGAGTACCGGCACTACACCGTGACCTGGTCCGGTGTCGCCTACGCGCTGGGGGCATCGGCCCCTGGCAACCCAGACCACTCGGCACGGCTGCGACGGGAGGCCCAATCCGTCGAGCAGCCGCCGTCCGGCACCGAAACGGTTCAACCCGGCGGGTCTGCGGAGGTATTGGCCATGTCGTGGTCATCGCGGCACGCCGAGACCCTGCTGCCGGTGCTGACCGAACTGGCCGACCGCGGTCTTCAGAGTGTGCTGTTGGACCTGGCTACCGAGCCTACCCAGTACGCGGTGCCGCAGCGCTGTCCGTGCGTCCGCATCGTGCGTGCCCCCGGCTCGTTGCTGCGCACCCCGGCACCGTTCCCGGCCTGACTCGCACAAGTGCAGAGTCGGGCCAGGCGAACCACACCGTCCGTGTGGCGGGTCACCTGGTCGAACTGCGACGGCTGGAGCATCTCGTCGCCGCGATGCTGGAACTGGGGGCCGGGTGCACCCAGCCCTCCTGGCAAGCCACCATCGGTGTTGAGACCTGGATTCAGACGCACCTGGCCGCCGTACAGCCACTCGCGGTACTGGTCAGCAACGACATCAGTCCGCTGGGAGCGCTGGCCGTGCACACGGCGGAGCGCTTCGGCGCGGTGACGGTGAATGTGCAGCACGGCGCCTGGACCGCTGACGCGGTCTCGCGTCCCGCTCTGTACGCCCGGCACCAGGTGGTCATGGGCGAGCGCGATGCCGACCTGGCCCGGATCTGGGTGAAGCACCCCCGTGCGGAAGTTCATGTGCTCGGTCAGCCGCGCTTCGACACCCTGGTCACCCTCAGCCGAACCGCGCAGCGCCGCTACCTGTTGAAGTTGCTCAACGCCGGGGCCCGGTGCGATGTGCAGCGGGTGGTCGTGGTCGCCTGTCAGCCCTTCGGGCCACTACGCCTCGCCCAGCAGTTCTCCCTCCTGGTCGAAGGGTTACAGGCTGCCAAGGAGCGCTGGGGGCTCGTGCTCGCCCCACCCTGCGCAGGACCCGAATGTGCTGACGGCCCTGGTGGAGCCGGAAAACCTGCCGGTGGCAGTTGCCGATCCGCGAGTGGGGGCGCGCGGCTGCCTGGCCGGTGCGGACGCGGTGGCCAGCGTCTCCTCCACCTGCGGACTGGAGGCGGTGCTCCTGGACGTGCCGGTCCTGGAGCTGGCCGCACCCGGCGAGTCCACCCTGGGCCTGGCCGAGCAGGGCGCCGCCTACGCCTGCACCACGGCGCAGCACATCACGGCGGCCCTGGACACCCTCACCGGCCCGACTGCCGGGATCGCTGCTCAGGCCAAGGACGCGGTTTGCCGCTGGCGCGGCACCTCGGCCAGGGACATCGCCGATCTGATCATCTCCTGCTCGACCACCGGCTCCGCGCTCGCTGAGCCGCCCGACCATCCCGACCGGGGCGGCCTTCTGGGCGCGTCCGAGGAAGAAGGAGCAGTCATCCGATGACGAACCTGACCGCCGAGACTGTCGCCGACCTGTTCGCCCAGGCCCTCGCCGTAGCCCGAAACGGGGAGCAGGCCAGCCCCAGGGGCATGGCCACCCGCGAGGTCCTTGACGTGAACCTTCGCCTCACCAACCCACGCGCCCGCCTGCTGCTCACCACCATCGGGTCAGGGAGCGGACGGGTGCTGAACCCGGCGTTCGCCGCAGCGGAGTGCGTATGGATCCTTTCGGGCTCCGATGACCCGTGGATCTTCGACTACAACGGCCGCCTGCGGAAGTACGCCGACGCCGGTGTGCTGCGGGGCGCGTACGGGCCGCGCATGCGCCGCTGGTCCGGCCGGACTGACCAGTTGGCGCGAGTGGTGGAGATTCTGCGCGGACCCGGACTCCCGTCGAGCCGTCATTCAGCTCTACGACCCGAGCAAGGACAGCGCCGGCCACAAGGACGTGCCGTGCACCCTCTCGTTCCGTTTCCACCTGCGCCGGGGCCGACTCGACATGGCCACCACCATGCGCAGCCAGGACGTCTGGACGGGGATGCCGTACGACCTTTTCACCTTCACCGTGCTGCACGAACTGGTCACCGGATGGCTGGGCGCCGAGCTCGGGGAGTACCACCACCACGTCGATTCGCTGCACATCTACGACCGGGATCTCGATGCTGCCGACGCCATGACCGGCACGCTCGCCAGCCCGCAGATGGAGCCCTTGTCCACGCCGTGGATCGGCTTCGACCAACTCCTGCGCCAGGTCAAGGCCGGGGAGAGGAGCGGGCATCCGGGCTGGGACACGGTGGGCGCGGTCATGCGCAGTTACCGGCTGTGGAGGCAGGACGAGCAGGAGTCGGCGCGCGAGGTCGCGGTACAGGTGGGCGGTCCCCTGGGGCGGGGCCTGCGCTCCTGGTACCAGGAGCTGGACCGCCGCCGTTCCTTCGAGAACGCCACAACGACAGGGACGAGGTGATGACGGTGAAGCGGACCGCCTCCGTTGTCCTGGGCCTGTGTTCGTTCACTCACGACTCCTCGGCTGCGCTGCTGATCGACGGGAAGCTGGTGGGCTTCGTGGAGGAGGAGCGGCTCGCCCAGATCAAGCACACCCGGGCTTTCCCGCAGCGGGCCGTCGACTGGCTGCTGGAGGAGGCCGGTCTGAGTGCGGGCGATGTCGAGGCGGTCGGCTACAACTTCCAGCCCGCCCGCTACCTCGCTGAGGTGCCCCGCGCGCTCGCGATGGTGACCAGCGCTGACCGCCGACCCCGGGCAGTGGTGCGCGCGGCCGGGTTCGCGAAGGTCGCCTGGCGGACCCAGCGGCGACTCGGCTCCATCCAGGACCAGTTCCCCCACGCCCGGGTGGTCCCGGTGCTGCACCATCGCGCGCACCAGCTGGCGGCGTTCACCGCTTCGGGCTGGGCGCAGTCCGCAGTGCTGGTGGTCGACAGCCTCGGTGAGCGGCAGTCCACGACGGTGGCCCACGCCCGGCACGCCGAGCGTCCCGACGTTCGTGTCCTGCAGCGGATCAACGACCCGGCGTCGCTCGGCTACGTCTACGGAGCGGTCACCGAACATCTGGGCTGGCGGCGCGGCGACGAGGAGGGCACCGTGATGGCGCTGGCCGCGCTCGGCGACCCGGCCCGCTTCCGCGGCCTCTTCACCCGCGCGGTGCCACTGACCGACACCGGCTTCGCCGTCGACCCCGCTCAGTTCCCGGTGCGGGTGCTGACCTCCGGCTACCCCCGCACCTCACCGCTGTTCAGCACGACCACCTGCCCGCCGCGCCAGGCCGGTGAGCCGGTGGAGCAGGTCCACCGCGACCTGGCCGCCGCTCTCCAGGAGCGCACCGAGACGGTCATGCTGCACCTCGCCCGACGTGCCAGGACGCTGACCGGGTCGAACCGGCTGTGCGTGGGTGGCGGGGTCGCCACCAACTGCGTCGCCGTCGGCCGAATCATCGACGCCGGGATCTTCGAGGAAGTCTTCGTCCCTCCGGCCCCTGGCGACGCCGGCACCGCCATCGGCGCCGCAGTGGCCGTGCACATCGACTCCGGCAACCCGCACGCGCTGACCGGCATCACCGGCGCGTGCTACCTCGGCCCCGCCTACCCCGAGCCGCAACTCAACCTCGACGCCTGGCCCACCCTGCACATCAAGGCCGTCGATGTGGACCGGGCGGAGTTCCTGGCCGAACAACTCGCCCAGGGCAGCATCGTCGGACTGTTCCAAGGCCGGGTGGAGGCCGGCCCCCGAGCCTTGGGCAACCGGTCGATCCTCGCCTCGCCGTTGCTGCCCGGTGTGGTGGAGCGGCTCAATGCCACGGTGAAGTTCCGGGAGTCCTTCCGGCCGTTCGCCCCGATGGTGACCGCCGAGCGGGCCGCCGAGTTCTTCACCCTGGGCCAGGCGGCCCCGTTCATGTCCATGGCCTCCCATGTCACCGCAGCCACCCGCGAGCGCATCCCGTCCATCGTGCATGCCAACAACACCGCCCGGCTGCAGACGGTCACTTGCGAGCAGAACCCGTTCATGCACGCGGTGCTGGAGGCATTCGCCCGCCGTACCGGCGTCCCGATCCTGATCAATACCTCGCTGAACATCAAGGGCAAACCGATCTGCGGCACCCCGCAGATGGCACTGGATTGTCTGGCCGAGTCCGGCCTGGACGCTCTGCTGCTGGAAGGCTGGTGGATCACCGCATGAGGATCGGCTACAGCTTCTGGGGCTTCCTGGGCAACGGCGTCACCGACACCCCGACGGCGGACGCAGCCACCGCCGACCCCTGATCGAAGCCCTGCGCCGACGAGGGCACGAGCTGGTGTTCCTCCAAGCCGACCGCGACCGCCTCGAAGCCGGCGACGACACATCGCCAGCGACTACACCTTCGACCCCACGGCTTCCCGGCGGTGGAGGCCCTGTTCGTGGAATGGCGGTGGCCGATCTCGGGTCGCAACACCACCCGGTGCGGCAGCCGCGGGCACACCTGCGACCTGCACCGGCAACGCGAACTCCTCAAGCACTACTCGCTGTTCCACCGTCTCCCGACGATCATCTGGGACAAGGACCGCAAACTGGCAGCCACCAGCGAATGGCGCCGCACCCGGGGCGTCAGGATCGCCGAGGCCGCGCTCAGCCCCTCCCCAGGGCCCACCGTCTACTCTTCCCCTCGACGACGCCCTCCTGGACGTCGCCGACCCGGTGCCTTGGCCGCTCTGCCTCGTCCGCTCACCCTCGCCTACGTCGGGAACCAGTACGACCGCGACACCGCCTTCGACCGCTACTTCGCCCCGGCCGCCGCCCGGGTCGAGCACCAGGTCGCCGGCAAGTGGCCCCAGAGCGCCCGCTGGCCCGACCTGCGATTCTCCGGCCGGATCGCCTTCCAGGAGGTGGAACCTCTCTACCGGCGCGCCTTGACCACCGTGCTGCTCCTGCCCGAGCGGTACGCGGCTGTTGGCCAGATGACTCAGCGGGTCTTCGAAGCGGTACTCGCCGGATGCCTCCCCCTGGCTCCGGCCACCATCGCCCACGTCCACGACTTCGTTCCGGACCAGCTGATCGTCCACGACGGCGAGCAGGTCCTGGAGCGGCTGCACTGGCTGCGCGGAATCGCCGGCGGCGACCAGCACGCCGAACTGATCACTGCTTGTCTCCGGCACCTGGAGCAGTTCCGGCTGACTACCCAGGTCGACGCCCTCGAACGGCTTCTCGCCGACACGGCTGCAGCCTCCCCGCGACCAGTCGCGAAGGTGGTGACATGACCACCCGCCCGGTTCACGAGCACACCTCATCCGACCGCGCCGAGGCATACCGCCGCCGGCGCTCCTCACCCCGTTACGGTGGAGAACCATGGACAGAGTCGCGATCGTCGGCTGCTCGGGAGCGGCAAGTCCCACTTGGCCCGCCAACTGGGCCAGGTGATCGGTGCGCCGGTCACGCACCTGGACGCCGTGTTCTACGACGACGAGTGGAACGAACTGCCCAAGGAGAAGTTCGCCCAGGCGCAACAGGACCTGGTCGCCGAACCCCGATGGGTGATCGACGGCAACTACAACTCCACCCTGCCGATCCGGCTGAACGCCTGCGACACCGTGGTGCTGATGGACACCGCCACCTGGTCTGCCTGTGGGGATGTTCTCCCGACAGCTTCGCCACGGCAGCGGACACAAGGGCAACGGCATCCACAACCGCATCCACTGGGGCGTGATCAAGTACGTGGCGACCTACCGCCGCTCCATGCGCCCGCGCGTCCTGGCCAAGATCCACGAGCACGCCGTCCACGCCGACGTGGTCCTACTCAGCAGCCGACGCAGCGTGCGCCGATGGCTCGCGCAGGCCGCCCGCGACTGACCCAACCTTCGCGCCGTCCTGCCACTGCTTCCCTGCGGGCCGAGGGGAAGGGCGGGGCCCGATGACGGCAGAGCTGTTCACCAAGCACTACTCGGACCCGCAGCGCTGCGCGGCGGCTGTCCGCCACTACGCCTGGCTCGCCGCCCACGCTCGACCGCTCCGCCAGCCCGAACTCCGAGTCATCGGCCCCCGGCACCTGGCCTTCGACGAGATCGACGGCCGCCACGCCCAGCCCCGCGACCTGCCCCTGCTGGCCGCGATGATGGGCGACGCCCACGGCGCGGCCTGGACCGGGGAGCTGCACCGCGCCCGGCTGAACCAGACCCACCCACTGCCGGGCGGCTTCCGGCTGCACGACTACGTCGCCAGCAGAACCCTCGTGCTCCAACGCCGATGGGAACAGGGCTTCCTCGCCAACTACCAGCCATGCGAGACATGACTGCGCTCCTGCGCCGGCTCGGCCACCGGGCCGGTCGCCTTCTACAAGGACAGCAACCGCGCAACTTCCTGATCACCCAGGCCGGCGAAATCTACACCGTCGATGTCGACGACCTTACCCTCGCTCCCTTCGGCTACGACCTGGCCAAGCTCATCCACACCCTCGCCCTGGCCCATGGCCAGCTCGAACCCAATCAAGTCCGCGAGGCCCTCGGCCGCTACAACGAGGCCGCCATGGGCCACCACCCCAGCCTGGGAAGCACCCACAGCAAACGCCTGGCCGACTTCCTCCAGCTGCACCGCGCGCTCACCGCCCCCTACGAGGACCGCCCCCACTACCCCTACGCCCACCTGCAACCTGACCAACCACACTCCCAGGAGCGGGCATGATCCGAAGCGAACTCGTATTCCTGCGGCACGGACAGGCCCAGTGCAACCTCGACGGACTCGTCGGCGGCCCGCGCACCTGCACCGGCCTGACCGACCGCGGCGCGCCCAGGTCATGCAGGCTGCCCTCCGGCTGTCGGTGGAACACTCCGCCGCGCCGTTCACCGCTCTGTACACCGGACCACGCCTGCGCCTGGAGCAGACCGGCGCGATCCTCGCTGAGACCCTCGACCTTCCTCTGCACATCGAGCCCGGCCTCGACGGCCCGATCCACGGCGAAGCCGACGGTCGGCCCTGGCAGGAGGTCAAAGCCGTGCACGGCGGTGGCCCCCACATCCGACCTGACAGCCCATGGGCCATCGGGTCCGACACCTGGAATGCATACCTGCGCCGCGCTGGCCACCACCTGCTGGAACTGATCACTCGTCACAGCACCGACCGCATCCTTATCGCCGCCCATGGCGAAATCGTCCTCGCCGCCCACACCCTCCTCCTCGGCCTGCCCGAAGGCACGGCCTCCGGATTCACGGTCGACCACGCCTCGCTCACCCGCTGGCACCACCACCAGAACCGACGCGGACAGCAGCGCTGGATGCTCGACCGCCACAACGACACCGCCCACCTCGTCCCGGAGGCGGCATCGTGATCACCGCCTTCGACGACCGCGCCTCGGCCTCGCCCGGCTCGCGGTCGGCGCCGTCACGGTCCTCCCGACCCGCGCTCCCCGCACGCATCCTGCACCTGGCCGACAGCCAGGGCACCGACTACTACGCCAAGCAGCACCAACACCCCGCTCGCTTCGTCCAGGAACTCCGCGCCTACCAGCTGTGGACCCGCCACCTGGCCGCCGCCACCCCCCGACTCATCGCCCACCACGAGCAGACGCTCACCCTCCTGATCAGCGCGGTTCCCGGCCTGCGTGGCGACACCCTTGCGCCTGGGTCCGACGCCGAGGGACAGGCATACCGCGACGCCGGGCCGCGCTCCGAGCCCTGCACGACGCCACCGCAACCCCCGCCCACCAGGACCTCGGCCGCAAGGTGGCCAGCCGCCTCAGACACTGGGCAGACCGAGCCCATCAGGCTGCACTGACCACACCAGCCGCCCGCGCCTACCTCCTTGCCGCAGCCCACGACCTCGCCGACGCCGCTCTCCAAGGCGCCGTCTGTCACCTCGACTACCAACCCCGGAACTGGTGCGCCGGAACCGACTTCGCCGTCCTGGACTTCGAACACATGCGCCCCGACGCCAGACTGCGTGACCTCGCCCGCCTCCACCACCGCATCTGGCCCTCAGCCCCGCACCTGGAAGCCGCGTTCCACGAGGGCTACGGACGCCCGACCGAACAGGACTTCGACATCCTGCGCGGCCTGGGCGCCTACGAGGCCGCCACCGCTCTCGTCCGAGGCCACGAGTGCGGCGACGCCGAACTCACCGGCCACGGCCGCACCCTCCTCGACCAACTGATGTGACCCGCCACCCTACGGAGAACCCTGTGCCCACCGACCCGCTCCAGGCCCCCGCCCTCGCCCGCGCCGTCGTCACCGGTGCTGCCGGCTTCATCGGCTCTCATCTCGTCCACGCCCTGCTCCAAGCCGGCACCACCGTCATCGCCGTCGACAACCGCGACCACACCGACCCTGCGGCTGCCGCCAACCTCGCCCCGCTCCAAGGCCGCGCCGGTTACCACCCCATCGTCGCCGACCTGCGGACCTGCGCCATCCAACCGCTGCTGCTCGACGCCGACGCCGTCTTCCACCTCGCCGGCATCCCTGGAGTCCGTCCCTCCTGGGGCGCGCAGTTCAGCGAGTACGTCGACTCCAACATCCTGGCGACCCAGCGCCTGATGGACGCCGCCACCGCCACCAAGGCCCCCGCGTGGTCGTCGCCTCCTCCTCCAGCGTCTACGGCGTGACCACCGGAACTCCCAGCGTCGAGAGCGACCACCCCGCCCGGCCTCCCCGTACGCGGTCACAAAACTCGCCGAGGAACAACTCTGCCTCGCCCACGCTGCCCGCTTCGGCAGCCCCACCTCCGTCGTCGCGCTGCGCTACTTCACCGTCTACGGACCCCGGCAGCGGGCCGACATGTTCATCCACCGCGCTCTGGCCGCCGCCCTCACCGGAGCACCGCTGAAGCTCTACGGAGACGGCAACCAGCGCCGCGACTTCACCTTCATCGACGACGTCGTCTCCGCCACCATCGCCGCCGGCACCGCTCTCGGGCCCAGCGGCCCCGTCAACGTCGGCGGTGGCACCAATGCCTCCCTCCACGACGTCATCGCCCTGGCGGAAAAGCTCACCGGGCTCCCTGTCGACCTCCACGCCCCACCACCCGCGACGGCGACATCCCTACCACCCGGGCCGACCGACTGCGCGCCCGCACCCTCCTCGGCTGGCGGCCGACCGTCGACCTCGAAACCGGCATGAGCCACCAGCTCCAGGCCCTCGCCGGACACGGCCGCTTCGTCGCGGCCTGATTGTGCGCCATCCACCGACCTGGAGGCCGAAGTGAACCAGTCACCGCAGATCCCGATGACTCGGTCGTGCCGAACCATCTCGCAGTCATCCCCTGCCGCTGGGGCTCCACCCGCTTCCCCGGCAAACCACTCGCCCCGCTCGGCGGCAGACCCCTGCTGTGGCACGTCCACCAGCGCTGCCTGGAAGCGAAGCTCATCGTCGGCGCGGTAGTCGCCACCGACGACGAGCGCATCGCTCGGACGTGCGAGGAGCTCGACATCCCTTCGCTCTCACCGGACCGCAGGCCACCGGCACCGACCGCGTCGCCGAGTGCGCCCAGCAGCTCGCCGCCGACGGCTACATCAACGTTCAAGGCGACGAGCCCTTCATCGACCCGGCCGCCATCGACGCCGTCTCCCAGGCTCTGGCCCGCCTCTCGGCCGGCGTCGCTGCGGTCAACGCCTGCGCCCGCCTCGACGACCCCCTCGCCGTCACCGACCACAACGTCGTCAAAGCCGTGCAGGGCCACGACGGCCGCGCCCTGATGTTCTCCCGCCAGCCCATCCCCTACCCGCGCGGTGACCACCCCGGCTACCTGCGCCAACTCGGCCTGTACGGCATGAGCGCAGCCGCCCTGCGGGCCTTCGCCGCCCTGCCACTGGGGCCCCTCGAACGCGCCGAGTCCGTCGAGATGCTCCGCCTGCTCGAACACGGCCACCAGGTCCAGCTGCTCCTCACCGACGACAGCGGAATCGCCGTCGACACCCCCAACGACCTCCACCGAGCCCAACAACTGCTGGGGCGGCGCTGCTGCGCCGACGTGCGGACCGGGCCGGGTTGACCAGCGCGCTGGGAGGGTGCTGCCGAGCGGCGTCGGTTCCGGGTGGCGTGATCGCGGCCAGGTGGTGGTGATGCTCGCGGTCGCGATCGCGCTGGGTGCGACCAGCCTGCTGGATGCCGAGGCCCTGCTGGCCCACCAGGCCGCGCTGAGTCCGGCCTCGGACTCCACGATGCGCCGAGCCTTGTCGGCGGTCGACGACAAGGTCCGTGGCTTCCCCTGGCTGAGCGTTGCGGGCAGGCGCCTGACCGTTGCATCGTGATCGACATCGACGCCACGGGCTTTGCTCCTTCCTGTTCCTCGTCGGTTGGGTGCCCGGCGCAGCCGCAGCGACACGCGAAGACCCGCACCGACACCGCAAGGACAAACCGGGGCGAACCAAACCGCTATCCAGCCGCGATCACAACAGAATCATCGAGGCCAATAGCCGGATCCGTTAGACCTCCACGCCAGTCACTGATCCGAGGCGCGTTCGCGCAGCTCCCACCAGCGGGCGATCCAACGATCCAAGCGGCCAGTACTATTCTCTGCAGCAACATACTCGCCAGTCGGCAGAATTACCAGCGCGCATTCCTTCGTGATGAGCCCGAGGTGCTGCCCAGACAATGCGACAAGATGGGTCTGCAACAGGCAGTCACGTACGTCGTCGTATTCAATGCCGCGAGACTCCAGCCATGACAACGTTTCGGGGTCATCGCCACGAACCTCTCCTCCATTGCACAATTTCATGAGCAAAACAAATTCCTCCTCCCCGACAAAGGCCGGACTCCACTGTTCCGTGACCGGAATCTCATTAAGCGCCTCATCGTCGATCTCATGCACTCTGACTTGCCAGCCATTTCTTCCGCCGAGACGGGCGGCGCGGAAGCTCAACAGAGCCCTACCAACCTCCGTCTCAAGATCCTCTCCCCAAAGCTGGCGACCAAATCCATACATTTCATCCAGCCGCGTCCACATAAATTCCAGCAGTAGCTTCAGTGGATTTTCTGGTGTTGAAAAGTAGAACGGCCACCAGCCTCGACTAGGGGCGTCATGAATGGCCGCCCATTGGTCTTCACGAGAGAGTAGCCACCAGATATGATCAGCTGCGGAAAGTCCGCCGGACCAAAACCAGCATTCCCGATATTCTCCTCAAGGTAGTCCACCATTGAGGATCGGAAAGTTCGCTCACTCTTGAATCCGTGCATCCCAAGAATGACCCGGATTGAAGGATTCTGCTCCAAGAGAAGGGTGTTAAGCACAGCTTCTTCTTCGTAGGGAGAGGGTTAGCCTTCCCCCTCCCAAGCAACTCTCCCCGTCATCTCAGCAAAACGTCTGATCGCGGGAGCCATGCTCCGATCAGGGTCGTCCAGCTCCTCGTTGCCTTGATAATAGGATTGCTCTATTGTGCTGACCGACTTGAGCTGGGCGAACGCGTCGCGAAGCTGAGCCGAGTAGAGACTTTTCTTGACTTCAATGACAGCAATGATGTCTTTGACATGCCATACATACGTGTCGGTATACGGCAGATTTTCCCCTTCTCCTCGCACTACCATGCAGTCCAACTGTCCAGACAGGCGCCCTTCGCCGTCAGAAGCAAATCCGGTCACCACCTGCAAACCCAGGCCATCCGGAAGGGTGCGATTCAATATATCGGAAGACAATCCCTCATACATGTCTCCAATTGTTGGAGCGTGCTTTACGGGAATCCTATCGAGCTTAGGCAACTCTTGACGAAGAATTTCTGAAAGAAGGTCTGCAACCGTGCGAATCACTAGACCCCGCCCCCAATCCGATCTGACTCGCACCTATCTGCTTCCTGATGGCTCATCCTAGAGGACAGCATTGACGTCGTTTGAACGTTTATGATAAGTCGGTGCCCCGCTCAGCTGTCCTCCACCCGGCTCCTTTCAGGACTCAATCGATGACGCCAACTGATTGATCCACGCAAAGGCAAGCTCAGCCGTCTGCACGTGGTTCCGAACGACGTCCATCGGTGGGCTCTCTCCACGATGGGCGATCACATTGCGATCCTCAAAAAGCTTGACAACCAGCTTGTAGAGCTCCCTCTCATCATCCTTCATCGACTTACCCGCAACGGCACGAATTCCCTTGTCGTACAGTGCCGAGACGGCCAGGGCAAACTCCCGACTCTTGCCGATCATCAGATCAACGAGGTCCCTTTGCCGAGAGTCGGCGAGATCCACCAGCGCCGCCTTGATCTTCAATTCGCAGGCAATGGCCGCGAAGATCAAAGTCTGAGCAGGGTCTCTCCCTTGCATTCCCAAGTATTTTGCATCTCGAAGAAATGAATCCGCGATGGGCATCTCGGCATCGGCCTGCACGAGACGGATCAGCTCGTCTTGCCGTCCGGAGTCGATCGCCTTCTCATTTGGAAGAATCATCAGGACTCGGCCGTCGGGATCGCCGAAACTGATATTGACCCGGTTTCCATCCTCGTCATACACGAAGGTCATCCACATGATCTGTGGAGTCTGGGACTGGGTCGTCAACCAGTGCTGACTCGAGACAATCGAAGCCAGGTCAAGGTATCTCTTCACAAGCGCCCGCGCGGTTGCCGCAGCGGGCTTGACAGCCTCATAAACTCGCCCCAACGTCGGGGAGTCCTGAGTTCCAGGTGGCACCGAGAAATCAATCGTCACAATGATGCCCACTCGATCATCGCCACAGCCGCCGTGGCAATGCCACCATTCGAGTCCGAGCGGAACTGTTCAATCAGCGGAAAATGGCGCACGCCCATGTCACCGAGCCCAAAATCCGATTGGTTGCCCGGGATCTCGATGTAAGCGGCTTTCCCCTCATAGGTCAAATCATGACGCGTCCCCAGAAGGCTTCCATCAAGCCAAAGCCTGTCGACGGTGAAGTGAAATTCCACGCGAAGATTGGTCACATAGCTACACTACTCAGCTCGGGTATCCCACGCTCGCGAATCTGCATGGTGCCGCCGCCCGCAACGCCGGACTCCTCGACGACCAGCCCATGTTCGACGCTCTCACACCCGAGGGCCCACGCTTCGCCGACGGCACCGTCTGGCCTGTGGACACGATCATCTGGTGGACCGGCTTCCGCCCCGATCTCAGCCACGTGGCACCGCTGGGCCTGCGCACCGGCGAACGCGGCCGGATCGCCACCACCGGCACCCGCGCCGACAGCGACCCACGCGTGCACCTGCTCGGCTACGGCAACTGGACCGGCCCCGCCTCCGCCACCCTCATCGGCGTCGGCCGCACCGCCCGCCAAGCCGTCGGCGACATCATCGACCTGCTGCGCTGACTCAGACCGGCGCTGCGTCGAGGTAGGCGAGGGCATCGTCCGGGGCGAGAATCACCGGCGCACCCAACGCAGCAAGCCGCTCCCGCCTGCCCGGCTTGTAGAAGCCGGCATCGCTGGTCACGAACACGTCCGCTTTGGCCAAGATGTGGGTGTGCAGGACCAGTACGTCCAACCGATGGTTGCGCCACTTGCGTCCCGCTCGACGGCGGTCCTCCTCTGCCAGTCCCTCCGGGACCGCGTCGGGGTAGCGGAAGGGCAGTGTCGGGAACAGCACACTCGTGCAGCCGCTGCGATTCCTCCTCGGCCTCGTCGTGCGCGATGACGCACCAGTCCAGGTAGACCAGGTCGAACACCGCCACTGGCGCGAGGATCTCCAGGTCGTCCAGGCCCAAGCCCTGCAGGCGCTGCTGGAAGTGGGAGAAGTTATCCAGCGTGCTGCCGTCGCGCTGGTTCTCCGCCGCCGTGGTCGCCACCAGCCGGACCACCGCGGTGCCGGCACGTTGGCGGGCGATCAGTTCTAGCACCGCGGCGGTCGCCGGACGCGGCTCCTCCACGGCGATGACGCAGGTTGGTGTCGAGCGTGAAGCTGAGCATGCTGCCTCCTGGTGCCACAGCCACGCTAGCGGCGTGACCACCAGGTTCGCCCCTGGTTTCCTCTGCTGGATCGCCGAGTTCGGCCGATGGGATGCTTCGTCTCCTCCTGTTGCCGACCACACTGGAGCGAGCGCACCGGTAGCGCACCGGTTGGAGCGGTATGCAGCGGACAACGGAGGCCAGACAAATCAGCTATCGACAAGGCAGGTTGTCATCTTGCAAGGCTGTGACCTGCGGAAATGTCGCATAGACTGGAGAGCTTCCCAAGCTCAGAGCGCGAGTTCGATTCTCGTCACCCGCTCCACATGAAGGCCCCAGGTCAGAGACCTGGGGCTTGTTTGTTGTCTAGATCATTGTGGACTCCTGGTGCCGTTCGCGACTGGTGGCAGGAGCGGGACGCGTCACGGACTATCTGGCGTTGCTGCTGCCGGCATGGTCGTCCAGCACGAAGCCCGAGGGACGGGAGGCTGCCGAGGGGCTGAGTGACTACGCCGCGTACATCGCGGGTGGGCTGGCCGACGACCTTCGCAGGTACCTGTTCCGTCTTGAGGAGGGGCATTACCCGGGAGCCTCCGCAAGGCTGCCTGACCTCTGACGACGAAGGGCTTCAGATGTGTGCCCTTGCCCGGCGGACGGGATGCCCAGGGCCTGGGCGAGAGCGGTCAGTTCCCCGTCCGTGAACCAGGCGCGCTCGGGGTTCCATATGGCAATCTCGAAGCGGGCGAAGCCGCACGGCCAGTCGTACTCCAGTCCAGCGAGGTCGCGGTGCCGCAGCAGGGGACACTTGCGGCGAGGGTCACGAATCCCTCCTCCTCGTGAGTAGCCATGGGTTCGCCCCACCACTCGGTGCCGATCTCGTTGCCCCAGTGCGGGCAGCTGATCCGTTCCAGATTCTGCCCGCAGTCGACGAAGACGAGCGTGTCGTGCCAGGTGACGTCGATGTCCACCTCCACTGCGCTGGAAGCTCTGGGGCCAGACTGTCGATGATCGCGGCGGCACGGGCTCCTGCATCGGGGGTGGGCCACCAACTGGGGTGAGTTCAGCCCGCCGCATTCACCAGGTCGCCAGCTCGGATTCGGTGGTCTCAAACGGGAGACGAACGTCGAAGGTGTAGCCCTCATCGCAGAAGGCCAGGTCAAGGCGCGTCGGCGTCAGCTTGCGGAAGAGGACTGCCAGCCGGATGGCCCCAGCTTCCCAGATGTCCATGTACAGGCATGTGCCCTCCACGTGCAGATACGCCTCACCGGGACCGTTCGTGGTCTCGAACTCCCATGCCAGAGGACGTAGTTCGCTGTGGTGCTCGGAGCGAATCCCAACGTCAGCCCGTCGATCGGGGATCGCCTCCTTCAGCGCTTCCTGATCGACACGCCATCCGCCCGCATTGCCGTCAACCACCGCCAGGTACGGCACAGCCAAGGTCTATCAGTCACCGCTGACAGGCACCGACCGGCCGCCTCCCGGACTTGAATGGGCTCCATGTCTGCATCCCCCCTGCCGCGGTTCGACTTCGTCGCCCCTGATGACCACCTGTCCTACTATGCCGAGATCGCCACGACCATGGCGCGGCGCCGGCCCGTCAGTGAGGCGGAAGCAGTAGCAGCAGTCAACGAGCGGGTGCGCGAGACGGACCACTTTGGCCCCTACGCCTGGCTGCTGTTTCACGAGGAGCCCTGGTACTGGGCTGATCTCTATTACCACCAACAGCTCCCCGGCAACTGGGGCCATCGTCCCCGGCGCACCGGGCCCCGGCAGTGATCGGAGTGAGCATGACCACGCAGCACATCGTGCCTGCATTCGAGTACGGCCTGGCCGCTTGACCAGAAGTACCGGCTGACATGCTGGGAGCCTCGGTACAGTGCTGCGGTATCGAGGGATCGGTGCCTGTCAGCGAGGGGGAGCTGTGCCGCTGTTCGGCCGCAAGAAGCACGCTGAGGCGATCCAGACCGCCCGGTGTGACGAGCACGGTCCGTGTCGGGCGCTGGCCGGCATCACGGTGGCGGATCTCCCGGACCGGCTGGGGATGCTGATCACTCCGGCGGATCCCGCCCTCGGCCCCGACCCGGTTGTGCAGCCGTTCGAAGGCGACCTGGTGATCGTCCTGTGTGTGAAGGGGGGTCAGGGCCAGGACGGAGTGACCGACGCGCTCGTCATACCCGAGCACCTGGCGAACCAGTGGAGCGTCACCCGCGACGACCTCTGGGGCTGGGCGCACGCCAACCTCGCTCGCGAGCAGGTGAACCGGCAGACATTCAAAGCCGACGGCGGCGACAGCCTGCACGTGGTCAACGGCATGGGCTGGCCCGGTGCGGCCCAGGTCCTTCGTGTGGAAGCAGCGTTCGACCTGCCGCTCCCGCACGGGGCCGTGGTGACCCTGCCGACCAGCAACGTGGTGTGCGGTGTCCCTATCCGTACCGCCGCTTCCCTCAACAAGATCCCTTTCCTGATCCAGCTGACCGGCGAATTGCGGACCCCGGATTCCGGGCCCTTCGGCACGGACATGTACTGGTACATCGACGGGGAATTGGAGAACCTCAACGCCCGACTGCAGGACGGCCAGGACGCGCGCATGCGGGTTTCGACCCGCTTCAAGACGATGATGGAGTCCCTCCCCAGTCAGTGAGAGCCGACGGAGTCCCGGCTCCCTGGACCGCACGTCGGAGGCACTCGGCAGGGATCGCTGAGAGGAACACCAGCGCCCACCCTGCTCCGACCTGCTGCCTTGCCACTCCAGAGTCGTTCGGGCCAGGGAATCCGAGTGCCTGAAGCAGCCGTCCGCGCCTGGGGCATCCAGTCACCTGGGCGCATGCCCCTGTCCCGAAAGCCAGTATTCGAACGCGACTTCAGCTTGACTATCGTGTGCTTGATCGAACATGGGACGCGAAGCAGCGGCATCAACGACGAAGGAGCATCAGGTGGGGGCGGGCACGATGAGGTGGAAGCGTGTGCCTGTCGGCGTTGAATCCGTGCGCTGGGCCACCCGGGGTCAGTTGCGGAAGGTGCTGCTCATCGTGCACAACGTGACTTCGGCGACGAGACTGATGGACGTGCTCCCGCTCTTCCGTGACGACTTGCGGGTCCAACTGCTGACCACCTGGACAGAGTCGTCGCCCTTCGACGACGGCGTGGCGGAACTGCTGGCTCGGATGGGGCTACCCGTCCTGCCGTGGGCAGGCGCTGGAGACGCCGGTGGATCTGGCGGTCTCCGCCAGCTTCGGCGGCCAACTTGAGCTGGTTCCAGGCAAGTTGGCCGTTTTGTCACATGGAGTCGGATATAATAAGAGATTGGTGACGCCGGACGCCGGACGCCGGACGCCGGACGCCGGACGCCGGACGCCGGACGCCGGACGCCGGACGCCGGACGCCGGACGCCGGTTTTCGGGCTCTCGCCGGAGTGGCTGCTCGCTGGTGACACGCCCATCGCGGACGCCCTGGTCCTCTCCCACCCCGAGCAGTTCGAGCGACTGAAGGCGGCCTGCCCGCAAGCGGCCCACACCGCCGTCCTGGGCGGAGATCCGTGCTTCGACCGGATGCTCGCCGCCCGCCCGTACCGCGACCGCTTCCGCCGAGCCCTTGGGGTGAGCCCCGGCCAGCGGCTGATCGTGCTCAACTCCACCTGGAACCCGCAGTCATTGTTCGGCAACGGTGGCGAATGCGATGTCCTGCCCTGGCTGTTGGAGCGGCTGACCGCCGAACTGCCCTCGGATGAGTACCGGTTGGCCGCCGTACTGCATCCCAACCTCTGGCACGGCCACGGCGTGGGCCAGATCCGGACCTGGCTGGACCGGTCCTGCCGCAGCGGTCTGACCCTGATCGACCCGCTGGACGGCTGGCGACAGGCCCTGATCGCCGCCGACGCGGTGATCGGCGACTTCGGATCCGTCAGCTACTACGCCGCCGCACTGGGCCTGCCGGTCATCCTCGGCGGCGTCGGGGGAGGTGCTCGACCCCGGCTCGCCGGTGGGCGCGTTCGCCGGCCAGGCCCCGCGGCTGAACCCCGGCACCGCACTGCGTCCCCAGGTCGAACGGCTGCTCGCCGGGTACCTGCCGCCCGACGGACCGGCCGAGCTGACCACCTCGGTACCAGGTCAGGCCGCAGCGCTGCTTCGCCGCCTGTTCTACGAACTGCTGGCGCTGCCCGAGCCCGCGCCCCCTGCCCTGCTCGGCCCGCTACCGCTGCCCTCCTACCAACCCACGCACATCACCGTCCCGCTCAGGGTTCTGACGCGGGTTCTGGGACCGGCGCAGGTGGCAGTCACCCGCTACTGCGATCCACCCCATGAACCGGCCGGGGAGGGCGGAATCCACACCGCCGTCCACGAGGACACCCTCGACCCCGGCCTGCTCGACCTGGCCGATGTCGTGTTCCGTCACAGCGCGGCCGACGACCACCGCCTCGGGTCGCCCGCACAGTGGACAGCCGAGGTTCTGGCGCGCCACCGCAGTGCGCACTGGCGGCCTACGTGGACGGACCAGGCACCTGTACCGTGCGCACCCGCGCCGGACAGCTGCTGAGGCTGGACGCCCCCCGGAGACGACAGCTGATCCGGCCGTCCATGCCTCCGCGCTGCTCGCCCTGCTCACTTCGGGCGACAGCTGCGACGAATCCGGCGTGCTGGACTCACTGGCAGCCGAAGGTCTGACGGTCCGGACCCGGCGCCACCGCCCACACCGTCTCGCTCACCCTGCTTCGTTGACGCACCGCTCCAGCAGCGCGCGCACGTAGTCCAGGTGGGCGAGCGCGTGCTCCTGCTCCAGCAGCGCCAGCGCCTCCTGGGCCATCGGGCGCGCCGCTTCGGCCTGCCCGGCGTCCAGCAGCACGGCGGCCAGGTCGGTCAGCGTCCGTGCCGTGTTGTATGCCTCGGCAGTGCCGCGGAAGAAGCCCAGCGCGACCTGCAGCCGCTCGCGTGCCTCGTCCAGTCGGCCCAGTCCGCGCAGCGCCCGGCCCTGGTGCCGTTCCAGCAGGGCAAGCCCACGGGGTACGTCCTTGGCACCCCGCTCTCCTGGCCCGATCGCCTCCAGCAGCCGCGCCGCCTGCTGGAACAGCGGCAGTGCCGCCTCGTGATCCCACTGACCCAGCCGCAGCAGACCCAGCGACTCCACCGCTGTGGCCCGGCCCCGTAGGTGCCCGGCCAGCCCGTCGGCTTC
This sequence comes from Streptacidiphilus sp. 4-A2, assembly GCA_014284505.1. GTDB lineage: Bacteria > Actinomycetota > Actinomycetes > Streptomycetales > Streptomycetaceae > Streptacidiphilus. The sequence goes on along the minus strand of JAAFYY010000001.1, from coordinate 6,863,213 downwards.
AGCAGCGGCTTCCAGCTGCGTTTGTGCCTCCTGCTCCTGCCGCAGATCCTTCAGGGCGAAGGCCAGCTGCGCGTGCGCCGCCCGGCCATGTCCGTACCGGGGAAGGTCTTGTCGATCAGCCGCACGTTGCCACGCAACGCGGGAAGGATCTCCTCGACGCGCCCGACCTTGAGCTGGACCGGCCACATCGCCTGGCAGAGGTAGAACACGGTCTCGGCGTCGTCGCCCTCCTCGGCCGCGCGTACCGCCTCCAGCAGGTTGCCCAGCTCGGCCTCCAGTGCGGCCAGCGCCTGGCCTGGGCCGGCGTAGGCGGCAGAGCCGGATGTCCTACGCGACTGCTGGGGTTCCTCGTAGCGGGGACCAACGTGCCAACGTGCATCCAACGCGATCTCGTCGGCCTCGACGGCGAACTCCACGAGCCCCGCCACCGTCCGGTCCAGCGCGCCGGCTCGGTCCGCCGGGGTGTCCTCGCGCTGGGCCGCGTCCAGCGCGAACCGGCGTACCAGTGGGCGCAACACGAACCGGTCGGACTCCGTGCCCTGCAACAGCTGGCGCTCCGCCAGCTCGGCCAGGACTGCGGCGGCCCGCACCGGGTCGGTGGCCAGGGCCGCTGCGGCAAGCGTCGGCGTCAGAGCCGACCACGGGCGCAGCGACAGCGTCCGCAGCGCTGCCGCAAGGTGCGCCGGCAGGCCGCTGTAGACCAGGTCGACGATGCCGTGCAACGGATCGGCGGCCGGATCGTCCGGCAGGGTGGCGGGCTCGTTCTGCTGGAGCAGGGCCGGGGCGCAGGCCCGCAGGGCCCATGGGGAGCCCGCGCATCGCTCCAGCACCGACGGCAGTGTGGCCCGAGCTGCGGAGAGTGCTTGTTTGCCGACCAGGTCGCCGAGCAGGTGGAGTGCGTCCTGCTCCGGCAGAGGTCCGACCGGCACCCGGACGGCGTCCAGGCCGACCAGCGCGTGGCGGCTGACGGTGACCACGACGACGCCCGGGGCAGAGGTGACCAGGGAGCGGATCTGCGCGGCGGAGTGGACGTGGTCCAGCACCACCAGCATCCGCCGCTCTGCGACCGAGGTGCGGTACAGGGCGATCCGGTCCTCGGCGTCGGCCGGGATCGCGTCCTTGTCCAGGCCGAGCTGGGTCAGCACCCGGTGCAGTACGGCGCCGGCCGGAAGCGCCGTGCTCGCTGAGGTGCCGTGCAGATCCAGGTACAGCTGTCCGTCCGGGAAGTGTGCGACCTCGCGCCAGCCCCAGTGGACGGCCAGCGTCGAGCTGCCGATCCCAGCCGGTCCGTGGATGTTCACCACCCTGGGGCGACCGTCGGCGGGCCGCGTCAGCTCCCGGTCCAGGATCTTCAACGCGTCCTGGCGGTCCTTGAAGTACGGGCTCGACGCAGGGAGCAGCCGGGGCGCGCCATGCGCGGACGCCGAGGCCGGGACGCCGCGCATCAGCGCCGACAACTCGCGCCTACGGGCGGGATCGCGCCGTGCCCCATCGGACAGTACGCGGGCCACCTCCTCCGCCCCTCCGCACTGACCGGCGCCGGTACCGGACGCCCCGCGCAGCGCCGCGCCAGCACCCCGGCGCCCTCCCACAGCGATCTGCCCGCCTCGGTCCCCAACGAGAGGTTCAACGACCCCAGGAACGTCACCACCGCCGACATCGACATGGGATCGACCACGCCACACCCCCGTATTCAGCGCGGCAGCACGAACAGGCACCGCCCCAGCTCAGCTTGGATCCCACCGTAGCCGCACCAACGCTTCGCTCACCCCCGAACACCCGGAAAACACCGGCGAACGCCCGCCTCCGTCGGGCACGGAGTTGTGACCCGGTCAGCAGTAACAACTGCCGACCCGCCGAAGCGGACAGCAATCCGCCATAGCCAGGGCGCGACAGCCGCACACCGGTCATGCGCCGAGCACCAGGGACTGCGAGGGGCCCACCAGGAGGTCGGGAATCATGAGGCGCATGCCCGCGTGATCCTGTTGGACGGTGCGCGAGAGCACCGGGTCCGTCCTCCCCCAGCCTGCTCAGGGTGACGGAAGCGATGGACAACGCCGCGAGTGGCTCGCGGTACAGCGAGATCGCCGAGGATCTGGTGGTCCTCGGCGGATCCTTCGGGCTCGGTGAGCGGCTGTGGTGGGGGAGGGTTTCGTCAGGAGGCCAGGACGCCCAGTGAGGTGGCGACCGGGTCGGCGTCTATGGAGGTGCCGGTCACGTTGGTGAGGTCCAGGCTCTGCCACCCGGAGCTGACGTAGAACTCGACGAGGTGCCCGGCGGCGGTCCGCCCGTACTCCCAGCCGTTGTAGGTCGCGGGGTCACCCGCGATCGTCACGCCGCCGACGGCCGCCGAGACGTCGAAGTAGACCCAGTGCCCTCCGGTCACGAAGAACTGCAACAGGTGGCCCGCGGCATTGCGGCTGTAGGTGACCCCGCCGGCGACGGGGTCCACCGTCTGCCCGGTGGCTGTGGTCACGTTGAAGTAGACCCACGAGCCGCCGCTGACGAAGTACTGCAGCAGGTCGTTGTTGGTGCCGCGGGCGTAGATGACGCCGGTGCCGTCGGTGTAGGGGTTGCTGGCTATGGTGGGCGATCCGGCGGTGGCGGCGGTGATGTTGGTGCTCACCCAGGAGCCGCCGGGGCTGATGCCGATCAACTGCAGGTTCCCGCTGGTGTCGCGGACAAAGACGCCCTCGCTCGGATTCAGCGTCGGGGACGGGTCGCCCGTGATGGAGACGCCGGTCGCAGCCGACAGGTCCTGCGCGGTCCAGACGTTGTTGCCGTCGACGGAGAACCTGATGAGGTGGCCGTTGGCGTTCCTGGCCCACACGACCCCGTCCAGCACCTCGGGATCACCGGCGATGGTGACACCGCCGACCGCCGCGGTGACGTTGAGCGGGGTCCACACACCACCGTTCTGGTAGTAGACCCACAGGTTCCCGTTGCTGTCCCGGGCCGCCGCATAGGGACTGCTGTAGGAAAGTGTCCCGACGGCGCCGGCACCGGAGTTGAAGCTGATGTTGGTCGGGGACTGCCAGGGCCCCGAGGGGGCGGCCGGGTAGGAGAACAGCCAGGCCTGGTTGGACGTGTGGGCCGTCACTGCGGGCGCGGCCGCGGAAGCGGACCCGCTCACGTCCCGGAGTTCACTGGAGCTTGCGCTGCGGCCGGCACTGGGCCGGGCGGTGGCGGCCTGTGCGGTCGGCGTACCCAGCGTCGTTGCACCCATCAGGGCCGAGCCCACGAGGGCCGCTAACACCGACGCGCGACGGAGGCGCGCGGCCATGTACAGCTGCATGGGAATTCCTTTCACGGCGGGGAGGAGCTGAATTCAGAGCAATGCGCAGAAGCCGACGCCCAGCGTGATCGCATGGCGCCCAGAGCGATCGCATGGAGAGTGGAGGAGCATCGCAGGTCGAACGAGACCAAGTGCATGAAACGTGGGTATCGCGTGGGCCGGAACATGGTACGGAGCAGCGACAGCGTCAGCCGGTTCGTTCTTTTCAACTACACCAATGATGCATTCAAGATCGGTGATTCCATGCGGCGGAATCAATATCACCCGAACCCGGGCACGACGTCAACAGGGCCCCGGAGCCAGGCTCCCGGACCGTTCCAGAATTATCCGCTTTGATGACGTGTTGTCCCGGAACCGTCGGGGAAGTTGCCGCCGCCGGCTGCCGGGACCACGGGTGCGGAGCGATCCGGCGCGCACCTCCAACGGCTGACAGGATTCCGCTTCTTGGGCTTCGTCCCCGACCGGCGACTGCGGACCGACCAGGGGGAAGATGCGCCCGTTGACCCCACAGAACGTCGCATCAGGCAGCTGGACGGGGCACGGCATCCAGGGAGACGGCACTGACCCCGCCGGAGGCGGCCGACAGATCGCGTCGGTCCAACTCGCAGATCCGCTAAAGAGCAGCCGTGTCCAAGGGGGTCGTGGAAAGTCCCCGGGAGCCACCCGGTCCCGAGATCCACAGGAACGGCAGTACGCAGACACATCACCTGTCAGACGTCACAACTACCGGGCCAATAACCTCAATCGCAGTATCGGACCGAACAGCTCTCCCGCTGGGCGGGATCGAGTTGGCCTGCGGGGCCCGTCAACTACCCACCCAGAAGCCCGAACTTCTGTGACGCCCGAGCTGAGTGGGCAGCATCAAACGCCGGTACGCGCGGGAGGGGCGAACGGTGACGGTATGAGCAGGGTGGAAGCGATCGCGCGGGTGCGGAATTCGCTGTTGCGGTGCCCCTTGCAGGACGGCGGGTTGTGGAAACTGGTAGGGCCCGGCGGGGTGCACTGGCTGGCCGCATTCACCTCCCCGGACGCACTGAAGCGTTTCGTCCTCAAGTGGGGCGCCGTGGACGGCCAGGTCGTGGAGTTCGTGACCGTGTACTGCTGGCGGCTGCTCGACGAGGCGACCGTGAAAGTTGGGGGAGCCGTGGGACTGGCCGTCGACCTCGGATCGGACCAGCCGGTGCTGCTGCCGCCGGTGACGGGCATCGTGCCGCAGGAGGTGGCCGTCGCGTGGAGAGCAGTGACGACGGGGGCTGCCAGGTGGATCTGGATGCGCTGCGGGAGACGGCGATTGGGATCGCGGGTGCGATCGACGCACTCAAGGGCCTCGGAACCGGCCAGTCGTCGGAGGTAGGCCGCGGTTTCTCCGGACTGACGACCGGGTCTGCCTGGCCTGAGCGGTCGGGCGCTCGGCGGGGGGAAACTGGGTCGCTTCGGGAGGGGAGCGGCTGGCAGGCTGCGGTGCATGGCGCCCGCTCATCAGATTCGTGCCGACTACGACGCCCGTACGATCGTGGTCTACCAGGCCTACCCGCCTGCCATCGCTGATGCGGCGCTGCGGGCGGGGCGCTTCGTCGCGCCGTTCTCGTTCCAGCGGATGACGTGGATCAAGCCCTCGTTCCTGTGGCTGATGCACCGCAGCAACTGGGCCCGCAAACCGGGTCAGGAGCGGGTTCTCGCGGTGCGGATGACGCGGGAGGGCTGGGAGGAGGCACTGTCCCAGGCGTCGCTGACGACCGCTGATCCGGCGGTCGTGGCCCAGGCGGCCGTGCATGTCCAGTGGGACCCGGAGCGCTCGCCGCGCGGAGCGGCGCTGAACCACTACAGCATCCAGGTCGGCATCAGCCGCCGCCTGATCCGCACGTTCACCGACGACTGGACCGTCGGTCTCACCGACCTCACCCCTCAGGTGCACAAGGCCGCGGCGCTGGTGCAGAGCGGGCGTGCCGCGCAGGCACAGCGGCTGCTCCCCACCGAGCGCGTCTACCCGATGCCCCGGGCGCTGGACCACCTGGGATCGGCCCCGTGACGCCGCGAAGGCCGGATGCCGGTAGGCCCCGCGCGTGATGCGCGCCACGCTGGGCTGCGGGAGGGCATACCCGCCGGTCGGCGGGGGTGGCGCACCCGGGGTGCGGGTTGTGGTCGTGATCGCGTCAGGGGGAGGATGGGGGATTGCGAGGCGTGGCCTTGCGGCCGCGCACTCCGGGGATTCCGCCTGTCAGAGCGCGTGACTGCAGTGGTCTGTGCCGACGACGCCGGGTTCGTCGCAGCGCCCAGTTGATCGGATCCCGGCGTTGCAAGACGAGTTGGATGAGGGGGAGGGTTCTGCATGCGGTTTGCGGAAATGCGGTTTGCGGAAATGCGGTCTGCGGGAATGCGGTCTGCGGGAATGCGCTTCGGGGCTGCGGTGTGCTGCGCGGCCATGGGACTGGCCGGTTGCGCGAGCGCCACCGGGGGGACGGCGGGCGGCGCAGCAAAGGCGTCCGCGTCGCCGTCCGCCTCGGCCACCGGATCGAAGCAGACGCCGACGGCGGACCTGCCGGCCGGAACGATCCTCCAGCGAGCCAGAGCGGCCGGGGCGGCGGCCACCTCGTTCACGATGGCCTTCACCGACACCCCGGACCCGGCCGACCCCGACCAGCTGCCGCTCACCGCGCACCTGTCCTGGGACCGGGCCGGACACTGCGTCGGCCAGGTCTCGCTGACCGGCCGGGGCTCGGCGGAGCTGCTGGTCTCCGGCGGCACCACCTGGCTCAAGCCCGACGCCCGCTTCGCCCGGGCGGAGTTCGGGGCGGCCGGGGCCGCGATGCTGGCCGGCAAGTACCTCAAGGGTCCGACCACGGATCGGCACTTCGCCGACGTCTCGATGACCACCGACGAGTACCAGAAGAACCTGTGCCAGGCGGGCGTGGTCACGCTGTCGATCCCGGACGAGGACGACCAGCTCTCGACCAAGGTGGGCCCGGCCACCGTGGGCGGGGTACCCACGGTGGACATCCTGCCGGACGGCAAGGGCACCACCGATACCTTCATCGCCGCTGAAGGCACCCCCTATGTCATCCAGAGCGGGAAGCAGGGCGGCATCGCCTTCACCGACTACGGCAAGCCCGTGGCCTTCCAGCTTCCCCCCGAACCAGACCGTGGACGTGAGCAGGCTCCCCCGGGGCTGAGCCGGCCCGGCCTGGCAGCGGGTACGAACGCCGGGCGCCGCAGCAGCGGTGCCCGGGCGGACGCGTGCCCGCGCCGGCCGCCGGGCCACCCCGGCCGGATTCTCCGCGCCTTCATCAGGACCACCGAGCAAGGACCCTCTGTGCGTTTTCCCGGACTCACCCGAATATCGACCGCCCTGTGCCTGGGGGCACTGGCGCTCGCACTGGCGCCCGCGCCGTCCGCGCTGGCGGCGGGCTCACCCACGGCCTCCGCGCCCGCCTCCGCGCCCGCCGATCCGGGTTCGGATCCGGGCTCGGGCTCGGGCTCGGGCTCGGGCAACGACGCGAACTGGACCAGTGCTGATGCCGAGGCCTTCTGGACCCCGGCGCTGATGGCGTCGGCCGTACCGGAGACCACGGCGACCGGCCCGGCCCCGTCCACCACCCCGTCCACCGCCCCATCCGCCAGCGCATCCCCCGCCGGGCCCGGCGTGCACGCCGCTGCGAGCGGGCCCAGGCCGGCGGCGGCCGCCGTGCCCACCGGCACCCACTTCGCGGGCGTCCCGTCCATCGGCACCCTCTACTACCTGGGCAAGGACCAGACGGCGCACAACTGCACGGCGAGCGTCGTCAAGAGCCCCGGCAAGGACCTGATCCTGACCGCGGGCCACTGCGCCCCCGGGCCCGGCGGGCACACCGCGTTCGTCCCCGAGTACAACCAGGGCAAGGAACCGTTCGGGATCTGGGCGGTCACCAGCGGCTACACCCTGCCCGGACACAGCACCTCGGGTACGGCGTCCAACCTGGACTTCGCCTTCGGTGTGGTCGCCGACCTCAACGGCCGCAAGCTCGAAGACGTCACCGGCGGCAACACCCTCACCCGTACCCCCGGCTACAACAACCCGGCGGTCACCGTGATCGGCTACCCGGGCAAGAGCAAGGACGGGCACGACCAGCCGATCAAGTGCACCGTGCCCACCGTCCGGCTGCCCGGCGCGGGGCTGACCCAGATCCAGATCGCCTGCGACGACTTCTGGGACGGTGTCTCCGGCGGTCCCTGGCTGATCAACTTCAACGGCACCACCGGGGACATCATCGGAAACGTCGGCGGCCTCAACGGCGGCGGCCTGCCGAACCCCAACGAAAAGTACTACGACCGCTACTCCTACAGCCCGGTGTACGGCGATCAGATCTTCAGCCTCTACCAGCAGGCCACGGCCGGCGCCGTGGCCCCGCCGCCGGCCGCCTACTCGATGGGCACCCGCAGCCTGTGGAAGGACGCCCGGCATGTGGTTGCCGGGAACTTCACCGGCAAGCCCCGGGCCGAGGACATGATCACTGTGTGGGTCGACGGCGAGGTCACCCTCTACCACGGCGACGGCAACAGCCACTTCACCGGCGAGACCCAGCTGGTCCCGCCGAACTCCGTCTGGAAGGACGCCGTCTCGGTCACGGCCGGCACATTCACCCCCGAGAGCGACCAGTCCGGCCTGGTGGTCCGCTGGATCGACGGCGAGCTCGACCTCTACCCGGACGTCAGCGCCGCCGGCATCGGCCCGGAAGTGCGCCTGGAGAACACCAACGCCACCTGGACCAAGGCAACCGTGGTCGCCGGGCAGTTCGGCGGTAACGGCAAGGTGCCCACGGGCCTGGTGGTGGCCTGGAGCGACGGCCATGTCAGTGAGTTCCCGAACATCACCAGCCACTCCATGACCGGGGAGGTCCAGATGATCGCCGCCAACAAGACCTGGACCTGGATGCGCGGCGTCGCCGCGGCGACCTGGCCGGCAACAACGGGTCCGACCTGGTGGTCCGCTGGACCGACGGCACCCTGACGCTCTACCCCGACGTCGACGACAGCGGCACCCACCAGGAGATCACCCTGCTGCCGCCCAACGCCGCCTGGACGAACGTGATTGACATGACCGTCGGCAACTTCTCCGCCAACGGCTGGCCCGACGATCTGGTCGCCCTCTTCCCGGACGGCCAGTTGACCATGTACCCCGACAGCGGCAGCAAGGGACTGGGCGCCCCGGTCGCCCTCGTAGCCTGAGCACCGCCCCAACCGCGACGCCCGGCCACAACTGCCCGTCCCACGTACCCCGACGCCCCCGCCCGATCGCTCCGATCAGGCGGGGGCGCTCGCAGTCGGCCGACTGCCGACGGCCGACGGCCGGCCAGGAGTGCGGCGGCGTGCGGGCCGCCGGTGGCCGCTCAGGCCGGCCAGGTGAACATGCGCGGGTAGAAGCGGGTGACGGCGATGGTGGGGGTCAGCCCCGCCAGCCGCAGGATGCTGAGGATCCTGGGCTCGGTGCAGAGCAGGATGAGGTCGCCGCCGCGGTCCACGGCCCGGCACCAGGCCCTGCTGATGGGGCCGAGCCCGGTGCTGTCGATGAAGGTCACCCCGCGCAGGTCGAGGACCACCAGCGGGGCGGTTCCGGCGGTGGCGGCGTCCAGGTGCCGGGTGCTCTGGTAGGTGGTGGCGATGTCGATGTCGCCGTGGAACTCGACGACGGTCGCACCCTGGAGGTCCTGGCCGACGGTGCGGACCGCGGGCCGTCGAGGGCGTTCAGCCACGGTGACAGGGCCCGGATCACGCGCGGGTGGCGCTGTTGACTGCTCCGCTTGCACGGACGACTCCTTGGACGGACCAGCAATGCCTTACATCTCTTCTTGGCTCGGGCGCCCGAATGCGTTACCTGCCCCCGCTCCGGGGACCCACGAAAACGAGGCCCGGCCCGGGGGTGTGATCCCCGGGCCGGGCCTTGGTGCTGTTCGGTACCGAAGTGTCCGCGTAGCAGGGCGCGGCCCACCGTCTTTCGCAAAACCCTTGCCCATCCCTTGAGTTGGGGGCCGGGGTGGTGGCTGTCAGCCGCGGTAGGCGGCGAGGCCGGTGTAGGTGGAGGTCTTCAGCGGGGTGTGGGTGCCGTTCACGGGGAGGGTGTAGGTGCCGCCGGGGCCGCTGAAGGCGATGGTCTGGCCGTTGGCGGAGAAGGCCGGCGCGGTGTAGTCGACGGTGGCGCCGGGGGTGAGGTCGCGGGTGACGAAGCCCCACTTGCCGCCGACGGCCTGGTACTGGCCCTCGAAGAGGTGGTCGTGACCGGCCACGGAGCGGACGAAGACCAGCTCGTTCTCGTTGTCGGGTGCCAGCGCGGGCTCGGAGCCGGTGGTGACCGCACCGCCCTGCTGCCGGAGGTAGTCGTCGCGGATGTAGACGTCGCCGGTGTGGGTGTTGTCGTAGACGATGGTGCCGACGGAGCCGCCGCTGTTCGGCCAGCCGTTGGCGGTCAGCGGGTTCGGGAGGATCCCCTCGCCGAACTCGGTGCCCAGGGTCAGCGGCGCGGGCTTGCCGAAGTGGTTCGTGGCGACGGTGGTCTCCAGGCGGGCGGTGCCCTTGCTGGTGGCGACGAAGATCAGGTTGTCCTTGGCCGGGATGCCGTCGGCCTTGTCCGTGGCGGTGACCTGCCAGGTGGGGTGGGCGAAGGTGGTCCCGGCCGGGTGGATGGCGACGATGTCCCGGTCGGTGCCGTTGGCGTTGGCGGTCTCCAGGTCCCCGTAGCTGTCGATGTAGGCGGCCTTGGTGCCGGCCGGGTTCCAGGCGAGGTCGCGGACGTCGGTGTGGAAGTCGACGACGGTGCCGTTCATGACGACGTAGGGGCTGCCGTTGCTGATGGTCAGTCCGTTGCCCGTGGTGCCGTTCACGACCGCGGCGCCGGCGGCGGGAGTGGCGGCGCTGGCGAGCGTGGGCGCCAGGGCGGTGACGGCGGCGGCAAGGACGATGGCGGCGGCGGTACGGCGGCTGCGGCGAGCAGACATGGCAATCCCCTTCGGAGATATCAGAGTTGGAAGCTCTCGCTGGAGCCGCGCCGCCGTGTCCCGATCCGCTCGACCGGTTCCTTCGGTTGCTGCCCTGTGCGATGGGAGAAGCCTGTCAGCCGAAGTTCGTGAAACCGTGCGCCCTATGTCACAGCGGTGAAACAGCCGCGGCCGGGTGACAGCCGCCACCGTCCCGGCGCCTGCCGGGCCGGTCATCGGCCCGGTGGATCAGGTCCATTCCCAGCGGATGCCCACCACGCCCGGCTGGACGTCCAGGGCGACCAGGTGGGCGCTGCCGGAGGAGCCGATCCACAGGGGGTTGCGCTCGCGGTCCTGCGCGTCGCCGCAGTCGCGCTCGTAGTGGTAGCAGTGGGCGGGCACCGCGCGCGGGGTCGAAGTGCACCTGGAGCACGTACTCGCGGGCCGGGGTGGTGAAGCGGCGGTCGCAGCTGGTGGCCGGCTGGGCGTTGCTCATCAGCAGCTCGTAGTCGAAGACCGCCGTGTCACCGGTGTTCAGCGGCGTGTCGAGGACGAGCTCGGCGAGGACGAAGGCGGAGTCCGGGCGGTGCCTGATGCGGCCGACCCGGGCGTGCCGGACCAGGTTGAAGACCGCCGGGTCGTCCCCGGCCTCGTTCGACTTGAAGCCGACGATGCAGCGGGAGACGCGGTCCGTGGTGGCCCGGACGACCTGACGGACCCGGAGCAGGTACTGACCGCTGCGGGCGTCCACATGGTAGTCATCGTGGATGCTGAGCCGTTCCAGGGACTCGGCCGGCGGTGCCTCCAGCTCCTCCAGCACGTCCAGCAGCCAGGGGTCGTCCGGCCAGAGCTCGTCCAGGCGGCGGGCCTCGGCCGGGGGCTGCTTGACGGCCCAGCGTCCGCGCGGCCGGGGCGACCCCAGCCGCCTGGACAGCGCGTGTTCGGGGAGCCCGAGCAGTTCCTCCAGCAGCGGCACCGCCCGCAGCGAGGCCGCACGTTCCGGTCTGCTGCGCCCCCGGCCAGTAACTCAGGGTGGTCACACTGACATTGACCCCGCTCAGGGCCAGCCGCTGCTGGATCGCGTAGAGGGTGAGCCCGCTCGTCTCGACCGCGACATGGAAGAGCTCCGCGAAGCCGCCCCGGTCCGCCTCCAGCGATGCGGCGGCGCCACCCGGGCCGGTACCGCCACCCGGGCCGCAGGCAGCCCCCGGCCCGCAGGGGCCGAAGGGCTCGGCGGCAGGCGGTGACAGGTCATCCCTGTGCTGCGTCATGGTGCGCCCCGTCCCGCTGCCGTACCCGTCGTGCTGAGTGCCCCCATGCTGCCCGTCGCGAAGCTGTGTGTCACCGGTCAAAAGCTGGGAGCGGGCTGTGAGCCGTGACACATTCTCACAACGAATAACGCATGAACTTCACGTTTCCGCGATGGGACGATCACAATACGCACTCATATCCATTCTGTTTGTCAACAGTTATTGAACATTTGACTGTTCATTGACAAAAGATGGCATCTCCTTGCCCACACGCCCCATCCAGGTCTGCCAAGTTGCCGGTCGACGCTCCAAGACCTGGAGTGCGAGGCCCCTTCCTGGTGTGCGGCCAGGACGAGGAGGATCCGTGAGATACCGATCGATTGCCGCGGCTGCAGCTTTCGCCCTGCTGACCCCGGCGGTGGCGCTGATTGGCGCACCCATCGCCCAGGCTGCCGCCCAGTCAAACGTCGCTGTGCCCCTCGCCGGCAGCACCTCGCCCGCTCTGGCGTACTCCCACCGCGTCGGCGCCCTGCCGGCCACCCAGCAGCTGTCGGTCGCCGTCAGCCTCAAGCTGCGGAACCAGGCCCAGCTGGCCTCCTTCGTCAGCGCCGCGAGCACCCCCGGCACCGCCGCTTACGGCCACTACCTGACCCCGGCTCAGTTCGCGGCCACGTACGCGCCGACCGCGGCCCAGGTCGCCACCGTCGAGTCCTTCCTCCGCAGCAAGGGCCTCACCGTCACCCGGGTCAGCGGCAACCGCGAGTCCCTCGACGTGACCGGCAGCGTCGCCAAGCTCCAGGCCGCTTTCGCGACCACCGAGAGCACCTACGTGGACCCGTACAGCCACCGGCAGTTCTACGCCAACGACCACGCGGTGGTCCTGCCGGCGAGCATCGCCTCGCTGGTCGCCTCCGTCTCGGGCATGGACAACCACACGGTGCGCGCCCCCGAGCTGGTCCGCAAGGCGAACCTCACCCCGCACTCCTCCCCCTCGGGTGTCAGCCCCAGCCAGATCGACACCGCCTACCGGATAAACCAGACCGGTGAGAACGGCTCCGGCGAGACCGTGGCGCTCTGGGAGTTCGACGGCTACGCCTCCTCGGACCTGAGCACCTACAACTCGCAGTACGGGCTGTCCGGCCCGGCCGCGACCACCGTCTCCGTCGACGGCGCGAACTACGACTCCAACCCGGGCCAGGGCGAGGGCGAGGTCGAGCTCGACAGCGAGGTCGTCCGCGCGGTCGCGCCCCAGGCGACCCAGCTGGTCTACGAGGCCCCCAACAGCGACCAGGGCGAGATCGACATCGCCAACGCGATCGTCTCCGCCGACAAGGTCTCGGTCATCTCCATCTCGTGGGGCTCCTGCGAGCAGGACACCACCCCCTCGGTGATGACCGCGGTCAACAGCACCTTCGAGCAGGCCGTCGCCGAGGGCATCAGCATCTACAGCGCCGCCGGCGACAGCGGCTCGCGCGACTGCACCGGCAGCACCAGCGGCTCGGGCGTCAAGGCCGTCGACTTCCCCGGCAGCAGCGTCTACGACACCAGCGTCGGCGGCACCACCCTCAGCACCGGCTCCAACGGCAGCTACTCCTCCGAGAGCGCCTGGAGCGACGGCGGCGGCGGCGTGTCCACCCTGTACAGCCGTCCCAGCTGGCAGCCCGGCACCAACGCCAACCGCACCGTGCCCGACGTGGCGTCCAACGCCGACCCGAACAGCGGCTACGCCATCTACACCGGCGGCTCCTGGCAGCAGATCGGTGGCACCAGCGCCGCCGCGCCGCTGTGGTCCGGCTTCACCGCGCTGTACAACGAGAAGGCCGCCGGCGCGAGCAAGGCCAACCTCGGCTTCGCGAACCCGGCGATCTACTCGGTCGGCGAGGGCAGCAGCTACAGCTCCGCGATGCACGACGTGACCACCGGCGCCAACCAGGACTACTCGGCCGGCACCGGCTACGACGAGGTCACCGGCTGGGGCAGCCCGGTCGCCGACGGCCTGATGACCGCGCTCCTCGGCTCCGGCGGAAGCACCACCGGCAACACCGTCTCGGTCACCAACCCGGGCAGTGAGTCCGGCACCGTGGGCGCCGCCGCCTCCGTGCAGGTCGCCGCGAGCGACTCGGCCTCGGGCCAGACCCTGACCTACAGCGCGACCGGCCTGCCGGCCGGGCTGTCGATCAACTCCTCCACCGGTCTGATCTCCGGCACCCCGACCGCCGCCGGCACCTCCTCGGTCACCGTGACCGTCAAGGACAGCACCGGCGCCACCGGCACCACCACCTTCAGCTGGACCGTCACCGGCACCAGCAGCTGCACCGCCGCCCAGCTGATCGGCAACGCCGGCTTCGAGACCGGCACCGCCGCCCCGTGGACCGCGACCTCGGGTGTCATCAACAACGACACCTCCGACGAGCCAGCCCACTCGGGCAACTGGGACGCCTGGCTCGACGGCTACGGCAGCTCCCACACGGACACCCTGTCCCAGGCCGTGACCGTCCCGACCGGCTGCAACGCCACCTTCAGCTTCTGGCTGCACATCGACACGAGCAAGACCAGCAGCACGGCCCAGGACAAGCTCACCGTCACGGCGAACTCGACCACCCTGGCCACCTACTCCAACCTGAACGCCAACAACGGCTACGTCCAGGAGACCTTCAACCTGCCCGCCTCCATGGCCGGCCAGAAGGTCACCCTCAAGTTCAACGGTGTCGAGGTCAGCGGCGCCCAGACCAGCTTCGTCATCGACGACACTGCGCTGAACGTCCACTGACGCCCCTGCCGTAACCGGCAGCACGCACCACCCAGCAGCATCCGCAGCACCCGCGGGGCCCCGGGCCGGCATTGCCGCCCGGGGCCCCGCCCCTTTCCCGCTCCGGGTCGTGCCCTGGTCCGGGTCCTGCTCCGGCCGGGGCCTGCTCCGGTCCGGGTCAGAGCAGGCCGCGCCGGTTGGCCTGGACGCCCGCCTGGAAGCGGTTGCTGGCGCCGAGGCCGCCCATCAGCGCGCTCACCCGCCGCTGCACGGTGCGCGCGGAGATGCCGAGCCGCCGGGCGATCCCCTCGTCGGTCATCCCCGCCGCCGCAGCGTCAGCAGTTCGAGCTGGCTGTCGTCGGACTGCGGATCCGGCGCGGGCACGGGCATGGCCCTGGCCCACTGCGCCTCGAAGGTCTGCAACAGCGCGTCCAGCAGCGGTGACGGCCGGACGACCAGGGCGCCGGACAGCTCGGTACCGGGGGCCAGCGGCAGCAGCGCCCAGCGGAAGTCCACCAGGGCCAGCTTGAACGGCAGCCCGACGGCTGTCCCGGCCTGCTCACCGGCGGCCACCAGGGCCCGTACCTGCTCCAGCTTCTCGGGTTGCAGCAGCGTCGCCCGCTCGTACACCGAGCGCACCGGGACGCCTCGCGCCAGCACCGGCAACTCCGGCCCGACGCTGTCCAGCTGGACGAACGGTGGCTTGTCCAGGATGGCCACCTGCTCGCGTGCGCCGTCCAAGAGCGCCAGCCACAGGTGCTCGATGGCGTCGCGGCCGGTCACCACCTCGACCATGTCGCCCAGCGAGGGATCGCGCACCCCGCGCGAGCGGTGGTAGCCGTCCAGGAGGCGGGTGATCCCGGCGCGCAGGTCACGCAGACCGGCCTCCCGGTCGCGCAGCACATGCTGCAGGGCGACATCGGGCGCGGTCGCGCTCCAGCGGGCCGGGGCAAAGGCCGGCCCGCCCCCGGCACCGTCCGCCGCCCCGGCCCCGCCGCAGGGTCCGCAAACACCGCCCGCGCCGCAGGAGCCGCTCCCTTCGCCGGGACCGGACTCGCCGCACGTTCCGTCCCCGTCACAGGGGTTGACCGGTATCCGGGCCAGAGCCCGGGCGCGCAGCCCGACCAGGGACTGCAGGACGACGGTCGGCGGCATGGCCAGCGCTGCCGCGAGCTGCGCGACGGTCGCCGGGCCCAGGCCGCACAGCTCCACATAGACGGCCTCTTCGGCGCCGCTCAGCTCGTCCTGACCGCCGCTCCAGACCTGCTCTGCGAGCACGCCGCCCCGCCTCCCCTGAGTTTCCTGGAACTCTGCGCCCTTCCCGCGGCAGGGCAAGAGGGCGTTGACGTAAACCTGTCATGTCTGGATCCCGCAGCGCGCTTCTCCTATCGCCCCGCCCGGTGGCTGACCAGCATTCCTGTGGGGCCGGTACTACTCGTCCAAGGCTGCCGTCCCCTCCCCGCAACCCCCACGTATGCAGCCAAGGAGTCCGGCATGCCTTCTCCGATATCCCGCCCCGCCCACGTTCCCTTCCGCGCGAAGGCGCTGACGCTCGCCGCAGCCGCTGTGCTGGCCACCGCCCTGCTTCCGGCCGGCGCCGCCGCGGCGACCGGCGCGCCGTTCGGCTACGCCCCCGTCGGGCTCGCCTCGGCGCACGGCAGTCAGTGGGCGAGCAGCAGCCCCTGGGGCGGATATGTCGCCACCGGCAGCGGGTTCACCAGCATCACCGGCTCCTGGATCGAGCCCGCGGTCACCTGCACCAGCAGCAACAACCTGTTCGCGCCCTGGGTCGGCATCGACGGCTACGGCTCGCAGACCGTCGAGCAGACCGGCGCCCAGGTGTCCTGCTCCTCCGGTTCGCCCGTGTACAGCGCCTGGTACGAGATGTACCCGGCGAACCCCGTCTACCTGAGCAACCCGGTCGCCGCCGGTGACAGCTTCACCGGCTCGGTCACCGCGACCGGCAGCAGCAAGTACCTGATCACGCTCACCGACAACACCCAGGGCTGGACCTACTCCACGACCAAGCGGCTGTCCGCGCAGGACGTCAGCGCCGAGGCCATCATCGAGTCGCCGACGCAGAGCTACCCCAAGTTCACCGCGACCAAGTTCAGCGGGATCACCGTCAACGGCAAGGTGTTCAGCTCCTACAACCCGCTCCCGCTGTCCAGCGGGGGCTACTCGCCCACCGCGCTGAGCGGTGGCGCGTTCTCGCTCGTCCCCTGAGCCGGCGGGCTCCGGAGCCCCACGCTGCGGAGCCCCACGCTCCTGAGCCCCACAGACCCCACGCGGCACGCCCGGCCGGGACACCCCCGGCCGGGTGCCGCGTGGCCGTTCACCAGGGAGGCAAAGAGCCCGGCCGGGGCGCGGAAGTCCCCGGCCGCCCGCTCATGATCGACAACGGTGGACGGTCAAGGGCATGCTGTTCGGAATCGTAGGTGGTGCCGGCTAAGGAAGCGTCAAGCGCCGGAGGCCGTGCGTACAGAGTGCGTCAAGGCGAACGGCGGCGGAACCCAGGGGCGCTGAATGATCGTCAATGGTCAGTGAGGCCGCTGAATCGTCGTCAGGGCAGTCGGGTTGCACGTCCTGCCGGCGTTGGGCGCAGGATGACGTCCGGCAGACGCACCACCTGCATCCAACCGACTAGCCCATGGGGGAAACGCTCATGACACAGCTGCTCATCGAAGAGAACTTCCAGCATCTCGACGGCCAGGACGTGGAGTCACTGATCGAGGCCCTGGCGGAGCTCGGAGTCGGCGCCGAGCCGACCCAGCCGCGTACCGCGAGCCGGAGCAGCGAGTGGGTGCTCTTCCTGCACTGGCTCAGGGACGACGTCACCCAGATCACCGATGACGCACTGGCTGCGGCGCTGGTCGCGGCCGTGAGCGGGGTGCTCGGCCAGGTGCATCCGGTCGGACCGGGCGGTACCAGCGTGCGCGGCCGCACCCTGCCGGTCCGCATCGACATCCGCGGGCGCGCGGGGAGCTGCTCAGGTCCATCGCGATGCCCGGCGCGCAGGCCAGGCCGGCCGCCGCGGGCTGGTGGCGCGGGCGGCAGTCGGCGGCCGCCGCGCCGGGCCTGGTCCCGCCGGTCCCCGCGGCCGAGATGTAGCGGCGGCCGGAACCGGCGGCATACAGGCAGCGCACAGCGGCTGCCAGGCCCCGGCAGAGCCGCCGCCCGGCACGGGCCGACCGGGGCCCGCCCCGCGGTCGGCCGGTCCCCTCACGCGTCCCGCAGCGTCGTCGTCCGGCTGTGCCAACCCCAGTTCAGGCCGCCGATGTCCCGCGATCCCGTAGCCTGCGCGGCGTTTGTGGATCCGGAGCTTCCGCAATGCGAGTCTCTTCCCGTCGGCCACGCATCGTTCGATCACGGGGTTGTCCGCACGACCCCGGCCGGCGCGATCAGCTGTCCTGGGCTGCCCGGTGCTCTGCCGGATCCGCGCAGCCGGACTGACATGAAGGGACCGCATGTCCACCCAGCACTCGTTGAAGCGGCGCCTGGTTCAAAGCGCCCTGGCCGTGGGTGTGCTCGGCCCGTGCTCGGCCTCACCGGCACCGCGTACGCCGTCACGCCGATCAACTACTGGAGCTCCGCCTGCCCGACCCCGAACCTGCACGAGGGCGAGGGGACGGCTGCGTCGCCTACCTCCAGGAGCAGCTCAACAGGTCCCAGGTCACCCCCACCATCGCCGTGGACGGCAACTTCGGCCCCGCCACCGAGGCGGCCGTGCTGGCCTTCCAGCGCTATGTGGACGCCAACTACACGGGCCTGCCCTACCCCGGCCTCTCCGTGGACGGCGTGGCCGGTGTGCAGACCAGGACCGACCTCGACACCTGGGACAACCACGTCGGCCAGTGACGGCCACCTGGTGATCCGCTGACCCTCCGGGCTGCCGGCGGCCGTCGGCGGCCGTGCGGCGCCCGGTCCCAGCGACACCGGCGCAGCCGCCCACCGCACGCGGCCGCACACCCGCGCCTCCCCCGCTCGCTGCGCCCGCGGCCGCACCCCGGGCGCCCCGGCCGCGGGGGCGGGACGCCCGGGGCCTACCAGGCGACCGGCAGGGCGAGCGGGTAGCGCCAGATCGACACGGTGTTCCAGCGGACCTCCTCGGCGGGTACGGCCAGCCGCAGCCGGGGGAAGCGGCTGATCAGCGTGCCGATGGCGACCTGGAGGACCATCCGGGCCAGGTGCGAGCCCAGGCAGTGGTGGCTGCCGTAGCCGAACGTCATGTGCGTGGCCGACTGCTCCCGGTCGAAGTCGAGTTCGTCGGGGCGCTGGTAGACCAGACCGTCGCGGTTGGCGGTCAGATAGGACACATGGACGGTGTCGCCCGCCTTGATCAGCGCGCCGTCCAGCAGCACCCTCCAGCGCGACCCGGGGGATGCCCACGCCCTGGCGGAAGGGGATGAAGCGGAGCAGCTCCTCCAGGGCGCCGGGCAGCAGTTCGGGACCGGTGCGCAGCCGGGACAGGTGGTCGGGGTGGGTGAGCAGCGTGTAGACCATGTTGCTGATGTTGTAGGTGGTGGTGTCGTGCCCGGTGACCACCAGCAGCATGGCCAGTACGGTCAGCTCGCTCTGCTCCAGCATCTCCTCGCCCACCCGGGCCGTGGCGAGCGCGCTGACCAGGTCCTCACCCGGGTTCCGGCGCCGCTCGCGGGTGAGCACGTCGAAGTAGGCACGCAGCTCTGCCTTCGCCCCGACCGCCGAGCTGCGGTCCGCGGCGCTCATCGACATCATCGTCGTCGCCAGCTCCCGCAGCCGGGAGCGGTCCTGCTCGGGCACCTCCATCAGCTCGCAGATGGTCATCAGCGGCAGTTTCTCCGCGAGGTGGGCGGCGACGTCGGCCGGCGACCCGGCTTCGGCCATCCGGTCCAGCAGCCCGTCCGTGGTGCGCTGCGTCCACGGGCGCAGCGCCTCCACCTGGGGGTGGTGAAGGCCGGAGCACCAGCTTGCGGACCCGGTTGAGGTCCGGCGGATCCATCAGGTTGATCGCCTCGGGCTGGGCGATCGGGGCCGGGGTGATCCTCGGGAAGTCCTTGCCGATGAGTGCGGCCCGGCTGAACCGCCGGTCGGACGTCACCAGCTGCACGTCGGCGTGGCGGGTCACCAGCCAGCACTCCCCTCCCCGTACGGCATCCGGACCCGGGCGACGGGCGCCTCGGTACGCATCCGGGCCAGGAAGGGGTCGGGCTCCAGGGCCTGGTCATGGCGGAAGGGGCAGGTTCGGGCAGTGTCCGCAGCAGTCACCAGCCGATCCTCGCTGCTGCCGGGGCGGGCACGGCCCACGCACCGGTCCGGCTCAGCCGACTATCACTCTTACGGGGGACAGGCCTTACCCCACTGGCCCGGGCCGGAGGGTGTCCCTGGGCGGCCCCGGTCGGGCTGGGTCGCCGACGGCCGGGGGAGAGCAGTGGCTCGGAAGCCCGGAGAAGCGGACAATGTGGACAAACGTCCGCAGATAGCGCACCGTAGCCGGCGCATCCACTGGCCGGCGGAGCAAGGAGCGAGGGCATGTCCACTGCTGTCGACCACAGCACCCACGCCGGCCACGACCACACCCACGGTCCGGGCTGCGGCCATGTCGCGGTCCCGCACGGCGACCACACCGACTACGCGCACGACAACCATCTGCACCGGGTCCACGGCGACCATGTCGACGAATGCACCAGCACCGCCCATGTCGCCCACCAGGCGCACACCCATGAACACGGCGCCGACTGCGGCCATGTCGCGGTGCCGCACGGCGACCACACCGACTACATCCACGACGGCCACCACCACGCCGCACACGAAGGTCACTGGGACGACCACTGACCACCCCAGCGGCCCGCCCGGCCGCTCGCCGGGACGCCGCGCGCGGCGACGGCGCGGTCCCGGCTCCACCACAGGAGCCTGGACCGCGCCGCCAGTCGGCCTCAGCAGTCGCGGAACTCCGGTGACTGGTTCAGCAGTTGTGAGCGCACCGAGGTGAACTTCCGGTAGGACTCGCCCTCTTCGGCTCCAGGACGGAAGACGGCGACCCGGTGGCAGTTCATAAAGGCCAGCGTCACACCGAAGTGGCGCTCCAGGGAGCCCCGGATGGCGTCGCTGGCCAGCGCCCGCAGCAGCTGGCCGCGATCGGCCTCACTGGGAGGGGGCGTGGTGTTGTCCGCGAACGGATCAGCGGTGGCGGCCAGCCGGGCGCTGAGGTCGGCGACCATCCGGTAGGCATAGGGCAGCGAGGTGCGGACGGTCTCGACGAACTCGGCCTCGTCGACCTCGTCCCGCTCGGCCTTGGCCAGCAACTCGGGGGACACAGACAGCGACATGCGGTTCCTTAGCAGCGATGGGCGAGCAGCGGTAAGCAGACAGCGGTAAGCAGGCAGCAGGGGTGAACGAGCGGGCACAGCCGCATCCGGCCGGCGACACGAGCGCCTCAGGCCTAACGAACATGAAATTCATTACGGAAAACAGCGTGGCCTGCCGATCACGCACTGTCAAGCCGCAGCGCCGCCGAGCCGCACCCCTGCCGCGGCCCTGCCCCGCCAGGGCGGATAGACGCCATGTACTTAATAGCCTTGTACAATACTTTTGTGACCATCGAACCCCATGGCCCGACCCCTGGCTTTCTGGTCTGGCGACTGTCGCTGAAGTGGCGGGTGGCCGTGGACCGCGCCGTGGCCCCGCTCGGACTCACTCACGCCAAGTACTCGCTGCTCTCCTCGCTCTACGCGGTCCAGCGCAGCGGACGGCAGCCCAGCCAGCGCGAACTCGCGGACCACACCGGGCTGGAGGCGCTGTACATCTCCAAGCTGGCCCGCGCGCTGGAGGCAGACGCCCTGATCGGACGGGTCCGCGACCCCGCGGACAGCCGGGCGATGAACCTCTCGCTCACCCCCGGGGCGAGGAGGTCGCCGAGCGTGCCATCGACATCGTCCAACAGCTGCTGAACCAGCTGCTCGCCCCGCTCGGCGGGCTCGACGCCGAGCGCACCACGGCCTTTGTCGGCGAGCTGACCACCCTGCTCGACCTCCCGCCACAGCCGCCCCCGCCGAACCGGCCTGAGCGCTTCGGCCTGAGCGCTTCGGCCTGAGGGCTTTGGCCTGGACGCTTCGGCCTGAGCGCTTCGGACCGAGGCTTCGGCTTGAGGGCTTCGGACCGAGGGCTTCAGGAGCGGACCTGCCGGCTGGATACTCGTGCTGACGGCTGTCGCCGACCACGTTGAGGAGTGCCCACCCATGACCACCATCCCGGCCGCCCACGACGCGACGACGCCAGTGGCTCCGGCGACCGCGGCGGCAGCGGCGCGGTGCGGCACCATGTGCCGTACTACTCCCAGTGGGAGAGCCCGGAGCTGGTCGGCGCGATCATCGAGCGGCAGATCAACGCCGCCGACGATCCGGGCTGGCGCCGGTCCGGGGCGCAGACGCCGCAGGAGTACGAGTTCTGGTCCTGGCGGGCCTGCGGCATGGCCTGCCTGCGGATGGCGCTCGAACACTGGCGCGGGGCCGCGCCGGTGATGATGGACCTGGCCCGCGACTTCCTCGCCGCCGGGGCCTACGTGCAGCGCGAGGACGGCGGGCTGGACGGCCTGATCTACGCCCCGTTCGCCGACCGCACCCGCGCACGCTTCGGCCTGTACGCCCAGGCCCGGCCGGATCTGCCGCTGCGCGACATCCGCACGGAGCTGCTCGCCGGGCGGCTGGTCATGCTCTCGGTGCACCCCTCGATCCGCGACTACCGGACCGACCCGCCCCGCCGGGGCGGCCACCTGGTGCTTGCCGTCGGCTTCAGCCCGCAGGCCGTCACCTTCCACAACCCGTCCGGCCTGTACCGCGACTCGCAGGAGTACGCGACGGTCCCCTGGGACCGCCTGGAGCACTTCTACGCCGGCCGCGGCGTCGTCCTGGGCCCCCACG
This sequence comes from Streptacidiphilus sp. 4-A2, assembly GCA_014284505.1. Lineage (GTDB taxonomy): Bacteria > Actinomycetota > Actinomycetes > Streptomycetales > Streptomycetaceae > Streptacidiphilus. The sequence continues at coordinate 6,841,077 of JAAFYY010000001.1, read as the reverse complement.
CCTGACCCAGCCCCGGCAGGGGACAGACGAGAGGCACGGACGGCAGGGCACGTTTCACGTGAAACACCCCGGCCTCGGGCTCGGGGGTGTTTCACGCAGGCACGACACAGCCTCAGCGCTGCCTGCTACAGCTCGTCGAACGGCGGCGCGGTGGCGGCGGGGTGTTCGGACAGCTCGGCCAGGGCGATCCGGATCGCCTCGTCCAGCTGCGGATCCCGGCCGGCCGCCCAGTCCTGCGGGGTGCAGACCACCTCGACGTCCGGATCGACCCCGTGGTTCTCCAGCCCCCAGCCGTATCCCTCCATCCAGGTCGCAAAGCGGGGCTGGGTCACCCCGGTCCCGTCGACCAGGGCATAGCGGCCGTCGATGCCGATCACCCCGCCCCACGTCCGCACGCCGACCACCGGCCCGAGCTTGAGCGCCTGGAACGCGGCGTTGACGATGTCGCCGTCGGAGGCGGAGAACTCGTCGGCGACGGAGACCAGCGGCCCGCGCGGGGCGGCCTGCGGATAGGACTCGGTACCGCCGTTGCGGATCCGGTCCCAGCCGACTATCCGGCGGCTGAGCTTCTCGATGATCAACTGCGAGGTGTGGCCGCCCCGGTTCTCCCGGGTGTCCACGATCAGCCCGTCCTTGGCCATCTCCACCAGCAGGTCACGGTGCACCTGCGCCCAGCCTCCCGCCTGCATGTCCGGCACATGCAGGTATCCCAGCCGTCCGCCGGAGAGCTCGCGCACCCTGGCCCGGCGGCCGGCCACCCAGTGGTGGTACCGCAACGGCCCCTCGTCGGCCAGCGGGACCACCACCACCGAACGCCGGCCGGAGCCGTCGGCGGGATCCACCGTCAGCTCGACCGGACGCCCCGCCGTGCCCGCCAGCAACGGTCCCGGACCGGTCACCGGATCCACCGGCCGCCCGTCCACATCCACCAGCACGTCCCCCGCCCGGACGTTCACCCCGGGCGCGGCGAGCGGGGACCGCGCCGCCGGATCCGAGGACTCGCCCGGCAGCACCCGGGCAACCCGCCAGACGCCGTCCAGGCACTCCAGATCGGCGCCCAGCAGCCCTGGGTGGCGCCGGGCGTCCCCACCCGCGACACCCGGCATCACATAGGCGTGCGAGGTGCCCGACTCCGCCTGCACCTCCCACAGCAGGTCCACCAGGTCGCTGTGGCACCCGAGCCGTGCCACCAGCGGCCGGTAGCGGTCCCGCACCCGTCCCAGTCCACCCCGGACTGGTCCTCCCGCCAGAAGTTGTCCCGCATCAACCGGACGGTCTCATCGAGCATCTGCCCCCACTCCGCCTGCGGATCCACGGTCGTCCGCACCCGGGACAGATCCACCGTCACCGAGTCCTCCGGATCGTCCTTCGCCGCCCGGCGGTCGGAGGGCACGATCCGCAGCGCCTCCCCGTCCACCACGGCCAGCCGGGCCCCGTCACCAGAGACCTCGAACCGGTCCACCCCGTCCACCAGCGTCTCCAGCCGCCGGGCCGCGAAGTCGAACCGCTGCACCGAGCTGCGCTCCGCCTCCGACTCCAGGGTCGCCCGGCTGCTCCCGATCCGCCCCGCCAGCGGATGCCGCTGCCAGACCACCCCACCGCGGACCGCACGCAACGAGGAGTACTTCCCGGCCGGGACCGGGAACGCCACCACCCGGTCGCCGAGGCCGTCCAGGTCGATCCGGGTCTGCGGAACCGATCCCCGTCCGGGTCCGACGAAGCCGGGTCCGCCGAGGCCGGGTCCGCCGAGGCCGGCTTGCCCAGCGGGCGGCCGCCGGGCTGCGGACCGAACGGCGACAGCGTGTCCGCCGCCAGCGTCATCAGGAACGGACGGTCGGCCACCGGGAAGGACATGTCGAAGACATGCTGGTCGTAGACCGGGTCGAAGTCCCGCAGAGACAGGAACGCCAGCTGCCTGCCGTCCTCGGTGAACACCGGCGAGCTGTCCTTGAACCGCGGCTCGGTCAGCTCGGTGACCACCCCGTCCGCCAGCGACGCCAGGCGCAACTGCCGCAGGCCGTAATCCATCAGCACCGGATGCGACCACACCAGCCACCGCGAGTCCGGCGAGAACGCCGGATCCGAGCACTCCCCGAACTCGCTCCGGTCCAGCAGCCGCGGCGCGTCCCCTTCCACCAGCACCACGCTCCCGTCCCGGTGCAGGGTCGCCACCCGCGCCCCGTCCGGGGACACCGCCAGTTCCTCCACCCGGCCGAAGCCTTCCAGCGGCACCCGGCGCCCGTCCGCGAACTCCAGCGCCTGCTCACCGCCCGCGTCACTCACCCACACCGCCCCGCCCCCGGCCAGGGCCTTCGGCAGCCGGTTGCGCACCCCGGGCACCGCCGACAGTGCGCGCGCCGGGCCGTCGCGATGCGTCACCTGGTGGATGCCGCCCCGCACCTCCAGCACGCTGGAACGGCCGTCGCCGTCCACCGACACCGCGCCCAGGAACCGGCCCGCCGACACCGGGAACGGCTGCCGGCCGCTTCCCGAGCCGCCCAGCCGCACCGGCAGCCGCCGCGGCTCGGCCCGCTCCAGGTCGTCCAGCAGCCACAGCTCCCCGGCGCACTGGTACACCACCCGGGTCCCGTCGCTGGTCGCGTTGCGTGCGTAGAACTCGTGGTCGCTGTGGCGCCGCAGCTCCGAGCCGTCCGGCAGGCTCGACCACAGCTGTCCCACCCCGTCGTGGTCCGAGAGGAAGGCGATCCGCTCCCCGACCCACATCGGCGCGGCGATGTTCCCATCCAGCCCGTGCACCCGCTCGAACGCCCCCGGGACGCCCGTCCACAACTTGCCTGCCCGGCCACCCCGGTAGCGCTTCCAGTGCGCGGGCTCGACGCCGGGGCTGGACGACAGCAGCAGCGCCCGCGGGCCGCCCGGTTCCAGCGCGACCCCGCCGACCCGCCCGTAGGGGAGATCCCGGGCCGGTCCGCCGTCCAACGGCACGGCCCTGGCCCACTGATGGGCCCGGGACATCCGGCCGGCGTGGCTGAGCGCGAGCACCTCGTTCTCCGGCGTCCACCCGAGCACCGCGGAACGCGGGGTGCCCCAGTAGGTGAGTTGCCGGGAGGGGCCGCCCTCGACCGGGGCGACCCGGACCTCGTCGAGCGAGGTCCAGGCGATCATCGTGCCGTCCGGGGAGAAGCGCGGGTTGGTCACCGGGACCTGGTCCGCGGTGAGCCGCCAGGCCCGGCCGCCGTCGAGCGGCGCCAGCCAGACATCGTCCTCGGCAGCGAAGGTCACCAAGTCGGCGTGGAGATGGGGGTATCGGGAGTAGGGCTCGCCAGCAGTCATCCAATCAGCCTAGTCGCGGGCCCCGGCCGGGGAGCAGGATTTCCGATCGCGTGCGATCGACCTGACGCACCGCCAGCTCCGGCCCGGTCCGGACCGTCCACCAGTCAGGCCTGCCCACCGGTCCAAGCCGCCCACCAGTCCAAGCCGCCCACCGGTCAGGTGGTCAGTCGACCGACGGCCGTGGAAGGGTCATGGCGAGCGGGAAGCCGGGGAGCAGCCCGGCCAGCCGCAGGGTCCGCAGAATGCGGGGGTCGGTGCAGAGCAGTGCGAGCTCGCCGCCCCGGCGCAGGGCCCGCCGCCGGGCCCGGACCAGCGGGTCCAGACCGCCGGCGTCGACAAAGCCGACCTGGCGCAGGTCGACCACGATCCGGGGCCGGCCGCTGCCGGTGACCTGGTCCAGATGAGCGGTGACCAGCCCGGCGGTGGCGAGGTCGATCTCGCCGTGGAGCTGGACCACGGTCAGGCCCTGCACGGTCAGCGTGCAGATGCTGCCGTAGTCGGGCGGGGTCGGCGGGATCCGGCGGCGTCCGGCCGGGCCGCGGCAGGTGTCCGCCACCGGAACGGGGCCTGGTCCGTCCAGGGCCGCGGGTGGGGATGCGCGTCGGAGCAGTTCTCATGCACAGGCTCTGTTCACCACCCTGGGAGCGGCGCACCCCCGGATGCGAATGCGGATGCGAGTACGGCGGCGGCGCGGATTCGCTGCGGGGGCGGCGGCGCGGACACCGCCTGGGTCCACCGGCTCCGATTGGAGGATGGGTTGCCTTATTTCTACTCCCAAAACCTGGCCCGGACCAGCTTATTGGTGAGATTTCCGGTACCGGGTGCGGCAGTTGGGCCGCCTTGGGCAGCCCCGCCCCGCTCCTGGCGCACCGCCCGCGAGCAGCCCCGCGGGCCGGCGGATGGGGATCGCGCCGGCCCGAAGAGGTGAACTGATGGTGCGTCAGTGGCGAGCGGCGCCGCGGCGGCGGAGCGCGAAGACCACGCCACCGCCCGCGACCACCAGCGCTCCGGCGACACCGGCGATCAGGCCGGAGTCGTTGCCGCCACCGGTCTCGGCCAGCGCCGGGCCGGTCGGCGAGGCCGAGGCGACCGCGGAGACACTGCCGACCGGGGAGGCGGCCGAGGGCGTACCGACGCCGGAGGCGTGGGCTTGCGGCTGCCGGAGGCGGAGGCACTCGGCGTGGGCGTGGGCGTGGCCGACACCGGGGGGTGGGCTTGGACGTGGTCGGCCCGGAGCAGGCGGTGCCCGCGGCGGGGACGCTGATCTGGTCGTTGTCGATGTAGCCCTGGACGTTGACGGTGAGGGTCCAGCCGCCGCTGGTCTTCCACGGCACATTGCTGAAGGTGGCCTGGCCGGGGCTGGACTGGGGCCCGCCGACCACGGTCTCGGTGCCACCGATCTGGGTGGTTCCGTCGAAGAGCTGGAGCTGCGCGGTGTGGCCACTGCTGTCGTCGTCGACGACGGTGATGGTGGCGGTGCCGTAGCTGCTGTCACACGCCGCGCTGGCGTGGAAGTCGGCGATGTTGCAGGCGAAGGCACTGCCGGCGAAGCCCAGGCTGACCGCGGAGGCCACAGCGGCGACACCGAGCGTACGCACCGCTACCGCGGTGCGGCGGGATATGGACACGTTCTCCCCATCGATTGGATCAGGTTCTGAATCAAGCAGGCGATTGGAGTCACGGGGGTGAGCAGCGAACGGCGCGCACACAGCAGGCGTCAGGCCGGGAACACCGGCATCCGGAGGCGCATCCCCCCCTTGAGCACACCCCACATCGTCATTTCACAGCCCGTGATTGTCAATTGATGGCGAATCAGGCAATAACGGCCGAATTGGCAGCCCGGGATCAAGGATTCCGCTGGTGGCACGCCATCCGAACAGAGGTGAGCATGACATAAATAAGCCTGGTTTCGTATTCGAAAATCTATTCGAACAGGGCGTACGCTGGAGCGATGACGGTAGCTCTCCAGGGATCCCTGTTCTCGGCAGCCGACACCGCCCGGCTCGGCGGCCTCACCCGGCTGCGCCGGACCCCGCTGGCCCACGGCGCCTGGATCGACGTCCTGCCCGGCTGGCTCTCCGGCGCGGACCAGCTGTTCCTGCACCTGGCCGGGTCGGTGCGCTGGTGCGCCGAGCGACGGCAGATGTACGACCAGGTGGTCAGCGTCCCCCGGCTGCTGGCCCGCTTCGACGAGGACGATCCACCGCCCCACCCGCTGCTGGACCAGGCCCGGCGGTGCTGAGCGCCCACTACGCCGCCGAGCTCGGCGAACCCTTCCGCACGCTGGGCCTGTGCTACTACCGCGACGGCCGCGACAGCGTCGCCTGGCACGGCGACCGCTTCGGCCGGGGCGCCAGCCAGGACACCATGGTCGCCATCCTCTCCCTCGGCGAGCCGCGGGCGCTGCTGCTGCGGCCGCGCGGCGGCGGCACGCCCACGCTGCGGCACCAGCTGGGCCACGGTGACCTGCTGGTCATGGGCGGATCCTGCCAGCGCACCTGGGACCACGCCGTACCCAAGACCACCGGGCCGGTCGGGCCACGGATCAGCGTCCAGTTCCGTCCACGCAATGTCTCCTGACCGGGCCGCCGTGCCGTGCGCGGAGCACCGCCCGTGGCGGCCCGGTGATCCAGGTCTGTTGATCCCGCTCCGTCAGCTCTTCAGCCGGGCCACCGACCGTGCCCGTTCGTCGAGCTCGCGGACGGCCCGGTTCTGCCGGTAGGCGCGGATGCTGCCACGCATGGTCTGGAAGTGGTCGTCGCCACGCACCGAGGAGACAAAGGCGTAGTCGTCCAGGAACGCGTGCCAGGTGGCGCAGGCGGCCTCGACATGGCCCAGCTCCAGCTGCCGCTGCGCCAGCAGACCGTTGGCATGCACCCTGCCCTGCCGCTCCTGCTCCGGCCGGACCCGGTTGGACTGCCGCAGCGCCTTGATCGAGCCGGGCAGGTCACCCAGCTCGTACAGCACATGAGCGGTGTGGAACTGGTAGGCGGACTCGTCGTAGCCGCCGACCGCGTCGCGGCGCGAGTCCGCCCGGGACAGCGCCGCCTCGGTCTGCCGTAACCGGCCGAACGCCTGCTTCCGGTCCCTGACCATGGCCGCACCGTGGGCCTGCTGCCCGGCGAGGAACGCCTGCAACCGCGGCCCGGCCGCCGGGGCGGCCTCGGCTGCGGAGTCGGCGAGTTGCAGCGCCTTCCCGCCGTAGCCCAGATTCGCCGCCTGGAGCGCCATACCGCGCAGGGTCCGGCAGTAGGTCACATAGTCCTGGGCCGCGGCGGCCAGCCGCAGTGCCTGCACGTAGTACTGCTGGCCCAGACCGTGGGCCTTCTCGTACATGGCCATCCAGCCGGTCAGATAGACCAGGTCGGAAGCGGCGGCGAGCATCTGCTCCTGCACCGGCCCGGTGGCCGACGCCTTCAGGTACGGGCCCACGGTGTTCACCAGGAACGCCGCAGCCATCGGCCGGGCGTGCGCGCCGCCGAGTTCGTCCAGGATGTCCGCTATCCGCTCGGTCATGGTCCGCACGGTGGTCACCTCACCGGCCCCGATGTGGGTGGTCCGCCCGGGCGCGCGCGAGGCCTCCAGCCGGCTGGAGAGCTCGCCGTAGTCGGGCACCATCAGCGCCGCCGAGTACATCCCGGCCGCCAGCACGCTGCGCCGTGAAGGATCCATGTCGGCCCGGCCCAGGTCCATCGTGCCGGACACCGGGTCGCTCTCCGGCAGCGCCGCGGCCGTCCCGAAACCGGCCTCCTGCGAGGTGACCGGGCGCCCGAGCCTGCGGGAGAGGGCCTCCAGCACCACCGGCCGCACCTGTCTGCGCGGTACCGTCCCGGCCAGCCAGTGCGAGACCGCCGATTCGTCATAGGCCAGGGCCAGCCCGGACTCCCTCCCGGCCCGGTTCACCGCCCGGGCCAACTGTCCGTTCCCCAGTGTGCTTCGGCCATAAGCGCAGCCATACCGCGATTGGGCATGCGGGTGCGTACTGCCATGCCGACCCCCCGAACTTTCAACGCTTTCAAAGTTGTTCGCAGTTTCCCCCGTTCTCCCGTCCGTTGGAACCCCGTTGAATGAGTGTCAGTTCCCGGGGTCGGTAGGCGCGTTCACCGTCCCAACCGGCACGGCGTGCCGGAAGACCACTGCCACCAGGAGCAACACGTGCACTCACCGGTCACCGATTCCGTCCTCTCCCGCCACCGCGAATCACGGAAACACCCACTCGGCGGCCGCCCGGACCAGCCCGGGGGTTCACGTGATCACCTTCCGCGTCTATGTCGTCAACCGGGACACCGGCGAACGCCAGGAACTGGGCGCCCACGCGTACGAACCGGGTGCGGCGGCGGTGCCACTCGGCGGCGCCTTCGACCTGCCCCCCTGCCGCTGCCCGGTCTGCCGCACCAGCGGACAGCCCGCTCTCACCCGCGACGCCTGCTGACCACGCGGGAGATCCGTCGGTACGAGGATCCGTCGGCGCGGGGATGGCGCGCCCTGCCGCCCGGGTCGCTGGGGCGGACGGCAGGAGCCCCGGAGCCGGCCACCGGACCGCCGGGCCGCGGGCCGATCATCCCCCGGATGACCGGCCCGTCGCCCACGGCACCCCGGCCACCGGCCCCACCCCGTGCGCCCCCAGGAGCCGGACCGCCGGCTCACCAGGGAGTACTCCGGCGCAGCAGCGCGCGCCCGCTTCGCCTTCCCTCCCGACAGCGAGCCTGGACTAGACCATCTACCAGGTCAAGATCCGGCCATCCGCTCCCACCGGCAGCCCGTCCGGCCGCCCTGCCCGGCAGCCACGCCCCTGTCCGCCGCCGACCACCGCCCGCCCATGCCGACCACCGCCGCTCCGCCGACCGGGAACCGGCGCGCGGTCGCGGACATGGAAGGGGTATGGACGACCATCCGGACTCCACCGACCGCGAGTTGTGGGCACTCGGCTGCGCCGGTGACACGCTCGCGTTCGGTGCGCTCTTCGACCGCCATGCCGACATGGTCCACAACCATCTGCGCCGGCGGCTGGACACGCCCGCCGACGCGGAGGATCTGACCTCGGCGGTGTTCCTGCATGCCTGGCGGCGCAGGCACGAGGTCATGGTCGACCGTGAGTCGGTCCTGCCCTGGCTGCTGGCCGTGGCCAACAACGTCAGCGCGAACCAGCGCCGGGCGATGAGCCGCTACCGGGCGGCGCTGGGCCGGCTGGCACCGGACCCGCATGTGGCGGACCACGCCGAGGCCGTGGCCTCCCGGATAGACGACGCGGCGGACCTGGCCCGGCTGCGGGCCGCGGTGAAGCAGCTCTCCGCCCACGAGCGCGACGTGGTCGAACTCTGTGTCTGGGCGGGACTGGACCACCAGGCCACGGCGGTGGCCCTCGGGGTCGCCGTCGGCACCGTCAAGTCCCGGCTGTCGCGCGCGCCGCCGACTGGGCGTGGCCCTGTCCGCCGAGGAGCAGTCCACCGCACGTCATGACCAAGGGGCCATTCGATGACCGGACTTCCGCAGGTCCCGGCCGAACGGCCACTGCCCGACCGGGACCGCCGCCGCCGCGAGTTCCTCGCCCTGATCCGCAGCGAGCAGGACGCGGAGGCCCAGCGGCGCCCACAGACCACCCGTCCCGCAGCACCGACCACTTCTTCCGCAGCACCGACCAGTTCTCCCGCACCGACCACTGGAGCCAGCATGACCCAGCTCAACGCCGACGGAACGCTCGGCGGAACCGTCCGGCTCACCCGCCCGCTGTCCGCCCGGCGCCCCGCCAACCGCGGCTGGATCGCCGTCGCGGCCGTGGCCGCGTCCGTGGTGGCGATCGGCGGCGCCGCCACCACGCTGGCTCTGCGCGGCAGCAGCGGCGGCGTCACCGTCACCGGCCCCGGTTCGCCCTCCGCGCCGCACAGCGCCCCGGTCGCCTCCGGGCCGGTGCTGAACGGGGTCGCCGCGACCCAGGCCCAGAGCGAGCTCACCGCCTGCCTGGAGGCCGCCGTCTCCGGCAAGCTCACCAGCGGCAACTACTTCGGCACACCCAAGCCCGCCGACCCGGTGACCACCTACCGGGTGGTGATCGCCGACCCGCACCTGTACCGGGCGATGGAGGACGGCCTGTCCACCTGGATCATCGGCAAGGGCGCGTCCGGCCAGCTGGCCGGATGCTCGGTACCGGACGACGCGGCCAACCCCAACGGCCGCGAGGCCCTGCTCGGCCCCAAGCCCGGCGCCCCGCTCACCGACCGGCTGACGGTGGAGTACAGCACCGGCGGCGTGGGCACGGCCAACCTGGACGGCAAGGGCGCCTCGGTCTACGCCAACACCCTGATCGGCCGCTACGGCGGCGGAATCACCCGGGTGACCCTCCAGTACCCCGGCGGCAAGGAGCACAACGCGCTGGTCTCGGACGGGATCTGGTTCGACCAGAGCCGGCTGGCCGACCCGACCGGCACCGACACCGTCCCGGTGGTGCGCGGCTACGGCGCCAACGGCAAGCTGGTCTTCAGCTACACCGGCAGCCACTGACCCACGCCCTGGGGCGCAAGGCCCCGGACGGGCAGCTCCCGGCGCGCAGTTCCCGGGCCCGGTCAGCCGATCGGCAGGCCGAGTCCGGGCAGCACCCGGGCGTCCGCGAGCCCGGCGAGCAGCCGTCCGGGAAGCCACAGCTTCGAGCCGCGGATTCCGGAACCGATCACCACCCGCTGCTGCTCGGCCACCAGTGGATCCACCAGCACCGGCCAGCCTGCCGGGAGCCCGATCGGGTGATCCCGCCGTACTCCATGCCGGTCGCCGCCAGCACCTCGTCGACCGGCGCGAACGAGGCCTTGCGGGCGTCCAGGGTGCGCCGCGCCAGACCGTTGACGTCCGCCCTGGTGGTCGCGGTGACCAGGCAGGCCGCGTAGGTGGTGGTGCCGCCGCGCTTGGCGGCGATGACCACGCAGTTGGCCGAGGCGGCCGGGTCGGCGCCGTAGTGCTCACAGAATTCGGCGGTGTCGGCCAGTTCCGGATCGATCGCGGCGGCCTCCACCTCGGCCGCGGCCTCGGCGCTCCAGCCGCGCAGGGCCTCGGCCACCGGGCCGGCCAGCAGTTCCGGCCGCGCCAGCGCGGGCCGCACATCGAGCAGCAGTTCCATGACCCCATCCAAGCGCACCACGCCCCGGCCGTGGTCCGGCCCGGCCCGCTTCACCCGCACGTGCGGCGTGCCACGCGGCGTGCCCGGTCCTGCGCCGCCGACTGCGCCACCAGCGCCGCACCGGTGGCGCCGGCCGTAATTCGCTTGACCCCGGCTCCGGTTCGACGCTGCACTGTGGCCGGACACCATGCTCAGTGGTGCCGGTACACCGAGGAGACAGCGGCCGCCATGGAGATCCGTCCCCACCACCGACCTGGACCTCGGCGTCTTCGTCGACACGATCTATGCCGCGTTCGGGCAGTTCCGGCCGGCCCCGCCGGAGAGCACCGGCGTCCTGTGGGCGGCGTACGAGATGGACCGCAACCTGCTCGCCACGACGGCGGACGGCGGGCCATCGGCTCGGCCGGTGCCTACTCCTTCGAACTCACCCTGCCCGGTGGGAACCTCGTCCCGGTCACCGGGGTGACCGCCGTGGGCGTCCTGCCCTCGCACCGGCGCCAGGGCGTGCTCACCGCGCTGATGCGGCACCAGCTCGCCGTGCTGCGGGAGCGCAGGGGAGTTCCTCTCGGTGCTGCTGGCCTCCGAGGCCCTGATCTACCGCAGATTCGGCTACGGGCCGGCGACCTACACCCAGCGGCTGACGGTGCAGCGCCACCAGGGCGCCCTCGCCGCCCCCCGGGCCCGCACAGCAGCCGACGCCCCGGCGGAGGGCACGGACACCGGCTCGGTCGAGCTGCTGCAACGGGCCGACTGCGGCGAGATCCTGGAAGCGGTCTACGACCGGTACCGCCGCACGCAGCCCGGCGCGCTGTCCCGGCCGCACCGCTGGTGGGCCTCGGGCGCGGGCAGTCCCCGGTCTCCACCACGCCGCGCTACATCGCCGTGCACCGGGACGCCGACGGTGTCCCGGACGGCTACGTCAGCTACTCGCTCAGCGACTCCGGGACCTTGAGCGTCGACGAGACCATAGCCACCGACGACACCGTCGCCACGGCCCTGGCCCGGTTCGCGCTCGGGCACGACATGGTCACCGAGGTCGTGTTCCGGCACTGCCCGCCCGACCACCCGCTGCGCTGGCAGCTCGCGGACTTCCGCGCCGGCCAGGTGACCGAGGACACCGACTGGCTCTGGGTGCGGCTGCTGGACATCCCCGGGTGCGCTGACCGCGCGCGGCTGGTCCATGGACGGCGAGCTCGTGCTCGACGTCGACGACCCGTTCCTCGGCGAGCACAACCGGCATCTGCTGACCGTCAGGGCGGCAAGGCGACTGCGTCCGACCGAGCGGGAACCCGACCTGTCCCTGGACATGAGCGACCTGAGTTCGATCTACCTCGGCGGCACCGCCCCGAGCAAGCTGGTGCGCGCCGGACACATCCGGGCCCACCGTCCGGGCGCGGCGGCCCTCGCCGACGCCCTCTTCAGCGCCGAGCGGCCCCCGCACTGCCTGCACTGGTTCTGACCGCGCCGGCTCGGACCGCGCCGGTTCCGACCGCGCACCCCCGCGACCTGCCGCGACGCAGCTGATCACTGGCATCGGACTCAGCTGCTGACCGGCCGGTAAGGTTCCCGGTGTACCGGGGCCGCGGCCGCTGCCGCGCCCCCGGCCCGGGGCCGCGCCGCTGTCCGGCCCCCGCCCCGGTTACCGGGCGCTCGGCGACCGGGCCCCCGGGCACCGGCCCGGAGCCGCAGTGCCGCCGACGTGCTGCCGAGGTACTGCCGAAGTGAAGTACCTCGGACGGATGTAACGCTTCCGGGCGCTGCGGCCAAGTACAGATGTAAGGCACCACACGCCCGACCTGCCCCAAGGAGCCATCCGTGCCAGCGGAGCATCCGACCGCACCACCCGTGCGCGACCCCGCCGGGTTCGCCGCGTTCTACGAGCAGCAGTTCGACACCGTGCTCGGCTTCGTCACCCGGCGCGTCGACAGCCCGCACCTGGCCGCTGACCTCACCGCGGACATCTTCGTGGCCGCACTGGAGAACGCGCACACCTATGACGCCCGCCGCGGCGCGCCCGTGGCCTGGCTGTACGGCATAGCCCGCAATGTCATCTCCGCGCACTTCCGGGGCACCACCCGCGAACAGCACGCGGTCGCCCGGATCACCGGCCGCCGACTGCTGGACGACCAGGACATCAGCGCCATCGAGGGACGCATCGACGCCGCCCGCGCCGCCCGGCAGATGGCGGCCGCGCACGCCGCCCTGTCCGAGCCGCTGCGCGAGGTGCTGGACCTGGTCGCGCTGGACGGGCTGACCACTCGCGAGGCCGCGACTGCCCTCGGCATCAGCTCGACCACCGCGCGGGTGCGGCTGCACCGCGCCCGCAAGGCCCTGCAAGCCACCGAGCAGATCCGCACCAACCACCGCGAACCCGTTCTGGAGGTCAGCCAGTGAACGCCCCCCTGCACTTCAAGCAGCAGCTCGCGGACGAGCTCAATGCCCGCGCGACCGTACTGGCCGCCCCGACCGGCCACCGCGCCCGGATCCGTGCCCCACGCCGTCGGCTCACCTTCACGCTGGGGGCCGTCGCGGCTGCCGTGGCCGTCGCCGTCGCCGTCCCGCTGGCCGGCGGGACGCACGGGCAGGCCGCCGCCGGTTCGTCGACCGCGCAGGCTTCGCCGGGCACCGGAAACACCAGCATCGACATCGTCACCACCGACTACACGGTGAAGTCCAGCCCGGACGGCATCCTCTCGGTGGAGCTGCTGAACGTCAGGGGCATCCCCGCATTGCAGGCCGCCCTGCGCCAGGCCGGCATTCCCGCGGCGGTGATGGAGTTCTCGGCCTCGTGCCACGCCAAGGTCGACACCGACGTGAACATCGACCCCGAGAAGGTGTTCCCGCAGCCCAGCAACGGTCGCTACGCGCTGGTCAGGCTCAGCGCCGTGCCGAAGGGGGAGCACCTGCTGTTCATGGAGATGATGACCCCCGTCGGCGGGCTCGCGCCGAGCCAGATGTCGGTGGTGCGCCAGGTGCCCAAGTGCGTCCCGGAGTCCGACAACGAAATCGGCTACGGCTACGTCGCCCCGGGCACCAACCCGTAGCCGGACCGGCACCGGCCGCCGGGGCCTTCGGCTCTCCGGTCCCCGCCCGGCCGCGGGACGAAGGCCCGCACCGGGCCCGCGCGGCTTGTGCCGACGGGGGGCCGGCCTCCGGGCGGCCGCCGGGCAGGTTCGCGGCGGCGGGGACGCTACCCCGGGCTGTTGATCGCGACAAGGGGCATGAACAGGTCGTCCACGATCGCGAGGACCCGCTCCGGCGGGATCGGCTGGTAGGTCATCAGCATGTCCTGGCGCATCAGGTCGAACGGCATGGCCAGGACCGCCGGGGAGATCTGGTCGAGGTCGATTTCGCCACGCTCGTGCGCCCGGGCAAAGACCTGCTCCGACCAGAGCGGGCGGTCGGCCACGATCTTCTCGCGGACCTGGGCCGGGGTCATCCCGGAGCCGGCCAGCAGGCCTGAGAACGCCGCGCCGACAATGGCGGCGAAGCTGGTCCGCGCGCTGCTGGCGTTGTTGAGCAGCGCGATCATGTCGCCGCGCAGGCTCCCGGTGTCGGGGGATTCGACGGGGTGCATCGTGCCGTGGTGGCGGATGGCGGCGACCACCAGGTCGTCCTTGTTGGGCCAGCGCCGGTACAGCACCGCCACGCCGGTCTTCGCGCGGGCCGCGACCGACTCCATGGTCAGTCTGGCGAAACCGGCCTCGACGAGCTCCTGCCACGCCGCCCCCAGCAGCGCGGCCTCCAGTTCCTCCCCGCGCCGCCGCTGCCGGGTCTGCTGTGCCTGGTCCGCCATGACAGCAGGATAGCAACCCTGGAGGGAATAAGAGACGCTTGCCTTCCTTAACGGGCAGCCCTAGCCTCACTAAGAGAAGCAGACATCTCTAATGAGGAGGAGCGGCATGGCAGCGACACCAGCGAAACCCGCAGCCGAGAAGCTGGACCCGCGGTGGTGAAGACCGCCCTGATCCTCATCGTCGCGGGCTGGCCGTCATCTTCGACACCACGATCGTCAGCGTCGCCCTGCGCACGCTCTCGGTGAAGCTGGACACCTCGGTCACGACGATCCAGTGGGTGTCCACCGGCTACCTGCTGGCCCTCGGCATCGCGGTGCCGCTGTCCGCCTGGGCCCTGCAACGGTTCGGCGGCAGGCGACTGTGGATGGCCTCCCTCGCCGTTTCCTCGTCGGCTCGATCGGGTCCAGCCTCGCGTGGGACGTCGGCTCGCTCATCGGCTGGCGGATCGTCCAGGGCATCGGGGCGGCCTCATGCTCCCGCTGATGAGCACACTCATCTTCCAGGCCGCCGCCGGCAAGTCGCTCGGGCGGCTGGTCACCTACGTCGCGATGCCGGCGCTGCTCGGCCCGATCCTCGGCCGCTGCTCGGCGGCGCCATCCTGACGCACTTGAGCTGGCGCTTCATGTTCTGGGTGAACGTGCCGTTCTGCATCATCGGCATCCTGCTCGCCTGGCGCCATCTGAACATCGACGAGCCCGCCCGCCCGGTCACCGCGGCCGGCAAGCCGAAACTCGACATACCCGGGCTGCTCCTCATCGCGCCGGGCACCTCGATCGTCCTGCTGGGCCTGGCCAACGCGGGCACCGCCGCCGGGTTCGCCCACCCCGACGTGATCGTCCGCGTGGCCGGCGCGCTACGCTCGGCCTTTCGCCGGCTACGCACTGCGCACAGCCACCCGCTCGTCGAGGTCCGGCTGCTGGCCAGGCGGCCGGTCGGCTCCGCCTCCGCCGTGCTCTTCTTCTCCGGCTTCTCCCTGTACGGCGCGATGCTCCTGCTGCCGCTGTACTACCAGGACGTGCGCGGCACCACCGCGCTCACCGCCGGGGTCATGCTCGTCCCGCAGGGCATCGGCACCCTCCTGTCCCGCACCGTCGCCGGCAGCAACATCGACAGGTTCGGCCCGCGCGTGATCGCCTCGGCCGGCTTCGTCGTCGTCGCCGCCGCGACCGTGCCGTTCGCCCTGGCCGGGCCGCACACAAGCGGGTGGCTGCTCGCCCTGTGGATGCTGCTGCGCGGATTCGGCCTCGGCGCCGTCACCATGCCGGTGATGGTGGCCGGCTACATCGGCCTGGACAAACAGCAGATCCCGCACTCCAGCGTGCTCACCAGGACCGCCCAGCAGCTCGGCGGCTCCTTCGGTACCGCTGTCCTGGCCGTGATCCTCCAGACCGCCGTCGCCGCGCACCCGGCCACGCTCGCGAACGCGTTCCACACGGCGTTCTGGTGGTCCGCGGGCTTCTCCGCCGTCGCCGTACTGCTCTCGCTGTGGCTCCCCGGCCCCCAGCCGGCACCCCGGAGCGACCGGGCCAGTAGCACAGGCCGACCCGCCGATCCGGTCAAGGCCTGACGACAGTCAGACCCGGTCAGCTCTGGGCCATGTCCACGAAGCGGGAGTAGTGGCCCTGGAAGGCTACGGTGATGGTGGCGGTGGGGCCGTTACGGTGCTTGGCCACGATGAGGTCGGCCTCGCCGGCCCGCGGGGACTCCTTCTCGTAGGCGTCCTCGCGGTGCAGCAGGATGACCATGTCGGCGTCCTGCTCGATGGATCCGGACTCACGGAGGTCGGAGACCATCGGCCGCTTGTCGGTGCGCTGCTCCGGGCCACGGTTCAGCTGGGAGAGCGCGATGACCGGGAGTTCCAGCTCCTTGGCCAGCAGCTTCAGGTTTCGCGACATCTCGGAGACCTCCTGCTGCCGGCTCTCGGGGCGGCGGGAGCCACCGGCCTGCATCAGCTGGAGGTAGTCGATGACCACCAGGCGCAGGTCGTTGCGCTGCTTGAGCCGGCGGCACTTGGCCCGGATCTCCATCATCGACAGGTTGGGCGAGTCGTCGATGTACAGCGGGGCGTCGTTCAGCTCCGGCATGCGCCGGGCCAGCCGCGTCCAGTCCTCGTCGGTCATGTTGCCGGAGCGCATGTGGTGCAGCGCGACCCGGGCCTCCGCCGAGAGCAGGCGCATCGCGATCTCGTTGCGCCCCATTTCCAGGGAGAAGAAGACGCTCGGGATCTTGTGCTTGACCGAGCAGGAGCGGGCGAAGTCCAGCGCGAGGGTGGACTTACCCATGGCGGGACGGGCCGCGACGACGATCATCTGGCCCGGGTGCAGCCCGTTGGTCAGCGCGTCGAGGTCGGCGAAGCCGGTCGGCACGCCGGACATCTGGCCGCTGCGGGAGCCGATGGACTCGATCTCGTCGAGCGCGCCCTCCATGATGTCGCCCAGCGGCGCGTAGTCCTCGCTGGTCCGGGCCTCGGTGACGGCGTAGATCTCGGCCTGGGCGGCGTTGACGATCTCGTCCACGTCGCCCTCGGAGGCGTAACCCATCTGCGCGATCCGGGTGCCTGCCTCCACCAGCCGGCGCAGCACCGCGCGCTCGTGCACGATCTCGGCGTAGTACTCGGCGTTGGCGGCCGTGGGTACCGAGTTGACCAGGGTGTGCAGATAGGACGGGCCACCGACCCGGGTGATCTCGCCGCGCTTGACCAGCTCGCTGGCGACGGTGATCGGGTCGGCCGGTTCGCCGCGCGCATAGAGGTCGAGGATCGCGCTGTGGATCAGCTCGTGGGCGGGCCGGTAGTAGTCGTCCGCCTTGATCACTTCGACCACGTCGGCGATCGCGTCCTTGGACAGCATCATGCCGCCGAGGACCGACTGCTCGGCGGCCAGGTCCTGCGGGGGACGCGCTCGTACCCGGCAGCGGCGGACTTGTCCTCGTAGCCGCCGCCGTTGCGGTCACCGTTACGGTCGCCGTTGCGGGCACCGCCGGAGCCCCGGCCGGAGCCGTAGGAGGCGCGGTCGGCCGGGGTGCCTCCGGCGCGCTTGAAGGGCAGCCGGTCGCCGGGGCCGCCGCCGGGCTCGGGCGGCGGCGGCCACTCCTCGTCGGGCGGCGGGACGTCGTCGTAGGACAGATCGGTCATCGCGCGCCCCCGCCGGGGGTCGTCCCGCGTACCTCGCCCATCGCGCGCCTCCCGTGCCGTGCCCTGCTGGTTGTTTCACGCGCCCGGAGCGGGCGGCGCGTCACCTCTTCGTTCTACGGCACCGCTCCGACAGTGGCGGGCGACGGAGAACGCCGACAGCAGCTGACCGGAAAAATCGGCGCCTGCGCACGGGTGCGGCGCGCGGGCAGAGCGCCCACGCTAAGGGGGAACGGCCCATACTCCAAGACGGTTATCCACAGGGCATGTGGATGACGGGGCATCGCCTGTGGAGAACTGGCTCCAAGCTGTGTACGACGCGGGGGACAACCTGTGGACAACTAGGCAGCTCTCCCCTTCGTACCGCCATGACCTGCGCCTTCTTCATCCACCTACTGTGCAGGAGAAAAACTTCACGAACGCCTCACAGATCACGACAAGGGGTACTCGAACGGCTACCGGGCGCACGTTCAGGTAATGGCCGGACCCGGCTAGCAGCACTTACATGTGGATGACTACGGTAGGACCATGCGATCTCCCACCCCAGCACCCCCGGCGGAGCAGACACGACCGGGAGATCCTCGCGCTCACCCTGCCCGCCTTCGGCGCCCTGATCGCCGAACCGCTCTTCCTGATGGCGGACTCCGCGATCGTCGGCCACCTGGGCACCGCCCAGCTCGCCGGGCTCGGCATCGCGGCCGCGCTACTGACCACCCTGGTCAATGTCTTTGTCTTCCTGGCCTATGCCACCACCGCCGCGGTCGCCCGCCGGATCGGCGCCGGGGACCGCCGGGCCGCGGTCCAGCAGGGCATCGACGGGATCTGGCTGGCGCTGCTGCTCTCGGTACCCATCGTGGCCGTGGCCGTCCCGCTCGCCCCGGCGCTCTGCCACCTCTTCGGCGCCTCCGCCACCGCCGCCCCCTACGCGATCACCTATCTGCGCATCAGCGCCCTGGGGATCCCGGCGATGCTCAGCGTGCTGGCCGCCACCGGGTGCTGCGCGGGCTCCAGGACACCCGCACCCCGCTGCTGGTCGCGGTCACCGGCTTCTCGGTCAACCTGCTGCTGAACCTGCTGCTGGTGTACGGGGCGCATCTCGGTATCGCCGGCTCCGCCACCGGGACCGTGCTCTCGCAGTGGGGCATGGCCGCCGCCTACCTCACGGTGGTGGTCCGGGGCGCGCGCCGCACCGGTGCGAGCCTGCGCCCCGACCTGCCCGGGATCAGGGCCTGCGCCACCGCGGGCGCGCCGCTGCTGATCCGCACCCTCAGCCTGCGCGCGGTACTGCTGATCGCCACCGCCGTCGCCGCCCGGCTGGGCAACACCGAGATCGCCGCCCACCAGGTGGCCATGTCGCTGTGGGGTTTCCTGGCCTTCGCGCTGGACGCCATCGCCATCGCCGGGCAGGCCATCATCGGCCGCTACCTCGGTGCCGGGGACCCGGCCGGGGCCAGGGCCGCGACCCGGCGGATGGTCGAGTGGGGCGTGGGGGCGGGCGTGGTGCTCGGCGCGCTGCTGCTGCTCACCCGCCCGCTGTACCTGCCGCTGTTCACCGCCGACCGGCGGTGCGCCACCAGCTCGACTCGGTGCTGCTGGTGGCCGCCCTCAGCGAGCCGGTCTGCGGGGTGGTCTTCGTGCTGGACGGGGTGCTGATGGGCGCGGGCGACGGCCCCTACCTGGCCTGGGCGATGCTGGCCACCCTCGCCGTCTACGCCCCGGTCGCGCTGACCGTGGGCAGCGCCGGCCTGGTCGGCCTGTGGATAGCCATCGACCTGTGCATGGCGGTCCGGCTGCTGTTCCTGTGCATCCGCGCCCGCACCGGCGCCTGGCTGGTCACCGGCGCGGTCCGGGCCTGAGCCGGCCCGCCCGCGCCCCGGACCGGCATGTCCGGGACATGCCCCGGAGATGCCGGAAGGCCGGCCCCCGGAGTGGGGACCGGCCTTCCGAACGGTGTGGAACTGTCAGGCTGCGACAACGTTGACGTTGATCTTGGCGACCACGTCGGAGAGCAGCTTGACGGTGACCGTGTGGGCACCGGTGGTCTTGATCGGCGAGCCGATCTCGACCCGGCGCTTGTCGACCAGCGGGCCGTCGACGGCCTTGATGGCCTCGACGACGTCGCCCGGGGTCACCGAGCCGAAGAGCCGGCCCGCGTCGCCCGCGCGCACGGCGAGCTTCACGGTCAGGCCCTCAAGCTTGCCCTTGACCTCGTTGGCCTGCTCCAGGGTCTGGATCTCGTGGATCTTGCGGGCGCGACGGATCGCGTCCACATCCTTCTGCCCACCCTTGGTCCAGCGGATGGCGAAGCCACGCGGACCAGGTAGTTACGGGCGTATCCGTCCTTGACCTCGACGATGTCGCCGGCGGTACCGAGGCCGGAGACCTCGTTCGTGAGGATGATCTTCATAGTTCGGTCACCCTCCTATTCAGCGAGCGGTCGAGGTGTAGGGCAGCAGAGCGACCTCACGGCTGTTCTTCACAGCGGTGGCCACGTCGCGCTGGTGCTGGTGCAGTTGCCGGTGACCCGGCGAGCGCGGATCTCCCACGGTCGGAGATGAACTTGCGAAGCAGGTTCGTGTCCTTGTAGTCGACGTAGGAGATCTTGTCCTTGCAGAAGACGCAAACCTTCTTCTTCGGCTTGCGTACAGGCGGCTTCGCCATCATGTACTCCAACTGGATGTTTCACGATCCGGCCGCTGCCCCTCACGGGACGGGCGACCGGGTCGCACGGGATCAACGTCTGAGCGGACCGCACGGAGCGGCCCAGCACACTGCTTAGAACGGGGGCTCGTCCGAGAATCCGCCGCCGGCCGGGGCACCCCAGCCGCCGCCGCCACCGCCCTGCTGACCGCCGCCCGAAGGGGCGCTGGACGCCCACGGGTCGTCGGCCGGAGGGCCGGACTGGCCGCCGGGGTTTCCGCCCCAGCCACCGCCCTGCTGGCCACCGCCGAAGCCGCCGCCACCATTGCCGCCGTTGAAGCCGCCGCCGGCGTTGCCGCCGCCGCCGAAGCCACCGCCCGGGCCGCCCTGACCGCCGGTCCGCTGGGCCCTGGTGACCTTTGCGGTGGCGGAGCGCAGCGACGGGCCGACCTCGTCGACCTCGACCTCGTAGACGGTCCGCTTCTCGCCCTCTTTGGTGTCGTACGTACGCTGACGCAGACGGCCCTGGACGATGACGCGCATACCGCGCTGCAAGGTCTCAGCGCAGTTCTCCGCCGGCTGACGCCAGACGTTGCACGTGAGGAAGAGGCTCTCGCCGTCCTTCCACTCGTTGGTCTGGCGGTCGAACGTACGAGGAGTTGACGCGATGCGGAACTTCGCGACGGCCGCACCCGACGGCGTGAAACGCAGCTCGGGGTCGTCGACGAGGTTGCCGACAAGAGTGATGACGGTCTCGCCTGCCATGGTGGTGATCGACCTCTCGGTGGGAGCGGTTCCGTTCAAGCAGTGCTCACCGCACCGGCCGTATGGACGGCCGGGCAGTGCAGTACTTCACGGATGAAGTACTTGGGTTTTCCTCAGTGGGTGTCCGGGCGGAGCACCTTGGTGCGGAGGACCTGCTCGCTCAGGTTGAGCTGCCGGTCGAGCTCCTTGACGACCGCAGGCTCGGCCTTGAGGTCGATCACCGAGTAGATGCCCTCGGACTTCTTGTTGATCTCGTACGACAGGCGACGACGACCCCAGGTGTCGACCTTCTCCACGTTGCCGCCGCCAGTGCGGACGACATTGAGGAAGCTCTCGATCAGGGGGGAGACAGCGCGCTCCTCGACCTCGGGGTCGAGGATCACCATGACCTCGTAATGACGCATGTATAACCCACCTCCTCTGGACTCAGCGGCCACGGTCTTTCCGTGGCAGGAGGGTTTGAGACGCGTCGCAACAGTAGCGGCCGGCACTGACAGAACGAGCGGGTAACCGCATCGTCACGCCAGCCTGTAGCCGGACCACACCGGTGCAGACGGTCCAGACTACAGGCACCCGAATGGGGTCTTGAAATCCACCCCCTGTCGTCGCAATCTGTACACATCGGGTATGGAGGGTCCTACCGTGCGCCACCGCACCCGAGGCCGTACGGCCGACCCCCGGCCCACGGCCAGCTCGCGCCACGCGCCGGCCTGACGGCAGCAGCCGTTGCCGCCCCCGCCGCAGCGTGCGCCCATACCTCCCCAAGGAGGCGGGTTCCATGGCTCAGTCCACCGGGCAGCCGCACAGCCAGTCCCACAACGCCAGCTACTGGACCAAGCTCGTCCGCGACGACGCGAGGTCCCACCCGCTCCAGGACACCCTTGTCGGGGTCACCATCGTCCTGGCCGCGATCGCCGTCTCCACCTGCATGTTCCGGGGCCTGCACATCCTGGCCTCGTGGACCGGCCTGTTCGGCATCCTCACCGCCGCCTGGGGCCAGTACATCTCCAACAACACCGCGCAACGCTTCCTGCTGGTGATCGGCGGCGTCGCGTCGGCCGCGAGCTTCGGCATCGCGCTGTCCCACGGCGGCCTGCTCGGCGGCGTGGTCGGCTACTGACGCCGACGGGCCCCCGGCAGCCGCCGGGGGCCTTCCGGGCAGACCTCCGGCGGCCGCCAGGCCCTTTCCGGACGTTTGGGACGCCCCCGTTCCGGGCGTCCCTATGGGGTGCTCCAGCTGGGCAGTAGGCTTCGCGATTGACGCGATCTGACGCCCGAGGAGCACCCCCACCATGAGCTTGCGCCTGAGGACCATCAGCCGGGAGGAGCACCTGGCCTTCATCAGGAGCCTGCCTTCCGCGAGCCATATGCAGGTGCCCAGCTGGGGCGACGTCAAGGCGGAGTGGCGCTCCGAGAGCATCGGCTGGTTCGACGACCGCGGTGCCGTGGTCGGCGCCGGGCTGGTGCTGTACCGGCAGATCCCCAAGGTCAAGCGCTACCTGGCCTATCTGCCCGAGGGCCCGGTGATCGACTGGTTCGACCCGAACCTGGACCGCTGGCTGCAGCCGATGCTGGCGCACCTGAAGTCCCAGGGCGCCTTCACCGTGAAGATGGGCCCGCCGGTGATAATCCGCCGCTGGCAGGCGGAGACCATCAAGGACGCCATCGCCGCCAAGGAGGCCAAGCGGCTGCGCGACGTCGAGGCCGACTGGTACGAGCCGCGGGCCATCGACACCGCCGACCGGCTGCGCCGGCTGGGCTGGCAGCAGGGCGAGGACGCCGGGGCGGGCTTCGGTGACGTCCAGCCGCGCTACGTCTACCAGGTGCCGCTGGCGAACCGCTCGCTGGACGACGTCCTCAAGGGCTTCAACCAGCTGTGGCGCCGCAACATCAAGAAGGCCGAGAAGTCCGGCGTCGAGATCGTCCAGGGCGGCTACGACGACCTTCCGGTCTTCCACCAGCTGTATCTGGAGACCGCGGAGCGCGACCACTTCATCCCGCGCCCGCTGTCCTACTTCCAGCGCCAGTGGAACGCGCTGACCGGCGAGGACCCCAACCGGATGCGCCTGTACCTGGCGTATCACGAGGGCGACGCACTCGCCGGCACCACGATGATCACCGTCGGTGAGCACGTCTGGTACTCCTACGGCGCCTCCACCGTGCACAAGCGCGAGGTCCAGCCGAACAACGCGATCCAGTGGCGGATGCTGCGCGACGCCTACGCGCTCGGCGCGACCGTCTACGACCTGCGCGGTATCAGCGACACCCTGGACGAGAGCGACCACCTGTTCGGCCTGATCCGCTTCAAGGTCGGCACCGGCGGCCAGGCGGCCGAGTACCTCGGCGAGTGGGACTTCCCGCTGAACAAGCTGCTGCACAAGGCGCTCGACATGTACATGAATCGACGCTGACCCGTCCCCACCCCGCCCTGCCCCCTCGCACGGTTTTCACGGAAGGCCCTAGCCCCCATGGCGCTCACCCTGTATGTGGACACCCACCGCTGGCGTGCCCACCAGCGCTCCGTGCTGGAGTCCTTCCCCGGGCTGGTCCCGGTCGCCAAGGGCAACGGCTACGGCTTCCGCAACCTGCGGCTGGCCGAGGAGGCCACCCGGCTGGACGCGGACGTGCTCGCGGTCGGCACCGCCTACGAGGCCGCCGAGGCCAAGGACTACTTCGGCCGGGACCTGATCGTGCTCACCCCCTACCGGATCGGTGAGGACCCGGTGCCGCTGCCGCAGCGGGTGATCCGCACCGTCGGCACCGTGCGCGACCTGCGTGGCCTGGTCGGCGGCCGGGTGATCATCGAGTGCATGACCAGCATGCGCAGGCACGGCATCAACCCCGAGGACCTGCCCAAGCTGCGGGCGGCCCTGGACGACGTCCGGGTCGAGGGCTTCGCGGTGCACCTGCCGATGGACCGCCCGGAGGGGGTGGATCCGCTGGCGGAGACCGTCCAGTGGGTGGAGCGGCTGCGCGCCGAGCGGCTGCCGCTGCGCCGGATGTTCGTCAGCCATCTGCGCTCCGCCGAGGTCGCCGAACTGGCCCGGCGCTTCCCGGACATCCACTTCCGCGCCCGGATCGGCACCCAGCTGTGGCTCGGCGACCACCAGGCCATCGACTGCCGCGGCACGGTGATGGAGGCGCACGCCCTGGCCAAGGGCGAGCGCTACGGCTACCGCCAGCACCGGGTGCCGGGCGACGGCCATCTGCTGGTGGTGGCCGGCGGCACCGCCCACGGGGTGGGCCTGGAGGCCCCGAAGAACCTCAGCGGGCTCACCCCCGCGCCAAGAACCTCGCCCGCGCGGGCCTGGCCACCCTCAACCGTACGGCGTCGCCGTTCAGTTGGAGCGGCAGCAAGCTGGGCTTCGCGGAGCCCCCGCACATGCAGGTCTCGCTGCTGTGGGTGCCCGGCGAGGTGGCCCCGCCGCAGGTCGGCGACGAGCTGAAGGCGACTCTGCGGCACACCACCACGCTGTTCGACCGCATCGTCGAGCAGAACTGAACGCCGGACCGCCGAGCAGAACGCCGGACCGCGGAGTCTCTGACGTCTCCGGACCGGGGCGGTCCGGCCGCTGCCGAACCGCCCAATTCGACCCATTCCCAATGCCGTTGTACAGACGCACCGCGGGCCTGCGGACAACTTCCCGTCCACAGGCCCGCGGTGGGTTATCCACAAGCTCAGGCCGGTGGCGCCACGGGTTCCTCGTCGATTTCCACAGCCCCGTGCTTCTCCTCCACAGCGCGGGCCGGACTGATCGAGAGCATGTCGGGAGCCCCGTCCAGCACGCCTCCTGACGGATCGTCACTTCCGTCCCAGCGCACCGTGTCGAACTCGGGCAGCAGCGCGTCCCGGATCACCAGCACACACAGGTACAGCGTGCCGAGCACATGCACCACGATCGCGCCGTGGTACCAGTCGGTCGGCAGCCCCTTCTGGTTCGGGCTGGAGGTGTAGGCGAAGTTGTACCAGATCGCCAGGAAGTAGAGGACCTCGCAGGCCTGCCAGATCAGGAAGTCCCGCCAGCGCGGCCGGGCCAGCGCCGCCAGCGGCGTCAGCCACAGCACATACTGCGGCGAGTAGACCTTGTTGGTCAGCACGAAGGCCGCGATCACCAGGAACGCCAGCTGCGCGAAGCGCGGCCGGCGCTGCGCCGCGAACGCCAGCCAGGCGATGCCCAGGCAGCACAGCGCCAGCATCAGCGCGGTGATCAGATTGACCCGGGAGACCGGGAAGTTCGCCGGCAGCACGTTGTTCTGCTCAAGGATCAGCCAGATGGATCCGTAGTCGATGCCGCGCGACTCGCTGAAGGTGTAGAAGGTGGCCCAGCCCTGGAAGTTGAGCAGCATGAAGGGCACATCCACGATCAGCCAGGCCACCAGCGCCCCGGCGAAGGCCCGGCCGAAGTCCCGGAGCCGCCCGGCCCGCAGGCACAGCAGCAGCATCGGGCCGAGCAGGAACACCGGATACAGCTTGGCCGCCGTGGCCAGACCGATAAACACCCCGGCCAGCACCAGCCTCCGGCGCGACCAGCAGGCCATGCCCACCGCGGTCAGCGCGACCGCCAGTATGTCCCAGTTGATGGTGGAGTCCAGCGCCAGCACCGGCGCCAGCGCGAACAGCAGCGCGTCCCAGGGCCGGCGCCGGTGGGTGCGCATCACCGCGACCACCGCGATCACCGCGCAGACCATCAGCATCCCGGAGTTGACCAGCCAGTACACCTGCTCACGGTGCACGTCGCCGCCGCCACCGGGGGTGAGCCAGGAGGCCACCCACATGAACATGCCGGTCAGTACCGGGTACTCCAGATACTGCATATTGGGGTCGGTCGGGTTCGGCAGCTTGTCCAGATAGGGGATGTTCCCGATGGAGAAGCCACGCAGGGTGAACAGGTGCGGGATGTCGCTGTAGCAGGCGTGGTCGTACTGCGCGGTCGTGCCGTAGAACCAGCCGCTGTCGTAGCAGGGGATCTTCTGCATCATCCCGAGGGCGAACACCACGATGGTGCACACCGCCAGCACCCGCGCGGCGGTCCACCAGCTGACGCCGAGCAGCGCCCGGCGGCCGGGGGCCCCGCCCAGGATCTCGC
Source organism: Streptacidiphilus sp. 4-A2 (assembly GCA_014284505.1). Classification (GTDB taxonomy): domain Bacteria; phylum Actinomycetota; class Actinomycetes; order Streptomycetales; family Streptomycetaceae; genus Streptacidiphilus. The sequence continues at coordinate 6,815,259 of JAAFYY010000001.1, read as the reverse complement.
TGCCCGCGGCGGCCACCGGATCCTCGTCTGCGGGAACCACCACTGTGTCCTCTGGCGGGGGAGTGGGCAGTGTGCTCGACGTCATGGCGGACATCCTGCCGCACGATCCTGAGCGCCGGACCGTGCACCCGGTACTTGTTACCGGAGGCCGCCCGGTACGGCCTAACTGTCCCATTCCTGCCGCGCGGGCCCCGCGCCCGGCAGCCGCCCCGGAAACGGCCGCGGCCCCGGCGGGCCCACCCCGTGCGGGGGTGGGCCACCGGGGCCGCGAGCGGGTTGCGGCAGGCTCAGCCGCCGCCAGGGTTCCATCCGTTGCCCGGACCGCCCGGATCGGAGGGCTTGTTGCCGCTCGGGGTGCTCGACGAGTCACTCGGAGTCGGCGAGGTGCAGCCGCTTCCGAACAGGCCGCCCGGGTCGCACGGCGGGTTGGAGCTCGGCGGGGGCGAGGCCGGCGTCGTCGGCGGCGGGCTGGAGGCCGGCGGCGCACTGGGCGACTTCGAGGGGTGCGGGGGCAGCGACGACGGCGGGGCCGACGGCGAGGCGGGCGCGCTCGGCGGGGCGGAGACGCCCAGCTCGTTCTCGATCTGACCGTAGTTGGCGGTGTCCAGCGACTCCTGCGGCTGCCCGGCCAGCGCCGCCTCCATGTAGTTGGTCCAGATCGCCGTCGGGAAGTCGGCGCCGTAGACCTGCTGCTGGCCGTTGAGGCCCATCAGCGGCAGCAGGCTGAAGTTGGTCGGGTCCTGGTCGAACAGGCCGATCGCGGTGGAGAGCTGCTTGGTGTACCCGACGAACCACGCCGACTTGTAGGAGTCGGTGGTACCGGTCTTGCCGGCCGCGTCCCGGCCCAGGGCCATGGCGTGGGCGCCGGTGCCGTTCTCGGAGACCACCGCCTTGAGCGCGGTGGTGACGGTCTCCGCGACCTGCGGCGAGAAGGCCTGCTTGGGCTGGCTCTTCAGCGAGACGGTGAGGGTCTTACCGGCGGCGGAGGTGGTGGTGTAGTGGTCCACCTCGTACGGGTCGTACTCGACCCCGTCGTCGGCGAAGGTCGCATAGGCGGTCGCCAGCCGGATCGGGCCGGGGGTGGAGGTGCCGAGCGCGAACGAGGGGGCGTTGTCCGTCGGGTCGATCGAGCTGGGGAGCACCCCGGCCGCCTCGGCCGCGGTCGCGACATTGGGCATCCCCACATCCATGCCCAGCTGGACATAGACCGTGTTCACCGACTGCTCCATGGCTTTGGTGAGGGTGATCGGGCCCCACTGGTCGTTGGAGTCGTTGGGCTGCGCCCAGTCATGGCCGTTCTGGTCCAGCCAGACCGAGCCGTTGGCATTCTTGATGATCAGGTTGGGGTCGCCGTTGTAGAGCGAGTTCAGCGAAACCGGCGTCCCTGGTGCGGACGGGTCGTTCGGATTCTTCACCCCGTCGCTCAGCGCCGCGGCCAGCACAAAGGCCTTGAAGGTCGAGCCGACCAGGATTTTCGGGTCGTCCGCGTCGTCGGTCTCCTGCTTCATGAAGTCAGGACCGCCGTAGATCGCGGTGACCGCTCCGTTGCCCGGCAGCACCGAGGCCCCGCCCACGTGCAGCCACTGGTCGACCGGGTACTTCTTGCCGTAGTCGGGCGCGGTGGTGGCGTCCTGGGTGTCGACGGCCATGGTCTTGGGGTTGAGCTTGTTCAGCAGCTCGTTGTCGACTGCGGCCTTCATGTCGTTCATGTCGTTCTTGACGAAGGTCGTGTAGATCGAGTAGCCGCCGGCGTCCAGCTGCGCCTGGGTCACGCCGCTGCGCAGCAGGTTGTTGTTGGCCAGGGTCACCAGGTAGCCGATGTAGCCACCGAGGCTGGAGTTGCTGACCGGCTTGATCGGCAACGGGAAGCCCTTGGCCGTCAGCGTGTTGTAGTCCGCCTGGCTCATGAAGTTGTCCAGCAGGTTCCGCTTCATCACGTAGTTCCACCGGGCCGTGGCATTGGCCAGGTTGGTGGTGTTCACGGTGTCGCTGTCGGTGCCGGTGCTGGTGTCCCAGGTGGTGTCGTACAGGCTCGGGCCGTTGACCAGCGAGGCCAGATAGGCGCCCTGGGCCACATTGAGCTGGCTGGAGGGGATGCCGTAGTAGGCCTGGGCGGCGGCGTCGATGCCGTAGGCGCCGCGGCCGAAGTAACTGGTGTTCAGATAGCCGTCGAGGACCGTGGACTTGGACACCGTCGAGCCGACCTTGATCGACATCAGGATCTCGTCGAGCTTGCGGCTGATCGTCTGACCCTGGTTCAGCCGGGTGTTCTTGATCCACTGCTGGGTGATGGTCGACCCGGACTGGACCTCCCCGCCCTTGGCCATGTCGTACACGGCACGCAGGATGCCCTGCGGGTCAACGCCCTTGTCGGTCCAGAAGGTGGCGTTCTCCGCAGCCAGGAAGTCGTTCTGGACATCCTTGGGGACCTGGGTGAGGTCCACGTTCTGCCGGAAGTAGGCCCCGCGCTGGACCATCTGGCCGCCGCCGTTGGCCCAGTAGTAGGTGTTGCTCTGCATCTGGGTCAGCGCATTGGGCCCGGGCACGCTGAGGGTGGCGTAGGCGTAGCCCACACCCCGACCACGCCGCCGAAGCCCAGCAGGAAGACGCTGAGCATCTGCTTCCAGGACGGCAGCCAGCGCCGCACCCCGCGCTTGCCCCAGCGCGGGTAGTCGAGGAAACGCTTCGGCTTGGGCCCGGTCGGCCCACCCGTACCCCGGCGCCCCGCGGCCCCGGGACCGGCCGGCGGCTTGCCCCCGCGTCGGCCCTTGGACTGCGCGGCCTTGCGCATCTCCGCACGAGTGAGCTGCGGCTGAGCCGAGGCCTGCCCCTGCCCTGTACCCAGCCGGCGCTCCGGGGCGGGGCCTGAGCCGGGCCCCTGCCCGGGTACGCCACGCCGCGGCGGCGCCGACGGGTAGCCGCTCGGGGAGTCCTGGCCTTCTGCGGGGGGCTGTTGGGGGCCCCCCGGCCGGACTGCTGCTTTCGCCGATGTTCGCTCATGCTTCCAGCTGCTCCTCGGACAGGCCCTCGGGCCTGAAGGCGGTGGTCCACATTCGATCCGCGTCGGGACCAGCGGTCCCCGAACGGCTCCCCCGGGGCTCCGGCCGAAGCGGCCGTACTGCACCGAGGACGAGGACGCCACATCCGTCACATCGGTTCCCGGCTTTCTGCATAGCCGACAGAGTACGCAGCCGCAGACGCACCGGAATCGGGCTTCGCCTGTCAATCCCGGCATATTGCCCGCAGATCCTTAGGAAAGAAGAGGTTTCGCTCGTTATGAGAGCGTCGGAAGAACCGGCCTCAAGCACTGCGGGGCAGCCCCCATCGGCCTCTCGCAACCCTCTGTGATCACATTCATCAGGTCGGCCCTTGCTCCGGGACCATCCACGGCATATCGTTTCGATGTATCGAGTCGATACATCGAAACGGCATACCAGCCGAGAGACACCCCGGGAGAGGAGGCCGCACGACATGAGCAGACGCTCGGGCATCCTGGAATTCGCCGTCCTCGGCCTCCTGCACGACTCCCCCATGCACGGCTATGAGCTGCGCAAGCGTCTCAACGTGCTGCTGGGGTCGTTCCGTGCCTTCTCCTACGGGACGCTCTACCCGTGCCTGAAGGGGCTGGTCGCCCAGGGCTCCCTGGTCGAGGACAACACCGGCGGGGAATACATCCCGGCCACCGCCCTCAACGGCAAGCGGTCAAAGATCGTGTACCGGCTGACCGCAGAGGGTAAGCAGCGTTTCGAGGAGCTGCTCGCCGACTCGGGCCCCGACGCCTGGGAGGACGAACACTTCGGCGTCCACTTCGCCTTCTTCGGCCAGACCGACCGGGCCGTGCGCATGCGCGTCCTGGAAGGCCGCCGCAGTCGGCTGGAGGAGCGCATGGAGCGCATGCGCACCTCACTGGCCCGCACCCGCGAACGACTTGACGGCTACACCCTCGAACTCCAGCGCCACGGCCTGGAGTCGGTGGAGCGCGAGGTCCGCTGGCTCAACGAGCTCATCGAGACCGAACGAGCCAACCGCAGCAGCGGACGCGGCCCAGACCCAGGGCCGCCAGGCACCGGCACTCCTGGGACCGGCATCCCCGCGCCACTTCACAGATTTCGGACGGCAGGAACCGGGCAGCAGCGCACACCGCTGCGCCACCCGACCGCCCGGAGCGCTCCCGGAGCGCTGACCCCGCGCAATCCCTCCATCGCTGAAGCGAAGGAACGGACCGCACACGCGGGACCGCGGGCGCCAGGGGGATCGCCGGCACTCGTTTGATCCATCGCAATGACCTTTCTCCAAGACCATCACAACAGGGAGCAGCCGGAATGAGTTCGGTTCGCGTAGCAATCGTGGGTGTGGGCAACTGCGCCGCCTCGCTCGTCCAGGGCGTCGAGTACTACAGGAACGCTGACCCGAACAGCCGCGTGCCCGGTCTCATGCACGTGCAGTTCGGTGAGTACCACGTCGGTGACGTCGAGTTCGTCGCCGCGTTCGACGTGGACGCCAAGAAGGTGGGCCTGGACCTCGCCGACGCCATCGGCGCCAGCGAGAACAACACCATCAAGATCTGCGATGTGCCGCCGAGCGGCGTCATGGTGCAGCGCGGCCCGACCCTGGACGGTCTGGGCAAGTACTACCTGGAGACCATCGAGCAGTCCTCCGAGGAGGCCGTCGACGTGATCGAGGTGCTCAAGGAGCGCCAGGTCGACGTCCTCGTGTGCTACCTGCCGGTCGGCTCCGAGCAGGCCGCCAAGTTCTACGCCCAGTGCGCCATCGACGCCAAGGTCGCCTTTGTGAACGCCCTGCCGGTGTTCATCGCGGGCACCAAGGAGTGGGCGGACAAGTTCACCGAGGCCGGCGTGCCGATCGTCGGCGACGACATCAAGTCGCAGGTCGGCGCCACCATCACGCACCGCGTGATGGCGAAGCTCTTCGAGGACCGCGGTGTCCTGCTGGAGCGCACCATGCAGCTGAACGTCGGCGGCAACATGGACTTCAAGAACATGCTGGAGCGCGACCGCCTGGAGTCCAAGAAGATCTCCAAGACGCAGGCCGTGACCTCGCAGATCGTCGACCGTGACCTGGGCGCCAAGAACGTCCACATCGGCCCGTCCGACTACGTGGCCTGGCTGGACGACCGCAAGTGGGCGTACGTGCGCCTCGAGGGCCGTGCCTTCGGCGACGTGCCGCTGAACCTGGAGTACAAGCTCGAGGTCTGGGACTCCCCGAACTCGGCCGGCGTCATCATCGACGCGGTGCGCGCGGCGAAGATCGCCAAGGACCGCGGCATCGGCGGCCCCATCCTGTCGGCGTCCTCCTACCTGATGAAGTCCCCGCCGGTGCAGTACTTCGACGACGAGGCCCGCGACAACGTGGAGAAGTTCATCCGCGGCGAGGTCGAGCGCTGACCCTGGGACGACTGGCGCCAGGCGCCGGCCCCAGCTGACACAACCCCGCGGGTGGTCCTGTTTCACGTGAAACGGGACCACCCGCGGGGTTTTCGGCTGCACACCCGAATACCGGCACGGTCCCCGGACGGCTGTTTCGGCATAGGCATCCGGTCCCCGACGTGGGAGTCTGTGATGGTGTCGATCATCGGCCACGTCTCCATCCCTCAGGGCCGCGTCAAGGCCCTCCTGAGGCTGTCCGGCTTTCGCCGCCTGCTCGGCACCCGGCTGCTGTCACAACTGTCCGACGGGATCTTCCAGGTCTCGCTGGCCTCCTATGTGGTCTTCTCCCCCGAACGCCAGCCGACGGCCGGCGCCATCGCCTCCGCCTTCGCGGTGCTGCTGCTGCCGTTCTGCCTCTGCGGGCCCTTCGCCGGGGTACTGCTCGACCGCTGGCGCCGGCGCCAGATCCTGCTGTACGGAAACCTGATCCGGCTGCTGCTCTGCGCCGGGACGGCCTGGCTGGTCATGCTTCAGGTACCCACCCCGGTGTTCTTCGCCGCCGCACTGCTGGTGACCGGGGTCAACCGGTTCATCCTGGCCGGGCTCTCCGCCGCGCTGCCCCAGGTGGTCCCGGAGTCCCTGCTGGTCAGCGCCAACGCCGTGGCCCCCACCGCGGGCACGATCGCCACCACCGTCGGCGGCGGCTCGGCCTTCCTGGTCCGGCTGTTCCTCCCGGCCGGACCGGACGCCAACTCCGCGCTGCTGGTCCTGGCCGGGCTGGGCTACGGCAGCGCCTCCCTGGCCGCCCGCACGATGTCCCGGGACCTGCTCGGCCCCAACCGCGGCCTCCAGGCCCCGCAACCGCTGCTCAGAGTGATCGCCGAGACCGCCGAGGGCCTGGTCGACGGGGTGCGGCGGCTGGTCCGCGACTCCCGCCCGGCCACCTACGCGCTGGCTGCGGTCACCCTGCTGCGCTTCTGCTACGGGATGCTGCTGGTCCTGCTGCTGATGCTGTGCCGCAACAGCTTCACCACCCCGGACAACCAGAGCGCGGGCATCCGCTGGCTCGGGCTGGCCCTGGCCGCCTCCGCCGCCGGCTTCTTCACCGCGGCGGTGATCACCCCTTGGGCCACCCGCCGGATCGGGGTCGGCGGCTGGCTGGTCTGCTGCTCGGCACTGGCCGCCGTACTCACCCCGGCGCTCGGCCTGTTCTTCGCGCCGCTGCCCATCATCACCGCCGCCTACCTGCTGGGGCTCTTCACCCAGGGCGCGAAGATCAGCACCGACACCATCGTGCAGACCTCGGTCCCCGACTTGTACCGGGGCCGGGTGTTCTCGGTGTACGACCTGCTGTTCAACGGCTCGCTGGTGGCGGCGGCCGCCGTGGCCGCCCTGCTGATGCCGGCCAGCGGCCGTTCGGTGGTGGTGATCGTGCTGTCCTCGCTGCTCTACGCGATCACCGCGCTGGCGTACGGGCTGACCCTGCGGCACTCGGGCCCCTCGGCCGAGCTCAGCTGCCAGGCGCCGCCCTCGCCCCAGCCCTCCGGCTGACCCCGGGCCGGGTCAGCCGCTCCAGGGCGGCGCGGGACAGCGCCCTCGGGTCAGCCCAGCGGCCGGACCCGGTGGGTCAGCGGGTGGCCCACCACTCCCGCAGCGCCGCCGCGGCCGCCTCCTGCCCCTGCGGGCCGTGCTCCAGCCGCTGCTCCAGCAGGAACCGGTAGGCCTCGCCGACCTCCCGGCCCGGCTTCAGGCCGAGGATCTCCATGATCTCCTCGCCGTTCAGATCCGGCCGGATCGAGTCCAGCTCCTCCTGCTCCTGGAGCTGCTCGATCCGCTCCTCCAGGCTGTCGTACGCCCGCCAGAGCGCCGCCGCCTTCTTCTTGTTCCGCGTGGTGCAGTCGGAGCGGGTCAGCTTGTGCAGCCGCGACAGCAGCGGACCCGCGTCGCGGACATAGCGCCGCACCGCCGAGTCGGTCCACTCGCCGGTGCCGTAGCCGTGGAACCGCAGATGCAGCTCGACCAGCCGGGACACATCGGCGATCAGCTCATTGGAGTACTTCAGCTCACGCAGCCGCTTCTTGGTGAGCTTCGCCCCCACCAGTTCATGGTGGTGGAAGGAGACCCCGCCGCCGGGCTCGAACCGGCGGGTGCGCGGCTTGCCCACATCGTGCAGCAGCGCGGCCAGCCGCAGCGTCAGGTCGGGGCCGTCCGTCTCCAGGTCGACGGCCTGTTCCAGCACGGTGAGCGAGTGCTCGTAGACGTCCTTGTGCCGGTGGTGCTCGTCACGTTCCAGCCGCAGCGCGGGAAGCTCCGGCAGCACCCGTCCGGCGATCCCGCTGTCGACCAGCAGCAGCAGCCCCTGCCGCGGGTGCTCCGACAGCAGCAGCTTGTTCAGCTCGGCCTGGACCCGCTCCGCGGAGACGATGTCGATCCGCGCCGCCATCTCCGTCATCGCGGTGACCACCTCGGGTGCCACCTGGAAATCCAGCTGCGCCGAGAACCTGGCGGCCCGCATCATCCGCAGCGGGTCGTCCGAGAACGACGCCTCCGGGGTCCCGGGGGTGCGCAGCACCTTCGCCGCCAGGTCCTCCAGGCCGTGGTACGGATCGATGAACTCGACCTCGGGCAGCGCGACCGCCATGGCGTTGACGGTGAAGTCCCGGCGGACCAGGTCGTCCTCGATCGAGTCCCCGTAGGAGACGGCCGGCTTGCGCGAGTCCCGGTCGTAGGCCTCGGAGCGGTAGGTGGTCACCTCGATCTGGAAGTCACGCGGCTCGCCACCGCCCACCGGGGCAGCCTTCTTGCGGGCGCCGACGGTGCCGAAGGCGATGCCGACATCCCAGACCGCGTCCGCCCAGGACTTCAGCAGCGCCAGGATCTGCTCGGGCCGGGCGTCGGTGGTGAAGTCCAGGTCATTGCCGAGCCGCCCGAGCAGGGCGTCCCGGACCGACCCGCCGACCAGGGCGAGCCGGAAACCGGCCGCCTGGAAACGCCGCCCGAGCTCGTCCGCGACGGGGTAGGCGTTCAGGATCTCGCTGACCGCGGCCGCTTGGACGGCACTGAGCGAGTCGGCGGCGGAACCACTACGGGACGAGCATTCGTCCGGGAGGGCAGAGCTGGAATCATTGGCGTTCGGCACAACAGACAAGCCTACGTGGCAGCGCGCACCCCTCGCGCCCCGATAACGTCCGGGCGGCACCTGTACCGGTTGCGGTGGCCAGGACCCATCCGGGCGCGCCCGGCCGCGTCTACTCCCAGCCAACGTCGTTACCATGCCAGAGCGCACATGCGGGGGCAGGCGACTGAGGCGATCAGAACAGCGCGGGCAACGGACGAACGGCGAGGACGCGTGGGCGAGGCGGCACGGCAGAGAAGTCGCACCAGTGGTCGCAGCAGGGGAGGGAAACCGCAGGCTCCAGGTCGGCTGCGCCGATCGGTGACGGTGCTGCTGGCCTCCGGGCTGGCGCTGCTGAGCGGCCCCGGGCTGGCCCCGGCCGCCCGGGCCGACGGATTCCAGGTCTCTTCAATGAACCCTGGGGCCGCTTCGAGCGCGACCAAGGCGACCGGGGCCACCGCGCACGACGCCTCGGCGGTCAGCAGCACCTACCCCGCCGTGGTGTCGCTGGCATCCATCAACCCGCCGGTGCCGGAGCCCGGCGGCAAGATCACCGTCACCGGCACCGTCAACAACAGCGGCACCAGCACCATCCAGTCCTTGCAGGTCGGCCTGGCCATCGCGAACTCCAAGGTGCCGGACAGGTCGTCCATCGAGAACATCGCCCAGGACACCACCCCAGGCCGGGGACGCCCCGGAGCTGTCCAACGGCCCGACCCAGCAGCTGGGCCCGCTGGTCGCCGGCGCCACCAGCAGCACGTTCTCGCTCACCGTCGCGGTCAACGACCTGGGCCTGACCGACTGGGGCGTCTACGAGCTGGACGTGGACGTCACCACCGGCGGCTCCTCGCCACAGTCGCTCGGGATACTGCGGACCTTCCTGTCCTACTACCCGTCCCAGAGCGCCAAGCCGACCGAGGTGGCCACCCTGTGGCCGCTGGTGGACCAGCCCCGGGTCCAGGCCCAGCGCTACCACACCAGCGGGACCTCCGACCAGACCGGGCAGGCGGTGCTGACCGACGACTATCTGGCCAGCGAGCTCAGCCCCGGGGGCCGGCTCGGCCAGCTGCTGTCCAACGGCAGCAGCGCCGAATACGCCCAGCTGAAGCTCAGCTGGGTGCTGGACCCCGACCTGATCACCACCGTCGACGCGATGCGCAGCGGCTACCGGGTGGTCAGCGACGCCCAGGGCAGCGTGTCCGCGGCCACCCCCGACTGCAACTGCACCGAGAAGGGCAGCGCCACCGGCACCGCGGCCGCCAAGGAGTGGCTGCTGAACCTGCAGACCACGCTCGCCAACCTGGGCCCGCAGCAGATCATCTCGCTGCCCTATGCCGACCCGGACCTGGCCACCCTGGCGGACCACCCCTCGGAGAGCAGTGCCCTGGTCGACGAGCTGAAGCAGGTCGGCAACGCCAGCGTGCCGGATCTGCTCCAGGTCACCGCCAACGACTCGGTGGCCTGGCCCTACCAGGGCTACACCGATCCGGCAGTGGTCTCCCTGGCCCGTAGCCTGCATGACAACCAGATCGTGGTGACCAGCGACAGCCTGCCGTACAACCCGCTGACCTACACCCCAACGCGGCCCGCTCCCTGGGCGACGGGATGACGGCCGTGGTGTCCGACTCCACCATCTCCGACATCTTCTCCGGCGACCTGAACACGGTCAGCGCCCAGAAGATCGCTGAGCAGCGCTTTCTGGCGGAGACCCTGGAGATCGCCAACGAGCAGCCCGACATCCAGCGCAGCATCCTGATCCAGCCGCCCCGGGACCTGTCGATCAGCGCTGCCGAGACCCTGCTGAACTCACTCCAGCAGGCAACGACAGGCAAGTGGATCCAGCCGGTGCCGTACGGAACCGTGGCGACGGCGACCCCCACGGCGGGAGTCAGCTCCACCCTCGCGCCCTACCCGGCGAGTGTGAGCGGCAACGAGCTCCAGACACTGCCGGACGTCAATCTGATCCAGAGCGACCTGAGCGAGCTGCAGAAGATCATCGCTCCGCCGGACCCGTACCAGAGCGAATTCAACGCGGCGATACTGCGCTCGGTGTCCACCCAGTGGCGCGACCAGTCGCAGGCGGGGGAGGACTACCAGGAGAACACCAAGCTGTATCTCCAGAGCCTGCTGGGCTCGGTGACTCTCCTCGGCAAACCCAACGGGGTGACCCTCCGGGCAGCAACTCGGCGACCATTCCGATCACCGTCGTCAACGGCCTGCCGCAAAGCCTGACCAATCTGGTGGTCCGGCTCAGATCGCTCCAGCCGAACCGGCTGGCGGTCGAGGGCAGCGGAATACTGACGGTGACCAACTCCGGAAACAGCAAGCCGAGCTACAAGTTCCAGGTCAAGGCCGCCGCCAACGGCAAGGTGGGGATGGAGGCGCAGCTCTTCACCCTGGTCGACGGTGATCTGGTGCCCTACAACGACACGGCCGGCAGCGGCTCCTCGATCACTTTTGAGGTCAATGTCACCCAGATCTCCGGTGGAGTGATCGCGGTGATCGCGGGCGGAGGCCTGCTGGTGCTGCTGGCCGGTCTGCGGCTCTACTGGAAGCGCCGGAAGGACGCCGCGCTGGCCCCGGACGGCCCCTCGGACGGCCCGGCGGGCGGGTCGGCGGACGACTCGACGGACGATCCGTCAGGCGACTCCTCCGGCGGCACTTCAGCCCCGGAGACCTCGGAGGACGGCACGCCGGACCCCGCCGACCAGCCGCCCACCTCGGACGCGGAAGGCGAAGAAGCGGCCGATTCAGGGCAACCAGGCGGCCATGATCCGGAAAACGAGGTCCAAAGCCCTGTATAGGCTCTAGCGGATGAGAAGGTAGAGGGACGAGACGGCCGGACGGATCCGGCCGCCCCATCCGAAGATCCGGAGAAGGTGGCATGAGCGCGCCGCGTGACGGCAGAACTCAACGGGGTCGCGGCGGACGCGCTCCGGAACCAGGCACGCCACCGGTGCAGCCGGGACCGGGGGGCGGCACGGACCCGTATCTGGACGAGACCTATGCGCGTGACCCCTATGCGCAGGACCCGTACGGACACGACGTCTACAACCAGCAGCAGTACCAGACCCCGGAGGGCTACGGACAGCCCGGCTACGGACAGCCCGCCGCTCCGCAGCAGGGGTACGCGCAGCAGGGCTACGGGCCCCAGGGGTACGAGCCGGCTGCCTACCAGGCGCCCCAGCCCGGCTTCGGCCCGGCCGGAGCGCTGACGCCGACCGTTCCAGTGACCCCGGTCACCCCGGCGCCCCCGGTCACCCAGGTCACCCCGGCCGGTCCCGTCGGCTACGAACAGAACAGCTACCCGCAGCCGCGGCAGCCCCAGCAGTACGGCCAGCCCTACCCCCAGCCGCACGCACAGCCGCAGGGCCACCAGCAACAGCCCCAGCAGTACGGGCAGCCGCCGGCGGGCTACGGCCAGGCCGCGCACCAGGGGCCGTACGACCAGCAGCAGCCCTATGACCAGCAGCAGTACGACCAGCAGCAGTACGGCGGGCAGCCCTACCCCACCGCCCAGGGCAACGGCGCCGGCTACGACCCGGGCGCGCCCACCGAGTACGTCGGCGTGGACGAGCTGGTCAGCCGGGCCGGACGCCAGCAGGAGCAGCCTGAGGAAGACCCCTACGCCTTCCTCTTCCGCGACGGCGGCCAGTACTACCCGCCGGCCGGCTATGGCGAGTCGGTCGACTCCGCCATGGAGTTCACCGGCACCATGCCGCTGTTCAAGCTCGACCAGCGCGGCATGGCGGCGATCGGCAAGGAGACTCCCGACGGCGAGAGCGCCTCCGGCGGCGGCAAGTCGGGCAACCTGCTGAACTCCAGCGCGATCATGGCAGCAGGCACCCTGGTTTCACGTGGAACCGGATTCATCCGCACCATGGTGATCACCCTGGCCATCGGCGTCGGCAGCATGGGCGACGCCTACAACGTCGCCAACACCCTGCCGACACTGCTCTACATCCTGGTCGGCGGCGGCGCGCTCAACGCCGTCTTCGTGCCGCAGCTGGTCCGCAGCATGAAGAACGACGAGGACGGCGGCGAGGCATACGCGAGCCGACTGCTCACCCTGGTCGTGGTCGGGCTCGGTGGTGTGGTCTTTGCCACGGTACTGGCCGCGCCACTGCTGGTGCGGCTGGTCTCCGACTCCGTGATGAAGAACCCGCAGAGCGCCTCGGTCACCGTGGCGCTGGCCCGCTACTGCCTGCCCACGATCTTCTTCATGGGCGTGCATGTGGTCATGGGCCAGGTGCTGAACGCCCGCGGCAAGTTCGGCGCGATGATGTGGACCCCGGTCCTCAACAACATCGTCGTCATCTTCACCTTCGGCATGTACGCCTGGGTCTACGGCCCGTTCAACCACACCCAGGTCGCCCCGGAGACCATCTCCCCCCAGGGCGTGCAGCTGCTGGGCGTCGGCACCCTGCTCGGCCTGATCGTCCAGGCCCTGTCGATGATCCCCTACCTGCGCGCGGCCGGGTTCAAGTTCCGGCCCCGGTTCGACTGGCGCGGTCACGGCCTCGGCCACGCGGCCAAGCTCGCCCGCTGGACCTTCCTGTTCGTCCTCGCCAACCAGGCCGGGTATCTGGTCGTCACCCAGCTCGCCACCGCGGCCGGAAACGCCTCCAACCGCAACGGCGCCGGGCTCTCGGCCTACTCCAACGCGCTGCTGATCTGGCAGCTGCCCCAGGCCGTGATCACCGTCTCGGTGATGAGCGCGGTACTGCCGAGGATCTCCCGGTCCGCCGCTGACGGCGACGCCACCTCGGTGCGCGACGACCTCTCCTACGGACTGCGGACCTCGGCAGTCGCGATCGTGCCGGCCGCGTTCCTCTTCCTCAGCCTGGGCCCGATGATCGGCTCCGTGCTCTACGGCTTCGGCGGCAGCTCCCAGGGCACCTCGGTCGGCTGGATGCTCTCCGCCTTCGCGCTGGGCCTGATCCCCTACTCCGCGCAGTATGTGCTGCTCCGCGGGTTCTACGCCTATGAGGACACCCGGACCCCCTTCTACAACACGGTCTGGGTCGCGGCCAGCCAGGCCGCGCTCTCCGGCATCTGTTATCTGGTGCTGCCCGCCAGATGGGCGGTCACCGGTATGGCCTTCGCCTACGGTGTCTCCTACCTGATCGGGCTGACCGTCGCCCTGCCCCGGCTCAGGCGCCGGATCGGCGACCTGGACGGCGCACGGATCAAGCGCACCTACAGCAAGCTGATCGGGGCCAGCATCATCCCGGCCGTCGTCGGCTTCGCCAGTTCCTTCGCCATCTCCTCGTTCTCCGGTGGCGGGTTCTTCGGTGACGCCGCTGCCCTTGTCGTCGGCCTGCTGCTACAGCTCGGCCTCTTCGTAGTGATCACAAAGCGGATGCACATCGAAGAGATGGATGCGCTGATCGGCATGGTCCGCCGCAAGATCGGACGTTGACACACGCCCAGGACCGGTCGCTTCCCACCCTCATCAGGGCAACCCGGGAGGGGGATCGCGAGTCGTAGTCCTGGGGCGGAGGTTGGCACAATTGACCGCATGCCCTCTGCTGGAGGGACGTTCCAAGGGGAGGAAGGACGAAGGTGGCGGATCGCAGCGAGGCTCCCGTCGAGACCAGCACGGGGAGCATCGACGACACCGTTCCGACAGATGACGTCGAGATGACGCGTGCCACCGACGATGATTCGGCGTCAGAGGCTGACGCGGCGACCGCTGCCGAACCTGAGGCAGCCGAAGCGGCTGCCGCTGGCAAGGCTCCCGCTGACAAGGATCCCGCCGACGCGCCTGCCGCCGACGCGGAGCCGGTCGACGTCGCCGAGGCCGCCGAACCGGCTGGACCCGCCGAGCCCGAGCCGGAATCCCGGCCCGCCAAGCCGGCCGCAACCAAGCCCGCGGCCGAGCCGGCCGAGCCGGCGGAGCCGGAGTCCGAGGACAAGCCCGTAGCCGATACCGATGACCCCGAGCCGGCGGCTCCCGCACTTCCCGAGCTGCTCCCGGTGCCGGTGCGGCACAGTGGCGACCGGATCGGCAACCGCTACCGTCTGGAGGAGTGCGTCGCCGAGGGCGAGGGGTTCTCCAGCTGGCGGGCCATGGACGAGAAGCTGCGCCGCGCGGTCGGAGTCCACCTGCTGGCCTCCGGTCAGCAGCGGGCCAAGGAAACGGTGGAGGCGGCCCGCCAGGCCGCGCTGCTCGGCGATCCCAGGTTCGTCCAGGTGCTGGATGCCGTCGAGGACGGCGAGTTGGTCTACATCGTCCGCGAGTGGCTCCCGACGCCACCGACCTCACCGCCCTGCTCGCCGACGGACCGCTGGAGCCCTACGAGGCCTACCAGTTGGTGCGGCAGGTCACCGACGCGCTGGCCGCCGCCCACCGGCGCGGACAGTCCCATCTGCGGCTGAACCCGGACTGCGTGCTGCGCAGCGACTCCGGCCAGTACCGGATCAACGGCATCGCCACCGACGCCGCTCTGTACGGCGTTCATGCCGAGGACGGGGCCGACGCCGAGCTCCAGGACACCCGTGCCATCGGAGCCCTGCTGTTCTCGGCGCTCACCCATCGCTGGCCCTACCCGGAGGACTGCTTCGATCTCCAGGGCATGCCCAAGTTCCTCGGCATGGTCGCCCCGGAACAGGTGCGAGCGGGCGTCCACCGGGGGCTCTCCGACCTGTGCGCCCGGATGATCTGCCCCGAGCCCGGACGACACCTGGAGCGGCTGGTGTCGCCCGCCGAGGTCGCCAAGGCCCTCTCCAGATGCCGAAGGTCAGGCAGCCCGCCCCGGAGCCGCTGGTCATTCCGGAGTACCCCGGCCGAAGCGGCCGGAGCAGCCGACCACCACCGTGCCGAAGACTGCGCCCCTGCCCGTCCCGCCCCCGCTGCCGCCCAGGCGCGGCAACCGGGCTCTGCGCTGGTCGATCGCCCTGGTGCTGATGGCCGGGATCGGCCTGGGCAGCTGGGCGACCGCGCAGGCGTTGCTGGACAAGTCCGACAGCAATCCCAGCGGCAGCCGGCCCCCGGTGGCCGCCAACGTCCAGCCGAAGCCCACTCCCCGCGTCTCTTCGCACATCCTGAAGATCTTCAGCGCCACGGAGTTCTCGCCGATGGACCAGACGACGATAGCGGGCAATCTGGCCGCGCTGGCCGCCGACAGCAACCCGAAGACGGCCTGGATCACCACACCCTTCTTCAACTACCCCAACTTCGGCAACCTGCCCAACCGCGCTCAGGGCAGCGGCATCGTGGTCGACCTGGGCAGTGTGCAGTCCGTCACCAGCGTCAATGTCATCCTGCCGTTCACCGGTCAGACCATGGAGGTGGTCGCGGCTCCCGCCGGCGCGACCAGTGCGCCCACCGACTACAGCGGCTACACCCAGCGCATCAGCAACTCCTCCACCCCGACCTCGACAACCGTGGACAGCGCTCCACTGTCCCCGCCGATCCTCACCCGGTTCGTGCTGGTGCACATCACCTCTCTGGCACCCGATCCGGACGCGGTGAACGGCTACTACGGAGGCATCTCCGAGATTCAGGTCATGTCCTGAGCTGACGACTGGACCACTGGGATGGCAGGCTGGGGCGCATTGGGTTGCCCAAGGGGGAGCGGTGCGAGTTACAGCGGGTGGTGAAGGTCAGGACAGGCCCACCGACAGCGAGAGCGACAGCGAGCTGCTGGCTCGCCATGTAGCCGGTGACCATGACGCCTTCGGCACCCTCGTCCGGCGGCACCGGGACCGCCTGTGGGCAGTGGCCCTGCGCACCCTGGGGGACCGGGAGGAAGCCGCGGACGCGCTCCAGGACGCCCTGGTCTCGGCCTTCCGCGGCGCGCACACCTTCCAGGGGCGGTCAGCCGTCACTACCTGGCTGCACCGGATCGTCGTCAACGCCTGCCTCGACCGGATCCGCCGGGCGGCCAGCCATCGCACCCGGCCGCTGGACGAGCAGCAGTCCCTGGACGCTGTCCTCGGCGCCGAGGAAGCCGCCGATGCCCCGGTGGAGCGGGGCGAGCTGCGCCAGGAGATCGCCACCGCTCTGGCCTCGCTGCCGGAGGATCAGCGCGCTGCCCTGGTGCTGGTGGACATGCACGGCTATCCCGTGGCCGAGGCGGCGACGATCCTGGGAGTGCCCACCGGCACCGTGAAGAGCCGCTGCGCACGCGGCCGGGCCCGGCTGCTTCCGCAGATCGCCCATCTGCGTGCTGGTACGGCCGCCCAGGACCCGGCTCCGGTTTCACGTGAAACAACGCTCCCCCGCAGATGCCGGGGCGGGGGTCGCGGGGCAGACCCGTCCGCGGTAGTGGTGCACCGCCTCCAGCGGCAGGGAACCCGGAGGGCGGGGAATCCGTCCCACTACTGGCCGCCCGACCCGACTCCCGTGCAGGAGGTGAACCAGCGACATGACCGCAGCAGCGTCCCCCCTCGATCCGGACTCCTCCGGGCACCCCGATATCGAGACCATCTCCGACTACGTCGAGGACCTGCTCACGCCGCAGGCCGCCGCCGTGCTCGGCGCCCCCTCCGGTTGCGCCGACTGCCGTGAGTCCCGGGAGGCTCTGGACGAGATCCGGCTGCTGCTCGGGCAGACGGATACACCGGCCATGCCCGACGACATCGCGCTGCGGATCGACGCTGCCCTCGCCGCCGAAGCCGAGGCCGTCAGGTCCGCGAACACCATGGACACCACGAAGGCCACGCAGACGCCCCAGCGGGCGCGCCAGGGCTTTGTCCTCCCCTCTGCCGTCCCGACCGTCGACAAGGCTCCCAGCGACCACACAGGCCCCACTGGACGCGCCGGGCGCGGGCCGGGACGGCCGCGGTCGAGCCGGCTGCGGCAGGTCGCGCGGCGGACAGTGCTGGGCGTCGCCGCGCTCGCCGTCTGCGGGCTGGTGACCACCGTGGCGCTCAACACCCATGGCTCTTCCGCGAGCTCATCCAGCAGTGCATCCAGCAGTGCATCCAGTCGAGGCTCGGTCAAGCTGGGCCCGTCCCTGGTGAACCCGCCGTGGCCTTCTCCGCTGCCGGATTCACCCAACAGGTGCAGTCGCTGCTCCAGAGCACCCCCAGCCAGGGTGCCCAGCCGATGATCCAGAGCGACGGAGAGCACTCGGCCGGCGCCTCCGCCGGGGCCGGCACCGCCCAGGCCACTGTGCCCGACTGTGTCCTGACCGCGGTGGCCCGCCCGGGGCAGCAGCCGATCGCGGTCTCCAGCGGCAGCTACCAGAGCACCGACGTCTATGCACTGATCTATCCGGACGGAAGCGACCCGGCCCATGACGTCGACGCCTATCTGGTGGCCGCCGACTGCACGGCGCCGGCGGGCCACGCGAGCGCTGTTCTGGTCGACCGCACGGTGCCGCGTCCCTGAACGGCTGGGAATGCGGGACACTGGACAACCGTTGAGAGGGCACAGGTAGCGATGCCCGCCCTCTGGTCGGCCCAAGGCTTGCGAAGCGATTCAGGAGATGCAGTGAGCGACGTCCGTAACGTGATCATCATCGGCTCCGGCCCGGCCGGGTACACGGCCGCGCTCTACACCGCACGTGCTTCGCTGAACCCGCTGGTGTTCGAGGGCGCCGTCACCGCCGGTGGTGCACTTATGAACACCACCGAGGTGGAGAACTTCCCCGGGTTCCAGGAAGGCATCATGGGCCCCGAGCTCATGGACAACATGCGCGGCCAGGCCGAGCGCTTCGGCGCCGAGCTGATCCCGGACGATGTCGTCGCGGTCGACCTCACCGGTGAGATCAAGACGGTCACCGACTCCGAGGGCACCGTCCACCGCGCCAAGACTGTGATCGTCACCACCGGATCGCAGCACCGCAAGCTCGGCCTGCCCCGCGAGGACGAGCTCTCCGGACGCGGTGTCTCCTGGTGTGCCACCTGCGACGGCTTCTTCTTCCGCGACCAGGACATCGTTGTGGTCGGCGGCGGAGACACCGCCATGGAGGAGGCGACCTTCCTGTCCCGCTTCGCCAAGTCGGTCACCGTGGTCCACCGCCGGGACAGCCTGCGTGCCAGCAAGACCATGCAGGACCGCGCCTTCGCCGACCCGAAGATCAGCTTCGCCTGGAACAGCGAGGTCGCCGAGATCCACGGCGACGCCAAGCTCAGCGGGCTCACCCTGCGGGACACTGTCACCGGCGAGCTCCGCGAGCTGCCGGTCACCGGGCTGTTCATCGCGGTCGGCCACGACCCGCGGACGGAGCTCTTCAAGGGCCAGCTGGACCTGGACGACGAGGGCTACCTCCGCGTCGACGCTCCCTCCACCCGGACCAACCTCCCCGGTGTCTTCGGCGCGGGCGACGTCGTCGACCACACCTACCGCCAGGCGATCACCGCCGCGGGCACCGGCTGTTCCTCGGCCCTCGACGCCGAGCGCTACCTGGCAGCGCTGGCGCATGTCGAGGCCGCCGCGGCAGCGGTCTGAGCCCCCTCCATTCCACCCCCACACCATTCCCTGCGTATCCGAGGAGCCTCCGTGTCCGCCACCAAGACCGTGACCGACGCAACCTTCGAAGCCGACGTTCTCCAGAGCGACAAGCCCGTGCTGGTCGACTTCTGGGCCACCTGGTGCGGCCCGTGCCGTCAGGTCGCCCCCTCCCTGGAGGAGATCGCCGCCGAGCACGGTGACAAGATCACCATCGCCAAGCTGGACATCGACAACAACCCCAGCACCCCTGCCACCTACGGCGTGCTGTCCATCCCGACGATGAACGTCTACCAGAACGGCGAGCTCGTCAAGACGATCGTCGGCGCCAAGTCCAAGGCTGCCCTGCTGCGCGACCTGGCCGACTACATCGGCTGAGGCACAGCAGTCCCAACGCCGGGGCGGCCACCTGAAGGTGGCCGCCCCGGCGTTTCGCTGTTCCACGTGAAACGGCGCGTACCATCAGCTCAGTCCATGCAGAGGAGGGGACCCTCGCACATGAATCAGCACCTACCGCAGACCTACCGTCGGCAGCTCGGTGACGCCGGGCCGGACGTCGCCGAGATCCGTTTCAAGCTGGCGCTGCTGGGCCTGCTGAACACCGGCGGCCAGGCCGGTCTGGAGGGACAGCACCCGTCCAGCGCCGACCTGTTCGACACCGAGGTAGACGCCGCGGTGCGCCACTTCCAGCAGCAACGCGGACTCACCGCCGACGGGGTGGTCGGACCCGAGACCTACCGGCACCTCAATGAGGCACGCTGGCACCTCGGCGACCGAGTACTGGCCCACACCGTGGGCAACCTCCAGATCGGCGACGATGTCGCCCAGCTCCAGCACCGGCTGCTGAACATGGGCTTCACCCCGGGCCGGGTGGACGGGATCTATGGCTCTGCCACCGCCCAGGCCCTCCGCGACTTCCAGCGCAACATGGCCCTGCACCCCGACGGGGTTCTCGGCCCGGCCACCTTCACCGTGCTGGAGCGGCTCGCCCGGACCGTCGTCGGCGGTGCGCCCCATGTCATGCGGGAGACCGAGATGCTGCTGCGCTCCGGTCCCGCACTGACCGGCAAGGCAGTGGTGATCGACCCCGGACACGGCGGAGCCGACCAGGGCGTGCACCTCGGCGGTGTCAGCGAGGCCGAGATCGTCTGGAAGCTGGCCGACCGGCTCCAGCAACGGCTGACCGCGCTCGGTGTCCGGACCTACCTCACCCGGCAGGCGGACCAGTACGGCGGTGACGAGACCAGGCGAGCAGAGTTCGCCAATGCCACCGACGCCAATCTGCTGATCTCGCTGCACCTTGAGGGCCACCGCAACCCCAGTGCCTCCGGAGTCGCCAGCTACTACTACGGCGACGAGAGCCAGGGCCGCTGGTCCCACGCGGGCAAGCAGTTCGCCGGCCTTGTCCAGCGGGAGCTGGTTGCCCGCTCCGGCCTGGGCGACAACCGCAGCCATGCCCGTACCTGGACGCTACTGCGCTCCACCCGGATGGCAGCGGTGCGTCTCGAACTCGGCTATCTGACCAATGCCGCCGACGCCTCCCGGATCAGCTCCCCCGAATTCCGCGCCCAGGCGGTCGAGTCCATCGCCGTCGCCGTCCAGCGGCTCTATCTGCCACCGGAGGACGACTCCCCGACCGGCGTGCTGCATCTGCCGGCCCTCACCTGAGGGCATCCGTGTTTCACGTGAAACACGCGCACACCGACACCCAGTAGCAAACAGGTCCCAGCCCCGGAGCAGCTACAGCGGCCGCAGCGAGGGCTCCTTCTGGACCGCACCGAGCAGGCGCTCCAAGGCCACCTCGACCTCGCCCTTCCAGGAGATCGCCGACCGCACCTCCAACCGCAGACGCGGGTACCGGTGGTGCGGTCGGACCGTCTTGAAGCCGACCGCCAGCAGATGCTCGGCAGGGAGGATGCAGCCCGGATCCTTCCAGCGGGCATCGCCGAATGCCTCGATGGCTTTGAAATCCCGCCGGACCAGATCCTTAGCCACGGCCTGCACCAGAGTCCGTCCGATCCCCTGATTCTGGTATCCCGGCAGTACCCGTGCGGTCATCAACTGCACCGCGTCCGGGGAGATCGGACTGGTGGGGAAGGAGAGCGACCTGGGCACATAGGCCGGGGGCGCGTAGAGCACAAAGCCGACCGGCGCATCATCGACATAGGCGATCCGGCCGCAGGAGCCCCACTCCAGCAGCACCCCCGAGATCCAGGACTCCTTCTCCAGTTCCGGATGCCCTGCTTTGACAGCAGCCCCTCCGCTCACCTGGTCGAGCTCCCAGAACACGCAGGATCTACAGGTGACCGGAAGGTCGGAAAGGCTGTCCAGAGTGAGCGGTACGAGCCTGCGTCCCATGCACTTACACCTTTGGGCTCAGCGGTCATCAAGAGACCGGTCCTCGCTCAACGATAAGCGGGGAAGTGCGTCGACAGCACCCCGGTACGAATGATCTCGGCCATGGGCGCCGAGCAGCCGACTAGCGGGCACGCAGAAGCCTCCCGTTTCACGTGAAACGGGAGGCTTCTGAGATCGACGGCGGGACGGTGGCCCTGGAGCCCCGGCTAACCCTCCGACTCACCCGGGCCGCCGCTGAGGCCCTCCTTGAGTCGCTGCCCCTCGCCCGGGGCAAAGGAGTCGAGGATGCGCTTCAGATCATCGACCGTGGCGAACTCGACTACGATCTTGCCGCGGTGCGCCCCGAGGTCGACCTTCACCCGGGTGTCGAAACGGTCCGAGAGCCGACTCGCCAGGCTCGCCAGCGCCGGGGAGGGCACCCGGCCGGCGCGCGGTCCGCGCGGCTTGGGCTTGGGCTGCTCCGCCTTGGCCAGCATGACGATCTCCTCGACCGTCCGGACGGAGAGCCCCTCGGCGTTGATCCGGTCGGCCAGCTGCTCCTGCTCCTGCTGGCTGTCCAGACCCAGCAGCGCCCGGGCGTGCCCGGCAGAGATGGACCTGGCCGCCACCCGGCGCTGCACCGAAGGCGGCAGCTTCAGCAGCCGCAGGGTGTTGGAGACCTGCGGCCGGGACCGTCCGATCCGGTCGGCGAGCTCGTCATGGCTGCACGAGAAGTCACGCAGTAGCTGGTCGTAGGCGGCAGCCTCCTCCAGCGGGTTCAGCTGGGACCGGTGCAGGTTCTCCAGCAGCGCGTCCAGAAGCAGCTTCTCGTCCTCGGTGGCCCGGACGATCGCCGGAATGGCGTCCAGACCGGCCTCACGGCAGGCCCGCCAGCGACGCTCACCCATGATCAGTTCATAGCGCTCAGGAGCGACCTGACGCACCACCACCGGCTGGAGCAGCCCTACCTCCTTGATGGAGTGCACCAGTTCGTTCAGCGCCTCCTCGTCGAAGACGTCGCGGGGCTGGCGCGGGTTCTGCCGGATGGCGTCCAGCGGGATCTCGGCGAAGTACGCCCCGTCGACCGCGCGGAGCTCCGGGCCCGGAGTATCGGCAGCCGTTTCACGTGAAACAACGGCCTCCGAGTCCAGCGAGCGTTCCAGCGTGCTGACCGCACTCGCCGCCTTGGCCGCGGCGCTGCCGCGCTCCATACCCGCGCCCGAGGACACGGCCGGCGGCACCGTGCCCGGCCTGCTCTCCGGTCCGGCCGCCGCCGGGATAAGTGCTCCCAGCCCCCTGCCCAGACCCCTGCGACGCTCGCTCACCGGTTCCCCTCCATCGTGCTGTGCTGTGCTGCGGCGGCATCGTGTACCAGGCCCTCAGCCATCCGGCGAGGCTGCTGCTGGTAGACGCCCGGGTTGCCGGGGTCGGCGGTGAACTGAACGTCCGCCGCCCGAGCCTCGGCCTCCGCGCCCCGGAGCGCGATCTCCTTCGCTGCCTCCAGATAGGAGAGCGCCCCGGTCGAACTCGGATCATAGGTGAGGACGGTCTGCCCGTAGCTGGGCGCCTCCGAGACGCGCACCGAGCGGGGGATGCTGGTCTTCAGCACCTCATCGGCGAAGTGCGTGCGCACCTCTTCGGCGACCTGGGAGGCCAGCCGGGTCCGCGCGTCGTACATGGTCAACAGAATCGTGGAGACATGCAGATGCGGATTCAGATGGGCCCGGACCAGATCAACGTTTCGCAGTAGCTGTCCCAGGCCCTCCAGCGCGTAGTACTCGCACTGGATCGGGATCAGCACCTCGCGCCCGGCGACCATGGCATTGACCGTGAGCAGCCCCAGCGAGGGCGGGCAGTCGATCAGGATGTAGTCGAGTGGCTGCTCGTACGCCTCGATCGCGCGCTGGAGCCGGCTCTCCCGAGCCACCAGCGAGACAAGCTCGATCTCTGCACCGGCCAGGTCGATGGTCGCCGGGCAGCAGAACAGCCCTTCGACATCCACCACCGGCTGCACGACATCTGCCAGCGGCTTGCCCTCGACCAGGACGTCGTAGATGGAGGGGACCTCGGCATGGTGGTCGATACCCAGGGCGGTGGAGGCGTTGCCCTGTGGGTCGAGGTCGACGACCAGCACCCGGGCGCCCTGCATGGCGAGGGAGGCGGCAAGGTTGACCGTGCTGGTGGTCTTGCCCACGCCACCCTTCTGATTGGCCACCACCATCACCCGGGTCCGGGCGGGGCGCGGCAGTGCTTCGGTGGCACGGCCCAGTGCCTCGACCGCAGCTTGGGCGGCGCGGCCGATGGGGGTGTCATCGCTGAGAGCGGTGGTATCCACGTCCTGCATGGACGTCAGTGTTTCACGTGAAACGTGACGCCTACTACGGGGTCCCGGCAATGGATCTGCCAGATTCGGCCGTGGTTCCGACTCCAGCGGCATCCCCAGGGTTCGAGCTTCACTCGGCATGGGAGTACCCCCTTTCCTGCCTGGTTGTCGCTGAAATCATCGCGCAGCCGATGGGCGTGCGGGGGGCGTTGTGTCTCTTCCGCCCCCGCAGGGGCCGGATGTTCACCCGAACGGCGACTGAACTGACTGGCCTCACGGGCCCTGCTCAGGATTCCCGGCAAAAGGGAGCGGCGTTTCACGTGAAACACGATGCCCGTTATGTCGGAAATTCCAGGGAGCGACACTCCGAACGCCCTGCGGGCCATATACCGCGGACCAAGGCGGACCGAATGCACCGAGGGCCGGGGTTCGCCGTTTCACGTGAAACGGCGAACCCCGGCCCTCGGCGACTGACTCATAAACCCTGGAGGGGGCTCAGCGGCGCCGACGCGGCGTGCTGCGACCGCCGGCCGCCGACCGGTCCGCCCTGGCGGCCTTGGCCCGCCGAGCAGCGGCCTTCACCCCGCCCGGGCTCTCGCCCACCTGCACCCGGACCACATGAGTCGGGGTCTCCACCACGCCCTCACCGGCCGTGCCCACGGACCACTCCTTGGCCCCGAGCTTGACCAGTGCGGCCTTGTGGTCGGCCAGCTCCTGCTCGGCCAGGTCGCCCTTGAGCGCCAGCATCTCGCCATAGGGGCGGAGCAGCGGCAGTCCCCAGCCGGCCAGCCGGTCCAGCGGAGCGACCGCCCGCGCGGTGACCACATCCACAGCGAGCTTGCCGATCATCTCCTCGGCCCGCCCACGCACCACCGTCACATTGTCCAGACCGAGCTCCTGGACGACCTCCTCCAGGAAGTTCGTCCGACGCAGCAACGGCTCCAGCAGCGTGATCCGCAGATCCGGCCGGGCCAGAGCAACCGGGATTCCCGGCAGCCCTGCTCCAGAGCCCACATCGCAGAGCGACACCCCTGGGGGCAGCAGCTGACCCAGCACGGCACAGTTGAGAATGTGCCGCTCCCAGAGCCTCGGCACCTCCCGGGGGCCGATCAGCCCACGCCGGACCCCGGCGTCGGCCAGCAGTTCCGCATAGCGCACCGCCTGGTCAAAACGCTCGCCAAAGACCTTACGGGCCGACTCCGGAACGGGCGGGAGTTCCTGTCCCGGCTCGTCGTTCACCGCGTCCCCGCCTTCAATCGGCGTTGCCGACATCGCGGATTCCTTCCTCGTCTGCGTCAGCCGGCCAGGGCGGGCAGGACGACTACACAGCGCTGCGGCTCCTCGCCCTCCGACTCGCTGCGAAGCCCGGCCGCGGCAACCGCGTCATGGACGACCTTGCGCTCGAACGGGGTCATCGGCCGCAGCTTCACCGGAGCACCGTTCTCCTCGGCCTCACGGGCCGCCTTCGCTCCGAGCTCCGCCAGCTCCGCCCGCTTGCGCGCGCGGAACCCGGCGATGTCCAGCATGAGCCTGCTGCGCTCACCGGTCTCCCGGTGCACCGCCAGTCGGGTCAGCTCCTGCAGCGCCTCCAGCACCTCGCCGTCCTGGCCAACCAGCCGCAGCAGAGAACGCTCGGCGCCGGGCCCTCACCGATGATCGAGACCGAGGCGCGGTCGCCCTCCACATCCATGTCGATATCACCGTCCAGGTCGGCGATGTCGAGCAGGGCCTCCAGGTAGTCCGCGGCGATCTCGCCTTCCTGCTCCAGGTTGCCGACCAGGTCGCCCTTGGCCTCGTCCTGCTCGACCGGCGTCACGGTGCCCTCCGTCACGGATGGCCTCCTTGGGTACTCGTGTGGTGGACAGCAGCAGCGTTGCGGGTAGGTCCGCTCTGAGCGCTACTAGGACTTCTTCTTGGGACGCTGACCGGCCGGCTGCGGGCTGCGCTTGCCGGGCTGGTTGGCCCGCTTCGGCTGGCCGCTCTGGTCCGCGTCCGCACTGGGCGTGATCGCCCGGCCACGGGCCTGCTGCTTGGCCTGCGTCTTGGCCGGAGTCTGGCCCTTGGCGGAGGTCTTCGCCGTGGAGGTCTTCGCCGTGGAGGACTGGGCCGTGGACGTCTGCGCGGTACCGTCCGAGGCGTCCTCGGCGGCCTGCACCACCGCGTCCGAGGGAGCGGTGCCGGCCTGGCTGCCACCACTCTGGCGCTGGGCCTTGCTCTGCCGCTTGGGCTGCTGACGGCGGGCCGGGGCGGCGTCCGCCACGGGCTCCTCGGTAGCGACCTCGCCACCCTTGACCAGCGAGGCCAGCCCCGCCTTGACCGGGCTGCCGTCGGCGTTCAGCTTCCCCTGGGCCTTGAGCCGCTCCAGGCGCGCCTTGTGGGCGACCGAGCCGGGGGTGGGGTTCTGGTGGATGATCACGAACTGCTGGCCGAGGGTCCACAGGTTGGTGGTGACCATGTAGACCAGGACACCGACCGGCATGTTGATACCGAAGAAGATGTAGATGATCGGCAGCACGTACATCATCATCTTCTGCTGCTGCATGTACGGCGTCTTGACCGTGAGGTCGACGTTCTTCGTCATCATCATGCGCGTCATCAGGAACTGCGACGAGCACATGACCGCGATCATGATGCCGGTGACGACCCGGACACTGGTGTCCGAGTGGTGCGAGACAAAGGTCGCCGACAGCAGTGCGCCGAAGATGTGTGCCTTGGTGGCGCTCACCAGCAACCGCGCCCGTCATGGCGCCGACCGACTGGTTGTTGGCCACCTTGCGGAGCACGCCGTACAGGGCCATGAAGAACGGCGACTGGATCAACAGCGGCAGGCAGCTGCCGGCCGGGTTGACCCCGGCCTCCTTGTAGACCTTCATGGTCTCTTCGGAGAGCCGCTGCCGGTCGCCCTTGTAGCGCTCCTGGATCGCCTTCAGCCGGGGCTGGAGGGCTTGCATCGCCCGCATCGACTTGGTCTGCTTGATCGTCAACGGGATCATGCAGGCCCGGATGGCGACGGTCAGCGTGACGATGGACAGACCCCAGGCCCACCCGCTGTCAGGGCTGAAGACCTGGCTGTACATCGCGTGGAACTGAACGATGATCCACGAGACTGCGGTATACAACGGGCTGAGAACGGAGTCGAGAAACCCCACGGTCATGCTCCTTGAACGTTGGTCGAGGGAGTCGGCCCTTCGGCGCGGCTCGAATTGTGGGGTCCCTGGTCTTCGGTACCTCGGGACAGCAGCCTGCGCACCAGTTGGTGCCAGACCGGGCGCTTACGCGGAGGAACGTAGTCAAAGCCGCCTGCGCTCCAGGGATTGCAGCGCAGGATGCGCCAGGCGGTGAGTACCGTGCCTTGAGCGCGCCGTGAACCTTGATCGCCTCGAACCCGTAGCGGGAACAGGACGGGTGGTAACGGCAGACCGGACCCAAGAGCGGACTGATGGTCCACTGGTAGACCCGGATGAGCCCCATGAGCAGGTATTTGCCTGCCAAGAGCGCTACCAGGCCGATGATCACCATCAGCAGGTACGTCACTGCCCTGCTCCGTCGGCGATGCGATACCGGCGCTCGGCGGCCGGTTGCCGCGGGGCGCCGTCAACTTCCGCAACGCGGAGTCGAGATCGCGTTCCAGGTCCGCGTAGTCCGCTGTCCCAGCAGGGGGCAGCGCGCGTACCACTACCAGGCTACCTGGAGGCAGACCGGAGATACGGGCGGCTACCAGGTGACGAAGTCGACGCTTTACACGGTTGCGGACGACGGCAGGGCCGACGGCTTTGCTGACGACAAAACCCGCACGTGCCGGGGAGAGATCCTCCCCGCGTCGTGCGGGTCTGTTGTCGCCATTCCCGTGTCCGCGGCTGAGCCTGCTGCACCGTATGCACCCGCAGCCCTGGCATCTCCGCTCTCGCAGAGATGCAGGACCAGCAGGGGGCGTCCGGCGCGACGGCCTCGCCGGGTCGCGATCGCGAAGTCCTGGCGCCGCCTCAACCGATATCGGAAGGCAGCACGTCATGACCTGAAGATCAGGCGGACAGGCGGGCACGACCCTTTTCGCGGCGAGCCGCGAGGATCGCACGGCCGGCACGGGTACGCATCCGCAGACGGAAGCCATGGGTCTTGGCGCGGCGACGGTTGTTGGCTGGAAGGTGCGCTTGCTCACGGGGGGACTCCAGGATGAATCGAAGGGTGGCGGGGCGTCGCCTGGCCGTCACCGTGCGTCCGCGCGATCCCCGAAACCGTTATGTACGGTGATCCACGACGCCCGTAGCTGCGCGCCTTGGTGTGCGGATATTCCGCGGGCATGCGGCAGCGGCCATCGACAACTCGACCTCGTTACGGTACGTGGAAGAGGGGCAAGGGGTCAAACCAGCCCCCTCCCGCCAGCACAGAGCCGACGCAGAGCCGGCGCCAGGGCCGGCCCCAGGGCCAGCGCAGAGCCAGGGCTGCGTCAGAGCGCGGCGCCAGTCTGAGACACTGCTTGTACACACCCTGTGGACAAGAACTTGAACGCAGGGACTCTCGCTGACTACCGTTGGCAGACTCTCTGACCCCTTCCGTCCTCCGGCGTCCGCCCGGGCCCTCCCACCACCCGCTCCGGTGGAACGAGAAAGCGTGCACCAGTGGCTGATACGAGCAGCGATCTTGCGACCGTCTGGGCGCGGGTCGTGGAGCGACTGGGCAACGATCTCGGCGTCGAGTCCATGGACCGGAAGTGGCTCGAACGCACCGCGCCGATGGGCCTGATGCACGACACCGCGCTGCTGGCCGCCCCCAACGAGATGGCCAAGGCCAAGCTTGAGGGACACCTGCTGCCCCGGATCACCGAGGCGCTGAGCCAGCAGTACGGCCGGGCCATCCGGATCGCCGTGATCGTCGACGCCAATGCCGCCTCGCTGGTCCCGCCGCCCGCCCCCGCCGGCCGAGCCGGAGCGCCCGGGGCCTGGTGAGTACCCCTACCAGCCGCAGCACCGCGACTACCCGCCCGCACCCCAGCAGCAGTCCGGCTACGGCTACGACTACGAGCCGCGTCCGGGCGGTTACCAGGAGCGCGGCGGCTACTACGGCGGCGGCTCCGGCTACCAGAACAACTTCCCCGGACGACCGCAGCACGGCCAGGACGACGAGTGGCCGCCCGCCTCGCCCGCGCCGCAGCCCCGCCCCTGGGAGCAGCGTGCCGAGCAGCAGCGGGAGCACCTCCGGACGGAACGGCTCCGTGCCGAGCAGCAGCGGGAGCAGCAGCTGCACGGCGAGCAGCACCGCCCCGAGCAGCACGCGGAGCACTCGCGGCAGGAGCACCCCCGCCAGGAACACCAGCGGCAGGAGCACCAGCCCGAGGAGCGCTCCGAGCACCTCCCCGCCGGACGTTCCGACGGTGCGCCGGCCGACCGCGGCGCCGCCGAGGGCCCGGGACAGGTACCCGGATCCGGCGGCCTTCCGCCGCACCTGCCGGTGCACCGGCCCGGCGGTGGTTCGAGCAACAGCGCGGGCTGCCGCGCAAGGACGAGCCCGCCGCCCGGCTGAACCCGAAGTACCTGTTCGAGACCTTTGTCATCGGCTCCAGCAACCGCTTCGCGCACGCGGCCGCGGTCGCCGTCGCCGAGGCTCCGGCCAAGGCCTACAACCCGCTGTTCATCTACGGGAGTCCGGGCTGGGCAAGACGCACCTGCTGCATGCCATCGGGCACTACGCCAGGAGCCTCTACCCCGGCACCCGGGTGCGCTATGTGAGCTCGGAGGAGTTCACCCAACGAGTTCATCAACTCGATCCGGGACGACAAGGGTGACGGCTTCCGGCAGCGCTACCGGGACATGGACATCCTGCTCGTGGACGACATCCAGTTCCTGCAGAGCAAGGAGTCCACGCAGGAGGAGTTCTTCCACACCTTCAACACCCTGCACAACGCCAACAAGCAGATCGTGATCTCCTCGGACCGGCCGCCCAAGCAGCTGGTCACCCTGGAGGACCGGCTCCGCAACCGCTTCGAGTGGGGTCTGACCACGGACGTCCAGCCGCCGGAGCTGGAGACCCGGATCGCGATCCTGCGCAAGAAGGCCATTCAGGAGCAACTGAACGCTCCGCCCGAGGTGTTGGAGTTCATCGCGTCGCGGATCTCCCGCAACATCCGGGAGTTGGAGGGCGCGCTGATCCGGGTGACCGCCTTCGCCAGCCTCAACCGGGCGCCGGTGGACCTGCAGTTGGCCGAGATCGTGCTCAAGGACCTGGTGCCGGGCGGCGAGGAGGCCGGACCGGAGATCACCGCGACGGTGATCATGCAGCAGACGGCGGCCTACTTCGGGCTGAGCGTGGACGACCTGTGCGGCTCCTCGCGCAGCCGGGTGCTGGTCACCGCCCGGCAGATCGCCATGTACCTGTGCCGGGAGCTGACGGACCTGTCCCTGCCGAAGATCGGCGCGCAGTTCGGCGGCCGGGACCACACCACGGTGATGCACGCGGACCGCAAGATCCGCACGATGATGGCCGAGCGGCGCTCCATCTACAACCAGGTGACGGAGCTCACCAACCGCATCAAGAGCTGACCCCGCCGCCCCACCGCTCGCCCCACCGCCGGCCGCAGCGGCAGCCTCCAGCGGGCGCCAGGACCTCGTCCCGGCGCCCGCTTCCGCGTTCCCGCCCGCCGAGCGCGAGCCCCGGCATGCCTCCGCACAACCCCGGCCCAGTGGTACCGGGCCGACCGGGAAGCCTGGACCACCGGGCGATCCGGGCTTCCCGCACCCCGCCGGCCCGCCCGCGCGCGCCTCAACCACCCCTGCCCGCACCCCGATCCGGCCCCGGATCGACCCCCGTCGGACCGCACGTCTGCACCAGTGCCTCGAACAGCGGCCCGCGCAGGGCATGCTGTCCACAGTTGACGGCCGGATCCGCCGTCCACACCCTGGGGAGGACGGAGTTATCCCGAATCCCTCCACAGCGCCCACCATGATGACGGTATCTGCCCAGCTCAGCAGCCTGTGAATTTGTGGGCAACGGTTCTCCACAGGCTGTGGAGAAGTGAGGGCCCGTCAACACGGCGCCGAAGTTGTCCACGCGCCGTCCCCAGGACCGGGGCACTTGTCCCCAGGTTGTCCACAGTTCCACCCACTGATATCCCCAGTTCGGCAACGTTGGGCCATATTTCACCGTTGCGAGTGAAAGCCGCCACACAATGTTGCCCAAGGGGCTGGGGAGAACTCACCGGAAACCTGGGGATCGACCTGGGGACAACCTGGGGACAACTCAACTGCCCTGTGGGGAAGCCCTGCTACATCCACAGCAGGCGTAGTTTTTCCACCGGCCGCGTCCCCAGGCAATGTGGATGAAAAATGGCCGCTGACCTGCCGAAAAGGGGGTTATCCACGGTATCCACAACACCTACTACTACTACCCAGAGTAGAGAGCTCAGGATTGATCAAAAAGCAGGTGGGGGCCAGATCTGTGGACAAGGGTGACCCGACGCACGTTCGACACCTCTTCCACCCATCAGCCTCGGCTGTCGGTGGAGTACGTCAGACTGTCCTCAGCAACAAGCGGCGACAGGAGCAGCGGCCGACCGGTCGGAGGTCCCCGCTCCCACATGAACTGTCCCCACCCTGGGGACAGTCCCAAACTGCGAATCCCGACAGCAGCACACAGGAGGCGGTTACCGGTGAAGTTCCGGGTCGAGCGTGACGTCCTCGCGGAGGCCGTGGCCTGGGCCGCGCGCAGCCTCCCGGCCCGGCCTCCGGTGCCGGTGCTGGCCGGGCTGCTGCTGGTGGCCGACGAGGGCAAGCTGAGCCTGTCCGGCTTCGACTACGAGGTCTCGGCGCGGGTCGAGGCCGAGGCCGACATCGACGAGCCCGGCACGGTGCTGGTCTCCGGGCGGCTGCTGGCGGACATCTCCCGCTCGCTGCCCAACCGCCCGGTGGAGATCTCCACCGACGGGGTCCGGGTGATCGTGGTCTGCGGCAGTTCCCGGTTCACACTGCCCACACTGCCTGTGGACGAGTACCCGGCGCTGCCGCAGATGCCCACCGTCTCCGGTGCGGTCCCCGGCGATCTGTTCGCGGCCGCGGTGGTCCAGGTCGCGACGGCGGCCGGGCGCGATGACACACTGCCGGTGCTGACCGGTGTCCGGGTGGAGATCGAGGGTGACCGGATCACCCTGGCCGCCACCGACCGCTACCGCTTCGCCGTCCGCGAGCTGCTGTGGAAGCCCGAGCAGGAGGGCCTGTCCGCGGTCGCCCTGGTGCCCGCCAAGACGCTGCTGGACACCGCCAAGTCGCTCAGCGCGGGCGACGTGGTCAGCATCGCGCTTGCGGGCAGCGGCAAGGGCGAGGGCCTGATCGGCTTCGAGGGCGCCGGCCGACGCACCACGACCCGGCTGCTGGAAGGCGAATTCCCGAAGTTCCGGGCGCTGTTCCCGACCGAGTTCAACTCCGTCGCGACCATCGACACCTCGGCCTTTGTCGAGGCCGTCAAGCGCGTCTCGCTGGTGGCCGAGCGGAACACCCCGGTCCGACTGAGCTTCGAGCAGGGTGTGCTCACCCTGGAGGCGGGCTCCGGCGACGACGCCCAGGCCACCGAGCGGCTGGATGCCGACCTCGAGGGCGACGACATCTCGATCGCCTTCAACCCGGCCTACCTGCTGGACGGTCTCTCGGCGATCGACGCCGCGGTCGCCCAGTTGAGCTTCACCACCTCCACCAAGCCCGCACTGCTCAGCGGCAAGCCCGCGGCCGACGCCGAGGCGGACGAGGCATACAAGTACCTGATCATGCCGGTGCGGTTGTCCGGCTGACCGAGTTTGGAGTATGCCGGTGCGGTTGTCCGGCTGACCGAGCTTGGAGTATGCCGATGCGGGTACCCGGCTGACCGAAGCTGGAGCGGGCCGGTGCGGTTGTCCGGCTGATCCGTCCGGCTCCGGGCACCGCGTCCGGCCTCCGGGCCGGGCGGGGTACCGCAGACGGGCCCTACGCCCGGTGGCCGCGCGGCCCCGGGCGTAGGCTCGGCCCCGTGGCGGCAAGGGGGCCGCGCGCCGGTAGTCACCTCGAACGAAGGACGTGTCATGGAGCTCGGACTGATCGGTCTCGGCAAGATGGGCGGGAACATGCGGGAGCGCATCCGCCGGGCCGGCCACACCGTCGTCGGCTATGACCGCAACCCCGACCTGGCCGATGTGTCCAGCCTCAAGGATCTGGTCGGTGCGCTGCACGCCCCGCGTGTGGTCTGGGTGATGGTCCCGGCCGGCGGTCCCACCCAGGAGACCGTCGACGAGCTCGGCACGCTGCTGGAGCCGGGCGACGTGGTGGTCGACGGCGGCAACTCCCGCTGGACCGACGACGAGAAGCACGCCGCCGAGCTGAAGGCCAAGGGCATCGGCTTTGTCGACTGCGGTGTCTCCGGCGGCGTCTGGGGCCTGCAGAACGGCTATGCGCTGATGTACGGCGGCGACGCCGAGGACATTGCCAAGGTCCAGCCGATCTTTGACGCGCTGAAGCCCGAGGGCGACGCCGGCTCGGTCCACGCGGGCAAGGTCGGCGCGGGCCACTTCGCCAAGATGGTCCACAACGGCATCGAGTACGCCATGATGCAGGCCTACGCCGAGGGTTGGGAGCTGCTGGAGGCTGTGGACTCGGTCACCGACGTCCGCGAGGTCTTCCGCTCCTGGCAGCAGGGCACGGTCATCCGCTCCTGGCTGCTCGACCTGGCCGTGAACGCGCTGGACGACGACGAGCACCTGAACAAGATCCGTGGCTTCGCCCAGGACTCCGGTGAGGGCCGCTGGACGGTGGAGGCCGCGATCGACCACGCGGTGCCGCTGCCGGCGATCACCGCCTCGCTGTTCGCCCGCTTCGCCTCGCGCCAGGACGACTCCCCGCAGATGAAGATGGTCGCGGCGCTGCGCAACCAGTTCGGCGGCCACGCCGTCGAGTCCAAGTAGCCGGTTCGCCCGGCCCGGCCGCGCGGCGGTGCGGGGCCGGGCGGAAGCAGTACGGGTGGCACTACCGACGAGAAGAAGGCTGACGAGTCCAGAGCATGCACGTCGCGCACCTGTCGCTGGCTGACTTCCGTTGCTACGCCCGGGTCGAGGTCCCGCTCGACCCGGGCGTGACCGTGTTCACCGGCCCCAATGGCCAGGGCAAGACCAACCTGGTGGAGGCGGTCGGCTATGTGGCGACCCTGGGCAGCCACCGGGTCGCCGGCGACGCGCCGCTGGTGCGTCTGGGCGCGGAGCGGGCGGTGATCCGCGCCGCCGTGGTCCGGGACCAGCGGACCACGCTGGTGGAGCTGGAGCTCAATCCGGGCCGCGCCAACCGGGCCCGGATCAACCGCTCCGACAATGTCCGCCCGCGCGATGTGCTCGGGCTGCTGCGGACCGTGCTGTTCGCCCCGAGGACCTGGCCCTGGTCAAGGGCGACCCGGGAGAGCGCCGCGGTTCCTGGACGAGCTGCTGGTGGCCCGGGCACCGCGGATGGCCGGGGTCCGCCAGGACTACGAGCGGGTGCTGAAGCAGCGCAACGCCCTGCTGAAGTCCGCCGCCATGGCCCGCCGGTCCAGTGGCCGGGTGGAGCTGTCCACGCTGGACGTCTGGGACGACCATCTGGCCCGGGCCGGGGCGGAGCTGCTGGCCGCCCGGCTGGACCTGGTTGCCGCGCTCCAGCCGCTGGTGCGCGGCGCCTACGAGGACCTGGCGCCCGGCGGCGGCCCGACGCTGCTGGACTACCGCAGCTCGATGGGCGAGGAGGCCGATCTGGGCGGCGGCCGGGAGGCGCTGTACCAGGGGCTGCTGGCAGCGCTGGCCGCGGCCAGGAAGCAGGAGATCGAACGCGGGATCACCCTGGTCGGCCCGCACCGCGACGAGCTGGGGCTGCGGCTGGGCGAGCTCCCGGCCAAGGGCTACGCCAGCCACGGGGAGTCCTGGTCGTTCGCGCTGGGGCTGCGGCTGGCCTCGTACGAGCTGCTGCGGGCGGACGGCGGCGAGCCGGTGCTGGTCCTCGACGATGTCTTCGCCGAGC
Organism: Streptacidiphilus sp. 4-A2; assembly: GCA_014284505.1. GTDB lineage: Bacteria > Actinomycetota > Actinomycetes > Streptomycetales > Streptomycetaceae > Streptacidiphilus. The sequence goes on along the minus strand of JAAFYY010000001.1, from coordinate 6,780,704 downwards.
TGGACACCCGCCGCCGGGAGCGGCTGGCGGAGCTGGTCGCCCCCGGCGAACAGGTGCTGGTGACCGCCGCGGTCGCCGAGGACGTCCCGCGGTCGCTGACCGGAAGCCGCTACTCGGTCGCCGATGGAGAAGTCAAGCGCGACGCCTGAGCTCTTCCGTTACGGCCGAGGGCTCGTACCCTTGCATACCCGTGCCGGGAAAGCCGCGAAGCCTGCGCAGCCGGTGAATGCCGGTGAATGCCGGTGAAAGCCGCGAAGGAAGCGACCAGGCAGACCCAAGGGGCCAGAGCGGCCAGAGCGGCCAAAGGGGCCAGAGCGGCCAAGGCGACGGCTGCCCAGGCCGTGACGGCGACGGCAGCGGCAGCCGTGACAGCGGCGGGCACGGACGATGCCGGGAGAAGTGAGGCGACTGTGAGCGATGCGACCGGGAACACGGGCGGGGACGCGGCCGAGGGGGCGGCCGGGGAGCCGCCGCTGTCCGGGTGGACCTGGCCCGGGTCGCGCTGCGCAACGCCAAGGAGCAGGCCCGGCTGCGCGGCGACAGCGTCCGGCAGCGCAAGGAGGCCCGGCGTACCGGCCTGCGCAGCGGGGCCCGCGCGGACGGCCGCGACCCGCAGCCGCTGGGGGCGGCGATCGGACGGCTGCTGTCCGAGCGCGGCTGGGAGGCCCCGGCGGCGGTCGGCGGGGTGATGGGCCGCTGGCCGCAGATCGTCGGCCGGGATCTGGCGGCGCACTGCGAGCCCGAGGGCTATGCCGAGGACGAGCGGGTGCTGACCGTCCGTTGCAGTTCGACGGCCTGGGCGACGCAGATCCGGCTGATGGCGCCGGAGCTGGTGCGGCGGCTGAACCAGGAGCTGGGGCAGGGCACGGTGAAGTTGATCAAGGTCCAGGGGCCGGGCGGTCCGCAGCGCAGTTACGGGCGGCTGAGGGCTCCGGGGAGCAAGGGTCCCGGGGACACCTGGGGGTGACCGAGCGGATCGGCTGAGTGCCCATGTGAGCCCATTCCGCACCCCACGCGGGTGGTGGGATACATCCGGCACGGTTTTTGTGCGGCACGGGGGAGCCCAGGGGCTGCCAAAGGCCCATGAGTGTCGGTCGTACCGGTAGACTGAAGCCTGAAACCGCCGCTAGCGGTGACTGAGTCGAGTGCCGAGGCCGCTCCGGTCCCAACCCACGGGGACGGAAGCAGGCCCGAGCTGTGCCAGAAAGGGCGCTTCGTGGCCGATTCCGGCGACCCCAGCCAGACCCCCGAGATCTCCCCGTCCACCCAGGAAACGCCGGAAGCAGCACCGTCGGAGGGCTCGTCCGTCCCGGTCACCGGGTCGCTGTCGGAGAACAACTCCTCGTACGACGCCAGCGCGATCACCGTCCTTGAGGGCCTGGAAGCGGTCCGCAAGCGCCCCGGGATGTACATCGGTTCCACCGGTGAGCGCGGTCTGCACCACCTGGTCCAGGAGGTGGTGGACAACGGTGTGGACGAGGCGATGGCCGGGCACGCGGACACCATCGACGTGACCATCCTGGAGGACGGCGGGGTCAGGGTCGTCGACAACGGCCGTGGCATCCCGGTGGACATCGTCCCCGGTCAGGGCAAGCCGGCCGTCGAGGTCGTGCTCACCGTGCTGCACGCCGGCGGCAAGTTCGGCGGGGGTGGCTACTCGGTCTCCGGCGGTCTGCACGGCGTCGGCGTCTCGGTGGTGAACGCGCTGTCCCAGCGGCTGTCGGTGGAGATCCGCCGTGACGGCCACCGCTGGACCCAGGACTACAAGCTGGGTGCGGCGACGGCCGAGCTGGAGCGGCACGAGGAGACCGACGAGACCGGCACGTCGGTGACCTTCTGGGCCGACGGCGACATCTTCGAGACCACCGAGTACTCGTTCGACACGCTCTCCCGGCGGTTCCAGGAGATGGCCTTCCTGAACAAGGGCCTGACCATCTCGCTGACCGACGAGCGCCCCGACCACGTCGACGACGAGGGCAAGCCGTTCTCGGTGACGTACCACTACGAGGGCGGCATCTCCGACTTCGTGACGTACCTCAACGCCCGCAAGGGCGATGTGATCCACCCGACGGTGATCGACTTCGAGGCCGAGGACAAGGCCCGGACGATCTCGGTCGAGGTCGCCATGCAGTGGAACACGGCCTACAGCGAGGGGGTCTACTCCTTCGCCAACACCATCCACACGCATGAGGGCGGTACCCACGAGGAGGGCTTCCGCGCCGCGCTGACCGGGCTGATCAACCGCTACGCGCGGGAGAAGAAGCTGCTCCGGGAGAAGGACGAGAACCTCACCGGCGAGGACATCCGCGAGGGCCTGACCGCGATCATCAGCGTCAAGCTGGGCGAGCCGCAGTTCGAGGGCCAGACCAAGACCAAGCTGGGCAACACCGAGGCCAAGACCTTTGTGCAGAAGGTCGTCCACGAGCACCTGAACGACTGGCTGGACCGCAACCCGGTGGAGGCGGCGGACATCATCCGCAAGTCGATCACCGCCGCGACCGCCCGGGTGGCCGCCCGCAAGGTGCGCGACCTGACCCGTCGCAAGGGCCTGCTGGAGACCGCCTCGCTGCCGGGCAAGCTCTCGGACTGCCAGAGCAAGGACCCCTCCGAGTGCGAGATCTTCATCGTCGAGGGTGACTCGGCCGGTGGCTCGGCCAAGCAGGGCCGGGACCCGCGGTCCAGGCGATCCTGCCGATCCGCGGCAAGATCCTCAACGTGGAGAAGGCCCGGATCGACAAGGTCCTCCAGAACACCGAGGTGCAGGCGCTGATCTCGGCCTTCGGCACCGGTGTGCACGACGACTTCGACGCGTCCAAGCTGCGTTACCACAAGATCGTGCTGATGGCCGACGCCGACGTCGACGGCCACCACATCAACACCCTGCTGCTGACCCTGCTGTTCCGGTTCATGCGGCCGCTGATCGAGGGCGGGCACGTCTACCTGGCCCGGCCGCCGCTGTACAAGATCAAGTGGGGCCGGGACGACGTCCAGTACGTGTACTCGGACCCGGAGCGGGACGCGGTGATCGCGGCCGGGCGCACGGCCGGGCGCAAGCTGCCCAAGGACGACGCGATCCAGCGGTTCAAGGGTCTGGGCGAGATGAACGCCGAGGAGCTCCGGATCACCACCATGGACCAGGACCACCGGCTGCTCGGCCAGGTCACCCTGGAGGACGCCGCCCGCGCCGACCCTGTTCTCGATCCTGATGGGCGAGGACGTCGAGGCCCGCCGCTCCTTCATCCAGCGCAACGCCAAGGACGTCCGCTTCCTGGACGTCTGACGACCCGCGGGTCGTCGAGAAGTCCCTGGCAGCACGCACGAGAGGAAACTGACCCGCAGTGGTCGACGACGACAAGCCCAACGGCCCGAGGGCGACCTGCCCGCGTTGCCTGAGCAGCCCGAGAGCAACCTGCGCGTGGAGCAGGTCGAGCTTGAGAGCGAGATGCAGCGCTCCTACCTCGACTACGCGATGAGCGTCATCGTGAGCCGGGCCCTGCCCGAGGTCCGCGACGGCCTCAAGCCGGTGCACCGCCGGGTGCTCTACGCGATGTACGACGGCGCTACCGGCCGGAGAAGGGCTACTACAAGTGCGCCCGCGTCGTCGGCGACGTCATGGGCAACTACCACCCGCACGGTGACACCTCGATCTACGACACCGTGGTCCGGCTGGCGCAGCCCTGGTCGCTGCGGATGCCGCTGGTGGACGGCAACGGCAACTTCGGTTCCCGGGCAACGACCCGGCGGCGGCCATGCGCTACACCGAGTGCAAGATGATGCCGCTGGCCATGGAGATGATGCGGACATCGACGAGGAGACCGTCGATTTCTCCGCCAACTACGACGGCCGCTCGCAGGAGCCGGACGTCCTGCCGGCCCGCTTCCCCAACCTGCTGGTCAACGGGGCCACCGGGATCGCGGTCGGCATGGCCACCAACATCCGCCGCACAACCTGCGCGAGGTCGCCTCCGGCGCGCTGTGGTACCTGAACAACCCCGCCTCGGCCGAGGACCTCCAGGACGCGCTGATCGAGCGGATCAAGGGCCCGGACTTCCCGACCGGCGCGCTGATCGTCGGCCGGCGCGGCATCGAGGACGCCTACCGCACCGGCCGCGGCTCGATCACCATGCGGGCCGTGGTCGAGTCGAGGAGATCCAGGCCGCCAGTGCCTGGTGATCACCGAGCTGCCGTACCAGGTGAACCCGGACAACCTGGCGCTGAAGATCGCCGACCTGGTCAAGGACGGGGGTGGGCGCATCGCCGACGTCCGCGACGATCCTCCTCGCGCACCGGCCAGCGGCTGGTGGTGGTGCTGAAGCGGGACGCGGTCGCCAAGGTCGTGCTGAACAACCTCTACAGCACACCGACTGCAGACCAACTTCGGCGCCAACATGCTGGCCCTGGTCGACGGGGTGCCGCGGACGCTGTCGATCGACGCCTTCATCCGGCACTGGGTGAACCACCAGATCGACGTCATCGTCCGGCGGACCACCTTCCGGCTGCGCAAGGCCGAGGAGCGCGCGCACATCCTGCGCGGCTGCTCAAGGCGCTGGACGCGATCGACGAGGTGATCGCGACCATCCGCCGCTCGCACACGGTCGAGGAGTCCCGGGCCGGCCTGATGGCGCTGCTGGAGATCGACGAGCTCCAGGCCAACGCGATTCCTGGAGATGCAGCTGCGCCGGCTGGCCGCGCTGGAGCACCAGAAGATCACCGCCGAGTACGACGACCTGATGACCAAGATCAACGAGTACAACGCGATCCTGGCCTCCCCGGACCGGCAGCGCGCGATCATCGCCGAGGAGCTGGCGATCGTCGTGGAGAAGTACGGCGACGACCGGCGCAGCACGCTGATCCCGTACGAGGGCGACATGTCCGTCGAGGACCTCATCGCCGAAGAGGACATCGTCGTCACCATCACCCGCGGCGGCTACGTCAAGCGCACCCGCAGCGACCTCTACCGCTCGCAGAAGCGCGGCGGCAAGGGCGTGCGCGGGGCGCAGCTGAAGCAGGACGACATCGTCGACCACTTCTTCGTGACCACCACCCACAACTGGATCCTCTTCTTCACCAACAAGGGCCGGGTCTACCGGGCCAAGGGCTACGAGCTGCCGGACGCCGGCCGGGACGCCCGCGGCCAGCACGTGGCCAACCTGCTGGCGTTCCAGCCGGGTGAGCACATCGCCCAGGTGATGGCGGTGCGCACCTACGAGGCGGCGCCGTACCTTGTGCTGGCGACCCGTGAGGGCCTGGTCAAGAAGACCCCGCTGAAGGACTACGACTCGCCCCGTTCGGGTGGTCTGATCGCGATCAACCTGCGGACCGACGAGGAGGGCCGGGACGACGAGCTGATCGGCGCCGAGCTGGTCTCCGCCGAGGACGACCTGCTGCTGGTCAGCAAGAAGGCCCAGGCCATCCGCTTCACCGCCACCGACGAGTCGATGCGGCCGATGAGCCGGGCCACCTCGGGTGTGAAGGGCATGAGTTTCCGTGAGGGTGACGAACTGCTCTCGATGAACGTCATCCGCCCCGGTACCTTCGTGTTCACGGCTACCGACGGCGGCTACGCCAAGCGCACCAGTGTGGACGAATACCGAGTTCAGGGGCGTGGCGGCCTGGGCATCAAGGCTGCGAAGATCGTCGAAAACCGTGGCATCCTGGTCGGGGCCCTGGTGGTGGAGGAATCGGACGAAATCCTCGCAATCACCCTCGGCGGCGGAGTAATTCGCACAAGGGTTGTCGAGGTTCGTGAAACCAGTCGTGACACGATGGGCGTCCAACTGATCAACCTGGGTAAGCGGGACGCCGTGGTCGGCATCGCCCGCAACGCCGAGGGAAGCGGTGACGACGAGTTGGACGAGAACGGTGAGGGCGAGCCCGGAGCCGGTGCGGACAGCGCCGCTGTCGAGGACCCGGCAGCCGCTGACGCGGCCTCCGGGGTAGGCGACGGCGGTGCCGAGGAGCAGTCGGACGACACGTCCGAGTGACATCGTGGTACCTGCGCGTGGTCGGGCTCCTGCCTTTCGGCGGCCCGACCACGCGCTGTGCCGGTTTGACGTCACTTGAGCAAGACATCGCCTGACAACACAATGAGCCAGGGCTGAGCGGTCCTGGTGGGGAACTCCGGGAGGACCAGGGTGAGTGGAGCCACGGGTGCCGCTGGCGGAAACGCCGCTGCGGGGCGGAAGGGCCCTGGGCCGAGCGCGCCCCAGGGCGGTACGGCGCCGGGCCAGATGGCTGGACACGACGCGTCGGCGACCGCGGTGAGGCCGACGGTGGTCGGTGGCGGTACGGCCGCCGCACGCCGTCGTCAGGCGGGCCCGCAGGCCGCCCCGGCGACCCAGGCGCAGGCGCCCGCGCAGGCGCCCGCCGGTCCGCCGCCGGCCGCCGGCGCGACCGACGGCCGCTCCGGCTACTCGACGCCGACGACGTACCAGAAGGGCCAGCCGACGCCCCCCGGCGGTACCCGGGTGCCCGGCGGCCCGGGTGCGGGTGCGGGACCGGAGCGGAGCCCGAGCGGTGCGCCGCGGCCCGCCGCGGCCCCGCCGTCCGGCCGTACCCGGCGCGCCCGGCTGCGGGTCACTCGGACCGACCCGTGGTCGGTGATGAAGGTCAGCTTCCTGCTGTCGATCGCGCTGGGCGTGGTCACCATCGTCGGCGTCTCGCTGCTGTGGATGGTGCTGGACACGGCCGGGGTCTTCAGCTCGGTCGGCGGCACGCTGAAGCAGGCCACCGGCTCCGACAACAGCTCGGGCTTCGACCTCCAGACCTACCTGTCCTTCGGCAACGTGCTGATGACCACCGGGCTGATCGCGGTGATCGACGTGGTGCTGCTGACCGCGCTGGCCACGCTCGCCTCGTTCATCTACAACATGGCGGCGGGCATCACCGGAGGCGTCGAGCTGACGCTCTCCGAGGAGGAGTGAGCTGGACCCGGTAGACCTGTGCGGACCCCGTCCCTGGCGGGGTCCGCACACGTTTTCGCACCTCCCGGCGTTGCGCCGGGCATCGGATTTGAGCAGACCGGCATCGGTGCGCTAATCTTTCAACGCAGCGCAGGGCACGAAAGCAATGCACACGGACCTATAGCTCAGACGGTTAGAGCGCTTCCCTGATAAGGAAGAGGCCGGAGGTTCAAGTCCTCCTAGGTCCACCAGCACGAAAGGGCACCGGGTCAGCTGACCCGGTGCCCTTCGTCGTTCCCGCCTTCGTCGTTCCGGCCTGCGGTGTTCCGGTCTGCGGTGTTCCTGCTTGCGGCGTTCCTGCCGGTGGGATGCCCGGCGCCGGTGCGGGGGTTGCCGTCGGTGTGTCAGGCGGGTTGGGCCGGGCGGAGGTTGGCCGTGACCTTCGGCCCCGTAAGGGGTTGGGCAGGACAGGACTTTCCCGCATGCCGGGTGTGTATCATCGGCCGGAGGGCGGCAGCCGGTTCGGCTGCTCCGCCCAGTACCGGACCAGACGCAAGAAGGACGAGGTCGCGCGGTGAAGAAGCTTCTTCTGGTAGCCCTGGCTGCACTCGGTGGGTACTTCGTGTACCGCCAGGTCCAGGCGGACCGCGCCGAGCAGGACCTGTGGACCGAGGCGACGGACGCGGTCCCGGTCGGCGCCCGCTAGGCGTCCCCAGGCGGGCCGGGACGGGCTCCGGGCCCTCAAGGTTCCCGGGCCCCGGCTGTGGCTCGCGCCGAGGCCCGGCAGGGCCGCTGCCGGCGCATGACCGGGGCGGTCGGGTTTCGCTTCAGAAACCGGTACCCTGGTGCGCGCGGAATGATCCTGCCGCCGAGGGGCCTTAGCTCAGTTGTAGAGCGCCGTCTTTGCATGGCGGATGTCAGGGGTTCGACTCCCCTAGGCTCCACCCCTGAATGCCCCGGAACTGCGGAAACGCGGTTCCGGGGGCATTTTTCACGCGGTCAGGGCTGAGGGGCGTCCGGGAGCAGCTGCTCGGACCAGATGACTTTGCCGTCGGCCTGATAGCGGGTGCCCCAGCGGTGGGCGAGCTGGGCGACCAGGAAGATGCCGCGGCCGCCCTCGTCCGTGGTGGCGGCCCAGCGCAGGTGGGGTGCGGTGCTGCTGGCGTCCGAGACCTCGCAGACCAGGGCGGTGGTGTCGCGCAGCAGCCGGACCCGGACCGGTGCCGCGCCGTAGCGGATGGCGTTGGTGATCAGCTCGCTGAGGATGAGCTCGGTGGCCAGCGCGACCTCCTCCAGCCCCCACTCCTCCAGTCGCCGCACGCAGGCCGAGCGGACCGGCGAGACGGCGGCCGGGTCGATGGGGACCTCCCATTCGGCCACCTGGTCCGGGGCCAGCAGGCCGGTGCGGGCGATCAGCAGTGCCACGTCGTCCGTGGGACGGGGCTCCAGCAGAGCGCGGGTCACGGCCTCGCAGATCTCCTCCGGCGGGTGCCGCCCGTTCGCGGCCAGCACGGTCCGCAGGCGGTCCAGGCCGGCGTCGAGGTCGCGGCCGCGGGTCCGGAGCAGGGCGTCGGTGAACAGCACCAGCTGGGAGCCGGCCGCCAGGCGCAGCTGGGTGGTCAGGAAGGGATGGCCGCCGACGCCCAGTGGCGGGGAGGCGGCGGCCTGCGGGTAGCTGACGGCTCCGTCGGGGTGATCAGGGCGGCCCGGGATGTCCGGCCCGGGCGAGGGTGCAGATCCCGGCCACCGGGTCGTACACCGCGTAGAGGCAGGTCGATCCGGTGATCTCGCGGCAGTCGGCCTCCTCGTCCCATTGGGTGACCAGCTCGTCCAGGCGGCCGAGGACCTCGTCGGGCGGCAGGTCGAACGCCGAGAAGTTGCGGATGGCGGTCCGCAGCCGGCCCATGTCCACGGCGGCGTTGATGCCGTGGCCGACCACGTCGCCGACGACCAGGGCGGTGCGGAACCCGGGCAGCGCGATGACGTCGAACCAGTCCCCGCCGACTCCGGCCTGCGCCGGGAGGTAGCGGTGGGCCACCTGGAGTGCGGTCCGTTCGGGGACATGGCGCGGCAGCAGGCTCTGTTGCAGGGTCACGGCCGTCGCGTGCTCGCGGGTGAAGCGGCGGGCGTTGTCGACGGAGACCGCGGCCCGGGCGGCCAGTTCCTCGGCGAGCACCAGGTCGTCCGGCACGAACGGCGCGCTGGCCGCCGCCCGCCGGAACTCGACCAGGCCCAGGACGACACCGCGCACCTGGAGCGGCGCCCGCGATCGCCCGGTTGCCGTCGTCCGTGGCCGGTACGGCCCGCCCGCTGTCCAGGCTCCGCTCCTGCGGGGTCCCCTCCGGCACGGTGAAGGCCTCGCCCGGCGGGCGCGACGGTTCGCCGTCGGGGACGCCGCTCAGCGCGGTACGCAGCATCCGCCGGCTCGCGCCGTCGGGCTCCTCGCCTCGCGTCACCTGCTCCAGCAGGTCGACGGTGACGGTGTCGGCGAACCGGCCGACGGCGACCTGCGCGAGATCCTCGCAGGTGCGGGTCATGTCCAGGGTCCGGCCGATGCGCATGGCCGCCTCATGGAGCAGCTGCTGGCGCTGCCCGGCCGCGGTCACCCGGTCGGCGACGTGGAGCGTGGAGTTCGGTGGAGTCCCGCAGCGTCACCACGCTGCCGGGCGGACCGCCGTAGGGGGCCGTCGGCCGTTTGTTCACCGCCAGCGAGCGGTCACCGGCCTGCTGGACCGTGTCCGTCACCTCTTCGGGTGAAGAAAGCATCGCCGCGGTGTCCGGGTCCAGGCCCAGTTCGGCGATCGGCCGCTGCTCGGCGTCGGCCGGGAGGTCCAGCAGCCGGCGGGCCTCGTCGTTGGCCAGGAGCAGCCGTCCGTCGCCGCTGATGATCAGCACCCCTTCGCGTACGGCGTGCAGCACGGCGTCGTGGTGCTGGTACATCCGGGCCAGCTCGGTGGGGCCCAGCCCGCGGGTCTGGCGCAGCAGCCGGCGCGTGGTGAGGACCGTGCCGACGGCGGACAGGGCCACGGCCGCCGCCGCCCCGCCGAGCAGCACCGGCAGGTGCTCGCCGACCAGCGAGTCGACCCGGTGGACGCTGATGTTCACGGCGACGACGCCCTCGGGGGTGCCGTCGGGGGCCAGGACCGGCACGGCGGTGGCGATCGAACGGTAGCCGGGCTCGTCCAGGTCGAAGGTGACGGCACGGCCGGCGAGCAGCTGCGGCAGGACCTTCTGCGCCACGTACGGCGGGAGCTGGTAGGGCTTGCCGACGAAATCAGGGTAGGGCGACGTCAGCTGGATCCGGTCGGTGTTGAAGACGACCACGGAGTCCACCCCGGTCGCCTTGCGGACCGCCTCGGCCTGCGGCTCCAGGACGGCCGAGGGGTCGGGGCCCTTCAGCGCCTGGACCATGCCCGGCCCATGGGCGAAGGACTCGGCGACGCCCTGGGTGACCCGCCGCGCCTCACCTTCCGTGCTGGACCTCGCCTGCAGGACCATCGCGGTCACCCCGAAGGCGACCAGCAGCAGCACGATCGCGATCTCGACCAGGAACACCCGGCCGGCCAGGCTGCGCAGGGTCAGCAGCGAGCGCACCCCGCCTGCCTCCCCGGACCGCGGCACTGCTGCGGAGCCCGGAGGCGACGAGGACCGGCGCCGGCGTCTGTGCACATCCCATCCGTAACCTCAGCCCCACGGACGCGCAACCAGCGCGACCCACGCGGCCCAATCCACCGACGGCGGTGAGCCACGGTCTTCTTTGGTGTCGACGGGAAGGTGCTGATGACCCTGCGGAGCTTTGAGCACTCCAGCACGATCAAGTCGTTGCAGTACGACACGATCGTCTCGCTCGGGCGTCACGCGAAGACCCCCTCCGACGTGTACCTGGACTTTCCCGCCGACGAGAACTCCGCTCCTGATCTCGCGATCCTGCGGCGGCGGCCCGACCGCTGACGGCCCGACCGGTGACGAAGGGCCCCACCCGGAGTCGGGTGGGGCCCTTTCAGGTCCGCCGAGGAGAGGGGCGGTCAGGCCGGGTCGCCACCCTTGTCCTGCTCGTTCCGGGCGTCCTGGGCCTCGATCTCGGCCTCGATCGCGGCCTCGACGTCGTACTCCTCCTCCTCGTCCGGATCGGCCGGGCCGGACGCCCTGGCGTCGGCCGGCTCGGCGTCGGCGGGATCGGCGTCGGCCGGCAGCGAGCTGCTGGCGCTGGAGCCGGACGCCGGGCCGGTGGCCGGGGTGGTGCGCAGCGGCAGCGGGGTCACCGGGGGCTCGACCAGCCAGTCCGGGTTGCTCTGCTTCTGCCACCACTTCCAGGCGGCCCAGCCGCCGCCGGCGACCGCGCCGATGACGCCCACGGTGACCACCCGGCGGCCCCAGCGGCCGCGGTGGGCGTCCCGGGCGTGCTGGGCGGCCAGCGCCTCGATCTCGGCGATGCTGATCTGGCGCGCAGCACCGGGAAGTGCGGCGGCGCCGCGGTCGCGCACGGTGCCGCGGTGCTGCTGGTGGCCTGCACGGCCTCGTCCAGGGCCTGGGCGACCTGGGCGACGACCGGGGCGGCGGCCTGCCGCGCCTGCCTGGCCTGTGCGGCGGCGGCCCTGGCCGACAGTGAGGCCGCCCGGGCGGCGTCCTTGGCCTGGCCCGCGGCCTTGTTCGCGGCGTCCACGGCGGACGGAGGCACGCTGGCGCGGGCCTGCTCCCACAGCGGGACCACCCGGGGGATGACGGCGCTCTCGATGTGCGGCGCCAGTCGCTGCCACGCCTCGTCGGTGTAGTGCACTGCCGCGTCCCGTGCGCTCGCGGCGTACGGGACGAGCTGTTCCCTGGTCTTCCCTGCTGCCTCGCGGGCTGCGTCGATGCGGGTCACCAGTACCTCCTCCTCGGTGGCGTCCTGTTCTTCACCTGTCCACCCAGTTAAAGATCATGCCTCCTGGATCGTTCCCCGGCGCGCTGGACTGCGCCGGGGCGGTGGGCCGGCAGGGTGGGCCCGGGCAGTGGGCCGGGAGGGTGGGCCCGGGCAGTGGGCCGGGAGGGTGGGCCCGGGCGGTGGGGCCCGGTCAGGTCCGGACCCGTCCGGCGCGTGGGAGGATTCCTGCTGTCAGCGAGAGGTACCGGGGGACGCACCCAGAGGTACGCGGCACTTGCAGGAAGGCGCATCGTGGCCGAGGAACTGTACGCCACCATCCGGACCAACCAGGGGGACATCGAGGTCAGGCTGCTGCCCAACCACGCCCCGAAGACGGTCGCCAACTTCGTCGGGCTGGCCGAGGGCAGCCGCGAGTGGACCGACCCGCGCACCGGCGCCACCTCCAGCGAACCCCTGTACGACGGAACGGTCTTCCACCGGGTGATCTCCGGCTTCATGATCCAGGGCGGGGACCCGCTGGGCAACGGCACCGGCGGCCCGGGCTACCAGTTCGCCGACGAGTTCCACCCGGAGCTGCACTTCGACCGGCCCTACCTGCTGGCGATGGCCAACTCCGGCCCGGGCACCAACGGCTCGCAGTTCTTCATCACGGTCGCGCCGACCGCCTGGCTGAACCGCAAGCACAGCATCTTCGGCGAGGTGGTGGATCCGGCCGGGAAGAAGGTCGTGGACCAGATCGCGGCCGCCGCGGTGACCCAGTTCAACGACCGCCCGGTCGAGGACGTGGTGATCGAGTCGGTGCGGATCGGCCGCAGGTAACGGCGCGGATCGGTCGCAGGTAGCGGTTTCGGCCGGTCCGGGGGCTACCCTTTCGGGGCGTATCCACGATGTCCCGGGCAGCCATGGTGCCCCGGACGGCAAGGTTCTGGATCTGCACGGTCCTGGAAGGCAGGCAGACATGCTCCCCGATCAGCAGGGCCCGGTCGGGCCGCAGCAGCACAGCGGCTACCGGCTGCCGGACTGCTACCGGCATCCGGGCCGGGAGACCGGGGTCAGCTGCACCCGGTGCGAGCGGCCGGTGTGCCCGCAGTGCCGGGTGAGCGCGTCGGTGGGTTTCCAGTGCCATGACTGCGTGCAGGGCGGGCGGGCCACCGTCCGTCCGGCCCAGACCGAGTTCGGCGGCCGGGCCACCGGGATCCGGCGCTGGTCACCAAGATCCTGATCGGATCAACGTGGTGGTCTGGGGCCTCCAGTGGGTGATCAGACAGACCGACCTGTCCTATCTGTACATGTGGGGCAACGGCGTCGCCGACGGCCAGTGGTACCGGATGATCACCTCGGTGTTCTTCCACACGGCCTTCCTCCACATCGCGATGAACATGTGGTCGCTGTGGATCATCGGCCCGGCGCTGGAGCAGCTGCTGGGGCGCTGGCGCTATCTGGGCCTGTACCTGGTGGCCGGGCTGGCCGGGTCGGCGCTGCAACTGCTGGTGGCGCCGGACACCGCGGCGCTGGGGGCGTCCGGGGCGATCTTCGGACTGCTGGGCGCGATGGTGGTGCTGCAACGCAAGCGCGGCTACCAGCTGGGGCCGATCCTGGCGATCATCGTGGTGAACCTGGTGGCCACCTTCGCCATCCCGGGGATCAGCTGGGAGGCGCATGTCGGCGGCCTGGTGGCCGGGCTGCTGGTCGGCCTGGGACTGGCGCACGCGCCGGAGCAGCGCCGCTCGCTGGTGCAGTGGGGGACGATGGGGCTGACCCTGGCCCTGGTGCTGGTGGTCTCGCTGGTCGGGGTGGCCCAGATCCCGGGCTGAGCCGGTTGTCCACAAGGGCCCCGCCGATGTCGGCGGGGCCCTTGTGGAATTTCTGGTCTACCCGCGTCCACCTGGTGGTTCGATCCCGGTGACGGTGTCCGGCGGTGGGTGTTCCGGGCTTCTCGGCTCAAGTTATCCACAGATAGTCATGGTTTTCCCCACTGTGGATAACCATGTGGACAAAGAACGCCTGTCCGAGTCGGAGGCCCCTGCCCGCGGTTGTGGATACCGCTACTTCCACTGGGTGGAGACGCCGAAGCCGCCCGCGATGAAGGCGAAGCCGATCACGATGTTCCAGTTGCCGATGGCGTGGATCGGCCAGGACGCACTCGTCACGTAGTAGACGACGATCCACACCAGGCCCACCAGGAACAGCGCCAGCATCAGCGGCGCGATCCAGCTGTTGCCGCCCGGGCTGAGCTTCAATGCCGTCGCGGTGGGCGGGGCGGTGTAGTTCGTCTTCTTCCGGAGTCGGGACTTCGGCACGAGGAGCACTCCTGTCGATGCGCTGCGCTACCGGGCCGCAGGCGGCCAACTGAGCTGTGGGTTTCTGGGCCAGTGGCAGGCGGTCGGGCATCCCGCACACGTGTCTCCAGCGTCCGTTAGCGTAGTGGCTCGCGGAGTCGGAAGGAGATAAGGGTACGTGGCGGATTCGAAGAAAGTTCCGCCAGTTCACTGAGATGAGACCTCCGGCCGGACGAATCGCGTCCGATCGGCCGGATTGCTCCGGAAATGCGTGATTACCGGAAAGTCGGCCGGTCATTTTCGTCCGCTCCGCCCCGCCCCGTGACCGGGAGCACCCCGCGGGCGTTGTAGCGGACAGGTGGGGGCAGCTTCCGCGGACCGCCTCCGGTCGGGGGTCGTCGGCAGTTCGCGGTCCCCGAGGGCACGGGGAGCGGTTCCGCGAGGTGTGAATCCGGCAATTCGGGAACCCGCTGCCGGACCGCGCCCGCGGCGGGCATCCGGCCCCGTACCCTGGTGCGGCGGTATCCGCGGGCGGGGGTGCCACCGGTAGCGGTACCAGGGGGCAGCAGTGCCCTCAGGCAGGAATGTCCCAGGAAGGAGCGCGATGTACGGCTGGATCTGGGCCCGGCTTCCCGGCAGCACGCCGGTGCGCGCGCTGCTGTCGCTGCTGCTGTTCCTGGTCGCCGTCGCGGTCCTGTTCACCTGGGTCTTCCCCTGGGCGGAGCCGCTGCTCCCGTTCAACAACGTCACCGTGAACAACACCGGGGGCAGCACCGTGCAGCAGGTCGGCACCCCCGGCAGCTCCGGCCCGCCCGCCGCGACCCCGTCCGCCCGGCCCTCGCCGTCACGTCCGGCCACCGGTGGGAAGTCCTCGGCGCCGACCATCGACGGGGCCGCCCTGCCCACCTCTGTGCCCCTCGCCCCGACCGGAGTCACTGCCTGATGAGCGCGCGCATCCTCGTCGTCGACAACTACGACAGCTTTGTGTTCAACCTGGTCCAGTACCTCTACCAGCTCGGCGCGAGCTGCGAGGTGGTGCGCAACGACGAGATCTCCCCGGGATCGGTGACCGCCGCCGACTACGACGGCGTGCTGCTCTCCCCCGGCCCGGGCACCCCGGAGGAGGCCGGGATCTGCGTCGAGATGGTGCACCACTGCGCGGCGGCCGGACTGCCGGTCTTCGGCGTCTGCTTGGGCCTCCAGTCGATCGCGGTGGCCCATGGCGCGGTCGTCGGCCGCGCCCCCGAGCTGCTGCACGGCAAGACCTCGGAGGTGTTCCACGAGGACGGCGGGGTGTTCGCCGGGCTGGCCTCCCCGCTCATCGCGACCCGCTACCACTCGCTGGCCGTCGAGCGGGACACCGTGCCGCCGGAGCTGGCGGTCACCGCCTGGACCGACAACGGCATCGTGATGGGCCTGCGGCACCGGGACCTGCCGGTGGAGGGCGTCCAGTTCCACCCCGAGTCGGTGCTCACCGAGGGCGGGCACCGGATGCTGGCCAACTGGCTGGCCGAGTGCGGCGACCAGGCGGCGGTCGCCCGGTCGGCCGGATTGGCGCCGGTGATCGGACGGGCCGGCGCATGACCTCGCTTCGCCCGGAACGCGAGCCGGGGCGGGAGGACGACGAATCGTCGTTCTGGGCACCCGGCGAGTACCGGGCGGCCGAGGGGAGACCACGGACACCCTGGCGCTGCGGGTGCGGCCGCCGGGAGCGTCCGCCGGCGCGGGGCCCGCGACCGGCGGCCGCGCCGCCCGCCGCCGGGCCGAGCAGCAGCAGCGCCGCCGCCGCGGCCGCCCGGGGCAGCCCAAGGTCAAGGAGAGCCCCGGGATCGTCCTGGTCCGGACCCTGGGCGAGCTGTTCATCACCCTCGGCGTGGTGATGTTCCTGTTTGTGGCCTACCAGCTGTGGTGGACCAATGTCACCGCCGACGCCTACGCCAGCGGGGCCAAGCACAAGCTGGAGTCGCAGTGGAGCAGCGCGCCCGGCGGCGACTCCAGTACCCACCGCCCTACCCCGGCTCCATAGCCGTGGGAACCCGGTTCGCGATCATCTACATCCCCAAGCTGGATGTGGAGACGCCGATCGCGGAGGGCGTGGACAAGACCACGATCCTGGACAACGGGCTGGTCGGTCACTACACCGGCGCCCAGGAGACGGCCTTCCCCTGGGACTCGACCGGGAACTTCGCGCTCGCCGGGCACCGCAACACCCACGGTGAGCCGTTCCGGTACATCAACAAGCTGGTGCCGGGTGACCAGGTGATCGTCGAGACCGCCTACGACTACTACACCTACACGATCACCAGCACCCTCCCGCAGACCTCCCCGAGCAACGTCAGTGTGATCGCGCCGATCCCGCCGCAGTCGGGCTTCACCGCGCCCGGGCGCTACATCACGCTGACCACCTGCACCCCCGAGTTCACCTCCACCTACCGGATGGCGGTCTGGGGCAAGCTCACCCAGGACCTGCCGAAGAGCTCCGGCCGCAAGCCCCAGGCACTGCTGAACGGCTGACCGAAGGTCGCCTCCCCGGTGGCGCGGGCCACCACCGAGGAGACCAGCAGCATGATGTCCGCTCCGCCGCCCGGGGCTTTCCCGGGCTCTCCCCGCTCCAGCGGGCCCTGGGCCTGCTGGGCGAGCTGATGATCACCTCCGGGGTGCTGCTCGGGCTGTTCGTCGTCTACTCGCTCTGGTGGACCGACGTGGTCGCCGACCGGCGGGCGGACGCGGACGCGGCGGGCGTCCGGCAGGCCTGGAGCACCCCGCGGGCGGCCGGGGACGCCCGCACCGCCCCCGCGGCTACCAGGCCGGGGACGGCCTGGGCTTCCTGCACATCCCCGGCTGGCAGGGACTTCCAGGTGCTGATCAGGACCGGCAACCGACACCGACACCCTGAACCAGGGCGTGGCCGGCGCCTACACCGAGCCCTACCGGGCGGCCATGCCCTGGGGCGGGAACGGGAACTTCGCCCTGGCCGCGCACCGGGACGGCCACGGCGCCAAGTTCCACGACCTGCCGGAACTGCGCCCGGGCGACCCGGTGGTGGTGGAGACCCGCGACGACTGGTACGTCTACACGGTCACCCGGACGCTGGAGCAGACCTCCAAGTACGACGTCGGGGTGACCGCACCGGTCCCCGCCGGGTCGGGCTTCACCCGCCCGGGGCACTATCTGACGCTGACCACCTGCACCCCCGCCTACACCTCCCGGTACCGGATGGCGGTCTGGGCCGCGCTGAGCCGCACCGTCCCGGTGGACCGGGCCCGGGATCTGCCGCCGGAGCTGCGCTGAGGCGGCCGGCCGCTCAGGAGGCCAGTTCGGCGACGGCGGTGACCTTCTCCAGCCGGACCCGTACCAGCAGCTCCCCCTCCACGCCGTTGCGCTCGCCGTAGGCCTGGGCCAGCTCCTGGCCGACATAGCGGGCGGCGATCCGGGTCGCCCACTCGCGCAGCTCGGACAGCTCCTCGCTGATCCTGGCCCGCCCCTCCACCAGGGCGAAGGCGTAGGGTGCGCGCTCGTCGTCCACGCACAGGGCGACCCGCCCGTCGCGGAGCAGGGACTTGCCCTTGATGGTGTCCCTGCCGGTGTTGAACACCAGGTCGTCGCCGTCCAGCAGGAACCAGACCGGCGCCACATGCGGGCGGCCGTCGGCGCGGGTGGTGGCGACCTTGCCGGTGCGGGTGCCCTCACTCAGAAAGGCACGCCATTGGGTCTCGTTCATCACAGTGGCCATGACCACAGGATCGGGCATCGGCGGCCGCTCCGCCCGGCGGAACGCCCGAGGGGCCGGGGACGCGGTCGCGTCCTCGGCCCCTCGGGTCCAGCTCCGTGCTGTCCTGCTCCGTACTGTCCTGACTCCGTGCTGTCCTGCTCCGCCGGATCAGGGACTGACAAGCGAGGCCGGCGATCAGTCGCCGTTGCCGTTGCCGTTGCCATTACCGTTGCCGCCCGGCCAGCCGCCCAGACCGCCCGGGTCGGTGCTGTTGCCCGGGTCACCCGTGGTGCCGGTGCCGCTTGTGGTCCCCGTCGGAGGGTTTGAGGAGCTCGCCCCCGGGTTGGGTGCGGTGGAGTTGGGGTTCGCCGGGTTGATCACCAGGGTGATCTGGGAGCCGACCGGAACCTGCTGGTTCGCGGCCAGCGGCTGGCCCTGGTAGAGCACCTGCTCGATGTCACCCACCTGGTAGAGCGAGTTGTAGGTCGTGCCGTTCTGGGTGATCGGGGACAGCTGCTGGGCCTGGAGCTGGCTCTGGGCCTCGCTCGGCGTCATGCCGGGCTGGGCGTTGGGCACCACCATCTGCTGGCCGGAGGAGATCACCAGGGAGACCGTGGTCCCGGTCGCCTGCTGGCTGCTCGCCCCCGGGCTCTGGCTGATCACGGTGCCGGACGGGTACTTGCTGGACGACGCGGTGGTCGGCGTGCCCGGCTGGAAGCCCTGCGCCTGGAGGTCCGTGTTGGCCTGCGCCTCGGTCTCGCCGACCACATTGGGCACGGCCTTGGTCGGCGCCCCGGTGCTGACGCGGACGGTGATCTGGCCGTTGGGCGCCAGCGCGCTGCCCGCGGCGGGCGACTGCGAGCAGATCTGGCCCTTGCTCGCGGTGTCCGCCGGGCAGGCCTCGGGCGCGCCCTGGACCACCTTCACACTGCCCTCGAGGTTGCTGACCGAGCTCACCGCCGCCTGGTAGCTCTGGCCGACCAGCTGCGGCGTGGTGAGGCCGTCCTTGACCGGGCCACCCCACATCGACTTGGTGACGAAGTAGGCGCCGGCCAGCACCAGCACCGCGGCCACCACCAGGATGATCCAGGAGGCGCTGCGGCTCTTGCCGCCGCCGCCACCGGCGCCGTTGCGGCGCCGGTCGCCACGGCCGCCGTAGCCCTGGCCGTCGTCGTAACCGCCGTCGTCGTAGCCGTCGCCACCGGCGTCATAGCCCTGGCCGACGCCCGGCAGCAGGCTGGTCTGGCCGTAGCCGCCGGCCTGCTGCGGCATGGCCGTGGTCCGGCCGTACTGGTCCGGCTGGCCGCCGTAGACCTGGGTCTGCTGGTCGTAGCCGCCCATCGAGCCCGCGCCGTAGGCGACGGTCTGCGCCGCGGCGACCGCGCAGGCCTCTCGAGTGCCCGCGTCAGTCGTCGGCGCTCTGGTACCGGTAGTCGCGGTCCTTGGCCAGCGCCTTCAGCACGATCGCGTCGTACTCGGGGCGCAGCTCGGGGTCGTAGACCGACGGCGGCTGCGGCTCCTCGCGCACATGCTGGTAGGCCACCGCGACCGGGGAGTCGCCGATGAACGGCGGGCGGACGGTCAGCAGCTCGTACAGCAGGCAGCCGGTGGAGTACAGGTCGGAGCGGGCGTCCACCTGCTCGCCCTTGGCCTGCTCCGGCGAGAGGTACTGCGCCGTGCCGATCACCGCGGCGGTCTGGGTCATGGTCATCCCGGCGTCGCCCATGGCGCGGGCGATGCCGAAGTCCATCACCTTGACCGTGCCGTTGCGCGTCAGCATGACGTTCGCGGGCTTGATGTCGCGGTGGACGATGCCGTTGCGGTGCGAGTACTCCAGCGCCTGGAGGATGCCCGTGGTCATCTCCAGGGCACGCTCGGCAGCAGCCGCCGCCCGGAGTGCAGCAGGTCGCGCAGGGTGGAGCCGTGACGTACTCCATCACGATGTACGGGATGGACACCCGTCGATGTAGTCCTCACCGGTGTCGTACACGGCGACGATCGAGGGGTGGTTCAGCGACGCCGCAGACTGGGCCTCGCGGCGGAAACGTGCCTGGAACGACGGGTCGCGGGCCATGTCGGCCCGCAGTGTCTTCACTGCGACGGCGCGTCCCAGCCGGATGTCGTGGCCGAGGTACACCTCGGCCATGCCGCCGCGTCCCAGGACGCCGCCCAGCTCGTACCGGCCGCCGAGGCGACGCGGTTCTTCCATGGTTCCAACCCTCTCCCTCGCCGGTGCCGAGGTTGGTCTGTCGGGCCTGCATCGGCCTTTGCCGTGGACTGCGGAGGCACCGGTGCGGACATACCGCTGCTTGCGGATACGCTACCGGCCGGGCGCGGCGTTCACGTCCCAGTGGCCCACTTGATATGAGAACGGTATGTGTCGGCCGCCCTGCTCCGGCGGCCCGCCGACCCGCGGCTCACTGGCCCACATAGGCCTCCATCATCTGCTTGGCGATGGGGCGGCCAGCATCTCGCCGGAGATGTCCCCGCGCTGGGTGCTGCTGTTCGCGACGACCACGGCGACCGCGATCTCCTTGCCGCTGCTGTTCTTGGCCCAGGAGACGAACCAGGCGTAGGGGTTGCCGGAGTTGTTCACACCGTTCTGCGCGGTACCGGTCTTGCCACCGACGGTGACGCCGGGGATCTGCGCGGTCACGCCGGTGCCGGACTGGACCACGGACTCCATCATGGTCTGGATCTCGGAGGCGACCTGCGGGGTGGTCGCCTGGGAGAGCTGGGCCGGCTGGGTCGGGTTGCCCACCACGCTCTGGTCCGACGCGCGCAGCTCGGAGACCAGGTAGGGGGTCATCAGCGAGCCGTTGTTGCAGATCGCCGCGGAGACCATGGCCATCTCCAGCGGAGTGGCGGCGGTGTCGAACTGGCCGATCGAGGAGAGCGCGTTCTGGGAGGAGTTGATCCCGGTCTGGAACACGCTGGGGACCACCCCGACCGGCATGTCCCGGGCGGCGTTGAAGCCGAACTTCACCGCTTCCTGGTCCATCCGGGCGTTCCCGATCTCGGCCCCGAGCTTGGCGAAGACCGTGTTGCAGGAGTACGTCAGCGCGACGGTCAGCGAGGCGTTCAGGCAGGGGTCGCTGGTGCTCTCGTTCGGCAGGTAGGTGCTGGTGCCGGGGAGCAGGTACGGGTTGGGCGAGTCGGTCGGGGCGTTGATGTCGGTGACCTGGCCGGTCTCCAGCGCCGCGGCCGAGGTGACCAGCTTGAACGTCGAGCCGGGCGGATAGGTCTGCCGCAGTGCCCGGTTCAGCATCGGGTTGGACGGGTCGGTCAGCAGCTTCTCGTAGGCCGTCGAACTGCTGGGGTCACCGCTGGCGAAGCTGTTCGGGTCGTAGGAGGGGGTGCTGACCAGGGCCAGGATCGCGCCGGTGGTGGGGTCCAGGGCCACCGCCGCGCCGGTCTCGTTGTTGCTGGACAGGCCCTGGTAGCCGGCCAGCTGGACCTTGGGTTGATGGTGGTGACCACGTCGCCGCCCTGCTTGGGCTTGCCGGTGATCAGCGCCTCGAAGTTGTTGACCGCCAGCTCCGGAGCGGTGCCGCCGAGGATCGGGCCCTCGACGTTCTCCAGCAGGTTGCTGGAGAAGACCGGCGAGGAGTAGCCGGTCACCGGGGCGTAGAGCGGGCCGTTGGTGAACGACTCCCGGTACTTGAAGCGGTTGCCGTTCACCAGGACGCTCTTGGTGACCGCCTGGCCGCCGACGATGATGCTGCCGCGCGGGTAGCTGTACTGCTCGATCATCACCCGGCCGTTGTTGGTGTTGGTGTTGAGCGCGGAGGCTTCCACTCCCTGCACCCAGTTCACGCGGATTATCAGCGCGAGCACCAGTACCAGGCAGAACACGGATACCCGGCGGATTGGCTTGTTCACGGTCGGGTGGCCTCCTGCTGGCGCGGTTGCCGGCGGCAGGCTCTCTGCCCGCCTGCCCGCTTTGTACTGCTCCTCTGTCTACACGCTGTCCATGACGACGGGCGAACCGAGGTCGGTTCTGCGACGTGGCCTGGGTCATACCGGCGCCTCCGCCAGTACCGGGGCCGGTCGGCGGGCGACATCGCTGATCTTCAACAGCACGGCCACCAGCGCCCAGTTGGTGATGACCGAGGAGCCGCCCTGGGCGATGAACGGCAGGGTCATTCCTGTCAGCGGGATGGTACCGGTCACTCCGCCGGCCACGATGAACACCTGGAGCGCGAACGCTCCGGACAGGCCCACCGCCAGCAGCTTGCCGAAGGGGTCGCGGGCCGCCATGGCCGTCCGCAGGCCGCGCTCCGACAGCAGCGCGTAGAGCAGGAACAGCGCCATCAGCCCGGCCAGGCCGAGCTCCTCGCCGATGGTGCCGAGGATGAAGTCGCTCTTGGCCGCGAAGCCGATCAGCCAGGAGTGGCCCCGGCCCAGGCCGGTGCCGACCACCCCGCCCGCGCCGAAGGCGAACAGCGACTGCCCGATCTGGCCCACCTCGCCGCCGGCCGAGGCCAGCGGGTGCAGCCAGGCGTCGATCCGGGAGGCCACATGCCGCTCGGCCCCGGACACCGCCCAGAAGCCGAGCCCGGCCATCAGCAGCCCGAACAGGATCCAGCTGGTCCGCTCGGTGGCGACATAGAGCATCACCACGAAGATGCCGAAGAACAGCAGCGAGGTGCCCAGGTCGGTCTCGAAGACCAGGATCAGCAGGCTCAGCACCCAGACCGCGATGATCGGCCCGAGATCCCGTCGCGCGGCAGGTGGACGCCCAGGAAGCGGCGGCTGGCCAGTGCCAGCGCATCCCGCTTCATCATCAGATAGCCGGAGAAGAACACCGGCAGCACGATCTTGACGAACTCGCCGGGCTGGACCGAGAAGCCGCCGACGTGGATCCAGATCTTGGCGCCGAAGTCGGAGGCCCGGTCCGGCAGGAACGCCGGGACCGCCAGCAGCACCAGCGCGGCCAGCCCGGACAGTAGGTGTAGCGCTGGAGCACCCGGGTGGTCCCGCAGGAACACCATCACGCCGATGAACAGGCTGATCCCGAGGCCCGACCAGACCAGCTGGTGCTGCGCTCCGGGGAAGTTCGGGTGCAGCTGCCGGGCCTTGTCCAGGCGCCAGATGAAGACCAGGCCGAGGCCGTTGAGCAGGGCCGCCAGCGGCAGCATCAGCGGATCGGCATGCGGCGCGTACCGCCGGACCGAGGCGTGCGCGCACAGCACGAAGGCTCCTATGCCCAGCCCGTACCCGAGCATCCCGGCCGGGATCCGGCCGTCCAGCGACAACCCGGTGTCGGCGTAGGCGAGCACCGGCACCAGCACCGCGAACACCAGCAGCGCCAGCTCGGTGTTCCGGCGGTCCGGGGAGCCCTGGGCGGCAACCGACGAGGTGGCCGAGGCCACCTCGTCGCCGGGCCGCAGGCCGGGGAAGCTCAACTCAGGAGGTGGGGCATTGCTGCGCCAGCTGCTGCTGTTGCGGGCTCAGCATGCTGGAGGGGCGGGAGCCGAGGGCGTGGCCGAAGGCTTGCCCGGGCCCTTGGTCGTGTCCGGCGTGCCCGTCTTCGCCGGGTGGCTCTGCGTCGGCGTCGGCGTGGGCGCGGGCGTCGGCGAGGCCGGGGTGCTGGGCGTGGTGGCGATCTGCTGGCAGAGCGTCGCCTGGTTCTTCAGCTGGGCGACGGTCTGGTTGGCCGCGGCCAGGTTGTTGGCGCTGATCGTGCTGTGCACCGAGGTCTGCTGGTACGAGGGCAGGTACTTCAGCTGGATGCCCGGGTAGTCCTGGTAGACCTTGGACAGGCTGAGCCCGGCCAGATTCTGGTTGACGCCCTGGTAGACGGCCACATGATCGCCGTGGGCACCGATGAAGTACTGGGTCCTGGTCCACTGGTAGCCGGCGTAACCGCCGCCGCCGACCAGGCCCAGCGCCACCAGCGCCACCAGCGAGGGAACCAGGCAGCCGCGTTTGCGACCGGCCCGCTGCTGCTTGCGGCGGCTGCGGCGGCTGCCCTCCTCCGGGGCGTAGTCCGCGTCGCCCTCGTAGTCGCCCTCGGCGTAGCCGTCGTCCCCGTACTCGCCCTCGCCCTGCTCGGCGCCGCCGTAACCGGCCGGACCGCCCTCGCCGGGCGGCTGCCGGCGGCCCAGCGACGCCGCGCGGGCGGCCGGGTGTTCGCCATGGTGTGGTGGCTGATCGTGGGCGGGCCGTCGGCGACCGCGCCGACCACCATCGGGACCTCACTGATCTGCCCGGCCGCCGGGTCGCCGTCCTGGATGTCCAGGACGTCCGCGACCACGCAGGTGATGTTGTCCGGGCCGCCGCCGCGCAGCGCCAGCTGGATCAGCTCGGCGATGGTCTGCTCGGGCGCGTAGTAGCTGCCGAGGGTCTCTTCCAGGGTCTGGTGGCTGACCACACCCGACAGGCCGTCGGAGCAGATCAGGTACCGGTCCCCGGCGCGCACCTCGCGGATCGACAGGTCGGATTCGACCTCGCCGGTCCCCATCAGCGCGCGCATGATCAGCGAGCGCTGCGGATGGGTGCTGGCCTCCTCCTCGGTGATCCGGCCCTCGTCCACCAGCCGCTGCACCCAGGTGTGGTCCTGGGTGATCTGGGTCAGCGCGCCGTCACGCAGCAGATAGCCGCGGAGTCGCCGATGTGGATCAGGCCGGCCCGCTCGCCGGTCCACAGCAGGGCGGTGAGCGTGGTGCCCATGCCCTCCAGTGACGGATCGCCCTCCACCAGCAGCCGCAGCCGCTCGTTGGCCCGGTCGGCGGCCTGGCTGAGCGCGGTCAGGGTCGCTGCCCGGCGGGTTCTCGTCCAGGGAGACCATGGTGGAGAGGACCTCGGACGAGGCGACCTCCCCGGCGGCCTGGCCGCCCATGCCGTCGGCCACGGCGAGCAGGCGCGGACCGGCGTAGCCGAGTCCTCGTTGCCTTCCCGGATCCCCTTGTGCGACCCGGCGGCGAAGCGCAGCACGAGGCTCATGTGTCCGCCCCTTCCCTCGGTCCCCTGCGCGATGCTCCGGTGCAGCGTGCGTTGATGCATCGTACGGTGCGGTGTCCAGCAGGGCTTGGTCCGGGTGCGCGGATCCGTGCCCACCGGCGGTCGCCCTCATCGGACTTGGCGCGCCGGTGGCGTGCTGCCCATGCCTCATACGTGACTACTTCCGCAGCTCGATGACGGTCCTGCCGATCCGGATGGCCACGCCGGGCTGGAGCGCGTGGGGCTGTCAGCCGCATCCGGTCCAGGTAGGTGCCATTGGTGGATTGAGGTCCTCGACGATCCACTGACCGCTCTGGTCCGGGTAGATCCTGGCATGCCGGGACGACGCGTAGTCGTCATCCAGCACAATCGTCGAGTCGTGGGCCCGGCCCAGGGTGATGGTCTGGCCGTGCAGCGCCACCGTGGTGCCCGCGAGCGAGCCCTGGGTGACACCAGCTGGCTGGGTGCGCTGCGGCGGCGGCGGTGTCCGGGCCCGGCTGCGGCGGCGCCCTGCGGCGGCGGCTGCTGACGCGGGGTCGGGGTGGGCACCGGCGCCCCGCGCCGGCCTGCGGTGGTAGCCGCTGGGTCGCTTTGGCGCCGTACAGGTCGCTGCGGATGACCTGTACCGCGACGATGACGAACAACCACAGCACGGCGAGGAATCCAAGCGCATGACCGTGAGGGTCAGCTCTGGACATGTGCCCGCGTCACCCTTCGTTTGCCTGAAGACGATGGTGGTGCTGCCCAGAACGATCCGGGAGCCATCGCGAAGGGTAGCCCGCTGAGTGTGCTGCCCGTCCACCACGATGCCGTTGGTGGACCCCAGATCCATCACGATCGAGGGCGTTCCGATTGCGGATCTCGGCGTGCTTGCGGGAGACCCCCGGGTCGTCCACGCGGACGTCCGCGTCGGTGCTGCGCCCGAGGACCACCGCCGGACTGCTGATCTGGTGCCGGGCGCCGTTCATCTCCAGCCAGCGCCGGACGGGCGCTCCGCCGGGCGGTCCCTGCGGCGGCGGGGGTAGCCGGCGCCGGGCAGCGGCCGGATGTTGCCGTCCGGCTCGTAGCCGGGCGCGCGGCCACCGGGCTGCACGGCGGGGAAGGCCGGGGCGGTCGGCGGCTGGGCCGGGGGCGGCGGCACCTGCGGCTGCCAGGCCTCGGCCTGCCGGCCCCCGTAGGGCTGGCCCTGCTGCTGCGCGTAGGGGTCGGCCGCGGGCGGCGGCGCCTCGTTGGCCTCGATCCGGCTGCGCACCCGGTACAGGCCGGTGTCGAGGTCCTCGCCCTGCTCCAGGGCCACCTTGAGCTGGCCCATGAAGGAGTAGCGCTGGGCCTGGGCGTACTCGCGAACCATGCCGGCGAGTTCGCTTCCGAGCTGCTGGGAGTACGGGCTGAGGCGCTCGTAGTCGTGGGTGCTGAGTTCCACGATGAAGTCGTTGGGGACGACGGTCCGGTCGCGGTTCCAGATGCTGGCGTTGTTGTCGCACTCGCGCTGGAGGGCGCCGGCGATCTCAACGGGCTGCACTTCGGACTTGAACACCTTGGCGAAGGCTCCGTTGACGATTCCCTCGAGTCGCTGCTCGAACTTCTTCAGGGCTCCCACGGGGCACCCCCTTCCGGCTGGCGTTCGGTACGGGTCGCGCACTGGCGGCGCGATCGGGCTCGGTCTTCCTATCTGATCGTATCTACGCGGCAGGCCCTTGTGCGGTTCCTTCCGGACGGTCCGGTGGGACGTGTGGTCGGACACACGCGCACCGGTCCTCCCGGTCGGCACCGGGGGTGCCGCAAGAAGGATGCCACCGCCGCATGTGTGAGCGGTAAGGGGCGGGGCGCACAGGCCCAGTCGTACCCGCGGTGCGGGGTGGTCATCCGCTGATCACCCGTTCGGGTTCACCCAGTGGTTGGGTGGAATGCCCCCGGCCGTCCGGGGGCGGCATGGACACCCCGTCCGACGTGCTAATGTTCTGCATGTCGGAAGGCGCGACCGCGGGAAACACAAGAAAGCCGCAAGGCGATCGGGTGGCCCTCGGAAGACCGGTCAGGAACCGGTTTGAAGAGGCCGGGTGAACTTCGGTAGAGTCGACGACATCACTCAATGCGCGAGTGGCGGAATGGCAGACGCGCTGGCTTCAGGTGCCAGTGTCCGAAAGGGCGTGGGGGTTCAAATCCCCCCTCGCGCACAGCGGGTAGTTCACAGAACTTCCCAGGTCAGATTGACAGAACCCCCGGTTCGGAGAAATCCGAGCCGGGGGTTCTTCGTTGTGCCCCCGGATTGTGGTGGGGAACGCGCTGCCTACGGTGTTCGAGCCGTTTGGGGGGCGTCGTCCGGGCATATGGGGATGGGCTTGGGAGGGGCGCGGCTGGCCGGGGACACCTGGTGGGTGTTTTCGGGCAGGCCAGTGCCTTCGCTCTTGCGGGTGACGGTGACGTAGGTGGTACGGGGCCGGGTTCAGCCGGGAGGAGCTGCGCCGGTGAGTTCCGCGAGGCTGGTGGTGCGGCGGCGGGTGCGGGTGAGCTGGCCGGGGAGGGGCGTTGGGGTGGGGGTGGTTTCGCCGAGGAGGGTGGCCCAGGGGTCGGGTCGGCGGCGTTTGGCGTGCCAGTCGCGGAGGATGTGGATGTTGACGGCGGCCAGGGTGAAGGCGATCAGGAGCGCGTTCTTGAGGGTGCCGAAGACGCGGGTGTGGCCGCGGTCGAGGTGCGCGCGGTGGATCTTGATCTCGGCGTTGGAGGACTCGACGGCGGCGCGGCGGCCGTAGTCCTGGGCCCAGTCGGTGGTGCCCCAGATGTGGCGCTGCCCGGTCCAGGCCAGGGCTTCTGGGGGCAGGGTGAGGGTCTTTCCGCAGGCGCAGGGGGTTCCGCGGCGGCAGGCGGTGGTGGGCCGGCTGTGGGACAGGCGCAGGGAGGCCGGGGTGTTGGGGCAGCGGACGCGTCCGGCGAGGGCCGGGCCCTTGACGCGCTGGTACCCGTCGGTGTCGCGGGCGCTGTGGGGAGTGAAGGCGTAGGCGGCGCGCTGGTCGTAGCGGGCGTGCAGGGCCAGCTTCTCTTCTCTGGGCATGCCGATGCGGAAGCCGGGCAGGTCGTGCAGTTCTTCGGGGAGGGCGTCGGTGAACACGGTGCCGTCGATGACGATGGTTCCGGCGATGGGCCCGGGGTGGGTGCCGCGCTGGTTGGGGTGCAGGTCGAAGACGGGTTCGATGCCGCGGGCGCGGACGGGGTGGGCCCAGCTGCCGGGGATGCAGTAGGAGTAGCCCCGGTCAATCAGTACGTCCCGCACGGCGGGTTGGTCGGTGCGTGCCCGGTCCGGTCGTCGGGTCTGGTCCAGGGCGGCCAGGCCGGCTTCGCCTTTGTGGGAGCCGGCCGGCGACAGGCGCATGCCGCGGATGAAGAAGGGGACTTCCTCACCGCCGGGGGTGCGGGCGTTGACGGCCAGGTGGAGGTCGTGTCCGCAGAAGACGCCGCCCGGGGTGAGGTTGGTGCCGGAGCGGTATCCGTCACGGGCGTCGGGGTCCAGGGTGTTCTGGGCACGGCCGTCGTGTCCGGTGCGCGGCCAGCCGGGTTCGTTGGCCGGGCGGCGGTCGCGTTTGCCGTCTTTGCTGGTTTTTCCGCTTTTGCCGGTGATCTTCTTGGTGGGTTCCTGGGGTGGGTGGTCGGGGTCGACGTCGGGGGTGCTGGACCAGGAGCGCGGCGGGCCCAGGTCTCGTAGTCGGTGGAGTCGATCGCGATCGAGGGGACAGTGCCACGGATGCGGGGGCGGAGGCTGCCAGCAGGCGCTGCTGGAAGGTGTCGGGGGTGAGCACTTCCTGTGGGCAGTCGGCGGGGCACAGGATTTCCCCGGTCCAGCGGTCGAGATAGGGAGCGGGGTGGTTGTGCGGGATGGTGAGGGTCCCTGCTTCCATCGCGGCGGTGAGCCGGTCGTAGGCGTGCCAGACCATCCGGTAGGTGACACCTTCGTCGCCCAGGTCGGACAGTCCCAGGTCGCGGCGCGCGGAGGGGGAGAGCTGGGCGAGGGAGGAGGCGACCTTGGTCAGGTGCATCTCCTCCTGCCGCAGGGCGTGCAGCGCAAGTCCGGTGAGCAGGGCGCGGGCCGGGAAGAGGCGGGGGGTTCCGGTGGCGGCGTGCAGGACCGGTTCGATGGCGGGCAGCAGGCCGCTGGCGTCGATCAGGTGCTGGGCTCGCCGCAGCATCTGGGTCTCGCTTATCGGCCGTACGGCCCGGTGGCGCGGCAGGGGCCCGGGTTCCTTGCCGGGGTCGGTGGGGCTCACCGCTGGTCGGTCGGGGGCTGGGTGAGTGCGTCGGCGAGGCGCCGGGCTGCCTGGTGGCTGGGGAGCGGGGTGGTGTGGGGGATGAGGTCGATGAGGCTGCCGGTGGAGTTGAGTCCGGCGGCGGCCAGGAGTTCGGGCAGCGGGGTGCCGGCGTTCAGGTGGGTGACCAGCCAGGTGGTCCGCATCCGGGCGGTGGACAGGGCGGGCAGCCGGGAGGGGATCTCGATGCTGGCCGCGAGGTTGCCGAGCCGGTTCTTGCTGGTGGCGGAGGCCGTGCCGATCAGGGGTTCGTCGGGAAAGCGTCGGGCGAGGGTGCGGACCAGGGGCGTGTAGGCGGTCAGGACCGGGATGCTGCGGGGCCTGCTGCCGCCCAGGCCGATCTCGGTGACGCCGTCGGCATTGGTGGTGACATCGCGGCCGGTGAAGATGAGGTGTTCGCTGCCGATGAGTCCGGCGCCCAGGCCGGCGCCGAGCAGGCCGAGGGCGGCCCGGCGGCGGTGCGGGGTCTTCTGCTGCTGGGCCGCGGCCAGCAGTCCGGCGACGTCCGGGTCGGTGTAGGCGGGGAGAGCCGGTTGCGGGAGATCGATTCGGGCAGTGGCGGCCAGGGGGCGCGGCGGGTCACGGTGCGGGCGACGGCGACCAGGCGCGAGCGGTGCGTGCTGCGGGAGCGCTCCTTGAGGTGGCCCATGCCGGTAGCGACGTAGCGGTCGACGACATCGGGGTGGAACAGTGCCTCGGTGTCCAGGGGGAGGAACACCGAGCGGCCCCAGGCGCAGAAGTGGGCCACGGTGGTCATGTGCTGGACCGCGGCCCAGGGTGAGTCCGGGCGGAAGGCGGTGACCGTGGCCCGGGTCAGCGCGGCGACCTCCTGCCACTGGCCAGGGGTCAGTTTGCTGGGTTCGTAGGCGGCGACCGCGGAGGCGACCGTGCTCACCACGCGCCCGCCCATGACCAGGTCCCGCGGCACCCGTTCCGCCCCTCTCGCCTCTGGAATGGTCTTACAAGACCATAATCGGGGAAGGGGACTGTGGCAGGTGGGGCGAATGTCGAAGGTTGGGATGTGTTCTGGCGCACACGCGGATGGATGGCGGCCCCGGCTACGGTGGGGCCATGCCGCGCAGTCAACGCGATGACGCCCCTGCTCATTACCTGGTCCACGGAGTCTGGCCCGAGGGCCTGCTGCGGGACGATGCCCCGGTCAGTGCCCGGTACGGGCAGATCTTCGCGCAGCGCCTGAAGCGGGTGATAGCCGAACGGGGCCTGAACCCGCTGAAGATCGAGAGGACGATCGGCGTCAACCGCCGCACCGTCGAGCGCACACTGCGTGGCGCGGTCCTGCCGGATTTCGGGCCATCGCCCGGTTGGAGGACGGCCTCCAGGTCGGACTGTGGCCGTGCCGCCACTGCGGCCTGACTGATCACACAACGGTGAAATGACGTGTGAAGCGTCGTCAAACGACCACGAACGGTCGTGAAATGAACACACAAGACTGCGAACCGTCCAACGCCCCCGGGCAGGGGCACACGTTCGGGTGACAGCCGCGACCGGCGAGCGCTCCGCGCGACGCGGATTGCTAAGCTCGCAGGGCGACTTGACCCTATGGAGACCACCCTTTTCGGTGGCCGGTGAAGGTTGCATTTGGGGCAGGTCCGGGGCGCTATCCCGGACCTGCCTGCTTGTGGGCTAGCCGCTCACGGGGACCCCCTCAGAGGTCTCCGGGCCAGCCGGTAGAAGACGTGCTTCTTGCCCGGCTGCTTGCGCCGGACGAGCTCACCATGGCGGATCATCGTATTGAGCGGTCCGCGCATTCGGCGCTGGCCGGAAACGCCGAGCTGCTCGCACAGGTCCAGTGCCGACCACCAGCGGTTCGGTGCGTCCAGCATCAACGCGATGATCCGCTCGCGCTTGGTCGGATCCTCTGAGGCATCCGCTGCATCCTGGGGCGCGGCGTCGGGGTCTGTACCCAGTGCCTGGTCGGCTTGCATCGCCAACTGCTCGGCCCTGTCCGCGCCGTCAGAGGCGGAACACGGTCCGGCCGGCGGTGGGACGGTGACCGATCGGTCGGCCGCAGCCGACTGCGTGCGGTTCCGGTGCGAGAAGGGCGCACCGTCCGTGGCGGGCATCTGTGTCGCGGGGGCTTCCCGAGGGCCGGGGATCGCGACCATCTGCCACAGCGGTTCGCTGTCCACGACCCCGCGCACGGTGTCGATCATCGTGTCCAGGGTGCGGGCGCGTTCATCGATCTGCTGCCTCTCCTGTTCCAGCAGCGTGAGGAGTTCGAGCGGGGAGTGATGGGCTAGGGCGTCGGCCCAGGAAATCATGAGAGCCACGAGAGCTGACCCTAGTGACACTGCGCCGCCCATTCCTAACCCAGAGCGGCAAATACACACCACAGAGTGAACGCGGGCCGTACCTCAACTACCGCATGGGGAAACAGGATGCGACCAGTTCGATCCAGTGTATCCGCAGCTCAAGGCCCTACCTGTGCTGGTAGGAATGCGCATTGTTCAGGTGCGTCCCGGGCTCTGTCAGGCGTGTTACCGCTCAGATCTGAAGCGGCATGCTCGGTCCTTGGGGGATCGCCTCACGGAGCCCGCAAGTCCTACGTACGAGTGCCCCCTGCGCACCATGAGGCGCTTCGCCGCTGATGCGGCGCCGGGAATCGCAGTGAGCAGCCTGGCGTCAACCACAAATATGCTTCTCCATAATGGAGTTGACAGTGTCGAGGGCGCTGGAGGGTATGTCCTCGGTACGAGGGCGTGGTGAGCGGCGGCGGCGATGGGCGACGAGGCCGGCGAAGCCCCTCGGGGTCCTGAGCAGTCTCCGAGGAATGGCCAACCGACGCAATCCGCTGACCTGCCGCTACTCATTGTTTGCGGGCGTGCTCTTCCCCTTGCCTTCAAGATCACTTCCCAGGCCGCTGGTCAGCGCGCTTTCGGCCCGATCCACGGAGGCGGATGGGCAACGCCCCGCCAGGGCACTCATTCTCCAGCGCCGCATGAATGGGCAGCGGCCTCCCGGAGGGCGTGGGAATCCCCGCCGCGTGCAGGCGGCGCAGGACGGTGGGGGTCGGCTGGCCGGTCAGGAGTTCGATGTGGGCGATGGCCAGGCCGGCCCCCTGGTAGAGATCGGTGAGTAACCCCGGTGTCAGCGGGACCGGCGAGTGGAATCGCTCCCGTAACCGGCCCGTGGCGGCGGGGACTCGTGGTACCGCGTGCTGAAGGAGGACTTGGTCGACGACCGCGTCGGCATAGAGGGCGTCGATGAGTTCGATCTCACTGGGTCCTTGGGCGGGCGGCGGGCCGCCGATCCGCACGGGCAGTCCGATCTCGTGGGCGTTGCGCAGGACGGTGCCGCGTGAGGTGAGCAGGATGTTCGCGACGTCGGCGGCGGGTAGTTCGGCTTCGACGTACAGGGCGTGGAGGGTGTCGGGTGGGACCTGGGTGCGGTTGATGCGGCCTTTGTGGCCGGGGCCGCGACGCGGGATTCCGTACTTGGCCAGGAGGGCGCGTACTGCCCGGTCGGAGAAGCCGAGCAGTTCTCCGATGGCAGCGGAGGTGTGCTCCTGGCGCAGGTAGAGCTCGGTGAGTGTCTCGGCCAGTGCGGGGTCTTCGTGGTCCGGGTGGCGTCCGCCGAGTCCGCGCGGACGCAGGCGCACTCCTTCGCGAGTGAGTAACTGGACGGTTTGGTGGCGGGTTTGGCCGGTGCGGCGTGCGATCTCGCGGGTGGACAGCCGTTCGCACAGGTAGAGGTGCCGCATCAGGTGCACGGGATCCGAGCTGGTGTCACGGTCGGTCTGGGCCGGGCATGATGGACCGCAGCGCATGCCCGCCGGCCGGTGCTCGGGTACGTCCGGGGCCGGCTGCTGGGGCTGATCGGTCCATGGTCCGTCTCCTGGCAGTGCGGGGCCCGGGGGCCTTCGCATGTCAGGAGCCATCAGCCGGATCGTGGCGGTTCAGCCGCCAGGGTTCAGCGGCCAGGCGGGTTCCATCGCCTACCAAGCGCAGTGTTGCATGCCCGGGGCCAGTGGGCCAGACGCGCACCGGAGCCTTTCGTGCCCGACGCCCGTGGATCAGCGAGCATCCGTCAGTTGCCTTGGCCGGTCTGCTTCCAGGGGCGGTATGCGAGGAGGGAGGACCAGGTCAGGGCTGTGAAGATGAGGGCGGCTGTCACCAGCGCCCGGAACGGTACCGGACACAGCAGGTCCAGTACGAGGGCCATGAGGGTGCCGCCCAGGAGGCAGAGGATCAGTGATACGAGAACAGCGGTGACCTGCTTGACGCCCATGGGGATTCTTGCCTTCGGGTCAGGAAGTCGGTGGGGGGCTCTGCGGAGCTGTGAGGGCTCGCGGAGCGCGGTCCACGTGCTGGCGAACTGCGCGGACTGGGGTTGCTGGCAGGAACGCAGGATGCCGGTGTCCGCGGGTGGGGCGCGCTCAAGGCGCCGGGGCATGGGCATGGTTCTCCTACCGTTAGGTAGGGACCGTTGGCGGTGGTGACCGCGGATGACGGCGAGCCCCTCCGCCGTGCGACGTCATCAGCCTAGGCTGCTCACACGGTGGTCGCGGGGTATTGAGCACGCGGTGGTGTGTCGGCTGCTCTCGGCGTGCGCCGCGGACCGATGGGTCGGCGTGGACGAGCCCGCGCACCGCCTGGGCATCCGGACGCACCGCTGTGGTCAGGTGGCGGGGCGGCCGGGCCAGACGCCGAGTTCAGCGCGGTCGTTGCGTCCGGTGCGGGATGTCGGCGCCGTGGCACGGTCTTCTTCGCGGGTTTTCTCCTTGAGCCACAGGACCACTACGGTGACGGGGCTCTCGTCGAGGATCATGATCTTGTTGTCGGGGGATGCCGCGGGGTCCTCGATGGCGGGGTCCGGTGACGACGACACGGGCGAAGGCTTCGGGGTCAGCGAACAGGTCGGGCTTGCCGTGGTCGGGGTGCGCGAGGCCGGTGTCGGCAGGCGGCGGTGACGCTGTCGTCCTGCACGGGGGTGACGTTGTGGAAGCGCTCGGCGAGGGCGGCCAGGAGGTGGTCGGGCGGGGTCGGTCCGGTGACGGTGACGTGCGCCTGCTGGAGCGTGTTGGTGTCGTGCGACATCGGGCGGATGTCCTCTCGTTGATTGGCTGTGCCTTGGACGGGATGGTGCCGGGATGGGTGCTGGGTGACTTGTGGTTCAGCCGGGTGGCTCTTCGGTGCGCAGGCGGGCTGCGGGGCTGAGGGCGGCGAGGGTGGCGGCGGCCATCCAGGCGGCGGCGTAGGTGAAGGCGGCGGGCGCGGAGACGGTGGTCCACAGCAGCCCGACGACGGCCGAGGAGGCGAGGTCGCCCGCTGCTTGGACGGCGCCGAGGACGCCGAAGCCGCTGCCGCGCAGCCGGTCGGGGAGTCTGCGGGCGATCAGGGTGCTCTCGGCGTCTCGGCGCAGCCGATGCCGGTGCCGGCCAGGACGAAGCCGCCCAGCAGCAGGGCCCAGTTGTGGCCGGCGAAGGCCAGCAGCAGGTAGGCGGCGACGTAGACGGCGGCTCCGGTGGCGAAGACCGCGCGCGGGCCGGTGCGGTCCAGGACGGTTCCGGCCGCGTAGGAGACGGCGGCGGCCAGGGCGTTGTGGGCGGCGTAGAGCAGGATCGCCAACGCTGTGGCTGCGGTGAGGTCGCGGGAGCCGTGGTGCAGGACGTCGGTGGCGCGCAGGATCAGCAGGGTGGTGGCCATGTTGCCCAGTTCGAACAGGGCGATCGGAACCATCGGCCGGGCGATGCCGGCCTGCCGCAGGGCGCTCAGCTGGCCCTTGGCCCAGGTCCGGGCGGCCGGTGCGGCCAGGGTGCGGCGGGCTTCGTGGGCGGCCAGGGTGATGGAGGCGGCGGCGAACAGGCCGGGCACGACCGAGAGGTAGAGGGTGGGGCGCAGGCCGATGGCGGTAACGAGGAGGGCGGCGAGCAGGGGCCGGCGACCGCGCCGAGGTTGTCGCCCGCGCGTTCGACTCCGTAGGCCCGGCCGTAGGCGCGGGGCGGGGCGAGTGACCCGAGGAGGGCGTCGCGGGCGGGTGAGCGCAGTCCGCGGGCGCACCAGGCGATCGCCCGAAGCGCGGCCAGTTGCCACACGGCGGTGACCGCGCCCAGGGCGCCGGTGGCCAGGGCGGTGATCAGGTAGCCGCCGCGGGCGAGGCGGGCGCGGCGGGTGGGGTCGTCGGCCAGGGGGCCGCCGGCGAGTTTTGATGCCGCTCAGGGCGTCGCTGACGCCTTCGATCACGCCGAGGGCTGCGGGACCGGCGTGGAGGGTGGAGATGAGGAAGGTTGGCAGGATCGCGGTGGCGCTCTCGTGGCCGGTGTCGCTGAAGAAACTGGCTCAGCCCAACGCCGGCCACACCCCGGGTGAGCCAGCGCGCGGGTGCCTGGCCCGGCGCTGTCCCAGGATCCGGGGTGTCCGGGTCGGTGGTCACAGCCAGGTGAGCAGGGCGAAGCCCAGGGCTGCGGCTGCCAGGCCGAGGGCGAGGCTGCCGACGGCGTTGAGTCCGGCTTCGGCGAGTGATCCGTCCTCCATGAGGCGCACGGTTTCGAAGGAGAAGGTGGAGAAGGTGGTCAGGCCGCCGCAGAAGCCGGTGCCCAGCAGCAGGCTCAGGTCGGAGGGCAGGTGGTGGTGCAGCGAGGCCGCGCCCAGTGCTCCCAGGATGAAGGCGCCGGAGATGTTGATGGCGAAGGTGCCCCAGGGAAAGACGCTGTCGTGGCGGGACTGGACGGCTTTGTCCGCCAGGAAGCGGGTGGGTGCGCCGACCATGCCGCCGAGGAAGACCATCAGGACGGGTATCACGGGTTCCCCTGTGGTTCGTAGGTGGGCGCGGTGCCGGGTTCGACGAGCTCGACCGGGTCGAGGGTGGCCACGCTGTACGGGCTGATCTCGCGCAGGACGGGCAGGAACGCGCGGATGCGTTCGGGGGTGTCGATGATGACCACGAGCAGCGGCAGGTTGTCGGCCACGTCCAGCAGCCGGGTGGTGTGGATCATGCGGGCATTGCGGCCGAAGCCCTCCATGCCGCGGAAGACGCTGGCCCCGGCCAGTCCGGCGCGGTGGGCCCGGTGAACGATCTCGGTGTAGACGGCGTGGTGGTGGTACTGCTCGCCATCGGCGAGGTAGACCGACAGGCGCAGGGCGGAACCGCGCAGCATCCCGCGGGGGGCGTGGGCGGGCAGCTGGTCCTCGTGGTGCCGGTGCAGGTGCGGCAGCGGGCTCATCGTTGAGCTCCTTGGGTGGAGGGGCCTTGCTCGGGTGGCTGAGCGGTTGCGGTGCGTCCGGCCTGGTCGCGGCGGCTGGGTCCGCGGCGCACCGGCAGCCGCTGCAGGCGCCGGGCGGCAGCGATGCCGGTCCACACGGCGGCCAGGCCCGCGATCAGGCTGGTCAGCGCGTAGGCGTCGGCGACCGCGAGGTGGCCGGTGGCGATCAGGCCGCGGGTCTCGTTCATCCAGGTGGAGAAGGTGGTGAAGCCGCCGATGATGCCGACCCCCAGGAATGGGCGGCGGTAGCGCGAGGGCGGCCAGACCTCGACGACGTAGACCATCAGCAGCCCCAACGCCAGACTGCCGAGGACGTTGATGGTGAAGGTCGACCAGGGGAACCCGCCGGAGGGCGTGGTCCACGCCTTGCCCAGCTCGTAGCGGGCGACGCTGCCCAGGCCGCCGCCGAGCGCGACCACGCCCAGCACGTCCCACTGCCGCGAACGAGGCGGGCGCGATGGGCGGGGCTGCGGGGTGGATCCGGTGTCCGGGTCCAGAGGCAGGTCTTCACGAGGCAGGTCGGTGCTGACCTGTCCGCGTGCTGGTTCAAATCCGGGCATCGGCCCTCCGCAAGGCAGGGGCCCGCCACGGGCGGCCGGGCCGCAGGTGGGGTGATCGGGGCATGGCTCTCCTACCTGAGTTCAGGGCCGCCGGGATCGGCGACCGCCAGGTAGGGACCGTTGGCGACCGGCTGACCGGTCGCGGTTATACGGCGAGCCCCTCCGCCGTAGCCCCGAGGATAGCGGGCGAGGAGGCGGAATGCTCGCACCGGCTGTGCGGCGTGGCACCCTTGCATCCCCCGGTCGCCGGTGCTGCACTGATGGTCGGCGATGAGGCTCGCCTAACCGCGGCACCAGCTGCCGCTGATGGCTTCTACCAACTGACGCTCGGCGTGCCCTGGTGCGCGCCCGCCCGGATGGCAGAGGAGACCGATGGCGAGCGCCCCCACACCCCGCCCCCTCCATCGGCCGCACCGCAGCACTCGCTCGTCCCCTCAACGGAGAACCCGCAGAGCGGAGACGCAGGTGACCGCACTGCCCTGGCCCTGGTCCAGCCCTGCAGTCGGCCACCGTGCTGGTCGCGGGCCCCGGCATCAGCGGCTTCATCGCCACCCGAGGGCCCGGCTCCAGGGCCGGCGCGGGCCGCGCCTGCTGCAGCCGTACTTCGACCTGTCCAAGCTCTTCCGCAAGGAGGCGCTGGCCCCGGTCGGCTCCAGCGCGGTGTTCCTGGCAGCCCCGGTGCTCGCGATGACCTGCTACCTGACCGTCCCCCTGCTGATCCCAGTCCTGACCAGCTACGGGCTGCCGCTCGGGTACATGGGCGACATCCTGGGTGGCGGCTTCATCCTGGCTCTGGCCTCGTTCGCGGCCGCGGTCGCCGCGGTGGAGACCGGTGCGCCCTACGCCCAGCTGGGGGCGAGCCGGGCGAAGACGTTCGCGGCGATCACCGAGCCGGTGATGCTGTTCGTGGTGTTCTCGGTCGCCCTGGTGACCGGTACTGACCTGCCCTACGCCATGGCGGCGACCGTGCGCTCCAGCGCCGAGCAGATCCTGCGCCCGGCCCACCTGCTGGCCGCCACCGCCCTGTTCCTGGTGATCTTGTTCGAGACCGGGCGCATCCCCGTGGAGGCCCACGGCAGCACCAACGAGTTCGGCATGATCGAGGAGGCCCGCTCCTTCGAGCACTCCGGCCCCTACCTGGCCCTGATCCGGGGGGGTCGGCGATGAAGCAGCTGATCCTCTTCACCATCCTGATCGACGTGTTCATCGCCCCCTGGGGCCTGTCCTCCACCCGCCGGCCCCTCGACGTCGCCCTGGCCATCGCCGCACTGCTGGGCAAGGCGCTGCTGCTGGGCCTGCTGATCGCGGTGATCGACTGCTCCTTCGCGAAACTGCGCCTGTTCAAGATCACCGAGTTCACCTCTGCCGCGTTCCTGCTGGCGGTCCTGGCCGTGTTCACCCTCTACCTGGGAGGCGGCTGATGCTGACGCAACCGGTCCCCAGTTCCTTCGCCGGTACCGCCGACGCCCTGGCCGTGGGAGTGCTGCTGACGGAGTTCGCGATGCTGCGCACCAGCCTGCTGCGCTCCCAGGTGCGGCTGTACGCGGCGCAGTCGCTGCTGGTCTCGGCCCTGGCGGGGGTCGTGGCCGCCGGTCGTGACGTGCCCGAGCTGTACGCCCTGGCCGGGCTGTCGCTGATCCTGAAGGTGTGGGCGGTGCCGGCGGTGGTGACCCGGCTGCTGCGCGAGGCGGACGCCGAGATCGCCGGCAGCGGCGCGCTGGGGGTCGCCAGCGAGGTCCTGCTGTCGCTGGGCGTCGCCGGGCTGGCGTTCTTCGCGGTCGACCGCCTGGGCATCAACAGCCGGGTGCTGCCCACCACCGCCCTGTCGCTTGCGGTCGCGGTGATCGGGGTCGCGTTCGTTTTGATGATCGTGCGCAGCGACGTGGTCTCCCAGGCGATCGGGTTCTTCTCGCTGGAGAACGGCGTCTCGCTGGCCTCGCTGGTCGTCGCCTCGGGCATGCCGCTGATCCTGGAGGTGGCGTTCTTGTTCGACCTTCTGGTCGCGGTGGTGGTCTTCGGGGTGCTCATGCGCGTCCATCACTCCCGGACCTCGACTTTGTCCACCGCCGCGCTGACCCGGCTGCGGGGGTGAACGCGATGCGCTGGCTCCTGCTCGTCCTGGCCCTGCTTCCGTTGGCGACCGCGCTGCTGGCGCTGGTGACCTCCCCGAAGGTGATCCGCGCCGCGACCGCCGTCTCGGGCGCGGTGTGCCTGGGGTGCGCCCTGGCGCTGGTCCCCAGCGCCGCGCACGGCCAGCCGAGCGTCGGGTTCCTGCGCCTGGACGCACTGTCCGGGGTGTTCCTGCTGTCCACCGCGTTCCTGTACGCGATGGTGTCCGCCTACACCATCGGCTACCTGAAGGACGATCAGGACGATCCGGGGTTCCCGCGCTACGCCCGGCGCTTCTACGCCGGGCTGAACCTGTTCGCCTGGTCGATGCTGTGCGCCTGCATGGTCGATGAGCTGGCGCTGCTGTGGATCGCGATCGAGATCACCACGGTGGTCTCCGCTCTGCTGGTGGCCATCGACGCGACCGAGAGCGCGGCCGAGGCCGCGTGGAAGTACGTGCTGCTGGCGTCCGTGGGTCTGGGTATCGCGCTGCTGGCCACCATCGTCATGTACTACGCCGGGTCGACCGTGCTGGGCTCCGCCTACGACCTGTCGGTGCCGCAACTGGTGAAGGCCGCACCGCACATGCCGCACACACCGGTGCGGCTGGCGTTCGTGCTGGCGGTGGTCGGCTTCGGCACCAAGGTCGGCCTGGTGCCGATGCACACCTGGCTGCCCGACGCCCACTCACAGGCCCCGACGCCGATCTCCGCGCTGCTGTCCGGGTCGCTGCTGGCGGTCAGCTTCTACGCGGTGCTGCGCTACTTCCAGGTCACCCGCGCCGTCCTTGGCCCCGACTTCCCCCAGGACGTGCTGCTGGCGTTCGGCATCCTCTCGCTGCTGCTGTCCGCCCTGTACGTGCTGGACCAGCAGGACGTGAAGCGGCTGCTCGCGTACTCCAGCGTCGAGCACATGGGCATCCTGGCCACCGCGGTCGGCTTCGGCACGCCGATCGCCCTCGCCGGCGCGCTGCTGCACGTGCTGGCCCACGCCGCCGCCAAGGGCAACGCCTTCATGGGCGCGGGCACCCTCGTGCACACCTACTGGACCAAGGAGATCAACGGCATCCGCGGCGCCATGGACCGGCTGCCCGTCAGCGGGCCCGCGTTCCTGCTGGCGGTCTTCATCCTGTCCGCGCTGCCGCCGTTCGGGATCTTCCGCAGCGAGTTCCAGATCGTCCAGGGCGGCATCGCCGGCGGGCGCACCGCCTGGGCGGCGATGCTGGTCGCCCTGGTGACCCTGGCGTTCGCCGGGCTGGCGCTGGCCGCCACCCGGATGGTCGTGGTGCCGTCCGCCGAACCCGCCCCCAGATCCCTGGGCGCCGCCGCGACACCCGCCCGCGAACCGTCGTGGTGGATGGTTGCCCCGGTCCTGGTCGGCCTGGCCGCCCTGCTCGTCCTGGGCATCCACCCGCCCGCCGACCTGACCGCGCTGCTCCAGCGCGGCGCGGCCGAACTGCGCGGGACCGTCACATGAACGGCCAACCGCAGCGCCAGGACGGCCAGGGCACGAGGGTGGAGACCGTGGGCGCGGACGCCCTGCGCGGGGAGGTCGCGCGGCGGCTCACGCACGGGGCGCGCTTCGCGGCCCTGATCGCGAGCAAGGACGACCGGGACACGGTCCTTGCCGCGGTCCTGGCTGAGGGCGGGTCGGTGAACCGGGTCGAGGCCCGGCTGCCGCCCGGGACCACGACGTATCCGGCGCTGACGCCGCTGGTCCCGGCGGCGTTCTGGTACGAGCGCGAGATCCACGACCTGTTCGGCCTGCGCCCGGCCGGCCACCCGCGCCTGGACCCGCTGCTGCTGCCCCGCGAGGGGCAGCAGGGAACCCGGCCCGAACCCGGTGCCTGGCAGTCCCCCGACTCGCTGCCCGCGCAGGAGTTCGCGCTGCCGCCGGTGGTCACCGGGCCCGGGGTGTTCACCATCCCGCACGGCCCGGTCCGCTCCGGCGTCATGGAATCCGTCGAGTATTTGGTGGAGACGCCCGGCGAGGACATCCCCCGGATCCAGATCCGGCTCTATCCCAAGCACCGCGGCATCGAGAAACGCTTCGAGGGGTTGAGCGTCGAGGACGGCGTGCTGCTGGCGGAACGCGTCGAGGGCGTCGCCTCGGTGGCCCACGCGCTGTCCTTCGCCCACGCGGTGGAGACCCTCGGCGAGGCCACGGTCCCGCAGCCGGCCGCTCTGGTGCGGGTGGTCCATGCCGAGTGCGAACGCCTGGCCAACCACCTCGACGTGGCCCTGCGGCTGTGCGACGCGGCCGGGCTGGTGGTGGCCACCGCCCGGATGGGACTGCACAAGGAACGTGTAATGCGGCTGGTCGGAGCCCTGTGCGCAAGCCGCTTCGGACGCTGTGTGGTCATCCCCGGCGGCGTCACCGGACCCCGCTGCTTCAGCCGGCAGACCTGGTCGCCGAGCTGGACCGGATCCAGCCCGCGCTGGAGGCCGACGCCCGCGCGCTGATGGACACCCCCTCCTTCCTGGACCGGCTGCGCGGCACCGGCCGCCTGGACCCCGAGGTCGCCCAGACCCGGGGAGCGCTGGGGCCGGTCGGCAAGGGCAGCGGCTTCACCGCCGACAGCCGCACCGACCGCCCCTACGACGCCTACCCGCACCTGGCAATGGCGCCGCTGCCGCGGCGGTCGGCGGGTGACGCGATGGACCGGCTCAAGGTCCGCTGGACGAGGTCCACCAGTCCTTCCAGCTGATCCGCCAGGCCGCCGACCAGCTGCGCCACCTCCCGTACGGCCCCTGGTCGAATCCGGTGCGGCCGCCGACGGCCAGGCGCTGGGCTGGGCCGAGGCCCCGCAGGGCGAAGTGCTCTACCTGGTCCGGATGAGCGGCGGCTGGATCACCCGCTGCAAGCCGCGCTCCGCCTCGTTCCACAACCTGGACCTGCTGCACGAGGTCTTCCACGGGGACATCCTCACCGACTTCCCCTTCATCGAGGCCAGCTTCGGCCTGTCCATCGCCGGGGCCGCCCAGTGACACCCACCCAGCACCCCAACCCCACGGCCGGGAGGCGGTCCTGATGCCCTGGATCCTGCGCGGCCTGCGCGAAGGCGTGGTCACCACCCGCTACCCGCGCCACCCCGACCCCTACGCCGACCAGTGGCCCGGCACCGTCGATGTCCTGCGCACCGACCTGACCGACGTCGACGGCACCCCCGAATCCCTCTGCCCCACCGCCGCCATCACCCGCAACGGCCAGGCGCTGCAGTTGGACCAGGGACGCTGCATCCTGTGCCGCCGCTGCGTCCGCGAGCGGCCCGACCTGTTCGCGCTGCGCGCCGGTGCGCAGACCGCGCGCTCCACCCGGCGCGCCCTGTACGTCCCCGACCCGCCCGAGGACGAGGCCGCCCTGGCCGCGCTGCGGGCCGACCTGGCCGCCCGCACCCGGGCCCTGCGCCGCTCGGTGCACCTGCGCCATGTGGACGCCGGGTCCGACGGCAGCGAGGAATGGGAGGTGATGGCGCTCCTCAACCCGGTCTACGACATCCACCGCCTCGGGATCTTCTTCACCGCCAGCCCCCGCCACGCCGACATCGCGCTGGTCACCGGCACCGGCACCCACGGCATGACCGAACCCATGGCCCGGACCCTGGACGCCATGCCCCGCTCGCCGCGCGGTCCTGGCCGTCGGCACCGACGCCATTCAGCGGCGGCCTGGTCGCCCCCAACCTACGCCACCGACCGCGGCATCGGCGGACAACTCCCGGTCGACGTGTGGGTTCCCGGCTCCCCACCCAGCCCGTTCAGCATCCTGCACGGCCTGCTGCTGTTGCTGAACCGCCTGCCCCAGACCGATCGACCGGGAGGCGTCCGGTGACCGCGCTGCTGATCGCCTGCTGGGCCGTCCTGGCCGCGGCCGTCGCCGTCGATGTCCTGCCGCGCCGGGCCGGGCCCGGGCTCGCCACCGCCTGCGCCCGCGCCTCGCTGCTGCTGTCCGCCGCCGCCAGCGCGGGCCTGATGGTCCTGGGCGGCATGGCGATGGCCGGGCACCCGGCCGCCACCGGCTCCCTGCTGGACGCGGGCGACGGCGGGGCCGGCACCGACCCGCTGTCCGGACTGTTCCTGCTGATCACCTTCGGCGCCGCCCTGCTCCCGCTGCTGTCCGCCGCCGCCCCGCCGCACCCCGCCGCCACCATGCTGCGCCGGGGCCTGGGCGCGGTGCTGGCACTGCTGCTGGCCTCGCTGTCGCTGGCGATCACCGCCAGGGGCGCGTTCACGTTCATGTTCGGCTGGAGGGCATCGGGTTCGCGTTTTACCTGACGCGCGGATTCGACCGCCACCGCCGCGGGCGCGCCCGCGCCAGCCTGATCACCGCCACCTTCAGCAAACTCAGCGGCGCGTTCCTGCTGCTCGGCCTGCTGCTGCTCGGCCGCACGCCCACTCCCTGGTCCTGGCGACTTCACAGGCGTGCCGCCGGCACGCGCACACAGCATAACGTCCTGCTGATCATCGGCTTCGCCGTCAAGGTCGGCCTGGCGCCGGTGCAGATCTGGCTGCCCGCCGGATACAGCGCCGCCCCCGGACCCGCACGCGCCGTGCTGGCCGGAGCGGCGGTCAACGTCGGCTTCTACGGACTGTGGCGCACCCTGCAACTCCTCGGCGCCCCGCCGCGCTGGCTCGCCGTGGTTCTGCTGCTGGTCGCCGCCGCCAGCGCGCTGCTGGGCATCGCCCACGTCGCGGTCCAGGACCGGCTCTCGCGGGTGATCGCGTTCTCCTCCGTCGAGAACGCCGGACTGATCACCACCGGCTACGCCGTGGCCCTGATCGGCGCGGCCGTCCACCAGCCGCTGCTCACCGCGATCGGCCTGCTCGCCGCCACCCTCCAGGTCGTCACCCACGCGATGGCCAAGACCCTGCTGTTCACCACCAGCCACCGCCTCGGGCACGGCTTCGGCACCGACCTTTTGGACGACCTGCGCGGCACCGTGCGCACCCTGCCGGTCAGCAGCACCGGCTTCGCGATCGGCTGCCTGACCCTGGCCGGACTCCCGCTCACCTGCGGCCTGGTCTCCGAGTGGATGCTGCTGGAGGCCCTGCTCCAGCAGTTCCGCGTCCCGTTCCTCGCCGCCCGCCTGGCCATGGCCGCCGCCGGCGCCCTGGTCGCCCTGACCGCCGGCTTCGCCGGCGTCGCGTTCGTCCGGCTGGTCGGCCTGACCGTCCTGGGATCACCACCCAGCAAGCCGCTGGCCGGGGCCCGCGACCCGGGCCTGCCGGTACGGGCCATCATCATCGCCACCGCGTCCGGCTGCTTCGCCCTGGCCGCCATCGCCCCCTGGAGGTCCGCGTCCTGGCCGCCGGACTGGCCCCGCTGGTCCCACGAGCCGACACGCTGTCCGCCCTGCGCGGACCGTGGGTGCTGCAACCCGTCTACGCCGACTTCTCCATCCTCTCGCCCACCTGGCAGTGGATCGTCATGCCCCTGCTCGCCGCCGCGGTCACCGCCGCCCTGCTCCTGCTCTCCCGCGGACGGGCACTGCGGGTCCGCCGCGTCCCTGCCTGGCGCTCGGCCACCGGCGGCGTCCAGGGCCCCGACTGGTACACCTCCCACGGCTACGCCAACCCCACCCGCCGCATCCTGGCCGGCGTCCTGCACACCCGCACCGCCCTGACCCCGCCCCCAACGAGAACCAGGCCCAGGAAGGCCACCACAACCCCAGCCCCGACTTCGACTACAGCT
Source organism: Streptacidiphilus sp. 4-A2 (assembly GCA_014284505.1). Taxonomy (GTDB): domain Bacteria; phylum Actinomycetota; class Actinomycetes; order Streptomycetales; family Streptomycetaceae; genus Streptacidiphilus. Next base: position 6,736,126 of record JAAFYY010000001.1, on the reverse strand, counting down.
CCGACACCGTCGAAGTCATCGAGACCTACCTCTACCAACCCCTGCTGCGCCCCCTGCGCGCCGCCGTCCGCACCGCCAAACGCCTCCAGAGCGGACGCCTGGACGCCTACCTCGCCTACATGCTGCTCACCCTGATCGCGGTGATCGCCCTGGTCACCGCTCTAGCCTGACCCCACCTCCCGAAGGGCCGAGTGGCCGTCAACTCAGCCACGGGACAGAGGAGGTGACCGCATGCACACGCCCTCTTCCTGGCGGCGTGCGGGCACCGTAGGCTGTGGGCTGCCGCACGGCGGAGGGGCTCGCCGTCAACCGCAGCTCCACGCTGCCAACGGTCCCTACCTCGATGATCCATCGACGGTAGGAGCCCCCTTGTCCACGCGCCCCCGCTACCCCGCCCAGCACCCCTCGCAGGGCCCCGGCATGGACTTCCACGTCGCGGTCGAGCACGGCCCCCAGGCGTGCGGAGAGGGCCCCGACCGGGCTCTGGCGCGGATGCGCCTGACCTCGGTGCGGCTCGCATCCGTCTACGGGCTGGTCCAGCGCACGGCAACGGCCCGCGGGTGCGCACTGGAGGCGCTGGTGGCGCTCGGAGAGACCGCCGCCCCGGGGGTGGTGATCCGCTGCCGCGCGGTGGCCGTGCTGCGGACCCGGCTGGACGGCCCGGCCGGGAAGATCCTCTGCGTCCCGGTGGGCGACCCGCTCACCGCCCACTACGCGACCTGGGGGACCTTTCCGACGAGGACCGGCGGGCGGTCCAGCACTTCTTCGGGTCTTCGAGGAGGAGCGGCCCGGCTGGCCTCCCCAGACCTTCCAATGGCTCGCGCGACGGGGGGCGGAGGCCGAGATAGCCACCTGCCGGCTGCGACTGGCAGGCGGCTGACGAACACCCCGGGGGTCAGCGGCTGTCCTCGGCCCGCGAGCAGGTCCCGCACAGGTGGCGGCGGGCGGCCAGCGGCAGCGTCGCCACCCCGGTGCCGTTGACCCGGTGCACGGTCCGCGGCGTGGTGCAGGTGTGCTCCGCGCACAGGGCGGCCCCGCAGCCGAGGCAGATCGCGACCGCGCTGCGGTCGATGCCCTTGAGCGTGTCGCAGTCGTAGCAGTTCATCGGCGTGTGTCCGTTCTGGAGGAAGCGGAAACGCACAAGCCTGCGGACGCGGGGGCCGACGGGGCGTAACGAAGGGCGGGATCCGGCACCGGGCACCTCTACGGGCATGCGTTCCTGACGTGTGGTCAGGGACCATCAGCCTCAAGCGAAGGCGGTTCGGACCGAGAGGGCCCAGGCGGGTTCCATCACCTGCTGACGAGTGAACAGCCAGCGATGCGCCAGGTCAAGGCCCCGGACGGCCCGATCGCCCCGGGTCAGGTCCGCTGGTCGCGGCCTGGACCCGCGCGGTCCGCGACCGGTCGGGCCACACCAGTGCGCAAGCGGCGGCAACGGCGGCGGGGGCCGTCCAGCCGGGCAGTGCTCCGGTGCAGGCCCCGGCCACCAACGCCACCAGCACCGTAGCCGTACCGCGCCCAGCCACATCCGGGTCCGGGACCAGAGGTTGCCGGGCAGGTCGCCCTGTTCCAGGGCCTCCAGGGCGGCGAACAGCAGCACCGCGGTCAGCGCCGCCCGGGCGAGCTGCAGCGGGGCCAGGATCTGGGCGAGCACGACCATGCAGGCCCCGAGCGTCCCCACAGCCCGGACCCCGAGAAGCAGGGAGGCGACCAGCAGCAGCGCCCCGGCCGCCGCGACCACCGGCGCGGTACCGTGACCGGGCCACGCGGCCGAGCAGGCCGCCGCCGGTGCGGCCACCACCGCCACCGCGCGAGCCGGCCACCCGGCGCGCCGGGTCACCGGGCCGCCTGCCGAGGTGCGAAGGGCAGCCGCATCGGTGTGCTCCCGTCCCAGGGCACCACCGGCACCCCCAGGCGGCTCAGTGACGCTCGCTGGCCGTCGCGGTGCAGCCGCCACCAGCGCAGAGCCAGATCACGGTGCCGTGTCCCGCCCGGCGGCTCGCAGGTTAGCGGGTCGACCAGGACCACCTGGAAGCCGCGGGCGCGCAGGTCGTGCAGGACGGCGGTGGCACGCGGGTCCAGCAGCGGGGAGAAGACCACGACCCTGGCCAGCGGCGGCAACGCGGTGCGCGGGATCCGGTCCAGGTCCGGATCCAGGAAGCTCTCATCACGGCGGCACGTCGAGCAGGAGCTGCGCGATGCGGTAGAACTGCCGCTCGCCCAGGTCCGGGCCCAGCCAGCGCAGCGACCCGCCGATGGTCACCACCCCGACCCGGTCGTGGTCGCGCAGATAGGCCCGCGCCAGCCCGGCCGCCCGCGCAGGGCCAGGTCCAAGTCGTGCGTCCGGGTGGGCCGACCGCGCTGTAGGCGTCCAGGCACAGCACCAGGTCCACGGCCCGCTCATCGGCGAAGGCCGTCACCTGCAACCGGCCGGTCCGGCGGGTCGCGGGCCAGTTGACCCGCCGCTGCGCCTCCCCCGGCACCCAGGGGCGCACGCCGGCGAACTCCGCGCCCGCGCCCGGCAGCCGGGTGGCGTGCTCGCCGATACGCCGCGCCGCACGGTCCGCGCCGCCTAGGCCCAGCTGGGGTGGTGCCGGGCGCGGATAGACCGTCAGCTGGGCCGGTGTCAGCACCGCGTCGGCCTGCCAGAGCCGGTCGCCGCTGCGCAGCCGCAGCCGCAGCCCACCGGTGCTCCATCGGCCCCAGCGCACGGCGCGCAGCGTCCAGGACCCGCTGGCGCCCAGGGTCACGGGTTCGCTGTCCTGCAGGCGGAGCCCTTCGGGGAGGTGGAGTTCGAGTCGGCAGGCGTCTGCGTCGGCGACCTCGATGTGCAGCACGGCGCTCTCGTCCTCGAAGCAGACCTTCGGCTCCAGGTCCACCCGTAGATGGGCGTGGGCTGGCAGGTGGCGGGTGCGGCGGCTGGTGGCGGCCCACAGCAGCGGTGCGGCCAGCACCACGGCGTCAGGGCGGCCCGCGATCAAGGCCAGGGCCAGCGCGGCCACGGCGACGGTGAGCAGGGCGCGGGTGTGCGGGGAGGGGGTCCAGGTCAGGGGGACGGGGTCATCGCGCACGCTCCGGGGCGGGGACGGGCAGGCGGGCCAGGAGGTCGGCGACGATGTCGTCGCCGGTGATCTGGCGGACCCACAGTTCCGGTCGCAGGCTCAGGCGGTGCCCGAGGGCCGGTCCGGCCAAGGCCTGGATGTCTTCGGGGACGACGTAGTCGCGGCCTTGGAGGACGGCGCGGGCGCGGGCGAGTTGCACCAGGGCCAAGCCGCCGCGCGGGCTGGCGCCGACCGCGACCTGCGGGTGGGTGCGGGTGGCGCCCAGCAGTGCCACCACGTAGTCGAGCAGGTCCGGGTCGACCTCCACCTGCTCCAGCGACTCGCGCATGGAAAGGAGTTCGGCGGCGGTGGTGACCTGGGGGACGCGGGCGGGCGCGGATCCGCGCTCCAGCCGCGCAGCCAGCACGCCGGTCTCCTGGTCGGCGGGCAGGTAGCCGATGCGGACCCGCAGCGCGAAGCGGTCGAGCTGGGCTTCGCAGGGGGTAGGTGCCCTCGTACTCGATCGGGTTGTCGGTGGCCAGCACGATGAACGGCTGCGGCAGCGGCCGGGTCTGCCCGTCGGCGCTGACCTGGCCCTCGGCCATGGCCTCCAGCAGCGCGGCCTGGGTCTTGGGCGGGGTGCGGTTGATCTCGTCGGCGAGCAGCAGCTGGGTGAAGACCGGTCCGGGGCGGAAGACGTTGCTGCCGGTGGCCTGGTCGTAGAAGGCGCTGCCGGTGACGTCGGAGGGCAGCAGGTCCGGGGTGAACTGGATCCGGGTGAAGCTCAGCCCCAGCGCGGTGGCGAAGCTGCGGGCGATCAGGGTCTTGCCGAGCCCGGGCAGGTCCTCGATCAGCACGTGACCCGAGGCCAGCACGCCGGACAGGACCTGTTCCAGGGCGGGGCGCTTGCCGACGACGGCCCGCTCCACCGCGTCCAGCACGGCGGTGGCGCGGTGGTGCGTCTGTTCCGGGGTCACAGGTCCTCCAGGCGGCGGGTGAGGCGTTCGAGGGCGTCGGGTGCCGGGGCGGGGCGCTGCTGTCGTTGCTGGCGGGCCGGGCGGGGTCGATCAGCGTCCACAGGTCCGCGCCCAGCACGTCGCGTGCGGCCTGCGGGTCGCGTTCGGCGTCCAGGTTGCGGCGGGCCGTCAGAACCGTTGCGGCGATGGCGTGCAGGGCGGGGCGGGTCGCGTGGTCGTAGTGCCGCGCGGACTGCGCCGACCAGGACAGGGCCGAGCTGATCCGGCGGAAGTCGGCGAAGTCCACGTCCGGATCCGCCACTCGCCGCCGGCCGGGACGCCCGGGGCGGGCGGGCGCGGCCGGCAGGCTGAACCGGGCGACCACCACGACCAGCACGGCCGCGACGTCCAGGACCACGACCACGCCCGCCATCCCGGCGGTGAGCGCGGCCAGGACCGCGGTGCACCCGACGGCCCCGGCCACGCACCCGTACAGTCGGCCCCTGGTCACGACTGCTCCGCGGGACCGGCGGTGGCGCGGGCGTAAGCCTGTTGTGCCGCCTGCTCGTGTCCTTCGGTGATCGGGTGGGTGCTGAAGCGGGCTTCGCGGAACAGACCGGCCAGCATCTGCCCGGGCCGGGCCCGGGTGGCAGGACACCGGCGGCCTCGGCCCGGTGCAGCAGCCGCGCGGGGGTGTCGGCTGGCACCGGCGGTACTCCACGCCGGTTCAGGTCCACGCCCAGCGCTGTCCAGTAGGCGATCACGGCCTCCCGTGGCGAGCCGGGCGGTCCGGTGCGCGGCGGCGCCGCGACGCGGGATGCGCCCGGGGGCGCCGCTGCAGGCGGGACGGCCCTGCGACCTGTCACCTCCGGCCGCGCGCGGTGCCGGTGGGCCAGCAAGGCGGCGGCCACCAGGACGGCGAGGAGCACCACGCCGAGCGCCAGCAGCGGCCACAGGGTCGCCGTCATGTCAGGCAGGTGCGTTGCGGCCGACGGAACACCGGCCCTGGACCCGGTCGCGGCAGGCGCGGGGGTGGGGATGGCGACACTGCCCTGGCCGGAGCGGGTGGCGAGGGCAAGCAGCGCCCAGGGCGCGGTCAGCAGCAGGACGCAGCCCACCAGGGCCGCGGCGCGTTCCCGGCGGCTGACCGGAACCGGCGAGGGCACGTGCTCGCCCTCCGGGCTGCCAGGCCGTCGCCGGCGGACCTGCCGCAGCACCACGACCAGCAGCACCAGTTGCAGCACCGCCACGACCGCCACTGTGGCTGATGCTGTCGTCCCGGCGAACGCCACCGGGCGCACCCCGTGCCACGACAGCAAGGATCGGGCGGAGACCCCGGCCGCGGCGACGGCCAGCAGCGCGGTGGTGACCAGCGGGCGCAGTCCCGCAGCGCGCGACGTCATAGGCACACAGTCCTCCCTGGCCTGAACAGCCAGGGACCGTCAGCGGCATGGCCGCGGTTCGGGAGGTGAGCCCCATCACCTGTGTGCTCTCTCCAGTGTGCCCGAGCCCGATGCCCGGCGTCGTGCGACCGGCCGGTGGCAACTCGTTCGGGTGGCCCGGCGGGCGGATGCGAACCGGTCCGCACCCCTGGCGTGCACGGGGCGCCCGGCAGTGCTGCCGGCCCCGCACAGGCAGGACGGCAGGGCCGAGACCGCACCACGGATCCCCCGGTGGGTTCGGGTTGATCGGCGGTCGGGCTGATTGTGTCGGGCGGGTGGGTCGGCGGTCACTCGGTCTTGCCGAAGTTGCGGATCTCCTCGGCTTCCTGCGGCGACAGTTCGCGGGGCACCTCGCCCTTGGCGAGCTTGTCGCCCTGGACGAAGTGGCGGATCTCGTCGACGATCTCCGGGTTCGCCAGGGTGCTGATGTCGCCGACGTCGGTGAAGTTGGAGATTCCGGCGATGACGCGGCGCATGATCTTGCCGGAGCGGGTCTTGGGCATGTCCGGGACGATCCACACGCGGGCCGGGCGGGCGATCTTCCCGATCTCGCGTTCGATCGCCGCGGTGACCTTCTGCTCGATGTCCGGGCCCGCACGCAGCCCGGGTTTCAGCGCGACGTACAGTTCCGGGACGCGGCCGCGGATCTCGTCGACGGCGGGGACGGCGGCGGCTTCGGCGATCTCCTCGACGGTCAGGGCGGCCGACTCGATTTCCTTGGTTCCCAGCCGGTGGCCGGCGACGTTGATGACGTCGTCGATGCGGCCGAGAATCCGGTAGTAGCCGTCGGCGGCCTGCACGGCGCCGTCGCCGCACAGGAACGGCCAGTCGTGCCAGTCCTTGCTGTCGGGGTCGGCGCAGTACTTGCGGTAGTAGACGTCCACGAACCGCTCGGGCTGGCCCCAGATCGTCTGCAGGACGCCGGGCCAGGGGTTGCGGATGCAGATGTTGCCGGCCCTGCCGCTGCCGGCCTCGACGGTGTTGCGGTCCTCGTCGTAGATCACCGGGTGGATGCCCAACGCGCCCGGGCCGCAGCTACCGGGCTTCATCGGCTGCAGGGCGGGCAGGGTGGTGCCCAGGAACCCGCCGGTCTCCGTCAGCCACCAGGTGTCCACGATCGCGGCCCGGCCCTTGCCGACCTCCTGGTAGTACCAGCGCCACACCTCCGGTTCGATCGGCTCGCCGACCGTGGTCATGACCTTGAACTGGTAGTCGTACTTTCGGGGCTCCTCAGGTCCGACCTTGCGCAGCATGCGGATGGTGGTGGGAGCGGTGTGGAAGATGTTCACCCCCAGCCGCTCGGCGATGCGCCAGCACCGGCCCGCGTCCGGGTAGACCGGGACGCCCTCGTACAGCACGCTGGTGGTCCCGAGCAGCAGCGGGCCGTAGACGATGTAGGAGTGTCCGGTGATCCAGCCGATGTCGGCGGCGCACCAGTAGGTGTCCTCCGGGTGGATGTCCAGGTGGTACTTCGAGGTGCCGGCGACGTAGGAGAGGTAGCCGCCGGTGGAGTGCTCGCAGCCCTTGGGGCGCCCGGTCGTCCCGCTGGAGTACATCAGGAACAGCGGCGCCTCGGCGGGCATCGACACCGGCGGAACAGACTTGCCTCGGTAGTCGCCGAGGATCTCGTCGACGAAGACGTCGCGGCCCTCGACCATGGGGGACTTGGAGGCGTACTGGCCCGGGGTGCGCCGCCAGACCAGGACCTTGTCGACTTCCTGGCCCAGCTTGCGGGCGGCCTCGATCGCCTCGTCGGCCTTGACCTTGTGGTCCACCAGCGTGCCGCCGCGGTAGTAGCTGTCCATGGTGATCAGGATCCGGCTGCCGGAGTCGGCGATGCGGTCGCCGCACGCGGTGCCGCTGAACCCGCCGAAGACCTCGGAGTGGATGACGCCGAGGCGGGCGCAGGCGAGCATGGCCACCGGCAGTTCGGGGACCATCGGCAGGTGGAAGGTGATCCGGTCACCGGTGGCCAGGCCGCAGTAGTCCTGCAGCAGCGCGGCGAACTCGTTCACCTTGCGGTAGAGCTCCTGGTAGGTGATCGTCTGGGTGGCCTGGTCCTCGGGTTCGGGCACCCAGATGAACGCGGCCTTGTTGCGGCTGGTGGCCAGGTGCCGGTCGACGCAGTTGTAGCTGGCGTTGAGCCGGCCGCCGACGAACCACTTCCAGAACGGTGGGCGGCTGGTGTCCAGCACGGTGTCCCAGGGGGTGTCCCAGGTGAGCAGGTCCGCGTATTCGGTGAAGCAGTCGGGGAAGTGGTCCTCGCCGAACCGTTCGATGATGGCAGGATCGGCTGCGTTGGCCTGCCCGATGAGCGAGTCCGGAGGGGGATAGGTCTCCTCCTCGCGCCAGTGGACCGCGATCTGCGCTTCGGAGAGCTGGTTTTCCTGTTCTTCCGGTTCGGCTGCCATGGGGTCGTGCCTCCCGTGCGGGGTTTGCGCCGCTAGCCTTCGTGGATCAGCTGCGCGCAGGTGCAGAACTGGAGCAGGTCTGCCGCGCACGCGCACTGGCGGCTGAACGCCTGCGCGTCGCCGCGGTCGAGCGAGTCGCGGCACAGGGTGTCGGCCACCCGCAGGGCGCGCGCCGCGACGGTCCCGAGAGCTGCGGGCGGCGTGTCCTCGGCCTCGCGGCGCAGCAGCGCGACCTCGTGCGCCCGTACGTCATCGGTCGCTGCCGCCTGCAACTGGGCCAGCAGGACCGATGTCTCGCCCACCAGGTATTCCCGGGTCATCGTGAATCGCCGCGCTTCGAAGAGACGAACCGCCGTCGAAATGCCGCCGCCGGTCCGTGACCGTTCACTCCCAGAATATCGCTGTATGGCCCAGTGGGCCTGAATTCCCTGCGTGAATGAGCCGTCCTCGCGACACCGGCTTCGCAGCTTCCCCTGTGCCGGATGCCGGATGCCGGATGCCGGATGCCGGCAGCCCGCGGACCGGCGGGGGCTTGCCCTTGCCGGTGCCGCCGCCAGGGGTGACCATGGCTGGAGAGGGCGATGAGGCTCGCCCGAACTGCGGACACCCCCGCTGATGGCCTCTGGACGATCCGTGCGCTGCATGCGCACCGAACGGCGCGGAGGCTGTCATGTCCACCGGTGTATCGCCCCAGCCCCTGGAGACCCGCTGCTCGGTCGCGGTCTTCCGCGGCGACGAGGTCCTGCTGGTCCGCAGCGACGAGAACGGTTGCGCGGTGTGGAAGCTGCCCGGCGGCCACACACGTGCGGATGAGGGGCTGGTGGCCTGCGCGCAGCGCGAACTGCGTGAGGAGACCGGCTTGGAGGCCGGCGCTCTGCACTGCGGATTCCTGGTCGACACGCTCGACCGGTCCACGGGGCGCTACATGACCGAGATCGTGGCCTACCCGCGGACGGGGTCCAAGGGGAGCCGGTCTGCCGTGAGGACGGCCGCGTGCCCCAGTTCGTCGCGATGCGTGACCTGCCCGCTCTTCGGCTCCAGCCGGCCATCGCCCCGCATCTGCTGCACCTGCGCCGACTCCACCTGCGCGACCTCGCCGACGGCGGCGCCCAGCCCGGGAACCTGTACAGCCAAGAGGTCGACCCGCAGCCGGGGGAATGACCCAGGCCGCGAGCCCCAGCGCTCCGGGCCACGAGCAGAACAGGGTCAAAGGCCCAGGCCGTAGGGCAGGCCGGGATGACGGTCCTCGATCTGGAGGAGTCGGTTGTACTTGGCCACGCGCTCGCCTCCGGCCGGGGCGCCGGATTTGATCTGCCCGCTGCCCGAGCCGACCGACAGGTCGGCGATGAAGGAGTCCGTCGTCTCCCCGGACCGGTGCGAGACCATCGCCCCGTATCCGGACTCCAGGCACACCCTGATCGCGCGCAGGGTCTCGGTCACGGTACCGATCTGGTTGGGCTTGATCAGCACGGTGTCGGCGATCTGCTCACCGGCGGCCCGGGCGATGCGGGCCGGGTCGGTGACGAACGCGTCATCGCCCACCAGCTGCACGCGACCGTCCAGCGCGCGGCCCAGCCGCACCCACCCGTCGTGGTCGTCCTCGCCCAGGCCGTCCTCAAGACTGGCCAACGGGAAGTCCTCGGCGATCTGCAGGTAGCGGGCGATCAGGTCACCGCTGGTCAGCAGCTGGCTGCAGACCCGGTACCGGCCGTCGGGCTGCCGCAGCCGGGTGGCCGCCGCATCCAGTGCCACAGCGACCCCGCCCCGCCCGGGCGTGTAGCCCGCCTCGTCGATGGCTTGGACCAGCAGGCGAAGGGCGTCCTCGGGCTGGACCAGATCGGGGGCGAAGCCGCTCTCCTCGCCCAAGGCCGTGCCGTACCGGGCGGCGGACAGGATACGGCGCAGCGCCGTATAGACCTGCGATCCGCACCGCAGCGCCTCGGCCATGGTCGGAGCCCCATAGGGGGCGATCATGAACTCCTGGAAGTCCAGCGGGTTGGAGGCGCGGGCGCCGCCTGCGATGAGGGTGAAGTGCGGCACCGGCAGCACCGGGATCACCTCGGGCGGGTTCAGGTGCTGCCACAGCGGGATGCGGGCCGCCGCTGCTGCGGCGCGGGCGAAGGCCATGGAGACGCCCAGGAGGGCGTTGGCGCCCAGCCGCGCCTTGGCGGGGGTGCCGTCGAGGTCGATCAGCAGCTGGTCGATGCTGCTCTGGTCGGTGAAGTCCTGCCCGTGCAGGGCGTCGGCGATCTCGCCGTTGACGTGGGTGACCGCTGTGCGCGTGCCCTGGCCGCCGTAGCGGTGCGGGTCGCCGTCGCGCAGTTCGACGGCCTCGCCGGTGCCGATAGGGGTGCCGCCGGGTACGTCGGCGTGTCCGACCAGGCCGCCGGCCAGTCCGACGGTGACGGACAGGGTCGGGCGGCTGCGGGAGTCGAGGATTTCAAAGGCACGGACGACGGTGACCTGGTGCGGCACGGGCGGGCCCTCCTTCTTGGCGGGATGGACGGTCTCGGACCGGTGTCGACTGTTGGGCTTACCGGCCGCGGTGTCACCGAGCGGGTGGGCGCGCGGTCAGACGATGTGGAGCCAGGTGCCCACGGCGGTGACCGCGGCACCGCCGCAGCCCATCGCCAGGGCCCATACGCCCGGCCGGCCGGCGAGGATGCGGGCGAGCAGGGCCCCGAGCACGGCTAGGGCGGCGATGGCCAGCAGCGCCACGATCCACCGCGGTCCGGGCAGCAGCGCTCCCAGCGCCAGGGGCAGCGCGGCCCCCAGGAAGCTGGCCAGGCAGGCCACGGCCATGGCGCGCAGCGCCCGCATCACCGCCAGCCGGCCCAGGCGGGTGGCGGCCAGCTGGCCCTTCCTGGTGAGGTTCAGTTCGCGGGCGGCGCGGATCAGGTGGGCGCGCCGCTCGGCGTAGTCGGCGACGAACACGGTGAAGGCGGCGGTGACCAGGGAAGCGCAACCCACTCGGGCGGCCAGCTGGACGCTGACTGCCGCTCCGGTGCCCCACAGCGAGGCCGAGGCCAAGGTGAGGGCGTTGAGCAGCCCGTCGGTCAGTCCCAGGACCAGGGGCAGCCGGATCAGCTCGACCTGCTGCCGCAGCGTGGTGGTCATCGCAATCGGCTCGTGTGCTCCAGGATGTACTGCCCGGCCACGACCTGGTCGACGCTGTGCACCACGGCGCCGGTGTGCTCGATGGCCCGGACCAGCGCGTCGATGTCGATGTCGTCGCCCTCGACGGTGACGTCGGTGCCGACCGTCTCGATGTCGATGCCGGTGACGGTGATGTTCACGGCCTGCACGCCGGGCGCGTTCTCGATCGCGCGGGCCAGCACGACCAGGTCGGGCTCGTTGACGGTCTTGTCGACGTCGAGCACGACTCGGCGGATCGTCATGGTGCGCCTCTCACTTCTCGGTAGGGCGTTGGGGACGCTGGACTGATGGTGAGATGGACCCGCTCGCCTGCGCACGCGGCACGACCGCCTCGGTCAGGCGGGCGCCGCCCGGCTGCAGCTGGGCCCAGGCGCAGGTGGTCACAAGTACGGCGATGGCCGAGGTGGGGAACTTGGCCCCAACGCGCTGCAGAGTGTCGCCGGCCGACTCGCCCGCGAGCAGGACGATGAGGTCCTGGACGGCGGGATGGTGGCCGACCAGCAGCAGCGTGGCCACCTCCTCGGGGGCCTGGTGCACCAGGGCCAGCAGGTCCATTGCGTCGGCGCGGTACGCCTGTTCCTCGTAGTGGACCCGGATCCGGGCCTGGAATTGGGCGGCTGCCAGCTCCCAGGTCTGCGTGGTCCTGCGGGCCGGGGAGCAGAGCACCAGGTCGGGCAGCAGCCCTTGGTCCCGTAGCCACCGGCCCGCGACCGGGGCGTCGCGTCGTCCCCGCGGCGCCAGCGGCCGGTCGCGGTCCTCCACGTCCGGCCACGCCGCCTTGGCGTGCCGCAGCACCACAAGCCGGTGCGGACGCCCGGGACCGGACCCGGGCCCGTGTGCGAGCAGCGGCACAACAGGGTTCACGGCCACCTCCTGGCAGGCACCGACGACAGGCGAGTCTCGTCAGGAGCCATCAGCCCAGGTGGGCGGTTCGGGCACATGGTGCCCAGGCGGGGTCCATCGCCTTGATGCCGAGTGAATAGCCGCACGTGGGGGCTGTCAAGCACCGCCGGGCTGGTGTCGGTGCGGTGGCCCGTCGTCGCGCCGGAGGCTTTCCGTCGCAACCCGACGGGCGGCACGACGGCGAGCCCATCACCGGCCCTCACCGCTCGCACCGATGCCGGGCGCGACCCGGGACTGTGTGAGACCGGCATTTCCATTCTCGTTCCCCCGGGCGCCGAACACCCGGCGGAGCCCACGGCCTACGTGCGGGCTCGCTACGGGTCGGGGACGCGCAGGGCCAGGACGGCCACATCGTCGAAGTGCCCGGCGGTCAGGCTCTCCAGCATGTCGTCGCAGAACACCGTGAGCGGTTGCCGGGCCAGGCGGGCGCCGTGCTGGCGCAGCCGGGTCAGTCCGCGGCCGATGTCCTCGCCGGGGCGTTCGATCAGGCCGTCGGTGTACAGCAGCAGGGTGGAGCCCGGCGGCAGGACGATCAGGGCGTCCTTGCGGTCCAGGGCCGGGTCCACGCCCAGGACCGGGGCCAGGCCGTCCTCCAGGAGTCGGCTGCTGCCGTCGGGCAGGGCCAGCAGCGGTGGCGGGTGGCCGGCGTTGGTCCACTGCAGCAGCCACGGTCCGCTCGGCGGCGCGTACAGGCGGGCGATGACGATGGTGACCAGTTCGGTGGTGGTCATGCCCTGCATGACGGCGTCCAGGCGGCGCATCACCCCGGCCGGTGAGTCGCCGCTGTCGTACTCCAGCGCGCGCAGCATGTTCCGCAACTGGCCCATGCGCACGGCGGCGGTCAGGTCGTGTCCGACCACATCCCCGATCGCCAGCATGGTCGAGCCGTCGGTGAGCGCGAAGGCGTCGTACCAGTCGCCGCCGACCTCAGCGCCCTCGCGTGCCGGGACGTAGCGCGCGGTCAGGTCCAGGTTCTGTACCCCCGACAGGTCCGGCAGCAGGGAGCGCTGCAACTGCTCGGCGGTGTGCCGGTGCAGGGCGAACAGCCGGGCGTTCTCCAGCGCCAGCCCGGCCCGGTGCCCCAGATCGGACGCGAAGGAGACCTCCTGCTGGTCGAACCGGGCCGCGGCGGCGGAGCGCACCAAGGTCAGCGCGCCCAGGACGGTGCGGCGTGCCTGCAGCGGCACGATCAGCACGGTGGCCGCGTCCAGACCCCGGTACAGCTCCTGCTGGGCGGATTGCAGCGACCCCGGTGCGCCGGGTGGCCCGAAGTCGTCCACCATGGTGGGGCCCTGGCCGCGCAGGACGGCGGCGAGGGCCGCGCCGGAGCCCTCGGGCCCCGGCAGCGGTGTCTCGACGGCGTACGGCAGGGCGCGTGCCGGATCGTGGTGGACCACGCTCACGCGGCGCACCGCACCGTCGTCGAGGAGGTCCACCACGCACGCCTGCGCGACGGCGGGCACGACCAGGCGGGCCAGGCGGCGCAGCGCCTCGTCGGCGTCCAGGATGCTGGCCAGCGCCACACCGGAGTCGGCCAGCAGCCGCAGGCTGGTGTTCGCCCGCTCCAGCGCGCCCGCGACGTCGGCCGGCCGGCCCTGGGTGCTCAACGCGTTCCCCGGGTCATCAGGCGAGGCCGTAGGGCAGGGTGGGGTGGGTGGCTGCGATCTGGAGCAGCCGGTTGTACTTGGCCACGCGCTCGCCGCGGGCAGGTGCCCCGGACTTGAGCTGGCCGCATCCGGTGCCGACGGCCAGGTCGGCGATGAAGCTGTCGTCGGTCTCCCCGGAGCGGTGCGAGACCATCGCGGTGTACCCGGCCTCTCGGCAGACCTTCATCGCCTCCAGGGTCTCGGTGACCGTGCCGATCTGGTTCAGCTTGATCAGCGACGAGTTCGCGATCTTGTCCTTGACCGCGGCGCGGATGCGGTCCGGGTCGGTGGTGAAGTTGTCGTCGCCCATCAGCTGCACCCGCGAGCCCAGCGCGGCCGTGAGCCGGACCCAGCCGTCGTGATCGTCCTCGCCCAGGCCGTCCTCGATGCTCCAGATCGGGAAGTCGCTGACCAGTTGCTCGTACCAGCCGATCATGTCGTCGCTGGACAGCGACTGCCCGTCGACCAGGTACCGGCCGTCGTCCTGGCGGAACTCGCTGGACGCCGGGTCCAGGGCGATGGCCATGCCCTCGCGGCCGGGGTGTACCCGGCGTCGGTGATCGCCGCGACGATCACCCCAGGGCCTGCTCGGGGCGGTGCAGCGTGGGTGCGAAGCCGCCCTCGTCGCCCAGCCCGGTGGAGTGCCCGCCGTCCGCCAGCCGGCGCTTGAGGGCGGCGTAGACCTCCGAACCCGCCCGCACGGCCTCGGGCAGGCTGGGCGCGCCGATCGGGGCGATCATGAACTCCTGGAAGTCCAGCGGGTTCGGGGCGTGCACCCCGCCGTTGATCACGTTGAAGTGTGGCACCGGCAGCCGCGCCACAGTCCCAACCGGGCCAGGTGCTGCCACAGCGGCACCGCGGCGTGCCCGGCCTCCGCCCGGGCCGCGGCCATGGACACCCCGATGATCGCGTTCGCGCCCAGCCGGGACTTGTCAGGTGTGCCGTCCAGCTCGATCAGCGTCTCGTCCAGGGCCCGCAGGTCGGTGAAGGATTTGCCGCGCAGGGCGTCGGCGATCTCCTCGTTGACGTGTCCCACGGCCTTCAGGACGCCCTGGCCGTGGTAGCGGGCCGGGTCGCCGTCGCGCAGCTCCACGGCCTCCGTCGATCCGGTGGAGGCCCCCGAGGGCACCCCGGCGCGGGCGCGGCTGCCGTCGGCCAGGCCCACGACCACCTCCAGGGTGGGGCGCGAGCGCGAATCGAGGATCTCGGTGGCTTGGACGTAGACGGTGCGGATTGCCATGGGGGGTCCTTCCGGCGCGGCGCCAGCGGTGATGGGGGACGGGCGGGATCGTGCGGGTCGCTCAGTGGGTCTGGTGGGCGGGCTCGGCGGTCAGGCGCTTTTGGGCTGCGAGGATCTCGGCCTCGGCGGCGGCCACGTCGGCCCAACCGGCGCCGTCCACGGACTTGCCGGGCTCCAGATCCTTGTACACCTCGAAGAAGTGCTGGATCTCCATCAGGTCGAACGCGGGCACGTCGTCCTTGTCCCGCAGGTGCGCCGCGCGCGGGTCGTGCGCGGGCACGCACAGGATCTTGTCGTCCTCGCCGTGCTCGTCGGTCATCCGGAACATCGCCACCGCCCGGCAGCGGACCACCACGCCGGGGAACACCGGGTCGCCGGTCAGCACCAGCGCGTCCAGGGGGTCGCCGTCCAGGCCCAGGGTGTTCTCGATGTAGCCGTAGTCGGCGGGGTAGCGGGTCGAGGTGAACAGCATCCGGTCCAAGCGGATCCGCCCGCTCTCGTGGTCCATCTCGTACTTGTTGCGGCTCCCCTGCGGGATCTCCACGGTGACGTCGAACTCCATGCTCACCACTCCTCAATTGCAACGCGGGACCTGGCCGATGACAGTCAGGTGGCGCGGCGGAGCCCGGCTGGGCACGGCAGCGAGGTGGCAGTGGGGGTGCGTGGGCATGGGTCTCCTACCTGTGAAAGGTAGGGACCGTTGGCGGCGGGACGCCGCGGTTGGCGGCGAGCCCCTCCGCCGTGCAACCCCTTCAGCCTACGCTGACGGGCGCCGCCGCGTCAGCACGGAGCCCCGGGACGGCGCGTCCGGGTGCCGCCCGATCTGGCACGCGGCGGCCCAACCGGCTCCCAGCAGCCATCCGCAGAGCACGTCGCTGGGCCAGTGCACGGCTAGGCGCAGCCGACTGGCCGCCGTCGCGGCGACCAGCGCGCGCACACTCCAGCGCAGCGCCGGCCGCTCGCTGCCGTCGGCGAGCACGGTGGCGGCGACGGTGACCAGGGTGGTGTGCCGCGAGGGCAGGCTGTTGCCGTGGGCCGGTGCCAGCCGTCCCTGGTGCGGCGGGCGCTGACGCCGCACCAGGAACTTGAGCAGCTCCTGCGAGAGGTCCGCCCCCAGCAGCGCTGTTGCGTACCGCCAGGGCGCCCGACCGCTGCCGCGCGCCCGCACCAGCTGCCATGCCACCACCGGATAGACCGCGTGCCGTGAGCCGAGGGCGCTGGCGGACCGCCACAGCCCCAGACACCGGCTTCCGGGTTCGGCGCGGACCGCGTCCAGGATCCACCCATCGACCGCGCCCACGTTCCGGCGGACCCGGGAAGCCGAGGACATGCTCGGGCTCCGGGCCTGGTGACGGTGGGTCACAGGAGTTCCACCTGGATCGTCCCGTGCTGCTCCTGCAGCAGGTCCGGGTAGGGGGCGGCGGGTGCGTTGTCGTGTCCGAACAGGCCGCGCAGCTGGACGGCGATCGGCGGCATCAGGGTCAGGCCAGGAAGTTCCGGCACTGGAACGAAGCGCGGCTCCAGGCCGGCTTCCCCGGCCCGGGGTTCGCCGGGCGTTCCGGCGCGGGCGAGCATGACCAGCTCGGCGACATGGCGGCCGGTCAGTTTGTCGCGGGTGCCGGTCAGGAAGGCGCAGCTGAGGAGGTCCGCCGTAAGGCCGGTCTCCTCCTTGAGCTCGCGCAGGGCGCAGTGGAACATGCCCTCGTCCGAGCGCAGGTGGCCTCCCGGGAGTTTCCAGACGTCGGTGCCGTCCTCGATGCTGTGGATCAGCAGGACGTTGTCGTCCCGGAAGACGGCGATCGAGCAGCGCATTTCCATGGGGTGGGTGGTCTGGGGCGAGGTCATGGCGTGCTCCCTGAGTCTGGTGCGCGCCCGGTGCCGGGTCCGCTGTCGTCAGAGGCCATCAGCAGGGAGTCTGCGGTTGGGGCGAGCCTCATCGCCGTGGATTTCAGTATCTGCCGCTCAACCGGGGTCGGCAAGGCGTTACCCGGCCGGGTGTTGTTGTGGGCTCGCTGCGGCGAGTGCGGGGATGACGCCGCCGGCCAGGACCGCTGCCCGCTGCCGGTCCGAGAGCCGGTGGGTGACCGGGTACTCCTGGTCGCGGGTGGTGTTGTGGACCCGCAGCGCGGGATCGTGGCCGGGGGCCAGAGCGCGGTGCAGTCCGGTCAGTTCGAGCTGGTCGCCCTGCTGGATCCGGTCGTAGTCGGCCGGGTCGGTGAATTCAGGGCCAGCACGCCGAAGTTGGCCAGGTTCTGCCAGAGGATCCGGGCGAAGCTCTTGGCCAGGACGGCCCGCAGGCCCAGCAGGCGCGGGTGATCGCGGCGTGTTCGCGCGAGGAGCCCTGGCCGTAGTTCTCACCGGCCACGATCAGGTGTGCCCCGGCCTCGTGGGCCCGCCGGGGGTAGGCGGGGTCGATCCGGGTCAGGGTGAACTCGGCGAGCTTGGGCAGGTTGGAGCGGTAGGGCAGGGCCTTGGTTCCGGCCGGGGAGATCTCGTCCGTGGAGACGTTGTCGCCGGCTTTGAGCAGCACCGGTCCGTGGATCGAGTCGGGCAGGGGGTCCAGGTCGGGCAGGGCGGAGATGTTGGGTCCGCGTACGAGCTCCACCGCGGTGGCCTGGTCGGGTGGCAGGGGGGCTTCCAGCATCTCCAGGTTGACCGTCGCCCGTTGCGGCAGGACCACGGCGGGCGCCTGGACGCCCTGGTGCGCGGCCCAGTCGCGGGGGTCGGTGATCTGGCCGGTCAGGGCGGAGGCGGCGGCGGTTTCCGGGGAGCAGAGCCACACGGCGTCGTCGTCGGTGCCCGAGCGGCCGGGGAAGTTGCGGGGGAAGGTTCGCAGCGAGTTGCGTCCGGCGGCGGGGCCTGGCCCATGCCGATGCAGCCCATGCATCCGGCCTGGTGGATTCTGGCACCCGCGGCGATCAGGTCGAAGGTCGCGCCGGTGAGGGTCAGGTCCTGGAGGATCTCGCGGGAGCTGGGGTTGACGGTGAGGGTCTGGTCGACGCGCAGCGCGATCTCCTGCCCGGGCTCCGGTCGTCCTTCCAGGAGGTGGGCGGCGATCAGTTGGTGTGCCGCTGTCCGTGGTGCGTTGTGGGTCATGGACGGGCTCCGATACACGTCGGTTCCGCTCGCGGGCACTCGTGTGCCCGCAGAAGGGATGGGCAAATACTCGGTCAGCGTGCGTGCGAGGCCTCCCGGTAGGCGGGGATGACCTCGGCGGGCGTTCCCTCCATTCGGACACGTCCGTTGTCCAGCCATACCGCGCGATTGCACGAGTCCTGGATGGCCTGGAGGCTGTGGCTGACCAGGAACACCGTGCCCGCACGGGTACGCATCTCCTCGATCCTTGCCGCGCTGCGGCGACGGAACTGCGCGTCGCCGGTGGCCAGGGCCTCGTCGATGAGCAGCACCTCGTGCGAGCGGGCGGTGGTGATCGCGAACCTCAGACGCTGCGCCATGCCGGTCGAGTAGGTCCGCAGCGGCAGGTCCAGGCAGTCGTGCAGGCCGGAGAACTCGACGATCCCGGGAACGCCTCACGCGTCTGTGCGCGGGTCATCCCCAGGGCCAGGCAGCCCAGGACGATGTTCCGCTCCCCGGACAGGTCGTTCATCAGGCACGGGTCCACGCCCAGCAGCGGCGGATGGCCGCGGGTGTACAGGCGGCCACGGTCCGGGGGCTGGAGACCGGCGATCGCCCGCAGCAGGGTGGACTTGCCCGACCCGTTGTCGCCGACGACGCCGATGCTGTCCCCGCGTTGCGCCGTAAGGGTGACGCCGCGCACCGCCGGCACCTCGCGCATGGTCGGTGTCTCCCGGGCGGACAGCAGCCGCAGCAGCGCGGCCGGGCCGCCGCCGCTGCGTCCGCCGAGCACCCGGATCCGGTAGGTGATGTGCACGTCCTCGATCACGACAGTGGGGTCGCCCACCGGGCCCGTCCCGGTGGCTGCCGCTGTCTGGGGCCCGGTGCTGCGCCGGGGCGCGGCGGTGGCCGGCAGCGGGGTGCGCTCGATCGTCGTCATGGCGGTCCTCCTGCGCTCAGGCAGGGACCGTTGGCGGCCGGGCCGCGGTTGGCGGTGAGCCCCTCCACCGTCTCTGGGATCCACGGTAGGCGGGCAGGCGGCGCTTGTCGCGCCGCGGCAGGCGAGCCCGTGGCCGCCGGCCGGGCTCAGCCTGTCAGCGGGCGGGCCCGCTCCACCGCGGCCGGCACCAGGTCGATAAGGACCCGGTACACGGCCTCGGCGGCGCTGAACATCGGATCGGCCGCGCGGCTGGCCGCGTCGTTGTCGTAGGCGACCAGCTGCTCGGCTCCCTGCCGGAAGACTTCGGCCAGCGCCGCCAGGACCCCGCCGGGCCGGGCCAGCGCCTCCAGCGCGGCCGTGAGGTTGTCGGTGACCGCGTCCTCGCGGGACAACTCGCCCAGCTGTTCGAGCGCCCGGGCGGCCCGGTCGGCGGCGCCGGTGATCCCTCGGCTCGCGTTCATGCCGCCCCTTCCTGGTTGGTCTTCCGGTGGACGGCCGCTGCCGTACACGGTGACCCTGACGGTCGACCGGTCCCGTGTACCGGTCCCGCCGGGCCTGGCCGCGCGGGCGTGTCAGCTCCGCGTTCCGGCTGCGGGCTGAGCATGCTGGAAGTGCCGCTGAACCCGGTGACCACACATTCGCGGGCCTTGCGGGCCTGGCCTGTGCCTGTCGTGACCGTTGAGGAAAGGACGCCGATGCCCATCCGCCGGCTCGTACTGGATGTGAACAAGCCGGTCGGCTCACCGAACCTGCTCCGCATCGCCGAGGCGGTGGAGGCGTCCCCGGGGTGGAGTCGATCAACCTGACGGTCACCGATCGACATCGAGACGGTCGGCATGGGCGTCACGATCGAGGGCCCGGACATCGACGTCCCCGCGTTGCTGCAAGCCATCGAGGACACCGGCGCGGCCGTGCACAGCATCGACCAGGTGGTGGCGGGGGTGCGCACGGTGGAGCGAACGCCCGGTACCGGTGACCGGTTCGGTTTCCGCACCATGTCTGGCTGCTTTGTTGGTGCACAGGTCAGCCGGGGTCCAGGACGGAGGGTTTCGGGCCCGTGTCCTGGAGGGTCTGGACCGGGCGCCACAGGTTGCCCAGGTAGGGGGCGTAGCGGTCGCCGTGGGTGTAGAGGCTGGGCAGGTGCCCGGCCAGCGGCGGCCGTAGGTCCAGGGCGGCCAGGCGGTCGAAGGGGACGAACTGCGGTTCCAGGCCGGGCTCGCGGCAGCGCGGGTCTTGACCGGCCGCCGTGCCGGCCCCGGCGAACACCAGGTCAACTATGCGACGCCGGGACCTCGGGGCGGCGGATTCCAGAACGAACGCCACCCTGACGGGGTCCACAGACAGCCCCGTCTCCTCAAGGACCTCACGGCGGGCGCAGGCTGCCATGCTCTCCCCCTCTCGCGGGCTGCCACCGGGCAGGACCCAGTCGTCCGCGCCGGCGCCGGTGCGGTGCACCAGGAGCACCGAGGGCCCGCGGAACAGGGCAGTCGAGCAGCGTATCTCGGTCGTAGCGGTGTCCATAGCGGTCTCCAGAGGCAGAGCGGGAGCGGGATTACCGGTCGGCGTGACCGCCCACCGGCGCCGGGACGGGCTCGGTGCCGGTGCCGGTGCTGGTGCCGAAGATCTGGTCGTACAGGTCCTGGCCGTAGCTGGTGGGCAGCGGTTCGCCCTCGGTGAGGCGGTAGGTGCGCTGTCCCTGGTCGCGGCGTTCGGCGCGCAGGAACAGGGCCGTGTCGCTGTGCTGCTGGAACAGGCTGTGGGCGAGGTCGTACAGGTGGGTGACGAAGACGACCTTGGTGCCGGACTCCAGGAGCGCCTGGATGATCTGTCGGGCGATCTCGGAGCCCTCGCGTTCGTTGGTGACGGCGAAGGACTCGTTGAACAGCACCATGGCGCCGGGGGTGAGCCGGTCGACGATCGCGCTCATCCGGGCCAGTTCCTCGTCCAGCTTCCCGCTGGTCATGGTGGTGTCCTCCTCCCGCTTGTAGTGGGTCAGCAGGCGGGTGCGCACGTCGGCGGCCAACTCCTGGGCGGGGGCGAACAGGCCGCACTGGAGCATCAGCTGGGCCAGCCCGATGCCGCGCAGGAAGGTGGACTTGCCGCCCTGGTTGGCACCGGTGACCATGACCAGGGCCCGGCCGTCCGCGCGCACGTCGTTGCCCACGACCCGCTGACCGGTGCGCAGGCTCAGGCACGGGTCGTACAGGCCCGGCCGGTCAGCACCGGCCGGCCGGGCGGCAGCGGCACCGGGGTACAGACCGGCTCGCCGTTGCCGGTCAGGGCCTGGTGCAGGTTCAGGGCGCCGACGTAGAAGCCGGTCTCGCGCAGCAGCATGGTGAAGAAGCTCAGGATGTGGTCGGCGGACTGGGCCAGGGCATTGGCGGCCAGGTTGACGCCCCGGTCGCGCAATTCGCCCAGAGCCTTCGCGCCCTCCTCGTCCCGGTCGCCGATCTTGAGGGTGTAGGAGACGGTGCGGTCCGGGCCGTTACCGGTGATCCGCTCCAGCCACCCGTGCTTCCTCGGCGGGGTGCGCAGCGTGTAGCCGACGCCCCTGCAGCCCTTGCTGATCTGGGCGCTGACCTGCACCCCGCGGGGAAGCGCAACTGGTGCAGTTGGTCGTCGACCTCGGCGAAGTACGCGTCGTCGAGTTCAGCGGCGAGCATGGTGAACAGGCGGGTGAAGCCCGGCGAGCGGAACGCGGGGGTGTTCGTCGGCGATCGCCCGCAGGGCGCGCAGGTAGCCGGTGAAGTACTCCATCGCGCGCACCGAGCGGCCCAGGATCGCGTCGGGGCTGTGCACGAAGGAGTGGTAGATCTTCTTCTCGCCCTCGACGGCCTCGGCCGCGAGGTCGTGGACCTGCCGCGCCACCGCTTCCTGATGCAGGCAGTCCGCCCAGATCTCCTGGCGGTAGGTGATCGCGGCCGGGTCGGCGAGGCTGGTCAGCACGACCCGGCAGGCCACCTCGCGCAGGAGGGGGTCGCCTTGGGCCATGGTGTCGAACAGGGTGTCCATGCCGAGGTCGGCGGTCAGGGCGTCCTGGTGGTCGGGCAGGTCGGCGTCCCAGTCGGCGTCGCGGTCGCGGTAGAGCAGGAATGCCTTCACGATGCGATCCTCTCCCTCAGCGCCCGGTAGGTCAGCCGGTACTTCTCCGCGATGGCAACCGCGTGGGACAGGCCGTCAGCGGGCCGGCGGACGAGCTTGTAGGTGCGCTGCGCCGGGTTCTCGGGCACCACGGTGGTGACCATGCTGACGGTGGCCGGGAAAGGGAGGCCAGCTCGTCGACGAAGGTGACGCAGACGCACAGCAGGTCCCGGGCGGTGATCTGCTCCAGGACCCGGGTGCCCAGGGTCAGGGCGTCGTGCAGGGCGGTGGAGGTGAAGATCTCGTTCATGATCACGACGCTGTCGGGTGTGGCCCGCTCCAGGATCGTGTGGATGCGCAGCAGGTCATCCTGGAGTTTGCCGTTGAGGTCGTCCAGGTCCTCCTCGCGTTCGAAGTGGGTGAAGATCTGGTCGGGCAGGAAGAGTCGGGCTTGGGTGCCGGGGACGGTGCAACCCAGGGCGGCCAGGTAGTGCAGTTGTCCGAAGGTGCGGGCGAAGGTGGTCTTGCCGCCCTGGTTCGGGCCGGACACCACCAGGATCCGCTCCGGGTCACGCAGGAAGAAGTCATTGGCCACCACCGGCTTCCGTGCCTTGGCCAGCTTGTCGGCCAGGGCGATGTCGAAGACCTCGCCTCCCGCCACCTCCTTGGACCGGTCGCAGACCTGCGGGTAGCAGAACGACAGGCCGTGTGATTCCAGGCGGGCGGTGAACTCCAGGTAGGCGGTGTAGAACTGCACCTGCCGGTCGAAGTCCGCCACTGTGGGGTCCAGGTAGTCGCGGTGCCGGTCGCAGAACACCTCCAGCCGGGAGAAGACCTTGGGGTACAGCTTCGCGACGAGGTCCAGGATCGCGGCCTCGACCTGGTTCATCTCCGCAGGGGCGGCGAGCTTCACGCGGTAGTCGCGCACGACGCCCTGCTTGAACTTCTCGAAGGTGGCGGCCACCGCCGCGCCGTGGTCGGCCTCGTCCGCGTAGCGGGTGACGGTGATCTTCCCGGGCTGGATCAGCAGGCAGTAGGTGATGGAGGCCAGTTGCTCGTTGAGCTGCTCGGCCTCGGCGGCAAGGCAGGTGAAGGCGTCAGATGCCTCGTAGTCGGTGAGGTAGTGGCGGAAGGCGCGCATGCCGCGCGAGGAAACGTCGACCCGGCCCAGTTCCTGGACCAGGTCGGACACCGATGCGCAGTAGGTGCGGACCGCGTCCAGTAGCCAGCTCTGCTGCTGGCGGGCGAAGCGCAGCCGCGCGGACAGGGCCAGTTGGCGGCGCATCTCGCGCAACTGCCGCGCGAAGGCTTCCACCGGTGTGTACAGCGCGTCGTCCTCCAGGTCGCGCAGGACCTCCTGTCGGTAGCCGATCGCGTCCAGGCTGTGCAGTGGCGTGCGGAAGAACGGGACCAGGTCGTATGCCTCGCGGCCGTGGGTTATGGAGGCCACGACCTGGTCCAGGTTCAGGTCGGTGAAGTACGCCGGCTCTGCTGGCGCAGCGGTGCCGGGGGGTCCCGGAGTCGGGGAACAGGATGCTGGTGAACGGCATCGGGCGGTGGCTCCTCAGCTCGTGGGGGCGGTGGAGCGCAGGGTGACCTTGTGGTGTGGTCTGCCGGCGGTGCGGCCAGGGCCCTGGCTGCGGCCCGCAGTGAGCGGTAGCCGCCCAGTTCGCGCGGCGCCGGTGGGGACGGCGATCCAGAGCTGGCGGCCGTGCGCTCGTCGCGGTGCAGCCGGGCCCCGGCCAATGGCCTCGCCGTTGAAGGCGATGACTTGGATGACCGGGTGCTCGGGGAACAGGGCGGTGCACGCGAGCCCGGGCACGCGGGAGAGTTCGCGCAGTGCTTGCTCTTGGCACCATTGCCATTTCGCGTTGATGACGGTGCGTTCGGCTGCGCGGATCGCCTCGGTGGCCGCCTGGGTCAGTGGTGTGGTCATGACGTGCTCCAACCGGTCAGTCGCGGGCGATGCGGCGGTGGGTGACCCGGTGCGGGCGGGTGGCGTTCACGCCGAGCCGGGCGGCTTTGTTGGCCTCGTAGTCGGCGTAGTTGCCCTCGAACCAGAACCAGTCGGCCTCGCCCTCCCAGGCCAGGATGTGGGTGGCGGTGCGATCCAGGAACCAGCGGTCATGGGCGGTGACCACCGCGCAGCCGGGGAAGTCCAGCAGCGCCGCCTCCAGCGAGGCCAGGGTCTCCACGTCCAGGTCGTTGGTCGGCTCGTCCAGCAGCAGCAGGTTCCCGCCCTGGGTCAGCGTCAGCGCCAGGTTGAGCCGATTGCGTTCGCCACCGGACAGGATCGCAACGGGTTTCTGCTGGTCAGAGCCCTTGAAGCCGAACGTGGCGACATACGCGCGCGACGGGATCTCCACGCTGCCGACCCGCAGCCGGTCCTGGCCGCCGGACACCGCCTCCCACACGGTGCGCGCATCGTCCAGGCCGGCCCGGTCCTGGTCCACGTGCGAGACGGTGACGGTCTCGCCCAGGCGCAGTGCGCCCGAATCGGGCTGCTCCTGGCCGGTGATCATCTGGAAGAGGGTGGTCTTGCCCACCCCGTTGGGGCCGAGCACCCCGACGATGCCGCCGCGCGGCAGCGAGAAGGACACGTCCCGCCACAGCAGCCGGTCCCCGTAGCCCTTGGTCAGGTGCTCGGCCTCCAGCACAACGGCGCCCAGGCGCGGTCCGGGCGGGATCTGGATCTCTTCGAAGTCCAGGATGCGGGCCCGGTCGGCCTGCTCGCTCAGCTCCGCGAAGCGCTGGAGGCGGGCCTTGGAGCGGGTCTGGCGGGCCTTGGCGCTGGAGCGGACCCAGGCCAGCTCCTCGGCCAGCCGCTGCTGGCGCTTCGCGTCCTTGCGGCCCTCCACCTTCAGCCGGGCGGCCTTGGTCTCCAGGTAGGTCGAGTAGTTGCCCTCGTACGGGTAGGCGTGGCCGCGGTCCAGCTCCAGGATCCACTGGGCGACGTTGTCCAGGAAGTACCGGTCGTGGGTGACCGCCACCACCGTGCCCCGGTAGCCGGCCAGGTGCTGCTCCAGCCAGGCCACCGACTCGGCGTCCAGGTGGTTCGTCGGCTCGTCCAGCAGCAGCAGGTCCGGCTGCGACAGCAGCAGCCGGCACAGCGCCACCCGCCGCCGCTCCCCACCCGACAGGTCCCGCACCGCGGTCTCCGGCGGCGGGCAGCGCAGCGCGTCCATCGCCTGCTCCAACCGGGCGTCCAGGTCCCAGGCATCCGCGTGGTCCAGGGCCTCCTGCAACGTGCCCAGCTCGTCCAGCATCTGCTGCATCCGCGCCTCGTCCAGACCGGTCGCACCGAGCTGCTCGGTCACCTGCCCGTAGCACAGCAACTGGGCCCGGACCTGGGCCGCGCCCTGCTCGACATTGCCCAGCACCGTGGTCGAATCGTCCAGCGTGGGCTCCTGCTCCAGGATCCCGACGCTCACCCCCGGGGCAGGGAACGCCTCCCCGTCGGTGGGATGCTCCAGACCGGCCATGATCCGCAGCACGGTCGACTTGCCCGCCCCGTTCGGCCCCACCACCCCGACCTTGGCCCCGGGCAGGAACGAGAGCGTCACATCGTCCAGGACGACCTTCTCGCCCTGGACCTTGCGGGCCTTGCGCATCGTGAAGACATACACGGCATTACCCTCCGGTCGGCATCGCGTAGAGGCCATCAGCACGGAGGGTGCGGTCAAGGGCGAGCCTCATCGCCCACCACCATCCTGCCCCCCAATGCGCGCCCCACGCCAACGCACACCGCTCGGCGTACGCTGAAAGTGCGCGCAAGCGCCCGGCGCTGGACCCCGCCGGAGCCGCCCACCTGTGGCGGCTGCCCCGCCCGCCCGGCCGACGGCTCCTACCTCCACCGCACGAGGGCCGAGGCAGGACATGGCCGGATCAGCCGACATTCGCATCAGCGCGGACACCACCTGCTTCGCCCCGGCCTGGCTGCCGCTCGGCGGCCGGGGCAACAACCTGACCGCAACCACCTGGGCCCCGATCGCCGACCTGGACGCAGACCTCGTCGACCCGGTCCTGGAGCTGCCGCGCGACGCCCGCGTCCCGGCCCACGCCGCCCTGGCCCCCGCCCCGGTCCGCCGACTGCTGCCCGGACGCAGCCGGCCGGGAGAGGTGTGGCGGCTGCGCGTGGCCTCGACCTCGTACGCCAAGGCCGAGGACCTGCTCATGACCGCCCTGCCCCGCCTGCGCCGAGCCCGGGAAGCGCACCGCGGCGTCGGCGAGGAGGGCCCCGCTGTCCGGCGCGACCGATGACCGACACGGTTCCGGCAAGGCGACCGGGCTAACTCCGCTTCCTGGTCGGGTGGATCCTGCGGTCCGGGGTCGGACGCGGGTGCGCGCGGCGGGAACACCAGGATCGCCCAACCGCCGTACTGCGGACGGAAGACCGCGCGGGCCGGAACACCGCTGCTCCACAAGGCATCCGCCTCGCGAGCAGCGGCCCTACGCGCCGCGGACCCCACTCCGAACCGGATGATGTTCTCCACCTGAGCCTCCCGGCACTTTCCACCGGCCTGCGGACCGGCCTTGCGGGCGGGAGTCACGGGCCGGCCGGCCGTGGATCTTCAGCGGCGGCGCTGCGTACGGACCCGGTGCCGCCATCGGTCGACGGCGACCGCACCAGGCCCAGCACCCTCGCGCGGATTCGCCTGCCCAGCGCCACCTCCACCGTGGTCCCACCGACCTGCAGCAGCAGGCCGCGCCCGGTACGGCTGATCCCGCCGAGCCGGCCACGGACGACGTAGACCAGTTCGCCAATGGGTTGAGGACCTCTACGGGCAGCGGATCCCTGCAACGGCGAGACACAGAGGACCAGTTCCTCATCCGTGACCATGACCATGCAGCGGCGCGACGCGTCCGGTCGCCACCGGCCGGGCAGGAATCCGCTGACGGTCCCAGCCTGCGGGCCCGCGTAGTCCCCCGGGACTGTGCCATGCCACCAGACGGCCCTGGCTGTGTCCAGGTCGGGGAATGCCTGGCCCGTGTGTCCGGCCAGCCGGCTGACGGTGCCCAGGAACGTGCGGACCTGGCGCCAACTGGTCTGGGCGTAGCGCACTCTGACGTATCGGTCGGAGGTGATCAAGGTCAGGCAGCGGTGGTCGTGCTCTGTCTCGTCCACGATCGCGCTCAGGTCACGCAGGGGCAGCCGGGCGCGGACCCCCAGCACGTCGACCCAGTGCACCAGCATGCCGTCCGCGAGCGCCAGCACCTGGGCCGGGGCGCAGACCTGCGCCCGCGCTCCGAACCAGCCCCGCCGTCGGGGCCGGATCGAGGAGGGTATCGCCAGGACGCAGCGCAGCCCGGTTCCACCGAAGGCCCCGCGCAGCTCCGCCAGCGCCCCGGTCAGGAACGACAGGGGCGGCCGGCGGCGACCGGCGTCCTCCAGCGGTTGCGCAGCAGCGAAGGCTGCCGCGCGCCGCGAGAGCGGAAACTCCCATTCCTCGACCCGGTCCACGGCGCATCGAGCCAGCACGCTCACCACTGCCCACTGCCCCCTGCCCACTGCGCTGGGACGGGCTGAACCAGGGACAGTCCCCTGACCGCCCTTCACTCCGGGCAACCAGTCATCCGCTGATAAGACCGCTGGGCCCGGAACACGAACTCCTCGGCGGCGTCCGGCCCCTCCCACCGCAGCGGGGCCCAGTCACGGTCCGGCCCCAGCCGTCCCAGTAGCTGCGCCAACGACCGCTGGTCCGCATGCCAGGCCCTCAGGTCCTCAAGCCCGGCCATCCCCACGAAACGCGGGTCGGCCGTATCGACGCACACCACCACCTCGGTGGGCTGCCCGTCGCACAGCGCGTACAGCACGGCCACGGGACGGGCGCGAACCTCCCGCCCCGGCAGCGCGGGCTCGTCCATCAAAACGACCGCGTCCAGCGGCTGCCCGTCCTCGTCGAGGGTGTACTGCACGAACCCCTCAGCCACCGGGCATCCGTCCAGCACCCTACGGCCGCCCCGGTCCGGATCCGGCACCACCGGCTCCGGGCCCGGCTTGAGGGCCGACCCGACGGTCGCCTCCAGCATGACAGTCACTTCACACATCACAGCCTCCCGTGATTCCCGGTTCCGGTACCACGTAGAGGCCATCAGCACGCCATTTGGAGTGCGGTTGCGGCGAGCCCCATCGCCGACCCTCACCCTCCAGTGTCCCCGCATCGGCCCGGGTTTCAACCGGGTCCGCCTCTTCAACCGCCACGGACAGCGTCACACGGCGAAGGCCCGGCACCGACCGCCCGAATTGCGATGGTGCGCCCACCGCGACAGCCGGGTAGGGCTGCGGAGCACCGCTGCGGCGATCAGCCAGGACACGGGTTCCATGGGGCATGGCTCTCCTACCGTAGAAGGTAGGGACCGTTGGCAGCCCGAAGCGCTGCGGTTGTCGGCGAGCCCCTCCGCCGTGCAACCCCCTCAGCGTACGCCGACCACTGCATTCCGTCACCACGATCACACCGTCCGTGGGCACCGTCCGGGCCCTGCCACCGGCGCGGCATCCTCCAAACGGGTCTCGCGGCCCGTAGGCTGCTGGTGCACACCGGCGGAGGGGCTCGCCGAAACCGCAGCCCCAGAGGCTGACAACGGTCCCTACCTGGAAACTGCCGCACCCAGCGGCCGACACGACAGGTAGGTCCAGCATGTCCCCACACTCCCGAGCCCCCCGGGCCGGCACCCTGCTACTGCTGCGGCACGGCGAGAGCACCGCCAATGCCGAGGGCATCTTCACCGGCTGGACCGACGTGCCGCTCACCGTCCGCGGCCAAGAACAGGCCCGCATCGCAGCCGACCTGATCGGCCAGGCCGGCCTCAGCCCGGACACCGTGCACACCTCGGTACTGCGCCGCACGATCACCACTGCGGACCTGGTCCTGGAGACCCTCCACCGCGACTGGATCCCCACCCAGCGCACCTGGCGGCTGAACGAACGCCGCTACGGAGCCCTGACCGGCCGCCGCAAACAGCACGTCCGCGCCGAGACCGACGCGGACACCTACCGCCGCTGGCGCCGCTCCTTCTCCACCCCGCCCCCGCCGGCCGCGCCAGGCACCCTGCCGCCCTGGAACGATGCCCGCTACGCCGCACTACCGCCCGACGCCTACCCGCTCAGCGCGAGCCTCGCCGACGTGCAAGCCCGCGTCCTGCCCTACTGGACCGACACCATCGCCGCAGACCTGTACCTCGGTCGCACCACCCTGGTGGTCGCGCACGGCAATTCCCTGCGCGCCCTGGTCGCCCACCTCGACCAACTCAACCCCACCCAGGTCGCCGACCTCAACATCCCCACCGGCATGCCCCTGCGCTACGACCTCGGCCCCGGCCTGCGCCCCCAGGCGACCGGCGGCCACTACCTCGACCCCATCACCGCCGCACGCGAAGCCGCCGACTCCGGGTTCTCCTCCGAGGCCAACCAGACCTACCTGCGCCGGGCCGGCGGCCACTACATCACCGGTGTCAAGATGCGCGAAGGCTCCCACCGCGCTGACCAGGCCCTGGCGCGGCAGGGCCGCTACCAGCAGGTCCGCGACAACCTGCGCGTCAAGGAAGTCCGCCTCGACGGCGACGAGGGCCGACGCTGGATCATCTGCCACAACCCCGCCGAAGCCGAACGCGACCAAGCCCGACGCGAAGGCCAACTCACCGCCATCCGCGAGGAACTGGAACGCATCAAGACCGCCCGAGCGGCGGACGCCAAGAAGGCGAAGGCCAAGGCCACCAAGACCGGCACCCGACCCGCCGCCCTCTCGGACGCGCCCCACCGCAAGGCCGAATGCGCGCTTCGCGACCACCCCTCCCTCGGCCGCTGGCTCAAGCAGCACCCCGCCACCGGGCACCTGTCCGTCAACACTGCAAAGATCACCGCCGAGGCCCGCCTCGACGGCAAGTACCTGCTGGCCACCAGCGACCCGGACCTGTCCGCCGAAGACGTCGCGCTCGGCTACAAGAACTTGCTGGAAGCCGAACGCGCCTTCCGCACGATGAAGTCGACCTTGGACCTGCGGCCCGTCTACCACCGCCTCGACGAGCGAATACGGGCCCACGTGCTGCTGTGCTGGCTCGCCCTGCTGCTGATCCGCGTCGCCGAACGCCGCACCGAGCAGACCTGGCCCAAGATCGCCGCCGAACTCGGCCGCATCCACCAGGTCACCCTCACCGGCCCGGCCGGCAGCCTCCAGCAGACCACCCGCCTCACCGACACCCAGACCAAACTCTTCAAGGACTGCAGCGTGTCCCTGCCCCCAAAGATGAGCGCCCTCAAGACCCCCGAATAGCCTCTGAGCTGGGGAAACACACTACGGAGCCGTGGGCAAACGGCCCCGAGGCCGACTCACGCCCATCGCCGCAGGTCACGCCGCGAATCCGCCCCCACCGTATGCCCGCCAACTGTCGAAGTCGGGTCCTCCACCGCCCTGGCAGCCTGATCAACCCCCGAAGGACTTCCAGCGTCGACCACTAGGGCTTGCAGATAATCAACTCGTCTCTTTGATGTTGCTCTGAGGAGTCGTTGCGGGCTCGTATCTGGGCATGTGTACGGGCAGGAGCGGGGGCGTGGGGGCGGTGTGACGAGGTGTCCGTGTTCCTCCAGCAGTGGACGGGTCTGGCGCAGGACGCTGCGGATGGTGGCGTTGCTTGTCCCGTAGAGCTGGGCGAGGTCGCGTGTGGTCAGGTCCAGGCGTAGGTGGAGCAGGGTGGCGACCACTCGGTCGGGAACAGGAATTGGGATGGTCGCCCTGGTCGGGGGCAGGTGTTCATTGGCGGCGCGGTTGTCCACGCGGGCCTGCCAGTGGGTTTGCCGAAGGTCTGTCAGGCCGGTGATGAGTTCGTCGAGTTCGGTGGTGGTCAGCCCGGTGAGCTCGGGCAGTGTTGCCGCGGGGCCGCGGTTGTTGTGTACGGCTGTTTGTGCGTTGGTGGCTGCGTGGGCGGTGGGTGCAGTGTGTAGTTCCAGTCCCCGTGGAAGTGGTGTCGGCTGATCGGTAGTGCGGCCATGTCGGCGTCGCTGACGGTCACCTCGATCGGGTACAGCCCGGTGTCGAGCTGGGCGTCCACGTGGAGGCCGGTGCGGGTGGTGGTGGCGGCGATGCTCTGCACGATGACTTCGTGGCTGGTCAGTGGCCTGCCGCGCCAGTTCATGGTGATGTGGGAGAAGAGTCGGTGCTCTATTTTGTTCCACTTCGATGTGCCCGGCGGTAGGTGACAGACCGTGATCGTCAGGTCGGTCTCGGCTGCCAGCCGGGCAAGTTCGTTCTTCCAGGCGCGGGTGCGGTAGCCGTTGGAGCCTCCCGCGTCTGCGCTGATCAGCAGTCGGTGCGACTGCGGGTAGGCGGTGCGGCCTACGGCGTTCCACCAGCGGCGGATCGACTCGACGGCGAACGCGGCGGTGTCGTGGTCGGTGCCGACGTTCACCCAGCCGGTGTTCGCGGCCACGTCGTAGATGCCGTAGGGGACGGCCTTGCCGAGTTCCTTGTCGGGGAAGTCGTGGGTGAGCACGTGGACCGGCTCACCGACCGGGCGCCACTGGCTGCCACTGTTCTTGAACTCGCTGACGAGCTCTTGCTTTTTGGCATCCACGCTGATCACCGGGTCGCCGGCGTCCCGGTGCTCGCGGGCCTGCTCGTTGAGGTAGCAGAACTGGGCGTCGCGGTCGGGGTGCTGTTTGCCCTCCAGGGTCTTGGTGTTCGCCTGCAGACTGAAGCCGGCCCCGCGCAGGAGGTCCCCACGGTGTCGGCACCCACCCGGTGGCCCTGCCCGGTCAGTGTCGTGGCCAGCGCACGAGTGGACTTGGTCGTCCAGCGCAGCGGCGACATCGGGTCCCCGCGCTCGTCCGGTTCCACCAGCGCCAGCAGCGCGGGCAGCAGTCCCGGATCCAGAGCGGCGGCGCGCTTGCGCCCGCCGCCGGACTTGCGCACTCCGTCCAACGGCTCCTCGCCGCGTTCCAACTCCCGCACGCCCTGGGCGACCGTGACCACCGCCGCCCCGGCCGCCCTGGCCACCAGCCTGATCCCGCCGTGACCGATCGCCCGTGCCTCCGCCCCCATCACCAGCCTGCGCTGACGCTCGTTCAGGTGTGGGAACACCGCACCGAACTTCACCGCCAACGATGCCTCAAGCCCCTCCGCCACACTCATGGCACCATCATGCGTCACGAGCCACAAAAAGATGGGTAATTCATCTGCAGGCCCTTAGCTCGGGGGTGCGAACAGGGAAGTCGAGGGTCGTGCAGATCGGAACAGCCACTCTGTGGGAGCGCGGGTCGGCGCTGGCCGACGCCGCCGGCACCGCGCGGCTGCGCTGGGGGTGCTGGTTCAGCGCCGGGATCCGCGATAGCTGTGCCGGGTGATGTACCAGGTTCCGCCGACGATGAGGGTGGAGAAGACGGCGAGGCCCAGGCCCATGGTGACGATCAGCCAGATCCGGTCGTGCAGGGACATCGTGCCGGTGAGGCCGATCTGCATGGACCCGAAGGCGAAGGCGATGGCGGCGGTGAACAAGGTGACCAGCTCCACGGCACGGATGCTGGAGCTGCGCAGGGTGCTCTCCAGGTCCTCGTTGGCCGTGTCCTGCCGCTGCCAGCGGCGCTGCTGCTCAAGCGCGCGTTCGTCCCACTCGAGGCGCTGCTCCGCGGTGCGCCGGGCGGCAAGCCGTCCCTCCACGATGGCGTCGCGCCTGGCGAGGTACTGCTCCTGGAGCAGCTTGTGGCTGATTCGGCTGCCGGTGGCTGGCAGCAGCCGCAACGGGTGTCGATGCTGCGCAGCGCCTCGTCCTCGGCTCCGCACAGGTGCAGGCCGGTGGCTAGGCGGAAGTGGAACAGGTGGTCCTGCGGCCAGCGGGCGACCGCTTCCTCGGCCCGCTCGCGCAGCAGGACGCCTTGGGAGTCGTGGTGCGAGGCGAAGACGATCCCGTTGAGGCAGACGTCGACGGAGTGGCGGGTGCGCTCTGGGGAGTTCCAGGACTCGTCCAGCAGGGCGACTGCGTGCTCAGCGGTGATGCTGCGGCTGCCGAACGCCGCGAAGGCCTGGAGCGCGACGAAGACCGGCCGCTGTCGGTGCGGTCCTGCGGCGAGGGCCAGCAGGGAGGACTCCAGGAACTGCCGCAGCTCGTCGAAGTACAGGTTGGCCCGCAGCTTGCCGGCGTGGTAGAGGGCGGCGAAGTAGGCGGCGTCGCAGTCCCGGGCGTCGCCGCGGACGATGTCCTCGGTCGCCTTGCCGAGCTCGATGGCGGACTCCATGCTGTCCCTGGTGATAAAGGAATAGCCCAGGGTCCATTTCTCCAGGATCTCGTCGCGGCAGCACGGGTCCGCGTGCTCGGCCAGCCATGTCGCGCACTCGGCTGCGGTGCGTACGGAGGGCTCGTCCAGGAACCGCAGCCGCCAGTAGCGGTCAGCGCAGATCAGCCGGGCATCGGTGTCGAAATCGGCCGACGCTAGGGTGAACTCGGGTACCTGGCCTGCTTCGAGGAGCGCGGCGGCCACTTGTTCGCATACCCGGTCCAGCGCACGGGAGTCAGTGGTGGCGATCTGGGCCAGACGTGCGGAGACCGTGGCGGCGTCCATGGTGTGTTTCCCCTCCAGAAGGCTGTCGAGTACCTGACTACCATCTCGGCGCCCGTCCGGGTGGCCTATCATCCGATCATGCAGGTGGATGTGCTGACCGCGGTACACGAGAAGCACGCCCGCTATCTGCCGGCCCTGTGGGCCTCCCTGCTGTCACAGACCCACCAGGACTGGCGCTGGGTGCTCCAGATCGACGGCCCCCAGCGCGGCGATCGAGGCCCTGCGTGGCCGGCGCCATCGATGACCCACGGCTGGCCGTCGACGCCCATGGAACCCGCGAGGGGCCCGGCGTCAGCCGGAACGTCGCCCTGGGACGCTGCCGGGCATCGCTGGTCCAAAGCGCCGACGCCGACGACGAACTGGAACCCCAGGCGCTGAGCATCCTGGCGGCAGCACTCACCCACGCGCCCGACGCCGGCTTTGCCGTCGGCCACGCCCGCGACCTGCTCCCGACGGCCGCCTGCGCGACCATCTCCTGCCCATCGCCCCGGGCCCCATCCCCCGCGGCCGCCTGGTCGAGAACTGGGCCACCACCGACAACCACTACCGCCTCCCGGTCCACCCGGCCGGCGTGATGTGGCGCCGCTCCCTGCTGCTGTCCCTGGGCGGCTGGTCCGCGCTCCAGGGGATGGAGGACACCGGGCTGCTCATGGCCGCCTCGGCCGCCGCCCCGGGCCTGCTGGTGGACGCGCCCACCCTGCGCTACCGCCAGCACGACGATCAGCTGTCCAGGAAAACGTCGAAATTCGCGGGGGGGGGCTCAGATTGCGGTTATCCGGCGACGCGCGGCCCTACTCGGGAGCCTGCCGGTGTGGTCGGAGCCGCATACCGGGCACTGAGCAGGCTGGTCCTGGGCTGATCACCGGGCCTGGCCGTTTGCGTTCCGCCCCACCAGGAACCTCGCTCCGCGGCACTGATCAGCCAACCTGACCCCGTCTCAAAGACAAAACTGGCAGAGGCTCACATCCTGCCCTCTCGGGATCGGGTGGCGGTGTGGCATGGATTGCCCCTCTTCGTGCTCTTGGCAGCTCCCGGCCACTGGGGGAGCATGGTCCGTGCCCTGGCAACGCCTGGGCACGGGGGGAGGGGCACGCCCATGGGGTTGGGGCCGCGTTTTCGGCACACGCTGCCCGACGCGCACACGCACGACGTCAACATGCGGAAGAACTTGGCTGGCGAGCCGGCGATACCGGTCCAGCGCTTCGGGCTTGTCGACGCGGACGACATGTCGCCGTCCGACGCGACCCGGTTGCTGTGCGCCGTGGCGCACCTGCGGTTTCCGTGGCGCTCATGGTTCGACGAACGGCGTGCCGTGATGGTCGACGCTCTGATCGCGCTGGTGCGGCCCAAGCGCTTTCGCGCGTGGCTCCAGCGCCGTCGTAAGGAGGCTCAGGAGCGGCGGGCCGGCAACGGTGCGGAGGAACGGCTGCGTAAGCCGGACAAGCAGTACTCGGTGGTGATCGGCTCCGACTATGCCCGCTGGGTGCGCAGGCGCGTCCTGGGCAGCCGCTGGCTCGTCCCGTCGCACGGCTTCGATCTCGCCGAGGTCGCGTTGAGCTGCGGCCAGGCCACGCGGCTCGCCCGCCGCCGTCGTCTGCTCACGACAGCCGCCGTCGCTGTTGCCACCGTGGACGTGCTGTGGACTGGGTCAGGGTGGGGGCTGCTGATCGCCGTCATGGGCTCGTGGCTGGCCCGCTACGCCGACCGGGTGTCCAGCCAGCGCCTGCTTCGACAGGTACTGACGAAGGCTGGTGGTGAGCTGTCGCTGGACGGCAGCCAGTCACAGCGTGACCGCGAGACCGTGGCCCGGATCCGTTCCCAGGCCGGGAGTGCGGTGATGCCCTACGAACAGCAGATACGGTCCGGCACGGTGCGTTATCACTTCCTGGGTGCGGGCAAGGTGTGGTTCGAGCAGAGCATCGGCATCGACGTCATGTCAGCGGTGCCGCGCGACCACCGGACTGCGGACGACGAGGAACCCAGCTGGCTCAAGACCGACTTCAGCAGGATCCTGTCCGGCCGGGACGCGGACGACGGGGTGAAGCCGTTCACCCCGGACGACCTCCTCGACCACGTCATGCACGACCTCGACCGCCTTGCGGCTCCCAACCGCGACTTCCACCCCGACAACCGGCAGGACGTCTTCAGCGTGGTGGCCGTCGCGGCCGACCACTGGCCGGGCATCACCCCGAGCAGTGGACGCAGCTGGTGACGCTGGCGCGGGCGGGCGTTCACGCCGTCGGTTCGCACCGGGCTCCCAAGGTCGCCCGCCGGTACCTGTGCACCGGTATGGTCTCCTGGGACGGCGAACTGGTCTCCTCCGTGTTCGTCGGGTTCGCCTACGAGAACCATCATCTGCGCGTCGTCATACGCCCGCAGGTCCTCGGCCCGGTCCACCCCGCCGCTGCCGCTGCGCGAAAGCAGGCGGCGAAGACCGGGTGGCGCTTCCACCTGGAGGCCTTCGCGTTCGCCGGCGCGGACAGCATCGCGGCGATGTGGCATGTGATCAGGCCGCGACCGGGCCGCCTGCGCCGACCCGAGGAGGACCGCGGGCAACCGGTGGTCAGCCTGCGGGAGGTCTACTCGCGCCGCCATGTGGACGACATGCACCAGTACGACGACGCCCGCCGCTACATCTCCATGATGGAGGGCCGCATCTTCGCCTCCGTCAACAACTTCCTGGTCGACCACAACGTCGACATCCGCGACTACCAGAACCAGGTGACGGTGGTTTTGAACAACGCGATCGTGAACCACAGCGGCGTGGTCAACACCGGCCAGATGAACGGCGTCCAGAACCAACCCGGAGCGGTCGGCTCCGCCCAGAGCGCAGGAGGCTCATGATGTCCATCTGGAAGCGCCGCGACCAGGTATCCGGAGACGGAGTCCAGAACAGCGGCTCCATGTCCAACGTCCAGAACCAGCCGCACGCCATGGGATCAGTCCAGAGCCAGGGCGGCACGCCCCCGACGCCCAGCTGCTGCGCGCGGTGACCGAGAACCTCTCGACGCTGCGATCCCTGCTCGCGGCGCAGCACGGACAGCTGCCACAAGCAGATCAGGCGACCTTCTGCCTCGACCTTGCGGCAGAACAGGATCTGAACCGTCCGGAAGGGCGGGCCACCGCTGGCACCGCGATCAAGAAGGTGGCCCAACTGTGCGGAGGTGCACAGGAGATCGTCGCTCTGGCCACCTCGGTGGCGGCCTTGATCGCCGCCTGGCCCACCTGACGGCGCGGGCCGGTCAGCCTGCCGCTCCATCGGCGGGTGCTGGGGTGTCGTGCCAGGCGTGGGAGGGGAGTCGGTCGGCGAGGGTGGAGTAGAAGCGCTGTTCGTGCCACAGGGTGCGGTTGCCGATGACGAAGAGGCGGCGCTTGGCGCGGGAGACCGCGACGTTCAGCAGGTTGGGCCGCTTGGCGGCCCAACCTCGGGCTCCGGGTTTCGCCGGGTCGGTGCCCAGGACCAGGATGACGATGTCGGCCTCCTTGCCCTGAGCGGTGTGAACAGTACCGACGCGGGCGGGGTCGATGAGCCCCTTGGTGATCTCCTTCGCGCCGTTGACCACGTCGCGGAAGGGGGAGATGACGAAGACGTCGCGGTCGATCTCGATGCCGGGTGTAGCGGCGATCTTCCGCAGGACCTGGAGCAGGGCGCGGCCTTCTGCGGGAATCCAGTGGCCCTCGGCCACGGTCGAGGCGACATCGACCCAGGAGCTGGCCGGTGGATACGGGCTGTCGTCGTCGTAGGCGGTGCCGTAGACCATGAGCCCGTCGTAGGCGATGGTGTTGCTGATGGTGAACATCGGTTCTCGCACCGCCGGTGCACGCGCAGCGGTGCACCGACCCACACACTGCCGGGGCCCTCGGGCAGTTCCGCCTCCAGCTCGGTGCCGTAGCGGTTGTGGCGGTCGGCGAGCTGTTGAGTGGAGGTGCGGGACGGGAGCCAGTCCTCGCTGACGTCGAAGTCGCGGCGCAGGGCCTGCTGGGCGGTGAAAGGGAGGATCACCACAGGTTCGAGTTGGAGGGGATCGCCGACGACCACGGCTCGCTGGGACCGCCACAGGGCGCCGACCGCCATCTGCGGTGCGGCCTGACCGGCCTCGTCGATGAACAGCCACCCCAGCGTCTGCGGGCCGAGGCCGGCGAAGACCCGGTCCAGGGAGGCGAACGTCGTCGACACCACCGGGACGACCAGGAACAGGCTCTGCCAGGCCGCCTGCCGCGCCGCCGACGGCACCGTCGGCGGGACGGCCCCGGTGACCACGTCCATGGCGGCGATCAGGTTCTGCCGCAAGGTACGGGCTGTGCATCGGGCGAACGCGTGGTGCAGGTCCAGCGCGGCCAGGAACAGCTCGCTACGAGCCTGGCAGAGCTCGGGGTCCGACCAGGGAGCGGCCCGTTCGCGCCGTTCCTCATCGGTCGACCAGGCATCGTCCGGAACGTGATCGCCCCAGCGGATCCGGGCCTCGGCGCCCAGCTCCTCCAGGGCCGCCAGGTGGCCCTCGGCGCGGGTTAGCTCGGCTCGTGCCGCAGCGGCCGTGCGTCCGGCGTCGGCGAAAGCAGCATCGGCGCCGGCGGCGGCATGCTGCTGGCTCGCTGTCACGGCTCGGGCCTGTTGGACCCGGTCGGCCAGCTGCCTGTCCTCGTCGTACCACTCGCGGGCTGCCCGTCCGGCGGTGAAGAGGCTGACGGCGAATCCGGGACGCCGTTCCTGGTGCCGGTCCAGCTTCTCCTCGGCGCTGCGCTGCGCGTCCTCGGCCGTGCCAACCCTGCTGGCGGCCAGCGCTTTCCGGATCGCCGTGAGCGCGGCCTGCTCGTCGGCGCCCAGGACGCGCTCACGCGCTGTGGAAACCGTACTGCGGGCCCCGGGGACCGCGCCGAGGGCTCCCGCTGCGGCTTCACGCTGTTGCTGGAGCTCCTCGACCCGGTCCAGTGCCTGCTGGAACTCCCTCCGGGCGGCACTCCACACTCCGGTCTGCGGTGTCGCAGCCCACTGCCCGAGCAGATGAGACAGGCCCTGCCCGGTGTCGACCCAGCGCTCCGACTCGGAGGACCGCGTGCGGGGGACGGGGCGGCGGCGGTGTCGCTGGGCTTCTCCTTGCCGTGCCAGAAGCGGTTGACGAACTCGATGCGGTTCTTCTTGCTGCCAAGCCGCGCCGCCACAGCACCCCACGCGGGGACGCCCTTGAGTAGGCGGGTGGCCTGCTCGGCGAAGTAGTCGGCGTCATCGCGCCACATGCTGCCGAGGGCGGCGCGGGCCGGGATCTGCGTGGAGATGTTCTCCACGGCTCCGTTGTTCGCCGAGGCGAGGACCATCTCGAACCCGGTGTACTCGGGCTTGAGGGGGCGCACGGTGCGGGTGTACTCGGCACTCTTCCAGCTGAAGCTGTCGACCTTGTCCGCAGTGAACGCCTTTGACGGCAACTGCAGTACGGCCAGCCGCCGGGCACGCTCCACGACGACCGCGGCGAAGTCGTCGCGCAGCGCCGTGGTCTTCCCCGTCCCCGGCGGTCCGTTCACCGCGAACAAGCCCGCCGCGTCCGCGAGCTCGTGCTGCGTGGCGTTGACGGCCACCTGCTGGCTCAGCACCAGTGGGTTCCGCCCGAGTGGGCCATCGCCCCGCAGGGGTGGCCGCCGATGCCGCCAGTGCCACGCTGACGGCGGGTGCGGCGCGCAGGTCGACCCGGCTGGACACGTCGATCTGCTCGCCCTCGGCAAGATAGGAGGCAAGGGCGGGTCCCGGGTCCTCGCGCTTGAGCTGCGCCGCGACAAGCCGCAGGTCGGCGGCGATGAAGCTGTTGAGGAAGTCCTGCTGATCCGCCTCGTCCGCACGGTCCTCCCGCACCGCTATGCTGCGGATCCGGATCTGCCGCGGAGCCAGCACAGCCGCGACACCCCACGCGCCGGCCAGTTCGGCCGTGAACCGTTCCAGGTCCGGGCAACGGATACGCCCGCGCCCGAGCAGCGGATCGATGTCCTCGTCCGCCCCCGCCCCCCTTGCGCTGCCCTGCCCGTCCGGGTCGGCTTCCGACTCGGGGTCTCGTCAGCGGCCTCCTGCACGAACAACCTCTGAAGAACAGGTTCAGGGTCGTCCGGGTCCAGTTCCTCACCCAGTTCCGCGGACCTCTTGCGCCAAGCCTCGGCCTCACCCTCGAAGCCGTCCAGCCACCCGGCCCGTGCCGGGCCCGGCCTGAGCACCCGGCCCGTCGCCCACGGACAGGTCCCGAACACCGGCGAGTCGAGCAGCAGCCGACCGTCCTGGTTGACGGTCAACGCGTACAGCGCGCTCTGCCCGTCCATCCGACCGTCATGGTCCTCGTCGTCCTTGCCGAAGACCCCCACCAGCACGTCGCGGACCTTGGCGAACTCGTACACCCCGCCGTACACCACGTGCTGCCACACGTACCCCGGGTCCAGGCGCACCCTTCGCAGCGGGTGCCCCTCCTCCCACGGCAGCGGCCGATCCGACCTCGCCTCGTACACCCGCTTGCGCGGCGCCACAGCGGGGATCTGCTGCGGGCTGAACATCTCCACCGCATGCCAGTAGTCCACGACCCGCGCCCGACGCTGCCGCTCCCGTGACATGTCCCCTCCCCGCTCACCGCCCACGAGACTAACCGACAGCCCATCCCCCCAGATACGCCCCCCGGCTCGGCTCCTTCTCCCAGTACCGTGCCTGCTGCGATCCTCTCCACGGACGAGAGCCGAATGGGGGCGAGGGCGATCCCTCGCAGGATCGCTGTAGCGAAACGGACAATTCGCTGTGCTGAGGGGTGCGCTTAGGTTGTGCAGCAGCCCACTACATACTGTCCGAACGGCCAGCTCAGAGCGTTATGTGAACTACCCACAGCACCGAAAGGGTGCCTCCCAGGTCTGGGAGGCACCCTTTCGCATTGTGGCCGGTCATTACGGCCGGTCATCGAGGTCGGCCATTGCGGCCCGTCACGGTGTTCGGTCATTGCGGCCGGTCATGCTGCCGGTCGCTCACGGGCCTGCCCGGCTGCTTCCGTGCCCGGCTGCTTCCGTGCTCAGCCGCTGCGGGGCGCGCCGGGGTAGCTGCCGAAGGACCAGCGGTTGCCCTCGGGGTCGCGGGCGGCGAAGTCGCGGGAGCCGTAGTCGGTGTCGTGCGGCTCGGCGGTGATGGCCGCCCCGGCCGCGCGGGCCCTGGCGCACAGGGCGTCGGCCTCGCCGGTGACCACATAGGCGCTGAAGGCCCCCGGGGCGGCGACCCCGGTGGCGTCGCCCTCGCGGACCGAGCCGAGCATCACTCCGCCGCCGGGCGGCCAGGCCAGCTCCGCGTGGTCGACCCGGTCGCCCTCGCCGTAGACCACGGTCTCCTCGAAGCCGAAGGCGTCCACCAGGAAGCGGATCAGGGCCCGGGCGTCGCGGGCGCGGAGCGTGGGCCAGACCTGGGGCGGCGGGGGCGCCTTGTCCGTCATGGGGATCGACCTCCTCGGGTTTTTCCCCAGTCTGCCCCTGGCCCGGGCTCCGCGCCCGCGGTACATCGGCACGACCTGC
Source organism: Streptacidiphilus sp. 4-A2 (assembly GCA_014284505.1). Classification (GTDB taxonomy): domain Bacteria; phylum Actinomycetota; class Actinomycetes; order Streptomycetales; family Streptomycetaceae; genus Streptacidiphilus. The sequence goes on along the minus strand of JAAFYY010000001.1, from coordinate 6,695,172 downwards.
CGCGCATGCGCGGACCCTTGTCCGGCGACAGCCGGGCCGCTGTCAGCCGGCGCGGGTCAGCGCGTGCTCGGCGGGGTGTCCAGCCGCGGCGAGGTGTCCAGCGGAGGGCTGTAGGAGCTGTTGTAGGTGGTGAGGTAGGACGCGAAGCGCGCCAGATCCTCGTCCGGCCAGTCCGCCAGCCGGGCCAGGAAGGCCAGCCGGCGCTGCTCGCTCACGGACTGGAGCAGCGAACTGCCCTCGGCCGAGGTGCGGATGATCTGCCCGCGCTGGTCCTCCGGGTCGGTGCTGCGCTCGACCAGGCCGAGCTTCTCCAGCGCGGTGACCTGGCGGCTCACCGTGGACTTGTCCAGCATGAAGTGCGCGGCGAGGTCGGTGCCGCGGCAGCCGCCGCGCTCGCGCAGCAGGTCCAGGATCGCGTAGGTGACCAGGGTCAGACCGGGGTGGATCTGCGAGGCCTGCGAGCGCGAGCGCCGGGCGAAGGCGGTGAGCTCGCGCTGGATCGCGTCGATGGACTCGTCTCGGGGCTGGTGCTCGGCCGGTTCGGCGCCGGAGCCGGGGGCCTGCGCCGCAGGATCCGGCTGCGGCGGCGTGGTCTCGGGCGTGCTGGACTGGCGGCTGGACACCTGTGCTCCTCTGGTCGGTTTCTCGCTCAACCCGTCAAGAGGTAGCACCGTCGCCGCGCGGACGTGGCGCGGCCCCCCGTCCGGTCCACGATCAGCCGCCGTTCGGTGGTTGGTCAAGCCCTTTCCCGGGCCGCCGCGCCGTCCCGGTGGCTCCCGGCGGCCCCTCAGGCCCGGTGCGGCAGCGGCAGTTCGAACCAGACCACCTTGCCGACGGCCTTGCGGCTGGTGCCCCAGCGCGCCGAGAGCTGGCTGACCAGGCTGAGGCCCCGGCCGTCCTCGTCCAGCGCCTCCGAGGGCTCCAGCGACGGCAGGTTGTGGTCGTCGTCGCTGACCTCGACCAGCAGCTTGCCGACCCGGGTCAGCTGGAGCTCCACCCGGTTCCTGGCGACCCGCAGGGCATTCGTGACCAGCTCGCTGACCAGCAGCGCGGCGAGTTCGACCAGTTCGTCCAGGCCCCAGCGGGAGAGCTGTTCGCGGACCAGCCGCCGGGCCCGGCCGACCTCCTCCAGATCCAGCTCCAGCGACCAGGAGATGACGTCCTGCGGCGGGATGCCGTCGAAGCGGGCGATCAGCAGTGCCAGGTCGTCGTTCCGGTCGTCGGTGTGCAGCCGTTCCAGCACGGTGTCGCAGACCTCGTCCGGGCTGCGGCGCGGGTCGACGATGTCGCCGCAGAGCGCGGCCAGGCCGTCCCCTATGTCGCCGCCGCGCATCTCGACCAGGCCGTCGGTGCAGAGCACCAGCATGCTGCCGTCGGAGACCTTGACCTCGCGGGAGGCGAACGGCACCCCGCCGACGCCGATCGGGGCGCCCGCGGGGATCTCCAGCAGCTCGCCGCGCCCGTCGGGATGGACCAGCACCGGCGGCACATGGCCCGCGCCGGCGATGGTGCAGGTCCGGGCGATGGGTCGTAGACCGCGTACAGGCAGGTCGCCAGATGGTCGTCGCCCAGCCGCTGGGAGAGGTTGTCCAGGTGGCGCAGGATCTGACCGGGCGGCAGGTCCAGCGCGGCCAGGGTCTGCATGGCGGTGCGGAACCGGCCCATCGCCACCGCCGAGTGCAGGCCGTGCCCCATCACGTCGCCGACCACCAGCGCCACCCGGCTGCCGGGCAGCTGGATGGCGTCGAACCAGTCGCCGCCGACCTCGGCCCGGCGGTCCCCCGGCAGGTAGCGGTGCGCGATCAGCACCCCGGGGATCTTCGGCGGCCGGCTCGGCAGCATGCTCCGCTGGAGGGTGAGCGCGGTCCGCGCCTCCATCCGGTGCAGCCGGGCGTTGTCCACCGACAGCGCCGCCCGGGCGGCGAGTTCGCGCAGGTAGGAGGCGTCGGTCTCGTCGAAGGGCGGCCGGTCGGCGTTGCGCAGCAGGGTCAGTATCCGAGCACGGTGCCGCGCGCAGCCAGCGGCAGGGTCAGCATCGAGCGGCCCGCGAACAGCGGCACCAGGGTCGCGCCGCCGCGTCCGGCCGCGCAGTGCCCGGCCACCTCCTGGTCGACCTGCGGCACCAGCACCGGCTGGTTGGTCTGCAGGGCCAGCCCGGACGGGGTGTTCCGGGGTAGCGCCAGCAGGCTGCCGACCCGTACCACCGAGCCCCACTCGGCCAGTGACTCGCTGAAGGCCCGGGCCACCCGCCGCAGTTGGGTCTCGTCGTCGGGGCGGTCGCGGGGCAGCTCGGCGTCCACGATCAGCCGGTCGCGCAGATCGACGCAGGCGAAGTCGGCGATGCTGGGGACGACCACGTCGCACAGTTCGCGGACGGTGACGTCCAGGTCCAGGGTGGTGCCGATCTGCGCACCGACATGGCTGAGCAGGCGCAGCTGCTGGTTCACCGGCTCGGCGGCGGGCAGCTCCGCGGCCGGGAGCGCGGAGGAGGACAGGATCAGCGTGGGCACCGAGGGCGGGCCGCTGAACGGGCCGTCCTCGGCGGTGGCGCGCCGGGGCCGGTCACCGGGGGCACTGCGCGGGGTGGGCAGCGCGGTGGGCAGCGGGGTGGGCAGCGCGGTGGGCAGCAGCGCTGGAGCCGGCCCCGGGTGGTGCCCCGGGACGGTCGCGGCCTCGGCCGGCAGAGGGCTGCCGTCGCCGGCCTGGGCCGCGGCGCCCTCCTTGGGCAGGTAGGGCTGCACCGGCAGCACGGTGCCGTCGACCAGCAGGCCGGGCGCGCCCGCGGCGGCGATCTGGTCGAGCAGGCGGCGGCGCCGCTCGGTGGCGGCGCGGGGGAGCATCGGGGCCAGCCGGTCGATGCCGCTGCCGTCGGCTCCGTCGGGGCGGGTGCCGTCGGTGGCGGGCAGCCGGACGCCGCTGACCGACAGTTGCAGGCCCGGCTGCGCCGTGGGCGTCGCGCTGGTGTAGCGCAGCATCCGGTTGCCCAGGGCCAGTCTCGGGCCGACCGCGCGCAGCCGGGTGGCGTCGGCGGCCAGTACCAGCAGGCTGCGGCCGGTGGGCTCGATCAGCCGGTAGGCCCAGCACAGGGCGTGCACCACGCGTCCGTCGCGGTCGGTGACCACGAGGTCGCCGCTCCAGACGGGGCGTAGCTGGTGAGGTCGTCCAGCTGGTCCAGGGCGTCGCCGAGGCGTCCGGTGGTGTCGGGCTGCTCGGTGGAGGCCGGGCCGCCGAGCGGGGAGTCACCGCTGCGGGCCAGCGGGAGCAGGCCGGAGGCGGTACGGTCGAAGACCTCGTCCCGGCGGTGGCCGAAAAGCTCCTCGGCGGCCCGGTTCCAGAGGGTGAGCCGACCGTCCGGATCGACCATCAGCGCGGCTAGGCGGACCAGGGCGGTCAGACCGGTGGGCTCCGGCGGCCGTGCTTCGGCCTCCGGTGCCGTGGGTCTCTGCCGTACGGACGCCGCAATGGTCTCCTCCGGCATGCTCACCTTCCCTCTGCTCCCGTTGACGCTCCCGTTGGCCCCCCACCCACTCTTCCCCTGCCCGGTCCGGCCTTGAACCACAGGCGGCGTGGCGGGCAGCAGCGTCCGCACGACCGAGTCGAAACCCCAGGCAAGCACGATTCCGGCCGCCGCTGCCTGTTTTCCCGGATTCTCTGTCGTGTCCAGGGGGTGCGAGCGGGCTCGCACGCCTAGTGTGCGCCCTTCGGGTCCGGCCGGGGACAGTAGGGTGACGGGGCTGGTACGCGGTACAAACGACAAGCAGTGAGGTTGACATGGCTGCCGACACCCCGGTCCGGTGGAGCGATCCCGAGGAGCAGCAGCTGGAGGAGCAGGTCACCCAGGCCGAGGCGGAGTGGGTGGAGGCCGAGGTCGCGGTGGAGACACTGCGGGTGGAGCTCGACAACTTCGCGCTGGTGCACCACCAGCGGCTGGGCCCGATGTATGTCCGGCTGGACGAGCTGGACGCGCTGATCGCGGAGGCCACGGCGGCGCGCAGCGGCGATCCCGAGGACATCCGCCGGGCCTTCGAGGCGCGCAGTGTGCTGGAGCCGATGCCCGACCTGGAGGCCTTCTTCGCGGAGCCCCCGGCCGACGGCGGTGGTGCCGACGGTGGTGCCGGGGCCGGCTCCGGCGCTGCTTCCGGCGCCGAGGGCGAGCCGGTGTCACCGGTGCTGCCGCAGGCGCCGGAGCGGATCCGCCCGGACCGGGAGGCACAGCGGCTCTACCGGGACCTGGCCCGGCGGGCGCACCCCGACCTGGCGCAGGATCCGGCCGAGCAGCAGCTGCGGGGGGTGTTCATCGCCCGGGTCAACGCGGCCTATGCGCGTGGCGATGTGCTGGCGCTGGCGGCGCTGGCCGAGGAGTGGACCGGGCAGACCGGCGACACGGGTGCGCCGGCGGAGGCCGGCCCGGAGCGGGTCGCCTGGCTGCGGCAGCGGCTGGAGTGGCTGACGGCCCGGCTGCACCGGGTCGAGGCGACCCGGGCCGGGCTGGTGGACAGCCCGATGGGGCAGCTGCTGATGCTGCTCCCGGACGACCCGGACGCGCTGCTGACGGTGCTGGCGGAGCAGCTGCTGGACACGGTGGCGCAGCGGCAGGCGGAGCTGGACCGGGTGCTCGGCGGCTGAGGCCGTCGCCCGACGGACCGAACGCGGCCGGGGCCGGACGCTGTCGGGGCTTGATGCCGCCGGGTCTGGATGCGTCGGGTCGAACGCTGTCCGGGCCGGGGCGGGGATCGGCGAGAATAGGGGCAGTCCCTCGGAGCAGCCGGGGCCGTGCCAGGGAGAGACCATGTTCCACGCCGCTGTCCCCACCGTGGACGCCGCCGCCGTGCCCGCCGAGGGTGCGCTGCTCGACGTCCGTGAGCCGGACGAGTGGGAGGCCGGGCATGTCCGAGGGTGCGCTGCACATCCCGATGGGCCAGGTGGCCCGGATCGACGAGCTGCCGGACGAGCGGCTCTATGTGATGTGCCGGGTCGGCGGCCGCTCCGCGCAGGTGTCCAGTACCTGGTGGCGCAGGGGCGGGAGCCGTGAACATCGACGGCGGCATGTACGCCTGGGAGGCGGCGGGCCGTCCGATGGTGAGCGGCTCCGGCAGCCCGGCCGTTCGTGCTGTAGCGGCGCACTGCTTCTTGCGGCGCACTGCTTCTTGCGGCGCACTGCTTCTTGCGGCGCACTGCTTGCGGCGGCGCACTGCTTCTTGCGGCCTGTGGCTGCGGGCGGTATCAACACAGCTGACTGACGAGCCGTCAGAAATGGCTGGGGTACCGCCCATGACCGCAGGACCGCGACCGCCCACGCTGGTCGACGCCGTGCTCGGCAGCGCGGCGAGCACCGCCCGGGGCTGGTCGGCGAGGGCTTCCGGCTCACCCGGGACGAGCTGCTGCGGGCCGCCTGCGCCCGGGCCCCGCGCTGCTGCGAGCTGCTGGCGTCCACCGAGCACCCGCATGTCGGGCTGCTGCTCGACAACACTCCGGAGTATGTGCACTGGCTCCAGGCCTGCGTACTGGCCGGGGCCACCGCGGTCGGGGTCAACCCCACCCGGCGCGGAGCCGATCTGCACCGCGACATCGGCACACCGACTGCGCGGTGCTGGTCACGAGCGGGCCCGGCTGCCGCTACTGGCCGGTGCCGGTTCCCGCAGCGGCTGCTGGTGGTCGACGACCCCGGGTACGCCGAACTGCTCGCGCCCTACCGGGACGCCCCGCCGCCCGCCGCCATGCCCGGCCCCGGCACCCGGATGCTGCTCACCTTCACCTCGGGCTCGACCGGCGCGCCCAAGGCGGTGGTCTGTACCCAGCGGCGGCTGGCCCTGGCCGGTGACAAGCTCCGCGAGCAGTTCGGCCTCACCGCCGCCGACACCGGCTACGCCTGCATGCCGCTGTTCCACGGCAATGCGCTGATGGGCCTGTGGTCGCCGATGCTCCTGGCCGGAGGCACGGTCGCGCTCCGCCGCCGCTTCTCCGCCTCGCACTTCCTGGCCGACATCCGCGCCCACCGGGCGGGCTACTTCACCTATGTGGGCCGGGCGGTGTCCTATCTGCTGGCCACCGAACCGCGTCCGGACGACACCGAGTCGCCGCTGCGGCTCGGATTCGGCACCGAGGCCGGGGCGGTGGACGCGGCCCGGTTCGAGGCGCGGTTCGGCTGCCGCCTGGTCGAGGGCTACGGCTCCTCCGAGGGCGGCTGCAATCTGCGGCAGGATCCGGCCGCCCCGCCCGGAGCGGTCGGCCGCACCGGCGGGCGGGCGGGCGACGACCTGGCGGTGGTCGATCCGGCCACCGGCGCCGAGTGCCCGCGCTCCCGCTTCGACCGGCACGGCCGGCTGCTCAACGGTGCCGAGGCGATCGGCGAACTGGTGAACCGCACCGCGCGTTCCGGCTTCGAGGGCTACTGGCGCAACCCGGAGGCGGGCGCGGCCCGGCTCCGCGACGGCTGGTATTGGACCGGGGACCTGTTCCACCGGGATGCCGACGGCTGGTTCCGCTTCGCCGGGCGGGCCGAGGACTGGCTCCGGGTGGACAGCGAGAACCTGGCCGTCGCCGACATCGAGAACATCCTGGCGCGCTGGGAGCGGGCCCGGGCCGTCGCCGTGTACGCGGTGCCCGATCCGGTGGCGGGGGATCAGGTGATGGCCGCGGTGGAGCCCCGGGTCCCGCTCAGCGACGGCGGCGGTGCTGCCGCCGAACTCGCCGAACTGTGCGGTTCGTTGTCGGTCTTCCTCGCCGCCCAGCCGGATCTGGGCACCAAGATGCCGCCGCGCTTTGTCCGGCTGGTCCGGCGGATGCCGGTGACCGCGACCCACAAGACCGCCAGGAGCGTGCTGCGGGCGGAGCGCTGGCACACCGCTGACCCGGTGCTGTGGCGTCCCTACCGGCGCGGTCCCGGGCCCGAGCCCTACCGCCCGCTCACCACCGAGGACCGGGAGCGGCTGCGGCGGCTGTTCGCCGAGCACGGCCGGCGGGAGCCGGCCGGGGCCGATAGTGCCCCGGAGCACCTCCCGGACAGCGGGGTCGGTTCGGCATGATGGTTCGGACCGGGCGTTCGGTCCGGTCACCGGCAACTGTCCAAAGGGAATACATGACTGACGGCACGGTCTCCGTTCTGCGCAGCGACCGCATCGAGCTGCACCCCATCGGCCCGGGGCGGCGGCGGATCTCAGCGCGGGCGGGGACGGCGGCTTCACCTGGGTGGCCGGAGGGCCCTACGAAGGCACCAGGGACGCCTGCACGATGATCTCCAGCGCCGAGATCGCCGGGGTGTTCGACCCCGCCTGGGGTGCCTACGCGGTGATCAGGACCGAGGACGGTACGGCCGTCGGCGGCATCGGCTTCCACGGCCCGCCGAGCGAGGGCGTCGCCGAGATCGGCTACGACCTGGCCGACTCGGCCCGCGGCAACGGCTATGCCACCGAGGCGGCACGCACCCTGTGCGCGTATGCGCTGGCCCGGGCGGAGGTCGAGCTGGTCGTGGCGCACACCGAGCCCGGCAACACGGCCTCCCAGGCAGTGGTGGCCCGGGCGGGCTTCGTCCGCGAGGGCGACGGCGAGAACGGCCTCTACCGCTTCACCCTGCGCCGCGGCTGAACAGCTGGGCGGCTGAACAACCGGGCACGTGAAGTGCTTGAAGCGCTGGACGGCTGAAGCCGCACGGCCGGGTGCCCCGGAGTTCCGGGTACCCGGCCGTGCGGCGGCGGTTCACAGACGGCGGTTCAGAGGTGGCGCAGCAGGGTCGCCGGGGATTCCACCGCGTCGGCGACCAGCCGCAGCAGCCCGCCCGCGGTCGCGCCGTCGCACACCGGTGGTCGAAGGTGAGCGAGAGCTGGACCACCTGGCGGACCGCCAGTTCGCCGCCGACCACCCAGGGCTTGGCGGTGATCCGGCCGACGCCGAGCATCGCCGCCTCCGGGTGGTTGATGATCGGCGTGGAGCCGTCCACCCCGAACACCCCGTAGTTGTTGAGGGTGAAGGTCCCGCCGCTCAGCTCGGCCGGGCTGAGCCGGCCGGCCCGGGCGGCGGCCACCAGCCGCGCCATCTCGGCGGCCAGCTGCTCGGTGCTGAGCCGGTTGGCGTCCTTGACCACCGGGACCACCAGCCCGCGCTCGGTCTGCGCGGCGAAGCCGAGGTGCACCGACTGGTTGCGACGGATGCCGGTGGGCTTGCCGTCCGGCCCGGTGACCACGGTCGAGTTCAGCTCGGGATGCCGGGCGAGCGCCGCCGCGCAGACCCGGGCCAGCAGCGGCAGCAGCCCGATCCGGGGCTGTGCCGGATCCTGGTTGAGCGCGTCGCGGGCGGCCAGCAGGCCGGTGGCATCGGCGTCCACCCAGCAGGTGGCGTCCGGGATCTCCCGGCGGCTGCGGCTGAAGAGCTCGGCCGCGATCCGGGCCGTCCCGCGCAACGGGATCAGTTCCTGCTCGCCCGCCGCGGTCTGCTCCGGCGGGGAGAGGGGCTCGGCTGCGGCGGCGTTGGAGATCTGCTGCTCCACGTCGGCGCGCAGGATCAGGCCGTCCGGGCCGCTGCCGCGGAGCAGGGTGAGGTCCACCTGGTGTTCCCGGGCCAGCCGGCGCACCAGCGGGGAGATGACCGCCGGGACCACCGTCGGCGCGACGGCGACGGCGACGGCAGCCGCGACCGGGGTGGCCGCGACCGTTGCCGGCACGGCCACGGCGGACACCGGCGCGGGGCGGCGGTCGGCGGTGGCCACGCCGACCCGGCGACGCCGGGTGGCACCGCTGCTCTCGGTGGTGCCGTAGCCGACCAGCACATTGCCGGAGCCGGAGGCCGTCTGAGCCGAAGCCTTCTGAGCGGGCGTCTCATGGGCCGGTGTCTCATGGGCCGGCGTCTCATAAGCCGAGTGCGGGTCGGAGCTGACGGCGACGGTGACCAGCGCCGCGCCGACCGGGATCTCCGTGCCCGCCTCACCGAAGCGGGCGGTCACCACGCCCCCGTACGGGCAGGGCACCTCGACCACCGCCTTGGCGGTCTCCACCTCGGCCACCGGCTGGTCGATCTCGATCACCTCGCCGACCTCGACCAGCCAGCGGACGATCTCGGCGGAGGTCAGGCCCTCGCCCAGGTCGGGCAGCGGGAACTCGCGTACAGAGGCCATCGGGGTCACTGCTCCCACTGGAGTCGGGCCACGGCGTCGAGGATCCGGTCCACCGAGGGCAGATGGTGGCGTTCAGCAGCGGCGGGTACGGGATGTCGAAGCCGGTCACCCGCAGTACCGGGGCGGCCAGGTGGTGGAAGCAGCGTTCGCTGACCCGGGCTGCGATCTCCGCGCCGACCCCGGCGAAGCCCTGCGCCTCGTGCACCACCACGGCCGCCCGGTGGCCCGGACCGCGCGCCATCACGGTCTCGTCGTCAAAGGGGACCAGGCTGCGCAGGTCCAGCACGGACAGGTTCCACCTCGGCCGCGCGGCTTCGGCGGCCTCCAGGCAGAGCGGCAGCGAGGGCCGTAGGTGATCAGGGTCGCGGCGTCGCCCCCGTTGAGCGGCGGCGGATCAGGGCCTTGCCGAGCGCGGGGATCTCGGCCGCCGGGTCGAATCCGTCCTTGGACCAGTAGAGCCGCTTGGGCTCCAGGAAGACCACGGGTCGTCCGAGGCGATGGCCGCGCGCAGCAGCCCGTAGGCGTCGCCGACCGTGCCCGGGTGACCACATGCAGGCCCGGAGTGTGCGTGTAGTACGCCTCGGAGGAGTCGCTGTGGTGCTCCACCCCGCCGATGCCGCCGCCGTAGGGGATCCGGATGGTGATGGGCAGCGGCATCTTCCCGGCGGTGCGGTTGCGCATCCGGGAGACATGGGAGACCAGCTGCTCGAACGCCGGGTAGGCGAAGGCGTCGAACTGCATCTCCACCACCGGACGCAGCCCGTACATGGCCATGCCCACGGCGGTGGAGTCCCGGCCTCGGCCAGCGGGGTGTCCAGGCAGCGCTCCGCCCGAACTCGGCGGCCAGCCCGTCGGTGATCCGGAAGACGCCGCCGAGGGTGCCGACGTCCTCGCCGAGGATGTGCACCTTCGGGTCCTCGCGCAGGCTGTCGCGGAGGGCGGTGTTGAGCGCCTGCGCCATGGTGGCGGCGGCGGGTGGGGCCAGGGTGGTCATCGTGCTCCTGCTTCCGCTGCGGCGTCGGTTGCGGCCTCGGCGTCGGCGGCGAGCTCGGCGGCCAGCTGGGCGGCCTGCTCCCGCAGCTGCGGGGTGGGCTCTGCGTAGACGTGGGTGAACAGGCTCAGCGGGTCGAGTTCCGGTTTCACGTGAAATCGCGCGCATCCGCGTGGCCAGCTCCGTGGCCGCGGCCGTCGCTGCTTCGACGTCCGCGTCGCTGAGCACGCCTGCCTCCCGCAGATGGCGCTCCATCAGCGGCAGCGGGTCGTGCTCCTGCCAGCGGGCGACCTCCTCCGGGGCGCGGTAGCGCCCGCGTCGTCGCGTTGGTGTGCGCGTCGAGCCGGTAGGTGACCGCCTCGACCAGCACCGTCCGCGCCGGAGCGGGCGTGGGCGACCGCCTCGGAGAGCACGGTGTGCACGGCCGCGGCGTCGTTGCCGTCCACCAGCCGGCCCTGGATGCCGTAGCCGACGGCCTTGTGGGCGAGGGTGGGCGCGGCCGACTGCTTCGCCAGCGGCACGGAGATCGCGTAGCCGTTGTTCTGGACCAGGAAGACCACCGGGGCGTTGAGCACTCCGGCGAAGTTCAGCGCCTCGTGGAAGTCGCCCTCGCTGGTGCCGCCGTCGCCGACCAGTGCCAGCGCGACCAGGTCGTCCCCGGCCAGCCGGGCGGCATGGGCCAGCCCGACGGCGTGCGGGGCCTGGGTGGCCAGCGGGGTGCTGAGCGGGGCGACCCGGCATTCGTACGGGTCGTAGCCGCAGTGGGCGTTGCCGCGCAGCAGGGTGAGTGCCTCCAGCGGGTCGACCCCCGGGATATCACCGCCAGCGTGTCCCGGTAGCTGGGGAACAGCCAGTCGCCGTCCCGCAGCGCGGTCCCGGCCGCCACCTGGCAGGCCTCCTGGCCGGTGGAGGAGGGGTAGACGGCCAGGCTGCCCTGCTTGGTCAGGGTGGTGGCCTGCTGGTTGTAGCGGCGGCCGACGACCAGCCGGGTGTAGAGCTCGCGCAGCAGCTCCGGGTCCATGGCCTCCAGGGCCGGGGTTCCGAGCACGCGCACCGGTTCCGGGTCCGGAAGCATCGGCGCGGGGTCGCGCAGCGGCGCATGCGCATCCGGCGGCCAAGCCTGAGCGGCGGGTGGTCCAGCACAGTCATCGGGCCCTCCAGGCTGTGGTGAGCGGGCAAAAGGGTGCTGCGGGGGTCGCCCTCCCTACCGATTGTTCGGTTGTTTGATCGAACTGACTACGGTCCGGACCAAGTGGTGGACAAACGGCCGATGTCGCGGTCTGCTGGAGGCAGGACGTCCACAGTGGGAGGGTCGGGGGACATGTCCAGTGAACAGATGGCTGAGCCGGCGGACTCGCGCCCGGGGCGACGGGCTCCGCTGCCCCCGCTGACCACCGGACCGGCGGCGGAATGGGTGGCCGAGCGGGCCCGGCAGCGCTCGGCGTCGGCGCCGGGCCGCGCCCCGGGCAACAGCACCGGCGGCAGCACCGGCGGCAATGCGGGCGCCGGCGCGGGCCGGATCCCGGTGCGGGGAGCGGGGCGGGAGCAGCCCCGCCCGACGGCTCCCGCGTTCCCGGACGTGGAGGGCGGGGACCAGCGTCCGCTGGACCGGATCGACCGGGCGATCGTCCGGCTGCTCCAGCAGGACGGCCGGGCCTCGGTGCGCTCGGTGGCGGAGCGGGTGCATGTCTCCCGGGCCAACGCCTATGCGCGGATCGCGCGGATGGTGGAGGACGGGGTGATCCGCGGCTTCACCGCGCGGGTGGACCACGAGCGGGCGGGCCAGGCCGCGTCCGCGTACATCACCCTGAGGATTGTGCAGAACTCCTGGCGGACGGTGCGCGGGCAGCTGCTGGAGCTGCCGGGGGTGGAGCACATCGCGCTGGTCGGCGGTGACTTCGACGTGCTGATGCTGGTGCACACGGTGGACAACCGGGCGCTGCGGGATCTGGTGCTGAACCGGATCCAGAGCATCCCGGGGGTGCTCGGCACCAACACCCTGCTGGTCTTCGAGGAGACCGACCGGACCCCGGTCCTGCCGGACTGAGCCGGCCCCGGCCGGGCCGGCCTCCGGTGCCGCCGGGTCCCGCGGAGCCGCTCGGTCCCGGGGAGCCGCTCGGTCCCGGGGAACTGCTCAGTCCCGGGGTACGCGCAGTCCGCTCAGGCTGAGCTCGACCACGGCGTCGGCGATCTGCTCGGCGTCGGCGCCCTTGTCGTCGCCCTCCGGCCGGTACCACTCCACCAGCGAGTTGATCATTCCGAAGATCAGCCGGGTGGCCAGCCTGGGGTCCACGTCGGCGCGCAGCTCGCCGGAGCGCACCGCGGCCGCCAGCAGCTCGGCGACATGGTGGTCGAACTCCCGGCGCCGCCGCAGTGCCCACTGCTCGGCGGAGGTGTTGCCGCGCACCCGCAGCAGCAGGGTGACATAGGGCAGTTCGGCGATCAGTACTTCGGTGGTGCGGCGGACCACGTGCTCCAGCCGGGCGGCGGCCGGGCCCGCGGCGGCCGCGGGCTCGTCGAGGATGCCGAACAGACTGTCCAGGGCCCGGCCGACGGCCAGGTTGAGCAGTTCCTCCTTGCCCCGGACATGGTGGTAGATCGACGACTTGCTGATGCCGGCGGCCCGGGAGAGGTCCTCCATGGAGGTGCCGTCGTACCCGCGCTCGTTGAAGACCTTGACGGTCACGGCGAGCAGGGTCTCGACGGTGTAGCTGTCGCGGCGCGGGCGCGTCGGATTGATGTCGACCATGGGGACGAGTATCGCCTACCCGTATGCGGCGCCGACGGTCTACTGCCGGACTCGGCCCGCCTGACAAGCCGCTTGCTTCGCCCCGGTGACAGTTGTAGCTTTGTAACTGTTGTAAGAGTCCAACTATTGTGGCGGTAGCAAAGATGTCCGAAGCAGGGTCGCCCACAGCCGGGTCGTCCGAACTCAGCGCCAGACGGCGCCTCCTTGTCCTGTGTATCTGTTGCATGAGCCTGTTCATCGTCGGCATCGACAACACGATCGTGAATGTGGCGCTGCCCTCGATCCAGCGGGACCTGCACGCCCCGGTCTCCGGGTTGCAGTGGATCATCGACGCCTACACCCTGGTCCTGGCCAGTCTGTTGATGCTGTCCGGTTCGACCGGCGACCGCCTCGGCCGCCGCCGGACCTTCCAGACCGGTCTGGCGCTGTTCACCGTCGGCTCGCTGCTCTGCAGCCTCTCCCCCAGCCTGGGCTGGCTGATAGCCGCCCGCATGATCCAGGCCGTCGGCGGTTCCATGCTGAACCCGGTGGCCATGTCGATCATCACCAACACCTTCACCGACGCCAAGGAGCGCGCCCGCGCCATCGGCGTCTGGGGCGCGACCGTCGGGGTCAGCATGGCGCTGGGGCCGGTCTTCGGCGGCCTGCTGGTGGGCTCGGTCGGCTGGCAGTCGATCTTCTGGATCAACATCCCGGTCGGCCTCGCCGCCCTGGTCCTGGCCGGGCGCTTCATACCCGAGTCCGGGCCGCCAAGGCCCGGCGGATCGACCCGGTGGGCCAGCTGCTGGTGATCGTGCTGCTGGTGACGCTGACCTACGGCATCATCGAGGCGCCGAGCGCGGGCTGGGTCTCCGGGCAGACCCTGGGCTGCTTCGCCGCTGCCGCCTTCGCGCTGGCCGGGCTGCTCGGCTACGAGTCCCGGCGGGCCGAGCCACTGATCGACCTGCGCTTCTTCCGCAGCGTGCCGTTCTCCGGCGCTACCGTGATAGCGGTCTGCAGCTTTTCCTCGCTGGCCGGCTTCCTCTTCCTGAACACCCTCTACCTCCAGGACGCGCTGCACTACAGCGCGCTCCGGGCCGGGGTCTACACCCTGCCGATGGCCGCGATGACCGTCCTGCTGTCGCCGCTGTCCGGGCGAATAGTCGGCTCCCGGGGCCACGGCTGCCGCTGCTGGTCGCCGGCGTCAGCATGTCGCTCAGCGGCTGATGCTCACCGGACTGTCGCTGACCACGCCGCTGTGGCAGCTGATGATCGCCTATGTGCTGTTCGGCATCGGCTTCGGCATGGTCAACGCGCCGATCACCAACACCGCGGTCTCCGGCATGCCCCGCAGCCAGGCCGGGGTGGCTGCTGCCGTGGCCTCCACCAGCCGCCAGGTCGGCCAGTCCCTGGGTGTCGCCGTGATCGGCTCGGTGGTCACCTCGGCGGTCCACGGATCGACCACCTTCACCGAGGCCAGCCACACCGGCTGGTGGATCACCGTGGGTTGTGGTTGGCGGTGCTGCTGCTCGGTATTCTCACCACTGGCAGGTGGGCCAAGGCGACAGCGGAGCGCAATGCCGCCCGGCTCATCCCTGAGGACGTGAGGAAACCGGTCAGCGTATGAACGCCCAGCAGCCCCCGGCCTTGCAGCAGGCCGACGCCGACTCCGTCGCAGTCGAGCGGATCGACGCCAGGACCGCCGCGGTGGGACCGGCTGCCGTCCGGCCCGCCGCCGCGGCCGTGTTCGAGGTGATGCGGCGGCTGGTCCTGGAGCAGGAGGACCGCCGCGGTGAGGTCGCCGAGGCTCTGGGGATGAGCTTCAGCCGCAGCCGGGCGCTGCGCCGTCTGGCCGCGGGGCCGCAGCGGATGACCGACCTGAGCGTGCTGCTGGCCACCGACAAGCCCTACACCACGGTGATCGTGGACGACCTGGAGCGGCGCGGCCTGGTCGAGCGCAGCATCGACCCGGACGACCGCCGCCGCAAGATAGTCACTCTCACCGAGCCCGGCCGTGCGGCCGCCCGGCTCGCCGAGGCGATCCTGGCCCGGCCGCCCAAATCCCTGCTGGCGCTGGACGGCGACGAGCTCACCACCCTGGAGCGACTGCTGGCCAAGCTCTGAGCCCCGCCCCGGTGTCTCCGGGCGCCCGGACCGGGCGGTGGCGGGCGCTGGCGGGCGATCGCGGGGAAGGTGTCCCAACGCACTCTTGAACCGACCAACCATTCGGTTACTGTGGGTTCCGGCAGTGTCGCCAGGACCCACAAGGAGCTTGCCCCATGGCCCACGAACTGATCGATCGCCACCGCGCCACCCTGGAAGGCGCCCTGGCGGCCTTCGCGTCCCGTGACCACTGGTCCCCCTACCCCGAGTCCCCGCGCGCCTACGGCGAGCCGGTCGCGCTGGAGGCCCTCCAGGGCGGTGAGCTGCTGCTCGACCAGCCGGTACCGACGGCCGGGTCGGTCCCGGCGCCGAGCAGGGCGGCGAGACCTCCCCCTACGGCCCCGAGCTGGCCGTCACCTACCCGCACGCGAGCGACGTCGACCAGCTGACCGCCGCCGCCCGCGCCGCCCAGCCGGCCTGGGCGCAGGCCGGGCCGCTGCTGCGGGCCGCGGTCTGCGTCGAGATCCTGGCCCGGATCAACAGCCGCACTCCCGAGTTCGCCGCCGCGGTGATGCACACCACCGGTCAGGCCTTCGGGATGGCCTTCCAGGCCGGCGGTCCGCACGCCCAGGACCGGGCGCTGGAGGCCGTCGCCTGCGCCTACGCCGAGCAGACCCGGCTGCCCGCCAGCGCCGAGTGGACCAAGCCCCAGGGCAAGCGCGACCCGCTGCGGATGACCAAGGAGTTCATCCCGGTCCCGCGCGGTGTGGCGCTGCTGATCGGCTGCAACACCTTCCCCACCTGGAACGGCTTCCCCGGCCTGTTCGCCTCGCTGGCCACCGGTAACCCGGTGCTGGTGAAGCCGCACCCGCGGGCGGTGCTGCCGCTGGCGCTGACCGTGGAGACCGCCCGTGAGGTGCTGGTCGAGGCCGGGTTCAGTGCCGACCTGGTGCTGCTGGCGGCCGAGCAGCCCGGTGAGGGCCTGGCGAAGACCCTCGCCTGCACCCCGATGTCCGGATCATCGACTACACCGGCTCGACCTCCTTCGGCGACTGGCTGGAGGACACCGCCCGCCAGGCCCTGGTGTACACCGAGAAGGCCGGGGTGAACACGATCGTCGTCGACTCCACCGACGACTACCAGGGCATGCTCGGCAACCTGGCGTTCTCGCTGTCGCTCTACAGCGGTCAGATGTGCACCACCGCAGAACCTGCTGATCCGCGGACCGGCATCGCCACCGAGGCCGGCCTGCGGACCTTCGACGAGGTCGTGGCCGACCTGGCCAGGGCGATCGACGGGCTGCTCGGCGACGACGCCAGCGGCGCGGGGCTGCTCGGCGCGATCGTCAACCCGGGCGTGCTGGAGCGCCTGGAGCGGGCCGGCAAGGGCGGAGTACGGTGAGCTGGCGCTGGCGCCGCGGTCGGTGACCTCGGCGGAGTTCCCGCAGGCCTGATCCGCACCCCGGCCCTGGTCCGGGGACGCCGCGGACGGCGAGCTGCCCGACGAGTGCTTCGGTCCGATCGCCTTCGTGGTCGCGGTCGAACACCGACCAGGCAGTGACGCTGCTGCGGGACACCGTGCGCGAGCGGGGCGCGATGACCGCCCGCCTACACCACCTCGGCGCAGGTCGAGCAGGACGTGGTGCACGCCGGCCTGGAGGCCGGGTGTCGCTGTCGCTCAACCTGACCGGTCAGGTCTATGTGAACCAGACGGCGGCCTCTCCGATCTGCACGGCACCGGCGCCAACCCCGCGGCGAACGCCGCTTACTGCGATGCGGCCTTGTCGCGTCCCGATTCCGGACCATTGAGGTGCGTCGGCACAGTTAGCATTGCCGGCAGAGTCAAAGGCACGCCAGGAATCAAGGGCAACGTGTCAAGAGAGCGTATGGAAGCTTGACGGGTTGCCCGATGGATTGGAACGGCACAAGGGTTGAAACTCTAGTGAATCCCAGGAGTCCTCGACTGCATCGTAGTCAGGGCGAGGATCGGGATTCCGGAGAACGGCCCGAGTTCCGACACCCGCGGATCCGGGCTGGTCGATTTCGATCACGATGCCGCCGCATCTCGTGCCGTTCCACTCCATTCCACAGTGCCCGGAGTCTCGTCCGGGTCTCGTTGCTGAGACCTGCGAGCTGATCTGCCAGAGGTGATAATGGCCGCGACGACGACGGATCAGACGGTAAGGCGCCTGCCTGCTCCACGAAGGGTGCGGCTGATGCCACTGGTGGCGCTGATCTTCTTCAGTGTCTCCGGTGGCGCCTATGGCATCGAGGGGCTGTTCTCCACCTCCGGCCCCGGTATGGGTCTGCTGCTGATAGTCGTGGCCCCACTGATCTACAGCATTCCGCACGCGCTGGTCTGCGCCGAGCTGGGCACCGCGCTCCCGGTGGAGGGCGGCTACTACCACTGGGTCAAGAAGGGCCTGGGCAAGTTCTGGGCTTCCAGCAGGGTGTGCTCCAGTGGATCTGCAGCTTCGTGGACATGGCGGCCTACCCGGTGCTGTTCACCAGCTACCTGCAGAGCCTGGTCGCCGCGTCGCCCCCGGCAAGCATGTGCTGTTCACCCTCGGAGCTTCCAGTTCGACCTGAACTGGTTCATCTGCCTGGCCGTGATCGTCGTGTTCACCCTGGTCAACCTGCTGGGCGCGGGCTGGGTCGGCGAGTCCTCGGTGATCTTCGCGCTGATCTGCCTGACCCCGATGCTGCTGCTGAGCGTGCTCGGGATCGCCCACCTGATCCCACGGCACCAACCCGGTCGACTCGTTCACCACTCTTCGAGCCAGTCCACCTGGAACGCCTTCGGCTCCGGGCTGTTCATCGTGATGTGGAACTACTCCGGCTGGGACAGCGTGTCCAATGTCGCCGGGGAGATGGAGAACCCGCGCAAGCACCTGCCCCGGGCCCTGGGCATCGCGGTGGTCCTGATCATGGTGGGCTATCTGCTGCCCTCCCTCGGCTCGCTGGCGGTCGGCCCGAGCGGCCCCAACGGCTGGCAGAACTGGGCGGACGGCTCGTTCTCGGACATCGCCAAGCAGCTGGTCGGGCCGTGGCTGCAGATCACGGTGACCATCGGCGGCATGTTCGCCTCGGTGGCGATGTTCTCGGCGCTGCTCGCCTCCAACACCCGGCTGCCCTTCGTGCTGGCCCAGGACGGCTACTTCCCCCGCTGGGTGGCCAAGGAGAGCAAGCACTACCGGATGCCGATCGTGTCGATCATCGGCTCCTCGGCGATCTACGCGATGTTCTGCCTGAGCAGCTTCGCCAACCTGGTCGTCTTCGACGTGTTCCTCACCAACATCGGCATCCTGCTGGAGGTCGCCGCGCTGATCGCGCTGCGGATCCGCGAGCCCGAGCTGGAGCGTCCGTACCGGATCCCGGGCGGCTGGGCCTCCATCAGCTGCATCGTGGTCTCCCTGCTCGGGGTCTGCGGCTGGGCCGCCTACCAGCAGGCCACCGGGGACGGCGGCGGCCAGGCGGTGCGCTACTGCCTGTACATCGTCGTCGGCTCGGTGCTGCTCTACTTCCCGCTGGAGTGGTGGCGGGCGGCCAAGGCGCGGCGTGACCCGGAGCTCGACCTCAGCCCGGGCAGCGTCGGCTACGAGCGCTGGCTGGCCTCGGCGATCAACCGGGGCGTGGCCGCCCCGGCCCCGGCCTTCGGCGACGACCTCGGGGCGCAGGAGGCACCGGCCGCCATCTGACCCCCTGGCTGCTGCTGCCCGAGCCGGCGCGTCCCGTCCGAACTCCCCCGCGGACGGGACGCGCCTACGCTTGCGGGGTGAACGACACCGATCTTCTGGCCGAGCGCTGGCGCGAGCTGGCCGCCGACAGCGTGCTGCTCGACGGCTTCCACGCGCTCAAGCACGCCCTGCGCTTCGGCGCCGAGGTGCGGATGGTGCTCACCAGCGACAAGGACGCGGTCGGCCGACTGGCCGGGCAGCTGGCGCAGGATGTGGCCGGGCCGATCGCCGAGGCGGCGGTGGAAGTCCCGGAGCCGGTGCTGCGCGGACTGGTACCCCGGCTGCACCCCACCGGCATCGCCGCGCTGGCGGCCCGCCCGGACCGGCAGGCCAATCTGGCCGCACTCGCCCGGCAGCCGCGCCGGGCCCCGGTGGTGCTCCTGGACAACCCCCGCAACCTGGGCAACCTCGGCGCGGTGGTTCGGCTCGCGGCCGGCTTCGGTGCGACCGGCGTGGTCACCACCGGCGACACCGACCCCTGGCACCCGACCGTGGTCCGGGCCGGGGCCGGTCTTCATTTCGCCACCAAGGTAGAGCAATTGACGCTGGATCAACTACCTTCGGGGCCGCTGTACGTATTGGACCCGGAGGGTGCGGACATCCGCGGCCTGCCTTTCCCGGACGACGCGCTGCTCGCCTTCGGCTCGGAACGGCACGGCATCTCCGCCGAACTCCGCTCCCGCGCGGACCAGTTGGTCGCCATTCCGATGCAGCCCCAGGTCTCCAGCTTCAATCTGGCGACGAGTGTGGGGATGGGGCTGTTCCACTGGATGTCGCGGCGGGAGGCTTAGGGAGGCTATTCGTAGCCATTCCCACCTGCGGCGATGCTGTATCCCGTACTTCAAGTAAGTGATACGGCATCGCCGGTGGCACCTATGCGGACGATACGCCCAGCTCCCTCAACAGCGCGGCGACCTCATGCGCGCTGCCCTGCATCCGCAACCTGCCGAGGCTCACGGACAGCTGCTCGGTCGGGCCCGACGGGGCGCGGCGGGGGTCTCCGGCTCGCGGGGCGCGGCGAGTCTGCGGACGACGTCCACGAAGCGGATCGTGCCGCAGGGGCGGATGCCCTTGCTGCCCCGGATGCCGACCCGGCGCAGCTCCGGGCAGCGGAAGAACGGGCCGAAGGGGGACCGTAGTCCTCCTCCTTGTTCGGGACGCAAACATCCGTTTGACCGTGGCGGCAGAGCACGGAGCCGTCGGAGAGGACCTGGAAGCCCACTTCCTCGGCTCCCTCGATCCGGGCGATCAGCTCGGTGGTCCCGCCCAGGGCCTCCGACAGGGTCTCGGCCATCCTCTCCCGCTGCGCGCCGAGGTCGGCGTCGCCGCGACGGAGGGAGGGCAGCAGGTCGGCGGTGACCCACTCCTGGAAGGGCTTGGCGGCGGGCTTCCGTGAGCGCATGATCAGCGTGTACAGCCCGGCCTCGCTGACCACGTTGAGCAGTGGGCTCCCCCGGTGGGAGCCATTCTGATCTGCGCTTTCTCGATTACCCATACTTGAAGTACGGGTAATCGAGTGCACGTTGACGGTCTGGGTCTCATGGGGCTGCACAAGCTTGCTCGCGCGATGCGGCTGCTCCCGCCCGAGGATCCGGCAGACGTCGAGCGTTGCGAACCACGGCTCGCCGTCGATCATCACGACGCGGATCGGCTGCCCGGTGACCGGGAAGGCCGTCTGGGTCAGGGTGGGTTGTTCCTGGTGCTGCATGACGTCCCTTTCGGGTTGGTGGTGCGGACGTCATGCTCAACACGGTTTGTCACATCGCAGTCACTCGTTCGGCGCAGTCAACTGTTTGCATGCGGTGCATAGTGACCGGCCGCGCGCCGGGGGTGGTGCAACCGCGCCACCCCCGGGCGTCGGTGGGCTGCTAGGCCCGCTTGGTGCCGCCGCCGGTGACCAGGGACGCGCCGGCCGCGATCAGGCAGGCCGCCAGGGCGAACCAGAAGGCGACCGCGAGGCCGTCCTGGAACGGGCCGGTGACCAGGTGCGGGAAGAAGCTGCGTCCGGTGAGGTAGGACGCCTTGTCCGCGGGCAGGTTGTGCAGCACCTGCGGTCCGAGCAGCTGCTTCATCGGGTTGTAGCCCAGGAAGCAGGCGAACAGCACGGCCAGCGGCGGCAGATGGGAGATCTGCGTGGCCGTGCCGGCGGGCACGCCCTGCGCGGTCAGGCCGCTGTACATGGCGCTGGGCAGGTGCGCGGACAGGCCGAGCACGATCAGGCTGAAGAACACGCCGATGGACAGCACCATCGCGGTGTTCTGGAAGGTCGCCGTCATCCCGGCGCCGACGCCGCGCTGCTTGGGCGGCAGCGAGTTCATGATCTGCACCCGGTTCGGGGAGGCGAACAGTCCCGCGCCGAGTCCGTTCAGCACCAGGATCAGGGCGAACGCCCAGTACGGGAAGTCCACCGGCAGGATCATCAGCAGGCCGAAGCTCAGCGCGTTCATCAGCGCCCCGGTGACGGTGAACAGTCGGGAGCCGAAGCGGTCGGCGAGCATCCCGGACAGCGGCGCGGCCACCAGCAGGCCCACGGTCAGCGGGATCATGTAGATACCGGCCCACAGCGGGGTCTGCTCGAAGCTGTAGCCGTGCAGCGGCAGCCAGATGCCCTGGAGCCAGATGATCAGGATGAACTGGAGCCCGCCGCGGCCGAGTGCGGCCAGCAGGCTGGCCAGGTTGCCCGCGGTGAACGCCTTGAGCCGGAACAGCGAGAGGTGGAACAGCGGGTCGGTGACCCGGGTCTCGATCCAGCAGAAGAGCAGCAGCACCGCGACGCCGCCGATCAGCGCGGTGAGCACCCAGGGGTTGGCCCAGCCGGTGCTGCTGTTGCCGTAGGGCTGGATCCCGTAGGTGATGCCGACCAGCACCGAGATCAGGCCGACGGCGAAGGTGAGGTTGCCCCACCAGTCCATCTTGGCGCGGTGGCGCTCGCTGGTGTCCTTGAGCTTGAGGTAGGCCCAGACCGTGCCGAAGAGGCTGACCGGGACCGAGACCAGGAAGATCCAGCGCCAGCCGATCGGGCCGAGCACCCCGCCGAGCATCAGGCCGAGGAAGGAGCCGGCGATACCGGCGATCACATTGATGCCGAGCGCCGTGCCGCGCTGGTTGGCCGGGAAGGCGTCGGTGAGGATCGCGGTGGAGTTGGCGAAGATCAGCGCGCCGCCGATGCCCTGGACCACCCGCCAGCCGATGAGCCACAGGGCGGCCTGCGATCCGTGGCCGAAGGTGAGCGAGAGCATGATCGAGCAGACCGTGAACACGGCGAAGCCCATGTTGTACATGCGCACCCGGCCGAACATGTCGCCGAGCCGGCCGAAGGAGACCACCAGCACCGCGGTGACCACCATGAAGCCCATCATCATCCACAGCAGATAACTGGTGTTCTGCGGGTCGAGTGGGTTGAGCCTGATGCCGTCGAAGATATTGGGCAGCGCGATCAGCACGATCGACTGATTGATCATCACCATCAGCATGCCGATGGTGGTGTTGGACAGTGCGACCCACTTGTAGTGCGGTCCGTGCGGGCTGTGGTGCGTCAGTGGGTCATCGGCTGTGGTTGGTGCGGGTATGGGTGGTTTCGCGGTGTCGCCGGCCATCGAGTCCCTCATTTGAGTGGTTGCTACCTACAACAATCTCAGGAGTGGGACGGAATGTCACCCAGCTGATTGCGTCGAAGGCCCGAACCCCCGGTGTCGTACCGGGGGTTCAGGCCTTGGATGCGAGGTGACCGGCGGTGGGTCCGGGACGGTCGGGTCTGTCGGGACGTTCGGGACGGTCGGGGCGTTCAGGCGCGGGCGTACTGCGCGGCCGCGGGCACGGTGGCGCCGAGCTCCTGGGCGGCGTGGCGCGGCCAGTAGGGCTCCCGGAGCAGCTGGCGGCCGAGCAGCACCGCGTCCGCGTGGCCGTCGGCGAGGATGTCCTCGGCCTGCTGCGGCGCGGTGATCAGCCCGACCGCGGCGGTGGCCAGGCCGGTCTGCTCGCGGACCGCGGAGGCGAAGCGGACCTGGTAGCCGGCGGCGACCGGGATGGCGGCGTCCGGGACATTGCCGCCGGTGGAGACGTCGAGCAGGTCGACGCCGTGCGCCAGCAGTTCCTTGGCAAGGGTGACGGTGTCGGCGCCGGTCCAGCCGTTGCGCTCGTCGCTGGTGTCGCCCGCGAGCCAGTCGGTGGCGGAGGTGCGGAAGAACACCGGAAGGTCGTCCGGCCAGACGGCGCGGACCGCGTCGACAACCTCCAGGGCGAAGCGCATCCGGTTCTCCGGCGAGCCGCCGTAGGCGTCGGTGCGGGTGTTGGAGTAGGGGGAGAGGAACTCGTGCACCAGGTAGCCGTGCGCGCCGTGCACCTCGGCCACCTTGAAGCCGGCGGCCAGGGCCCGGCGGGCCGCGTCGGCGAACTGCTGGACGATCGCCGCTATCTCCTCGGTCGTCAGCTCGGCCGGCACCGGGGACTTCTCGCTGAACGCCAGTGCGCTCGGGGCCACCGTGGTCCAGCCCCCGGCCTCCGCGCCGAGGGCGGTGCCACCGGCCCAGGGGGTGGCGGTCGAGGCCTTGCGCCCGGCGTGGGCGAGCTGGATCCCGGGCACCGCGCCCTGGGTGGTGATGAAGTCGGTGATCCGGCGGAAGGCCTCGGCCTGCTCGTCGTTCCAGATACCGAGGTCGGCGGGGCTGATCCGGCCCTCCGGGCTGACGGCGGTGGCCTCGGTGAGGATCAGCCCGGCGCCGCCGACGGCCCGGGAGGCGAGGTGCTGGAAGTGCCAGTCGTTGGGAGCACCTGTCTCCGGCCCTTCGGAGGCGGCCGAGTACTGGCACATCGGCGCCATCCACACGCGGTTGGGGAAGGTCAGCCCACGCAGGGTCAGCGGCTCGAACAGGATGCTCATGGTGGCCTCGTCGGGGAGAGGGGTCTGCTGCGGCCTTCAGATTAGGCAGCGTGGGAAATAATTGCAACTGCATGTGTTCTGCCCCGGTCCGCTTGGCAGACTGGCATTGACGTCGGCGTCAAGGTCTAGCGTCGGCACCACCCACACGGCGGAGGGACACCCGGGATGCGGATCGGCGAACTCGCGGAGCGCGCTGGCACCACCACGCGCGCACTGCGGTACTACGAATCGCGGGGGCTGCTGACCGCAGGCCGGAACGGCAGCGGTCACCGCACCTACGGTGAGGACGACCTGCGGCTGCTGCGGCAGATCCGGCTGCTCCAGGACTTCGGCTTCGAGCTGGAGGAGACCCGGCCGTTTGTCGACTGCCTGCGGGCCGGACATCCCTCCGGCGACTCCTGCCCGGCCTCGATCGAGGTCTACCGGCGCAAGCTGGCCGAGCTCGACGAGTGCATCGAGCGCTTGCAGACCGTGCGGGCGCAGGTCGACGCGCAGCTGGCGCGGGCCCGGTTGGACGCGCAGGCGGAGCGGCCGGAGCCGCCGGTCTGCGAGCTGACCGGGGCCGGTGGTGCCTGACCGTGGGACGACAGTAATGACACCGATAGCAGTGGTCACTGGAGCAGCCCGTATCACCGGGATGGCAGGGATCACTGGAATCACTGGAGGGAGTGGCAGATGGCCCGGATCGAGGGCGTGCTCGCGGTGACGGACGAGACCTTCGCGGCCGAGGTGCTGGCGGCGGAGGGGCCGGTACTGGTGGACTTCACCGCCGACTGGTGCCCGCCCTGCCGGATGATCGGCCCGGTGCTGGCGGAGGTCGCGCAGGAGCAGCAGGGTCGGCTGAAAGTGGTCACCCTGGATGTGGACAGCAATCCGCGCTCCCAGGCCGCGTACGGCGTGCTCTCCATGCCGACGCTGATGCTGTTCCGGGCCGGCGAGCCGGTGAAGTCGCTGGTGGGGGCGCGTCCCAAGCGGCGGCTGATGCAGGAGCTCGGCCCGCTGGAGTGAGCCCGGAATGTGCGGGCCAGGGGTGCGTTCGATGGCGGGGTTGTGCGCGGAGCGTGCACGGTAGCGCCTTGGCGCCAGGCGCGCCCTGCTCTTCGTCTTATTAGTCCGATCGGACAGTTCCGCGTGTCACGCTGCTGGGCGATAAGGAGCACTGTGTGCTGATACGACGGGAGACGACGCCGAAACGTGTCTATCGGAAGCGCTCTCAATCGATATGGCCGATCACCCGGTGGTCGGCAGGGGACGGCCGAGCTGCCCGAGCTGCCGCCGGAGCCCGGCACCGGCCTTGACGCCGATGCCGCGGATACCGCGCCTGACGCGGATGCGGCGCTCGGCAGCGGGTTCGTCCCGCCGGGCCTGACGCCGGAACCGGACCAGGGCAGCGGAGCACAGTCCGGTCCGGGCCGGGCCGTGGCCGGCGACGGCGGCCGGGGGCCGGTCCTGGCCCCGGCCGAGCCGGCACCGCCCTTCGCCGCGGCGCTGCCGCCCGGCATGGTCGTCCCGCCGCTGCCGGACCACCTGCCGCTGCCGGTACGCCAGGTCTACACCCCGATGATCACCGACGCCCCGGGGCTGAACTGGGTGGGGCCCGGCGACGCCTGGACCCGCGCCTGGGCCCAGCCCGGCCAGGCGAGCAGTTCCGCGCCGACCGCCCCGGCCGAGCCGGCCGCCGCCCAGGGCCGGCCCGAGGCCCGGCCGTCGGCCGGGTCGGCCTTCCCGCCGCTGCCGCCGCTGCTGGATCCGCAGACCGCGGTCGCGGTGCTCCCGCTGGCGGGCCGGGCCAGGAACACCGAGTCCGATCTGGAGCTGGTCCGGCGCAGCCTGGCGGCCGTCGAGCCGGTCGCGGACCGTGCGGTGGCCCACTTCTACGCGGTGCTCTTCGTCCACAGCCCCGAGCTGCGGTCGCTGTTCCCGGCGGCGATGGACCTCCAGCGGGACCGGCTGTTCCGGGCGCTGCTGGCGGCCGCCCGGGTGGCCGACGACCCGGTCGCGCTGACCGAGCTGGTCGAGCCGCTGGCCCGGGGGCACCGCAAGTACGGGGTGCGCGACGAGCACTACCCCCGGTCGGGGCGGCGCTGCTGGCCGCGCTGGCGAAGTTCGGCGGGGCCTCCTGGAACCGGCACGCCGAGGCGGCCTGGGGCCGGGTCTATGCCACGGTCTCGCAGCTGATGATCGACGCCGCCGCGCGCGACGCGACGGCCGCGCCGCCCTGGTGGCAGGCCGAGGTGCTCTCGGTGGCGCCGCTGACCGGCGAGGTCTCGCAGGTCACCGTCCGCACCGACCACCCGTACCCGTACCGGGCCGGTCAGTACACCACGGTGGAGGTGCCGATGTGGCCGCGGGTCTGGCGCCCCTACTCGCCGGCCAACGCGCCGCGTCCGGACGGCCTGCTGTCCTTCCAGGTGAAGGCGGTGCCGGCGGGCTGGGTCAGTAACGCCCTGGTCCGCCGGACCAACCCGGGGGACGTGCTGCGGCTCGGGCCGCCCGCCGGGCGGATGGTGCTGCCCTCGCCGGGCTCGGCCCCGCTGCTGATGGTCGGCGGCGGCACCGGTATCGCGCCGATCCTGGCGCTGGTGCAGGAGGCGGCGGCCCAGCCGGTGCGGCAGCGGCATCCGGTGCAGGTCTTCTACGGCGCGCGCCGCGAATCCGACCTCTATGCCCTGGAGACGCTCACTGAGCTGGCGAAACGTCACTCCTGGCTGACCGTGCGGACCACCGTGCTGGAGGGGCCGACCGGGGGGCTGCGCGGCTCACTGCCCGATGTGGTCGCCGCCGAAGGGCGCTGGGAGGGCTATGAGGCGTTTGTCAGCGGTCCGCCCGCGATGGTGCGGCGCGGGGTCCGGGCGCTGTACGCGGTCGGGGTCGCCGAGGAGCGGATCCGGCACGACCTGGGGAGGAGGCACCGGCCTGACGAGCCCGAGCCCGAGCCCGAGCCCGAACCGGGCCGGGGCCGGATCCGGAGGCCGGACCCGGCGCCGCCGCCCGGCGGATCAGCAGCCGAGGTCGTCCGCCAGCAGTGCGCGCACGCCCTCGATGTTCGCCGCCAGATAGGCCCGCAGGGACGGCGGCACCACATTGACCGAGGTCACGCCCTCGCGGTGAACGGCAGCCGGACCACCTCGTACTCGCCGTTGGGCTCGTCCACCTCGGGGCCGTGGCGCTGCGACAGGTCCATCGACTCCAGCCGGCAGACGAAGAAGTGCTGGACCTTGACCCCGTGCGGGTGGATCGGGTCGCCGTTCTCGTGGTGGGTGTGCGAGACGGTGTCGACGAAGGCGGGGACCAGTGCCGTCGCCTTGCCGCCCAGTTCCTCGGAGAGCTCCCGGTGCAGCCCGTCGACGACGCTGAGGTCGGTCGGTTCGACCCCGCCGCCGGGGGTGATCCAGTAGGGCGGGTGCCCCGGCTTGGTTCGCTTGTCAGGATGATCTCGGTGCCGTCCGGCGTGCTGTCGAGCAGGATCGCGCGCGCGGTGCGCTTGACCACAGGGCGGTCAGCAGGACCCATGGGCTTCCTCCGTGCATCGTGCTTGCATGGAGTGTGCCGCGTGGGGCCACCGGTGAAACGCGTACCGGGTGCGGGGTGCGCCCGGCCGTCGCGTCGGCTGTGCCCGGGGGGGTGACTACTTCTCGTCGGGGAAGGCGAGGTGCAGGGCCCAGGCGACGATGCTGATGATCAGCGAGCCGAGCAGGGCCGGTCCGAAGCCGTTGACGTGGAAGTCGAGGCTGAGCCTGCCGGACGCCCAGGAGGTGAGCCAGAGCATCAGCGCGTTGATCACAAAGGTGATCAGCCCGAGGGTCAGCACGAACAGCGGCAGCGAGAACAGTTTGACGATCGGCTTGATGGCGAAGTTCACCACGCCGAAGACCAGCGCAACCAGCACCACGGTGAGTGCCTTGTGCTGCCAGTCACCCGCGGTGAGGTTGATGCCTTTGACGATCCAGGCGGCGACCCAGATGGCCACCGCGTTGATCAGGGTCTTGCCGACGAAACGAAGCATGCTGTGATCGTCGCAGGCCGCGGGGCCGGCGGAAGTATCAGCGGCCCTCAGTTGGCCCCTTGTTACCGGGCTGATTCAAAGGGCCTGGTTCAATACGGGAAAACGACCACAGGGAGTGAGTCCGATGCAGGTATTCCGGCTGGACGACCTGGACGCCGAGCGCGCCGCCAACGAAGGGGCCTATCTGCGCTTCCTCAACGAGCGCAATATGTCCGTCGGCCTGTACGCCCTGGACGCGGGCAGCCAGGATCCGCAGCAGCCGCACGCGCAGGACGAGGTCTACCTGGTGGTCAGCGGGCGGGCGTCGATCACCGTGGGCGAGGACACCAGCACCGTCGGCCGCGGCAGCGTGGTCTATGTGCCTGCCGGGGTGACCCACAGGTTCCACCACATCAGCGAGGACCTGCGGGTCCTTGTCGTCTTCTCGCCCCCGGAGCGCTGACCCGATCATGACCACCTCCTTCCGTGAGCAGCTCTGGGACGCCGGCGACGAGGTCTACCGCCGCATCCTGGAACACCCCTTCCTGCGCGGCCTCACCGACGGCACCCTGCCGCACGCGGCCTTCCGCCACTTCGTCGTCCAGGACTCCTACTACCTGCGTGACTACGCCCGCGCGCTCGCGGTCTGCGCGGCCAAGGCCCCGACCGAGGACGACGTCAGGGCCTTCGCCTCGGACGCGGTCGGCGCGCTCGCCGCGAGAGGCCGAATGGCCGAACTCGGCCCGGCCGGGGGATCCTTGTCCGCCGGGGCGCGTCGCAGGACATCGACGGCGTGCTGCCGACCACGCGCGCCTACACCAGCTATCTGCTGGCCACCGTCCACTCCGGCTCCTTCGCCGAGGGGTTGGCGGCGGTGCTGCCCTGC
The DNA here is from genome assembly GCA_014284505.1 of Streptacidiphilus sp. 4-A2. Taxonomy (GTDB): domain Bacteria; phylum Actinomycetota; class Actinomycetes; order Streptomycetales; family Streptomycetaceae; genus Streptacidiphilus. The sequence continues at coordinate 6,666,758 of JAAFYY010000001.1, read as the reverse complement.
TACTGGATCTACGCCCGGGTCGGCGAGGCGCTGCTGGCCGAGTCCTCCCCCGACCCGCTGTACGCGCGCTGGATCGCGGCCTACGCGGACGAGGGCTTCCAGGCCGTGGTGCGCCGGGTGCTGGAGCTGACCGACCGGATCGGCGAGGAGCTCTCCGAAGCCGAACGGCTGCGCGCCGCAAAGCACTTCGCGGTGACCGCACGCTACGAGTGGATGTTCTGGGACGCCGCCTGGCGCGGCGAGACCTGGCCGGTCTGAGCTGCCTGCCGCTCCGGGCTGCGGCGGGCCCCCGCCGGGCGGTCCCGGGGCTGCCCCCAGGTAGGCCGCTCAGGGTCCTATCCGGGGTATCTCAGGGGTGACACCCCTCTCCACCGTCAGGCGGCGGTCGTACGATCGAGATGTCAGGAACAAACAGCGGGCCCGGTGGCCCCGAGGCCCCGGGACACCCGCGGGGAGGACGGACATCATGACCGAGATCTGGAAGACGCTGCCCGGCTGGGTGCGGCACATCGTGGTTCCCATCATCGCGCTGATCGTCGTGTGGGTCGTCGTCTCGACCATCCTGGGCGCGGTCTTCGGACTGGTGTCGTTCCTCTTCGGCTGGGTGCTGCGGGTCATGGTGATCGTGGCTCTGGGAGCACTGGTCATCCTGGTGAAGAAGGCATCGCGCTGACGGAGCGGAGAACGCGGAGCGCCCGTACCCGGTGAGGGTACGGGCGCTCCGTCGGTTTCCGGGGACGGTCAGTTCGCCGACTCGTCCGCCTGCACCGGGATCTGCTGCGACTTCAGCGGCTCCGACGGCTTCGGCAGTGCCGCGGCCGAGGGCTCCTCCTTCATCTGGTTCAGCAGCTGCCGGGCCAGGCCGAGGCCGGTGCCGCCCATGGTCAGCGCCTTGGCGAACATCTCGCCCATCCCCTCCGCGCCGTTGAGCAGCACCATGTGCTCGACATTGCTGAAGGCGGAGGCGCCCGCCTGGACGATCTGCGGCCAGTTCTCGGCCAGTTGCTGGGCCACCACCGCTTCCTGGTTCTCCGCCAGGGCGGCCGCGCGCGCCTTGATTGCCTCGGCCTCGGCCAGACCCAGGGCCCGCGCCGACGCCGCCTCGGCCAGACCGCGGGCCTCCACCGCCTCGGCCTCGGCCAGACCACGCGCCCGGGCAGCGGCCGCCTCGGCCTCACCGGTCGCGCGCATCTCACCGGAGGCGGCCTGGGCATGCGCCTTGGTCGCCTCGGCGGCCGCCAGGGCCGCGATCTTCACCCGGTTCGCCTCGGCCACCGCCCGCAGCTCGGTCTCCTGAGCCTGCGCCTGGGCCGCGGAGATCCGGGCGTCGCGCTCGGCCTCGGCCACGGTACGGGTCTGGTAGGCGGCGGTCGGCGGGCTTGCGCACGTCGATCTGCAGCTGCTGCTCGCGGCGCATCGCCTCCAGCTCGGCGACCTTGGTCTCCTGGACCACGACCTCCTGCCGGGCGGCTGCCTCGGCCAGCGGACCGGCCTGCAGCGCCTCGGCGTTGGCTTTCTCCATCTCGGCCCGGTAGCCGGACTGGAGGATCTCGCTGTTGCGGGTGGACTCCGCCTTGCGGGCGGCGGCCTCCTGCTCGGCCTGGGTCGCGGCCCGGTCGGCCTCGGCCTGGGCGATCCGGGCGTCCCGGTGCACCGCCGCGGCATGCGGCGCGGCCAGGTTCTTGATGTATCCGGTCGGGTCGAGGATCTCCTGGATCTGCAGCGAGTCGATGATCAGACCCAGCTTCTCCATCTCCGACCCGGAGGCCGCGCGGGTCTCCCCGGTGAGCCGCTCCCGGTCGCGGATCATGTCCTCGACGGTCAGGCTGCCGACGATGGAGCGCAGGTGACCGGCGAACACGTTGTGGACCCGGCTGCCCATCATCTTCTGCTGGTCCAGGAAGCGGCGTGCGGCATTGGCGATCGACGCGTGGTCGTCGCCGACCTTGAAGATCACCACGCCCTTGACCCGCACCGGGATGCCCTGGCTGGTCACGCACTCGACATCGAGGTCGGCCTCGTTGAGGTCCAGCGACAGCTTGCGGACCACCTGCAGCCCCGGGGTGACCAGGGTGCCGCGGCCGGTGACGATCCGGAAGCCGAGCCCGTCGTCGACACCCGCGGTCCGGTGCTTGGAGCCGGAGATCACCAACGCCTCGTTGGGCTCGGCGACCCGCCACATGAGCTTGAACAGAACGATAAGAATGATCAGGACGCAGACGACAGCGCCCGCCACTACGCCGATGAACATCGGCACATTCCCCCTTCGGCTCCGCCCTGCCCGTGGCTGCGCGTTTGTGCAGGATTGCGCGGGCTGATGGGCGGCCGATCGGAAGTGTGCACCCGCTGCCCCCCGGGGCGGAAGGCGGGGTACCCGATTGCTGCCGAACCCGTTCGGGCCGCGGTGCGAACCGGCCCTAACCGGGCGGATCGCGCCCGCCGGGTCGGGCCGGCCCGGTCACGCCCGCCGGGGTCGCGCCGCCCGGTCACCCCAGCAGCAGGGCCACGAAGACGGTGCGCGGCGGGTGGTACTCCTGCACCACCACGATCGAGCCGGTGGCTATCCGCTCCCCCGGCACCGCCGGATACGCGAGGAACGCCTCTGTCCCGCCGCGTACCGGGACCAGGACCTCGCCCACCAGCCCGGGGCCGACCGTCCCGGTGACCCGACCTGTGCTGCCGACCATCTCGCCGACCCCCCTCGCCGTACCGGAGCCGCGGTGGAACCGCGTCGGACCGGACGATACTCCGCCGCACCGACAGACCGGGTTCCGCTGCGGGCGGACGCTCTGGCCAAGCCGGTCCGCGGCTCGGTACGGTGAAGCCATCTCATTTGCAGACGCGGGAGCTCGGAGCACCGGGCTGAGAGGGCGCTGACCGCCGTGCATCCCCAGGGACACACGGCTGCTGCTTGCGCCGACCGCAGGAACCTGACCGGGTAATGCCGGCGTAGGGAGCAGCTGGTCTTCATGACGAGGCACGATGCACCGCGGCAGCGCAACGCTGCCTCCAGCACCACCACGGGCTATCCGACCCCCGCCTGGCACAAGGCGTACCGGGCGGGATCCCGCCCCGACCTGCGGGTCCCCTACCGGGAGGTGCGGCTCAGCAACGGCCGTACCGTCCCGCTGTACGACACCTCGGGTCCGTACACGGACCCGGGCTACGCACCGGACGTCAGGCGCGGGCTGCCCGCGCTGCGCGACGGCTGGATCCTCGGCCGCGGCGACGTCGAGGATTACCAGGGCCGGGAGGCCAGGCCCGAGGACGACGGCCGTCGCTCCGGGCCCCCGGGCGGTGGCCTCGGCAACCTCGACGCGGTCTTCCCCGGCGGGGAGCGTCGCCCGCGGCGCGCCCGCGACGGTGTGACGGTGACCCAACTCGCCTATGCCCGGCGGGGGATCGTCACCGAGGAGATGGAGTTCGCGGCCATCAGGGAGGGCCTGGAGCCGGAGCTGGTCCGGGCCGAGATCGCGGCCGGCCGGGCGGTGCTGCCGGTCAATGTGAACCACCCGGAGTCCGAGCCGATGCTGATCGGCAGCCGCTTCCTGGTGAAGATCAACGCCAATATCGGCAACTCGTCGGTGACCTCCTCCATCGAGGAGGAGGTGGAGAAGATGTCCTGGGCGACGCGCTGGGGCGCCGACACCGTGATGGACCTCTCCACCGGCCGCAACATCCACACCACCCGGGAGTGGATCCTGCGCAACTCCCCGGTGCCGATCGGGACCGTGCCGCTGTACCAGGCCCTGGAGAAGGTCGACGGACGGGCGGAGGAGCTCTCCTGGGAGGTCTACCGGGACACCGTCGTCGAGCAGTGCGAGCAGGGCGTGGACTACATGACCGTGCACGCGGGCGTGCTGCTGCGGCATGTCCCGCTGACCGCGAACCGGCGCACCGGCATCGTCTCGCGCGGCGGCTCGATCATGGCGGCCTGGTGTCTGGCGCACCATCAGGAGAACTTCCTCTACAGCAACTTCGAGGAGCTCTGCGACATCCTGGCGGCCTACGACGTCACCTACTCGCTGGGTGACGGGCTGCGCCCCGGGTCGGTCTCGGACGCCAACGACGAGGCGCAGCTGGCGGAGCTGCGGACGCTGGGCGAGCTCGGCCGGATCGCCCGGGCCCGCGATGTGCAGGTGATGATCGAGGGCCCGGGGCATGTCCCGATGCACAAGATCCGCGAGAACATGGACCTCCAGCGGGAGATCTGCGACGAGGCCCCGTTTTACACGCTGCCCGCTGACCACGGACGTCGCCCCCGGCTACGACCACATCACCTCGGGCATCGGTGCGGCCATGATCGCCTGGTGGGGTACGGCGATGCTCTGCTACGTCACCCCGAAGGAGCACCTGGGCCTGCCCAACCGGGACGACGTGAAGACCGGCGTCATCACCTACAAGATCGCGGCCCATGCCGCGGACCTGGCCAAGGGCCACCCGTCCGCCCAGGACTGGGACGACGCGCTCTCGGACGCCCGCTTCGAGTTCCGCTGGGAGGACCAGTTCAACCTGGCCCTCGACCCGGAGACCGCCCGCGACTTCCACGACGAGACCCTCCCGGCCGAACCGGCCAAGACCGCGCACTTCTGCTCGATGTGCGGCCCGAAGTTCTGCTCGATGAAGATCTCGCACGGGATCCGCGAGGAGTTCGGTGCGGAGATCGGGCTGAACGGCGAGTCCGCGGCGGCCGGTATGCGTGCCAAGTCCGAGGAGTTCCTGGCCCTCCGTGTCCTGCCTTCTGGCGGACTGACGCGGACCCGCCGGTACAGACTCAACGGCGTCCGGGGCTGGAGGGGAGCACCGGACGCCGTTGTGCCCGCTGCGGGGCCGGCCTTCGCGCCGGGTCAGCCCGGCGGAGCTGTTTGATCCTGATCCGACCGGACCGCGGATGGCCGATGACGGTCAGGGGGGGCGGTGGGATCCGCCGGCCCGGTGGCCTTGTTGCTGATGTGAGCCGTGTTGGTGCTCGACGCATCGACCCGCACGGCCCAGCCGTGCGGGACGATCAGCCGTATGCTGCCCGATCCGCACACCGCCTCGAAGGTGATCTCCCGGTGCACGCAGGTGGCTTGAGTGAAGTCGACCGTAATGCTGAGCATCTTGCACTCGGCGACGATCCGCCGCGGAACGGTCCACCGTCCGCTCTGCTCAATGCTGTTCAGGCGGGTCTTGAGAACGAGGACCTCGGTCTCCGGACGCTCCCCGGAGGGCCGTTGCTCCAGGTCCGCGACCAGCACGTCGAGTTCGCGGTATGTCCTGGCGCTGTAGGCCCGGTCGAGCCGCTCGTCCAGCTCGCCGAGATCGATTCGGCCCTCGCCCGCGGCAGTTCGCAGTTTCTCGGCCACCGCTTCCCGGTCGGCGTCCCCCGCACGGGTTACCCCGTGGTCCGGTGTCGTGCTGCTGCCTGTTCCCCGTCGGTCATGGAACGACCTTAGGACACACCGTCCTCCGGACCCCGGGCCGGGCGGCCGCCCCGGTCAGGTGCGGGTCAGCAGGTGAGGGTGAGCGGTGGGGTCCAGATGCGGCCGTCGCCCGCCGATCCGTCGGTGGGTGTGTAGGTGAGCGGCACGAAGTCCAGGTTCCCCTTGGCCTCGTTGTTCGAGCCGGTCCACAGGTCGATGCCCTGGTATGCCTGGCCGTTGATGACGGAGATGGTGTTGGTCTGGCCACCGCAGGTGCTGGCGGAGACCTTGCGGCGGGCGTCCGCCGGCCAGCCGCCCTGACCGTGGTTGTCGGGAGTGGTCCACGGGCCCATGAGGGAGGTGGCTGTGGCGTAGGACGTGCTGGTGCCGGTGCAGTAGCCGCACGGCTGGTCGGAGTAGGTGAGGATCCAGGTGCCGCTGGCGGGTCCTGGTACACGCCTTCGCCTTCTCCGGGCAGGCCGTGGCCGAGCGCGACCGTTCCGGCATTGGTGCCGGTGGTCCAGCTGCTGTCCAGGCGTTCCTCGGACATGGTGTGGTGGTGCTGCAGAACAGCACCGGGCCGGTGGAGTCCACGCCGAGCGCGACGCTTCCGTTGGTTCCGTTGCACTGGTGGAGGTCCGGCTTGTGGATGAAGCCGTGCGGGTGCCCGCGGTGGTCCCGCAGGGGCCTGCTGGTCCGTTGCAGCCGAAGGCGAAGATCGAGCTGGTGGTGGCTGACGTCTGGCCGTTGACCTCGTCGAACCAGAGCAGCCACGCGCCGTCGGGACGCTTGATCATGCGTGGCTCGAAACAGCCGTGGGCATTGATCGTGCCGCAGTCGGCGTCAAAGGTACGGCCGGTGTAGGGGTTGGTCTCGTCCGTCGGGAACAGCAGCTTCGGCGTGGACCAGGGCCCCGTGGGCTTGCCGGCGACGGACACCCGAAACCGCACCAGGAGACGGGTGGTACCAGCGGAATCCGCACGCGTACTCCTCGCCGACGAGGTAGTAGCGGCCGCCTGCCTGGTACATCATTCCGCCGTGGAGGTCGATGCCGTTGATGCGGATCGACTGGCGCGCGGCGCCTGCGTCGCGGGGGCGCCGACGCCGAAGATCAGCGCGGTAGCGACGACGAGCACGCCAGGATGGCGCGGATCTTCAGCATGGCCCGTCTCCTGATGACGACCCGACAGGAAAGCGTGACATGAGGTAATCGTCTGATCACGCAATGCTGCCGATCATTGCATGGCGCCGGGCGCACCCCGCCTTCGCCACGCGCGCCGGTCGGAGGAGATGGAGGGCGGCTGCGGGGTCAGTCGGCGGGGTGGCTCGTGGAGTCGGTCCAGCCGAGGGTGAGCGCCCAGGTGTTGCGGCTGCTTCCCTGGACGGAAACCCTGACCGAGCGGTAGCTGCTGGAGAGCACCAGCTGGTTGTACTCGCCGGGACTGGCGGCTCCGCAGGAGACGTCGAAGGTGCCGATGTCCGACAGCCCCACCACGATCTTTCCCGGCCCGGAGCAGACGGCGTCGATGCCCAGGGTGCCCGGATCGATCGGCGGAAGGGCGGCGGACCGGTCCGAACCGGTCCGGTCGGAGGCCTGGAAGAGCACCCTCCCCGGGTCGGGGAGCGGCAGTGGCTGGGCGGGGTCGGGCCCTGCGGTGACCGGAGTGCTCGCGGACGCCACGGCGTGCGCGATCGGGGAGGTGGTCACCCGGCTCCCGGCCGGATGGGCGCCGCCGGAGCAGGCGGACACCGCCCCGAGCGCCAGTGCGGACCCGGCCGCGACCAGCAGCTGTCTCCTGCTTGCCGTATCCATGGCTGTCAGCCCCCGATTCCCCGCCCCGCTGCGGGACGGAGCCGACCGTAGCAGCGGGGCGCCGGGCTGCGGCGGGAACAGCCCTTGAAGGGGATATTAGTTCTTGCTAATGTTGCCATGTGGGTGAGCCATACGAGCTGCGCTTTTTTGCCGACGTGCTGGAGTGGATCCAGCGACTCGCGAAGGAGGATCCCGACAGTCACCTGCATGTGATCGCTGCGCTTGAGCGCCTTCAGGAGGTGGGCCCTGCCCTCCGCCGTCCGACGGTCGGTGCGATCGAGAGGAGCCGCTATCGGAACATGAGAGAGCTGCGCCCACGCAGTGGCGGAACGGTCAGCATCCGGCTGCTCTTCGTCTTCGATCCCGAACGACGTGCCGTCTTCCTGGTGTCGGGAAACAAGGCGGCCGCTCGGCAGTGGGCATCCTGGTACCCCAAAGCGATCAAAGAGGCCGATGACAAGTACACGGCCTATCTCGAAGCTCTTGAGCAGGAGACACTGGACCACCAGCAGAAGGAAGGCAAGGGACGATGAAGCTCGGCAGCATGAATGATCTGACGGCTGACATCACTCCGGAGCAGCGCGAGCGGATCCAGGAGATCAAGGCAGAGCTCGTCGACGCTGAGCGTGGGCATGAGCTGGCCACGCTGCGCAGGGCCCAGGGCTTTACCCAGGTGCAGGTTGCCGCTGCCATGGGGGTCACCCAGGGGCGGATCAGCCAGATCGAGCGTGGCGCGGCTCGCCTCGATACGGCGACCATGGCCGCGTACCTGCACGCCATCGGTGGCGAGCTGACGATACTGGCGACGGTCGGGAAGCTGTCTGTCCGGCTCTGACCGCCGGGCGGCCTAAGCGGTCCGGCCGGCCCGGCACCTGCGGGGTGCGGAGCGGCCCGGTGCCGAGCGGACCTGGAGCCTGGGTGCTTCGGCGGTGAAGTGGCGCATACCGGTCCGGTTTCGGTTCGGGTGGGGGATCCGGCGGTGGGTCGCTGCCCGGGGCCGAAGGATTTCCGGGAGGGGCCCGGGCGGGCCGGAGGTATTCCCGCAGGTGCGATGGCACCGGCGTCCGAGCAGTGGATATTGCGGTGGGCACCCGAGCGGGGGCGCATACCCTGGGTGCATGAAGATTGGAATTGTGGGTGCCACAGGCCAGGTCGGTGGCGTTGTGCGTCGAATCCTCGTCGAGCGGGACTTCCCGGTGACCGAGCTGCGGCTGTTCGCCTCGGCCCGCTCGGCCGGACGGGAGCTGCCCTGGAAGGACGGGACGGTCGTCGTCGAGGACGCCGACACCGCCGACTACAGCGGTCTGGACATCGTCATCTTCTCGGCCGGTAAGACGGCCTCGCTCAAGCTGGCCCGCAAGGTCGCCGGGTCCGGGGCGGTCGTGATCGACAACTCCTCCGGGTGGCGCTCCGACCCGCAGGTGCCGCTGGTGGTCTCCGAGGTCAACCCGCACGCCGTGGCGGACCGCCCGCTCGGCATCATCGCCAACCCCAACTGCACCACCATGGCCATCATGCCGGTGCTGCGCCCGCTGCACGACGAAGCCGGTCTGGTCTCCCTGGTCGCGGCGACCTACCAGGCGGTTTCGGGCAGCGGTCTGAGCGGTGTCAGCGAGCTCCAGGGCCAGATCGACGCGGTTGGCGCCGGAGCCAGTGCGCTCACCCACGACGGTGCGGCGGTGGAGTTCCCCGAGCCGGGTCTCTACCGGCGCCCGATCGCCTTCAATGTGCTGCCGCTCGCCGGCTCCCTGGTGGACGACGGGCTGAACGAGACCGACGAGGAGCAGAAGCTCCGCAACGAGAGCCGGAAGATCCTGGAGATCCCGGACCTCAAGGTCTCCGGCACCTGTGTCCGGGTGCCGGTGTTCACCGGGCACTCGGTACAGGTCAACGCCCGGTTCGCGGCGCCGCTCAGCCCGGAGCGGGCCCGGGAACTGCTGGCCGGCGCCCCGGGCGTGGAACTGTCGGAGATCCCCACCCCGTTGCAGGCGGCCGGTCAGGACCCGTCGTATGTCGGCCGGATCCGGAACGACGAGACCGTGGACAACGGGCTCGCGCTGTTTGTCTCCAACGACAACCTGCGCAAGGGCGCGGCGCTGAACGCGGTGCAGATCGCCGAGCTGGTCGCGGCCGAGCTGCTGGCCGGCGTCGCGGAGTAGCGCGGCGGGCGGGGGCGCGGTGGCTCAGTCGAGCTCCGCGTCCCCGCCGACGGCATCCAGGTCGAGATCTTCCGGCTGCCCGGTGTGGTCGGTGTGGTCGGGGTCGTCGGTGTCGTCGGCGTTGGGCAGGAAGCGGGACCGGGAGCGGGGCGCGCCGCGCGGTCCGGTCCGGGCCGAGCCGCTGCTCCAGCCCGGGCTGCTGAACTCGGGACCGGTGAACTCCGGGCTGCCGAAGTCGGGGCTGCCGAACTCCGGGCCGGAGTACCCCGGGCTGCTGAAGTGCGCTTCGGGGCCCGTGGCCGGCTCGATCTCCCGGCCGCGTTCGTCGGTGAGCCGCTCCGGGCCCGGGCTGGTGAAGCCGGGGCTGCTGAAGTGCGGTTCGTGCTCCGGATCCGGACCCAGCTCCTGGCCCTCCTCGCCGCTGATCCGCTCGGAGCCGGGGCTGGTGAAGCCCGGGCTGCTGAAGTGGGGTTCCGGCTCGGGCACTGGCTCGACCTCCTGGCCGCGTTCGTCGGTGAGCCGCTCCGGGCCCGGGCTGGTGAAGCCGGGGCTGGAGTAGCCCAGTCTGGGCCGGGCGCGCACCAGGCTGACCCCGGGCCCGCTGCCCGACCGGACCGCGCCGACCGGCTGTGGCGGGCCGGCCTGCGCCAGCAGGTAGGGCAGCAGGGCCTGCTCGCGCAGCGCCGCCCGCCAGGTGTCCCTGGCCTTGGCGAACTCCGCGTACAGGTCGGGGCTGCGCCCCGGCGGCGGGTTGGCGGCGTCGCGGGCGGCGGTGAGCAGCAGACCGATGATGTCCACCACGATCGCGGCAGCGCAGACCACCGCGGCCACGAACCCCGCGGTGACCAGCTGCTGTCCCAGCTCCACCTGCTCGGCCCGCAGCAGGTAGCCGAGCAGCAGCATCACGATCGCGCTCAGCCCGGAGAGTATGGGCAGCAGGACCGCTATCAGCGGCACCCAGCCGGCCCGCTCGGCGGCGTCCAGCGGGTTGTCCGCGGCCTGCCACTGGGCCGGGTCGTCGCCGCCGACGCGGTCGGGCTCGGGCCTGGGGGCGGTGCTGCGCAGCTGGTCGCGGATCTGGCGGTAGTAGGCGTACTCGGCCGCGGCCCGGGCGGTGATGTCGGCGGCGTCACGCAGGGCGCGGGCGTGCAGATCCGCGGGCCGGGGCCCCCGGGGGCACGGCGCAGTGCCTGGCGTATCCCGTCGTTCTGGAGCAGTTCTTCGAGGATGCGCTCGTAATCGGGGGCGTCCTCGGCCTGAAGGTATGGAGCACTGTCCATGAGTCTGTACCTACTCCCCCGTAGGCTCCGTCAGGGGCTTTCTGCCTTGATGCTGCCTTGATGGTAGGGGGAGTGACTGACACGTCGACAGATTGATTCCGGAATTATCGGTGCTCACTGAGACTGCTGATGCCCTTGGTATATGCCGCAGGCCCGCGTGGGCCCGGATTGCCAGGTCAGGGCGGGGAGGAATTGGGGGCGCGCAGGATTGGTCCGCGCGCCGCGCTATCGGTCGGCCGCGCTGTCGCTCGACGCGCCACGGTTGGCGCGCCATTGGTCGGTCAGGACCGCGTCGTTGGGATGGGTTGCCCGAATCGATTGCTGGGATCGATTGCCGGGATCCGCTGTCGGGATCCGCTGCTGGGGTCGGCCGTCGGGGTCGGTCAGTTGAGCGGGAGCCGGGCCACCAGCAGTCGTCCCTGACCTTCCATGGTCACCCCGCCGTCCATGGCCACGGCCAGGCCGTCGGCATAGATGTGCGGGCCGGTGACCGGTTGCCCGAGTGGCCGGAGGGGCCGTCCTCGCTCTGGGCGTCGCCGATCAGGTAGGGATCGGGCTGTGGCCGTGGACGATGCGCCGGCCGCCGTAGGCGTCCAGCAGCTCGCGGCAGGCCAGCGGCCCGGTCTCGCCGCGGAAGGCGAACCGCTTGGTCATCCGGCGGAAGCAGTCCCACCAGTCGTCGGCCTCGTCGGTCTGGAGCACGTCGTGGATGGCGTCGTTGACGGCGTCCACCGAGTCGCCGTACTCCAGATAGGCGGTGGTGTCGGAGTGGATCAGCAGGTGGTCGTCCTCGACGGCCATCGCCGGGAGCCGGGACAGCCAGGTGACATGGTGGTCCTCCAGCCGCTCCATGTCGGCGGGCTGGCCGCCGTTGAGCCGCCAGGCGGCCAGGAAGGACGCGGTCCCGGCGGTGGACTGCACGGCCTGGTCGCCGTAGCGGTCGGCGCCCAGCAGCAGCAGTTCGTGGTTGCCCATCAGGGCGCGGCAGTAGCCGCCGGCGGCGGCGGCCTGCGGGGCGAGGTCCATCACCAGGTCGATCACCCCGATGCCGTCCGGGCCGCGGTCGGTGAAGTCGCCCAGGAACCAGATCCGGGCACGGCCCGCGGTCCAGTGGCCCTCGGTGTCGATGATGCCGGCCTGGTGCAGGGCGTCGAGCAGTGCCTGAAGATAGCCGTGGACGTCGCCGACCACATAGAGCGGGCCGGGGCCCTCGCCCTCGGCCACGCCGGGGGCGGCCAGGGTCACCGCCGGCCCGGGGTCGGCCATGTTCGCCTGGGCGTAGGTGACCGGGGCGGCAGGGGCGCGCCCAGCTCCATGGTGGGCGGATCCTGCGGCTCCGGGAAGTAGGCCGACTGGGTGAAGACCGGGGGACCGGCGAAGCCCGGGGCCGCCGGAGGGAGCGGCTCCGGGGCATAGCCGGGCCGACCGCCGGGCGGTTCGACCGCGTACGGGTTGTGCTCCTCCGCCTGGCGCGGTGGCGGGGAGAAGAAGTCGTACGTCGTGGACCCGTCGCCGTGGATCTCCGGCCGCGCGGGGTCCAGGGGCGTACGGGGGCCTGGGTCCGGCAGCTCAGGCCGGGCGAAGGGGTCCACCGGTGTCATTGGCCCATCATAGGAAGCCCCAGTTCGCGGTGTACGCACCTGGGCGGGATCAATCCGGCTGAGGCTGTCGGTCATGAGCGTCGATGGCGAGCATTTATGACGGTTTCTCCGTTTTGCTGGGCGCTCTGTCCGGTGGTCAGGCCTCGCCCGGGAGCCGCGGCGGACTGACGGTGGTGCGGGTCGCGCGGCGCTGGGAGGAACCGCGCACGATCAGTTCGGTCGGCATCATCTGCCCGGAGACGCCCTCCAGCGGCAGAGCCGCGCCCTCGATGGCGTCGATCAGCAGGTTCACCACGGTGGTGCCGATCCGCTGCGGCTTCAGCGACAGGGTGGTGACCGGCGGTTCGGTGGTCGCGTAGACGTCGCTCTCACTGCAGCAGACCAGCAGCAGATCCTCCGGGACGCGCAGGCTGTAGCGACGGGCCGCGGCGAGCAGGTCGGTGCCGTTGGGGTCGAACAGGCCGTAGACGGCGTCCGGACGGTCGGGACGGGCGAGCAGCCGGTCGGCGGCGACGGCCCCGGCGCAGGGGTCGTGCGCCGGGTAGGCCTCGCACAGCGGCTCCTGCCGGACCCGGCGGCACCAGCCGAGGTAGGCCTCGGTGCTCAGCCGGGTGTAGGTGTCGGTGCTGGTCCCGGTGAGCAGGCCGATCCGGCGCGCCCCGGCCTCCGCCAGATGGTCCAGGATGCCCAGCACGGCGCTGCCGTGGTCGTTGTCCACCCAGGCGGTGACCGGGCAGTTGCCCGGGCGGCCGTCACTGACCACCGGCAGGCCCTGCCGGTAGAGCTCGGCGACCATGGGGTCGTGGTCGCCCGGGTCGATCACGACGGTTCCGTCCAGCGCGACATTGCTCCAGACGTCGTGCCGGGAGGTGGCGGGCAGGACCACCAGGGCATAGCCCCGGTTCAGCGCGGCGGAGGTGGCGGCCCGGGCCATCTCCGCGAAGTAGGCGAACTCGGTGAAGGTGAAGGGTTCCTGGCCGTAGGTGGTGACGGTCAGGCCGATCAGGCCGGAGCGACCCGTGCGTAAGGTGCGCGCGGCGGCGGACGGACGACGGTATCCGAGGCGTTCGGCCACCTCACGGACCTTGCTGGCGGGTCTCGTCCGGTAGGCGGCCCTTGCCGTTGAGGGCGTCGGAGACGGTGGTGATGGAGACTCCGGCCGCTGCTGCGACGTCCCGAATTCCGGCGCGTTCCAGCCGCCGGGCGTGGGGTGGGCGCCGGCCGCTCTGGTTGGCTGCTGCTGCTGTCATGTCGAACCGATCGTATGGCTCCGCACCGTCATTTGGGGATGGTCTGGGCTGGTTGCCCGGAGATACGTTTCTCCATGACCATTTATGGTCTTTATCCTTACTAGCAGGACCATTTGGCGGCAGACGCCTACGTTTTGTCCGAGTCTGGGGGTCTCTGCCGAAGAACGATGAGCCGAGGGCAGCCGTCACATGTCACTCTCACGGGTGAGAATCACTGATCGGCTGTATGGTGATCCCGACCGGCAGCGACGTACGGCACGACGACGTGGAGGACGACCGCGGTGAGTGACAACGAGCAGCAGCAGCGCGACCAGCAGCGTGGACCGCGTCTCAGCGGGAACCTGCGGGGCATCCCGGCGTACAAGCCGGGCAAGCCCGCCCAGGGCGCGGAGGGCGCTCCCGCCTACAAGCTGTCGTCCAACGAGAACCCCTACCCGCCGCTGCCGGGCGTGCTGGAGGCGGCCGTGGCCGCCGCCGCCGACTTCAACCGCTACCCGGACATGGGCTGCGCCGGCCTGACCGCCGAGCTCGCGGCCCGGTTCGGCGTGCCCGAGTCGCACATCGCCACCGGCACCGGCTCGGTCGGGGTCGCCCAGCAGCTGGTCCAGGCCACCGCCGGTCCCGGCGACGAGGTGCTCTACGCCTGGCGCTCGTTCGAGGCCTACCCGATCATCGTCCAGGTCAACGGCGCGACCTCGGTGCAGGTCCCGCTGACCGCGGACGGCGGGCACGACCTGGACGCGATGCTGGCCGCGGTCACCGGGCGGACCCGGCTGATCCTCGTCTGCAACCCCAACAACCCCACCGGCACCGTGGTCCACCGCGCCGAGCTGGAGCGCTTCCTGGACGCGGTTCCGGCCGACGTGCTGGTGGTGCTGGACGAGGCCTACAACGAGTTCGTCCGCGACGCCGAGGTGCCGGACGGGATCGAGCTCTACCGGGACCGCCCGAATGTCTGCGTGCTGCGCACCTTCTCCAAGGCGTACGGGCTGGCCGGGCTGCGGGTCGGCTTCGCCGTCGCGCACGAGCCGGTGGCCGCCGCGCTGCGGCAGACCGCGGTGCCGTTCGGGGTGAGCCAGATCGCGCAGGACGCCGCGGTCGCCTCGCTGCGCTCCGAGAAGGCGCTGCTGGAGCGGGTCGAGGCGCTGGTCGGCGAGCGGGCCCGGGTGGTCGCGGGGCTGCTCGCCCAGGGCTGGGCCCCGGCCGAGACCCAGGCCAACTTCGTCTGGCTGTCGCTGGGCGAGCGGACCATGGACTTCGCGGCGGCCTGCGCCGAGGCCGGGGTCATCGTCCGGCCGTTCGCCGGCGAGGGGGTGCGGGTGACCATCGGCGAGACCGAGGCCAACGACCTGTTCCTGGAGACCGCGGCGCTCTTCCGCAAGTCGCTCTGACCTGCGGGCGCTCCGACCTGCGGGCGCTCCGATCTACGGCGCTCCGGCCGGAAGATGCTCTGCCCCGGGTGCACGCCGGCCCGGGGCGTGCTGCGCCCGGGCGGGCTGCCGGGCCCGGTAAAGGCCCGGCAGGGGCCCGGCAGGGCTGGGGGAGGTGGCGGAGTCCTCGCAAGTCCCTGGGAGTTCGCTGGGATTCGCGAGCCGCCGAGGCCCCCCGCGGCCCGGCCCGGCCCTGTGGGCAGGGCCCGGGCCTCGGCCGACAGGGGGTCGGGCGGGGCCGCCCTGCCAGCGATCTCCCAGATTCCTCCCAGGGCTTCGTCCGGGGAGCCGATCACCATGTCTCGCTATGAAGGTGCTCCCCCAGCGGCGCAGGGCCGCTCTGCTGAACTCCGTTCTCGCCGTGCTGCTCGTCGCGGGTTCCGGAGCGGCCTACGCCGCCGTGAACACCTCGACCGGCTCCAGCACTACCAGCACGTCGAACACCACCACCTACACGGTGGCCAAGGGCATGGTGCTGGCGACGGTCACCGGGTCCGGTTCGCTGTACTCGCCCAGCGACGCCGGGGTGAACTTCACCACCGGCGGCACGCTCACCGAGGTGGACGTCAAGCCCGGCGACACGGTCACCAAGGGCGAGGTGCTGGCCAAGGTCGACCCGACCTCGGCCAATGAGACCCTCACCGCCGACCAGGCCGCGCTGACCGCCGCCCAGGCCAACCTGAACCAGGTCGAGAACCCGACGGCCACCACCGTCAACGGGGTCTCCACCACTCCCACCGTCAACGCCTCGCAGCTGACCCAGGCCCAGGCGCAGGTGACCAGCGCGCAGAACGCGGTCACCGCCGCCCAGGCCGCGGTGGCCGGGACGGTGCTGACCGCGCCGATCGCCGGGACCGTCAACTCGGTGGCCGGCTCGGTCGGCAGCACCGTCTCCGGTGGCGGCGCCGACTCCACCAGCGCGGCCGGGACCGCCCCGACCGGCTTCGTGGTGATCACCAACCCGACCGGGATGGAGGTCACCGCCGACTTCGCCGAGGCCGACGCGCTCAAGCTCCAGGCCGGACAGGGCGCCTCGGTCACCCTGAACGCCAGCGGGGCCGAGCTCAACGCCAAGGTGCTGTCGGTCAGTTCGCTGCCGGTCAGCTCCTCCTCCGGAGTGAGCTCCAGCGGCACCGTCGAGTACTCGGCGCTGCTGTCGATCAGCAGCCCCACCAGCGGGCTGCGCACCGGTCTCAGCGCGAGTGTTTCGGTGCTGACCGGTGAGGTGGACAATGCGCTGTACCTGCCGACCGCGGCGCTCACCGGGACTGGTACGTCCCGGCTGGCCACCGTGGTCGAGGCGAACGGCACGACCAGGTCGACGACGGTCACGGTGGGTCTCGCCGGTGACACCGATGTGCAGATCCTCAGCGGGCTGACCGACGGGGAGAAGGTGCAGGTGACGGTGGCCAGCACGAGCGGTGGGTTCGGCGCCGGCGGGTTCGGCGGCGGGCGCGGCGGTGGCGCCGGTGGCTTCGGCGGCGGCGGTCGCGCGGGCGGCGGCGGTGGCTTCGGCGGGGGTGGCCGGGGATGACGCCCCGGTGGCCGTCGCTGCGCCTTCGTGGCCCGACGGCAGCGGGGAAGCCGGGCGCCGGGGAGGATTCCCCGGCCGCCCGGCCCGCTCCTGCCGCGGCGCCGCCTCCGGTGGTCGAGCTGCGGCGGGTGGTGAAGACCTACGGCCTGGGCGATGCCGAGGTCCATGCCCTGTGCGGTCCGGCGGACCCGGTGAGCGGTGCGGCTCCCGGGGTGGATCTGAGCATCCACCAGGGCGACTTCGTGGCGATCATGGGCAGTTCCGGTTCCGGGAAGTCCACGCTGATGAACATCCTCGGCTGCCTGGACGCGCCCACCTCCGGCCGCTACCTGCTGGACGGGACCGACGTCGGTCATCTGGACGAGCAGCAGCTGTCGCTGGTGCGCAACCGCAAGATCGGTTTTGTCTTCCAGTCGTTCAACCTGGTGCCCCGGATGACCGCGGTCGACCAGGTGGAGCTGCCGTTGGCCTACGCCGGGGTGAAGCCGGAGCAGCGCCGCCGCCGGGCGGTCGCGGCGCTGACCCTGGTCGGCATGCTGGACCGGGCCGAGCACCGGCCCAATGAGCTCTCCGGCGGCCAGCAGCAGCGGGTCGCGGTGGCCCGGGCCCTGGTGATGGCTCCGGCGATGCTGCTGCGGACGAGCCCACCGGCAACCTGGACAGCCGCAGCACCGATGAACTGCTGGGGATCGTGGACCGGTTGAACGCCTCCGGGCGCACGGTGGTGCTGATCACCCACGAGGACGAGGTGGCCCGCCACGCCAAGCGCGTGGTCCGGCTGGTCGACGGCCGGATCGTCTCGGACGTCCGGCAGGGCCCACTGGAGGGGCCGCCGCCGGCGCTGAGCCGCCCCGACTTCGCCGAGCACTCGCTGCATGTGCGCCGGGACGAGGCGGGCTGAGCCGAGCTCGGACGGGCGTGCGAAGGGGGCGGCACCGGGATCCGGTGCCGCCCCCTTCGACGCTCGGGCGGAGCCCTCAGGCCGAGGGAGTGGCCGACGGGTTGGCGCCGCCGCGGGTCGGCAGCAGCACCTTGCAGACCTTCAGCGCCGCGGCCGTCTTCGGGTCGGTGGTGGCGAGCGAGCGCATACCGCCGGTGACGGTGACGCCGTTGGACTTCATGCAGCTCTCGAAGGCCACCAGGGCGCTGCTGCCGGCCGCGCCGCCGCCACGGCCGAAGCCGCCCTTGGGGGCGTCCGCGGCGCAGGCCTTCTGCGCGGCCTGCATGGCCGGGCTCTCCGAGGCGCCGCCGCCGAAGCCGAAGCCACCGCCGTAGCCACCGCCGCCGTAGCCGCCGCTGTGGCTCGGGTGAGCGCTGGGGTTGTGGCTGCGCTGCCCGCTCGGACGTCCGCTGGGCAGGGTCACCCCGTGCTGGGACAGGCACTGCCGGTAGGCCGTGAACTGGGCGGACCCGCTGCCGCCGGCCGAAGCGGTGGAGGCCGTGGCGCTCGGCGAGGCGGTGGCGGTGGCGGACGAACTGGAGGAGCAGCCGGTGAGCAGTACCGCTCCGGTCACGAGGAGGCCGGCTGCGCCGAGGGCCCGGTGTGCCGTCGTCCTGCGGATGGTTCGGATCATGGCCGGAGTTCCTCCGTACGGTTGTGGGATGGCAGGGTCGCCGTGGTGGCGGGTACGGGGGAGCACACCACCACTGGGAGAAGACCCAATCGCACAGGGGTGGAGGTGCCCTGGACGAACTCTGCGGACTTGCTGTGAGTTGGTGGGCGGCTGGTGGTGCCCACCCAGCACCGCCATGGCGGTATGCCCTGTATGTCCAAGTTGCTGGAGGGCTTGGGGGATATCGGTCCCAGGGAACTCCCAGATCTGTGTCAGGGTCCGATAGGTCAGCCGGTTCAGGCTTTGGCCCTATGAAGGTGCTTCCACGGCGGCGCAGGGCCGTCCTGTTGAATTCCGTGCTCGGCCTTGTGCTGGTGGCGGGCGCAGGTGCCGCGTACGCGGCGGTGAACGACGGCAGTACCACCGCCAAGACCGCGGTGAAGACCGCGACCGTGGCGCAGGGCACCGTGATCTCGACGGTCTCCGGTTCCGGCTCACTGGTGTCCCCGTCCAACGCCGGGGCCAGCTTTGTCACCGGCGGCACGCTGACCGAGGTGGATGTCGCCCCCGGTGACAAGGTGACCGCGGGGGAGGTTCTGGCGAAGGTCGACCCGACCGCCGCGAACGAGACCCTGAGCACCGCACAGGCCACGCTGTCCTCGGCCGAGGCCAACCTGACCAGCGTCGAGGCGGGCAACGCCCCGACCAGCTCCGGTTCCGGCTCGGACGGTTCCGGCTCGGGCGGGAACGGCTCGGGCGGTTCCGGCTCGGGCGGCAACGGAAGCAATGGCGGCAGCGGCGGCAACGGGGGCAACGGGGGCGGTGGGACCACCACCTCCTACAGCCACTCGCCCTCGCCCTCCCCCAGCAGCGGCCGGCCGTCCGGCCGGCCGAGCGGGCACCCCTCGGGGACGCCCTCCAAGTCGCCGAGCCCCAGCACCTCGCCGGGCACCGGCCCGAAGTCCGGCACGCCAGCCCGACCCAGGCCGGCGCGGCGGTGCAGGCGCAGCCCGTCTCCGACCTGGAGGATGTCGCGGACACCGCCGACGCCACGCCCACGGTCAACCCGGTCGATCTGGCCCAGGCCGAGGAGCAGGTCACCGAGCGCAGAACGCCGTCGACGCCGCCCAGCGGCGGTGGCCGGCACCGAGCTGACCGCGCGGTGAGCGGCACCGTGGCCTCGGTGGCCGGCAAGGTCGGCGAGACCGTCTCCGGCACGGCAGCTCCAGCTCCGGCTCGGGCAGCTCCGGCTCGGGTTCGAGCGGTTCGAGCGGTTCGGCTCCGCAGGCTCCGGTTCCGGCGGCTCCGGCGGTTCGGGTGGCAGCTCGGCCGGTTCCTCGTCCTCCGCCAGCTCGTCCACCCCCACCGGCTTCGTGTGATCACCAACCCGACCGGGATGGAGGTCACCGCGACTTCTCCGAGGCGGACGCGCTCAAGCTCCAGGCGGGCAGTCCGCCACGGTCAGCCTGAACGCGGAGGCCGGAACCACCCTCGACGCCAAGGTGCTGTCGATCAGCTCGCTCCCGGTCAGCTCCTCCAGCTCCTCGTCCAGCAGCGCGGTCCAGTACGCGGCCCTGCTGGCGATCACCAGCGACACCAGCAATCTGCGCACCGGCCTGTCGGCCAGCGTGCAGGTGACCACCGCCGAGGCCACCGACGCGCTCTATGTGCCGACCAGCGCCATCAACGGCACCGGCGCGAGCAGCACGGTGAGCGTGCTCGGCGCCAACGGCAGCACCACCCGCGAGAACGTGGTGGCCGGGGTCGAGGGCGACACGAAGTGCAGATCATCAGCGGGGTCACCGCCGGTGAGAAGGTCGTGGAGACCCCGGTGTCGGCCGGCGGCAGCAACGGCTTCCGAGCGGGGCCTTCCCCGGCGGGCCGGCGGCGGCGCGCGCGGCGGGCGTCGGCGCCGGACTGACCGGCGGTGGCCGCGGATGAGCCACTCGCTTCCGGCGCTGCGCCGCCGCGCCGCCGCCCCGACCGCCGCCGAGGCACCCACCGAGGTACGCGGACCGGTCCCGGTGATCACCGTGCAGCGGCTGGTCAAGAGCTATGGCGTCGCGACGCGGCGGTGCACGCACTGTCCGCCGCAGGACGCGAGGGCAACCCGCTGGCGTGGATCTGAGCATCCACCAGGGCGACTTCGTGGCGATCATGGAGTTCCGGTTCCGGGAAGTCCACGCTGAATGAACATCCTCGGCTGCTGGAGCGCCCACCTCCGGCCGCTACCTGCTGACGGGATTCGACGTCGCGGACTGGACGAGCACAGCTGTCGCTGTGCGCAACGCAGATCGGTTTCATCTTCCAGTCCTTCAACCTGGTGCCGCGGACCACCGCGGTGGCCCAGGAGCTGCCGCTGGCCTACGCCGGGGTGAAGGCGGCCGAGCGCCGTCGCCGGGCGATGGCGGCGCTGAGCCTGGTCGGTCTGGCCGACCGGGGGACCACCGGCCCAACCAGCTCTCCGGCGGCCAGCAGCAGCGGGTCGCGGTGGCCCGCGCCTGGTCACCGCCCCGGCGATGCTGCTGGCGGACGAGCCGGCAACCTGGACACCCCGCACCGACGACGTGCTGGCGATCGTGGGACCGGTTGAACGCCTCCGGGCGCACGGTGGTGCTGATCACCCACGAGGACGAGGTGGCCCGCCACGCCAAGCGCGTGGTCCGGCTGGTCGACGGCCGGGTCAAGTCCGACCAGCGGCAGGCGCCGGTCGGCGGGCCCCCGCCGGCGCTGCTCGATCCGGTCACCTTCGCCGAGCACTCACTGCACGTACAGACGGGAGTCCAGGGGTGAACCCGCTCCAGACGCTGCGCTTCGCCGTCGGCGGACTCGCGGCCAACAAGGTCCGTTCCGGGCTGACCATGCTCGGCATCCTGATCGGTGTCGCGGCGGTGATCCTGCTGCTCGCCGTCGGCAACGGCTCCGAGCAGGCCGTGGTGAACTCGATCGACGCGCTCGGCACCAACTCGCTGACGGTGACCTCGGGGACGTCCTCCGCGACCTCCACCGCGACCACCATCCAGCCGCTGACCGTGGCCGACGCCAAGGCGCTGGCCAACACCGCGCAGGCGCCGGACATCGCCGGGGTCGCCCCCGAGGTCACCACCTCGCAGACGGCCATCTACAACGGGGTCTCGCACAGCGTCAGTTCGGTGATCGGGACCTACCCGGCGTACTTCGAGGCGTCCAACAGCAAGGTCACCACCGGTGACTACTTCAGCGACGACGACGTGCTCAACTCCCGCAAGGTGTGCGTGATCGGCTCCACCACCGCGGCCGACCTGTTCGGCACGGCCAGCCCGGTCGGGAAGGTGATCACCCTGGGCGGCACGCCGTTCACCGTGGTCGGTGAGCTCGCCACCAAGGGCACCAGCACCAGCAGCTTCAACAACCCGGACGACACGGTCATCGCGCCGCTGCCGAGCGTGCAGAACGCCTTCACCGGCTTCGGCTCGCTCAGCCAGATCCTGGTGGAGGCCAAGTCGGCCGCCGACACCACCGACGCCACCAACGAGATCACCACGATCCTGATGGGCACGCACGGGATCAGCAGCGCCTCGGCGGTCGACTTCCAGGTCAGCAGCCAGACCACGCTGCTGGCCACCCGCTCCTCCAGCACCCAGACGCTGACCGTGCTGCTGGGCGCGGTCGCCGCGATCTCGCTGCTGGTCGGCGGGATCGGGATCACCAACATCATGCTGGTGACGGTGACCGAGCGGACCAGGGAGATCGGCATCCGCAAGGCCATCGGCGCGCCCAAGGGCGTGATTATGGGTCAGTTCCTGGCCGAGTCAACGCTGTTGTCGCTGATCGGCGGCGGCCTCGGGGTGGTGGCCGCGCTCATCGGGTCGCACTTCACCATCGTCGGCATCAAACCGGTGGTGATCCCGGCCTCGGTGTACGGATCCTTCGGGATCGCGGTCGCCATCGGCCTGTTCTTCGGCAGCTACCCCGCCAACCGCGCGGCGAGCCTGCGCCCGATCGATGCGCTGCGCCATGAGTGACAGCCACCAACTTCCCAGGGAGGATGCGGACATGGCCGCACGCCGTACCGAACTCGTCAAGCAGCCCGACCCCGGGCTTGTCCCCGGGCTGCGCGAGGATCCCGTGCTGGAGCCGGAGTTGCTGGACGACAGCACCCAGCAGCTGCTGGTCAGCCCGGAGGAGATCCTGGCCGAGCCCCCGGACGCCCGCGACATCGCCGCCGAACTGGCCGCGCCGCCGCGCCGCAAGCTGCCCTGGCTGTCGCTGCTGCTGGCGGCCGGGGTGATCGCGGCCGGCTCCTTCGCGGGCGGCGCGCTGGTGGAGAAGAACAACAACAGCGGCAGCTCCAGCGCGGCCTCCGCGTTCGCCAAGCTGCGGTCCGGCGCGGCCGGAGGGGCCGGCGGCTTCAGCCGCACCGGCACCGGCGGCACGGGCGGCACGGGCACCGGCACCGGCGGCACGGGCGGCTTCGGTGGCGGGTTCGGCGGAGCGGGCGGCGCCGGTGGCGCCACTACCGGTACGGTGAAGCTGGTCGACGGCAACACCATCTACGTGAGCAACAGCTCGGGCAATATCGTCAAGATCACCGCTGGTGGGTCGACCTCGGTCAGCATCGCCAAGAGCGGCACCGTCAGCCAGATCGAGCCGGGCCAGACCGTCACCGTGCGGGGCACCACCGACTCCTCCGGCAATGTCGCCGCGACCAGCATCACCGAGGGCGGTAGCGCCGCCACTGGCGGTGGCACGGGCGGCGGAGCCGCGGGCTGAGGATTCACACAGCCAGTACTCATCTCTTCTTCATCTGGGGCGCGTACGTTCCGATGACTCCCTGTTCACTTCCTATTCGGGGGCCAATCGCCATGGACACCACCGAAGCCAGTCTGTTGGTCGTCGACGACGAGCCCAACATCCGGGAACTGCTCTCCGCCTCGCTGCGGTTCGCTGGCTTCCGGGTGTCCTCCGCGGCCTCGGGCGCCGAGGCGGTCACCGCGGTCGCGCGTGACCGCCCGGACCTGGTCGTGCTCGACGTGATGCTGCCGGACATGGACGGCTTCGCGGTCGTCCGGCGGCTGCGCGACGACTCCGGGGCGGCTACCCGGGGGGCCGAGCGGGACCGGATCCCGGTGATCTTCCTGACCGCCAAGGACGGCGTGGACGACAAGATCAGCGGGCTCACCGCGGGCGGCGACGACTATGTCACCAAGCCCTTCAGCCTGGAGGAGCTGATCGCCCGGATCCGGGCGATCCTGCGCCGTACCGGCGGCGTCGCCGACGAGGACCACCTGGTGGTCGGCGACCTGGAGCTGGACCCGGTCGGCCACCAGGTGCACCGGGGCGGACGCCCGGTGTCGCTGTCGCCCACCGAGTTCAAGCTGCTCGAGTACCTGATGAACAACACCGGCCGGGTCGTCTCCAAGATGCAGATCCTGGACCACGTCTGGGCCTACGACTTCGGCGGCGACCTGAGCATCGTCGAGTCGTACATCTCCTATCTGCGGCGCAAGGTCGACTCGGGGGCCAACGGCAGCCCGAAGCTGATCCACACTGTGCGCGGCATCGGCTATGTCCTCCGACGCCCTGCCGCGTAGCGTCCGCAGGCGGCGGCCCGCCGCCTGCGGGTCTTCTACCGACGGCTGCGGCGGGTCCGTTCCTCCTCCTTCTCGCTGCGGATGCGGCTGCTGTGCCTGACGGTCGCGCTGGTCGCGGTGGGCCTGGTGGTCAGCGACGCGCTGGTGCTGAACACGGTGCAGCCCAAGCTGGTGTCCCGGGTCGACCAGCAGGTCACCCGGATGGCCAGGCTTGTGGAGAACAGCCCTGGTCAGCGTCCCCCGGCGGCTTCGGCTGGGCCTCCAACACCTTCTGGGCGCGGTGCAGAACACGCCCGGGAACTCACTCCAGGTCGCCTGGGACGGGGAGCAGCACCCAGCCCCGCCCCGACCTCGGCAAGATGTCGTTCGCGCAGCTCACCGCGCACCGGGGGTCCGCTGTTCACGCTCGGGCACTGGCGGCTCCAGGTGGTCAGTGTGGCGCCCGACACCGACCTGGTGTTCGTCGGCAGCCTGGCCGAGGCGGACGCCACCGGCAGCAACCTCATCGACGGCTTCTGGGCGATCGGCCTGGTGGTGCTGCTGCTGGTGAGCGTCATCGGCTGGTTCGCGGTCCGCACCGGGCTGAAGCCGCTGGAGGAGATCGAGACCACCGCCACCGAGATCGCCGCCGGGCATCCGCTGTCGAACCGGATGCCCGAGGCCTCGCACCGCACCGAGGTCGGCCGGCTGTCCGCCTCGCTGAACTCCATGCTGGAGCAGATCGAGGCGGCCTTCGCCGCCCGCGCCGCCTCCGAGAACCGGATGCGGGCCTTTGTCGCGGACGCCAGCCATGAGCTGCGCACCCCGCTGGCCGGGATCCGCGGCTTCGCCGAGCTCTACCGGATGGGCGCGCTCAGCGAGGACGCCGACATCAAGCGCACCATGACCCGGATCGAGAGCGAAGCGGTCCGGATGGGCGGGCTGGTCGAGGACCTGCTGACGCTGGCCCGGCTGGACGAGCAGCGCCCGATCGAGCTGGCCCCGATGGACCTGCGCACCCTGGCCGCCGACGCGCTGCACGACACCACCGCGCTGGACCCGACCCGTCCGGTCTCGCTGACCGGCCCCGGCGGCTCGGTCGCGCCGGCCGCCGCGCTGGTGCTGGGCGACGAGGCCCGGCTGCGGCAGGTGGTGACCAACCTGGTCGGCAATGCCGTGCGGCACACCCCGCCGGGCACCCCGGTCCGGATCGGGGTGGGCACAGTGGCCGGCTACGGCGTGATCGAGGTCGCCGACCAGGGCCCGGGGCTGACCCCGGAGCAGGCGACCCGGGTGTTCGAGCGCTTCTACCGGGTGGACGCCTCCCGCAGCCGGCAGGAGGGCGGTGGGGCGGGCCTGGGCCTGGCCATCGTCTCCGCTCTGGTCTCCGCGCACAGCGGCGACGTCCAGGTGGAGAGTGCCCCCGGCGCGGGCGCGCTGTTCCGTGTGAGACTCCCGTCAACTAGCCGCTTCAGTACGGCTGTCCTCCGCTGTCCTCCGCACGTCTGCCCTGGTCGCAGATGTGGCGGAGGACACGCACGTTATGGCACTGAGCACTGTCCGGGCTGCGCCAGAATATCTTGTGAAAGTGTTCACATTCACGAGCGCTCCACAAGGCGTGTTCGTGCGGTGACTATGTGGCATGTACAGTCAGCGGAGGCGGCGACGTGAATCTCGCTCTGGCTTCGGACACGGTGGCACGGCTCCAGTTCGGGGCGACCACCGTCTACCACTTCCTGTTCGTCCCGCTCACGATCGCGCCGCGATCACCGCGGACTGGAGACCGCCTATGTGCGGACCGGCAAGGAGAAGTACTTCCACCCACCAGTTCGGGGAAAGTCTTCCTGATCAACATGGCCTCGGCGTGGCCACCGGGATCGTCCAGGAGTTCCAGTTCGGGATGAACTGTCGCAGTACTCCCGCTTCGTCGGTGACGTCTTCGGCGCCCCGCTGGCGATGGAGGCGCTGATCGCCTTCTCTTCGAGTCCACCTTCATCGGGCTCTGGATCTTCGGCTGGGAGCGGCTGCCGAAGAAGATCCACTGTGCCTGCATGTGGATGGTCGCCTCGGCACCGTGCTGTCGGCGTACTTCATCCTCGCGCCCAACTCCTGGATGCAGCACCCCAACGGCTACGGATCAAACCACACCACCGCCGGGCCGAGCTGACCAGCATCTCCGACTGCTCTTCCAGAACACCACCATCGTGGTGGTGCTGCACACGCTCACCGCGGCCTTCCTGACCGGGGCGCCTTTGTGGTCGGCATCTCCTACCACCTGTGCGGGACAAGCGGCAGCAGGCCGAGGGCACGCGACCGACCGCAAGAGAAGCCGCCATGCGCACCTCGCTGCGCTGGCCTGGTGCTCGCGGTGGTCTCCGGGCTCGGCGTCGCGGTCACCGGCGACACCCTGGCAAGGTCATGTTCGAGCAGCAGCCGATGAAGATGGCCTCCGCCGAAGCCCTGTGGGAGACCGCCGCGCCCGCGCCCTTCTCGGTGTTCGCGATAGGGGACGTCTCCAAGGGCGACAACTCCGTCGAGCTGTCCATCCCCGGGCTGCTGTCCTTCCTGGCGCACAGCAACTTCACCGAGGCCGTGCCCGGCATCAACAATGTCGCCGCGGCCGAGGCCGCCAGGTACGGCGGCAAGCCCGCCGACTACATCCCCAACATCTTCGTCACCTTCTGGGGCTTCCGGCTGATGATCGGCTTCGGAATGACCTCCTTCGTCTGCGGCGCCGCCGGGCTCTGGCTCACCCGCAAGAAGCGCTGGCTGGCCCCCGAACGGCGCACCGGCGAGGACGAGGTGCCACCGCTGATGCTCACCAGGAACCGCGAACTGAGCCCCTTCCTCACCAAGTGGGGCTGGCGCTGCGGCATCCTCACCCTCGGCTTCCCCCTGGTCGCCAACAGCTTCGGCTGGATCTTCACCGAGATGGGCCGCCAGCCCTGGGCCGTCTACGGGCTGATGAAGACCTCCAGCGCGGTCTCCCCCAATGTCTCGGTGACCGTGCAGATCATCGCGCTGAGCGTGTTCATCGCGCTCTACACGGTGCTGGCGGTGGTCGAGGTGAAGCTGATGGTGAAGTACGCCAAGGCCGGGCCGGTCACCAGCGAGCAGCCACCGGCCAAGGACCCCACCCTGCGCGGCCCCGACGCCGACGCGGACGCCGACAAGCCGCTCGCCTTCGCGTACTGACGCGTCCGAAGCACTACAGGAGACCGCCATGTCCCTTCCCGATGTGTGGTTCGTTCTTATCGCCGTCCTGTGGACCGGCTACTTCTTCCTCGAAGGCTTCGACTTCGGTGTCGGGATCCTCACCAAGCTGCTCGCGCGCAACGAGCCGGAGCGCCGGGTGCTGATCAACACCATCGGCCCGGTCTGGGACGGCAACGAGGTGTGGCTGCTGACCGCCGGCGGCGCCACCTTCGCCGCCTTCCCCGACTGGTACGCCACCCTGTTCAGCGGCTTCTACTTCCCGCTGCTGGCCATCCTGGTCTGCCTGATCCTGCGGGTGGTCGCCTTCGAGTACCGGGCCAAGCGCGACGACGCGGCCTGGAAGCGGAACTGGGAGGCCGTCATCTTCTGGACCTCGCTGCTGCCCGCCTTCCTGTGGGGCGTGGCCTTCGCCAACATCGTCCACGGCGTGCCGATCGACCAGCAGAAGAACTTCACCGGGAACCTGCTGACCCTGCTCAACCCCTATGCGCTGCTCGGCGGGTGCACCACGCTGGCGCTGTTCACCTTCCACGGCTCGCTGTTCACCGCGCTGAAGACCCTCGGCGGCATCCGCGAGCGGGCCCGTACCACCGCGACCTGGAGCGGCCTGGTCACCGCCGTGCTGGCGCTCGCCTTCCTGCTGTGGACCCAGGCCGACCGCGGCGACAACTGGAGCCTGGTCACGCTGCTGCTGGCGGTGGCCGGACTGCTGGCCGCGCTCGGCTGCAACCTCGGGGGACGCGAGGGCTGGGCCTTCATCTGCTCCGGGGTGACCGTGGTGGCGGCGGTGGCGACGCTGTTCCTGGCGCTCTTCCCGGATGTGATGCCGTCCACCACCGATCCGGCGTTCAGCCTCACCGTCAGCAACGCGGCCTCCGCCCACTACTCGCTGACGATCATGACCTGGGTGGCGGGCTTCGCGACCCCGCTGGTGCTGCTCTACCAGGGCTGGACCTACTGGGTGTTCCGCCGCCGGATCGGCGTCCAGCACATCCCCACCACCGCCCACTGACCAGGACCGCCCGCTGACCGGAACCACCCGCTGATCAGGGCCGGGACCGCATCAGCACCGGGTGTCGACCGAGCGAGGAGCTGTTTCACGTGAAAAAACCTGTCGATCCGCGGCTGCTGCGCCACGCCGGGGCCACCCGAGTGTTCCTCGCCGCCTCGGTGCTGCTCGGCCTGGCCGGGGCACTGGTGGTCGCCCAGGCGGTACTGGTCGCCACCCTGGTGGTCGGCGGCTTCCAGCGGCACGACCAGCTCCGGCAACTGCTGCCGCAGCTGGGGCTGCTGGCCCTGGTCTCGGCCGGGCGGGCGCTGGTCGCCTGGCTCACCGAGCTGGCCGCGCACCGGGCCGCCGCGGCGGTCAAGTCGCAGCTGCGCGCGGCGCTGCTGGAACGGGCCACCGGGCTCGGCCCCGGCTGGCTCTCCGACCAGCGCCGTGGTGAGCTGGCCACCCTGGCCACCCGGGGCGTGGACGCCCTGGACGACTACTTCTCCCGCTATCTGCCGCAGCTGGCGCTGGCCGTGGTGGTGCCGGTGGTGCTGCTGGCGGTGGTGCTGCGGGCGGACTGGCTCTCCGCGCTCATCATCGCCGCCACCCTGCCGCTGATCCCGCTGTTCATGGTGCTGATCGGACTGGCCACCCAGCAGCGGATGGACCGCCAGTGGCGCTCGCTGGCCCGGCTGTCGCACCACTTCCTGGACGTGGTCGAGGGCCTGCCCACGCTCAAGGTCTTCGGCCGGGCCAAGGCCCAGGCCCGGACCGTGCGCGAGGTCACCGACGACTACCGGGCCGGCACCATGCGCACTCTGCGGATCGCCTTTGTCTCCTCCTACACCCTGGAGCTGCTCTCCACCCTGTCCGTGGCGCTGGTCGCGGTCAGCATCGGCCTGCGGCTGGTGGACGGCGGGCTCTCGCTCTACCTGGGGCTGCTGGTACTGGTGCTGGCCCCCGAGGTGTACACCCCGCTGCGGCAGGTCGGCACCCACTACCACGCGAGCGTGGAGGGGCTGAGCGCGGCGGCGGAGATCTTCGAGGTGCTGGAGACCCCGCTCCCGGCGGCCGGAACCCGGCCGGTCCCGGCGGAGGCGGCCATCACCGTGAGCGGCCTGCGGGTCAGCCACCCGGCCGGACCTCCGGCGCTGGAGGAGCTGACGCTCACGCTGCGGCCGGGCCGGGTCACCGCGCTCACCGGCCCCAGCGGCGCGGGCAAGAGCACCCTGCTCTCCGTCCTGCTCGGCTTCACCCGCCCGGACAGCGGCGCCGTGGCCGTCGGCGGGGTGCCGCTGGCCGAGCTCGACCAGGCCGGCTGGCACCGGCAGATCGCCTGGCTGCCGCAGCAGCCGGTGCTGTTCGCCGGGAGCGTCGCCGACAACGTCCGGCTGGCCCGCCCCGACGCTGACGACACCGCGGTCCGCGAGGCCCTGCGCAGCGCCGAGGCGCTGGGCTTTGTCCAGTCGCTGCCGGACGGCATCGACACCCGGATCGGCGAGGGCGGCCGCGGCCTGTCCGGGGGCCAGCGGCAACGGGTGGCGCTGGCCAGGGTGTTCCTCGCGGACCGGCCGTTGGTGCTGCTGGACGAGCCGACGGCCAACCTGGACGGCGCCAGCGAGGCCGCGGTCGTCCGCGCCGTCGGCCGGCTCGCGGCCGGACGGACCGTGGTGCTGACCGCGCACCGCCCCGCACTGCTGGCCCTCGCCGACGAGGTCTACCGCATCCCGCTGCCGGGCCCGGTGCCGCAGCCGGTTCCTGACGCTGCCGGGCCGGTGGGCCTGCTGCCCCCCGCGGCGGGCGGCCGGTGAGCCGGTCGAGCCGCTGGTGGTCACCGAAGCCGAGACCCGGCCCCGGCTGGGCACCGCCTCCGCCCTCGGCGCGCTCGCCCTCGGGTGCAGCATCGCGCTGATGGCCCTCTCCGGCTGGCTGATCGCCCGTGCCGCGCAGCAGCCGCCGGTGCTCTACCTGATGATGGCGGTCACCGGGGTCCGCACCTTCGGCCTCGGCCGCAGCGCCTTCCGCTACGCCGAGCGGCTGGTCTCCCACAACGCGGTACTGCGCGCCCTGGGCGCACTGCGCACCTCCGTGTATGTCCGGCTGGAACGGCTGGCGCCCGCCGCGCTCGCCTTCCGCTCCGGAGACCTGCTCTCCCGGCTGGTCGCCGATGTGGACGCGATGCAGGACCACTATCTGCGCTACCGGCTGCCGCTCCGCTCGGGCCTGGCCGTCGGCGTGCTCACCACGCTGGCGCTCGGCTGGGCGCTGCCCTCCGCCGGACTGCTGCTGGCGCTGGGGCTGCTGCTGGCCGGGGTGGCCGTGCCCGCGCTGGCCGTGGCGGTGTCCCGGGGCGCCGAGCGGCGGCAGGCCCCCACCCGTGGCCGGCTGACCACCGAGGTGGTGGACCTGCTGTCGGGGACCGCGGAACTGACCGTCGCCGGGGCGCTGCCCGAGCGGCTGGCCCGGATCCGGGCCACCGACGCCGAACTGCGCCGGCTCGCCGCCCGCTCCGCCGCCACCGCCGGTCTCGGTTCGGGGCTGGTCACCCTGCTCACCGGACTGACCGTCACCGGCTGCGCGGCGCTGGGCATCACCGCCGTCGGCGACCACAGCGTGCACGGGGTGATGCTGGCGGTGCTGGCACTGACGCCGCTGGCCGCGTTCGAGGCGGTCGCCGGACTGCCGATGGCCGCGCAGATCCGCGAGCGCAGCCTGCGCGCCGCCCAGCGGGTGGCCGAGGTCACCGAGGCGCCGGAGCCGGTGCGCGAGCCCGCCCGGCCGCAGCCGCTGCCTGCCGACCCCTTCCCGGTCCAGCTCCGCGACCTGTCCGCGGTCTGGCCCGGACGCGAGGAGGCGGCACTGGCCGGGGTCGGTCTGGAGTTCACCCCGGGCCGCCGGATCGCCGTGGTCGGCGCCAGCGGCTCCGGCAAGACCACCCTGGCCATGCTCATGCTGCGGTTCCTGGAGCCGCGCGCGGGCCGGATCACCCTGGGCGGCGTGGACGCCACCGCACTGGACGGCGACCGGGTCCGCCAGGTCATCGGCCTGTGCGCGCAGGACGCCCATGTCTTCGACAGCTCGCTGCGGGAGAATCTGCGGCTGGCCCGTCCCGACTGCGCGGAGCAGGAGCTGTGGGCGGCGCTGGCCGCGGCCCGGCTGGACGACTGGGCCCGTGGCCTGCCCGAGGGCCTGGACACCATGGTCGGCGAGCACGGTGCGCGGATCTCCGGCGGCCAGCGTCAGCGGCTGGCCCTGGCCCGGGCGCTGCTGGCGGACTTTCCGCTGCTGATCCTGGACGAGCCCGCCGAACACCTGGATCTGGCCACCGCCGACGCGCTCACCGCCGACCTGCTGGCCGCGACCCGGGGCCGGGCCACCCTGCTGATCACCCACCGGCTGGCCGGTCTGGAAGCGGTGGACGAGATCGTGGTGCTCGACGCCGGCCGGATCGTCCAGCGCGGCCACTGGTCCGAGCTGGCGCTGGTGGACGGTCCGCTGCGGCGGATGCGGGAACGGGAGCGGGCGGCCGACGCGCTGACAGTCTGACCGGCCGACCGCGCGGCGGCGCGGCGGGCGGGGACCCGCGAACTAGATTCGCAGCCATGGACTCCCCAGAGCCCCCGGGTTCCGCCGGGCCGCCGGGCTCCCCGGAGCCGCCGGACGCCGACGGTGCGCCGGGCGCGGCCGATGCACCGGACGCCGACGGTGCGCCGGGCTCCGCCCTGCCGGGCCTTGATCCGTCGGCCCTGCGGTCGGTCACCGACCGGCTCGGCCTGGACGAACTGGTCACCGAGGTGTCCGAGCGGCTGCACGCGGTCGCGGTGGTCAACGACCGGATGCGGGAGCTGCTGGGCGCGGTGGTCGCCGTCAGCTCCGGGCTGGATCTGCACGAGACGCTGCAACGCATCGCCGATGCCGCGGCCGGCCTCGCCGACGCCCGCTATGCCGCCGTCGGCGTGCACCGGCCCGACGGCCAGGGACTGGCCGAGTTCGTCGAGTCCGGAATGGGCGCGGAGCGGGCCCGCGAGGTGGGGCGGCCGCCGTCCGGGCGCGGACTGCTCGGGAAGCACGGCGAGTCACTGCGGCTGCCCGACCTGGCCGCCGATCCGCGGGCCGGCGGCTTCCCGGCGAACCACCCGCCGATGCGTTCGCTGCTGATCACCCCGATCCGGGTGCGCCGCACCGTCTTCGGCAACCTCTATGTCACCGAGAAGCGCGGCGGCCACCATTTCACCGCCGAGGACCAGCAGGTGCTGGAAGCGCTGGCGGCGGCGGCCGGGGTGGCCGTCGAGAACGCCAGGCTCTACCAGGAGGGTCTGCGCCGGGAGCGCTGGATCGCCGGGGCGGCCGAGGTCACCACCGCCATGCTGATCTCCGAGGATGCCCAGTCCGCGCTGGCCTGCGCCGCGGAGCAGGTGCGGGAGCTGGCGGGGGCGGCGCTGGGGCTGATCCTGCTCCCGGCCGGGGACGGCGGGCTGCGGGTCTTCCACGCCGACGGCGAGGCCGCCGAGTTCGTCACCGGCGAGTACCTGCCGGCCGGCGGGCTGGCGTCCCGGCTGCTGGCGGGCGAGTCGGTCCGGCTGGCGGACGGCGCGGAGTCCGGCCTCGACGCCCGGATCGCGCGGATGTTCGGCCCGGCCATGGCGCTGCCGATGAAGAGCGCCGGACGGGTCCTGGGCACCGTCGTGGTCTGCCGGTCCCCGGGCGCCGCCGCCTTCGGCGCGGACGAGCAGCAGTTGGCGGAGGCGTTCGCGGCGCAGGCCGCGCTGGCCCTCAGACTCGCCGAGGGCCAGCGCGACCAGCGCCGGCTGGCCGTCTACCAGGACCGCGACCGGATCGCTCGCGACCTGCACGACCTGGTGATCCAGCGGCTCTTCGCCACCGGGATGATGCTGGAGAGCGCCGGCCGACTGACCGGACAGCCGGAGGTCCGCGAGCGCATCGGCCGCAGCGTGGACGAGCTGGACGCCACCATCGCCGAGGTGCGCACCGCCATCTACGCGCTCCAGCACGAGGGCACCCCGGGCGCGGGCGAGGACCTGCGGGACCGGGTGCTGCGCGAGGCCGGCCGCCGCCGCGCCGCTAGGCTTCCGGCCGTCGGTGGTGTTCACCGGCCCGGTGCAGGCGATGGCGGACGAGGCGGTGACCCGCCAGCTGATCCCGCGCTGCGGGAGATGCTGTCCAACACCGCCCGGCACGCCCACGCCTCGGCGGTCACCGTGACCGTTGACGCGACCGCGCACATCGACGACCACGGGCGCCCGGTCAGCGGGCCGTCGCCCCGGGCGTTCGAGCCCGGCCGGGACCTGGCCCAGGTGCTGCGGGAGGCGGGCACGGGCCGGCCGGCGGTGCTGCTCACCGTCGCCGACGACGGCATCGGCATCCCGGAGCGGGGCCGCCGCAGCGGACTGCGGAACCTGGCCGAGCGGGCCAGGGCGCTGGGCGGCGACGCCTGGCACCGGCCGGGACCGGACGGCAGGGCGCCGTGGTCTGCTGGACCGCCCCGCTCTGAACCCCGCGCCCGGCCACCGGCCACGGGCCACTGAGCGCAACAGACCGCTGGGCCGTGGGCTCAGTCGGCCCACTCCCGGACCACCTGTTCGATCACCTCGGCCACCCCGTCGGCGTCGTGGTCACCAGCCCGGTTGGCGGTCGCCGCCAGCACCAGCGGGTGCGCGTTGGCGACGGCGTAGGCGGTGCCCGCCCAGGCCAGCATCGGCAGGTCGTTCGGCATGTCGCCGAAGGCGACCACCTCCTCCGCGGCCACCCCCGCTCCGCGCACCACAGCGCCAGCGTGGTCGCCTTGCTCACCCCGATGGCGCCGATCTCCAGCAGCGGGCTGGAGCGGGTGATCTCCGCGTGCTGCCCGGCCGCCGCGCGGGCCAGCCGCATGAACTCGTCCGGGTCCAGCGTCGGATGCCGGGCCAGCACCTTGAACACCTGGTCCCCGGCGGCCGAGGCCAGCACCTCCTCGGCGGGGGCGATCCACCGCTGTGCCTCGGCCTCGTCCCACATCGGCGAGTCGTAGCGGGCCTCGGAGGCGAAACCGTCCGGTACTCGAAGGCGAACCCCACCTCCGGCAGCGCCGACCGCAGGGACTTCACCACCGCCAGCGCGTCCTCCCGGCGCAGCGGGAACGACGACACCAGCTGCCCGCGCCGGACGTCGTACACGGCGCCGCCGTTGGAGCAGATCGCGATCCCGTGCGGCCCGGTGACCGCGCTGACCGCCTCCATCCAGCGCGGCGGCCGCCCGGTGACGAAGACGATGCACAGCCCCGCTGCCTCGGCCAGCGTCAGTGCCTCCCTGGTCCGCTCGGACACGGTTCCGTCGCTGCGCAGCAGCGTGCCGTCGAGATCGGTGGCAATGACCCGGGGGCGCACAGCGGAGGCATGGTTCACGCCCTCATCCTCGCTCATCCGCTCCGGGCCTGGCGGATCGAGGCGGAAAGCTCCGCCCGGCCGGCCCAGCGCCGACGGGGGCGGACCACGGGGCTCGGCCGGCCCAGGCCTTCGCGCGCCGCGGCCCCGTCCGTCGCCGGCGGGTCCCAACCTCGCGGCGGCGGCGGGACCGTGGGGTGCGGCGGCCCGCCTTGCCTCCGATATGACGGGTCGTCATAAAAGATCATTCGATGGCCGTCTTATGTGACTTCGACGCGTGTTCGCATCCATGGCAACTCCATTCCCCCGGGGATTGTTCGCGGACGTCCGTGAGTCGGCGGCGTGGGTGGGCACAGAGCTGAAAGTCAAGGCGGTCATATCTGGGAAGTTCAGCCGTGCGTGGGTTTCTGGACGTGCCGTTTTGACCAGGACGCCACCGTGGCAGGCCGGCTGGGATGCCACTGACGCCTGGTGGCGGCCGGGATTCCGGGGTGCGGATCGCGCGAATTCGGAGGGACACGGGGCGCGGAGTGGCGTGAAGACTGCCGCCAACTACTGATAGCGTTTGCATAGTTACATTGGGTAGTCATGGTTGTGTGCATGAAGGGCGAAGTGCAGATGCGCAAGCTTCACCAGATGGCAGTTCTCACCGCAATGGTTGGTGGCCTGTCCGCCGTGGGCGGCGGCGTCGGCTTCGCCGACCCGCAGTACCCGGCGCCGCAGTCGGCTCCGCAGTACGGGGCGCCGCAGCAGGCTCCGCAGTACGCGGCTCCCCAGCAGCAGGCCCCGCAGTACGCGGCCCGCAGCAGCAGGCTCCGCAGTACGCCGCGCCGCAGCAGGCCCCGCAGTACGCGCCCCCGCAGTACGCGGCTCCGCAGCAGGCTCCGCAGTACGCGCCCCCGCAGTACGCGCAGCAGGCCCCGCCGTACGCCGCGCCGCAGCAGGCCCCGCAGTACGCCCCCGCAGTACGCCGCGCCGCAGCAGCAGGCTCCCAGTACGCCGCTCCGCAGTACGCGGCCCCGCAGCAGCAGGCTCCGCAGTACGCGGCTCCGCAGCAGGCTCCGCAGTACGCGGCCCCGCAGCAGCAGGCCCCGCGGGTCCGCAGGCGGCGCCGAACTCGACGCAGGTCGCCCCGCAGATCGCCCCGCAGATCGCGCCGACGGTCACGGCGCCGCAGTCCCTGCCGAACGCGGCCCACCAGCTGGTGCCGCAGGTCTTCCACCCGGAGCAGGAGTGCGACCCGCAGACGGTGGTTCGGGCCAACTTCCCGATCGCCGTCCTCGGCGGTGAGTCCCAGACCCAGGGCGACAGCTGCTCCCAGCTCAACAGCGCCTTCCACGGCTGAACGAGGCAGGGCAGGCGCCTCCTGGGCGCACCTCCGCGGAGCGGTGGCCTGTTGGGCGGGGCCGTGACTTCACGGCCCCGGGCTCTCCCAGGGGTCCCGCTCGCGCTGCTCCGCCGGTCAGGCCGTTTCCAACGGCCTGACCGGCTTCCGGGTGGCCACTGCGGCCGCTCATCGTATTGCCGCATTTCCTCTACTGCCCGTTTCCAGCGAGCCGTTGCGAGCGTTAGGGGTTCGCCTACTAACCTTCTGATTGTCCGAAATGTATGGGTCTGTCATGGGCCTTGCCCACGCACGACACTTGGAGAACACATGCGCAAGCTTCACAAGGCCGCCGTCGTCGCCGCCCTGCTCGGCAGCATCAGCTTCGCCGGCGCCGGAACCGCCTCCGCCTGGGGCGGTGGCGGTCACGGTTCGAACTTCGACGTGCAGCAGAGCGCCTCGTGTCAGTCGCACGACCTGAACCTGGACCTGCTGGGCGAGGTCGGCGTCCTCAACGGTCTGGCCGGCAACGCGCTCAACGGCGAGGGCAACCCGGGCGCCCAGGCGACCTCTCTCGGCTCCACCATGGGCTGCAACAACAGCGCCTTCGGGCACTGACGCACCCACCGCAAGCGACTGGAGCGCACAGGGCACGCCCGGCAGCGCGCCGTTCCTCCGGGAGCGGCCCGTGGTCCCGTGCGAGAGCCGCGACCTGGACGCCGGACAGCCGAACGGGATGCCCTCCGGCTGAACGGCCTTGTTCCAGGGGGCCGTCAGATATCTGCGGCACATCGCTCCGATCCATCCCAGCCGGACAGACCCGGTCCTGGGTTCGTATCACCAGCACATACATCACAGGAGGAGAAGACATGCGCAAGCTTCAGAAGGTCGCGTGGTTTGTGGCCCTGCTCGCACGGTCGGCTTTGCCGGCTCCGGGACGGCCTTTGCGGGAGAGGGCTGGGCGGCGGCGACCACTTCAACGTGCAGCAGAGCACGTCCTGCAAGTCGCACGACCTGAACCTCGACGTCCTGGGCGAGGTCGGCATCCTCAACGGCCTGGCCGGCAACGCGCTCAACGGCGAGGGCAACCCGGGCGCCCAGGAGAGCTCGCTCGGCTCCCACATGGCTGCAACAACAGCGCCTTTCGGCGGCTGACAGCCCACCGCAAAGCCTCGGTGCCGGGTCGTCCCTTCGGGGCGGCCCGGCACCGGGCGCGAAGCCCGGCCCGCCGGACGGCAGCCCGACGGCCGAATGGACTGCCGTCCGGCCGGGCCGTTCGCATTCAGAACGCCGTGCGCCATGCACGGTTGATTCGTCGTCAATCTTTCGGAAGCTGCGCAGTTATGGTCTTGGGGACCGTACGGGCAGCAACGGGATCCAAGAGGAGAAGACATGCGCAAGCTTCAGAAGGTCGCTGTGGTTGTGGCCCTGCTCGGCTCGGTCGGTTTCGCCGGCTCCGGGACGGCCTTTGCCGGTGACGGCTTCGGCGACCAGTACCAGGTGCAGCAGAGCACCTCGTGCAAGTCGCACGACATGAACATCGACGTCCTGGGCGAGGTCGGCGCGCTCAACGGCCTGGCGGGCAACCTGCTCGGCGGCGAGGGCAACCCCGGCGGCCAGGCCAGCAAGCTCGGCTCCACCATGGGCTGCAGCAACAGCGCCTTCGGCGGCTGACAGACGCCTTCGAGCACCCGAGAACGGGTCCCGGATCCCGAGCCACACAGCGGGCGCCGGGGCCCGTTCTCTTTGACTGCCCCAGCCGGACGCCGAGTTCCCGCGCGCCCGGGGCCGATCGTGGAGGAACGCAGCAGATGTTCAGCCGAAAGAAGACCGCAGCCGTCGTGTTGGCCCTGGGCAGCCTCACCGCGATCTGCGCGGGCGCCACCGACGCGTACGCCGGACAGCCCCACGGCACGTGCACGCACGACCGTCAGGGAAACCTCGTCTGCACCGACAGGAGCGAGACCGACAGCACCTACACCACCAGCGACGGCACCTTCCACGTCAACCAGACGCGCGACTGCACCACGACCACGGAGCCGACCACGGACACCCCGCAGATCATCGGGATCGGACAGCTGGGATCGACCCACGTGGGCCCGGTCATCGACTGTTCCAACCACGTTCCCACGCCCAAGGGGTTCAAGCTCCCCAGCTATCTGCGCTGACCCCGCGCAACCGTCGGCGCCGCCCCGGGGCGGGCGGATGGCTGGACCGCCCTGCTCACCGGTCCAGCCATCCTTCCGTCACCGCGGCGGCGCAGGTGCGTCAGGCGCGATTCGGCCTCGGGACAACAGGCTGCCGCGCGGTGCCCAGCCACTCGACCGGGTTGCAGTAAGGCAGTTCCGTCAGCGGCTGGCCGGTGCAGAACCGCACGATCAGATCGGAGAACTCGGCCATCCGCTCCACCGGAGCCAGATGGTCGGCGTCCTTGATGGTCGTGAAAGCCGCGGCCGGCAGCACCGCGGCCACCTCGCGGCCCATGGCGGGGGTGCAGAGCGTGTCGTGTTCGCCGGTGCACACCAGGGCCGGTACCTCGGGCAGCGGCTTGTCCTGGTACCAGTCGTGGCTCATCAGGCGCGTGTTGTGTTCGGCCGACATCATCATTTCCTCGTCGGTCTGCGCCATGAACTGTGCGTAGAGCAGCCGGGAGATGACCTTGTGCTTGTGGACCGTGCCGATGCCGGGCGGCGACATGAACCGCTCGACCAGCTCGGTGGCGATCTGCGCGCGGTCTCCGCGCTCCAGCATCTGCACCCAGCGCGGCACGGCGCCGGCATAGTCGTCGGGATGATCCTGGTCATCCCCACCAGCCAGCCTCTCCACATGTCCGGGAAAGTGGGGCGAAGCGCAGGGCGATGGCCCCGCCGAAGCAGCTGCCGATCAGGTTGACGCGCGGCATTTCCAGTTCCGCCAGCATGTGCCGGACGGTCGCGGCCAGGAAGCCGATGCCGCGGTCGGCCGGGAGGAAGTCCGCAGCTCCGTAGCCGGGCAGGTCCCCGTCACCAGCGTGCACGGCTCGGCCAGCCACTTCTCGTGTCGCAGCCATGCGTAACGGTTCTGCGAGGAACCACCCAGCATCACCAACGGCTCGGTCCGCGGCTGGTCCTGGCGGACGACACGGCAGTGGTAGGTGAACCCTTCGAAGGTGAGCGTCCGCTCCTCCACCCGCGCCGTCACCTGCGCCGCAGCCCGCGCTCCCGGGGCGGAGAGGGGTCCCGGCAGAGATGTGTGTCGTGCAGTGCCAACGTCAGAGCGCATGGCATCCCCAGAAGTGAGAGAAAAAGTACAGAACACCAATATCCACTATTCCGCCACCTATCCTCACATAGGTACCCAATGGCGGGCGTGTCGGCGGCCCGGCGGGTGGGTCGACTCAACGGCTCTGTCCTGCAATCGGTTTGAACGCTGCGGCGCTGTTGTACGGCGCGGTCCGGTGCCGTTCCGGACCACGGGTACCGGCCCCCGAAGGGGTGGATCCGCTGAGCTCCGTGGTCCTCCACCGGATTGCCTCGCGTAGGCTCGCAAGCATGCGTCTGAGCACTGTGATTCTGCCGATCCACCGCTGGAACGAGGGCCGACAGGTCTGGCGACGGGCCGAGGAGCTCGGATTCCACGCCGCCTACACCTATGACCATCTCTCCTGGCGCAGCTTCCGGGAGCAGCCCTGGTTCGGGGCGGTACCCACGCTGACCGCCGCCGCGTGTGCCACGGAACGGCTGCGGCTCGGCACCCTCGTCACGTCTCCCAACTTCCGCCATCCGGTGACGCTGGCGAAGGAACTGCTGACGGTCGACGACATCTCGGGCGGCCGGCTGACGGTGGGGATCGGGGTGGGCGGAGCCGGATTCGACGCGACCGTGCTGGGCCAGGAGGAGTGGAGCGCGCGTCAGCGCGCGGACCGGTTCGACGAGTTCCTGCCGCTGCTGGACAAGCTGCTGACGCAGGACTCGACCACCGAGAAGGGCGAGTACTACTCCGCGGTCGAGGCCCGGAACATCCCCCGCTGCGTGCAGCAGCCCCGGGTGCCCTTCTATGTGGCCGCCACCGGTCCGCGTGGGCTGAAGCTCGCGGCCGAGTACGGTCAGGGCTGGGTCAGCTACGGCGACCCGCGCGGACCGGCCGACGTCCCCGTCGACCAGGCCCCGGCCGTGATCGAGGCGCAGCTCGGCAAGCTCCGCAGCGCGTGCGAGGCCCAGGGCCGCGACTACGCCACCGTCAACCGGGTACTGCTCCAGGGCTCCACGGCCGAGCTGCCGCTGCGGTCCTTCGACGCGTTCGTCGACTACGCCGGTACCTATCAGGCGCTGGGCATCGACGAGATCGTGATCCACTGGCCGGTCCCCGACTCCATCTTCGCCAACGACCTGACCGTCTTCGAGAAGATCGCCACCGAAGGCCTCGCCCAGCTGACCTGATCGGCCCGCCGCCGGGCCGCTTCGGACACGGAGGCGCATACCGCAGGATGCTTGTCCGGACCTTCCACGCGATGGCGGCCGATCTGGTGGTCTGTGCCAGCACCATTGTCGAGGTCGTGCCCGCCCGGGTGAGTACATCCCGGCTGAACTGGGTGCTCTCGCAGGTCAAGATCGAGGCAGTCGACGAGCAGGCGGCCAGGGACTGCGCCGCCCTCCTGAAGCAGGCAGGCCTGCACGGTCACAAGTACGCCATCGACGCCACCGTCGCGGAGATGGCGCTGCGTCAGCCGGGACCGGTGGCGATGCTCACCTCCGACGTCGACGACATGGCCAAGCTCTGTGGTGGTCGGGTGCGGCTGGTTGGTGTGTGAATCACGGCTGGCGTCCGGTGCTCTCGCCGGGGTCGGG
This sequence comes from Streptacidiphilus sp. 4-A2, assembly GCA_014284505.1. Lineage (GTDB taxonomy): Bacteria > Actinomycetota > Actinomycetes > Streptomycetales > Streptomycetaceae > Streptacidiphilus. Next base: position 6,626,441 of record JAAFYY010000001.1, on the reverse strand, counting down.
TGGGGTGAAGGCGCTGGGGAGGGTGGTGAAGTCCTGGCGGGGGCCCGGGTTGATCGCGAGCGACTCGCTGACCTGGACGATGCGCTGGGCCAGCCGGTGGACGGCCAGTTGGTAGGAGTCGCGGTAGTCGTCGGTCAGGGACAGCGCGCGCATGCCGTTGCTGAGGTAGTCCGTGCCGAAGTCGCTGTGGTTGAACTGGAGGCTGCTCGCCACCGGGGGCAGGCTGCCCCGGGGGACCGGGACCCACCACACCGGGACGATGCCGGTCTGGTGGCCGCTGCCCCCGCGCCGCTGGACGGCCGTGCGGCCGGCGAAGGCCGACCACTCCTGTCCGCACACCGGGCTGTCGAAGTAGCGCGGCGAGTAGAGCGGCACAAACACCCGGCAGTGGGCGACCGCGCGCGTCAGCCGCTCGGTCCAGGCCGGGTCGGTCGCCCGGTCCATGAACCCCACCGGCTCCTCCGCCGGGGTCGGCGTTATCTCCATGATCGTCTCGCACAGGTCCTCGAACAGCCGGCGCACCGGGGAGTCCGGGTCCTGACCGCCCGCCCCGGCCCGAAGGTGTGCGCGTAGCTCAGGTAGAAGTACGGCCGGGGCAGGTCCGGCTCCCAGGCCGCGGGGGCCGGGGCCGTGGTCCGGACCGAAAGCGGTGACAGGCCGCGGCGGTAGGCGGCCGCCATCAGCGGGACATTCAGCGCCTCGGCCAGTTCGGCGAGCGCGGTGAGCAGGGCGTTGGTGTTGTCCCCCGTCCGGCTGAAGGCGGCCCGGACCCGGGTGAGCTGGTAGCCCGCGTCGACCGGCCGGGTCGGCGGGCAGAGCGCGTCGATCAGCCAGTCGAGCGGGTGCAGCTTCGGGACCGGGTTCAGCGCCGCCGCCAGGCTGATCGCCTCGCCGAGCAGGGCGGGTGGCCCCTTGTGCAGGGACAGCCGCTCCACCAGCGTCAGCAGCAGCCGCTCCTCCGCCGCGGTCGGCCGCCGTCCGGGGGCCGGGTGCAGCCGTTGGGCCTCCAGCACCGCCTTGACCAGGGACGCGGTCTCACGCAGATCGTCCCCGTCGGCCAGCACGATCGCCAGCCGCAGCTCCAGCACCGCGACCGCCGGGTGGTGCGGGCCGGACCGGCTGCGCTCCGCCCGCAGCTCCTGCCGCAGCTGGGCCGGAGTCGAGCCGACGCTCTCGGGCGCGGCGCCGACGGCCGCCGGCCGGACCACCGGGGCGGGCGGCAGGATGCCGAGGTAGCGCAGGAAGGGGCCGCCGACCTCGGCCAGGGCGTGGCCGATGGCCGGCAGCCGGCCGCTGCCGTGCGGATCGGCGAGTACCGCGCTCATCGACGCGGTGCGCGCGGTGGGCCGTTCCAGGAAGTCGGACACGACCTGGACCGTGTTCAGCGCGTCGCCGGTGTCGACCGCCGACATCAGCAGTTCGGCGACGCCCGGGTGCAGCGCGTAGACGGCGTCGGCCGGGGTGGCGCAGGTCGAGGTGGCCTGGAGCAGGCCGCCGAGGAAGACCTCCGCCAGATAGCCGGGGTGGCTCCTCGGCAGCACCGCCTCCTGCACCACCCGCATCACCGGCAGCGTCAGCGGCTGCACCGTGGACAGGTGCGCGGCCAGCCGGTACGCCTGCGGTGACGCGGTCGCCCGGAAGGCCGCCAGCCGCCCCTCCGCCGAAGGCTGCCCGGCCTCGGCCCCGGCTGCCGCGCCGGCCCCGGTGCCGCTCCCGCCGCCGGCCGGCTGCTGGGGCGGGGCCGGGGCGCGGGCGTCGATGACCGGCAGGGTGACCGTGCCCCCGACGGTGGCCAGCACCGCCCAGTCGCGCAGCTGTACCGCGGACAGCTCGATCAGCGGCACCGGGACCGCCGGCAGCACGGTGACGATGTCCGGCAGCAGCGGATCACTGCTGCGCAGCCGCTGGTTCGGGGGACCGCCGACCGGCGCGGTCAGCTCCAGCCGGGTCGGCCGGAGCGCGGTGCCGGACCACAGCGTCGGCGGCAGCGGCTGGAGCAGGGCCACCGGGCTGTGCGCGCACTGCCGCTCCAGGAACTCCTGCATGGCCCCGGACCGCCAGCCCGCGCCGACACCGTCCGAGAGCACCAGGACGGCGGGCGAGTGCCGCGGGCCGCCCCGGCGCGGCAGCGACCCCGGGCGTACCCCGAACGGCCGGGTGTGGATCACGGCCCGGTCGGCCCGGTCGCTGTCCAGGCCGACCGCGATCACCCGCCGGAACGCCCCCAGATTCCGCAGCAGCCGGTGGAGTTCGGCGGCGAGGTCCTGCCACAGCCGCATCGAGGTGCCGTCGTCGACGACCAGCAGCAGGTCCTTGGACCGCAGTGCCTCCGGCCGGTGCACCAGCTCCAGCACCGAGGTCTCGGCGATCAGATTGGCCGTGGCGGTCTCGTCCAGCTGCGGCGTCCAGCTCGGACGCCGGTAGCGGCGCAGCGGGCGCAGTGCCCGCCGGAGCAGGATCGGGTTGCTGATCGGATGGTGCCCGGGGACCTGCACCGGACGACCGGGCCCGGAGGTCCCGGGGCCGGCCGGGCCGGAGTTCCCGGCCGGGACGTGCAGCTGCTCGCGCCCGCCGGGCGCCGGGTCGGTGCCGCCACCGGCCTCCCCGGTGCGCGGGGCGTCGGCCGCGGGCGACGGGTCGGCGGCGGTGCCGGTCCCGTTGGCCCAGCGGCTGACCGTGGTCCCGTCGTCCAGGGCCACGGCCCGGGCCAGCCAGAGGATGTCCAGCAGCTCCTCGTGGGACGGCTCGACGTCCTGCTGCTCCAGCGCCGCGCGTACCCGGTCGATGCCGGTCATGGCCGGGTGGTGTCGTCCAGCGGCCGCAGGACCGCCTCCCGCAGCACCTCGGGTTCCAGGCCCACATGGTTCAGCCGCAGGTGCACGGCGCTGAGCAACTGGTCGGTGGCCAGCTCCTGGCGTTCCTGGTCGCGCAGGTGCAGGAACTGGGCGAGCAGCTCGCGGGTGCCCGCGTCCTCGACCGCCTCCGGGCCGAGGTGCGCCTCGATGATCCGCAGCAGCCGGGCGTCGTCCGGCGGGTTCAGCTCCAGCCGGACGCAGCGCCGCAGGAACGCCGGGGGGAAGTCGGTCTCGCCGTTGCTGGTGATCACCACGACCGGGAACTGCGAGCAGCGGACCTGGCCCTCCCGCACCGGGAAGGTGGTCCGGGTGCCCGACAGATGGACGTCCACCGGGGTCTCGTGGTCGCGCAGCCGGGCCAGCTCCGGGATCTCGAACCCGCCCTCCTCGAACACCACCAGCAGGTCGTTGGCCAGGTCCGGGTCGCTCTTGTCCATCTCGTCGATCAGCAGCAGCCGGGGCCGTCCCGGCCTGCTGTCGGCCAGCGCCGTCCCGAGCGGGCCGAGCTTGATGTACTCGCCGATGTCGGGCGGGGTGCTGCTGTGCTGGGCGTCGCGCAGCCGGGCGATCGCGTCGTACCGGTACAGCCCGTCGACGTGGGTGGTGCGGCTGTTGACCGGCCAGCGCAGCACCTCGCCCAGGCCCAGCTCCTGGGCGATGGCGACGGCCAGGGTGGACTTGCCGGTCCCGGGCCGGCCGGTGACCAGCAGCGGCCGGTGCAGGTGCAGCGCCGCGTTGACCACGTCGGCCTCGCGCTCCTCGACGTAGTAGTGGCCGGTCTGCCGGGCACCCGCGCCGACCGTCCCGGCCCCGCGGCGCGTCGGCGGGTCTGTCGCCGTCGCCGCCGAACCGCCGCCAGGGCGGGGGGACCGGCCAGGCCACCGGTTCGGTCCGGACACTGCCGTCGCCGTGGAAGATCCGCCATCGGGGTCCGCTGGTCACAGGTCAGCCTTCCTGGGTCGGGTGCGCGGGTGTCGGGTGCATGGGTGTCGGGTGCGCGGGTGTCGCGGGTACAGGCGCTGGGGGTACCGGCGCTGCGGGGACGGGTGTCGCGGGTACGGGTGTCGCGGGTACGGGTGTCGCGGGGACGGGCGCTGGGGGGACGGGAGTTGACGGGAGGGGCGGGGTCAGGTCGAGGTCGGGGAAGCTCCAATCGGGGTCTTCCCACATCAGTGCCAGATGATGGCCGACAAGCTCGGAGCCGCCGGAGCGCGGGGACGCCTCGATCCTGCGCCGTCGCACCCGCTGCGGCAGCTCCCGGGCTCCGCCGCCGGCCAGCAGGGCCCGCAGCGAGCCCGCGGCGTCGGCGCAGTCCGAGTGCCGGAGCCAGAGCACCGCCGGGATCCCCTCGCAGGCGGCGACGGCGGCCAGCGCCAGCGATGTCCGCCGGTCCGCGTGGATCGCCACACAGCCGATGTCCTCGGCCAGCATCAACTGCTTGTACAGCGTGCGGGCGTCCAGCGGGCCGTCCTGGCCGTCGACCACCAGCGGGTCCGTGTAGCCGAGCTTCTTCCAGCGCAGCGTCCTGCCGACGGCATGCCTGCGCCAGGCCCGGGGACGGCGCAGCAGCACCTGGTGCACCGTGCCCAGCTCCCGGGTGACGCCCGGGTAGGGCGCCAGCTCCCACCACTCCAGTTCGAGCCCGAGCTGCTCCGGCTCGACCAGGAACTCCACCACCAGTCCGTGCTCGTGGCCGGCCGACTCGGTCTCGATGATCCGGGAGAGCGACAGCGCGATCTCCTCCAGGCCGCGCGGGGTGTGCTCCTTGAGCGCGACCCGGGTCACCCCGCCGCTGTCGCGGACCGCGATCGCGCACCGGTAGCCCTCGCTCGCCCGCAGCAGCTCGACCTGCACCCGGACCAGCCGCACGGCCGGAGCGGCCGCCGCCTCCTGCGCGTCCTCGCGCAGCGCCTGCGCCAGCGGCGCCACCTCCAGCCGCTCGGCCACCCGGGTCGACCACATCCGCAGCAGCTCGCCCAGCTGCGGGGCACCGGTCCGGGCCGCCGCGTGCTCGGCCAGCCGGACCACCGAGGGCAGTTGGTGCAGGCCGCGCGAGCAGGGCTCGACGAACGCCACCGCGTCGGCCATGTCGGTGAGCGCCCGTTCGGGCTCGGGGCCGTACGGCAGCGCGAGCCGGACCAGCTCCAGCGGTGTGGGCAGCTGCTCGGCCGAGTACAGCCGGGCGAGCAGCTCCTGGTGCTCGCTCACGGTCAGGACCAGATCCGGGTAGAGCCGCCGGGTTCCGGCCCGCAGCAGCTGCCGGTGCTCCGGCGAACCCGCGTAGCGGTCGGCGGCGGCGAGCAGGGTGACGGCTCCGCGCCTGCCCCACAGGGCGGCGGCGGCGAAGAGCGCCTCCGGCGTCGCCGGGGGCCCGATCGGGCGCGGCAGCGACAGCTCCTTGCCGAGCCAGACCGCGCAGGCGGCCAGCTGCTGCGGCTCGGCCAGGCTCTGCAGCACCAGCGCGCGCACCTCGGGCTCCACCGGCACGTCCTCGGGCAGGGGCCGCAGCCGGTGTCCGAGGTGCCGCCAGATCTGCCGGGTGGGGATGGCGAAGCCGTTGTCGCCCTGCGCCCCCACGACCAGCCCCAGCACCTGCTGCCGCTGCGGATGCCAGACCGGCGAGCCGCTGAAGCCAGGGGCGAACCCGACCGTGGAGCCCGCGCTGGACATGGAGATCCAGGTCGGGGCCACACTGCGGACCGTGGCCTCGACCGGCCGGATGTGGTCCCGCCCGTACCAGGCGAAGACGGTGTCGCCGCGCCGTGCGTGCCCCCACTCGGCCGGGGCCGACTCGCCGCCGGCCGACCCCGCCGCCGGTTCCCGTTGCAGCAGCGCCAGATCGCCCTCCCACTCGTTCTGGCTGCCGGCCGTCAGCGGCCGCCCGTCCGGGTGGGTGGCCGGTATCCACTCCAGCAGCCGCACCGCGCCGCCGTCGGCCGGGGCCGCCGTGCCGCCGCCGACGGCCGGGAGCAGCACCAGGCCCGGGAGCGGCGCGCCCGGCGCCACCGGCGGCTGGGCCCGGAACATCGGCAGTCCGAGGGCCAGGTTGACGACATGCGCGCAGGTGACGACGAGGCCGTCGGGCAGCGCCAGCCCGCCGCCGACCGCGTCGGTGGCGCCGCTCCGGTACACCGCCACCCGGCCGTCCCGGACCGGGGCATCCGCCTCGGAGTCGTCCGTGGTCATGGCCGGCCGCCCCGTCAGTCCCTGGTTGCGGTCGGTTCCGTGCTTTCCGCGGCGCTGCGGTCGGAGCCGTGCCCGGGGCTGTGCCCGGAGCCGTGCCCGGGGCCTTGTTCGCTGCCGGGGGCGGGGCGGGGGCTGGCCTGGGGGCCGAGCGCCAGGTGGCGGAGATGGTCAGGTTCGCCTCCCCCTTGCCGCCGACGATGCCCAGTTGCAGGTTGCTGGCCAGCTTCACGCCGAGGGTGACCGTCACCTCGTCCGGGGCCTGCGGGATCCGCTGGACCGTGCGGTGCACGGCCTGGAGCGCGGGGACGAGCGGCTGGAGTACGTCCTCCAGCGTCCGCCCGGCCTTGGTGATCGCGTCGGCGGCCCGCCCCACCGGGGCCAGCGGATCCCGCACCCCGGGGAAGGACTCCTCTTGAGGGTCCGCGCTCCCCGGAGCTGCGCCGGGAGCGGCGAAGACCTCCAGCAGCACGCTTGTCCGGTCGTCGAAGCTGAACTCAACGAATTCCCCCATGGCTTGAACTATGCCACCAAATCGCCTGCGAAGCAGAGCTGTTGGACAACTCCGGTCGGTTCCGGAGGCATCCGGCCCGGGAGGCCCGGCAGCGCCGGGATCCCGCCCGTCGGGCGGTCGGGATCCGGCCATGGACGCCGCCGTCCGGTGCCCGGGGCGCTCAGGGCGACCCCTAGGGGACGCCCCGGGCCGAATACGCCGAAAGACCAGGAGAATCCCGGTGCCCAATGCTGATGCGGTCGGCCGTTCCGCGCCGATACGGTCTCACCGTGTCTGTCATCACGGACAACCTCACCAAGAGGTTCCCCCGGGTCACCGCGCTGGATCGGCTTACCGTCGATGTCCAGCCCGGAGTGGTCGGCCTGGTCGGAGCGAACGGCGCGGGCAAGTCCACACTGATCAAGATCCTGCTTGGCCTCTCTCCGGCGACCGAGGGGAGCGCCCGGGTGCTCGGCCTGGACGTGGCCACCGAGGGCGGTGCGATCCGCGAGCGGGTCGGCTACATGCCGGAGCACGACTGCCTGCCGCCCGACGTCTCGGCCACCGAGTTCGTGGTGCACATGGCGCGGATGTCCGGCCTGCCGGCCACCGCCGCGCGCGAGCGCACCGCGGACACCCTGCGCCATGTCGGCCTGTACGAGGAGCGCTACCGCCCCATCGGCGGCTACTCGACCGGGATGAAGCAGCGGGTGAAGCTGGCTCAGGCGCTGGTCCACGACCCGCAGCTGGTGCTGCTGGACGAGCCGACCAACGGGCTCGACCCGAGCGGCCGCGACGAGATGCTGGCGCTGATCCGCCGGGTCCACAGCGACTTCGGGATCTCCGTGCTGGTCACCTCGCACCTGCTGGGCGAGCTGGAGCGGACCTGCGACCACGTGGTCGTCGTCGACGGCGGCAAGCTGCTGCGCTCCTCGTCGACCGCGGACTTCACCAAGGCCACGGCACTGCTCGCGGTGGAGGTGACCGACCGCCCGGCCGACCCGTCCTTCGACACCGACCGGGCGCTGACCGAGCGGCTCACCGCGGGCGGCCTGCGGGTCACCCGGGACGGCGGCCGGGTGCTGCTGGTGGAGATCGCCGGCGACGACACCTACGACCTGGTCCGCGACGCCGTCGCCGAGCTGGGCGTGGGGCTGGTCCGGATGGAGCAGCGCCGCCACCGGATCGCCGAGGTCTTCCAGGACCGCCCCCTCGACCAGCGTCCCGCCGACGACCGTGCCGAGGAGGCGTTCCCCGATGCCTGAGCCGATGCCTGAGCCGATGTCTCAGCCGATGCCCGGGCCGATGCCCGGGCCGATGCCCGGGCCCGTGCCCGCCGCTCCTGTCGCCGACGTCATCCACGACATCGGCTACCGCCACTACCAGGGCCCGCGTCTCGGCCGGGGCTATGCGACGCGTTCGCTCTACACGCTCACGCTGCGCGGCAGCTTCGGCCTGGGGCGCTCGATCCGGTCGAAGATCCTGCCGATGGGGCTGCTGGCGCTGATGTGCGTGCCGGCGCTGATCATCGTCGCGGTCGCGGTCTATCTCAAGTCGGCGAAGCTGCCGCTGGAGTACGAGCGCTATCTGATGATCATGGACTTCGTGATCGCGGTGTTCGTCGCCTCGCAGGCGCCGGTGGCGCTCTCCCGCGACCTGCGGTTCATGACCGTCCCGCTGTACTTCTCCCGGCCGATCACCGCCGGGGACTATGTCCGGGCCAAGTTCGGCGCGATGTTCACCGCCATGTTCGTGCTCACCGGCCTGCCGCTGCTGATCATGTGGATCGGTTCGCTGCTGGCGTCCATGAGTTTCGGCTACAACCTGGAGCACTTCTGCTACGGGCTGGTCGCCGCGGCGCTGTACTCGCTGCTGTACAGCTCGATCGCGACGGTCATCGCCTCCGCCACGCCCCGCCGGGGCTTCGGCGTGGCCGGGATCATCATGGTGCTGCTGATCTCGGCCGGGATCAGCTCGGTCCTCTACTTCGTGATCAACGGGCACGACAACAGCGCCGCCGCCTACTGGGCCAATGTGATCAGCCCGTCCGGACTGGTCGACTCCTCGGTCACCTGGATGTTCGGCCTGCCCACCACCGGGGCCGTCGGTGTGCCGTCCGCGCTCGGTGGCTGCGTCTTCGTCGCCGAGATCGCCGCGGTGTCCGCGGCCGCCTACGGACTGCTCGTCCAGCGCTACCGGAAGATCTGAGAGGCCGCCAGTGACCACCATCAGCATCGACCGGGTCTCCCGCTGGTTCGGGAACGTGGTCGCCGTGAACGGAGATCAGCATGCGGATCGGGCCGGGGGTGACCGGTCTGCTCGGTCCCAACGGCGCCGGAAGTCGACGCTGATCCATATGATGAGCGGCTTCCTGCCGCCCTCCAGCGGTCAGGTCGACATCGACGGGGCGCCGATCTGGAAGAACCAGCAGGCCTACCGGCAGATCGGGCTGGTCCCCGAGCGGGAGGCCATGTACGACTTCCTGACCGGCCATGAGTTCGTGCTCGCCAACGCCGAACTGCACGGCCTGCCCGACCCGGGCGCGGCCGCCCGGCGGGCACTGGCCACGGTCGAGATGGAGTACGCCCAGGACCGCAAGGTCACCACCTACTCCAAGGGCATGAAGCAGCGGGTGAAGATGGCCTCCGCGCTGGTCCACGACCCTTCGGTGCTGCTGCTGGACGAGCCCTTCAACGGGATGGACCCGCGTCAGCGGATGCACCTGATGGAGCTGCTGCGCCGGTTCGGCGCGGACGGGCGCACGGTGCTGTTCTCCTCGCACATCCTGGAGGAGGTCGAGCAGCTGGCCCGGCACATTGAGGTGGTGGTCGCCGGACGGCACGCCGCCTCGGGCGACTTCACCAAGATCCGCCGGCTGATGACCAGCCGTCCGCACCAGTACCTGGTTCGTTCCAGCGACAACCGGGCCCTGGCGTCGGCGCTGATCGCGGACGCGTCCACGGCCGGGATCGAGTTCGACCCGGCCGAGGACGCGCTGCGGGTGCAGGCCGTCGACTTCTACCGCTTCACCGAGCTGGTGCCGCGCGTCGCCAAGGCGGCAGGCATCCGTCTGCTCACCGTCTCGCCTGCGGACGAGTCGCTGGAGAGCGTCTTCTCCTACCTGGTGACCTCCGCATGAGCACGCGCAGGAGCATGCGTACGAGCTCGCGGACAAGCACGCCAGGCACGCCAGGAACGCCCCAGGAAGGATTGAACCAGTGAACCTCACCGTCGCCCGGCTGACCGCGCGCGGTCTGCTCGGCCGTCGCCGCGGCCTGCTGCTGCTCGTGGTGCCCGTGCTGCTGCTGGTCCTGTCGGTGGCCATCCGGGCCGCCGTGGGCCAGGACGAGGGCACCACCGTGCGGGTCCTCGGCACGCTGGCCCTGGGCACCCTGGTGCCGCTGCTCGGCCTGATCGCCGGGACCGGCGCCATCGGACCGGAGATCGACGACGGCTCGATCATCTATCTGCTGGCGAAGCCGCTGCCGCGCTGGAAGATCATCACCACCAAGCTGATGGTCTCCTTCGGCTGCACCGTGCTCTTCGGCGCGCTCCCGACCTATCTCGCCGGGTCATTCTCTTCGGCAACTTCGAGAGCCTGGCGGTGGCGTACGGGGTGGGCGCGCTGGTCGCCGGCGCCGCCTACAGTGCGATCTTCCTGCTGCTCGGGTGGTCACCCGGCACGCGGTGGTGGTCGGCCTGCTCTACTCGCTGGTCTGGGAGAGCGTCGTCGGCAACTTCGTCACCGGCGCGAAGACCCTCAGTGTGCAGCAGTGGTCGCTGGCGCTGGCCCAGAAGATCGCCGAGCCCGGGGTGGTCACCTCGGCCGTGCACCTGCCCACGGCGGTGCCGCTGCTGGTGATCGTCACCCTGGGTGCCTCGGCGCTGGCCGCGGTCCGGCTCAGCCGGCTGACGCTGGCCGGGGAGCAGTAGCCCCACCGGTACCACCGAGAGGCGGCGGGACGCCACAGGGGAGCGTCCCGCCGCCTCCGTTCTGCCGTCTCCGTTCTGGTGTCTCAGTTCTGGTGTCTCAGCTCTCGGTCGCGCGCAGGGTGACCGCGCGGCCGCGCCGAGCCCGGCCACCAGGGCCAGCCCGCAGCAGCCCAGCAGCAGCATCAGCGGCAGGTTCCAGCCGCCGGTCAGCTGGTGCAGCGCGCCCACGCCGACCGGACCGCAGGCGGCGATGAAGTAGCCCACCATCTGCGACATCCCGGACAGCTGCGAGGCGATCCCGGCGCCGCCGGAGCGCAGCACCACCAGTGCCATGGCCAGGCCGAAGCCGCCGCCCATGGCGATCCCCAGCAGGGCCGCCCAGAGCCAGGCACCCGCGCCCGGTGCGATCATCAGCCCGCCGATGCCCACCGCGTAGCAGCCGGTCATCAGCACCACCAGCAGCCGCTGGCTGGTCATCCGCCCGGCCGCCAGCGGCACCAGGAACGCCCCGGCGATCTGGACCAGGTTGCAGAACGCGAAGATCAGTCCGGCGGTCCCCCGGGACATGCCGTGGTCGGTCAGTACCGTCGGCATCCACGCGATCAGGGTGTACGCGAGCAGCGACATGATGCCCATGAAGACCGCGAGCTGCCAGGCCAGCGGGTGCCGCCACAGACCCGGCAGCCGGGGCCGCGCCGGCCTGCTGCCCGGCCTGCTGTCCGGCGTGCTCGCGCCCCGGCTTCCGGGCGCCGACGACCTGCGGCAGCCACAGCGCGGCCGCGGCCAGGGCCACCGACCAGGACGCCAGCGAACCCTGCCAGCCGCCGAAGGCGTGCTCCATGGGCACCGAGAGCGCGGCGGCGAAGGTCGCGCGCGACGATCATCGCGGTGGAGTAGACACCGGTCATCATCGCCGCCCGGTCCGGGAAGTCCCGCTTCACCAGGCCCGGCATGGTGACGTTCAGCAGCGAGATGGCGGCGCCGACCACGACGCTGCCGAGGAACAGCGGCCCGACCCCGCTCATGACCCGCAGCCCGACCCGGCCGCCAGCAGCAGCAGCGCGCCGAGCACCACCGGCTCCGGACCGAAGCGGCGGATCAGCCTGGGCACGAAGGAGGCGGTGAGGCCCATCAGCAGCACCGGCAGCGTGGTGAGCAGCCCCCGCGGTCGAGGACGGCCGTAGTGCCCGCTGATGTCGCTGAGCAGCGGCGAGACCGCGGACACCGCGGCGCGCATGTTGAGCGACACCAGCAGGATGCCGACCAGCGCGGTCGTCGGGTGCGCGGCGATCCGGGCCGGTCGGGAGGGGGTACGGGGGGCGGTCGGCGTCAGTACGGTCTGGGCGTCGTACGCGGTGCGGGACATGGCGGTTCTTTCCGTCTTTCCGGCTGTGCGGAAGTGGTGCGAAGGGTCAGCTGAGCAGGCGCGCGACGGTGCCCATGGGGTCGGCGATCAGTCGCCGGCTTGCGGCCTCGGCGGCCTCGGGATCGCCGGAGGCGATGGCGTCGACCAGGGCGCGGTGCGACTCCAGGTCGACCTCGGGCATCTCCTGGTCGCCGAAGGCGGCGCGCATCGACTCGCGCACGGAGGCGCTGAAGTAGCGGTAGACCTCGGTCAGGGCCGGGTTGTGCGCCGACTCGACCATGGCGGTGTGGAACTCCAGGTCGTGCTCGACGCTGGCCTCGCGCCCGGTGCGCTCCGGCGCGGTCGCCAGCACCTGGGCCTCGGCGCCGCGGCCCGTCCGGGCCAGGTCCTCGGGGGTGTGCCGGAGCGCGGCCAGCCGGGCCGCTCGTTCTCCAGCGCCGCCCGGACCTCCAGCACGTCGCGCACTCCGGACCGCTGGACGCCGTGCAGCACGGCGCGGGTCGCTGGTGGACCGGACAAAGGTGCCCTCGCCCTGTCTGGATGGAGCATTCCGGCGTGCACCAGCACCGCACGGCCCCCGGACCGTGTTCCGGCCCACCTGCAACTGCTCGGCCAGCTCGTGCTCGGTCGGGATCCGGTTCGCCGACCTGCCAGCTGCCGCTGCTCAGCTGCGCCCGCAGCTGCTCGATCGCGGCGTCCACCAGCGAGGTCGCCCGGCCGCCTGAAGGGGTCCACACTCATCGTCGGTCCTCCGGTTGTCCCGACATCTCTTGCCCAGTCATCCTACAACCTAGCGGAGGCCGTAGCACGCGGTGACCGAAGGCGACGTGCGGTCAGCGCCCCTGGGTATGCCGTCCCCGATGACGAAGGACTTGGCGGGGCCGTCGGTGATGACCGCATCGGTGCCGTAGGGGTGGCGACGAGCGCTGTTGTAGTCGCCCGCTTCCCGGTCGGGATCACTGAGCACGGTCACCGCCCCCTCGCCGTCGTGGTCGTCCACCAGCACATAGACCGGGATACCGGCCCGGGCGTAGGCCCGGCGCTTGCGGTCCCGATCCCGCTCACGGTCCCTGCGGCCGGGCGAGACCACCTCGAACACGACCTGCACCCCGGCCGCGTCCACCCCCAGGCCCTCGGGATCGGGGGCGGTGTCCAGGTCCACCGGTGCTACCAGAACATCAGGAATGGTGGCCTTGAGGCCGTGGATGACATTGGTGTCCTGATAGGCGGCGTAGTCCGTGCCCTGCAGCAATTGGTCGAGGGCACGACGCAGTCGGTTGGCCAGGACAGCGTGGCGGCGGCGTCCGGTCGGCGACACTTCGATGGACTCCTCGATGATCTCGGCGTGGTAGCCCTCGGGGAGATCCATGGCCTTCCACGCGCGCCACAGAACCAGGTCGAGATCGTCAGCCGCAGGCGGCTCCTGCTGGACCGTGAGGGAGTCCTTGGCCATGACGGTCTCCTTTTTTTTTTCCACGAGCACAGTCATCGGGAAGCACCTCCTCTCAAGTGTGGGCAGCGGCGGCGTGCTCACACAAGCCGCATCCGGAAACTACGCCGAGTGGCTGTGGCGGCGGAGACGAAGCACGGAGGATCACCCGAACGGGTGAAAGGGGCTGGTCAGGCCTGGGGGAAGAGGCGGTCGAGGACGGCGGCTACGCCGTCGTTGTTGTTGCTGAGGGTGACCTCGTCGGCGGCGGCCAGCAGGGTGGGGTGGGCGTTGGCCATGGCGACGCCGTGCGCGGCCCAGCGGAACATGGGCAGGTCGTTGGGCATGTCGCCGAAGGCGATGGCGCGTGCTGCGGCCCAGCCGGGCCGCGGCCAGGGCCAGGCCGGTGGCCTTGGACAGGCCGAGCGGAGCACTTCGATGAAGCCGGGGCCGGAGAGCACGACATCCACCAGCTGACCGGCGATCGCGGCGGCGGTCCGGGCCAGCTCGTCGTTGCTCAGGCCGGGGTGCTGGAGGAACAGCCGGGTGACCGGCGCGCTCCAGAGCTCGGCGGGGTCGCACTGGCGCGTCGGGTCGGTGCCCGGGAGCTGGTAGCCGGGGCCGCGCAGGAACTCGCCGTCGAGCCCGTCCTGCATGACCGCGACCCGCAGCGGGCCGGTCTCGGCCTCGATCTTGGCGAGGGCGACCTGAGCCAGCTGCCGGTCCAGGGTCACCGAGGTGAGCTCCCGGTGCTCGCCCGCGTCGTAGAGCTGGGCGCCCTGGCCGCAGACGGCCAGGCCGGTGTAGCCGATGGCGTCCAGGGTGGGGCGGGTCCAGGCGGCGGAGCGCCCGGTGACCACGATGTGCACCGCTCCGGCCGCGACCGCTCTGGCCAGCGCCTGCCGGGTGCGCTCCGACACGGTCTTGTCGGAGGTCAGCAGGGTGCCGTCCAGGTCGGTCGCGATCAGGTCGAACGGGCGCTCGCCGGTCACTGGGTGATCGGCTCCAGCACCGTCCGGCCGCCGAGGTAGGGGCGCAGCGCCTCGGGCACGGTGACCGAGCCGTCCGCCTGCTGGTGGGTCTCCAGGATCGCCACGATGGTGCGCGGGACCGCGCACAGCCGTTGAGCGTGGCGAGCGGGGGTTGCCGGCAGCCCGTCGCCCACCGCCACCCTTGTTCGAGTCGCTCTGCTCCGCCCCTCCTGATTCGCGCATCCGGATGTCCAGCCGGCGGGCCTGGAACTCGGTGCAGTTGGAGGTCGAGGTGAGCTCGCGGTACTTGCCCTGGGTCGGGATCCACGCCTCGATGTCGAACTTGCGGTAGGCGGAGGAGCCCAGGTCGCCGGAGGCGACGTCGATCACCCGGTAGGCCAGTTCCAGCTTGTCGAGGAAGTCCTTCTCCCACTGGAGCAGCCGGCCGTGCTCGGCCTCGGCGTCCTCCGGTGCGACGTAGGAGAACATCTCGACCTTGTCGAACTGGTGCACGCGGATGATGCCGCGGGTGTCCTTGCCGTAGGTCCCGGCCTCGCGCCGGAAGCAGGGGGAGAACCCGGCGTAGCGCAGCGGCAGCTTGTCCGCGTCGATGATCTCGTCCATGTGGTACGCGGCCAGCGGTACCTCGGACGTGCCGACCAGGTAGAAGTCGTCCTCCTCCAGTCGGAAGACGTTCTCCGCGGCCTGGCCCAGGAAGCCGGTGCCCTCCATGGCGCGCGGCTTGACCAGCGCCGGGGTCAGCATCGGGGTGAACCCGGCCTCCACCGCCTGGGCGATGGCCATGTTGACCAGCGCCAGCTCCAGCAGGGCGCCGATGCCGGTGAGGTAGTAGAAGCGCGAGCCGGACACCTTGGCGGCGCGCTCGATGTCGATGGCGCCGAGCAGGCGGCCCAGCTCGACGTGGTCGCGCGGCTCGAAGCCCTCGGCGGTGAAGTCGCGCGGGGTGCCGACGTGCTCCAGGGTGACGAAGTCCTCCTCGCCGCCGACCGGGGCGTCGGGGTGGAGCAGGTTGGCCAGCTGCCCGAGCAGCTGCTGGGCCCGCTCGTCGGCCTCGTTCTGCTCGGCGTTGGCCGTCTTGACCTCGGCGGCGAGCGTGGCCGTGCGCTTCAGCAGCTCGGCCTTCTCCTCGCCCTGGGCCTTGGGGATCAGCTTGCCCAGCTGCTTCTGCTCACTGCGCAGCTCGTCGTACCGGGAGCCGGACGATCGCCGCCGCTCATCGGCCTCCAGGAGGGCGTCGACAAGGGCGACGTCCTCTCCTCGGGCGCGCTGCGAGGCGCGTACGCGGTCTGGGTCCTCACGAAGCAGACGAAGGTCGATCACGGCGATGAGCCTACCGGTCGGCGGGGCCGGCGGTGGCGGTATGGGCAGTGGCGATCAGAACAGGGCCGGACACCGGTCGGACGCTGTTCGAGCACTGGTTTTTTCGTTCAATGATCAATTGTTGCTAGTGTGTGTCCTCTTCTGAGCGCCCCGTGGCACTTTCCGGAGGCTGTGTGCGGAGGGAATCCCTGGGGATAACCGGCCGCCCCCTGTGGATATCTCGGATCACCCTGGGGATTCATGGCTTTGTCCACAGTTCCCGGCTCAGGGCTGTGGATGTCCGAGGTGGTCGCCGGGTTGACCGGACAAATCGGACCCTGTCGGCGGTAAACCTCGACCCCACGCACGTTTGCGTGATTTCTGATGTCGAGCAGGTCGCTTGAAGGTAAACAAGCGGCGCGTGTCGGCATTTGTCCGGCTTGGCCGAGGCGGCCCCGACGGGGCATCGGGGGCCGCCCAAGAAGGCGAGATGTCGACAGATCCCCAACCTGTGGATAACTCTGGCTCTCCCCAGGGATGGTCACCCTGGGGAAAACTCTCACAGCCGAGTCTCAGGAAAGTCTCGCTGTGATGATCCAGAACGATCAGAGATGATCAAGCGGGCGGGTCGGCCGGGCGCCGGGCCCCGCCGGGATCACTGCTCGCCGCGGCCGTCCAGGCAGCGAGACAGCCAGTCCGATGCCTCGGTGAAGGCCGTGTCCGAGGCCCACTGGCGTACCGTCGGCGCCACCTCGTCGGCGCGCGGATAGGAACCCAGGAACCGCACCTTCGGGCAGATCCGGTGCAGCCCCATCAGCGCCTCGCCGACCCGGCGGTCCTGGATGTGGCCCTCGGCGTCCACCGAGAAGCAGTACTGGCCCAGGCCCCCGCCGGTCGGGCGGGACTCGATCCGGGACAGGTTGACCCCGCGCACCGCGAACTCCTGGAGCAGTTCCAGCAGCGCCCCGGGGTGGTCGTCGGCCAGCCAGAACACCGACGAGGTCTTGTCCGCGCCGGTCGGCGCGGCGGTCCGGCCCGGGCGGCCGACCAGGACGAAGCGGGTGGTGGCCGTGGACGCGTCGTGGATCTCCGAGGCCAGCGGCACCAGGCCGTACAGCGGCGCCGCGAACTCCCCGGCGAAGGCGCCGTCGAAGCGCCCCTCCTGCACCAGCCGCGCCCCGTCCGCGTTGGAGGCCGCCGACTCCCACAGCGCGTCCGGCAGGTGCTCCGCCAGCCAGCGCCGTACCTGCGGCTGCGCCACCGGGTGGCCGGTCACCGTCTTCACATCCGCCAGCGCCGTACCCGGGCGCACCAGCAGCGAGAAGGCGATCGGCAGCAGCACCTCGCGGTAGATCATCAGCGGCCTGCCGGTGGCCAGCTCGTCCAGGGTGGCGGTGACCCCGCCCTCCACCGAGTTCTCGATCGGCACCAGCGCCGCCGCGCCTCGCCGTTGCGCACCGCGTCCAGCGCGGCGGCCACCGACACCGAGGGCACCAGCTCCCGGGTCGCCGCCTCCGGCAGCGTGCGCAGCGCGGCCTCGGTGAAAGTCCCCTCGGGGCCGAGGTAGGTGTAGCAGTGGGCGGACAAGGAGCGCCTCCTGGACCTGGGTGTGGCTCTGATCCCGCCAACGTTAGTCATTCGGCCGGTCCGGGGTGGCCCTGTCCCGGTTCCTGGACCCGGGGGGTTCCTGGAGCCTGGGGGAGAGCAGGAGAGGGCCGTCCCGGCGCCGTCAGGACTCCAGCAGCGCCTGCCCGACATAGCCGTCCGGCGAGGCCGCGCCGCCGGGCACCGCGAACAGCCCTGGACTCGTGCACGATGAACTGCGACAGCGCGTCCCCCGGGTCAGCTTGCGCTGCACCGGGACGAAGCCGGTCAGCGGATCCGACTGGAAGGCCACGAACAGCAGGCCCGCGTCCGGGGCGCCGTCCGGGCGGAAGCCGTCCGCGTAGGAATAGCCCCGGCGCAGCATCGCCGCCCCCTGGTTGGACTGCGCGGCAGCGACCCGGATGTGGGCGTCACCGGGGATCGCCAGCGAGCCGTCCGGGTTCAGCTTGTCCAACTGCACGGTGGTGGTCTCGGTGCCGCCGAGAGCGGGGCGCCGGACGCCTTGTGCCGCCCGATCACCCGCTCCTGCACGGTCAGCGACTGCTGCTCCCAGGTGTTCAGCAGCATCCGGATCCGGCGGAACACCACATAGCTGCCGCCCGCCATCCAGCCGGGGCTGCCCTGCGCCGGGACGAAGATCTCGCTGTCGAAGGCCTTGTCGGTGGGCTTGGGGTTGTTGGTGCCGTCGATCTGGCCCATCAGGTTCCGCCCGGTGCGCGGCTGCGCGGTCGCCCCCGGTGAGCGGCTGAAGCCGTGCATCTGCCAGCGGAGCGTGGCCGCGCCGGCCGCGAGCTGGTGCAGGGTGCGCATGGCGTGGAAGGCGACCAGGCCGTCGTCCGCGCAGACCTGCACCCACAGGTCGCCGTTGCTGTTGCCGGGCACCAGCGCGTCCGCCGCGAACACCGGCAGCGGCGCCAGCTGCTCCGGCAGCTGGGCCGAGAGACCGGCCTTGGCGAAGGCCGGGGCGCCGAAGCCGAAGGTGACCGTGAGCGAGCTGGGACCGGCGTCCAGCGCCACATCCGTGTCCTGCCCGCCGGGGGGTGCGCCCCTCGGCCATCGCCGCGGCCGCCGCCGACCAGCGCTTCATCAGCGCGGTCAGGCCGGGGCGGCCGGTTCCGGCGGTCAGGTCGAAGGCGGCGGCGTACATGGCGGCCTGCATCGGCTGGACGATTCCGGCCTGGTGCGTGCCGAAGAACGGAACCGAGTCCGCACCGAGGGAGGTCAGCGGGGGCGGCGGCGGCGTCGGAGCCGCTGCCGCTGCCGCTGTGGCCGGTGTGGCCGGAGTCCGCGACCGCGTACCCGGCGCGCCACCGCGAGCCCGGCCGCCCCGCGCCACCGGCCGCGGCCAGCAGCTTCCGCCGGGACAGCGAGCCCTGGGCGTCATTCATGGCCTGCTTGTCTTTCACGGTTTTCACGGTTCAGCCTTCACAAGTCGGGTCCGCACGGGTCAGCCCACCTGGATGGTGGTGGACACGGTGGTCTCGTCGATGGCGTCCGAGCGGACGCTCACCTGAAGCAGCCAGCGACCCTGGAGCGGGAGCTCCAGGTTGCTCGCGGCCCAGTGGCCGACGTCCACCTGCTCCAGCGTCACCGGCAGCGGTCCGAGGTCCTTGGAGGCCAGCGAGAGGCTGACATCCAGCTCGGGGACGTTCACCGGCTTGCCGCTGTTGTCGAAGACATAGGCGTGCAGGGTGTTCAGGCCGGTGCGGGCCGGGTCGATGGCGATGTTGACCTTCCGTTGGCGTTGTCGCCCGGGCCGCCGGTGCTGTACGGCAGGGTGACGTTCACCGGCAGGTTCTGGGTGGCGGCGACGGCCGCCTGCTGCTCGGTGACCGCGCGGCCGGGCGCGCTGTTGGTGAGAAGCGTGGTCACCACCAGCACCACCACCGCGAAGGCCACCTCCACCAGCACCGAGCGCAGCAGCCTGCCGCGGGC
The DNA here is from genome assembly GCA_014284505.1 of Streptacidiphilus sp. 4-A2. Taxonomy (GTDB): domain Bacteria; phylum Actinomycetota; class Actinomycetes; order Streptomycetales; family Streptomycetaceae; genus Streptacidiphilus. The sequence continues at coordinate 6,607,351 of JAAFYY010000001.1, read as the reverse complement.
CGGCAGAGCCTCGCGGGCCCGGCGGCTGACCACGTCGGCCCGCAGCGCCTGCTGCCGGGCCAGCTGTGCGCGCCGGACCGGGTCCGCCTCCTCCACCGGCCCGGTTTCTGCTTCGGGCTGTGCTTCGGGCTGTGCTTCCGGCTCCGGGGTGGCCCGGAGCACCGCGGTCCAGCGGCGGGACATCCACGCGGCGCCGAGCATCACCAGTACCGCGCCGATCTTCACCAGCAGCAGTCGGCCGTAGCCGGTGGAGACCAGTGCGCCCCAACTGCCCAGCCCGCGCCAGGCCTGGTAGATCCCGGTGCCGACGAGCGCGGCCACGGAGCACAGGGCGATCGCGGAGAAACGGGCGACCTGGGTGCCGCCCACGCCGCCCTCGGCCTCGGTCCGCCGCAGCCCCACCAGCACGGTGGCCAGGCCGCCGAGCCAGCAGGCCATGGCCAGGATGTGGATCACGTCCAGCGGCACGGCCAGGGCGACCTGCATGCCCACGGAGGCGTGGTCACCCAGCGCCCAGGTACAGGCCAGCGCGATCGCCAGCACGGCCCAGGCAGCGCCCAGCCACACCCGCAGCCGCAGTTCCTGCCGTGCGCCGGCGGCAGCTCCAGCTCCCTCAGCAGCGTCAGCAGAGTCGGCGTCGGCCAAGTCGGCGGCGTCGGCCAAGTCGGCGGTGTCGCTCGGGTCCTGGCCGATCCCGGCCTGGCCGGCCAGCAGCGACAGGAAGACGCCGACGGCGGCCAGCAGCAGCACCCGGACGATCAGCAGCGTGCCGAGCCGTTCGTCCAGACTCTGCTGAATCAGCGACAGATCGAAGACCCGGCCCAGGCCCGAGGCCGCCGCATAGGGGCCGCGCAGCAGCAGTTCGGCGACGGTGGACACCAGCAGGCCGCCCCAGCCGAGGAGCATCAGCCGCTGCACCGACCGCAGCCGCACCCGCGCGGCCAGCAGATCAGCACCATCACCACCGAGCCGATCAGCAGGGCATAGGAGCCGTACTGCACACCGCGGCTGCCGCCGTAGAGCGCGCCCACCACCGGGTTGCCGGTGGGGGCCTGCTCCCCGGCGACGGCCGTGGTGCTGGAGGCGTGCCCGTAGGAGAAGGTGAAGGCACCGGACACCGGGTGGGTGTCGGCGGAGATCGCCCGCCAGGCCACGGTGTAGGTGCCCTCGGCGAGGCCGCCGACCAGCTTCACCTGGGCGGTGGTGTCGTCGCTGCCGGCGTGGCCGGTCGCGCCCGAGTCGACCCGCTTGCCGCTGGGGTCGAACACCCGCAGGTCGTCGGACTCCAGTGTGACCTGCTCACTGAAGTGCAGGGTGACCTCGGTCGGCGCGGTCTGCACCACGGAGTTCTCGGCGGGGTCGGTGGACAGCAGCGCGGCGTGCGCGGAGGCGGCGGTGGCACCGGCCAGCATCAGCCCGAGCAGCGCCGCCAGCACCGCGAACAGCGAGCCGGCGCGGCGCCGCAGCGGGTGGGAACCGGTACGGGTTCTGGTCAGCATCGCCTCAACCCGTGAGCTGGTAGGTCAGCGGCTGGACCGTGGCCTGCACGGTGACCGTCCCCGAATGCTGGAAGCTGAGCCGCAGTTCGACCTTCCGGCCGAGCTTGGGCGAGGGGTCCAGGCCCATCAGCATCACATGCCGGCCGTCGCGGGCGAAGGCGGTGCTCGCGTGCGCGGGGACGTCCACGCCACCGCTGATCGCGCTCATCGAGGTCGCGGTGGACTGGTCCATCTCGCTGCTCTGCGCGTCCGGGCTGGACACCGCCAGCAGCCGGTCGGCGCTGCCGCCGGTGTTGTCGATGACGAAGTAGGCGACGGCCATGCCGGGGCTGGCGGGCATCGGCACATAGGCGCCGCTGACGGAGATCTTCGCGGGGGACGCGGCCTTCGCGGGGGAGCTGCCGCTCCCGGCGCAGGCGGCCAGGGTGACGCCCAGCACCCCGGCGCCCGCGGCGCAGAGCAGTCCGGCGCGCTTCACGCGGTCACGCTCTTGACCAGCAGCGGGATGTCGTGCGCGTAGTCCGAGACGGCGGCCCCGCTGGTGTAGAGCACATGGGCCTTGTTGTCGGAGGGGAAGAAGCCCAGCACCTCCGCGCCGTGCACGGGCTCCTGCCCGGGCTTGGGCGCGGCCACATAGACGCCGACCGAGGAGGCGGCCTTGATGATGGTGTTGATGTCGCCGGTCAGCCCGATGAAGGCGGGGTTGAAGGAGTCCAGCCAGCTGCGGATGGTGCTCGGGGTGTCCACCGTCGGGTCGGTGGAGATGAACACCACGTCCAGCTGCTTCTGGGTGGCGGCGGGCAGCTTGGTGAGCGCGGCCGCCAGGTCGCCCATGGTGGTGGGGCAGACGTCCGGGCAGTGGGTGTAGCCGAAGTAGAGCATCATCGCCCGCCCGGCGGTGCGCTGCGCCAGGTTGAACGGCTTGCCGGTGGTGTCGGTGAGGGTGACGTCCGGCTTGTTGAAGGTCCGCGGCAGATAGGTGCCCAGGTAGGGCGACTGCGGGGTGGTGACATTGGCCGCGTCGGCGGTGCTGCCGCTGTTGCTGCTGCCGCCGCAGGCGGTGAGCAGCAGCGCGGAGGCGGCGGCGAGGGAGCCGCCCAGCAGCGCGCGGCGGGTGAACGGCCGGAAGGTGTGCTCGGACTGGTCGGGGGACATGGCTGGGTCCGTTCTCTCGGACAGGTTCGGAACAGGTCTGGGGGCCCGGGCCGGGCCTGCGGTGGTGGTCCGCCGGCCCGGCCCGCGCCGGTGTCGGGCTGCGCGTCGCTCAGAGCGTTCGTCGCTCGGAACGTTCGCCGCTCAGGCCGCGCGTCGCTCGGGAGTTGGCGTCAGGAGGCGGAGCGGCTGCTGCCGCGACGCCAGCCGAGGAAGCCGAAGGCCACGCCCAGCAGCCCGATGACCACGCCGATCCCGCCGAGCACCCGCGCGACGGTGTCACTGGACGAGACCTTGGCGGCCGCGGCCGGGGCGGTGGTCTGCGGGGCGGAGGCCTGCGGGGTGGTGGCGGCCGCATTGGTGAGGGTCAGCACCGGGGCCGGGTTGGCCGGCTCGGGCTGGCCGGGGACCTCGTTCTGGATCCAGCGGACGATGCTGCCGTCGCTGTAGGTCTGGAGCGCCTTGAAGGTCAGCGAGCCGGTGTTGCTCGGCAGCTGGCCCATGTCCACGGTGAAGTCCTGGTAGTAGCCGGGGGCGATGCTGCCGCCGGTCCAGGTGATCTCGGAGACCGCGTTGGTGATGGCGCCGTCGTCGGTCTGGATCGGCGTGGCCAGCTTGACGTTGGTGATGGTGGCCTTCCAGCCGGGGGTGGGCGCGACCAGCACCGAGGCGATCGGCGTGGCGGTCGGGAAGAAGACCTGGAGCTCGGTGGTGGAGGCGGTGTCCTTCTCGTTGGGCACCCGGAACGAGAAGGTCTGGTCGGACGCGCCCTTGACGGCGGTCGACGGCTGCACGGTGACGTGCGCCGACGCCGGTCCGGCCAGCAGCAGGACGCCCGCGGCGGCGACCGCCGCGACGGTGCCGATCCGGCGCTTGGCGGTGCCGACGCTGTGGGTGCGGGCACTGCGGCTGGTGGCACTGCGGGTGATGGCACTGCGGGTGATGGAACGCGTGGTGGAACGCATGGGAAAGAGACTCCAGGATCGCGGAGCGGGCAGGGGAAGGCATGTCGGCCCGCCCCTGCGCCCGGAGGTCCGCCAGGGATCCGTGGGGTTGCGGGGTCAGGCCGGGAGCAGGGCCGGGGGCCCGCGCCGGACGACCTGGTGCCGGAGCAGTGCGGTGCGCGGCAGCCGGGGCGCGTCGTCCCAGGCGGTGCCGCGCCGCGGAGCGCCCGAGCGGAGCCCGGGGAGCCCTGCTGCCAGCGCGCGCGCCGACCAGCGCAGCAGGGTGCGCAGGCGGCGCGCTGTGGGTCCGCGCGAGCGTCTCCGCGAGTTGGACGGTGACCTGCGTCAGCCGTACCGTCGCGGCCTGGCCGCGCCACAGCCACCAGCCGGCCACGGGCCGCGGCGGCGAGGTGGCCGAGCAGCATCAGCGGGCTGAGGCCGAGGAACGCGGAGTTGGTCCAGAAGTCCAGCGGCGGGAGGGCGGTCACCGCGAGGTGCGGGTCGAGGCCGGCGCGGCTGACTATCTCCCCGGCCGTGGTGCCGGGCGGCAGGCCCGATGCGGCCCCGGCCCCGGGGCCGCAATCAGCCGCAGGGCCACGCGGTTGAGCGCACTGCCCGCGTCCGAGCCGCCGAGCGAAGCCGGACATACCCGGCATGCCGGCCATCCCGGCCATGGAGCCGAGGCAGAAGTGGAAGTACAGGTGCAGGCCCAGCTGGCCGACGACCAGGCCGGAGGCGATCGAGCCGAGCGAGCGGTTTCCCGCCCCGCCAGCAGCGCCGCGACCAGCCATACCGCCAGGCCGCCGATGAGCAGCGCGCAGTGGTACGGTCCCGCCGCCGCCGAAGCTGTGGCCGAGCCCGGACACCACGACGCAGACCGTCGCGAAGGGCAGGGCCCGCAGGGCGCGAAGGTCGAGCGCGACGGTTGCCGGACGCCGCAGTCGCGCGCGTCCCACCAGGCTCTTCACCATGACGTCGGCCAGTCTCTCACGCGCGCCCCGGGGGAACCGGGCGGGTCCGGGAACCGGCCGGCTCCGCTGCTCAAGCGCTGCTCACGCTCTGCTCACGGTCGCTGCCTGCGTCGCTGCTCACGTCCCTGTTGGTGTCTCCGCTCAGGTCGCCGCGGGCCGGGCGGCGGGCGGCGTGCGCGGCGGGTGGGCGCGCCTGGGTGCGCGCCGGAACGCGCACGGCCGCCGCGCACGTCCGCCAGCGGGGTGACAAGTCCACCGCAAAGCGGTTGATCCCCCTGACGTTCGGCAATACGTACTGGTATGTGGAGCCGCAGCCAGGAGGAGCCGGTCGTGGACATCTGGTGGTCTCTGCATCTACGTCGCGAGCCGGCCAGCGTGCCGTTGGCGCGCCGGATCCTGCTGGGCACCATGGCCTCGGTGGGGTGGACCCCGACATCTCGCACGAGGTGGGCGTGGCGCTGACCGAGGCCTGTGCGAACGCGGTCGAGCACGCCGCCTTCCCCGTCGACGCCGACGAGGACAGCGGCTTCCAGGTCACCGCGACCATCGAGGACGGCCGGCTGCGGGTGGAGGTGACCGACTCCGGGCCCGGCTTCTGCGCCGCGCCCGGCCGGACCGCGGTCCGCGCCGCGGCGCCCGGCCGCGCGGCCGGGCGGCGCACCCGGCGGCGGCACGAGGCGCTGATCCCCGCCGACGCGGGCACCGTGCTGCCGGATCCGACCGCCGAGCACGGCCGGGGACTGTTCCTGATCCGGGCACTGGTCGACCATGTGCAGTTCCGCGACCACCCGCGCAGCGGGGCGGTGGTCTCCTTCGACAAGACCCTGAAGTACTGCGACCAGCCGCTGCTGCACGCCTCCTGACCCGGCCGGTCCCTCCTCGGCCGGCCCCTCCTCGGCCGGTCTCTCTGCGGCCACCCCCTCTGCGGCTTGACGCCCACGTCTTCGCGGCTTGACCCTCACGTCGCGGGAGGCCCCAGGCTGGGGGCCGAGGCGAGGAAGAGAGGCGGGAGCCGTGGACGGCTACTCGGTGGGCCAGGTCGCCGGTTTCGCCGGGACCACCGTGCGCACCCTGCACCACTACGACGAGATCAAGCTGCTCTGCCCGAGCGGCCGTACGCCGTCCGGATACCGCCGGTACGACGACGCCGACCTGGACCGGTTGCAGCAGATCCTGTTCTACCGGGAGCTGGGTTTCTCCCTCGACGACATCGCGTCCGTCCTGGACGACCGGGGGCTGGATCCGACCGAGCAGCTGCGCCGCCAGCAGCGGCTGCTCGACGAGCGGATCGCCCGGCTCCAGCGGATGGCCGCGGCCGTGGCCGAAGCACTGGAGGCACGCACCATGGGAATCAAGCTGACCCCCGAGGAGAAGTTCGAGCTCTTCGGCGAGGGCTACCAGGAGTACGAGCAGGAGGCGGAGCAGCGCTGGGGCGGGTCGGACGCCTGGAAGCAGTCACAGCGCCGCGCGGCGGAACTGAGCAAGGAGGACTGGGTTCGGATCAAGGCCGAGGGCGACGCGATCATGCGCCGGATCGCCGGGGCGGTGGCCTCGGGCACGGCCCCGGACAGCGACGCGGGGATGGCGGTCGCCGAGGACCACCGGCAGCACATCTGCCGCAACTTCTACGACTGCTCCTACCCCATGCAGCGCGGGCTCGCGGAGATGTACCTCGCCGATCCGAGGTTCGCCGAGACCTATGAGCGGGAGGTGGCGGGCGGGTCGGTCTGGTTCCACGACGCGGTACTGGCCAACGCCGAACGCGGTGAGCGCGCCGAGCGGGGGAGCAGCGAGGGGGAGTAGCCGCGCGGGAGTAGCCGCGCGGGGGTAGCGGGGGAGCAGCGGCGGGGCCCGGTCCGGTGCGGTCACCGGGCCGGGCCCCGACTGCGGCGGAGGTCAGCCGGTCAGGCGGCCATCCACGCCTCGACCTCGTCCGAGCGCCGGGCAGTGCCGCCGACAGGTTGCGGCAGCCGGCGCGGTGACCAGGATGTCGTCCTCGATCCGGACACCGATGCCGCGGTACTCCTCGGGGACCGTCAGGTCGTCCTGCTGGAAGTACAGCCCCGGCTCGACGGTGAGCACCATGCCCGGCTCCAGACGCAGTCCACATAGGACTCGGGCGCGCGTGGGCGCAGTCGTGGACGTCCAGGCCGAGCATGTGGCCGGTGCCGTGCAGGGTCCAGCGGCGCTGGAGGGCCAGCGCCAGGACCCGCTCGCCGGGCCCTCGACCAGGCCCCACTCGACCCGCGGCCAGCAAACCCGCTGCGAGGCCTCGTGGAAGTCGCGGTAGCGGGCGCCCGCTTCACCGCCGCGATGCCCGCCCCTGGGAGTCGTAGACCGCGTCGTAGATCTTGCGCTGGAGCTCGTTGAAGCGGCCGTCGATCGGCAGGGTGCGGTGAACATCGGCGGTGTACAGCGTGTGCGTCTCCACCCCGGGTCCAGCAGCAGCAGCTCGCCGGGCGGACCTCGCCGTCGTTGCGGACCCAGTGCAGGGTGGTGGCGGTGCGCTCCGGCGGCGCAGATCGAGCCGTAGCCGACGCCGTTGCCCTCGACCCGGGCACGCGGTTGAAGGTCCCCTCGATCCAGCGCTCGGAGCTGGCCACCGCCTGGGCCAGTCCCGGACCACGTCGGTGAAGCCGTCACGGTGGCGTCCACGGCGGCCTGGAGCTGGCCGACTCCCAGTCGTCCTTTATCAGCCGCAGCTCGCTAGGAAGACCCGCAGCCTCGTCACCGTGCTTGGTGGGTGTGCTCGGCCAGCGCGGCTTCGAGCCGGTCGTCGTAAGGAGCGCAGCAGCCGGGTGAACGCGGGGCGCTCCTCGGCGGCCTCGGCGAGCTCCTCGACCAGCTTGCGGCTGTCCCGTCGGCAGCCCGAGCAGGGCCTCGCCCTCGGCAGGCTGTTCCGGCGGCCCACCCACAGCTCCCCCTGGCCGTCGAGCCAGAACTCGCCGTTCTCCCGGTTGGAGCGCGGCAGCAGGTAGACATGGGCGTCGTGGCGCCCCCGGTGCGCGGCTCCAGCACCAGGACGCGCCGTCCTCGCCTGGTTGCCGGTCAGGTGCACATACTCGCTGGAGGCGCGAACTCGTAGTCGCAGTCGTTGTTGCGGGTCTTCAGCCGCCGGCCGGGATCACCAGCCGGCGCCGGGGAACCGGGCGGACAGCGCGGCCCGCCGCTTGGCGGCGTAGGGGCTGCTCGTCGGGACCAGTCCGTGCAGCTCGGTGTCGGCCCAGCCGGACTTCATGACCTCGGTGAGCTCGTCGGAGAGCGCCGGGTAGAGGCCGTTCTTGCGGCCCTTGATCGGCGCGTCCCTCCTCGGTGACGGCCGGCTGCTCCGCGGCCGCCTCTGCCGCGGCCTGTGCCGCGGTCCCGTCCACCGGCTCCACAGCGCCTGCGTGCGGTCGTCCGTCACCTGTCGCCCTCGTCGTGCGGGGACCGTCCGGGCGTCAGGAGTGTGACGGGTGGACGGTCCTCGCAATCCTATGAGGGGTCGGAGCTATGCGAAGCGTGCGGCCAGCATCACGATGTCGTCCGCGGCGGCCGGCCGGTCCGCGCCCAGGCAGACCTCCAGCAGGGGCGGCAGAACCGCCGGGTCGCGGCGGGTCTCGCGCGGCGCGGAGGCGGCGGCGAGCGCAGCCGCGAGGCCGGCGTGCAGCGAGGCCGCAGTGGCGGGCCAGGCCCTCGGGTAGAGCAGCAGCAGGTCGCCGCGGTCGGCGCGGAGCGGCCACGCCGGGCGCGCCCCAGCAGGCAGCATCCCCAGCGGGGCGGACAGCAGGTCTCCACAAAGCTCGCGCCGAAGGCGGTGACCAGCAGCGGCGGGCACTGCCCGGCCCCGGCCAGGGACAGCCGCCGGGAGTCCGGGTCGACATAGGCATAGAGCGCGGTGGCGCTGCGGGCCGGTTCGGTCGCCTTGAGCAGCAGCTCCAGATCGCCCAGCACCGCCACCGGGTCCTCGCCCTCCAGCACCGCGTAGGCGCGCAGGGCGGCGCGCAGCCGTCCCATCGCCGCCGCGCACTCGACCCCGCCGCCGGTGACGCTGCCGACGCTGAGCGCCAGCCCGCCGTCGGGCAGCTCCAGCGCGTCGTACCAGTCGCTGCCGCTGGAGTGGTCGAAGCCCGCGGGCAGGCAGCGGGCGGCCAGCTGGACCGAGGTCAGCCGCGGCAGCCGGTCCGGGAGCAGGCTGCGGCGCAGGGCGTCGGCGGTGCGCCGCAGCCGGTCGCGCCTCACCTCCAGTGCGATCAGCGGGGAGGCGGCGGCGCAGTAGAGGGCGGCCAGCCGCTGCTCGTCCTGCGCCGGGACGGTCGGGCTGTCGTAGAACCAGACGGCCACACCGAAGGGGGCGCCGCCGTCGCCGGGGACGGCGAGCGGCAGGGCGTAGCAGGCGGCGATGCCGAGATGCCGGGCGACCTCGCGCATCCGGGCGTCCGGGGCCTCCGCGCCGCCGGGCCGGGCAGGGGTGTTCAGCGGGCCGGGGGTGACCACCTGGGTCCCGCCGTCGAGCAGCCCGGCGTAGGGGCCGCGGTCGCGCGGGACGGTCTCCAGTGCGCCCAGCTCGGCGCGGTCCAGGCCGTAGCCGACGGCGGTGCCGGGGGTGTCCACGGTGCCGAAGGCGGAGGGGTGCGCCCCGACGGACTCGGTCAGCAGCACCATCCCGCGCTGCGCCCCGACCAGGGCCGCGCCGGTCTCCAGCACTCCGCGCAGGCACTCCTCCAGGGTGGCCGCGCCGCTGAGCCGCTCGGTCAGCCGGTACAGGGCGGTGAGGTCGGATCCCCGGTCGGCGCCCGGGCGGGGCGCGGCGGCGTACGCGGTCGGTGGGTACGGCGGCAGGGGAGGCACGGCGGGGGTGAGCCGGTCACGGGTGTGGCCTTCGAGCCGCTGGTCTTCGAGTCTCTGGGCGTCGTGCGCCTGGCCGTCGTGTGCCTGGGCGTCGAGCAGCCGGCTGTCGATGGCCTGGCTTTCCACAGCCTGGTTGCCGAGGGTCTGGCTGTTGCGGGTCTGGCCGGTGCGGGGGAACTGCGGTTCAGCCATTCTGGGCGCCCTTCACGATGGCTGCGGGCGGGGAGGTGGGACGACCGGTTCGGTAACACGGAGTGAGCGGAGGGGCCGGTCTATCATTGGGGCCGTTTGCCCTTTTTGTCCGAATTCACGCACTTCACACCCCCATGTCATGCCATACGGCAATTAATACTCAACTTCTACACATACCGATTGGGTGATGTCCAGAACTGTGCCGTGTTGGATGATTGGTGTCTTTTCCGGTGCATCCGCTCGAATACTTGGGCGAAATGGGCAGGTCGGTCCGGCGTCTCGGGCCGGCGGCCGAGCCGGCCCGTCCCGGCGTGCCGATCACTGTGAGTCACTGGCTGACGGTGGCTCAGTGTGCCTTCCGCCGGGCCGACAGCTCCCGGCCGACTTCGCGGTAGCGGCCCAGCTCCCGCAGCGCCGCCCGCAGGCCCTGGCGGCTGCGGCGGTGGTCCAGATCGAGCGGTACCTCCACCGCGCGGAAGCCCTGCCGCAGCAGGTCGATGATCAGCCCGGGGCCGGTGGCGACCGGCCCCGGGCCGGTCAGTGCGGCGGCGAACGCGGCGGCGCTCAGGCAGAGTTCACCGCCGAGCGGGGCGGCTGCGGCAAAGCCGGTGGCCTGCTGGACGCCGGACCGGGCCCGGCGGGTCGCCGCCCGCGGCCTGGGCCCGGCGGCTGTGCCGGTGCCGATGGCCTCTCCGGCGGCGGCGACACCCAGGGCCAGGTCGGCGGTGCCGGCCAGCACCGGCTCGATCAGCAGCGCCGCGGCTGCGGCGCTGGCGCCGAGGTCCGCGTCCAGGAACAGCAGGCACAGCCGTCCGGTCCCGGCCAACTCCCCTGCCGTGGCCGTGCCGCGCTGCTGCGCGGCGGCACGGCCGAGCCGGACCGGCTGGCGGACCACCCGGGCGCCCGACTCCTCGGCCACCCGCGCGGTCGAGTCGGTCGAGGCGTCGTCCACCACGATCACCGGGCCCACCCGGGGGAGCCGCAGCGCGGCCAGCACCGTCAAGGCGATCCGGGATGCCTCGTTCCGCGCCGGAATCACCACCGCCACCGTTCCACCACCGTCGGATGCGGCGTCAGAAAGCTTTGAAGGAACGGAATCTTCGCTGTCGCCCGGCTCCCTGTGGGTATTCATCCCCGGATCGTACGATTGTCGAGCGCCCGGCGCTGCCCCTCCGCTCCCCGAATGGTGGAACCAGTCGCGGTCACGGCGCGTCAATCACGACGATGCGTCAATCTCGTTGGTGAACCCGCAGTTCCGGGGTACACAGGTGGTACGAGAGGGCAGTCGCAATCGCCACCCCGCGCCACCCCACGCCAGCTGTCGCGGCAGGCGGAGGGCATGGTGCGCTTCTCGTAGCGCGAGGTCACGTACCGATCCATGACTGGTCACGGAAAGGAACGAGTGCTCATGCGCGGGAATCACGGAGCCGCAGTGCTGCGGGCAGCAGTCGGCAGGGTCGTCGGGCGGAGCATGCGCTGGAGGGAACGGGCGCTGCTGCTGGCAGCGGTGACCACCTGCGTGGAGCAGTGGCACTGGCCGGTCGTGCCGGGCGCGGGCGCGCCCGCGCACGGTGGCCGCCCGGGGACTGCTCCCTGTGCCTGCCCCCGTCCTGACTGTCCCACACCAGGGGCCCACCCCCACGATCCGCCGCTGCTGGCGGCGACCACCGACCCGAGGATGGTGCGCTGGTGGTGGCGCAGGCATCCGGACGCGCCGGTGGTGGTGGCCACCGGCGGCCCGGTCTCGGCGGTGAGCCTGCCGGTGGACGCCGGTGCCCGGGCGCTGGCGTACCTGGACACCCTGGGCGTGCGGACCGGGCCGGTGCTGGCCACGCCCAGCCGGTATGTGCTGCTGGTCGAGCCCTACTCGATGCAGGAGTTGGCCGAGCTGCTGATAGCTCAGGAGTGGGTGCCGACCAGCCTGCGGTTCCACGGCACCGGCGGCTATGTGCTACTGCCGCCCTCGCGGACCGGGGCCGGGGCGCTGCGCTGGATCCGCCGGCCGCAGGACCCGGCGGCCCGGGAGTCCGGGGCGGGGAAGTCCGGGGCGGGGGCGGCCGTGGCGCCGTGGCTGCCGCCGGTGAGCACGCTGCTGGAGGTGCTGGTCGACGCGAGCGTGGCCACGCCGGACGGTGCACGGCTGGCCTACTGAGGGCCGGTCGAGGGTTGTTCGAAGTCGGTCGCGGGCGGTTCGAAGAGGGCTCGCAGACGGTTCGCAGTCGGTTCGAAGGCTGCCGGGCCTGTGGGGTCACCGACTTGGGGCGCTGCGGGCCCTGGGGCCCTGGAGCGTCGGTCCTGTGTGCGGAACCGGTCCGGACGCTTCCGGAAAGCCGGGAGCCTGCCGGAAAGCCGGGAGCCTGCCCGGAACATGGAAAGGCTCGGCCGCTGGCGACGGGGGATGCACCAGCGACCGAGCTGTTTAAACCGTAACAAGAATCGAGCCGCAAGCAAATTCCCTGGGGTGCTCGTTCCCTGTGAATTTCCGACCGGGCGCCGATATGTGATGCAGGTCACTCGATCCGGCGAGTTCTGAGTGATTCCAGTCGATTTGCGACCGCCGAAGGTAATCAGTTGGTCGCACGGTGTCGCCTATCGCCGATTCGGCCTGCTCCGACCCGCTTAGGTCGGCTTCAGGCCGAATCGGCACACTCCCGCCGCCGGAGGTCCGGCCGCCCCGGCCGTCAGCCGATGGTGACCTGTCGGTTCACCAGGTCCGCACGGCACTTGCGCTGCTGCTGGGTCAGCGGCTCGGTCTGCGCCAGCGCCGTGGCCAGCCGCTCCTGGAAGGCGGCGGCGGGCTGCTCGCAGTCGGCGGCGGTCATCGCCGAGGGGAGGTCCCACACCGGCACGGCCAGACCGTGCGCCCGGAACGAGCCGACCAGCTTGGTCCCCTCGCCGAGGCCCGACTCGCCCGCCGCGGCCAGCCGCGCCAGCGCGTTCAGCAGGGTGTCCTCGGCGTGCGGCATCACCCAGCGCAGGTGGTTGCGGTCCGGCACCGAGCACCAGTAGGCGCTCTGCACCGAGTCCAGCTTGACGGTCGGGATGACCTCGGCGTTCGCCTGCTCCAGCGAGGCGGAGACCTCGGGGGTGACCGACTCCGCGTCCTCCAGCCAGTACTCGAAGCCGGAGTGCACGACCGGCTCGAACGGCGCGGACAGGTCCAGCAGCTCCTGGAGCCGCGGCGCGTCGGTGGCCGGACGGCGCGGCGGCACCGGCGTGCCCGGCTCCGCGGCCAGCGCCTGGACCAGCGCGTCGCCCAGGTCGCGGCTGGCGTCGCCGGAGGCGCCCTGGGTCTGGAGGCCCAGCAGGATGCTGCCGTCCTGGCGGCGCATGGCCGGCCAGGCCATCGGCAGCACGGTGGCCAGGGTCACCTGCGGCACCTCGCCGTTGGCGCCCGCCAGTGCGTCCTTGCTCAGCGTCAGCGGCACGGTCGCCGCCGGGACCAGCTCGCGCAGTGCCACCCAGTCGCCCTCGCCGGGCAGGCCGTCGAACGGGCGCTGCACCAACTCCTGTACCGCGTGGGCGGCCTGGCGTCCGTGACAGGCCTTGTAGCGGCGGCCGGAGCCGCACGGGCAGTCCTCGCGGGCGCCGACGACCGGGATCTCCCCGTTCGCTGCGACGGTGTGCTGGGCGCGCGAGGGCGCCTTCTTCGCGGGCTTCTTAGCCATGGTGCGGATCTCCCGATGGGGCGTGTGCTCTGCCGCCCCGAGCGTAGCCGTACCACCGGGCGCCGCGCGCACGCGTGGCCCCGCGCCGAGGACCCGGCCCGCTCCCGTTCCTCCGGTCGTGGCTTCCGCTCCGTCGGGCCGCCGGTCGTCCGGTCGGGCTACCGGGCGGCCCCGGGGCCGGCGGTGGCACGGGCGTCGGCCCCGGCCGGGAGCACTGCCCAGACGGTGACCTCGCCGGGGGCGTCGCGCACGCCCCAGTCGCTGGCCAGCTGCCCGACTATGCCCAGACCGCGACCGCCGTGCGCGGTCAGCGACGGGCTGCCGCGCCGGGGCCTGGTCGGCCCGCCGCCGTCGGTGACCTCCAGCGTGAGCAGGCCGTCACTGTGCAGTTCCCAGCCGACGACCACGCGGCCGCCCTCGGGGTGGGAGCCGTCGTCCTCCACCCGGGCCCGGCCCAGCAGGTTCACCGGGGCCTCCCGTCTGCCCTGGGCATGCAGGGGAGCCTGGGCGTGCAGCTGGGCCTGGGCCGCGTCGAACTCGTCCAGCACCGACTCCAGCGGGCGGGCGTGGCGACAGGCATTGCTCAGCAGTTCGGAGAGTATGAGGACGGCGTCATCGATGACGGCATCCGGAACCTGATGCTCTGCAAGATCCCTTCGCAGTCGCCTGCGGGCCGCGCTCACGCTGGCCGGACCATGGGGAACCGCCATGGTCGCCGAAGAAGTCGGCACATCATGCGCCACCACCAGCGACACCCCCGGACCTCCTCCTCCGCCTAACGACAGGGTGTGAATGCCCGGTGCGGGTCGGCCGGAAACGAGAATAAGGGCGTCGTTGGACTTCCTTACGGAAGTGGAAATCCCGGTGCGACCGGCTTTTTACGCGGAGTAGTCAAATGGTTACTTTGTGTTTGCATTGATGGTGGGAAGCGGCGCACAGGACAAATTTCCAGCCATTTACGCGCGCCCGCGCACGCCCTTCGCGAGCGCCCTCGACGCCATTGGCGCCCCCGTCCGGCTTCACCATTTCGTCACGCATTGCCCGCGACTGCGGGACGTACCCGGTGACCCCTCGTCAGCCCGCCGGATCCTCCCGGCCCCGGAGCCCCTCCGGACCCGCCGGACCCTCCCGGCCCGGAGCCCCCGGACCCGCCGGACCCTCCGCACTCGCCACGTCCCGGTGGTCCGTCCGGCCCAGCAGGTCCAGTACCCGGCGCGGATAGTTGGTGATCAGGGTGTCCACGCCGAGCCGCAGGCAGAGCTCGACGTCCGCCGGTTCGTCGACGGTCCAGACCCGCACCTGCTGCCCCGCGCCGCGCAGCGCCGCGACATACCCGGGGTTCGCCCGGACCAGGTTCGATACCAGGCCCGCCGATCCCTGCTCCGTACGGCAACCGTCCGCCGCCGGGAACCACGGCAGGACGTGCTCCATCAGGTAGACCGTGGGGATGCCCGGGGCGAGCACGCGCATCCGGCGCAGCGAGAGCTGCGAGAAAGCTCATCACCCGCACCGGAGTGGGCTCGCCCGAGGCCGGGGTCACCAGGTCGAAACGGTGCAGCAGTTCGCCAGTGCGCGCTCCAACTGCCCGCCCTGACGGATCGGGTGCTTGGTCTCGATCGCCAGCTCCACCCGCCGCCCGCAGTCGGCGGCCAGCTCCAGCAGCCGCTCCAGGGTCAGCACCGAGCCGTGCTCAGGGCCCGAGCCCGGGGACTTCCAGGAGCCGAAGTCGTAGCCGGAGAGCTGCTCCAGGGTCAGCGCGGAGACCACTCCGCGCCCGTTCGAGGTCCGGTCGACGGTCCGGTCTGCACGCACACCAGCTGCCCGTCGGCGGTCAGCCGGACGTCGCACTCCAGACCGTCCGCGCCCTGCTCCAGTGCCAGCCGGTACCCGGCCAGGGTGTGCTCGGCGAGGGTGCCGGACGCGCCGCGGTGCGCGATCACCCGGACCGCGCCGGGGTCGGGCCGTACCGGCAGGTCCGGAGCGGTCAGCGGGTTCGCGATCGGGGCGTTCGACACACCTCCACCATAGGCGGAGCCGTCGGCCGCCTCGGCCGCACAACCGGCCGCGCAGGTGAATTCTCAGTGACCCTTGCGCAGCATCGGGGTGAGCGCCCAGGTGATCAGCGCCGGAACCAGGAACGAGAACAGCGAGGCCGAGGTCCACACCTGGGGTGGATGTGGGTGACGTTCTGCGCGTGCGCCCAGAAGTCCGGCCACCACTGGCCCCATCCGGTCAGCCGGCCGGGAGATCAGCTCGTAGACGACGAAGCCCACCGCCAGGGCAGCAGCGTCAGCCAGCGGGTCGGCGCCGTCTCCGACATGTCCCACCGCCCTCGCGCCGGCCGCGCCGAAGAAGAAGTCCACGCCAGCACCGCCGACAGCGCACGAACACCGCGCCGATCAGCCCGAGGAAGTTCTCGTAGCCGGTGAAGTCGGTGACCCCCAGCGCGCACAGGGTGACCAGCGCGCCGATGCCGACCGTCAGGTAGCGGCGGTCGACCTTCGGGAGGTTGTGGATGGACATCGCGGTCGAGTAGACGTTCGCGAAGGACTGGTCCGCCTCGCGCAGCACCAGCACGCTGAAGAAGACCCAGCCGGCGGTGATGCCCATAAAGGTCGAGAAGATTCTTGTCCGGGTCGCCGCCGACCTGCACCAGCGCCAGCAGGCCGACCACGTAGCACCACACCTGCGAGACGGTGTAGCCGCTGAACGCGCCCCAGAACGAGCTGGAGCTGCTCCGGGCGTGCCGGGTGTAGTCCGCCGCCAGCGGCACGAAGGAGATGGACACCGCGATCACCGAGTCGATCGCGGGCAGGAACCCGGTCCAGTTGCCGTGCCCGGGGTCGGGCACGCCCCGGCGGATCAGCTCCACCGTGAAGAACAGCATGGCGATGCCGACGGCGATGGCCACATAGCGGCGCAGCACCGCGATGGCGCCCAGCGGGCGGATCGTCATCACGGTGGTGAGCACCCCGGCGGCGACCACGTACACCCAGTGCGGGATGCCGCTGTAGAGCGCGTCGGCCCCCATCGCGATGACCGTGAGCTCGTACACGCCCCAGCCGACGCACTGGATGATGTTCAGCACCGTCGGCAGGTAGGACAGCCGGGTGCCGAACAGTCCGCGCAGGATCGCCATCGCCGGTGCCCCGGCCCGGGTGCCGATCACCGCGGCGACCGCGAGCATCAGCGCACCGATGACCGTGCCGACCACGATCGCGGTGATCGAGGCGGCCAGCGAGAGGTCCTTGTTGTTGAAGACCAGCACGGTCGCGGCGCTCTGGAAGCCGATCAGGCTGATGCCGAGGTTGGTCCAGAAGGCGGCCTGGTCGCGGAAGCCCAGGGTGCGCGGCGGCGCGGTGTCCAGCACCAGCGGCGCCTCCGGACGCGCACCCGCGGGGGTGCGGCGTCCAGGACAGGGGACGGGGGTGTGGACGCGGACATGGACGTCACGGTGCTTCAGCTCCCTACGCCGGCATTACCGGTCAGGTTCAGGCGGTCGGCACCCCGTTTCGGCGCCCTCTCAGCCTGGATAGGTCCAAGCTCCCGCATATGCGTGCGACAGACATGCTAGGTGCAAGCGCGGGCAGGACCAAGACCTGTCCAGGGCGCGGACCTGCTGCGAGGCCGCGCGGCGGCTGTTCCGGCGCTGTCTCAGATGTTCCTTAGAACTGACGGGGGCTCCTCCGCTGCCAGGAACAAGGGGTACCTTCATCACAGCTGGACGCCCGGGCCGCTTGGGGCCCCGGCGGGTCGTGCACGGCCGACGGCTATGACGCCCGGTACAACGCGCGGGTGGGACGCTTTGGGGCAACGGCCCCACTATGAGGAGGTCATTCGTGAGCAGCGAGCACGAGGGCGGGCTCCCCGGGTCGGACCGACCCGAAGCCACCACCGGGGATTCGGTGGCACCGTCACCCGAGCCCGCTGACGCCGCACCGACCCCGGCTGACGCCGCACCGACCCTGAGCAAGGCCCCCGTGGATCCGGCCCTGGCCGACTTCCCCCCCCCCTGCCCCTGCTTCCGCTGCTTCCGAACCCGCTGCCTCGGCGCCGGAGGCGACCGCGGTGCTTCCCGCCGTCGAGCCGGCCCCCGTCGAGTCGGCCCCCGCGCTGCCCGCCCCGCCGCCGCTGCCCCCGGCCGCCCCGGCTTTTGACGCCCCGGCCTTCGACGCCCCGGCCGCCCCGGGCTTCGCCGCCCCCGCGCCGCCGGCCGCTCAGCCCGCGCCGTACGGCGGCTATCCCGGAGCGCCCTTCGCCCAGTACGGCACGCCCTACCCCGCCCCGGCCCCGCGCCGCAGGCGGCGTCCGGGGATGGCCACGCTGCTGGTGGTCACCGCGGTGGTGGCCGGTGTCATCGGCGGTGGCGTCGGCTCCTGGCTGGAGACCCAGGACAGCTCCGGCGGCAGCACCAGCGTGGCCGCCTCGGTGAACCCCAAGGACCTCAGCCGCGCGCCCGACAGCATCGCCGGGATAGCGGCCAGGTCGCTGCCGAGCGTGGTCACCATCTCGGCGTCCAACTCGCAGGAGTCGGGCACCGGTACCGGCTTCATCTTCGACAGCCGCGGCTACATCCTGACCAACAACCACGTGGTTGCCCCGTCCACCAACGGCGGCAAGCTGAGCGTGAAGTTCTCCGACGGCAACAGCTACCCGGCGACCATCGTCGGCCGGGCCGAGGGCTACGACGTCGCGGTGATAAAGATCGCGGTCAAGCCGAAGGAGGCCCTGGTCCCGCTGCCGCTGGGCAACTCGGACGACGTCGCGGTCGGTGACACCACCATCGCGATCGGCGCGCCGTTCGGGCTCTCCGGCACGGTCACCTCCGGCATCATCAGCGCCAAGAACCGCCCGGTCGCCTCCGGCGACGAAAGCGGCACCGAGACCTCCTACATGAACGCGTTGCAGACGGACGCCTCGATCAACCCCGGTAACTCCGGCGGCCCGCTGATGAACGCCTCGGGCCAGGTCATCGGCATCGACTCGGCGATCCAGTCGGGCGGCGCCACCGACAGCGAGGGGCAGTCCGGCAGCGTCGGGCTCGGCTTCGCCATCCCGATCAACCAGGCCGAGTGGGTGGCCGCGCAGCTGATCCAGACCGGGCAGCCGATATACCCGATCATCGGCGTCCTGCGTGACGACAGCTACACCGGCAACGGCGCCAAGATCGCCTCGGGCCCGGTCCAGGGCCAGCCCGCGGTCACCCCAGGCGGCCCGGCGGCCGAGGCCGGCCTCCAGGCGGGCGACGTGATCACCTCCTTCGCCGGCGCCCCGGTCGACAGCAGCCCCACGCTGCTGAGCGAGATATGGTCGCACCACCCGGGCGACAAGGTGTCCATCACCTACGTCCGCAACGGCCAGAGCCACACCACCACCCTGGTCCTCGGCAAGCGCGTCGGCGACGCCCAGTAGCGCCCCCGCCCCGGACGGACGCCGTCAAGCCCACCGTCCGTCCGGGGCCATTCGCTGCCACTCACGGCCCGACTCATGAGAAGATCCCCTGGCGCAGTCTCGCGGGGCCTGCCCCGCGCCGACCTGTGCCCAGGAGAGCTGCCCGAGCGGCCTAAGGGAACAGTCTTGAAAACTGTCGTGCCGGGAAACCGTCACCGTGGGTTCGAATCCCACGCTCTCCGCTTGAAACGGCCCCTGACCAGCTAAAACGGTCGGGGGCCGACTGCTTTTAGGGCCATCTGGATGATCCGCCAGTGGCTGTGGACGACCAGTCTTGACCGACTCATCTGGCACGCTCCGGGCACGCTAACTCCAAGTGACGGTCGTCCCGTGCGCCCGATGTGCAGGCTCAGCCGCTCGGCTTGAGGTTCTCCTGCTCGCGCCACTCGGTGAGCTTGGCCTCGATGGCGTCCCAGAGACGGCTGGCCCCGCCTTGTCGCACCATCCACTTGCCCCGTTCCTCGAACAGGACTGCCCAGGCCCCGGCGTCCACGTCGATCAGCACGTGTTCCTCCCGGCCGTTGCGCGGCAGCATGAGGCGCTGGGTGTGTGGGGCTGCGAACTGGGCGATGAATCGAGCCGTCCATGAATCGAGCAGATCGGCCCCGATGGCTGTGGGGGTGGCGTCGCCCTGGTCGAGATCGGGGAGCATCCCGAGGGCCGGTGGCTGGTGCGGGCGGGCCAACATGAAGGAGACGTGTCCGCCGAGGATTGGGCCGTTGGCTGTGCCGTCGTCGGCCACAGTGAGGCGGACTAGTTCGGAGGCGTTCATCCATCCGCACACGGACACCAGGATCTCGCCGCCGGGGCGGGTCTGCTCGATCCACTCACGTGGGACCGTGTGCACCCCGCAGGTGGCGATCACGCGGTCGTACGGACCGCCGTCCTTGTGCCCCAACAGGCCATCCCCAACGATCAGAGTCGGCCAGTAGTCCAGCCCAGCGAGGGATACCGCTGCACGGGAGGACACGTCCCGGTCGACCTCGATGGAGGTCACCTGCTCGTCCCCGAGTACGTGGGTGAGCAAGGCGGTTGAGTAGCCGGTGCCGGTGCCGATTTCGAGCACCTGAGCATGGGGCTCAACCTGGAGCGTTTCGAGCATCCGCACGACCAGACTGGGCAGCGTCGACGAGGACGTCGGAAGCTGCGAGATACGCCCCTCGACCTCGCGGGGAACGACCGCGCCGGCCAGTTGGGTGACCAACGTGCCGTCGCGGTAGACCTCCCTCAACTGCTCGGCGGAGTCGGCAAGGTACGTGGGGTGGTACCAGCCACCGCCGTCATGCTCGAACCACCCGTCGGCCAGGAACGCCTCCCGGGAACGGACATCAGGGCCGCTTCCCATTCGGGCTGTGCAGCACCCCTGCGGCGATGAGCCGCTGAGCGAGGTCGGCCCGCAGCGCTTCTGACGAGATCTGGTCACTCACGCTTGTCTTCTCCGATCTCCAGCAGGTCTGCGATGGCCACAGTGATCGGCAGTCCTGCCGCCGCTTCCAGCCATGCCCACTGCCCATTGGGGTTGCACTCAAGGAACCACCACGCGCCGTCCGCGGTCACGGCGAAGTCGAAGGCGCCGAAGCCCAGCCCGAAGTAGGCGACGAAGCCCAGTAGCGTGCCACGTATCTCATTCGGGCACTCGATCGGTTCGTAGCGTAGGTGCCGGTATTCGGCCCGCCAGTCCACGACCCCGGGCGGTGAGATGATCCGGGCGCACATGATCTGATCGCCGACGACGACCGCTCGCACATCGGATGCCTTGTCCACCCGTGCCTGGAACAGGTGGGCGCTGAGGCTGACTGCGTTACTGATCTCGCCGGCCTCGACGGGGGCGGCCCAGATGCCGGCGGGTTCCCCGTCCACGTGGTATGCGGCAGCGTGCAAAGGCTTGTAGATCGTCGGCTGTGCGGCGGCGAAGGACTTGGCTTCCGCTGGATCATTGGTGATCAGCGTCCTCGGCACGCTCAGTCCCAAGCGCACTGCGGTGGCCAGTTGAGCGGGCTTGTACTCGGCCCGCGCGATGGCCTGAGGATGGCTGAGGTACAGACAACCCGGCAACGCGGAGAGCACTCCGCCGAGACCACGCCGGTTCTCCTGGGCGGTGAACCTCGCGGCTTGGGCCTCTCCGAGTGGGGCGAACATATTCGGGCGGCGATGGTACAGGGCTCGCACCTGCGAGAGATCCGCAGTGCGTTCTCCACTCCTCAGGTACCCGCTCCAGCCGTCCGGGCCAGTGCTGGCGGAGAGCGTCACCGAACCGGGGAAGTCGCATCCGGGGTCGAACCGCAAGACGGGCACCCGGCGTCGGTTCAACTCCGCTATGACGAGGTCGGCGGTTGCGTCTTCGTTCTCAGTCGCGACCAGCACCGGGCGTCCGTCCACGCTTCTACCTCCTAGTCCTGCTGGGCGTCGTGGCCGCTGTCCGGGTCGACCTTGCCGTCCTTGCCGACCTGGGTGGGCGGGTAGGTGCCGACGGAGGTGCCGTGCCTTCCCAGTTCAGCCGGGGCGCTCTGGCCATCGGGGCCGGTCCACCGACCGGTCTGCGTGTGTGGGTCGAGGCCCTGGTACTGCCACGACGACGGCTCTCCGTTGCGCAGCGGGGCCATGCGTTTCATGCCCCACGGGGCGGGTGAGCTGGCTTGGCTCTGTTCGATAACGGTGCTCAACTCTCCTCCTTTGGATGAGGTGGCGAGGGTGAGTGAACCCGCTCCGGTCCACGGTGGAGGAACAGATGGCTGGGGCGGGGGATTATGGGTGCCGGTCCAACCGGGGTAGCACGTGAACCCGGCCAGCAGCGCCGTCATCCGGCTATGGGGTCGGCATCGCTGGCTCCGTTCGCAGGCCCTGATGGATGCGTCCCCGCTCGCATGCTCACAGGTGCGTGAGAGCGGGGAACCTGAACACCACAGTGCCGGTTGACAGAGCTGCCGAGTTTCACACTTTGTGAAGCAGTGCAAGCGGAGAGTCACACGCCGGTGCGGGTGATCCACGTAGACAAGGCGTCACTGCGCCGCGTGCTGGCGCGGGCCAGCGCTGCGACTGTCTCGTGGACGAGGGGATGCCTGCTGGCCTGCTGCGGTGCGACAGCGTGGGCCTGGTCGAGGTGGTACAGCGCGGCATCGGGTTTGGCCATCCAGCGGTAGGAGCGGGCAAGGTCGATGTGGTGATGCCCGATCCGTGTGGGTGCCCAGTCGGCGGGGAAGTAGACGTCCTTCGAGGCGGCGACTGCCTTGTCGTGCTCTCCAGCCTCCACCAGCGTCATGACTCGGTGGACGGACACGTTGGTAGGCCCGAAGTGCACGCTGAAGTCGCGCCGTTCGCCGGTCCGGGCAGCAATTCGTGCCGCTTCGTCAAGGTGATGCGCCATCAGGGCGGCGTCGTGAGCCCGGGCGGCCACGACCGCTGAACCGAGATGGAGTTGCCCCTGGGCGACCAGCACGCCAGGGGTCCTGGGGCCGGTTCCCTCCAGCAGGTGCCGGCCGGAGTCCTGCAAGCGGCGGCACGCTTCAAGGTCGCCTGTGCGCTGGGCTGCCCAGTCCATGCGATTCAAGGCGGTGGTGGAGAGATCGTTGAGCCCGATGGCGATGCCGACCGAGTGACCGCACCTGTAGGCCTCGGCGAGCAGCCCCCATGCCTGCCGCTGATCCTCGCCGGTGAGCATGTGTGCTGCGGCGTGAAGTTCGGCAAGCAGGCCGGGCAGGGCCCGCGACATGGGCCTGTACTGGGCGGCTTGCGCGACGTCATTGATGCGCGCCACGGCTGCCCGTAGCTGCGGCAGGGGGCGAGAGATGACGTTTTCCTGCGGCGGGAGGTCGTAGAGGTCGAGTGCGGCACGGATGGGGCCATCAGCGGCATCAGCGGGTCCGTCATGGCGTCACAGTAAGCCTGCGGCTGGAGCAGGTCAGTTGTGACCCCGAGGGCTCGGGCGACTGCCGTGACCAGCTCAGGTGTCGCCTGTCGGTTGCCGGAGGTCACCTTGGTCAGCAGCGAGTAGGACACGCCCGCCTTGGCAGCAAGGGCCCGCAGGGTCACGCCTCGTTCTCGCGCGTACGCAGCGATCCGATCGCCCGTGCTGATGCTCTGGCTCCCGTTGACCATGGCGTCCTCAACGTCTTCTTCGACCCGTATATGTCGGAACGTACCCTGACAGCCGGTGTATCGACCCAAGAACCCTGCAAAATCGCGAGGCAGAGAAACCAACGTCGGGTCCGCCGCACGCGAGATGTCCGAACTGAGCCCAGGGCTGGCGCATTCCGTCCGCTACGGTCTGAGACTGAGCGACGCCTGATCCACGGGAAGGAACTGCTGTATGAGTGACCAGGACAAGGGAACCGTCGGCTACCTGATGGAGATGGGGGCGCTCAAGCGGGGCAAGCGGAGTGGTTGGTGGATCGCGGGAGTCAAGGACCCCGAGACGATCGCCGAACACTCCTGGCGCACGGCGGTGATCGGAGCGGTGCTGGCCATGATGGAGGGGGCCGACCCGGCCAAGGTCGCTCTGCTCGCCACTTTCCACGACTCTCAGGAGACCAGGGTCGGTGACATTCCCTGGATCGGCCGGCGTTACCTGACCGCCGCGTCGAACGAGTCCGTCACGGCCGACCAAGTCGCCGACGCCCACCCCCGGGTGGCCGATGCGATCAAGGCTGTGGTGGACGAGTACGAGAACGGCGAATCCCTGGAAGTGCTGGTGGCGCACGACGCCGACAGGCTGGAGTGCATGATCCAGGGCCTTGAATACCTGGAGCAGGGCTACCGCAATGCTCAGGAGTGGGTGACCTCCACTCGCGACAAGCTCAGAACCCCGTCTGCCAAGGCCCTGGCGGAGGCGGCGGTCACCATGTCGTCGGCTGAGTGGCAGCGCACCTACTTGCGCTGACCAGCGACTGATGCCCGATGCCGGATGCCGGTGCTGTCCGGGTTTCGACGGCCTGGGCGGCGTGGCCGGGGACGGAACGGCTCCGGAGGCCGTGGGGGTCCGGAGCCGTTCGGGTCGGGGGCGGGTCAGGTGGCGGGGAGGGCCTTGAGCTGGTTGGTGATGCGGGTGATGTCGGCTTCGGCCTTGGCCTGGCGGGCGTGGATCTTCTCCACGGCTGCCGGGGCGGCCTTGGCCAGGAACGCCTCGTTGGCGAGCTTGGCCTGAGCCTGGGTCAGTTCCTTCTCCGCTGCCGCGAGGTCCTTCGTCAGGCGCTTGCGCTCGGCGGGGACGTCGATGGTGCCGGAGAGGTCGAGCTCGGTGACGGCGCCGGCGACGGTGAGGGTCGCGGTGGCGTGGAAGCCCTCACCGGCCTGCTGGAGCTTGGCGATCGAGCGGAGCGCGGCCTCGTGGGCGCCCAGTCCGGTGGCCGACAGGTCGAGCCGGGCCGGGACCTTCTGGCCGGGGTTGAGGCCCTGGTCGGCGCGGAACCGGCGGATCTCGGTGACCACCTGCTGGAGCTCGGTGATCTCCTGCTCGGCGGCCGGGTCGCGGCGCGCGGCGTCGGCGACCGGCCAGTCGGCGACGACCACCGACTCCCGGCCGGTGAGCGCGGTCCACAGGGTCTCGGTGACAAAGGGAATCACCGGGTGCAGCAGCCGCAGGGTGGTCTCCAGCACCTCGCCGAGGACCCGGCGGGTGGCGTCGGCCTGCGGTCCGCCGGCGATCAGCGTGGCCTTGGACAGCTCCACGTACCAGTCGAAGACCTCGTCCCAGGCGAAGTGGTAGAGCGCGTCGCTGAGCTTGGCGAACTGGTAGTCGTCGTAGAAGGCGTCGGTCTCGCCGACGACCGCGCTCAGCCGGGAGAGGATCCACCGGTCGGTGGCGGAGAGCTGGTCGGCGGCGGGCATGGGGCCCTCCAGCGTCGCGCCGTTCATCAGCGCGAAGCGGGTGGCGTTCCAGACCTTGTTGCAGAAGTTCCGGGAGCCCTGGACCCAGTCCACACCGATCGGGACGTCGACGCCCGGGTTGGCGCCGCGCGCCAGGGTGAAGCGGACGGCGTCGGCGCCGAACTCGTTCATCCAGTCGAGCGGGTTGACGGCGGTTCCGGAGGACTTCGACATCTTCTTGCCGAACTGGTCGCGGACCATGCCGTGCAGCACGATCTCGTTGAACGGCACCTGCCCGTCCATGGCGTAGAGGCCGAACATCATCATCCGGGCGACCCAGAAGAAGAGGATGTCGTACCCGGTGACCAGGACCGAGTTCGGGAAGAACTTGTCCAGGCTCGGCGTCTGCTCGGGCCAGCCCAGGGTGGAGAACGGCCACAGCCCGGAGGAGAACCAGGTGTCGAGGACGTCGTCGTCCTGCTTCCAGCCGGGGCCGGCCGGCGGCTCCTCGCCGGGGCCGACGCAGA
Source organism: Streptacidiphilus sp. 4-A2 (assembly GCA_014284505.1). GTDB lineage: Bacteria > Actinomycetota > Actinomycetes > Streptomycetales > Streptomycetaceae > Streptacidiphilus. The sequence goes on along the minus strand of JAAFYY010000001.1, from coordinate 6,582,315 downwards.
CGACCTGGCCCTCGGGCCGTACCAGACCGGGATCCGGTGGCCCCACCACAGCTGGCGCGAGATGCACCAGTCGTGCAGGTTGTCGACCCAGGCGAAGTAGCGGCTCTCCATCTCCTTGGGTGGATGGTGACCCGGCCGTCGCGGACCGCGTCGCCCGCGGCCTGGGCCAGGGTCTCGACCTTGACCCACCACTGGAGCGACAGCCGCGGCTCGATGGTGGTCTTGCAGCGCGAGCAGTGGCCGACGCTGTGGGTGTAGGGGCGCTTCTCGGCGACGATGCGGCCCTCGGCGCGCAGCGCCGCGGCGATCGCCGAGCGGGCCTCGAAGCGGTCCAAGCCCTCGAAGGGGCCGTGGGCGGTGATCACGCCGCGCTCGTCCATGACGGCGATGTTCGGCAGGCTGTGGCGCTGGCCGATCTCGAAGTCATTGGGGTCGTGCGCCGGGGTGACCTTGACCGCGCCGGTGCCGAACGCCGGGTCGACGTGGGCGTCGGCGACGATCGGGATCCGGCGGCCGGTGAGCGGCAGCTCGATCTCGGTGCCGACCAGGTGGGCATAGCGCTCGTCGTCCGGGTGGACGGCGACGGCGGTGTCGCCGAGCATGGTCTCCACCCGGGTGGTGGCGACCACGATGGCGTTGTCACCCTCGCCGTAGCGGATGGACACCAGCTCGCCGTCGTCCTCCTGGTACTCGACCTCGATGTCGGAGATCGCGGTGAGGCAGCGCGGGCACCAGTTGATGATGCGCTCGGCGCGGTAGATCAGGCCGTCGTCGAAGAGCCGCTTGAAGATGGTCTGGACGGCCGCGGACAGGCCCGCGTCCATGGTGAACCGCTCACGCGACCAGTCGACGCCGTCCCCGAGGCGACGCATCTGCCCGGAGATCTGGCCGCCGAACTCGTTCTTCCACTCCCAGACCTTCTCGACGAAGGCCTCGCGGCCGAGGTCGTGCCGGGACTTGCCCTCCTTGGCCAGCTCGCGCTCGACCACGTTCTGGGTGGCGATGCCCGCGTGGTCCATGCCGGGCTGCCACAGGACCTCGAAGCCCTGCATGCGCTTGCGGCGGGTCAGCGCGTCGATGAGGGTGTGCTCGAAGGCGTGGCCCAGGTGCAGGCTGCCGGTGACATTCGGCGGGGGGATGACGATCGTGTACGGCGGCTTGTCGCTCTTCTCGTCGGCGGCGAAGTAGCCCGCCTCGACCCAGCGCTCGTACAGCGGCCCCTCTACCTCCGCCGGGGCGTACTGGGTCGGCAAGGTCTCCAGGGCGCTGTGGTCCCCGTGGTTCTCGGGGCGCTGGTTCGTGTCGGTCACGACAGACAGTTTACGGATCTCAAACCATGGTCACGAACGCTTTGCGGTGCGGCCGGAGCGGCGCGGCCGTTCCCCTCCCGGGCCGGTCCGGCCGGGGTTTCCCGGGCTGTACCCCCGACCCAGTGGGAGCGGGTCAGGGGCACAGGTGTTCGGTGGCTACCGGGTGACCTGGACCTGGACGGGGTGGAGGCGGTCGGGATCAGCGCGGTGTGGGCGGGAAGCTGCTGGACGGTCACGTCGATGGTGCCGCTGCCGTTGCTGACCGGGTGCGCGGGCTTGCTGAGGGCGACCTGGTAGCGGAAGGTCTCGTCGGCTCCGGCGGCCAGCGCGACGCCGCTGATCTGGTCGACGAAGCTGAAGTCCATGCCGGTGCCCTCGGCGTCGTAGGGGATGGTCTGCCAGCTCCCGGACGCGGTGTTCCACAGCTTGAGGGTGCCCTGCGGCATCATCGCGGCGCCGCCTCCCCCGCAGGAGCAGTGGCCCATGGAGATCAGCGGCTGGATGTCGGTGTAGCCGGTGCCGGAGCCGTTGTGCACGGTGACCTCGAAGTCCAGGGCCGCGCCGCCGGGGGTGAGCACCGGGTGGGCGCCCGGGCCGGAGAAGGCGACGGTGAGCGCGCCGCCGGAGGCGGGGGTACCCGGGGCGGGGGTGCCGGCGGCAGGGGTGCTCGGGGCGGCGCCGCTGCCCGGCGTGCCGACGGTGGCCTGCGGGGTGGCGGGCTGGGTCGCCGGCGCGGTGGTGGCGGTGGGGGAGGCGCCGGTGGCTCTGGTGGCGGTCGGGGAGCAGGCGGTCAGCGCGAGGAAGGTGAGGACGATCGAGGCGGCGGCACTGCTGGAGCGCTGAACGGTGGTGCGGCTTGGCATGGGACTTCCCCGGATGGTGTGCTGTGGAATGTTCGTCGCTGCGAAATGATGGACGGCTCTTGGCCTTTCATACGATCGCTGTCGGCCGTTGTGAGACACTCGCGCCTGTCTCACAGGTCTGACCAGCTGTTTAGAGCGGTCCGAGGGCATGCAGTGGAGACACCCAGAGTGGCCGTGCGGTCGTCCTTCCAGCGGTGCGAGGTGTGATGGGTCCCGTCTGGCGGCCACTTCCCGAGGATCTGCCGCTGCCTGCGCGGCTGTTGACCGAGCGGCTGCGCACGCTCAAGGACGCGCACGGGCTTTCCCTGGCCGATCTGGCGGCCGCCACGCACTACAGCCGGGCCTCCTGGGAGCGCTGGCTGAACGGCAAGCGGCTGATATCCAGACCCGCGCTGCTGGGTTTCGCGGAGGCGGTGGGTGTGGCCGGGGCGCCGCTGCTTGAACTGCTCGACCAGGCGGCCCTGGCCCCGCGCGGCGGCCCGCCGCCGGAGGCGGAACAGGCCCCGGAGGCGGAACAGACCCCGGAGCCGGAGCAGTTGGAGGAGCCGGAGCAACTGGAGCCCCGGCAGCCGGACGAGCCGAACCAGCCGGACGAGCCGGACCAGCCGGAAGTGGCGGTCGCCGGGCGGCGGCGGTGGTCGCGGCGGGTGGTGGCGGCTGTGCTCAGCGGGTGTCTGGTGCTGGCCGGGGTGGGGGCGCTGGTGGCGTTCCAGGGGAGATCCGGGGCCGGGGACGGCTCCAGGGCCGGTGCGGGGGCGACGGCGTCGGCTCAGGGGCGGGCGCTGTCGGCGCTGTTGCAGGGGGCGGCGGACAACCGGCAGGTCGCGGTCGCGGCCGTGATGGATGTCGAGCAGTGCCAGAACCTCCAGCAGGCCGCGGCGGATCTGAACCAGCTGGCCCGGGTGCGCGGCGGGCTGGTGCAGCAGTTGTCGCGGCTGCCGACCGACCGGCTGCCGCAGCAGCAGGCGTTGCTGTCGGCGCTGGTCCAGGGCTGGCAGGCGTCGCAGCGCTCGGACCAGGACTATGCCCGTTGGGCCCAGGCGTCGGTGGCCAGTTGTGCCCGCGGGCACCGGCCGGCCGGCTCGTCCTGGAAGGTGGACGGCGACGAGGCCAGCGCGGTCGCCACCGCCGCGAAGCAGCGCGCGGCCGCGCAGTGGGATGTCGTCGCCGCGGCGCAGGGGCTCGCGCCGATCACCCCTGACCAGTTGTAGCGGCGGTCTGCCGGGACGGAATGCGGCAGGGCCCGCCGGTCGGTGACCGGCGGGCCCTGCGGTGTACGGCTGGTGCAGGTCAGTTGGTGTTGGCCTGCGGCGCGTAGTAGCCGAGCACGTCAACGACCAGGTTGACGTTCCCCGCGTGGTTGTAGAAGTCGACCTTGCCGTCCGTCACCGGCATGACCACCATGTTGGCGATGGTCTGGCCGGGGGCGAAGTCGAGGCCGGTGGAGTCCGCGCGGTCGGCCGGGTCCGGGTAGGCAGCGATGTAGCTGTTGCCGGTGGGGCCGACGACGGTCAGGTTCAGCACCACCGCGGTGGCGTTGGCCGGGATCCCGGCGATGCGGGTGACCGGCAGCACGATCGTCCCGCCGGAGCCGAGCGGCTTGAAGGCGCCGGCGGCGTTGCGGGTGTCGAGCAGGTGGGTCGGGGCGACCACGTTGAACGCGGCGCCGGAGGCCGCGTTGCTGTAGTAACCGGTGATGTCGGCGGTCACGTTGACACTGCCGGCGTGGTTGTAGAACTTGACGGTGCCGTCCGGGCCGACCGGCACGATCTCGGTGTTGGCGATGATCTGGCCGGGCGCGAAGCTGACGCTGGTGGCCGCGGCGGGACCGGAGTCACCCGGGTAGACACCGACGTAGCTGTTGGCCGTGCCGCTGATGGCGGTGACGTTCAGCGCGACCGCGGTGACCGAGCCGTCGCCGGGCACGTTGCTGCCGGCGACGCCGGTGGTCTGCACGGTGATGGTCGAGTTCGGGCCGAGCGCGCCGCCGGAGGGCTGGCCGATGCCGCTGCGGGTGTCCAGCAGGTGGGCCGGGGTCACCCCGGTGAAGGTGGAGCCGCCGGGCGCGGTGCTGTAGTAGCCGGTGATGACGGCGTCCACGTTGACCGTGCCGAAGCGGTTGTAGAAGTCGACCTTGCCGTCGGTGACCGGGACGACCACCGTGTTGGGCACGATCTGGCCCTTGGTGAAGTCCACGGTGGCCGAGCCCGGGGTGCCGCCGTCACCGTAGACGGCGATGTAGCCGGGGGCGCTCGGGTTGATCGCGGTCACGTTGAGCACGACCGAGGTCGGGTTGGCGTTCGCCGGGAGGGCGGTGAGGGCCACCGAGTCGGTGCCGTTGGCGCCGATCGGGCTGCTGTAGCCGCCGGTGCCGGAGCGGGTGTCCAGGATCGGGGTGGGGGTGACCGGGTTGAAGGTGCTGGTGCTGCCGCCGGTCTTGGCGCCGCACAGCTCGGTCAGCAGGCCCGCGTACTTCGGCGTGCCGAGGCCGGTGGCCAGGTCGTAGCCGGAGGTGGCGGGGTAGTTGCCACCGGTGTAGCCGGAGGGCTGCCAGTCGTTGCTGCCGCTGGTCACGTCGTAGAACGACGAGCTGTAGGTGGTGCGGGCGGCCGCGTAGAGCGTCGGGTTGACCTGGCCCACCGGGCCGTCGGCCTTGCAGGACGCGGTCGAGTCGGCCTGGGCGAGCATCGCGGCCCAGGTGGGCGCGGCACCGCTGGTGCCACCGATGATGTACCAGTCGTTGATGCCGTGGCCGGAGTCCAGGGCCAGCAGGTAGCCGGTGGCGGGGTCGGCCAGCGCGGAGACGTCGGGCACCTGGCGGCAGACCTGCCCACTGGCAGCGCCGCACTGGTTGCTGTAGCCGGAGCCGGTGAAGCCGGTCTGGTAGTTGAACGGGGCCGCGCCGCCGTTGCTCCACACCTTGGAGACACCGCCGCCGCCGGAGCCGCCGCCGCTGGCCCAGGCCTCGTTCTCGTTCCAAGCGGTCTGCTTGAGCGAGGAGCCGCTGCCGTTCATCCAGGTGCCGCCGACGCCGGTGACGTACGGCTGGCCGGCCGGGTCGTCCACGGAGACGGTGCTGGTGAGGCTGCCGCCGCCGCGGTAGCAGTCGGTCGAGCCGGTGTCACCGGCTGCGGCGACCACGCTCTGGCCCTGTGCGGCGGCCTCGGCGAAGATCGTGTTCTCGGCCGCGAACTGGCCCGGGTCGGCGGCCTGGAGGCCCGCCTCGCAGGCGCCCCAGCTGGTGGAGATCACCTGGACCTGGTCAGCGGTGACCATGGCCTGGTAGGCGTCCAGCATGTCCTGGTCGGTGGCGGCGTCGGGGCCCTCGTAGTCGATGATCGAGGCGCCGGGCGCGAGGCCGATCAGGTCCTCGATGTCCAGGGCGGACTCGATGCCGACGTTGTTGGCGACGCTCGCCGCGGCGGTCGGGCCGCCGTCGATCTTGACGTAGCTGACGCTGCTGGAAGTGCCCAGGCAGGACTGGTAGTTGGCGAGCGCCGCGGTGCTGACGTTCTCCATCTCCACCACGCCGACCTTCACCCCGGCGCCGGCGGTGGCGCTCCGGCTCAGGCCGTAGACCGACGCCAGGGCGCCCGGGCTGTAGTACCGCTGGGTGTCCTTGACGCCGTAGCCGTTGAGCGTGGTCGACACGCTGGAGCACAGCGTCGGGCTGCCGGCCTGCGGGGTGACCGCCTGCGCGTGCATGCCGGACTGGGTACGGCCGGTCGACGCGGTGGCGTCGGCCCGCACCGGAGCGGTGTGGTAGTTCGTGGTCAGGCTGAGGTTGTTCAGGCCGGTGACCCCGGAGACCTGCGCGGCCACGGCATGCGGCAGAGCAGGAGCGGTGTTGTTGGTGTAGCCCGTGCTCCCGTCCGCCAGGCGGACGGTGGAGAAGCTGGTGCCGAAGGCGTGGGTGGCAGCCGAGGCGGGGCGGTGACCTGGATCGACAGGTTGTCGGTGGACAGCTTGCCGGGCGTCAGGCCCGCGTTGCGCAGGGCCTGCTCGACGCCGTCGATGGTGCTCTGGGTCGGCCCGAACTCCTGCGCGAACTCGCCGGGGCGAGGTAGCGGTGGTAGAGCGGCGAGCCCTTGTCGGAGACCTGGGCCACGAACGTGCTCAGGGCGGCGGGGTCGCGCGGCTGGAGGTTGACCGCCAGGTGCAGCAGCGTGCCGGAGGCGGCGGTGCCGGTCCGGGTCGCGCCCTGGGGCAGCTGCGGGGCGGTGCCGATGCGCTGCGGCGCCTGCTGTACGGCGGTGGCGTTGACCGCGGCGGCGGCGTCGGCCGTCCCCGCCAGGGCGGCGACCACACCGAGCGCGGTGACGGTCGCGGCGGCGGCACCCATGGCCGACCTGAGCCCGGATCTCCTGGAGTCGTGGTCACCGGGAGCGTCGCCGCTCCCGGCTATTCCGGCATTGCCGACCATTCTGGCCATGCACAGTCTCCTCGTGGAAAGCAGATGGGCCGTCCGACGAGATGTCGGAGCGACAGCTGATCTTTTTAATGGCGTAGTTGTCCGAATTTGCCAGGACAAGAAGTGCGTCGAGCTGTAAGGCTCGATCCTGCGATCAGCTGTCAATTCTTATCAGATGCTCACCTGGCCGAGCAGGCGGGGTGGGTATAACGCTGCTCCGCCGGTCAGGGTGCGGTGCGACCGGCGGAGCAGTGGTGGTGCAAGGGCTGTAAGGCCAGGTCAGCGTGCTGGTGCCTGAGCCGGGGACAGGGAGAGCCACTTGTCGGGGGTGCCGTTCCAGGCGTCGGCGTCCGGGAGGGCGGTCACCCGGGTGGTGGCGAGCGGGAGTTCGGCGGACAGCCGGGCGTTCCATTCCAGGGCGGGGGCCAGCTCCGGCGGAAGCTCGTCCTCCGGGTAGATGGCGTCGGTGGGGCAGGCCTGGACGCAGTTGCCGCAGTCGATGCATTCGTCCGGGTCGATCACCAGGAAGGTGTCGGCCTCACGGAAGCAGGCGACCGGGCAGTAGGTGATGCATTCGGCGTACTTGCAGTGCACGCAGCCCTCGGTGACGACGTGGGTCATGCCTGACTCCCGGTAGTGGTGGTCTCCAGTGCGGTGGTGTGCGTCTCGGCGAAGCGGTGACCGGCCTCCAGGCCCAGGGCGTAGGCGCGGTCCAGGCCCTCGTCGGTGGCGACGGCGTAGTCGACGCCCAGCTGCTTGAGGTCCTCGGCTGGCTTCACCACCAGCACCCGGGCGCCGGCCAGGGTCGACCCGTCGACGATCTCCTCGCTCGCGTAGATGTCGCGGAACAGCGGGAAAGGGTCGGCGCCGATCGCGATCAGCGTGGCCACGCCCCGGGCCGCTACCTCCGGGCGGGGCAGCCGCAGGTGTAGGAGGCGTCGACATGCGGTTCGCCGTCGATCTCGGCCGGGATCTTCCAGGCGTGCAGCATCCGGGTGGAGGCGTAGCAGGCCGCGTCGAAGTTCTCCGGGGTCAGCTGCCGTGCCCCGGCGCCGGCCGCGGCCGAGGGCCGGTTGGCGAAGACGGTGGTGGCGAGGTTCTGCTCGACCCAGCCGCGGTCGCCGTTGAAGACATTGCGCAGCAGGTCGCGGCCGAGCTGCTTGGCGCCGGGGCCCTGGGTGACCGCGGCCGCCTCGTCGTTGGTGACCCTGCTGGTGGCGATCAGGAACTCCGGGGCGTCGCCCGGAACAGCCCCGCGCAGGCCGGGGCCGTAGTGCGCGACGCTGTCCAGCACCACCTGGCTCATGCCCTTCTCGGTGCCGCGCGCGGCGGCCCGCTGCCAGTAGCGCACGCCGACCTCGCGGGCGCGGCCGGTCGCGGCAGCCCGCCGGAGAGCACGGAGGAGGAGGCGGTGCCGTAGACGTCCGCGCGCAGGCCGCGCTCCTCGAAGGCCGACAGCACGCCGTGCCCGAACACCCCCTTGAGCATGCCCGAGGCGATCGCGATTCCGACTCCGGTGCTGGTCATAGCTCTGCTTCCTTCTCCGGCTGCGGGTTCGAGCTGTGCGGTCATCTGGCCGCGGGCAGGCTTGCCGCTGGCGGTGCGGATGATGTCGCTGTGCCGGACCTCCCGGACCGAGAGCGGGGCCACGCCGAAGTCCTGGTGACCCGTTCGCGATGCGGCGGTGTCCAGGCTGCTGTTGCGGGCGGCCACGGCCAGCACGGTGAAGGACTCGTCGTGCGGCAGCACCACGCAGTCCTCGACCCCGGGTTCGTCCATCACCTGCTGCTCGATGTCGGTGACAAAGATGTTGGGCCGTTGACGGTGAGCCGGTCGCCGCGGCGGCCGCTCAGGTACAGCCGGCCGGAGCGCAGTACGCCCAGGTCGCCGGTGTCGAACCAGACCTGGCGGTGGTCGGTCCGGCCGTCGTGGCCGCTGAACATGGTTTCGCCGCCAGGTGTACCGTCCCAGCTCGCCCTCGGCGCAGGGCAGTCCGTCCCGGGTGCGCAGCGCCAGCTCCAGACCGGGGATGGCCTCGCCGAGGCAGGCCACGGCGGCCGGTCCCTCCTGGTGGAAGGAGGCGTCGTCGGACTGGTAGCGGTGGGCGGTGGCCATCAGCGCGGCTCGGCCAGGCCGAAGCAGAACATCAGCGCGGAGGGCGGGAATCCCCAGGGCCCGGTCTGCTCCAGGAAGGCGCGTACCGAGGCCCGGCGGATCGGTTCGGCGCCGCAGAACACCGTGCGCCAGTGGGCCAGCAGCTCCGGGTCGGGGGTCTCGCCGGTCTCGGCGATCCGGGCGGAGAGGTAGCGGAGCATGAAGTCGGGGAAGGCGCTGTGCACGGCCCTCGAACTCGCGGACCAGCCGGAGCGCGGCCATCGGGCGGCGCAGGAAGGTGCCGGGCTCCTCGATCACCAGGCTGATGCCCTCGACCAGGGTGCTGAGCATGCCGACCAGGCCCATGTCGTGGTGCAGCGGCAGGGCGACCATGCCGGTGTGGCCCGGCTGCATCCCGGCGACCTCGGCGATCGCCCGGACGTTGGCGAGGACCGCGCGGTGGCTGAGCGGGATCGGCCGGGGCATACCGGTGGATCCGCTGGTGTACTGCACGAAGGCGATCTGCTCGGGGTCGGCGTCCGCGGGTTCGCCGGTCCTGATGCTGCCGCCGCGGGCGCTGCCGGGGCTCAGCCGCAGGTCGAGTTCGGCCAGCCCGGTGCCGCTGATCCGGTAGGCGGCGCGGGCCTGCTGCTGGTCGGCGACGGTGGCCAGGTAGCGGCCGGTGACCGCGCCGGGGACCCGGGGCTTGACCGAGACCGGGACTGCCCCGGCGTGGATCAGCCCGAGCAGCGCGAGCACGCCCTCGTGCGAGCCGGCGGCGCGCAGCAGCACCCGGTCGCCGGGGCGGACCCCTGTTCGGCGAAGCCGGCGGCGGCCGCCGCGATCTCCTCGGCGAGCTGCGGGAAGTGGCGCCGTTCGCGCCGGGCGGAGGTGCCGAAGGTGACCGACGCCTGCTGCTGGTGGGCCTGCGCGGCGATGGCCTCGGGGAGGGTGGCCGGGCGGGTGGTGTCCGGGCGGGCGCTGTCCTGGCCGGTGCGGGGGTGGCTGGTGTTCGGGGAGTGAGGGTGCTCATGCGCCGTCGCCGTTCGCCTCGGTCCGGACTTCGAACAGGGAGCGCCGGTTGGCGCGGTGGATCTGCTGGGTGTCGCGGTCGATCAGGCTGAGCTTGACCCGGCCGCGGGCGGTGGTGCCGTCGGTCCGCTCGACGTCCTGGGCGAGGGTGAAGCTGTAGGGGGACTGGTCGGCCACCCGGGTGCGGACCGCGACCCGCCCGACCGGGTCCCAGAGCACCGGGATCAGGTAGTCGAGCTGCAACTGCACGACCACCGCGATGAGATGGCTGTTCCGCACATCGACCCCGTTGGCCAGGCCCCACTCCCAGCGGCCGGTCTCCAGCAGTTGCGGGTAGACGCTGTTGTTGAGGTGGCCGGCCCAGTCGAAGTCGTTGGGCCGCAGCGCCACTTCGCAGCGGTGTTCCACGAGGTCCAGCAGGTCGGAGGCGCTCACAGGGGGGTTACTCCCTCTCGGGTCGGAGCTGGAGGCGGCGTGGGGGCCGGGGCCGTCCGGCTGGGCGAGCAGGACGACGACGGCCCCGGCCAGGTCGCCGGTGTGACTGATGGACAGCTCCACGGACAGCCGCTGTTCGGCGAACCAGCGGGCGAGTGGGCCGCGCGGCCGGATCCGCGGCTGCCCGGCGGGCCCGTGCACGACCTCGATGTCGGGAAAGGTGTGCGCGGGCGCTCCGCCGAAGGCGCTGACGGCTTTGGTGAACGCCTCCTTGGCGGCGAACAGGCCGCCCAGGGAGGCGAACGGGTCGGGCCGGGACCGGCAGTGAGCGCGCTCACTGCCGGTGAACAGCAGCCCGCTGTCAAGCAAGCGCGGCTTCGCGCGCAGCTCCGGCACTGACTGCAGATCGAATCCGGTCGACATCGTTCGTCCGGAGGCTGGCGAAGTAGGCGCGCTTGAGGTCATCGTACGATTCCGCCTGGATTCCGGTCGCCTCGCGCACCATGGCGAAGACGCTGGTCAGCTTTTGGCGTGGACCGACCCTCGTGCAGCGCCTCGTCGCCGAGGGCGAACTCGTCGCCGTCGTCGGTGCGGGTCTGCTCCCACCAGTTGACGTAGCCTTGGCGCTCGGTCTGGCCTCGCGGGCCGAGCCGAAGGTCTCGCCGCCGTCGGGGCGGATCCAGGTGTACGCCATCGACAGCACGTCCTTGATGGGGTACACCCCGGAGTCACCAGCGCCATTGGCGAAGAGATGAAGTACTGCCGGTGCTGCACCTCGTCCTTCATGATCGTCTGGAAGACGTCGCTGACCAGCGGGTCCTCGCTCTGCCGGGCGACCCAGCCGTAGGAGACGCAGGCCTCGATCTCGACGCAGGCCTGGAGGATGCACACCCGGGCGTAGTTGTCGGCCGGGAAGGGCCGCGGTGCTCGATGACGTCGTCCACGTCGATCGCGTCCATGCCGGCCATGTCCAGCAGCCGGCCGAAGGCGACCTCGTGGTGGGCCTCCTCCTCCAGCCAGTAGCGGGCCGACCAGGCGGCGGCGACATGCAGCACGTCCGAGCCGAGCGGGTTGGTCTCGCGCAGCTCGTTGGCGAGCCGGACGCCGTCCACGGCCAGCCGGATGCCGGCGGGCTGGGTGGTCAGTTCGGCGCGGGAGGAGTGCCACAGGGCGGCCCGGTCCACCTGGGCGACGTTCTTGGACAGCTTGCGGCCGTCGAAGAGCTTGTCGGTGGCCCACCGGCGGTGCTCGTGGTAGCTCTGCTGGGAACGGAGGACGTCGGAGATGGTGGCTCCGGCTTTCAGTTCCTTGACTATGTCGGTCATGATCAGCATGGCGCGGGCTCCTTCGGGCAGGTGCAGGTCAGACGGCGGGGGCGAGCTGCTTTTGGAGGGCCGTGACGACGTCGTCGGCGGTGTGGTCCAGGGTCATGGTGGGCAGTTCCACGTCGTCGTCGAGACCGGCGTCGGCGAGGGCGCCGGCGAAGGCGTCCAGCAGGTCGATGGAGTTGATCGCGGTCGGGGAGGCGACCAGTACGGCGGACAGGGTCCGGCCGTCGAACACCTCCGCCTCGGTGAGCTCCAGTCGGCGGGCGATATTCGTCCTGATCTCAGCGAACAGTGCGGTCATTGCTGCCTTCTCATAGGGCTTGGGACTTGGGTGCTTGGCGCTTGGGGCCTGGTGCTTGATGCTTGGGGCTTGGCGGCGGGACGCGGTCCGGTCAGGCCGACCAGTCGGGTGACCGGCCGATGTTGGTGAGCAGCAGTTCGAAGGTTCCGGCGCCGGGCCCGGCCGGGAGGACCGGCTGGAACTGCGCGTCGGGGGTGCGGCGGCGCTCGTCGTCGGGCACCAGCAGCGCCACGGTGAGCGCGGCCTCGATGCTCTGCGGGGAGAGTTCGGTGGGCACGCCGAGGGCGGAGCCGAGGTCCCAGGAGTGCGCGACATAGTCGAGCAGGTGGAAGCCGACGGCGATCCGGCCGGGGAAGCTCCGCTCGACGGTGATCTCCGGCAGGCTGAACTCCCGTGCCAGCACTCCCGGTTCGGCGAAGGCGTCGAGTACGGCGGTGACTGACTCCTGGTAGCGGCCGAGCGGGTCGCCGCCCAGCGGGACGGGCAGCCAGTCGGAGGCGGCGGTGATCTCGCCGCGGGCGGCGGCCGCGAAGCCCAGGTGCTGCGCGGTCATGTGCTCGACCAGCTGACGCACTGTCCATGCGGAGCAGGGGGTGGGGAGTTCGAAGTCCTGGGGGCCTGCTTTGGCGAGAATCCGGACGGATTCCAGGACGGCCTCCCGGTTGAGTTCCAGGATGTCCATGGTCGTCACCTGCTCTCGGCGGCGGGCGCGGTGATCAGCGCGGCGGCGGGTCGGGTGGGCACGGTCGGCGTGCGGTCGAACGGCGTGCGGTCGGACGTGATGCGGTCGGACGGGGTGCGGTCGGACGGGAAGAGCTGTTCGTCGATCAGCCGGTCCAGCTCTTCCTTGAATGCCTGGTTGGGCCCTTTGATCCGGGGCCGCGGACCGGCAGGCGGGTTGGCCAGAGCCATGTCTTCCTCCGGGGAGTGCTGGCGAGCGGGATATTAGCACGATCGTCCGTATACTTTTACGGCTTGCAGGTCGTGTCGGTTGTCGGTCCCGCTCAAGGGAGTTGGACGATTCGGAGGCCGGTGCAGGCCGGTGCAGGCCGGTCGGGTGGCGGGGCCTTGGTTCCATCATAAAACTGAGCGAACGATCGTGCTACTATTTCGCGACTACTGGCCCGGCCGAGGAGTGATGTGGCATGGATGCCACCGCGGCAGTCGTTCGAACGGCGATCAACAGCACCTCCTGCGTCTCCGAGCGGCTGGCCGGAAAAGGTGCGTTCAGCCTGTTCCGCAACCCCATGGGGCACAGCAAGCTGCGCCCCTCCGAGCGGCCGTTCATGGAGCAGGCCCAGGTCAAGGCACTCGACCTGAACGGCAAGACGGTGCTCAGCTACCGCTGGGGCAGCGGCGAGCGCCCGGTGCTGCTGGTGCACGGCTGGGAGTCGCGCGGCTCGCGGTTCTCCGCCTTCGCGGCCGAGCTGCTGGAGCGCGGCTACAGCCCGGTCACCTTCGACGCCCCGGGCACGGCGACTCCACCGGCAAGACCACCACCATCCTGGAGTACCGCGACATCATCACCCGGCTGCACGCCGAACTCGGCGACTTCGAGGCGGTGATCGCGCACTCGCTCGGGGCCACCGCGACCTTCTTCTCGCTGCGCAGGGGGTGCGCGCCGGGCGGATTTCTCCGTTCATCGGCGGGTGGTCGACTTCAGCTATGTGGTCGACGCGTTCTGCGCCAAGCTCGGGCTGCGCCCGCAGGTCCGCGACGAGCTGCGGATCCGGATCGCGCAGGAGCTGTTCCCGCAGGAGGCCGACATCTGGAGCCGCTTCTCGGTGGTCCACGAGCCGGAACAGGTGCGGGCGCCGATCCTGGTGGTGCAGGACGACGACGACGATCTGGTGCTGCCGGCCCAGGCGCGGCGGATCACCAGCGCGTACCCGGGGCAGGCGCGGCTGATCAGCACCCGCCGTCTGGGCCACCGCCGGATCCTGGCCGACCCCGCGGTGTCGCCGAGGTGGTCGACTTCGTGACCGCCGCCGACGCGCCCACCGGCGGCGCCGAGGCCGGGGTGTCCCGGTGAGCGGGCTGCTGGCCGGGAAGCGGATCCTGGTGACCGGCGTGCTGATGGAGTCCTCGATCGCCTTCCACACCGCGCGGCTGGCCCAGGAGCAGGGCGCGCGGCTGGTACTGACCGGCTACGGGCGGCTCAGCCTGGTCGAGCGGATCGCCAAGCGGCTGCCCGAGCCCGCGCCGGTGCTTGAGCTCGACGTGCAGCAGCCGGAGCACCTGGACTCGCTGGCGGAGCGGGTGCGCGCGGAGCTCGGCGCGGACGCGGGACTGGACGGCATCGTGCACTCGATCGCCTTCGCGCCCCGGGACGCGCTCGGCGGCGGCTTCCTGGAGACCGGCTGGCCCTCGGTCGGGACCGCGCTGGAGGTCTCCGCGTTCTCGCTGAAGGCGCTGGCCACCGCCTGCCTGCCGCTGATCGGCCCGCAGGGGGCCTCGCTGGTCGGGCTCGACTTCGACGCGCAGCAGGCCTGGCCCGGCTACGACTGGATGGGCGTGGCCAAGGCCGCGCTGGAGTCGACCTCCCGCTATCTGGCCCGGGAGCTGGCGGCCGCCAGGTCCGCTGCAACCTGGTGGCGGCGGGCCCGGTGCGGACCACCGCCGCCAAGTCCATCCCCGGCTTCGACGTGTTCCGCGAGGTGTGGACCACCCGCGCCCCGCTCGGCTGGGACGTCGCCGACCCGGAGCCCGCGGCGCGCGGGGTGGTCGCGCTGCTCTCCGACTGGTTCCCGAAGACCACCGGCGAGATCGTGCACGTCGACGGCGGCGTGCACGCGGTCGGCGCCTGAACGCCCGGACTCGCCACACGCCCGGACTCACGCCCGGACCCGCAACAGGCCCGGATTCGCAACAGGCCCGGACTCACGACCGCACTGCGGGGCACGCCGGCCGGCGTGCCCCGCAGTCGTGTCCCGGTAGCGCGGCGGTCAGTCGAGCGCGGCGGACTCCTGCTCGATGAACCCGGCCAGCCGGCGTACCCCCTCCACGATCTGATCCTGCGTCAGTGTGCTGCACGAGAGCCGTAGCTGGTGCTCACCGCCGCCGCCGATGCAGAAGTCGGACATGGCCGTCCAGAGCACCCCGTGGTCCCGGGCGGAGCGCTCCAGGGCCTTGCCGTCGCGCGACGAACGGCACGGTGACCACAAAGAAGAAGCCGCCGTCCGGACGGTTCCAGCTGAGCCCCAGCTGCTCCCGGCGGGCCGGGGGGAAATGCCGTTCCAGCTCGCCGAGCAGGGTGTCCATGGTGCCCCGGTAGTGCGCGGTGGCCGCGGCGTTGGCCTCGCGCAGCCGGAAGCCGCACTCGACCAGCAGCCCGCCGATCACGGCCTGGCTGATCGCCGAGGTGTTCACCGTGGTCATGCTCTTGATCTTCGACAGCTCGTCGGCGAGCAGGGTGAGCTGCCCCTGCGGCCCGCGGACCTCCTGGTCGGCGAGCACATAGCCGACCCGGGCGCCGGGCAGCGCGGTCTTGGCGAAGGAGCCCAGGTACAGCACCCGGCGGCCCCGGTCGAGCGACTTCAGCGTCGGCCTGACCTCCCCGCTGCGCACGAAGAAGCCGTACGGGTTGTCCTCCAGGATCAGCAGGTCCTGCTGCTCGGCGAGTTCCAGCAGGGCCCGGCGGGCCTCGGTGGTCATGCTGGCGCCGGTCGGGTTGGCGAAGTCCGGCACCAGGTACAGCGCCCGCGGCCGCCCGCCCGCGGCGCGGACCTCGCGGACCGCCGTCAGCACCGCCTCCGGGTCGGGCCCGGCCGGGCCCTCCGGCACCGGGTGCACCGGGATGTCCAGCAGCCGGGCGGCGCCGGTCACTCCGACATAGCAGGGCGAGCTGACCAGCAGGGTGTCCCCGGGCCGGGCGAACAGCGCGCGCAGGGTGATCAGCATCGCCTCCTGCGCGCCGGTGGTCACCACCACCGCCTCCGGCGGGACGCTGATGTTCTCGTCGTTGGCCAGGGTGCGGGCTATCAGCTCGTGGATGATGCCGTTGGTGCGCCCGTACTGGTACAGCGTGGTGCGCACCCGCTCTCGGCTCCAGCCGAGCTCCTGCTCCAGGTAGTCGGTGAACGACCGCAGGTGGCGGGCGAGTTGCTCGGGTTCGAAGGCGCCTTCGGTGGGCCGCCCGGCGCCGAAGGACAGTGCCTGCGGGAAGCGCCCCACGGCCTCGTTGAGCAGGTTCATGGCGTCGAGCAGCGGGTCGCTGAGCGAGCCGTGGAGGTCCCCGAGCGGCAGCGGTTCGGGGGTCGCGGGGGTGGTCGCCGACACGGGTCAGCCTCTCTCGGTGCGGTCGCAGGAGCGGTCGGAGTTGCTGTCGGCGCTGTCGGCGCTGTCGGCGCTGTCGGCGCGGTCGGCGCGGTCGGCGCGGTCGGTGCTGTCGGCTCGGTCGGCGGCGGGCTCGAAGGCGGCCCGCAGGTAGGCGGCGGCCTGCTCCTGGGCGCGGCGGCCGGCGTCCAGGCTGCCGGACATGGCGAAGAAGCCGTGCGGGACCCCGGGGTAGCGGGTCAGCTCCACCGGCACCCCGCTCTCCCGCAGCCGCAGCGCGTAGGCCTCGCCCTCGTCCCGGAGCGGGTCGTGTTCGGCGGTGATGACCAGCGCGGGCGGCAGGCCGCTGTGGTCCGCGGCGCGCAGGGGAGGCCAGCGGGTCGGCGCCGTCGGCCGGATCGGCCAGGTAGTTGTCCCAGTACCAGTGCACCGACTTGTCGTTGAACAGCAGCGGGTCGGTGTTCTCCCGCCGGGAGGCGGTGTCCGCCAGGTGGTCGGTGTTGGGGTAGACCAGCAGTTGCGCGCAGAGCGCGGGGCCGTCCTGGTCGCGGGCGAGCAGGGTGACCGCGGCGCTGAGGTTGCCGCCGGCGCTGTCGCCGCCGACCGCGATCCGCTCCGGGTCCCCGCCGAACTCCTTTGCCTGCTCCGCGATCCAGCGCACCCCGGCGTAGCAGTCGTGGACCGCGGCCGGGAAGGTGTGCTCGGGGGCGAGCCGGTAGCCCACGGCCACGGTCAGACAGCCGACCGCGTTGGTCAGGCTGCGGCAGATGGCGTCGCCGGTGTCCAGGCTGCCGAGGGTCCAGCCGCCGCCGAAGAAGTAGACCAGCACCGGCAGCGGCCGGTCGGCGGCCGCGTCCTCGCGGAAGGGGCGGTAGATCCGGACCGGCAGCGGGCCCTGCGGCCCGGGCAGGAAGCGGTTGACGACCTCGGCGACCGGCTCCGGGGTCCCGGCGTCGGCCTGGATGGCGGCGAGGTCCGCCGCCCGGGCCTGATCGAGCGTCATGGTGTAGAGCGGGCGCACGTCCTGTGCCGCCCGGGCCCGGTAGAGGGCCTGGAACTGCGGGTCGAATGCCATGGGTCTCTCCGGCCAGGGCCGGGGCCCTGGCGGACCGCGGCCGACGTCTAGGGAGTGTCGGGCACCTGCGACGGATCGGTGGCGATGGCGCGCAGCCGGTTTCTGACGGCCTTGGCTGCCTTGGCATAGCTGGTGGAGTCGTCGTGCAGGACGGACTCGGCGTTGGCCGCCTCCAGGAAGGCGACCAGTTCGAAGGCGAGTTGCGGGACGTCGGTGTCCTGGTCGATCTCTCCGGCTGTACGCGCGCCCTCGATGGTCTGTTCCACGAAGGACATCCAGTTGTCACGGGCCTGGACCACCGTATCGTGCACCGAACCGTTGCGGGCGTCGTACTCGGCGGTGACCGAGTAGAAGAAGCAGCCGCCGGGGAAGACCCGTTGCTCGGAGTAGGTGAGCCAGGTGCTGCACATGGTCCAGATCCGGCCGAGGCCGGGCGGGACGTCGCGGGCGGGCTGCACCACATGCTCGATGTAGATCTTGATGGCGGCGCGCACGGTGGCCAGCTGCAGCTCCTCCTTGGAGCCGAACAGGGCGAAGACGCCGCTCTTGCTGAGCTCCAGCTCGGTGGCGAGTCTGCCCAGGGAGAGCCCCTCCAGGCCTTCCACCGATGCGATCTGCACGGTCCGCCCCAGGATCAGCCGCCGGGTCTGGTTGCCGCGCTCGATCCGGTTGTCCTTGCTCGCGCCTGGCATTGAGCCACCTCTTCTCGCTCCGTGGGCGTGGCCGCTGGTGCACGGTGCGTTGGCCACCCCAATCGCCCATGGTACTAAGTGGACGACCGTGCGGACACTATGCAAGACTGGGGTTCCTGCACGGTCGTGCGGTTACTTGGGCAGGACGTCACACGTTCATACGAGGGATCGTGGAATGGCACAACTGTCGCTCGCTGACTACGAGGCCGCGGCCAGGGCCGAACTCCCGCCTCCGGTCTGGGACTTCTTCGCGGGCGGCAGCGGTACCGAATCCATGCAGCAGGCCGCCCGGGCCGCGCTCGACCGGCTGCGGCTGCGCCCGCGCGGCCTGGTCGACGTCTCGGTGCGGGACTGCGGCACCACCCTGCTGGGTTCGGCGCTGGGCGCCCCGATCGGCATCGCGCCCATGGCCTACCACCGCCTGGCGCACCCGAGGGCGAGGTGGCGACCGCGCGGGCGGCCGGCGAGCACGGCGCGCTGTTCACCGTCAGCATGTTCGCCAGCCGGACCCTGGAGGACATCGCCGCCGCGGCCACCGCGCCGCTGTGGCTCCAGCTGTACTGGCTGCGCGACCGCGAGGTGCTGGCCGCGCTGGTCCGGCGGGCCGAGGCGGCCGGCTACCGGGCGCTGGTGCTGACCGTGGACGCGCCGCTGGTCGCCCGCCGTCCCGGGATCTGCGCAACGGCTTCGCCGTCCGGAGGGGATCCGCGCGGTCAATGTCGACGCCTCGGTGATGTCCGCCACCATCAGGGCCGGGACGGGAGTCGCATCGCCCGGCACTCGCGCGAGCAGTTCGACCCGTCGGTCACCTGGGCCGACCTGGCCTGGCTGCGGGAGCGCACCGGACTGCCGCTGGTGCTCAAGGGCGTGCTCACCGCCGAGGACGCCAGGCTCGCCGTCGAGCACGGCGTCCAGGCAATTGTGGTATCCAATCACGGGGGCCGTCAGCTCGATTTCGCGGTGCCCGCGGCCGATGCCCTGCCGGAAATCGTGGACGCCGTCGGCGGCCGATGTCGGATCGTCCTCGACGGCGCGGTGCGGCATGGCGCGGATATCGCCAGGGCGCTCTGCCTCGGTGCCGACGCGGTATTTGTCGGACGCCCGGTACTGTGGGGCCTCGCGCATTCCGGAAGCAAAGGCGCGGCCGGGGTGCTGGGATTGCTGATCGAAGAGTTTGATGAGGTCATGGCGCTCATGGGAGCCCCGCGCGTCCAGGATTTCGGCCGCGCCGGCGTGATCGCCTACTGAAACCGGGGCCCCTGGCACCGAGGATTGCACCGACCGTCGCAGAACCTGGCGGGCGGCAATTCTGCGCGCCCGCCGCAGATGACACTTATGCTTTCCCGCAATTAACAGCCTTCTGTCAAGCTACCCGCAAGTAGGAATTCGAGAAAGTTTTACTTGCCAATTGGCTGCCGGTGCTGAAGGGTGGGAGCCGGGGGCAAAACTGCCAGGAATCATCCGAATTAGCAGATGGGTGGGGATCGCAGTGGGGGGAAGCGCGCCGGACGGGCCCGGGGCCGAGTGCGGCTGGGTCGACGAGGTCCTGTTAGCCGGGGCCGACCGCGAGGTCGTCCTGCATCTGGGCGAGCCGGTGGCCCGGGGGAGTTACGCCTGCTGGTCGCGGCCGAGCAGAGCCGCTACCAGCAGGCCGGACTGGCGGCGGGCGGCGCGGTCGCGCTGCGGCTGCCGCCCTCCCTGGGCTGCATCGTGGCGATGCTGGCCGGCTGGCGGGCCGGGGCCCAGGTGGCCCTGCTCGACTACCGGCTGACGGAGCACGAGGTGGAGCAGGCGATCGCCAGGCTGCGCCCGCGACTGGTGGTCGAACCGGACGGCGAGTTCTCCGGCAAGTTCCGCGGCTATGTGGACATCCGCACCCGGGTCACCCCGCTGCCCGACGGCCTGCCGGTGGCGGCCACCGACCACGCGCTGCTCCAGCTCAGCTCCGGCTCGACCGGCCCGTCGAAGGTCATCGGCCGCCGGGTCGGCAGCCTGCTGACCGAGATCGACCGCTATTCGCGGCTCGACGGCTTCCCCCGGCGCGGTGAGCGCACCGTCGTGCTCGCCTCCGTGGTCCATGTGCTCGGCCTGGTCGGCGGCCTGCTCTACGGGCTGGCCGGCGGCAGCCAGGTGGTGCTGCCCACCACGCAGACGCTGGAGGGCATCCTCAAGGCCGTCGCCGCGGGGCCGGAACCCACCACCCTGCTGGGCGTGCCCTCGCAGACCGCGCTGCTGGCCACCGCCAGGAACCCGCCCCGGCTGCCGCAGCTGCGCCGGATGGTGACCGGCGGCGAACTGCTCGGCGACCACCTGCGGGAACGTTTCTGTACCGGCTACGGCGCCGAACTCGGCGCCATGTACGGGATGACCGAGGCCGGGTGATCGCCACCGACCTGACCGGCGCGACCAGCCCCGGCCTCACCCCGGTCGCCGGGATGCCGGTCCGGGTGACCGACGGGCAGATCCTGCTCGGACTGCCCGACTCCCCCTACGTCGGCCTGGCCGACCCGGCCCCGCTACCAGGGACGGCTGGCTGCGCACAAGGGACGCGGAAGCCTGGACCCGGTCACCGGACTGCTCACCGTGCACGGCCGGCTGGACTCCCAGGTGTCCATCGGCGGACTGAAGGTCGACCTGGCCGAGGTCGAGGAGACCATCCGGGAGCTGCCCGGGGTCACCGACGCGGTGGTGGTGCACGAGGCCGGGATCGAGGCCTATGTCACCGTCCGGGCCGAGCTCACCCCCGAGGCGCTGACCGCCACCCTGGCCGCCCGGCTCGCCCCCTACAAGCGGCCGCGGACCCTGCACCTGCTGGCCGAACTGCCCCGCACCGCGACCGGCAAGCCGGTGCGCAACCCGCAGGTGCTCCAGGCCGCCGCCCGGTCCCTGGCCGCGCAGACCCTGGCCACCCGGTCCGTGGCCGCGCAGTCCGTGGCCGCGCAGTCTGTGGCCACCAAGCCCGTGGCCGCCCAGTCCGTGGCCGCGCAGTCCGTGGTCGGCCGGTGACCCGCCGGTGCCGCGCCGGGGCTCAGCCCCGGTGCAGCTCGACCCGCCGCCCGGCCGCCCCCGCGTCAACCGCCCCGTCCGGCACCGCGACCGGCGTCCGGTCCACCGACTCGTCCAGCACCGCGACCCGAGCACCAGCCGGCCGTCGTCCGCCAGCGCCGCGCCCGCGGCCAGCCGCCGGTCACCGGGCTGCGGGCGCAGCACCGGCACCCCGTCCCCGGCCGGGGGCCAGTCGGCGGGCAGTGCCACCGGGCGGCTCATCCCGCCCTGGCGCAGCCCGGTGCCCAGCGCCTTGCCCACCGCCTCCTTCTGCGTCCACAGCCACAGGAAGCCCAGCGCCTGCTGCTCCTCGGGCAGGCCGGACACCCAGTGCGCCTCCGCCGGGTCGAACCAGGTCCGGGCCAGCGCGGCGCCCGACAGCCCGCGCACCGGTTCCACATCGACCCCCACCGCGGCTCCCGCCCGCGGTGCCAGCAGTGCCACCGCCAGCGCCCGCCGGGCGTGACTGACGCTGACCGCGAGCCCCTGACCTGACCCGCCCAGCAGCGGGCGTCCGCCGGGCTCGTGCTCCACCCAGATCTCGGACGCCGGGACGGCCAGTTCCGCCGCCGCGCCGCGCACCAGCAGCCGGTGCGCCTGATCGCGCCCGTCCCCGTTGTCCGTGGTGCTCCACAGCACCCTCACCACGCCCGCGCCGATGTCCGCCGGGCGACTGTCCACGCTCATGAAACGGAGTGAACCAGATGTCCGCCGAGGTCCACCAGTTTGTCGTCGAGGCCCTGAAGAACATGAACTACGACACCGCCGAGGTCACCGGCGAGACCCCGCTCGGCCCGGCCGGGCTCGACCTGGAGTCGCTGTCGCTGGCCGAGGTCGCGATCCAGGTCGAGGACACCTACGGGGTGAAGTTCGAGGAGGACGAGATGGAGAGCGTCGCCCTGCTGACCGTGGGCGGCCTGGTCGACGAGATCGTCAAGCGGTCCTCCGCCGCTGTCGCCTCGTGACCCCCAACCCCGCCGTGCGCTGCAGAAAGGCGAAGTCACTGTCATGACCGGCATCAAGGCCCGACTGCGGACGCCCCGATCGCGGTCAACGACCGCGCGGAGCTGGCGGCCGACCAGTCGCTCGGCGTCGGCAACCTCCTCACGGCGCTCATCGAACGGGGCCGCGGCCTCGACCTGCCCACCCTGACCTTCGACACCGAGGTCGACGGGCACCCGGCCTGGCAGCCGTTCACCCTCGCCGAACTGGGTGAGCGGGTGGCCGCCCGGGCGGCGGCGCTGCACGGCCTGGGCGTGCGGCCGCGCGACCCGGTCGCGGTGTTCGTCTCGAACGCCGCCGACCAGGTGCTCAACTACCTGGCGCTGGCCCGGATCGGCGCGATCCCGGCGCTGGTCAACGGGCGGCTGGCGGGCGACCCGGCGAGCCGCTACATCAAGCGGCTGCGGGCGGTCGGCGTGCTCACCGACGCCGCCCACCGCGAGCTGCTGGAAGGCCGGGACACCGGTGCGCCGCTGCTGGCCGACGTCTCCGGCCTGGGCGCGGCCGACCCGGCCGCCGCACCCCGCCCCTACCGGCACCACCGCGCCGAGCCGGTGGTGATCACCCACTCCTCCGGCACCACCGGCCTGCCCAAGGCCGTGGCGCACTCGCACCACAGCCTGTTCGCCTCGGTCCGGCACCGGCTGCTGCTGCCCAAGCCGCAGGGCCTGGAGCGGATCCTGGGGGCGCTGCCCTCGGCCCATGCCGCGACCGTGATCGCGGTGAACCTGGCGCTGGCCAACCGGGTGCAGCTGGCGCTGGTCTCCGGCTCCGACGGCGACACCGTCCTGGACGCCATCGAGAGCTGGCAGGCGGAGTGCGTGCTGGGCTTCTCGGCGACCTGGTCCGAGCTGGCCGGACACGATCTGACGGCCCGTAAGCTGGACTCGGTGCGCTCCTGGTGGAACACCGGGGACTGCGCGCACGAGGCGCACATCCGCAAGCTGGTCGCGGTCGGCAGCCGCGCCGCCGGCACCGCCAACGCCCGCCGTACGGAACCCGGTTCGCACTTCGTCGACGGCCTGGGCTCGACCGAGATGGGCCACTCGCAGTTCTTCATCACCCACACCGCGGACACCAGGCGCTACTCCCGCTGCATCGGCAAGCCGCACGCCTTCTCGGATGTCGCGGTGCTCGACGAGGACGGCGAGCGGCTCGGCCCCGGCCGGGTCGGCCAGCTCGGGATCAACGCCCCGACCCTGGCCCTGGGCTACTGGAACGACTCGGTGACCACCTACCGCACCCGCAGGGACGGCTACTTCCTCACCGGTGACCTGGTCTTCCGCGACGAGGCCGGCTTCTACTTCCACGTGGACCGGGCCGCGGACGCGGTGGACCTGGGCAACGGCCGGGCGCTGTACACCGCCCTCGCCGAGGAGCAGGTGCTGGCCGGCTGCCCCGAGGTGCTGGAGTGCACCGTGGTCGCGGTCCGCGAGGACGACCGGGTGACCAGCTCGGTACTGCTGGTGCTGGACCCGGCCGCGGACCAGCGGGCCGACCGCACCGCCGAGGTGCTGGCCCGGCTGGACCCGGAGGTGGCGGCCACCGTCCAACAGGTGGTGGTGGTCGACCCGGCGCTGATCCCGCTCGGCCCGACCGGCAAGGTCCGCAAGGTGCTGCTGCGTGAGGAGTTCCTCGCCCGCGGCGCCGCCCTGGGTACCCCGGCGGGTACCCGGTGAGCGCCGCGGACGCCGCGGTGGTGACCGGCCTCGGCGCGGTCACCCCGCTCGGCCGGGGCGCGCCGGAGCTGTTCGACGCGCTCTGCCACGGCAAGTCCGGGCTGCGCCGCCCGCCCGCCGGACACCAGCTGGACGGGGTGGTCGACTCGGTGGGCATGGCCCCGGACATCACCGCCGCCGAGGTGCTGCCGCCCAGCGAGGGCCGCCTGGTCGACCGGTTCGTGCTGATGGCGATGGCCGCCGCCGACGACGCCATCGCCGACGCCGGCCTGGTCATCGGCCGGGACGTCGACCCGGCCCGGGTGGCGGTGGTGGTCTCCAGCGGCGCGGGCGGCCTGACCACCTACGAGGCGCAGGGCCTGGAACGGGCCCAGCGCGGCCCCACCGCGATCAGCCCTTATCTGCTGCCCGGCATGCTGCCCAATATGGCCGCGGCCAGGATCGCCATCAAGTACGGCATCCGGGGCTGGAGTTCGGCAACCGCAACGGCCTGCGCGGCCGGGGCGCACGCGGTCGCCGAGGCCGCCCGGCTGATCCGCTACGGCGAGGCCGACGTGGTGGTCTGCGGCGGCGCGGAGTCCCCGCTGAACGCCACCACCGCACTGGCCTTCCGGCACGCCCGGGCCCTGGCCCACGGCTTCGAGGACCCGGAGGCATCCAGCCGGCCGTTCGACCGCCGCCGCAACGGCTTCGTGCTGTCCGAGGGCGCCGGGGTGCTGGTGGTCGAGCGGGCCGGACTGGCCGACAGCCGGGGCGCCGCCGGGTACGCCGACCTGCTCGGCTGGGGCGGCAGCACCGACGCCTACCGGCCCACCGCGCCCCGCCCGGACGGGGAGGGCGCGGCCCAGGCCATGCGCTCCGCACTGGCCTCGGGCTCGCTCGGGCCGGACGACGTGGACTACGTCAACGCCCACGGCACCGCCACCAAACTCGGCGACGTCGCCGAGACCAAGGCCATCCGCGCGGTCTTCGGCGACCGCTCGCCCGCGGTCAGCGGCACCAAGTCGATGACCGGCCACCTGCTCGGCGGCTCCGGCGCGGTGGAGGCGCTGATCTGCGCGCTCGCCGTGGCCGAGGGCGCGCTGCCGCCCACCGGCAACCTCGACGACCTCGATCCGGCCTGCGAGCTCGACCATGTCGTGGGCGGCGCCCGGCGGCAGGCCGTGCGGGCCGTGCTGTCCAACTCCTTCGCCTTCGGCGGCCACAACGTGAGCCTGCTGCTCGGCGCACCCTCCACCCGCCGTACCCGCGGCGGCGCGGAACGAAAGGAACACGCATGAGGATCGAAGGCGTGGACCACGTCGAGTTCTATGTCGGCGATGCCCAGCAGTACGCGTTCTACCTGTGCACCGCGTTCGGCTTCCGGCTGTGCGGCCAGGCCGGGCCGGAGACCGGCCTGCCGGACCAGCGCTCGCTGCTGCTGCGCCAGGGCGGCGTCCGGCTGCTGCTGACCTCGGCGCTGAGCGAGAAGCACCCGGCGGCCCGCTACACCGCCCGGCACGGGGACGGCGTCGCCGCCATCGCCTTCGAGGTCGACGACGCGGCCGCGGCACTGGCGGAGGCGGTCGACCGCGGCGCCACCGCGGTCGAGCAGCCCACCCGCCACCAGCAGGGCGAGGACCTGGCGGTCACCGCGGCCGTGCTCGGCTTCGGCGACGTCAGCCACCGCTTCGTCGAGCGCGCCGGGGACCGCGACAACTTCCTGCCCGGGGCCGTGGACATGTTCGCCCCGGACCCGGAGCAGGGCGACGACCTGCTGTCGGTGGTCGACCACGCCGCGATCTGCCTGCCGGCCGGCGAGCTGCGCCCGACCGTCGAGTTCTACCAGCGGGTCTTCGGCTTCTCGCAGATCTTCGAGGAGTTCATCGAGGTCGGCGAGCAGGCGATGGACTCCAAGGTGGTGCAGAGCCCGTCCGGCAAGGTCACCTTCACCCTGATCGAGCCGGTGACCGACCGCAGACCCGGCCAGATCGACGAGTTCCTGGCCCGGCACGGCGGCGCCGGCGTCCAGCACCTGGCGCTGCTCACCGACGACATCACCGGCGCGGTGCGGACCCTGGGCGCCCGGGGCGTGCGCTTCCTGCGGACCCCGGAGGCCTACTACTCCGAGCTGGAGCAGCGGCTGGGCCGCCCGGAGCTGGCCATCGAGGACCTGCGGGAGACCAATGTGCTGGTCGACCGGGACCACTGGGGCCAGGTGTTCCAGATCTTCACCCAGTCCATGCACGTCCGGCGCACCTTCTTCTGGGAGCTGATCGACCGGCACGGCGCCCGCACCTTCGGCAGCGGCAACATCAAGGCGCTGTACACGGCGGTGGCCCAGGAGCGGGTCACCAGCTGACCCGCCCGGGCCGCCCTGCCCTGTTCTTCATGCCCTGCCCCGCTGTGCCCTGCCCTGCTGTGCCCTCCCTGCTGTGCCTGTCCTGCTGTGCCCTGCCCTGCCTTGTCCTGCCCTGCACGAACCGCTGTACCGCCTGTTCCGAAGGAATGACGTCTGTGACTGTCCAGGAAACCGCACTGTTCACGCTGACCGACGAGGAGCGGGAGCTGCTCCCCTCCGACGCCGAGGTCGCGCACTACGCCGAGCACGGCTGGTACCTGTCGGGGAAGGTCTTCACCGACGAGGAGGTCGACCTGCTGGAGTCGGCGAGCGAGCGTTTCTACGCCGGCCACCGCGACCGTACGCTGCCGGTCCGCCCGCCCAAGCTCGCCTACTGGGAGCCGGAGCACGGCCAGGT
Source organism: Streptacidiphilus sp. 4-A2 (assembly GCA_014284505.1). Classification (GTDB taxonomy): domain Bacteria; phylum Actinomycetota; class Actinomycetes; order Streptomycetales; family Streptomycetaceae; genus Streptacidiphilus. The sequence continues at coordinate 6,556,035 of JAAFYY010000001.1, read as the reverse complement.
GCAGCGGCACAACGACTACATCCACTACGAGGACGACACCATCGCCGGTGTGCTGCGCAAGCCGCTGCTCGGCGCGGTGGCGGCGCGGCTGGCGCAGGCCGACGAGATCCGGGCGTTCCAGTCCACGCTGATCTACAAGCCGCCGGTGGCCGGTGAGCAGTCCAACATCGTGCCCTGGCACTTCGACCGGCACTACTGGGCGACCAGCAGCTCCGAGCGGATGCTGACCGCGTTCATCCCGTTCCACGACTGCACCGAGGAACTGGGCACCATCACCATGGTCGACGGCAGCCACCGCTGGCGCGAGACCGCCGTCAACGACGCCACGTCGCTGCACTTCGCCGAGCGGGACCGCAGCCAGCTCGACGCCATGCTGGACGAGAACGCCCGGTACAACGACACCGAGGTGCGCAAGATCCCGATGCTGATCCCCAAGGGCACGTCAGCTTCCACCACTGCCGGACCTACCACGGCAGCGGCGCCAACACCGCCGACCGGCCGCGCCGCGCCATCTCCTTCCACCTTCAGGACGGCGCGAACCACTACCGCCGGTTCACCCGCTCGGACGGCTCCGCGGTGTCCTACAACCACGATGCGCTGGTCCGCCGCGACGCCGACGGCGCCCCGGACTACAGCGACCCCGAGTTCTGCCCGGTGCTGTGGCGCAGCAGCTGATGCGTACCGCCGTGGTGGTGGGCACCGGCCTGATAGGTACCTCCGTCGCCCTGGCCCTCACCGGCCGGGGCGTGCGGACCCACCTGGTCGACCGCGATCCGGGGGCGGCGGGAACGGCGGCCGCGCTCGGCGCGGGCATCGCCGGACCGCCCGCCGCCCCGGCGGACCTGGCGGTGATCGCGGTACCGCCGCGGCACACCGCCGAGGCCCTGCGCGAGGCCCAGCGCTCCTCGCTGGCGCGGTACTTCACCGACACCGCGAGCGTGAAGCAGGGCTTGCAGGCGGAGGCCGCCGGGTACGGCTGCGACCTGGCCCGCTATGTCGGCGGTCATCCCGATGGCCGGCAGCGAGCGGTCCGGGCCGCTGGCCGCCCGGGCCGACCTGTTCCACGGCAGGCCGTGGGTGCTCACCCCGTCCGAGCACTCGGACGAGCAGGCGCTGCGGTACGTCCTGGAGCTGGTCGAGCTGTGCGGCGCCGAGCCGTTGACCATGCGGCACGCCGAGCACGACCACGCGGTCGCGCTCACCTCGCACGCCCCGCACCTGGTCTCCAGCCTGCTGGCGGCCCGGCTGCTGGCCGGTGAGGAGCGGCAACTGCTGGTCGCCGGGCAGGGGTTGCGGGACACCACCCGGATCGCCGCCGGGGACAGCGCGCTGTGGACCGACATCATCGGCTCCAACGCCGCCGCCGTGGCGGAGGTGCTGGCCGAACTGGCGCTGGATCTGGGGCGGTGCTGGCGGCGCTGCGGGAGCTGGGCGCGGGTGATCCGCAGGCGCGCGGCCGGGCCGCGGCCGAGCTCCGCGCGGCCCTGGCCCGCGGCGCCCGGGGCCAGGCCAGGATCCCCGCCCGCGGGCCCGCCGACCCGCGGCCGGCCCGACAGCTCGGCGGCCGGCCCATCGGCGCGGCCGTGCAGGGCTGAGGCATCCCGTACGGCTCCGGCAGCCGGACGGCTCAGGCATCTCGTACGGCTCCGGCAGCCGGACGGCCGTGGCATCCCCGGACGGCTCGGGCATCCCGAACGACCGACCTCACAGTGTGGAGGCAGTGACCATGAACAGCGGGCAGCTCAGGATCTGCCTCATCGGCGCGGGACCCCGCGGGCTCTCCGTGCTGGAGCGGCTCTGCGCCAACGCCGCCGCGGGCGGGGACGGGGTCCGGTGACCGTCCATGTGGTCGACCCGTTCCCGCCGGGCGGGCAGGTGTGGCGTACCGACCAGTCGCCGCACCTGCTGATGAACACGGTGGCCGGCCAGGTCACCATGTTCACCGACGACAGCGTCACCCTGGCCGGACCGCTCGCGCCCGGCCCGAGCCTGTACGAGTGGGCCAGATTCCTGACCCTGATGGGCCCGACGCTGATGGGGCCGACGCCGCTGGACCCGGCCGACGGCGGCGGCTACAGCGAGCTGGTGCTGGCGGAGGCCCGCACCCTGGGCCCCGACTCGTACCCGACCCGGGCCTTCTTCGGCCGCTACCTGGAGTGGGTCTTCCAGCGGGTGACCGGCACCGCCCCGGGCCGGCTGCGTACGGTGCTGCACCGCTCCCGGGCGGTCGCCCTGGAGGAGGACCTGCCGGACGGCGAGCAGCGGGTGCTGCTGGAGGACGGCACCCGCCTCGCCGGGCTGCACGCGGTCGTCCTGGCCCAGGGCCACCTGCCCGCCCGCCGCTCCGGCGCGCAGGCGCGGAGCGCGGAGTTCGCCCGCGGGCACGGCCTGAGCTACATCCCCCCGGCGAACCCGGCGGACGTCGACCTGTCGGCGCTGCGGCCGGGTACGACAGTCGCGCTGCTGGGCCTGGGGCTCAACTTCTTCGACTACGCGGCGCTGCTGACGCTGGGCCGCGGCGGCCGGTTCGAGCGGGCCCGGCGGGCCTGGTCTACCGGCCCTCGGGCCGGGAGCCGCTGCTGGTGGCCGGCTCCCGGCGCGGACTGCCGTTCCACTCGCGCGGCGAGAACCAGAAGGCCCGCACGGCCGGCACACCCCGGCGCTGCTGACCCGGACACCGTGGAGCTGCTGCGCCGCGAGTCCCGGCATTGCGGTGGCCTGGACTTCCGCGCCCAGCTGTGGCCGCTGATCGCCAAGGAGGTCGAGGCCGTGTACTACGCGGCGCTGCTGACCGGCCAGGGCCGGGCGGTTGAGGCGGAGGCGCTGCGCGGCCGCTATCTGCTGGCCGGGCCCGGGCAGCAGCGGCCGCTGCTGGACGAGTTCGCGTGGCGGCGGCGGCCCACTGGGACTGGGCGCGGATCGCCCAGCCGTTCGACGGCCTGGACTTCGCCTCGCCGCAGGAGTTCGAGGCGTGGCTGCTGCGGCATCTGCGGGCGGATCTGACGGCGGCTCAGGAGGGCAATGTCCGCGGCCCGCTGAAGGCGGCCCTGGATGTGCTGCGGGACCTGCGCAACGAGGTCCGGATGGTGGTCGACCACGGCGGCCTGTCCGGGTCTCGCACCGGGAGGACCTGGACGGCTGGTACACCCCGCTGAACGCGTTCCTGTCGATCGGCCCCCGGCCCGGCGGATCGCCGAGGCGATCGCGCTGATCGAGGCGGGGTGCTGCGGGTGCTCGGTCCGGGCGCGCGGGCCGAACTCGACGAGGAGGCCGGGCTGTTCGTGGTGGAGTCGCCGTCCGTGCCCGGTTCCCGGGTCACCGCCTCGGCGCTGATCGAGGCCCGGCTGCCGGACGGCGGGCTGCGGCAGACCACCGATCCGCTGCTGACCCGGCTGCTGGCGCAGGGGCAGTGCCGGCCTTACGAGATCGGCGACGCCTCGGCGGGCGGCCATCTGACCGACGGTCTGGCGGTGACCGAGGCGCCGTTCCACCTGGTCGACGCCTCGGGCCGGCCGCATCCGCGCCGCTTCGCCTTCGGAGTGCCGACGGAGTCGGTGCACTGGGCGACCGCGGCCGGGATCCGGCCCGGGGTCAACTCGGTGATCCTCCAGGACTCCGATGCCATCGCCCGGACACTGCTGGCGCTGGCCCCGGCCGCTGCTGTCGCTCCGGCCGCGGCTGCTGCGCCCGCGGTCGCTGCTGTCGCTTCGGCCCCGGCTCAGGTCCCGACCCCGGTAAGGGCGGCGTCCGTCGGGGAGTTGACGCGTTGACCCAATAGATGCACGATCGTTCGTTTTGATAGTACGCTCGTGCCTGTTGCCCGCAGCAGCCCGACGACGGAGGGAACACCGGCATGACGACCACCTCAGTACGGCCGGAGAACGGAGACGGCACCGCCGGCGCGTCCGGTCCGCCCGGTGCGGCCGACGCCAAGGCATACGCCGCCTCCAAGCTGGCCCTCGTCGTCGCCTCCGGCGGCACCTTCCTGGCAGTCCTCGACACCACCGTCGTCAACATCGCCTTCCCCAGCCTGCGTGCCGACTTCACCACCGCCCCGCTCTCCCACCTGACCTGGGTGATCACCGCCTACACCGTGGTCTTCGCGGCGCTGCTGGCGGTCGCCGGGCGGGTCGCCGACATCCTCGGCCGGCGGCGGCTGTTCCTCATCTCCACCACCCTGTTCACCTGCGCCTCACTGCTCAGCGGGCTCCCCGAACCTCGACCTGCTGGTGGTCGCCCGCATCATCCAGGGCGTCGGCGCCGCCGGGATGATCCCGGCCGCGCTCGGGCTGGTGCTGGCACACACCGCGCCCGCCCGGCGCGCGGCCGCGATCGGGGTCTGGGGCGCGGTCAGCAGCATGGCCGCGGCGGTCGGCCCCAGCCTCGGCGGACTGCTGGTCAATGTCTGGGGCTGGCGTGCGGTCTTCCTGATCAACCTGCCACTGGGCGTGGCCTTCGTGGTGCTGGCCGTCCGCGGAGTCCCCGCCGACGCCGCCAGCGGCCGCCGGATGCCGGACCCGGTCGGCGTGATCGCGCTGGCCCTGGGCATGGGCGGGCTGGTCTTCGGCGTCACCCAGGGCAGCAGCTGGGGCTGGGGCAGCGGCCGGGTGATCGGCCTGCTGATCGGCGGCGCCGTGCTGACCGGGATCGCCCTGCTGCTCTCCCGGCGGCACATCTCGCCCGCGATCGAGCTCGACCTGTGGCGCAGCGGCACCTTCGCCGGGACCAACATCACCTCGCTGTTCTTCGGCGCGGCCATGTACGCCTATCTGCTCAGCACCCTGCTGTTCCTCAACGCGGTATGGGGCTACTCCGAGCTGCGGGCCGGGCTGGCGGTCACCCCGGGCGCCTTCGCCGCCGCCGCCGGAGCCATGGTGGTCGGCCGCCGGATCGGCCCGGACAAGCAGTGGCTGGCCGTGCTGACCGGCTCGGCGCTGTTCGCCGGGGCCTGCGTGCTGATGTACACGCTGTTCGGCAGCGAGCACCGGTACCTCGAACTGTGGCTGCCGGTCGGGGTGCTGGCCGGGGTCGGCATCGGCGTGGCGCTGACCGGGCTGTCCACCGCCGCGGCCAGGTCGCTCGCGCCGGAGCGTTTCGCCTCAGGCACCGGGCTGCTGATGACCTCCCGTCAGGCCGGTGGTGCGCTCGGCATCGCCGGGCTGGCGGCGATCCTCCAGCACAGCGGGCTGATCGGCCCGCACGGATACCTCCAGGCCTTCCTCGGCTCGGCGGTGTGCGCGGCGGTGGCCGCGGTCGCGGCGGTGACCATCCGCGGCCGCGCCCCGGGCGCCCCGGTCGTGGCGGAGGCGGCGCCTGCCGCTGCCCCCAGCGCCGCCGGGGTTCCGGTGGCCGACTGAGCGCTGCCCGATCCGGCCTGAGCGGGTTGCAGGGGCCCACGCCGAGAGCGATGAACTGAAACGAGAGCACTGCTCTTGATTTGTCGCTCTCGACGTGGAACGCTGCTCATATGCGAGAGCACTGCTCTCGCATATGAGCAGCACTCACACGACAAGGTGGCACCCGCCATGACCCTCCCCGCCCTTCCCCGCCCGCTGCACCTGGTCAACGAGGCACTCGCGTTCCTGCTGGAGCTCACCGCCATCGCCGTACTCGCCTGGTGGGGCTTCGCCACCGACCACGGCCTGCTGCTCCGGCTGCTCCTCGGCCTCGGCGCACCGATCGCCGCGATGACCCTGTGGGGCCTGTTCGCCGCCCCCAAGGCCCGGTTCCAGGTCGGCATCCCGCTGGTCCTGCTGGTCAAGGCGGCCGTCTTCGGCGCCGCCGTGCTCGCCTGCCTGGCCCTGGGCGGCCCCGCCGCCGCCCTGGCGCTGGCCGTCTCGGCGGCCGCCAACACCGCCCTGGCCACCGCCGACCGCGACGCCCTGATCACCGCCACCCGCGCCGCCCGGGCCCAGCACTGACCCCTCGGCCGCCACCCAGCGTTCAGTGCCCAGCGTGCTCCGCCCAGCGCCCAGTGCTCAGCCTTCAGCGACCAGCCTTCAGTGCTCGGCGTGCTTCGCCCGGCTCGGCTGCACCCGCTTCGGCTCGCCCTCCATCTTCGGGTGCTCCGGCGGGTAGGGCAGGTCGCCCAGGCCGCGCTCCCGCTGGTCCCGGTCGGCCAGCTCCAGCGCCTGGCCCAGGTCGAACGCCTGCCCGTCCATCCCGGCGTGCACATCGCCGAGCTCCGCGTAGCGCGCGGGCATGGTGGTGATGTCGAAGTCCTGCGGCCGGACCTCGTCCAGTTCCTCCCAGCGCAGCGGAGCCGAGACCGGCGCGTGGGCAAACGGGCGGACCGAGTAGGCCGAGGCCATGGTGCGGTCCCGGGCCATCTGGTTGAAGTCCACGAAGATCCGCTCTCCGCGCTCCTCCTTCCACCAGGCCGTGGTCACCCGCTCCGGCAGCCGCCGCTCCAGCTCCCGGCCGATGGCGATGGTCGCCCGCCGGGCCTCGGTGAAGGTCCAGCGCGGCGCGATCGGTACGAACACATGCAGCCCGCGCCCGCCGGAGGTCTTCGGCCAGCCGGTCAGCCCCAGCCCCTCCAGCACGGCGCGCAGCTCGTGCGCGGCCCGCACCGCGTCCGTGAAGTCGGTGCCGGGCTGCGGGTCGAGGTCGATCCGCAGCTCGTCCGGACGGTCGGTGTCCTCGCCGCGCACCGGCCAGGGGTGGAAGGTCAGACAGCCCCGGTTGACGGCCCAGATGACCGCGCCCAGCTCGGTGGGGCACATCTCGTCCGCCGGCCGCCCGCTGGGAAAGGCGATCCGGGCGCTCGGGATCCACTCGGGCAGGTCCTTCGGCACCCGCTTCTGGAAGAACGAGGTCCCGCCGATGCCGTCCGGGTAGCGCTGGAGGGTCGTCGGCCGGTCCCGCAGCGCCCGCACCCCCGCGCCGACGGCCACGAAGTACTCGGCCACGTCCCGCTTGGTGTAACCGCGCTCGGGAAGAGCACCTTGTCCGGGTGCGTCAGCCGCACGGTCCGCTCGCCGAGGTCCAGCTCCAGCACCTCTGCCATGCCCTCACCGTAGCCCGGCCCGCACACCCCCGCCTCCCGGGCGGAGACCGCCGCCCGGCCGCACAATCGGCTCATGGACCTTCCGGTGATGCCTCCGCTGAAGCCGATGCTGGCCAAGGCGGCCGCAGCCATTCCCCCGGCATGCAGTACGAGGCCAAATGGGACGGCTTCCGCGCCATCGTCCACCGCGACGGCCCCGAGCTGGTCATCGGCAGCCGCAGCGGCAAGCCGCTCACCCGCTACTTCCCCGAGCTGGTCGCCGCACTGCTGGAGCAGCTGCCGCAGCGCTGTGTCGTGGACGGCGAGATCGTCCTGGTCAGCGGCGACCGGCTGGACTTCGACGCGCTCCAGGAGCGGATCCACCCGGCGGACTCCCGGGTCCGCCTGCTTGCCGAGCGCACCCCGCCTCACTGGTCGTCTTCGACCTGCTGGCCGAGGGCGACACCTCCCTGCTGGACACCCCGCAGCGGGAGCGCCGGGCCGCACTGCTGCGCGCGCTGGACGGAGTCACCGCGCCGGTGCACATCGCCCCGGCCACCACCGATCCGGCGCTCGCCGAGCAGTGGTTCCGCGAGTACGAGGGCGCCGGCCTGGACGGGGTGATGGCCAAGCCGCTGGACCTGCCCTACCGGCCCGACCAGCGGCTGATGGTCAAGGTCAAGCACGAGCGCACGGCCGACTGCGTGGTCGCCGGCTACCGCGAGCACAAGAGCGGCCCGGTCGTCGGCTCGCTGCTGCTCGGCCTGTACGACGCCACCGGCCGGCTCCAGCACGTGGGCGTCTGCGCCTCCTTCCCGATGCGCCGCCGCGAGCAGCTGGTGCAGGAACTGGCACCGCTGCGGATGAGCGACCTCACCGGCCACCCGTGGGCCGACTGGGCGGACGAGCAGGCCCATGCCGGCGCCAGGATGCCCGGCGGACCGAGCCGCTGGAGCGGCAGCAAGGACCTCTCCTGGTACCGCTGCGCCCGGAGCTGGTCTGCGAGGTCGGCTACGACCACATGCAGGGCGACCGGTTCCGGCACACCACCCAGTTCCGCCGCTGGCGCCCCGACCGCGAACCGGCGAGTTGCAGCTACGCCCAGCTCGACGAGCCGGTCGGCTACCGGCTGTCCGCCGTTCTCCCGGGCTGACCTGGGGCAGGGCCATACGGAGGATGGGGGCTCTCTTTCGCGAATTCTCCTGCCCTCGCCGTGTCACGGCGCTTTCGGAAGTTCCGTCCGGCAATACTCATACATATGGATCACTACCTTTCCGGAGCTGCGGCGGAATGCCGCCGCATCGCTTCGCGTCACATCGCAGAGGCGTGCACCCATTACGAGGCGCTACCGGTGAAAGAACGGTGGGGTGCGCTCGCGTCACTGTCCCGGGAAATGGACAGACTACTCGCGCCATTTCTGATCCGTACTGCCGGGGAACTGAGTGAGGAGTGTGCCGGGCTCCCTGCCGGTCCCGAACTGCTCAGGAGGGCGCTGGGTCTGGCATGACCGATCAGCCGGCTATTCCGCACACGTTCTGGTGTATGACCCGATGGGGCGATCTGGATGCCCTGGGGCACGTCAACAACGTCAAACTCATTCAGTACATCCAGGAGGCCATCTTTGATCTGATCAAGGTGGGCGAGCATGAGGACCTCTTCCGGAGGGCTGCATGATCGCCCGGCACGAGGTCGACTACCGGCGCCAACTCCACCACCGTGCCGACCAGCCGCTGCCGCTCCAGGTATGGGTGACGGCGATCGGCACCAACTCCTACACCGTCGCACCGAGACCCGGCGCGGAGGAGAAACGATTTTTGAGGCCCGTACCGTCTGCGTGGCGCGCGACCACACCGGCTTGAGCAGACCGCTGACAGATAACGAACGCAGGCATCTGACCCGCCACCGCCTGTTCGAGCCGGCGCCCCGTGCGCCGCACCGTCCGGGAGCGCCGGGTAACACCGGCACGAATGCCGGAGCAGGCATCGGGCCGGGAGCCGGCCGGAACGGGAACGTGCGCGGTAACGCCGTCACCGGTTCCGGTCCCGGCCGGCAAATGGAACGTCTCGGCTTCCGGCCGGGTAAGCCCGGGGGACCGGCACAGCAGGGCCCCCGGATGGATATGACCGCCGCTGTGGAGAGAATGAGGAGGGGATGGCGGCAGTGGAAGTCACCGTTCGCCTCGCTCTCCGTTTGCCTCAGCGACCGCGATTGACCGTCGCCGCGGTTCCCGGTGCGGCAATTCGATGGTCCACAGTGAATTGATCACTCGTTCGGGCGACTGCACCGTGTCGTGCACCGATGTCGTGCGCCTGTCGCGCGCCGTGGCCGGAGCGGGAAGAGCTGGGGTCCTGTCCCCCAGCGATTCCGCACGGTGCCGCCGGAGCCCTGCCCCGGCCGGGTAGCGCCCGCTGATCCGGGCCGTCGCGCGGCTGGGCATTCCTGGCCCTGACGGGCGTCGTCCGCCGCGTCGCAGGATCGAAATCGGAGGGGACCGGTGGCTGCACCTCAGCGGATCACATCCGCAATGCCCGCTTCCAGCAGTGGCAGTCGGTGCTGACCAACCGGAACAAGCGCAGTCGCGCCGCGAGTTCTGGTTCAGGGGGTACGGCCGATCACGGTCGCGACCGAGCAGGGCTGGCCGGTGCGCACCCTGCTCTACGACGCCGAGCGGTCGCTGTCCCGCTGGGCGCAGGAGCTGCTGCGCGAGTCACCGCCGAGAAGATCGCCATGGCCCGGAGCTGCTGGCCGAATAGGCGAGAAGAACGAGGACGCTCCGGAGCTCATCGCGGTCCTGGAGATCCCGCAGGACGACCTGGAGCGGATTCCCGTCGGCGACGACTTCCTCGGCGTGCTGTTCGACCGCCCGGTCAGCCCGGGGAACATCGGCTCGATCATCCGCTCCGCCGACGCCTTCGGCGCGCACGGCCTGGTTGTCACCGGCCACGCCGCCGACGTCTACGACACCAAGTCGGTGCGGGCCAGTACCGGCTCGCTGTTCGCCCTGCCGGTGGTGCGGGTCCCCTCGCACCGCGAGGTGGCCGCCTGGCTGGAGGAGCACCGCGCCCAGGGCCGCCCGGTCGTCGTCGTCGGTACCGACGAGCAGGGCGAGGCGGACATCTTCGACTTCGACCTCACCCAGCCCACGCTGCTGCTGATCGGCAACGAGACCACCGGGCTCAGCAGTGCCTGGCGTGAGCTCTGCGACCATGTCGTCAGCATTCCGATGACCGGCAGCGCCAGCTCGCTGAACGCCGCCAACGCCGCCACGGCCGTGCTCTACGAGGCCGCCCGCCAGCGCCTGGCCGCCGCCCGGCGCTGACGGCCGCCGACAGGCAGGGAACACGGCCCACAGGAAACGCAACTGCGCGCAGGACCGGTGAGTGCCAACCGGGTCCTGCGCGCAGGGTGAAGCTGTTGCTGTTCAGCGAAGTCGAGTGCGCCACATGCACTACGGCTGGCCAGCTGGAAGGCGGTTCAGCCTTCCGCTTGGATCATGCGGTTCAGGAGGGCTTCTTGGAGCCGTACTGGCTGCGGCCCTGCTTGCGGTTCTTGACGCCCTGGGCGTCGAGGGAGCCGCGGACGATGCGGTAGCGGACACCGGGGAGGTCGCGGATGGCGCCGCCCTGGACCAGGACCACCGAGTGCTCCTGGAGGTTGTGGCCCTCACCGGGGATGTAGGCGGTGACCTCGATGCCGCTGGTCAGGCGCACACGGGCGACCTTACGCAGGGCGGAGTTGGGCTTACGGGGGGTGGTGGTGTACACACGCACGCAAACCCCGCGACGCTGCGGCGAGCCGGCGAGCCCACGCGTCTTGACCGTGGGGTTCTTGTCCTGCCGGCCCTTACGGACAAGCTGCTGAATTGTGGGCATGGTTGCTTAGATCTCCAGTCTAGTGGCGCAGGTTACGACTATACGGCAACCGCCCACAGCCAACAAACCAGCCCAGGGTGGGACGCCTGCGCAGCGTTCTTCGAGTCTAATGCCGATGCGGCCCTCGCGTGCCCGATCCCGGTCCGCAGAAGTGCGCGAACAGTCGTCGGCAGTGCCGCAGCGCGCCCGCTGCTGCGGGCCGGGCCGGGAATCCGGGAAACAACTCGGCGGTGTGACACATCAGTTGTCCTGATGCGTCACACCGCCGAGTCGGGTGTGGCCGAAGTTCTTGGCCGTTCTGCTACGGGGAGGAAACCCCGGGGAACGCCATCGCGCACTGGCTACAGGTAGCGCCAACCGAGCCTAATGCGCAGGCTTTTGCTTTGTGCTCCACCGGGATTTCGTGCGCCACGTGCACTACGGCTGGCCAGCTGGAAGGCGGTTCAGCCTTCCGCTTGGATCATGCGGTTCAGGAGGGCTTCTTGGAGCCGTACTGGCTGCGGCCCTGCTTGCGGTTCTTGACGCCCTGGGCGTCGAGGGAGCCGCGGACGATGCGGTAGCGGACACCGGGGAGGTCGCGGATGGCGCCGCCCTGGACCAGGACCACCGAGTGCTCCTGGAGGTTGTGGCCCTCACCGGGGATGTAGGCGGTGACCTCGATGCCGCTGGTCAGGCGCACACGGGCGACCTTACGCAGGGCGGAGTTGGGCTTACGGGGTGTGGTGGTGTACACACGCACGCAAACCCCGCGACGCTGCGGCGAGCCGGCGAGCCCACGCGTCTTGACCGTGGGGTTCTTGTCCTGCCGGCCCTTACGGACAAGCTGCTGAATTGTGGGCATGGTTGCTTAGATCTCCAGTCTAGTGGCGCAGGCTAGGACTATACGGCAACCGCCCACAGCCAACAAACCAGCCCGGCTCCGGCCGCCCGCGCGGGCCCGCAGGGCAGCCTCCGGGCCCGGCCGCACCCCCGCCGGGCACCCGGCGCCCGGCGGATTCCGGTGCCTGACCGATCTCAATTGCCCAGGTCGACGGAAATGCACCGGCATTCGTCCGCATCCGGATCCGGAATACCTGCTCCGATCCCTGGTCGGACTCACCGGTAATGCCGTAGCTTCCGGTCAGCGGTCGCCGGGGACGCCGCCGCCACAGCTCTGTTGCTCACAGCCCTGTCGCTCACGGCCCTGTTGCTTCAAGCACTGCTGCTTCGCGCCCCGCCGCCTCAGACCCGACGCTTCAGACCCGACGCTTCAGACCCGACGCTTCAGCTCGCCGTGTCCAATCCCTGTCTCCCCTGACACCACGTCATTACCGTCGCGAACCGAGGTGTACCTGCCATGTCTGGAACGCTGATCGTCTCGCCCCATCTCGACGACGCCTTGCTCTCCGCCGGCCAGGTGGCCATGAGCACGCCCTCGACGGTCGTCACCGTCTTCGCCGGTCCGCCCCCGCAGAGGTGCGGCTGACCGAGTGGGACAGGCTCACCGGCGCGAGTTCCTCGCACGAGCGCCATCGCGAGCGGATCGTCGAGGATCAGCGGGCGAACGCCCTCGCCGGTTCCACCCCGATGCACCTCTCCTACCCGGAAGCCCAGTTCCGGACGGGCCCGCCGGACATCGCCGGCTGCGCGGCCGAGCTGCGGGCGCTGCTGGCCGACGCGGTGCGGGTATGGCTGCCCAGCGGCATCGGCGCCCACCCGGATCATGTCCTGGCCCGCAAGCTGGCGCTGGCCGCACTCCCGACAGCCCGAGGCGTCCCGTCGTCGGCTTCTACGGGGACTTCCCTATGTCGTCTCCTACGGCTGGCCCACCTGGGTGTCCGGACGTCCGGCCGAGCAGTACCTGGATTCCGGGGCCTGGCTCGACCAGGAGTTCCGGGCCGCGGGCCTGCCGGAGAAGGGCCTCACCCCGGAGGTGGTGGTCCTCACCGAGGCGGAGCGGCTGCGCAAGGGCGAGACCATAGCCGAGTACCGCTCCCAGCTGCCCGCCCTGAGGCTCGACCCCACCCGGATCGGCATCCAGCAGAACCTCCTTCACTATGAGGTCCGCTGGTCGGTCGACCCGGCCGCCCTGGAACTGCTGGTGCAGGAGTGCCGAGCCGAGCTCGACCTCTGACGCAGCGTCAACCTCGATCACTTGGCCCGCACTTAGCCCGGTGCGGTGCGTCGGCCGCAGCGGCTCCCACGAAACCCGACGTCAGGACGTTAGGCTCCGAGCTCAAGGGATTCCGTTGTCCAATTGAAGGAGCGCAGACATGGCCGAGGCCGGAGCCAACGTATTTTTCGACGTGACCGTCGACGACAAGCCGATCGGCCGGATCGTCTTCAAGCTGTACGACGATGTGGTCCCCAAGACCGCTCGGAACTTCCGCGAGCTGGCCACGGGCGAGAACGGCTTCGGCTACGCGGGATCGTCGTTCCACCGCGTCATCCCGTCCTTCATGCTCCAGGGCGGTGACTTCACCAACCACAACGGCACGGGCGGCAAGAGCATCTACGGCGAGAAGTTCGCGGACGAGAACTTCCAGCTGAAGCACGACCGCCCGTACCTGCTGAGCATGGCCAACGCCGGCAAGAACACCAATGGCTCGCAGTTCTTCATCACGACCATCGTCACCGACTGGCTGGACGGCAAGCACGTCGTCTTCGGTGAGGTCGTCGAGGCCAGGACATCGTCAAGCAGGATCGAGGCCCTGGGCTCGCAGAGCGGTACCACTAAGGCGAAGGTCTCCATCAAGGAGTCGGGCACGGTCTGAGCGACCCCCTGGGGTTCCGCACCGGGACTGACCGCAGCGCGCCTGGCTCCGTCGGATCGACGGAGCCAGGCGCGCTGTCTGTCTACAGAGCCAGGCATATATAAGGACGGCGCCACGACCACTGCTGTCCGGCCGGCCGCCGCTACCTGGGGGCCGAGCCTCGGTTTGACATCGCCCGGGACAGTGCGTAGTGTCCTGCGAGTTGCCCTGCGAACGGCGGTGGCGGCCAATCCCTTGAACTCAGCGCACAGTCTTCTTTGGCATGCCTTTGTTTGGGAATTTCGGTGGGCGAGCGTTAAACCGGTGGAATTCGCATCGGCGGCGCGGATCCGCTAGAGTTTCACTCGTCGGAACGGGCCGGAAACGGCGCGGGAACGGCGGACGGCGGGCCGGAAACGGTCTGCTAAGCTAGAAAACGAAGAACGAAGTGCCCGGAGAGACCGGTGAAAGGGTCTTGAAGGAAGCGTCCGTTCCTTGAGAACTCAACAGCGTGCCAAAAGTCAACGCCAGATATGTTGATACCCCGTCCGTTTGTCGGACGAGGTTCCTTTGATGCACAAAACACTAGCGAGGACGCAGTGCACGGGGCCAGCTATTCCGCTGGTTGCTGTGCCGCTCAACGCGAGTGCGATCGGGAGATCCCGAGAACATTCACGGAGAGTTTGATCCTGGCTCAGGACGAACGCTGGCGGCGTGCTTAACACATGCAAGTCGAACGGTGAAGCCCTTCGGGGTGGATCAGTGGCGAACGGGTGAGTAACACGTGGGCAATCTGCCCCAGATTCTGGGACAACACCGGGAAACCGGTGCTAATACCGGATACGACGCATCTCCGCATGGGGTGTGCGTGGAAAGCTCCGGCGATCTGGGATGAGCCCGCGGCCTATCAGCTTGTTGGTGGGTAATGGCCTACCAAGGCGACGACGGGTAGCCGGCCTGAGAGGGCGACCGGCCACACTGGGACTGAGACACGGCCCAGACTCCTACGGGAGGCAGCAGTGGGGAATATTGCACAATGGGCGAAAGCCTGATGCAGCGACGCCGCGTGAGGGATGACGGCCTTCGGGTTGTAAACCTCTTTCAGCAGGGAAGAAGCGCAAGTGACGGTACCTGCAGAAGAAGCACCGGCTAACTACGTGCCAGCAGCCGCGGTAATACGTAGGGTGCGAGCGTTGTCCGGAATTATTGGGCGTAAAGAGCTCGTAGGCGGCTTGTCACGTCGGATGTGAAAGCCCGGGGCTTAACTCCGGGTCTGCATTCGATACGGGCAGGCTAGAGTGTGGTAGGGGAGATCGGAATTCCTGGTGTAGCGGTGAAATGCGCAGATATCAGGAGGAACACCGGTGGCGAAGGCGGATCTCTGGGCCATTACTGACGCTGAGGAGCGAAAGCGTGGGGAGCGAACAGGATTAGATACCCTGGTAGTCCACGCCGTAAACGTTGGGAACTAGGTGTGGGTCACATTCCACGTGGTCCGCGCCGCAGCTAACGCATTAAGTTCCCCGCCTGGGGAGTACGGCCGCAAGGCTAAAACTCAAAGGAATTGACGGGGGCCCGCACAAGCAGCGGAGCATGTGGCTTAATTCGACGCAACGCGAAGAACCTTACCAAGGCTTGACATATACCGGAAACGGCCAGAGATGGTCGCCCCCTTGTGGTCGGTATACAGGTGGTGCATGGTTGTCGTCAGCTCGTGTCGTGAGATGTTGGGTTAAGTCCCGCAACGAGCGCAACCCTCGTTCTGTGTTGCCAGCGGGTTATGCCGGGGACTCACAGGAGACTGCCGGGGTCAACTCGGAGGAAGGTGGGGACGACGTCAAATCATCATGCCCCTTATGTCTTGGGCTGCACACGTGCTACAATGGCCGGTACAATGAGCTGCGATACCGCGAGGTGGAGCGAATCTCAAAAAGCCGGTCTCAGTTCGGATTGGGGTCTGCAACTCGACCCCATGAAGTCGGAGTTGCTAGTAATCGCAGATCAGCATTGCTGCGGTGAATACGTTCCCGGCCTTGTACACACCGCCCGTCACGTCACGAAAGTCGGTAACACCCGAAGCCGGTGGCCTAACCCGTAAGGGAAGGAGCTGTCGAAGGTGGGACCAGCGATTGGGACGAAGTCGTAACAAGGTAGCCGTACCGGAAGGTGCGGCTGGATCACCTCCTTTCTAAGGAGCACTTCTTGTCGCTTCGGCGGCCAGAGGCCAGAACATCGGCGCATGTCCGGTGCTGGTTGCTCATGGGTGGAACGTTGACTATTCGGCACGGTTCGTCTGGTTGGGTCAGTACTGCGCTTCGGCGCGTGGAACGCACTGCTGGGTGGGTCGGGTCGGGCACGTTGTTGGGTCCTGAGGGCGCGGCCGTATGGCTGGGTCTTCGGTACGCCGGCCCCAGTGAACTTCACGCGAGTCTTCGTGTGGGGGTGATGGGTGGCTGGTCGTTGCTTGAGAACTGCACAGTGGACGCGAGCATCTGTGGCCAAGTTTTTAAGGGCGCACGGTGGATGCCTTGGCACTAGGAACCGATGAAGGACGTGGGAGGCCGCGATAGGCCCCGGGGAGCTGTCAACCGAGCTTTGATCCGGGGGTGTCCGAATGGGGAAACCCGGCAGTCGTCATGGGCTGTCACCCGCTGCTGAACACATAGGCAGTGTGGAGGGAACGCGGGGAAGTGAAACATCTCAGTACCCGCAGGAAGAGAAAACAACCGTGATTCCGAGAGTAGTGGCGAGCGAAATCGGATGAGGCTAAACCGTTGTGGTGTGAGACCCGGCAGGGGTTGCCACTTCGGGGTCGTGGGAGAATTCTTGATCAGTCTGCCGGTTGGTCGGAGAGTCAGAAACCGTATGGGTAGTCGAAGGACATGCGAAAGGTCCGGCGTAGAGGGTAAGACCCCCGTAGACGAAATCTGTACGGCTCTCTTGAGTTTTTCCCAAGTAGCACGGAGCCCGAGAAATTCCGTGTGAATCTGGCGGGACCACCCGCTAAGCCTAAATATTCCCTAGTGACCGATAGCGGATAGTACCGTGAGGGAATGGTGAAAAGTACCGCGGGAGCGGAGTGAAATAGTACCTGAAACCGTGTGCCTACAAGCCGTGGGAGCGTCGCCAGTCTTTGGCTGGTCGTGACTGCGTGCCTTTTGAAGAATGAGCCTGCGAGTTTGCGGTGTGTTGCGAGGTTAACCCGTGTGGGGTAGCCGTAGCGAAAGCGAGTCCGAATAGGGCGGTTGAGTAGCGCGCCCAAGACCCGAAGCGGAGTGATCTAGCCATGGGCAGGTTGAAGCGCGGGTAAGACCGTGTGGAGGACCGAACCCACCAGGGTTGAAAACCTGGGGGATGACCTGTGGTTAGGGGTGAAAGGCCAATCAAACTCCGTGATAGCTGGTTCTCCCCGAAATGCATTTAGGTGCAGCGTCGCGTGTTTCTTGCCGGAGGTAGAGCACTGGATAGGCGATGGGCCCCACCGGGTTACTGACCTTAGCCAAACTCCGAATGCCGGTAAGTGAGAGCGCGGCAGTGAGACTGTGGGGGATAAGCTCCATGGTCGAGAGGGAAACAGCCCAGAACACCGGCTAAGGCCCCTAAGCGTGTGCTAAGTGGGAAAGGATGTGGAGTCGCAGAGACAACCAGGAGGTTGGCTTAGAAGCAGCCACCCTTTAAAGAGTGCGTAATAGCTCACTGGTCAAGTGATTCCGCGCCGACAATGTAGCGGGGCTCAAGTACACCGCCGAAGCCGTGTCATTGCAGCATTAACTCCTAACGGGGGCTGTGATGGGTAGGGGAGCGTCGTGTGCCGGGTGAAGCGGCGGCGGAAGCCAGTCGTGGACGGTATACGAGTGAGAATGCAGGCATGAGTAGCGATACAAGAGTGGGAAACTCTTGCGCCGATTGACCAAGGGTTCCTGGGTCAAGCTGATCTGCCCAGGGTAAGTCGGGACCTAAGGCGAGGCCGACAGGCGTAGTCGATGGACAACGGGTTGATATTCCCGTACCCGCTTTGAAGCGCCAACGTCGAACCCAGTAATGCTAAGCCCGTGAAGCCGTCTCGGATCCTTCGGGTGAAGAGGAGTGGTGGAGCCGGTGACCCAAGTTGGTAGTAGGTGAGCGATGGGGTGACGCAGGAAGGTAGTCCAGCCCGGGCGGTGGTAGTCCCGGGGTAAGGGTGTAGGACGTGGGGTAGGCAAATCCGCCTCACATATAGTCTGAGACCTGATGCCGAGCCGATTGTGGTGAAGTGGATGATCCTATGCTGTCGAGAAAAGCCTCTAGCGAGTTTCATGGCGGCCCGTACCCCAAACCGACTCAGGTGGTCAGGTAGAGAATACCGAGGCGTTCGGGTGAACTATGGTTAAGGAACTCGGCAAAATGCCCCCGTAACTTCGGGAGAAGGGGGGCCGGTTGTGGTGATGGGACTTGCTCCTTGAGCTGTGGCCGGCCGCAGAGACCAGCGAGAAGCGACTGTTTACTAAAAACACAGGTCCGTGCGAAGCCGTAAGGCGATGTATACGGACTGACGCCTGCCCGGTGCTGGAACGTTAAGGGGACCGGTTAGCTCTGTTTCGACGGGGCGAAGCTGAGAACTTAAGCGCCAGTAAACGGCGGTGGTAACTATAACCATCCTAAGGTAGCGAAATTCCTTGTCGGGTAAGTTCCGACCTGCACGAATGGCGTAACGACTTCTCGACTGTCTCAACCATAGGCCCGGTGAAATTGCATTACGAGTAAAGATGCTCGTTTCGCGCAGCAGGACGGAAAGACCCCGGGACCTTTACTATAGCTTGATATTGGTGTTCGGTTCGGCTTGTGTAGGATAGGTGGGAGACTTTGAAGCGGCCACGCCAGTGGTTGTGGAGTCGTCGTTGAAATACCACTCTGGTCGTGCTGGATGTCTAACCTGGGTCCGTGATCCGGATCAGGGACAGTGTCTGGTGGGTAGTTTAACTGGGGCGGTTGCCTCCTAAAATGTAACGGAGGCGCCCAAAGGTTCCCTCAGCCTGGTTGGCAATCAGGTGTTGAGTGTAAGTGCACAAGGGAGCTTGACTGTGAGACCGACGGGTCGAGCAGGTGCGAAAGCAGGGACTAGTGATCCGGCGGTGGCTTGTGGAAGCGCCGTCGCTCAACGGATAAAAGGTACCCCGGGATAACAGGCTGATCTTCCCCAAGAGTCCATATCGACGGGATGGTTTGGCACCTCGATGTCGGCTCGTCGCATCCTGGGCTGGAGTAGGTCCCAAGGGTTGGGCTGTTCGCCCATTAAAGCGGACGCGAGCTGGGTTTAGAACGTCGTGAGACAGTTCGGTCCCTATCCGCTGCGCGCGTAGGAGTCTTGAGAAGGGCTGTCCCTAGTACGAGAGGACCGGGACGGACGAACCTCTGGTGTGCCAGTTGTCCTGCCAAGGGCATGGCTGGTTGGCTACGTTCGGGAGGGATAACCGCTGAAAGCATCTAAGCGGGAAGCCTGCTTCGAGATGAGGGCTCCCATCACCTTGAGTGAGTAAGGCTCCCAGTAGACGACTGGGTTGATAGGCCGGATGTGGAAGCCCTGTGAGGGGTGGAGCTGACCGGTACTAATAGGCCGAGGGCTTGTCCATAGTTGCTACGCGTCCACTGTGTTGTTCTGAAGAAACGACCCCCTGCTTCCGGCAGCGTGTGTGTTGATATCTTCATAGTGTTTCGGTGGTCATAGCGTGAGGGAAACGCCCGGTTACATTCCGAACCCGGAAGCTAAGCCTCATAGCGCCGATGGTACTGCAAGGGGGACCTTGTGGGAGAGTAGGACGCCGCCGAACAACCTTTAGCTGTAGGCCCCCTGACCTTGTGTCAGGGGCCTACACGCATTTCTGGACCAATTCAGCCGGACCAGTTTCGGAACCGTCAGTCCAGCATCAACGAGGAGGCCTGGTCGTTGAACGCGGCCGGGAGCTCACCCCGTGGCTGGGACTGGGGCCCCTCCGCGTAGTGCCTTGCGCAGGTCGGCTACCCGGAGCCGGAGGTCGTTGGCCAAGTGCTGCCCCCGGGCCGGCTGGGGGTGGCCGTTCCGGCAGTCCCGACAGAGGCCACCCGGCATGGTTTCCGGCTGGCCGGGACGTCGGCAGTCGTTGCACTCCAGAATCAGCCGCCTGGACGGTCGTTGGAGCTGAGGTGACGACTCCGTCGGTGTCGCGCAGGGGTTCGGGAGGCATCTTCTGCACCAGCCGCGTGCGGGCAAGCGCCCCTGCGCTGTGCACCACCTGCGGAAGCCCGGCCGTCATCGCCAGGACGAACTGCGTCTGCGAGGCCCCTCGGGCGAACCACTCCGCAGTCAGGCTCTCCAGGGCGCTGCATTCGCTGGCCGAGAGCGTCAGCCGCGCGTCTGCCTGCCCCAGCGCGGCCAGGCTGCGATAGGCAGCCGAGGGCCCAACCCGGGCCGCTCGCGCATCTGCTGGGGCATCCTCCGTGGCCTCCTCGGCCAACGGTTCATCCGGCTCTGCTTCAGGCTCCGACGAAGGCGAAGGCCCAGGCTCAGGCGCAGGCTCCGTCAAAGGCTCAGGCTTGGAGACGGGCTCCGGTGTCGGCTCGGTGGCCGGCGGTTGCCCGCCGCCCTGGTCGCTCAGGAGGTAGGCGGTCCACCAGGCGTCGTCGTGCGGCTCGGCCGAGAAGTAGGTCCGCTGGACCCAGTGCCGGGTGCCGCTGCCCACCGTGCCCCTGATCCGCCGCAGATGGCCTGCCACAGTCAGGTTCCGCAGGGCGCTGCGGACGGCCTGCTGCCCGTACAGCGGCAGCGTCTTGGCGAGGGTCTTGGTGTCGATGGCCGAGCCCTCGGGCAACCGGTCGATGTAGGCCGCGATGCAGCCCTCCCGCATCGGGAGGTGCGCGAAATCCTGCTGCCGGTAGGCCTGTTGGGCCGGGACGCCGCGCTTGCCGTAGCCGACACGGGCCATCGGATGCAGCGGAAGTCGCAGGGCAGCGATAAAGTCTGGGTACGCCATGGATCGTCTCTCGATCTCGTGTGCCAGGCCCCGGCCAGGTGTTGGTAGCACCTGCTGGGGCTGTCTTGTCTCTCGGCACGTTAGATCACATCACCACTCAGTAGCAAGTCGGCTACGTGGAGTGAATTGCGCAGGCCCGCCGCCATTGGGTGGGTGGGTGGGTAGTTTCTTTCCACCCGTTCAAACAAAACAGCGTTCGACTCCCGCACTCTCTCGCTCATGACCCGAGCTCCGGGCGCCGGGGGCGAGTTGGGCTGGTCCGCCGCCCCGGCCCCGAGTCAGGGCGGCGGACCAGCCAAGCGGTGTCAGTCCTCGCTGTGGACGACCGGGAGGAGGCTGGCGCTCTCGTAGCCCTCGGCGGCGCTCTTGAGCGCGGCCGCCCGGCTGCGGACGGTGGTGAGGGCCGACCGGATGCGCTCGGCGCTGTCGGGCTGGATGTCTCCGGTGCCGAGCGCGGCGAGCTCGGTGAAGTGTTCCGCGGTGCTGTGCCAGGCGTTGACGAAGCTGGTCAGTGCCTGGGCGGCCTTGTTGTTGGCGTCGATGTACTGCTCGATGTCGTCGACGATCCACTGGAGCACGGCGCACTGCGAGTTCAGGGTCAGTACCCGCTGGAAGGTGGCCTGGTACTCGTCCGCGGCCTGGGCGGCCTGCTGGAGGAGGGTGGCATTGCCGGGGAGACCACTGCCGCTGAGCTGAGCCGGCCGGCCACCACAGAGCCCTCCCCGGCGGGGACGGTACTCAGGGTGATGCGCAGGGCCGGAGTGAGCGGGGCGGGATGAAGGCCGCTGCGGCGGTGTACTGGGTGAGCCTGCCGGCGCAGTCCGCCATCTGCTCCAGCAACGGCATGATCTGGGCGGTGCTGTGTTCCTGGAGCACCTGGGCGTTGATGTTCCGCAGGCTGGTCATGTCGGTGTCGATGCATTCGGCGAAGGCGGTCAGGTCGCCGTGGGTGGCGAGCACTTCCTTGGCCCGGGTGCCGGCCTCGTCGCGGAACACGAGCACGAGGTCCTGGAACTCGCGCACGCCCTGCGGGGTGCCCAGGTTGGCGACGAGCTGCGCGGTCTCCTCGTCGTCGAGGCAGGAGCAGAGGTTGGCATACTGCCTGACCCGGGTGAAAACATTGGCCAGGGCGGGTTGCAGCAGCTCGGACCAGCGTGCGGCGCTCTCCCTCGCGAGCTTCTGCGCGGCGACGACGGACGGACACCCACGAGGTTCTGGTCGGGTTCGGCAAGAACCCGCTGCTGCGTCACCTGTACGGCGGCCTGTGCGGCGAACACCTCGGCCAGAGTGTCGGTGAAGCCCTCGGAGAACGGCGAGGCAGCCAGGTCGTCGTTGACCATCGTTCACTCCATGTGTGAGCGGGACAGGACCTCTCGTCGGGTCACGGCCGAGAGGGCGGGTTCGGACCAATTCGCTGACATAGCCTGTGATATCCAGACACAGCCGACCGTACTTCCCCCGTGCCGACAGCGAAAGACCACGTCGGCGCACAAGTGAGGGCGCAGGCCGAAATCATGGACGTGATCGAAGTACTGGCGGGCCGGCACGTGCTGCGCTTCCCTGTGGACGTGGCCTGTCTGTGGCCGGACGACCCCGACACCGTGCGCTCCGGCCATGGCGACCCGTCGTTCACGGTGCGGCAGCCGAGCTCCGGGCGGCGGCTGCTGCGGTCAGGTGACCAGCGGGAGATCATTTCCTGTCAGTTGAGTGCAAAGGGGTTCAACTTCCGGCAGCTGGGGGAGGAGCGGCCTGGCATGTGATCATGGGCTGGGTGCAGGCCCGTCAAAGCGCTACTACTCCAATTACGTCAGGAGCTACTCCATGACCAGCACTGTCACTCTCGGGGCAAGCCGGTGAGCGTCGAGGGGACTCTCCCCACCTCCGGTGCCGCCGCCCCGGCGTTCTCCCTGGTCGCCAAGGACCTCAGCGACGCCACGCTCGAGTCGTTCGCGGGCAGCCGGAAGATCCTGAACATCTTCCCCAGCGTCGACACCCCCACTGCGCGACCTCTGTGCGCACGTTCAATGAGCGGGCCAACGGCCTGACCAACACCAAGGTGCTCTGCATCTCCGCCGACCTGCCGTTCGCGCAGGGCCGGTTCTGCGGGGCCGAGGGCCTGGACAACGTGGTGACCCTGTCCACCATGCGTGGCCGGGACTTCCTGGACACCTACGGCGTCGCCATCGCCGACGGCCCGCTGGCCGGTCTGGCGGCCCGCGCGGTCGTCGTCGTGGACGAGAACGACCAGGTCGTCTACTCCGAGCTGGTCGGCGAGATCGCCGACGAGCCCGACTACGACGCCGCGATCAAGGCGCTCGGCTAGGAGCAGTCGCACAAGCAAGGAAGGGCCCGCGCCGGTTCAGCCGGCACGGGCCCCGCGTTTTGAGCCCGGCCGACTCCGCCGTTGTTCAGAAGGCGGTCGGGCAGAAGAGGGCCGGTCAGGAGACGGTGAGCACGACCTTGCCGGTGACCCGGCCGGTGTCGCCCAGCTCGTGCCCCTTGGCGGCGTGCTCCAGCGGGTAGGTGGCCTCGATGACGGCCCGGAGCTTGCCCGCTACGGCCAGGTCGCTGATGGCACGCATCCCCGCCTGATCGGCCTCGACCAGCAGCGGGTAGGCGCGGACGCCCAGCGCGGCGGCCTGCTCCGGCAGGTCCTCCGGAAGGGAGCTGAGGGCGATGGAGACCAGCTTGCCGCCGGGCTTCAGGGCCTTCAGCGAGCGGGTCGCGGTGTCGCCGCCGAGGGTGTCCAGGACCAGGTCGACCGGGTCGGTCCCGGTGAAGTCCTCGGTCCGGTAGTCGATCAGTTCGTCCGCGCCGAGCTCGCGCAGCAGCCCGTGCTTCGGGGCGCTGGCCGTGCCGATCACATACGCGCCGAGCTCCTTGGCGATCTGGACGGCGAAGTGGCCCACGCCGCCCGCAGCGGCGTGGATCAGCACGCGTTGGCCGGGCTGGAGGCCAGCGGTGTCCACCAGGGCCTGCCAGGCGGTCAGTGCGGCCAGCGGGATCGCCGCCGCCTGGACATGGTCGATGCCCTCCGGCTTGCGGACCAGGGCGCGCGCCGGGGCGACCACGTACTCGGCGAACGAGCCGACGCCGTGCGGGTAGGGGAGCATGCCGAAGACCTCGTCGCCGACCTGGTGCAGGGTGACGCCGAGGCCCACGGCCTCGACGACTCCGGAGACGTCCCAGCCGAGCACCAGCGGCAGCGTGCCGACGAGACCGCTGAACTGGCGGTGCTTCCAGTCGGTCGGGTTCATGCCCGCCGCGTGGACGCGGACAAGCACCTCGGAGGGGGCGGGCGTGGGGCGGTCGAGTTCGACCTCCCGCAGGACTTCGGTGCCGCCGTACATGGTCTGGCTGATTGCCTTCATCGTGGTCATGAGTCCAGCATCTACGGCCATGACCTGCACTAATAGCGGCCCGAAGGTCATCATGTGCAAGGATTGGGCCATGCACAAGGTTGTCGTACTCGCGTTGGAAGGCGTCATTCCGTTCGAGCTGAGCCTGGCGTCGAGACTGCTCGGGACCGCTGCCGACGCCGACGACCGGCCGCTGTACGAGGTGGTCACCTGCTCGTTGGACGGCAGGCCGGTCCGCACCGGAGCGGACTTCTCCATCAGCGTCGAGCGCGACGCCTCGGCCCTGGCCGAGGCCGACACCGTGGTGATCCCCGCCTCCGAGAGCTTCGTCGACATCGTCGACCGGGACGCCCTGCCGCGCGGCACGGCCGAGGCGCTCGCCCTGATCCGGCCCGAGACCCGGATCGTCGGCATCTGCATCGCCACCTTCGTGCTGGCGGCGGCGGGCCTGCTGGACGGCAGGGCCGCAGCCACTCACTGGCACCAGTCCGCCCACTTCCAGCGGTGCTATCCGCAGGTCGAGCTGGCCCCCGACGTGCTGTTCGTGGACGCGGGCCGGGTGCTCACCTCGGCCGGCGCCGCCGCCGGTATCGACCTGCTGCTGCATGTGATCCGTTCGGACCACGGCAGCGCCGTCGCCAACTATGTGGCCCGCCGCTGCGTGGTGCCCCCGCAGCGGGAGGGCGGCCAGGCCCAGTACGTGGAGCGGCCGGTGCCCCAGCGCTCGGACGCCGGAACCTCCGCCACCCGCGCGTGGGCGCTGGACCGGCTGCACGAACCGCTCCAACTCGCTGACCTGGCCGACCATGCGGGCATGAGCCGCCGCACCTTCACCCGGCGCTTCCGGGCCGAGGTCGGGCTGAGCCCGGGCCAGTGGCTCACCCAGCAGCGGGTCGACCTGGCCCGGCAGCTGCTGGAGAGCAGCGACCTGCCGGTCAACCGCATCGCCGAACGCGTCGGCTTCACGGCCGGCGCCACCCTCCGCCAGCACCTGCACACCGCGATCGGCGTCTCCCCGGGCGTCTACCGCCGAACCTTCCGAGCCTGACCGCTGGGCGCGCCACGAGGGGCGCAGCTGAGGTTTAAACCGGATCGTTCACCCGTCCGAGTGATCATGATGGCTTGCTACCCCGGGGTAATGGTGGCGAGGCGCACATATATCCGACGCTTCGTCACCACCCATGCCACAGAAGGCGGTTACAGCCATGTCAGTTGACGGCACCCCGGTGAGCCCGTTCGCGCTCAACGATGACCAGCTCGCCCAGCTGGACGCAATGCGTGCGGCCATGCTCGACGCGTCGCCGCGCAATGTCGGCCGCCTCGACCAGTGGGGTCTGGCCGACGACTTCGATATATATGCGGAGGTCGCCGAGTACCGGGAGACCCCGATCGTCATGTCGGACGGGACGAGCATCGACGCCGCGCTGTCCATACCGCGCAACCTCGCGCCCGGACAGACCTGTCCGGCGATCGTCATGCCCGCCCCGCTGATCGGGATAGGGCACAAGGCATACCTGGGCATGTTCCGGCGCTGGGTGGTCGGCGGCTACGCCGTGCTGGCCTACAGCCAGCGGGGCCTGGCCGACTCCAAGGGCGAGATCCAGGTGGCAGGGCCGCAGGACGTGGCCGACGGCGTCGAGATCATCAACTGGCTGACCGCGCAGGACGGCATCGACGCGGACCGGATCGGGTGTTTCGGCGCGTCCTACGGCGCCGGGACGAGCCTGCTGCTCGCCGCGAAGGACGCGCGGGTCAAGGCGGTGGCCGGCGCCAGTGCCTGGGGTGACCTGTTCACCTCGCTGTACGAGAACGGCACCCGCCACCTGGCCGCGTTCGAGGCACTGGTGGCGCTGTTCGGCGAGGACCGGTGCTCGAAGGAGTTCCGCGCTGTCATCGACAAGATCCGCACCAATGTCATCGACGACGAGGTCAGGGACTTCGCCCGGGTGCGTTCGCCCAAGCAGTACCTCAAGGCGTACAACGACTCCCAGACGCCCATCCTGATGAGCACCACCTGGCACGAGACGATCTTCTCGGTGCCTGCCGTCGTGGACCTGTTCAACGGCCTCACCAGCCCCAAGTCGCTACTCGTCCAGATCGGCGACCACGGCAATGCCGAGCTGCCGGGCCTGCTCGGTCTGATCTCCAAGCCCACCGAGATGACCTACCGCTGGATGGACTACTACCTCGGCGGCAGTGCCGGCGACGGCGCGACGCCGCAGCACGGGGTGCGTTCGGAGTACATGCACAACCTGCTGTCCGATCTGCGCCACGACAGCTGGCAGGACTACGTCCTGCCCAAGCAGCGGTTCAACCTGGCCGGCCCGGCCGCCGGACAGCAGGACGCGCAGATGGCCCAGGGCCAGCCGCAGGCGGGCTGGACCCGCTCGGTGCAGGCCAACGGCCAGGGCACCGAAGCCGTCGTCGCCCCGAAGCTCGTCCAGACCGGCCTGGCCGAGCGCATGGGCATGCCCAACGTCTACAAGACCGCCGGGATCAGCCGTGACCTGGCCGCGATCTGGACCACCGCACCGCTGACACAGCCCATGCGGGTCCAGGGCGAACTGGCGCTGCGGGTGACCGTGACTCCGCAGAAGAACAACGCCACGATCGTCGCCTACCTGATGGACTGCGACCCGGCTACCGGCAAGGCCGCCATCATCACCAACGCCCCCTACACCCTCACCAACCAGCAGCCCGGCCAGGCCACCACCGTGACCTTCGCCCTCCAGCCCGCCACTACGTCCTGCGCAAGGGCCGCCAGCTCCAGCTGATCATCGGTACCCACGATCAGTTCTTCGCCGACGCCAACGACGCCGCCACCACGCCGACCACCATCCAGATCACCTCCCCGCAGGGCAGCGAGTCCTACCTCGACATCCCGCTCAGCACCCTGGAGTAACACCCCGGCCGGCCGGCCTGTCGGGATCATGGGGACAGCCCCGAAGAGACCGGCGGCGCGTCCCGGGGGCGCATCCGCGTTCCGGCCTCGGTGAGCAGGCGGTAGACGAAGCCGTACGAGCGTTTGTCCTCGTCGGCGAGGGATTGCGTGGACAGCAGCTCGGTCTTGTAGCGCTCGCGGTAGCGGGCAGCCAGCGCTGCCCGCTCGGCGCCGCGCAGCTGGGTGCCGTGCGGCGGCCGGTTGATCCGCAGCTGCGCCCCGGCCCGGACCAGCAGCTGCCGGGTGCGCTCCCGCGAGTAGTGGATCAGCCCGGCCAGCTCGGCCACCGAGGCCCCGCCCTCGTACTGCTCGCGCAGCAGCGCCAGGTCGACCGGGTGCGTGGCGGCGGCCGGCCGATGCGGCGGCCGGATGGTGGCCCCGGCCGCCAGCAGGACCTTCGCGATGTAGCTGTGCGACCGGCCGAGATCAGCCCCGAGCGCCGCCAGGCTCGCTCCCGCTTCGTACCCCGGCCGCAGCAGCTCCCCGAGCCGGACCTCGTCCTGTGGGGACAACAGGCCGCGCAGAGTGCGGAGTTCGATCTCCGCCAGCGCGAACAGCCGCCGGATCGCCGCGATATCGCCTTTCTCGCAGGCCTGATGCAGCGAATGGACGAAGCGGGTGCGGGAGCGAGTGCTCAACTCCACTCTCCCGGGCCGCAGATCGCATGCCGGTGTCGTAACTGCCTTCGGCTCACTGTCGTACCGCCCGCAGCTGCGTCCCGGCCGGGTGTGGCACGGACAACTGCACTCGTACGGCTCCGGACTGCAATGCGGCCCGGCCTGGTAGCTGGTCCGTCCCGAGCAAACCGCGTGCATCTCAGGGTAGTTGTCGTCGTAGCACGCCCCGGAGCGGCGTCGCGGAAGCCTCACCTCCTCACTCACGGGACCCTCCGCCACCGGCTGTTGGTGTTCAACTCGCCGACTCGGGCCGGAGTCCGTCGTACCGGTCGGCCGGCTCCAACTCCTCGGGAAGTGCGGTCCACTCCACCCCGCCGCCCTGCGGCCGCAGATACACGTTGTTCCCGCAGACATCCATCACCACGCCCACCCGGTCGGTGGTGATATCCCGTACCAGCGCCTCTTCGAGGTGGCGCGGCGCGAGCCTTTCCCGGGCAAGTACCTCAGGGCTATTGAGCTTGAGGCGGAGGCGTCAGTGATCGAGGAGTACGCCTCTGCGACGGTGCCAGGCTTGCTTCAGACTCGCGACGTGGCCACTTTCTCACTTCATGCAGGTCATCCCCACACGTCCCCGATCGAGCTGAAGCAGATGATCGATGCCCGTATGAAGCGCCAGGAAAGCATGTGTGGCGCCAAGCCGCCCAGATGGGCCTTCATCCTCGATGAGGCGGTGTTGCGGCGCCCAGTCGGCAGCCCCGCGGTGATGGCTGCCCAGCTCGGAAGCATCATCCGTCGGTCGTCGGAATCGTCGTACATCACCGTGCAGGTGCTCCGTATTGGACGGGTCAGCACTCGGAGATGGGTGGGTCGCTGACGCTGTACTCGTTCCTGGAGAGTCCCACTGTGGCTTGGCTGGAGGGGAGTCGGAGCGGGATGATCGTTGATGATCCCAACGCTGTGGCTGACCGGAGAGAGTCGGACGATTTGCTGCGTGCCTGTGCCTTGTCGCCCTCGGAATCCGAGGCGATGATCGAAGCAGCGATGAAGGAGTATGAGCACTATGTACCCGGACGACCGACTCGCCCCAAAATGGCGTAAGAGCAGCTACAGCAACAACGATGGCGGAACGTGCGTCGAGGTGGACGACGCCAACCCCGGGACTGTCCGTGACAGCAAGGATCCCGAGGGTCCGAGCTTGGTCTTCTCGGCGGAGGCGTTCTCGACGTTCGTGGATGCGGTCAAGGCCGACCGGTTTCCCATGAGCTGACTTGCTCCCACTGGCGGCGACCATCCCGGCCACCAGCCGAAACGCCCACCCTGCATAACTCCAAACGCACCCGCACACCATCCCACGGCACCAATGCTCTCCCCGGGGCCGGATCAGGTCGCGGGCAGCCACAGGGGCGCGCCGGCTGGGCCCTCGCGGCCTGCGCGGTCGACGGCGGTGGCGGCGTACCAGGCCCCTGGCGTGGCGGTCGTGGTCTGGCGGTGGTCGACGGTGAGAGCGGGAGCAGCGCGGTCAGGCAGGTCGGATCGGGTGGCGGGGTCGGTCCGGGGTCGCTGTAGCGGTAGAGGGCGTACTGGAAGGGCTGGGGGCCCGCGTGTGGGAGTCCGGCGTGATCAGCAGGTGTGTCGGCCGGTGGTGGGATGCAGGGCGGGTGGCCCGGGTGGTGGAGTGGTGTGGGCGAGGCGGGGGAGGAGCGGGGGCAGCACCGGGCGGATCCAGTGATCGGCGGCCAGTCTCTTGACGGCGCCGATGCGGTCGATGCGGACGGCGCGGGCGCTGAAGAAGATGTCGCCGCCGATGGGGGCAGGGTGGCGTTGAGGGTGAGATGGCGGGAGAGCTCGGCGGGTCCTGCCATGCCGCCGGGCGGGCGGGTCGCCGGGACGGCCTGCGGACTGGCCGATCCACAGTTGGGTGTCGGTGCCGTTGGTCTGCTCGGCCCACCAGGGCGCGAGGGCCGCGTAGTCGCGACGGGGAAGCCGATGTACCAGTAGAGCTGCGGGGCGATGTAGTCGACCCAGCCGTTGCGGACCCAGGCCCGGGAGTCGCTGAACTGGGCATCGTAGGACTGGAGTGCCCGGGTGGCCGAGCCGGCCGGGTCGCTGCTGTGGTTGCGCCAGACGCCGAACGGGCTGATGCCGTAGGCGCGCTCCGGACGGGCGGCGCGCACCTGATCGCGCAGTTGCTCGACCATCAGGTTGATGTTGTCGCGCCGCCAGGCCGCGCGGTTGGTGAATCCTCGGCTGTGGGCTGCGAAGGCCGCGTCGTCCGGGAATTCCTGGGGGCCGGGGTAGGGGTAGAAGTAGTCGTCGATGTGGACGCCGTCGACGTCGTAGCGCACCACGGCGTCCATGATCGCTCGCTGGACGAAGGCGCGTACGTCGGGGATGCCGGGGTTGTAGTAGATCTCGCCCGGTAGACGACTGCCCAGTCCGGGTTGCAGCGCGCGGGTGGCTGGGCAGCAGTCTGGCGATGTCCGGCTGGATCGCCACCCGGAAGGGTTGAACCACGCGTGGAACGCCAGGCCGTTTTCATGGGCTGCTTCGACCATGAAGGCCAGTGGATCCCAGCCTGGGAAGCGTCCTTGAGTGCCCGTCAGAACCTGCGACCACGGTTCGAAGGGTGAGGGCCAGAAGGCATCGGCGGTCGGACGGACCTGTACGAACACCGCGTTGAACCCGAATGTGCGGGCCTCGTGGAGCAGCGCACGGAAGTCCGCCCGCAGCCGCTCCTCACTCAGGCCCGGACGCCGTGGCCAGTCGAAGTTGTTCAGGGACGCGATCCACAGCCCGCATCCGGCGCTTTCCCGGGCCCGGAGCGGGCGGTTGCGGTTCCCGGTAGGGTCCCCAGGGCAGTCCTCCGCTGTGGCCGGGGATCGGCGCCGGGGGCGGTGATCATCGCCCCGATCGCTGCCAGGACGGCGCGGCGCCCGGGACGGCAGCTGTGGAGACCCTCCCTCCCGACCTCCATGCGAACCTCCCAGGGGTAGCAGTCCTTCTCCTATTGGCGTTGTCGCTCGGCAGAACAGCCCGAGGAGAACACGGCTGCTCATCAGAACGGGGCGAAAATGACGCTGGACGGCCCAGCGTCCGCATGCGGGCAGCGTGCAGCGTGACTGACCGTCAGAGCACCGGCAGAAATGCCCGTTCGCGCAGTTCCGCCGGGCTTCCGCCGGTCAGGCGACACACCGTCGTGATCGACTGGCCCGGGCCGCTGGAAGGTGAGGTGGCCTGCGGGCTGCGTCTGACTTACGTCCGGCGGCGCCCCGATGCTCCCGAGTCCTCTCCGGCGGGAGGCGCGGTTCCGAACGGCAAGGAAGCGGACATGAACAGATTCAAGGCTGCCTTTGTCGCTGCTGCCGTGGCCCTGGGCGGGCTCGGCATTGTCGCCGCCGCCTCCGCCCCGGGGAGAGCACCTGCAACCTCATGGGCCTGACTACGACTGTAGTTACGGCGTGACGACGCAGCCGCTTCCCATGGGACGCACCAGGTGTTCGTCGTCGGCACCGACCACACGGTGTGACGAACTACAACCGCTCCGACGGCAGTTGGTACGGCTGGCAGTACCTGGGCGGTGTGGTTGACGGCGGGATCAAGGTCTCGGGTGTGACCGACGGCGGATGGGTGTTCTCCGTCGTCGCGGGCACCGACGGCTACCCCTGGTCCCGTACGCGTTCGGCGGACGGGAGCAACTGGACGGGCTGGGCTCTGCCGGCCTGTCCCGACCCGGACGACGACGCAGGCTGCTCCTGATCCACGCGCTGTCCCCTCGGTGGGCGGGTGTGGGTGTCCGGCGATTCGGCCGGACGCACCCACCCCGCTCTCGTTTCCCCGGGGCCTCAGACCACGAAGAATCAGGGCACGAAGAATCAGACCACGAAGAAGCTGAAGCCCTCACGGGCCTTGGCGTCGATGGCCAGGGCAGGCGTATCCGGCCGGAGTCGACCAGGCCCCGCACGGCCGAGCGGCTCAGCCCGAACCCGGCCATCAGCAGCTTCTCGACCCTTACCGGCGCCGGGAGTTCGAATCTGACGACGACCTCCATCGGCGCCGTGTCCGCACTCGCGATGTCGTGGAACGGCAGGTCGGTGTCCAGTTCCCAGGTGCCGTTCCAGTCGAGCTGGTAGCCGGTCCGGCCGGCGAGTGCGGTGTCCATCGTCAGTCGGCGCACCATGGCCGGGTCGTTGTTCTCGAACATCAGCAGCCGCTGGTCATCGAGCGCCACCACATGGATGCGCTCATGGACCGGGATCTTCGAGGTGCGGTCGCACTGCTCGCAGCCGATCAGCAGCCAGACGTCCAGGAGCTTGCCGCTCGCGTTCATCCGGATCTTCCCGGTGGGACGGTGACGGGTGGAGCCGCACGACACGCACGCGCGGACGATGGCGGGCAGTCCGATCTCCCGGACCACCCACAGGGCTTTGCGGTCGGTCTCCGGCTCGCTGCCGGAAATGGCATGGGGTACTGAGGACATGGCTCATGGTTCGGCGAATTCCAAGGTGTTGCGGAGGCGGCGCGCGGCAGCTCAATTGCGGCGCGGCGGATTGCCCTCACGGATCCAGTGGCGTACGGCCGGTGCCCGGAAAAGGGGGAACGTCGGCCCGCACGACGTGGTGATTCACGTCGCGTGAAGGAAGCCCGCACTCATCGCGCTCACGCGGTGCGGGCTTTCGAATGGAACGCCGGAGAGAGACGGGAGACCGTTTCGATCCCGTCTTCATTCCGTGCGTGCGCCACTGCTCACAGATCCATGTGCGCCATGGTCTTGAAATGGGAGCCGGTCAGCAACTGCTTTTCCAGCAGGTCGCTGCGGCAGGTCGCTCAGACGCGGGCTGCCGCCGAGGCCGTCGCGGCCTGCCAGCGCGTCCGGATTTCCTGCACCTTCGCGTCGAACTCCGGGTCCACGCTGGACTGGTACATCCCGGAGGTGAGCGGTGCGGGCAGGGTACGCGGCTTGCCCTGTGCCGGTCGCACCCTGACCCTGGTGGTGGAGTTGCCTTGCGCGGACTGGGCGAAGACCTCGACGTCGGCGATCTCGTCCCAGGTGTACCGGCGCCGCCGCCACGGCCGCCGGAGCGCGATCCCGGTATCGCTGACGACCGTGCGGCTGAACGAGTCCGCGACCACGAGCAGCAGGAACACGGTGATCGGCGCCCCGAAGAACCACGCCTGCCATGCGGTCGGCTGGACGGTCCCACGGTGCATGGCCGTCCAGCCGGCCGCGAGCAGCACCGCCACGACCACCAGGACGGTGGCCCGGTTCTTCAGCTGGGATCGGGTGAGTCGGTACGTGGTCGCGGCCATACCGGGAATGATGCCTGCTCCCCCTGTCGGCCGACAAGGGGGGCAGAACGTCCCGGCCTCAGAACGTCCCGGCCTCAGAAGGCCGAGTTGGCGACCCACCGGTGCAGCAGTTCCTGGTCCCCGGTGATGTCGAGGCCGGCCGCCGCGAGGTCCAGTCGGCCGTAGAGGAACAGCAGCAGGTCCTGGGCGTTGCCGTGGACGGTCGCATCGGCGGTGGCGGTTGCGGCCTGCTCAAGCCCGAAGCCGTCGGGGCGCAGTCGGATCGTCCACGCCCGGTCCACGTCGGCGCAGCTGAAGCGGATGGTCTGCGCGTCGCCGGAGCTGCGCAGGTTCGCGGTCTTCGGGGCGAAGAAGTGGGCGTAGGGGAGGTTGACCAGGAACTCGTCGACGCCGTCGGCCGCGAGGTCGTGGTCGATGGTCGACCGCAGGCCCAGGGCGAGCTCGGCGTCGACGCGGTGCAGCAGGGTCTCGAAGAGCATCCGGCGCACCCAGAACCGGGCGTGCTGGTCGGCGCCCCAGGCCCACATCGGGTCGTCGAGGTCGCCGGAGTCGGTGAACGCCTGCGCGGCCACGGCCGCGCTCGCGGTGAGCCATTCGGGGTAGTCGGCTTCCTTCTCCGGCAGCTCCAGCTCCACGTCGCGGCTGGTCGGCGGCTGCTGGATCCGCTGGTTCAGCAGGGCGGAGAACCAGCGCTGCACGCTGCCCACGTGCTTGACCAGGTCCGCCAGCGTCCAGCCGGGGCAGGACTGGACGGCGAGGGCGTAGTCCGCACCGGCGAGGATGTCGACGAAGCGGGCGGTCTGCGCCGCGACGGCCGCGCGGTGGTCGACCTGGGACGGTGTGTGCATGGGGGTGGTGCCTTCCTGGGCCTGGGGAGTCGTACCTCTCGCACCCTACGGCTTTCCCGGCGGCCGGGCTGCCGCGCATGAGCGCAGGCCGCAGGCCCTTACGGAGCTCGTAAGGGGCCTGCGGCCTGCGATTGGGGACCGGTCAGCGACTGGGCCGGTCAGCGGTTCGGCCGGTCAGTGGCTGGGCCGGTCGGTGGTTCGGCCGGGTCAGGGTGGTGGCCAGGACCTGCGAGGAGCCGTCCGGCAGGGCCGCGACGCCGACCTGGGTGGCGGCGAACTTGGACGCGCCGTTGATGCCGGCCGGGGCGGACCAGCTGCTCCAGGTGCCGTTGGAGTTGCGGGTGATCTGCCACAGGTTGCCGTCGGTGCCGACGGCGACCACCTGGGAGGAGCCGTTGGGCATCCCGGCGATGCCGATGCTGCTGGCGCCCATGTCCGTGGTGGTCACGCCGGTGATGGCCTGGAAGCCGCTGAAGACACCGGCCGCGCTGCGCACCTCGTGGTAGACGTAGCCGTTGTTGCCGATCGCCAGGATCTGCGAGGAGCCGTCCGACAGGCCGGTGATGGCCAGGTCCGGGCCCTCGAAGTCGGAGGCGCCGTTGGCCCCGGCGAGCTCGGTCCAGCCGGTCCAGGTGCCGTTGGCGTTGCGGATGTCCAGGTACATGTTCTTGTCGGAACCGTAGGCCACGACCTGGGAGGAGCCGTCGGGCATGGCGGCGATGGCGACCTTGCCGGCCTTGAAGGCCGCGGCGCCGTTCAGGCCGGGAATGGTCTGGAAGTTGGTCCAGGTGCCGTTGGCGTTGCGGACCCGGTGCCAGATGTTGCCGTCGTTGCCGATGGCCACGATCTGGGAGGAGCCGTCGGGCATACCGGCGATGGCGACGTCGGTGCCGTGGAAGTAGGTGGCGCCGTCGGCGCCGGTGATGTGCTGGAAGCCGGTCCAGGTGCCGTTGGCGTTGCGGACCTCGTGGTAGATGTTGCCGTCCAGGCCGATGCCGACGACCTGCGAGGAGCCGTCGGGCAGCCCGGTGATCGCCTCCTGGTCACCGGCGAAGGTCGGGGCGTTGTCGGCGCCGCCCAGGGCGTTGAAGGCGCTCATCGAGCCGGAGGCGCTGCGGACCGCGTGGTAGAAGGTCCCGGCGGCGACGGTGGGCACGTCGGCGGCGATGTTGTTGTAGCGGTAGGCGGTGTAGTTGCCGGCTGACCAGCCGGAGATGTTGCCGTTGGAGTCACCGTTGATGTTGCCGATGTACTCCTGGGTCGGGACGCTGGGGTTGTCCTCGGCGTAGTAGTAGAAGGTGCCGGCCGACTGGTTGTCCCAGCCGGCGAAGAGCAGCACGTGCTCCTGCACATAGTCGAGGATGTCGCCGGGCTGGAGGGCGGACTTGCTGATCTGGGTGGCGACCTCGGGCAGCGTCCAGGTGGTGCGGCTGTAGGGCAGGTTCCACGCCATGGAGACAAAGCCCGAGCAGTCCTCGCGGTAGGTGCCGTTGGCGTCGGTCCAGTAGCCCTCCTCGTTGTAGGGGACCCGCTCGTCCACCCAGCTCTGGGCCCGGGCCATGACCGTGTTGCGGGTGATGCTGCCGCCGCGGGAGTTGGAGGCGTCCACATAGTCGACGTTGGGCGATTCGGCCATCATGGCGGCTTCGCGGTCCCGGTCTGGGCGGCCAGCGAGGAGGAGGAGTCCGTGGCGCTGGGCGTCGGTGGCGGTTTCCGGGTTGGTGAGGGTGGTGGTGAAGGTGCCGCCGACACCACCGGCGACCTGCCCGGCGTTGGGGTCGACGACCACCTGGTCGGTGTCGCTGGCGACGTTGTTGGAGGCGAAGGACGAGCTCGCGCTGCCCAGGCCGATACCGGCGGCGGCGACGACGGCGATGGAGAGGGCGATCAGCTTGCGGCTACGAGGCGTCGAGGACATGGCAGGACTCCAGGGATGTGGGTACAGCGGATCGATGGACTGACTGAGCGGTGATGCGTGTGGTGTGGGCAGAAGGGACCGTTGCCCTGCAGGTGCAGCGGTCGGTCGGATGGTGGGGTGGCGGGTACTGCGGAAGTAAGGCGGGCCGGTCGTTGCGGGTGACGGCTGTCCTGCAGGAACAGCGGTTCCGTGAGTACGGCCGGATCAGTTCTGCGGCGCGGATCCGGCGTGTGGGCCGGCCTGGGCACCGATCGGGGCGACCGCGGGACCGGCGTTGGCCGTGCTGGGGACGAGCAGGACAGAGCCCACGGCGAGGGCGGTGACAGCGGCGGCCTTGGCGAGACGGGTGGCAAGCATGGTGGTTCTCCGATTCATGGCTTTACGCCGGTAGTTGGGGGTGCGGGGGCTGGTACTTGGCCTGGAGCAGGGGTGAGGCGCGGTGGCAGCGGCACAGGAGCTCGATCGCTCGGTACTCGGGCCGGTCCTCGTCGGGCTGCTCGGGGCGGGGGGTTTGGTCAAGGCCAGGGGCCTCTTCAAGGCCGGGGGTCTGCTCAAGGCCGGGCGTCTGCTCAGGTCCGGGGGTCTGCTCAGGTCCGGGGGTCTGTCGGGGTTCGGTCTGGCGCAGGAAGAGCAGGAGGTCGACGCGGTCCGGATGGGCCATACCGCGGGCGTGTTCCAGGAGGTCGGCCTCGGTGGCGTGGGCCCAGAGGACGTCCAGCAGTTCGGCCGCGTCCCCGGGGTCGGCCCGCACCTCCCGCTTGCGGGTCAGCGAGGCGTGGACGAAGTGCATCGCGGCTCATCCCCAGGTGTGGTCGCCGGGCAGCACCGAACCGGTCGACGTCGAGTCGGTCGGCGTCGGCGTCGGCGTCGCGGTGGCGGTCACGGCGGTCACGGTGCCATCGGCGGCGAGGTGGCCGGTAGGACCGGATCCGGTGACCTGGGCGCCGACCAGGGCGGCCAGGCTCAGCGCGAGGGCGGCGGCGACAGTGGCGGCGGTGGTGACCAGAGCGTTCGAGCGGATCGAAGCAGACATGGCGGTTCCCTTTCACGGACAAGGACGGGTGGTTGAAGCGATGCGCTGAAGGCTGCTGGTTGCCCTGCTGTCGTCCTCCGGTGTTCCCGGCGACTCCCTTCGAGGAAGACTCTGCCGGATCCCTGACCAGGGAAGAAGGGATTCCCGGTGGCGCCAAGGTGCCTGGCACCTTGGTGCCAGAAACCCCGTCCGGATCCGGTGGCCGAAGAGTGGATGGGCCTTGAGGGTTGCTCCCGGCCTGGGATCATGATCACTGCCGCCGGGGGAGGCGGCACCATAGTGGGGGGACACAGCGGCATGCTGGAAACACTGGGACTTTCCTCGTCTGCGACTCTGCTCTACCAGGCCATGCTCGACCATCCCAGCTACGGGATAGAGGAGTTGACGGCCGCGCTGGGCCTGGGCGAGAGCCAGGTGCGCGACGACCTGGACAACCTGGCCGATCTGATGCTGGTCCGGGCCTCGCGCGAGCACCCGGGCAGACTGAGGGCTGTCCAGCCCGAGGTCGGGCTGGCCGACATGCTGCTCCGCGAGGAGGCCGAACTCGCCGAGCGCCAGGCCAGGTTGGCGGCGTCACGAGCCGCGGTCACCCGCCTGGTCTCCGACCGCGCCGATGCCCAGGACAGCTCCGGGACCCACGGCGAACGGCTGCTGGGCATGGACGCCATCCAGACCCGCCTGGAGAGCATGGCCCGCAACGAAGCCTTCGAATGCCTGGGCGTCAGCCCCGGCCCGGCCCAGCGCCCCGAGGACCTCGCCGCCTCCCAGCCGCTGAACGCCGAGGCCCTGGCCCGGGGCGTGTCCATCAGGACCCTCTATCAGGACAGCGTCCGCAACGACGCCGCCACCACCGCACATGCGCACTGGCTGCTGGACCACGGCGGCGAGGTCCGCACCGCCGCCCACGGTGCCCCAGCGCCTGGTCATCTCCGACCGCGCCAAGGCCATGGTCCCGATCGACCCCGCCGACCCGCGCAAGGGCGCGCTCTACGTCACCGAGCCCGGCCTGGTCTCCGCCCTGGTCAACCTCTTCGAACAGGCCTGGGCCACCGCCGTCCCGCTGGGCGCCGTGCGCTCCCACGACCCCGACACCGGCCTGAGCGACAACGAACGCGAACTGCTGCGCCTGCTGGGCTCCGGCCTGACCGACGAGGCCGCAGGCCACCGGCTCGGGGTCTCGCTGCGCACGGTCCGCCGACAGATGGCGTCCATCATGGAACGCCTCAATGCGAGCAGCCGCTTCGAAGCCGGCCTCAAGGCCGTCCAGAAGGGCTGGCTCTGAGCCGTCCGGGCAGACTTGCGGACCGGCGTTGCCGTCAGCGGCCGAACGTCGAGGTCAGCACCCCGGCGCCGGCGAACAGCGCCGCGCCGAGCAGGCTGACCGCCATCGCGATGCCGAACCGCCGGTGCGCCGGTGCGCGGAGCTCACCAGACTCCCGGCGCCGGCGCGGCTGGTCAGCGCCGCACCACCAGCGGCCAGGAACATCGCGCCCAGCGCCGTCCCGGCCAGCCAGTCCTCGGTGCGGGAGATGTCGATCCTGACGTAGTCGCCGGGGCCCACCCGGTCCACCCGCAGCGCCGTCCCGGCGGCGAGCGGCGGATTGGTGCCGACGGTGGCGGCCGCGTCGTCGGAGCTTCCGTCGTCGGCGCTTTCGTTGTCGGAGCTTTCGTTGTCGGCGCTTTCACTGTCCGGGCTTTCGCTGTCCGGGCGGAAGGAGCCGGTGCAGGACATGTGGCTGTTCCTGCCCGCGCCGGTCAGGGCGCAGCTGCGGACGGTCAGGGTTCCGCGCACGCCCAGCAGCCCGGTCGCGTGGCCGACCTGGTAGAGCCCGAACACCATCAGCCCGGCGCCGGCCAGCGCCATCCCCACGCCCAGCAACCGCTGCTGCGCCCGGCTCATCGACCGGTCCTGCCCGCGCGACCGGCTCACCGGCATGCTGTCCGTCCGTACTGTCTCGACCTGCGTGAATGGCGGAGCAGGAGGCTATCAGCCGGGCGCCACGCCGCTCCCTGGCGGTCAGCCGGCCTGGGGCGTCGGGCGATGGTGACGATCTGGCGGCTGGTCGCGGTGAGCGGCCCGCGCTGCGCGTCGCCGTACTGGCCCTCCAGCTCGAAGCCCGCCTCGGTGAGGAACGCGCGCAGGGGCTCGACGTCCAGGAAGCGCAGCGAGGTGCGGTCGACGCGCAGGACGCCCCCGTCCGGGTCGGCCGTGGTCTCGGCGAAGGTGACCACGTCGCCGCTGACCGACTCGACCTCGTGCCACAGCCGCAGACCCCGGCCGTCCGGCAGCTGCACCTCGGACACCTCGGCCGGGTTCCAGCTCTCCCAGGCGCGGGCCTGCGGGTGGCGGGTCTCGAAGGCGAAGCGGCCGCCGGGCCGCAGCGCCCGGTGCACCGCCACGAGCGAGGCCCGCAGGTCCTCGTCGGTGACCAGGCACTGGAAGGCGTTGCTGGTCATGGTCGCCAGGTCGAACTCGGCCTGCCAGTCGGCATCCGAGGCGACGCCGTCGACCCACTCGATGCCGTCGACCCGCTCGGTGCCGCTGCGCTGCTCGGTGTGGCTGCGCAGGCGGGCGCGGGTCAGCGCCGCGTGGTCCGGGTCGAGGCCGACCAGCCGGCCGAGGTGTCCCTGCTCCCGGGCGCGGTGCAGCATCGCTCCGGTGCCGCAGCCGACGTCCAGGACGGAGCCGGCGGCCATGACCAGTTCGTCGTAGAAGCGGTCGGTGGGCCAGCGCCCCGGATCCCAGGGGTTGAGGAGGTCGTAGAGCTCGGCGGCATCGTCGTCTGAGAACACGGTGGCAGTATCCGCGCACCGCTGCCCGGAGCCAACCGGTTATCGGGCAGGGAGATTTGGGCGGATGTCGCAAATCCGGCGCAGGGCCTTTCAAGGGCGGCTCCCGGGGCCGCCCGGGTCCTCTGCGGGCTGACTGAAGTGTCGACTCGGCGACTTCTCGCCACTCGTCGACTGCTCAGACGGAGGGTGAACGGCACGCCGGAGTTTGTGTGTGCACTTCGCGATGTTGACGCGTGAGTGCGCTTGCACGCCCCGGGGCGCGCGGTCGGTCGGGGCCGCGCGCCCCTGGGCGTGCTGCGGATGGGTCCGAGGAGAGGGCCGAATGGGGGAAAGCGCGAGGTAAACGCGTGTCGGCCTGGCGGCCGGGGCGATCCGGGACCCCAGCGCCGATGTCACGCTTACGGGGGAAAAAGGGACCCAGGCATGGATATTTGTCGATTCGCTGAGCAGTCTTGCGGTGCGACGTCGCAGTCCGGACGGTCTGCATCTGGCCAGATGTGACCGACCAACTCAGCGTTCGACTCCACCACTCACGGAGGAACCATGTCTCGCATCCGCCTTGCCATTGCCGCCGCCCCATCGCCGCCGCGATGATCCTGCTGGGCGCCGGCGCGGCCTCCGCCGACAGCGGCTCTTTCGCCACCAACCACTCCAACGGCAGCGTCGTGTCCGACAACGGCACCGGCAACCTGTCGGGGTGGGTCGACGGCAACTCCAACTGGACTCAGCAGACGGCGACCGGCTCGGGTGCCTCGAACGCCAACAACACGCTGGGGGTCAAGGACAACTCCGGCACTGTGAACTCGTACCAGTCGAACTCGGACGTCCGTCTCTACTTCTGAGCACTTCTGAGCCCTGACGGGTCCGCTGGCGGCCGTG
Source organism: Streptacidiphilus sp. 4-A2 (assembly GCA_014284505.1). Classification (GTDB taxonomy): domain Bacteria; phylum Actinomycetota; class Actinomycetes; order Streptomycetales; family Streptomycetaceae; genus Streptacidiphilus. Next base: position 6,515,762 of record JAAFYY010000001.1, on the reverse strand, counting down.
CCGCAGCGGCTGTGATCCGGTAGCGAAGCAGTACCCCTCGCAAGCGCGTCAGCCCCGGGAGCGGTTCCACATCCGGGGCTGACGCATGTTCAGTTCCGCCACGCCACCGGCCGACCCGATGGCGCTGGGCCCCCAGTACAGCGCCTTCCACGTCTACGTGACGCCGGGGCAGTTGGCGGCGTTCGCGAAGAGCTGGGTGGGCACCTTCGGCGGGAGCTACGTCAAGCCGTTCACCACGCAGCTCACCCCCACCGCCGGCTCCGCGCTGGCCACCCAGGTCTTCTCGCCGGTCGCGTTGCTCTCCGTCTTCGACTTCACCACCCCAGTGCCCTATCCCTTCGGGCAGGAGCGCACCGGCTGGGGCGTCGCCAACACCGATGCCGCCACCCGGCAGGCCCGCTCCGACGGTGCCGCCTCTCTGGTCGCCACCTTCCCCGACCCGATCGGCCGTGACAGCGTCATCCAGTTCCCGGGCGGCATCGACACCCAGCTGTGGCACGAGACCACGCTGTCGCCCAACCCCTCCACGCCTTCCTCAAGTCCTATCTGGCCTTCACCGAGGGGCGGATCGTCCTGGACGACCCGCACGCCGACGGCGCCCAGATCGACGCGCCCGGCACCACCTACCACCGCATCGCCATCACCTCGAAGTACGGCGACACGGTCGTCGTCTCCACCGCCGACGGATACCTCAACTACCCCTTCGGGGACGAGGTCAGCGGCATCACCGTGCCGGATCTGGCCACCACCGTGACCAGGGCCGAGGCCAACGGCGCCACCCTGCTGTGGGGGCCGTACGCGGGCCGGGGCGGACACAGCGCGATGCTGCGCTTCCCCGGGGGCTTCATCACCGAGGTCCACGACGGCGTCCTGCGCTGACCCGCCTCCCTCTTGACGCGCAACTTGTATCTGACGCACAGTCAGATATGTGACGGAGCCGACGACTGAGCGGGCTGAAGAGGCGGAGCGGGCCGAGCCGGCCGGGCGGGCGGAGCTGCCTGAGCGGGTGTTCCAGGAGTATGCGGGGCAGCCGGCCGCAGCCGACGGGCGGGCGCTGGATCCGGTCAACGTGCCGATGATCCGCCACTGGTGCGAGGCCGTCGGCGACACCAACCCGGCCTACGCCGGCCCCGGGGCGGTCGCCCCGCCCGCGATGCTCCAGGTCTGGACGATGGCCGGACTGTCCGGCGGCGCGGACTCCCGAAGCGGCCCTACCAGCGGCTGCTGGATCAACTCGACGCCGTCGGCTGCACGTCGGTGGTCGCCACCGACTGCGAGCAGCGCTATCTGCGCCCGCTGCGGCCCGGTGAGCGGGTGCTGTTCCAAGCGGTGATCGAGTCGGTGTCGGGGGAGAAGCGCACCGCCCTCGGCACCGGCCGCTTTGTCACCACCCGGATGGACCTCCGCGCCTATGACGAGGCCCGGGGCGAGAAGCCTGAGGAGGCCACCCCCGCCGCCAGCCACCGCTTCCGGATCCTCAAGTACCGCCCCGCCGGGCGGGATCCGGGCCGGCCCCGATCCCGGCGGGGACTGCGCCCGCGACCGGTCGTCAACCGCGACAACGCCGGGTTCTGGGAGGGCGTCGCCGCCGGGAACTGCGGTTCCAGCGCTGCGACGACTGCGGGACCCCGCGCTTCCCCTGGCTGCCCGGCTGCAACGCCTGCGGCTCTGCCCGCTGGACCGCGCAGGCGGCGAGCGGGGAGGGCACGGTCTACTCCTGCGTCGTGGTCCACCACCCGCTGCCCGCCGCCTTCGACCGCCCCTACGCGGTGGCCCTGGTCGAACTGGCGGAGGGGGTGCGGATGGTGAGCAATGTGATCGGCGCCGACCCGGCGCAGGTGCGGATCGGCCAGCCGGTGCGGCTCTGCTTCGAGCGCTGCGACGAGGAGCTCACCCTCCCGCTCTTCCGCCCGGCCACCGACCCGGAGCCCACGCACGAGGAGCCGGCGCACGCGGAGACCACGCACGCGGAGCCCGTGCACGCGGGGCCGGCTGGCCCGGTGTCGGCCGCGAGCCCGCTGCCCGAGCTCCGGGTGCCGGTCAGTCGCACGCTGATCGTCGCGGGGGCGATCGCCACCCGGGACTTCCAGGATGTGCACCATGACGCCGAGCTCGCCCGGGCCAAGGGCTCGCCGGACATCTTTATGAACATCCTCACCACCAACGGCCTGGTCGGCCGCTATGCCGCCGACTGCGCCGGGGCTGGGTGGAGCCTGGCCGGGATCGCTATCCGGCTCGGCGTCCCGGCCTATCCGGGCGACGAGCTGTGCTTCAACGGTGAGGTGCTGACGTCTGACAACGGACAGATGACGATGTCTGTCATCGGGAGAACAGATCGCGGCAACCACGTAACCGCCACTGTCACCCTGCACCCCGTCACCCCAAACCCCGTCACCCCAAACCCAACCGCTCCGCACCCCGCCACCCCGCTCCCCGTTGAGTCCGGAGGCCGGTCATGAGTCTGCACCGGGCCGATACCCTCGGCGGTCGGGCCGCCATCGCCGGTATCGGCGCGCGACCGAGTTCTCCAAGAACTCCGGCCGCAGTGAGCTCAAGCTCGCCGTCGAGGCCGTGCATGCCGCGCTCGACGACGCCGGACTCTGTCCACAGGATGTGGACGGACTGGTCACCTTCACCATGGACACCAACCCCGAGATCACCGTGGCGCAGGCCGCCGGCATAGGTGAGCTGGGGTTTTTCTCCCGCGTGCACTACGGCGGCGGCGCCGCCTGCGCGACCGTGCAGCAGGCGGCCATGGCGGTCGCCACCGGCGTCGCCGAGGTGGTGGTCTGCTACCGCGCCTTCAACGAACGCTCGGGCCACCGCTTCGGCTCCGGCCTGGCCGCCCGCCAGCCCTCCGCCGAGGGCGTCGCGATGGGCTGGACGATGCCCTACGGCCTGCTCACCCCCGCCTCCTGGGTGGCCCTCGCGGCCCAGCGCTACCTGCACACCTATGGGCTCACCCCGGAAGCCTTCGGCCCGGTCGCGGTGGCCGACCGCCGCCACGCCGCGACCAACCCCGCCGCGTACTTCTACCGGCGTCCGATCACCCTCGCCGAGCACCAGGCATCCCGCTGGATCGTCGAACCGCTGCGGCTGCTGGACTGCTGCCAGGAGACCGACGGCGCCCAGGCGCTGGTGGTGACCCCCCCGAGCGGGCCCGGGATCTGCCACACCCACCGGCGGTGATCACCGCTGCCGCCCAGGGCGCGGGGCGCGCCCAGGAGGCCATGACCAGCTTCTACCGCGACGAGCTGACCGGGCTCCCGGAGATGGGGGTGGTCGCCCGCCAGCTCTGGCGGACCAGCGGACTGGCCCCGGCCGACATCGACACCGCCGTGCTCTACGACCACTTCACCCCCTTCGTGCTGATGCAGCTGGAGGAGTTCGGCTTCTGCGGCCCGGGCGAGGCGGCCGCCTTCGCCGCCGACGGCGGCCTGGAGCTCGGCGGCCGACTGCCCGTCAACACCCATGGCGGCCAGCTCGGCGAGGCATACCTGCACGGGATGAACGGCATCGCCGAGGCTGTCCGCCAGTTGCGCGGGGACTCCGTCCCAGCTCGGAACGTCCTGGTCACGGCCGGTACCGGGTTCCCACCTCGGGTCTGCTGCTCAGCTCCGACGGCTGAGCCGGGCAGCCGGCCCCGGCCGCTTAACCGGTTGAGGCCGCCTGCCGGGCGGAGCAGCATGGTTGCCCATGACTCTCTCCCCGGAGCACGGCGGCAGCGACGGCGACTATGTCTGGCGGCCCATCACCGCCGACGACCTGGAGGCCTGGGCGGTGCTGCTGGCCGGTGTCGAGGAGGTCGACCGCACGAACGAGCACTTCTCGGTCGTGGACCTCGGCGAGTTCCTGGACGATCCCCAGATGGACTTCACCACCGGATCGATCGCCGCGTTCGACACGGCCGGGTCGGGGGAGATGGCCGCGTACGGCATGCTCTCCGCAGGTCGCCCGGATCCGGTGCACCTGTGCAAGGCGCACGGCTCGGTCCACCCGGCCCATCGCGGCCGGGGCCTGGGCTCCGCGCTGCTGGACTGGTCGCTCCGGGCCGTGCTTCCCTTCCATCAGGACCGCTTCCCAGGCAGCCCGTTGAGCCTGCTGGGATACACCCCGGTGCAGGCACCGGACGCGGTGAAGCTGTTCGGCGACCACGGCTACCAGCAGGCCCGCTGGTTCAACGGGATGACGCTGGATCTGGCCCCCGAGCCGCCCGCGCTCGGGGTCCCGGAGGGCGTGGTCTTCCGTCCGTTCACCCCGGAGCGCTCCGAGGATGCCCGGCTGGTGCGCAACGAGGCGTTCCGGGACCACTGGGGCTCGGTCGAACGGAGCCGGGAGAGCTGGGCCTGGAGGGTCGGCTCGGCCGGCTTCCGCTCCGGCCTCACCTGGCTCGCCTATGACGTGCGGCGCCCCGACGAGCCGCTGGGGCTGGTGCTCGGAGAGGAGTCGCAGGAGCATCTGCGGAGCACCGGCCGACGCGACCTGCATGTCGGCCTGGTGGCCACCCGCCGGGCCGGGCGCAGGCGCGGTATCGCTTCGGCGCTGCTGACCCATGTGCTGCGGGAGGCCCGCGCGGCCGGGTTCCACAGTGCCTCGCTCGAAGTGGACTCCGATTCGCCGACCGGCGCCACCGAGCTCTACCGGCGGATCGGCTTCGTGGTGCGGGACACCGTGGTCAGCCAGTTGCTTCCGGTCATCACCGAGGCGCAGGTGGCGACTGACGCGGAGTTGGGTGACGCGGGGTCGGGTGACAATCCGTCAACTGACCGAGCGTAACCATTTCGGCTACTAAAGGTGATGAAATGGGCGTGGCTAATCATTTCAAATGGGTCATTGGGCCCATGATGGCATGTGCCTACTCCCCGCAGAGCAGCCGCTGCCACCACCTCGCTGATCATCACTCTCGCCTGCATCGCAGGCGGCTCGGACCCGGCGACGGCGCTTCCGCCGCTGGGCCGGCCGTACGGGCAGCTGCCCGCGGCTGTCCTGGCCGCGCCGGTACTCCAGGCGTACCGAGTCCTGCTGGCCCCGCAGCCGGTGATGGGCCGCTTCGCGCCCAGGAAGTCGACCAAACCGCGGGAGCCGTCGCTTTCCCATGGTGTGTATGCCGCTATGAGGCCGAATACCAGCAATGACGTCAAAGCCGCTCTCTCCGCGAAAGCCGTGAAAAGCCACCAGCAGCCCAAGGGCGCGCGGTTCGGCGCGCACGTCGGCGCCCACCTCAATGCCCGCGTGAACGCCCACGTCAGCGACTATGTGAGCAGCAGGCTGAACGGTCGGCAGTGGCCGGAGCTGGCGCCGACCGTGCCGGCCCCGCATGTCTTCAGCGGCCGGGCGTTCGACACCTGCACCGCCCCCGCCCTGGACACGCTCCGGGCCTGGCGGCGCAGCTCCCCGTACGGGGCGGTCGGTATCTACATCGGCGGCCGGAACCGGGCCTGCGCCCAGCCCCGGCTCAACGCCGGCTGGGTCCGCTCCGCGAGCGGCCTCGGCTGGGGACTGCTACCGCTCTACGTCGGCTCCCAGGCCCCCTGCCTGCGCCACAGCCGCGCCTCCGCCCGGATCGACCCGCGCCGCGCCGTGGCCATCGGCGGCGCCGAGGGCCGGACGCCGTCCGCGCCGCCGCCGCCCTCGGCCTCGGCCAGAGCAGCCCGCTCTACCTGGACATGGAGTCCTACAGCCGCGACGGCGCCGGGTGCAGCCTCGCCGTGCTGGAGTACACCGCCGCCTGGTCGCAGACCGTCCGCGCGGCCGGGTACCTCTCCGGCTTCTACAGCAGCGCCGATGCGGGCATCGCCGACCTGGCCTCCGCCGCGCTGCACCGCAAGGCTGACTACACCTGGCTGCCGGACATCATCTGGTACGCCCGCTGGGACTCGCGGGCCAGCACCGACGGATACCACGTGCTGTACCCCGGACAGTGGGCCGACCACCGCCGGGTGCACCAGTTCCAGGGCAACGCCGAGGAGCGCCACAGCGGCTTCAGCCTCTGCATCGACCGGAACGTGGTGGACGCCCCGATCGCGGTGCTGCGCGCGGCAGCCCCGGCGAACCCTTCGAACCCGGCGAACCCTTCAAACCCGGCGAACACGGCGGCCCCTTCGAACCCGGCGGCCCCTTCGGCCCCGGCGGCCGGTGCTCCGGCGCCGTTCCCCACCCCGCTCCCGGGGCCCGGTCCCGTCTACTGAGCCTGGCCCGCGGCGCGATGTGGCCTGGGCAACCTGGCCGGGGTGCTGACACAGCTGGTCCAATGGGGACAGAATCTCCATTCAGCCGCAGCGCTACCACCCAGTAGGCAGCGCGGTCGGAACGCTCGCCATAGGAGGATCCAGGTGCTCAGCACGATGCAGGACGTCCCGCTCACTGTGGCTCGGATACTGGAGCACGGGGCGACCGTGCACGGCGCCTCCACCGTGGCCACCTGGAACGGTGAGCGCGCCGTCCACCGCAGCTTCGCCGAGGTCGGCGCCCGCGCCGCGCAGCTCGCCCACGCCCTGCGCGACGAGCTCGGCGTCACCGGCGACCAGCGCGTCGCCACCCTGATGTGGAACAACACCGAGCACCAGGAGGCCTATCTGGCCATCCCCTCCATGGGTGCGATCCTGCACACGCTCAACCTGCGGCTGCCCGCGCCGCAGCTGGCGTTCGTGATCAACCACGCCGCTGACCACGTGATCATCGCCAACGGCAGCGTGCTGCCGCTGCTGGTGCCGCTGCTGCCGCAGCTCAACCCGACCCTGCGGCACATCGTGGTCTCCGGCGAGGGCGACCGCAGCCTGCTGGCCGGCTTCACCGGCGGCGTCCACGACTACGAGGAACTGATCGCCGGCCGGCCCACCAGCTTCCCGTTCCGCCACGACCTGGACGAGCGCAGCGCCGCCTCCCTCTGCTACACCTCCGGCACCACCGGCGACCCCAAGGGCGTGCTCTACAGCCACCGCTCGGTCTACCTGCACTCCATGCAGGTGATCTCGGCCGAGAGCTTCGGCTTCACCGGCCGCACCAAGGCGCTGCCGGTGGTCCCCATGTTCCATGTGAATGCCTGGGGCATCCCGTACGCCGCGTTCATGGTCGGCACCTCGCTGCTCATGCCGGACCGGTTCCTCCAGCCGAAGCCGCTCGCCACCATGATCACCGCCGAACGTCCCACCTTCAGCGGCGCCGTCCCGACCATCTGGAGCGGCCTGCTGGACGAGCTGGACCACGGCACCGGCTATGACACCAGCTCGCTGACCCAGGTGGTCATCGGCGGCTCGGCCTGCCCGCCGGCGCTGATGCAGGCGTTCCGGGACCGCCACCAGATCGAGGTCATCCACGCCTGGGGCATGACCGAGACCTCGCCGCTCGGCAGCGTCGCCCACCCGCCGGCCGGGCTCACCCCCGAGGGGGAGTGGCCCTACCGGCTCACCCAGGGCCGCTTCCCGGCGAGTGTCCAGGCCCGGGTGATCGGCCCGGACGGCAGCGCGATGCCGCACGACGGCGTCGCCGAGGGCGAGCTGGAGGTCCGCGGACCCTGGATCGCCGCGGCCTACTACAACGGCGCCGGCAACGAACCCGACGCCGGGGGCGACAAGTTCAGCGCCGACGGCTGGCTGCGCACCGGTGACATCGGCACCCTCAGCGCCGACGGCTACCTGACCCTCACCGACCGGGCCAAGGACGTGATCAAGTCCGGCGGCGAGTGGATCTCCTCCGTCGCGCTGGAGAACGAGCTGATGGCCCACCCGGACGTGCTGGAGGCCGCGGTCGTCGGCGTCCCGGACGAGAAGTGGGGCGAACGCCCGCTCGCGACCGTGGTGCTGCGCCCCGGCGCCGAGGCGGACATGGCCGCCCTGCGCGACTTCCTCGGCGAGCGCGTCGCCCGCTGGCAGCTGCCCGAGCGCTGGGCGGTGACCGAGTCGGTGCCCAAGACCTCGGTCGGCAAGTTCGACAAGAAGGTCATCCGCGCCACCTACGCGGCAGGCGGCCTGGACGTCACCGAGCTCGGCAAGCAGTAGCCACGGCGCACACCGAACGAACGGGCGGGCCCCGGGGATCCAGTTCCCCGGGGCCCGCCCGTTCGTTCAGCGACTCAGTTGCCTCAGTTGCCTCAGTTGCCTCAGTTGCCTCAGTTGCCCCAGCTGTCCAGCTGCTTCAGCCGTCTCAGTTGCCTCAGTTGCCCCAGCTGTCCAGCTGCTTCAGCCGTCTCAGTTGCCCAGGGCGCCGATCTTGCCCAGCAGGTCCACGATCCGCGCCTGCACCTCGCCGCTGGTCGAGCGCTCCGCGAGGAACAGCACCGTCTCGCCGGAGCGCAGCCCGTGCAGCTGCTCCGGGCCGTCCACCGAGGTGTAGACGACCAGGGGGGTGCGGTGCAGCTGATCGGTGCCGCGCAGCCAGTCCACTATGCCCACCCGGCGGCGGCGGATCAGCATCAGATCCATCACCACCAGATTGGGCTGGACGCTGCCCGCCTTCTCCACCGCGTCGTTCTCGCTGGTCGCGTGGACCACATGCATGCCGCGCCGCTCCAGCGTCGCGGTGAACGCCGCCGCCACGTCCGGGTCCTGCTCGACCAGCAGCACCCGCGGCGCGTGCCGCTCGCTGTCGCGCGGAGCCAGCGCGCGCAGCAGCACCGCCGGGTCCGCGCCGTACGCCGCCTCCGGCGTGGCCTGCCCCAGACCGGCGGTGACCAGTACCGGAACCCCGCCGTCCCCGGCCGCGGTACGCAGCGACTGGAGTGCGGTACGGGTGATCGGGCCGGTCAGCGGGTCGACGAAGAGCGCCGCCGGGCCGTGCGGCACCTGCGCCTCCACCTCCTCGCGGGAGCGCACGATCACCGGGCTGTAGCCGCGGTCCTGGAGCGCCTGCCGGGTCGACGGATCCGGCTCCGGCCACACCAGCAGCCGTCGCGGACCGCCGTCCACGGCCGGGGAGATCATCGTCGGGTAGTCCTCGTCGCCGATGAACTCCGGCCGGCTGTTGTCGGCGCCCTGGCCATCCTGCGGCGACCGGGGGCCGGGCAGAGCGGTCCCGGCCGGCGGGGTGGCAGTGCCCACCCGGCCGACAGCGCACGCGGGCCGAGCGCCTGGGCCAGGCCCATCACCCCGCTGCCGTTGCTGCCGTCGCTGGGGACCGGCACGCTCACCCCCGGACCGAAACGTCCGCCGAAGGGCGCGGCCGGACGCGCGGGCGGCGACGCCGGACCGGACGGCACCGGTTGCAACTCGGCCGGGCCGAGCGCGAGCGGCTGCTGCTGACCCTGCTGCTGCTGATCCTGCTGCTGGAACTGCTGGCCCTGGTAATGGCCTTGATGCCGGCCCTGGTGCTGACCTTGGTGCTGACCTTGGTGCTGGAGCTGCTGCGCCGGCACCGGCTGGACCGGCTGCACCGGCTGCACCGGCTGGAGCTCGCGCTGACCCTGCTGTCCGGTGTCACGCGGCCGGGCGGGCTCGATCGCGATCGGACCCCCGCGCTCGGCGCCGCCCGCGCCGTGCTGGGTGCCTTCGGCCGGAGGGATCGCCAGGCGCCGCCGCCGTCCGCTCGGTGACGGAGCGTCGACGGGCGGCCGAGGCGGATCGATCCTGCTGCCGACCGGGGGCAGCGCGTGCTCCAGCCCGGGTACACCGGGCCGCCGATCAGCCCGGGGAACCCGTTGGTCCCGGTACCCGGCCGCTCCCGGTCCAGCCCGTGCTGCTCGGCCCGCGCGTCCTTCGCCAACTGCACGCCGTGCTGCCCGGCCTGCTGCCCGCCGTGCTGCTGCTCCTGCTCCTGCTCCTGGGCGGCCAGCTCGGCCTCGCGTGCCGACTGCGCCTCCTGCCGGGCCTCCATCACCGCCCGGGGCGGGCGGACCACCTCGGGCGCGGGCAGCGCCCGGCGACGGCGCGAGCGGTCGATGCCCTCGGACGCGGCCGGCTCCGTCCCGGAGGGCGGAGTCTGCGTCCCGGTCCCGCTCGCGGTCGGTCCGGCCGCCGCCTGCCGGTCGTCGGCGGCCGCGCCCGAGGCCGCGCCGGCGGTGGCCTTCCCCGCCCCTGCCGTCGGCGCCGTTCCCGGCGCCACCGTTCCCGGCACCACCGCTGCCGTCCATCGCCGGCAGATCCGGCAGCAGCGAGGTGTCCGTCTCCTTCGCCCGCTCCGCCTGCCGCGCCGCGGCGGCGGCACGCTCGGCCGCCTCCCGCGCGGTCGCCGGATCCAGCGGCAGCTCCACCACGTACGTCCGGCCCTGCTTGCCGGGCAGCTCGTGGGCCTGGAGCACCCCGCCGTGCCGCTCGACCATGCCCCGGGCCATCGGCAGATGCACCGGGCTGCCGCCCGCGCTCGGGCCGCGTACCTCGATCCGCGCCACCGAGCCCCGCTGCGCCGCAGCTATCATCACCGTCGGCTCCGCCGAGGGCGCCCCGGCCAGCCCGGAGGCGACCCCGACCGCCATCCCGTACAGGCCGTTCTTGCCCGACTGCGCCCCGTCCGCGGAGACCGTCGCCACATCCGCGATCAGATGCCCCAGCGCCTGCGCCAGTCGCTCCTGGTCCGCGATCACCTCGACCTCGGACGGATGCACCGCGAACCGCACCCGGTCCTCGCCGATCAGCTCGGTCGCCGCGTCGACAGCCCGGTGCACGATCTGGTCCAGACCCACCGGCCCGCGCTCCAGCTGCTCGCGCCCGGCGTCCAGCGCCGCGTCGAAGCGCTGGTACTCCAGCACCCCCTCGACCAGCCGCGTGGTCTGCGTGCACTCGGCGGCCAGCCGCCGCAGCACCCAGTTGGCCTCCGGCCACAGCTGCCCGGCCGGGTCGGACGCCAGCCGGCCCAGGGTGTCCTGCAGGCGGGCCAGCGGCGCCCGCAGCTCGTCCTCCAGCAGCGCGGTCAGCTGCTCGTTGCGCGCCGCCAGCGCCAGGTAGGCGGTGCGGTCGGTGAAGGTCACCACCGCGCCGACCAGCTGGTCGCCGTCGCGCACCGGCGCGGTCGACAGCTCCGCGTTCACCGGGCGCCCGTCCTTGCGCCACAGCGTCGCCGAACGCACCCGGTGCTTGCGCCCGGAGGCCAGGGTGTCCGCCAGCGGCGACTCCTCCGGCGGCAGCAGCGTGCCGTCCGCCCGGGAGTGCAGCACCAGCGGCAGCAGCTCCTGCCCGCCCAGCTCGCTGGCCCGGAACCCGAGGATGTGCGCGGCCGCCGGATTGACCAGCACCACCTTGCCGTCCATGTCCACGCCGACCACGCCCTCGGCGGCGGCGCGCAGGATCATCTCGGTCTGCTTGTGCTGACGGCGCAGCTCCGCCTCGACCTCGAGCCGCGCGGACAGGTCCCGCACCACGATCAGCAGCAGCTCCCGGTCGGACTTGGAGCCCGAAGGCCGCCCGGCCCCACCGGAGCCGTACCCGTAGCGGGAGACCCCGCCGAAGGAGTCGTACGACGAACCGCCGCGGAAGCCCTCCCGGCCCTCCGCCTCGTCCTCGAACTCGTTCCCGGCAACCTCCACCGGGAAGGTCGTGCCGTCGGTACGGCGCGCGGTCATCCGCACCGGATTGGAGTCGTCGTCCGCCGCGCTCTCGGCCGGGCGCGGACGCATCGAACCGGGGATCCGGCTCGGATCGAACTCGGGGAGGAGGTCGAGCACGCCCATGCCGACCAACGACGTGCCCGGAGTCTGGAGGCTGCGCACGGCCGCGGCGTTCGCGTCGACCACGGTGCCGTTGCTGTTCACCAGCAGCAGCGCATCCGGGAGCGCGTCGAGTATCGCGGCGAGGCGAGCAGTGCCTCGGGTCGGCCTGCTGCTCACGACGAGCCGTCCTCCCTTGCTGACTACGCTGCCGCAGCCGCCGGAACCTGCCACTGCGCCGGCGGGCTTCCCCCGGGCGCGCCAGACAAGCACTATCCCATTGTTTTTGCCAGTCCGGCGACCCGCCTAGTAACGTAGTCACCGGTTAGCCGCGGTCCACCAGACTGTGGCATTATCCATGCAGACGGTCGCGGTCGCCCTCGGGCGCACGCGGTCACAAGCAGGGAGGCTTCGCCTAGTCCGGTCTATGGCGCCGCACTGCTAATGCGGTTTGGGCCTTCAAGCCCATCGAGGGTTCAAATCCCTCAGCCTCCGCTTGTACAAAGGACCCCTCACTTCGGTGAGGGGTCCTTTTGCGTTCCCCGCCCCCGGCTCCACCCCCACCCCCGGCCCGCAGCCTCCCGCCGCCCGGCCGGTCCCTCCCCTCCGCACGCCACCTCCCCGCGCCCCACCCCGCCTCCCCACACCGCCTCCCCACACCGCCTCCGCCGACCCGGCCACCGCTCCCCGCGCCCAGCCCCACCCCGCCCCGCCCGCCCGGGGCCCACCCCGCGCCCCCCTCGACCACCGCAGAGACCCCCTGCTCAGCGGGCCCGTAAACCCGATTTCACCCCAGGCCGGTGCTCGTGTAATGTAGTTCTCGCAAGGCAGCGAGGCGAACAAAAACCGCCAAGCCACCAAGCAAGGCGCTCATAGCTCAACGGATAGAGCACTTGACTACGGATCAAGAGGTTGCAGGTTCGAATCCTGCTGAGCGCACCAGCAGTTGGTGCGTAGAGCACAGGTCGGGGCCCCTTCTCACTTCGGTGAGGCGGGGCCCTTGATCGTTTTCAGGGTTCGCTGTCTCATCATGTCTCACAGAGTGCCGTGGATCACGGTCCGGCCGAGCAACTCGGCCAGCTGCTCCGAACCCGCCATCAGACTCCTGGCCTCGGGGTGGACATAGACCCGCTCGGTGAACGGCAGGTCGCTGTGACCCGCCGAGGCGGGGGCCACTGTTGTCCGGCACACCATTGTTCGCCATCCACGACAGCACCGCATGCCGAGCGTCGTACAGGCGCCTCCGCCGGACTCCCCGCACCCAGTGCTGACCACCCGCCCGGTCGGACCGAACCGACCGGCCGCCATCATCCGCGAGAACCTCGGGCCGGCCTCCGGGTCACCCCTTGCGGTCAGCCTCCGCCGACCCGGGCTTACTCCGGAAACAGCTCGCAATCCCAGACAGGCCACGGCACGCACCAGAACAAGATCGTGATCGGCGAGCCATCCGCGCGCATGACCCCGCACCCGCGCGCGCAGGACGCGGCGAACGTTCACGTGCGGCTGCGCTGTGGACCCGCCGTCATATCCGCCCGATCCGCAGACCGCCGCCCAGCTGACGCCATGTCTCACAGGTACCGCGCCACGAGACGCGCCGCGTACAACCACCAGAAGGGACAGGCCCACGGGAAAGGCACCTTCATTGCCGACGCCGACCTGCCGAAGACGGTCGGCGCGCGGCGCGGCGACCCGCCGCCCAGCTCGGCCGGACCGATAGCCGCCGTCCAACGGTCAGGCAGAGCCGCACGCAGGGGCATGGGTGAGCGACAACCCGGGCTACGACCCGGACGCGACTCCGGCGGCGCGCCTGAAGAAGGTCCAGTTCTCGGTCGGGCCGGACTGCTGAACCGGTGAACCGGACGCCAGGCAGCTCTGCGGCGGCATATCCGCGTCCTGGTTGGGTAATGTCTGCCTCAGCAGTCGTGGATCCGAAGTACCGCAGCACCAGCAGTCGGAGGACCAGGGCGATCACCTCTACCCAGGGGTACCCGGAAAGCGGGTATTCCGTGTCTCCGACAGGAGCAGCACCATGGCCACCGGTACCGTGAAGTGGTTCAACGCCGAAAAGGGTTTCGGCTTCATCGAGCAGGACGGCGGCGGCGCTGACGTCTTCGCCCACTACTCCAACATCGACGCCCAGGGCTTCCGCGAGCTCCAGGAGGGCCAGAAGGTCACGTTCGATGTCACCCAGGGCCAGAAGGGCCCGCAGGCCGAGCACATCCGCCCCGCCTGACCCGCAGTCCCTCGGATGCCCCGTACCCCACCGGTACGGGGCATCTGTGTCTGCCCGCGCCCGGGTTTCGTGCAAGTTCGCGCACACCGATGGCGGCAGTGACGGCGGAGCGTGCAAGCTCGGTCACAGCACCTTCCCCGGCTGAGGAGGAACCGCGATGGCACTGCACAAGCTCGGCAAGGACCCCGAGAGCCCCGGAGGTCAACGGTGGCGGCACGCCTGACGCTTGAGCACCTTCTCCGGACCTGCGAGCGATCGGCAGTGCACCTGGAGATGCGCGACGGCTACGTGCTCGACGACCCGCTGCTTGCCGCCTGGAAAGCGGGCCACCGGGACGATCCCGACGACCGGGCATCCTGCTGGCGTCCATGGCTCCAGACCATGGCGGACACCACGGCGCGGGCATCGACGTCCGCCGGGCCCGCATCGTCTCGGAGCCGGTCAGCGAGTACATCCGGTTCGAGTACGACGTCACGTTCACCAATGTGGCTGCCGGGGAGCGTGTCCGCTGGCTGCCCCGTGCTCGCGCGGATGGCGTCCCCGCGCGGCGTGATCTGCAACATCTCGGTCGGCTTGGTCCCCCCCGGGAGAGACGCGCGAGGTGGACGCGCCGCAGTGGGCGCCGGGGCCTCCATCGGGTACCGCTGGGAGCGCCTGGGGCTGTCGTCCGGGAGGGCGCGGGAGATGCTCGCCCCGGAGCACTGAAGGTCCCCGTCCGGCCGTGGCGCCGGAGGGCGGGTGGCCGGACGGGTTCGCAACGGCTGTTCTGCGACCGTGGGGACGGTGCCGTCCGAGCGGGTCAGGCCCCGCTCAGGCTCACTCCGAGGCGGTATCAGCCTCGTCGGACTCCACTCGCGCCGGCGGGTTGGCCCCGTCGGGAAGCGGCTTGACGATGGTGTGCGTGATGACCTGCCCCTGGATCTGCTTGGATTCCAGCTTCTGCTGCCCCTCGGGCATGTCCCGTCTCCTTGCTGTCGGGCACGAAACGTTCGTGCTCTGACATGTCGCCCTTCGGTACCGCTGTGTAACCAGGTGCTGACAGGACAGTTGTGGCTGGGGCGGCCTCAAGCGATCACCTGGACCGCTCCGCCACCCACCTGCTGAGGGATGTCCGACCTCCCGTTCGACGGGCTCGCGGCGAGGGGATTCGGCCCGGTGGCGGTCAGTGGCCTGGGAGGGCGTCGATGCCGGAGACAACCACCATGGCGATCACGACGAGGGCGAAGGTGATCCACAGGGTGGCGCTGCCCCTCGCCGCGTTGCTCGCCCAGCGGGGGCGGTGGAACCCGGATCCGAAGTGAGGATGGTGGGCCAGCGCGCTTGCGAAGTGGAAATGGTGGGACATGGCGGCCTCCCGACTGCATGCGTCCATTGTCCTCTTGTGTCCTCTTGACCGAGGCGCCCGGTACTGCGGCAGGGGCCGCTTCCCTGCGGGGTGGCTGACAGCGGAGTGTGCGGGGTCGGTCGCAGCCCGCCGTGGTGCGGGGGCAGTGCGGGCAGTCGGCCCCGCGCGGGCTTGCCGGGGCGCGGGGCCGGGGTGGTCAGCGGACGAGGCGGACCGGGACCATGGGCCGGGTGGTGTTGAGGTAGTTGCCGTCCAGCCCGCCCAGCTTGTTGATCAGGCCGTCCATCTCGATGTAGGTCCGCAGGCGCCACGTCCCCAGGTTCGCGTTCTGGCCGAAGGTGATGCGGACCGTGGCGTGGCCGAACGTATTGGGCGCTGCCAGCAGCTCCCGGCTGTCATTGAGGTCGAACACCCGCAGCCCGCCGTCCAGGAAGTCCGGCTTGCGCCACTTCCCGGTCACCGGGTCGAGCAGGCTGACGGATATCCCGGTCAGCGCCGCCCCGCCGTCGGGGGCCGAGCCGTTCCACATCTCGGCCGCGAACGACCACACCTCCATCGGCTCGGGGGAGTTCTCGCGGTACCAGAGGGTGTACTGGATCGTCTGCCCGCGCTTGACCGTGCCCGGGATGCCGGGTTCCCACTGGCTCAGCGTGCCGACGGCGCGGGAAGGGCTGTCTGCCGGCCGGGTCGCGGCGGCACTCGCCTGGACAGGCGTCAGGCAGATCAGGCCCGCCGCCAGAGCGGCGGCTGCGCGGCCGCGGAAGTGAACGGTCAAGGTTCGGCTCCTTTGAGGGTTGAAGTTCAGCTTTGAAGGTTGGCGTTCAGCGCGCGAAGCCTACAGAGACTCCTGCCTCCAACTGCGCGGGTTCCCGGGGCCGCCCGCTGGTCCCCGCTGGTCAGCGAGTGACCTGGAACGCGCACAGGTACCCCTGAAGCTCGCGAATGGGCGCAGCTTGCCCGGCCACGACGCCTCGCCTGCTCGGGTATTCCGCGGTGAACGCGCGTGGTTGCTGTGCCCGGAATGCTTGCGATACCTTGCGCCGCCGGTCAGTTCGGCCGGCTTCAACAACCTGGGGGAAACATGGCATTGACGCTTCGGCGGGCGAGCTCTGTGGCGGTCGGACTCGCTCTGATGGCGACGTTCTTTGCGCCCATGAGTGAAGCGTCTGCCGCGCAGCAGGCGCAGGCAGGCAGTGGGGCAGGCAGTACTGCGAATTGCAGTCGGGTCACCGGGCGGAATCAGCCTGCCGGCGAGATCCCTCGGCACGGACTGCCGGGCAGCGCGTCAACGTCTCCACGCCGATCTACAACACCAGCACGGCCAAGCGCTCGGATCTGACAGTCAACTACCAGATCGACCCGGAGCCGGAGCCCCTGCCGCTGCCCGCGGGATCTCCCGCCACCGGCAGCGCCTCGCACCGACGGTGTACTGGCGCGTGGACAACGGGCGTTGGGGGACCATGTCCTTCGTCTGGTACCCGGCGACCCGTTGGAGCGACGGCTACTGGCTCAGTGAGCCGGTGCACCTGCCCACGTTCACCGGGCACGCCACGCACACGTTCGAGATCTCGGAGTGGTTCCATGCCGACTCCCTGGAGAGTGCCTACGCCGGATTCCTGAACTACGGGGCCCTGGGCTGCGGCAGCGACCGCGTCGAGCTCGGCTTCTCCACACTCGACATCGCATACCTGCCGATCTTCCGCCGGTAGCCGGCCTGCCCGCCGGGGTGCGTCGTGCCCGCACCGTCCGGTAATGCCGGTCCTCCGTCGGTACAGGGCGCAGGGGTCCTCAGGGACGCTTGCTATATTGCGCAACCAACAGATCGTCGGGGAGCGTCGCAGTACTCAGGATGCGACTCGACGCGGTGGCAGTGGTGCGGGCACGCGCTGGCCGTCCGGATCCCACTGCGGGGATCCGGACGGCGTGCCGGGCGCGATACGGCACCAGGGCGCGAGTGGGGACAGGGGCAGGGCTATGACCAACGAGGATTTCCCGCAGCCGGAGCGGTCGGGCGGTCGCTCGGCGCGCCGCCGGGGCGCGACGTCCGGGACCGGTCCGGCCGACCGCGGCGGGGACCGCGGGAGCCGGGGCTCAGGCCGCGCGACCCGGCGGCGGCGCCGGCTGAAGACGGCTGGGCTGATAGTGGCCGGGCTGCTGGTGGTGGGCGCCGGCACCGGCGCCTACGCCTATGAGCACATCTTCGGCCAGATCCAGTCGGTCAGCCTCGACTCGCTGAAGAACCGCCCGGCGGCCTCCAAGGCCAATGCCGAGGGCCAGACCCCGCTGAACATCCTGGTGCTGGGCTCGCAGACGCGCGACGGCCAGCACGGCGTGAACCTGGGCAACTCCTCCAAGGACGGCACCAACCTCTCCGACACCGCGATGCTGGTGCACCTGAGCGCGGACCGGAAGTGGTCGGTGGTCGCCTCGATCCCGCGCGACCTGATCGTCCCGCGTCCGCAGTGCAACCAGCGCGTGGGCATAGGCAACCAGACCAACGGCAACGTCGTGCCCGGTTCGAGCGACGACATGTTCGATGCCGCGATGAGCCTGGGCGGGCCCTCCTGTGCGGTGGCGACGGTCGAGCAGATGACCGGGATCCGGGTCGACCACTTTGTCGAGATCGACTTCAACGCCTTCCAGTCGCTCACCGACGATGTCGGGGGTGTGCAGGTGTGTGTGCCGGAACCCGGCATCAACGACCCGAACTACAGCGGCCTGGTCCTCAGTGCGGGCCTGCACACCATCAGCGGGGCGGAGTCGCTGGAGTTTGTCCGCGACCGGCACGGCATCGGCGACGGCACCGACCTGGGCCGCATCCAGATGCAGCAGATGTTCGTGTCCTCGCTGTTCAAGAAGCTGAGCAGCAACGGCACCCTGACCGACCCGGTGACCCTGTTCAAGATCGCCACCGATGTCGCCTCGAACATGACCGTGGACAGCGCGCTGGACTCGCCCACGGCGATGGTCTCGATGGCGGAGAGCGTCAAGGGCCTCAACTCCAAATACATGCAGTACATCACCGCGCCCTACGAGTTCGACCCGAACGACGTCAACCGGGTGATCCCGGGCCAGGGCTTCGACCAGGTCTGGAACGACCTGCGGGCGGACGAGCCGCTGCCGGGCTCGGCCGCCGCGACCGCGTTCGGCACCACGGCCAAGGCTGCGCCCAAGCCGTCGGCCTCGCCGACCGGGGTGCCGCTGTCCGCGATCACGGTCTCGGTCTACAACGGCACCACGGCGGGGACGGCGGGGCTGGCCGGCAATGCCGTCGCCGTGCTCAAGGCCCAGGGCGTGAAGGCCGGCGTGGGCGGCGACGCCACCGGCACCGCCACCACCGAGATCCAGTACCCGGCCGGGCAGGAGGCCCAGGCCAAGGCGCTGCAGAACGACATACCCGGTGCGCAGCTCCAGGCCGACAGCAACGTCAGCGTGCTGACCTGGTGCTCGGCGACAACACCCCGGCCAACCTCAGTAACCCGCCGACCGCCAAGGCCGCCGGGGCCTCCTCCGCGCCCGCGCCCTCCATCAGCGCGGAGAGCCGCTCGGGCGACGAGAACATCTGCTCCAACCTGCCCACCCCGGTCAACTACGGCGGCGCGCCCAGCGACGGGTGACCCGCGGCCCTCGCTGTGTGCGGCGGCGGATGACGTAGAACGTCATCTGTCAGCCGTCATCTGTCGTCTCTCATCCCTCAGCCGTCGTCCCTCAGCCGTCATCCCTCATCTCTCAGCCGTCAGCCGTCAGCCGTCAGCCGTCAGCCGTCAGTCGGTGATCACCGGGATTGCCGACGCCTGACTTGGTCCGGTCGGCGATGGGTTCACCCTGCCCGGGTACGCCGACGGTGCCGGCCGGTGGCGGCAGGCGGGCACCCGCCCGCGCCCGATGCGGAACTGCTCGGTGCCCTGCGGCGGATTCCCTCGGAGTGCTCGGGTGGGGCCGGGTTGTGCACAGTGTGGATAACCCCTGTGGACAAGTGTTCGATTAGTGAGCGAGTGGGGGTGGCAGGGCCCTGGCGGCAGGAAAAGTGTGCGATACAGTTACTTGCTGGGAGCAAGCAACTGACTGGGGGGCGCGGCGATGGACGAGTCACGGGCCGGGCGGGTCGCCGTGGCCACTGCGGCCGAGGCGGCCACCGGGATGGGTGACGAGATGGCGCGGTTCATGCGCCTGATCACCGCGATGAAGCACCGGCTGCGGACGACCCGGGCGGTGGTGACCGGGTGCTGCTCGGGCGGCTGGTGCGTGACGGTGAGCGTCGGGCGACTGATCTGGCAGCTGACACTTTCCTGGATCTGTCGACTGTCAGCCGTCAGATCAGGTGCCTGGTGGACCGGGGCCTGGTCGAGCGCAAGCAGGATCCGGACGACCGCCGCGGGACGCTGCTGTCGGCCACCGCCGCCGGCGTCGCGGCCTACCAGCACTACCGGGAGCAGCGCAACGAGCAGCTGGCCCGGATCTTCGACGCCTGGGAGCCGGAGGACCGCCACCAGCTGGTGCTCCTGTTCGGGCGTTTCAACAAGGACTTGGCAGAGAGACACCAACAGCAGCTGCTCGGCGGGTATCCGGGGCGACCCCGCGTCGCCGGCAGCGGCAGAGCAAGGAGATGACGAGTGAGCGGGAAGTCAACGGCGCCGCCCATAGCCACCCCGGCCGGCGGCCTGAGCCACCGGCAGATCCTGACGATCCTCAGCGGCCTGATGATGGGGATGTTCCTGGCCGCGCTCGACCAGACCATTGTCAGCACCGCGATCCGGACCATCTCCGACGACCTGAACGGTCTGAGCGAGCAGGCCTGGGTGACCACCGCCTACCTGATCACCTCGACCATCTCCACGCCGCTCTACGGCAAGCTCTCCGACCTCTACGGACGCAAGCCCTTCTTCCTCGCCTCGATCACGATCTTCCTGCTCGGCTCGGCCGCGTGCACCTTCTCCACCTCGATGATCGAGCTGGCCGCCTTCCGTGCCTTCCAGGGCATCGGCGCCGGCGGGCTGATGTCGCTGGCCCTGGCGATCATCGGTGACATCGTGCCGCCCCGGGAACGGGCCAAGTACCAGGGCTACATCCTCGCGTGTTCGCCACCTCCAGCGTGCTCGGGCCGCTGGTCGGCGGGTTCCTCGCCGGGCAGGGCGACATCCTCGGCATCGTCGGCTGGCGCTGGGTGTTCCTGGTGAACGTCCCGATCGGCATCGTCGCGCTGTTCGTCGTGGCCAAGGTGCTGAACGTGCCGCACACCCGCCGTGAGCGCCGGATCGACTGGTGGGGTGCGGTGACCATCGCCGTCGGCGTGGTCCGCTGCTGCTGGTCGCCGAGCAGGGCCAGGACTGGGGCTGGACCTCGGCCCGCTCGCTGACCTGCTTCGCCGTCGGCATCATCGGGGTGATCGCCTGGGTCCTGATCGAGCTGCGGATGGGCGACGACGCGCTGATCCCGATGCGGCTGTTCGGCAACAAGGTGTTCAGCCGGACGAGCATCCTGTCGGTGCTGGTCGGCGCGGGCATGTTCGGCGGGATGCTGATGATCCCGCAGTACCTCCAGATCGTGAAGGGCGCCAGCCCGACCAAGTCCGGTCTGCTGATGCTTCCGCTGATGCTCGGCATGATGTCGGCGTCCATCGCCACCGGTCGGCTGATCGCCCGCACCGGGCGCTACAAGATCTTCCGATGATCGGCACCGCGCTGATGACCGTGGCCATGGTGCTGTTCCAGCTCGAAGTTGCAGTGGAACACGCCGCTGCTGGAGACCATGGGGTACATGCTGCTCGGCGTGGGCCTGGGCTTCACCCTGCAGACCCTGACGCTGGCGGTGCAGAACGCGGTCCCGGCACAGGACATGGGCGTGGCCACGGCCTCGGCCACCTTCT
Source organism: Streptacidiphilus sp. 4-A2 (assembly GCA_014284505.1). Taxonomy (GTDB): domain Bacteria; phylum Actinomycetota; class Actinomycetes; order Streptomycetales; family Streptomycetaceae; genus Streptacidiphilus. The sequence goes on along the minus strand of JAAFYY010000001.1, from coordinate 6,494,746 downwards.
TCCGTCAGCTGGGTGCGACCGCCGGTACCGCGATCTTCCTGTCGGTGCTGTTCAGCAATGTCGGCGGCAAGATCCAGACGGCCTTCACCGCGGCCGCGCAGACCCCGGCGTTCCAGGCGGCCGTGCACAACCCGTCGGTGATGGCCAACCCGGCCAACCAGCCGGTGGTGGAGATGCTCAAGCACCCGGGTGCGACCGGGAGCGGCGCGTCCGCGGTGCTCAACGACTCCTCCTTCATCCAGCGGCTGAGCGCGGTCTTCGCGGACCCGTTCAAGCAGGGCTTCGCGGACTCCATGCACCTGGTGTTCCTGCTCGGCGCGATCGTCACCGCGCTCGCCTTTGTGCTGGTGTTCTTCATCAAGGAGGTGCCGCTGCGCAAGGTCTCGGCGATGCAGGCCCGTGCACAGGACGCGGCGGCGGACGCGGCGGCCGAGGAACGGTCCCGGGCCGAGTGGGCCCCTGAGGAGCCCGCCATCTGAGGCACCGGCGAGCGGGGGATCCCCGCATTCGAACGACCGTCAATGGCCCTGCCATCCGAGCAGGGCCATTGGCGTGTTCGAATGCGGTGCTGGGATGGTGTTGCCGCGCCGGATCCGGGCGCCAGACATTATGGAGTGCACATCGTGAAAGGTTTCCGCAGTTTCCTGCTGCGCGGAAATGTTGTCGACCTCGCCGTGGGTATCGTCGTGGGTACGGCGTTCACCGCGGTGGTGAACGGTTTCGTGAAGGACTTCCTCACCCCGATCATCGGGCTGGTCGGCGGATCGAAGGGCGATTTCAACAAGCACACCTTCTCCGTCGCCGGCACCACCTTCGGCTACGGCGACTTCATCGGCGACGTGATCAGCTTTGTACTGATCGCGGCCGTGGTCTACTTCTGCGTGGTGCTCCCGATCAACACGCTGCACACGCGGCTGATCCCGAAGCAGGTCGCACCGGTGACCACCAAGGACTGCCCGGAGTGCCTGAGCGCGGTCCCGCTGGCGGCCACCCGCTGCGCCTTCTGCACGGTCGAACTGGCGCCCCGCCAGGGCGTGCCGCAGCAGACCCCGGTCGGATCCTGAAGCGCTGAGGCTCAGGTGACGACCAGCGCCGGACGGCGCGGGTCGTCGGCCCGCACGACCAGGTCGGCGACCTCGGTCGGGCGGGCCTCGGCCGTGTAGCGGTCGAAGGCGGGCAGGGTCCACTGCTGGTCGGCGGGGGTGCGCCGGGCCAGGGCAGCCGGGCTCAGGTGCAGATGGACGGTGAGGTCCAGCGGGAACCAGCGCCCGAGCAGCAGCGAGCCGTCCAGGATCAGTACGCCGCCGGACGGCAGCGGGACCGGGGCCGAGCGCACCGAGCGGTCGGACCGCGCGTCGCGCAGCGCGGGCAGGACCGCTCCGCTGCCGCCCGGCTCCAGCGGGTCGAAGACCTCGCGGAACAGCGCGTTGCTGTCCAGCCAGTCGTCGTAGAAGGCGTCCGCGTCGTGGTGGCCGTACTCCAGCCGCAGCGAGGCGGGGCGCAGGAAGTCGTCCGCGCTGATCCGCTGCGTCGGGCGGCCCAGCAGCCGCAGCCGTTCGGCCACGGCGTCCGCGAGGGCCGCCGGGCCGGCGGCCGGGGCGCCGTCCACTGCCAGCCGCAGCCGCCCGCCGCCGGGCGCGGCCAGCCGGGTGGCGCGCTCGGTGACGGTGTCGGCGAGCGCCTCGAAACTGAGCGGTCGGACCTGCACGGGGCGGGCTCCAGGGGGCAGCGGGCGGCAGCGGTGGTCGGGACGTCGGGACGTCGGGACGTCTGGGCGTCGGGACGTCGGAAAAGGACGTCGGGGCGTCAGGACGTCGGAAAGGACGTCGGGAGGACGTCAGGCGGAGGCGGCGGTCAGGTGCTCCAGTTCGGCCGCGGTCAGCTCCAGGTCGGCGAGGGCGAGCAGGGACGGCAGCTGCTCGACGGTCCGGGCGCTGGCGATCGGCGCGGCGACGGTGGGCTGGGCGGCGAGCCAGGCCAGGGCCACGGTGGCGACCTCGGTCTGATGGGCCGCGGCGACGGTGTCCAGCGCGTTCAGCACCTTGATGCCGCGCTCGGTCTCCAGGTGCTTCCCGGCGCGCCCGCGCGGGCACTGTCCACGGCGGGACCGCCCTTGCGGTACTTGCCGGTGAGGAAGCCCGCGGCCAGCGCGAAGTAGGGGACGGCGGACAGCCCGAAGCGGGCGGCGGCCTCGGCCAGTTCGCCCTCGTAGGTGTCCCGGGAGACCAGGTTGTAGTGCGGCTGGAGCGCCACATAGGCGGCCAGCCCCTCCTTCCCGGCGAACTCCAGGGAGGCGGTCAGCCGGGCCGGGGAGATGTTGGAGGCGGCCACATGCCGCACCTTGCCCGCACGGACCAGCTCGTCCAGGGCGGTGACGATCTCCTCGACCGGGGTCGTCTCGTCGTCGAAGTGGGTGTAGAGCAGGTCGATCCGGTCGGTGCCGAGGCGGCGCAGCGACTGCTCGGTGGCGGCGGCGATAGTGGCGGCCTTGAGGCCCTTGTACTCCGAGTGGGCGCCGACCTTGGTGGCGATCACGACGGCGTCGCGGCTGCCGCGCGAGGCCAGCCACCGGCCGACGATCTCCTCCGACTCACCGCCCTTGTTGCCGGGCGCCCACTGCGAGTAGACGTCCGCGGTGTCGACGAAGTTGCCGCCGCCGGCGGTATAGGCGTCGAGCACGGCGAAGGACTGCGCCTCGTCGGCGGTCCAGCCGAAGACATTGCCGCCGAGGGCGAGCGGGAAGACGTTGAGGTCGCTGGAGCCCAGGCGGGACAGGGGTGCTGAGGTCATGATCGTGACCAACACCGGTGGGCGGGGAGGTATTTCCGCAGCGGCCGGCGCCGCCGTGACGACGCCGCGTACATACGGAGCGCCGTGCCCGGGTTTCCGGCCGCGGCCGCCGGGCTGGTGAGGGGCCCGGGCCACACTGGTACAGGAATGCGACACGGGGCGTGACTACGGTGCGTCCGTATTGGCTAGAGTCCTTTGCCATGGCCGACTACCAGAACACCCCCGTCGAGGACCCGTCCGCGAGCACCCAGATGTTCCGTGCCTTCGTCGACGAGCCCCAGCCCAAGCCCGCCACCGCCGCCAACGAGGGCAGCCGCACCGGACTGATCACCCTCGGTGTGATCATCGCGCTCGCGGTGGTCATCGGTGTGGTCTACCTCGCGGTGAAGTAGCCGCCCCAGCTCGCTGACCGGCGCAGCCCCGTAGCCGACCGTCCCCGCCGACGGCCGGTGGCGGGGCTGTACCTGTTTCCGGGTCGGCCCGGACGTCTGTATGCGGTCGGTCGGGCCGGCCCGGACGTCCGCACACGGTCGGCCCAGGAGGTCCACGCGGCCGGGAGCGGCAGCGGGGGCGCTGCCTAGACTTGGTCGGACACTGCTCGGCCGCCGGACGGGTGAAACCCGGCCGGGGGCGGTCGGCGGCCCGACGCCGCTTCGAGCCGGAGCGAGGGAGAGAAGCGAGTGAGCGAGTCGCAGACCATCGACGGCCAGACCGCCGAGCCGGCCCGCAGCCTGGGCCTGCGCGGCGCGGTGAACGCCCGTGACCTGGGCGGATACCGCACCGCCGACGGCCGGACGGTCCGCGCTGGCATCGCCCTGCGCGGCGACGCGCTGCACCGGCTGGACGACGAGGACCTGGAGCTGCTGCTCCGCCTCGGCCTGCGGCAGGTGGTCGACCTGCGCGGACTCAACGAGGTCCGGGAGAACGGCAGCGACCGCCTGCCCGGTCTCGACCCGGCCGAGGTCGCCAGGGTCGAGCTCAGCGAGGGCGTGACCAGCATCGGCTCCGGCCCGGTCCGGCTGGTCCACCTGCCCGTGTACGCGCCCGAGCACGACATCTACGTCGCCCTGCGGGACGTCCTGGCCAGCCAGGATGCCGAGGCGCAGCGGGCGCTGCTCGGGGACGGCGGGGCCGAGCGGATCATGACCGAGATGTACCAGTGGTTCGTGACCGACCCGGTGATGCGCTCACGCTTTGCAGAAACGATCCGGCTCCTGGCCGACGCGGACCGGACGCCGCTGCTGTTCCACTGCACGGCAGGCAAGGACCGCACCGGCTGGACGGCGGCGATCCTGCTCACCGCCCTCGGGGTGGACCGGGCCACGGTCTACCGGGACTACCTGCTCACCAACGAGCGTTCGGCCGCCCTCACGGAGCGGGTCATGCAGGTGTTCGGCGAGCGCCGGGTGCTGGAGGACCCGTCGCTGATCCGGCCGGTGCTCCGGGCGGAGACCGGCTACCTGGACGCCGCCTTCGACGCCGTGGCGGAGGGCTGGGCGGACTTCGACGCGTTCCTCGGCGAGGGCCTGGGCCTGGACGAGGGCACGCTGGCCGCGCTGCGGGAGAACCTGCTCGACGACTGAGCGGTGGATCGGCCAGGTGACCGGTCGACTCAGTGACCGGTCGACTCAGCGCCTGGTCGACTCGGCGTTTGGTCGACGCAGAGCCCGGACGAATCGCCGCCCGGACGAGTCGGGGTCCGGTCGACGGGTGCTCGGTGCAGGTCTGACGGGGCGGGGGCCGGGGCCGCCCCGCTCGCTGTCAGGACTCGGCGATCAGACCCTCCCGGAGGGTCGCCAGGGTGCGGGTGAGCAGCCGGGAGACGTGCATCTGCGAGATGCCGATCTCCTCGCCGATCTGCGACTGGGTCATGTTGCCGAAGAACCGCAGCATGATGATCCGCCGCTCGCGTGCCGGGAGCCGGGCCAGCAGCGGCTTCAGCGACTCGCGGTACTCCACGCCCTCCATCGCGGCGTCCTCGTAGCCGAGCCGCTCGGCCAGCGGGCCCTCGCTGTCCTCGTCGGTGGGGGCGGTGTCGAGCGAGCTGGCGGTGTAGGCGTTGCCGACGGCCAGGCCCTCGACCACGTCCTCCTCGCTGACGCCGAGGCAGGCCGCGAGTTCGGCGACGGTCGGCGACCGGTCCAGCCGCTGGGCGAGCTCGTCCCCGGCCCGGGTCAGCGACAGCCGCAGCTCCTGGAGCCGCCGGGGCACCCGGACGGACCAGCTGGTGTCCCGGAAGAAGCGCTTGATCTCGCCGATGATGGTGGGCATCGCGAAGGTCGGGAACTCGACGCCGCGCTCGCTGTCGAACCGGTCGATCGCCTTGATCAGGCCGATCGTGCCCACCTGGACGATGTCCTCCATGGGCTCGTTGCGGCTGCGGAACCGGGCCGCGGCATAGCGCACCAGCGGCAGGTTGAGCTCGATCAGGGTGTCCCGGACATAGGTGTAGTCGGGGGACTCCGGGGTCAGCGTGGCGAAGCGCTGGAACAGCGAGCGGGAGAGGGTGCGGGTGTCCAGCCCGTCCCGCTCCTCGCCGGCGCCGGGCGCGGTCGTGGCCGGTGCGGTCGCCGCGCCGGTCATCACGGCGGTCACCGAGTCGGCCACCGCGTCGATATCGGCGACTGCCGCCTCCCCGACGAGCTGCGGCAGGGCGGTGGCGGGAATCGCGTGCCCCGGCCCCGCTGCCCGGGGGGCCGGGAGGACCGACGCGGTGGAGTGGAGCTCAGGGCTGTCCAGGTTTACGGACACGCTACCCCCTCAGGTCTGCACAACTGTCGAAGAGTCGACAAGCCGACGACTCGATGTACCTCCACTGGGATACCGGCACAGCGTGCACTGCAAACCCGAACACGACCAGATGTCACGCGGCGGTAACGTGGCTTCTTGCTGGGTTTGGGTGGGAATATGACTGAAAATCAGCGCTCGTGGGCGCGCTCCAGGCGGCTTCGGACGGTGCCGAAGGGCCTAGACCTCCCAGGAGTTGCTGTTGCGCAGCCGGGTGAAGATCCTGGCCAGCAGCCTGGACACGTGCATTTGCGACATTCCGAGCTCGGTGCTGATCTGCGACTGTGTCAGGTTGCCGAAGAAGCGCAGCATGACGATCTGCCGCTCCCGTTCCGGCAGCTGCACCAGCAGATGACGCACCATGTCCCGATGCTCCACATGGGTGAGCGTCGCGTCCTCGTAGCCCAGCCGGTCCAGCAGGGCCAGCCCGCCGTCGTGCTCCTGGGCCGCCTCCAGCGAGGTGGCGTTGTAGGCGCGCCCGGCGTCCAGGCAGGCCCGGACGTCCTCCTCGGGGATGCGCAGATTGGCGGCGATCTCCGGGACCTTGGGCATCCGCCCGTGAGCGACCGTCAAGTCCTCCATGGCCGCGCTGACCTGGACCCAGAGCTCCTGGAGCCGCCGGGGCACATGCATGGTGCGGACGTTGTCCCGGAAGTAGCGCTTGATCTCGCCGAGGATGGTCGGCAGCGCGTAGGTCGGGAACTGCACACCACGGGTCGGGTCGAACCGGTCGATGGCGTTGATCAGACCGATGGTGCCGACCTGGACGACGTCCTCCATGGGCTCGCTGCCCCGGAACCGGGCGGCGGCATAGCGCACGAGGGGGAGGTTGACCTCGATCAGCGCGGCCCGCACCCGGTCGCGCTCGGGGCGCCGACGGGAAGCTCGGCCAGACGTTCGAAGAGCACGCGGGTGAGGGTTCTGACGTCCACCCGCGACTGGTCGACGGGGATGGGGGGCGCGGGTGCGTCACCCTCGTCCTTTGCACTCCCCATTGCCTGCACCGACACGCCACCCCTCGCGAGCTCCGTGAGGGGCACCGCCTGCCCCAGTCCACCATCCGGCAAACCGGTCATAGCATCACAAGACGCATGCTATCCGGGCAAGCACCGCATAAGGTGTGTTGGTGGATTCGGGGCAGTCGGGTGAACCTGTACCGCCATCCGGCTGGGCCGGGCCCCCGAAGGGGTTGCCGCGCCCCCGGAGGGGTTGGCCGTCAGACCTCCACGTCGGCGATGACCCAGGTGGCGATGGTCTTCCAGTGGGCCACGCCCTCCTGGTGCGCCGGGTGGGCCAGGTACGACTGGAGCGCCGGGGCGTCGTCAACCAGGCTGTTGATCGCGAAGTCGTAGGCGATGTCGCGGTCGGTCACGTTCCACCCGCACTCCCACTCGCGCAGCTGCGGGATCTTGGAGCCGAGCTCTGCGAACATCGCCGCACCGGAGACGGCACGCGGGTCGTCCTTGGTGATGCCTTCGTTCAGCTTGAACAGGACCAGGTGGCGGATCATCGCGTTGCTCCTCGGCTGGGGGTCGGGACCGTGCTGCTTGATCAAGGACTCCCAGAGACTACTTCACCAGATTGCTCATAAAGGTGCCCACCGACTTGGCCGCACTCGAGATCCCGGTGAAGCCGACCTGCACCAGACTGGCGGCCCGCACCGGCGAAGCGATGATCGTGTAGAGCACAAAGATGACCAGTATGTACATCACTATCTTCTTGGCCTGCCCCATGGCCGCGCCCGCCCCCTGCGGCACTCCCCGTGCCGCCGATGGCGGAAGCCTAGCGCCGTATGCACGGCCGATGACCGCCAATGGTCATCGGTGACCGTCTCCGGGCGCGCGGCCGGGCGGATAACGACAGCGTCAGCACAAAGGGACGAAGGTCCCTTGCGGAGAGGCCCAATGCCGGATGCGGGACACCTGTTCCTGTAGCAGAGTGGGAAGTGCACCGAGGGTGTCTGGCAGGAACCCCCCGGTGCGAGGGATCCGGAGCCCCCGCTGTGGGACCGGCCGCCGCGACTTCCCCCCGCGCGGCGACCGGTTGTGGGGCTCCGACGGGGGGACGGCTCGTCCCCCGGAGCCGTCCCCCTTTCCCGGCCCTCCGCGCTTCCCCCTTCGCGCTTCCCCCTTCGCGCTTCCCCTTCGCGCCCCTGGCTCCCTTCCCGACGTGATCAGACGCTGTCGGGCAGCTGGGGTGAGAGCGGCGGCGGGGTCCAGCGGCCGGCCGCCGGAGCGGCGGAGGCGACATTGAACTCGCCCTTGAGGTGCTCGGGGATGGCGTACTGCATTACCCGGCCCCGGGTCAGCGAGCTGAGCTCGAAGTTGGTGACGATGGTGTCGAGCCGGTCGATGGCCATGGCGGCCAGCGGGGAACCCTCCTTGATTCGTTCGATCATGCCCAGCAGGACCGGGGCCAGGTTGACGGCGGTGTCCCAGCGCGAGCGCGGCACCTGGAGCCAGTCGGCCGAGGTGTCGCCCATCAGGTAGCGGATCAGTGCCGGCACCAGCGGATCCAGCAGCGTCCCCGGGACCACCCGTTCGTACAGCTCGATGAGCTGGGCGGTGAGCTTGACGCCCTCCTCGGAGGGACCCATATGGCGGGCCATGTACAGGTCGGAGAAGTCGCGCGCCGCGGTGAGGTCGGCGGGTGCGGACGCCGGGTCGACGCCGAGGATCGCGCCGACCACGCGCCAGGTGTAGTAGTAGGCCTCGGCGCCCTCGTTGGTGACATGGATGCCCATCCGGTGGAGGGCGTCCAGCACCTGGATGGAGAACATCATCTGCCCGCCGATCATGTCCTCCTGGCAGATCGGCACCCCCAGCGCGGCCTCGTCCCACAGGCCCTCCTGGCGCAGGTCGCGCCGGATCGCCGCGTGCAGCAGCCGGACCTTCTGGGCGGCGGGGAGGAATCTGCTGCCGGCCTCGAAGGCGTCCGGGCGCATCAGGTAGACGGTGAACTGCCCGGTCTCGGCCATCCGCTTGGAGGGATAGTCCAGCGAGTGCGTGGCGCTGAGCAGCCGGGCGACATGGGGGACGACATAGCAGGCGGGCATGGAGGCGAAGGACAGCGCGGTGGAGACGTGGACGTTGTTGTCGATGAAGAACAGCCGCGCCTTCTCCATCTCGTCCCAGTCGACCCAGTCGGGCGGCGCGGCGGTGGTCCGCAGGTAGTCGTGGACCTCGTCCGGCAGGCCGTCGGGCAGGGGCTGCCCGGCCTGGGTGAACCAGCGCATCAGGGTGTTGAACCTGCCGACGTCTCCGCGCGCGAACAGCGCCTCCACGGTGGCGTCCGTCAGTTCGTCGCCCTTCAGGCGCAGGGCGTCCATGGATTCGGGGGTAACGGTCACCGGGCTCTCCTGGTCGGCTGGGCTTCTGGAGCTTCTAGGGTTTCTGGGGTACGGGGGTACGGGGGCACGGAGCCGAGGCGGTCAGGACGTGCGGGCGGTCGCGGCGGCGATCAGCCGGGTCAGCTCCTCGGCCGCGGGGGGGGGAGCGCGGCCCGGCGGAGGGCGTCATGGGCGGCGGCCGTGCGCTCGGCGATCATCTCCTCGACCCGGGCGCGGGCTCCCGACCGCTCCATGACCTCCCGCACCAGGGCCAGCCCGGCCGCGTCCAGGCCGCCCCGGCCCAGCAGGGCCCGCAGCTCCTCCCGGTCGGCGGGCTTGGCACGGTCGAGGGTGAGCGCGAGCAGGGCGGTGGGCTTGGCCCCGGAGAAGTCGTCCAGATTGGACTTCCGGTCTGCCGCGGGTCGCCGAAGACCCCGAGCAGGTCGTCCCGCAGCTGGAAGGCCTCTCCCAGCGGCACGCCGTAGGCGCTGAACCCGGCGAGCAGCGCGGACGGCGCACCGGCGAGGATCCCGCCCAGGTGCAGTGGGTGTTCGACGGTGTACTTCGCGGTCTTGTAGCGGATGATCTCCAGCGAGCCGGCCGTACAGGGCTCGGCCCGGGTGCGCAGGATCTCCAGGCACTCCCCGGCGATCAGCTCCCGTGCGAGCGTCGCCCACAGCGGGCGGGCCCTGGCCAGATAGGCGGCGGGCAGTCCGCAGGTCGCGAACAGCTGCCCGGCCCAGGACATCAGCAGGTCGCCCACCAGCATCGCAGCGCCCGCCCCCGGCCTCGCGCCCGGGGCCCTCCGCGGTCGCCGCGCGCAGGGCGATGTGGGCAGTGGGAGCCCCGCGGCGGATGGGGCTGTCGTCGATCAGGTCGTCATGGACCACGGCCGCCGCGTGCACCAGCTCCATCGCCGCCGCGGCCCTGACCATGGCCGCGCTGTCGGGCTGCCCGGCGGCCCGCCAGCCCCAGTAGCAGAACGCCGCCCGCAGCCGCTTGCCGTCGGTCACCGCCGCCTGTAACTGCTCTGCCACCGCTCGAGTTGCGGGTCGATGGCGACCAGCAGCGCGGTCTCCTCGCGGACGAAGGCACGCAGTACCGCGTCGACCCGCGCTTGAGGGGCGCCTCAGGCATCGGCTGCGCCGGTGCGGGCGGCGGCCGCACGCCGGGCCAGAGCCTCCATGTGCGACTCGGCGGAAGGGGCGTAGCGCCTCAGCGCGAGCTCCCCGCGCGCCAGCAGATCCGCGTGCCCCTCCTCGGCCAGCTCGTACAGATCCGAACGCCCAGCAGCCGCGGACCAGGCGCAGCGCGCCCTCCGCCTGCCTCAAGCCCCAGATCGACCACCCGGCCAGGAGCTGAACCGCCTCCCGCCCACCGCCGCCTGCCCGTGCGTCATCCGGCGATGCCATCCGTTTCCTCTCCGGCACTGCTGCCCCGAACGTCCCCGCCTCCGGGACAGTCGCCCGAAGTGCGCCCATGTCGTCCCCACAGCACCCGAACAACCCACACGAACCGCACTTGACCCCCCGCCCCGAGCGGCCCCGACCGCCGCCGTCGCGCCGCGGCCCGACGGCATGTCGACGCGTCGGAGAGTCCGGCGGCCGTGGCCGCGTCCGCCAGTCGCCTGTCGTAGGTCACGAAGGACGTCAGCCGTGACCTGATGCCCAGGGCGGTGCCAGACGGACGGCGTCCAGGCTGCTCACCGTCGCCAGCACCACGGGTGGGACCAGAACGCGTGAGGCCCGACCGTTCCCGGTCGGGGCCTTCACGTTTGTCCTGCTCAGAGCGGTAGCGGTGGGATTCGAACCCACGGTGAAGTTGCCCCCACACACGCTTTCGAGGTTTGCACGTGTGATCTTGGGACTGTCTCCCATGATCCAGATATGTTCGCTGTCGTTCATCGTCGCAGGTCAGAGCAGTTCGGCCTCTCCGTGAGGATGGCGTTGAACCTTCATGAACGGGGGTGGATGAGACTAGAGATGAGACTAGGCTCGGCTGCTCTGCTCTTCGACCCCCCCCGAAGGGGAGCGGGTCATCCGACAGCGGTCGACAGCATCTGGATCACTGGCTCTCGAAGGGCCAGGGATAGTCGTAGGTGCCCCGAGAGCCGATGTAAGGCTCAAGGTTTTGCCGGGTGGGCTGCGGGTTGGGTGGCAGTGCTACTCCATTGCGCACCGGATCGATGGAATCAGCGTGTGCTTCCGCCCAGTGAAGCCACTCGACGGTCGCTTCACTCAGGGCTCCGTCCGTGTGCTCGCGCACCGCAGTGCTGAGACTGCGGATCGCGCAGGCTATACGCCGGTCGTTGAGCTGTTGCTCCAGCGCCTTGAGCCTGTGATCGTGGATCAGCTTCTGATGAGCCTGGTCGATGACCTCGTACCAACGCTGCTTGCGGCTCTCTTCCGCACGCTCGGCCTTGATGCGCTTCTCTTCGGCTTCGTCGGCCCGCGTCTCGATAGCTGCCAGGAGGTGGCCCAGGCGCGATTCCAGCGTCCAGCGCGCCCCGTCCGAACAGTCGTATTGACGGTGGCCGTAAGAACTGTCGTGGCCGGGTGCATCGATCATCAGCCGCCCGTCGAGCACATGGTCGTACTTCGGGATGCGGCTACGCATCCAAGTCGACTGCCGTTCAGCGTCGCGCAGCTCGCGGGGCGTCGGCTCGTGAGGCTGTTTGGAGGTGCGCTCACAGATCTCCAAGGGGAACGTGTGGCCTTTGACGGTGATCACGAGTTCGGCAACGGGCTCGTCTCGTGCCCGGGAGGCTGGCCTCATCCGGGCCTCCACGTCGTAGCCCCGTTGTTCGGCCGCAGTGAGTAGTCCATGCATGATCCGCAGGGCCCGGTCGACGAGCGGTCGGGAGACATGGATCGGCACCACGCCTTGCAGTCCTCGGGTATCGGCCACCCCGGTCCGCGCACGTCCAAGCGCTTTCCGAGTGGCCGAGATCAGCGGATGCGGCCGGGTGAGCTCGCTGGGTACTTCGATAGTTGGTGGGGAGGGGGTGGGGCTTCTCGCCCAAGGTCAACCAGCCTCACCGTAAGGTCGCCTCGCTCCCGGCCGGATAGGCGCAGCTTGTGCCCAGCCGGCACATCATTGCGGTTGACCGCCTCGTAGAACGCCTTCGTCCACCTACCTCGCGTCAGAACACCTGGGTCCTGGACGGTCAGTGTTCCCCCGGCGGCAGAGAGGCGATGAATCAGATCGGCCCCATCGGCGGGAGCAGTCTTGGCTGTCTCGGGATCACGAGCGGCACGTTGCGCGGCTCGCTCGACCTCCTCGGGGTGCTGGCCGTGCTTGAGGTAGTACTTGCCCTGGTCGGTGAGCACGGCGGTCTGGCCCTGGGTCCCGTTCTCCAGCATGGGCAACGAGCGTTTGACCAGTTTCCGCTGCTCCAGTGCCCACAGCGTATTGGATTTCTGGGATTCGATCTGGGCGCCGGGGTTGGCGGCGACCCACTGAAGTAGGTCAGCCTGGATCGGGGTGGGGGCCAGGGAGAACTTCATATGCCGCACCGTACGAGGCGCGGGACGGCAATCGGCGACTTCGGCAAAGGTGGCCGAGTAGAGCTGCGCTACGTGATAGAAGCCGGACTGTCTCTACGTATGCCTCGGCATCCTTTAGCTCCTGACGTCGAACACCTTCGGGCAGTGGGCATAACAGTCAGAGCCCGCCTGAGAGTTGCCGCCGCAGCTCGTCGATGCGGCTTTGAGCTGTGGCAGTCGACTTCTGCTGGCGAGTCAACTTGGCCTCGGCGAGTGCCAGCTCCCTTTTGAGGCGCTCTTGCTCGGCAGCAGCACGCTCGTGCTCGAGTCCGTCCTCGTTGTAGGCAGGGCCAACGCGCTCCGAGCTCAGGATCCCACGGCGTTCCCCGCACTCTGGGCAGTCGACGACCCTTTTGGAGACGTAGGCGTGATCACGGTGCTGAATGAAGGGGATCACATGGGTACACCGCAAAGTCAGATTCCATGTGTCGAGGTCTTTCTTGCCCTGCTCGGGTGGGGGTCAGGAAGCAACGAGGTCAGAAAGTCGTTCCAGCTGCCGCCGGCCTATCGGTGGCGGTGGACAGCAGAAGCAGCAATGGGCCATGCGAGACCCGTCTATACTCCACCGGGCGGAATTGCACTCTGAGTGTCTTTCCCGGAATGCTCGTTCGGCTTCTTCGTACTCCAGCCGCTCGGACTCGGAGAGCTTTAGCGTCGGCCACCAGGTGCCCAGCCCGTCCGACATCGGCTTCGCACAACCACGGCAGGGCTCGCCCGCCAGGTACTCATCCCAGCTGAGGCGCATGCTCTCACGCTGCCAAAGCTCGCTCCGCTCTCGCCGCCGCTGGTCTTCGGCCTCTGCGTCAAGCGCCGCTCGTAGGGCTCGCTTGGCAGCTCTCTGCAGCCGTTGCTCCTCCGTGATCTTGGCCATCACTGTCGCCGTCTCGACATTCTGTGCTGTTTTGTGGCTCGCAGAAGCCAGGCTTGCAGGGATGTCGCGAGTAGAGCTTGCAGGTTGACGATATTGGGCGCCTTCGAGCGATTTCGAGCGCCGAAGGGGCTGTTGAAGTCCAGATGTCGATCGATTCTGACGCGATGCTCTTCAGTGGGATCTTCCGAGGGTACGCTGCATGCGATTGAGCAGTCCGGGCGGATCAAGGCGATTGCGCAGGCCAAGGAGATATCCTGCTCCGCTGCGCTGATCCTGGGAGTGTTCGCGTTTCGCACCTGCTGCAGCACCGATGACCTGGGTGGCGATCGCGCCGCCAGCTCCCACGACGCTCGGCAGATGAAGGTCGTGGATTGCCATGCCCGCCACCAGAGGCAGTTCGACTGAGCGAATGCTCAGCATGGCGCGTGCTGTCTTCACGCCTAGCTTGCGAAAGCCGCTTTCCAGATCGGCCATGGGGGTGATCAGGTTCTTCTCGACCAGGGCCTTCAGCTGATGGTCGAGGATGCTGGCGTCCTCGACCTGGCCGAGGTCAGCCAGCTCATCGTTGATGGTCCACATGTGTTCCTGGAAGGCATCCAGTTCGGGTTCGAGTGCCTGACGAATCTCGATGATCTTCGATACCGGTACGTTGGCCAGGCCGCTGGGTACTACGGTCCGAAGGGCTGCGAATGCGTACAGATTGCTGATGTCAGCGCGTGGGGCAGCACGTCGGCGGCTCAGAAGAACGCGGGAAAGGGCGTCCATATCAAAGCCGCCGGATACTGGAAGCATATCCGGTGTGTCGGTGATCGTATGTAGCGAGTTGGCAGCTGCAAGGCCGCCGGCCAAGGCGCATGAATATACTGCTACTAGTTTGGGAGACATGCCGATCCATCGGCCGTCGTTGTAACTGTCGCGGGCCGAGATAGCTAGGTTCAGGCTGCTCGCCAACGCTACTAGTTCCCCGGCTTCGTCCGTCTGGTCCATATGAAGCCACGCAAGTGAAGCGCTGGTGAGCCGTTCGGTGACCTGGCGGCGCGTGATCGCTCCGCTGTGGTCCTGACTCCATCTGAGCTGCTCGCGCTGCTCCGTGGTGAGCGAGTATCGCGACTGCAGTGCAGATCCCTGCGCTTGTAGTAGCTGGATGAAATTGGCAGCGGTCAGCTCTGCCTGCCGGCCAGGGTCGATGTCGATGAAGAAGTTGAGATCGTCACGTAGGCACCTTGCGGTGAGCGAATCCGCAGGTCGGTATTGTGGCGGCACGACACGAGCCATGCGCGGCCAGAAGAGTGCAGCGGCCTTAAGCCACGTGTCGTCCCTCACGCGGAAATATGGATAGTAAAGCCCGATGTGCTCCATGTGACCCCATTTCCTTGCGGCGCCTACTTGTGGGTGGAGTTCATTTTGCCATGGTGGCGTTTGAGGTTGAGTCCAGCACGCGACAAAGGGCACAGACGGCTCTTCCTGCCAGATCCTTTCGGTGGGCCTGGTGACGGTGGGGGCTCCCGTCGGCGACGCCAGTCCGGGCTGTGCCACTTCTGGGGCATCGAACCCGGCGGTCGGTGCGGCACTATTGCCATGAAGTCTTCATGCGACTTCTATGGAGGTCATGCCCTCTCCGTTGCGCTCGATCGATCCGGGACGTCTGGTGGCTCGGCGCGTCGAGCTTGGACTCTCCCGCGCGGAACTGGCTGCCCGAGCGGGCGTTTCGCCTCGGATGATCTTCTTCTACGAGGAGGGGCGTCACACCCCGACTCCCCTGCGTCTGCAGCGGTTGGCGACCGCGCTCGGTTGCAGGGTCGACGCGCTCATGGGCGCCGCACGTGGTCAGGAGATGCTGGTCGATCTCAGGTATGCCGCAGGGCTGACGCTGGAGCGTGTCACCGAACTGCTCAAGACCTCGTCTGCGGGGAGGGAGCTGTGTGTGTCCGCTCCGAAGGTCTCCGCACTGGAGCGCGGAGGCGAGGTCAGGGGTCGGCATTGGCAGGAGCCCGAGGCGACGGGGCGACTTCTCGGCCCCTTGGCTAAGGCGTACGGAGTTCCTGTGCGCATGGTCCTCGATGCATGGTTGCGCACCAGGCCGGACGATCCTGCTCCCGTGCTGTCGGCCAAGGAGAAGCAGGAACCTTCGAGAGCTGCCCTGGTGACATGGGATTCGTTGAATGAGCGTCAGCAGATCTATCTGGGGGAGGTTATGCGAGATGACCGGATGACCGAGACCGAGATGTGGATGCGGCGACTCCAGCGGTTGCCGGTGCCCAGGGCCGCCGAGTGGCGCAGGCTGCCTCTGGCGTTGAGGGCTGCTCCGTCGGCTGTCGGCTACACCCGGTTGCAGGAGCGGCTTCGCCAACGTGGAGTTCATGACCCGGGTGCCGGCTCGACAGTCCACGCTCTGGAGCGTCGAGGGTTGCTGGTGGTCAGCGAAGATTTAATCGAACATCCGGCCGTCGGTGAAGTGGGCCGGGTCATGGTGGAGATCACCAGGCGTGGCCGCGCAGCTGCGCGGGCCGGGCTCGGTGAGCCGCGCGAGCCGGATCCTGCGCCGCACCTGCTTTCGGAATGGCTCTGGGGAGTTGTTGCCCGCGTCGCATCCGCGGAACCTGCTGGGCTGGAGGACGACCAACTCGCCGGCCGCTCCTTGTTCTTCATCGGTGTGGGCTACCGGGGCAGGTCGGGAGCACAGCCGAGCCGTGGATTTGTGGACTCTGTCCCGGTCATGGCGCCGGAGGGGACGCACGTCTCGGAATACCGCTGGCGGCTGACCCAGCTCGGTCGGCGCCACGTCGCGGAGTACCTGGACGTCTACCGGGAGCTCTATCCGAGCGTGGATACCACGGGACTCGAAGCATTGGCAGGCGACGCGCCGTAGTTCGTGCCTTTTCTCCCTGGGCAGCCCGATTGTCAGAGGTGCCGCTTACGCTCCATGACTGTGACGAGTTCAACGGAGAACGGCACGCAAGGGCTCGGCGATGTCCGGGTTCGCTACCTGGTGACTCGGGCCGCGCTGCGCGCCGCAAAGGCTGTGACCGAGCCTGGACTTGAGCCGCAGCAGCGGTTGGCGACCTTGATGGAGTGCCATGGCACTCTTCATGCGGCGCGCGGCCCGGGCATTCCTCTGCCGTTCGGGAGTTCCCCGCGCGCTCGGTGAGAATCTCGCTGCCCTGCTGCCCGACGGCGTGGACCCGCTCGACTTGGACGGGATGCTGGTCGTAGACCGGGACGGGCAGGTCACGGAGGACGCCTTCGATCTCGATCTTGAGCAGCAGATGCTGCTGCACACACTGCGGAAGCTCGACAAGACCGCGGGGTGGTGAGCGACAGGGAGCTTCAGTCGGAGATCGACCAGGAGACCGCATTCACGCTGCTGCACAAGCAGGGCGACCAGGTCGACTACGAGGCCGGGCGGTCGGACCTGATCCGCTTCCCCGCCGGTGCGGTGGACGACCTCTGCGAGTTGCGGCTTCCCCCGTTGGTCGCGGACTTCTACCGGGAGATCCCCTACAACTCGCAGTTCCAGGGCTGGTGGTTCCCGTGCCCGGTCTGCCGGTGGCCGATGCGGATTGTCCTTCGGAAGAACAGCGGCGCTCTGGTTGGAGCGGTCCGTTGCTGGCACGCTCCGCACGCGGACATGGGTGCTTCCTACCTGTTCCGGCCGCCCACGAATCCCAGCGCTCCCGAGTTGCTGCCTGAACCGTCGCCGGCCCGGCCGGTGGGCCGTGAGGCGGTGCTGTATCCGGACGTCGGGGACATCCCGCTGGCTGTGCCCGTTGCTGGGCACAAGGCTGTCAGTCGGGGGATCTGGCGGTACACCACCGTTCCCGGGCTTCCTGAGCTGTCCCTGTACGACCGTCTTGTCGAGCGCGGCCTCAAGGTGAAGCTGTGGCCAGGGCTCGATGCCTACGACCTGCTGATCGAGGCCGGGCCCAAGCGGGGCAAGAAGGTGCCGTTCAGGGTCGACGTGAAGGACTACACCTCGGCGGCGACGCTGGCGAAGCTGATCCATGCCCAGGAAGGCGACCGCGGCGGCGCCGAGTGGCTGGTGGTGCCGGACTACCGGGCCCGCCAGGTCCCGCTGTTGTCGGGGGTGTGCGAGAAGTACGGCATGCGGGTGGCTGCGGCCTCCGAGTTCGGCGAGTTGGTCTGCGAGAAGGCTGGGGTGAGCTGGACATGAGTGATGTGCCGATCGCCGAGACCGCCGTGTACTCGGCGCTGGCCCTCGCGGCCCACTACTTTCCCAAGACCGTCGACGGAGACATCCGCACTGCGGCCCCGTTCGCCGAGGCGGCATCCCTGGTCTCGGGGAAGTACCGTGCTTGGGACCAGTGGAAGGAACTGCCTCACGACGAGAAGCAGCGCATCGCCATGGTCTGCTCCATCGCCCCCGGCGAACTCGCCGACGTCCGCACATTCTCCGTGGCGGCGCGCACCCTGCTGTCGCCGCTCACTGCGGACGGAACCAGCAGCGCTCCGGTGATGGGGCCCTTCGAGCTTGTGGGCACTGACCCCTTCACAGCTGATTCCGCGTTCCCGAGGCTCGGCGGTGATCCGCTGGGCTACGTCGACCGTCTGACCAGCCGGTTCCGGCGCCCCAGTGCCCGCCCCAAGCCTGCGGAGTTCGCCGGGCCGGGCACCTGGCTCACCCGCGAGATCTTCGTCAAGAACGTGGGCCAGATCCATGGACGTCTGCAGATCCCTACCTATCCCCAGTTCGCAGAGGCACTCGGACACGACGGCCTGCCCAGCGTCTCAACCGTGCCCTACCAGGCCGACCTGCCCATCCCCACGCCAGAACTCCTGCGCTTGGCGAAGGAGATCGACCTGCGCTTCCCGGAGAGCAAGCGCTACCTGCACAGCACTCTCGCAAAGCTCTTCGAGGTTCTGAAGGCCTCGGACACGGTGTCCCCCAAGAGGTCCTGACGCTGACCGCCGGTGGCATGGAGATCTTCAACGCCCCTACCGGCACCGGTAAGAGCGTCCTGGTCCGAGTCATGGCTGCTTGGTTCGCTGTGGAAGACCGGCGCATCGCCATCGTCCTGCCGGACATCAAAGCATGCCTGGCCATGACCTGGAACGTGCGCGAGGACCTGGCCCACCTGCATCGCATTGGGGTCATCAAGCAAAAGCGCACGTGCGCGCACCTGATGTCGTCCTCCGGGATGCACGACCGCGCCCTCAAGCTTGCCTCGCTGATCAAGGAGTCCGTGGACGCGCCGGGCGAGTGGGGTGAACGCGCTGAACGAGACGTCGATCCCCTGGCCTACGGATGCGCCCAGAGGACGTTCCTCGAATCCACCGGCGACTACCCGCCCGGACGCGAACCGTGCCTGTCCCTGTACCGCCAGGGCGTCGGATCGGCAGCCTGTCCCTGGATCCCCACCTGCGGGAAGTTCACCCCCGTCTACGAGGCGGCCAGCGCCAACGTCGTCATCATGAACCACTACGCGTTCATGAAGAGCAACCTGAAGATCGGCGTCAACCTCGACGGCCGCCCGTACGCAGCATGACTGTCGCCGAGTTCGCGCTGCGGACCTGCCACGCGGTGGTGATCGACGAGGTCGACCAGTTCCAGTCCCGAGCCGTCGACCAGTGTGCCAGCGAGATCATCCTGCACTCGCGTCGGCACTGGTCGGCTGCGCCCCAGGAGATGGACACCGACGCCAAGCGGCTGCGCATCGACGACGAGCACAGCCTGCTGCCCGCTGTCAGCCATGTCCGTCTCATGGCCGAGTTCCTGCTGCTGAGCATCTGCAAGAACGCTCTCAGCCTGCACGCCACGGAGGACGACCGGGCCCAGGCGCGCATCCCCGACCAGACCAGCACCCGCTGGCACCTGGCCCGCGGACGGGACCGCACCCTGCTCCGGTTGCTCTGGCCCGAAACAGCGGCGGCGGACGAGGCGGACATCCCAGTCGAGTACTTCCAGCGGCTCAACGCGCTGATGCCGGCCCGCTACCAGCGCCTCGACCCGCTCAGCGGACAACCGAGCCTGCTCGAACCCGACTGGCACGAGGTCAGGAGCGAGCTCAGCGCGCTGGTGGCGCCCCGTGGCGAACACCTGCTGGATGCGGTCAAGCTCGAACTCCACCGCCTCCTCGCGGACTCGGTCAAGGACCCTCACCAGCGGACGCAGGCGATCAACCTGCTGGTGACCCGGACCGCCATGATCGAGCTGGACGAAGCCCTCTCGGCCCTCCAGGAGAAGGCCCACGACTATCGCTCCTCCGGCCTGCGCTCAGCCCAGAAGATCTCGAAGGACCTGCAGTCCGGCGCCGTCGCCTCCGTCCTGCCCCTCGGGATGCTGGGCCGGGCGATCACCGGCTACCGGGTCACCGGCCTGGACGACAAGGAGAAGAACGCCGCCCTGGTCGCCCAGACCATCGCCGGCGACCCGCACACCTTCACCGCCGAGCTGGGCGGCATCGTCTCGCTCATCCTGGCCGGCGTCGAACGGCCGGTGATGGGGCTGTCCGCCACCGCTTACTTCCCCCAGGCGGTACGGGAGCACCTGCACGCCCCGGTGCGATGGTGGATGACCGACGCCCAGGCCAAGTCCATCCGGGCCCGGAAGCACCGCATCGACTACGGCGAGGGCCACCCTCTCTTCGGCGAAGCCATCAAGGTTTCCGGCACCCACCCCAGCCGTAAGAAGGACGCACTCATCGAGCTGGGCAGCAACCTGTACGACCAGTACATCCACCGCGAGCTCGAACGCACCGCCGCCAAGGACCCCGACCGGGCACACGTCCTGGTCGTCGCCAACTCCTACGAACAGTGCGCCTGGCTTGCCCGCGGCATCGCCCGGGCCGGGCGCTACGACGGAGGGCTCTGCCTGGCGGTGAGAGCCGAAGACCTGCACAGCGCCAACCCCGAGCTACCCCGGGAGAACGTGGCGGTACGGCTGACCGCCGAGGAGTTCGAAGACTTCCCCCGGCACGGGAAGATCCTGGTCGTGCCGTTGTCGCTGATCGCCCGTGGGCTGAACATCGTCAAGGGCACCCGCTCGGCGGTCCGCTCCGTCTACCTGTGCGTGCGTCCCCTCGCCCTGCTCAACGACCCCGCCGAGATGTACGGCAGCATCAACGCCGCCGGACTGCGAGCCCTGCCAGCAGGTGGAAGCCCGTTCCCGTCGCAGGCCCTGACCGAGGCGAGGGACGCGGCCTGGGACCGCCTCGCGCTTCTACTGCGTACCGCTCCTCAATTCACGGCAATGCACAAATCCCTCCAGGAAGAGGTCGTCGCTGGCATGATTGTCGACCTCATCCAGCTTGCCGGCCGCGCCCGCCGCGGCGGCACCGAAGCCGTGCTGCACATGGTCGACTACGCCTTCCACGAGGACACCTGGAGCGCCGACCTGGAAACCGTCCTCAAGCGCATCCACTCCCAATGGACGCCGCAAGTACGGCAGCGCATGAACGACCTGTACGGGGAGGCGCTCAACGCCTTCCTCTCCTACGCCGGCATCGAACCCCACGACCCCGGCCACCCGGGCAACTGAGCGAGCAGAGACGGAAGAGAACACGTGACCCAGCAGGACCGTGAACCCGGCAAGTACCTGAACACCCTCGCCTTCCGCTGCACCCCGGAACTGGTCGGCGACGCCGCAGTCCACGTGCGCCACTTCGACGAGGCGACCTGGAAGCTCTGGGACGACTTCGACCGGCTCTGCAAGAAGAAGTTCAGGAACGAATCGGCCCAGGCCCCCTACTCCATCGCCACCACCGTCCTCAACATGACCAGCGGCGGGTACGTCTACTTCGACCCCGACCGCCGCGCCCCATTCCTCGCCTCGCTCCAACCCCTCGACGACAAACTGCTCCGCCGCGTACTCACCCTCACCTACCACCTCGCCCTGGGTCAGGACGTCAGCACCATCGACCTCACCGCTCCTCCCGAACTCGCCATGCGGTTCGCTGACACCCCCGAACACAAGTACTTGCTGGCCGCCTACCTCCAGACCACGAAGAACGCCCAGCCTTCGGCCCCCAACTGGCTCTACCGCACGGTCAACTGGCAACTCGCCCAGCAACTCGCCGCTGAGCCCTGGGCCATCTCCGACAGCCGGACCGTCAAGCTGCGGCCCGACACCACCGGCGGCCTGGTGGCCTTCGACGACCCCTGGACGAACGAGCAGGGCGGCCGCTATGCCCTCTCCCGGACGGCTCTCACGTTGAAGACGCTGCCCAACGTCGCCAACCCCGTCCTGCTGCTGACTTCCCGGGTGACCCGGATCTCCTCCACCCTGGTCTTCTCCAACACCGCCCTCGCCGAGCAGCCCGGCGAGAACCACCCGCTTCTGGAGGTCTCCCTCAACGGCCGCGGCGGCGCCCGCACCATCAATCGCTTGGCGCTGCAAGCTCTCGGCCGCCTGGAGATGGACTACTCCGTCCTGCGCGCCATCGACAATCGGTCGAAGGCGGAGCAGAAGCTGCTCGCCGAGGTGGCAAAGGCGAAGGCGGAGGGAACGGAGCCACCCCGCTTCCCCAGCGTGCACCCCGGCCAGGTCTGGCCCATCCTGCCGAAGAACTTCTCCTTCCCCATCGGCACGGGTCCCGGCATGGAGCACCTGCGCCTCCTGCACCAGCACTTCACTGAGGTCTTCGACGCCGACGCGGTGCCGTTGGAGGCGCGTGAGGTGCGGATGAGCCTGCCGCACCGGCCCACGGACCCCGAGAACATCTCCAAGGCGGAGTACCTGCGCCGTAAGGCCGAGCGTGAGGCACACCCGGAGCCGAAGACGCTGGGACCGATCCGCAAGCGCGGCACGCTGTTCCCCACCCCGGAGTCCATCTTCGCCTCCGTCGAGGCCGCCGGCTTCAAGAAGCTGCGCATCGTCTGCCTCTGGTACGAGGACGACGCCCGGCTGCGGATGCTCGACACCTTCGCCAAGAGCTTCGACCTCAACCCCGAAGGGCTCGACCCGAAGAACGGCCAGGAGCTCCAACTGCACGGCGACCAAATCGTCGCGGAGTTCTACGAGGCATCCAACTTCCTCAAGCCCGGCCCCTCCGGCGGTCGCAGGGAAGCACTGGCCGCTACCGGCGCACCGATCCGCTCCCAAGACGGAGTGCTGGTCGCAGCATGGTGCGAGACCGAGATCCCCACTGCGGCTGCGACTGAGGAGCACGTGGGCATCGGCCTGGACGACCTCGATGCCAAGCACGACCAGGAACCTTCCTCGGAGACCTCGGCGTCCCCACCCAGTACCTCCGCGGCAAGGACGAGAAGGGAGTCGTCTTCAAGCCCAAGGCCAAGGACCACCCCGCCGAGATGGCCCTCCTCGACCTCTACCGGTCGCTCGGCATCGTCGATGACCGCATCGCGGACGCGCTACAACCCGAGAAGGCCGGATACCCGGTCAACCGCATCGCCCATGTCGGCATCCACGTCCGGCAGCAGAACCGGCGTAAGGGAGAATTCGGCCAGCCCAAGGTCGTCATCACCGCGTCTGCCCTCGTGCCCCCGCAGGCAGCGGGTGGCACCTGGACCATGCTCGGGTGGAGCTCTACCCGGCCCGAGTGGCAGCTATACAACTTCGCCCAGCCTGCTTTCCACGCCAGCGCCTATCCGGAGGGAACGGGTGACAAGAAGACCTACAGGCAGCGCTGGGACGACGCGGCCGAGACCGTCGAACGCGCTCTCGCCGACCTCGCTGACGAACTCGACGGCACCCCGTACGTGGTCACCGTGGACGAGCAGCAATCCCGACGGATGTGGGACGGGCTGCAGAACATGCGACAGGGAGGCTCGCCTGGCGACGGCACCAGCCGCTACTGGCTCCCTGGCGCGACACTGAGCCGGGACGACAGACCGCAGGCCGTCATCCGCATCAACATCGAGGGCGAGGAAGTGCCGCAGCCCGTGGGCACCACCCGTCTCGCCAAAGCCAAGGACAGCGAGCCGGTGGAGCAGGACACAGCGACCACCCTCTACCAGGTCACCACGGACTTCGGCACCCCGGCGTGGATCCTCTGCAACGTCCCGCGGGCCTTCGACGGGGACGGAGCAGGCCGACTGGGTTCGAAGTACACGCGCTGGGATGCCAAGCCCTCCGTCATGTCCGACAAGAAGGAGGACCGGCGTAAGGGAGAGATGCCGCAGAACTGGTACTCCATGACCGCCAGCGAGATCTACCCGCTCGCCTGCGCTGCCGGAGTGTCCGAAGAGGCCCTCGCCGTCACCACGGCGAAGCTCTGCCACCAGACCCAGTTCTGGGACGGCCGCTCCCGCTTCCCCCTCCCCCTGCACGCTGCGAAGCAGATGGACCTCGACCACCCGCAGTACCGACGTACCGCCGCTCCCGAAGAGACCCTGAACGCGGAGCCCGGTGTCGAGGAGATCGCCGGGGACGAGACCACCGGTCAGGAACCGTAGGAACGCATCCGCATCTGGGGCCGACCGTCGTGCCCCCGGGCCCGGCAGCCTACAGAGGTTGCCGGGCCGCTGCGGCCCTCGTCGTCCAGCTACCGATTCACGGTTGAGCGCGACGTCAACTCTCGGTGCCGTTCTGCCCCTGGGTGTTCAGCCACGTCTCGAAGCTCCCGAGGTAGTCACCCATTGCTCCCAGCGAGCCGGGAGACGATGTGTACAGCCGAGACAGGTTGACCTCGTACAACTGATATGCGGCGGGCAGTTGCTGGGCCGCCTTCAGAGCCTCCAGTAGATTCTGGATCGCGCGATCCCGGTCGCCGGCACCCAGCGCCTTCTCCAGGTCCGGCCAGACGGTTTCGCCGATCCCTTCGACGATCGTCTCGATGTTGCCCGCCGCGGTGCGTACGACGTTGCGCAGGGCATCGTTCTCATGCTCGGCACGATCCGTAGCCCACTGGTCGTCGCGCTGGCTTTCGTCCCAGTCCGTGTCGCCCCAGTGCGCCTCCCAGTCTTCGGCCGCATTGGCCAACTCGGTGGCCTGCTGCGCATCAAGCTGCTCTTGAGTCAGGAGCGGCGAGTTGTCCGCCTCCGCTTCCTGCTCGAATGCATGAGGCCAAGCGCGGGAGGGGAGCGCCCTGTCGTCCCGGATGGCGGTGAGCAGCAGTACTGCATCCACCGCAGCCAGGATCGTTCGTGGGTCGATGAGGCCCACTACTGAGTTGACCGACTCCTCAACAGCCGCGTAGTTATGCTCAGCGATCTGATTGTCCAACTCGTAGTGCGCTTCGCGGACGGCACTCCCGACGCTCTCGATCTCATCGAGGTTTGCTGCGATCTCGGTGTCGAGGCGTTCGGCGATAGCTCCCGGCTCTCGCGCCTCCTCAAGCTGCAGCTCCAGTTCGGCAACTGCCTTGGCCAAATCCCCCATGACTTCCCCTCCGTATGTGCGATGTCAGGATCGATTGAGCATTCGGTTCATGTGCCTGCCGCAATGCCTCTGCCCCGTGCCGTCAACCGACCTTCGTAGCGGCAAGGCCGAGCAGTGGAGCGAGGTCCGGAAGACGCCACACGCTGCCAGACTTCCGTTCTCGGCTCAGTCGACGAGGTAGTGGGCTTCGATGTAGGCGACGGTGGAGTCGTACGGCTCGGCCACTGGCTTGAGCATGTAGCGGCGGAAGACGGCTGCAGTGGCGCGGCGCACGCCTCGGTTGCGGGCATCGGCGTTGTCCCATGACCCGGCGAGGGTGCGGGTAACCACCTGGTCGATCTCCTCGGCCAGATTCCTCTCCGTGACGGTGAGGCCGGCCGGGGCGTGGTCGTGGATGATCCGCGACAGGACGCCCACGTGGTCGTCGTCCAGTACGACGACGGCTTCGTCGGGGTGCTTCTGGGCGTCCACGATGGCGCGGGCGAGCCGGAGTGCTTCGGACAGGAAGTCCAAGGCGTCCTGGGCGTTCTGGATGATCCGGTCTCGCAGCTGCCTTATCCGCTCCGCGAGGGCAATGTACTTCGCGGACCCCGGTTCGACGCCTTCGTCGAGGGCGGCCTTGATGCGGTCCAGGATCTCCGCCGCGGATGGCGGCGTCTTGTCATGGCCGTCGTCCTTGCCGCGCTTGGCGCGGACTAGGGCCAGCAGTTCCTTGAGGATGGCGATCCCCTGCGCGTCCAGGACGAGGGCCTCCTCCTGGGAGGCGACCACGGAGAACGAGTGGACGTGGGCGTTGATGATCTCCAGGACCATCGGCCCCAGTTCGCCCAATCGCTCCTTCCTCTCCTCGTCGGAGGACTTCTTGAATAGGGTCGTGTACACGGACCCGAACAGCCCGAAGCCACCCTGGTACTTGGCGACCCGCTTGTCGGTGTTGATGAGCGGGTACAGGCGGGCCAGCAGACGGTAGTCCTTGCTGAAGACCTCGGCGGCGGCGGTGTCCGCGTCCAGGAAGACGTTGATGGCTCGCACGGACGCGTACCCGTGCACGGTGAGGTCCAGGCCGTCTACGTCGGTGAGGAGGTCCTCGATGCGGGCGAAAGCGGTGCGGAACTCGGCGACCAGCTCGTGTAGGTCGGTGACGAACCCGCCGCCCTTGCCGGTGTCCGCCGAGGTGGGGTCGAGGACGGCCTTCTGGACCTCTGCGGCCAGGCCGATGTAGTCCACGACCACGCCGGAGGTCTTCACGAAGCCGGTCGGGGAGGCCCAGGTGCGGTTCGGGCGGGTGATCGTCTGGAACAGGTTGTGGGCCTTGAGCGGCTTGTCCAGGTAGAGGACGCCCTCGTTGGGGCGTCGAAACCGGTCATCAGCTTCGCGGTGACCACCAGGAAGCACAGCGGGTCGTCGGGGGCGAGGAACCGCCGCTTCTGCTGCTCCTCGTCGGCCTCCGAGAGCTGGTAAGGCCGCATGGCGGGGTCTTCGTCCTTGGAGTCCGAGACGGAGATGTTCACCTCGGCGGCGATCCAGTCGTGCTTCCCGACCTCGGCGAGCACTTGCGATGCCTCGAAGCCGGCCAGCAGCTCGTTGATCTTGTCCGTGTACGCCACGGCCAGCTCGCGGTTGTAGGCGACGACCTGGGCCTTGAGGCCGTTGCGGTAGGCGCCGGCCAGGTAGTGGTCCACGATGTGCTGGCAGACCGCCTGGATGCGGTCCGGGTTGGCGAACACCGAGGTCAGCCGCCCGAACTTTGCGAGACAGAGCCTCACGGTCGGGTTCGTCGAGGTCGAAGTCGTCGGCGAACTGGTCGAACTCGGCCTGCAGCTCCTGGTCGTCCATGTCAAAGAGGACCGGGTACGGGTTCAGCATGACCGGGACGGTCGCCTCGTCCCGCAACGACCGGGACACCGAGTAACGGTGCAGCACCCTGCCCGGGTCGCTCTCCTCGCCGAAGAGGGCGAAGGTGTCAGTGGCGAGGTTCCTGACGGGGGTGCCGGTCATGCCGAAGAACTTCGCGTTCGGCAGCGCTGCGCGCATCTGCCCGGCCAGGGACGTCGACCGGGCGGACTGGGTGCGGTGTGCCTCGTCGACCAGCACGATGATGTTGTCCCTGGTCGACAGGTCCTTGCCGGCGTCGGCAAACTTGTGGACGGTCGTGGAGATGACGCCTCGTACGTCGCTGGCCAGCAGGGCGCGCAGCTTCTCGCTGGTGGCGGGCTGGTGGAAGTAGGCGTCCCCCATCGCGGAGGTGAACACCCCGGAGGTCTGCCGGACGAGCTGGGTCCGGTCCGAGAGCAGGATGATCGTGGGCGATTCGGTGCGGGTGTCGGCCAGCAGCAGCGAGGCGGTGAACACCATCAGCAGCGTCTTCCCGGACCCCTGGTGGTGCCAGATCAGGCCCTTGGACCCGCCGTCCAGGACCCGCTGGTGGATCAGGTGCGCGGCCTCCATCTGCGGGTAGCGGGGCAGGTACTTCTTGTCCGCCCCGCCTCCGGAGGTGTCGAAGAGGGCGAAGTTCGCGAGCATGTCCAGGACCGTGGCCGGCTTCATTAGCAGTTCGACGGAGCGCTGCACGTCGGCCTGGCCGGACAGGTTCTCGTCGTCCGCGGTGGATCGGAAGGGCTGCCACAGGTTGACGGGAGCCCCGGCGGCGCCGAACCGCAGCTTCACCCCGTCGGAGGCGACGGCGAAGACGTTGGGGGTGAAAAACCACGGGTACTCGGTGGCGTACACGTTGTTGATCTCACGGGCGGCGTCCGCCCACGCGGACTTCGCGGTCGGTGACTTCACCTCGACCACCACCAAGGGCAGGCCGTTGACCCAGTACACGAGGTCGAACCGGCGGGAGGTCCTGCCAGGGACGGTAATGGTCACTTCGTCCGACACGACCAGGGTGTTGGCTGTCGTCGGGTGCTCGAAGTCGATGACCCTCAGGGCGTGCCACACGCCGTCGGCGTCCCGGAACTCCTTGTGCCCGCGCAGCAGGTGCAGCACCTGCTCATTAGCCCGCACCAGGCCGCCTTCGACGGCGTTGACGGTGGCGGCGATCTCCTCGACCACGGCATCCACGTCGAACCCGTCTATCACCGCAGGATTGAGCCGGACGAGGGCATCCTCCAGCTGGCTGGCGAGCACCGTCTGCGTGGTTTCGCGCGGCAGCGACCTGCCCGCGGTGAAGACCCAGCCCATCGGGAGGGACCACTGGATCATTTGGTTCTGGAACTCACGCTCGCGAATGCCCTTCGCCACGGCTCAGACCTCCTGCTCAGCGGACTCGATGTCGATGGTGCGGTCCAGCAACCCCGTTAGCAGCCGCGCCCGCACAGAGCGGAGTCGGTATCCCTCGGTCCGGGTCGCGGCGAGGACCTCGCTCATCGTGTCGAGCTCCGCAGCGATCCGCTCCTGGTCTGCGATGCCTGGGATGCGCACCGGCATCCGAACTGCACGCATGGCGGTGATGTGCTTGATGTTGGTGCCTCCCGCGATGTCGAGGAACGTGCCCGACTCGTAGGCCCACAGGCACCAGTGGTTCACGAAGGCCGGGACGCTGACGCTTTCAATGGCTCGATATCGCATGAGTGTCTTCTGGAAGCAGACGGGTTCTGGCAGATCCCCACGCCACATCGCTGGCATGCCGACTGCGGAGTGGCTTGCACTGCCTTCGGACACGAGTACGTCGCCGGGCAGGAGGCCAAACACCTCGCGTTCCTTCGGGTCGAAGTTCATCTCCAACACGTCGGTCAGGTCGAGCGTCCCGTACCCCACGTTGGCGGAGCGGATGTACGGCGTCATGTAGGGCCCCGTGGCGTACTGCGGCGCCCGCTGTCGTCCCATCGTGATCTCGAACGCCTCGTCAGCACGGATTGCCGGAGCGCCCGGGTCGTTGACCAGCTCGGCGCGAAGTCGTCGCAGCACCGCATGCATCGCCTTGGCCTCGGCGTCGAGTGCGGTGATCTGGTCGTCCACCGCACTGACGGCCTCGGCAATCCGCTGTTGCACGGGTGCAGGCGGCAGTGTGACGGTGGCGGCGTAGAACTCGTTCAGGCGGACGTTCAGCAGACCGTGGGACCGAGCACCCTCCCGGAGGGTGCCAGCGAGCGAGCCGAAGAACTGCTGCGAGTTGAGTGCAAGTTCCAGGTACTCGGGAAGCGCGGCCCCGTCCTTGGTCTCGAATACGAAGTAGAGCGGGGAGACGAGGCCCGGCTTGTCGCTTAGGTTGCGAGCCACCGTGCCGTAGGCGGCCGACTTCGACGTGCTCTTGTTGTAAACGAACTGCCCCGGCGCTACAACGTAGTAGCCCGAGGTGTCTTTGCTGGCGACCTTCTTCGTGAAGAACGATTCCTGCGCGATCAGCCCATGCTCGGCGGAGACCGTCAGGATGTTCTCGTTGGTCCCGTCCACGTTCTTCGTCGTGACACGTGTGACGACTTCCGACAACGGGACCTGCCGCCAGTCACTCATCGAAGCCCTCGATCCCGGCGGCAGCGAGGACGGCGAGCATGCGCTGCTCGGTCTTCTGGCGCTCAGCTCGGGCGATGTTGTAGGCGTCGATGAGGGTGCCGAGGTCTTCCTGCAGGGCGGCGGCCTGCTTGATGTACCGCCCGATGTTGAGGTCGTACCCGTTCGCCGCGATCTCCGTGGTTGGGACGAATCGCGCCGTGAGTCCGCCGTCGGGGTCGACTGGGTTGCCGTCGGAGTCGGAGCTCGAGTGGTACGCGGTCACTACGTCGGCGATGTTCGCTGCGGTCAGGACATTGCGGTTTTTGGCCTTGGTGAACCGCTTGGAGGCGTCGATGAACAGCACTCCGTTCCGGCGCTCCTCGGCCTTGGCGCCGCGGGCACGGAACACGAGGATGCAGGTCGGGATGGAAGTCGAATAGAAGAGGTTCGCCGGCAGGCCGATCACGGCTTCCAGGAGGTCATTGTCCAGGACGCGCTGGCGGATGGCTGCTTCCTGGCCGCCGCGGAAGAGGACACCGTGGGGTAGGACGACGCCGGCGCGCCCCTTCTTCGGACTCATGCTCGCGACCATGTGCTGCACGAACGCCCAGTCCGCCGTCGACTGCGGGGCGATCCCGCCGAGGGCGCGTGGGTCCTCGGTCCAGGGCTTCCACTTCAGGCTGTAGGGCGGATTGGCGAGGATCACGTCGAACTGCTCGATGGAACCGTCCGGCTTCTTAAAGCGCGGGTCCTTGAGGGTGTCGCCGACCTCGACCTTGAACTGGGTGAGGTTGTGCATGAAGAGGTTCATGCGTGCCACACCCGCAGTGTCCGGGACAGCTTCCTGCCCGTGCAGGCGGAGCGTGTAGCCACGCCCGCCGTGGACCTTCAGGAGGTTCGCGGAGGCGATGAGCATGCCGCCCGACCCACATGTCGGGTCGTACACCGACTCGAAGCGCTTGGGGTCCAGGAGTTCGACGAGCAGCTCGACAACCTCGCGCGGGGTGAAGAACTGTCCCGCGCGAGTTCCGGACCCGTCGGAGAAGCGCTTCAGTAGATACTCGTACGCCCCGCCGAGCACGTCGTGGGACATGTTGCCCTCGTGCATCTTCGGGGTACGGTCCATCGCCTGCATGACCGCCGCCAGTACCGCTTCCGGCAGTACCGCCTCGGAGGTCCACGTCATAGACCCGAACAGGCGGGAAAATTTGTCAGGGTTTGCCCTCTCGATGACCTGTAGATGAGGTGCGGATCCGCTTGCCAAGGCCGGACTGGGTGATGGTGGAAAGGATGGACGACCAGGTGGCGCGGCGCTGCTGGACGGTACCGGTGTGGATGAACGGGATCTCGAACGACTGGTAGTCGCGGTACTCGATCTCATGGGCCTGCTCGTCGGAGAGGCCGTCCATGCCCTCGTACGCGGCCAGGAACTCCTGGTGCTGGTGCTCCCAGGTGTCCGACAGGTACTTCCAGAACATCAGCGGGAAGACAACCGAGGAGTACTGCGCTTCAGGCATCGCCACGCGCAACTCGTCAGCGGCGTCCCACAGCCGGTTCTGGATCTCCTGCTGGGTCACTGCCATCAGTGCGGGATGTCCTAGCTCGTTCGAGGGTGACGACCCGAAGGTCGGCAGCGGTGGGACGCCGCACCAGGGAACCCCGAGCGGCACCCCCGGACAGTTGTCTGCGGCGCTACGTGGTCAGCCTACGCACTGGGTCTGACAAGCCCGGCCCTGTTTGCTTGATCTGATCTCGCGTCCACCCTGAACCGCTACTGATCAATACGGGGGGCGTGCAGAGCCTGTTGGGCTACCACCCATTCGCGCTTGCTTTCGGGACCAACTGGGTCACCCCAGGTGAGGGTACCTCTTGGTCAGGTAATCGTCGATCTGCTGTCGCATGCTGGGGTGGATGTCGAGGTCGTCGAGGTTGTCGGGGTGGACCCAGCGGACGCCGTCGGCTTCGTCGTTGACGGTGGGGGTGCCGGAGAGCGGGCGGCCGATGTAGGTGTTCTCGTACTGCTGACGGATCTCGCCGTCCGTGTAGGCGACGATGTGGTTGGGGTTGGTGTAGACGCCCAGGAAGCCGGTGAGTTCGGCGAGGATGCCGGTCTCCTCTTGGCATTCTCGGACGGCACACTGGCCGGCGGTCTCGCCGATATCCTGGGCTCCGCCAGGTAGCGCCCACTGGCCGGTGTCGCGGCGGCGTTGGAGCAGGATCTCGCCGTCGTCGTTGACGACCAGGAGGTTGCTGGCGGGGATGAGGGTGTTGGCCTTGGGGGCGCTTGGGTCGTTCAGGTATTCGATCCTGCCCACAGTGCTACTCCTTGAGGTTCCTGTCGGTGGTGGTGCCGTCCCAGGGGCGGGCGGTGGCCCAGAGCGCGTCGAAGCTGGCCACGTACTGGGCGAACCAGCCAGGATCGGTACCCGACCGACGGCGCAAGTGTAGGAGGGGTTGGCACTGGCTGGCTGGCCCCAGATGTGCGGGTTGGCGAGGAGGTCGTCGTCGTAGCGGAACAGCGACGCGTACACCGTGGCGTTGTGCAGTCGGATCTCGCAGCCGGGCTCGGTGAGCAGGTTTCGGTAGTAGGTGAGCGAGGCGCGGATCTTTGCGGCGAGGGTGCCGTCGAGTTGCTCCTCGCGGTCGCGCTGGGCGACGGCGCTATCGGCGGGATCGGCGAAGCAGAGGCGGATGGCGACGCCGGCACGGGCACGGTTGGCGAGCATGGTGGCAACGTGGGGGTTGGTCTGGGCGAAGAAGGTCCCCGAGTAGACGAGGACGTCGATCTGCTGCTCGGCATTCTTCAGCAGGGACAGCCACAGGTCGCGCGGGACGCTGGCCCGATTGGGGAAGCTGGCGACAGGATCTGGGTGAGAGCCAGGAGCTACGAGACGCTGAGGGGACGGCCAGATTTCGTCCTCGGCGGCAGCGAGGAGCTCGGCGGTTGTCCAGCGGTGACGGGCATGCGGGACACGGCCGGTGAGCCAGCGCGCGACGGTCTTGGGATCGACTGCGCAGGCAACAGCGAGGGCGTCGGGGCTGACGCCGCGCCGAGCCATTGCTAAACGTAGCTGCTCGTTCACAGTGCTCATCAAATCGGTGATTTCGGGGTGCCGCAAGGACGTCCGGAAACGTCCTCTTGATCGTCACGGTGGAGCGTCTGGTTGATCGTAGGGTGGAGAGGTGCCTCTGATCGTGCTCTGGGACATCGACCACACGCTGATTGAGAACTCCGGCGTCAGCAAGGAGATCTACGCCGCGGCGTTCGCCGCGCTGACCGGGCGGCCCCCGTCGGTTCCAGTGGTAACCGAGGGGCGTACAGATCGGTTGATTATGGCAGATCTGTTCCATCGTCACCAGGCTTCACCGCCGGTCTGGGATGAGATCGAGCAGGCGCTGGCTGAGGCCGGAGCAGCGCGCGAATCGGACCTGCGTCAACGCGGATACGTGCTACCCGGCGCGCGAGAGGCGTTGGAAGCCCTGAGCGGCGAGCCCGTCGTGACGTCCGTACTCACCGGAAATATCGTCGCCAACGCGCAGGTGAAGCTGCGGGCGTTCGGCCTGGACGGTCTCGTCGACCTGGCAGTGGGAGCATACGGCGCGGACTGCGAGGACCGCTCCGGGTTGGTGCCCATGGCGCGGCAACGCATCCGGGCGGCCTACTCGGCGCTGCCGGTGTCCGCTCCGGTACTCCTGGTCGGGGACACACCCAGGGATGTGCAGGCTGCTCTGGCCAACGGTGCTGAGGTGCTCGCAGTCGCTTCGGGAAGCTACGACATGACGGCCCTTCACGCCGCAGGGGCACGGATCGTGCTGCCAGACCTCCGTGACACCGCCCGGGTTATGGCCGCTCTGCGAGAGCTGGAGCACACCCGTACGGAGGCGTAGCCGAGACGTCCCGGACGTCTTGGTGCCGTGGGACGTGCTGGGTCGGTGTCACTGGGTAGGGTCCCCGACATGAACCGGAACGGGTGGGCGGCCGAACTGGCGGAACAGCATCTGGCTGGGCCCCTCCAGCGCCGGTGGGCGCACAGCAGGGGCGTGGGCCGCAAGGCTGAGTCGATCGTCGACCTGGTGGGCGTGGACGGGCCGCTCCTGGTCGATGCCGCCTGGTTGCACGACATCGGGTATGCGCCGACTGTCACTTCCACCGGGTTCCATCCGCTGGACGGAGCGCTGTTTCTGCGTGACGTCGTGGGTGCCGACCTCCGGGTCTGCTCCCTCGTCGCCTACCACTCCTCCGCTGCAGCGGAGGCCGCGCAACGGGGCCTGTCGGAACGCTTGTCGGCAGAGTTCAAGCCGTTCGGGGCCTTCTCGCGGACGCGTTGACCTACTGCGACATGACGACCTCCCCGGATGGGGAGCCGGTGGCAGTGGAAAGGCGGCTTAGGGAGATCCTGGAGCGCTACGGCCCCGAAAGCCTGATTACAGCGGCCATCACCCAAGCGCGCCCGGAGATCCTGCGCGCGGTGAACACGGTCCGCACTCTGCCGCGTCCTCCTCAGCCGAGGTAGGGGTGGGAGCCGCCGGCGAGGTAGTGCTCCAGCCGCATCCGCATCGAGCGGTCCATCGGGAGGCCCTCGACGCCCTGGGCCTCGACCCAGCACACCTCGCTTGACTCGCTGCTGGTGCGGGGCTCCCCGCCCGTGGGGCGGGCGGTCAGGACGAGCGAGAACTCCTGCCGGACCTCGTCGTTGCTGGTGTAGTGGATGAGGTGTTTGGGGTCGGTGTAGACCCCGGCCAGGCCAGTGATCTCGCAGTGGATCCCGGTCTCTTCGAAGGTTTCCCGCACGGCTGCCTGCGTCATCGATTCGCCGAGGTCGATCGCGCCGCCGGGGACTGCCCAGTTGCCGTTGTCAGTGCGGCGGATCAGCAGGATACGGCCCTTTTCGTCGGAGACGATGACGTTGACGGACGGCACCATGCTGTTGGGGGGTGCCTGGGGGTCGTCGAAGTAGTCGATCCGGCTCGGCATCGTGGCTTCACTCCAGGGGAACGGCGTCGGCCCAGACCCGTTCGAAGCTGTCCAGGTAGTTGGAGACCATGCTGCCATCAGCAGTTGCCCGTAGGTGCAGGACCGGGGCCTGTGCGGCGGCGAACCCGTACAGATGCGTGTTCACCAGCAGTTCGCCGTCCGCCCGGTAGAGCGAGTTGTACAGGATCGTGTCGTGCAGTCGGAATTGGATCGCTTCGGCGCTGCGCAGCGACGCGTACATCACCAGGGCGTTCTCGATCTTCGCCGCCATGGCGCCGCCGACGCCTTCCTCGGCTCCGCGCCGGGCCACGTGCTCACTGGCCGGATCGCCGAGCAGAATGCGGATGCGCACCCCTTGACCAGCCTTGGTCCGCAGGATGCGGTGGACGCCGCTGTCCTCGGAGAGGAACAGGCCGCTGTAGACCAGGACGCCGATCTCCTCGCTCGCCCCGCTGAACAGGGTGCGCCACAGGTCCCCGGGGACTGCCCACCGGTGGGGGTAGATCCCGACGACTTCGTTGCCGTCCGCGTTGCTGGTTCCGCCAGGACGAGGCAAGTTCTCCGAACGGCTGGTACCCGGCCACAGGTCTTCTGCCGCGACGCCGAGCTGTTTCGCCACCGCGTACCGGTGGCGGGGGTACGGGATACGGCCGGCTCCGATCCACCGCTCGATGGTCTTCGCGTCGACGTGGAGCTTGTGCGCGAGGTCCTGCGGGGTGAGTCCGCGTTCTCGCAGCGCGACTCTCAGGCGTTCGTTCGGCTCCGTCACCACCGTGGCTTACCCGACCCGCTGGGGTTCCACGCTCGCAGTCCGCGAGGTCTCCCCAGGGACGTCTTGAGGACGTCCCCGAGTCGTCCCACGGCGCGGTACCCGCGTCCCGAGCTCGGGCGGAACATCTTCAACGTCGCGGCTCCCGCCGGAGTCGGCGAAAGCGGAATGATCACTGGCTGCGGTTGGGGGTGAGTCTAGTGCTGGCAGGTATGGGCGGCCAGATTGATGCCGGGAGTACGGCTGCAGGTTTTGTGCCAGCAGCTGTGACCACGCCTCAGGTCGCCTCCCTCGACTGCTCCTTTCCGACAGGGCGTCGGGCAGCGACTGATGCCCGACATGCGCTTCGTCAGGTGTTCTCCAAAGTAGTCAGCGCAGAAGCACTCGGCGACGCGGAACTCGTCCTCACCGAACTGGTGGTGAACTCAGTGGCCGCTAGTCGTATCGACGCCAAGGTTTTTGTGATTGTCCGTCAGGTCATTGGCGGCTTGCTGATCGAGGTCGCGGACACCTGCGAGAGTCCGCCCCGATGCCGGGAAGCCTCGTCCTTGGATGAGCAAGGCCGGGGGCTTCATCTGGTTGAGCAGCTGTGCCAGAGCTGGGGCTGGCATCCAGAGGCACAGGGCAAGACGGTCTGGGCTCTGTGCCCGGGAGCCGTCCGCCCGAAGGACGAGTGACACAACACAGAGAGCACGTCCCCGCCCGTCTGAGGCGGAGCTCCGCGACCTCCCATGCTCTTCGCATTCCTCCATCTGGCTTCCACCTGCAAGGAGTTCCTCATGCGTGCCCTGAATTCGCAGATCACCCGCTACACGGAGCCACCTGGCCGACGATCCCTGGTGTTCCTCGGCTCAAACCCGCTCTCGGTTGCGGAGAACGCCTGCCGCCTGCGTGATGAACGAAGTCGAGCCGATGCTGTCCGATCTGCTCGCCCCGGTCTACGACGACGGAACGATCACAGTGCGACAGGACGCGGAATGGCCGGTGCCGGGCTTCATGGTCGTCGCGGTCCGTCCGCACCTGGGCGCGCTGGACCAGATGGACCTGGCGCTGGTGCACCGCCTCGCTACGGTGACGCGCTGCGTCCGGCGCGCGATGCGGCAGGAGCTGGAACTGGCAGCGGTGCAGACATACCAGGAGGACAAGGTCGACCGCCCGCATTACCACAGCTGGATGCTGCCGCTCTGGCCCGGCGAGATGGCCCGGCACGCCATCAACCCGCGTATCTACGAATCGAACATCGCGCAGTACCTCGGTCTGTTCCAGCTGCGCGAGTACGAGGCCCGGGTGCGCGCCTGCGCGCAGCTCATCGCCGAGCACCTGGACAGGTCCGACGAGCTCCGGACCATCAGCGACTGACGGGAGGAAGCATCCCTTGCGCATCGCCCAGATAGCCCCGCTGTGGGAGAGCGTCCCACCCCGTGCCTACGCGCCGTCGAGTCCCTGGTCCGCCGACCTCACGACTCGCTGGTCTCACGCGGCCACCACGTCACGGTCTTCGCCTCGGGCGACTCCAAGGTGGCGGGTGCACTGCACTCCTGTTACCCCGTCAGCCTGAATGCTGATCCGGAACTGGCCGAGCCAGAGATACCCCGAATGCTGCAACTGGCCGAGGTGCGCGACCGGGCCGACGAATTCGATGTCATCCACAACCACGTCCACTCCAACAGCGGGTGCTCGGGACTGCCGTCTCTCGCGGGTCTGGCCACGCCAGTCCTCCACACCGTCCACTGCTTCTTCAACCGCGACAACACCGCCCTGTTCCAGCGCTATCAGGCGGAGCGGTTCGTCGCCGTCAGCCACCATCAGCGCAGCACCCTGCCGGGACTCAACTACCAGGGCGTCGTTCACCACGGCCTGGACCTGCGACGGTTCCCCTCCAAGGTCGACGCCGACAGCGACAGCAGGCCGTTCCTCGTCTTCCTCGGCCGGATCCGCCCGGAGAAGGGCGTCCACCTCGCCATCGAGATTGCCCACCGGTCCGGACTACCCCTGAAAATCGCCGGACGGGTGAAGGAACGTGACTCCGCTTACTTCGGCCAGGCCGTGGAACCACATCTGGACGGCGACCAGGTCGAGTACCTCGGCGAACTCGACTTCGACGCCAAGACCCGGCTACTGGCCCGCGCCCAGGCCACTCTCGTCACCTCCCTGATCCCAGAGCCCTTCGGCCTGGTCACCCTCGAATCCCTCGCCTGCGGCACCCCGGTCGTCGCCCTCCCACCGGGGCTACACCCGAACTGGTCCAGGACGGCGTCACCGGTGTACTGCGATCCACCACGCGTGAACTGGCACTCGGCGTGCAGCAGTCCGCCACTCTCGACCCCGCTGCCTGCAGGGCCGCCGTGGCCGAGCGCTTCTCCACCGCGCACATGACCGAGCAGTACCTGCGCCTGTATGCCCGAACGGCCGAGACCAGGGCCCGCTGAGGCCCAGGTCACCTGCTCCATGCTCCACGGTCCCGGCAACGGTCGTGGCCGCAGTGAACGAGCACACATGAGAGCGAGTCCCTCATGCGCAGCATGATCCTCAGCGCGGGCAAGAGCTGCTTCGTCGCCTGCCCCGGCTGCTACAACCACTTCGCACCCACTCTCGCGCATACGGACGACCTCGTCGCCTTCGTGCGCGCGTACCGGGAGCGCTTCGGCCTCTCCAAGATCACCGTCGGCGGTGGGGACCCGCTCACCCGGCCTGATCTGCTCGCCCTGCTGGCGCAACTGAAGAACATGCACCTGTCGATCAACCTGGACACCGTGGGAACTGCCTTCCTCGGCGACGCTCGCATCCGCTTCATGGGCAAGGGCATCGCCCCCACGTCCCAGCGGAACAGGTCGCGGCCCTGACGGACATGGTCGGGATCCCCTTGGACGGCACCACGGACACGGTCCAGCAGCTCTTCCGTCGCCACGCCAGGGTGGGCGAGCAGCGGGCCGTCCTGCGCGCGCTGCAGGTCGCGAGTGCACGGGTCTGCGTCAACACCGTGGTCCACTCCGGCAACGCCGCGGAGATCGGAGCCCTGGCCGGCCTGCTGGCCGAGCATCCGTGCGTCATGGAGTGGCAGCTGTTCCAGTTCATGCCGATCGGGCCGCTGGGGCATCGCAACCGCGATCGCTACCGGGTCGACTCCGACGTCTTTGCCCGAGCGGCCGAATCCGCCCGAACCGGCAGCCCCGCCGGCGTGCAGGTCACAGCCAAGTCCGCCCAGGCGCGGAAGAACCGCTACCTGCTCATCGATGCCAGCGGCGAAGTCTGGATGCCCAGCCAGAGCACGGCACCCACCTGGTCCTCCGGGGACAGCAGTGGAGAGCGCGTGACTCTTGGCCGCGTCCAGGACCCCACGACGTTGGACCGCATTGCCGTCTGCGCCGACGACCTCGCGGGAGCGGCACGGTGAGGGCGGACTGGCTGGTGGTCCTGGCCCACCCGGACGACGAGACCCTGCACTGCGGAGGGCTAATCGCTCAAGCCGCCGACCGCGGGGAGTACGTCGTCACCCTCACGCTCACCCGCGGTGGAGCAGGCCGCACTCTGGACATCTGCACCCCAACCGAACTGCCCGGCGTGCGCGAAGAGGAGTTGCGGGCCGCAGCCCGAGCGCTCGGCGTCAGCCATGTCGAAGTCCACGACCTCCCCGATGGCGAGATCGACGAGGCGGCCGCAGTGAAGCTCGTGACTTCAGGGCTGGAGCGCTGGTCTCCCAGAAGCGTCGTCTGCTTTCCCCCGAACGGATTCAACGGCCACCCGGACCACTGCGCGGCGCACCGCGTCACCATCGCCGCTTTCGACAACCACCGGACGGCCGGTCCCGAGCCCGCACCCACGCTGTGGCTGATCACCGACGCGGCCCCCTACGCCGAGCCGCCACGCCCGGCTACCTGCCGCCCGAGGAGGTGGAGCGCACTCGCGTGCGCCCCACCCACCTGGTGCCCGTCAGTACCGCTCTGGAAGCGAAGCTCAGGGCGCTGGGCTGCTACGAGACCCAGAGCCGCAGTATCGCCAAGCTCCTGCGGTGCTACCCGGCAAGGTCGTCACCGAGGCATTCCACCTGCCCGGCTGAACCTGTCGCTATCCGGCCGAGGCCGCCAGCACCAGCTGCCGCACATGGGCGACTACCTCACCGAGGGAACGACGGTGTTCTCCCCGGTGGCGCGCTCGGTCACCTCGACGGTTCCGGCCGCAAGGCCCCGCGCGCCCACGGTGATCCGGTACGGGATGCCGACCAGCTCGACGTCACTGAACTTCACGCCGGGCCGCTCGTCGCGGTCGTCCCAGATCGCGTCCACGCGCTCACGGCGCAGCTGGTCGTAGAGGTCCTGGCCAGCGCTGGTGACGGCCTCGTCCTGGCCCAGGGTGACCACCGCGACCTCGAAGGGGGCCACGGCGACCGGCCACAGCATGCCCTTCGCGTCATGGTGGGACTCGACCGTGCAGGCCAGGGCACGTTCGACGCCGATGCCGTAGCTGCCCATCAGCGGAGTGACCCGCTCGCCGTCCGGGTCCAGAACGCTGACGCCCAAGGTCTCGGTGTACTTGCTGCCGAGCTTGAAAATATGGCCGATCTCGACGGTGCGGACCACGCCGAGGGCAGTGCCGCAGTCGGGGCAGGGCTCGCCGGCGGTGACCTCGCGCAGGTCCGCCCAGCGGGCCGGGGCGATGTCGCGCTCGACGTCGACACCGCGCAGGTGAACACCGTCACTGTTCGCGCCAGTCGCCATGTCGCGACGGCCCCTCAGAGCCTCGTCCGCGAGCACAGGCAGACCGGTCACCCCGACTGCGCCCAGGCTGCCGGGCTTGGCACCCAGCGCCGCCACGATCTCATCGGGCTGCGCGGGACGGACCTGCTTGGCTCCGAGGGTGTCGATCAGCTTCTGCTCCACCAGTGCGTGGTCGCCGCGCAGTAGCACCAGCGTCAGCTGCTCGTCCACCACGTAGGCGAGTGTCTTGACCTGCCGCTGGGCGCTGAACCCGTGCTGGCGGTCGAGGTCTTCGATGGTGCGGACGTCGGGGGTGTCGAAGCGCTCGGGCGAGTCCGGGCCGGGGGCGTCCTCGATGGCGGCCAGGGCCGAGGTGGCCTTCTCGACGTTGGCAGCGTAGTCGCAGCGAGACAGGTGACGATCAGGTCCTCGCCCGCGTCCGAACGGGCCACATGAACTCCACCGAGGCGCTACCCCCATGCTGCCGCTGGACGCCTGCACCGGGATCGCCGGATGCCCAGCCGGGCGAAGATTCGCCGTAGGCCTGTTGATGGCGGTCGAACGCGGTGTCCAGTCCGGCCTGGTCCAAGGTGAAGCTGTAGGAGTCCTTCATCGTGAACTCCCGCACCCGGATCAGTCCGCTCTTGGGCCGCGGCTCGTCACGGAACTTCGTCTGGAACTGGTACCAGACCTGCGGCAGCTGACGGTAGGAGCGCAGTTCCGAGGCCAGCGTCGTGAAGATCTCCTCATGGGTCATGCCGAGCGCCAGGTCCGCGCCCTTGCGGTCCTTGAGGCGGAACATCTCATCGCCCATCACGTCCCATCGGCCGGACTTGTGCCAGATCTCGGCCGGATGCATCGCGGGCAGCAGGAACTCCTGCGCGCCGATCCCGTTCATCTCCTCGCGGATGACGTCCACGATCTTCGCGCGGACCTTCACCGCCAGTGGCAGCAGTGAGTAGTGACCGGACATCAGCTGGCGGACATAGCCGGCACGCAGCAGTAGCCGGTGGCTGACCGCGTCCGCGTCGGCGGGGTCCTGGCGGAGGGTGGGCACGTACAGCTGGGACCAACGCATGGGGACGGGGACCTTACGTCTCGGGTGGGCAGCGCGGGCTGTCGTGACGTCAGCGGAGCGCAGCACGGCGAAAGCCGAATTCTAGCGTCGGAGAGGGTGCCGAATCCTCCCCTTTTGTGGGACCGGGAAGCGCCACGCCGCCCAGTACTGCAACCGCCTAAGGGCTGACCTGCGACGCTGTCGGTTATCGGACCAAAGCACGGAGAGGCGGACGGGATGCGATCCACTGGACCGAAGGACCTGCCAGGCGATGGGTCGGCCGAGGCCGTCCGCCAGTACTACGACCGATTCGCCGAACAGGAGGAGGACCGGTTGACCAAGGACATCCCCGGCCGAGTCTCCTTCGACATCCACCGGCGCTTCCTCGCCCGCCATATCAAGCCTGGGTGGCGGGTCCTGGAGATCGGTGCGGGGCCGGGTAGGTTCACGGTGGTCCTCGCCGGCATCGGAGCGCAGATCGTGGTTACGGACCTCTCACCGGTCCAGCTCACCCTGAACGCCGAGTTCGTTGCCGCCGCTGGCGTCGACCATGCGGTTGAACGCCGAGAGGTCGCCGATGTCCGCGACCTCTCGGCCTACCCCGACGGCGCCTTCGATGCTGTCGTCGCATACGGCGGCCCGCTCTCCTACGCCTTCGAGCAGGAACAGCAGGCCATGGCAGAGCTCATCCGTGTCGTACGACCCCGAGGAGTCGTCGTCGCCTCGGTCATGTCTCTGTGGGGGACCTGGCGCGCCCGGCTGCCCGGTGTCACCGACCTCGAAGCCAAGCACGGCACCGCTGTCGGAGACCAGGTTCTGCGTACCGGGGATCTGCGGCACGTCCCTGGGATAGAGCACGTATGTCGGATGTACACCTGGGCCGAGACTGTCGCCCTCGTCACAGGATCGGGTGCGTCCGTGATCGACGGCTCGGCCAGTAACTGGGCCAGCTTGCACGACCTTGACTTCCTCGCGAGCTTGGAGGCCGATCCGCCTCGCTGGCGACACTTCCTCGATCGCGAAGCCACGGCATGCGCTGCTGAGGGCGCTCGTGACGGCGGCACTCACATCCTTTTCGCCGCCGAACGGGGGCCTGAGCGGGGCCGGGGGTAGAGCTCTCTGGCCCCTGCCCCGGCCAAGACGCGACGTTAGCCCGCAGAAGCTATGCCGAGCTGTTGCATCAGTTGCAACTCCGCTCGTTAGATCCACATCGTCCCGGCGAGGAACCCGTCGAAGCCCTCTGCCCGCACGGCGTCATCGAAGCTGGCCCAGACGGCGTGGACGGCGCCGAAGAGGTCGTTGAAGGCGTCGAGGTCGAGGTCGGGTTCGAGCCACTCGTGGGTGCAGCGGCAGCGGATGTACACCTTGCCGACCTCGACGATGAGCCAGTCGCGGGTGGCGTGGCAGTGGACGCAGGTGATCAGGAAGCCTCGGGGGCGCAATTCAGCGGGGTGGGTGAGGGTGCGGGTTAGGACTTGGCCGGCAGCAGGGGCGGGATCTCGACGGGTAGTCGGGGATGAGCGGAGTGGGGTCGTCGG
Organism: Streptacidiphilus sp. 4-A2; assembly: GCA_014284505.1. GTDB lineage: Bacteria > Actinomycetota > Actinomycetes > Streptomycetales > Streptomycetaceae > Streptacidiphilus. Next base: position 6,452,659 of record JAAFYY010000001.1, on the reverse strand, counting down.
CGGGCTGCTGCGGCTGGGTCAAGTGGAACTCCTGCGCTTTGACGTTGGGGCAACGACACCAAGGAACGGCGGTTGGTAGAAGTTCCCCACTGACGAAGAAGACGCCGAAACGACATCCGAACTGACCAGAGCCTTGTAGCCCTTAGGTGTTGACCTGGCCATGCTGGGGGTAGCGTCCCTTTCTCTTCTAGACCAAGGCCCGGGTGGGGTGCGGCTTCGCGGTCACTCCGGTGGCGGCCTCCCGCCGGGAGCCGAGACGTCGCTCCCTGCGGGGGAGGCTGGTGTCACCGGCGGGAAGGCATCGACCGTCAGGTGCCCGTTGTCGGGTCACGGGAGCCGTGGCGGCCGACTGGGTGGCGAGGTGCTGGTCAGCTTTCGGCGATCTCGTCGTAGCGGTCCTGGTAGAGGTCGGGGCTGTCGAGCGGGCGTACTCCTCCCAGTCGGCGCTCTTCGTCCTCGTACTGGTCCAGCAGTCCGGCCTGGACCTTCGGCGGGAGGGCGTGGAACTCGTCGAGGGCGAACAGCAGTCCGATGTCGAGTGGCCCCGGGTAGGTGGGCTCGATGGTCCAGGTGGCGGCTATGTGCGCGGCTGGGCCTGGACGAGCGGCACGTAGGCGAGGTCCAGGTCCGCGTCCTCGCAGACGCCGGGCGCGAAGTACTGGATGACGTCAATGAGGGTTCGGTCGTCTTGGACGCCCCAGAAGGCGGTAGCGACCAGGTCTTCGACGGCCGCGCGGAGCCTTGCCCGGAGCTCGCGGTCGGTCATCCAGAAGCCCGTCGCACCAGGCCGGACGGGGCTCGCGTCCCCTAGAGCCTCCGGGGAGGAGGAGTTGTCGGGATCGGAGATGGGGGCGGGGGTGGGGTCGGTGGTCATCGAAAGGTCCTTCGGGTCGGGGACTGCGCGGTGGTGGACGTGGGCCCGGCGACGAGCAAGGCCGTGTGATCGGTACCGGAGAGGTGGGGAGTCCGCAGTTCCGATGCCTGGGTAGCCGTACCGACCAAGCCGGCCAGGGCGTCTGGGGCCAGGGACTCAGCTAGTCCGACCAGGGCAGCGCGGGTGTCGTCGTCGATGAGGGCGGCGAGGTCCGCGACGCCGTCGCCGGTGTTCAGGCGGGCGACGAACGGAGCGAGAAGCCCCAGGAGCCGGTCGCCGTCTTGGGCCTTCTCCTCGTGGTACTCGGCCTCGCGCTGGAGCTGGGCCAGGCTGGCGTCGATCTCGGTGGGCGTGGCGTCCAGGAGGAGCGCGAACTCTTCAGGGCTGAACGCCGTGCTGTCCTTGCGGGTCCAGGTGGTGGGGTCGTCGACGTCGGGGAAGGTGGTGTCCAGCCACAGTGCGACAACCTGGGGACGGATGGCGGGTGAAGTCATAGCGGTACTCCAAATCGCTTAAGTGGATAGGGAAGAGGTCACCGAGGAGGTGCTCCCAACTGGTGCGGCCCCTCGTCGGGGTCGGTGCCGGTACGGCGCCAGAGCCTCCGCACAGGTTGGGAAGGCGTTTCAGCGCCGGTGGTGTTGGCTGGGCGCACCCGTGCTGCTGAACGTGGTGGCCGGGCTGTCCAGGGGGGTGGCCGTGGTCCGGGTGGTGGTGCGCAGGCGGGCCGCAGCCGCTGCGGGGTTGATTGCGGGCTGGTGACCGAGGTGCGCGATGCGCAGGGCGAGGACGGTGGCGGGGCTGCGGGCGGAGTCCAGTTCGCGCTCGCGCAGTGCCTGCCGCAGGAGTGTTCGGGGGTTGTGCCCGCGCTGCGCGGCGTCGGCCAGTGCGGCCTGCAGGCGGTCGGCCTTCGGGTCGGCTGCGATGCGCTGTGCCTGTTGGTCGGGTAGGGACGCGGTCAGGTCACGGGCGAAGTCCAGGGTGGCTCCTTCGGTGTGCGGGTGGCGGGTGGGTCATTTGGTGAGCGGCTGTTCGGCGACTTGCTCGACGGCGGCCTGCAGCTGGATGACTGCGCTGTGGGCGGCGTCGGTCTGCTGCTGGTGGTGTCGGCGGGCGTGCCAGTCCTGCGCGAGGAGGGCGGCGAACAGGACGCCGGCGAGCGCGATCGCGAACAGGTCCGCGGCGCCGCTGTCGCTCTCGCTGGTGGCGAGGTCGACCAGTTGCCGGGTCGCGTACCGGAACTCGCGGGTCCTGGCGTGGTCGGCCCGCACCTGCGAGCGGGTGGCGCGCGCGAGCTGCCTCTGGGCTGCCTTGAGCTGGCCCGCGATGTCCGGCGGAGCCTGGGCGGCGAGCACGGTCAGGCTCTCGTGGAACGCGGCGATGTACGCCTGTGCCGTCGCTCCGTCGTTGCCTTCGCCGGTGTCGGCGAGGAGGGCGGGGACGAGGTGGCGGTCGAGCGCGTCGGTGTAGGCGAGCAGCGGGTGTTCGGCGCGGGTGCGGCGGGCGGTGGGGTGCTCCTCGGGTGCGGGGTTGGCAGCGAGGCGGGCTTCGACGTTCGGCCAGGACAGGTCGAGAGCGAGCTTCCCGGCGGCGAACCATACCGGCCTTCCGGCGGCGTTGATGTCCCCGGGGCGGCTGACGCGGTAACCGACCAGCTCACCGTTCTTGCGGACCTGGTGGATGTGAACGCCGAGCCCGCCCTCCAACAGGTCGAAGAACTCCTGCGGGCTGCTGGTGACCGCGAGGGCTTCGCGGATCTGCTCCTGCAGCCACACCCGGGAGGGCTCCTCCCACCCCTGACCTTGGGCCTTGTGGACCTCGGGGCTGGTGGGACGCCGGGAGGCGGTCTTGTCGCCGGACTTGAGGCGCCGCAGGCCGAGTTCGACCTCAAGCTTGCGGCACTCGGCCTGGGCTCGCTGCCCGTCCTTGTGTCGACGCGGAGCACGCCCGTCCTCCCGGACGGCTGTGGCGACGATGTGGATGTGGCGGGGGTCGTGGCGCACCGCGATCCACCGGCACGCCATCTGGTCCCCGGAGGGGGCGATGCCGGCGGCGTGCACGATCCGCCGCGCGACCATGCCCCACTCCGCGTCCGACAGGAGCCGGTCGGTCGGGGCGATCGCGACCGGGCAGTGCCACACGTGCCCGTTCTTCCGCGTGCCGCCGTCGGCCAGCAGCCGTTTGACGGGCACGTCGAGAAAGCGCGCGAGCTCGGTCAGAGTGGCCTCGGGGTCGCGGCCCGGGTCGGGGACGCCGCGGTCGAGCCAGGCGGCGACGATGTGGGGGTCCTCGTGCTCGTCGTGGCGGCCGGCTCCGTAGAGGTAGCCGAGCAGGCCGCGGGTGTCGCGGCCGAGCCGGGGCTGGATGTCGGGCACCATCAGCGACCCCCGACGGTGTCGGCCAGGCGCACATCAAGAGCGCGCAGCTCGGCGAGGACGGTATCGAGCCGGTCAAGACTCTGCTCGACCCGTTGCGCCGCCGACGTGTCGCCCATGTTGAGCTGCCGAGCAATCTGGTTGAGGTTCACCCCGACCTTGCCCAGCTGCCACATGCCGCGGCCGAGCTCCTCGCCGATGGCGCGCACCGCGCGCTCGTGCGGCAGTAGCACCAGCAGCTGGTTGGTAGCTACCGCGACGGCCGCGTCCGCGATGAAGCCGGAGATGTTCTCGGCGCCGCGCTCGCGGGCGGCGTCCCCGATCAGGCGGACCTCGGTCGGCGTCAGCCGGATCGAGTGGTGATCGCGCGTCTCCTTCCCGCGCTGACGCAGCCGGATGGGCGGCATCGGCTCGCTGCCCGGGTTGTCGGCCGGGAACTGGGGGACGTCGAGCGCGGCGAAGCCGTCCTGGAGGAACACTGCCGTCGGCACGCGGCCCTCAAGCCGCTCGCCGGCGACGGACTCGTCGTGCGCGCGGTGCTCGGCAGCGGTCTCGGCGTCGACGGGATGCACGGCAGCAGCGCACGCGGCGCGGGCACGGTCGCTCGCGCGCGACGCGGTGTCAGGGTCGCCCACGACCCTGTCCGGCGCTCCCGCCGGACCAGTCCCCGCAGCCCCAGCGGCGGGACAAGCTCGCCCGGGACGCCAACGGTGGCACGGGTGATACAGCTTGCTCCGGTTTGTGGCTGGCTGTGCTCAATGTTGTTGCTGCCCAGTGTAGTTGCGGTGGCATCGGTGCGGGGAACGCGCCCGTCGTGGGGGTGTGTCGGTGGTTCATGGTGGACTCCTGGGGAGGTGCGGGGCCGGGATGCTGGTGCTCGCGCGTCGGCCCGGCCGGTACGGCGGTGACGGGGAGGTGCCGTCGGTCCTGTGGGCGCGGTGTGCGGCGGGACGTGGTGGGTGAGCGGAATGGCGGGGCGGGCGGCCCGGAATGATTCGGGCCGCCGTGCCTGCGACCGGTCGGCAGGGCTACTGGCCGGGCTGGTCGAACACCTCGCGCAGGAGGGCCATGAGCTCGGTGAGCCGTTTGTCGCTGATCGTCAGACCCGCTGCCCGGATTGCCTGGGCGACCGCCCGGCGCGAGAGGCCGCCGTGCGCGCTGACCGCGGCACGCGCGATGGCCAGCAGGTCTTCTATCGAGCCGCGTGGCGGGCGACCCCGCCGAGGCTGTCCCGCTCCATCGCCGCCGCCAACCGCGGTGGTCAGTGCGTCATTTGCGGTGGCGTCGTGGGGCCCGGATTGCGGGCGGTGCCTGGAATCCGCCTCCGATGCCGTGACGGGAGCGGATTCGTGCACCGGATCGGGCTCGTTGTCTTCGCCGAGGGCTTGGTAGACGGTCGCAGTGAGGCCCCTGCGCGCGGTGCTCGCCGACGCAGAAGCGGGGACGGGGAGCGGGGCCGCGTTGAGGGTGGGGGCGCTGTGGCGGGTGATCAGGATGTGCAGATGGGTCGCCCCGGCCAGGGCAAGGGGCGCGAGCGTGGACAGCACGCCGACGGTGACGTCGCCCAGCCGCAGTTCGACTGCGGGGTGGGGCAGTTGGTTGAGGCGGATCGCGTGCAGTGCGTTGGCCCAGATGCTGGCCGTGGTGGCGGTGGCGAACAGGGCCCAGGTGTAAAGGCGGGCCCCGAGTGGGGCGGCGCGTAGAACGAGGAGGGCGCGGACGCCGTAGGCGATGAATCCGTCGATGACGACCGGGAACAGCCAGGTCAGTGCGGGGCGGACGTGGATGGCGAAGGCCATCTGCCGAAGCGCGTCGTACGACAGCAGGCAGCCGGCCGCGCCGAGCAGCAGGACCGCGAGGCGGTCCCAGACGGTGGCCCGGCGGCCAGCAGGTACCGACTCTGCAGTCGAGGCTGGGGCTGAGGGCAGGTTGGTGGTGAGCATGGGTGCTCCAGGCGGTGGTTCGAGGAGAGCCAGGGTGGCTGGCGGGAAGCCCGAGGTGCGGCTGCGGGATGCTCGGGGCGTGCGGGTTCGCCGGATTACCCCGGGGATATCGGAGCTGGTGAAGGTGGGGGCGGTTCAGGCCGCGGGGCCTGGGCGGGCTCAGGCTCTGCTGGGCTCGGGGGTGCGGTCGGCGGTGCGCATGGCGGCGCGGACTTTGGCGATGCCGCGGGCGGTGGTGGCCTGGCCGCCGCCTACCTGCACGGTTCGCCCGCCCAGTCCCGCACACGGGCGGCAGATGCCCGGCTGGGAGACGGGGTCGGCGCACTGGGCGCACTCGTGCCGTTGCGGCGCGACAGCCGCGACTACGGGCTGCGGGGCCGGTGGGAGCTTGCGCAGCAGCCGATTGCGCAGCACCGCGACGACCGAGTGCATCTGCGCGGGCAAACCCGGCAGAAGCGCCTGGGACAGGTCGCGCTCGGTGTACCCACGTTCCAGCCACTGCGCCACCAGCGGAGCGAGTGCGGCGGCCTCCACTGTGCCCAGCCGAAGCCGCGGCTCGGCGCGGATCACCTGGAACAGCGTGGCGACCGCCGAGTCTGCTGGCAGTTCCCCGATTATGTCGGTGCCGTTGGTCATGGGAGCTTGCCGCCCGACCACCCCACCGGTCGGGTTGGTCATGGGAGCTTGCCGCCCGACCACCCCACCGGTCGCGGCATCTCCGCCGCCCTGCGGCTGCTGTGCCTGCGTGGGGAGGGTGGGTTCTTTCTCCCGGTTCTTTACAGGGAGGGCGTCGCGTCGCCCGGTCCTTGCCGTACCGGACCCCGAGCGGATGAGAGCCGGTGTGACCTGCGGGGTGTCCCAGACATGGGCCACGCTCAGGATCGTGCCGTTCTCCTGGCGAACCTTGTCGACCCGGTAGTAGCCGAACGCCGCCAGCTCCTTCAGCGCCCGTGCGATGGCCAGGCGCCCCTGCGGACTGCTGTCGGCCATGTGCCGACCGTCCTCGCGCCACCCGTCGGGGCGCGAGAGGAGATCAGCCAGCAGGCCGCGAGCGGTGTACGTCAGCCGACGGTCCTGCACCAGTGGGTTGGGCAGCACGATGAAGCTGCTCGTGTGGTGAGTGCGGTGGATCAGCATGCGGCACCGCCACCGGCGAGGCAGCGGCTCGGGCCGGAACCCGGGCGCGGCCTCTGGGATGGCGGGGGTGCATTCGGTGGCCGTGTGGCCGTAGGCTTAGACACGGAATCCCTTCCCGGCACGCATCTGGGCCCTGGTAAGCCCGCGTGCTGGTTGATCGCTTGTGATGGGTGGTCGTTTTTCAGGGAGCCTTTCGGCCCTCGGTGCTCTAACACCGGGGGCCGCTCCCGTTTCCGGGGGTCCCGGGCGGTCCTGGTAGATCGCCCGCTCTCCCCGTGACGCAGAGTGTTTCGTGATCAGCTTCGATTCGTCAAGCACTATCTGTGCTCTGGTTACACAACGGCGGAATGAAGGTAGCACGAAGGCTGCGATCTGAGGTTGCAGTGATCGTCTTGAAGCGGGTACCTTCGCTGTATGACCGAAGCGAGCGAATGGCAGGCGAGCGTGACAGCCCGCGTCGCCGAGGCCGTGCGCCGCTTCCGGGACGAGCGCGGAATGAGCGCCCAGGACGTCGCCGACGCCTGCGCGAAGCTGGGTTACCCCATCCCGCGCAGCATCATCGCGAATTTGGAGAACGGCCGCCGCGCGAGCGTGGACCTGGCCGAGGTCCTGATCCTCGCCAAGGCCCTGGACGTCCCACCGGTGGCGCTGGTGGTGCCGGCTGGCCAGACCGGCGCGGTGGAGATCCTGCCTGGTCAGACCTACTCCACCGATGACGCGCTCCAGTGGCTCACCGGCGAGACGATGCTCGACGACGAGCCGGAGGAGGACACCGTCGAGGAGCGCTTCGACGAGATCCGCCGCCACCGCCAGTCCGTGCACAACCTGCTCAAGTCGGTCAGCCGCGCGGACGAGTACCGGCGCGGTGCCGCGATGACCCGCGACCCGGCTACCCGCGACATCAACCTCGAACTCGTCGCCCGCTTCGACGAATTCGTCAGCGAGCAGTCGCGCAGCCTGCAGGACTTCCGCGCCACGATGCGGTCCAAGGGCATCCAGCCCCCTACGCTTCCCCCGACGCTGACCCATCTCGACTACGTCGAGATCGAGGACTCCTGGGTTCACTACAGCGAGGCCCCGAGGCCCCTGGAGCCAGACCGCCCACGGACGAGGAGCGAGAGGCCGAACGCACGGCCCGGGCGGCCCGCGACGCGGCCCTCATGGCCAAGATCAGCAGTCGGCGGAAGGACCGCAGCTGATACGAGCACCCTGACCCACAGCAACGCGGCCCCAGCAGAGACGGTCGACCACACCGTCCCCGCAGCCAGGTGTTAGAGCACCGGCACCCGAGGCCGCACCGCGCGAAACGACCACCCATCACACGATCACGCCGCCTGGGGTACCAGCCCCGCCGCGCGGCGCGAGGAGTTCACCGTGCCCCAGTTCCCCCTGCCCACGCCCGCGCACACCCTCGCCCAGGCTCTCGGCATCCCCGACGAAGAGCTGCTGCCGCTCCTCGCCTCGGTGGCTCCCGAGCAGGGCGACCCCACCGTCCTCGCGCTGACCGTCGAGGAGGCGGCCCGCCGGATCGGCGTCGGCCGCACCACGATGTACGCGCTCATCGCCTCCGGCGAGGTGCCCTCGATCCAGATCGGCCGTCTGCGCCGCGTCTCTGTCCAGGCCCTCGCTGACTACATCGCCGCCTGCACCCGAGCTGCCGCCTCGACCGACGCCCTCGCGGCCTGAGGGGGGTGTCCATGGCGAGCAGTGGCAAGCGTCCCGACGGCGCGTCCTCGATCTACTTCGGCAAGGACGGCTACTGGCACGGCCGAGTCACGGTCGGCATCAAGGACGACGGGCGGCCCGACCGGCGGCACGTCATGAGCAAGAACGAAGGCGAGGTGATCAACAAGGTCCGTGAGCTGGAGAAGCACCGCGACGCTGGCAAGGTCCGCAAGCCCGGCAGGGGATGGACCGTCAGCACGTGGCTCACGCACTGGGTCGAGAAGATCTCGGCCCCCTCCGTCGCGGAGACCACGCTGGCCGGCTACCGAGTCGACGTCTACCACCACCTCATACCCGGGCTCGGCGCCCACCGGCTGGAGAAACTGGAGCCCGAGCACCTGGAGCGCTTCTACAAGAAGATGCAGGACACCGGGAGCAAGCCCGCGACGGCTCACCACGTGCACCGCACCATCCGTGCCGCGCTGAACCAGGCGATGCGGCGCGACCACGTCACCCGCAACGTCGCCTCGCTCGCCACACCGCCGAAGATCGATGAGGAGGAGGTCGAGCCGTACGAGATCGAGGAAGTGCAGCGGCTCCTCGCCGAGGCGGTGAAGCACCGCAACTCCGCGCGCTGGGCGGTCGCTCTCGCCCTGGGCCTGCGTCAGGGGGAGGCACTGGGCCTGATGTGGAAGGACGTCGACCTGGAGGCCGGAACGCTGTGGGTCCTGAAGGCCCGCCGCCGCCCGAAGTACGCGCACGGCTGCGGCGGCACCTGCGGCAAGCAGGCCGGCTACTGCAAGCAGCGCCGCCAGGTGAACGCCGACACGGCCAAGACCAAGTCACGGGCGGGCAAGCGCGGCATCGGGGTGCCGGACGAGCTGGTCCAGCTCCTGCGCCTGCACCGCGCCGAGCAGCAGAGGGAGAAGGCCGACGCCGGGGCCGGCTGGGCCGACAGCGGGTACGTCTTCACCCGCCCCGACGGCGGCCCGGTTATCCCCAGGACCGACTACGGCTTGTGGAAACAGCTGCTGAAGCGCGCCGAGGTGCGGGACGGCCGACTCCACGATGCCAGGCACACAGCAGGAACGATTCTGCTGATCCTCGGCGTCCCCGAGCGAGTCGTCATGGAGATCATGGGCTGGTCCTCCACAGCGATGGCGGCCCGGTACCAGCACGTCACCGGCCGCATCCGCCGCGACGTCGCCAAGCAGGTCGGCGGCCTCATCTGGGAGGTCGCCAAGAGGCACGACGAGAAGCCCCGGAAGAAGAAAGGCAAGGGAAAGAAGAAGCGGCAGGGGTGACGCCGGCTGAGACCCATGCGGGGAGGGCCGCCCAGACCTCTGGGAGGCCCTCCCCGTATGCTCCGTGCGTCCTGAGCGAATCAGTAGGCTCGTGCTAACTGGGTGAATTGTCCGGTTTGGATAGGCCGCCCTGAATACCGATGGGGGCCATGACGTCCTTCCACGGAGTACCCACCATCAAGGTGTCGAACGCCTCCATACCGATGAATAGCAGCATGAAGGCGACGAAAAGCGAGGCGTCGGCGGCAGCGTCTACCGATCCGAAGTGGGGCTCGTTGAACAATCGCACCGAGTTGGCGTCGGAGTCGTCGAAGAATGCCCGGGCGCCGGTGAGGGTGGCGTGGGAGTACTGCGTCTCGGTCAACCACACCGTGGGTAGTTTTGCCCCTAGGCGGCCCAGAAGCTTGCTCGTCACGTTGAACTGATTGGTCGGATTGCCCGGGATCTCGGCGGCCTGGACCTCGTCAGCGGAGGCGGCGGTACCGCTGTCGTACTCGAAGCCGTCGGCGTCAGCTGCCTTCCGTAGTCCGCCGTGCTTGTACTGGAAGGCCTTGTTCATCGAGTCCACGGCATCTTCGCCATCCTGAGCAAGCCATTCCAGGTGCGCCATGAGCTCGATCATCAGACGCCGATTCGGCGCAGCCTCATGACCCAGTCCGGCTTGGTGGAGCGACACGACCGCACGTGCCTGTCGCTCAAGGGAAGCCAAGAAACCCCAGCCAACGTAGAACGGGCGGCGGCCTTCGTGTGGCGGAACATGATCAGCCGTGCCTTGGGCAATGAGCTCCTGAAGCGCTCGCAGACAAGGGCCCGCACGCTCATTCAGATCTTCGATACTCTCTGCGTCCATGAGGACATGGTGTCGTAGTGGGCATACCAGGGGTCGTGAATATCGGGGGATGCTTCTGCGGCTTGTTCTGGCTCGACGGCGAGGAGTCTTCGCCCAGTGCATAGAGAAGAGCAGGGGGCTCAGCGAGGGCCTCGAGGACTGATGAGACTACAGATGAGACTAGAACGGCCGAAGCCCCGCCGGGCGGACCCGGCGAGGCTTCATTCCTGCTGCTCAGAGCGGTAGCGGTGGGATTCGAACCCACGGTGAAGTTGCCCCCACACACGCTTTCGAGGCGTGCTCCTTTGGCCGCTCGGACACGCTACCGTGGGACAGCCTACCGGACGTTGGGCAGTGCTCCTAAACGGGTTTTCCGGGGGGGTGGGGCGGGGATGCGGTGGGGGTCGAAGAAGCTGCGGAGGTCGGCGGCGCACTCGTCGGCGAGGACGCCGGCGACGACCTGGGGGCGGTGGTTCAGGCGGCGGTCGCGGACGACGTCCCACAGTGAGCCGACCGCGCCGGCCTTGTCGTCCAGCGCGCCGTAGACCACACGCTCCAGCCGGGACAGCACGATGGCGCCCGCGCACATGGTGCAGGGCTCCAGGGTGACCACCAGGGTGCAGCCGGTCAGCCGCCAGCCGTCGCCGATGCCGGAGGTGTTGCGGCACGCCTCGCGGACCGCCTGGATCTCGGCATGGGCGGTCGGGTCGCCGACGGCCTCGCGCTCGTTGTGGCCCCGGCCGAGGACGGCCCCGTCCGGGCCCAGCACCACCGCGCCCACCGGGACATCCCCGGTGGGCAGGGCGTGCCGGGGCCTCGGCCAGGGCCAGCCGCATGGCCGGGACCCACTTGTCGCGGAGCGGATCAGTGCGCATCGCACCAGTGTCCAGCACCGCGGGGAAGGTCCGCGGCCGGTGGGCCTAGCGGACGGCTTCCAGGACCTCGCCGCAGCCCAGGGCGTCGGCGATGTCGGTGAGGGCGTCGCCGGGCACCGCGCCCTCGACGCTCATGTCCATCAGCTCCTTGGCGCCGACGCCGAAGTCGATCAGCAGCCCGGCGTCGCCCAGGGGGCCGGTGGGGACGCCGTCGGCGTCGTCGATCGCGGCGTCCTCGTCCTCGTCGTCCTCCTCGGCGTCCTCGTCGAGTTCGACCACCAGGTCGTCGAGGTCCTCGCCGGAGCCGCGGCCGAGCAGCTCGTCGGTGAGGATGATCTCGCCGTAGGCACTGCGGGAGGCCGCGGAGGCGTCGGAGACGAAGATCCGCGGGTCCTCCTCACCGTCCACCCGGACGACGGCGAACCAGAGGTCCTCCTGTTCGATGAAGACCAGGACGGTTTCCTCGTCCGCCGCGGCCTCCCGCGCCAGATCGGCCAGGTCGGCGAGGGTTTCAACATCATCAAGCTCGGTCTCGCTCACGTCCCACCCGTCCTCGGTGCGAGCGAGCAATGCAGCGAAGTACGCCACCAGCGACTCTCCCAGGGGTCTTGTGCGGCTAGGCCACGCCCGTTGGATCGGGGTGCCCGTGCGAACGCCCCATCGGCATCGTGACAGAAACCTGTGCCCTGCGGGGAGTGTTCGGCGCCGCGTCTTCCCTGGTCGTGTCGTGAGCTGGGGGTGGCGCGGGCGCTCAGACCCGGAAGGTGCGCATTCGCACGGCCTGTCGCATCCGTGCTGCTTTGGTACGCCGGGGCTGGACCCGGGCCCGTAGTTCCCTGGCCTCGGTGAGCTCGCGCAGGAAGGCCGCGCGGCGGCGGCGGCGCTCGGCGGCCGTCTCCGACCGGGGCCGGCCCTCGTGGGCAGGGGCTTCGTCCTTTCCCTGTTCGCTCATGCGCTGCTCCTCCTCCGGTGAGGTGATGCTTTCCACGGTGCCACTTTCCCTGGAAGATCGCGTTGACACCGTCCAGTCAGATATCCGGCGGATATCGTTCCGTTTTCATGGATTTTGCCCCGAACCGGGGACACGTTCGGCGACTGTCCGGGGGCAGCGTGTCGAAGGTCACCGCCGCTCGGATAATGTCTGGAACATGCGGATTCATGTCCTCGACCACCCCCTGGTGGCGCACAAGCTGTCCACCCTGCGCGACGAGCGCACCGACTCGCCCACCTTCCGTCGGCTGACGGACGAGCTGGTCACGCTGCTCGCCTACGAGGCGACCCGGGATGTCCGCACCGAGCCGGTCGAGATCACCACCCCGGTCGCGGTCACCACCGGCGTCCGGCTCAGCTACCCGCGTCCGCTGGTGGTGCCGATCCTGCGGGCCGGGCTCGGCATGCTGGACGGGATGACCCGGCTGCTGCCGACCGCCGAGGTCGGCTTCCTCGGCATGGTCCGCAACGAGGAGACGCTGGAGGCGTCCACCTACGCCACCCGGATGCCGGACGACCTGTCCGACCGTCAGGTGTACGTGGTGGACCCGATGCTGGCCACCGGCGGCACCCTGGTCGCGGCCATCCGGCTGCTGATCGACCGGGGCGCGGTCGACGTCACCGCGATCTGCCTGCTGGCCGCCCCGGAGGGGCTGGCGGTGCTGGAGCGCGAGCTCGCGGGGCTGCCGGTCACCCTGGTCACCGCGGGTGGACGACCACCTCAACGAGAACGGCTACATCGTCCCGGGCTGGCGACGCGGGCGACCGGCTGTACGGACGGCCGGGGACTGATCGGCGGGGTCCGACCGGCGCGGTCCGACCGGGGGAGCGACCACGCGGGGCCGGCTGGGCCGGCGGCCGACTCAGCGGCTGCCGGCCCGGGCCGGACCGCCTCAGCGCGGCCGGGCGGAGGCGGCGGGGGCGTTCGCCAGGGCCAGGGCCTGAGCGGCCTGGGCCGAGTGGCGAGCGCGGTGAAGCCGTTGCCGAGCACCAGGTCCACCGAGGCGTCCTTGCGCTGGTCGGTGACCGGGACCGCGCCGGCCACCTGGGAGCGGAGCACGTTCAGCGCCCGCGCCCCGGCGCCGCCGGCGGTGACCCGGGCGCTGGCGGCGATCTTCTGCTGGAACTGGGCGGGGCGTTGCCGACGGTGCGATGGTGAAGCCGCGCTGCTTGAGCAGGGCGGCGGTGCGCCCGGCCAGGCCCGCCTTGTTGGTCGCGTTGTAGACGTTGACGGTGATCCCTTGGCCGCGGCCATGCCGGAGAGCGCCGCCGCGCCGGGCGCCGCGCCGGACGCCGTGGCCGCGCCGCCGGAGGCGCGGGCGCTGGGCTTCGCGCCAGGATCGCCCGGAGCGCCCAGGGCGCCCGGAGCGCCTGGTACACCCAGGGAGTCCGCCGAGCCTGCGGCCGGGCCGGCATCGGCGGCCAGGGGCTGCCCGGCGGCCCGGATGCAGGCCGTGGCGGCCGCCGAGACCCGCCGGGTGCCGCTGAAGATGCCGACCAGTTGCACCGTGCCCCAGGTCAGGACGGAGAGCGCGAGCACGCCCGCGATCGCGATCAGTACGTGGCGCCGCCGCTGGTGCGGTCGTCGCAGCCGGGGATAGGAAGTGCCGGTGATCCGGTACTGCTTTCCCTTGAGGCCAGGTGGAGTCAACATGCTCACCGTGAAGTGCCCCTTTGCGCCGGGCTGACAGTGCTGTGGGTACGGAGCGACTGCTTCTGCGGCCAGACTAATGCCGAAAACCGGACGATGCTTACTTAAAGGATCATCATCTGGGCCATTCGGGCATCCGAAGGGGTGTCAGCGCGGCGGGTCAGTCCATCTCCAGCACGCGGGCATGCAGCACCTGACGCTGTTGCAGCGCGGCGCGGACGGCGCGGTGCAGGCCGTCCTCCAGGTACAGGTCACCCTTCCACTTCACCACGTGCGCGAAGAGGTCGCCGTAGAAGGTCGAGTCCTCGGCGAGCAGGGTCTCCAGGTCGAGTTGTCCCTTGGTGGTGACGAGCTGGTCCAGGCGCACGGGACGGGGCGCCACGTCCGCCCACTGGCGGGTGCTGACCCGGCCGTGATCCGGGTAGGGCCGAGCGTTACCGATACGCTTGAAGATCACACGGAAAGCCTACCGTTCCCGGGGACCCGGCCGCAGCCAGGTCGCCCGAGTGGATCGATCGCCACCGGGCTGACCTGGTGTTTCGTCGGCGTGGTCATGGGCGTACGGCTGGGGATCACCCGGCGGGGGCGCCTCCGCGCCGGGCGTGCGCCGCCTTCGGGCGCGCCGGGCGCCGGTACCACCGCGCCCGGCACCGGGGCGGGTGCCGGCTCCGGTGCCGACTCCGGTGCCGGGTGCGATCCTGGGCGCGGTCCCGGAAATCAGCCGGGGATCAGCCCGGGGATCAGCCGGGGATCAGCCCGGGATTCAGTGTGCGGCCAGGGCGGCGCCGATGCGGTCCATGGAGCTCAGCCGCATCAGGCCGTAGTTGTAGAACTCGACTTCGGGAACCCCGAGTCCGGTGAGCATCCGGATCTTCGCGGCCAGGTTCTCCGGGCCGTCGCAGTCCGTGGACATGGGGCGCAGGATCACCGCCAGGGACTCCGGGGGACCCCGTGCAGGGCGAAGGCGGCGACCTTCTCGCGTACCGCCTCCGGGGTGGTGGCGTAGCCGAGGGTCTCGATCTGCGGGACGGCCTTGGCCAGGGACGGCAGGTCGATGCCGGACAGCCAGCCCTGGCCGGGACCGGCGCCGTCCATGAAGCTCAGCCGCATGCCGTGGTCGGCGGCGACCTGGGCGGCCTCGGCGGCGAGCGTGGTGACGGTGGTGGTGGAGGCGTCGACATAGGCGGCCAGCGCGCCGTCGGCGATGCGGTCCAGCGGGGCCGGGTCGGCGGCGGCCCGCTCGTCGGCGAGTCGGCGGCGGATCTCCTCCTGGACGACCTGGCGCAGCTCGTCGGCCGGGACGCCGAGGCGGGTGGCGTTGGCGCGGCAGTGCTCGCAGAAGCAGAGTCCGAGCAGCGCCTCGGCCGCCGGGCCCAGCTGTTCGAAGTAGCGCTCGTGGTGGAAGCCGTGCCGCAGGCCGTGGAAGTGCAGTGACTCGGCCCGGACGGCGTCGACGCCGTAGCGGGCGTGCTCGGCGACCAGGGCCAGGGTGTAGGCGCGGACGTCGGGATGGGCCGGGCACAGCTCGGTGAGCGCGCGGTCGCCGAAGGCGTTGGCGGGGGCGCAGTCCGGGTGCTGGAAGCCGAGCCGGTCGTTGTGCAGGAACACGGTCCAGGCGTGCAGCTTCAGCCCGCGCCGTCCGGCCTCGGCGGCGGCCTCGGCGAAGGGGTCGCGGTCGCCGAGGGCGGTGGACGGCGTGGGCCGCAGCCGCAGGCCCTCCCACCGGGCCGGATCGGGCTGGAAGTAGGCCGCGCCCGGCTCCAGATAGCGCACGACACTGCGGGGGTTGTGCGGGAAGACGTCGCGCGCCTGGTGGTAGACCGAGGCGAGGGTGACCCCGCCGACCCGGGCGCGCTCGGTGAGATTGCCGAAGAACTGGTCGGCGCCCTCGTCCAGCAGGTCGGTGGCGAAGGCGAGGACGGATGACTCCACGGGGCACTCCGGCGGGTCGGGGGGCGCCGCCGCGGGTGCGGGGGCCCGGCTGGACTGTCCAGCCGCCCGGCCAATGGTATAGACCTGCCTGGCGTGGCGGGCCCCGACCGGCAGGCTCAGATCCAGTCCTTGCGCCGGAAGGACCAGTACAGCACCACCGAGAGCACCACCATCAGCCCGGTGGACGCGTAGAAGCCGTCGTGCGCCGCGAAGCCGGGGAAGGGCACGTTCTGGCCGTAGAAGCCGGTGACGGCGGTGGGCACGGCGATGATCGAGGCCCAGCTGGTGACCTTCTTCATGATCAGGTTCATCCGGTTGCCCTGGACCGTCAGATGCGTCTCCATCACCGAGGTGACCAGGTCGCGCAGCGACTCGGTCCACTCGGTGGCCCGCAGCACATGGTCGTAGACGTCCTGGTAGTACGGCATCAGCGGGTCGCTGACCACGTGCAGGTCGCGGCGCAGCAGCGAGTTGACCACCTCGCGCATCGGCAGCACCACCCGCCGCAGCCGGACCAGGCTCTTGCGGACCTCGTAGGTGCGGCGCTGGATGTCGCCGTTGTCGCTCAGGCTCTCGTCGAACAACATCTCCTCCAACTCCTCTATCCGCTCGTCGAGTTCCTGGACGGCGGTGAAGTGCCCGTCCACCAGGTAGTCGAGCAGGCCGTGCAGCAGGAAGCCGACGCCCTCCTTGGCGAGGTCGGGGGAGGCGTCCCAGCGGTCGACCACCCGGTCCATGGCGAAACGGTCGTCGGGGCGGATGGTGATCAGGGCGTTGGGGGTGATGAACACCGAGAGCTCGCTGGTGTCCAGGGTGCCGCCGGCCGGGTCCACGGTGACCGCGTAGGCGCTCATGAACAGGTGGTCGCGGTAGCGGTCGAGCTTGGGGCGCTGGTGCTCGTTGCGGGCGTCCTCGACGGCGAGCTCGTGCAGGCCGAACTCCTCCCGGAGCTGCTCCAGTTCGGCCGGGGTCGGCGCGCACAGGTCGAGCCAGACCGTGAGGCCGGGTTCACAGACATAGCCGGATATGTCCTGGACCGGGAAGTCCTCCAGGTCCAGATTGCCGTCGCGGTAGAGCCGGGTTCTCGCCATGCGGGTCAGCGTAACCAGGGCGCCGCGCCGTTCGGCCGGGGGGTCGGCGCCGAGCGGAACAGGTGATTCCGGGGTGGGTGGTCCAGTCCTCTGTGCGGAGCCGGGCGAGCGGAACGCCGCATTCGCACGATCGCGAGGCCACGTTGGGCCGCTGTTCACCGTTCGTCCCCGGGGCGCACCCCGGGCCGTCGCCCATGGCTGTGACCCTTCGGGCGATTCCGAGGCCCAGGAGGCAGGCTGTGTCGTCGTCGTTCCCCTCGCGATTCCCCTCGCGACTTCCTTCGCGACTTCCCTCGCGCAGGACAGTGCTCCGCGGCGCGGCCACGGCCGGTGCCGCCGCCGCGCTTCCGCTCTCGCCGCTCGCCCCGGTCTTCTGGGCGCAGCCCGCGCAGGCGGACACGCCCGGACCGGAGCAGATCCACCTCCAGTTCGGCGAACGTCCGTCCGAGCAGATGACCGTCTCCTGGGCGACCGCCGCGACGGTGAGCCGGCCCCGGGTCCGGATCGGCACCGTCGACGGCGGCCTCGGGCGCACCGTCCGCGCCGAGACGCTGACCTATGTGGACGGCCTCAACAAGGTCGAGACCTACACCCACCACTCCCGGGTGCGGAGCTGCGCCCGGACACCACCTATGTGTACGAGGTGACCCACGACGGCGCGGCCCCGGTGCGCGGGACCTTCCGCACCGCGCCCGGCGAGGAGCGCACCGCGTTCCGCTTCACCAGCTTCGGCGACCTGGGCACCGGCGACACCGCCTTCTCCAAGTCCTCGATCAACGCCCGGACCGCGGTCCAGCAGATCGAGCAGTTCGACCCGGTGTTCCACCTGCTGACGGCGACCTGGCCTACGCCAACGCCAACACCGCGGAGCAGCCGCAGTGCTGGGACGCGTTCATGAACAACATGCAGGTCTCGGCGGCCAACCGGGCGTGGATGCCGGCGCCGGGCAATCACGAGGTGGAGGCCGGCGGCGGCACGCTGGGCTACAACTCGTACCACACCCGCTTCCAGCTGCCGGGCAACGGCAGCCGGGACTACAGCGGCAACTGGTACAGCTTCCAGGTGGGTTCGGTGCTGTTCGTCTCCCTGGACGGCAACGACATCGCGGTCGAGGACGACGCCAAGCCTGGACCCGGCGACCGGCCATCCAATCTACATCCACGGCTACAGCCAGGGCGAGCAGGTGGCCTGGCTGGAGCGGACGCTGGCCCGGGCCAGGGGCGGGCGCTCGGTGGACTGGATCGTGGTGTCGATGCACCAGTTCGCGATGTCCTCCTCGGCCACCAGCCACGGCGGCGACATGGGCATCCGGGAGACGCTGCTGCCGCTGTTCGACCGCTACTCGGTGGACCTGGTGCTGGCCGGCCACGACCACGACTACGAGCGGACCCACCGGTGCGCGGCACCGACCCGGGCACCCTGCTGCGGCCGACGGTGGTGGGACGACGACCTGACCGAGATCGACAGCTCCAAGGGCACCGTCCATATGATCCTCGGCGGCGGTGGCACCTCCTCGCTGGACGACGTCTTCCTGCCGGACGGCAGCGACGGTCTGCCGACCGCGTTCGTACGCACCCAGCGGCTGACCTTCAAGGCCAACCCGGACGCGACCGAGGTCGCCACCTGGTCGGCGGTGCGCGACCCGGACACCGCCTACCCGTACGGCGTGGCGGTGTTCGACGTGGACCCGGGCGCGCTGCCGGGCGGGCGGACCACGATCAAGGTGAGCTTCTTCCACACGCCTACGGCGACGGCGGCGGTGCCGTTCCCGGCGCCGGTGCTGTTCGACAGCTTCACCCTGCACCGGCAGCGCAGCGACGGCTGGGGCGGTCACCGCGACAGCCTCGCGGGAGCGGGAGTTGGCGCGGCTGCCAAGTCCTGAGTCTGCCGTCTGCCGTCTGCCGTCTGCGGTCCGCGCCGTCTGCCGGGCCGGCCCCGCTCGTGCGTACCTCCGGGTGCGCCGGGAGGGGCCGCTCGCCCTTGACGGAGGCCGGGGAAGCTGCCAATTTTGGTTAGTAAGCTTTACTGGTCAATGAGAACGGCAGGCAGATGGTGGAGCAGGTCGCCCGGCAGCCCGATCAGGCGGACCCGACGGGCGGAGCGGTCGTCGGGGCGATCGTCGGGGTGGACCTCGGCGGGACGAAGATCAGCGCGGCCCTGGCCGACCTCGGCGGCAGGGTGCTGCGCGAGCGGACCGTCCCCACCGACCGCGCGGCGGGCGGCAGGTGATCGCGCAGATCGTCGGCCTGGCCCGGGAACTGGCCGGGGCCGAAGGCCTCGATCCGGCCCGGATCCGGGTGCTGGCCCTGGGCAGCCCCGGCGCGCTGGACCGGCGCACCGGGGTGATGGCCTTCGCCCCCAACCTCCCCTCCTTCGGCGACCTGGACGTCGCCCGGGAGATCGCGGACGACCTCGGCGCCGAGGTCGTGGTCGACAACGACGTCAATGTCGCGGCGCTGGGCGAGCACTGGGCCGGACACGGGCGGGGCCGCTCGGAGTTCGTCTTCGTCTCCGTCGGCACCGGCATCGGTATGGGCGTGGTCTCCGGCGGGGTGCTGCGCACCGGGGCCACCGGTGCGGCCGGGGAGATCGCCTATCTGCCGCTGGGCACCGACCCGTTCGACCCGGCCAACCAGGTCAAGGGCGCGCTGGAGGAGGCGGTCTGCGGTGCGGGCCTGGCCCGCCGCTACGCGGGCGGGTCCGGTCCGGCCGGACGCCGTACGGTGCCGGAGATCTTCGCCGCCGCGGCGGCGGGCGAACCGGCCGCCCTGGCCGCGCTGGACGAGGAGGCCCGGCTGCTGGCGCTGGCCGTCCGGACGGTGGCCGCGGTGCTGGATCCGGAGCTGGTCGTGCTCGGCGGCGGCATCGGCTCCCGTCCGGAGCTGCTGGAGCCGGTACGCGGCTGGCTGGCCCGGCTGACGGCCTGCCCCACGCCGCTGCGAACCAGCGAACTCGGCCCCAGGGCTGGGCTGCTGGGCGCGGTCGCGCTCGGCCTGCGCACCGCGCACGGGACGCTCTCCCCGGCGCCGGGCGGGGCCGGGCCGGTCCGGCTGCCGGTACCGACGGCGGTCTGATCCCCTGCCGGGCGGAGCGCCGCGGAGGTTTGGGACGGAGTTGTCGAGAAGCAGGGTGCTGCACTTCCGGGGCGGGCCTGGTAGGCATGGGGGATGCGCTTCGACTCCGTCCCCATGCCGCCGTCCGTCCATGCCCGGCCCCGGGACCCGCGCGGCTACCCGGTGCCGGCGATCACCCCGTGGCAGGACGAGGAGCCGCAGTTCGCACTGACCGACCACGGCCGCAGCGCCGACTGCGCGCGGAACCGGCTGTGCTCGGTCTGCGGCACCACGATGCCGGCCGGACCGGTCTGGCGGGTCGTCGGCGGGAGCGAGAGCGCGGCGATCGCCGACGCTGGCGCGCGGGCGCCCCTACCGGAACCTGGCACCCACGCTGGAGGGGCCCGGGCACCGCGCCTGCATGCTCTACGCGTCCATGGTCTGCCCCTATCTGGCCCGCCCCAACGCCCGGCGCGGCATGTCGGCGCTGCGCCCGGAGGACGAGCTGACCGGGCATGTGGTGCGGCGCGCGGTGCGCGGGGCCGCCGGCGCGGTGGTCGGCTTCGCCGACTTCGAGTACGCGATCACCACGACCCAGGTGCTGTTCCGCTTCCTGGAGCTGGTCGAGTACCTGCCGCACGAGATCTCCGACAGCCATATCGACGAGCTGCGGGCCGAGCTCGACGCCCGCTCCCAGGCCGCCCGCTCCCAGGCCGCCCGCTCCCAGGCCGCCGGCCCCGGGCAGCCCCGGTAGGTCCGGGCGGTCCGGCCGGGCGGAGCGGAGGCCGGGCGGTGCCCGGACAGCCGGATGGCCGCACCCCTGCGGGTGCGGCCATCCGGCGGGTGTCCGCCGCGGGGACTGCTACTCGATCTCGATCGGGCCGCCCTCGCGCCGGCGCGGCCCGCTGCCGAGGAGCCGCCGTTGCCGTTGCCGCCGCCGTTGTTGCCGGCCTGCGCGTGCCCAGGTTCTGCCGGACCGAGTCCAGGATCGTCAGACCCTGGCTGACCAGGCCCGCGGCGATCTCGCTCAGGCCGTCGGAGCCGTTGAGCACATTGACGTTGGCCCCGGCCAGACCCTGGGCGGCCTCCTTCACGATCAGCGGCAGCTGGTCGATCAGCATCCGGTCCAGCGCCACCCGGTCGTACGAGGCGGCGGCCTCGGCCTGGATCTTCATCCGGTTCGCCTCGGCCGTGGCCAGCACCCGGATCCGCTCGGCCTCCGCCTCGGCGGGCTTCACGATCTCCGCGACCAGCTGCTGCTGGCGCAGCTCGGCCGCGCGCTGGGCCAGCTCGGTCTGCGCCAGCAGCACCTCCTGCTGCGCCTGGGCCTGGGCCAGCGGCCCGGCCTGGGCGGCCTCGGCCTGCGCCCGCTCCACCTCGGCCGAGTACTGCGCCTGGACACGGCGGTCTGCCGCTGGTACTCGGCCTGGTTCCGCGCGGCGGCCTGCTGCGCCTCGGTCGACTGCTGGGTGGCCATCGCCTGGGCGATCTGCGCCTGCCGCTGGATGGCGGCCTTGTGCGGGCGGCCATGGCCGCGATGTAGCCGGTCTGGCCGTCGTCGATGGACTGGATCTGCAGCGAGTCCACGGTCAGGCCGATGGTGGCCATCTCGGTCTTGGAGGTCTCCAGCACCTCGGTGGCAGCTTCTGCCGCTCGGTGACGATCTCCTCGACCGTCATCGAGCCGATGATGGAGCGCAGGTGCCCGGCGAAGATCGGCCGGTCAGCACCGACATCTGGTCCTGGTCGGAGAGGAAGCGCTGGCCCGCGTTGACGATGCTCTCCACGTCGTTGCGACCTTGAAGGCGATGACGGCACGCACCGTCAGCGCGATGCCCTGCTTGGTCACGCAGGTCTCGTCGACCTCCGCCTCGCACATGGCCAGGGTCAGAAAGCGGGTCTTGCGGAAGACCGGGAGCACGAACGCACCGTGACCGGTCACCACTCGGAACGGTGCCGCTCCCATGCCGCGCCTGCTGCCTGAGATCAGCATGGCCTCGTCGGGGGCGGGAACCCGGTAACCGAACATCCTTTGTCTCCTCAATCGGCGTCGCCGGGATCACCGGTCAACGCATTCAACGGATCAGCCCACTCGATGACATCGACCTGGCGGCCGCCCCTGGACTCGATCACGAGTACCTCGGCCCCTTGGGGCAGGGGGGCTGGAGACCAGGCGAGAAAGGTCTCGGTGCCGCCTCTGACGTGCACCCGGACCTCTCCGGGTCCCTGGGAGCCGCGGGTGCCGATCAACAGCACGCCGGTGCGACCGACCACTTCTTCGTCCGGGGCCATCGCCGCCCGCCCCCATTCATCCGGTCCTGAGATCCAGACACTAGCGCTATGCCGTCCGCTGGCCCATCCCCGTGACCCTGTCAGTGGAAACCACCGTGAGCGGACCTTCGGAGCAGGAGCCCGGCAGGCCACCACCGGGGCCGGGGATGCGGCGGCATGATCAGGCTATCCACGGCGACTCCGGGCGGCCCGGGGTCCGCGTCCGTCCGGGCGTCGCGCCATCCGGGTGGTTGCGGTGGCGCCGTCGGCGTGGCGGGTGGCGGCCGGCGGCGGTGCCGCCGGTGGCCGCAAGTCCCCGGCCGGGGTGGCATACCCCGGTCAGGGGTGTCCCCGGGGTGGCCTTTGGGTGACTATCACATCAACGGTCTTCGTGGCGTGGCGTGAAGTGCTTCTGACGGAGAGGTACATGTACTCCCGCGTAGGGGAACGGTCAGAGGGCGAACACTGTCCGTCCCAGGTTGTCCCAGGCCGTCCCAAGCTGTCCCAGGCCGTCCCAGCTCGTCCCAGGCATGACCCAGCCCGACCCAGCTCGTCCCCGGCCGTCCCAGGGCCGGGGTGGAAGCACTCACCGTACGAGGAGATCAATGGATCGCCGTACTGCCCGCAACCTGGCCACCAGGACCGCCGCCGGGCTCGCCGCCGGCGCCTGTGCGCTGCTGGCCTTCGCCGGTGCGGCCCCGGCCCGGACCGCCGTGCGGCCCCGGCCGCGCCGCTGCCGCAGGCGGTACCGGCCGTCACCGGGCAGACCCTGATATCGGGGATGACACAGCCGATCAGCACCACCGCCTGCCTGGCGAAGATCCAGGTCCGCTGCTACTCGCCGTTGCAGTACCAGGACGCCTACAACCTGGCCCCGCTCTACAAGTCCGGGATCACCGGCAAGGGCCGGACCATCGTGGTCGTGGACTCCTACGGCTCGCCGACCATCCAGCACGACCTCGATGTCTTCGACCGGACCTGGGGCCTGCCGGGCACCACCGTGGACGTGTTCAAGTGGGGCAAGGTCCCGGCCTGGAACCCGAAGGACAGCAACCAGACCGGCTGGGCCGGTGAGACCACGCTGGACGTCGAGTACGCGCACGCCATCGCGCCCGGCGCGCGGATCGTCCTGGTCGAGACCGCGGTGAACGAGAACGAGGGCACCAGCGGCCTGCCGCAGATGATGGACGCCGAGACGTACCTGATCGACCACGGGGTCGGCGACGTCATCTCGCAGAGCTTCGCGCGACGAGAACACCTTCCCCGGCTTCGGCAGGAACGGCACCCCCTCGCTGACCTCGCTGCGCTACGCCTTCACCGACGCCCGGCGCAAGGGCGTCACCGTGCTCGGCGCGGCGGGCGACGCGGCGCGGCCAGCGAGACCACGGGCAACGGCGTGTACAAGTACCCGGCCAACTCCTGGCCGTCCTCGGACCGCTGGTCACCTCGGTCGGCGGCACCCAGCTGATGCTGAACAACGCCGGGAAGCGGATGGCGCCGGACACCACCTGGAACGACGGCTACGGCGCGGGCGGCGGCGGCTGGTCCTATGTCTTCTCCCGCCCGAGCTACCAGAACGGGGTCGCCCGGGTCGTCGGCAGCCACCGCGGCACCCCCGACATCAGCATGAGCGCGGCGGTCAACGGCGGCGCCTGGGTCTACTCCTCGTACCTGCCCGGGCAGGGCTGGGGGGTCATCGGCGGCACCAGTGAGTCGACGCCGCTCTTCTCCGGCATCGTCGCCCTGGCCGACCAGAAGGCCGGGCACCGCCTGGGCCTGATCAACCCGGAGCTCTACGCGCTGGGCGCGAAGAACGCCGCCGCCCACGGCATCGTGGACGTGACCACCGGCAACAACGGCTACAGCGGCGTCAAGGGCAACCAGGCGGGAGCGGGCTACGACCTGGCCACCGGCTGGGGCACGGTCAACGGAACGCTCTTCGTCGACACGCTGGCGGCCGATTCGCGCTGAACCACCCCGACCCGCGCACCGCGGGAGCCCAAGACGTGCCCGGGACGCCGCCGCGTCCCGGGCACCGCTGTCTGTCCCGGGGCACCGCGGTCTGTGCCGGGGGCGGGGGCGGACCGCTGTTCGGACACGCTCGGTGATCGGCGGCTGACCCCTGGCTCATCCGGGGCCCACCCCGCCCGGCCCGGCACATTGTCCTGATTGTCCGTCAGATGGGAACCCCTTCCGGGTGCGGTTCGGCGGCCCGCCGGTCCCGGTCCGCGAGCCCGCCGGTGCCGCCGGGCTGCGGGGAGCCTTACTGGAGGCCGGTGCTGTGGTGTCCGGCGCCGCCCGGTCGGCCGATTTCGATGGTTCCCTTGACAGTGCAAATTGGCCTAGGCCAATATCCGATTGGTCTGGACCAACGGCCCAGGTGGCGGTTCGCGCGTCGGCACTATCGGAAGGCCCGGTTGATGTTGTCCAGTACGCCCAGTAAGGAGCTGCGACGGCTCGCGCTCTCCCTGGTGCAGCCCGGATTCGTCGGCACCGAGGCTCCGGACTGGGTACTGCGCCGGATCAGCGAGGGCCTGTCCTCGGTGGTGCTCTTCGCCCGCAATATCGCCACACCCGAGCAGGTCGCCCAGCTGACCGCCTCGCTCCGGCCGAGAACCCCAACCTGATCATCGCCATCGACGAGGAGGCCGGTGACGTCACCCGGATCGAGTCCTGGACCGGCTCGACCCGCCCCGGCAACTTCGCCCTCGCACCGTCGACGACGTCGAGCTGACCGAGTCGGTCGCCCGCGACCTCGGCCGGGAGCTGCACGCGGCCGGAGTCTCCCTCAACTACGCGCCCAGCGCCGATGTGAACTCCAACCCGCAGAACCCGGTGATCGGGGTCCGCTCCTTCGGTGCCAGCACCGACCTGGTCGCCCGGCACTCGGCCGCCTGGATCCGCGGCCTCCAGTCCGCCGGTGTCGCCGCCTGCGCCAAGCACTTCCCCGGCCACGGCGACACCGCCGTCGACTCGCACCTCGGACTGCCCTACAACGCCTCCATGGAGGAGATCGCGGCCGCGGCGCTGCCGCCGTTCCGCGCGGCGCTGGCGGCGGGCGTCCGTGCGGTGATGAGCGGCCATCTGCTGGTCCCGGCCTATGACACGGTCCACCCGGCCACCATGAGCCGGCGGATCCTGGTCGAGCTGCTGCGCACCGAGCTCGGCTTCGACGGCCTGGTGGTCACCGACGGGATCGAGATGGGCGCGGTCACCAACCTCTACGGGATCGACGGCGCCACCGTCCGGGCCGTCGCCGGCGGCGCGGACGCGGTCTGCGTCGGCGGCGAGCACGCCGACGAGGCCACCGTCGACCTGCTCACCTCCGCGCTGCTGGGCGCGCTGGAGTCCGGCGAGCTCAGCGAGCAGCGGCTGGTCGAAGCCTCCGGGCGGGTCGCCGACTTCGCCGACTGGTCGATGGGCCGCGCAGATCCCCACCGACCGGATCAGGGGGACATCGGCTTTGTGGCCGCGCGCCGGGCGATCCGGACCACCGGCGCCGCCGAGGGAGCGCTCCCGTTGAAGGCGGCGCCGCATGTGGTGGAGCTGGTGCCGACGATGAACCTGGCCATCGGCAAGGAGACGCCCTGGGGGGTGGCCGTGCCGCTGCGCGAGCGGCTGCCCGGAACCACCTTTGTCCGGGTGCACCAGGACGACCTGGACGACCGCGGCCCGGTGCTGGAGGAACTGGCGCTGGCGCCCTCGGCCGGTCGGCCGATGGTGGTCGTGGTCCGCGACGCCTCGCGCCACGGCTGGATGGCCGGGGCGCTGTCGCAGCTGCTGCGGGCCCGCCCGGACGCCATCGTGGTGGAGATGGGCCTGCCGGGATCGCCCCTGCCCGGGACCCCGGCCGCCGAGGCGGTGCAGATCGCCACCCACGGCGCCACCACCGCCTCCGGCGTGGCCGCGGCCGAACTGCTGGTCGGCATCGGCATCGGCATCGGCATCGGCGACCGGGCCTGAGGCGGAGTACCGCCGGTACGGCCGAAGCCCGCAGGCCGGGCCGGGAAGCGGAGGTCTCCGCGATCCGGCCCGGCCTGCGGCTCTCGGGCGTCGCCGCCCGGATCAGGTGTGCGGCCTGATCCGGGCGGGCCGGCCGGGTCCGCTCAGGGGCGGTAGGCGGCCAGGCCGAGGGCCGAGGTCGCCTTGACCAGGTGGCCCGAGCCGTTGGCGGCCAGGGTGTAGGTGCCGTTCGGGGTGCGCACGGCCAGGGTGCCGCCGTCGGTCGACCAGGCCGGCTCGGTGTAGTTGGTGGTGGCGTCGGGCGTGATGTCCTTGATGCCGTTGGCGACCGTCATGTTGTCCACGAAGATGTGGTCGTGGCCGCCCACCGAGCGCACGAACGCGACCTCCTCGCCGTTCGGCGCCAGCGCGGGCTCGGATCCGGCGGTGAGCTCGGCGCCGATCTGGCGGGTGTACTCGTCGCGGATGTAGACGTCGCCGGTCTGGACGTTCGCGTAGACGGAGGTGCCGTACCTGCCCGCCGCGCTCGGCCACTCGTTGCCGGTCTGCGGCAGCGGCTTCACGCCGTCACCGAAGTCGGCGTTCAGCGTCAGCAGGGCCGGCTTGCCGTGGACGGCGTTGTCGGCGACGTACTCCAGGCGGTCCACGCCCTTGCTGGTGGCGGTGAAGATCAGGTTGTTCATGCTGTCACCGTCGATGCCCGCGGAGACCTGCCAGGTCGGGTGGGACCAGGTCTGGTTGCCGGGGTTCACCGCGACCACGACCCGGCCGGTGCCGTTGACGTTGGCGGTGTCCAGGTTGCCCGAGCCGTCGACGAACGCCGCCCGGGTACCGTTGGGGGACCAGGCGAGGTCGCGGACCTGGGTGCCGAAGTTCACCCAGTGGCCGTCGATCAGCACCCAGGAGCCGCCGTCGCTGACGGTCAGCGTGCCGTGCGGGTTGGCGCTGATCGCCGGGGCGGCGGGGGTGGCGGCGAGAGCAGTGCCGGTACCGGCCAGCAGGGTGCCACCGGCGACTGCGGCGGCGGCTACGAATGCGGCGACGGTGCTGCGGATACGGACAGACATGGCGTGGTCCCCCTGGACGGTCTGGTTCGCGGTGCTGTTCTGCGGTGCTGCTCGGTGCGATGAGAGAAGACTGACAGAGCAGGGTCTGTGAACTGTCCGCCCAGTGTCACAGCCGTGCAACACGCGGTCGGTCGGTCTCAGCGGTATTCCGGGGGCGGTCCGGCACAGTAGTGCGCATGGGCTGGTTCGACGCCACCGGGTACTGGCTCGGTCGACTGCTCTTCCAGCGCGCCCTCGCCGGGGTGTACCTGGTCGGCTTCCTCGCCGCCGCCCGCCAGGGCCGGGCGCTGCTCGGGGAGCACGGCCTGCTGCCGGTGCCCCGCTACCTGGCCCGGACGACCGCGCGGGAGAGCCCCTCGCTGTTCCGGCTGCACTACTCCGACGGCTTCTTCGACACCGTCGCCTGGACCGGCGCGGTACTGGCCGCGGCCGTCGCCGCGGGCCTGGCGGACGCGGTGCCGCTCTGGGCCTCGATGCTGCTATGGCTCGCGCTGTGGGCGCTCTACCTCTCCGTGGTCAATGTCGGCCAGACCTGGTACGCCTTCGGCTGGGAGTCGCTGCTGCTGGAGACCGGGCGCTGGCGGTGCTGCTCGGCAACGCCCGGACCGCGCCGCCCTGGCCGGTGCTGCTGCTGGCCCGCTGGCTGCTGTTCCGGGTGGAGGTGGGGCAGGGCTGATCAAGCTGCGCGGGACCGCTGCTGGCGGGAGCTGACCTGCCTGTACTACCACCACGAGACCCAGCCCATGCCCGGCCCGTTGAGCTGGTGGTTCCACCACCTGCCGCGCCCGCTGCACCGGGTCGAGGCCGCGGCCAACCATGTGGTGCAGCTGGGCGCGCCGGTCGCGCTGCTGCTGCCGCAGCCGGTGGCCACCGTGGCCGCGGGGCTGGTGGTGCTGACCCAGCTGTGGCTGCTGCTCTCCGGCAACTTCGCCTGGCTGAACTGGCTCACCATCACCCTGGCGCTGAGCGCGGTCAGCACCGGATCGCACCGGGCCTACCCGTCGACCCCGCTCTGGTTCACGGTCTGCGTGCTCGGCTACACCGCGCTGGTGCTGGTGCTCAGCTACCGGCCGGCCCGCAACCTGCTGTCGCGGCGGCAGGCGATGAACCGCTCGTTCGACCCCGCTGCACCTGGTCAACAGCTATGGCGCGTTCGGCAGCGTGACCCGGCTGCGGCACGAGGTGGTGATCGAGGGCAGCGCCGACGGGCACACCTGGCTCGCGTACGAGTTCCGGGGGAAGCCCGGCGATCCGGGCCGCCGCCCGCGCCAGTGGGCGCCCTACCATCTGCGGCTGGACTGGCTGCTGTGGTTCGCCGCGCTCGACCCCGGCTACGCCCGGCCGTGGTTCACCCCGCTGCTGGGCAGGCTGCTGGAGGGGGACCGGGCCACCCTGCGGCTGCTGCGCGGCAACCCGTTCCCGGAGCGGCCCCCGGCCGCGGTGCGGGCCACCCTCTACCGGTACCGCTTCACCACCCGCGCCGAGCGCCGGGCCACCGGGGCCTGGTGGCACCGCGAACGCGTCGGCCCGTACCACCGGACCCTGCCCTGACGCCGGCGGCCGGGCGGGGTCAGTGCGCCGAGCCGTCGATCTGCGCCTGGAGGTACTTCGCGCTGACCAGGTCCAGGTGCAGGGCGCCGGTACCGGGCAGGCTCTGCACCTTGACCAGCAGGCCGTCGCCGTGGGTGTCCGTGTAGTCGAAGACATAGCCGCCCTCGGCCGCCGCTCCTTGCAGCAGGGTCAGCATCCGCGGCGACCGAGGGTCGAGGACCTCGCTCTTCATCAGCGAGTGGAAGACCTGGTCGACGTCCCCGGCAAAGACGAGCTGGACGGTGATGGTGCGGCCGTCGGTGGCGGCGGTGTCGCTCCAGCCGGCCGGGAGCCTGGCCGCGATCCAGCGCTGGGCCGCGGCGGCGTCGGCCCGGTGCTGCGGCGCCTGCGGCGCGGCCGGGGACGCGGCTCGGTTCGCGGCATGGCTGGCAGCCGGATCGGTGGCGGCGCTCGTGGCGTGCTGCGGCCAGGCGAGCGCGGCGACGGCTCCGGCTGCCAGCACCAGACCGGCCGCGGAGAGGGCTATGGGCTTACGCATAGCCAGATCATAGGTTCACGGATCGGCGGGGCTCTGCCGCAGGTGATCGCCGCGCGACCGGTTCCCGGGAGTGGACTAGACCTTTATGCTGTGCGCCATGCCTGACGCCCTGTTAGAGCCCGTCGGGCTCGGTGCCGCCGAGAGCACCCTGTATCTGTGCGTGCTCGCGGCCCCGCGCGGCACCACCGCCGAGCTCGCGGCGGCGGTCGACTCCACGCCCGCCCGGATCCGGCCCTGCCTGCGCCGTCTGGTCGACTCCGGCCTGGTCACCAGGCTCTCCGGCTCGCCCGCCCGCTACACCGCGGCCCCGCCCGAGGTCGCCGTCGACGCCCTGGTGGCGAGCCGGCAGGAGGACCTCGAACGGTTCCGCACCCATGCCCGGGCGCTCGCGGCGCGCTTCCAGAGCGCGGTCACCGGGGTGGCCGGTGACCTGGTGGAGCTGATCGAGGGCCCGACCCAGATCCGGCACCGGGTGGAGCAGATGCAGCTCGGCGCCGAGCGGGAGATGAAGGTCGTCGACTGCCCGCCGTACTTCGACAGCCCGCTCGCCAACCCGATCGAGTTCCAGCTGCTCCGCCGGGGGGTGTCCTGCCAGGTGATCTACGACGCCTCCGGGCTTGAGGGCAAACAGCGGATGGACTTCACCATGGCCTGTATCGCCGCCGGTGAGCAGGCACGCAGCCTGCCGGCGGTGCGGATGAAGATGCTGATCGCCGACCAGCGCCAGGCGATGATCCCGCTCAGCTTCGGTGCCACCGCGCCCACCGCCGCCATCTTCGTCCGCGCCTCGCCGCTGCTCACCACCCTCTCCACCTGCTTCGACCTGCTGTGGGAGCGGGCCGTGCCGATCGCGGCGACCCGGGTCGCGCAGGAACTGCTGGACGAGCGCGACCGGGAGCTGCTGACCATGCTCGCCGGGGGCGCCAAGGACGCCGCGATCATCCGCGCCCTGGGCATCACCCAGCGCACCATGACCCGGCGGGTCGGCCACATCCTGGAGGTGCTCGACGCCAAGACCCGCTTCCAGGCCGGACTCCAGGCGGCCCGGCGCGGCTGGCTGTGAGCGGACCCGATCAACCCCCGCGCCACCGTGGCGAGTTGTGGCCACTGTCCAGCTTTCGGCATTGTGGCGCCTCGTCAGGCACTCCTACATTCACGTGATTGCTCAGCTCACGCCCAGTTGAGGAGTGGTTTCGTGCACATAGTTCGTTCCCTGTCCACGGTCGTGCTGGCGCTGGCTGTCTCAGCCGCGGGCGGCACCGTGGCCCAGGCAGCTGCGACGCCCAAGGCCGCGCCTGTCCATCAGGCGGTCGCCGTCCCCGTCCGGACGCGGTCACCGTGCCGGCTCAGAATATTTCGCATTTCTCCCATCTGCTCAACGCCGGCCGCCACTCGGCCGCCGCCACCCAGACCAGCACCAACTGGGCCGGCTACGCGGCCAACAGCGGCACCTACACCTCGGTCAGCTCCAGCTGGGTGGAACCCTCCGTCTCCTGCACCTCCGACGGCATCGTCGCGTTCTGGATCGGTCTCGACGGCTGGGGCAGCACCACCGTCGAACAGGACGGGACCGGGGTCGACTGCTCCAACGGTTCGCCGGAGCCCTTCGCCTGGTGGGAGACCTACCCGGCGAACGCGATCCAGGAGTACAACAACCCGGTGGCCGCCGGTGACAGCCTCACCTCCACGGTCACCTCCGAGGGCAGCGGCCGCTACGACATGGTGCTGACCGACAGCACGGCGGGCTGGACCGAGAACAACGTGGTCAACGGCCCCTCGGGGGCCAAGAACGCCAGTGCCGAGGCTGTCGCGGAGGCGGTCACCTCCGGCAGCGGGGTCACCCCGCTGCCGAACTTCGGCTCGGTCCGGTTCGCCGGCTCCACCATCGACAACGGCACCCTGCAGGCCGCCGGGGCCCAGGCGATCAACATGACCAGCAGCAGCGGCACGGTCATCGCCTCCACCGGCGCGGACGACAGCTCCGGTGACTTCACCGTGGCCTACGGCAGTGGCACACCCCCCACCGGCAACACCGTCACCGTCAACCCGCCCGGCAGCCAGTCCAGCGCGGTCGGCGCCGTGGCGGACCTCCAGATCAGCGGGACCGACTCCGGTGGCGCGGCGCTCAGTTACACCGCGACCGGGCTGCCGCCGAAGTCCTCGATCAGCTCGTCCGGCCTGATCACCGGCACGCTGAACACGGCCGGGAGCTACAACGTCGTGGTCACCGCCACCGACTCCACCGGCGCCTCCGGCAGCGCCTCGTTCACCTGGACCGTCGGCGGCTCCACCCCGCCGCCGCCCAGCTGCTCCGGGCTCGCCACCTGGAGCGCCGGCACCTCGTACGTGCCGGGCGACATCGTCGCCTACAACGGCGACAAGTGGACGTCGACCTGGTATTCCACCGGGGCCACCCCGGGCGCCGCGGGCTCCTGGGCGGTGTGGACCAACGACGGCGCGTGCTGAAGCGCCGATCTGCCGAAGCGTTGAACCGCTGAAGCGTTGAACCGCTGAGGCGCTGATTTCCGGGGATCCCGGCCGCACCCACCGGCCGGGGTCCCCTCGCGTCCGCCCGGACCGGGACTTCAGGCGCAGGGCCTTCGACGCGGGGCTTCCGGTCCGGAGCCTTCGGCGCGGGCCCTCCGACGCAGGCCGGAAGGCCGATCCGGCGGCCGTGACGGGTGGCTAGCATCGGCTGGGTGATCGATTCCCGTACCCATGTCAGGGTCGCCCGCCCGTCCAGGGACCTCGCGGCCGCCGAACGCTTCTATGTCGAGGGCCTGGGGCTGTCCGTGCTCTGGCGGAGCGGCGAACGCAAGCCGGGCGAGCACGAGCTGCTCATGGTCGGTCCGCCCGGCGGGGCGTGGCACTTCGAGCTGACCCGGGATCCGGAGCAGCCGCTGGAGCCCGCGCCCACCGTCGACGACCTCTTCGTGGTCTACCTCGGCGCCGCGCTCGACCAGGCCCTGCTGGACGGCTGCTGGCCACCGGCGGCACCAGGGGTGGCCGCCCACAACCCCTACTGGGACGTGCACGGGGTCACCGTCGCCGACCCCGACGGCTACCGGCTGGTCCTGTGCTCCCGTACCTGGTCGAGCTGAGCCTCGCCGGGCTCAGGCCTGACCGGTCTCGAAGCGGGCTGATCCGGCCCTCGTCCACGGCTGAACCGCCAGGCCGTCCGCATCTCGCCCCAGGTCTCGTTGGTGAACAGGGTCACCAGCGACCGTCCGCCGTCGGCCTCGGACTCGACCTCCATCCGGGCCCGCCGACGGAGAAGATCTCCTTCTCGGTCCAGGCGAGCAGATCGCGCGGTCGCTGCCGTCGTCCGACATGCTCGCGTCGGCGGTCAGCGCGGCGGCGAAGGCGGCCCGTCGGTGTGCGTTCAGCCGCGCAGTACGAAGGCCCGGACGGTGGGGTCGGCAAGCTCGTCAGTGGGGATCATCAGCTGCTCCTCGGTTGTTCGCCGGCGTTTCACGGCTCCGCCCCCTTCGGGGAGCGTGTTCCGCCATTCACGGCCCGGCGCCGGACGGCGGCTCAGCCTGCCGCCGTCCGGGTGGACGCGGCCGGGGCGCTGACGAGTTCGGCCAGGGTGCGGACGCCGAAGCCGGTCGCGCCGGGCACCCATTCGCCGTCGTCGGCGTCGCACAGCGCGGTCCCCTGGATGTCCAGATGGGCCCAGGGGATCCCGGCCGGGACGAACTCCCGCAGGAACAGCCCGGCGAGCAGGGCGGTGCCGTGGCGGTTGCCGATGGTGTAGTTGACCAGGTCGGCGATGGGTGACTGAAGCTGCCACCGGTAGCGGTCGCTGAGCGGCAGCGGCCAGACCGGTTCGCCCGCGCGCCCGGCGGCCCGGCGGACCTGCTCGACCAGTGCGTCGTCGGTGCCCAGCACCGCCGCGATCTTCCGGCCCAGCGCGACCGGTGCCGCGTCGGTGAGGGTGGCGATGTCCACCATGGCGTCCGGGGTTGTCTCGGCGGCCAGGGTGAGCGCGTCGGCCAGGATCAGCCGGCCCTCGGCGTCGGCGTTGCGCACCTCGACCGTCCGGCCGTCGCGCATCCGCAGCACGTCGCCGACGCGCACCGGGTCGGCGTTCGGCATGTTCTCGGTGAGCGGCAGCCAGGCGTCCACCCGGGTGGTGCAGCCCAGACCGGACAGCACCGACATGGCGCCGAGCACCGCCGCCGCGCCCGCCATGTCGGCCTTCATGGTCAGCATTTCGGCGCTCGGCTTGAGCGAGAGGCCGCCCGCGTCGTAGGTCACGCCCTTGCCGATCAGGGCCAGCGATCCGGTGGCGCCGGCCGGCCGGTGGCTGAGCCGGACCAGCCGCGGCGGCCGCAGCGAGCCCCGGCTGACCGCGCAGAGGCCGCCCAGCCGCTCGGCCTCGATCCGCTTGCCGTCCCACACCTCGCAGAGCAGGCCGGTCCCGGCCGCGACCGCCTCCGCCCGGGCCGCGAACAGCTCCGGGGTCAGCCCCTCGCCCGGTTCGTTGACCAGGTCCCGGGCCAGCAGCGTGCCTTCGGCCAGCCGCCGCCCCCGGGCCAGCGCGGCGTGCGCGGCCGGGGCGTCCGGATCCGGCAGCAGCAGGTCGACCCGCTCCGGGCCGGGCCCGCCGCGGAGCGGGCCGCTCCGGTAGCGGGTGAACCGGTACCCGCCGAGCAGGAAGCCCTCCACCGCCGCGGACACCAGCCAGGGCCCGGGCAGCGGCAGGCCGACCCGGCGGAAGCCGCGGACGGCCTTGGCCAGCCCGGCGGCGGCGCGGCGCACCGCGTCCTCGGCCTCCTCGTCCCTGCCCGGAGCGGCAGGGGCGGCGGAGGCGGCGACGGAGGCCGCAGGACCGGCGGAGGTGACGGGATCGGAGAAGGCGCGGGAGGGGCCGAGGCCGAGGACCACCCGGGCGGGCCCGTCCGCCTCGCCGGGCAGGCGCAGCACCTCGCCGGGCGCGCCGGTGAAGCCGCAGGCGGCCAGGAACCCCGGCAGCGGCGCCTCGGCGAGCCGGTCGGCGAACACCGGGACGGCGAGCGCGTCGGTGTCCTCGGCGGGCGCCCGGCGCAGGGACCAGACGGCGGTGCGGTCCGCGCTCATTCGGCCGGCCTCCTAGGCGCCGGGACGGTGGCCGCCGGCTGCGCGGTGCGGGCCGCGCGGCGGGTGGCGGCCCAGGTCTCCAGGCCGTCCAGGTACTCCCGGCCCCAGGGCGCCCATGCCGCTGTCCGGCCCGCTCCTGGCCCAGCCGCGGGCCGAGGAGACCGCGTAGGGGTCGATCCGCAGCGACTGGACGAAGCAGTCCTCGGCCAGCTCGGGCAGCCCGGCCCGGGCGAAGCACTCGCCGGCCAGGCCGTAGCTCATCGAGGTCGAGGTGGGCCCGAGCCGGGCCGCGCGCAGGTACGAGTCGGCCGCCTCCCGGTGCCGGCCCTGCTGGACCAGGCTCTCCGCCAGCTCGATATGGCTCTTCGGCTCGTAGGGGTCGATGGCGATCACCTCCTCGATCCGGGTGTGCGCGAGCTGGTCCCGGCCGAACGCCAGCGCCTCCTTGGACCTGCTCTCCAGGCAGGCGCGCAGATTCTCCCGGCGCAGGAACTCCTGGTACGGGTCGGCCGCGCGGACCGCCCTGGCCAGCTCCTCCGCCCGCTCCATCTCCGCGGTCAGCCGCGCCTCGTCCTGCTGGAGGAACGGCACATAGGTGGCGCTGCGGTAGAACCGGCTCTCCAGCATCAGCCGGTCCAGCGGCGTGCACCCCGGATCGGCCAGCAGCTCGGCCAGGTCGGCCTCGGCCCTGGCCCGCCAGGCCAGCGCCTGCTCCAGCGACTTGGTCTCCCGGGCGTGGAAGACCACGGCGAAGACGGAGATCACGAACCGCAGCCGCAGCGGGCAGTCGGGGTGCAGCGCGATGTCGAAGGAGGTGGTCGGCGCGGCCACCGAGCGGCCCACCGAGTCCACATAGCGCACCAGGTCGCGCCAGTGGTGCAGCCGCAGCTGGTCCGGGCCGCTGAGCCCGGCCGCGGGCTGGGGCGGGACCAGGTCCAGCACCAGCCGGCCGAAGCCGAGCCGGAACAGCACCGAGGAGGTCAGCAGCTGCCGTGCCGGGTCGTCGGCCGGGAAGGACTCCACCCAGGCGCACAGCTGCTCCCAGGCGGGGTGCGCAACCGCTCCGGCAGCTGGGCCGGATGGCTCACGGCGAACTCCGCGAGCCCGGACTCGCGGACCAGGTTGCCGCGGAAGGCAGGCGGCATCAGCCGCTGCCAGGTGATCTCCGGGGCGGCTCCGGCCGCGGCGAACTCGTAGGCGTAGCCGGGCAGTCGGGCATAGAGGTTGGGGGACTGCGACTCGCCCAGGTTGAAATAGGAGGCGTACATCTGGAAGTGCCAGTTGTTGTGGTGCGGCTGCTCCGGGTCGCGGCGCGCGGCCCGGCGGACGACCTCCGCGAGCGGGCGGTCCCGGAGCGCTCGCAGCTCGCGGAGAGCAGCTCCGCGGTCCTGGCCGAGCGCGGGGCGCTGCGGAACGCCCGCTCGGAGAGCTCCCGGGCGAACTCCGCGTGCCCGGCGAGCCGGGCGCACTCGGCGGCGTTGACCAGGGCGAAGCCGGTCCCGTGCGGGCCGAGCCGGGCCGCGTGCAGATAGCCGGCCAGCGCCTGCTCGTGGCGTCCGAGCCGCTGCTGCGCCTGCGCCTGCTGCATCCGGATCTTCACGCAGTAGGGGTCCAGTGCGACGCCCTCCGCCAGTGCCTGCTGCTCGGCCTCGCGGTCGTCCAGCCGTACCGCGATCTCCAGGCTGCGGTCCACCAGCCGCCGCCGGGACTCCAGCAGCAGCAGCTCGTCCTCCGGATCCTCCGGCTTGAGCCCGGCGACGGCCTCGGTGGCTGCCCGCAACTGCCGTGCGGCGCGGCCGAACGCGTGCTCCCGCTCGGCGCGCATCACCTCGCGCAGATCCAGCCGGACCCGGGCGGTCCCGTACTCGAAGGCGGTCAGGCCGTCGGCGGCCCGCTCCAGCAGTTCCCGGGCGCGCCGGGCCAGTTCCGGGGCGGCGGAGTCGTCGCCCGCGTGCCTGGCCAGCAGATAGCCCCAGGACGCCACGGCCTGGGCATGGCACAGGGTGGGGGCCGGGTCCTCGACCAGGGCCCGGTAGGCGGCGGTGGTGCGCGCGGACAGCCCCTCGGCCTGGAACAGCGCGGTGGCCCGGGCCGCCTGCGCCGCCGCCCGGACCGGGTCCCGGCACAGGGCCGGCTCCAGGTCCCGCGGGACCACGTCCAGCACCGCACCGGGCAGGCACACCGCGACCAGCCAGTACGCCAGCGTGGCCCGGTCGGTCGGGTCGAGCTGCTCGCGGCGGCGGTAGGCGTCCGCCAGCCGGGCCCAGGAGGGCGAGGCGAGCCCGGCGGGCAGATCGGTCGGCGCCTCCACCCGGTAGGCGCGCAGCCGGGACTCCTCGGTGAGGAGCCGGCGGTAGCTCAGCGGCATATTCATGCCGAAGCGCAGCCCGGTCGCGGAGCGCTGCTCGAAGCGCCGGGCGGCCAGCAGGGGCGCGCGTGCCTGCACGGCCGCCAACGGCGAGTCCGCGCCGTCGAAGTAGGGCCGGTGCACCTCGAAGGTCAACCAGCTGGGCGCGCTCACGCCGACCACACCGTGGCTGAACCGCCACCGCTCCATCCGCTGCTCCCTGCTTCCCGGTCCCCGGTGCGAAAGGTTCTCCCCGTGGCCCGCGCTGGGCGCGGACCACGGGGAGCGTTGTGCGGTTCGGACGATCAGACGATCAGGCGCCGCTGTCGATCAGACAGGTCCAGCAGTCGGCCGCGCCGGTCGAGATCTCGACCTCGTCCTCCAGCAGTTCCCAGGTCTCGTGCTCCATGAGTGCCTCCTTGGGTAGCGGGATGTTCAGCACACATTTCGGCACAACTCCCCTTGCCGGTCAAGGGTGTTGACGGCAAACTGCCGGTCTGTCAGTTTGATTGACAGGAGCTTGTCAAGTCCGGCCGACGGGCCTGGCCCGGGGTTCGGCGAGGGCGTCCAGCAGCAGGTCGATCTCGGCCTCGGCGGTCCAGTAGTGCGGCGAGACCCGGATCTTCCCGTCGGGTAGGAGACATGGATGCCCTGCCCGACCAACTCGTCGGCCAACTGCCCGCCGTCCCGCCGGGGATCGGTGAAGCTGACGATCCCCGAGGCCGCCCCAGGCCCCGGCGGGGAGACCACGGCGCAGCCCAGATCCTCAAGTCCGGTGCGCAGCCGGCCGGTCAGCAGCGCTATCCGCTCGGCCACCGCGCCCACCCGATCCCGGCCAGCTCCTCCAGGGCCGCCGCCAGGCCCACCATGCCGAGCACGTCGTACATGCCGCCCTCCACCCGCCCCGAGTCCGCCCGCAGCGGCAGGTCGTAGCGGAAGTGGCCGGGGCCCTTGCTGAGCATGTCGTTGGCGCCGTCGAAGCCGAACCAGCCGGCGGGCACGCTGCGCAGCAGCGGCAGCCGTTCGGAGCGGCAGTAGAACAGGCCGGTGCCGGGCGGGCCGCCGAGCCACTTGTGCGCCCCGGCCGCCAGGAAGTCCACCGGAGTCCGGGCCAGCGAGAGCGGCAGTGTGCCGAGCCCCTGCACGGCGTCCACGCAGACCAGTGCGCCGACCGGGGCGGCCAGTGCGCACAGGGCGTCCAGGTCCAGCCGGAAACCGGTGGCGAAGTTGACCTGGCTGGCCGCGATCAGCCGGGTGGCCGGACCGATCGCGGCCGCGATGTCGTCGGTCCGGTAGCCGCCGTCGTGCATGGGCACCCAGCGCAGCCGCACCCCCGCACGCTCGACCAGCGCCCGCCACGGATGGACATTGGCCGGGAAGTCGCGGTCGAACACCACCACCTCGTCGCCGGGCTCCCAGCGCAGCCCGTCGGCGACCAGGTGCAGGCCGGTGGAGGTGTTGGGGACGAAGGCGATCTCCGTGGGCGCGCAGTCGAGCAGGGCGGCGGCGGTCCTCCTGGCCGCCGCGCGGGCCGGGAAGATCCGGCCCATCAGGGCGCTGCCGTGGGGGTAGACCTCCACCAGGGCGGTGCGCATGGCGTCGACAGCGGGCGCGCGGAGCCGGCCGAGCCCGGCGTGGTCGAGGTAGGCGCCGATCGCGGGTCCCGGGCTGGGGCTGCTCATCCGGTGCGCTCCTGGGTCCGTGGCTGATGCACTTCCGGTTGCCTGGCCCGGCCCCGCCGCAGGAACACCACCGTGAGCCAGGCGGCCAGCAGCACCGGCACGCCGTGCAGCAGCAGCACCCAGCGGGCCAGGAAGGAGGGCCGGAGGATCAGGCTGGTCGCTACCAGCCCGGCCATGAAGCCGCCGTTGACCAGGACCTGGGAGAAGCCGAACGCCTGCCCGCGATCCGCGTCCGGCAGCCGCTGCACGGCCTGTTTGAAGGTGATCTCGCTGAACGCGTCGCCCACCCCGGCGACCACCGCCGCCAGCATCCGCGGCCACCACCCCGGCAGCCAGAAGACGCCGATGAACCCGGCCGACATCACGACGGTGGCCACGCAGAACACGGTGGCGGGGGCGCGGGAGACCAGCCTGGTGGCCATCGGCCGGAGCGCGAAACCGGCGACGAACAGGCCCACCGCCCAGGCGCCCCAGACCGAACCGGCGAAGAGCGTCGGTGAACCGGGCCGCAGCTGGCTGCCCAGGATGGGCAGCCCCACCTGCTGCGAGGCGCTGCCGAAGGCGTCGAACGCGCGCAGCACCACCAGCGGGGCCAGCCCGGCCAGCAGCAGGCCCGGCCAGACGGCCGCGCGTCCGGCCCCGCCGCCGGCCTGCGGCTGCGCGGCCTGGTCGGCCGGGGCGCTCGGGTCGGCGCCTGCGGCCGGTGCGGCCGGTTCGCGCAGGGGGAGCCGCAGGGCGGTGAGGACCAGTGCGGACAGCGCGTAGCTGCTTGCGTCGAGGCCGAAGACACCGCCGAAGCCGAGCGCGGGCACCACCACGGTGGCCGAGGCCATACCGATCACGAAGGCGATGCCCTTGAGTCCGGCCAGCACGCTGTTGACGGCCTGCAACCGCTCCCCGGCCAGTACCGGGGTGGCCGCCGACAGGGTGGCCTCGAACACCGAACGGCCGCAGCCGACCAGGAACACCACCGGGTAGAGCCACAGCGTCTGCGCCCGGCCCGGGAGCAGCGCGAGCAGCACCAGCACCGCCATCCGGGTGAGGTCGGCGCCGATCATCGCGCGTCGCCGGTTCCAGCTCCGGCCGTAGCGGGAGCCCGCCTGCCCGCCCAGGATCGCGCCCGCGTAGAGCGCGACGCTGACCAGGCCGGTGTCCAGGGTCGACTGGGTGCGCTGCCAGGCGAAGACGGACATGCAGACGAAGTCCAGCGAATAGCCGACGTCCGATATCGACTTGGCGGTCAGGAACACCGCCAGCCCCGGCCGGGCACGCCTCATTTCCCACTCCCGTTGCTTGTGGCCGGATGCTGTCCGCCCCTCGGATCTGTGCTGCGTCCTCCCCAGCGGAGTAGCGGTGAAACAGGCGGGCGTGCAGCTGCCGCCCATTTGCTGAATGAGTGTCACTTTTGGTCGGGGATGGGGGTATTGCTCGCGAATCAGGGGGGTTCCGCCGACAAGTTGATCGCTGACGATCCGTCAGCCTTGAGTTCCGGAGCTGCTCTGGCAGACTGTGCTCCCGGCTGACGGGCTACAGGTCGGGCATGACACGGGGGCTGGCATGTGGGAGCGGGGGACTCTGCTCGGCGGGCGGTACAAGCTTGCCGGGCGGATCGGCGGCGGAGCCATGGGCGACGTCTGGCGTGCGGACGACCAGGTGCTGGAGCGGCGGGTCGCCGTGAAGATCCTGCTCCCGGCACTGCTCGACGACCCGGCCTTCGCGGACCGGTTCCGGCGGGAGGCCCGGCTGCTGGCGGCGCTGAGCACCCCGGGATCGTCGACATCCACGACTACGGCGAGACCGCCTTCGACTCCGGGGCCCGGGTCGCCTACATCGTCATGGAGCTCGTCGACGGGAAGCCGCTGGACGCGGTCCTCGCCGAGCGCGGGCCGATCCCGGTCGGGCGGGCGCTGACCGTCGTCGCGCAGGCCCTCGACGCCCTGCACGCCGCGCACCGGCGCAATATCGTCCACCGCGACATCAAGCCGTCCAACCTGATGCTCCGCGAGGACGACCGGGTGACCGTGACGGACTTCGGCATCGCCCGGGCACTGGTGGGCACCAGGATCACCGGCTCGCACGAGGTCTTCGGCACCGCCCTCTACATGGCTCCGGAGCAGGCCGAGGGCATCGCCACCATCCCCGCCTCGGACCTCTACTCCCTGGGCGTCGTCTGCTACGAGATGCTGGTCGGGGAACCGCCCTTCGGCGGCGACACCGTGCTCGAAGTGGTGCTCAAGCACATCCGGGAGCCCGCGCCGGAGCTCCCGGCGGGCTTCCCGCAGGTGGTCCGCGCGTTCGTGGCGCGGGCACTGGCGAAGAAGCCCGAGGACCGGTTCCGCGACGCCGCGGCGATGGCTGCCGCGGCGCGGCGGGTGGCTGCGGGGGACCCGCCGGAGGACCCGGCGGCGCTGCCGACCGTCGTCGTCCCCGCGCCGGTGGCTGCGGCTGAGGCTGCGGCTGCACCGGTGGCTGCGGCTGCGGCGCTGGTTGCCGCGACGGTGCCGGAGCCGGAGGCCGTGCCCGTGCCCGCGCCTGCCGTGGTGCCTGCCGTGGTGCCTGCGGTGGTGCCGGTGCCGGTCGTGGAGCGGGACCTCGGGAAGGACGCCACCCGGGAGGCCGGTGCGGCCCGCGGCGGCCGGAACCGGCGGAACCGGCTGCTGATACCCCTGCTCATCCCGTGCGTGATCACGGTGGCGGCCGGAACGGTGCTGATCGTGGATCCGGTCCCGTTCCGGTCGGACGCGGCCGGGCCCGGTTCGCAGCCGTCGGTGTCCGCCTCCTCGCCCGCCGGATCCGCCTCCGGGCCCGCTGCCGGGCGCGGCGGCGACCCTTCGGGGCCGGCCTCCTCCGGCAAGCCGGGGCCGGTCACCGGCAGCGGCCGGGCGGCGGCGCCCGGCGGCGCGGGCAGCGGCGCCGGGGGCCGGACCACCGGCTCGACCCCGGGCGGTTCCGGATCGGGTGGCGGCGCCGGGGCGGGCAGCGGTTCGGGCGCGGGCGGTGGCTCGGGGAACGGCTCGGGCGGTGGCTCGGGCAGCGGTTCGGGCGGCGGTTCGGGGTCCGGGCACGGCGGGACGCCGGTCGGCCCGCCCACCACGCCGTCCGGCGGCGGCTCCGCGCCGACCGCCCCCGCCGGGGCGCCAACCCGCCGCAGGGCTGCGGCGGCAACGGCTGGGGCGCCCTGGTCAACCTCGGCGACCGGCTCAAGGTCGGCCTGTCCGGGGGCCCGAGCGCCGGCAGCGAGGTGGTGATGGGCGGGAACACCTCCTACGGCTGGATCTACTCCTCCCCGACCCAGTGGCAGGCCTTCAACCCCTGCAACCTCAACGACCCCGCGCTGGGGGTCAGTTTCGCCAACCAGGTGGAGCTCAGCAGCGGCTACGGTGACGTCACCTCCTGGCTGGTCACCTCGGCGGGCACGGCCGGCGCCGACTACATCGAGGGCTACCTGGGCCAGAGCTGCCTGACCGACAACGGCGCGGGCAAGCAGCTCACGGCCGACGCCTGTACCCCGGCAACCCCGCTCAGGAGTGGTTGCTCCCCTGACCGGGGGCCGGGCGGGGGCGCTCAGGGCGTGACGTAGGCGGCCAGGTGTTCGCCGGTGAGGGTGCGGGCGGCGACGAGGTCGGCGGGGGTGCCCTCGAAGACGACCCGGCCGCCGTCGTGGCCCGCGCCGGGGCCGAGGTCGATGATCCAGTCGGCGTGTGCCATCACCGCCTGGTGGTGCTCGATGACGATCACCGACTTGCCCGAGTCGACCAGCCGGTCCAGCAGGCCGAGCAGCTGTTCGACGTCGGCGAGGTGCAGCCCGGTGGTCGGCTCGTCCAGGACGTAGACGCCGCCCTTCTCCGCCATGTGGGTGGCCAGCTTGAGCCGCTGCCGCTCCCCGCCGGAGAGCGTGGTGAGCGGCTGGCCGAGGCTGAGGTAGCCGAGCCCGACGTCGGCGAGCCGGGTCAGGACGGTGTGCGCGGCCGGGGTGCGCGCCTCGCCGGAGCCGAAGAACTCCAGGGCCTCGGCCACCGGCATCGCCAGCACCTCGCTGATGTCGCGGCCGCCGAGGTGGTGTTCAAGCACCGACGGCTGGTAGCGCTTGCCCTCGCACTCCTCGCAGGTGGTGGCCACCCCGGCCATCAGCGCCAGGTCGGTGTAGATCACTCCCGTGCCGTTGCAGTTGAGGCAGGCGCCCTCCGAGTTGGCGCTGAACAGGGCCGGCTTCACGCCGTTGGCCTTGGCGAACGCCTTGCGGATCGGGTCCAGCAGCCCGGTGTACGTCGCCGGGTTGCTGCGCCGCGAGCCGCGGATCGCGCCCTGGCCGACCGAGACCACGCCGGCGTCGGCCCGGATCGACCCGTGCACCAGCGAGCTCTTGCCGGAGCCGGCCACCCCGGTGACCACGGTGAGCACCCCGAGCGGGATGTCCACGTCGACGTTGCGCAGGTTGTTGGTGCCGGCGCCGCGGATCTCCAGCGCGCCGGTGGGCTTGCGCACCTCCGGCTTGAGGACGGCCCGGTCGTCGAGGTGGCGGCCGGTGAGGGTGCCGCTGGCGCGCAGCCCGTCCAGGCTGCCCTCGAAGCAGACCGTCCCGCCCGCGGTGCCCGCGCCGGGGCCGAGGTCGACCACATGGTCGGCGATCGCGATCGCCTCCGGCTTGTGCTCCACCACCAGCACCGTGTTGCCCTTGTCCCGCAGCCGCAGCAGCAGTTCGTTCATCCGCTGGATGTCGTGCGGGTGCAGCCCGGTGGTGGGCTCGTCGAAGACATACGTGACGTCGGTGAGCGAGGAGCCGAGGTGGCGGATCATCTTGACCCGCTGCGCCTCGCCGCCCGACAGCGTGCCCGAAGGCCGGTCGAGGGAGAGGTAGCCGAGCCCGATCTCCACAAAGGAGTCCAGGCTGTGCCGCAGGGTCTCCAGCAGCGGCGCGACGGAAGGTTCCTTCAGGCCGCGGACCCAGTCGGCCAGGTCGGTGATCTGCATCGCGCAGGCGTCGGCGATGCTG
The DNA here is from genome assembly GCA_014284505.1 of Streptacidiphilus sp. 4-A2. Classification (GTDB taxonomy): domain Bacteria; phylum Actinomycetota; class Actinomycetes; order Streptomycetales; family Streptomycetaceae; genus Streptacidiphilus. The sequence continues at coordinate 6,409,450 of JAAFYY010000001.1, read as the reverse complement.
ATCCGGCCGATCCGGGACGTCCGGGCCCCCTCACTGAGCCGGGTGCCTTCGCACTCGGGGCAGACGGTGAAGGTGACCGCCCGGTCCACGAACGCCCGGATGTGCGGTTGCAGCGCCTCGCGGTCCTTGGCGAGGAAGGACTTCTGGATCTTGGGGATCAGTCCCTCGAAGGTGACATTGACCCCGTCGACCTTCACCTTGACCGGCTCGTGGTGCAGGAAGTCGCGCAGCTCCTTCTTGGTGTACTTGCGGATCGGCTTGTTCGGGTCGAGCAGGCCCGACTCGAGGTAGGGCCGTACCGTCCAGAAGCCGTCCACGGTGTAGCCGGGGATGGTGATCGCGCCTTCGGCCAGCGACTTGGAGTCGTCGTAGAGCTGGCTGAGGTCCATGTCGGAGACCTTGCCCAGCCCCTCGCAGCGCGGGCACATGCCGCCGCGGTTGAAGGTCTTCTTCACGGTCCGGCTGCCGTCGCCGCGTTCGACGGTGAGCGCGCCGCTCGCCCGGACCGAGGGGACGTTGAAGGAGTACGCGTTGGGCGGGCCGATGTGCGGCTTCCCGAGCCGGCTGAACAGGATCCGCAGCAGCGCGTTGGCGTCGGTGGCGGTGCCGACCGTGGAGCGGAGGTCGGCGCCCATCCGCTGCTGGTCGACGATGATCGCGGTGGTCAGCCCGTCGAGCACGTCGACCTCGGGCCGGGCCAGTGTCGGCATGAAGCCCTGCACGAAGGCGCTGTAGGTCTCGTTGATCATCCGCTGCGACTCCGCGGCGATCGTGCTGAAGACCAGGGAGCTCTTGCCGGAGCCGGAGACGCCGGTGAACACCGTCAGCCGGCGCTTCGGCAGTTCGATGCTGACGTCCTTGAGGTTGTTCACGCGTGCGCCGTGTACCCGGATCAGGTCGTGGCTGTCGGCAGCGTGCGGCGCGGGTGGTTGCTTGTCCGACCTCGTGGCCATGATCGTCGTCTCTCCATGTGTTGGCAGACCCTGTTGGCAGACCGGCTTCGAACCGTATGCCCGGCACTCCATTGTCGGTGCCGCCGCCTGGTCGCGGCGGCGCCCGTCCCGGTGGTGCCCGTGCGCGGTCAGCTGTCCTGGAGCAGCCCGAGGACATTGCCGTCGGGGTCGGTGAAGGTGGCGACCAGGCGCCCGTTGCCGACGTCGCGTGCGGCGTCCTTCACCTTGGCGCCCGCCGCGGTCACCTCGGCCAGCTTCGCCTCGATGTCCGGGACGTGCCAGTAGGCCACGGGGCCGGTCATCCCCTGCTCCGCGCCGCCCGGAACCAGCCCGATGTGCTGGCCCTCGGCCTCGAAGCCGACGTAGTAGGGCGCGTCGGCCACCGGCTGCACGCCGAGCAGCGCGGCATACACCGCCTTGGCCGCGGCCAGGTCGGTCACCGGATGCAGCACGGTCTTGATGCCCTGGGTGGAAGAGCCGGTCATGGTCGCTCCTGAGGTCGTGGGACGTGGGGCACGGGCGTTCTGTGCCCGTGAATGTCACGCTAGCCGCGACCTGTGACCGGCGCTTCTCGATTCCTGACCAGCCCGCTGCGATGGCCGTGCGGACGGGCATGGGGCCGGGCCGCGGCGCCGGGCTCCGCGGTGCCGACAGGTTCGCCGGCATGGGAGAGCGGGCCCGGCAGAGGTGTCTGCCGGGCCCGCTCGGTGACGCGATCAGGGAGGCCCTGCGACCGCTCGGCCGTCGGCCGGGGAATTCACATGAATTCCAATGCCGGGCTGTCGCGCGTCGGTACGGCCAGGGAAATCAGGGACCCCAGGTGACATCGAGAGGAGACGCGGACGCGGGCGTGGTGACGGTCGAATCGGCGGAAACGGTGACATCGGCGACCGGCTTGCCGTGGCCGGCTACCGCCTCGGCGGCGGTTCCTGCCACCAGGAATGCCGCGCACAGTGCGATCAGTCCGGAGGCAGCAATCTTCACAATTCGGGAGCCCGCCACGATACATCTCCTACCGGTATCAGGAAGGCAATCCGGCGAGAATCCCCCGCGCCGCACCATTCCCGTTGAGTGCTTCGAACCGGCCCCAGTGTCGCCGAGTCCTAGAAGTCGAGGAAGATCTGCCAGCTGTCCGGATACTGCCATGGCATAAGCCGTCCAGCGGATCCCTCCCTGAGTAGCTGCTCGTAGTAGGCCGGGACCATCCGCCCTTCGCAACGCTCCAGCTCGAAGGTGCTGAGGGCCGGTTGTGAGGCAAGTGCCCGGAGGCAGACGGCAGTTGCGGCCTCCTCGGCCCGGGACAAGGATTCCGCGAGCATGAATAGGCCAATGACCGGCGCTCTCCCGGCGTTGCGATGGACGACTACGAACTCGACGCCTTCACCGGGATATGAACACGTGGTCAGGAGGTCCGGCATGTCATCCGGCAGCCTCGTGTCGGTACCCGCAAGCAGCTCGGCGTGAACCATATACATGCTGTAAGAGTTCCATCTGCGCAAATGATGCATAAGCCGCTACAGTGGACACTTTATGCCATTGCCCAATCCGGCCAGGTGGGCGATACTCGTCCGGGAGATCAATCCGGGCATTCAAGCCCAGCGCGGCAGGGGGATGAGCGTGCTCGAATCGCTAGGCCTGGACTCCACGGCAGAGCATCTGTACCGCTCGATGCTCGCCCATCCGCAGGAGGGCATCGCCCAGTTGGCCGGACGTGTCGGAGTTCACGAGGAAGATGTCAGGGGCAGTCTGCTCCAGCTCAGCACGCTCGCTCTTGTCCAGCCGACGCGGCAGGAAGGAAGCGGCTACCGGGCGGTCAGTCCGGAGATCGCGATGGAGATGCTTCTCTCCCGCCAGCAGGCCGACCTCGCCGCACAACAGCTCCGGATCGAGACGTCGCGCGCCGCGGCAGCCCAACTCATCGCCGAATGCTCGGCATTGGCGGTGGCGGGGATCGCGCCCGCCGGCGCCGAGGTGGAGCGTTTGATCGGCCCCGAGGTCATCAGGGAGCGGCTCAGCATACTGGCGGCCCAGGCCGAGCGGGAGATCATGACCTTCGCGCCGGGTGGTGCGCACCCCGCGGAGGACCTGGAGGCCAGCAGGGTCCCGAACGCGGCGCTGCTCGACCGGGGGGTGCGGATGCGCACCATCTACCTGGACAGTGTGCGCAACCATGTGCCGACGCTGGAGCATGTGAGCTGGCTCAGCGGCCGCGGGGGGCAGGTGCGGACCGCGGTCACGCTGCCGGTGCGCATGATCATCACCGACCGCCGGTTCGTGGTGCTCCCGATCAATGCCGCCGACGCCCGTATGGGGGCAGTGCTGCTGAAGGGCGAGGGCATCGTCACCGCGCTCTGCGCACTGTTCGAGGCGACCTGGGCCGCGGCCACCCCGTTCGGCGACTCGCCCTGCCTCAATGAGGACGGTCTGAGCAACCAGGAAGCCGAGATCCTGCGGATGCTCGACACCGGTCTGACCGACGAGGTGATCGCCAAGCGCCTCGGGGTGTCCCCGCGGACCGCCCGGCGGCTCACCGCGGTACTCATGGAGCGGCTGGAAGCCCGCAGCCGCTTCGAGGCCGGCGCCAACGCGGTCCGGATGGGCTGGCTTCCGGCGAGCCGCTGAGCGGTACGGCCGGCTCGGCGGTACGGCCGCTGAGTGGCGCGGCTTGCGCAAGGCACGGCGGACCCGCGCGTGGAAGGCCACGCGCGGGTCCGCCGCTTGCGTGGCACGCGGGGTGCGGTGCCCATGGACGTTTTAGGTCAGGGCACGTTGTGTCCAGCCCCTTTCCCTTCCACCCGGCTCAGGTCCGCGGGAAGACTGTTCCTCCGGAAGAGATCGCCATTGCGACGGTTCCGCAGCTGTCGGTCAGGATCGGAAGGAGTGCACAATGGATGTAAGCGAACTACTTGGCAGCATGCATGCCCATGAGAGCCGAGCCCGCAGATCCCTGAACTTCACGCCCAGCGAGAACACGCTCTCGCCGCTCGCCCGCCTTCCGTTGACTCTCGACGCCTACTCGCGCTACTTCTTCAATCATCTGGAGCTGTTCGGCGAGTGGTCCTTCTTCGGCGGGGTCGAAGCCGGACGGATCGAACTGGATCTGCTGGTCCCGATGCTCCGCGAAATGACCGGCGCGGACCATGTCGACGTGCGGCCGATCTCCGGGCTCAATTGCATGACCATCGCCATGGCCGGGCTCTGCCCGAGCGGCGGGACCATGTACACGGTGCCGGTGGAGGCCGGCGGGCATATGAGCACCGCCGAGGTCGCCGCGCGGCTGGGATCCGCACCGTGCCGATGCCCATGTCCGGGCACCACGAGATCGACCTGGAACGGCTGGAGGCCCTGGTCCGGGCCGACCCGCCGGACCTCGTCTACCTGGACCAGTCGACCCAGCTGTTCCCGCTGGACCCAAGCCGATCCGGGAGATCATCGACCGCCACGCGCCGGCCGCGCTGCTCCACTACGACTCCAGTCACACCAACGGGCTGATCCTCGGCAAGGCGCTGCCCAACCCGCTGGAGCGGGGGCCCACACCTTCGGCGGCTCCACGCACAAGACCCTGCCCGGGCCGCACAAGGCGTTCCTGGCCACCAATGACAAGCGGGCGGTGGAACTGCTCGACCGGATCGCCTACCACTTTGTCAGCCACCACCAGCTGGGCGCGGTCATCTCGCTCACGGCCACGCTGATCGAGCTGCGGGACTGCGGCGGTGTGGAGTACGCCCGCCGGGTCCTGGACAACGCGGCCGTGTTCGCCCGCGGGCTGCACACGGCGGGGGTGCCGGTCGCCGCGGCCGAACTCGGATTCACCGGCTGCCACCAGGTCTGGGCCGGTGCGGCCGACGGGGTGTCGCCGGGCCACGCGGGTGACCAGATGTTCCGCCAGGGGCTGCTGGTCAACCGGCTGAACGGGCTGCCGGAATGGAGGGTTCGGCGTTCCGGCTGTCGCTGGCCGAGGTCACCCGGCTGGGTGCGGACGAGGCCGACGCGGCCGCGCTCGCCCAGGTGTTCGCCGCGCTGCTCACCGACCGCAGTGGCCGGGCCGACCTGACCGAGGAGGTGGCCCGGCTCCGCGGGCGGCTCTCGCGTCCGCGCTACTGCTACACCACCGAGCAGTTGGAGACGATCGGCGCTCCCAAGGAGCTGCTTGAGATCTTCTCCGTCCTGGAGCGGGCGGTCGGAGCGGCCTGAGGCCGGTCGCCGGCCCCGCCCGGCCTCCCGCCGGAAGCGGACCGCCGGAAAACGGACCGTCAGAATGCGGACCGTCAGAAAGCGGACCGCTGGAAGTACACAGCAGGAAAAGCACGCGGCAGAAGAGCACACGGGCTGTTCGCCGATCTGTGCCGTCAACGAAGGAACAGCGTGACTACCATCTCCATGCACGATATCTCCGCAACGGTCGAGGAGACGCTGGTCGGTACGCCGGAGGAGCAGGCCGATGCGGCGCGGCTGCTGCTCGACCGGATTTCGGAAGCGGAAAACCTCGGAGCCCTGATCGGGACACTGCTGGACGACGAGGACCAGCTCCGGAAAGTCGCCGGGCGGTCGTACATTCATCCCAACGGATTCGACAAGATCACCCTGGCCACCGCGGCCTCGGCTGGAAGCTGCGGCTCAACATCTGGTGGCCGGGCGGCCCGAAATACGTCGAGAACATCCACAACCACCGCTGGGACTTCGCCTCCAGGGTGCTCGCCGGGCGCCTTGAGACGGACTTCTACGCGCTGGACGAGGACGGCGTCCAGATGTACCGGTACGAGTATCTGCCCGGCGCCGAGAACGGGCCTATCTGATGCGCCAGACCGGCAAGTGCGGCGTCAGAAGACCTTCAGCGGACCATCGACGAAGGCACCAGCTACACCCTCGAAGGCTCGGCGCTGCACCGCATCCGCAGCGACCGCAAGACCCTCAGCGCCACGCTGATGCTGCACACCGACCCGTACCGGTCCGAAACGGTGGCGCTGACCAGCGAGGAGTTCTACGCCGACGGGAAGCAGGCGACGGAGCACCTGTCCCCGGCCGCCCTGGCGCAGCACCTCCGCGCGTTCATGGGCCGCTGACCCTCCCGCCGACAGCCCAGTGGAGCGGTTATGGAATTCGCCGAAGAGCATGAGAAATATCCGGCCGCCTCGTTCCTGAAGCGCCTGCTGCTCGCCGGTTCAAGTCTGGGCGACCAGCTCACCCGGGCGCTCGACCTGCCCCTGGGCACCTACCTCGACAGCCTGGTGCCGACCGGCGGGCCGAACACCAACCGGCACCGGGAGACCTTCGCCGCGGCGGTCGTCCGCCACCTCGAAGGGTTCGGGACCAAGGACGCCGCCGCGGTGGGGGAGCACCTGCTGCGCACCCCGGTCATCCAGCAGGCAGACCACTCCAACCTGCTGCTGGACCCGGAGACCTTCCTCAACAACTACCTCTTCCACCTGGCCTGGCGCGGCGTGCGGGAGCGGCCACCATGGTGGTGTCCCAGTGTTCGACCGTCAGCTGCCTCTCGCGGCGCGACCCGGTCGGCGGCCCGCCCTTCCTGCGCACCAGGAACTCGCTCTACCGGGTGCTGCCCTTCTCCAAGCGGCAATTCAAGGACGCCTCCTTCTGCTGCCTGCCCGGGCCGGTGGAGCTGACACTCGACCGGCTGGAGGGGGCCGGGCCCGACGCCGGGGACGATCCGCTGCTGCGGGAACTGCGCGGACGGCGGTGGCCGACCGCTCCGGAGGCCTTCCACCGGAGCAACGAGCTGATCTGGTCGTCCTTCGGCCTCGACGGCGAGGTGCGTCGGGCAGGCATCGACGAGTCGGTCGCCGCGTCCGCCGTCGCCGCGCACCTGCTCGACCCGGACAGCCCGGTGCACCGGCTGCTGTTCGACATCCCGCTGCGGGATGCCTTCCTGGACGTGAAGCGGGAGCTGGTGGCCGGTCCGGCGAACATCGCGGTCAACCGCGCGGCGCCGGACTTCCTCTGGATCCGGCGCGGGTCCAGGCTGCACCCGGCGGTGCTGGCCGGGCGGGGCAGCGCGGCGCGGCTGGTCGTGGAGACCGACGCCGCACCGGTGCCCGTGCCCTGTGCCCCGGGGCCGCTGGCCGAAGCGCTGCGGACCGGGGCGGTGTACCCGGACCGGATACTCGCCTACCTGGTCCGCTGCCTGCTCCCGGGCATCGTCGCGGTCGGCGGCACCAGCCAGCAGGACTATGTGCGGCTGTACCGGCTCATGCTGCTGGAGACGCACCGCCGGATCCCGTTCCTGGACGCGTCCGATCTCGTGGCCGTCAGCGACCCCCGGTCGAGCCGGCTGGGCGGCCTGCCACTGCTGGAACCCTCCGGAGCGGTCGCGGAACTGCTGCAGGGGCTCGGCCCGGAGACCCGCTTTTCAGAATTCGAGAAAACCATCTGCGATGTCCCGGTGGGCTGGTCCATCGGTTCGCTGTCATGCGCCGGATACCTGGAACAGGCTCTGGCGCCGTCGGAAGGGATAACCCGTGATCGTTCTGGGGATCAACAGCTACTTCGAACACCCCTCGGTGGCCCTGATCAAGGACGGCCACCTGCTGTTCGCGGCGGAGGACGAGCGGTTCACCGGCATCAAGCACGGCCGCCGCTACACCCCGTACAACAGCTACCTGCCGATGGACGCGATCTACCGGGCGCTGAAGGCCACCGGCCTGCGCGCCTCGGACATCGACGAGATCGCCTACTCCTACCACCGCTGGACCACCTGAAGAGCCTGTGGGGCTGTGTCTCCGGGCGCCGGTTCTCCTCGCTGCGCGAGGAGTTGAAGGCCTTCGAGGGGCTGGCCAACCTGCCCCGGGCGCTGCGCAGCGGTTACGAGATCCCGCACCGCTACCGCGACCTGATCCAGCCCGAGGCGTTCGAGCGGATCCCGTTCCGGAGTGGAACCACCACCTGAGCCACGCCGCCTCGGCGTTCTACTGCTCCGGCTGGGACCAGGCGCTGACCGTGGTCGCCGACGGCGCCGGGGAGAACGCCTGTACCTCGGTGTACGTCGGCCGGGGCCGGGAGCTCGAGCTGGTGGGCCAGGAGGTGCTGCCGAACTCGCTCGGCCACTTCTACTCCGCCGTCACCCAGCACCTGGGCTTCGAGCCGTTCTCCGACGAGTTCAAGGTCATGGGCCTGGCCGCGTACGGCGAGCCGCGCTACGCGGAGACCATGAACCGCATCGTCCAGCTCGGCCCCCAGGGCCGCTACCGGATCGACATGGAGGCGCTGAAGGACCTGGGACTGCGGCTGCCCGGGGCCAGGACCGCGCAGCAGCCCATCGAGCAGGTCCACAAGGACATCGCCAAGTCGGCCCAGCTGCGGCTGGAGCAGGCGCTGGTGCACGTGGTGACGCACTACGCCCGGACGACCGGTCAGCGCCGGCTCTGCCTGGCGGGCGGGACCTTCCTCAACTGCGTGGCCAACGGCAGGCTGGCGCAGCTGGGGATCTTCGACGAGATCTTCGTCCAGCCGGCCGCCAGCGACGCGGGCACCGCTGTCGGCGCTGCCGCGCTCAGCTCCCTGCGCCGCGGTGGACCCACCCAGATCACCTGTGAGTCCTACGCGCTGGGCACCGAGTACAGCGACGACACCATCGGTGAGATGCTCCAGCAGATCGGGCTGGAGGCGGAGAAGCTCAGCGACGAGGAGATGTCGCAGCGCCTGGCCGAGCGGCTGGGCGCGGGGGAGGTCTGCGCGGTCTTCCGCGGCCGGATGGAGTTCGGGCCCCGGGCGCTGGGCATGCGCAGCCTGCTGGCCAGCCCGGTGGACCCGGGATGACCGCCGGCTGAACAAGGTCAAGGGCCGCGAGGGCTTCGGCCGGTTGCCCCGCTGGTGACCGAGGAAGCCTTCACCGAGTACTTCGACGGCCACCCCGACCCGTACATGCTGTTCACCAGCGATGTCCGGAAGGAGCAGCTGGAGGCCATCCCGTCGGCCGTGCACGTGGACGGCACCGCCCGGGTGCAGACTGTCCGCAAGGCGTTCGACCCCTTCCTGCACGGGCTGCTCAACGGGTTCGCCGAGCGCTCCGGGCACCCGGTGCTGATCAACACCTCGTTCAACATCCAGGGCAAGCCGATCGTGGAGAGCCCGCGCGACGCCCTGGCCTGCTTCTTCACCTCCGACGTCGACTGCATCGCGCTCGGCGGCTACTTCCTTGCGAAGGCGGGCCGATGACCGGCACCCACCCGGGGACCGGCACCGGCCCGGGAACCGGCACCGGCCCGGGAACCGCGGCTGCCGCGGAGACCCCGCAGGCGGTCAACCGGGATGCGTGGGACCTGCGCACCGGTGTGCACGTCGGCTCCGACTTCTACGCGACCGCCGAGATCAGCGCGGGCGGCTCGTCCCTGAAGCCGCTGGAGCGCCGGCTGGTCGGCGAGGTGGACGGACTGCGCCTGCTTCACCTCCAGTGCCACTTCGGGCTCGACACGCTCTCCTGGGCCCGCCTCGGGGCCCGGGCCACCGGCGTCGACTTCTCACCGGCAGCCGTTCGCACGGCCCGGGAGCTCGCCGCGGACGCAAGGCTCGACGTCGCCTTCCACTGCGCGGACGTGCAGCGGCTGGAGACCCCGGAGGAGCCCTACGACGTGGTGGTCTCCAGCTACGGCGTGCTGTGCTGGCTCGGCGACCTCGCCGCCTGGGCCGATGGCATCCGCCGCAGCCTGCGGCCCGGGGGCCGGTTCGTGCTGGTCGAGTTCCACCCCATGCTGGAGGCGCTCGAAGCGGGCCGGGTGAGCGGCGCCGGAGGCTACTTCCGCACCGCCGAACCGGAGGCCGTCTGGACCGAGGGCAGCTACACCGACGCCCAGGCGCCGATCCGCTACCGCGAGTACCGCTGGCAGCACACCCTCGGCGAGGTGGTCACCGCGCTGGTCTCGGCGGGTCTCGACCTGGTCGCCCTGGAGGAGTACCCGTACGCGGCACACCCGCTGGCGGACTCGCTCGACACGGAGCGGGACGGCTGGTGGACCAACGGCGCCGAGCCGCACCGGTACCCGTGCATGTTCTCGGTCGTGGCCGCCAGGAGGGACGGGTGACCGCCGGACGGCTGGCGGAGCTGCTCCCCGGCAGCGACGTCCCGCGGAGCGCGGGCCCGGGCCGGCTGCCGACCCCGCTGGAGCAGCGCCACGAGCTCGGCGACGAGTTGGGCGTGCGGCTGCTGCTCAAGCGTGAGGACCTGATCGACGACCTCGGCTGCGGCCACAAGGTCCGCAAGCTCGGCTATGTGGCCGCGGCGGCCGTGGCGCAGGGCGCGACCGCACTGGTCACCGGCGGCAGCCTGCCGTCGAGCCAGTGCGTGGCCGTGGCCGCCGCCGCCGAGCGGCTCGGACTGCGCTCGCACCTGGTGTACAGCGGGGACGAGCAGGTCAAACCGGACCGCCCGCTCGGCAGTTACCTGCTCGCCCTGCTCTTCGACTCGACCGTCAGCTGGCACGAGCGCACCTCGTGGACCCGGATGGACGAACTGCTGGAGGCCGCCGCCGAGGCCGAGCGCGAGCGCGGGGAGCGGCCGTATGTGGTGCCTCCGGGCATCTCCACCTGGCCCGGGCTGCTGGGCAGCGTGGACCTCGGCCTGGAACTGGCCGAACAGCTGGCCGCGCTGCCCGAAGGCGCCTCGGACATCCATGTGGTGGCCGCGGCCGGCTCCGGCTCGACCTGCCTGGGTCTCAGCCTGGCCGCCCGGCTGCTGGGCTTGCGCTGGAAGGTGCACGGCATGTGCATCGGGGGCACCGCGGAGGGCATCGAGGCCCGGATCGCCGAACTCCGGGAGGAGGCCGTGGAACTGCTCGGCGCCCCGGCGCTGCGCGAGTCCCCGGTGCAGGTCCACGGCGAATCGCTCGGGGCCGGGTACGACCGGCCCTCGCCGGAGGATCTGGAGACGATGCGCCGGGCCGTGGTCCGGCACGGGCTGCTGCTCGACCCCAACTACATGGTCAAGACGTTCCGCGGGCTGCGCTCCCTGATCGGCTCGGGCGCGGTCCGCGAGGGGGACCGGGTGGTCCTGGTGCACACCGGCGGAAGCCTCGGCCTGTTCGGCGACGCCCCCGCGCTGCGGGGCTGGTACCAGGACCGGATGGGCGCCCATCTGGCCGCACCGGCCGCCGCGGACACCCCCGCCCCGAACACCCCCGCCCCGAACACCCCCGCCCCGAACACCGGCCAGGCGCCCCGAACACCGCCCGGGCGACCTGGACCCGAAGACCGGCCAGTCGCTCAGAACCGACAGGAAAGGTTGTCGTGATGACAGTCCAGATAGAGATCACCGACCGGTCCCAGCCGGAGGCCGACGACCAGCACCTGCTGAAGAACCTGAACCGGCTGTTCCTCTGGGTGAACAGCGGTTGCAACGCCCGCTGCCGGATGTGCGACATCTGGCGCGAGAAGCCCGGCCGCACGCTCTCCGTCGAGGACGTGCGCGGCTGGGCCCCGGAGTGGAGCCGGCTCGACCTCGAGTACGTCATCCTCTGCGGCGAATCGCTGATGCACCCGGACATCTTCCAGATCGCCCAGATCATCCGCGAGCACGGCATCCGGGTGGAACTGCTCAGCAACGGCCTGCTGCTGAAGCGGCACGCCGAGAGCGTCGCCCAGCACTGCGACGAGTTCCGGGTGAGCCTGGACGGCCCGCGCGAGATACACAACAGCGTCCGCGGGGTGCCGCGGGCCTTCGAGCGGCTCGACGAGGGCCTGGTCGAACTCCGGCGGCAGCGACCGGACATGGGTGTCGACGGGCGCTGCGCGGTGCACCGGCTCAACTTCCAGCACCTGCGCGCCACCGTGCAGGCCGCCAAGGACCTCGGGCTGCGCAGCATCAGCTTCTCGGGTACCGACCTGCACAACGAGGAGGCGTTCCGGCGCTTCAGCACTCTGGACCAGCAGTACATCGCCGCGCTGGCGGTGCGCGAGGCCGACCTGCCCGACCTCACCCGCGAGCTCGAACTGCTGCGTGAGGAGTGCGCCGAGGACTTCGCCTCCGGCTACATCAGCGACACCCCGGAGGAGCTCGACGCGATGCTGCTCCAGTACTACCGGGGCGTCGCGGGCGTCGGCCCGATGCCGCAGGTCCGCTGCAACACCCCGTGGTCCTCGGCCATCCTGGAGTACGACGGCACGGTGCGTCCCTGCTTCCCGATGTCCGCGTACGGTGACATCCGCGTCTTCGGGACGCTGGAGGCGGCGATCAACTCGCCCAAGGCGCTGGCGTTCCGGCGGGGTCTGGATGTGGCGTCCGACTCCACCTGCCAGAACTGCGTGTGCCCGACCCTCTTCACCGGTGCCTGAGCTGCCGGTGGAGCCGCAGCGGACGCAGGACGTGGTGATCTGCACCCCGGAGGGCCGGGCGGCTGCGCAGCGCTTCCATGAGCTGACCGGGCGCGAACTGGTCGCGCTGCCGGACCTCGCAGCGGTCCGGCACCGGATCAGGTCGCAGTGGCCGAGTACCGCGCTGCTCTCGGTCGGCGGAGTCGGCATGCGCGCGGTCGCCTCGCTGGTCCTGGAGGCCCAGCGGTCCGGCACCGGACTGGGCTGGATCTTCGGCTGGCAGGGGGAGGAGACCGCCGTCGCGCACGCTGAGAAGACCGCCCGCTACCGCTTCGCGCGGCCCGGCTCGGCCCTGCTGTGGTCGGCCGTCCCGCTCGGGACGGTCCGCGACGCCGAGACCGCCGACCTACGGGTACTCGGCGGGCCGCAGCGCGGCCTGGCCGACCTGGTCTTCCAGCCGCGCTCGTTCACCGCGCTCAGCAGCCACGGCCTCGGCATCGACATGTGGTTGGGCGACGGTCTGCTCTGCTCGATCGCCGGTTCGGCCCCCGAGCTGCCGAGCGCTGCCCCGGTGCACCCCTGCATGCATGGCGGGCCCTGCCTGCGGGCCTCACGTGGGCCCGACGGGCTGCAGGAACCCGCCCGCTGGGCGGCGGCCGACCTGGCCAGTGAGGTGCTGCTGCTGGACAGCTGCGCAGCCTGCGGCTGGTCGACGGCTACTGCTCGCCCTGCCTGGCCGCCGACGCGGCCACCGGGCCGCAGGTCGGCGCGGTCATCGCCACCGTCGCCGAGTCCTGGGGCCTGGCCTCCGCCCATGCCCTGGCCTGGAGCCGGCTGCGGGGGGACGGGGCGTCCGTGGGCGACATTCCTGCGCTGGAGAACGCCGCGAACCTGGCGGCCATGAACACGGCTCCGTTCGTGCTGCTGGGAGATCCGGCGGCGGTCCCGGCCCCGGCCGCATTCCAGGCTGCTTCCCCGGTCCCGGGCCCGGTTCGAGCCCCGGACGCACCGCCGGTGCCGCTCCCGGGAAGGGCGACCGCCGGGCGCGGCTGACGGTGCTGGACGTGGCGCCGGGCGAGGTACCGGTGCTGCACGGCACCGCTGCCGATGGCGGACGCCCGAAGGTGTGGGTCGAGCGGGTCCCCGGCACCCACCACGGCATCGCGGTCACCCAGCAGTTGCTGGACCCGCAGGGGGCGGCGGTGTGGCGCGAGACCGATCCCACCGCGCTGCTGCACGACCAACTGCTGGACGCTGCCCCGGCGGTGGCCGCCGCCAGGGAACTGGTCTCCAATGCCGCCCCGCTACTGGGCGAGGAGGAGCGGACCGGCGCGTTGCTGGCGTCCCTGGACGGTCGGCTCCGGAGCATCGCCAGGCTCCGCGCGGGCGTCCCGGCGGCGGTCGCGAACGGCGGCCTGCGCGAGGCGCGGGAGGCGTGGCTCCGTACGGAGAGCCCCGACTGGCAGCGGCTCCAGGAGGAACTCGCCTGGACCGCCCACGAGTTCGCGGTCCGCACCGGAAGCCTCGAAGGCGCGTTCGGCGACGTCCTGTGGTCGCCCGGCCCGGCCCGGAACCGACCGGCAGCTGCCCTTACTGCGGGTCGCCGGTGGTCTGGCGGAGGTACCGGCTGGCCGCGCTCTCCCGCGACCGCCACCGGCTGGTCTGCTGGAGCTGCGACGTGCTGTACGACGGCCCGTCCGGCGAGGTGCCGACGGTGCTGGCAGGTCCGTTCCGGGTACCGGCGGGCGGCTCCGCGGTGTACCGCCTGAGCGGTGTGCCCGAGGGCGGGGTGAGCGCGGCCCGGTTCGGCGTGGTACGGGTGCCCTGGGGGTTCGACGTGTACGCCCGGCCCGCGGGCGGCCCGCCCGAGGAGCCCGGCTACCGGCTCGACGCCCCCGACGGCCCGCCCGGCCTGTATGCGGTGGTGGTGGTCGCGGTGTCGGCGGGTGAGGTCCTCATGGCCAAAAGGCCGGTCCAGGTACTGCCACCGGACGAGGCCAGCAGTGAGCACGGCGTCGGCAGCGAACGAGGTGTCGGCAGCGAACAAGGTGTCGGCAGCGAACAAGGCGGCAACAGCCGCACTGGGGAGCAGGAGCAGGTGATCACGGAGTCCCGTACCCGACTGGCCCGGGCGGCCGAGGCCGTGCCCGCAGGCCCGGCCCGGCTGCTCGCGGCGGTGTCCGCGGTGGACGCCGTCGGCTCCGGCGCCTTTCTCACGGCCAGCGTCACCTTCTATGTCGCGCACATGCGGGTGGCGCCGGGACTGGTCGGCATCGGCCTGTCGCTGGCCGGTGCCGCGGGCCTGTGCTCAGGCATGTGGCTCGGCCGGCTGTCGGACCGCTGGGGCGCCCGGCGGACGCTGATACTCCTCAACCTCGTCCTGGCGGTGCTCTTCTGCGCGCTGTCCGCGACCACGGGGTTCTGGGGCTTCCTGGTCATGGTGGCGGCGATCACCACGGCACAGTCCGGGGTGAACCCGGCCCGTTCCTCGCTCACCTACCACGCGCTCGACCCCGAGGCCCGGGTCCGGCTCCAGGCTGTCCAGCGCTCGTTGTTCAACCTGGGCTTCGCGGCCGGTACCGGGCTGGCCGGGCTGGCTCTGCAACTCGGCAGCAGCACCGGCTTCCGGCTCCTGATCCTGTGCAATGTCCTCTCCTACCTGGTCGGAGCGCTGCTGGTGTGGCGGGTCCCCACCCCCGGCCGGGCGGACGGCCGCAGCACCTCCGGCGGAGTGGTCCGGGACGCGCTCAGTGACCGCCCCTTCCTTGCCTTCGTCGGGCTGAGCACGGTGCTGCTGCTCAGCGAGAGCATCTTCTATGTGGGATTCCCGCTCTGGATCGTCAGTGTGGCGGCCGCGCCGCGGTGGACCGCAGCGGCTGCTTTCCTGCTGAACACGGCGCTGGTGGTGCTGTTCCAGGTGCGGCTCAGCCGGGGCGCGGACCGGCCCGGGGCGTCGGCCCGGCTGATGCGCCGCGCCCTGGGCGCACTCGCCGCGGCCGGAATCGTGATGGCGGCCTGCGGGAGTCTGCGCGGGACCGCGGCGGTCGCCCCGCTGCTGCTCGCCGCGGTACTCGTCACCCTGGCCGAGATGTGGAACTCGACGGTGGCCTGGACGGTGCTTTTCGCACACGCACCGGCCGACCGGCAGGGGTTCTATCAAGGGGTCTACGGCTTGGGGGTATCGGCCCAGATGCTGATCGGTCCGGTGCTGGTAGGCTCCGTGCTGATTCCCTTCAAGGGTCTGGGATGGCTTGTCGTCGGCGCGACTGCGCTGGCACTGCTCCCACTGCCGTCCCTGTTGGTCGCCAGACTGAGAAGCGGCGGCGGTGCGGCCGACCCCGCAGCCGATGAAGTGACCGCGCCGGATGCTTGACGTAGAGCCGCAGATGGCTGGATTTTCGCAAACCTCGATTCCTCAAACCTCGATTCCTCAAACCTCGATTCCCAGACCGTCCCAGACGGGCAAGTCGTGTTCAGGAGGCTCCAGAAATGCTCGACATCGGACTCATCCGGAAGGACCCGGACGCGGTTCGGAATGCCCTTCTGAAGCGGATGGACATGGTCGACCTGGACCCCATTCTTGAGGCCGACCGTCGGTGGCGCGAGCTGGTGCAGGAGGTCGACTCCCCCGCTCCACCCGCAAGCAGCAGGCCAAGGAGATCGGTCGGCTCCGGGCCACGGGCACCGACACCGAGCAGTTGCAGGCCGAGTCGGCCGCCCTCGGCGACGACATCACCCGCATGCAGGGCGAGCTGACAGAGGCCGAGCAGCGGCTCCGCGAGCTGATGATGGAGCTGCCGAACCTTCCCGACGAGCACACGCCCCCCGGCGGCAAGGAAGCCAACGAGGTTGTGCGCACCTGGGGCGAGCAGCCCGAGCTCGGCCCGGGCGCGCTGGACCACGTAGAGCTCTGCACCCGGCTCGGGATGATCGACTACGCCCGGGCGTCAAGCTCGGCGGCAACGGCCACTGGCTGTACACCGGGATCGGCGCGGCGCTCGAATGGGCGCTGATCGACTTCTTCTGCCGAGAGCACTTCGCCGCCGGCTACGAGTTCATGCTCCCCCCGCACCTGCTGACGGAGGAGAACGGCTACGCGGCCGGGCAGTTCCCCAAGTTCTACGACGACGTCTTCCACATCCAGGCGGAGAGGGCGAGCGTGCCTCGTTCCTGCTGCCCACCTCGGAGACGGCCATGCTGAACGTCTACCGGGACGAGATCATCCCGACCGAGCGGCTGCCGCTGAAGGCCTTCGCCTACACCCCCTGCTACCGCCGCGAGGCCGGAAGCCACCGGGCGTCGGAGCGCGCACGATCCCGCACACCAGTTTCAAACAAGGTGGAGATCCAGTTCGTCCCCCGAGAGCGGTCGGGCCGCGCTGGACGAGCTGGTCGCCCGCACCGAGTCGCTGGTGCAGAAGCTGGGCCTGCACTACCAGACTCGCTGCTGGCGGCTCGGGACGCCAGCGCCAGCATGGCGATGACCTACGACGTCGAGGTCTGGATCCCCAGCATCGGGATCTACAAGGAAGTCTCCTCGGCCCTCCTGGGCAGGCGACTACCAGGCCCGGAGGGCTGGCATCCGCTACCGTCCGGAGGCGCCAAGGCCACCGAGTTCGTGCACACCCTCAACGCCTCGGGCCTGGCCACCAGCCGCCTGCTGCCTGCCATCGTCGAGCAGAACCAGCAGCCCGACGGCTCGGTCGTGGTCCCCGAGCCGCTGCGGCCCTGGGTCGGCACCGACGTCATCCGCCCCACCCGCTGAACGGTGTGCGCCAGTAGAAGTGTGTGAGTGGACGAACTGTCCGGCCGGCCCACCAGCACCCGCTGGTGGGCCGGCGGTTTTCCGGGCCCGCCGTCGGCCCCCGCCCCGCTCCCGCGGAGCACCCCGGGGCGGCGGGTCCGGTGCTGTGGACGCTTCGTGCCATGGACGCTTCGTGCCAGCCGGGAAGCCTTCCCCGGCCCCCTCCGCCCGGCAAGACTTCGGTCCGGAACGTGTTTCCAGACCGCCGAAGAAGCCTTGCGCCCGGAGAGGAAGAGTCGTTGACAATTCGGATGAAGAGCGAGCCACTGCCGGATTCCCTGGTGGAACTCTTTGCACGCACTGTCGACCGCCACCCCGGCCGTCCGGCGGTGACCGACCGGTCCCGCACTCTCAGCTACCGGGAACTCGACCTCGCCTCGGACGAGTTGGCAGCCCGGTTGCAGCAGATCGGCGTCGGCGCCGAGGAGCGCGTGGGCGTCCACCTGGCCCGCTCGGCCGAGGTGTTCGTGGCGATCCTGGGAATCCTGAAGTCCGGCGCGGCCTATGTCGCGGTCGACACCCGCTACCCCGAGGCCCGGCGCGACCTGATGCTCACGCTGAGCGGCGCGAAGGTCGTCGTCACCGAGCCGGACCGGGCGCCGGAGATCGCCCATCTCGGCATCGACACCGTGACCGCCACCGCGCGCGCCGCCGCGGATCCCGACCGGCCGCTGCACCGCGAGGCGCCGCCCGCGGACCGCGCCGCGAGCGTGCTGTTCACCTCGGGCTCGTCCGGTGTCCCCAAGGCTGTCGTCCTGGAACACGGCAATATCGTCTCCTTCGCCTGCAACCCCGAACTGCCGAGGCTGCTGCCGCAGGACCGCACCGGACAGATCTCCAGCCTGTCCTTCGACGCCTTCCACTTCGAGATGTGGACCACCTTCGCCTGCGGCGCCGAGGTGGTGGTGCTCCCGGCCGTGCCGGAGCTGCTGGCGGCCGGCTTCCAGCAGCAGCTGCGGGAACGGGGCATCACCGCGATGCTGGTCCCGACCATGGTGGTCAACCACGTGGTGCGCGAGGACCCGGACGCCTTCAGCCCGCTGCGGATCGTGCAGGTCGGCGGCGACGTCATCCTGCCGTCCAGCTGCCGCAAGCTGCTCGGCGGCGGCTTCCAGGGGCAACTGTTCAACCTCTACGGCCCCACCGAGATCACCACCGCCTGCACGGTGCACCGGGTCACCGCGCAGGACGCGGAACGTGACACCATCCCCATCGGCCGCCCGTCGGCGGGCGTGTCGCTCCAGGTGCTCGACCCGGAGCTGGCCGCTGTCGAGCCCGGCACCGGCGGTGAACTCTACGTCGGCGGCCCCGGCGTCGCCCGCGGCTACCTGGACCGACCCGACCTCACCCGCGAGCGCTTCGTCGAACTCCCGCTGCCGGAGGGGCCCGGCCGGTTCTACCGGACCGGCGACCTGGTGCGCCAACGCGAGGACGGTGCGCTGGAGTTCCTCGGCCGGGCGGACGACCAGGTGAAGATCCGCGGCTACCGGGTGGAACCCGGTGAGGTGGAACGCACCCTGCGGGCCTTCCCCGGGGTGCACGACATCGTGGTACTGCCCCACGGCGACGGCGCCGAACGGCAGTTGGTCGCTTTCACGGTGTTCGAGACCGAGCCCGCCGGGCAGCTGCTGCGTGCCTTCGCCGAGGCGCAGCTGCCGCATTTCATGGTTCCCAGCCGGTTCGTGGTTCTCCCCGTGCTGCCCACCAGTGACCACGGCAAGCGGGACCTGGCCGCCCTTCGGGCGCTGCTCGACACCGAGCAGCCGAGCGTGCCGAAGCAGCAGGGCACCGACACCGTGCGCTACCTGATCGAGCTCTGGAAGGAGTTGCTGGAGACCGACCAGGTGGGCGTGGACGACGGCTTCTTCGAACTGGGCGGGCATTCGCTGCTGGCCTTCCGGATGCAGCGCCGGATCAGCCGCGAGCTCGGGGTGGAGCTGGAACCCCGGACCATCATCAACATCGCCACGCTCGGCGACCTCGCCGACGAGATCGACGCCGCCGTGCCGGCTGCCGCCGTGCCGGTTGCCGACGCGACCGGCGTCGTCGCAGAAGGGGCCGAGCTGCGGTGACGTTGCTGACCAGGGTCCTTCAGCGGGCCGACGAGCATCCGGATTCCGTGGCCGTCACCGACAGCGGCGGCAGCTGGTCCTACTCCACCCTGATCGCCACCGCCGCTGCCCTGGCCGCGGGCTACGCCCGGGCGGGTCTGGCGTCCGGTGACCGGGTCGCGCTGCTGCTGCCCCCGGACGGGAGGCCGTCGCCGCCGCCCTGGCGGCATTCTGGGTCGGGGCCGCCTATGTGCCGATCGACCCGGTACAGCCGGAGGAGCGGCTGCGGGCCATGCTGGAGGACTGCGCCCCGAAGCTGGTGCTGGTCCACGACGGCACCGGCCACGACGGCACAGCCGACGTCCCGACCGGCCGCGGGCGGCCGCCCGGCGCTTCTCCACCCTGCTGAGCCCGGGACCGGGAGGCCCCGACGCCGCCCCGCGGCCGGTCCGGTCCGCTGAGGACCAGGTGGCCTATGTCATCCACACCTCCGGATCGACCGGTCGGCCCAAGGGCGTCATGGTCGAACACCGCAGCGTGCTCAACCTCATCGACGACCTGCACCGCCGGGCCCCGCTGCCGGACGGGTTCAGCGGATCCTGGTGGTGCAGCCCCGACTTCGACGTGGCCGTCTGGGAGCAGTGGGCGCCCCTGGTGAGCGGCGGCAGTCTGGTGACCGTCCCGGAGACGGAGCGCCTGGACGTCCACGGCTTCCTGTCCTTCCTCGGCCGGGCCGGGGTGAACAGCGCCTATGTTCCGCCGAGTTTCCTGCCCGGGCTGCGCGACCGACTGCGCCGGGATCCGGGCGCGGTCGGGCACCTGCGCCGGATCCTGGTGGGCGTGGAACCGATCCCGCTGCGGCTGCTCCAGGAGCTCCGAGCGCTCCGCCCGGAGCTGCTGATCGTCAACGGGTACGGCCCCGCCGAGACGACCATCTGCTGCACCCTGTACGCGGTCCCGCCCGGTCCGGGCGACTCGGAGCAGCGGACCCCGATCGGCACGGCGGTGGCGGGCAACGAACTGCTGATCCTCGACGCCGAGGGCCGCCCCGCAGCCGACGGCGTCGGCGAGCTGGTGGTGAGTGGAACCGGGGTCGCCCGCGGCTACCTCACCGCGGAGGCGGCCCAGCACCGGCGATTCGGCTACGCCGAGGGTCGCCGCAGTTACCGCACCGGGGACCTCGTCCGGCGGCTCCCGGACGGCAACCTGGAGTATCTCGGCCGGGTGGACCGGCAGTTGAAGGTCCGGGGCTACCGCGTGGAACCGGCCGAGAGTGGGGCGGCGCTGCGAGCCGTGCTGCCGCTGCGCGAGGTGCTGGTGGATCAGCGGAGGTGCCGGGCGTCGGACCGGCCGTGGTCGCGTACCTGGTCGCGGACGGGGACTTCGTGCCGGAGCAGCTCCGGCGGCGGCTCCGCGACCGGCTGCCGGCCCATGCCCTGCCTGCCTGCTTCCTCGATCTGCCCGCCCTGCCGCTGACCCGCAACGGCAAGCTCGACCGGGACGCCCTGCGTCGGCTCCCGCTCCCCGCGCCGTCCGTTCCCGCGCCTCCCGCCCCGGACAGCCGGCTCCGCCCGGGCTCGGCAGCGCCCGGCCAGGGCCGGTGGGCGCGGCCGAGGTGGCCGACGGCTGGCGCCGGGTGCTCGCCTGGAGACCGTCCCCGCCCCGGACACGGCGTTCGTCGACCTCGGCGGTACCTCGCTGAGCGCGGTCCGGGCCGCCGCCGAACTGGGTGCGCTGTCGGGCCGGGCCGTGTCGGCGGTGCAGGTGCTGCGCGCCGGCTCGGCAGCGGAACTCGCCCGCCAGGTGTCCGTGCTGCCGCCGGCCGCCGACCCCGCCGATCCCGTCGGCGGCCGTCCACGACCGCCCCGGGACGGATGGAAGGCCCGCTGAGCCACAACCAGCTCGGCATCTGGATGCACGAGAAGACCGGGCAGAGCCACGGCACATACCTGGAGCCGCTCTGCTTCGAGCTCCTGGGGGAGGTGGACGGGGAGCGGCTCGCCGACGCCGTCCACCGGGCGCTGCCGGCCCATCCGGCCTTCGGAGCGACCGTGGACGAGGCGGGGACGAGCCGCTGCTGCTGCTCGACCGCCGCCCGGTACGGCTGACCGAGTCCGAGCTGCCGGACGGCCTCGGCCCGGAGGCGCTGGGCAGGCTGCTCGCGGAGGCGGCGGCGCGGCCGATGGACCTCGCCGAGGGCCCGCTTATGCGCTGCCACCTGTTCCGCAGCTCCCCGGAGCGCGGCCTGCTGCTTTTCGTGTGGCACCACCTGGTCGCCGACGGCTGGTCGGTGCGGCTGTTCCTGGACGACCTGGCCGCCTGCTACCGCGATTCCGCACGGGTCGCGGCCGGGCCGTCCCGGACGGTCTGCGACGACAACGCGGCGCGCAACGAGCTGCTGCTCGGTCCACACCCGGGCCCGCCTCAGGGACGTCTCGGCATATCTGCGCGCCGTGCCGACCGCGTCCCTGCCCGGCCCCTGCGCCCCGCCTCCCGCTGCCGGTTCCGCTGCCGGGACGGCTGCCGGTTCCGCCGCCGGACGGTCCGGCAGTTGCGGTTCGACACCGGCGCGGACGTCCTTGCCCGTACCGCACGGGAGCAGGGCCGCACCCCGTTCGTGCTGCTCTGCCACGGCCTACCGGCGGGCCCTGGCCGAGGTGTTGGGCCTCGACTCGTTCCTGCTCGGCTGCGCCGCCTCCGGGCGTACGCCGGAGACGCGTCCGGATGTCGGGCTGCCTGATCAACACCGTGCTCATCCGCTTCCGGCCGCTGCCCGGTTCGCTGGACGAATGCCTGCGCGACACAGCGGCCGAGATCGCCCACGCGCTGGGTTCCCAGGAGGACCTGCCGTTCACCTCGGTGGTGGCCCAGCTGCGCCGGGACGACCGGGCATTGCCCAGGGAGATGCCCCAGGTCTATCTGAGCCTGGACGACGAATACACGGTGGAGCTGGAGGGCCTGGAGTGCCGCGGCTTCCCGTGGTGTGCTGGACCACGCCAAGTTCGAGGTGACCCTCGCCCTGCGCAGCTCGCCCGGTGAGCTGGCCGGGTTCTTCCAGCACCGCCTCGGGGCGATGTCCGCGGACCAGGCGGACGACCTGGTGCTCAGCTTCCGCCGCCATCTGGCGCAGACGCTGGAGCCGGCGGCCCGCCGGTCGCGGGAGGCCCCGAGCCGGTGATCGTCCGCGCCGCTGATCCCGTCGAGTACCCCGGCCGCAGGCCGCAGGGGTCACAGGCCGAGGATGCGGGCCTTGGCGGCGGCGAACTCGGCGTCGGAGAGCATGCCCTGCTGGTGCAGCTGACCCAGGCGCTCCAGATTGGCCAGGGCGGCGGAGTCCAGCGCTCCGGCGCCGGGAGCCGGCTCGGCCGCCTGCTGCGGTTGCTGCTGGGGCGAGCTGCTGCTCGCGGCGGCGTTGACGTCGGCCTGGTAGGCGGCCTCCTGCTGGGCGGCGCTGCTCTGCTGTCGGCGCGCCATCCGGCCGCTGACGGCCGAAGCGGTGCCGGCGATGACGGCGGTGCGGGCGGCGGTGCCGATCAGGCCGGGCCGTCCGACCCGGCGGGGGCCTCGGATCATCGGTCATGCTCCTTCGGGTGGTCTGGGTGTCGGTGGTTCAGCACGGTCGGTGGTTCGGTGCTGCCGGTGGATGCTCAGGCGGCGTCGGCCAGGGCTGCCGCCACGGCGGAGCGCGGCACGCGCTCGAAGGCGACCAGTTGGCCGCCGGCCCGCGCGACACCGGCCGAGATCTCCGTGGCCCAGGTGTTCTCCCAGACCAGGACCACGGCCGAGGTGCCCGGGGCGAGCTCCTCGGCGACCAGCTGGAGATCGTCCTGGCTGACCAGCCCGTCGTTCGTCTCGCGAATGGCAAAGCGCTGGAAGGCCGCCGTCTCGTCGGCGTCCAGCGTCTCCAGTTCGAAGAACTCCGCGGTGCCGTCCTCGGACCGCTTGATGAAGGCCAGGTCGAGCAGGCGGACGATGCCGCCGTCCACCAGGCGGGCCAGCTCGGGTGCGAGCTCGCCGGTGAAATGGTGGCCGGGGAAGGCGATGACGGCGTAGTCGACGGGTCCGATCTCCACGGCGGCGCTCCTTGCTGGTGTCCGGGAGTGAGGGCTCCTGCTGGCACTCCTAGCTCACGGATATCACCGGCCCACGGAGACGGCCCCAGCTCAGACCCGAGCGGGTGATGTGTCGCGGCACGGCGTCCCTCCGCCCCGCCGGAGGCCGGCGGCGGTGCGGTTCACCCGAACGCCCGAGTGTGCTGCCCGCCATCCATTCGGGTGATATCGGATGATCGGCGGACAGGGGTTCCGGGTGGCGCCGTACGGGAGCCCGGAGCCGAGGAGCGACCGCCGCGGGCGCGGAACAGGAGGCCGGGATGGGCTGCGCATGTCTGCTGGCCGTGATCGCGTCCTCGTTCCCGCGCCTCGCCCTCCTGTTCACCTGGGTCTTCACCGACCGGGTCCGGCTGGCCTTCCACCACGGCCTGCTCGCACCGCTCGCGGGCCTGCTGTTCCTCCCGCTCACCACGCTGATGTACGTGCTCGCCTACTCGCCGGCGTTCGGCGTGCGCGGCTGGGGCTGGCTGCTCGTCCTGCTGGGCCTGCTCGCCGACCTCAGCTCCTACACGGTCGGTGCCCGCGCCCGGCAGCGCTGATCCCCGGCCGCGCCGCCGTCCGGCGGAGGGCGGACCGGATCAGGGGTGACGACCGGGAAGTCCTGCTTCGGCGGGTCGAGGAGCGCGAACAGGGCGGTGACCAGGGCGTGTGCCCCGGCCGGGGCCGGGGCACACGGGGGTGGCGGGGTGGTCAGCGCACGTGGACGTAGGTGTCGGGGCCGACCGCGTTCACGTTCCAGGCGTTCGGCGTCACATAGACCACGTTCCAGGTGTTGCGGGTGTGAGCGTGAAAGCGCCGGAGGAGGCGGTCCGGGTGGTCCCGGCCAGGTACCAGTGGCTGCTGCCCGCGGGCTCGTACATGAGCGCGACCGTGGCGCCGGGCATGGCCTTCCACGGCCCGGTTCCCTGCTGCCACAGCGCGCCGGTGAAGGTGAGGGTCCCGCCCGAGCCGATCGTCGTGACATTCGGCCTGCCGCCGGTGATCCCGGTGGCGTAGCGGAAGGCGTGCACGACGTTGCCGGTCGCGGCCGAGAAGCCGGGGGCGGCCGGGGAGTACAGGCGCCAGTAGCCGTGCGGGTCGCTCGCGGGCCCGGTGGCGTGCAGGTTGGTCACATTGCCGGTGAGCGGGATGTAGCCGATGGACTTCCAGCCGGTCCTGCCGTCCGGGGACACCTGGATGTACACACGGTTGGCCGGGAAGTGCCCGTTGCTGCTGGTGGCGGTGGCGTTGAAGCTCAACTGGCCGGCCGCGTCGACGGCGGCCGCGGTAGCCGACAGTTGCAGCTGCTGGTCGACGGTGAAGGTGAACGGGGTCGGCGCCGCCGCGTACCAGGGCGGGTTGTCCACGTTCAGCGTCCAGGTCCCGCCCTGGTCCGGGATCGTGACGGGCACCGTGAAGCGGCCGTTCGCGTCGGCGTCGGCCCCGCTCAGCCAGGTGCTGCCGTCCTGGAGGGAGATGTTGGCGGAGGAGAAGGCGTGCCAGACACCGTCCGTGGACCGGTACTGCGCGGTCCCGGAAATCTGGAGGGTGCTTCCGGCCGGCTCGTCCGTGGGGTTCGGGTGGTCGAGCAGCAGCCGGGTCGGCATGGGGGGCCTTGTAGATCACCTGCGACGGTCCGGCGACGTCGAACACACCGAAGCCGTTGGCCAGCAGCGAGAACGTCGCCGACGTCTGGTCGGCGCCGTAGTCGACCGCGGGTTCCAGACGATGTCGAAGGTGCCGTCGGACTTCGTGGTGTCGGACGCCGGTTCGCCGGTCCCCGCCGCGCCGCCCAGCTCCTGCACCTCGACCCCGGCCATCGGCCGGCCGGTGTCCCCGGAGTTTGGGTTGTACTGGGTGAGTTCGCCGGTCACGGTGAGGAACGGGTCGGCGATGGTCATGGTGGTCGGCGAGAACACCGTCTGGTGGAAGGCCGGCGTGATCCCGTAGTTCAGATAGGCGTCGCCCAGCGGCAGCAGCGACGAGGTGCTCGTCTGGCCGTCGGCGTCCTGGGCGGTGCCGGACCAGGTGTAGCCGTCGAGCGGCAGGTTCAGCGGAGCCGTGCTCTGCCAGACCCCGGACGTCGCCGTCCCGGTGCCCAGGGCGAGGGTGAAGGTGAAGGTGAAGGTGTTCGCGCCGTTGTTCCACTGAGTGGCCGTCACCGTGACCGAACTGACGGCGGTCGAGTCGGTCACCGGCACATCGACCACCACGCCGGTGGCGGTGTCCACCTGCTGGATGAGGCCCAGCACCGGCCCGTTGGCCGCCGATCCGTCCGCGGGACCGCCCGCCGCGGCCCACGCCGCGGAGCCCGGGAGGGACACCAGGCCGAGCGTCAGCAGCCCCACACCGGACGTCCGTCCGAGTCTTCCGCCGGTCCGCATGTGGAACCCCCCTGCGCGCTGGTCCGGCACCTGATCCGGACAGAGACCCGCACCCTAGCGGTCGGTCCGGCGGCTGCCGCTCCCGGGTGGTCGACCGCGCGAAGCGCCCCCGCGCCGCCGTCGGCCGGACAGCAGGCCGATCGCCCGGAGTGACCGTTCGCTTACGTCTAGTATGGGGCTGTGGAGCGTGACGGAGACCGGCGTGACGGAGATCAACACCTGGACGGCGTGCGGGTGGTCATCGTCGACGACCATCCGCTGTTCCGGGAGGGCCTGCGGGCGGCGCTGGAGAGCACCGAGGACATCCGGGTCGTGGCCGAGGCCGAGACGGTCGCGGCGGCGCTCGCGGTCGTCGCCGAACAGCGGCCCGACGTGGTGGTCATGGACCTCTCGCTGCCGACGCCTCCGGCATCGAGGCCACCCGGCGGCTGACCGGGAGCCACCCAGGCCTGCCGGTGCTCATGCTGACCATGTCCGACGACGACGCCAGCCTGCTGGGCGCCCTCCAGGCGGGCGCCCGGGGGTATCTGGTCAAGGGCGCCAGTCGCGACGAGGTGCTGCACGCGGTGCGCACCGCCGCGTACGGCGGGGCGGTCTTCGGCCGCGACATCGCCGCCCGGATCTCCGGCCTGCTGGCGGGCGGCCGCCGCGTCGACGCGAGCGGCTGTTCCCCGCGCTGACCGCGCGCGAGGTGGAGGTGCTGGAACTGGTCGCCGGGGCCTGGACAACCGGCGGATCTCCCGCGAGCTCTACCTGGCGGAGAAGACCGTCCGCAACCACATCTCGCACATCTTCGACAAGCTGCACGTCGCCACCCGGGCCGAGGCCGTGGCCCGCGCCCGTGACGCGGGCCTGGGCGACCGGGAGGCCCACGACCCGGATGCCCCGGGCCGAGACAGGTAGCCGACGGGACCGGTGCCTCATGCGCCCGGGACACCCGGCGGCCCACCCTGGAGGGCTCACGGAAAGCAGAGCTCTTTCAGCGGGAAGGTGGCCATGAGCGCAGCCGAACCGGCGCCCACCCGCGCCGTACGCCGGATGGTGCCCGCGTATGCCGCCTGCGCCCTGGCGCTCGCGGCCTGCGTGGTGTGGATGGCCCTCGGCTTCACCGACCTGGGCGGGCCCCAGCTCGCCTCGGTGGACTTCGTGCCCTTCGGTTCGCGGATGCTCTTCTCGCTGGGCTGCGCGGTGGGCGGGTTGTTCATCCTCGCCCACCCCTCCGGCGGGCCGGTCGGCGGCATGCTGCTCATCGTCGGGACCGGCGACCTGGTGGGGCAGGCCGGGCCGCCGGCCGCCGCCGCCTTCGACGCCGGCCCCGGGGTACGGCTGGCCGTGATCGGCGCCGCCGTGCTCGGCTCGATGCTCTACACCTTCCTGTTCTACGCGTTCCCACTGTGGCTTCCCGCCGGGCGGCTGCCGGACGGGCGGTGGGCGCGCGTCCTGGTGGGCGCTATCGCGGTGTGGAGCGTCGCCGAGGCGTACGACGAGAACGCCAGCAGCCAGTCCTGGTACGGCATGCCCTCCCCGTTCACCGGCGCCCTGGCGCGCGCCCTACGCCGCGGTCGACGCCGTGGTGACCCCGCCATGACCTATGTGCCGCTCGCCATCACCGTGCTGACCTGCACGGTGATGCTGGTCCGCTGGCGGCGGGGGCGGCAGGGATGGCTGCCGCCACCCGGACCGTACGCCGAGAGGGCAGCCGCCGCAGCGGGCCGGGCGGCTCGCGCGGCTCCGCGGGCCGCTGGTGCTGCTGGCGCCCTTCCTGCTGTGGAAGTTCGTGGTCTCGCTCCAGTACGTGCAGATCACGGTCCCGCCCACGCCACTGCTGGTGCTCTACTACGTCGCGGTGCTGCTCTGGCCGCTGGGCCTGGGCCTGGTCTTCATCCCCGACCGCTCCGGGCACCTGGACCGGGCCAGCCGGCGGACGATGGCGGTCGTGGTGGTGCTGACCGGGCTGGTCGTCGCCTACCTCGCCGTGGGCCTGCTGCTGATCCGGGTGGTGCCCGGCTGGCGCACCCCGGGCGGACTGGTCCTGGTCGCCGTCTCGCTGCTGATCGGGCTGCTGATGCGGACCACCGGGGGCCGCGCGGTGCGCCTGGTCGACCGCTCCTACTACGGCGAGCGCGCCGAGCCCTACCGGGTGGTGCGGGAACTCGCGGAGCGGCTGAGCCGCGCGGTGAGCCCGGCCGACGCGCCGCGCCTGCTCTGCGAGACCGTCGTCGGCACCCTCCGCTTCCCGGCCGCCCGGGTGCTGCTCAGCACCAGCGGCGGCCCGCGGGAGGCCGCCGCGCTGGGCGACGCGCCGAGCAGCCTCTGGCACCGGTTCGAACTCTCCTACGAGGGCACCTCGATCGGCCTGCTGGAGGCCGCCGCGCGCGGCGGCGAGAGCGCGCTCGACCAGCAGGACCACGACGTGCTCCGCTTCCTCGCCGACCAGGCCGCGCCCGCCGTCGCCTCGCTCCGGCTGTACGAGGAGCTCCAGGCCAGCCGCGAGCGGATCGTGCTCGCCCGCGAGGAGACCCGCCGCCGGCTGCGCCGCGACCTGCACGACGGGCTCGCCCCGGCGCTCTGCGGGCTGCGCCTCCAGGTCGACACGGCGTGCGCCGCGCTGCCCGGCGACGAGCCCGCCGGACGGCGGCTGGGGGCGGTGTCGCAGGGCATCGCGGACGCCATCACCGAGCTGCGCCGGATCACCGACGGGCTGGCCCCGGGGATTCTCGACCGGGGCGGGCTCGGCGGTTCGCTGCGCCAGCTCGCCGGGCAGCTGGCCGACTCCCGGCTGGAGGTCGAGGCGGTGTGCGAGCCGGATCCGCTGCCCCCGCTGCCGGCGGCGGTCGAGGTCGCGGTCTACCGGATCGCGGCGGAGGCCCTGCACAACGTGGTCCGGCACGCCGGGGCCCGGCACGCCCTGCTGATGGTGCGGGTGGGGGACGGCGTGGTGACCGCGGAGATCGGCGACGACGGGAGGGGCATGGGTGGTGGCGGCGACGGTTCGGCCGGGACGGGGTCCGCTGGGGGCGGTGTCGGGATGCACTCCATGGAGGAGCGGGCGGCAGAGCTCGGCGGCACGCTCAGCGTGCTCGGCAACCCGCTCGCCGACGGGCGGGGTGTGCTCGTACGGGCGGTCATCCCGGTCCGCGACCAGGAGTGACCCGGCGGTCCGGAGTGGGGTGCAGCGCAGGCGGAGAAATAGCCGCTTATGGGACAATCTAGGACGTTGTGCTCATGCGCCCGGGACGCCGGTCGGCGCAGATTTGTGGGTGTCGGAGAGGTCCGGACAGTCCCGGAGACGGGGCGCACGAGAGACAGGAGCGAGCAGATGTCCGACAACACCGCAAGCTCATCGAGCGGGGCCGTCGTCGCTGGGCTGGCTGCGGCCGCCGCCGCGGTGAGGCAGGCAGCGCCTACGGCAGGCGGTCCGATGGAGGCTGCCAAATGCCCGGGCCCTGCCACCCCGAACCGCCGTGCCCGGGGCCCTGCCACCCCGAGGAACCGGTCGACTGAGCGGCCGAACCCAGTAGGAAACGGAACCCAGGGAAGCCGAGCACAGCAGGTAACGGCATGCGCCCCACCGACGGAATCCCGTTGGTGGGGCGCGGTGCTGCCGCTGAAGGGGTCACCTGGCGGTAGCACCCGTACTGCCCGTGGTTCCCGCGCTGCCTGTGGCGCTGTGGTGCTTCCGATGCCAGTAGTGCTGGTCATTCCCATGCTGCCCATGCCGCCACCCATGCCCATGCCACCACCCATACCGCTGCCGAGATCCATGACAGCACCCGGCATCACCGCGAACTGCCGCATCATCCCCCGCGTCCTCGTGCTCCAGGATGTGGCAGTGGTACATGTACCGCCCGGCCGCGCCGCGGAACTGGCCCGCGACCGTCACCGCCGTCCCCGGCGGCACCCGCATCACGTCCTTCCAGCCGGTCAGCGACGGGTCGATGGGCAGCGAGGCGGTGTGGGCGACGGGCTTGCCGGTCGCTGTCCCGCCGAGTGCGGCGTCGAACTCGCCTGTGTCGTAGGCGTCGATGGCCAGCGGCTGGAAGCGGATCAGGTGGATGTGGATCGGGTGCAGGATCCCGCTCAGGTTGAGGATCTGCCACACCTCCCATTCATCCATCCGGGCACGCCAGTTGAGCTGGTCGTCGAAGTGCCTGGCGAGCCGCTGGTAGGTGGTGGTGACCCCGTCCGGGCCGGTGACCTGGATGATGCCGTCCAGCACCTGCCCCGGTGCGGTCGGCGCCGCGGAGGCCGGGACCTCCCCAGCTCCCACAGCCCCAGCGTGCCGTCGGGGTCGGCGGCCAGCCCGAGCACCCGCTGCACCCGGTCGGCGGGGAGCCGGTCGGTGGTGAGCCGGTAGTAGGACGGCGAGAGGGTCTGCGGCAGCCGGAAGCCGTCCCCGGACGTCACGGTGTCCCGGTCGGTGCTCCCTTCCTCGGGCACCTTCCCGTCGTTGGACGCCTTCCCGGGCGCCAGGTCGCGCAGCCCCGACTTCAGTCGTGCAGCAGTGGCTCAGCTCGCTCAGCAGCTCGTCGCGGACGCGGAACTGCATCACGTCCGGCTCCGGCAGCCGGTCGGCGGGCAGCGGGTCGCCGGGCTCGACCCCGGGTGGCAGCGGGTCGCCCCGGAACGGCGCCTGCGCGGAGTTGACCATCCGCAGGTTCTTGCCCCGGAAGGCGCTGAAGTCGACCAGCACGTCCGCGCGTTCGGCGGGCGCGAGGGTCAGCCCGTCGGAGGTGATCGCCAGCGGGGTGCCCAGCAGGCCGCTGTCCGTACCGATCTGCCAGGCGGCGCCGGCGGTGACCTGGTTGTCGTTCTCGTCCAGCAGATGCAGCCGGTAGGTGCGGGAGTTGGACGCGTTCAGCACCCGGAAGCGGTACCAGCCGGGGCGCACCTCCAGATACGGCCAGATGCGGCCGTTGACCAGGGTGTACGGGCCCAGGAAGGGCAGCGTCCCGGTGGTCTTGTGCAGCAGCTGCCCGGTGAGGGCGCCCTTGGCGTCGGTGGCCAGGTTGCGGTCGCAGACGATCAGCGGAACCTCGTGGTCGCCGTGCGGGAGTTTCAGCTTCTCCTCCTCCTCGTCGCGCAGCAGATACATCCCGACCAGCCCGGAGAAGACGTTCAGGCTGGTGATGTTCATCGCGTGGTCGTGGTACCAGAGCGTCATGGCCGGCTGGCGGTTCGGGTACTCGGAGAGCTGGGAGTCCCCCACCAGCAGGGCGTTCTCCATCCAGCCGTCGTTGCCGCCGCCGGTGGCCGAGCCGTGCAGGTGGGTGTCGAGCACGCGGGCAGCTCGGTCGTGCCGGGCACGGGCTGCGCGGCGCCGATACCCGGGTCGTTCATGGCCAGGGACGGGTTGCCGGGCGCGTCGGCGAGGTAGGCGTTGACGGCGGGGTAGGGGGTGGTCACCCCGTTGGTCCAGGAGACCCTGATCCGCTGGTCACGGCGGACGTCGAAGACCGGGCCGGGAAAGCTGCCCTCGTACGTCCACAGGGCGGTGGGCGGCAGTTGCGAGTGCAGCCGCACCTCGGCGGCGACGGCACGGACGGTGAAGGACGGCAGCGGGTCGGCGGGGTCGGCGCGCAGCCGGGGCGGGATGGGCAACGGGTCGACGAACTTGGTGAGGACGGTGGTGCTCGGTTCGGTGGTGAGTTCGGTGGCGGTCACGGTGCCTCCTCTGGCTCCACGGATGCGGCTGTTCTCTCGGCCGGTGCGACCGGTGTGACCGGTTCGGCTGGTGCGACCGGTGCGACCGGTTCGGCTGGTGCGGCCGGTTCGGCGGGACGGGGCGCGGGCCTTCCGGTGCCGCGCCCGGCGATGATCTTCAGGATGCGTGGAACCAGGGGCGCACCGGCCAGCGCCGCGCCGAGCAGGCACACGCCGCTCCATCCGGTACGGGTGTAGAGGTCGGCGGAGAGCACCGAACCGGTGGCGCCCCCGGCGAAATAGCAGGTCATATACGCGGTGGTGACCCGGCTGTGGGCGGTGGCCGGCAGCAGCGCATAGATCTGCTGCTGGTTGGCGGTCTGCACGCCGCGCAGCCCGAGGTCGAGCAGGACGGCCCCGGCGGCCAGCGCGGGCAACTGCCCCCGGCCCGCCGCGAGCACCCCGAACGACGCGGCCATCAGCGCGCTGAAACCGAGGCTTGCCAGTTGCGCGTGCCCCCGGTCGCACCACTTGCCCACGGGCTGCGCGAACAGCACCCCGGCCAGTCCGGCCAGCCCGAACAGCCCGATCGCGGCCTCGCCGTAGTGGAACGGCGGCGCGGACAGCAGATACGCGCAGGTGGTCCAGAACGCGGAGAACGCGGCAAAGGCCAGGAAGCCGTGGGCGCAGCGCCGCCGGAGCAGGGGCCGGCGGATCAGCAGCCAGCCCGTGCCGGACAGCAACTGCCCATAGCCCCGGAGCCCCGCGCCCGGCCGCCGTCTCGACCGCCGCCTCCGCCGCTGTCCCGGATCCGGCCTCGCATCCGGCCTCGGGTGCGGTTTGCGTAGCCGGAGACGTGGTTCGGGCCGGGCGTGACGTGACCGGGGCTGTGACCGGGGCCGGGCGGGGTGGGGCGTGCGCGGCAGCGCGGCCCGGACCAGCAGCGCCGCGCCGGCGAGCAGGCCCGCCGCCACCGCGTACACCGCCCGCCAGCCCGCCAGTGCGGCGAGCGTCCCGGCGAAGACGCGCGCCAGCAGGATGCCGGCGGTCAGCCCGCCCATCACCGTGCCCACCGCCCGGCCTGCGCTCCCGCTGGCACCGGCCGCCGTCAGCGCCACCAGCACCTGGGCCGCGCTCCCGGTCAGGCCGAGCACAGCCACGGCCGCCACGAGCACCGGCAGCGTCGGCGCGAGCGCGGCCAGCGCCGCCGCCGGGGCGGCGAGCAGCATCAGTACGGTGGCCAGCCGCTTCCGGTCGCGCACGTCGCCCAGCGGGACGAGCAGCAGCAGCCCGGCCGCGTAACCGATCTGGCCGGAGGTCACCACGGCGGCCGCGGCGGGCCGGCCGGTGCCGAACGCCGCCGCCAGCGCGGGCAGCAGCGGTTGCGCGTAGTAGATCCCGGCCACGCTCACCCCGCAGGCGGCAGCCGTCGCGACCAGCGCCCGGCGCCCGCCGAGTCCGACGTCCAGGCCCGCACCTGGCTCCGCCTGCTCGGGGACTGCCTGCTCGCGGCCCGCCCGCGCATGGACTGGCTGCGCATGGACTGCCTGCGCATGGTCCGGTTGTGCATGGACTGCCTGCGGATGGTCCGGGGCGGGGCCGGCCGGCGGCGGGGCTTCTTCGCCCGCCGCCACGCCCTGGTCGGTGCTCATGGCTGCCCCCGCCCCGCAGCCGTGGCTGCCAGAGCGGAGGCTGCCACCCCGGCGGCGCCCTTCCACAGCGGGGTTGCGTCGAGCCAGCGGCCGTCCGGGGTGCCGAAGGTCGCGCCGCCGTCGGGGTTCAGGGCGTACACCGTCTCGCCCCGGCGGGCGGTGAGCAGTACCCGGCCGGTCATCGTCCAGCCCTCGTAGGCGGACCAGCCGCACTTCGACTGGACGTCGCCCGGCCCGAACATCCACCGCTCGTCGGCGTCGAAGAGGACGAAGTCGGCGTCCAGGCCCGGGGCCAGCCGCCCTTGCGGCTGTCCAGGCCGAAGAGCTCGGCGGGGCGGGTGGCCAGCAGCCGGACCAGCCGGGAGACCTGCGCGTCGGCGTCGGCGTGCGCGTTCCCGTCCGCCTCGGCGTCCGCGTCCGCGTTCGGCGCGCGGCGGCGCAGGCCGGTGTGGACGGCGGTCGCCATCTCCTGCACACCGGGCAGGCCGGGCGGGGCGTCGGCGGGCGGGCGGAGCTTCTCGGCCCGGCTGTGCGGCGCGTGGTCGCTGCCCAGGGTCGCGGCCTGGCCGTCGAGCAGGGCCTGCCACAGCCGCTCCTGGTCGCGGCTCTCCCGGATCGCCGGACTGAGCCTGACCCTTGCCCCGAGCCGCTCCGAATCCCTTGTGGTGAACGAGAGATGATGAGGAGTCAGCTCAAAGGTGACCGGCATTCCGACATGCGCGGCGGCGGTGAGCAGGTCGGCCTCCTCGGCCGTGGAGACATGCAGTACGTGCACCGCGGTCCCGTGCCGCTGGACCAGCTCCAGCACCCGTGCCACGGCCGAGATCGCTCCGCTGCGCGGGCGGTGCCGCTCGTACTCCCCGTATTCCGTGGGGGCTCCGCGCCAGCGGTCGAGCAGGGCGAAGACACTGTCGTCCTCCGCGTGCAGCAGCAGCCGCAGGCCGGCCTGGGCCGCCGTGCGGAACACCCGCTCCAGCGCGGCCGGTTCGCGCACCACGTGCGGCGCGGTGTGGTGCCCGGCAAGGAACACCTTCACGCTGGTCGCCTCACGCGGCCCGGTCTCCAGCAGAGGTGACGGATCGTCACCGGCCACGCCCATATGGAACCGGAAGTCCACCAGCGACCGCCCGGTGATCAACGCCGCCTTGCGGTGGGCGTCCTGGGGCGTCAGCAGCGGCGGCACGGTGTTCGGCATGTCGATGACCGTGGTCACCCCGGCGACGGCGGCCCTGCTCGCATGCGCCCAGTCCTCCTTGTGGGTCAACCCCGGTGTGCGGAAGTGCACATGGGAGTCGATCAGGCCGGGCAGCAGGTAGCGTCCGCCGCCGTCCAGGGTCCGGGCGGCGGGAGGGCGCTCGCCCGGCCCGAGGAGCCGGGCGATCCGCCCGTCCGCGACCGCGACCCCGCCCGGCACCACTCCTTCGGCGGTGACCAGCCGTACGTCGTGCACCACCAGCGCGTATCGCTGCCGGTCGGCCGCCGCGAGCTGGTCGCAGCCGGGCTCGACGGGCTTCCGGTCAGCGGACATCGTCGGCCTCCAGTTCCACCTGCCCGAGCACCCGGGCCTCCTTGCCGCCCACGCTGACCCACAGCAGTTCGTCGTCCGGGCCCGAGCCGGTCGCCGCGTAGGCGGCCGTCACCCGGCCTGACGGTGTGTCAATCAGCACGCTGCGGGGGTGGGTGGCTCGCCGTGCGCCCGCAGCAGCCGGTACGGGACGGTGCCCTCCAGCGCGGACGCCGCCGCCAGGCACACCGCGCCGGTCAGCGCCAGCCCGGGATGCCAGCCGCCGACCGTCAGCGCCCGCACCGCCAGCCGGCCCGGCGCCACCGGCACCACGGCGGCGACCTTCGGGAACGCCCCGTCCAGCCGCCAGCCCAGCCGGGCCGCCTGCTCCCGGCGCATGCCTTCCAGGGTCGCGTAGAGATCCTGGGGTTCGCCCCGGAACAGCTCCTCGCTGCCGCGCACGCCCAGTTTGGCCGCGTCGACGAACAGATAGGGGTTGGCCATCCGCACCACCCGCCCTCCGTCACGCAGCAGCTTGCCCAGCGCGGTACCGGGCGGTGCCACGAAGTGCGCGGTGAAGACCGCATGCCCGTCGACCAGCCCGTGCGCCGTCTCGTCCACCTGGCAGACCACCTGGTCGCCGTTGTTGAGCACCCGCGCGCGGATCCGGTCGCCCGGGCGCAGCGCGGGCAGCCAGCCGGCGTCCGCCGCCGCGGTGACGGCCGCGAGCAGCGAGTGCCCGCAGTTGCCGGTCGTGTCGAAGTGGTCCACCGCGTCCGGCATGGCCTGGACGAAGCGGTAGTCCAGGTCGAACAGCGGGTGGGCGGAGGGCGCGATCAGCGCCCACTTGAGGACCTCCTGGGCGCCGGGCGCGCCGTCCCTCGAAGCCCTGGTACTCGCGCAGCCGGCGCCGGATCCGGGTGAGCACCGCCTCCAGTTCCGTCTCGTCCGCGGGCAGGGCGTTCAGGTCCAGCACCAGCGTGGGGCCGGGCGCTCCCGCAGCCCGCGCGAGCAGCCCGAAGCCGCTCCGCACCATGGTCGTCATGACGCCACCTCCATCAGGATCCGCTCCTGCGGTTCGGTCGTACCGGTCACCTCGGTCGCACCGGTGCGCGCGCCGCTGCGCGCCACCGCGAATTCCTCACGCCACAGCTCGAACATCAGCAGCGCCCAGACGGCCAGGGCCAGGCAGTCGGACGGGCGCGCCCGCTGTGCGGCCAGCAGCCGGTAGACGGCGTTCGGGTCGAGCAGCCCGCCGGCCCGCAGCCGTGCGGGCGACAGCACCTCCTGCGCGTACGCCGCCAGCGGGGTCCCTGCCGCGAGCATCGCCGTGATCGGCAGCGTGAACGGCTGCTTGGGCCGCTCCAGCACACTGCGCGGCAGCAGCCCGCGCGCCGCGTCGTACAGCGCGACCTTGCCCCGCCCGTCCCGCAGCCGCTGCTCGGCGGGCAGCGCGCGGGCCAGCCCGCTCACCGACCGCTGGCAGAAAGGCAGGCGTACCTCCACCGCGTGCGCCATGCTCAGGTGGTCGACGCGCCGCAGGTGGTACGCGGGCAGCCGGACCTCGGTCTCGAAGTCGGTGAGCACATCCAGCCGCGGCCGTTCCGCGGAGTCCGCGCGCAGCCGCTCGGCGATCGCGTCCGAGGCGCTGCCCCGCTGCGCGATGAACGCCCGGTACTCCCGGCTGTAGAGGCGCTCCCGGGCGTCCTTGGGGATCGCGGCCAGGGCGTCCACATAGGCCGGGATCCACGGCCCCGGCGCGGCGGCGGCCTTGTGCACCCGCCCGTACCCGGCGAACACCTCGTCCGCCGCGTCCCCGGTCAGGGCCACCTTGAATCCGGCCCGGTGCACGGCCTCGAACAGCGCGTAGGTGCTGAGCGTGATCGGGTCGGCGTTGGGCTGGCCCAGATGCCAGGCCACCGGCGGCAGCAGGTCGGGGATGTCCGCGATGTCCAGCTCCACCTGGTGGTGCACGGTGCCCGCGCGCTCCGCCACGGCGCGGGCGAAGTGCCGCTCGTCGTGCGGCCACTTGCCGGTGTAGGCGATGTTGAACGAGTGCAGATCCGCCTTCTCCCGGGCCATCAGCGCGGTCACCAGGCTGGAGTCGAGACCGCCGCTGGTGATCGCGCACACCTCGGCGTCCGCGCTCAGCAGCCGGCGCACCTCGTCCGTCAGCGTCTCCCGCACCCGCAGCGCGGGCTCCGCGCCACCCGCCGGCGAGCCGGCCTCGGCGACCGTACGCTCGCGCCGGTGCAGCCGCAGGCCGCTGCGCGAGCACAGCGCGGTGGTGCCGGGCGGCAGTACCCGCACCCCCGAAGAAGGTCTCCTCACCGAAGGGGTCTTGGTCGCGAGATAGCTGTCCAGGGCCGGCTCCCACAGCTCCGGCTTGGTCTTCCCCAGCCCGAGCAGTGCCAGCAGCGCCGGCAGCTCGGAGGCGAAGTACAGCCGCTTGCCGTCCCAGCGGTAGTAGATCGGCTTCATCCCGGCGTCGTCCGTGGCCAGCACCATGGTCGGCTCCCCTCGGAGGTCGACCAGCGCGACCGCGAACATGCCGTCCAGCTGCTCGGCGAAGGCCGCCCCGTAGGTCTCGTACAGAGCGGGGAGCACCGCGCCGTCGCACCGGTCCGCGAAGTGGTGGCCGCGTCCCTCCAGCCGGGTGCGCAGTTCCGCGTGGTTGTAGATCTCGCCGTTGAAGACGGCCCGGATCCGGCCGCCGCCCAGGTCGTAGGGCTGCTGTCCGCCGTCGGGGTCGGTGATCGCCAGACGCTGGCTGCCGAGCCCCCAGCGGGGCC
This sequence comes from Streptacidiphilus sp. 4-A2, assembly GCA_014284505.1. Lineage (GTDB taxonomy): Bacteria > Actinomycetota > Actinomycetes > Streptomycetales > Streptomycetaceae > Streptacidiphilus. The sequence continues at coordinate 6,372,318 of JAAFYY010000001.1, read as the reverse complement.
CGGACGCGACCCGGCTGTCGTCCGGGCCGCCGTGCCGCTGGAGTGCGCCCGGCGCGCAGCTCGTGCGGGGAGGTGTCGGCGTCGAAATGACCGTGGATTCTGCACATGGTGGCTGATGCCTTCCGTGAGGTGGTCACCCGTTTTCGATGCCTCCACGGTCTCCCGCCCGCTGTCCCGGCCACCTGAGCCGGCTGTCCCGCCCATGCCTCGCTTCCCGCCCGCCCGGAAGGGACGTCGGGGAGGGCTTCGGGTCCTGACCGGGGAGGGCACGGCTGCTCGCGCGGCCGGGGGACTCGCCTGCGGCGGTGGCCCCACCCCGCTGACCCGCTGTCCGCAGCCGGTCGGCGGTGCGCTGTGCGTGCGACCCCTGGCCGGGCCCGGCCAGGGGTCGCGTGGAAGCTCACGGATCAGCAGATCCGGACGAAGCCGGGCTCCCTGCCGGCGCGAGCGAGGCGACTGCCGCGGCACCGGTCCCGCTCCAGCTGGTGGGCGACAACGACAGCTTCCACTGCTGGTTCCGCGCGGGCGGGGCGGCGGCCGGGGCGACGGCGGCCGGGGGCCACTGGGCGAACGGGCCCGGCACGATGGTGGTGGGGCGGTGTTCCCGGGCCGGTACGGCCTGGCGCTCGGGGAGCACCTCCCTCGGTGCTCAGCCTGCTGCTGGAAACGGCCGCGGCGCTCCGGGTGTTCAGCACTGTGCTGCTGAACGCCCGCGAGCGCCGTCGCGACCTGGGAATGCTCAGCCGGCCTGGTCGGCGGGGCGGCTGACGATCGCGGAGATCCTGCGGAGCGGGTGATCCCGGGGCCCGGCCGGGGCGGCCGGATCGCCGGCCGGGTTCACTGCGTGATCGGGCCGATGGTCAGCGGGTGGATGCTCAGGCCGGCGCAGTGGGAGGTCTTCCAGGGCACGAAGAGGGCGGCCTTCTGGTTCGGCGGGTAGATCCGCAGGCCCTGCGCCGGGTGAGCTGGCACTGCTGCGGGCTGTAGCCGAGATGCCGTCGCTGTCGTGCAGCGTGGCGCGGGCCTTGCCGCCCGGGGCGAGGGTGACGGTGGCCGTGCTCCCGCCCGCGCGGGTCGCGGGGTTGCCGGACTGGACACCGTTGGCGACGACATACGAGACACCGGGTAGCCGGACATGGTGCAGCTGCTGTTGGAGGTGTTGGTGAAGACCAGGGTCGAGTAGTACTGCCCGGCGCCCACGCTCGGGTTCTGCTGGACGACCGACAGCTGCGAGGTCGCGCACCCGGCGGTGCCCGAGGCCGTGCCGCCCCCGGAGCTGGACGAGGTGGTGGTGCCCGTGGTGGTGCCCGAGCCGCCGCTGCCGGACGTGCTGCTGCCCGAACCGCTGCTGCCCGAACCGCCGGTACCGGCGGAGGAGCCCGTCGAGGCCGAGGTGCCGGCGCCGTTGCCCGACGGCGAAGCGGACGAGGTGCCGGCGCTGGAGGAGCAGGCCGAGAGCGCGAGCGTGGCGACCGCAGCAGTGATCGCCAGGGCGGCCGTCCGGGTGACCCCGGACTTCGTGGCGGCTCGGTCGGTGATGCGGTTCATGGTCTTCTCCAGGCTCTGGGCGCTTCCGCGGCACCGTGCGGTGCCCTTGCTCCGAGCTTGTGCCCACCGACAGGAGAAGTCACGGTCGGACGGGGTGCTGTGACACGACCGGGTCAATTCCGGGAACCCGGCGTCACGATCGGGAAGAACCCGCGACGCTTCACGTACGAAAGCGCCTTCCGGCCCGGCCTGCCCGGCCCGGAAGGGCCTGGACCTGGGTCGGGCCGGGTCAGCCGGTGACCCGGGCACGACCAGACCGGACTCGTACGCGATCACCACCGCGTGCGTCCGGTTCTGCGCGCCGAGCTTGGTCAGCACGTTCCCGACATGCGTCTTCGCCGTCTCCAGGCTCACCGTGAGCAGTTCCGCGATCTCCGGGTTGGACAGGCCGGTGGCCATCAGCCGCAGCTCCTCCTCCCGCCCCGTCAGCGCTGCCTTCGGCAGCGCCTCGGCGGAGCCCAGCGGCGGGCGGCGACCATCCGGCGCAGTGCCGCCGGGAAGAGGATCGCCTCCCCGGCCGCCACCACCCGTACCGCCTCCGCGATCTGCCGGACCGGAAGCCGCTTGAGTACGAAGCCGCTGGCCCCGGCGCCGAGCGCGGCGGTGACATAGCCGTCGTTCTCGAAGGTGGTGATCACCACGACCTTCGGCGGCGTGCCCGGACCGGCCAGCAGCTGCCGGGTCGCCTCGATCCCGTTGCGGCGCGGCATCCGCACATCCATCAGCACCACGTCCGGCCGCAGCCGTTGTGCCTGCTCGACCGCCTCGACGCCGTCGGCGGCCTCCCGACCACGGTGATCCCCGGCTGGGCCGCGAGCAGCGTGCGCAGACCGCTGCGGGTCACCTCGTCGTCGTCCGCGATCAGGAGGCTGACGGCGGTGCCGGGGTATCGGTTCCGGCCAGGTCGGAGCCGGTCATACCGACGACCGTACCGGCAGCGTGACGGTCAGCCGCCAGTGCTGCGGCCCGTCCGGGCCGGCCTGGATCTCACCGTGCAGCAGCCGCACGCGCTCGGCCAGACCGGGCAGGCCGTGCCCGGACGTCGGGAAGGCGCTGACGGCCGCACCGGTCCGCGGCCCGGTCCGGTTGATCACACTCAGCTCCAGCCCGTCCGGCGCGGCCAGCACCCGGACCTCGATCGGACCGCCCGCCCCGTGCCGCAGCGCGTTCGTCAACGCCTCCTGGAGGATCCGGTACGCCGCCCGGGAAAGCGTCCCCTGCACCTGCGCCGGCTCGACCGACGACAGCTCGGGTACCACCACCGCCCCGCGTGCCGCAGACGTTCCAGCAGCTCGGGCAGGTCGGCCAGGGTCCGGGTCGGCGCCGTCCCCGCCTGCTCCTCCCGCAGCACGCCCAGCACGTAGTCCAGATCCTCCAGCGCGGCCCGGGCCGACTCCTCGATGCTGCGCAGGGCAGCGCCGCGGCCGGGTCGACAGAGAGGATCTCGCCGGCCACTGCCGCCTGGATCGTCGTCGCCGTCAGCGTGTGCCCGATCGAGTCGTGCAACTCGTGGGCCAGCCGGTTGCGTTCGGCCAGCTGCCGCTCGCGCTCGGCGGCCAGGGCGAGCCGTTCGGCGGCCGACGGTCCCAACAGCCGTGGCGCCAGCCGGCGCAGGGTACCCGTGACGGCCACGCACACGGCCGGTACCAGCAGCAGGCAGCCGACCGCCACCACCCAGCTCCAGACACCCTCCACCCGGGCATTCCAGCCGAACAGGCTCACCTGCGCATCGCCCCGGACCCAGCCCCCGGCAGGGCCAGCCCCGCGAGCAGCAGCATGCAACTCGCCAGCCCGCCGATCCACCCCAGCGCCACATGCAGCACCAGCCAGAGCGGAGTCCGCCAGCGGTCGGCGGCGGACCGCACCCCGGGGACGCTGCGGCGTCGGCGGCGCGGCGGCCCGACGTCCGGCCACCGGATCCGGCAACGGCACCCCCAGTCGCCGGCGGAGACGACCAGCACCGCCGGTGGTGCGGGCCCGAGCGCGCGATCAGCGCTGCCAGAGCAGCAGGACCAGCAGCATCCGCGGGCCTCCGGAGCGGACCGCCACGCCAGCCCGCACAACTGCGACGGGCAGCCGGAATACTCGCGCGCCGCAATAGGCGAACAGCGCCCCCGAATATGTGGAGCCGCGCAGCAGCGGCGGAATCCCCTGATCATGATCGCCAGTATGACCGGGCAGTTCAGCGGGGCTCCCCCGATCGAGGAGCAATTCTCCTCCTGCCCGCGATGTGCGCCGTCCGCAATTGATGTCGTGCTACCAGTTCGAGAGACGCAGAATGAACACCCAAGGGCGGCAATGCCGCCACAGCGCCGGCGCCGTATTCCCCGGTTCCCCAGCCCCAGGGCCCCGGTCGCGGCGCGCGGCCACCGGCGGACGGCAACGCCCCGGCGGCGGCCGCCCTGGCACTGGGCACCATCGGCCTGATCACCTCGGTCGTCCTCGTCGGCGGCCTGCTCGGCGTCCTCGGCCTGGCCCTGGGCATCCGCGCGCTGCGGACAGCCGGACGCACCGGCATCGGCCGGAGCAAGGCCATCGCCGGGACGGTGACATCGTCCCTCGCGATCGTGGTGTCCATCACGGTGGTGATCTCCGCCGTGTGGTTCGCCCACACAACGCAGAGCTGCTACCAGTTCCACCGGATCCACCAGTGGGAGCAGTGCGTCCACCAGCAACTCGACCGAAGCTGAGCAGCGACCTGTTGTTCCGTCAGGGAGTTTTCTCTACACACGAGTTGACCGGTTCGAATGCGACCAGCTCGCCCAGTGGAACCGTCCGAAGTTCCCGGTCCGGGCCGGAGCCGGACCACAGGGTGAGTCCGTCGTGCCCCATGCCCACGAGCTCGCCGCAGAGGCTCCCGGTGGTGGTCCTGACCTGGAGCTGTTGTGGGGAGGCGTCGGTGGTGGTCGACCAGGCGACCGCAACGGCGGCCGCGACCAGAACGACACCGAGGACACAGCAGCAGGCAGCCGCCCAGAGATCGCGTCCGACGCGCCGCACCTCCTGCTCGGTCCACCGCCGCAGGGACTGCCCACCCAGCAGGATCTCCTCGCCCGGCCGTCCGAACGAGGCCCGGACGGCCACCAGCGAGCCGACGACGAGCAGGGCGAAGGCCAGGGCCAGGAGTACGGTCGTGAGCACGCGGGCCCAGCCGGGCAGCCCGGCGAGATCGTCGCGTCCCTTGAGGACGGCCAGTACCGTCAGCAGGGCAGTCAGCCCGGTCAGCCCGTTGCGCCAGCCCTCGGCCTGCCGACGCAGTTCACTGAGCTGGTTGAACTCCAGTTCATGGGCCAGCTCCGCCCAGCGTCGGTCCGATCGTGCGCTCACGGGGCGACCTCGCTCTGCGGACCGGCTCCGGCGCGCGGTCGAGCCGCCAACTGGCGCCGCAGCCCAGGAACACCGCGTCGGCGGGCTGCTGCGGATGGCCGTATCCGCAATCGCAGATGTAGACCTCGTCGTCGAGAAGATCAGCCGCGCAGCGGGCCCGGCGGAGGACCAGTGGGTGATCCGCTCAAGCAGCCCCTTGCCCCGCTGCCGGGCGCACCCTTGCGGAATTCACTGCTGGTTTCGCCCTGGCAGCGGGGGCACAGGCCGGTGATCAGGATGCCGTGTCCATCGGCGCTGGGCAGGCGGGTCATGGCGTGGGCGACCCGGCCCAGATCCCGTTCCACATAGGGCAGGTCGAAATCGTGCTCACTCATGCTCTGTCCCCCTGGCGCTCTGTCGAGTTGGATTCCGAACAGCTCTGCGTAGAGCTCCAGTCGACCGCGCACCCAGTCCTCGCTCTCCTTGACACCCTGGGCGGCGAAGCGGATGTGCTCGTTGCCCACGGTCCCGGTGACGGCCGCCGGCATCCCGTTCAGGCCCACGGTGAGGATGGCCAGATCCTGCCAGAGCGGCACCAGCTCGGGTGGGCTCATCGGCGGCATGCTCGGCAGCATCGACAGGTACGGCGTGATCCGGCCCCAGATCATGGCGACGGACTCGCCCATTCCGCCGCGATGCTCACCAGATCGAGGGGCGTCAGCGGCTCGTGGGATCTGGTGCAGCGCAGGTCCGGTCCGAGCGCCCGCAGGTCGCGCTCGGCGGGGATGCTGCTGGGCAGTTTGCTGATCTGAGCATCAGTCAGCAGCGGTATCAGTGCGCCGAGAGCGCGGAGCGGGTCCAGTCGCTGAAAAGCGCTTCTCGGCCAAGTCCCGTCCGGCGCGCGTATCGAGCCAGCTCGTGCGGGGTCAAGTGGATCCATTGAGCTTCCACATCGGCATCATTAGGCTGGAGGGCATCCAATTCGGCGGATGAGGGCCGTCGATCCTGGAGCTCTTCCGGCAGGGGCGGCAGTGGGAGAGCGAACTTTTCCGCGACATCCGCCAGCAACTGCCACACCTCGTCCAGTCGCTGTTGCAGATGACAGGCGGCTGCAAAGAGGGTGGCGGAGGTGGGCGCCTCCCGGATGAACAGTCCCGCTGTACAGCGGATCAATCCCGGAGAGGGCCATTTGTACGGGCAGCGGCGCGTCATCGAACTCTAGGGCCAGGTCGACATAGTTCGGCGTGGGGATTTCCCGGCAGACAGCTCCGCTACGAGATCCCTGAGCTCATCGGGATCCTTGGGTCCGCAAGAGAGGAGATCGATGAGATCAACCGAATGGACTTTGATGCCATCGAGCTCCCATAGGAAATCACCGAGAGCGCTGGAGGGGATGATGTGGCCGCGATCGAGGCTGCCCGTCGGGCGTGGAAAGTAGCTGACGCGAAGCGCGGTGGCGGCGTCGGCAACCTCCTTTTCTGCCTCGATGAACGGTATTCCCATCCGTCCGGCGTGGATCAAGGAGACCTCCCATCCGATGTGCGGAGAATCTGGCTCGTCCCCGCACAGGTATGTTTGAATCAGTTCGACCAGCTGCCCTGTCAGGGAGGTCCAAGATTGTTCGTCCGGGGGCTCGGGCAGGGACCAGCCCAGCCAGGAGAATTTAGAAAATCTCGATATAAATTCACCGGAGGGGATATTGAGAAGAGATGCCCGGTGCCAGAAGTGGAACAGATCGATCTGGGGCGGCAGCGGAGGGCTGTCGTCGCTTTCTCCATGAATGAGTCCGACATCCTCCGCCGTGCACACATAGTCCATATGATGAGATGCCACCTCAATTGGCTGCATGCCGAATGGAGCGAATCGTGCGCACCGCTTTACAAGACTCCCGAGCGATTCGCCGGTCCGGAAGGATGCCCGAACGAGTTGGCTGTGGGTGGTCTCCTTGGTAGGTAGCGATTTACGCCTGAGGCGAGGACTGGCAACCCCGGACAGGGACTGCACGACGATGTCGTCGATGAGATCGGGAACCCAGTCCGGATGAAGCGCCCGAATGGGCGGTGGGGCCAGGGCGGGGCTCGCCGGGCGGAGTCGGCGCGAGGAGAGCAGCAACTCGTCCAGTGGAATCGAGGTGGTACAGGCATGGCTGACCAGTGCTGGCCAGCCTCCGTTGGTCTTGGCGATGAGATCAGCGGTTCCTGGTTCTGGTGGAGGAAGTAGCGTGGAAGCGGGAATCGCGGAACCGTGCACAGTGATTCCTTGTTCCGTCAACACGGCTTTGCGCCAAGGCTTGATTGCCTCAGCCGATTCCTTGCGGCTCCAGTTGCCCAAGCCGACAATCGTTGAGTCAGGGTGGAACCAACCGAGCGCGTCCAGGTCCAGGACTGATGAGTCCTTGTCCGACAGAGGTACCCTCATGCCCCGACCCCGCAGTATCCGGCCGACTGTCCGAGCGGTGGGCAGACTGTTCTGCTCGAGCTCCCACAGCCAACCCATGTCGAGCTCGGGCCAGTGTGTGAGAGAGTCGGTGCCTTCCGCCCAGATCTGCTCGGCCCACTCCTCGTCGTAGTCCAGCAGTTCGTTCCGGTTGACGCTGAGCCGACCGGCGTGTGGGCCTGAGAGGTTCAGCAGATAGCCGAAGGTCTCCTGGTCGGTGGCGATCCCGTCGCACAGGATGGCGCCCTTGCCCTTCGTCCACCACAGCACCCCGGGAACGGCCTCGTGGCAGACCAGTTCGCGGCCGTCGATGAGGTGGCGGGGGACGTCCGGCGTCCAGGTCTCGGTCACGCCCCGCTCGTGGACCGTGAGCCTGAACTCGCTCACCTTCACCAGTGAGCGGGTGACATTGAGGCAGGAGACGGGCGGGAGATCCTCGTCGTCGCGCAGGTACAGCCGCACCAGGGTGCCACCCTCGGGAACGAAGTCCTCGCTCGACCCGGGCTGTTGTTGGATCCGGAAGAGACTGCCGCTACTCGGGATGTCGACGCGTAGGGCTGCGGAGCCACACTGCCGTCCGCGTCCACCTGCCGCGTGACGATGGTGAGTTGGTCCGCGAGCATGAAGTACGACAGCACGCCGATGCCGAATCGACTGTTCGGGTACAGCCGTAGTTCCGGGTCGTGCCGCAGCCAGCTGGCCTGCTCACGGCGGAAGGAGCGGGACTGCTCGAAGCGGCTGCCCGCCCGGGTGAAGGTGCCCTTGAGCTGCTCAAGGCCCATGCCTACGCCGTTGTCGTGGCACTCGATGTACCGGCCGCGCTCGTCCTCGCCGTGGCGGAGGGTGATCGTCCCCTCCCAGTCCAGCGGTCGCATGCCCCTGCTCCGCAGGTACTGCCAGCGCTTGGCCCGGTAGCGGCAGGCGTCCATGGCGTTCTGGTAGAGCTCCCGGATGGCCAGCAAGGGGTCGCCGTAGAGTTGACGACCCATCAGCAAATCGCGGACTTCGGCCTGGGCCAGGTGGAAGCGCAGCAGCGGCACTTCGTACGCGGGGCGCCCCTCGACCCGGCGCGGCCGCAGATGTGTGTCGGAAACCCGTGCCGGAAGCAGGGCCAGCAGCCGTTGCTCGGGCTCGGGCAGTTGCCGGGCCAGGGTGTTGGCGGAGGCGGCCAGCCGGTCCGCGCGCTCCACGACGTCGCTCAGGCCGGCGTGGACCGCCTGGTGCGGGCTGGGCAGGTCCAGCGCCAGCCTTCCCTGATCCAGCACCCAGTCGAGGGAGCGCTGGAGCACGTCGATCAGGTCCGAGGGGTGCGCCGGGTCGGCGACGGCGAGATGGTCGGCCAGGACATCGGGGAAGGTCCGCGCGTCCACCGCCAGGACCCCGGCGAGCCGCAGCAGCACGGCCAGCGGGCGGACGCGCAGCTGCTGCCGCGACCGGAGTGTCACCCGGACCGAGACCGGTTCGGCATCGTGGTCGTACTCCACGATGCCGTCCAGCCCGGTCTCCAGGGCGAGTCTGCGCAGGGCGGAGGACAACGGAGAGAACCAGTCCGGGTCGTCCGAGTTCACCACCTGCTGGGCGAAGGAGTCGGCGAGGCCGGCCGGGAGCGGATCGGGATCCTCCTCGAAGCGCTCGGCGATCCAGCGGTGTACCAGCCACAGGGCCAGCACCTGCGCCTCGCCCTCGCGCTTCAGAGCCAGGCTGCGGACCAGTTTGCGGCGCAGGTGCGGATAGTTGCTCTGGACCTGTTCCAGGTGACCGCGAAGCGGGCCCGGCTGTGCCAGGTGGTCGGGGTCGAGCGGCTGGAGCTCGGCGGCCCGGGCCAGCAGGTCGGCCCAGGCCGCCTCCCGCAGGAACGGGGCCGCAAGCAGCCCGGTCAACTCGATCGCGGACAGCTCCAGCCCGTCGGCCTTGGGCAGCAGCAGGCGTAGCTGGGTCAGGACGCGCACCGGATAGCCGTCGTCGGCCCAGGGATCCGCGAGCCGCTGCTGTGCCTGCTGCACCCGCTGGGCACAGGCGTCGACCAGAGCCAGCAGCTGCTCGCGCAGCTGCTCCGAGCAGTCCGTCGTGTCGGGCGCGACCAGCCGCCACAGGTCCTCGTCGGTCACCGCGTCGCGCCAGCTCTCCAGGAGGCGCCGGCCCGAGGAGACGACTGCGGCCGCGGTCTCCTCCTCCCTGCCAGCCACATAGCGGATCTGTACGTCCTGCCGGGCGCCATGGCGGCGCGCCGCACGGGCGGTGGCCACACGTGCGGACTCGTAGATCTCCTGGACGGTCTGCGGAGCCGTCATCGGACGGAACGCGTCGGCCAGGGCAGCGGTGAAGAAGCTGCCCTCGTCGGTGTACCCGCACTGCTGTCCGGCGGTGCAGCCGACCAGCACCGCGAACCGGCCCTTGGGCGACTGCGGGATCGCGGCAGTGCCAAAACCGTCCGTGGCGCCGTGTGTCTCGTCCCGGCAGGCGTCGATCAGCCAGATCACCGTGCCGGCCCGGCACTGGCCCAGGTAGGGGCTGATGTCGGCCGGAAGCAGCGAACCGAGGTACGGCGGCTGCCAGTCTTCGTCGTCCGGGGCCAGGGCGTCGGCGGGCACCAGATAGTCGACGTCGCCCAGGCGCAGACCGTGGCCGCTGAAATACAGCAGCAGCGTGCCGTCCTGGGGGACCTTTCGGGAGACTTCGAAGATGCGGGCACTGATCGCGGCGCGTCCGGCTGCGGCCCCGGTCTCGACGTCGTAGCCGGAGGCTTCGAGGGCACTGCGCAAGGTGTGCAGGTCGGCCTGGACCGGTGCGTCCAGTGGGCCGAAGGAGCGAACGGCGCCCGGCGCCTCCGGCACACCGATGAGTAGCGCCTTGCGTGGCTCATCTGCCATAGGACCCCCCTGAGGCGACTGCGACCTGCGTTGACCGAGGAGTCCATGATGCCACCGCCAATGTGCCCAAAGCGCCCCAAGTGACCGCTCGCGGGCGGGCACTTGGGCGGGCAGGGTGGCCCTTGGCAGGGGGCGCGGCAGTGGGGCAGGGGTGAAGTGGGGCGCGAAGGATCGCTGGGCGGGGACTGGGCCGTCTGGTCGTCCACGGTGCGGAGGACGGCCAGTTGCCGTCCCTTGTCCGGCGTGAGCACGCCGACGGCGGCTCGTCGCCGTCGGGTGCCCCGGGCCGCCGTACGGCGCTGGTCGGGGGAGGGCGTTCAGCTTGTGCTGTTCGGGTGCTCGCCTGTTGTGGCGCTGATCGCTGCGATCCGGCCGTGCGTGTCGAAGCTGATCTCGGCCGTGTGTCCGTCGGGCAGGTGGGCGCTGATGCGGTCGGTGGCCACGTCGACCGGGACACCGTGGTGAGCGAAGTAGCCGTTCACCACCTCGTGCGCGGAATGCCCGAACAGTCCCGCGCCGGCCAGCAGGAGGCGCGGCAGGGTGATCGGATCCAGTTCCGCGTGCGGGATCTGCGGGTCGTCCGGGGCAAAGTAGACGCGGGTCTCGGGCCCGGCCGGCTGACCGATGTAGCCCGGTGCGTCCAGCACGCCCATCCCGGCGAACGCGAGTGCCTCGGCGGCCCGGCGCGGATCGCTGAAGCCCGAGAGATCCACGCCGGGTTCCTGCAACTCGGGGACTCCGTTGCGGTGCCCGAACTCCGCGATCCGCTCGGCGGCCGCCACCACCGCGGTGCCACGCAGGCCGGGGTTGGCCCAGCCCCAGAGCCAGGACTGCGCGGAGAGGTCGTACGTGCCGAGGAGCCCGACCCGCACGGTGCGGCCGGCGGACTGGTAGCGGCACTGGTCCAGGTCGGCCGTCCACGGCCCGCCGGGCAGCACCTTGCCGAGCGCCTCAAGCTGCTCGACGCCCCAGGCGGCATGGCGTTCGGCGGTACGGAGGAAGGCATCGGTGAATGTCGATATCACGGTGCAACCCTAGTGATGGTGGACCGCAGGCGTCGGATCCGTCCGTGGCGGCCGAGCGCGGGCACCCAGGCCGCCGCGGCGGTGGCCGGTGTGATCTCGGCGACCCGGCGCCCCGGGCGGCGCCCGGGAGGCGGTCACCGGGTGTGCTCGGCCCAGCGGCTGCCGGGGGTCCGCCGCTGGTGGCGGACGTGTCGTCTCGCAGGGCCGCCGACGGCGTCACCGTGCGTGCCCGAGGAGTTCGAGGGTCAAGCCAACTATCCTCTGACATCAAAACATTGACATGCCGTAAGTCGTGTTCGAGACTTCCCCTGGCCTGCTGTGATCCGGCGCGCCGGACAAGCTCTCTGGGGGATGTCGGATGTCAAGTGTCCACGTTGAGCAGAAGCGCAAGGCTGCCGGTGCAATCGATCCGACCCGCGTCATGGCTGTATGCACCGGTGTCACTTTTATGGCCTTCCTTGACTTCTCCGTAGTCAACATTGCCTTCCCCGAGATCTCCGCATCCTTCGCACACACGTCGATCAACACCATGACGTGGACGGTCAGCGGCTACGCGGTCATGTTCGCCGCGCTGCTGGCGACCGGGGGCCGGGTCGCGGACAGCATCGGCCGCCGGCCCGTCTTCCTCTGGTCGGTCGCGTTATTCACCCTCGCCTCCCTCGGCTGCGGGTTGGCCCCGTCCGTCGGCTGGCTGATCGCCGCGCGCTTCGTCCAGGGCGCGGCGTCCGGGGGATGGTTCCCTCTGCCCTGGGACTGATTCTGTCCACCACCCCGCGTGAACGCCTCGGACACGCCATCTCGGTGTGGACCACCGCCTCGGGCTTCTCGGCCGTGATCGGCCCCGCGGTCGGCGGCGTGCTGCTGGAGGCCTTCGGCTGGCGCTGGGTGTTCCTGATCAATCTGCCCATCGGCCTGATTCTGCTGTTCAGCGGTCTGATGGTGCTGCCGAGGCAGCAGAGCGGCTCGGGTGCGCCGCTGCCGGACCCGCTGGGCAGCGTGCTCCTCACCGTGGGTATCGCCGGTGTTGTCAGCGCGTTCACCGAGGCCGACGCCTGGGGCTGGCACAGCCCCGGACGCTGGCGATCGGCCTGGTCGGCCTCGCCTTGATCCTGGTCAGCGTGGTGCGCTCGCGTACGCATCAATCCCCGGCGATCGACATCACGCTCTGGCGCAGCCGCATCTTCGGCATCGCCAACATCGGGCTCGGCCTGCTCAGCGCGACCATGTTCGCGTGGATGCTGGGAGCCCCGCTGTTCGCCGCTGACATCTGGCACTGGTCCGTCCTGGACACCGCGGGCGCGCTCTGCGTCGGCGGCGTCTCCTCCATGGCCGGCGCGCTCGCGGCCGGACGGCTGGTGAACCCGGCGGCGCGGGTCAGGGTCGCGATGCTGGGCGCGCTGTGCTTCGCGGGCAGCAACGCGATCTGGGCGTCCGCCCTGTTCGGCTCCAGGCCCGACTTCCCGGGCGCCTGGCTGCCGGCCGCCATTCTCGGGGAGGCGGCCTCGGCCTCGCCCTGACCTGCCTGTCCACCATCGCCGCGGGTGTGGTCGCCCCGCTCAAGTTCGCGGGCGGCCTCGGGATGATGCTCTCCGCCCGTCAGGTCGGCGGCGCCATCGGCGTGGCCGGATTCGCCACCATCCTTGCCTCCGGTTCCACGCCCGGAAGCATTTCCCAATTCCACCACGCGTTCGAACGCGGCAATGGTCGTGAACATCTGCTGCGCGATTCTGGTCCTGACGTTGGCGGCTGTGCTCCGGCCGTCGTCGGGCGCCGACCCGGCATCTGCTCGCTGAGCGCAGATGTGTTGTCCGGCGCCCCGGCCGTGCGTGTCTCCACAGCAGGTGTTTCTCGCCAGCCTGCTGACATTTGGACGATCGACGTAGATTCCCTGGGGGAACGATGAGCACGATCAATTGTGTACTGGTCGGCGGCGGAAGTGTGCTCACCCGTTGCGGTGAGATCATTCTGGCGCGAGGACACCGGATCAGAGCGGTGGTGACCGACGAGCCCGCCGCGCGTGCGTGGGCCGTCAAGTCGGGCATCCCGCACCACCGCCAGGCCGACGCCGCCGCGGCCGCCCCGCAGCTGGCCTGCGACCTGCTGCTCAGCATCGGCAACTACGCCCTGGTGCCGGACGCGCTGCTGGCCTGCGCCGGACGCATGAGCATCAACTACCACTACGGTCCGCTGCCGGAGTACGCGGGCCTGCACGCCCCCTCCTGGGCCGTCGCGGAGCGCGCGACCGACTACGCGGTCAGCTGGCACCGCATCGGTGAGCTGATCGACGGCGGCGAGGTGCTCAAGCGGGTACCGGTGCCGCTCCGGAGCGACGAGACCGCGCTGTCGCTCGGGCTGAAGTGCGACGAAGCCGCCGTCGCGGGCCTGGCCGAACTGATCGACGAGATCGCCGAGGGCCGCGAGAGCGGCACGCCCCAGGACCTGGCGGCGCGGCGCTACTTCTCCCGGCACAGCCAGTTCGCCGCCGAAGGCGTCATCGACTGGGCCGACGACAGCGAGCACATCGTCGCGATGGTCCGGGCCACCGACTACGGCCCCTTCAGCAGCCCGCTGGTGTGGCCCAAGGTGATCGTCGGCGGCCAGGTGCTCGCGGTCCGCGAGGCACACTCCGGCGCCGCGTCCGAAGGCGCCCGCCCGGGTGAGGTCATCGCCTGCGACGGAACCGACGGCCTGCGGGTGGCGACCGGCTCCGGCAGCGTCCGGCTGACTGGCCTGACCACCCTCGAAGGCGACCGGCTCGCCCTCGGCGACCTCGCGGCCGGCCAGGGGGCACAGCCCGGCACGGTGCTGCCCGCGCCCGGTGCGGGGAGCGGGCTCACCGAGGCGGGCACCACCGCTTCCAAGTCCGCCTCGTACTGGCGCACGCGTCTGATCGACGGGGATCCCTGCCGGCTGCCCTACTCCCTGCCCGAGTCCGAGTCCCTGCCCGAGTCCGGGACCGGGGCCGAGGCGGACGGCTCAGCGGTCACCGCGCGCTTCCGCCCGGCCGACGGCGAGCTGGAGCAGCCGGCCGCCGCGTCCCGGCTGGCCGCCGTCTGGTGCACATTCATCGGCCGGGCGACCGCGAAGCAGAACATCCTGATCGCGCTGACCGCCCCCGCGCGGGCGTCGACGCCCGCTACCGCGACGTCTTCTCCGCCTGGCTGCCGCTGAAGGCCGACCTCGACCCGGACGCGTCGGTCGGGTCGAACCTCCGGGCGGTCGAGGACGAGTTCACGGCGGTGCAGCAGCGCGGCTGGCTGCGGCGCGACTCGGTCGGACGCGACGAGCAGCTCCGGGAGCTGTGGAGCAGCGGCGCGTTGATACCCGATGTGCTGGTCTCCTGGGCCGGTGCGCCGTCCGCCACGGGCGACGGTCAGAGCCCCCTGCTGGAGCTGGCCGTCCTGGAGGACACGGAGACGGTGGAGTTCCGCTTCGACGCCGCCCGCCTCTCCCGCTCCGACGCCGAGCGCCTGGCCGTGCAGTTCGGCGACTGGTGCGCCCGGCTCCCCGCCGTCGCGAGCAGCCCACTGGCCTCGGCCGAGCCGGTGTCCGCCGACGAACGCCGGTCGCTGATCGAGGAGTTCAACGCCACCGCCGACAACTCGCTGACGGGGCACCGGCTGCACCGGCTGTACGAGCAGGCCGCTGCCGCCCACGCGGACCGGACCGCGCTGGTGTGCGGCGAGGACCAGCTGACCTACGCGGAGCTCAACGGGCGCGCCAACCGCCTCGCCCGGACCCTGGTCGACCGGGGTGTCCGGCGCGGGGACCTGGTCGGGGTGGCCCTGGACCGGTCGATCGACCTGGTGGTCGCGCTGCTGGCGGTGCTGAAGGCCGGAGCGGCCTATGTGCCGATCGACCCCGCCTTCCCCGCCGAGCGCATTCGGCTGGTGATCGACAGCGCCGAGCCGAAGCTGGTGGTCACCCCGGCGGCACCCCCGGCCAACCTCGCCGCCTGGCCCGGGCTGTGCCTGGGCATCGACCGGGCGCCGGCCGAAGACAGCGCCGACGTCACGAACGCCGACGTCACGAACGCCGACGTCACGAACCTCGACATCGACGTCGACGCCGACGATCTCGCCTATGTCATCTACACCTCGGGGTCGACCGGCAGGCCCAAGGGCGTCGAGGTCAGCCACGGCGCGCTGTGCAACTTCCTCGCGTCGATGCTGCGCGAGCCCGGCTGTGCCGAGGACGACCGCCTGCTGGCGGTGACCACCGTCTCCTTCGACATCGCGGTGCTCGAACTGTTCCTGCCGCTGCTGTGCGGCGCGCGGACGGTCATCGCCCAGGCCCACGAGGTGGCCGATGTCGACGCGCTGCTCGGGCTGCTGCGGCGGCACGGGATCACCATGATGCAGGGCACCCCCGCCACCTGGCAGCTGCTGCTGGACTCGGGATGGCGCGGCGACCCGGGCCCGGCGAAGATCCTGTGCGGCGGCGAGGCGCTCCCGCGTCGGCTGGCGGATCGCCTGCTCGGCTGCGGCGGCGTCTGGAACATGTACGGCCCGACCGAGACCACGGTGTGGTCCAGCGCCTGGCAGGTCCGCGCGGACGGTGACGTGGTCATCGGCAACCCGATCGCCAACACCCAGCTCTATGTGCTCGACCAGCACCTCTCCCCGGTGCCGCTCGGCTTCCCCGGCGAGCTGTGCATCGGCGGTGCCGGGGTGGCGCGCGGCTACCACGGCGACGACGAGCAGACCCGCTCCCGTTTCGTGCCCAACCCGTTCCACCCCGGCCTGCTCTTCCGCACCGGCGACCTGGCCCGCTTCACCGGCCCCGGGCGCTGAGCGTGCTCGGACGCAACGACGACCAGGTCAAACTGCGCGGCTACCGGATCGAGCTCGGCGACATCGAGACGGCCGTGCTCGCCCACGAGGACATCGCCCAGGCGGTGGTGGTGGGTCGCGACGGCCAGCTGGTCGCCTACTGCGTGCGCGACCAGGAGCCCGTGGCGGCTGCTCCGGAGGCGGCCGGTTCGTCCGCGGCCGGGGTGGAGGCCGCGGCCGGAGCGGAGGCCGAGGCCCGCGGCGCCGCGCTCGCCGAGTGGGCCGGTGCGTGGGACCGTGCCTACGAGGCCGGAACCGGGGCCCAGGACGCCACCTTCAACCTGGCCGGCTGGCACAACAGCTATGACGGCCTGCCCTTCTCCGACGCCGAGATGCGCGACTGGCAGAGCGGCTCCGTCAAGCGCATCCTCGCGCAGTCGCCGGGGAACGTCTTCGAGATCGGTTCCGGCAGCGGCCTGATGCTGTTCGCCGTCGCGCCGCACGCCACCAGTTACCGCGCGGTGGACGCCTCACCGCGCGCGGTGGAGCTGACCCGCGCGCAGCTCGCCTCCCTCCCGCAGGTCAGCTGCGAGTGCCTGCCCGCCCACGAGCTCCCCGAGGTGGCCGCTGGATCGCTGGACACCGTCATCGTCAACTCGGTCGCCCAGTACTTGGCCGACTACCTGACCGCGGTGCTGGAATGGGCGGTGCGGTCGGTCGGCAGCGGACGCGTGTTCCTCGGGGACCTGCGCGACCTGGAGCTGCTGAAGATCTTCCACGCCGATGTGATCGACTTCCGCGGCAACGGCGGTGTCCCGTCCGGGGAACTCGCGCACCGGGCCGGGCAGGCCGTGCGGGCGAGCGCGAACTGGCGCTCTCCCCGCAGTTCTTCGCCGACCTGCCGCGGCTGTTCCCGCAGATCACCCGCGTCGAGATCGCGCTGCGCGACGGCCGGTACAGCAACGAGATGACCCGCTACCGCTATGACGTGACCCTGCACCTCGGCGCGCCGACCGCCGCGCAGGACCCCGCCGACCAGCTGGACTGGCGGCGGGACGGCCTCGGCCTCGCCTCGGTGCGCGAGCGGCTGGAGGCGGCCGGGGCCGGGGCCGGGGTGCTGCGGCTGAACGGCATCCCCAACGGCCGGCTGCGCGAGGTGCACGGCCGGGTCGCCGCGGCCCTCGGCGAGACCTCACCCGCGCCCGGCTCCTGGGTCGACCCGCAGGAGCTCACCGCCCTCGCCGCCGCCGGCTGGGAGTCCGCGCTGCTGCCCGGCGGCTCCGGCGACAAGTGGAGCTTCGATGCCGTGTGCTGGCGGCCCGGGCGGACCCCGGACCTCAGCCTGCGCCCGGCCGGGGCCGTCGACCGCGACGCGCCGGCCACGCCAATGTGCCCGCGGTCGGCCACCCGGCCAGGGCCGCTGCGCCCCCTGGCTGGCGGAGCGCCTGCCCGGCTACATGGTCCCGGCGTTCTTCGTCGAGCTGGACGAGTTCCCGCGGACCCCCAACGGCAATCGACGCCAGGGCCCTGCCCGACCCGGTCGCCGGGATCGAAGCCACCGCCAAGCCCGCCGACCAGCTGGAGCGGGACATCCTGGCCATCTGGGCGGAGGTCCTCGGCCACGACCGGATCGGCGTCAACCAGAGCTTCTTCGAGATCGGCGGCAACTCGCTGCGCGTGGTCCGGCTCCAGACGGAGCTGGAGAAGCTGCTGGGACGGCCGGTGGCCTCGGCCAAGCTGTTCGAGCACTTCACCATCAAGACCCTGGCGGCGTACCTGGCCGGAGGCAGGAAGGCCGCGCCGGAGATCACGGCCGCACGTCGTCGGGCCGACGACGAGGACATCGCGATCATCGGCATGGCCTGCCGGCTCCCCGGCGGGGTGACCACCCCGGAGGAGTACTGGGACCTGCTGGAACGCGGCGCCGACGGCATCATCGAAGTCCCCAGGGAACGCTGGGACGCCGCCGCGCTCTACGACCCCGATCCGGAGACCCGCGGCGCCTCCTACTGCAACTACGGCGGCTTCGTCACCCCGGTCGACCTGTTCGACGCGGCCTTCTTCGGCGTCTCGCCGCGTGAGGCCCGCGCACTGGACCCGATGCAGCGGATGGTGCTGGAGACCACCTGGCAGGCCTTCGAGCGGGCCGGCTACACCGCGGAGCAGCTGCGCGGCAGCCAGACCGGCGCGTTCATCGGCGTCGGCAAGAGCTCGGCCTACCACGAGTACGGCGTGACCGTCAGCGGCGGCCTGGCCGACCTGGACGGCTATGTGGGGGGGGCACCATGTCCGGCCGGGGTCCTATGTGTTCGGCCTCGAAGGTCCGACCATGACCGTGGACACCGCCTGCTCCTCCTCGCTGGTGACCACACACCTGGCCTGCAACGCGCTGCGGGCCGGTGAGTGCGACCTGGCCGTGTCGGCCGGGGTGAGCCTGATGCTCTCGCCCGAACTGCACGTGGAGTTCAGCCGGATGTCGCCGGACGGACGCTGCCGCTCCTTCTCCGCCGACACCGACGGCACCGGCTGGAGCGAGGGCGGCGCGCGGTGGTCCTCAAGCGGCTGTCCGACGCGCAGCGGGACGGCGACACCGTCCTGGCCGTGGTGCGCGGCACCGCCGTCAACCACGACGGCCACGCCGCCAGCCTGACCACCCCCAGCGGCCCCGCCCAGCAGCGGGTGATCGGCGCCGCCCTCGCCGCGTCGGGCCTCGGGGGACATCGACTACCTGGAGGCGCACGGCACCGCGACCAAGCTCGGCGACCCGATCGAGGCCACGGCGCTCGCGGAGGTCTTCGGCGGCAGTCACACCGACGGCGAGCCGCTGTGGGTGGGATCGTCCAAGTCGAACCTGGGGCACACCCAGGCGGCGGCCGGGCTCGCGGGTGTGTTCAAGGCCGTCCTGGCCATGCAGCACAACCTGCTGCCGCAGACGCTGCACGTGACCGAGCCCACCCCGGCGGTGGACTGGGAGGGCGCCGGCATGGCGCTGGTCCAGGAGCCGCGCCCGTGGCTGCCGAAGGCCAGGCCGCGCCGGGCCGGCGTCAGTTCCTTCGGGATCGGCGGCACCAACGCCCACGTCATCATCGAGGAGCCGCCGCAGCGGGCGGCCGAGGACAAGGCCCCCCCCCACGCCCGCCACCCTGCCGTTCCTGCTGGCCGGGTTCACCGACGCGGCCCTGCGCAGCAGGCCGAGAACCTGCACCTGCACCTGGGCATGAACATCCAGGACCGGCTCGGCGACATCGCCCACTCCCTGGCCACCACCCGCAGCCAGTTCCGCAAGCGGCTGGTGCTGATCGCCAAGGACAAGTCCGAACTGCTGGACCGGCTCGGCTCCTTCGCCCGCACGGGCGAGTCGCCGGCCGGCGCGGTGCGCAACAGCGACCACCCCGAGGAGGCCCGGCTGGCCGTGCTCTTCACCGGTCAGGGCAGCCAGCTCCCGGGCATGGGCCGGGACGTCCACGAGATCCACCCGGTCTTCCGCGCGGCCCTGGACGAGATCGCGGACCAGTTCACCGACCTGGAGCGGCCGCTGCTCCAGGTGATGTGGGCGGAGCCGGGCAGCGCGGACGCGGCCCTGCTGGACCGCACCGACTTCACCCAGCCCGCGCTGTTCGCCCTGGAGGTCGCGCTCTGGCGGCTGTGGAGCAGCTGGGGTGTGCGAAGTGCTGCTCGGCCACAGCATCGGCGAACTCGCGGCGGCCCATGTGGCCGGTGTGTTCGACCTCGCCGACGCCTGCCGGCTGGTGGCGGCGCGCGGCCGGCTGATGCAGGCCCTGCCGGGCCGCGCGGCCGCCATGGTCTCGCTGGAGGCCGACGCGTGAGGCGCGGCGATCGACGGCAAGGGACTCGCGGTCTCAACACGCCCTTCGCAGACCGTGGTGTCCGGGGACGCCGACGCGGTCGGCGCCGTCACCGCGCACTTCCGCGCGCAGGGCCGCAAGACCAAGGCGCTGACCGTCTCGCACGCGTTCCATTCGCACCACATGGACGCCATGCTCGCGGAGTACCGGGCCGTGGCCGGGACCGTCCGCTACAGCCCGCCGCAGATCGCCATGGTCAGCAGCCTGAGCGGGGAGCCGGCCCGGCCGGGCGAGCTGGAGCAGGCCGACTACTGGGTGCGCCAGGTGCGCCGGGCCGTTCGCTTCAGCGACGGCATGCTGGCGCTGCACCGGCAGGGCGCGAACACCTTCCTGGAGCTCGGACCGCAGCCCGTGCTCTCCGGCCTGGGCGCGGCCTGCCTGGCCGAGGAGCGCTCCGTGGCCTGGGTGCCCTCGCTCACCCGCAGCCAGGACGGCCCCTCGGCCCTGCAACGGAGCCTCGCCGAACTGCATGTGCGGGAGGTGCCGGTCGACTGGCAGGGCTACTTCGAGCCGTTCGGCGGCGAGCGGGTGGCCCTGCCGACGTACGCCTTCCAGCGGGAGCGCTACTGGTTCGAGCCGCCGCCGTCGCGGGCGATCGGCGCCGGGCTGGAGGACACCAACCACCCGCTGCTCGGCGGCGGTGTGAGCGTGGCCGGGACCGAGGTGTCCGTGTACACCACCGTGGTGACCACGGACGAACCGGTCTGGGTGCAGGAGCACCGGGTCATGGACGCCGTGCTGATGCCCGGTACCGCCTTCTTCGAGGCCATGCGCGCCGCGGGCAGCCTGGGCATGGAGGGCGGTTCCGAGCTGACGGAGGTGGTCATCGTGGCGCCGCTGGTGCTCGCCCCCGGCACCCCCGTCCGCACCCAGGTCACCGCGAGCCCGGTGGCCGGCGGCGGACGCCGGCTCCAGGTCTACAGCTCGTCGGAGGACGGCTCCGACGCCTGGCAGCTGCACGCCGAGGGCGTGGTCGTCCCCGGGCACACCGGGCCCGGCGCGACCGTCACCCTGCCGCCCAGGGGCGCCGAGCCCGTCGACGCGGCCGCCCTCTACAGCGACCTGGCCGACCTCGGATACGGCTACGGACCCACCTTCCAGGGCATCAAGGAGGCCTGGCACGTCGGCGGGGAGGTGTGGGCCAGGGCCGCGCTGCCGGAGAACTCGGCGCCGACCGCCATCCGCTACGGCCTGCACCCGGCCCTGCTGGACTCGGCCATGCACGCGCTGCTGCTGACCCAGCGGCTCCAGCGGACGGCCGGGGACGACCTGTTCGTGCCCTACGAGGCCGAACGGCTGTCGCTGCGGCAGCAGGGCCTGGCCGAGATCTGGGTCCGGGTCGCCGAATTCGAGCTGGGCGAGGGCGAGTTCTGGGCCACGCTCGACATCTACAACAGCGACGGCGAGCACGTCGGACGGCTGCACCGGCTGCACGCGCGGCGGGTGGACCGGGCGGTGCTGCGCCGGCTGGCCGCGGCCGGGGTGGACCGCTTCCAGTTCGACGTCGGCTGGCGGCCGGTGGAGACCGACGACGAGGAACTCGGCGGCTCCTGGGGGCTGCTGGCCCCGGCCGGCCCGGTCCCGTGGTCGCGGGAGCTGGAGGACGGGCTGGGCCGGGCCGGCATCCAGGTGATCGAGGTCGACGACCTGGCCGACGCCGAGGACCTGGACGGGCTGCTCTGCCTGTGGGACTCCGACGCCGACCCGGTCGCCCAGGCCCACGACTTCGCCGGGAGGGCGCTGGCGCAGCTCCAGGAGGCGGCTGAGTCCGGCTTCCCGGTGCCGCTGGTGTGGGTCACCCGCCAGGCGGTGGGCACCGCCGCCGACGACCCGGCCACCGGAGCCGGGGCGGGACCGCTGTGGGGCCTGATGCGCACCGCCCGCAACGAGAACCCCGGGCTGGCGCTGCGGCTGGTCGACTTCGGCGAGCAGCAGCTCGACCTGCTCGGCCCGGCGCTGATGCTGAACTCCGAGCCGGAGTGCGCGCTGCGCCACGGCCAGGTGCTGGTACCGCAGTTGCAGCGGGTGGCCGCGGCCGGCGGCCCGGAGATCCCCGCCGAGGGGACCTGGAAGCTGGAGATCGCCGCCAAGGGCCGGCTGGACGAGCCGCTGGCGGTGCGGGTCACCCCGCCCGGCTCGGTCGCCGCGGGCGAGATCCGGGCCGAGGTGAAGGCCGCCGGGGTGAACTTCCTGGATGTGCTCAACGCCCTCGGCATGGTGGAGATCCCCGCCTTCGGCCTGGAGTTCGCCGGTGTGGTGACCGAGGCCGGGGCCGCGGTCAAGGACCTGAAGCCGGGCGACCGGGTGCTGGGCCTGGCCCGCGGCTCGTTCGGGTCCGAGGTGGTCGAGGACGCCCGCCGGGTGGTGCGGATCCCGGAGAACATGGACTTCGAGGAGGCCGCGACCGTCCCCATGGCGTTCCTCACCGCCTGGTACGGCCTGTATGAACTGGGTGACCTGCGACCGGGCGAGCGGGTGCTGATCCACGCCGCGGCCGGCGGCGTGGGCATGGCCGCGGTGCAGCTGGCCCGGCTGCGCGGCGCGGAGGTCTACGGCACCGCCAGCGAGCCCAAGTGGCCGGCCCTGCGCGAGTCGGGCCTGGCCGACGACCACCTCGCCTCCTCCCGTGACCTGGGCTTTGTCGAGCGCTTCGGGGAGACCACCGGCGGCAAGGGCTTCGACGTCGTGCTGAACTCGCTGGCCACGGAGTTCATCGACGCCAGCCTCGGCATGCTGGGCCGGGGCGGCCGGTTCCTGGAGATGGGCAAGATCGACGTCCGGGAGCAGGCAGCGATCGACGAGAGCCACCCGGGCGTGAGATACACGGTCTACAACCTGCCCGAGGCCGGTCCTGACCTCATCCAGCGGATGCTGGTCTCCCTGGCCGGGCTGTTCGCGGACGGCAGCCTCACCCCGCTGCGGCGGCGCACCTTCCCGCTGAACGAGACCTCGGACGCGCTGCGCTTCATGGCCCAGGCGCGCCATGTGGGCAAGGTGGTGCTGACCCAGGCCGAGAACAAGCCGTTCGTCCGGACGGACGGCGCGGTGCTGGTCACCGGTGGCCTGGGCGACCTCGGCCGGCGGATGGCCAGGTGGCTGGTGACCGCCCACGGCGTCGGCGACCTGGTGCTGACCTCCCGCCGCGGCCTGGACACCCCCGACGCGCAGGCGCTGGTGGACGAACTGGCCGCACTGGGTGCCACGGTCTCGGTCGTCGCCTGCGACTCCGCGGACTTCGAGGGCCTGAAGTCGGTCATGGCCCTGTTCGACGAGCAGCGGCCGCTGCGCGGGGTGGTCCACGCCTCGGGCGTCCTGGACGACGGCTCCCTCTCGACGCTGACGCCGGACCGGTTCGCCACGGTCTTCCGGCCGAAGCTGGACGGCGCCTGGCACCTGCACCGGCTGACCCAGGATCTGGAGCTGGACTTCTTTGTGATGTTCTCCTCCATCGCCAGCGTCATGGGAGCGCCGGGTCAGGGCAACTACGCGGCCGCGAACGCCTTCCTGGACACGCTCGCCCACCTGCGGCGCGCCAAGGGCCTGCCGGCCACCTCGGTGGCGTTCGGCCCCTGGGAGGGCGAGGGCATGGCGGCCGGGCTGACCGAGGTCGACCGGGCCCGCTTCGCCCAGCTGGGCCTGGACCGGCTCGCCCCGGAGGAGGGCCTGGAACTGCTCGAACTCGCGGTGACCGCCGGCCGTCCGCTGACCATGGCGGCGGCGCTGGACCTGGCCCGGGTCGAGCGCTACTACGAGGAGCGGGGCGGGATACCGCCGCTGTTCCGCTCGCTGCTGAGCGGCAACTCGGGCGGACGCGGCCGGGGCGGCGGCACGGACCTGCGCAAGCTGCTGGGCGAGGCCGCGCCGGAGGAGCACGCCGCCGTGGTGCTGACCGTGGTGCGGGAGGAGGTGGCGAAGACCCTGGGCTTCGCCTCGGCGGACAAGGTGGACGCCGACCTGCCGCTCCAGGACATCGGCATCGACTCGCTCACCGCGGTGCTGATGCGCAACCAGCTGGCCGACCTGACCGGTCTGGCCCTGCCGGCCAAGATCGCGTTCGACCACCCGAACCTCAAGTCGCTGGCCCAGTTCCTGCTGGAGAAGCTCCAGGAGGCGGGCCTGGACGCGCCCTCCGCCACCGGGGCCGTCGCGGTGGAGGCGGCGGTGACCGACGACGGCGGGCTGCGCGGCCCGGATCTGGCGACGGTCCGCCGGGGCAACCTCGATCCCGAGCTCCGCTTCGACAACGCCGCCGGGCCGCTGACCAGCCCGGAGTCGGTGTTTGTCACCGGTGCCACCGGCTTCGTCGGGGCCTTCCTGCTGCGCGAGCTGCTGGAGGCCGGGGTCGCCGCGTACTGCCTGGTGCGGGCCGACGACGCCGACCACGGCCTGCGGCGGCTGGTCGGCGCGCTCGAAGGCTACGGTCTCTGGAAGTCGGAGTACGCGCCGCTGGTCAACCCGGTCGTGGGTGACCTGGCCCAGCCGCTGTTCGGCCTGGACGAGGAGGCCTTCGACCGGCTGGCGGATCAGGTCGAGGCGGTCTGCCACGCCGGTGCGCTGGTGGACTGGGTGCGGCCGCTGGAGGACTACCTCGGCCCCAACGTGATCGGCGCCCACGAGGCGCTGCGGCTGGCCTCGCGGGGCCGCGGCAAAGCGGTCCACCTGGTCTCCACCTTCGCCACGCTGCCCAAGTACCTTGGCTACGAGGTCTCGCAGGACCAGGTCGACTACGGCTACCTCACCTCCAAGTGGATGGCCGAGCAGATGGTCGCGGCCGCGCGCTGGCGCGGTGCCCGGGCGTCGGTGTACCGGCTGCCGTTCGTCAGCGCCTCGGCGACAAGCGGCCACTTCCGGCTCGACCGCGGCGACTTCCTGCACAACCTGATCGTCGGCGGCACCGAGCTGGGCAGCTTTCCCGCGCTCGACGCCGACCTCGCCGGGGTACTGCCGGTCGACTACCTGGGCCGGACCATCGCCCAGGTGATGACCACCGACCTGGACCGGATCGGCAGGGACTACGACTTCGTCAACTCCCGGGCGGCCGGCTTCAGCAGCTTCTTCGAGCTGATCGGCGCCGCCTGCGGCGACGTGAAGGTGGTCGGCTTCGAGGAATGGCAGGGGCAGGCGCAGGCCTACGCCGCCGAACACCCGACCAGCCCGCTGGCCCGGATCGCGGTCGTGCTCGACGGCCTCAGCCGGCAGGGGCTGGAGTCCATGCTCGCGGGCCTCCCGGTGGGGGCCGACGTCTTCGGCGGCGAGCAGTACCCGTCGCCGCCGCTGGACGAGCAGTTCGTCCGCAAGTACGTGGACCGCATCACCGCGCAGCCGTCCCCGGCCGGGGACGGGGCCTCCGATGGCGTGGCCGACGAGGCAGCCGCGCCCGACCGGGCAGCCGCGACCGACCAGGCAGCCGCGACCGACCAGGCGTGAGGGCGCCGGGCCGCCCCTCGCACGCCGGGGCGGCCCGGCCCCGAGCCCGGCCCCCACTGACACCCGGCCCCACTGACACCCGGCCGCGCAAGCACCCGGCCCCACGAGCAAGGAGAGGAACCGATTGCCATGAGCGAGGACACAGCGGCGGGCGCCACCGCCGAGCCGGAGATGACCGGCACCTACCAGAAGAGCGGCAGCCTGCTGCACGAGTCGGCCGGCGCGCACGCCCGCCAGCTGATGCCGGTGCTGGACAAGTACACGGTGGACGCGGCGGAGGTGGGGGACCGGCTGCCCCCGGCCGGGCACTCAACCCGTGCCGCTTCGTCTTCGAGCCGCGCCCCACCCAGGTCGTCCCGATGAACCTGGACGACGGCCTCTCCGACGACCTCGCCCGGCAGCTGCGCTGCCAGGGCATGATCCAGGAGAGCTTCGCCGCCGCGTCGATCGGCAGCTACTTCCCGCTCTCCACCATGTTCGAGAACTGCGTCCTGTTCATCCCTCGGCCAAGCGCTTCTACGACCTGAACCAGGACATCGTGCACGAGCACATGCCCGAGGTGCACACGACGGTCGTCAACGCCTTCGTGGTGCGGGCCGGCAAGCGCTCCTACGGCACCCACTCGGCCAGCGACATCGCACTGCAGATTCCGTCGCTGGTGAAGAAGCGGCTGGGATTCCCCACCAAGTACCGGGAGCTTCCACACCGCGCTCACCCGACGCCCGCTGGACCGGCAAGCCCTTCGTGATCTTCGAAGAGGCTGAGGTGGAGGCGCCCAACCTGCAGTACGTCTACGAGCAGATGCTGGAGTGCGGCCTGGAGAAGGAGGAGAAGGCGTCGGTCGACAAGGCCCTCTACCTGTTCCTGGAGGGCAGGCTCTCCGAGATCGACCTGCCCACCGTGCGGGACTTCCTGATGGCGAAGTACTGGGAGAAGCGCTACGCGGACACGCCGTCGCCCGGCTACTACTGCGACTCGCGGGTCGGTGACGCGCTGGTGTTCGACAACTACCGCGCCCACGGCGACAGCACCCTGCCGCCCTCCCCGAAGGACCGGCTGACCATCGACTTCCGCTGCTTCAGCCGTGTGCACTACCCGCGCGGCATGAGCAGCGGGCTCGACTTCATCGTGGACCCGGACGAACGCGCCTACCAGATCAAGCGCAAGCGCACCTCGATCGAGTTCCTGCTGGCCACACTCGGCTACGAGAGCCTCGACGAGTTCCTGCACATGGTGTTCGGCAGGGCGGTGGAGGACATCAACCCCTACGAGCTGATGACCGACCTCCAGTTCGGCGTCTACAACAAGAGCAAGTACCACCTGCTGGACCAGAACCTCGACGACCACTACGAGCGCGTCGAGAAGCTCTACGACGAGATCGAGCGGACCGGGGAGTACATACTCCCGGAGCGCGCGAAGGCTTGCCTGCGGGGGCTCGCGGGGTAGGTAGGTCGGCGGTGGTAGTCGGCGGTGGCAGTCCGCACTGCGGCACGGCGCGCCGTGCCGCAGTGCGGTGCAGTAAGGCAAGCAGGCAGCTCGGAAAGGAGCCTCCATGGGGCAGTACGTAGACATCGACAAGCTCGTCGAGCGGTACTGGAAGATCTTCCAGGTCGAGCACGACGCGGCGGCCAAGGAATTCCTCGGCCAGTGCCAGTCCCACACCGTCAAGGTGAACGACCGGCCCTACAAGTACTACCAGCGCGGCACCGGGCCGACCGTGCTGTTCGTGCACGGCGTCCACAGCAACCTGGGCAGCATGGTCCCGCTCGCGCAGACCCTGCTGGAGCAGGGCTGCCAGGTGGTGCTGTTCGACGCCCCCGCCCATGGCGAGGCGCTCGGGACCTCCACCAATCCGCTCGAGGTGCGCGAACTGATCCGGGCCCTGTGCGACCGGCTGGGCGAGGTCCGGGCCGTGGTCGGCCACTCGCTGGGTGCGCTGTGGTCCTTCGCGGCCTGGAACGGCGACCTGCCGGTGAAGACCCTGGTGTCGATCTCCTCCCCGGCCACCCACGGGTATCTGGTCGAGAAGTTCGCCGAGATGCACACCGTCCCGGACGAACTGATCCAGGAGCTGACCAGGCGGATCGAAGGCCTGCTGGGGCCGGGGGCGTGGACCGAGTACTCGCCGCAGGAGGTCGTCAAGACCGTCGACGTCCCCGGACTGGTCATCCACGGCGCCGACGACGACTTCGTGCCGCCGAAGCACGCCGTCGACATCCACTCCAACTGGGCCGGTTCGACTGTGGAGTTGATCGAAGGCGCTGGTCACTTCGACGTCCTCGGATCGCCGCGGCTGCACACCCTGGTCGCCGACTACCTCCGGGATCCCGCGTAGCGAGCGGAAGTTGACGTTCCGTGAGGTTTCTCACGTAGTGACCGGCCAGTAACACGATGCTATGGTCCGCTGGAGGAGAACCCTGGCATGAATCGCTCTGCAGAGGAGTCGCAGATGTACGAGTCCGCCGTTGTCGTCGGATACGCGAGGCTTCCACTCGGCAAGCTGGGCGGGGAGCTGTCGGCCTTCACCGCCACCGAGCTCGGCGGGAAGGCCATCGCTGCGGCTCTTGAGCGGTCCGGGGTGCCAGGGGACGCGGTCGAGTACGTCGTCATGGGGCACGCCCTCCCGGCCGGCGCCGGCCAGATCACCTCCCGCCAGGCCGCGGTGAAGGGCGGCATCCCGCTCAGCGTCCCGGCGGAGGGCATCAACAAGGTGTGCCTCTCCGGCACGACCGCGATCGCCCGGGCGGCGTCGCTGATCGCGCTCGGTGAGTACGACATCGTGGTGGCCGGCGGCATGGAGTCCATGTCCAACGCCCCCTATGTGCTCGACAAGGCGCGCTTCGGCTACCGCGCGGGCGACGGCGTCCTCAAGGACGTCATGCAGTTCGACGGCCTCACCTGCCCGTTCGACCAGAAGCTGATGGGCCTGGCGACCGACGAGTACCAGGCGCAGTCCCACGGCTACAGCCAACGGCGCCAGGACGAGTGGGCGGTCCGCTCCCACGCCCGGGCCGCGGCCGCCTGGAAGAACGGCGTGTTCGAGGCCGAGGCCGTCCCGGTCGAGGTCCCGCAGCGCAAGGGGGACCCGGTCGTCGTCCGCCAGGACGAGGGCATCCGCCCGGACTCCACCATCGAGGCGCTCACCCGGCTGAAGCCGGTGTTCACCCCCGAGGGGACGATCACCGCGGGCAACTCGTCGCCGATCTCCGACGGCGCCGCGGCGGTGGTGCTCATGTCCCGCCGCAAGGCGGACGAGCTGGGGCTGACCGCCCTCGCCGCCTTCAGGGCCTGGGGCACCACCGCGGGCCCGCTGTCCCTGCTGCCGCAGCCCGCCAACGCCATCCGCAAGGCCGCCGCCAAGATCGGCGTCGACCCCGCGCGGCTGGACCTGTACGAGCTGAACGAGGCGTTCGCGTCGGTCGCCCTGGCCGCGGTGGACGACCTCGGCCTCTCCGAGGACCGCGTCAACGTCAACGGCGGCGCCATCGCCATGGGCCACCCGCTCGGCTGCACCGGCGCCCGCATCACCATCACGCTGATCAACGAGCTGCGCCGGCGCGGCGGCGGCCTCGGCGCCGCCGCCCTCTGCGGCGGCGGCGGCCAGGGCGACGCCCTGATCCTCGAGGTCCCCTGACCCACCCCGCCGCGCGGCCCCGCCCCCGTCGCTGGATCGGGACGGGCCGCGCGCGTTCGGGCCGTGCCCACGGGACGCCGCCCGCACTGTCCCGGGGAGCCGCTCCGGCCGCTGCGGCCCGCTGCGGCCCGCTCCGGTCCGCTGCGCCGGGTTCAGGAGACGGTCAGTACGGCGTTGCCGCGGATGTGGCGGTCGCGCAGGTCGGTGAGGGTGGTGGCGGTCTCGGACCAGTCGGCGACCCGGCCGAGCTCCGGGTGCAGCCGGCCCTGCGCCACCAGCCGGACCAGGGTGGCCAGGTCGGGACCGTAGGGCGTGTCCGTGTCGGCGTAGGAGAACTGCCGGATCGTGGCGGAGACCGGGCCGTTGAGGATGTCGAAGAAGTCCAGCGTCACCGGGGTGCGGCTGGCCTGGCCGAACCAGATCAGGGTGCCGCGCGGGGCGAGCCGGGCCAGCGCGGCAGGCAGGTCCGGGCCGCCGACGGACTCCATGACAATGTCGAACCGGCCGGTGGCGTCCGCGACTTCACGTACCACGGCGGCTGCGCCCAGCTGCTCCAGGCGCGATCCGCGCTCCGCCGAGGAGCTGACCGCGGTCAGCTCCGCCCCCGCCCCGGCGGCGAGTTCGGTCAGGTAGTGCCCGACGCCGCCCGAGGCGCCGGTCAGCAGGATGCGCCGCCCGGCCACCGGTCCGGCGGTGCGCAGCAGCCGAAGGGCGGTGAGCCCGGCCAGCGGCAGCGCGGCGGCGGTGGTCGCGTGCACGTCCTCCGGGAGTTCCGCGAGCGAGTCGGTGGGGACCGCGACGAACTGCGCCCAGCCGCCGGACGGCGGGTGCCCGACCACCCGGCGGCCCACCGCGGGACCACTGCCGTCCGCCGCCGCCTGGATCACCAGGCCCGCGATGTCCTTGCCCGGCGTCCACCCGGCCCGGGGCCGCTCCAGCAGGAACGTCTCGCCACGGTTGACGGAGTACGCGGCGACCTTGACCAGGGCCTCGTTCGGGCGTGGCCGGACCTGCTCGATCTCTCCGAAGACAACCGGCAGTTCACGCTTCCCGGTCGGGATCATGGCCTTCATGGCGGATACCGCTCCTTCTGGACGGGGGCTTGTGGTTGCGGTCACCACTAGACCCCTGAACAGCGGGGGCGGGCCAACAGCCGATCGCTCGCATTGACAACCCATGGCTGTCGGGCAAGGTAGGGGGCGTGGACCTCGACCTCGCCCAGGTGCGCGCCTTCACCGCGACCGCCGATCTGCTGCACTTCGGCCGGGCGGCGGAGCAGCTCGGGATCACCCAGCAGGCACTGTCCAAGCGGATCGCGCGGCTGGAGGGCGAACTGGGCGTCCCGCTGTTCGACCGCTCCGGGCGCACGGTCGCGCTCACCGGCGGGGCTGCGCTTCCTGGAGCCCGCGACCGGCCTGGTGGGGGCGGGGACCTCGCGGTGGCCCAGGCCCGAGGCATCCGTCGGCCCTTGCGGCTCGACGTGTGGGGGCACCTGTACGCGCCCATGCGCACGGTCGCGCCGGTGCTGGAGGCAACCCCGGGGCTCGCCGTGGAACCCGGCTCCGGGCGGGACCTGCCCTCCGTCGCCGCGGCCCTGCTGCGCGGGGACACCGATGTGGGCTTCGGCCGGGTACACCCCCTGGCCGACACCTCCCTGGCCGATACCTCCTCGGCCCTCGGCTCCCAGGCTGTCGGTTCCGCTGCCGTCGGCTCTTTGGCCGTCGGTTCCCCGGCCGTCGGCTCCCCGGCTCTCGGCGCCGGCGGAGCGCTGCCCGACGGGCTGGCCCACCGCCTGGCACGGCTGGAGCCGGTGGACGCGGTGCTCAGCGCCGACCACCCGCTCGCCGGCGCGGACCAACTGCGCCCCAGTGACCTGCGGACCAGCGTCCTGTGGTGCCCGGCTTCGCTGGAACGCCTGGACTTCCTGCGGTCCTTCGCGGAGCGGTTCGGCATCCAGGAGCTGGAGGTCGGCGCCAACCTCGGCCTCGCCCACACCATCGAGCGCGTCCTCGCGCGACCGCGCTGCTTCACCCTCCTCCCGGCGGACTCGCCCCTGCCCGACCTGCCGGGCCTGCGCGCGGTCCCGCTGATCGAACCCACCCCGCTGTACGCCTGGTCCCTGCTGTGGCGCGCGGACAGCAGCCACCCCGAACGGGAGTCCCTGCTGAAGGCATTCGGCCGCCTGGCGGAACAACGCCGCTGGCTCCACTACGCCCCGGACCGCGACTGGCTCCCGTAGCCCGACTGCCCGACTGCCCGACTGCCCGACTGCCGACTGTCCGACTGCCCTACTGCCCGACGGTACTGACGACCCGCCGGTGCTGACGCCGACGGCCGGCGACCCCGGGGCGGGCCGCCGGCCGTCGGACGATCGGCCCTGCTGCGGCTCAGTTCAGGGTGAGCGCGGCCCAGTTGTGGGTGTGGTCGGTGTCGAAGGCCGGCTGCCAGTCAGGGTTCTGGGGGTTCTCCCAGCCCAGGTGGACCCAGCCCTTCGCACCGGCGACCACCTTGTCCACCCGCACGGTGATCGAGAAGACCATCGGCGCGCCCTTGAGTACAGGAACCCCGGGGGCTCCTCGCAGCCGTAGGGGCCGTGGGCGGTGACGGACGGGTCGTTGCCCATCGACGGCCGGCAGTTGGCGGAGGAGCCGACCACCGTGGTGCCCGCCGGCAGGGTGATCGTCAGGCCGGGCTCAGCTCGCCGCCGCTGCGGTCGTACAGGGTCGCGGGACCGCTGTTGTACAGGCTGAAGCGGAAGGTGGCGGTCTTGCCCTTCGCGGCCTTGGCCGAGGCACCGGTGACGCCGAAGTAGGCCGTATTGCGCGCCGAGATGCCGGCGACCCGGTAGTTGTCCTCGTCGTTGCCCAGCAGCACGTCGCCGACGGGCGCGGTGCTTGCCTTGCCGGCCTTGACCACGTCGACGCCGAGGACGGCGCCGCTGCCTGCTTCCAGCTGAGGCCGGTCATCTGCCACAGCGCGCTGGAGTCACCGAGCGGCACCACAAAGGTGTCCAGGTAGGAGTAGAGCGCGGTCGAGTCGACGTGCAACTGCACCGGGGCGGCCAGCTGGTCGGTCCGCCGACCCGCATCCCGTGGCTGAAGCTGCACAGGGCGACGCTGGTCAGCCGGGGCGAGGTGGTCTCGGTGCCGTAGTCGCAGTTGCGGTAGCGGGTGGTGAAGTCCACGCCGGGCGAGAGCATGAACAGCGCCTCGACCCCGGAGGTGGGCCGGGTGCCGCTGTTGTCGAAGACGATCGGCTCCGACACCGTGGAACCGACGGGGACGTTGCTGTGGTTCACCGGGCTGTGCAGATCGAGCAGCGGCCCGCCGACCTCCACGGTGCCATCGGCGCCGACGAAGCGGAATCCGGCGCCCGCACCGCTGATGCTGTAGCTGCCCTTGGCGCCCTCGGAGCACCCTTGCGCGCGCTGACGGTGATCTGGGTCTGGAGGTTGATCTCGTGCCCGGGCCGAGGTTGAGCTGGTAGTAGTACTCGAGCAGGTGGCAACCAGCCCCTTCGCCGTGCAGTTGCTGGAGAAGGAGACGTTGGCACCTTCGCCAGGCCCGTCGCGTCGACGGTGACGTCGAAGGTCCCGTTCAGGATCTCGCTGCCGGAGTTGATCTCGAAGTTCGGCTGAACGGTCTGTGCTGTGCCGACGGCCGGTGCGGGCATGACCGCGGTGGCGGCGGGTGACAGCACGGTGATCACGTTCGGCGCGGCAGCGGCGTTCGCCGTTGCGCTGCCGCCGAGCATCGCCGCGGCAGCGGTGGCCGTGGTGACGGCGGCGGTGAGCCCGCCGCAGGCGTATCTGTCCCATGTGTTTCCTTAGGTTCACAGGAATGGCAATGCGCACTCTAAGGAACAGCGCCGTCAGCTGTGTCACCGTGGACACCAGGAGCGCGAGGAGCATTCGCGACCACGAACGCCCAGGCCGTGCAAGAGGCCCGGTCCTCACCAAGTTCCGTCCCGGCGAGGTGGGTGACCCCGAACGCGTGCCGTTCGGCCCGCTCGATGCGGAGCAGGCGTACCGTTCCTTTCGCGCGCTTGCCCGAACGCCTGCCTGTTCGTCTGCCTGCCCGCCTGACTGCCTGCCGCCCGAACCCGTCCCGGAGGAGGACCGCGATGCCTCAGTCCCTCGTGCCCGACACCGACCTGGTCGTCATCGGCGGCGGCCCCGCCGGCTGCGCGGCAGTCGTGATGGCCGCCAGTGTCGGCATGAGCTCCGTGCTGGTCGAACCGAAGACTCCCGGCCACACCCTGCACCGCATCCCGGTGCTGGACAACGTGCTCGGGTTCACCTCCGGCCCCGCCTACGCCGAGGCCCTCGCCGCCGGTGTCCACCACGCCGGTGCCCACCACGCCGCCGGCTGCGAGGTGCTGCTCGGCGAGCGGGCGGACCGGCTGGCCGCCGCCGACGACCATGTCACGGTCCACCTGGCCGTATCCGGCCGCACCGTCACCGGACGCTTCGTCGTCGTCGCCACCGGTGTGCGCGATGCCCGGATGAGCGAAGCCGGCTGGATCACCGGTGGCGATGCGCACTGGTCACCGCTCTGGGACGCCGACGCCGAGGCCCTGATCGGCCGGAGCGTCCTTGTCCTCGGTGCCGACCGCCCGCTCGGCACGCTGCTGCGCAGCCGTCCCGACCTGCCCCTGCGCCTGGTCGTGCCCTACCCGGAGGCCGACGACTACAAGGCCGACGAGGTCCGCGGTGATCCCCGGGTCACCCTCGTACCTGTCCGCTCGCTCGCGCTGTCCGCCCAGGCCGACGGCCGGGTGCTGGCCGAGGCGACCGCCCCGGCGGGCCGGACCGACCGGTGGCGGCTCACGGCGGACGAGGTCCTGCTCAATCTCGGGCGCCGCCCGGCCGAGCTGCCCGGCCTGTATGCCGACCCCGGCGACGGCTACTGCCCGCCCGACCGCCAGCATCCCCGGGTGCTGACCGCCGGAGACCTCCGCTCCGCCCGGGCCCAGCGGATCATGACGGCCACCGGATCCGGCAGCGAGGCTGCTCTGCGTGCGTACTACGCGGCCCGCCTGGACGACTGGTCGCCGCACGGCTCCGACCAGCGGTGAGGCTGTCGCCGCCGACCGACAAATTCCTCCGTCGTTGTCAGTGGCTTGAACTAGTCTTCGCTTGCCGCCCGTGGATCCAGTGCGCATCAGGCACGGCATGCGGGCGCCTTCGGGAGGGGTTTCAGATGAGCAGAACCCTGGGCGGACGCCTGCGTGCCGCCCTCATTTCCTTTGCCGTGGTCGGCGTTGCGCTGGGTGCGGCTTCGCCTGCGGTCGCGGCGGCCGGGGGGCCGACCACGCCCACCGAGCTGTTCAACGGTGACCGCGCCTGCTCCACGGACGCGGCAGCGCCCACCTACCTCTGGGCGGTGACGGTGTGCAGCTGGAGGGCATCCCGCAGGACACCACCCCCAGCACCGGCGCCGGGCTGACCGCCCAGTACCAGGTCTGGCCGGTCGCCGACCCGACCCAGATCACCACCCTGACGCACACGCTCGACCCCGCCGGGTTCGAGGCGGCGGTCTCCGTGCAGAACGGCCTGACCGACGGTCAGACCTATGCCTGGCAGACGCAGACCGTGGACGGGAGCGCGGCCTCGGCCTGGTCCGCCCCCTGCTACTTCGCTGTCGACAACACCCCGCCGTCCGCGGCGCCGACCGTCACCTCCGCCAACTACCCGCAGGGCGGCTGGGACAAGGGCGGGGCGCCGGTCCAGTTCACCTTCGGCGCCAACGGCGTCTCCGACGTGGCCGGCTACGAGTTCGGCTGGCAGAGCGACCTCCCGGTGCCGGAGACGGCCACCATCGGCGCCTACGGGATCCCGCAGCCGGTCGACGTGTACGCCGACACCAAGCAGTTTGTCCCGGCGAGCACCCTCGGCGGCTCGGTCACGGTCAACCTGATCCCGCCGTCCGGCTCCGGCCCGATGACCCTCTATGTGGTCAGCCTGGACCGGGCGGTCAACGAGTCCACGCAGTCGAGCTACGCCTTCTACGTCAGCGACACCGGGCCGACGGTCACCCCGCCCACGCCGCTGCCCGGCTTCGACAAGACGCCAAGTTCACCTTCACGCCCAACAGCGCGGTGCAGGCGGCGAGCCCGGTGGTCAGCTACACGGTACAGATCAACGGCGGCCCCAGCGTCCGGACGGTCACCGTCAAGGCGGCCAGGAACGGTACCGCCGAGCTGGGCGTCAAGCTCAACGGGAACACCGGTACCTGGCTGAATGTCAGCAGCACCAGCGCGAACGGCTGGGTCACCGACGCGACCTGGTGGACCACCGGCAATGTCGACACCACCCCCACCGTGAGCTCCGACGTCTACGTCGAGAACGGCACGAGCGGCGGCGTGGGCGTCCCGGGCACCTTCACCTTCGCCCCCAAGCAGGGAAAGGTGGCGAGCTACACCTACTCGTTCAACTCCGGCCCGGCGGTCACCGTCAAGGCGGGCGCCAAGGGAACGGCCACGATCAGCTGGACCCCGACCGATGACGGCTTCTACGACCTCAACGTCTATGCGACGACCAAGGACGGGCTGGTGCTCAGCGCCTACGACTACTTCTTCTCGGTGAACTGACCCGAGCCCTTCCCGCCGGGCCGATCACCCGGCCGATCACTCGGCCGATCACTCGGCCGATCACTCGGCCCGGCGGGGAGGGCCGCGTTTCCGCAGCGGATCCGTCGTCCGGGCAGGCAGAGCGCCGAATTCCGCCCCCGGCCCGACCGGTGCGCGGCTGGGCGAGCCGTCCGTTCAGTGCGGCATGGCATGCTGATCGTCGCTCAGAACGACATGATCAAGACAGCCCTGACGAGAGAACACCGGTGAACCCCTACGATCATCCTGGCTTCCCCGGCGGCGCTCCGCGTCCCGTCGTGGGCAGCCGGCTCCCCGCTCACCCGGCCCGCAGCCGGTCCCCGTGCTGACCCCGTACGACTGGGGGTTCATCTGCGGCCTGCTCGCGACCAGGACTCCGCAGGAGCTCGCCGCGCGCCCGTTCGTGCCGACGGCGGCCAGGCTGCGCCAGGGCGAACAGGCACTGCTCACCGGGCCCGCGCAGCGGCACGCCTGGAAGCCCACCTCAGCGCCCCAGTACCAGCGCCACAACCTCTCCGCCCGGGGCTCCCTGGGGTTCCTGCTCGCTGCCCACGCCGTCAACGAGGGCATCAACGCGATCAACAAGTCCCGTGCCCAGGTCAGGGCGCAGGGCCGCTGGGACGTCGAGTCGGCCGGGACCCTCACCGTCACCACCCTCGGCATCCACTACCTGCACCCCGAGAACTGGGCGCAGGTCAACTGGACCAGCTCGGAGATCTGCGACCTCCCCGCGCCCGATCTGTACGAGGTCCACTTCCGCAACAGCGAGACCGGCAACCGGATCGGCCTGCGGTTCCGCACGATCTGGGCACCGCTGCTGTTCGTCATGACCGCCTTCGCCGCCCACCCCGGGCACCCCCGCCTGCACGACCGCTCGTGGGTGCCCCCGCACGTCGCGCACCTGCACCCCGAGGTCCCCGCCGAAGTCGCCGCCGTGGCCGCCGACCGAGCCCGGGGCGGACAGGGCTGACCACCCCACGACCGCCCCACGACCGCCCCACACCCACGCCCGCCCCACACCTCACGACCACCCCACGCCTCAGCGGCCCCGCCGATCACCGGGCGGGGGCCGCATCCGTATCCCTGCTCGTCATCCCTGTCCGGGCTTCAGACCGAGAGCCGCCGGATCCAGCGGAAGGCGAAGGCGACCAGTGCGGCGGAGAGCAGCAGCAGGACGCCCGCCTCGATGAACTCCAGCATCCAGAAGTGCGAGGCCGGCTGATAGCTGGAGACGAGGCTCCCGCGGTCCCAGGGCATCACCATGGACAGCTGGAACAGCCAGGCGCTCTGCGGCGTGCCCATCACTCCGGGTGTTGTGTGCGCCGGCCAGGCGAGGCGGGGCACATACGTGTTCACTGCGAGGATGACCACCAGGTACATGATTCCGGTCGCGGCGATGGCAGCGACCACGCGTCGCAGCACCAGGCCGCAGACCGCCCCCAGCAGCAGGGCGAACAGCGCGGCGGTCGGGTAGAGCGGGCCGCTGATGCCGAAGGTCGTCCGGTCCCACCACTCGGTGACCGGGAAGTCGGGTCGGCTCCAGTCCCAGTACCAGGTGTTGGTCAGCGCGATCGCCGTCGCCCCGAGGACCACCGCCGTGGCGGGGAGGACCAGTCGGTAGGCCAGCCAGCGCCGGGGCTCGGTCGACTGGCTCCACAGCAGCTTGTCCCGACCGCTTTCGAAGTCGCCCGCGAACGAAGCCGCGCCGGCGAACACGCCGATCAGCAACGGTCCCAGCAGCAGCAGGTCGAGCAGGTGCGACCAGACGTCCTCCTCGCTGTAGAGGCCGTTGTCGACCCCTCCACAGTTCACCGCTCCCTGGCCGATCGTGCAGCCTTTCGCGGCATAGGCGTTCAGATCGCTCTGGAACTCGAAGCGCTGAAGGACCAGGTATCCCACGGTCAGCAGCACCACACCGAGCAGCAGCCAGGCCAGGAACCGGTGCTGTCGCCAGACCAGCCAGGCCAGACCGTGCAGGCGCTCCCGCCTGCGTTCCGGGGACACCGCGGCGAGCACGGAGGCGGCACTCATGCGGCCACCGCCTGTCCGGCCTCGGCGGTGCAGAGCGACGGGGCCTGCGGCGAGCGCAGGTAGCCCAGCAGCAGTTCCTCCAGCGTGGGGGCGGTGGCCTCCCAGTCACCGCCGATGGCCTGCTCCTCCGGGCGTACCAGTGCCGTGAGTTGACGGCCTGCCTGCCGGGCCTCGATGACCGTGTGCGCGGCCAGGTCAGCGGCGGTTCCCGCGCCCACCAGCAGCCGGTGGGCGTCCAGGATCTCCTCGGCCTCACCGGCCAGGCGGATCCGGCCGGCGTCCACCAGCAGCAGATAGTCGATGATGCCGTCCAGTTCGGGGAGGATGTGCGAGGACAGCACGATGGTGGTTCCGTGCTCCGCCGCCTCCGCCATCAGCGTGCCCAGCAGTTGGTGCCGGGCCAGCGGGTCCATGTCGGACATGGGCTCGTCCAGGAGCAGCAGGTCGGGGCGCTTGCCCAGGGCCAGGGCCAGCGCGACCCGGGTGCGCTGGCCGCCGGAGAGGGTGCCGATCCGGGCGTCGAGCGCCAACTGGCCCTGCTCGATGATGCGGTGGGCGGTGTCCTGGTCCCAGCGGGGGTTGAGCTCGCGGCCGAACCGCAGCATCTCGGCGACGGTGAAGCGGCGGTAGAGCGGCTTGTCCTGGGCCACATAGGCGAAGCTGCGCCGCAGTTCGGGATCGGCCAGGGACTCGCCGTGCAGCCGGATCTCGCCCTCCGTCGGCGAGGACAGCCGCGCGGCCAGGCCGAGCAGGGTGCTCTTGCCCGCTCCGTTGGGCCCGACCAGCCCACAGATCCGCCCCGCCGGGATGCGGAAACTGCACTCACGCAGGGCCCACCCCCGCCGGTATTTCTTGCCGAGG
Organism: Streptacidiphilus sp. 4-A2; assembly: GCA_014284505.1. Classification (GTDB taxonomy): domain Bacteria; phylum Actinomycetota; class Actinomycetes; order Streptomycetales; family Streptomycetaceae; genus Streptacidiphilus. Next base: position 6,333,933 of record JAAFYY010000001.1, on the reverse strand, counting down.
CCTATCGCCTCCACTGCGGGCGGCCGGGCGACCGTCTGGTTGTTCATGCGTTCCCCTCGTCGCTATGGGCAACCGGGCCGACCCCGGTGATGAATCTCTGTTCCAGGACGGACGCCATCAGTGCGGCGACGTCCTCGCGTTCCAGCCCCGCCTCCGCCGCCCGGGAGACCCAGGCGTCCAGCTCCGCGCGCAGCGGCCCGTCCGCGCCCGCCCCGGCCCGCGCCAGCGACCGGCTGACGAAGGTGCCGAGGCCGGGCCGCGGCTCGACCAGACCCTCCCGGTCGAGTTCGCGGTAGGCCTTGAGCACGGTGTTGGGGTTGATCGCGGTGGCTTCCACGACCTCGCGGGCGGTGGGCAGCTTGTCCCCCGGCTGCAACAGCCCGAGCCGCAGTGCCTGTTTGGTCTGCTGCACGATCTGCTGGTAGGTGGCCACACCGCTGCGCCGGTCGATGCGGTACTCGATCATGCCCCGCATCACCCTTTCACTAATGTGTTAGTGGAATGGTGGACCGTCGGGCGACCCGGCGTCAAGGAACGACCAGCCCTGTCGGCCGACGCCCGGCCGACGCGACTGCTGCCCGACGCCCGGCGCGATCTTCCTACTGCTTTGATAATCTCGATCCATGAGTGAGCTGCCGTACAGCATCGGCGAGGGGCCGGCAATGAGGGTCAGTCTGTCGATCCCGAAGGAACGGCTGAGGCGATCCGTCGGCGCGTGGGCAAGCGCGAATTCTCCGCGTTCATCACCGCGGCAGTGGAGCGTGAGCTGCGCGGCCGGATACTGGATGAGTACCTGGCGGACTACGAGCGCCGCAACGGGCCGGTCTCCGCGAGCGAGCAGGATCGTGCGCGGCAGATCTTCGACGAGGTCTTCGCCGAGGAGGGCGGATGGCCCGCCGCAAGCTGACCCACGAGGGGACGCTGGTGCTGGACAGCGAGGGGCTCTCGAAGCTCGTCGACGACCACGAGCCCGTTGTCGCGCTGGTCGCGGAGGCGCGCAGGCGTGGCATGGAGGTCGTGATCAGCGCACTGACGATCATCGAAGCGGCGCACGGCCGCATCGACAGGGCCCGGCTCGCCTGGGTGCTGTCGGGACTGCGCATCGTCCACATCGGTGACGAGGAGGCCAAGGCAGCCTCGGCACTGCTGGTCAGTGCCGGGCTGCATGGTCACAAGTACGCCATCGATGCGGTGGTCGCCGAGATGGCGCTGCGGCAGCAGCGCCCTGTGGTGGTGCTCACGTCGGATGTCGACGACATGGCCAAGCTCTGCGCCGGCCGGGTGCGGCTCGTCCTCGTGTAGCGCAGGGCCTGTGAGCCGAGGGGGCGGGCTCAGCCGCGCCGCTTCGGCTTGCCGCCGCCCCGCTTCGGGGCAGCGCCGCCCCGGCCGCCCGCCGAGGGCCGCGGCTTCCCCTGCGCCTTCTGCTGTCCGGCCTTCTGCTGGCCGGCTTTCTGGCCGGCCTTCGGGGACTGGGGCTTCCGGGGCTGGGCGCCCTTCTTGGTCTCGGCGGCGGGGGCGGACGGCGGGGTACCGCGACCGCGCGTGCTGTTGACCGTCCGGCCGCGGACGATGCCGATGAACTCCTCCACCAGGTCCGTCGTCCGGTCCTGGAGCCAGGCCAGCGCCACCTGGGACTGCGGCGCCTCCATGACCGGGCGGTAGGTGAGGTCGCGCCGGTGGTGCAGCCGGGCCAGTGACTGCGGCACCAGCAGTACCCCGATGTTGGCCGCCACCAGCTCGATCGCGTCCGCGGTGGTGGCCGGGCGCTCGACGGACGGCCGGCCGGGGAGTTCTCCCGGCCAGCCCAGGGCGTCGTCGAGGGGGTGGAACACCACGTCCTCGACGAGGTCGGCGAGCGAGACCTCCTCGGTGGCGGTGAGGCGGTGGTCCTTGGGGAGGACCACCACGGTGGTCTCGGTGTAGAGCGGGATCGCGCTGAGCACGTCCCGGTCGACCGGCAGCCGGACCAGCCCGGCGTCCGCGGTGCCCTCGCGCAGGACGCCCTCGCCCTGGCCGGCCGGGACGGCGAGAAGCTCCAGGGGCACCCCCGGGAGCCGCTCACTCCAGACCCGGGCCCATTTGCCGGGAGTCACGCCCGGGACGAACGCGAGCCGGAAGGAGGTGTTCACCTGCATATCTGTCACAGGGCAAGGCTACCGACCGTGACCGGAACAGGCCGCGTACTCCTTTACCCTTGCCAGCATGACATCGCTCAAGCAGAAGACCAGCCAGACCATGAAGCCGGCCACCGCGGCCAAGAAGCTGGGGATCTACCTCGAAGCGACGCCGGCCGGCTTCCAGGAGGGCGTGGTCTCCCGCGAGGAGCTCAACGCGCTGCGGACCGAGGCGCCGCAGTGGCTCCAGGACCTGCGCAAGAACGGCCCGCACCCGCGCCCGGTGATCGCCTCCAAGCTCGGCGTCTCCATCTCCGGCCTGGCCCGCGGCGGGGTGACGGAGGCGCTCACCACCGAGCAGATCGAGGCGATCAAGGAAGAGAACCCGCTCTGGCTCCAGCACGAGCGCGCCAACCAGGCGGACGTCCGCAAGGAGACCGTCCGGATCAAGGAGAAGCACGCGCAGGAGGCCGCGGCGAAGGCCGCCAAGGCCGCCCAGGCCGAATGACCTGACGCCCGGACGCCCTGATGCCCAGGGCCTGCGCCCGCGGTACCGGCAGCACGCGGTCAGGGGCCGGACAGCACGACTGTCCGGCCCCTTGCCCACCCCTTGTCCGCCGCTCCCTTGCCCGCCGCCGGCCGCCCCCGTCCGCGGCCCGGGCAGGCGGCGTCAGCGCGTGGGCGCGTACGGGCGCATCATCTCGTTGTCCTCGTGTTCGATGATGTGGCAGTGCCAGACGTAGCCCGGTCCTTCGGTGGGGTCGAAGGGTAGCGGTTCTCCCCGGGCCTGACGGTGCCCACGCCTTCGGCAGCCGGTGCCCAGCGGGCGATCAGCCTGGTCACCTGTCCCGGATTGATGTTGACGGTGTCCTTCCAGCCCGCCTCGTTCGGTTCCGGCGGCATGACCGGGCCGGCCAGGAAGGGGCCGAAGGCGGGGTTGCCGCCGAGCGCGCCGTCGGCGTTCGGGGCGAGGTAGTCGAGCGGCGGTCCGTAGCCGGGGATGATCTGGCCGGGCTGGTAGTCGACCTTGCCCAGGGTGCCGTCGCAGAGCTGACCTTCGTAGGTACCTCCCGGGAAGTGCGATGCCCAGGCGGCGAGATAGCGGTCGGCATGGATCTTCTGCCGGTTGAGCACCTGGAACTGGACCAGGTGCAGGTGCATCGGGTGCGAGTACTCCGAGGTGTTGAGCATCTCCCAGACCTCGGTGGACCCGACGCGGGGCCTTTCGGTCAGCCACAGGCCCTGGCCGTACCGGTCGCGCCGGGCGCCCGTGATCGGAGTGGTGGTACCGGCGCGCAGGCCGGTCCACAAGCTGTTGTTGACCAGCCCGATCAGGGTTCCGCCGGGTCCGGCGCAGGGGACGGTGTCCGGCTCGTTCATCACGATCTGGCGGTTGGCGTGCACGCGCACCCCGGGGGCGACCCGGCCGTTGCGGGGGTCGGCGAGCCGGACGATCGGCGCCGGCCGTCCGCGGCCGCCGCGCAGCGGTTGTGCCGGTGGCCGGGTCGTAGCTGGTGTCCCGGCTGCGGAGCGGCAGGTTCACGTCGATCCGCATGAGCTGGCCGTCCAGGGACGGATCCGGCGCCGGACCGGTCGGGAACGAGCGGAACGCCGTGTTGGTCATGATCAGCGACTTGCCCGCGAGCCCGGAGAAGTCGACGATCACATCGGCACGCTCCGCCGGCGCGAGCAGGAGCGCGCGCGGATCCGGCCGGGTGGGCGTGTTGAGTTCCACCGGGGCGTCGAGCAGGCCGCCGTCGGTGCCGATCTGCCAGAACGGCACCGCGGAAGGCGCGTTGGGCCGGTCCGCGTTCGGTGCGTCGGTGAGCCCCAGCTTCAGGTACCGCGCGTTGCATCCGTTGAGGAAGCGGAAGCGGTAGCGGCGTGGTTCGACGGCGAGCACCGGCCAGGTACGGCCGTTGACGACCATCGCGTCACCCTGGAACGTGGAGATCCAGTACGGGTAGGCGTGGGGGTTCTGCGGCGGGATGACCAGATCGGCCGCCGGGTTCGAGCCGTCGGGATAGAGCAGTTGCCCGTTGGTGTCGAACTGCCGGTCCTGGATCGCGAGTTCGATCTCGTACGGGTCGGCCGGGAGTCCGAGCGGGTTGTCCGTCCGGCCGGTGTCGTACTGGTCGCGCACCAGGTAGAAGGCGGCGAGCCCGGCGAACACGTTGAGCCTGGTGACGCCGAGGGCGTGGTCGTGGAACCACAGGGTGGTCGCCGGCTGGGCATTCGGATACCGGTAGACGGCCTCGTTCGGTGCCGCCGGGCTGCTTGTCGCATAGCCGGAGCCGCGCCGACCGCTGGAGGTGAACCAGGCCTGCGGTCCGCCGTCGACCTCGGAGGGGACCTCGCCGCCGTGCAGATGCGCGACGGCCGGGAACGGGCCGCGATAGGGATCGCAGGAGCCCATCTGGTTCAACGGATCGGCCCAGTGCAGATTCTGATCGACTGTCAGCAGTGGCGCCACCCGTGATCCCTGGTCGTACCCGGGGAGCTTGTTGACGTAGCGGACGGTGGTGGGCCGTCCCTCCCAGGCCTCGACGGTGCAGCCGGGCCAGCTCGCGGGCCGGTCCGCGACCTGGTACCCCCACACCCAGGTGCCCTCGGAATACGCGTCCGGATACATCGAGGGCGGCAGCACGTGCTGGGCGAACTCGACGAAGGAGGTCGTCATCGCGGCCGCGTCGACCCGCTTTCCGCCGAATGTCGGCAGCGCGGTGACGTACTTGGGAATCCGCGCGCCCGGCAGTGGATCCTGCGGTCGCAGGACCGAAGCCCCCGCCTGCTGGGCACAGATCCCTCCGTCGAGGGCGGTGATGGACGCCGCGCCGAGGCATCCCGCGAGAAGCAGTCGCCGACGGCTCAGCTGTTCCGAGCCGGACGGATCATCGCTTGCTCTCTCCGACATGGCAGGCCTTTCTGAAGTCTGTCCCGCAACTCGTCCGAACCTGGCCGGGAACATGACGTATCGACGATCTGTAGCGTTTTATCGGTCGTTTAATCGGAATTTCCAGATGCTGCTCCGCCGTGCCGAATCAGGAAATGCAGCACGACCGGACCAGGAAATGCGGCACCCGGGCCAAGAGCGCACCGAGCCGCAGGGCAGCCTCGGGCGGCGCTGCGACACGCCGCCGTCATCCCTGTGCACTGCGCATTTTGACCAGGCCGAGCATACATATCGGCGCTCTTCGCTCAAGTGACCGCCACGCTGTGCGTCGGCCGTCGCAGGGCGTGCCGGCCAAAAGCCGACCCGGTCAGAATCCGACCCGGTCAGAATCCGACCCCGTCAAAAGCCGACCCGGTCCCGGGGTCCGGCCGGTCGATTATCGATCGGCAATTTCCTCCGGTGCCGGAGATGACGGCTCGCACCGGCCCCTCGGCATCGATGAATGCAGCCCGGGAGGCACGCCGGATGGCCGGCAAGCACGGCGATTCAGCGAAACCCGACAGGTTTGTCCATGGCGGCCGAGCACAGAGTGCGCCGGGAAGTCGAGCTGCCGCTGCCTGCCCACCCGGCAATCGACCCCCTCCACGCTGACCGCACCGGGTTGTCATGGCCTTCGCATACCATCGGCGGCCTGGGCGTCCGGTGCCGGATGCCGGTGCTCGACGACGGTGGAGGCGTGTGTGCGGTTCAACCTGCTGGGACCGGTGAGCGTGGGCAACGGCGGCGCGGAGCCGGTCCCGGTGCAGGCCGGGCTGCCGCGCACGGTGCTGGTGATGCTGCTGCTGAAACCGAACCGGGTCGTGTCGGCGGAGGAGCTGGCGCAGGCGGTCTGGGGCCGGGACCGCCCGGCCTCGGCCGCCGCGGGCCTGCGCAACCATGTGTCGCGGCTGCGCCGCCTGCTGGAGCCGGCGGCGGCGGCGCGGGTGCGCACGGTCGCACCTGGCTACCTGGTCGAGGTGGGCCCGGGCGAGCTCGACACCGAGGTCTTCGTCGACGCCTGCGCCCGGGGCCGGCTGGCCCTGCGGGCCGGCGACGACGCGACTGCCTGCGACACCCTGACGCAGGCGCTGAGCCTGTGGCGGGGGAGCCGCTGGCCGACCTGTCCGCCTGGGCCGGCGCCGACGCCCATGTCCTGCGGCTCCAGGAGACCAGACTGCTGGCCCTGGAAGGGCGGATCGAGGCGGAACTGCGGCTGGGGCGGCACACGGAGCTGATCGCCGAGGTGCAGACGCTGGCCCGGGCGCACCCGCTGCGGGAGGAGTTGCACCGGCAGCTGATGCTGGCCCTGTACCGGGCCGGGCGGCAGGCCCAGTCGCTCGACGTGTTCCAGCAGCTGCGCCGTACCCTCGCCGGAGAGCTCGGCGTGCAACCCTCCGCGCCGCTGCGGGAGTTGCATGGCCGAATCCTGGCAGGGGACCCCGGCCTCGCGGTCCCGGCCGTGCCCGCCGGTGGCGCTCCGGCGGCCGCGGCCGCCGCTCCGGACGGCGACGGGCCGCGGCAGGCCGGGCCGGCCCCCACCTCCCACCTGCGCTTCCAACTGCCCTCCGAGACAACCTCGTTCACCGGCCGTACGCAGGAACTCGACCAGTTGCTCGCCCTCGCCGAGGAGACCCCGACGGCGCCGACGCCGGAACGGTGGTCATCTCCGCGATCGACGGGATGGCCGGCATCGGCAAGTCGGCGCTGGCACTGCGGGCCGCCCACCACGTCCGGGCACACTTCCCGGACGGGCAGTTGTTCATCGACCTGCACGGGCACACCCCCGGCATGGAACCGCTCGACGCGGGCAAGGCACTCGACTGGTTCCTGCGCTCGCTGGGCGTCCCCCCGCAGCTGATCCCGCAGAGCCTGGACGAGCGGGCCGCGTTCTACCGCGACCGGCTGGCCGGCACCCGCACCCTGGTGTTCCTGGACAACGCCGGCAGCACCGCACAGGTCCGCCCGCTGCTCCCGGCCGGCCCCGGCTGTCTGGTGATGATCACCAGCCGCAAGCGCCTGACCGGGCTGGAGGACGCCTACTCGCTCGCCCTCGACGTGCTCTGCGAGGCCGACGCGGTCGCGCTGCTGCACACGGTCGCCGGTCCCGGACGGATACCGGCGGACCACCCTACGGTCCCGGTCCTGGTCGCGCTGTGCGGCCGGATGCCGCTGGCCATCCGCATCGTCGCCGCCCGGCTGCGCCACCAGGGCGCCCTGCGGATCGAGGACGTCGCCGCGCAGCTCCGCGACGAGCAGCGCCGCCTGTCCTACCTCCAGGACGAGGAGCGCAACCTGGTCGGCGTCTTCGAGACGTCCTACGCCGCCCTCCCGGCCGCCGAGCAGCGCCTCTTCCGGCTGCTCGCGGTGGTCCCGGGAGCGGACGTCGACCTGCGCGCCGCCGCGAGCGTCGCCGGGACCGACGAACGCACCGCCGAGCGGCTGCTGGAGTCGCTCCTCGACCACAACCTGCTGGCCCAGCACGCGCCGTACCGCTACCGGTTCCACGACCTGCTCCGGCTCTACGCCCGCACGCTGAGCGAGGGCCCGGAAGCGGCCGAGGAGTGCGGCGCGGCGCTGCGGCGGCTGCTGGACCACTACCAGGACACCGCGCACGCCGCTGACCGCTACCTCGCCCGCTACCTCCGCCCCGGGAACAGCGGGACCGACGGGAGGGGAGAGACGCGCGGCGCCGGTGGCGGGCCGTCCGACCGGGCGGCGGCCCTGGCCTGGATGCGAGCCGAACACGACAATCTGGTGGACTGCCTGGCCCACGTCGCCGACCAGCCGCACCGGGTGGTCCCGCTCACCTCCGCGCTGGCCGCCTACCTCCAGCAGGAGGGCCCATGGCCGCTCGCCACGACCCTGCACCGCGCCGCGGCGACCGCCGCGCGGCAGCTCGGCGACCGTTTCGGTGAGGCCAACGCGCTCTGGGACCTGGCCCGGGTGCGCTACGGGGTCGGCGACCTCTCCGCCGCCATCGAGCTGCAGGAGCAGATCCTCGCCAGCTACCGCGACCTCGGCAGCCGCAGCGGCGAGGCCAGAGCGCTGCACGAACTCGGCCGCCTGCGGCACGCGACCGGGGACTTTCCGGCTGCCGCCGAGTTCCAGAGTCAGGCCAGAGCGGGGTTTCAGGAGGTCGGCGACCGCCTCGGCGAAGGCCACGCGCTACAGGACCTGGGGCGGGTGCAGTACGCGGCCATGGACATCCCGGCGGCCGACGAGCTGTTCGCGCGGTCCCTGGCCATCTTCGAGGAAGCCGGCGACGGCCTGGGCCAGGCCAACTCCCACTGGGACCTGGGCCGGATGCGGCACGCGGTCGGGGACCTGTCGGCCGCCGCCGACCGGTTCGAACGCGCGCTGGGGATCTACCGGGAGGTCGGCAGCCGCCAGGGCGAGGCCAACGCCCTGGGCGATCTGGGCAGTGTCCTGCTCGCCATCGGGGACCACACGACGGCGACCGCCCTGCAGGAGCAGGCCCTGGAGATCTTCCAGAAAATCGGCCACCGCCCCAACGAGGCGTACGCCCGCTGCGACCTGGGACGGGCCCGGTTCGCCGACGGCGATGTCGCGGGAGCCGCCGTCCAGTTCGAACACGCGCTGGCGTACTTCCAGCAGATCGGCGGCCGCCAGGGTGAGGCCAACGCCCGCCACGAGCTCGGCCGGGTGCGGCAGGCTGCCGGGGACTTCGCGGCGGCGACCGAGCTGCTGGACCAGTCCCTGGCCATGTTCGAGGAACTCGGCGACCGCCACGGTGAGGTCGAAGTGCTCACCAGTCTCGGTGCGCTGGCAGCAGAGGTGACCGGACCCGCCGAGGGCCGGGCCGGTTACCTCCGCGCCGCCGGGCTCGCCCACGAGCTCGGCACCCAGCTGGACGAGGCCACCGCGCTGGAGGGCGCGGCCCGCTGCGCCGCCCGCGCCGGCGACCGCGCCGCGGCCCGACACGACCTGACCCGCGCCGTGGCCCTCTACCGCCGCGTCGGCGCAGCCGGGGCCACGGCGGCGGCCGCCTACCTCGCCGAACTGGCGGCCGGGAACGGCGACGAGAGCTGAGCCCTGCCGGACAAACCGCAGCAGCGCATGCGAGGTGCTAGCGGGCCGAGCCGACGAAGGTGACTGTCGCCAATACCAGAAAAGCCACGATTCCGTAGCGGAACACCGAGATGGCCGCCCGCAGGTGACGATGACGCTGGGAATGCTGGAGTATGTCGGTCCACAGCTCCGCCGACGCGTGCCTGAGTACCTCGTCATAGCTCAGCACCGAGACCTTGCTGACAAAGCTGCTGCTGCCGTCGACGGCCTTCAGGGTGTCGCCCCAGTTGAAAAGGAAACGCGATGGGATCTCGCCCGGGTGAACCATTCGAGTGGTTTTGCGGGCGGCAATGGCGTCCACGCAACTCCAGAGGCTGCGCAGCACCAGCCCGATGGTGATCGCCGCGACGACCGCGAAAAATATGGTCCAGACCGGATGGCGATCGGGTGGCGCGGTCTGTAAGTGGTAGTCGACCAGAAATGCGGAGCCGGCCATCAGCACGGAATTCGCACTGAGCAGGACCGACGCGCGGGTGGCGGTCGAGGCGCGGAGCCGGTCGTACCGGTCGATGTGCCAGCGGGTGAGTGCGATCAGTTCCTCGACCGGGACCCGTCCGCCCCGTCGGGCCCTGGGGCCGGGTCTGGGCCGGGGTCTGGGCCTGACCGCCGGGCGTGGGGTGACCTCCCGCTGCACTCGTCACGGTGCCTCCTGCCCTTCGGTCATCGCCGACTGGTCGAGCTAGCCTAGGCCCATTGACGTGATCACGTAGCGGCTTCGCAGAAACCGGTGTCGGCCCTGTGCCGAGGACGCGACAAGAGGGGCAAATGCCGCACATCTTTATCAACTACCGCCGGGAGACCGACGCCTACGCCGCCGCACTGCTGGACGAACTGCTTTCCCGGCGCCTCGGCCCGGACCAGGTATTCCGGGCCGGCCGCTCCATTGCCCCGGGCGCCGACTACACCCTGGAGATCGCCCGCGCCATCACCTCCTGCGACGCGATGCTGGTGGTGGTCGGACCGGGCTGGCAGGAACAGCTTGCGGCCCGCTATCCGGACCAGGAGGACTGGGTTCTCTACGAGATCGAGAAAGCCCTGGAGGAGCAGAAGGTCATCGTCCCGGTACTGCTTTCCGGAACCTCCCGGATAAGGCCCGGAGATCTTCCCGAGGTGCTGCTCCCCCTGGCCTCCTTCCAGTATCTCCGATTCGACTACCGCAATACCCTGCGGGATGCCGCCTACATGTGCGACCAGCTGGAACGCCGGTTCCCGGCGCAGACCCTGCGCTCGCGGCTCTCCGCCGCCCGCACCCGCCGCCGCCCCCGGCGCCCCTAGGCGGCGTGAGCCGTCGAGCGTGGTCCGGGCCCGGCCCCGCAGGGGCTGCGGGAGCTGCGGCAGCTCCTCCGGAGGCGAGACGTGGACCGTTCCTGCGGCGAGTGATCCGGCTTATGTCAGTGGGCACGCCTAGGCTCGGTTCGACGATGGAGTCCGAGTGAGGGACGTGAGTCTCATGTCGCGTGTTCGAGTGCACAACTTCGGCGTGTCGCTGGACGGGTTCGCCACCGGGGAGGGGCAGGGGCCGGAGGCCCGTTCGGGCATGCCGGGACACGGCTGGTCGACTGGTTCTTTCAGACCCGCGCCTTCAACGAGATGCACGGCCAGGCCGGCGCGGCAGCGGTGTCGACGACGCCCTCGCCTGGACCTGGGGGCCCGGGATCGGTGCGGAGATCATGGGCCGCAACAAGTTCGGGCCGCAGCGCGGACCGTGGACCGACGAGGAGTGGAAGGGCTGGTGGGGGGACAACCCGCCGTTCCACACCCCGGTGTTCGTGCTGACGCATCACCGCGCCCGTCCCTGGAGATGGAGGGCGGCACGGTCTTCCACTTCGTCGACGCCACGCCGCAGGAGGCCCTGCGGCAGGCCCGCGAGGCCGCGGACGGCCTCGACGTGCGGATCGGCGGGGGCCCCACCACAGTCAGGCAGTTCCTCGCGGAGGACCTGGTCGACCACCTCCACGTCGCCGTCGTCCCGATCGTCCTGGGCCGCGGCGAACGCCTGTGGGACGGGCTGGAAGGCCTGGAGCAGCGCTTCCGGGTCGAGTCGGTGACAACCCCCAGCGGCACCACCCACCTGACCTTCACCCGCCCCTAGCCCCGCCGCCCCCGCCCCGCCCGAAGAGAGTCACAAGAACAAGGCCCCCAGGTCCGCCCCGGCCCGGCCCCCCAGGCCCCCCGCGACAGCCGGAACCGGACCCACACGCCTCCGAGCCGAGGCGGTCCCCGGATCGCGCAGCCCAGCGTCACCAACGGACAGGACGTGACCGGGGTATGCAGACGCGGCGACCCCTGGCTGGAGACAGGTCAGCGACTCCTCGTTGCCGAACATATGGACCATAACTGGCCCGGACGAGCCGCGACCCCAATCGGCGTAGCGCGATGTATTACACCGCGATACGCTGGCTGTATGAAGACCATTACCCAGCGGGAGCTCGCCGCGCGCTCCAAGGCTGTACTCGATGACGTGGAGGCGGGCGAGACGTACCACGTCACCCGAAATGGCACTGAGATCGCCGAGGTGCGCCCGCTCAGCAGCAGACGCCGCTTCGTCCCTGTGGAGGAACTGCAGCGGAAGTGGCGCCACGCGCCTCAGGCCGATGCCGCTCGGCTACGAGCGGAGGCAGACGCGTTCTTCGGCTCCGAGGACCGTGTCGATGACGACGGCAATCCATGGGATCGCGCGTGACCGACAGGCTGCCGCGCGGACTGCTGGACACGTGTGTCGTCATTGATCTGCCGCTGATCGACTCCAGCCGCCTGCCCGTGGAGGCGGCTGTCTCCGCGGTCGTCCTGGCGGAACTGGCCCAGGGCGTGGCGATGACGAAGGACCCGGCGGAGATGATGGCGCGAGCGCAACGCCTGGCCGACGTGGAGGCAGAGTTCGCGGCCATCCCCTTTGACCGGGAGGCCGCTCGCAGGTTCGGAACTCTGGTCGCGCTCACCGTCAAAGCGAATCGCAACCCCCGCCCCGTCGCATGGACCTGATGATCGCTGCTACGCCGCCGCCCATGGACTCCCGCTGTTCACGCGGAAACGTCGATGACTTCAAGGGTTGGAGCGGGGCATCGAGATCATCCCGGTGTGAGCGCCCCCGCTTGCCCGAGGGCGCTCATCAGCCCGGCATGGGCGAAAACCAGGACAACGACGGGTGAGCGACAACGACGAAGGGCCGGACGCGATGCGTCCGGCCCTTCATCTGCCCAGGTGGGCGGGGGTGGAGGTTCATGGGTGTCCCGACAAGCCGAACCGCAACCTCGACGGTGTCAGGCTCTGGCTGCGCTGAGGTAGAGCTTCGTCGTGAGGAGGTCGGGGTCGGCGTTGGGGTCCTCGATCGCATCGGTGAACACGCCGGCGAATTCATTGCTGAACGCCTTGAGGGGGCGGATCCCGAAGGTGAAGTACACCGACTTGCCGGGGTCCAGCGGTGTGGTGGTGACGCATTCGTAGGCGGTGATCTTTCCGTCCGGGGAGGCGCCGCTGAACGGCTGGCCTCCGGCGGTCGGGGCCAGGATCTTGCACGCCTTGGGCATGATGACGACCTTCACCGATCCGGGGAATCCCCCGGTCACGCCGATCGTGCCCCTGAGGCCGGGGTCCACTCCGGTGAGGGTGCGGATGATGCTGGAGCCGCTGTTGCGGGCGCCGACCGTGGCCTTGGAGACCTTGCCGACGATGCCTCGGAAGGTGTCACCGACGGCCGAGACCTGGGTGGTGATACCGGTGTCCAGGGAGGTGTCGTAGAAGTCGTCGTTGGTGTCGATGTCCACGTTGGAGGCCTGCGTGCGAACGGGGGACACGGAAGCCGGAGAAGACACTGGAACCAGGGTCAGGGCGGGCCCGGTGCCCCGCCTGCCGCTGAGCATTCCGACGTTGTCACTGTCGCCGGTGAGTCCGGCGATGTAGATGATCCCGCCGCTGTGCGCGCCCGCAGGGGCGGCGACGGACGGGGCTGAACAAGCTGGCTGACGAGTCGGAGGCAGAGGGGCTGCAGGGGTCCGTCTCGATGGCGGAGATGGCGGCTCTTCTTCGAGGCGCCAGGAGGGCTGATGTCCGATGGGATACGTCACGCGCTTCACTCCGCATGCCCAGCGTGAGCTGTTGAAGATCGAGCGGCCTGATGCCCTCCCCATTCTGCGTCGGCTCGCCGAACTGCAGAAGGCGATGGACGGCGGCGACACAACGGCGTTCGACGTCAAGGCACTGCAGGGGCATGCGGCCCGATGGCGCCTCAGGGTTGGCGACCACCGTGTGGTCTACATCGTCGAAAACGGCCAACTGATCGTCTGGGTAATGGCCGTGGCCGACCGAGGCGACAGCTGCCGCCAGATCCCCTGGCAATCCAGCTTGGTTCCGGCTAAGTCGTCTTGCCCACGTTGTCCGGACCGTTCAGGCTCAGGAACCAGGGCGCGCCCGTCACGGTCACCACTCGCTGACCGATCGGAGCGCGGTGACGTTGGCGGAGATGAACTCGGCCAGCTGCGGCGGCATCAGGTCGATCCCGGTCAGCGCCTCAGTGGTGAAGGGGAGCCGGATGACGTCGTAGCTGCCGCGCTCGGGCTTGCTGAACTCGCTTCCGGTGCGGCGGGAGAGGTCCATGTCCTTCAGCCGGGCCACGAAGATGTGCTGGACGCCGGTGCCCCCGTCCAGTTCGTCGGTGATCAGGTGGACGAGCTGCGGGGTGTGCAGGGTGCCGCCGAGTTCCTCGGTGACCTCCCGGTGCAGTGCCGCCTCGACGCCGACGTCGGTGGGCTCGACCCCGCCACCGATCGTCACCCAGTACGGCTCGTCTGATTGCCCTGGAGCCAGTCGGACAGCTCCCACTCGGAGTCAGACCTCCCGAGCCTCCTCTTGCACCCATGCGCTACCGTGCATTCGCTCGATCACGGAGACAACCTGGCAACTGTGGGCAGGTCAACTCTCACCCGTCTCGCTCTGACCAGCTCTCCTGGGGACTGCATGCGCATCAAGAGAACCGCCCTCGCCGCGGCCGGATCGCTTCTCGCCGGATTGGCAGTCGCTCTCACCTCCCCCGCCCCCCAGGCGTCAGCCGACTCGACAACCTCCCTGGCGCTGACGCACTACTCCCACATAGCCGTCGACACTGTGCACGGACGCCTCTTCTTCAGCCAAGGAGCCGGTACCGACAGCATTCTGGTCACCGATCTCGACGGTTCGAACCCGGTCACGATCCCCGATGAACCCGGTGCCACCGGACTCGCGCTCTCCTCCGACGACAGCACGCTGTACGTGGCCCTCACAGACGGCGATGCCATCTCGGCGATCAACACCTCCACGTTGACGGAATCCGCTCGCTATCCCAGCGGCGCAGGCAGCGCCCCAGGTTCCGTTGCTTTCGTCGGCGGCAAGCTCTGGTACAGCTACGGGCCGGTCGGCGCTGCGGGCATCGGGGAGGTGGACCCCACTGCCGCCGCCCCAACCGCGACCCCGCAGCCCGGTATGGGGGCCTGGGCAGCGGCCCCGCTCCTGGCCGGTGCGGCCCGGCGTGCTGGCCGCTGCCCAACCGACCGGCAGCGATCCCGTCCCGACAAGGACCTACGACGTCTCCGGCAGCACGGTCACCACCATCGGCGACACGGCGATCACGCTTGTCGGACTGGCTGATCTCTCGGTCACTCCGGACGGATCCGAGGTCATGCTCTCCGCGTCGCAGAACCAGTGCGATGTGCTTTACCCCACCGCGGGGTTGTCCGACCTGGACGCCCACAACTACTGCGGGGGCCCCTACCAGATCGCGGGTTCCGTGGCCACCGCCCCGGACGGAACCATCGCCCTCGCCTACAGCGATACCAGCAACGCCGTGGACCCCGGAGACAACCTGCGCGTGCTCGCCCCCGGCAATCCGCCGACCGGGCTGAGCAAGTTCGAGTTCGACATCGCCCCGGACCAGCCGGTGCCCGACGGGCTCGCCTGGGCCGGCAGCGGCCCCGGCCTCTACGTGGTCAGTCAGGCGGCAGGAGGCGGGTACGCCCTGCACATCCTTGACAACCCGCGGATGGCCACCTCCACGATCGCACTCAGCCTGCCGAACACCTACGCCGTCCCGGGGTCCCCCTACACCCTCACCGGCACGGTGGCTTCAGCTTTCGCGATCCCGGCGGGCGAAGAAGTGGAGGTGAGCGAGGACGGCAAGGCCCTGCCCAACGCTGTTCTCGGCGCCGGCGGCGAGTTCAGCTTCGCTGACGTCCAGCCGACCGCGGGCACCTACGACTACCAGGTCACCTATCCGGGCGACGCGACCCACGAGTCGTCCACGTCCGCCATCAGCGTCTCCGTCGGCCCTTCCCCCACCCGCATGACCGTCACGCAGTCCGCGTTGAGCACCGACCCCGAAGTGCTGAGCGGCCAACTGTCCAACGCGCCCTACGCTTCGGGCACCGTCATCCAGGTGCAGCGCACGCCCTGGGACGGGGGCACCACAGTGGACCTGCCTCCGGTCGCCGTGAATCCCGCCGACGGCACGTTCACGCTCGACGACACGCCCCAGCAGTCCGACGACTACACCTACACCTTGACCTTCCCCGGGGACCTCGATCACCAGCCCACCTCCGACCAGGTGACCATGGTGAACCGGACCGGTTCGGACCGCGAGGCGACCGTGACGCTGACCGCGCCCGCCACCGCCGTTCGAGGCGCTCCGCTCACCATCCACGGCACCCTGGCCAACGGCCCGTTCCCCGCAGGTGAGCTCATCACGGTGAGTCGGCAGGACTCGGCCACTCCTGGCGGCTCCGCCCCGTGGACCGTCCCCCTCAACAGCGACGGCACCTTCACGATCACGGACACACCGCAGATCGGCGGTGAGAACAGCTACGAAGTCAGCTATCCCGGTGACGGCACCCACTACAGCAGCTGGACGTTCACCTCCGTACGGATTCCCCTACTGACAACCTCGCTGACGATCACCACCAACTCCCGGACCTACGCCAACGACGCCTGGGCAAAGATCACCGCCCACCTGGGCGCCACCTACAACGGCCGTTCCGTGACGCTCTATGCCCGTCCGTACGGCGGTGCCGAGGTCCAGGTGACGACCGGCCGGGTCGACTCCCAGGGGAACCTGGTCGGCTACTTCCGGACGACCACGGACACCGAGTTTTACGCCTCCTTCACGGGCGACTACCGCTACGCCCCGGTTTCGTCCGCTGTGTACACATGGACCAGCGCCGGGGTCACCGCGAGTGTGGGGCCTGGTTTCTACACGACCGTCAAAAAGGGCGGCGTGAGCTATCGCGTCTTCCACAGCGAGACGGCCCCGATGTTCGGCCTCCAGGTCACTCCGGCCAAACCCCAGCAGTGTGTACGCGTCCAGGTGCAGCAGTACCTGCACTCGGCCTGGCGCACCGTCGCCAACAACGCCTGCGTGCGACTGACCGAGTCCGCCTACGGTTCCAGCGTGGCGCTGGGCAGTATCACCCTGAGCCCCGGCGTGATCGGACAGGCCTTCCGCCTGGACGCGGAGTACGTACCGGGCAGCAGCGACCACGCCAATATCGCCGGCACCTCCGGCTGGCAGTACTTCACCTTCACCCGCTGATCCGGACGCCGAGAGGCTGGTGAGCGGGCCCCGGCTCACCAGCCTGGACGATGACCCGGCCACGATCTGGACGGTTCCCAGCCGATCAACGAGACCCCGACCGTCGTACATACAGGTCCACAACCGCCCTGTACCTGGAATCCAGCACCTGGCTTGTCGGCAACGGGCGAAAGCGGGGCCACGGACGGTGGATCAAAAGGAGCCACTCTGCGATCTCTTGATCCTCCTGACCTCATTAGTCTGAGGTCAGGAGGAAGAGAGGGTGATCCGCGTGGCGGACTGGGCTGAGATCCGCAGGCTGCACCGGGCCGATGAGTTGTCCGCCCGTGCCGTGGCCCGGCGGCTGGGGATCTCCAGGAACACCGTGCTGCGGGCCCTTGCCTCGGACCGGCCGCCGGTCTACCGACGGGCAGCGAAGGGCTCGGCGGTGGACGCGGTCGAGCCGGCGGTACGGGAACTGCGGCCGGCGTATCTGCCCGTGGATCCGGTCTCACGCACGGTCCAAAGTGTTCAGACGAGGGGTGGCCGGACACTCGCGGACGGGGGTGAATGCAACTGGAACTGCAACTGGCCGACATCCCGCCCAGGCCCCAACGTGTCGGGGCGATCAGAGCGAAACGGGCTACTTGCTGTAGTGGTAGCGGCAGGCGATGACGCACACCGTGTGGGCCTGCTCGTCGAGGACGTAGACCAGGCGGTGTTCCTGGTCGATTCGGCGGGACCAGGCCCCGGCGAGTTCGTGGCGCAGGGGTTCGGGTTTGCCGATGCCCTCGTGGCCGTTGCGGCGGATGTCGTCGATGAGTTGGTTGATGCGTTTGAGGAGGCGGCGGTCGTTCGCCTGCCAGTACAGGTAGTCGGTCCAGCCGCCGTCGGTGAACTGGATCTTCACGCGGACTGCTCGGTGGCGTCCTCGGGGTCGATCAGTTCGCGGTTCTGGGTGCGACCTTCCTGGTAGTCCCGAAGGGACTGACGCAGATGGTCGGCGTTGGCGGGGGAGCGCAACAGGTAGTCGGTCTCGCGGAGCGACGCGTATTCGGCCAGGGAGACGACGACCAGCGGTTCATGGCCGGCCCGGGTGATGACGAGTTCCTCGGCGTCGTTCTCGACAGAGTCGAGCGCGGCAGCGAGATTGCTGCGGAGCTCAGTCGCACTCATCGTCTTCATAGCGTACAGAATAGCGTACGTTCGTTGCCTGAGCTAGGAGACGAGCCGCCTTGTGGCGTCGGGCCAGGGCTGGGCTCGGGTGCGTCCTCGGCCATCATGACCTCCTCCTCCCACCAGCCAGTGCCGTCGAGCCAGGAATTCAGCCACTGTGCGAGTGACGGCGAGTCGGTGAACCAGGCCTCCGCCCAGTCTTCGGGGCCGGCGTTCGGCTCGAAGAGCAGGACCGGAGCATCGGGGTCCAGGCAGTCCACCGCGGCGTACATGCCGCAGCCCCAGTCCAGGATCGGCAGGACGCCGTGGGGCCAGTATTCGCAAGGGCTGTACTCGGCAACCGCTGTCCGGCTCTCGCCGACCAGGGGCAGCAGCAGGTACTCGGGACCGAAGCCGCCGTTGGCCACCTCCTGGTACAGCCGGACCAGCAATTGCGGTAGTGCGAAGCCGAGTTCGCGCTCGGCTGCGGCAACCTCCCACTCGCCGACCCGAGCGGGGAGCTCGCCGCTCTCTTGGAGCGCGCGTTCGCGGACGCGAGCGACGATGTCCGAGGGAGCGCTCATGCCGACGACGCCTGCGCCTTGTTGATCGTCTATGCCTGTCATGGCCTGGAACATAGCGATGGCCACTGACACGTGACCTGTGGCTGCGGCGCCGTCGATTGAGACGGCGACTGAGACGAAACGCAGAGGGCCCGCACCGGCTAACCGGTGCGGGCCCTCTGACCTGCGGAGGATACGAGATTCGAACTCGTGAGGGGTTGCCCCAAACACGCCTTCCAACTGTTCGTCCGGGCATTCGCTCCGGTCCGTCGGCGTTCCTACCTGCGCCGCAGCGCCTGGCCTCGGTCCTGCCGAACCCGTTTGAACGGGGCTGAATGCAACCCGAACTGCAACCCTCCGGGTGACCTCGGACCGCGTCCGGTCAGGGTGATCCAGCCGGGTTGATTTGCGTGGCCACGCGCTGGCACATGGCATGCCCGGGGACTGCGGAGCGGGTCAGGGCTCCTCGTGGGTGTGTTCCTCGGCGATCCATCGGGCGAGGGCGAGCAGGGTGGATTCGGTGCTGTCGCTCATGTAGTCGCGCAGGGCGTCGAGGTCGTGGCGGGTGGTGCCGAGGACCGGGTCCAGGCGCAGGAGTTGCCAGGACTGCTGGACGACGGTGCCTCGTCCCCG
The DNA here is from genome assembly GCA_014284505.1 of Streptacidiphilus sp. 4-A2. GTDB lineage: Bacteria > Actinomycetota > Actinomycetes > Streptomycetales > Streptomycetaceae > Streptacidiphilus. Next base: position 6,314,916 of record JAAFYY010000001.1, on the reverse strand, counting down.
GGCGTGGAACGTCCAGCTCCAGCGGACGATGCCGTCCTCGGTATCCCCGACCGTGAAGGTGAAGGCAGCGCCGGGTCGGCCCGGGTGACGCGGGAGCGGGTGATCCATTCCTTGCCGTCCCTGCGGTTGCGGCCGCTGAACCAGGCGCCGGCATGGGGGCCCTCGCCCGGGTCGTAGGCGGCGTCGAGGGCGTTGGGGCTCCACCGGCTGATCGCGGACACGTCGCTGACCAGTTTGTAGACCTCGTCGGGGAGGCGTCGACCCATGCGCACCGGTGAAGGCGAACTCCGATGCCTCCAGGGCCTTGAAGGGTCGGACTGACTGCTGTGGTGGTGTCCACGGCATTCTCCTGGGTGGTCCGGGGCTTGGCTGCCCGGTCGGCGGTCCCACTTCACTGCCGTCGCTCGCGACGTGCCACACCCGCCGGTGCCTACCACTGGCAGGGGCAGGCTGGGTGTCGCGGGCGGCCCATACTCGGTTCCATGAACGCGAAAGCACAGCTCGGGACTTTCTGCTGGCGCGCGCTCGCAGCTCAGCCCGCAGGAAGCGGGGGTGCCCACGTACGGGAGCGACGGCGCGTGCCGGGTCTGCGCGCGAGGAGCTGGCGCTGCTCGCGGGGTGAGCGTCTCCTACTACACCCGCCTGGAGCAGGGCAGTCGCTGAACGCTTCGCCGCAGGTGCTGGACGCTGTCGCCGGGGCTCTGCGGCTGGACGAGGCAGAACGGGTGCACCTGCACGAACTGGCACGATCGGCGGCCCGCAGCGACCGGGCCAGGCGCCCGCCTCCTGAACGGCTGACGCCCGCGGCACGTCAGCTGCTGGAGGCCCTGGCGGACGTGCCCGCGGTGGTGATCGGTCGTCGCAGCGACGTCCTGGCGTGGAACCCGCTGGGCACGCGCTGTTCGCCGGGCACCTGGAGCCCGGCAGCGCGGATTCACCGGCGCACCGTCCCAACATGGCCAGGCTGGTATTCCTCGACGCACACACCCGCGAGCTGTACGCGGACTGGCCGGCAAAGCCCGGGCAGTGGTGGGCAATCTGCGTCTGTGGCGGGTCAGTACCCGCAGGACGCCGCCCTGCACACGCTCGTGGGCGAACTGAGCGCGAGGAGTTCTGATTTCGCCTCGATGTGGGCCGACCACCGGGTGAAGCCCTGCACCGTCGCCGAGTACGAGATGCGGCACCCGCTGGTCGGTCCGCTGACCGTCACCCAGCAGACCCTCAGCCACGGACCGGGCCCGGGCATCGTCGTTGCCACCGCGCAGGCGGACTCGCCTTCGCGGGCAGCGCTGACCCTGCTCGCCCAGGCCGTCCGGCACACCACCGGGCCGGGCGCCCCGGTGCGACCGCAGGTCCGGGCAGCCTCCGACTGACCGGCCCCGCACTACCAGCGTGCACCCGAGACTCAGCCGGTCGCGAGCCTCCATCCCACCGACTCCACTGATCCTTTCTGTCCCACCCGTGCGCGGCCGACGAATCGGCCGCCGCTCTGACGGCCCGGTGCGCCGCGGCGCACCGGGCCGACCCTCACCTCCCATGCGCGGCGCTTCGCTGCCGCATGCCCGAAAACCGTAGAGGAACACCATGTTCAAGAAGACGTCCGCCAGTCCGCCAAGCCCACCGAGTCCGTCAGGCCCACCAAGCCCGCCCTGTCGGCCGCGGCGCTGTCCGCCGCCGTCTCGCCGCGGCCGGCGCTGCGACGCTCGCGCGGGCCGGCGTCAGCCGCTGCCACCGGCCCCGCAGCACACAGACCGCCGTGTACTCGCCCCCCGCCTCGCTCGGCGACGCCCGCATAGCCGTGCACTTCGACCTGGCGCAGGGCCAGACACCGGAGAACCTCACCCTGACCCGCGGCGGCGCCGCCTACGTCACCTTCGCCAAGGCCCGCCAGATCGCCGAGGTCTCGCCCAGCGGCGCGATCCGGATCCTGGCCACGCTGCCCGAACCGCCGACGGCGGGGTCCACACTCCGGTCCTGGGCTTCCCCTTGACCGTCGGCATCACCCGCGCCCAGGACGGAACCCTGTACTTCCTGTACGCCACCGGTACCGCCGACCTCACCGGCGTGTGGCGGATGCGTCCCGGCGGCACCCCGCAGCGCATCGCCGCCCTGCCCGCCGACGGCCTGCCCAACGGCCTGGCGCTGGACCCGCGGACCGGCACCCTCTACGTGACCGACTCCGTGCTGGGCACCATCTGGAGCGTGCCCGCCGCCGGCGGTACTCCCACCGCCTGGTCCACCGCTCCCGAACTGGCTGCCACCGGATTCCTGGGCGCGAACGGCCTGAAGATTCACAACGGGGCGGTGTGGGCGACCAACCTCGACACGGGCACCATCCTGCGGATCCCGGTCCTCGCGGACGGACGCGCCGGCGCGGTCCAGACCCGGGCCACCGGGCTGGCCGGCATCGACGACTTCGCCTTCACCGGTCACGGCAACCAGATCCTGGCCGCCCTCAACGGACCCAGCGAAGTCGCCCTGGTCCAGCCCGACGGCACCCACTCCATCGTGCTGACTCCGGCCGACGGCCTGCAGAACCCCACTTCCATCGCCCTGCGCGGCGACACCGTCTACGTCATGAGCGCCGCCTACGTCACAGCCAAGGACCCCAACCTTCTCCTCGCCCACCTCAACCGCTGACACCCAGCCCCGAAGCCCGCCGCATCCTCGCCCCATTCCGGCTCGAAGACTATCCCGCACCACACATCCACCCCATACATCCACCCACAGGAGAACGGCCATGCAGGACACGCACGAGATCAAGCTCGGCGAGGTCACCGTGACCCGCGTCGAGGAGATGCACGGCCCGATCATGCCGACCGACCAGTTCTTCCCGGACCTGCCCGAACAGGCCTGGGAGGAGCACCGCGAGCTACTGGTGCCCGACCACCTGGGCGCGGACGACGCCATGGTCCACGTCGCGATGCAGACCTGGCTGCTGCGCAGCGAGGGGAAGACCATCCTGGTCGACACCGGCGTGGGCAACGACAAGACCCGCCCGGCCGTCGCCGCCTGGGACCACCTGCGGCTCGACTACCTCGGCAACCTGAAGCGCGCCGGCGTGCAGCCCGAGGACGTCGACTTGGTGGTCAACACACACCTGCACGTCGACCACATCGGCTGGAACACCCGGCTGGCCGACGGCGCCTGGGTCCCCACTTTCCCGAACGCCGTCTACCTGATGCCCAAGGCCGACTTCGAGTTCTGGAACCCGGAGAACAACCCGGCCATCACCGGGGGCGCCAACGAGAACGCCTTCGAGGACAGCGTCGCCCCGGTCCATGCCGCGGGCCAGGTCCGACTGTGGGAGGACCACCACACCATCGACGCCAACCTGCGCCTGGAGGCAGCCCCCGGGCACACCCCGGCTCCAGCGTCATCAAGCTGGAGTCCGGTGGTGACCGTGCCCTGCTCGCCGGCGACCTGCTGCACACCCCGCTACAGGTCCTGCACCCGGACCACAGCAGTTGCTTCTGCCACGACGTCGCCCAAGCCCGCACGACCCGTCGCAGGCTGCTCGGCTGGGCCGCCGATACGGGTGCCCTCGTCCTGCCGGCCCACTTCAGCGGCCACGGCGCCCTGGAGGTCCACAACCAGGGCAGCGGCTTCGCGATCAGTGCATGGGCGCCGTTCGCCCGCTACTGACCCGAACGGCAGGCGGGGTCGGCGAGGATTTGTCGGGCGTGCTCGGGAATCGTGGCTTGGACGGTTGCCGCGAGCCGATCCTGTGTCTGTGCGCCGGGGGCGCGGCCAACGAGCTGAGCGGCTGTGCACCGACCTCGGCCTCCACGTCGCAACTGAGACCAAAACGAAGACGACAAAAGCAGAGGGCCCGCACCACCGGACTGGTGCGGGCCCTCTGACCTGCGGAGGATACGAGATTCGAACTCGTGAGGGGTTGCCCCCAACACGCTTTCCAAGCGTGCGCCCTAGGCCACTAGGCGAATCCTCCGTGGGAGAGCTTACTAGATGTTTGGGGGTGCTCGTGCACATGGGCTCGGGGGTTCGGGCTGGGGGGATGGGTGGTCCGGGGGCGGTCATGGGTTGGGGCTGGGATCCGGTACGCTGTTCACAGCCCCTCGTGTGGCGCTATCTCGCTGAACCCCCCCAGGGCCGGAAGGCAGCAAGGGTAAGTGGGCTCTGGCGGGTGCACGAGGGGTCCTGTTGTTTCCAGGGGTCCGCTGTCAGTGGGGACCGTTAGGGTCAGTGACGTGTCGCTCGCTCTCTATCGCCGCTATCGCCCCGAGACCTTCGCCCAGGTCATCGGTCAGGAGCACGTCACCGGTCCGCTCCAGCAGGCGCTGCGCAACAACCGGGTCAATCACGCATACCTCTTCAGTGGTCCGCGCGGCTGCGGTAAGACGACCAGCGCCCGGATCCTTGCCCGCTGCCTGAACTGTGAGCAGGGGCCGACGCCCGAGCCCTGCGGTGTCTGCCAGTCCTGTGTGGATCTGGCGCGCGGTGGGGGCGGGTCCATCGACGTGATCGAGATCGACGCCGCCTCGCACGGTGGTGTGGATGACACGCGTGACCTGCGGGAGAAGGCGTTCTTCGCGCCGGCTTCGAGCCGCTACAAGATCTACATCATCGACGAGGCCCATATGGTCTCGACTGCCGGGTTCAATGCGCTGCTGAAGGTCGTCGAGGAGCCCCCGGAGCACCTCAAGTTCATCTTCGCGACCACCGAGCCCGAGAAGGTCATCGGGACGATCCGCTCGCGCACCCACCACTACCCCTTCCGCCTGGTCCCGCCGGGCACCCTGCGCGACTACCTCGCGCAGGTGTGCGAGCAGGAGCAGATCGCGGTCGAGGACGGCGTCTATCCGCTGGTGGTCCGGGCCGGGGCCGGGTCTGTGCGGGACTCCATGTCGGTCATGGACCAGCTGCTCGCCGGGTCGGACGAGCGCGGTGTGACGTATGCCATGGCGACGGCGCTGCTGGGCTACACCGACGCCGGGCTGCTGGACGAGGTCACCGACGCCTTTGCCACGCAGGACGGCGCGGCGGTGTTCGGGATGGTCGACCGGGTGATCGAGGGCGGGCACGATCCCCGCCGCTTTGTCGCGGACCTGCTGGAGCGGCTGCGCGACCTGGTGATTCTCTCCGCCGTGCCGGATGCGGGGGAGAAGGGCCTGATCGACGCGCCTGCCGACCGGATCGCATTGATGGAGCAGCAGGCGGCCCGTTTCGGTGCGGCTGAGCTGAGCCGGGCGGCCGACATCGTCAACACCGGGCTGACGGAGATGCGCGGGGCGACTTCGCCCAGGTTGCAGCTCGAACTGATCTGCGCCCGGGTGATGCTTCCCGGCGCGTATGACGACGCGTCCTCGCTCCAGGCACGGCTGGACAAGCTGGAGCGGCGGGTGGCCTTCGGCGGCGGGGTCGCTGCCGCGGGCGATGCTGCCGCCATGGGCGGCGGGGCGGCGGGGGCGGCGCGGCTGCGCCGGTACAGGTGGCGCAGGCCGCGCAGATGGCGTCGGCGGCGCCGGTGGCTGAGCCGGCCGCGCTGGCCCATGTGCCGGTGGCGGCTCCCGCGCCGGCTGCGGCATCGGCGCAGGTGGCGGCTCCGCCCCGGGCGGTGGCGCAGCCTCCGGCCGCGCCCGCGCAGGCAGTGGGGGCGCAGGCCCCCGGCTCCGGTGCCTGGCCGGTGGGCCGGAGCTTCAACGCCGAGCCGTCGGCGCAGGCCCCGGCGCCGACACCCGCGGCGGCGGTTCCGACGCCCCAGCCCCAGCAGGCTCAGTCCCAGCCGCAGCCCCAGCAGCCCCAGCCGGTGCCGGTGCAGCAGCAGGCGCCGCAGCCGTCGGGCGGGGGGCAGGCGGGTGCGGCCGAGATCCGGAACCAGTGGCCGCAGGTCCTGGAGGCGGTCAAGGGACGGCGTCGGGTCACCTGGATGCTGGTGCAGCAGGCGCAGGTGGCCGGCTTCGACGGCGCGACGCTCCAGCTTTCCTTCGAACACGCGGGTACTCGTGACGGCTTCGTCAACGGTGGCCATGACGAGATCCTGCGCCAGGCCCTGCAGGACGCCCTCGGGGTCAGCTGGAAGATCGACTGTGTCGTCGACCCGTCGGGCGGGGCCCCGCAGCGGGCGGCTTCGGCGGTAATGGCGGCGGCAGTGGCGGTGGCAACGGCGGCAGCACCGGGTACGGGAACGGCTCGGGCGGCGGCTTCGGCGGTGGTGGCGCGGCTGGTGGCGGCGGTTGGGGACAGGCTGCGCCCGCAGCCGGGCCGGCGCCGCAGGGGTTCGCGTCCGCTCCGAGCGCTCCCGTAGCGCAGGTGCAGGCCCAGGCGCCGGTGCAGACGCCGCAGCCCGCGCCGGTTGCCGCGCCTCCCGCAGCGGTCGCACCTCCCGTGGCGCAGTCGACGCCGAGGCCCGCGCAGGTGGCGCCGCCCACGGTGCCCGACCTGCCGCCGCCGATGCCGGACTCCCCGGATGACGAGTTCCCGGACGAGGAGGATCCCGCCTACGCGATGGGTTCGGTCTCCGGCCAGGAGCTGATCATGCGCGAGCTCGGGGCCACGGTGCTCGAGGAGATCAATCACACGCGCTAGCTGCCGTGTTTCCAGGGAGCGGTTCGCGGGACCGCACCCCTGCGGGCCACGTAGGCTCGCACCGTACGGATGGCGCATGGCCTCGGATCAGCACCGTCTCGTACAGCCACGATTCACGACGTCTAGGAGCGGATCATGTTTCCCGGTGGTGGACAGCCCGACATGCAGGCACTGCTCCAGCAGGCCCAGCAGATGCAGCAGCAACTCGCCCGTACCCAGGAGGAGCTCGCGGCGGCGACCGTGGAGGGCACGTCCGGCGGCGGCCTGGTACGGGCCACGGTGAGCGGCTCGGGCGAGCTGAAAGCTCTGGTCATCGACCCCAAGGCGGTCGACCCCGAGGACACCGAGACGCTGGCCGACCTGGTCCTCGCCGCGGTCCGGGACGCCAACGCCGCCGCGCAGCGGCTCGCGGCCGAGCGGCTCGGCCCGCTGGCGCAGGGGCTCGGCGGCGGCGGGATCCCCGGGCTGCCGTTCTGACGAGCGGCTCGCGCGAACCGAACGGATCGCGCGCGAACGGGGCAGACCACGGGCCGGACAACCGCAGGCCGGCCGGACAACCGCAGGCCGGACGAGCCGGGAGCACCAGGCCCGGGGCCGTCCGGGCCGGGAGGGCCAGGCCCGGGGCCGTCCGGATCGTGCGGATTTCCCCGGGTCGGCGGGTCGCTCCGGAGGAGCCGTCACGTTTCCCCAGGGACTCCGCAGGTTTACCCGGACCAGCTAGGTTTCCCCGGACTCCGCAGGTTCCGCGGGGCCCTTGGGCGTCTCGACCTGCGGGTCCGGCGCTCCTGGTGTGTCGTACGGGTGTATAGACCCCCGGAGCCAGAGGATGATGGCTTTCAGCAGTACTTCACGGCGGGACGACTACCCACGCAGGTGGGGAAGGGCAGGACGAGCAGCGTGTACGAGGGCGTGGTCCAGGACCTCATCGACGAGTTGGGCAGGTTGCCCGGCGTCGGGCCCAAGAGTGCGCAGCGAATCGCCTTCCACATCCTCCAGTCGGATCCGGTGGATGTGCGCCGTCTGGCCAACGCCCTGAACGAGGTCAAGGAGAAGGTACGTTTCTGCGCGATCTGCGGGAACGTTTCGGAGTCGGAGCGCTGCCGGGTCTGCCTGGACCCGCGCCGCGATCTCTCGTTGATCTGTGTGGTCGAGGAGCCCAAGGACGTCGTCGCGGTCGAACGGACCCGCGAGTTCCGGGGCCGGTACCACGTCCTCGGCGGGGCGATCAGCCCGATCGAGGGTGTCGGTCCGGACGACCTGCGGATCAGGGAGCTGATGACGCGCCTCGCCGACGGCACGGTCACCGAGCTCATCCTGGCCACCGATCCCAACCTTGAGGGCGAGGCGACCGCCACCTACCTGGCGCGCCTGCTCAAGCCCATGGGCCTGAAAGTGACCCGTCTGGCGAGTGGTTTGCCGGTCGGGGGAGACCTGGAGTACGCCGACGAGGTCACCCTCGGACGGGCTTTCGAAGGGAGACGACTTCTCGATGTCTGACACCGGTACCACCACCATGCGTACCCAGAGTTCCCCGGGTTCCCAGGGCCCTCAGAGCTCCCAGGAGCCTCAGGAGACCCAAGGCTCGCGGGAGCCGCTGCCGGCGCACGGGCCGGAGCAGGAGCCTGACGAGTTCGCGGTTCAGATCGCCGACTCCGTGGACAGCTTCGTCCTCGCCGTCCACGAGATCGCCAAGGGCGACGAGCCGGGCAGTGCGATCTCCCTGCTGCTGCTGGAGGTGTCGCAGCTGCTGCTGGCCGGCGGCCGGCTCGGCGCCATCGAGGACGTCCTGCCGGACGACCGCTACGAGCCCGACACCGGCCCGGACGTCGACGAGTCCGAGCTGCGCCAGAATCTGGCCGATCTGCTCGCCCCGATCGACGTCTACCACGAGGTCTTCGACCCCTACGGCATCCCGGACAAGCCGGTTGCCTGCCGGATCTCGGACGACATCGCCGGGTGGTGGCCGACCTCCAGCATGGTCTGGTGCACTACCGCGAGGGCCGGATCTCCGAGGCGCTGTGGTGGTGGCAGTTCTCCTACCTGGCCAACTGGGGCTCGACCACGACCTCCGCGCTGCGCGCGCTGCACTCGCTGGTGGCGCATGTCCGGCTGGACAGTCCGATCGGCGCGGCGGTCGAGGGCGCGGACACCGACGACGACGGCCTGACCGACGAGCAGCTGGGACAGCAGGCCGGCGCGCTGATGGCCGCGGAACTCGGCGTGCACGGCCAGGAGCACCCCGCCCGCGACAAGGCGTAACCGGGCTGGGCCGGTCGGGGCCCGACAGCGGGGTTCGACGCCGCGGCCCGGCGGCCGGGCCCGACATCCGGGCCCGACGGCCGGGCTGGGCATCCGGGCCGGGCCGGCCTCGGCGGCCGGTTTCGACGGAGCGGCGGCGTCTCGTTCAGTGGGCCGGTGGTCTCACCATGCGGATGACCGTGGGCGCGCGGGTCCCGGTCGATAGACTGGGTCCGCGCACGCCCCGTCACGGGACGGCGACCTGAATCACCGCAGTACCGGGAGACCGGAAGATACGAGGAGCGCACGTGGGCCTTGTCGTGCAGAAGTACGGCGGCTCCTCCGTCGCCGATGCCGAGGGCATCAAGCGCGTCGCCAGGCGAATCGTCGACACCAAGAAGGCCGGCCATGAGGTCGTCGTCGTGGTGTCCGCGATGGGCGACACGACGGACGAGCTCATCGACCTCGCAGAGCAGGTGTCACCCTTCCCCGCCGGGCGTGAGCTCGACATGCTGCTGACCTCCGGCGAGCGCATCTCCATGGCGCTGCTGGCCATGGCCATCAAAACGCTGGGCCACGAGGCGCAGTCCTTCACCGGCAGCCAGGCCGGGGTCATCACCGACTCCGTCCACAACAAGGCGCGCATCATCGACGTGACCCCCGGCCGGATCCGTACCGCGCTGGACCTGGGCAACATCGCGATCGTGGCGGGCTTCCAGGGTGTCTCCCAGGACAGCAAGGACATCACCACACTCGGCCGCGGCGGCTCCGACACCACCGCGGTGGCGCTGGCGGCCGCGCTGGACGCCGAGTGCTGCGAGATCTACACCGACGTGGACGGGGTCTTCACCGCCGACCCGCGCGTGGTGAAGAAGGCTCGCAAGATCGACGAGATCGGTTACGAGGACATGCTGGAGCTGGCCTCGTCCGGCTCGAAGGTACTGCTCGCCCGCTGCGTCGAGTACGCGCGCCGCTACAACATGCCCATCCATGTACGGTCGTCCTTCTCCGGACATGTCGGTACCTGGGTCCGTAACCAGCCCGAAGGGGGCGAAATGGAGCACGCCATCATCTCCGGGGTCGCCCACGACACGTCGGAGGCCAAGGTCACCGTCGTCGGCGTGCCCGACAAGCCCGGTGAGGCGGCCCGGATCTTCCGCGCCGTCGCCGACGCCGAGATCAACATCGACATGGTGGTGCAGAACGTCTCCGCGGCGTCCACCGGCCTCACCGACATCTCCTTCACCGTGCCGAAGGCGGAGGGCCGCAAGGCCATCGACGCGCTGGAGCGGGTGCAGGAGGGCATTGGCTTCACCTCGCTCCGCTATGACGACGCGATCGGCAAGATCTCCCTGGTCGGGGCCGGTATGCGGTCCAATCCCGGGGTGACCGCGGCCTTCTTCGAGGCGCTCTCCGGCGCCAGCGTCAACATCGAGCTGATCTCCACCTCGGAGATCCGGATCTCGGTGGTGACCCGCGCGGAGGACGTCAACGAGGCGGTCCGGGCCGTTCACAGCGCCTTCGGGCTGGACAGTGAGACGGACGAGGCTGTCGTCTACGGCGGCACCGGCCGCTGATACCTGGCAGGTACCGGACAGCCACCTCGGCGCGCAGGCCGCTGCTCGCGGGTGGCTGTCCGGTACCAGTCGTGCGTCGTTCCGCCCGTTCCGGTGACGCGCGTAAATCGGCCCCGTACCGTTGGCACGGACGGAGACCGGCGGTTGCGGGGAGGCGGCGGGATGGGTGCAGACCCCCATCGGGACCGAGCGTGTCCGTACGGTGATCCTCTGCTTCCGCTGTGCAACCATCACGCCCACCCGGGCGTCCAACAGATGTGGCGGAAATGCCGGGAGGCTCAGCGCTGGCCGGATCCGGGGGGTTGCCGGTGACTGCCCCCTTCCCCGGCGTCCGCCGGACGGTCGACCGCATCGACCGGACCATGGACCGCACCCTTGATCGCACGCTGGACCGGACCCTCGACTACGGGGGCCTGGACCGGGCCGAGTTCACCGCCGTCGCGGCCGAGGGCACCAGCGTCGACCTGCTCACCGAGACCTACCAGGCGCACTACCGCTCGCTGCTCGGGCTGGCCGCGCTGCTCCTCGACGATGCCGCCTCCTGCGAGGACGTCGTCCAGGAAGCGTTCATCCGTGTGCACGCGGCCCGGCGGCGGGTCCGCGAACCGGAGAAGACGCTCGCCTATCTGCGGCAGACCGTGGTCAACCTGTCCCGCTCCACGCTGCGCCGCCGGATCATGAGCCTGCGCCTGTTGCAGAAGCCCATGCCGGACATGGCCAGCGCGGAGGAGGGCGCCTACGACGCCCTGGAGCGGGATCAGCTGCTCCAGGCGATGCGCGGGCTGCAACGGCGGCAGCGCGAGGTGCTGGTGCTGCGGTACTTCGCCGACATGACCGAAGCCCAGGTGGCGGACAGCCTCGGAATCTCGATCGGCTCGGTGAAGGCGTACGGCTCGCGCGGGCTGGCGGCGCTGCGGCTGAGCATGGATTCGGCGTCATGAGCGACGACGCGCTGCGGCAGCCGCCGCACCCGGGCCTGGGCCCGCACCCGCACCTGGGCCCGCAGCTGGGCTCGGGCCCGCATCCGCATCCGCATCCGCATCCGCATCCGCATCCGCATCCGGATCCGGATCCGGATCCGGATCCGTACCTGAGCCGGCGCCTGGATTCGGCGGAACAGCGGAGTGATCCGGCTCAGCCGAATCACAATGATCAGCAGGATCGTCCCAATCAGCAGAGTGACCCCATGTCTGCCAGTGAGTCGGATGAATCCCAAGCAGCCGATGCCAGGGCTGAGAGGGCATCCGGGGATCGTTCCTATGTCCGGGTCGTGCGGCCCGGCAGCAGCGGGCGCGAGGTCAGCGCGGTGCCGCCGATGCCGGTGGCTCCGCCCAGCGTCCGCCCTGGCTGGCGGGCGAGGCCGTCGCCGCGGACGCTCGGCCGGCCGGCGACCCGACCGAGCTGAGCCCCGGAGAGGCCGAGCTGCGCGAGCTGCTGCACCGGTCGGTCGCGGGGATCAGCCCGGCCCCCGGATCGCTGGAGAACCTGCGCCGTGCCGTGCCGGAGCGCCGGGCCCGGCGTCGGCGCGGCGGGGCGGCCACGGCACTGGTCCTCGGTGTCCTCGGCGGCCTGGCGCTGCACTCGCTGGCGGGCATCGGCGGGGCGCCCGCGGGGCCCCAGTCCGGGCCCGGCTACCAGAACGCCGCGACCTCTTCCACTGCCGGAGGCGGCAGCACCACTCCCTCGGCCGGGGCCACGCCGCCCTATCCGGTCCTGCCGCCCGCCGGTGACTCGGTCGGCTGGCCGGGGACGGCCGCGGCCGGCTCCGGTGCGCCGCCGGGCAGTCTGCTCGGTTCGCGCTCCGGTTCGGTGATGCCCTGGACGTCGGGCCCTCCAGGGATGGCGCCCGCTCCCGGCGGGGCCACCGCCGCCGAGTGCAGCCGGGACCAGCTGGGGAACGGCAGCAGCACGGTGGGCGCCGCCGGGAGCGACGGCACCGCCTACGGCTCGTTCCAGGTGGCCAACGTCTCGCAGACAACCTGCCAGGTGTCCCAGCCGGGGACGGTGTCGGTGATCGCGGTCAGCGGCACCGTCGCGTCCCGGATCGCCGTGATGCAGCACTCCACGACGGACCCGGCCACCCTCCTGCCCTCCCCGGCGGCCACCCCGAGCCCGGTGCTGCTGGCCCCCGGCCAGTTCTACACGGTCGACTTCGCCTGGGTCCCGACGACCGGCACGGGCACGCCGACCTGCGCTTCCACGGCCCCGCCGGGCTCGCCCAGCCCTCCGCGGACAGTCCCACCAGCGCCGACGCGACGCCGACCGCCGCTGCCGGGCCCTCGGGCAGCGACGGGGGCGCCGCGCACCACCCTCGCCCCCTCCGCCACGCCGCCCTCGGTCACCCTCGGCCACACCCCGGGCGGGGAGTCCGGTCGCCGCCACCGCGGTCGTCCCGAACGCCTGCGCGGGGACGGTCTACGACACCGCGCCCCTGCCCGACAACTGAGCCACCGCCCCGCGAGCCCGGAAGGCCCACCCAGTACCTCCGGAGGGGCAGCGCGAGTGACGTCGGGAAGGGCAGCGCGAGTGACGTCCGGAAGGGCGTGGCCGGTCGGCGGTGACCCTGGCGGATCGGCTCCTGGATTCATCGCCTACGGTGGCCCCTGAGCAATACGGGCGCTTCCTCCCTCGGACGGGAGCGAAGGGCCGTGCCTCGATCGACGCTCTTCTCGGTGCCGAGCGGGACGCGAATGGATCTCCCCAGGGACTCCCCAGGAGGCTGAAAGTGATCGACGGGAAGCGGACGATGCAGGTCAGGCACGCATGACGACCGCTGACGTTGGCTACCGTGGGGGCGTGTACCGGTTCCTGCTGACCCCGCGCTGGCTCGGTCTGCATCTCTTCGCCCTGCTGGCCGTGCCACTGTGCATCTGGCTGGGTGTGTGGCAGCTCAGCCGTTTCGAGCAGCGGACCCACACCGGTGACCTCCGGGCCGCGCAGGCCGCGGCGCTGGTCGACCGTCCCGTGCCGCTGTCCGGGCTGCTGGCCGGGGCCGACGCGCAGACCGTCACCGCCGGGGACGCCGGGCGCGAGGTGACGTTCTCCGGCCGCTACGACGCCAAGGACCAGCTGCTGGTGCCGCAGCGAGTGGTCGACAACAGGACCGGCTACTACGTGCTCACCCCGATGCAGCTCGCCAACGGCACGCATATCCCCGTCATCCGCGGCTGGTCGGCGAGCAGGCACGTGCCCGCGCCGCCCGCCGGGACGGTTCAGCTGCACGGCCGGCTCCAGATCGCCGAGGACGAGAGCTCGCCCGGGGTGATCGCCACCGGCAGCCTGCCCAGCGGAGAGGTGGGCATGATCAGCCCGTCGACGCTGGTCAACATCCTGCCTTACTCGATCTACAACGGCTGGATCGCGCTGGACGCCGACTCCACCGGCCTGGTGCCGGTCCCCACCTACCAGGCGGCGGAGGGGGACGGGCTGACCCTGGAGGCGTTCCAGAACCTGGGCTACACCTGCCAGTGGTTCGTTTTCGCCGGATTCGCGGTTTTCATGTGGTTCCGTCTGGTCCGCCGTGAGGCGGAGGTCGTCCGCGACCGCCGCCTCGGCATCACCCCGGCCTGACCCGGCTGCTGACCCCGGCCTGACCCCGGCCTGACCCCGGCTCCTGACCCACCCTCCGGCCCGGCCCCCGCACTGCGCGGGGGCCGGGCCGGAGTCGTTCCGGGCGGGACCGGAGCCGCGCCCGGAACAGAATCCCGGAGCAGCGGCCGTAGCAGCATGCCGGAACAGCATCCCGCGGCAGACGCTCAGGGCAGATGGCGGGCCACGAACTCCAGTTCCAGCCGCAGCTGCCGGATCCGCTCGGCGTTCACCATCGAGCCGTGCCCGGCCTCGTAGCGGTAGATCTCATGGGTCTTCCCGGACTTCTCCAGCCGCTGCACGTAGTTCTCGATCTGGTCGATCGGGCAGCGCGGGTCGTTCAGCCCCGCGCTGATGTACACCGGGGCCCGCACCGCCTCCACATAGGTGATCGGCGACGAGGCCGCGTAGCGCTCCGGGACCTCCTCCGGAGCGCCGCCGAACAGCGTGCGGTCCACGGCCTTCAGCGCCTCCATCTCGCCGTGGTAGGCCGTCACATAGTCCGCGACCGGGACCGCGGCCAGGCCCAGCGTCCACAGCTCCGGCTGGACGCCGAGGCCGAGCAGGGTCAGGTAGCCGCCCCAGGAGCCGCCCGCCAGCACCAGCCGGGCCGGGTCGGCCAGCCCGGACTCGACCGCCCAGGCACGGACCGCCGCGATGTCCTCCAGCTCGATCAGGCCCATCCGGTGCCGCAGCGCGTCCTGCCACTCCTGCCCGTAACCGGTGGAGCCGCGGTAGTTGATCCGCACCACCGCGAAGCCGTGGTCCACCCAGGCGGCCGGAGCCAGCGTGAACGCGTCGCGGTCGTGCGCCATGGGACCACCGTGGACCTGGAACACCGTCGGGAACGGGCCCACCCCGGCGGGCCGCTGCACCAGCGCGTGGACCGCACCGCCGGGACCGTCCACCCACGCGTCCTCGACCGGCACGGACGGGGCGCCTGCGGTCCTGGCGCCGCCAGCACCACGGTGCCGTGCGTCGAGCGGACCACCGGCGGCTGCTCGGCCGAGGACCAGAGGAACTCGACGCTGCCGTCCGACCGCGCGCCCGCGTCGCTGACCGATCCGGTGGGGTGCTCAGCTGCTCCAGCGTGCCGGTGGCCAGTCGTAGCGGAACAGCTCGCTGCGCGCGTGATGATTGTGCTGTACCAGCAGCGCCGACCCGTCCGGGTACCAGGAGGCCGAGGCCTCGCCCGGCAGGCCCAGCTCCAGCTCGGTCTGCTCGCCGGTCGCGGTCTCCCACAGCAGCAGCTCCCAGCGGCCCCGGCGCTGGTGCGCCACCAGCATCCGGCTGTCGCCGGGGAGCGGCGCGAAGCCCAGGCAGGACAGGGCCAGCGGAGTCTCGCGGCCGGTGGCGTCGTCCAGTTCGGCGACCGTGGAGCCGTCACGGACGCTGAGCACCCGCAACGCGGGTGCATGGCGTCGCCGTGCTCGGTGTGGTGGATGGCGATCAGCGTCCCGTCCCGGGACAGGTCCGCGACGTCCGCGTTCTCCCGGCCGGTAGATCTCGATCGGCTCCGAGCCCGTGCGCACCAGGTGCAGGGTGCTGCCGTCCTCGTTGGTGGACCGTCCCAGCACCGCGGTCACCCCGCTCCCGGGGCGGCCCAGCGCGAGTCCCTCGGGGTAGCCGGGCGGCAGTCCGGGCACGGCCTCCTCGTCGGGAACCGCCTCCGGGCCGGGGGCGGCGGCGTCGAAGGGCCGCCGGCGCCAGATCCCGAACTCGTCGCCGTCGGTGTCGTCGAACCACCAGATCCACTCGCCGTCGGGGTCAGCACCGCCTCGGTGGTGCCGTTGGCCCGGCTGGTGGCCTGGCGCTGGACGCCGGTGGCGCGGTCCCAGGCGTACACCTCGAAGGTGCCGGTGGCATTGGAGATAAAAATGGACCGGTCGGGGGCGTCGTCCGCCCAGGTCGGTTCGAAGATCCGGCCCGCGCGGTAGCGCTGCTCCCAGACCGGGGGTTCGCCGAAGCCCGGCGCCTGCTGTGTGTCGCTGCTCATACGCCCCATTCAACCTGGCGCGACAGCCGCCCGGGACCGAATTTCGCACCAGCGATGCCCGCCCCGATCCCGTTGCACGGAGCGCTTGCTGTGAGACTGGGAGTCTCTGCGAGTCGCACGCCAGTCGGAAAGCGGGAGGGCAACGCACATGAATGGGGACAGCGAGCACCAGGACAGCCGGCACCGGAGCGACGAACGCCGGCACGACGAGCAGCGGGACAGCAGCTCAGGCATTGAGGCCGGGACCGGTGCGGGAGTCGACGCGGGCCTGCTCGCGCCGGTCTACGCCGACAACGGGATCCTCGCGGCACTCAGCGACGAGGCCTGGGTGGCCGCGATGCTGGAGGCCGAGGTCGCACTGGCCCGTGCCCAGGCGGCGCTCGGGGTGATCCCGGCCGAGTCCGCGGAAGGGATCGCCGAGGGCGCGCGCTCGGCCCGGATCGATGTGGAGTCGCTCGCCCAGCGGTCGCGGGGTGCAGCCAACCCGGTGGTGGTACTGGTCCAGGAGCTCACCGCGGCGGTCGCCGCCGTCGCTCCGGCCGCCGTGGGACATGTCCACCTCGGCAGCACCAGCCAGGACATCCTCGACTCGGCGGCGATGCTGCTCACCGTCCGGGTCCTGGACGGGATCGACCGAGACCTGTCCCGGACCGCCACGGCGCTGGCCGCTCTGGCCCGGGAGCACCGGGACACCCCGATGGCCGCGCGCACCCTGGCCCAGCACGCGGTGCCGACCACCTTCGGGCTCAAGGCCGCGGGCTGGCTCGGCTCGGTGCTCGACGCCTCCGCCCGACTGCGCGCCACCGCCGCCGGACTCCCGGCCCAACTCGGCGGCGCGGCCGGAACACTGGCCGCCTACCAGGAGTACGCGCGGGGCACCGCCGCCGAGGGACCGGAGCACGGCATCGAACTCGCCGCGCGGTTCGCCGCCGAACTGGGCCTCGCCGAACCCGCCGGGCCGTGGCACAGCCTGCGGATGCCGCTGTGCGACATCGGCTGGGTCCTCAGCGCGGTCACCGGGGCGCTGGGCAAGTTCGCCCTGGACGTCCAGGGGATGTCGCGCACGGAGGTCGGCGAAGTCGCCGAGCCGGCCGCCGGCGGCCGCGGCGTGTCCTCGGCCATGCCGCAGAAGCGCAACCCGGTGCTGGCCGTGCTCGTGGTCTCCGCGGCGCGTCAACTTCCCTTGTACACAGCGGTTCTGACCCAGAGCATGCTGGCCGAGGACGAGCGCGCGCCCGGGGCCTGGCATGCCGAGTGGCAGCCGTTGCGTGAGGCGCTGCGGCTCACGGCGGGCGCTGCCCGCACCGCGGCCGAACTCGCCGAGGGGCTGGAGGTCCACCCGTCCGCGCTGCGCCGCAACCTGGACCTCACCGGCGGGTCGATCGTCTCCGAGCGGCTCAATGTCGCCCTCGCGCCGCTGCTGGGGAAGGTCGAGGCCAAGCGGCTGCTGGCTGAGTGCGCCCGGGAGACCGCAGGCGGCGAACGTACCTTCGCCGACGTCCTGAAGAGCCACGCGGACCTGCTCGCCAAGCTCCCGGCCGGAGTCACCGTCGACGACCTGCTCGCTCCCGAGGAGTACCTGGGCGCAGCCGGCGCCCTGGTCGACCGCGCCCTGCGCCGTCACACCCCACCCGCCGCCGGCTGACCCCGGCCCGTGGTCCCGGTCTCCGGGCGCGGCACGGCAGCCCGCCGTGCCGGTTCCCGGGGGCCGAGGCCATGCCCCGCCGCTGCAACTACAACTGACGACACGTCAACAAGAAATTCTGTACGGGGGACGTTCCACCATGATCACCGATGCCCTGAGTGAGTTCCTGACCGCTTCACCGGACGGCCGACGCCTGCTGGCACCGGGGTTGGTCGACGCGGTCGGGGAGGACAGACTCGAAGCGATCCTCGCCTCGACCCGGCAGCGCGCCGGCTCCTTGGTGTCGGTGACGGAAAGGAAGGGAGGAGGGCTCCTGATCGTCGGCACACGGGCCCGGATTCCGGTCTGGGCGGTCGCCGGTGCGGACGGACGGCTGCGCGGGCTGGGCATCAGCCCCGCGAATGAATCCCGGTGGGCGGGCATTTCCCAGGGCCCGCTGCGGTGGTGGTTCGGCATGGCCTGGTGGAGCACGGCGTACATCGCCGTCGGCGTGAGCCTGTGGACCGCCGAATCCGTTGCGGCGTGGATATCGAGCGCCGGGGTGCTGGCGATCCTGCTGCTGCGCGCCGAGGGCTTCGGGACTCCGTCGAGGTGGAGCTTTCCGCCCCTGATCCGCTGGGCAGCGGCGCTGCTGGTGGTCGGCGATGCGCTCTCGGCCGTCCGGCTCGGCGGGCTGGCGGCAGGCGGCACAGCCGCCGCCTCCCTGGTCGAGCCGCTGGCCGTGCTCCTCGGGCTGGGCGCCTGGATCGCCTGGGCCAGGCGGCACCGCTGGCCGGAGGAGGTGTCCGAGCCACTGCTTTTCCCCTGTGACAGCGGAACCTGGCACATCGGGCAGGGCGGAGGGTACGGGCTGAACCACCACTACCGCGTTCCCGAGCAGCGCGGGGCGCTCGACATCGTCAAGATCGGCCCGCGCGGAACGCACTCCGCCGCCGCCCTGCTGCCCAGCGATCCGGGTGCCTACGAGGCATACGGGACACGGCTGTTCGCGCCCTGCGCGGGGACCGTGACGAGCGCGGCGGACGGGCATGACGACCAGGTCCCCGGCCGCTCGCGCTACGCCCCCGCGACCGGGAACCACGTCTGCATAGACACCGGCAAGGAGACCGTCGTCCTGGCCCACCTGAAGCGCGGGACAGTCCTGGTCCGCACCGGGGACACGGTCCGGGCCGGCGATCCGATCGGCGAGATCGGCAACTCGGGCAACAGCACCGAGCCCCACCTGCACCTGCACGCCGAACGCGACGGCATCGGGCTCCAGTTGCGCTTCACCGGCATCAACGGCGGCCTGTGGCGCGGCCGTCGCATCCACTGGGACCCCAACTCCCGTTCCACCCCTTCCCCTTCCCCTTCAGTTGAACTGATCGACAGCGGGCCATGACCGCTGACGCACCCTCCGGTGACGGCCCCGACCTGGGGCCGTCGCCGGAGGCCGTCACCTACGGCGCGCCGGTCCCCGGACGTGGAGTGCCATGGAAGACCTGCCTGGTGTGCCACTCGCGATGGCGTGCCGAGACCGGCCGTACGCCTGGCTGAGGGCCGAGCAGCGGCCGGCCGGCGAGTGCGAGCACCTGCGCATGCGCCGCCGGACTCCGGCCGACGAAGCGCTGCGAAACCATGACGCGACGGTCGTCGGCGAGCCCGAGGACACCCTTGTCGAAGAGCTTGTGGTGCAGGGAGCACAGGCAGAGCCCGTTGTTGATCTCGTCCGGGCCGTGGAACGCCCACCAGCGCACATGCGCGGCCTCCAGCCCGACCGGCACGGCGCCGATCCGGCCGTCGTATCCGCAGAAGGCGCACTGGTACTCGTACGCGGTCAGCACCAGCTCCCGCATCCGTCCGTCGCGCCGACGACCGGTACCCGACAGCGGTCGCAACCCGGTCTCGGCCGGTTCCAGATCCAGGCCGACCGCGTCGCACAAGTCACCGTGCAGGGACGGCGCGAAGTGCAGGTCGAGCAGGACCCTGGCAAGGCGGCCGAGCAACGCCGGTTCGCGCCGCAGAGCAGCCCGCAGCTCCGGCGCGAGCCGGCCCCTCGCCCGGGATGCCCGCAGCTCCAGCACCCCGCTCCCCGGACTGCCGGGACCGTGGTCGGTGTGCACCTCCCAGACCCCGTCGCTCTGGAGGTGGTGGAACGGGTAGGCCGGAGTGGTCCGGTGGGCCGGCCCGTACTCGACCAGCAGTTGCCGAAGATCCTGCTCCACCGCGCTGTAGGCCAGCTCCCCGTCGGGGTCCCGCTGGAAGCGCCCGAGCGCATACAGGAACAGCAGCGGCTTGTGCGGCGCCCGCACCCCGTTCCCACTCCACTGCCTCAACCGCGCGGCACGCTCCAGCCAGTCCACAGCCGCGCAGCCTAGTCGCCCAGCACCGAGCTCAGGGGTGAGCCGGGGACCGAGCCTGAGCCCATGCTCCCGACGTGCAGCGATGCGTCGTCCCCCGGTTCAGCCGTCCCCCGGTTCAGTCGTCCCCCGGTTCAGGGGGCGTCGACGTCGTGACCGCCTGCGGCCTTGATCAACCACAGCAGCGCTCCGCGCCCTCCGTAGGGTGGCCGTCGCGTGGGTCAGCGTGGCTTCGAGCCCGGCAAGGGCGGACAGCCGGGGCTCAGGAGAGCGCTCCTGCTCCGGAGGGCTGGACATGGGGACATCGTGCCGGAGCGATGGCGGAAACCCCCACGCGTTTTCGGCGACCATCCCACGTCACAACGGTTCCTGCGGCGCCGGCCCAGGGCCCCGGCGCCACCGGCCCCTGGCCCAGGTGGCCGTCACCCGTGGTCGTACACCGTGACCGGCACGTCGGCGGCGGCGAGGCGTGCGGCGATCAACGGCTCGATCCGCTCCCACCGCCCGCCGGCCAGGCCGCAGCCGATCCGCGGCAGGTGGACCGACGCGTTCAGCTCGGCTGCCCGGGGGGCGAGCGCTCCCAGCGCGGCGTCGATCGCTTCGTAGCGCACAGGCACGCCCTTGCTGCCGGTGCGCGTTCCGTGCTGGCCGATCAGGTTCGCCACCCACAGCAGCCTTTCCACCTGGACAACTTGTACCGCGCCCAGGCCGAAGTCGTTCTTCGCGCGTTCCCGGTGCCAGTGGCGGTAGGCGGCCTCCGGCTCGGGCCAGCGTTTGGATATCGCGAGTACAAAGCCCTTGCCCCACCCGCCCATGTCATTGCAGACATGTGCGATCACCTTGGGGCCCTTGCCCAACGGCGTTGTCGCATCCCCGCGTACGTACTCGATGCCCGTCCCGCCCGTGCCCGTGCCCATGCCCATCAAGTTATGCGGCGGCACTGACAACGTCCGATCACCGAGCCGGGAATTCCTGAGGGGCCAAGTCACCTGCTGCGCACCGGAAACGCGTGGGGCCCCGGCGAACCCGCCGGGGGCCCCACGCGCGTGGTTCGGTCAGCCGACGAGGTAGGCGTTGTAGATGGTCTGGGTGGAGCTGTCGCCCGCGGTGTCCACGGCGACGGTGCGCAGGGACACCGTTCCGGCGGCCGCCGGCTCGGGCACCTCCGCGACCCAGTGTCCGCCGACCCGGGCCACCCGGACGGCCTGCCAGGTCTTGCCGCCGTCGTGCGAGGCGTAGACGCTCAGGCCCTTGACGGTCTCCGGAGCGTACGTCTCGCCACCGGACCAGGGCTCATCGGTGCGCTTGAGGCTGACCGTCACGGCGGTGGTGCTGCGCGGTGCCGCGCTGTTGCCGGAGTTCAGGCCCTCCGGCGCGAGTGCGGCCAGGTAGCCGGGGGCGACCTCGGAGGTCCCGGGGGTGGCGTGGAAGTGCCAGTCCAGGGCCACCTCCGTGGAGAGCTGGGCCTTCAGCACCCGGGTGGCCGTCACCCCGAGGTCGTACCAGCCCGCGGAGGAGATGGGCGCGGAGAACGGGGACGAACCGCCGTAGCTGGTGGTGATGGTCTTCCGCTTGATGGTCCTGCTGCCCTGGCTGAGTGTCACCACGTCGTGGGTGTCCGCCGAGCCGGTGGTTCCCGCGTCCGTGTCGGCGATGGTCGCATAGGGGTCGTATCCGACGGACCGGCCGGTGACCTCGGGCAGGCCGGCCCTCGGGCCCCAGACCGCCTCGTTGAAGAACTGCCAGTAGCTGTGCCCCGCCGCCAGGTTCTGCCCGTTGCCGGTGGCGCTGCAGAACCGTGACCTGGACCGGGGGTTGGAGGCCGGCTACCGCGCTGTCGAGGTGCTTGCCCGGGTCGAGTCGACCCGGGCTCGTGGGTACATCCGCAACGTCACCGTGGCCCTGGCGCCGTGGGAAGAGGAGAAGCCAGTAGCCGACTTCGTTGGCCACGCCCGCCGCGAACTCCTGACTGTCGGCTGACCGTGGGCACCAAGGCCCTGGTGGGTCCGAACGGTGCTGCTTTTGACTGGGGCTCTTGGGGGTGAGCTCAATTGCTTGGCTGTGCAGTCGCAGGGTCTGGTTTATTCAGCGCGAGGAGATCTCCGGGCTGACATTCGAGCACTTCGCAGAGCCTTGTCAAGGTTGTGAACCTGATCGCTCGGGCGTGCCCGTTTTTCAGGATGGACAAGTTCACGCTTGTCACACCCACAAGCTCTGAGAGCTCAGTTAGGGTCATCCCGCGTTCCGTGAGTAGCTTGTCGAGACGAACGGCGATTGCGTGACTCTCTGCCTCTGGCGCGGCCATTAGATGGTCCCCTCGTTCTCTTCACGCAGCCGCACGCCGAGTGAAACGATTCGGGCAAAGGTGAGGAGGCCCAAGGTCACGAAAATGATGATCAGGGGGAAGTGCCAGAAGTCCAACACTGCCTGAAGCCCGCCGTTGTAACTGGCCATTGAATCGAATAGGGTCCGGCTTGCGATGGCTGCGACGCCTGTGGCGATGATTTCTCCACCGACAAGAGTCCAGCCAATAAGTCGGATCTGCTGTGCACAGGGCGCAGTGTAGACACCGTCCCGGGAGGCAGTGCGGGTGAATCGCACCACCAGTACAGCCATGGCGATGAAGAGAAGGTATCCCGGAATCTCGGTGAGGCTTAGAAGCAGGCGCTCGCTCGTACTTGGACGCGTCATACAAACATTGAAGGTGTCGGCGAACGTTGTGGTCCCGGAGCGGAGGCCTAGGAGTGTGCCGCCATCCCCATGGAAGCGGGCCAGTGCTGACGGGACGTCAAGGCAAGTGGCTTGATTGCCCCCGAAGCCGAAGACGTCGTTACTCCCGAAAATCGCTGCGACGACACCGAGGACAATGACTGAAAGCGCGGCGCCCAAGGCTCCCCTGGACGCGGTGGACAGCGGCTCGACGGGGTTGCGGACTTTGTCGATCACCACGGACGCCCCCCTGGGCATATCGAATATCGTTACCCTTGTGACGTTAGGCCGCCCATGCCGAGCATGTCAAGCGGTGCCTTATGTCCTACTTTGCTGCTATTAGTCAACATATACCCGCCAGGGGAAGCATGATTTGCAAACTTGAGGTAAAGCCCGACCGTTCTGACTGCGAACTCCTTGCTGATGTGAGCATGATCTGACTGTCTGGTCGACGCGACCGGGACACGGGGGGCTTTACTTCAAGATCATTCTTACGGTTTGGTTCCCCGTGCCGTCTTTGTAATCACGGGGAGTGATCTTGAAACGAATGAGGGAATTGATGGCTGTGGCCATCGCCCCGTTCTTGCTGGTTGGCACGTTCTTCGTTACGTTTGCCAGCCCTGCCGACGCCGTCCAGTTGGCTGCTGCCTCAGTGCCGGTGCAGAGTGGCGCTGCCCAGATGACCAGCTCATTCGTGCACGAGGTGGCAGGAGGGGGTCACAGTAGTTGGGAAACGGACAAGGTGGCTCCGGGTGCGGTCCCGCGCACATACAGGTTCACGGTGCCCGCTCCGGCGTCCGAGTGTGCCTGGATCCACCAGAAGTACCCCAACATCAAGATTGGGAAGACATGTGAAAACGTCGAGACCCTGACGGTCGGGGCTGCTCACGTGGTCAAGGAGTCACCCGGAGTCCACGCCTCTGCGGTTCGGCCGGCGACGACGTACTACGCCACGGGCTCTTCCTCGGCTTGCAGTGCCATCTCCTGCGATATCTGGGGCAACTTTGTCACGACGGGCTTCTACTACACCGGTGGCGAAGTCTGGGAAGATTTTTTGGACTGCAATGACAGTCGGGGGGTTGGCTACAACGTCTCCGTGACCTGGTGCGGAAACTGGCACAACTACGCGACGAGTCAGACCGGCAGCTACATGAACGATGGCGACGATATTGAGGTGGCGATGGTCGCCAAGGGTATCCCGGTTTCCTTCGGCCACTGGCAACGCATCAACTGCAACGTTGATGGCGAGGTATGGGTAACGGGTGCCTGACGCCCTTACCCGTCAGCCAGTCAACATGACGTGACCCTCGGGTTGGTCATGCAGCTGGCAAGTTGAAGCGTCGGCCACCCCAATCCAAGTGGGGTGGCCGACGCCGCAATATTAGCCTGAGATGAAGCGTGGGGACGGCCGAGCGTTCAAGTCAGCGCATCGGCATCGATGCGGGAAAAGACCAGGTCGTTCTCGCCGATGAGTGGTTGGCGCCATCGGGTGGGAACGCTGGGTGCGCGATGGAGAGCAGGCGGGTAGCTCTCCGCAGAGTAGTCGTTGACGATCCGATAGGCATGGAAACCAGAACCCTCCATGGTCTCCAACAGCTCTTCGATGGAGTCCCCCAGCTTGGCCATGCGCTCTGGGGTGACCTCGATTGCGATCTCGGCATCCGGGCGGAGCTTGCCGAGGGCGGGAGCCAGGCCGCGTATGACCCCTCCCTCAGCGCCCTCGACGTCGATCTTGATCACGCGGGCATTGGCCAACTCGTCTGAGCCCAGAAGTTCAGGCAGAGGGGCTGCGTCAATCGTGAATGTTGACTCTGCGGGGCCGTCGTACGGGACGGCGCTGTTCTCGCCCATGTTGTGAGAGCTCGCGAGAACGAACGTAAGGGGCCTGCGTCGGTCCGAGACGGCGGCATTTATCGCTCGGACGTTGCCTGCCCGGTTCAGTCGGGCCTGATGTAGGACCTTGCGATGGAACTCGGGAGACGCCTCGATGGAGACCACGCGTCCGGCCGCGCCGACGAGGCGCGAAGCAAGGATGCTGTCGTAGCCGATGTTTGCACCGACATCAACGAAGGTGTCTCCGTGGCTGAGCCGGGGCATTACCCCTGTTGTGAGGACACCGGAGACACTGGATCTTGATGGTTCAGGAGAACGGAGTCCCTGTGGGGATGAAGCGTTACCCGCCGGAGTTCAAGGCGGATGCTGTCGCGTTGTACCGCTCGCGTCCGGGCGTGACAGTCGCCTCGGTTGCCGCTGACCTGGGGGTGAACACCGAGACGCTGCGGAGCTGGATCCGTGCGGCGGGTCCGGATGCTGTCGTGCCGGCGGCACCGGCCCGGCCGGTTCCGGCCGAGAGCGCGGTCGAGGCGGAGAACCGGGAGCTTCGCCGGCAGGTCGCCGAGCTCAAGCAGGAACGCGAGATCCTGCGCCGGGCGGCCAAGTATTTCGCGGGCGAGACCAACTGGTGAGCCGCTTCCAGTTCGTCGCCGACCACCAGCACGCCTTCGGCGTCAAGCGGCTGTGCCAGGTCCTTGGCCTGTCCCGATCCGGTTTCTACCGCTGGACCGCCGGTGCCCCGGCCCGGGCGGCCAGAGCGGCCGCCGACGTCGAGCTCGCGGCGCGCATACGCGCTGTCCACGCCGACTCCGACGGCACCTACGGCGCCCCGCGCGTGACCGCCGAGCTCCGCGACGCCGGTCTGAGGGTCAACCACAAGCGGGTCCAGCGGGTCATGCGCCGGTTCGGGATCATCGGCGTCCACCTGCGCAAGAAGCACCGGACCACGGTCCCGGACCCCGCCGCGGCCAAGGTCGGCGACCGGATCGGTCGTGACTTCACCGCCGAGGTCCCGAACACCAAGTACGTCGGCGACATCACGTACCTGCCCGTCGCCGGCGCCAAGCCGCTCTACCTCGCCACAGTGATCGATCTGTGCTCACGCCGCCTGGCCGGATGGGCCATCGCCGACCACATGCGCGCCGACCTGGTCGTCGATGCCCTGGCGGCGGCCGAGCCGACCCGCGGCGGCCTGCGGGGCGCGATTTTTCACAGCGATCACGGGGCCCAGTACACCTCCCGGGCGACCTTCGTACTCAAGGATCGTGCGTCGGAGTACCCGGCTCCAGTTGCTGCCGTCTGGGCTCAGCCAGGAGTTCCCGCCGTATGTTGGTGGCTCATGGGCTAGAAGGTCCGGAAGCCAGCCCATGAAGATCTCACTGATCGAAGGACGAGCGTGCCTGACATCCTCTGGGGTGACTCGTACCTCGGTCACTGCCTTGGACGAGATTGGGGCGTTGCGTTCCATCTCGATCATCGTGCTCAGCACCAGCAAGAAGGGATTGCTGACTGCCGCGGCAAAGCTGGGTAGATGCAGTCCAGCAGCGATGGTGAGGGCTGGGCGATCGGCGTCGCTGATACCGGTCCGGTCGTACCAGACGAGCCCGTAGGTCAGCCCTAGATTCTTCCGCCACCCCAGTTCGGGGAGGGACTTGAGCAGCTTGGGTGCGTCCAGCCCCTTTAGGTAGAGCGTGCGGCGTACGTAGTCCCAGACTGGCCATTCCCCTTCCTTAAGGAAGGCATCAGCCATGGTCTCTATGAGTGCCTGCTGATCAGGACTGAGCGGGGCGGTCAGGTCTGCCAAGGCGGTTCCGATCTAGCGAGAGCGGCACGCGGGTGGCGGCAATCGTAGTGGTCGTCGGGGTTCGTGCGCCGCTGGATTCTCCCTCTGACTAGGTGGGGGCAGCCACTTCTGGACTCCATTGGCTACCTGGGGAGCAAAGCCGAAGCGGTGAGTGACTGTCGTGGCGCTGGTTGCCGAGCACGGACGGCCTCAGTTGCCATGTCGCAGATCTCAGGGCAAAGCCGACCGGGAAGTGTCATCCGACTGTCCAGGCCGCTTCGCGGATGGCCTGGCGACGCCTGATGCACCGTCTTAGGGGCCGCCGACCGGTGCCGGCGCTACTCGACGTCACTGGCAGCGAGCACTCATCTGGGGAGTGGGGTTTCCATGGTCACTCCCCATCCACTCCCCAGAACGAGTCAGGGGCCGTATCGGATCTCTCCGATACGGCCCCTGACCTGGGTCGCGGTGGCGGGATTTGAACCCACGGCCTCTTCGTCCCGAATCTGTGGCAGCAAGGTCGCTGAGGTCATCTACGCAGTTCAGAGGTGCTGCGAGGCACGTAGTTGGTCACTGCCGCACGGCGTGGTTGCTGTACTTCGCTGCTGTACTTGCTTTGCCGTAGAAGCAAGGGATGATCACTGGATCGGCCATCGGCGCCCTGGTCATTTGGGGGCGGCTACCGCTTCCCGAGTGTCGTCGTGAGCTCGATGGTGGCGAGGTACCACCAGAAGATCCAGTCGAGGAATGCCGGATCGTAGTCCTCCTGCTGGGAGGCGTCTCGGTGACGGATCTCGAACTTGTTGGCGATCATGAAGAGGGCGCCGTCGTCAGGCTTCCCGAGCTCGGTGCGAATCAGATCGCGCCGCTCCTCCAGGATCCCTGCCAGGGCGATTACTGCGGAGCGCTTCTCTTCGATGGATGAGCTCCGACCGCGGTAGAGAGCGATGGCGTGTTCGGTGCGCTGCTTGATATTGGGATCAGTGACTGCCAGGGCGCGATGAACCAGATCTGCCCGAGCCTCGTCGGTCACTGCTACGAGGCGCCCCTGGTCTTCTCCTTCGTCGGCCAACCGGTAGTGAAGCCCGGCGTCGGCCAGCAGTTGGTTGACTCTCCAGCGGTACAGCACTCTTGCTGGGCCCGAGTGGAACTCCCGGTGGTGCCAACCACATTGGTCCCAGGAGTGGTACGAACGGTCGCGTGGGCGCGCAACGAGGTCGTGGAAGACCTCGATCAGGCCGAAGAAGGTGTCCTCATCCCATCCTTGCGGCTTGAGCGGCCAGAGTCCGGGGATGCCCAGTCGAAGTTCGAGGACCTCCGCCGGGTCCGGCAACTCCTCGCGGCTATCGACGCACTCTTCGCCGAAATGCTCGACGAGGTAACCGTTGCCGTGCATGGCCATGATCAATCTGGCGAATCCGAGGCGTACCCATTCGGGGTTCGGTGACGCCTTGGGGCCAGCCAGCCCCTTCCGCTGGGGCCAGTAGGGACGGGGCTCCGTGAATCGACGGATCTCCGCCACCCGGTTGATCAGCTCGTTGAACCACGCCCGCTGGTTGAGGCCCGTGGGCTGACCCCATTTGGCGTCTGACTGGCTCCAGGGGTCTTCAGCGGACGTTGCCGGTAGGTTTTCGAAGTCCGAACAGGCACTGCCACCGTGGAACGCCTCAGTGAGTAGCCATTCGGCCCGAGTTGTCCAGTCGCGGTGGGGAGACGCTGCGATGCGGGTCGCCTCGGAAACGAACAGACTGGCGGGCCAAGTCAGCTCGTAGTTACTGAGATCGATCACAGGGGTGTCCTCCATGCCTTCCGGTGACACGGTCGCCGGGAGACTGCCAAGTCGGGCGCCCAGCCAGCCATCGTCCGGTAATCGGGAGGATACCTGTGAGGCCGTACAAGAGACTGGAGATTTGGCGCTGGCCGCTGCGGTGCAGGGCGGTTGCGGCTCTTCGCTGCCGGACGCTCGACGTGCGCGCCGAATCACCACGCTGGTGGCACCAGAGAGCTCCTTCAACACGGGGTCTGGATGTCTCGGAGCATGGCGGAAAGTCGTGGTGAGTCCGGGGAGGGTTGGACGTCGCCGACATGGTGGTAGCCCCAGCGTTCGTAGATGGCCTTCACCTTTCCGTCGCCGGCCTTGGGGTTGACCATGAGCGTGACCTGGACCTCGGGTCGACCTTCGAGGAGGAGGTCGTGGATGCGTTGGGATGAGCCGGTCTTGCGCCACCCCTCGCGGACCATGAGTTCCTTGACCGCGATGGTGGGTCGGTTGGTGAGGTCGTCGGGAGTGGGCTTTCGATGCGCTGCCACCAGCGGTCCTGGGAGGAGGTGATGGTGTTGGCGTAGGCGTAGCCGATGGGCTGGTCGCCGTCCCAGCCGACGACGGCCTGCCAACCGGGCTCGCTGCCGTGGCGGCTGAGGCGTTCGGGCGACGCTGTAGTGGGGGTCGTGGAGGCGGTCGGCGCGGACTTCGGCGTAGATGTCGATCAGGGTGGACCACACGTCGTCGAGGTGGGTGTAGTGGCGCAGGTCAACGGTGGGGGCGGTGGTCACGGTGTTCTCCCCGGCGTGAGGTCGTGGACGCGGGCTTCCCAGTCCAGTGTGGTCTGTGAGGTCGGTGCGATGGTGTGCAGGGTGCGGGTGATGTCGCCGAGCATGCCCACGATCCGGGGGCTGGGCGGCGGTGCCTTCGAGCAGGGTAGCGGCGTTGGCGAGCGCGGGTTCGAGGTCTCCTTGACCGAGTTGAGCGCGGGCCAGGCGGGCGGTGGTGATCGCGTGTGAGCGGCTGAGGTGCGGGCGCAGCACGGCGAGGGAGCGGTGGGCGTGGGCTTCGGCCTGGGCGTAGTCGGCCAGGGCGAGGTAGGCGGTGGTGGAGAGGCTGTCCAGCTCGGCCTGGTCGAAGTGCGAATTGATCCACAGGGGGCGCTCGGCCTGCGGGTCGGCGCGGTCGAACGCTTGCTGTGCGTAGGCCAGGGAGCGTTGGACGGCTGCGGTGTCGCCGGTCAGGGCCAGGATCGCGGCGTGGCGCGAGTGCCCCAGGGCGGCGAACATGGGGTCGCGGCGGGTGAGGCGCAGGTTGCGGGCGACGTCGTTGGCTGCCAGTCCGTCACCTGGGCGTCCGAGGTGTCGGTACATGGAGCCGGCGTGGGACCAGATGCGGAATGCGATCGAGGGGTCGCCGGACATCGCGGCCAGGGTGGCGGCGCGGTCGAAGTGGGTCTGGGCGTTGCTGAAGCGGCGGCCGTCGATGGCGGCCCACATCGCCGAGCTGGTGAATGCCGCGGCGCAGGCGTACAGCGCTCTGCGGGTGCGCTCGGAGGCGGTCCCCTGCTGCTGGAGGGCGAGTGCCTGCCCGGCCATCGCGAGGGCCTGCGTTTCCACCGCGAGGGCGCCACCCTGTCGGTGGTCGGCGGCGACGATCTGGGCGAAGCGCGAGTTCAGGCGCTCGATGTCGCTGGAGCCGATGCGGCGTGGAGCGGTAATGGCGGGGGCCACGGTGGCTGTGGCAGCGGCGGTCGCGGTGGCAAAGAGTGCTCGGCGGTGCAAGGGATCGTCCTCATGAGGTGCGGGCGCGTTCCGGCGGGGCCGGGTGAATCCCAACTGGGTTACCGGGCAGCCGAATACTGCCTCCAGGGCTGCTCGCTGTGCTGCGTGGGGCCAGCGGGTCGTTCCGGTCAGCCAGTTCCTGATCGTGCGGTCGCTCACGGTGGCCGGGTGCCCGCGGCTGGCGAGGTAGCCGTTGACGGCGTCGGCTAACTCGGCCTGCAGGAACCCTTCCGCCTCCATGCGCGCCCTGAGCGCTGCGTTCTCTGGCACGCGGTCAACGCTAGCCCGGTCTGGCCGCTGTGTTCAGCGGATTGGCGCCAGAAATTTCCGGTCGCTGACATGCGGGACGAAGCCCAACTTTCCTCCTCTTCCAGGACGGCCGTCGTTCTACTGGTAGGGGCCGAAAGCCGTTGAAGCGTCTGCGCTCCCTGTCGACCGCTCAGTCAGAAGCCGCAGCTGCGGCCTGGTGGCGCTCGGCGCTTTCGGGGTTCCAGTCCAGAGCAGGAGGGAGGCCGTCATGCCGGCAGCTGTTGCGGATTCCGCGATCCTCATCGGCGAGAACGGCGAAATCACCCTGGCGTGCCTTCCACAGTCGGCCGGCACGGCCCGAAGGATCGTCGCTGCACACCTGGCGCACTGGGGGATCGACGCGCTTGTGGACGACGCCGGGGTGGTGGTCAGCGAGCTGGTCGCCAACGCCGCGACCCACACCGGTGGCACCCGGCTCGGACTGACCGTGGCCCTGGAGCACGACCGCACGGTGCGGATCGCAGTCCGCGACTGCTCACGGTCGCTGCCACACCGCTTCAGCGACTCCGCCGACCAGGAGCACGGACGCGGCATCGCCGTGATCGAAAGCCTCTCCACCAGCTGGGGCGTGACCGTACTGCCGATCGGCAAAGTCGTGTGGGCCCGGCTGCACCCCGGTCGCGTGACCGGACGCCACCCGCAAGCCATCGAGCGCTGCGCGGACCGAGTCACCACCGCCGTGGAAGGAGAAACCAGATGAAGGACGAGATCCCCGACACCGAGATGCACACGCTCGGCCCGTACTTCGGGACCGTCGCGCGCCGCGCCAACTGGGCGGTCTCGGTGCTGTACGAGATCGCCGAGGACACCGGAGTGCTCAACCATCCCGCTTTCGGCCAGACCGCCCGCGAGCAGTTCGCCGCCGTCACCGGTGCACTCATGGACGGCGCCTGGGAGACGGGGGACACCACGCTCCTGGTTGAACTGGCCATGGGCCGCACGGCTGGAGACCAGTGGTGACCCCGGCCCCGAACATCCCCACGATCCGCGTCGGCTCGATCCACGAGGAGATCCCTCGCACCGCGTTTCGCGGCTCGCGGCCGACACCTTCGACCTCGCAGGCAGCCTCGACGGTCAGGCAGCCACCGAACTGCAGCTCATCGCCGAACAACTGGCCCGCACCGCAAGCCGGCTACGCCTCGGCGAAGCCCTCTGAATCAAGGGAGTGTCCATGCACGAGTTGATCGCCTCTCCGTTTCTGAGCGGCCATGTTGTCGTCCGCCCCGGTAAGCACCAGGGCCTGAAGCTCGGGGCCGGCCGGTACCGGGAACTCCTGACCGCGCCGCCGCAGAGTGAGGTTCCCGGCTGGCTGGCCGACGCGGCCCGCACCGCCTGGGGCGTGGCCCTGGACGGCCGGCGGCTGGACGGGACGGTCCTCGTCCGCCGGCCCTCCGAGCTGGGCTACGGCCGGGCGACCTGGGAGATCAACAAGGGCTGCGACTACGACTGCGAGCACTGCTACCTCGGCCTGAAGAACTTCGAGGGGCTGGGCTGGGACGACAAGGTCAGGATGCTGCACGTCGTGCGGGACTCCGGGGCACTGTGGTTCCAGATCACCGGCGGCGAGCCGCTGATCGACCGCGACTTCCCGGCCGCCTACCAGTACGCGAGCGAGCTGGGGCTGATGCTGTCGATCGCGAGCAACGGCAGCCAGCTGTCCAAGCCCCGCATCCAGGAGGTGTTCACCCGCCACCGCCCCTACCTGATCGCGGTCAGCCTCTACGGCGCCACCGCCGACTCCTACGACGGCATGACCCGCAACCGGGGCGCGTTCGCGCGTTTCATCAAGGGCCTGGAAGTCTCCCGGGACGCGGGCCTGCCGATCAAGCTGAACATCGTGGTCTCCGAGCGCAATGCGGGCGAGATCCCCCAGATGCAGGCACTGGCCGACCGCTACGGCTTCCCGCACCATGTCTTCACCACGATGAGCCCGACCATCGAGGGCGGCGGCGAGCGCATGGGCACCCAGGCCGCCGACTACGTCATGCCGCGCACCCCCTTCAAGGGTTGCAGCGCTGGGCACACGTTCTTCCACGCCGACCCCTGGGGCAAGGCGTCGATCTGTAAGGTCGGCCGCGACCCCCAGTTCGACCTCATCACGCAGGGCCTCGACGGCCTGCGGCAGCTCGGCGACGTCGCCGACTCCCTCCAGCTTCGCACCGGCGGATGCTCCGGCTGCGCGCTGTCCGGCACCTGCTTCACCTGCCGGCCGCTGGCCAAGCTCTACCAGGAGGCGAAGGCCCCGCTCAACACCTACTGCCAGCACGGAGGGAGGTGAACCCATGCCGGTACCCGTAGCCCTTACGCTCACCGAGCGACCCCTACAGGACGAGGAGGTCGTGTACGTCGGAGACCTGGACGAACTCCTCGAAGTCGCCATGTGCTCCTGCTCGTCAAGCGATTCGCAGCCGTACTAGCAAGCCCGGTGCCCCGGCCTTGACCGGCCGGGGCACCACCGCACCGCCCCTGGAGAGTTCTGCTGTGTCGATGATCCGCCTCGCCTGGCACCAGCTGCCGACCGCCGCCCGCACCGCCGTCCAGGAGCACACCGGACCCTTCCTGACCTCAGCCGACGTGTCCACCGGAGCCAACTCCGCCATTGCTGTGAAGGCCCTCACCACCTCGGGCGAGGTGTTCATCAAGGGCATCCCCTCGACCACCGCCAGGTCAAGACCCAGCTGCGCGAAGCCGCCGTCAACCCGTACCTGCCCAGCTCCTGCCCACGCGTGCTGTGGCACCTGCAGGCAGGAGGCTGGGACCTGCTCGGCTTCGAAGTGGTCCAGGGCCCCGTCGCCGACTTCTCACCCGGCAGCCCCGACCTGCCCCTGGTCGTCGACGCGCTGACCGAACTCGCCCGGACCCCCTGCCCGGACATCCCGCTACTGAGCTTCACTCAGCGATACGCCGCCTACGGCGACACCCCGGAACTGTTCACCGGGGACGCCCTGCTGCACACCGACATGGCCCCGCACAACGT
Source organism: Streptacidiphilus sp. 4-A2 (assembly GCA_014284505.1). Lineage (GTDB taxonomy): Bacteria > Actinomycetota > Actinomycetes > Streptomycetales > Streptomycetaceae > Streptacidiphilus. Next base: position 6,281,827 of record JAAFYY010000001.1, on the reverse strand, counting down.
GCTGATCGACCGCACCGCCCACCTCATCGACTGGGCCTGGCCCACCCGAGGCCCGGCCTGGGCCGACCCCGCTGTGTGGGCCGTGCGCCTGATCGACGCCGGACACACCCCCAGCAGGCCGAGCAATGGGCCGCCCGGCTGCCGGCGTTCAGCGCGGCCGACCCTCGCACCCTGCGCGCCTTCGCAGAGGCCAACGACCGCCACTGGCAGGAGGTCCAGACCCAGGACCCCACCTGCACATGGAAGCGGCAGATGGCCAGATCCGCCACGGCGTGGCTCGACCACCGACGCCGCCACTCGCCCCGGTGACCGGAACACCGATGGAGTCCCTCCGGATGGACCCAGTACTGATCGCCACCCTCCTGCACGAGGTCACCAGCGCCGCTGGCCGGCCTGCGCCGAGCCGCCTACCGATCCGTGTCTGGTCGATGTCCGGTGTCGAGCGGCTGACCTACCCGACGGCAGCACCGCAGTTCTCAAGTACGCGCGCGAGCCGTTCGCCCGCGAGGACCAGATCCTGCGTGCCGCTGCTGCGGCCGAGGTGCCGGTACCGCGTGTGCTCGGCTCGGCACGACACAATGGCCTTCTGGTGATGGTGCTTGAAGACCTCGGCGACCCTCAGCGCGAGGCCACGGACAGCGAAGCCGCCACGGCCGCCGCCCGACTCCACGCGGTTACCCCTCCTCCTCACTTCCAGCGCTGGACGAAGATGCACTGGCGGCCCTGCCCGGCAAGGCCCTGGTCCACCTCAAGTGCTTGCGTGCCGCCGGTCGCTGGACGCAGGGCACCGACGACCTCGCCAGCCACCTGCACGCCCTCGCGCGGGCCGCGCCCAAGCGCGCGGCGGGTGCCGGACTGGCGCCGTTCGGCTGGGTGCACTCGGAGTTCCACACCTCCAGCCTCCACATCGGCGAACGAGGCTGGCGGCTACTGGACTTCGCCCACGCCTTCACCGGCCCCGGCCTGCTCGACCTCGCCGCCTGGCAAGGGCTCGCCAAAGCGAATCCGCCCGACCTACAGCGCCTGCGCGCACTCATCGCTGCCTACATCGCCGCCGGCGGCCCAGGCGAAGCGCAGGCACACCGCGGCGGCCTGCACCCGGAGCGGTGGGCACTGGGATGGCACCGCATCTGGGTGGTCGAATGGTTCCTCGAACAGACCCATAGATGGACCAACGACCCAGCGAAGGATCCTGGGTCCATCAAGGTCGTCCGCCGACACTTGGAATCAGCGGTGGCCTTGCTCCACGTGTGAAGCACGTCGCATCCCTAGCAGCTGCACCAAATTGCTGGCGCGCCCCGGACAACGAAGTTGGCGGAGTTTGCGAATTGGATCGGAGTTGGGTGCAGCTCCTTTGGAGGGAGGGGCTGATCTGGGCGTCTGTCGGTCCGGCTTGGCCGGAGGTCGCAGAGGTCCATGCCGAACTGCCAGGTCGCGCGTGGATACCACTTCAAGATCGCGGCCTGACAGTCGCACCTCACGGCGTCGCCGTCGTCCGGCGGCCGGGTCGATTGCTCGGCCCTCTCCCCGATCCGCAGTTCACGCAGGTGGAGGCATCCCTCCAAAGGAGCCACACCCAATGCGGATTCGGATGGCTGGCGGGACTCTTGGCTCAGCCGACCTGCCATAGCCTGGCACCTGGCGGCCCGCTGACCTATGGGCGGGTGGTGTCTGTGTGCTTCACGGTTCGGGTGGTGTCGATTCGATCTCCGGTGGGGTGGTGGGCGCGGGGAAGACGCGGTTCGCGACGTCCTCGGGGGTGGGGGCAAGGCCGAGTATCTGCATCGCGGTGATGGACCTGAGGCGGTCTCGCAGGAGGGGGTCCTCGATTCGGTCGATCAGGGCGAGGGCTTCTTCGCGGGTGTGGTCGCGAAGCAGTTCTGCGGAGACCCGGTCGGCCTCTTGGGTCAGACGTCGTTGCGAGCGTTTCGACTGTAGGGCGAGGGCCCCGCCGCAGGTGCCGATCAGGACGCCCCCAGGCTGGTCATCAGGGCGGTGGAGGGCCCGGTGGATGCGCCGTGGTGCATCAGGGCCAGGACGCCTCCGCCGAGCAGGATTGCCGCGCCCTGCCATGAAGATGAGGCTGAGCAGGGAGAACCGTGATGCGTCCTTGAGCGCCAGGGCACGGACCTGTTCGAGGAACCGCTGGCGGGGGTCCACCCGTATGTGGAGGTCGCGACCGGCGGCGTATCCGGCCGTCTGAAAAACCCGGGCGTTGTCGCCGGTGACGACGATGCCCCCCTGCTGCGCGAAGCGGACGGCATCGCCTCGAATAGTCTGCTCGGGTAACGCGTCGTCTGGATCGTCTGGCATGGGAGCCCCCCTCGTGAGTCGAGCCAGTGGCGTAGCGGTTCAACCGTAGCGGCCGAATCCGCCGCCGCATCGGGGACTGCGAGACTCATGGCCCTGCTCTCCCGGATGCCTTCCGGCGGCGCTCGTCTCCCGAAGCGACCCGCCTGCTATTCGTTGGCCGAATGGCGAACGGCTCGTCGTTACCCCTGGATTCGGTCGACCCGGTTGAGTGTCAGTTGAGACGGCCAAGATCGACGAGGCTCCGGTCCTGGCTCCCGACGGTGCCCTGCATCAGCTCGTGACCTGCTACCCCCCGGACAGCGCGATCGACCTGAAGCCTTGATACAAGGTCATTCATGTACTTCCGGTCAAAGCCAGATTCATGGAGCCTCATCAGCCCCGTGGTGGATCAGCGCCTGCGGGGCGTGATGAGCGGTGCGGGCGGGATGGCAGGTCGTGCGGCTGGTGCCGGGGGCGGAGTTCGGGTGGTCGGCTTGCGATTCATCGGCTTAGGGGTGGTGGTAGCGGGGAGGTTGGTGGTACGGCGGATGCGCCAGAGCAGGACGGCGGCGGGGCGTCGGCGGTGTCCATCTCGCGCGTGCCGAGGGCTTGGTGGAGTAGCGCGGTGGGGTTGTGGCCGTGGGTCTGGGCTTCGGCGAGGGTGGCGGCGAGTGCGGGCCAGTCCGTCCCGCTCAGGACCCGCGCGGCCAGTGCCGGAGGCAGCGCCTGGTGTACGGCTGCGGTGCTTCGGTCCTGGACGGCGGGTGGCAGGCGCTTGCCGTGGGCGGTGAGGGCGGCGAGGGGCTTGGCGGCGGCCTGGGTGTAGGCGGCGCGCAGGTGGTCGGCGGTGGCCTGGGCGGCGCGGGCGTGCTGGCGGTGGCCAGCTGCGCTGTGGTGCCGGTAGAGGGCGACGGCCGCCCACACCAGCACGTCCAGCAGCGCCACGATCGCGTCCCCCTCCGGGCCCTGACCCAGGCTGGGTCCGCTCGCGAGTAGGGCTCGGGTGGCGGAACGCAGGGCCCGCATCTCTTGGTCGGCGCCCGCTCGTGGAGGTAGACGGTCTGTCCGTGTGCCTTCGCGGCGGCGGCTATCTGGGCGCGGGTGGGGCCAAGGTGGGTCTGTGCGAGGGCGTCGAGGACCTCGCCGAACCCGGCGGCGTACGCCAGCACCGTCTGCGGGTCGGGTTGATCACCGGCGGCGGTACTCGTACGTACGTGTGCTGTCCCTCCTTGTGGGTGTCCGCACCGAGGAAGCCCGACCCCTCACCTGGGACCACGTGCACCTGTCGCCGCCCGGGGCACCGCGCCGCACGTCGAGGTGTGGCGGTCGTTCGTAAGCACGGGGACACCAAGACCCGGAAGAGCGCCGCACGCTCGCCCGCCGCATCAGGTTGTCGAGGTGCTGGAGGAGCACCGCGGCTGGCAGCAGCAGGAGCGGAGAACGCTGGCCTCACGTGGTCGGAGACGGATCTTGTCTTCGCCACCCGCACCGCCAACGGTCTGGACGCCTCGCACGTCCGCCGGGACTTCAAGGCGATCGTGAAGAAGGCCGGTCTGGCACCGGAATGGACGCCACGTGAGCTACGCCACAGCTTCGTGTCGCTGCTCTCCGACCACGGCATCCCACTGGAGGTCATCGCGCGGTGGTTCGGGCACAGCAGCACAGCTACGACGGAGGCCGTCTACCGCAAGCAGCTCCGGCCGGTGATCACCGAGGGGGCGGGGGCCATGGATGAGATCTTCGGGACTGGGGAGAAGAGCGAAGCCGAGCAGGCGAACGGCGAGATCCGGTAGTCCGAGGACTTGAACACGTCGTCGGTGCGGCCGACGTAGGTGTAGTGGCTCCCCGTTTGGCTCCGGGAACGAATCAGGGCCCCTGTCGATGATCTCGACAGGGGCCCTGACCTGGGTCGGGTGGCGGGATTTGAACCCACGGCCTCTTCGTCGAACGAAGCGCGCTACCAAGCTGCGCCACACCCCGGTGGTGCAACGAGTATTACTCTAGCGGACCTTGGCGCTGGGACGAAATCCGGTATCGCTGGGGGCGGCAGGGGCGCAGGTCAGGGTGTGGAGGGACGTGGGTGGGGCCGGGAGCGGCTGGGCGGCGGGGGGGAGGGGTTGCGGGTTCGTGTGGGGTTCAGGGGAGCGGCGTCCGGTTGTTTCCTGGGGTTTCCGGGGGAGGGCGCAGGTGGGGGAGGGGCTGGGTTTTCGGGGAGCCATGCCGTTGGGGGAGGGCGCGCGCCTAGGATGAGGGCATGTCCGAGCTGCGCCGCTTGCGTTACTTCCTGGCTGTCGCCGAGGAGCGGAACTTCACCCGTGCCGCCGAGCGGCTGCGCATCGCCCAGCCCGCGCTCAGTCGCCAGGTGCGGGAGCTGGAGCGCGAGCTCGGGTGGAGCTGCTCAGCCGGACCACCCACCAGGTGGTCCCCACCGAGGCCGGGCAGATGCTGCTGGAGCGCGGGCCGGCGTTGCTGGAGGCGGCGGAGAACCTGTGGCGGGGGTGCGGGGCTTCGCGGACGGGCGGCTGGGCAGCATCACTCTCGGCTACGGCATGAGTGCCGGATACGAGACCGCGCCGCAGCTGCTGCTGGCGATGAGCGAGGAGGCGCCGGGCATCGAGGTGTCGGCGCGGGTCATGGTCTTCGCCGACATCGTCGACGGGGTCGCGGCCGGGACGCTGGATGTCGGGCTGGTGCGCTGTGCCCAGCCGCAGCAGGATCTGGTGCTGACGCTGCTGCGACTGGAGCGGCAGGGCGTGATCATCAGCCGGGACCACCGGCTGGCGCAGGCCCCGACGGTCGACCCGGCCGATCTGGACGGCCTGAGGCTGCTGCTGCATGCCCGCGACCACAACCCGGGCCACTACGACCAGGTGCTGGAGATCTGCGAGCGGGCCGGGGCCAAGCCCGAGGTGCTGGTGCGCGCGGCCTGGACGCCTCGCCCCGGTCGCCTCCGGCAAGGCCGTGACCATAGTGGGCGAGGGCCGGGTGGGGCTCCCGGCCGGCCTGGTGTGGCTGCCGCTGGAGCCCGCCGAAGCCGTCGAGATCCATCTGATCCCACAGCCAGAACCGCTCGCCGGCGATCGAGCGGCTGGTCAGGGTCGCCGTCGAGACCTCACGGTCGCACGGCTGGCTGGAGCCCTGACCAGCGCGAGCCCGGACCAGCTGCCCCGCGGGGGCGTAGGGGCGAGTAGCGGCTGGCGGCTAGCGCTTGTCGCGGGGGGTGAGGGTGAGCAGGGTCGCCTCCGGCGGGCAGGCGAAGCGCACCGGGGTGTAGCGGTTGGTGCCGCACCCGGCCGAGACATGCAGGTAGGACCGGTGGCCCCCGGCGGAGTGCCGGGACAGCCCGCTGGCGCGCTTCCGGTCCAGGTCGCAGTTGGTGACCAGGGCCCCGTAGAAGGGCACGCACAGCTGTCCGCCGTGGGTGTGCCCGGCCAGGATCAGCGGGTAGCGGTCGGCGGTGAAGGCGTCCAGGGCCCGCAGGTACGGGGCATGGACGACGCCGATGGACAGGTCGGCGTCCGCCGAGGGGCCGCCGGTGACCTCCTGGTAGCGGTCGCGGCGGATGTGCGGGTCGTCCAGGCCGGTGAACTCCAGCTCCAGGCCCTCGATCTTCAGCCGTCCCCGAGTGTTCGTCAGGTCCACCCATCCCGCGCTGTCGAAGCCGTCCCGCAGCTCGGTCCAGGGGTTGTGGATCGCGCCGACCACGCCCCGGCGGCGGCTGCCGTCGGTTCAGGCCGTGGTTGCCGCTCAGCATCGCGCTGAGGTACCGGGTCGGGCTCTTCGGCACCGGACCGTAGTAGTCGTTGGAGCCGAAGACATAGACGCCGGGGAAGTCCAGGCGCGGGGTCTGCGGGACGGCCTCGGGGTCGGACAGGTTGTCCCCGGTGTTGACGACGAAGTCCGGCTTCAGCCCGGCCAGCTCCCGCAGCCACTGCTGCTTCTTCCGCTGCCCGTTGACCATATGAATGTCCGACACCTGCAGCACGCGCAGCGGATGCGCCCCGGTCGGCAGTACGGGCACGGTGATCCGTCGCAGCCGGAATGAACGCACCTCGACTCCGGCGGCATAGGCCACGCAGGCCGCGCCGGTCGCGGCGATTCCCAGGGGTACGGCGGGTCGCATCCGTCCATGGTCGCAGAGGGGCCGGGACCGCAGCGGGGCGGGCGGGGGGTTAATGGCGGGCGGGTGCTGAGTCGGGATGCCAGACTTGCCCCCATGACCACCACGCTCAAGCAACAGCTCCAGGACGACCTGACGGCCGCGATCCGGGCCCGGGACGAGCTCATCTCCACCCTCCGACTGACCCTGTCGGCCCTCTCGTACGAGGAGGTGTCGGGCAAGGAGGCCCGCGAGCTCTCGGACGACGAGGTGCTGAAGGTGATCACCCGCGAGGCGAAGAAGCGGCGTGAGGCCGCGGAGGCGTTCGACGCCGGCGGCCGGGCCGACTCGGCCGAGCGGGAGCGGGCCGAGGGCGTGGTCCTGGCGGCGTACCTGCCGAAGCAGCTGTCCGACGAGGAGCTGACGGCGATCGTCGCCGAAGCGGTCGCGGAGGCCAAGGCGGGCGGGCCGAGGGGCCGCGGGCGATGGGCGCGGTGATGAAGCTGGTGAACCCGAAGGTTGCCGGGCTGGCCGAGGGGGGGTGGCCGCGGCGGTCAAGCAGGCGCTCGCGGGCTGACTGAGCGGGTCGGCTGACGGGCGACGCCGCACGACGGCACGGCGCACGGCGGCACGGCGCACGCCGCGCCGTGGCCCCGGGCCGTTCCGGCGGCCGGGGAAGGACGGAGGGCGGGCTGCCCCGGTGGTTACCGGGGCAGCCCGCCCTCCGCGTGTCCAGCTGGTCCGGCTGGTCCGGCTGGGGGTGCGTCAGCCGGGGTCAGTGACCTCCGCCGGACGTTCCGCCGCCGAAGACCCCGCCCAGGCCGCCGCCGGGGTTGCTCCCGCCGCCGTTGCCACCGCCGCCGTGCTTGGTGCCGTTGCCGCCACCGTTGCCGCCGCTGTTCCCGCCGGTGGTGAAGCCGGTGGTGGTCCCGTTGGTGCCGGGAGGGTTGCCCCGTTGTTCGAGCTGTTGGACTGCTGCGCGTTGCCCGGCGCGTCGGCGAAGGTCAGCGGGACGTCCGGCTGACCGGACAGCGCCTGGGTCATCGCGTCGTGCCAGATCGGTCCCGAGGTGAGGTACCCGTAGGCGTGCGGCCAGGTGTTGCCGTCGATGTCCGTCCAGGGGTCCATCGTCTGGTTCGGGTAGTTCGGGTTGGTCATCACCGTGGCGTCGGCGAGCTGCGAGGTGTAGCCGTCGAACCAGGCCGCGTCGTCGTCGTTGGTGGTACCGGTCTTACCGGCGTCCGACCAGCTGCTGAGGTTCAGCGATGCGCCGGTGCCGCCCGGGTCGGCGACCACGGACTTGAGCAGGGTGTTGACTCCGGCCGCGACCGACGGGGAGACCACCTGGTGGCAGCCGGCCTGCGGAACCGCGAGGTTCTTGCCTGCGGAGTTGGTCACCCGGGTGATCGCGGTCGGGGTGCAGTACTGGCCGTTGGCCGCGAAGGTGGCGTAGACGTTGGCCATCTGGACCGGGGTGTAGTTGTTGACACCCAGGGTCAGCGTCTGCACCTGCTGGATCGGCTGAAGCCCGTTCGGGGAGCTGCTGCCGGCCTGGACCGGTGCGGCCTGGTAGCCGAGACCGAACGACTGCGCCATCTTCACCACGTTGCACAGGCCGACCTCGGCCTCCAGCGGGGCGAAGTAGGTGTTCACCGAGCCGGCCATGGCCTGCACCATGTTGATGTTGCCGTAGTTGGTGTCGCTGTCGTTGATCATGCCGGGCACTGCCGGGTGGTAGGTGCCGTTGCAGTCCGTCATCCCCGGGTAGTCGCCGGAGACGACCGCGTCGATGGTGTGGCTCAGCGGGATGCCCTGGGACAGCGCCGTTGCGGCGGTGATCGCCTTGAAGACGGAGCCGGTCTGGAAGCCCTCACCGCCGCCCTCGGTCGCGGGGGCGTTGTAGTTGATCTCGGTCTCGTTGGAGCCGCTGCCGTAGGGGCGGCTCTGCGCCATCGCGACGATCTTGCCGGTGCCCGGCTGGACCATGGCCGAGGTGGCCACGATGGAGTCGGTCGGCCGGGTGTGGCTGTTGATGGCCTGCTGGACGGCGTTCTGGTCCTTGGGGTCGAGCGTGGTGTAGATGCTCAGACCGCCGGTGTTCCAGGTGGCCTGGCGGGCGGCCGAGGTCGAGCCGAAGGCCGGGTCGTTCAGCACCTGCTGCTCGACGTAGTTGCAGAAGAAGCCCTCGCCGGTCTTGGCGGTGATGCAGCCGGTCTTCGGGTAGGTCACCTTCAGGTTCAGCTTGCTCGCCTCGGCCGTCTTGGCCTGGGCCGGGCTGATGGTGCCGTAGGTGGCCATCGCCTGGAGCACCTGGTTGCGGCGGATGATCGCCTCGCTCGGGTTGACCACCGGGTCGTACTGCGAGGGCGACTGCTCCAGACCGGCCAGCACCGCGGCCTGCGGGATGGTGAGCTGGCTGGCGTGGACGCTGAAGTACAGCTCGGCCGCCGCCTCGATGCCGTAGGCGCCTTCACCGAAGTAGGTGATGTTCAGGTAGTCGTCGAGGATCTGCTGTTTGGAGAGATCCTCTTCGAGCTTGATCGCGTAGCGCAGCTCCTGGATCTTGCGACCCGTCGTCTGCCGGGTGGCCTCCGCGAAGCCCGCGCTGTTGCTGTCACCCGCGTTGTTGATGAAGACGTTCTTGACGTACTGCTGCGTCAGCGTCGATCCACCCTGGGAGACGTTGCCGGAGCTGGAGTTCTTGAGGAGGGCGCGCAGGGTGCCCTCCAGGTCGATCGCACCGTGCTGGTAGAAGCGGTGGTCCTCGATGTCGATCAGCGCGTTCTGCATGATCGGCGCGATCTGACTGAGCGGGACCGAGGTGCGGTCCTCGGAGAAGACCTTGGCGATGACCCCGCCGTTGGCGTCGTAGATCGTCGACGCCTGGGAAAGGGTGGGGATCGTGAGGTCGTCCGGGATGGTGTTGAAGTCGTTGACGGCCGACTTGGCGCCCAGGCCGATGGCGCCTACCGCAGGCAGGCCCAGGGCCGCTACCAGCGCGCCGGCCAGCGTACTTGCGCCAAGTAGGCGTACACCGAGACCGACCTTGTTGAGAGGGGAACCAGAGCGCTTCGCTGCCATGGCAGACACCATACGTGGCCGTTTCACGTACAGGCGGGCAGTTGTTCGCCTACTCTTGTCACAAGCTTGCGACAAGTTGCTGTGCGCTCCCTGAACTCACTCATGTGGGTGATGAGATCTGTCCGTTTTGAACCAATTTGGCAGCGGATGCACGCACATGAGGTATGCCGTACGGGTCCCCGAAGCCCGGAAGGTGTTCTTACCTGCAGTCACTCCCGAGGGTGACCTGTTCTCTACGCATAGTCCGAATGGGCCATGCAGGATTGGGCCCTAAGGGGCTGTTGCATCCCGTCGTTCTTCCGTAACGTCCTCAACTGGTAACGGTGCATATGCCGTTACCGCCGTGGGGGAGCCTCGATTCGGGAGAGGACGGCACCAGCATGAGCTGGGTTGATGACTGGAGTGCGCAGGCGGCCTGCCGCACCAGCGATCCGGATGAACTGTTCGTTCAGGGGGCGGCACAGAACCGCGCCAAGGCGGTGTGCACCGGCTGCCCGGTGCGTACCGAATGCCTGGCCGATGCCCTCGACAATCGTGTCGAGTTCGGCGTCTGGGGGGGATGACGGAGCGCGAGCGCAGAGCTCTGCTGCGTCGCCGCCCGACGGTGATCTCATGGCGTCGCCTGTTGGAGACCGCTCGAAGTGAGTACGAGCAGACCTACTCCATAGGGGACCCCGACTACGCAGAAGCCGGCTGACTCCAGCACCCATCGGGGCAGCCCGCACAGGCGCCACCAGCATCCTTCGGTACGTTCCGCGCGCTCCGGCCCCACCCCGGCCGGACCCGCGGGCCGCTGCCGGCTGGTCCCGCCTGCCCGTGCCCGGTCGCCTGCGGGGTCAGTCGCGCGTGTGCTGGTCGCACATGGCGCTGGTCGCACGCGGCGCGGGTCGCGCTATCAGCGTGGGCTGTTCCTCAGTGCCGGTTGTTCAGTCGTTCGCCGATCTCCCGCAGCCCGTCCAGGTCGTGCACGTCCCCCGCCAGCGCCGGCACCTCCACCACCGGAACGTCCGGGTAGATCGAGACGAAGCGGTCCCGCATGCGCCGCTCCCGCACGATCCGCTGCATCCGCTCGGCGTGCAGTCGCAGCAGCCCCGCGGCCAGCACCTCGGTCTCCGCCGAGATCGTCTCCGGCGTGCTCGGAGGCGTGGCCGGAGCTGTGGACGGGGTGGTCGACGCCGTGGCCGACGGCGTGGACGCGGACGGTGATGCCGGGGGGTCGTCCTGGTCCGGGCTCTCCAGAGTCTCCGCCGCCGCCAGCGCCCGCTCCGCCGTCAGCTGCGGTGCGCCGGTGCTGTGCACCCGGTTCAGCACCAGGCCGGCCAGCGGCATCCGGTCGGTCTCCAGCCGGTCGACGAAGTACGCCGCCTCCCGGAGCGCGTCCCGCTCCGGTGCGGCCACCACCAGGAATGCCGTGCCCGGGGCCTGGAGCAGCCGGTAGGTGCGGTCCGCGCGCTCGCGGAAGCCGCCGAACATCGAGTCCATCGCCGTGACGAAGGTCGAGACGTCCTGGAGCACATTCGCGCCGAGGACCTTCCCCAGCACGCCCGTGAACATGTTCATCCCCACATTGAGGAACTTCATCGCGCTGCGCCCGCCGACCTTCGCGGGTGCCATCAGTATCCGGATCAGCTTGCCGTCCAGGAAGGAGCCGAGCCGGTTCGGGGCGTCCAGGAAGTCCAGCGCGGAGCGGCTGGGCGGGGTGTCCACCACGATCAGGTCCCAGCTGCCCTCGGCCTGGAGCTGGCCGAGCTTCTCCATCGCCATGTACTCCTGCGTGCCGGCGAAGCCCGAGGAGAGCGACTGGTAGAACGGGTTCTCCATGATCTGCCGGGCCCGCTCGGGGTCGGCGTGGGCCAGCACGACCTCGTCGAAGGTCCGCTTCATGTCCAGCATCATCGCCTGGAGCTCGCCGGAGCCGTTGACGCCCTTGACCACCCGGGGGGTGTTGTCCAGCTCGGTCAGACCCATGGACTGGGCCAGCCGCCGGGCCGGGTCGATGGTCAGTACGACGACCTTCCGCCCGCGTTCGGCCGCGCGCAGGCCGAGGGCGGCGGCAGTGGTGGTCTTGCCGACGCCGCCGGAGCCGCAGCAGACGACGATCGCGGTCTCGGGGTCGTCGATCAGCGCGTCCACGTCCAGCTGCCGGGCGGCCAGCGGATCGCGCAGCGCCGTCGCCTGCCCGGAGGCCGCCTGCCCGGAAGCCGCCTGCCCGGCGGCGGCCTGCCCGGCCTTCTTCGCTGTCGTGCTGCTCATGCTGCCCCCTGCTCCTTGAGCGCCGCCGCGAGCCGGTACAACCCGCCCAGATCCACTCCGCCGCCCAGCAGCGGCAGCTCGTACATGGGCAGCTTGAGCGCCTGCACGTCCGCCCGCTGCTCGCGTTCCAGCAGTACCCGGGCGGCGTGTTCGCGGCCCTGCGCCAGCAGCGGTCCGACCAGCTTCCGGGTGGCCGCCGGGACCGTCCGGCGGGTGCCGCCACGGCCGGGACGGGTGCCCACCCCGGCGTCCGCCAGCGCCAGCGCCAGCTCCTCGGTGTGGTCGCCCTCGGCGGCCAGCACCGCCGCCTCGTCCAGGACCGGGGGCCGCACCATGTTGACGAAGACCCCGCCGACCGGCAGCCCGGCCGCCCGCAGCTCGGTGACGCCGTCCACGGTCTCCTGCACCGGCATCTCCTCCAGCAGGGTGACCAGGTGCACCAGCGTCTCCGGGGAGCGGATCACCCGCATGACCGCCTGCGACTGGGTGAAGATCGGCCCGAATCTGGCCAGCCCGGCGACCTCGGTGTTGATGTTCAGGAACCGGCTGACCCGGCCGGTGGGCGGCGCGTCCATCACCACCGCGTCATAGAGCAGCCGGCCGTCCGGGCCCTTGCGGCGGACCGCCTCGCAGGCCTTGCCGGTCAGCAGCACGTCCCGCACCCGGGGGCGATGGTGGTGGCGAAGTCGATGAAGCCGACCTTGCGCAGCGCCTTCCCGGCCCGGCCGAGCTTGTAGAACATCTCCAGGTACTCCAGCAGTGCCTGTTCGATGTCGATGGCGAGGGCGAATACCTCGCCCTCGCTGCGCGCCCGCGCGCGCCCCGTCGCTCGCGCGCCCCAGGGCGCCCGGGGCGACGCTGGCCACCTTCCGCTCCTCGTACGGCAGCGCGGAGATGCCGAAGAGTTCGGCGATGCCTGCCGCTCCTCGACCTCGATCAGCAGGGTCCGCCGCCCCTCGGCGGCCAGTGCCATCGCCAGGGCAGCGGCGACGGTGGTCTTGCCCGTGCCCCCCTTGCCGCTGACGACGTGCAGCCGTGCACCCTCCCAGTCCGGCATGGTGCTTCTCCGTCCGCTGTCCGAGCATCCCGCTGTCCGAGCATCACCGGCCATCACCGGCTGTCGACTGATTGAAGCATTGACCTGGGCCCCGCCCCGGACGCCGACCCCTGCCGGCCGGCTCCGGTCCCCGGCCGCTCCGGCGGTGAACGGCTGCGGCGCGGCCCGGTGCCGGCTCCTCCGGCGAGGGTAACCAGACGGTCGGCCCTCCGTCCGTTCGGCTGTCCGGGCCGTCGTCGGTTCCCGTCCGCACTCCTTCCGAACCCCTTCTGAACTCGTCTCCCCACCCGATTCCCCGAGTCCCACCCGAAGGGCCCTACCCCCTCTTTGTGGCGCAGATCACACGGAGATCCGGCCCTCGCGAACGGTTAGAGTCCCCCATGACCAAGTGGGAATACGCGACGGTGCCGTTGCTGGTGCATGCGACCAAGCAGATCCTGGACACCTGGGGAGAGGACGGCTGGGAGCTCGTCCAGGTCGTCCCCGGGCCGAACAACCCGGAGCAGCTCGTCGCCTATCTGAAGCGGGAGAAGTCCTGATGGGCAAGGTCGAGAGCAAGCTGGCAGAACTCGGGCTGACCCTGCCCGAGGTCGTGCCGCCGCTGGCCTCCTACGTCCCGGCCGTGGCGTCCGGCGAGTTCGTCTTCACCTCGGGCCAGCTGCCCATGGTGAACGGCAAGCTCAGCCTGACCGGCAAGGTCGGTGCCGAGGTCACCGCCGAGGAGGCCAAGGCCCAGGCGCGGATCTGCGCGCTGAACGCCCTGGCCGCCGTCAAGTCCGTGATCGGTGACCTGGACCGGATCGAGCGGGTGGTCAAGGTGGTCGGCTTTGTCGCCTCCGCCCCGACTTCACCGGCCAGCCGGGCGTCGTCAACGGCGCCAGCGAGCTGCTGGGCGAGGTCCTCGGCGACGCCGGGGTGCACGCGCGCAGCGCGGTCGGCGTCGCGGTGCTGCCGCTGGACGCGCCGGTCGAGGTCGAGATCCAGGTGCGGGTCAGCGCGGGCTGACCGGGTGAACGAACGGCCGGGGTGAGTCTGAACAGGCCGGGTGTTCCCGGCCACAGCTCCCCCGGATCCGTTCACTCGCGCCCGCGCGCCCGTACGATCCGGCCATGGGCGATCAGCGGGCGGAACGGCAGCGGGCGTCGGTGCCGCCCGCTTGGGCGGAGCGGATCGGGGCGCTGGCGCGGGGTGAGATCGAGCCGGTGCAGCCCCGGCTGGCGGCGACGGTGATGCTGCTGCGCGAGCACGACGGCGGGCCCCAGGCGTATCTGCTGCGGCGGCGCGCCACAATGGCCTTCGCCGGGGGCATGTACGCCTATCCGGGTGGCGGGGTGGACCCCCGGGACGGCGCCGAGGACGCCCTCGCGGCCGTCGGCTGGGCCGGGCCCGGCCCGAGGAGTGGGCGCGGCGGCTCGGCTGCCCGCCGGCGACGGCGCGGGCGGTGGTCTGCGCGGCGGTCCGGGAGACCTTCGAGGAGTCCGGGGTGCTGCTCGCCGGCTCCGACGCCTCCTCGGTGGTCGCGGACGTCAGCGGCGAGGAGTGGCGGACGGCCAGGGCCGCGCTGGAGGGGCACCGGCTGTCCTTCGCCGAGTTCCTGGCCGAGCGCGGACTGGTGCTCCGCAGCGACCTGCTCGGGGCCTGGGCGCGCTGGATCACCCCGGAGTTCGAGGAGCGCCGCTACGACACCTGGTTCTTTGTCGCGGTGCTGCCGCAGGGGCAGCGCACCGCCGAGGTCCCGGGTGAGGCCGACCGGGTGGCCTGGATGACCCCGGCGGAGGCGGTGCGGCTGGCCGACAGCGGCGAGTTCCTGATGCTTCCGCCCACGCGCACCACCCTGCGCGAGCTCAGCCCCTACGCCAGCCCCGCGCAGGCCCTGGCGGCGGCCGCCGGGCGGACGGTGTCGCCGATCCTGGCCCGGGCGGAGATCGCCCCGACGGCGCGCTGTCGGTAACCTGGCCCGGCCATCCGGAGCTGACCATGGCCTCCGGCGGGGCGCCGGAGGTCTCCCGGTGAGCGGCATCGCCGGTCAGGCGACCGAGCGGGCCTTCTGCGTACTGGCGCCCAACGCCTCCCCGATGACCCTGGACGGCACCAACACCTGGGTGCTGGCCGAGCCGGGCTCCGGGCTGGCGGTGGTGGTGGACCCGGGCCCGCTGGACGAGGGCCATCTGCGCGCGGTGCTGGAGCAGGTCACCGGCCAGGGCCGACGGGTCGCGATGACCCTGCTGACCCACGGCCACGCGGACCACGCCGAGGGCGCCGCCCGCTTCGCGGAGCTGTCCGGCAGCGGGGTGCGCGCGCTGGACCCGGCGCTGCGGCTGGGCGAGGAGGGACTGCGCCACGGCGAGGTGCTGGAGGTCGGCGGCCTGGAGCTGCGGGTCGTCGGGACCCCGGCCACACCTCCGACTCGCTGAGCTTCCAGCTGCCCGCCGACGGCGCGGTGCTCACCGGTGACACCGTGCTCGGACGCGGTACGACGGTGGTGGCGCACCCGGACGGCCGGCTGGGGGACTACCTGGACTCGCTGCGGCGGCTGCGCGCCCTGGCCGCCGAGCACGGCGTGCGCACGGTGCTGCCGGGTCACGGCCCGGTGCTGTCGGACGCCCTCGGCACGGTCGAGTACTACCTGGCCCACCGCGCCTCGCGGCTGGCCCAGGTGGAGACGGCGGTGGAGCAGGGGCTGCGCTCCCCGGCCGAGGTCGTCGCCCACGTCTACGCGGACGTCGATCCGATGCTGTGGCCGGCCGCCGAGTGGTCGGTCCGGGCCCAGCTGGAGTACCTCTCGGAGCACGGGCTGATCTGACCGGCCCCGCCGGTGACCTCGGCCGGTCACTCGAACGACTGAGGGGTACGGCCCGATGGCCGTACCCCTCCAGTCAGCAATGCGTCAGCCGGTCGCCCGGCCGGTCAGCAACGTGTCGGCCGGTCACCCGGCCGGTCGGCGGTGCGTCAGCGCGAGCGGCGCGCGAGTCGCTCGACGTCCAGCAGGATCACCGCGCGGGCCTCCAGCCGGAGCCAGCCGCGCCCGGCGAAGTCCGCCAGCGCCTTGTTCACGGTCTCCCGGGAGGCGCCGACCAGCTGCGCCAGTTCCTCCTGGGTGAGGTCGTGCACCACGTGGATGCCCTCGTCCGAGGGCACGCCGAAGCGGCGGGAGAGGTCCAGCAGCGCCTTGGCCACGCGGCCGGGGACGTCGGAGAAGACCAGGTCGGACATCACGTCGTTGGTCCGGCGCATCCGGCGGGCGATGGCCCGCAGCAGCGAGATGGCGACCTCGGGGCGGGTCATCAGCCAGGGCTGGAGATCCCCGTGGCCCAGGCCGAGCAGCTTGACCTCGGTCAGCGCCGAGGCGGTGGCGGTGCGCGGTCCGGGATCGAACAGCGACAGCTCGCCGATCATCTCGCTGGGGCCGACGACGGCGAGCATGTTCTCGCGTCCATCGGGGGAGGTGCGGTGCAGCTTCACCTTGCCCTCGACGATGACGTAGAGGCGGTCGCCCGGGTCACCCTCGTGGAACAGGGACTCACCTCGCGCGAGCGTGGTCTCCGTCATGGAGGCACGCAGCTCGGCAGCCTGCTCGTCGTCCAGTGCGGTGAAGAGCGGGGCACGCCGCAGTACGTCGTCCACTCGGTCCTCCTTGTCGGCCGTGCAGGCTTGAGGTGCGATCCCCATCATGCCCGACCGGGAAACAGTGCGATCAATCACAACAAGTGTGGCTTATGGAAACCAGTGCTTCCGTACGGGGGTACGCACAGCCATGATCGGGCATGCGGTACCGGGCCGGTGAGGACTTACCGGTATTGCGTCAGCTCCGGCCCGGCACCCCGCCGGACCAGCGGATTCGCCTCTCCGAGTGAGTGCGGCGAGTGAGTGCGGCGAGTGAGTGCGAAGGGCGAGTGCGAAGGGCGGGCGCGGCGGGGGGCGGTCAGCGGCCCGGCCCGGCGGCGACGAGATCCGGCTCGGCGAGCGCTCGGAGTGCCTCGGCCGGATAGGGGGCGGTCCGGCTCCGCTGCGTGAGTTCGCGGAAGAACCCGCTCATGACGTCCGCGACCGGTGCGTTCCGCATGATGATCTCCCTGGCGGCCGCCGGACCCCCGTCCGGGAGCGGGGTTCCCTGCGCGCAGGCGCGCAGCAGCGCGTCGCTCTCCGTCCGCGCACCCCGTGCACGTCGCAGGCCAGCCAGCGGGCCAGGTGGGTCCTGGTGTAGCAGCGGTCGTAGTCGCGGTGCTCCCGGACGAAGGCGGCCTCGGCCTCGGTGTGCTCGAACCGGCTGTGCGTGGCCAGCCCGAAGTCGGTGAAGTACAGCTGTACGCCGTCGGTGAGCACGTTCTGGGAGTGGCCGTCGAAGTGCAGCAGGCCCCGGGAGTTCATCGCGGCCGTCCCTGCGGCCAGGCCCCGCTCGGCCAGGAGGCAGGCGGCCTCCGCTGCCGCGCCGCCCTCGGCCATCCGCTCGGTCAGCCAGTTGTGCAGCGTCCACGGCAGCAGCTCCAGGAACAGCACCAGGCTGGCCGTGGATTCCGCGATGGCCTCGATCCGCTCGCGGACGGCGGTCGAGCCCTCCCAGCTGGCGACCGCCAGGTCCACGTCGGCCAGCTCCTCCGGGAGCGACGGCGGCGTGTTCGGCAGCACCCGCCAGTGGTACATCACCGGGAACAGCGGGCTCTCGCCGCCCAGCACCCAGCCGGTGGTCAGCGCATGCGCGGCCAGCTCACGCCAGGCACCGAAGCCGGGGCTGCCGATGCCGCCCTGGCCGATGCCGTACTGGCAGAAGGTGGGGATCCGGAAGAGGTTCGCGGTGGAGTGCAGGTTTTCCGGCCGCCGTTCCAGATCGGTCAGCGGGACCTGCTTCACAAAGACCGGCGTGCCGTCGACCTCCAGCCGCGCCGAGCGGCCGCCGATCCCGGTGCCCAGGGCCGGGGCCGAGTCCACGAGCGCCCGCAGCCGCAGGTCGCTGAGCTGCGCCAGGGCCCCGGAGACGGCGCCGAAGCGGGCGAGTCGCGCGGACCGGGACCGGTCCTCGGTGAGCATGGTCGTGTCTTTGTTCGAATTCACCGGGCTCCGGCCTCCCCCAGACGCTGCCTGAGGGAGTCACTGTACGGGCGGCGCAGCGTCCCGGTAGCAGCCGCAGGCCGCCGGGCCCGGCGGCGCTCGCCCACCCGGGCAGCAGCAGCCCGAAGAGGTACGCCAGGGCGACCCCGGCCAGCGTGGCGGTGACCCGCTCGTTGAAGCGGCCGTGGGCCTGCGCCGGATCGGCGTGCAGCATCAGCAGCAGTACCAGGAGGCTGGTGTAGGCGGGTGTGACATACCAGCGGCTGCCCTGGGTGGCGGCGGCAAGTGCGAGCACCCCCAGGCAGATCAGCGCATAGCCCCAGCCCGGCGGGTGCGCGCCGAGCAGCAGCAGCGCGGCGCCGCCCCCGCCGAGCACCGCGAGTACCCGGCCGACGCTGCGCAGCCGCTGCATGTCGGGCGCCGGGCGCATCACCAGCAGCGCGGCGGCGACCGGCCAGCCCGGGTGGGTGGGCGCCAGCCACAGCCCGCAGGCGGCCGCGCTCGCCCCGCACTCGCCGAGGCGCAGACCGTAGTCCAGCGCGACCCGCCGGTCCATCAGCACCGGCCGGTCCGCCCGGGCGGCCGGGTGGGCCGCTGCGGCCAGGCGAGCGCGAGCATCCAGGCGTAGACCGAGCCGCAGAGGATCAGCAGCGCGAACCCGGCGGCCTGGGCGATGTCGCGGTAGCTCAGGCCCACGCCCACCATCGGCAGGCACAGCGACATCACCACCAGCCCGAGCCTGCGCCGGGCCGCGAGCTGCGCGGCCGCCACCGCGAGCACGAAGACGCCCGGCACGGCCAGCCAGTCGCTCCGGGTGAGCGCCGAGCCCAGCACCATCGGCAGCCCCACGCACAGCCCCAGCAGCAGGATGGTGAGCCGTCCGCGCCTGGTCGGTGGCAGGCCGACCAGCGTGGCCGGCAGTACCCCGAGGGCCAGCGCCAGCCCCTGGCCGGGGTCGTGCGGCGCGACCAGGAAGCTCGGCACGGCGAACAGCACCCCGCGCCCGGCGGCCGGCCAGGACCAGACGACCGCCGGTGCCCGATGCGCGCCCCCGCCCACAGGCCGAGGCCCGGGCACCCCGCTCGGCGGGCCCGCTCCGCCGGTCGGCGGCGCGGTCGAGCCGGAACGGTCTGCTGCGCCCAAGGCTTCTCCCGTGCGGTGTCGGTCCGGCCAACGCCGTACCCACCCACGGTGCCTTTGGCCCGGCCGTTGGCACCCCGTTCACCGTTCGGGGGCAAGGTCGGTCCGGGTCAGACCTGGAGGTACTTCCGCAGGGTGACAAAGGCGGCGATGCCGGACATGCCCACGCCGAGGATCAGCATCAGCGGCATCGCCTGGAACACCGGACCCCAGCCGATGAAGGTGATCACATCGACTGTGGGCGCCAGAAATTGATCAATCATCAGGTATTTGACCAGGGCCAGCATGCCGGAGGCCAGCACCGCGCCGATGATCCCGGCCAGTGCCGCCTCGGCGATGAACGGGAACTGCACCGAGTAGTTGGACGCGCCCACCAGCCGTTTGATGCCCGTCTCCCGCTTGCGGCTGAAGGCCGAGATGCGAACGGTGTTGACGATCAGCAGGGTGGTCACCGCGAGCATGATCACCATCACCGACAGCGCCAGTACCTGGGCGCCGTCCAGCAGTCGGAACAGCGGCTTCAGCACTTGGCTGTCGTCCTCCGCGTAGCCGACCCCCGGTTGCCCGTTGGCGATCTCGATGATCGACAGGTACTGCGTCGGGTTCTTCAGCTTGATCTGGAGGTCTCCGTTGAAGGCGTCGGTCGACGCGAAGCTGATGTCGGGGGAGTTGGCGTCCTGCTGCTTGTAGGAGGCGATCTCCTGCTCCGGGGTCTCCGTGTAGACCTTCTCGATCAGGTTGGTCTGCTCCAGTTGCCGGAGTACCGCGTTCTCCTGCCCCTGGGTCGCCGGGCCGGACGCGCAGGCGGAGAGCTTGTTGTTGAGGGAGTCGTCCTTGGTGCAGAAGTAGACGCTCACCTCGACCCGGGCGGCCCAGTAGCCCTGCATGACGTCGACCTGGTCCCGCAGCAGCAGTGCGGCCCCGGCGAGCGCCAGTGACATGGCGACGCTGATGATCACCGCCACCGTCATCGTCATGTTCCGCCGCAATCCGGTCAGAGTTTCCGATATCACGAATTGTGCGCGCATGATTTCCTGTCGTCGGCTGCTGGCAATGGCGGCCAACCCTAGAGCAGTGACGCGTGATGTTCTTCGGGGGTGGGGAACTGCGCGATGTACCGGAGGGCACGATTCCAGGGATCGAATGCGAAGAAGGGCCGGTCGCGGTAGTAGTAGTCGCGGCCGAGGGCGGGCAGGTCGGTTCCGTCGGAAATCTGCTGGTGGTCGGCCTCCGACTCGGCGGCACGGGTGACGGTCAGGAGCTCGTCCGCGGGCGTCCGGCCGCCGAAATCGAAGGCCCATTGCCCGTCCGTGACATGGACGTACATCGGATTCTTCCGCCCTCGCGCGCAGATTCCGACCGTCCGGAATCCCGCCTGCGGGTAACACCCCTTCCACGGGAACATCCGGTCGGCCCGCTCCGCCTCGGTACGCCGGAACTGCGCACTGGATCGGTCCCGCCGCCGATGGTAGACCGGGGGCCTGTCGTGGACCGGAAATACCGGGGCAGTCGGGAACCTTTCGGCCGGTGCCGGGGCTGGGGGTTCACGGCCCCGGCGACCAGACCGTAGTCTCCGGGCATGGGGACAGGGGCATTCAGGTAGTGGTGCGCAAGTTCGACGGCAGCCTGCACTGGTACCACTCGATGGTGTGGCTGGGTGAGGACGAGCACGGGGTCTGGCTCGGCGAGCCGGCCGGGACGGTCTACGGCAAGGGCAAGAAGCCGAAGGTCTACACGACCGACCAGCGGCGGGTCATGCTCTTCCCCGCAACACTTGGTGGACCGCCCTGTTCCTGGAGCACTCCTCCAGGCTGGACGTGTACTGCGACATCACCACCCCCGCCCACTGGCCGCATCCGGGCGAAGTGAACACGGTGGACCTGGACCTGGACGTCTGCCGGTTGCGCGAGGACGCTTCGGTATTCGTCGACGACGAGGACGAGTTCGCCGAGCACCAGCGCCGCTACAACTACCCGCCGCAGGTCATCAGCGAGGCGGAGGCCGCCGCCGAGTGGCTGACCGGCGCCCTTCGCGCGGGCGCGGAGCCCTTCGCGACCCGCTATCGCGACTGGCTGGGCGAGGTGGGCTGAGCAGGCCGGTCCGGGCCCGCCGTTCGGCGCAGATGCGCACCCTCGGGCGTGTGGCACCGGCAACTGCACTCGAACTCCTCCGGACTACAGAACGGCCCGGCCTGGTAACTGGTCCGCCCGGAGCAAACCGCGTGCATCTCCGGGTAGTTGTCGTCGTAGCAGGCCCCGGATCTGCGCCGCCGCCCACCGCTGCTCATGGGCACCGCCGGTACTTGCCGTTGGCGTTGACCTCACGCACCGCCGCCCGAATCCGGTCGTACGGATCGGCCGGCTCCAACTCCTCCGGCAATGCCGTCCATTCCACCCGCCCCCGGCGGCCGAAGGTAGACAGCGGTGCCGAGCACGTCCATCACCACGCCGATCCGTCTGGTGCTCGTATCCAGAACGAGTGTTCCCACTGCGGGCGGCGGTGGAATCTTCACACGCGGCATGCGAAACCCCGTGGCGGAGCGTGGGATGCGTGGCCTGCTCGAAGCGGGAGTCGAGCTGCGGCAAACCGGGTGTGACCAGCGATAAGGACATGGGCATGGCTTATCTCCTTGCGCTGAGCAATCAGAAGATCACTCTCTGTCTCTGCTGCAACAGCATCCACCTAACTTCCCGTCTGCGTCAAGGAATCATTTTGGAAGGATGCCAAACGATCAGTCAGGCGCTCGGACCTGCTCGAACGCACGCCACCTGATGTAGCCTCGCTGCACAGTGAGCCAACTGGAGGAGGGGAAATGGCAGGGGCTGTGGAGACTCAGCTCACAGCGCGCACAGCCCTCGGTCGCGAGCTGCGCAACCTTCGGCTCGAATACAGCCTGACCACCGAGGATGTGGCGGTGGAGCTCGGTTGTCACAGCACGTTGGTCAGCCGCATAGAGACGGGCAAACGTGCCTGCCAGCCTGACGACTTCGAGACCCTGATGCGCCTCTATCGGGTCAAGGGCTCCGAACTGACCCGCCTGCGTGCGTTGTTGAAGCGTGGCATCAGTCGCAAGCCACCGTGGTACGCCCCCTATCGAGACGTTGTCAGCTCTGCCTATGCCGAGTTCATCGACTTCGAGACCGCAGCGACCAAGGTTCGTGAGTATCAGACCGTGCTGCCGCCGGGATTGACGCAGACGGAAGCGGTGGCCGAGGTACTGACCTCGGTGGGTTCTTCAGTGCTCAGCCCTGACCAGGTTGAGGTTCTGGTCGAAGTCAGGATGCGACGGCAGCGCCGGATTCAGGCCGCTCCACTCCTGGCCTGCGAGTTCGTCATCACCGAGGCTGTGCTGCGCTTCCAGATCGGTGGACCGGAGACCTGGCTGGCTCAGTTGAAGCATATGCGTGCACTCTGCGACCTGGAGCATGTCGACCTGCGCGTAGTCCCCTTTGCTGCGGGAGCCAATGCCACTCAGACGGGCTCCTACAGTGTCTTCGAGTTCGCAGGCGAGGACGACCCAGATGTTGCCTTTGTGGAAACGGTGATGGGTAGCGTTCGCAAGGACGGGCCGACGGAGCTGCGCAGACTCAATCGCCTCTTCGCCCGCATTCAGGCGGCAGCACTTCCTCCGGAGGCAAGTGCTGATCTCATTGACCGCATCATCGTGGAAGGCCCCCTGTGATGGACAAGAAGACCGATCTCTACAGCGTCGACCCCGGAACTCTTGACTGGCGCATGAGTAGTCTCACGGGCAACGACTCCAACTGTGTCGAGTTGGCGCCGCTGCCCAACGGCGGGTTCGCCGTACGGGATTCGAAGAATCCTGAGCGTGGGTTCCTGGCGTTCGACGCGGGGGAGAAGGCGGCGTTCAAGGGCGGGTTGGACCTCGGGGAGTTCGACGACCTGCTCGGCTGAGTCACTGCGGCCACGAACGGTGCAAGGGCCTGGAACCGCAGGGTTCCAGGCCGGTTCGTTGTGCTGGCGGACGGGTTGGAGTCTCCGGTAGGGGACGCCAAGGTGGGGGCATGGGCGGCGACAGGCTCTGCTCGACCGGTGAACTGGCCGGGCATGCCGGCCGGCGGTGAAGACTCGGTGACCCGGCCGGCGCCGACCGTGCGGCCGCCCTCGCGGATTGCTGGACTCCGGACATCGACCTGCCTTGCGCGCCACCGGTCCGGACTGGCCCGATCGGGCCCTGGGCGTCCGATCGCCGGTGTCATGGGATGCCGCTGGACGTCGCTATTCGATGCCGAGGGGGCCGGTGCCCAGGTCCTCGCGCATGAGGCCGCGCATGGCGGCCATGGCGGTGCGGCGTTCGGCGATCAGCGGGGCGTCGACGGCGGAGCCGACCGCCGCTCCCCGGGCGTAGGCGTCGCGCAGCCTGCGCAGGCAGTGGAACGCCTCGTTGCCCGCCGCCACGACCTGCGGCGGACCGACGAGCCAGAGGCGTTCGCTGGCCGTGTACAGCCCGGTGCCGCGAACGGCCTCCCGCACGGCGGCGTCCCGGTCCGCGCCGGAGCCGTGGTCGCCCAGCGCGACGGCGCGTATCTCCTCACCGGCGTCCTTGAGCGCGGAGACGAACTGCGTGTAGACCTCGCGCCGCAGCTCCAGGGCCTGCCGGCGCTCCTCGCGCCGCCAGCGGCTGCGATCGGCGGCCAGGGTCGCGCCGATGCCGATCACGGCGCCGACAATGGTCGAGAGCAGAGGCATCCAGTCCATGCGCCGAAGCCTGTCCGATCCGGCGGGCCGCACCAGAGCACGGCGACGGCTTCCAGCGGATCCCGGGAGCCCGAGGGCGGAGGAGTGGTTCCCGCGCGACACGAGGGGTTGCTGCCGGCTTCATCTCACAGCTGAGATACTGTCGGCTCGTGACGGAAGACTATCTCGTTCGTATCGGCAGCCTCATTCGCAGCGCCAGGAGCCATAAGGGCTGGACGCAGGCGCAGCTCGCGGAGGCACTGGGCACCAGCCAGTCGGCGGTCGCCCGGATGGAAGCCGGCAAGCAAAATATCGGACTTGAGCTGATCGCCAGGATCAGCGAGGCGCTGGACAGCGAAATCGTTTCCCTCGGGCCGTCCAGTGGCCCGGTGCATCTGCGGGTCGTCGGCAACCGGCAGCTCTCCGGCAGCATCGACGTCAAGACCAGCAAGAACGCGTGCGTGGCACTGCTCTGCGCCTCGCTGCTGACGTCCGGCCGCACCACCCTGCGCCGGGTGGCGCGGATCGAGGAGGTGTACCGGATCCTGGAGGTGCTGGACAGCATCGGCGTCCGGCACCGGTGGGTCAACGAGAGCGACCTGGAGCTCACGCCCCGGCCGAGCTGGTACTGGACGCCATCGACCAGGAGGCGGCGCGCCGCACCCGCAGCATCCTGATGTTCCTCGGCCCGCTGCTGCACCGGGCCGACCGCTTCCAGATCCCGTACGCGGGCGGCTGCGACCTGGGTACGCGGACCATCCAGCCGCACCTGGCCGTGCTGCGCCGGTTCGGCCTGGAGGTCGCGGCGACCACCGGCATGTACCACGCCACCGTGGACCGCTCGGTGGTCCCGGACCGGCCGATCGTGCTGACCGAGCGCGGGGACACCGTGACCGAGCAGGCGCTGCTGGCGGCTGCCCGGCATCCCGGCACGACCGTGATCCGCAACGCCAGCTCCAACTACATGGTCCAGGACCTCTGTTTCTTCCTGGAGCGGCTGGGCGTCACGGTCACCGGGATCGGCACCACCACGCTGACCGTGCAGGGGCGCGGGACCATCGACTGCGACGTCGACTACGCCCCCTCGGAGGACCCGGTGGAGGCGATGAGCCTGCTCGCGGCAGCGGTGGTGACCTCCTCCGAGCTGACCATCACCCGGGTGCCGATCGAGTTCATGGAGATCGAGCTCGCGATCCTGGAGGAGATGGGCCTGGACTACGACTGCGGGCCCGAGTACCGGGCGGACAACGGCCGGACCAGGCTGGCGGACCTGACCGTGCGGCCGTCCAAGCTCACCGCCCGCTCGGACAAGATCCACCCGATGCCGTTCCCCGGGCTGAACATCGACAACATCCCGTTCTTCGCGGCGATCGCCGCGCACGCGCACGGGACGACGCTGATCCACGACTGGGTGTACGAGAACCGGGCGATCTACCTCACCGAGCTGAACCGGCTCGGCGCCGACGTCAAACTGATGGACCCGCACCGGCTGCTGGTCGAGGGCCCCACCCGCTGGCGTTCCGCGGAGATGATGTGCCCGCCGGCGCTGCGCCCGGCGGTGGTCACCCTGCTGGCGATGATGGCGGCCGAGGGCACCTCGGTGCTGCGGAACATCTATGTGATCAACCGCGGTTACGAGCAGTTGGCCGAGCGGCTCAACCTGGTCGGCGCTCAGATCGAGGTCTTCCGCGACTGACCCGACGCCGGTCTGTGGCGCGGAGTCAGATCCGCCTCGCAGACCGGCACTGGGGCATACTCGGGCCGGTGACTGCTGACAACGCCACCGTCTACAACACCATAGGCCGGACCTACACCAGCACCCGGCGGCCGGATCCCCGGATCGCCGCGCAGATCCACGCCGCGCTCGGAGGCCGGCACGGTGGTCAACATCGGGGCCGGCACCGGCTCCTACGAGCCGCCGCAGACCGTCGTCGCGGTCGAGCCCAGCCCGGTGATGATCGCCCAGCGTCCGGCCGGGTCCGCGCCGGTGGTGCGGGCCGTCGCCGAGGCCATCCCGCTCGGCGACGACTGCGCCGATGCCACCATGGCGCTGCTGACCGTGCACCACTGGAAGGATCTGGAGGCCGGGATCGCCGAGCTGCGGCGGATCACCCGCCGCCGGATCGTCGTGCTGACCTGGGACCAGAGCGTCACCCGCCGGTTCTGGCTGCTGGAGGAGTACCTGCCGGAGGCCGTCGCGCTGGACGACGCGCGGGCCACCGGGATCGACCGGCTCTGCCAACTACTGGGCGGCGCACGGGTGGAGACGGTCCCGGTACCGCACGACTGCACGGACGGTTTCGGTGTGGCCTACTGGCGCCGGCCCGAGGCATACCTGGACCCGGTGGTCCGGGCCGGGATGTCGATCCTCGCCCAGACCGGCGAGGAGGCACTGCGCCCGGGCCTGGCCGGCTCGCGGACGACCTCGGCTCCGGCCGCTGGCACGAGCGCCACGCCGAACTGCTGCGCCAGGAGACCTTCGACGGCGGCTACCGGCTGCTGATCGCCGACCTCTAGGCCCGGGCCTGCGCGGCGGTCACGCCGGGAATTGCGACGCGGTCACGCCGGGAATTGCGCGCCGTCACGCCGGGACCCGCGTCGCGGTCACGGCCGCAGACGACCTTGCCGAGGTTGGCGCGGGCCTCGATGATCTCGTGTGCGCGCGCCGCCTCGGCCAACGGCAGTTCGGCGTGGACCACTGCGGTCAGCTGCCCCGACCCGGCCAGCTCCCACAACTCCCGCCCGTGCCGGGCGTAGAGCTCGCGCCGGGTGGTGCTGAAGCGGGCCATGGTCAGCCCGGTGACCGTCTTCGCCCCGGCCAGCAGCTCGAACGCGGGGAGGGTGCCGCCGCCCGAGCCGAAAAAGACCAGGCGCCCTCCCGGCGCGAGTGCGGCCAGCGCGCGCGGGAGCACCTCGCCGCCCACGCCCTCCAGCACCACATCCACTGGCTCGCCCCAGCTCTCGTCGCCGTAGACCACCACTCGTCCGCGCCCAGCCGCCGGAGGAACTCCGCCTTCGCCGGTGAGCCGACGGCGGCGACCACCCGCTTCACCCCTTGCAGCTTTGCCAGTTGGACCGCCAGATGGCCAACTCCGCTGGCAGCTCCGGTGATCAGCAGCGACTCGTCGGCGCCGGGGCGGGGGTGGCGGGGCGAGTGCCACATGCCCGCCGCGGACCAGCGCCACGGCCTGCGCGGCATCCGCGTCATGTGGCATACATTCCGTCAGAGATGCGGAAGAAACGGCGAGTTGGGCGTAGGAGCCGGTGAAGCTGAGCGCGGTGACCCGGTCGCCCACGGCGAAGCCGGTGGTGTCCGGGCCGAGCCCGACCACCTCCCCGGCGAGCTCGCCGCCCAGCACTCCGGGCAGTGGACCGCCCCCGCGCACCCGGCGGACGCTGGGCAGGGTGACCCCGGCCGCCTCGACCCGGATCAGCAGTTCGCCGGGCCCGGGTTCGGGGTCCGGCGCCTCCTCGAACCGGAGCACTTCCGGGCCGCCGTACTCGTAATAGCGGACCTGTCGCACGGTTCCCCCTCGAATTCGTTGGTTGTCCCTACGATAGGGCAAAATCATGGGTACCACCAACGATTTCTCGGATAGTCTGCCGCCATGGCCGACAACACCCCCTACGCCCCAGCCCGGATCCGCACCCTCCCCAGCTGGCTGCTGGGCCGCGCCGCCGCGCGCGGCCACCGCCTGGTCGGCGAGGCCCTGGCCACCGAGGGCATCCGGATGATGCACCACGCCGTCCTGTCCGCCGTCGCCGAACTGGGGCCGCTCTCCCAGGCGGAGCTCAGCCGGAGCCTGGCGATCGACCCCAAGGACATGGTCGCCATCGTCAACGACCTCCAGCGCGAGGCACTGCTGACCCGTGCCCCGGACCCGCGGGACCGCCGCAAGAACACCGTCACCATCTCGCCGGCCGGGCAGGAACTGCTGCTGCGCACCGAGCAGTTGGGCGACCGGGCGAACGCCGAGCTCACCGCCGCGCTGACCCCCGAGGAGCGCGCGCAACTGGTCTCCCTGCTCGCCCGGATCCTCTGACCCGGTCCCGGCCCGGCCCCGGTGGGCCGCCGACGCGGCGCTGCCCGCGAAGCGGTGGCCGTCAGACGGTGTCACGCAGCTGGGCGGCCAGCAGGGCCGGGGCCTCGGCCAGGGAGGGGCCGTACCAGGTCAGGTGCCGGCCGCTGACCAGCGCGGCCGGGATGCCGGGGAAGCATTCGGGGCCGTCGGTGGCGGTGAACCGGTAGGGCTCGTCCGGGAGCACCACCAGATCCGGTGCCTCGCCGAGGAGTTGGGGCAGCGGCAGGGCGGGGTAGCGCTCCGGGTGGTCGGCATGTAGCTGCTGCACGCCGAGCCGGTGCAGCAGATCCCCGGCGAAGGTGTCACGGCCCAGCACCATCCACGGCCGTCGCCAGATCGGGACGACCGCCCGCGGCGGCGCGGGCGGTCGCGGCGGCAGCTCGCGCCACGCCCGCTCGGCCTGGTCCAGCCAGCCGGGACGGGGCAGCCCGCAGGCGGTGCCGAGCATCCGGTCCAGGGAGCGCAGCGCCTCGTCCAGCGTGCGGATCCGGGTGACCCAGACCGGGATCCGGCGTCCCGCAGGGCGTCCAGGTCGGCCTGGCGGTTCTCCTCCTCGTTCGCCAGCACCAGATCGGGGGCCAGCGCGGCGATCCGGGCGGTGTCCGGGTTCTTGGTGCCGCCGATGCGGACCACGTCCAGACCGGCGGGGTGGCTGCACCAGTCGGTCGCTCCCACCAGCAGCCCGGGCCCGGTCGCGGCGACGGCCTCGGTCAGCGAGGGCACCAGCGACACCACCCGGCGCACCGCGCCGAGCCGCACCGCGAGGCCGAGGTCGTCGGGTTCCCCGCGGTCGCTCCCTGAGCCGGGCCGAGTGGTCATCGGCTCAGAATCCCAGGGTGTCGGGGATCATGTACAGCCCGAAGAGCATCACGAGGGCGGGCCGCCTGGCCTTCAAGGCAGCGCACTTCAAGGCAGCGCACTTCAAGGCCGCGCACTTCAGGGCCGCGCACTTCAGGGCGTCGCAGGCGAGAAGGCCGATCAGGACTTCGCCGACTGCGCCCGCTTCGCCGCCTGTCGCTCGGCCGCTTCCTGCTTCGCCGCCTGTTTGGCCTCCTGCTTGAAGGCGCGTACCCGGACCAGCGACTCCGGGCCGGTGATGTCCGCGACCGAACGGTGGCTGTGCTGCTCCCCGTACGGCCCGGCGGCCTCGCGCCAGCCCGTGGGCCGTACTCCGAACTGCTTGCCCAGCAGCGCCAGGAAGATCTGCGCCTTCTGCTGCCCGAAACCGGGCAGCTCGACCAGCCGCCGCAGCAGTTCGGCGCCGGAGCCGGCGTCCTGCCAGACCGCGCTCGCGTCCCCGCCGTAGTGCTCGTCCAGGTGCTGGCACAGATGCTGCACCCGCGTGGCCATCGAGCCCGGGTAGCGGTGGATGGCGGGTTTCTCCGTGAAGAAGGCCGTGAACGCCTCGGGGTCGTACCCGGCGATGCGATGCGCGTCCAGATCGTCCCCGCCCATCCGGTCCAGCAGCACCCGGGGCCCGGCGAACGCCTTCTCCATGGGGACCTGCTGGTCCAGCAGCATGCCGATCAACGCGGCCAGCGGGCTGCGGCTGAGCAGCGCGTCGGCCTCGGGGTTCTGCGCCAGCCGCAGGGTGACGGTCATCGCCCACCTTCCGAAACGTCCCATCGGGTCCATGCGTACCCGATCCAAGGGAAGCGCGGCGTGGGCCGGCGGGCACGGCGGCTGGGCCGTTCGGCGCAACGGCCGGGGCAAAAGCGCACCACAGCGAGCGAACTGCCCGGCCCCGGGTTTCCTGACCGCCGTTTCGGTAACAGGAGCTGTTACGTGGACGAAGAAACCGGAGTGGCCGACGACGTGTGTAAGGGATCACAACACCCGCACACATTCCCTGGGGGACCGCATGAACACCATCACCCGACGGCTGCTGCCGCTGGCCCTGTCCGCCGCCGCGGCGACCGTCGCGCTCGGCACCGTCGGCGCCGCGGGCGCCAACGCCGCCTCCGCGCCCGCCGCGCAGCACAGCAGCGTCGTCGCCGCGAGCAGCACCGACACCGCCGCCTACGCCTACAAGCACGCCTGCACCGACGGCCAGCTGCGCGTACAGGTCTCCTACGACAAGCAGCTGGGGACCACCAAGCGCCTGATCGCGGTCACCGACACCAGCAGGTCGGCCTGTGGCCTGAGCTACTTCCCGGTGGTCTCCATCGACAACAGCGCGACCATCCACGCCCGGCACGGGAAGCCGGAGTTCGTCCAGCCGGCGGTGCCGGGCGGCCTCGGTGGTGCCCCCTACTACGCCCTGTACGCCGGACACACCGCCTACGCCGTGGTGGACCTGGACCCGAGCCACGCCACGGCCGGTGCCAGCCGCGTGTACAACGAGCTGGCGGTGATCGCCAACGACAACCTGCCGAACGCCGACACCATCGGGACCAAGCTGGTCCAGGAGGGCGGCCACGGGAACCCCTACGTCAAGTCGCCGTTCCTCGGCCTCTACGAGTCCAGCATCGCCGACGCCGCCAAGTCGGCGGTCCCGCCGCACAAGCGCTGACCCACGGCCCCACCCGGCCCGCAGCCGCCCTGCCCACCTGGCAGGGCGGCTGCGGGCCCACGCATGTCACTTTCGGATCTTGCTGGTTCCTGCCCGACCGGATGGGTACACAGCCCAGGTGGGACGGCGGCCCGTCCGCCACCCGGACTGACGAATGGCCCTTGGGCAGAACACCCTTGGGCGGAACGCCCTTATCGGAAAAGCAAGGTGAAACACCATGAGC
The DNA here is from genome assembly GCA_014284505.1 of Streptacidiphilus sp. 4-A2. GTDB lineage: Bacteria > Actinomycetota > Actinomycetes > Streptomycetales > Streptomycetaceae > Streptacidiphilus. Next base: position 6,251,344 of record JAAFYY010000001.1, on the reverse strand, counting down.
ATCATCCCGGAAAGCCACCGCGACCTGCTGGAAAGGCCGCTGTTCGCCCACCTGGCGACGATCCGCCCGGACGGCAGGCCTCAGGTCAACCCGATGTGGGTCCGCTGGGACGGGGAGCACCTGTTCTTCACCAACACCACGATCCGGCAGAAGTACCGCAACATCACGGCCAATCCGGAGGTCGCCTGCTCGATCAACGACCCGGAGAAGCCCTACCGCTACCTGGAGATCCGCGGGGTCGTGGAGCGGATCGACCCGGATCCCTCCGGCGAGTTCTTCATCGCCCTGGCCGAGCGCTACGGCCTCCAGCTCGACGGCCCGCCCGGGGACGTCGAGCACCGCGTGGTCTATGTCGTCAGGCCCATAGCGACCAGCCAGCAGTGACCGGTCGCCGACACGGCGGCGGAATGGCCTTGTCCTGCCAGGTCCGGGGTGCGGGTGCGGCCGAATCCGCCGCTGGTGTCGGCGGCGGGACGTAGGCTGATCGGCATGGCTAAGAGTGGCGTGGGTGAGGCCGTGGGGGCGCGGCCCGGGTTCAAGAGGGCGACGAAGCCGGAGACGCACACGGGGCTGGTGCGGCAGGCGCGGAAGATCAACCGGGCGTTGGCGGAGGTGTATCCGTACGCGCATCCGGAGCTGGACTTCGAGAATCCGTTCGAGCTGCTGGTGGCCACCGTGCTGTCGGCGCAGACCACCGACCTGCGGGTGAACCAGACGACGCCGGCGCTGTTCGCGAAGTACCCGACGCCCGAGGACATGGCGGCGGCCGATCCGGAGGCGCTGGAGGAGGTGATCCGGCCGACCGGGTTCTTCCGGGCCAAGGCCAAGTCGTTGATCGGCCTGTCGACCGCGCTGCGTGACCGCTACGACGGCGAGGTGCCGGGGCGGCTGGAGGATCTGGTCACCCTGCCCGGCGTCGGGCGCAAGACCGCCAATGTCGTCCTCGGGAATGCCTATGGCGTGCCCGGGATCACCGTGGACACGCACTTCGGGCGGCTGTCCCGGCGCTTCGGCTGGACCGGGTCGGAGGATCCGGTGAAGGTCGAGCAGGACGTCGCCGAGCTCTTCCCGAAGAGCGAGTGGACCATGCTCTCGCACCGGGTGGTCTTCCACGGCCGACGGATCTGCCATGCCGCAAGCCCGCCTGCGGCGCCTGCCCGATCGCCGAGCTCTGCCCCTCCTACGGGGAGGGGGAGACCGACCCGGTGAAGGCCGAGAAGCTGCTGAAGTACGAGAAGGGCGGCCAGCCGGGCCAGCGGCTCCGGCCTCCGGCCGACTATCCGGGTCTGCCCGCCGCCCCCGCTGCCGGGGCGGGCCGGTGACGACCGCCGCCCGGATCACCCGGGACGGCCTGCCGGAGTGGCTGGCTCCGGTCCGCGACGCCGCCGAGACCGTCAAGCCGCAGCAGCTCAGCCGGTTTCTGCCGCCCGCCGAGGGCGGGCGCCGCTCGGCGGTGCTGGTCCTCTTCGGCGAGGGCCCGCAGGGCCCGGACCTGCTGCTCATCGAACGCTCCCGGTCGCTGCGCTCCCACGCCGGACAGCCCTCCTTCCCCGGCGGGGCGCTCGACCCGGAGGACGGCGACCCGCTCGGCGCCGGCCCGGTGAACGCCGCGCTGCGGGAGGCCCAGGAGGAGACCGGGCTGGACCCGGCCGGGGTGCAGGTCTTCGGCGTGCTGCCGGACCTCTACATCCCGGTCAGCGACTTCGTGGTCACCCCGGTGCTCGGCTGGTGGCGGGAGCCGAGCCCGGTCGCCCCGGTGGACCCGGCGGAGGTCGCGGCGGTGTTCCGGGTGCCGGTGGCCGAGCTGACCTCGCCCGAGCGACGGGGCAGGCTGCGGCATCCCAGCGGCTTCCGGGGCCCGGCGTTCCTGGTCGAGGACCGGCTGGTGTGGGGTTTCACGGCCGGGGTGATCGACCGGATCCTGCACTACAGCGGCCTGGAGCAGCCCTGGGACAGTACCCGCGAGATCGAGTTCTCGGCCTATCCGCAGGACTAGCGCGCCGCCGCCGCCGGTGCCGCCGGGAACCGGACGGGCCGGCCGCAACGTGAGAACAAGGCAAGCTCTGCCCCTCGGCCTTCGGGCTCTTGACCCCGCATGGGAAGGTTGGCCGGTGCGGTCCCGGTCCGGGGAGCGCCCCATGCCGTCCAGGAAGCCGCTGTGAACGTCCTCGACATTCTGCTCATCCTTGCTGCCTGCGGGTTCGCCGTGTCCGGCTATCGGCAGGGCTTCGTCGTGGGGGTGCTCTCGGTCGTCGGGTTCCTCGGCGGCGGGCTGGTCGCCGTCCAACTGCTGCCTTACCTGTTGAAGCACCTCTCGCCGGGGACCGCCTCCTCGATCGTCGCCGTGGTCGTGGTGATCATCTTCGCCTCGCTCGGCCAGGCCTTCACCACCCACTGGGGCTGGAAGCTGCGCGGACCGATCGACCGCAGCCGGATCCGGCTGCTGGACGCGCTGGGCGGGGCGCTGGTCAACATCGTCGCCCTGCTGCTGGTGGCCTGGCTGATCGGCTCGGCGCTCGCCGGGACCTCGCTGCCCACCGTGGCCCAGCAGGTACGGACCTCCAAGGTGCTGAGCGCGGTGCAGCGGGCCCTGCCCGGCAACGCCCCGAACTGGTTTTCCGACTTCACCTCGACGCTCTCCCGCAACGGCTTCCGCCGGTCTTCAACCCCTTCCAGAACGAGCCCATCACCAATGTCCCGGCACCGGACCCGGCGCTGGTGAACACCGCCGCCGTGCGCGAGGCCAGGGAGAGCATCGCCAAGGTCGTCGGCACCGCGCCCAGCTGCGGCAAGGTCATCGAGGGCAGCGGCTTCGTCTACGCGCCGCAGCGGGTGATGACCAACGCGCATGTCGTCGGCGGCGTCAGCAACCCCAGCGTCACCATCGAGGGGCACAGCTACAGCGCCCGGGTGGTGCTGTACGACTGGAAGACGGACATCGCGGTGCTGGACGTGCCCGGGCTGAACGCCCCGGTCCTCAGCTTCGCCGGAGGCACGGCCCAGGACAGCGCGGGCGCCATCGTCGCCGGATTCCCGGAGAACGGCCCCTTCAACGTCCAGGCCGCCCGGATCCGGCAGCAGATCGACGCCGAGGGCCCGGACATCTACCACCGCGGCACAGTCACCCGCGAGGTCTACTCGATCCGCTCGACAGTCCGTCAGGGCAACTCCGGCGGGCCGCTGCTGACCCCTCGGGCGAGGTCTACGGGGTGGTCTTCGCCAAGTCCCTGGACGACGACCAGACCGGGTACGCGCTGACCGCCGAGGAGGTCGAGGCGGACGCCAGTCAGGGCAGCAGCGCGACCACCCCGGTGGACACCGAATCCTGCGCGCTCTGAGGCCGCGCCTGCACGCTCCGAGGCCGCGCCGCGCCACCCCCGAACCGGTGCTTTCGGCCAGGTGGGGGCGTGAGTTGTCGGTGGTAGCTGATAGCGTCTGGGTCGCTCACTCGAACGGATCAAGGTGCCGTGCGCTCAGGCTGGTGAGCCCAGGGGAGGACGACAGTCATGATGGGTCACTCGCACGCGGTCAGCGGCGCGCTGCTGTTCGCGGCCACGGCTCCTTTCCTGCCCGAGGACTTGATGCACCGCCAGCTCCAGCCGGCGGAGATACTGATGGGCACGGCCCTGTGCGCCGGTGCCGCGCTGCTCCCCGACCTGGACCACCACGACGGGACCATCGCCAACTTCCTCGGCCCGTTCTCGAAGATGCTCTGCCGCTTCGTCGCCTGGATCTCGGGCGGGCACCGCCACGCGACGCACTCGCTGCTGTTCGTCGCCCTGATGTCCGTCGGCACCTGGGCCGGAGTCACCTACCTGGGGCGCGACTTCACCCTGGGCATGACCTTCTTCCTGCTGGCGCTGGCCGTGCGGGCGCTCAACCTCTGCCCGCCCGGCCACGGCTTCTCCGCCTGGGGGACGATCGTGGCCCTGGCCGCGCTCGGCACCGGCATAATCGCCAAGTTCATCCCCTCCGCGCCCGGCTGGCTGCCGTACGCGGTCGGCCTGGGCTGCGTGGCACACCTGCTCGGCGACTCCATCACCAAGATGGGCGCGCCCTGGCTGTGGCCGCTCAAGGCGCGCTACGAGATCGTGGTGATCAAGAGCAGCGGCAACAAGCTGGAGACCGAGGTGCTGGTCCCGCTGATGGGCCTGGCCACCGTCGCACTGCTCTGGTTCACCGCGCTCTCGCCGCACACCCTCTGACCGCCACGCCATGTGGGCGGCACGTCATGTGAGCGGCACGTCATGTGAGCGGCACACCCGCTGAGTCGTACGCCCTCTGAGTCGTACGCCCTCTGAGCGGTACGCCCGCTGAGCGCCAGGCCCTCCGGGCGAAGGCTGCTGGGTACGGGTCAGCGCTGGCGCAGGCGTGAGGTCATCCAGCGTGCCCGTCGGCCGAGCAGGCGTGGCAGTCCGGCATGGTCCAGCAGGGCCAGTTCGGCGTAGCCGGCGGCGTGCGGCGCAGCCCCGGGACTGTCCGGGGTGGCGTGCGGAGCCGCAGCCTGCTGTGGCGAGCGGCGACGGGACAGTGGTGCCAGGGCTCGGTCGTGCATCCAGCTCATGAGAGACCACTGCCCCCGGGTGAATGCGGGTAATCCCTTGCAGCGCGGCCAATTGGCCCCTGATTTTGTCCTACTTTCCGACAGTCAGGTTCCGTTGGGACCCCAGGACGCCCCTGGTTCCACTGTGAGTCGGCTGTGCGCCCGCAGGACCCCGCCGACCCACAGGCACCGACCCACAGGCACCGGCCCACAGGCACCGGCCCACGGGCGCCGACCCGCCGCCGGCGTCCGCTCGGCGCCCCCGCTCGGTGGTCCGGCTCGGTGGTCCGCTCAGCGGTCCGGCTCGGGGTCGCGCAGCCAGTTCAGCAGCTCCCGGGAAACCCCTCCGGGTCCTCCTCTTGCGGGTAGTGCCCGATCCCGTCCAGCTGCCGCCACCGGTAGGGCGCCTCGACGTACTCCGCCGAACCCCGCCGCCGTCCTGGTCAGCAGCACCGGGTCGGCCGTGCCCTGGAGGTGCAGCGTGGGAATGCGCACCGGTCGGTTCATCCGACGGGAGTACTGGAAGCCGTCGGGCGGCCCATGGAGCGCATCAGCCAGCGGAAGGGCTCGATCGAGCAGTGCCGGGTGTTGGGCAGCAGCATCGCCTGGCGGTAGGTCAGCAGGGTCTTCTCGTCCGGCTGGTGTCCCGGACCGGACCACTCGGTCAGATAGCGTCCCACCAGCTCCGCGTCGTCCGCGACCAGCTGCCGCTCGGGATCCAGGGACGCTGGAAGCCGAACAGATGGTCGGCCGCGGCGATCTGCCGACGGTCGGTCATCAGCGCCCGGCGCAGCCGGCGCGGGTGGGCGCTGGACACCACGGCCAGTCGGCGGATCAGCGCGGGTCGCATCACCGCCGCCGTCCAGCCGAGGAACCCACCCAGTCGTGCCCGACCAGGGCCGCGTTCGAGGCCCCGAGGGAGCGGATCACGCCGGTGAGGTCCAGAGCCATGTTCGCCGGGTCGTAGCCGCGCGGAGTGCGGTCGCTGCCGCCGACGCCGCGCAGGTCCACGGCGACCGCCCGGAAGCCGCCCTCGGCCAGCGCCACCAGCTGGTGCCGCCAGGTCCACCAGAACTGCGGCCAGCCGTGCACCAGCAGGACCAGGGGGCCCTGGCCCATCTCGGCGACATGGAAGCGTCCACCGTTCGCGGAGACTTCCCGGTGCGTCCACGGGCCTTCGATCCGCGGATCGAAGGAGAACTCGATATCGGCGGTGCCGTGGAACCCGCCGGGCGTACTGTCAACCGACATACCCAGAGCGTGTCACATCTGCTTCGAGGTCGGCGCCGGGCGCGGCTTCGCGTTCTTCAGCACGTCCACGGTGGCCTTGGAGGAGTTGATGGTCCGGTCCGGCGGCGAGATCCGCTTGAAGAAGCGGTAGGCCAGCAGGCCGGCGACCGCGGCGACGACCAGGAAGAGGCCGCCCACGATCAGGAAGCACCAGACCAGGCCGAGGCCGGTGGTGTGGATGGCATACACGAAGCAGAAGCTGAACATGGGGATCGAGGCGAGGGCGATGACCGCCGCGATCGCACCGGCCACGGTACCGAAGGCGCCCCGCTTGAGGTCCTTGCCGATCTCGGCCTTCGCGAGCGCGATCTCGTCGTGGACCAGGCTGGACAGGTCGGCGGTGGCAGCGGCGAACAGCTGACCGACCGTGCGCTCGCCCTGATCGGTGGGCTGCCGTCCTGGGACCTGTAAGCAGTGGACATCCGGGCTTCTCCTTCAGTCTTCCTGTACATCGTCAGGGCACTGAGTCAGATCATGCCTCCTCGGGAGGTGCGCCACCACTCGGCCTGCCGTTCGGCCGCGTGCCCGGTTCCGGCGGCTGCCCGCCCCCGCTGCCTACAGCCCTCCCGCTCCTCCTCCGCGCAGAGCTGCCGGTAGCTCCGGTCCCGCCGCCGCAGCAGTACGGCGGCGAGACAAGCGCAGGCCAGCGAGCCGACCAGGACCGCGGACTTGACCTCGCGGACCAGATCCGGCTCCCCGGAGAAGGCCAGTTCGGAGATCAGCAGCGAGACGGTGAAGCCGATGCCGGACAGCACCGACACCGCGAACAGGTCGGCCCACTCCAGCTCCGGGTTCAGCTCGGCCCGGGTGAACCGGGCGGTGAGCCAGGTGCCGCCGAAGACCCCCAGCGATTTGCCGAACAGCAGTCCGAGCACCACGCCCAGCGGCGCGGCCTCGGTGAACACATGTCCGAGCGTGCTGGGGTGATCACGACTCCCGCCGCGAACAGGGCGAACACCGGCACGCAGAAGCCGGCCGAGAACGGCCGCAGCTGGTGCTCGACGCGTTCCGCGGGGGAGTGCTGCTCGCCCGGGTCCAGGGTGCAGCGCAGCAGCAGGCCCATGGCGACCCCGGCCACCGTCGCATGCACCCCGCTCTCGTGCATCAGGGCCCAGGTCACCAGGGACAGTGGCAGATAGAGGTACCAGCCGCGGATCCGCAGCCGTTGCAGCGCGTAGAACAGCACCAGGCCGACCAGGGCCAGGCCCAGCGCCCAGAGCTTGATCCCGTGGCTGTAGAAGATCGCGATGATCAGGATCGCGATCAGGTCGTCGACCACCGCCAGCGTCAGCAGAAAGGCCCGCAGCGCGGAGGGCAGGTGGGTGCCGACGACCGCGAGTACCCGAGCGCGAAGGCGATGTCGGTGGCGGTGGGCACGGCCCAGCCGCCGCGGTGGCCGCTCAGGGTGCTGTTGACGAGGGTGTAGACGAGCGCGGGCAGCGCCACCCCGCATACGGCGGCGACCACCGGCAGCGCGGCGGCCCTGGCGTCCCGAAGCTCCCCGGCGACCAGCTCGCGCTTGAGCTCGATCCCGGCGACGAAGAAGAAGACCGTGAGCAGCCCGTCGTTCGCCCAGACCTCCAGGGTGAGGTGCAGGTGCAGTGGTGTCGACGGCCCCACGGCCCGGTCCAGCACGCTCTCGTAGCTGTGCGGCCAGGCGTTGGCCCAGATGAGGGCCGCGACGGCCGCGGCCAGCAGCAGTACCCCGCCGACCGTCTCGGCGCGCAGGGCCTCGATCAGGAAGGCGCGTTCCGGCAGCGGCAGGCGGCCGAGGAACTGGCGGCGGGGCGGACTGCTGTCACTCACGCGCGGTTCCTCCGGAGCAGGACAGCGCTGACGGGCATTTGCTGGTTTGTCCTATGGTATCCATTTTGATGCCGCGTGCGGCCGCGCCGGGCCGCGCCGGGCCGCGTCCGGCAGGGTGCCTGGCAGAGGTGCGAACGGCCGAAGGCCGCCCCCGTGTGCGGCGGGGACGGCCTTCGGACGCTGCGGGAGGGGATCAGGCCTGGGTGCTGCCGCCCGGGAGCTGGCTCTGGATCAGATCCATCACCGACGAGTCGGCCAGCGTGGTGTGTCGCCCACCGCGCGGCCCTCGGCGATGTCGCGCAGCAGCCGGCGCATGATCTTGCCGGAGCGGGTCTTCGGCAGCTCGGTGACCACCTTGATGATCTTCGGCTTGGCGATCGGCCCGAGCACCTTGGCACATGGTCGCGCAGCTCGGCGACCAGCTGGTCGCTCTCGTGCGAGGTACCGCGCAGGATCACGAAGGCCGCGATGGCCTGCCCGTGGTGCGTCGTCGCGCCGACCACGGCCGGCTCGGCGACCTTCGGTGCGACACACAGCGCCGACTCGACCTCGGTGGTCGATGTTGTGCCGCGGACACCAGCATCACGTCGTCCACCCGGCCGAGCAGCCAGATGTCGCCGTCGTCGTCCTTCTTGGCGCCGTCACCGGCGAAGTAGGTCCACTTGCTCTCGGCGGCGTCGTGCCGGCGCCGAAGCGGGACCAGTAGGTGTCGATGTAGCGCTGGTCGTCGCCCCAGACGTGCGCAGCATCGAGGGCCACGGCTCGTGAGCACCAGGTAGCCGCCACCGCCGTTGGGCACCTCGTGGCCCTCGTCGTCGCCACGGTCGCGGAGACGCGGCAGCGGGGTCTGCGCCGAGCCGGGCTTGGTGGCGGTGACGCCGGGCAGCGGGCTGATCATCATGGCGCCGGTCTCGGTCTGCCACCAGGTGTCGACGATCGGGGTCGTTGCCGCCGATGTGCTCGCGGTACCAGATCCACGCCTCGGGGTTGATCGGCTCGCCGACGCTGCCCAGGATCCGCAGCGAGGACAGGTCGAACTTCGCCGGGATGTCGTCGCCCCACTTCATGAAGGTGCGGATGGCGGTGGGCGCCGTGTAGAGGATGGTCACGCCGTACTTCTGGATGATCTCCCAGAAGCGGCCCTGGTGCGGGGTTGTCCGGGGTGCCCTCGTACATGACCTGGGTGCGCCGTTGGACAGCGGTCCGTAGACGATGTAGGAGTGCCCGGTGACCCAGCCGATGTCGGCGGTGCACCAGTAGACGTCGGTCTCCGGCTTGAGGTCGAAGACGGCGTTGTGGGTGTAGCTGGCCTGGGTCAGGTAGCCGCCGTGGTGTGCAGGATGCCCTTGGGCTTACCGGTGGTGCGCTGGTGTAGAGGATGAACAGCGGGTGCTCGGCGTTCATCGGCTGCGGGGCGTGCTCGGTGGACTGGCGTCCGACGACCTCGTGCCACCAGACGTCCCGGCCCTCGGTCCAGGCGGTGTCCTGGCCGGTGCGCCGGACCACGAGCACGTGCTCGACGGTCGGGCAGCTCAGTACGGCCTCGTCGATGGCCGGCTTGAGTGCGGTGGGCTTGCTGCGGCGGTAGCCGCCGTCGGCGGTGATGATCAGCTTGGCGTCGGCGTCCTGGACCCGGGAGGCGACGGCCTCGGCGGAGAAGCCGCCGAAGACCACGGAGTGCGCGGCGCCGATGCGGGCGCAGGCGAGCATGGCGACCGCGGCCTCGGGGATCATCGGCAGGTAGATCGCGACCCGGTCGCCCTTGGCCACACCCAGCTCGGTCAGCGCGTTGGCGGCCTGGGAGACCTCTCCTTGAGCTGGGCATAGGTGGTGGCACGGCTGTCGCCGGGCTCGCCCTCGAAGTGGATGGCGACCCGGTCGCCGTTCCCGGCCTCGACATGGCGGTCCACGCAGTTGTAGGCCACGTTGAGCTCCCGTCCGCGAACCACTTGGCGAACGGGGCGTTCGACCAGTCGAGGTCTCGGTGGGCTCCTTGGCCCAGTTCAGGCGCTGGGCCTGGGTGGCCCAGAAGGCGAGCCGGTCAGCCTTCGCCTCGGCATAGGCGTCGGCGGTGACATTGGCGGCGGCGGCGAGCTCGGCAGGCGGGGAATCGACGCTCTTCCTTGAGCAGGTTGGCCAGGCTCTCATTGCTCAACGCGCACTCCTCAATCGAGTTCTGGGCGCGGGTGACTCGTTGCTGCCCCGTCGTCCAAATGTGTTGCACCTAGCTCACCAGGATGGGCGCGTGCTGACAAGGGACTCGGAAAATTGGTGTAGACCTCTGTATGATTCCCTGGTCCTATCGTAGGACCAGGTCAGGCCGCTGACTCCAGCTGCGGCCGGACTGGACTGAAAGTACTTCCGTTGGCGCAGAGCAGATACGTCTGAGCCGCCGCGAGGTCGAAGTAGAGGCCGGTGAGCCGCAGCGCCCCGGCCGCGATCCCCGGCACCGAGGGGTGGCCGCGGAGGTTGTCCAGCTGCTGCACGACATTCGTCAGGCACAGCCGTTCGAGTGCATCCCGGCGGGCTGTTCGCGGACGATGGCGGCCGGAGCGTGCCGGCGCGCCTGGAGCGAGTCCTGGCCGTGCCGCAGCCAGCGGGTGAGCGGGTGCGCCCATTCCGTCCCGGCGGTGCGCGCCGTGCAGCAGCGACTGATCGCGCCGCAGCCGGAGTGCCCGACACGGTGATTGCTCCGCACCCGAAATATCCACGGCGATCGCGGCCGAGACGAGTCGTGACCAAGCCGATGTTGCGGACGGAACAGCTCTCCGGGGCCGCTGTGGGTGATCACATTGGGACAGCCGGGAGTCGGCGCAGGTGATGAACAGCTGCCGGGCGACTGCCCTCTCGGCCAGTCGCGCCAGCTCCGGGCGCAGCCCGGGGGCGGTGTGCTGGAAGCTGCGCACACACCGCTCGCACGCGGCGGAGTCGGTCTGGGGCTGGGGCTGGGCCGCGGGCTGGACGGGCTCGGGCTGGGCGGGGCGGCTGGGCGGGGCGGCGATACCGGTGCTCTGCATGGGTCGCGTCTCCTGGGCGAAGGACGGTGCGACATGAGACATGAGCGCGGCTTGGGTGGCCACGGGTAACCAAGTGTCGGTAAATGGAGAGTAATGAATCCTTTACCTTGTGGGGAGTCCCGCAGGTGAAGTTCACCCGTTCGGATGTGCGGCCGTCGGCCCGCCCGTCATCCCGTCAGCTTCCTTGCCCCGCCGTCCTCCTGCTCTCGGTTCCTCGCCCTGACGACCCGTCCCGCCGGGCCGACCCTGCAGGACCGCGCCCCCGCGGCCCGGTCTCCGCGCCCGCGTCCGCGCCTCCGCGGAACCGTCGGGTCGTCAGACCGTCAGTGAGGCCTCCGCCCAGGCGTCGTCGCGGACGTCCTCGTGAGCGTGAAGTGGGGGTCCACCTGGGCGGCCAGGTCCGTGCCGGTCTTGGCGTTGCCCAGCTCTCCGCGTTGCGCAGGTGGAACCGCACCATCTGCTCGTGTAGCGGTCCCAGTCGCGCCGCTGGTAGGAGGCGTCCACGGCCTCGTGCAGCACTCGCAGCGTGGCGCGGTTCTCCGGCTCCAGCTCGGCCAGCCTGGGCTCGCGGCCCTGCTCGGCGCGCCGCACCCACTCGGACTGGCCCAGTACCCCGATCAGGTCGTCGCCGACGTTCTGCCGCAGGTAGTCGAGGTCGTCCTGGTGCTGCACCTTGTTGCCGACCACCCGCAGGTTCACCCCGTAGTCCGCGGCGTACTCCTGGTACTGGCGGTAGACGAGATGCCCTTCCGGGTGGCTCGGCGACCAGGAAGGTCAGGTCGAAGCGGGTGAACAGGCCGGAGGCGAAGGAGTCCGAGCCGCGGTCATGTCCACCAGCAGGTACTCGCCCGGGCCGTCCACCAGGTGGTTCAGGCACAGCTCGACCGCGCCGACCTTGGAGTGGTAGCAGGCGACGCCCAGGTCCTCCTCGGTGAACGCGCCGGTCGCCATCACTCGCAGTGGCGCGCCGTCGATGGTGAACTCCCGCGCACAACGCGTACACCGGGTTGTCCTCGCGGATCCGCAGCAGCCGGGAGCCGCTGCCGGGCGGGGTCGTCTTGATCATCGACGCGGCGTCGGCGATCCGCGGGTTCCCGCCGCGCAGATACTCCTTGATCTGCGGCAGGTGCTCGCCCATGGAGGGGAGTGCGGCCGCCTGTTCCTCGGTCAGCCCGAGCGTCGTCCCCAGGTGCTGGTTGATGTCGGCGTCCACGGCGACCACCGGGGCCCCGGTGGCGGCCAGGTGGCGGACGAGCAGCGAGGTGAGCGTGGTCTTGCCACTGCCGCCCTTGCCGACGAAGGCGATCTTCATGGGAACTCCGGAGTGCTTGCAGGGGAGCCGGTGACCGAGGCTTGTTGAAAAGCGTTATCGTCACCGATAGCGTACATGGTAGCGATTGGATAGCGCTCGGTGATCAGGTTTGACGCACTGTTGACCCTTTTGAGTGAGCGTGGACAGGCATCGGGCGAGCGCGTCCGGTAGTGGGGTCGAACGGGGGCGAACGGCCGGTTCACCGGCCCGCCCGCCGTGCCGCCCGCCGGTCGGGACGCCGGTCGGCCCAGGGGTCGGCGGCCGGCCCGGACGCGGTCGGGCCACCCCGATGGTCCGGGCACCGGGGGGTACGTACGCTCGGGGCGTGAGCACTCCTTCTGCGGACCCCCTGGAACCACTCGCGCAGCTGCCCGGCGTGCCCGAGGCCGTGCCGAGGCCCGACGTGCGGTGGACCGCCTCTACGGCCACCGGGTGATGCGCCGCCGGGCCGGCGAGGTCACCTCCGAGTCCGCGCTGCGCGGGGCCCGGGCCTCGGCCGCGCTGGACGGCGCGGACTGGCCGCTGGAGGAGGTGCGCCGTCGCACCGACTTCGGCAGCGACCCGCAGGCCCGGATCGTCGCGGAGCACTGCGGATGAACGCCGAGGCCGGGCAACTACTGGGAACCTGGCGGCACTCGCCCTCCCAGGTGCTGGCCCGGCTGCACCTGCTCGCCTCGGGCGAGCAGGACCCGACGGCGGAGGCCGGTCGTCCGCGCCAGGGCGGCGAGCAGCCCGCCGCGCTGTTCGGCGACACCCTGCCCGAGGCCGAGGGCCTCGGCGCCGATGCCGAACGGCTTACCGCTGAGCCGCTCCCGGCGTACCAGCTGCCCCCGCGCCCGGCGCGGAGGAAGCCACCGCCCGCCTGGACGGCCTCGCCCGGCTGCTGGCCGCCCGGGGCGGCAAGAAGCACCCCAATGAGCGCACCGCACCGGCACTGGTGGTCGCCGCCGTGGTGCACGGCGAGCTGATGGCCCTGCGGCCGTTCGGCAGCGGCAACGGCCTGGTGGCCCGGGCTGCGCAGCGGATCGTGCTGGTCGCCGAGGGCCTCGACCCGCAGGCGATCTGCCCGTTGGAGGTCGGCCTGGTCGAACTGGGGACGGAGCGCTACCGCGGCGCCCTGGGCGGATATGCCAGCGGTACCCCCGAGGGCATGGCGGCCTGGATCCGGCACTGCGCGGCGGCGCTGCGGCTGGGCGTACGTGAGAGCACCGCGGTGTGTGAGGCGATGCAGCGCGGGATGGTCTGAACCGCTCGGGCCCGACTGCTCGGGCCCGACTGCTCGGGCCCGACTGCTCGGGCCCGACTGCTCGGGCCCGACTGCTCGGGCCCGACTGCTCGGGCCCGACTGCTCGGGCCCGACTGCTCGGGCCCGACTGCTCGGGTCCGACTGCTCGGGCCCGACTGCTCGGGTCCGACTGCTCGGGGAGCCGGGGCGTCCGGCCCCGGACGCAGATGCGGCGGCACCATGTCGGTGCCGCCGCTGGCACGACTTCCGAGTGACCATGCGTGCGCCAGAGAGTGCCCATCCGGCTGGGATCCTGCCCGTTGGCCGGATGCGGCGGCCCTATCGCGGGTCGGCTGCACGTGGTGCCCGGTTGTCGTACTCGGTCCGTGGGGCCTGAAACTCCGTGGTCCCGGTGTTCTGGGATCACCCGGTCTCGCGGGCCGTCTGCTTCATTTGTAGCGCGGTTCCGGTGGAAGCGGAACCTGGGGCGCATTTCTTTACCTTCTCCCCGGCTCCGCCCCGCATCCCCCGGTGTCGGACGCCCCGCCCGTCGCCCGCCCGTCGCCCGCCCGGCGGACGCTTCGGGCGCCCGACGCCTCAGGCCCCGGAGGCCCGCTTCCTGGTCGCGTACCAGACCAGCCCCGCCGTGGCGGCCGCCGCGCCGACCGCCGCGGCCGCCAGCACCGGACGGCTGCTGACCGCTGTCAGCGAGGCGCTGCGCTGCTTCAGCCGGACCGGGCGGTTGAACGTCAGCACCGGCCAGTCCCGTGCCTGCGCCTCGCGGCGCAGCCCGCGGTCCGGGTTCACCGCGGACGGATTGCCCACCGCCTCCAGCAGCGGCACGTCGGTGACCGAGTCGCTGTAGGCGAAGCTGCGGTCGAGGTCGTAGCCCTCGACCGCGGCCAGTTCGCGGATGGCGACAGCCTTGTTCCCGGCGTAGGCATAGAAGTCGATCTCGCCGGTGTAGCAGCCGTCGCCTCGGCCATCCGGGTGGCGATCACATGGTCCGCCCCGAGCATCCGGCCGATCGGCTCCACGATCTCGGATCCGGAGCTGCTGACGATCACCACGTCGCGCCCCGCGGTGTGGTGCTCCTCGATCAGCGAGGCCGCCTCGTCGTAGATCAGAGGGTCGATCAGCTCGTGCAGGTCTCGGACGATCTCGCGTACGAGTTGCACATTCCAGCCCCGGCAGAGGGAGGAGAGGTACTCGCGCATCTTCTCCATCTGGTCGTGGTCCGCGCCCCGGCCAGGAAGACGAACTGGGCGTAGGCGCTCTTCAGAACGGCGCGCGGTTGATCAGCCCGCCCCGGTACAGCGGCCGGCTGAAGGCGAAAGCGCTGGACTTCGCGATCACCGTCTTGTCGAGGTCGAAGAATGCGGCTGTTCGAGGCGGTCGGGAGTGCGCTGACGGGGAACCTGGGGAGTGCTGGAGGTGGTTATCCACGCACACGAGGATATGCGCCCTCCATTCGGCCCAAGGGCAGGCGCGTGGGTTTGCTCAGGAAGGGCCTCGGGTACACCATGAAGGTCACGGCTCGTTCGCGACCGTGCCACCCCGGTCTGGCTCCTCCCCCCGAGTCGGACTGTGGAGGACGACCCCCGCTCTCCCCCCCGGCGGGGGTCGTCGCATGTCCGCCTCCGGCTGTGTGTTGCCGTGCCCGGCGCTGCGCTGTCCGCCGCTGCCCTGCCCTGTCCGGCGGTGCGCTGCCCTGTCCGGCCGTTGTCCGGCCGTCCGCCGGTCCGTGCGGAGCCGCTGAGCCTGCGGACCGGATCCCGCCCGCAGCGTCCGCAGCACCCGCAGCGCCCGTCGCCTCCGGCCCGCTTGCCGCACCCGGCCCGCCGGGCCCGCGCCACGCCGCAGGTACGCCCATGGTCCCGGTGGTGTCCGCACGGCCCCTTGGATGACACCCGCTTCATGGATCCAGCTCTCCACTGATCGGGTAATGCGATCACATTCGTCAATCTGACGACGCATAAGACCCACTATGGGGTGGTCCGGTTATCCACACCCCTGGTTTGTCCCCAGATTGCGCTCGCGGTTCCCGGAGTGCTTCGGAAAAGCGGCAGGGTTGCTGATACCTCAAGAACCCGCCGCAGTGACCACTGCGTGCGCGGTGCCTCACTCATCGCATTCGCCGTACGGGGGAAAGCCATGACCGGAACAGGTATCGGCAGATCGTCCGCAACTCCCTTCGACAGCCCCTCCGGTGGCCCCGGTGCCGATGGCCCGCTGCTGGTCACCGAGGACAAGGCGCTGACCGAGCGGCTGCTGCGGATCTGCGCCGCCGTGGGCGTGGTCCCCCGGCTGGCGGCGGCGGTGCCGCCCGGGCGTCAGGAGTGGCAGGCCGCACCGCTGGTGGTGGTCGGCGACGACATCGCAGACCGTCTCGCCGGGCTCCCCCCGCGCTCGGAAGTGCTGCTCATCGGCCGGGATCTGGACGACGGCGAGGTCTGGCGCCGGGCGGTGCTCGCCGGCGCCCGGCATGTGGTCTTCCTCCCGGACGGCGAGCCCTGGCTGCGCGACCGCATCGCCGACGCGGTCGAGGGCGTAGGCGCGCAGGCGCTGACCATCGCCGTGCTCGGCGGCCGCGGCGGAGCCGGGGCCTCCACCCTGGCCTGCGCGCTCGCGGTCACCGCCGCCAGGCAGGGGCGCCGCACGATGCTGATCGACGGCGACCCGCTCAGCGGCGGCCTGGACCTGCTGCTCGGTGGTGAGGCGGTGGCCGGCCTGCGCTGGCCCGATCTGGCCGGGGCCCGCGGCCGGGTCAGCGCCGCCGAGTTGGAACGCTCGCTGCCCCGGCTGCACCGGCTGACCGCGCTCAGCTGGGACCGCGGCGACCTGGTCGCCGTCCCGGCGGAGGCGATGCGCGCGGTCCTGGGTGCGGCGCGCAGGGGCGGCGGCCTGGTCGTGCTGGATCTTCCGCGCTGCATCGACAGCGCGGCCGGGGAGGCCCTGGAACAGGCCGACCTGGGGCTGCTGGTGGTGCCGGCCGAGCTGCGGGCGATGACCGCCGCCGGCCGGGTCGCCGCCGCTACCCGGATGCGCCTGTCCGACCTGCGGGTGGTGGCCCGCGGCCCCGGGCCGAGCGGGGTCACCGGCGCCCAGATCGCCCGCGGGCTGCGGCTCCCGCTCGCCGGGGAGGTGTTCGCCGAGCCCGGCCTGGCCACCGACCTGGAACGTGGCCGACCGCCCGGGGTCCGGGCCAGGGGCCCGCTCGGCCGCTTCTGCTCGGCCTTCCTGGCGCAGGCCCTGCCGGGCGCGGGGTGGCCGTATGAACACCCTCGGCCGCTCCCCGGTCGGCCGGCGCCAGCGCGAGGCCCTGGTGGACACCGTGCGGCTGCGGCTGGCCGAGGCCGGGGCCGCCCCGGGCACCACCGAGGTCGCCGCGGCCCTGCGCGCGCAGGGACATCCCTACGGTTCGACCGAAGTCACGGAGCTGGTACGGCAACTGCGGTCGGAGATGGTCGGCGCCGGGCCGCTGGACACCCTGCTCGCCGACCCGGCCGTGACCGATGTCCTGGTGAACGGACCGGACGAGGTGTGGGTGGATCGCGGCGGCGGCCTCGAACGGGCGACCGGCGTCCGCTTCGAGGACCAGCAGGCTGTGCGGCGGCTCGCCCAGCGACTGGCCACCGCCGCCGGGCGCAGACTCGACGACGCCCGCCCGTGGGCCGACGCCCGGCTGCCCGACGGGACCAGGCTGCACGCGGTGCTGCCGCCGGTCGCCGTCGGCTGCACCCACATCTCCCTGCGGGTCAGCCGGGCAAGGCCGTTCACCCTGCCGGAGCTGGTGCGCGCCGGGTCGGTCCCGGAGCGGGGCGCCGCGCTGCTGCGGGCCCTGGTCAGCTCCCGGCTGTCCTATGTGGTGAGCGGGGGCACCGGAACCGGCAAGACCACGCTGCTGGCGGCGCTGCTCGGCCTGGTAGGCCCGGGGGAGCGGCTGGTCGTGGTCGAGGACTCCGCGGAGCTGCGCCCCGACCATCCGCATGTGGTCCGGCTGGAGGGCCGCCCGGCCAACCAGGAGGGGGCGGGGCTGGTCGAGCTGCGGGAGCTGGTCCGGCAGGCGCTGCGGATGCGCCCGGACCGGCTGGTGGTCGGCGAGGTCAGGGGCGCCGAGGTCGTCGACTTCCTCGCCGCGCTGAACACCGGTCACGAGGGTGGCTGTGGCACGGTCCACGCCAATGCGGCGGCCGATGTTCCGGCCCGGCTGGAGGCGCTGGCCTCGTCGGCCGGTCTCGACCGGGCCGCGCTGCACAGCCAGTTGGCAGCCGCGCTGGACGTCGTCGTCCACCTGGCCCGGGACGGCGACGGGCTGCGGCGGGTGGCCGAGGTGCGGCTGCTCCGGCGGGCGGCGGACGGCCTGGTCGACACCGAGCCCGCGGTGCGGTTCACACCCGACGGCGGAATGCGTCCAGGCAGCGGCTGGGACCGCCTGGCCGCCATGTGCGGCCGGAGCGGCTCCCGAGTGCTACCGGCCGAACAGCCGCGCTGAGCGCCCGCGCCGAGCACCCGAGCTCAGCGAACAGGCCGTACGAACAGCTCATGCCAACAGGTCTTACGAACAGACCGATGAAAGCGACAGGGGTAAGCGGCATGCACGTGATCAACGCATGGGGAGCACTCGCGGGGGTACTGCGGGCGCCGACGCAGGTGATGCAGGTGACCGCGGCCGGGCTGGCCCTGTGCCTGCTCGGTTGGGCCGCCTGGACCCTGAGCAGCATCGACACCGGGACGCGCCGGAGGAATCGGCTCTTCCCACACAGTCGGCGAGCGGCTGACCGGGGCTCACCGGGCGCGCGCCGAAACGGCCGCGGAGCCGGGCGCGCCGCCCGACCCGGCGTCGTGCGGCGGCTGCGCCGCCGGCTCCGGCGCGGGCTGCACCGCCGTCGGGTCCAGCCGCCGCCCGAGCTACTGCTGCTGCCGCTCGGCCTGCTCGCCGCCTGGCCGACCCGCTCCCCGCTGGTGGCCGCCCTGGCGGCGGGCGCAGTCCTCCCCGCGATACGGCTGCGTGTGCGCAGACACCAGGCCCGGGAGCGGGAGCAGCGCCGCCTTGCCGTGGCCGCCCTCTGCGCGGCGCTGGCGGGGAGTTGCGTACGGGCGCCACCCCGCAGCAGGCCGCGGAAGTGGTGGGCGGCGAGCTGATGGCCGCGAAGGCGTCGGCCTCGCCACCGGCGGGCGCCGGGCAGCTGGACGGGGCCGTACTGCTGGCCGCTGTGCGCTACGGCGGGTCGGTGCCGCAGGCCTTCCGGACCATCGCGGAGTCGCCCGGTGCCGAGGGCGCGGCGGGGATCGCGGCCTGCTGGCAGGTGGCTTCGTCCAGCGGGGCGGGGCTGGCTGCGGGGCTGGACCGCGTCGCCGAGGGGCTGCGGGCGGAGGGCGCTCTGCGCGAGACCGTGCGGGCGGAGCTGGCGGGAGCCCGGTCGACCGCTGCCCTGCTGGCCGCGCTACCGCTGTTCGGGCTGCTGCTCGGGGCCGGACTGGGCGCGGATCCGCTGCGGGTGCTGCTGCACACCTCGGTGGGCCTGGTCTGCCTGGCTCTGGGCGCGCTGCTGGAGTGCGCCGGAATCGTGTGGACAGGTCGCATTGCCCGCAGCGCGGAACTCGCCGGGTAGCGCGGCGCTGTGCGGCCGGACAGGAGCAGCAGAAGGGAGGCGGATTGATGAACGCGCCCTGGTGGGCGGCGCTGTCGGCGGGCGCGGCCCTGGTGGCCCTGCTGGGTGGGCTGCTGCTGGGTGGGCTGCGAGCGCTGGCCGGACGCCGTGCGGGAGCGAGGGCCCGGACGCTTGGATTGCCGCTGGGCCCGCCCCGGGCCTGGGGAAGGGTCTGGGGTTCCGGGCGGCATCGCAGACTGCGGGCTCCGGTCCGGGCCGGACCGCCGCGCTCCGCGCTACCGCCGGTTGCTCTCCGGTCAGTGGCGGCGCTGCTGCTCGGAGCCGGGATCGCGGCCTCCCTGGAGGGCGTGCCCGGACTGGTCGCCGGAGTGCTGGCGGCGGCGATCGGCTTCCGCCGGCTGCCGGATCCGCCGTCGGCCGAGCAACGGCGGGCGGCTGCCGAGGCGGTGGCGCTGCGGGCCCAGCTGCCGCTGACCGCGGACCTGTTGGCCGGTTGCCTGGCTTCCTGGTGCGCACCGGCCACGGCGGCCGAGGCGGTCGCGTCCGCCATCGGCGCGCCGATGGCGGCCCGGCTCACGGAGGTGGCGGCCGATCTGCGGATGGGTGCTGACGCCGAGGAGAGCTGGGCCCGCTTCGGCGCGGATCCGGTGCTCGCGCCGCTGGGCCGCTGCCTGGTCCGGGCCAGCTCCAGTGGTGCCCCGCCCGCGGCCGGTCTCGCCCGGCTGGCCGAGGGCTGCCGTGCCGAAGCGGCCACCGCCGCCCAGGGGCGGGCACGAAGAGCAGGGGTACTGGCCACGGCTCCGCTCGGGCTGTGCTTCCTCCCGGCATTCGTGCTGCTCTGGGAGTGGTCCCGGTGGTCACCGGCCTGGCCGGCAGCTTCCTGGCCCACAACTGAACTCCGCGGCCCTGTTCCTTCCCGTCAAATCAGGTCAGAACCTGCCAAAGCTCTTTCCATCCCGTGCCCGCATCTCTGCGGGCCCAACCCCTGGAGTGATCATGAGTGCTGCCTCCTGCCCCCTGCCCACGCCGCCGAGGCCCCCCGCCTCCGCCGCTCCCTCCACCGCACTCCGAACCGCCCCGCTCGGCGCGCTGTTCCTGCGCCGGCTGAGGTCGGTGCCGCTGCTGGTCGGCGCGGTGGCCTACGCCTGGCTGGTGCATCTGCGGCACCTGGCCCGCTGCCGTCTCGGCCGCCACCCGGCCGACGCCGGGATGACCACGGCCGAGTACGCCGTGGGCACGGTGGCGGCCTGCGGCTTCGCCGCGCTGCTGTACAAGGTCGTGACCAGCGGGGCCGTGTCGGCCGCCATCTCCGGGCTGATCGAGCGGGCGCTCGGTGCCGTCTGAGGGGCGCTGGGCGCGGGCCGAGGGCGGGTTCGTGACGGCGGAGACAGCGGTACTGCTGCCCGTGCTGGTGGCGCTGACGGCGGTACTGGCGTGGGCGGTGCTGGTGGGTGCGGCGCAGATCCGCTGTCTGGACGCTGCCCGGGAGGCGGCCCGGGCCGCCTCCCGGGGTGATTCGCCGGCGCAGGTGCTGGCCGCCGCCCACGCCACCGCTCCCCAGGGGCGGTGGTGGCGGTCAGCGAGCACGGCCAGGAGATCCGGGTGGTGGTCTCCGCGCACTCGCACGGCCCGGGTCGGCTGGGCGGTCTGCTCTCGCTCCAGGTCTCCGGCTCGGCCTCGGCACTGCGCGAGGGAGGCGATCCCTGATGCCCCCACCCGACAAGGCCCCACCCGACAAGGCCCCACCCGACAAGGCCCCACCCGACAACGCCCCGCCCCAAATGCCCCCGCCCAAAACGGCCCCGCCCAAAACGGTCCCGCCGACCGCCCCCCCCGGGATTCGCAGGCCGGGTCCGCCTCGGTCTGGCTGGTCGCGCTGCTGATGCTGGTCGGCTGCGCGCTGGTGGCGGTGCTCGGTCTGGCGGCCGCGGTCGCTGCCCGGCACCGGGCGGAGTCTGCGGCGGATCTGGCCGCGCTGGCCGCGGCGGATCGGATGCTGGTGGATCCGGCCGGGGCCTGCGCCGAGGCCGTACGGGTCGCCGCCGCCCAGCGAGCCGAGCTGACCTCGTGCGTGCTGAGCAGCGACGCCGAGCGTGACTCGGTGCTGGTCGCGGTCGAGTCGCCGCTGGCCGGGCCCGACGGGCTGTTCGCCGGGCTGCCGCCCGCACGCGGCCGGGCCAGAGCCGGCCCGCTCTCCACCGCGCCCTACGCGGGCGCCCCGGCGAGCAGCAGGGTCAGCAGTCCGACCGAGCCCGCCTTGTCCAGCGGATCGTTCCCGTTGCCGCACTTGGGGGACTGGATACACGACGGGCAGCCGCGTTCGCACTCGCAGGCGGTGATCGCGGCCAGGGTGGCGCTGAGCCAGGGGCGGGCCCGCTGGAAGCCGCGCTCGGCGAAGCCTGCCCCGCCGGGGTGGCCGTCGTAGACGAAGACGGTGGGCAGCCCGGTGTCCGGGTGCAGCGGGACGGACACGCCGCCGATGTCCCAGCGGTCGCAGGTCGCGAACAGCGGCAGCAGACCGATGGAGGCGTGCTCGGCGGCGTGGGCCGCGCCGGGCAGCTCCTCGGGCAGCAGCCCGGCCGCGTCGAGCTGCTCCTCGGTCACGCACCACCACACGGCCCGGGTGCGCAGGGTCCGCGGCGGCAGGTCGAGCTTGGTCTCGCCGAGGATCTCGCCGGTGACCAGGCGCCGCTTGAGGTAGGACACCACCTGGTTGGTGACCTCGACCGAGCCGAAGCAGAGCCGGGCGTCGCCCCACTTCACCTCGCTGTCCGTACCCAGGACCCGGATCGCGGTGGTGTCCCGGGCGACGGTGCTGTACGGGGGGTCGGCCGGCTCGACCAGCGCCACGGCCTCCTCCAGGTCGAGCTCCCGGACCAGGTAGCTGCGGCCCTGGTGCAGGTGGACGGCGCCGGTGTGGACGGCGGTGTGCGCGGAGGCGGCGTCCACCGTGCCCAGCAGACGGCCTGTGTCGGCCTCTACGACGCGTACCGGTGCCCCGCCGGACCCGCGGATGTCCACGCTGTCCGCGGCCCGCTCACGCCGGGTCCAGAACCAGCTCCCGGCGCTCCGGCCGTCGCCCTCACGGTGCCGGAGCATCCCGCGCCGCTCCAGCTGCGGCAGCAGCACCCGGCTGGAGGGGCCGAAGAGGTCCAGGTCGGGCTCGGTGAGCGGGAGTTCGGCGGCGGCCGCGCACAGGTGCGGTGCCAGCACATAGGGGTTGTCGGGGTCCAGCACGGTCGACTCGACCGGCTGGCGGAACAGCGAGTCGGGTGGTGCACCAGGTAGGTGTCCAGTGGGTCGTCGCGGGCGATGAGGACCGCCAGCGCGCCCTGGCCGCCGCGTCCCGCGCGTCCGGCCTGCTGCCACAGGGAGGAGCGGGTTCCGGGGTATCCCGCCAGCAGCACCGCGTCCAGGCCGGAGACGTCGACGCCCAGTTCCAGCGCGCTGGTCGAGGCCAGACCGAGCAGCCGGCCGGAGTGCAGCGCGCGTTCGATCGCCCGGCGTTCCTCGGGCAGGTATCCGCCCCGGTAGGCGGCGACCCGCCGGGCGGTCTCGGATCCGGCTGCCTCGGTCAGCCGGTCCTGGGCGATCACCGCCAGCAGTTCCGCGCCGCGCCGGGAGCGGACGAAGGCCACCGTCCTGATCCGGTCCAGCACCAGGTCGGTCAGCAGGTCGGCGGCCTCGGCGGTGGCCGAGCGGCGTACCGGGGCGCCCTGCTCGCCGTGGAGTTCGGTGAGCGGCGGCTCCCACAGGGCGAACACCGTTTCGCCGCGCGGCGAGCCGTCGTCGGTCACCTCGGTGACCGGCAGGCCGGTGAGCCGGCCCGCGGTCAGCCCCGGCTCGGCGGAGGTGGCCGAGGCCAGCAGGAACACCGGTTCGGCCCCGTAGCGGGCGCAGACTCGGCGCAGCCTGCGCAGCACCTGGGCGACATGCGACCCGAACACGCCCCGGTAGCTGTGGCACTCGTCGATGACCACATAGCGCAGCGCGCGCAGAAAGGAGGCCCAGCGGGCATGGGCGGGCAGGATTCCGCGGTGCAGCATGTCCGGGTTGGTCAGCACCAGAGAGGCGTACTGGCGTACCCATTCGCGCTCTTCGAACGGAGTGTCACCGTCGTAGGCGGCGGCCCGCACCCGGGCCAGCGCGCCGTCGGCGGCCTGGCGCAACTCGCCCGTGCGGCGCAGCTGGTCGGCGGCGAGGGCCTTGGTGGGGGACAGGTACAGGCAGGTGGCGCCGCGCCCGTTCGCGGCCTCGGTGCCGGTCAGCAGGTCGCTGAGGACGGGGGCCAGATAGCCGAGCGACTTGCCCGAGGCGGTACCTGTGGCAATAACCACACTTTTGCCACTCATTGCGAGGTTTGCCGCTTTTGCCTGATGTGTCCATGGCTGGTCGATGCCTATGCCCCGTACGGCCGCCAGTACCTCCGGCCGGATCCCCTCGGGCCACTCGGCGAAGCGGGCCGCCCGACTCGGGATGTGCTCCGTATGGGTGAGCCGATCTTGCCGTCCTCCGGCTTCCGATAGCCTGGAGAGGACGGTCGCGGGCGAGTCCGGGAGCGGCTTCATCGGGACCAAGTCTGTCATCAGAGCGATGGAGATTCGTCCTAAGGCGTCGTGCTGCCCTGGTCGTAAGTGGTTGAATGCCATCGCGGCCGTGCATCGGGGTACCTGCCCCACCGTCGGCCAAGATTCGCAACGATGCCATCGCGGCAGCGTGCCCCGCACCAGCGGGATGTGGTGGCGCGAGAGCAAGGTGCTGGAGGTTCCGTGGACCTGTCCCTGTCGACCCGTACCGTTGGCGACCGCACGGTCGTCGAGGTGGGGGGCGAGATCGATGTGTACACCGCCCCGAAGCTGCGTGAGCAGCTTGTCGAACTCGTCAATGAGGGTCACTACCACCTGATCGTGGACATGGAAGGCGTTGACTTCCTGGACTCGACCGGACTGGGAGTGCTTGTCGGCGGGCTCAAGCGGGTACGCGCCCACGAGGGTTCGCTGCGTCTGGTCTGCAACCAGGAGCGCATCCTCAAGATTTTCCGTATCACCGGGCTCACCAAGGTGTTCCCCATCCACGGTTCCGTGGACGAGGCCGTCGCCGCGACCGACTGACCTTCCTCGCAGGTCGAGCCAGTCATCGCGACATCCCGGGGCCCCAGTGACTTGAGGCCCCGGGCCGGTCCGGAGAAAGCAACCTTCGAGGGGAGCCATGGCCACCGTCGAACTCCGATTCAGTGCTCTGCCAGAGCACGTACGGACCGCGCGGCTCGTCGCCGCCGCCGTCGCCCGTAGGGCGGGAGTAGACGAATCCGTCCTCGACGAGGTCCGCCTCGCCGTAGGTGAAGCATGTTCACGCGCGGTCGGACTGCACCGTCGCCACCAGCTCGATGAACCCGTTCGGGTGAAACTCATCGAGCAGGAGAAACGGTTCGTGATCGAGATCGGCGATGGTGTCGGCGGTAAGCACGCCGCAGACCAGTACCACCCTGTTGACGGCGCCGCAGCGGTCGACGACGCGGCCGAGGCCGCGATGGGGCTTGCTGTCATCAGCGGCCTGGTGGACGACCTAGAGATCGGCAGCGACGAGGACGGCGGTCTGATCAGGATGAGCTGGCCGGTGGCCGTCCACCCGGTACTGCCCTGACCGGTACCGCCCTGAACCTGTACCGCAACTGCCCTGAGCTGCAAGAGTCCTGACGCGCAGCGGCTCCGACGGCTGCCCGCGCCGATAGACAAGCGGATTCAGCCCATCAGAAACTGGGTACCCGGCGAGAAGAGCCGGTAAACATCTATCGGGGTCGGATCACCCCTGGGGATGATCCGTCAGGCAGTCGGAAAGCCAGGCTGGTTGCACCTGCTGCCGCTCCCTGCTGCCCTGGCCGCCCTGGCGGTGCGGACAGGCAATTGGCAGTCCGCGACACGCCCGGGCCGGAGCCGGGTCCCAGAGTCTGTCCCGGCCCGGGTCCGGCCCCGGGCCCGGGCCCGGCCTGGCCTCGGCTCTGAGCCGGGCCGGGTGGCGCCCGGTCAGGTCGGCGGTGCCTCGGCGGCCTCTGCGCCCTCCTCGGCCCGTGCGGTGTTGGCGACCAGCGCGTCGACGACCACCGGCCACAGCTGCTTCGGCACGTCGTGCCCCATGCCGGGCAGCAGCAGCAGTTCCGCGCCCGGCACCGCGGCGGGCGGTGGCCTCCCCGCCGCTGCGGCCGATCAGCGGGTCCGCCTCGCCGTGCAGCACCAGCGTCGGTGCGGTTACCCGGCCCAGGCCCTGAGTCCGGTCCGGCGAGGCGAAGATGGCCGCCAGCTGCCGGGCGACGCCGTCCCTGCGGCTGCACCGGTCGTGCGCCTCGGTGACATAGGCCCGCAGCTCGGCCTCGTCCTCCGGATAGTCGGGAGATCCGATGATCCGCCAGATGCCGATGCCTGTCTCGATCGCCTCCGCCCGTTCCTGCGGGCGCGGCGCGCTCATGGCGGCCCCGGCCTCGGGCGTCGAGTCGCCGCTGACGCCGTCACCGGGCCGGGACATGATCGAGCACAGGCTGAGTGCCCGTCCGGGGTGGTCGATGACGAGCTGCTGGGCGATCATCCCGCCCAGCGACGCCCCGACGATGTGTGCCCGGTCGACGCCGAGCGCGTCCAGCAGCCCGATTGCGTCCAGGGCCATGTCACTCAGCAGGTAGGGGGCGCTGCCGGGGTCGCCGCCGAAGATCGCGCCCAGATCCGGCTCCGGGCCGCCGTCCAGGAAGGTGGACCGCCCGCTGTCGCGGTTGTCGTACCGCACCACCTGGAAACCGCGGTCGGCCAGCAGTTCGCAGAACCCGCGCCGCCAGCCGAGCAGCTGCGCACCCAGCCCCATCACCAGCAGCAGGGTGGGATCCTCGGGACTGCCGAAGGTCTGGTACTCCAGTTCTATCCGGTGCCCGGCCCGGTCGGGCGCCAGCTCCACCCGGTGCGTCACGGGCTCTGCCCGGTTGGTTTCGGTACGCGGCATGCTCCGACCCCTCTGCATCTCGGCCCGTCTGCACTCGGCCCGTCCGCTGCCGACTCGGCGGTGACGGCGGCGCCGGCCCGGACCGGCGGTGACGACAGGCCGGTAGGTTAGCGACTCCCGCGTGGGGATGACAGGGCGCGGAGTCCGGAGCCGGACGGCCGCGCCGTTCGAACGGCAGGTGTGCGCGGAGCGGCTGCCCGTGCGAATGCTGGCGAACCAGGGCATTCCCGGCGCTTTTCCACCATGGATGCCCGGCTGTCCGCGGCAGCCATGTAGGTTCCCAGGCTGGGCCCGGCGTACGCCGGGTGCACGCGATGGAGAGGAACCCGCGGTGACCCAGACGGTGGCCAAGACCTGGCTGAGGCTTGCGATTCCGGCCGTGCTGCTGGCCTTCGGAGCCACCGCGTGCAGCAGCGACAACACCAAGCAGCTGGACGCCTGGGCGGCCGGTCTGTGCAGCGGGATGCAGAGCCCGGTCCAGCAGGCCAATGCCGCGCTGACCGACACCGGGACGGTGAAGAGCGGCGAGACCCCGGCGGCGTTGCAGACCCGGCTGGCGGCCGACTTCGGCACCCTCGCCGCCGCCAACACCCAGATCGCCCAGGCCGTGCAGAAAGCCGGGGCCCCCAAGGTGGACAACGGGGCGCAGACCCAGGCGAGCGCGGTCACCGAGCTCAACCAGGCGGCAGGCGGCTACACCGCGGTCCAGCAGGCGGTCACCGCGCTCCCGGCCGGCGACCAGGGGAAGTTCGCGGCGGGTCTGAAGGGGGTCAGCGACAAGGTCCAGCAGCTCGCCGAGCTGTCCACCTCCGCACTCCAGCAGCTCCAGGCGGGCAGCCTGGGCCAGGCGCTGGCGACGCAGCCGGGCTGCAAGAGCGTGAGCACCAGCGCGACCCCGAGCGCCGGGGCCGGAGCGCCGACGGCCTCCGGGTCCGGCCCCGCCGGCCCGGCCTCCGGCAGCACCAAGCCGAGCACCCCCGCCAAGCCGGGGGTCAGCACCAAGCCGAGCACCCCCGCCAAGCCCAGCCCCAGCGCCTCCTCCTGAGCGACGCCCAGCCCGCGCGCGCCCGGCTGAGCGCACGCCCACAGCCCGCCGCGCCCAGCCGAACGTACGCCGGGCCCGGGCGCGCGCCCGGCCGGGTGCGCGCGTCCGCTTTGGCCCCCCGCCGGGGACAATGGGCCGGTGACCCACAGCACCGAGCCCACGCCCCAGTCCCCCCCTGCGTCCGGCCGCCGACAGTGCTCTCGCGGCCCGGCTCAGGGCGGCGTTCGTCGCCGCCGACTTCACCGCCGACGGCTGCCTCGACCTGCTCGGCGCGGCCGCCTATGCCGCGCTGGCGCGCAGCGAGACGGTGCCCGCGCTGCGGGCGACCGGTGGCGGCACCGCCCGGGAGACCCTGCTGCGGCTGTTCCTGCTCCAGTGCCAGGCCCCCCGGCCGGACGCCGAGGCGGCGGGCCTGCCGGTGCCGGAGTGCGTCGCGGCCGGCTGGCTGGCCGAGGACACCGGACCGGCGGGGGAGCGGCTGGTGCGGGCCACGGTCGACATCCGCCCCTATGCCAGCGACATCGCCGGGAGCGACGAGTCCGGCGACGCCTGGATCGTCTCCGACCTCGGCTGCTCCGTCGGCGGGGCCGGCGGCATCGGCTCCGTCGGCGGGGTACCCCGCTCGGAGCTGGTGCTGGGCGTGGGCGGCGCCTCCACCACGCTCGCCAACATCACCGTGCGCCGTCCGGTGCGCCGGGTGCTCGACCTGGGCACCGGATCGGGAGTGCAGGCGCTGCACGCGGCCCGGCACGGGGCCTCGGTCGTCGCGACCGACGTGAACGCCCGCGCCCTGCACTTCACCCGGCTCACCGCGGCGCTGTCCGGCGTGACCACGGTCGAGACCCGGCAGGGCAGCCTGTTCGAGCCGGTCGCCGGGGAGACCTTCGACCTGGTGGTCTCCAACCCGCCGTTCGTGATCTCCCCGGGCGGACGCTTCACCTACCGCGACGGCGGCCTGCCCGGGGACGAGCTGTGCCGCAGCCTGGTCGCGCAGGCCGGCAGCCACCTCGAACCCGGTGGCTACTGCCAGCTGCTCGCCAACTGGCAGCAGGTCCGCGGCGAGGACTGGCGCGCCCGGCTGTCCGGCTGGATCGCCGGCACCGGCTGCGACGCCTGGGTGGTTCAGCGCGAGGTCCAGGACGTGTTCCAGTACGTCGAGCTGTGGCTCCGCGACGGCGGCGACCACCGCGACGACCGCGAACACTACGACCAGCGCTACCAGGAGTGGCTGGACGCCTTCGAGGCCGCCAAGGTCGAGGGCGTCGGCTTCGGCTGGATCACCCTGCGCCGGGCCCCGGAGGGCCGGGAGCCGGTGGTGGTCACCGAGGAGTGGCCGCATCCGGTGGAGCAGCCGCTCGGCCCGGAGATCGAGCGCTGGTTCGCCCGGCAGGACTTCCTCCGCGAGCACGACGACGCGGGGCTGCTCGCCGCCTGCTACCGGCTCGCCGACGAGGTGGTCCAGGAGCAGATCGGCCTCCCGGCGCGGAGGACCCGGACATGTGGTGCTCCGCCAGAACCGCGGCATGCGCCGGGCCACCAAGGTGGACACGGTCGGCGCGGGCTTCGCCGGGGCCTGCGACGGAAGCCTGCCCGCCGGCAGCATCCTGGACGCCATCGGCCAGCTGATCGGCGAGAACCCGGTGCTGCTCCGGGCGCGTACCCCGGAGCAGATCCGCGTGCTGGTCGAGCAGGGCTTCCTGATCCCTGCCGCCCTGGACGAGGCGGGCTACGACAGCCCGGCCCACCCGCAGGCCGACTGACCGCAACGCCCGGCCGCGGACCCGGACGCCGCCCGGACGCGGCCGCCGGGCCGGGTGCCCGGGTGTCTGTTCACCCGGGCGTTTCCCCGATGCCCCGTGCCGTTTCCGGAGCGCTGACAGGGTGACGGTCCTACTGATCGGATCTCCGTCTGATCGGATCTCTGTGCGGTTGGGGCGGGCGTGGGCACTCCACTGGGCTTGTTCACCGGAGCCTTCTTCACCTTGTTCGGGCTCGGCGTGCTGCTGTGGTGCGGCGGCGAGGTACGGGTGCGGCGGGTGCTGCGCCGCCGCGGGGCCAGGGGCACCGCCAGGGTGCTCGCGGACCAGGGTCCGCGGGCGGATCCGGGTGACACCTCCCCGCTGCTGGCCTTCCAGGTGGAGGGCCGGGGCGAGGTGGTGGCCGGCCGCGCGGCTGGACCACCATCCGCCGGACACCCGCGCTGGCCGTGGATGCGCTGGTCCCGGTCTGCTACGACCCGGCGCGGCCGGAGCGGGTGGCCGTGCCGGGCGTCCGCCAGGTGCGCAGCGACGTCTTCTGGCTGCTGCTGGGGACCGCCTTCGTGGTCTGCGGCGCGGCACTGCTGGCGCGGGTGCTGTAGCCCGGGCCGACAGACCTCCGGCCAACAGACCCCGGGCCGACGGACCTCCGGCTGACAGACCCCGGGCCGGCAGACCACAGGCGGCAGGCCCGCCCGTGCTCGTCAGGCCCGCCCGTGCCCGGCAGGCCCGGCGGTGCCCGGTGCGAGTACCCGGGGCCAGTGCTCTGGATCACTCTGCTCCGTGGCCGACACGCCCAAACTGCCGGATCTTCGCCCCCGGCCCGCTCGGCAGTCCTATCATCCGGCTTGTATTTATCGGTTTCGCCGGGAACCGTTCGGGCCGCCGGCTCGGCGTGACGCGGCGGCAGTGCCAGAAGCGGGGGAACGAACGGCGGGAAGAGCCCGTTGGAGCCGTACCAGCGGTAGTGCACCTGATCGGGGTCAGCCAATTTCCAGGCGTTTCTGAGCCATCTCCGGGACCCGACATGACCCTCGACACCGGCCCGCGCAGCGGGAAGGACCGCTCTCGGGTTACCGTTCGAGTGGGTTCGGGCGCGTTCCGCTCTCGGCGGAGCGGCGTCAGTCCGTTTGACAAGGGGACCCGGATACGGTCACACTCCGCTTCCAGGGTCGTTTACGTGCGAAGCGGCCCGACACCCCCACACGACCGGAGGAAGAGCGAAGGTGTCCCCGACCAGCGAGACCGGACGCGAAGGACGGCGACTCGTGATCGTCGAGTCGCCGGCCAAGGCGAAGACGATCAAGGGCTACCTCGGCCCGGATACGTGGTCGAGGCGAGTGTCGGGCATATCCGAGACCTGCCGGCACGGCCGCCGAGGTGCGGACGGCTACACCGGCGAGGTGCGTCGGCTCGGCATCGACGTCGAACACGACTTCGAGCCGATCTATGTCGTCAACGCCGACAAGAAGGCCCAGGTCGCGAAGCTCAAGTCGCTGCTGAAGGATTCCGACGAACTCTTCCTCGCAACGGACGAGGACGCGAGGGCGAGGCCATCGCTGGCACCTGCAGGAGGTGCTGGGCCCAAGGTCCCGGTGCACCGCATGGTGTTCCACGAGATCACCAAGGACGCCATCCAGGCCGCGGTCAACAGCCCGCGCGAGCTGAACAAGCGGCTGGTGGACGCCCAGGAGACGCGCCGGATCCTGGACCGCCTGTACGGCTACGAGGTCTCGCCGGTGCTCTGGAAGAAGGTCATGCCGAAGCTCTCGGCGGGCCGGGTCCAGTCCGTGGCGATCCGGCTGGTGGTCGAGCGCGAGCGGGAGCGGATCGCGTTCCGCTCCGCGTCCTACTGGGACCTGACCGCGGTGTTCGCCTCGGCGACCGCCCTCCCGTCGCCCACCACCACCCTCGGCGGAAGCGCTGCGCGCTACACCCCCACGGGCGACCCCGGCACCTTCGGTGCCCGGCTGTCCGCCGTGGACGGCCGCCGGGTGGCCTCCGGCCGTGACTTCGACTCCCTCGGACAGCTCAAGGCGAGCTCCGGCCAGGCCCTGCACCTGGACGAGGCCGGCGCCCGGGCGCTGGCCGCCGGGCTGGCCGACGCCGACTTCCGGGTCCGCAGCGTCGAGTCCAAGCCCTACCGCCGCTCCCCGTACGCGCCGTTCCGGACCACCACCATGCAGCAGGAGGCCGGGCGCAAGCTGGGCTTCGGTGCCAAGCGCGCCATGGACGTGGCGCAGAAGCTGTACGAGAACGGCTTCATCACCTACATGCGTACCGACTCGACCACGCTGTCGGAGACGGCGATCACCGCCGCCCGCGCCCAGGTCGAGCAGCTCTACGGGCGTGAGTACCTGCCGGACACCCCCCGGGTCTACTCCGCCAAGGTGAAGAACGCGCAGGAGGCGCACGAGGCGATCCGCCCCTCCGGCGAACGCTTCCGCACCCCCGCCGAGACCCGCCTGAGCGGTGACGAGTTCCGGCTCTACGAGCTGATCTGGATGCGCACCGTCGCCTCCCAGATGAAGGACGCGGTCGGCCAGTCGGTCACCGTCAAGGTTGCCGCGGCCTCCACCGACGCCGCCACCGGGACCTCCAGGGACGTCGAGTTCTCGGCCACCGGCAAGATCATCACCTTCCACGGCTTCCTGAAGGCGTATGTCGAGGGCCGCGACGACCCCGACGCCGAACTGGACGACCGCGAGCGCCGGCTGCCGCCGGTCGCCGAGGGCGACGCCCTGGGCGCGGAGGAGATCACCCCCGACGGCCACGCGACCAAGCCCCCGGCCCGCTTCACCGAGGCGTCGCTGATCAAGGAGCTGGAAGACCGCGAGATCGGCCGGCCCTCCACCTACGCCGCGATCATCGACACCATCGTCGCCCGCAGGTACGTCTTCAAGAAGGGCACGGCCCTCGTGCCCTCGTTCGTGGCGCTGGCCGTGGTCCGGCTGCTGGAGGAGCACTTCGGCCGCCTGGTCGACTACGACTTCACCGCCCGGATGGAGAACGACCTCGACGGGATCGCCCGGGGCGAGAGCGCCTCGGTGCCCTGGCTGCGCCGCTTCTACTACGGCCAGTCCGAGCAGGGCGACACCACCACCTCCTCGGCGGCGGACGCCGGCAACGGCGACGGCGACCACCTCGGCGGCCTCAAGGAACTGGTCACCGACCTGGGCGCGATCGACGCCCGGGAGATCAGCTCCTTCCCGCTCGGCGACAGCGGCATCGTGCTGCGCGTCGGCCGCTACGGCCCGTATGTCGAGAAGGGCGAGCAGCGCGCGGACGTCCCCGACGAACTGGCGCCCGACGAGCTCACCGTCGAACTCGCCGAGGAACTGCTGGCCAAGCCCAGCGGCGTGCGGGAACTGGGCAAGGACTCGGTCAGCGGCAACGAGATCGTCGCCAAGGACGGCCGCTACGGCCCGTACTTCACCGAGGTGCTGCCCGAGGGCACGCCCAAGACCGGCAAGAACGCGGTCAAACCGCGCACCCAGTCGCTGCTGTCGACCATGTCCCTGGACACGGTCACCCTGGACGACGCGCTCAAGGT
Source organism: Streptacidiphilus sp. 4-A2 (assembly GCA_014284505.1). Classification (GTDB taxonomy): domain Bacteria; phylum Actinomycetota; class Actinomycetes; order Streptomycetales; family Streptomycetaceae; genus Streptacidiphilus. Next base: position 6,219,197 of record JAAFYY010000001.1, on the reverse strand, counting down.
CTTCGGGCTGCCCCGGGTCGTCGGCACCGACGCCGAGGGCGTGGAGATCACCGCGCAGAACGGCCGCTACGGCCCCTACCTCAAGAAGGGCACCGACTCGCGCTCCCTGGAGAACGAGGAGCAGATGTTCACGGTGACCCTGGAGGAGGCGCTGGCCATCTACGCCACGCCCAAGCAGCGCGGGCGCGCCGCCGCCAAGCCGCCGCTGCGCGAGCTGGGCGTGGACCCGGTCAGCGAGCGTCCGGTGGTGGTCAAGGACGGCCGATTCGGCGCCTATGTGACCGACGGCGAGACCAACGCCACACTGCGCCGGGACGACAGCGTCGAGGAGATCACCCCGGAGCGCGGCTACGAGCTGCTGGCGGAGAAGCGGGCCAAGGGGCCGGTCAAGAAGACGGCGAAGAAGGCTCCGGCCAAGAAGGTCGCCGCCAAGAAGGCCCCGGCGAAGAAGACCGCCACCAAGACGGCTGCCAAGACCGCCTCTTCGGCCACCGCGACCGCGAAGAAGGCCACCGCCAAGACCACGGCCGCCAAGAAGGCCCCGGCGAAGAAGGCGGCCACCAAGACGGCTGCCAAGTCCGCTGCCCCGGCGTCCGCCCCGGCTTCGGCGTCGGCCTCGGCGTCGGCCTCCGGACCGGCCGAGTAACCACCCGCTGTCCGGCTCCGCCGCAGGTCCGGCCCACTGGGCCGGGCCTGCGGCGGCCTGTCGGACCATCCCTGCCGGGGGAACGACCCCTACGAAGTCGGTGCCTCCGGTTAGGCTGGCCGCATGACGAGTGCGGAGCTGTCCGGATCCGACCGCCCCCAGCCCGACGCCGAGCGCGCCCGGGCACTGCTGCGGGTACCGCCCTTTCGACGGCTCTGGCGGGCACAGCTGTTCGGGGGATCGGTGACCGGCTCGGCCTGCTGGTGCTGCTGGTCCTGACCTGGATGGCCGTGGGCAGCAGCGGAGCCCTCGGTGGCGGTGACCGCAGCCTGCTGCTGGCAGTCGCCGCGGTGTTCGCCGCCCGACTGGCCGGAACCGTACTGTTCGGCGCGGTACTGCTGGAGCCCGTCGCCGGGCTGGCCCACCGGCTGGACCGCCGCTGGACGCTGTTCGGCGCGGACGTGCTGCGGGCCGTACTGCTCGCGGTCTCCCCCTTCTGGATCGTCTGGACCTTCTCCAGCGCCTGGATCTGGCTGCTCGTCAGCGTTTTCGTGGCCGCGGCCGCCGAGCGCGTCTCCACCGTCGTCCGCCAGTCGGTGGACGTCCAGCTGCTCCCCGGCGCCGGGCTCGGCCGCCCGCAGCTGGACCAGCGCCCGCTGCTGCGCGGCATCGACCGGTGGACCGGCTACGCCGTCGTGCCGCTGGCCGCCGCCGCGCTGGTGGTGCTGATGCTGGTGGAGAACGGCCTGGCCACCGGCGTCAACTGGCTCGACGTGCACACCGGTGCGCTTCCCGCCTTCGGCGCTGCCGGGTTCCTCGTGGTCTCCGCCGTGCTGCTGTACCGGCAGGAGCTCCCGGCCGCCCCGGCCGTCCCCGCCGCCCCGCACTCCCCGCTGACCGGCCTGCGCGCGCCTGCCGACACCACCCTCGGCCTCGGGGCCCGTGGCCGCACCGGCAGCTCCGTGGTCTTCAGCTTTTCGGTCGCCGCCGCCCTCGCCGCCATGGCCGCCCTCGCCTCGGTGGCCCTGCCGAACGCCTACGACCTCGACGCGGGCCCGGTCGGCTTCGGCCTGATGGTGCTGGCCGTCGCGGGCGCGCCGCTGCTGGGCATGCGGATCGCGCCGTCGGTGCTGCCGCTGCTCGGCCGCCGCAGGCTGCTGCCGCTGGCGCTGGGCACCGCCGCGGTCGCCCTGATCCTCGGCGGCCTGGTGCTCGACTTCGTGCTGGCACTGGTGCTGGCCGTGACCGCGGGCCTCGCCGCCGGCGTCGCCGCCCGCACCGGCCGGGCCCTGCTCGACCAGGAGACCGAGGAGGCCCGGATCCCCAAGGTCGCCGAGCACCTGCACGCCATGCTGCGGTTCGCGATCGGCCTGGCGCTGGTCGTGACGCCGCTGCTGGGCGCGGGCATCGGCGCCCAGGACTACCAGGACGGCTCGGTCGCCTTCGACCACGGCGGCGCGGGCCTGGCCGTCGCGGTGGTGGGCGTGCTGCTGCTGGCGCTGGCCCTGGTGGTGTTCTTCCGCGCCGACGACCGGCGCTCGGCCGCCCCGTTCAGCCGTGACGTCTGGGACGCCCTGCGCGGCGGCGGACGCCCGGTTCCGCACGGGGCCGGCACCGGCTTCTTCATCGCGCTGGAGGGCGGGGACGGCGCCGGCAAGTCCACCCAGGCCCAGGCCCTCGCGGAGTGGATCCGCAGCAAGGGCCACGAGGTGGTGGTCACCCGCGAGCCCGGCGGCAGCGCCGTCGGCCAGCGGCTGCGCGCCATGCTGCTGGACGTCGGCAACACCGGGATCTCGCACCGGGCCGAGGCCCTGCTCTACGCGGCCGACCGGGCCGAGCACGTGGAGACGGTGATCCGCCCGGCACTGGAGCGCGGCGCGGTGGTGATCACCGACCGCTACATCGACTCCTCCGTGGCCTACCAGGGCGCGGGCCGCGACCTGTCCGGGCTGAGGTCGCCCGGATCTCCCGCTGGGCCACCGACGGTCTGGTCCCCGACCTGACGGTGCTGCTCGACGTCGCCCCCGAGGCGGCCCGGGAACGCTTCACCGAGGCCCTGGACCGGCTGGAGTCCGAGCCGGTGGAGTTCCACGCCCGGGTGCGGGCCGGCTTCCTGGGACTGGCCGCCGCCGACCCGGTCCGCTACCTGGTGGTCGACGCCGGGCAGCCGGTGGCCGAGGTCACCACCGCGATCAGGCACCGGCTCGACCGCGAACTGCCGCTCTCCGAGCAGGAGAAGCAGGCCCAGGCCGAGCAGGAGGCCGCCGCCCGCAAGGCGGAGGAGGAACGAATCGCCGCGGAGGCCGCCGCCAAGGCCGCGGCCGAGCAGGCCGAGCGGGAGAAGCAGGCGCTGCTGGAGCGGCTGCGGATGGAGGCCGAAGAGCAGGCCAAGGCCCGCCAGGCCGAGGAGGACCGCCGCGCGGCCGAAGCCGCCCGGCAGGCCGCCGAGGAGGCCCGGCTCGCCGCCGAGGCCGAGGCCGACCGCCGGGCGGCCGAGGAGCGGGAGCGCCGCGAGGCCGAGGCCGCCGCGCGTCAGGCCCGGGCGGCCGAGGAGGCCCGGCTGGCCGAGCTGGAGCGCCAGCGCGAGCTGCGGCGCGCCGAGGAGCGGCGCCGGGCCGAGGAGGCCCTGCTGCGCGCCGAGGCGGCCAGGATCGCCGAGGAGGCTGCCAGGGCCGACGCCGAGGCTGGTGCTGACGAGCCGGGTGCCGACGAGCCCGGTGCTGACGCGCCGGGTGCCGCCGACGACGCCACCGCAGTGCTGGACGCGGTCCGGGGCGAGGACCCGACGGTGGAGACGCCGGTGCTGCGGCCGGACGCCCCGACCGAGGTGATCCCCGCGGTCAACCCCTCCGCGGCCCCGGTGCAGCCGCCCGTGCCGCCCAGGCCGAGCACCCCGCCGCCGGCTCCGCCCGCCTCGTCCGGCCCGTCGGCCTCCGCCGCGGCGCAGTCCGCCCCGGCCGCCGCGCAGTCCGCGCGGTCGGCCCGGTCCGGGAAGTCCGCGCCGGTGTCGCCGAACGAGCGGACCACGCTGCTGCCGAGGCTGCCCAAGGCCTGGCAGGTGGCCAAGCCGCGCAGCGAGGAGAGCGTCCAGGACAAGGTGCCCGAGTGGCTGTTCCGGCCGGAGCCGGAGCCGGAGCTGGAGACCGCGGCGGCCGAGCCGCCCGCCGTCGAGCGCACCCGGGAGATGCCCGCCATCGGCGCGGAGCCCCCGGCCCCCGCCGGCGGTGACCAGGAGGCCACCGCCATGCTGCCCCGGGCCCGCTACGACTGGGCCGAGGAGACCCCGCTGGACAACCTGCCCAGCCTCACCGACGAGCTGCTCGGCTCACGGGACGAATGGTCGCAGTGGCACGACAACGGCGAGGAGGGCCCCGAGCCCGAGCGGCGGCCCCGCCGGTGACCCCGCGGCCGCCGCGGGCGGCACGGCTGTCGGTGCCGACCGCTAGGGTCGGTTCCGGCAGGGAGAGCGGTGGAACCGGAGTGGCGACGTGAGCGTGTGGGACGACCTGGTCGGCCAGAACGCCGTGGTGGAGCAGCTGGTCACCGCCGCGCGGTCGGCGCGGGCGGTGCTGTCCGGCGAGGGCGACCCCTCGGGGATGACCCACGCCTGGCTGTTCACCGGTCCGCCGGGGTCCGGCCGGGCGACCGCCGCCAGGGCCTTCGCCGCCGCGCTCCAGTGCACCGCGCCGGATCTGGAGCTCGGCGGTGTGCCCGGCTGCGGATTCTGCGAGGGCTGCCACACCGCGCTGATCGGCAGTCACTCGGATGTGGAGATGGTGCGCACCGATGTGCTCAGCATCGGCGTCAAGGAGACCCGTGAACTGGTCCGCAGCGCGTCCATGTCACCGGCGGCCGGCCGCTGGCAGGTCATTGTGCTGGAGGACTGCGACCGGCTGACCGAGGGCGCGGCGAACGTCCTGCTCAAGGCCATCGAGGAGCCCGCGCCGCGTACGGTCTGGCTGCTCTGCGCGCCCTCGGTCGAGGACGCGCTGCCGACCATCCGGTCGCGCTGCCGCCTGCTGGTGCTGCGGCAGCCCGCGGTCGGCGCGGTCGCGGACGTGCTGGTCCGGCGCGACGGCATCGACCCCGAGCTGGCACTCTTCGCCGCCCGCGCCGCGCAGGGCCATATCGGCCGGGCCCGGCGGCTGGCGACCGACGCCTCCGCCCGCGAGCGCCGCGCCGAGGTGCTCGCGCTGCCGCTGCGCGTGGGCGACCTCGGCGCGGCGCTCGCGGGCGCGCAGAGCCTGGTCGACGCCGCCGCCGCGGACGCCAAGCAGGTCGCCGAGGAGGTCGACGCCAAGGAGACCGAGGACCTGCGGGCCGCCCTGGGCGCGGCCGCGGGCGTCGGCGGCCGGATGCCACGCGGCACGGCCGGCGCGATGAAGGAACTGGAGGACCGGCAGAAGCGCCGGGCCACCCGTACCCAGCGCGACAGCCTGGACCGGGCGCTGATCGACCTCTGCTCGTTCTACCGGGATGTGCTGGCCCTTCAGTTCGCCGCTTCGTCCGAGCTGACCTGTGAGGACCTCCGTTCCGCGGTGCAGCGGGTGGCGGGCGGTTCCACCGCCGAGGCGACCCTGCGCCGGATCGAGGCGGTGCTGGACTGCCGCCGCGCCCTGGACCGCAATGTGGCGCCGCTGCTGGCGGTTGAGGCGATGACGGTGGCACTGCGGGCCGGCTGACCTCAGAGTCGATGCCCGGGCCGACTTTCGGTGCCCGGGCCGGCTTCGGTGCCTGGGCCGGCTTCGGTGCCCGGGCCGGCTTCGGTTCCTGGAGCTGCCGGGGGTTGCTCTTGGGCCGTCCGGGATCGCCCGATCGGGTGAGACTTGCGTCCCGACGTGGGGGCGGCCGTCCCCGGCGGGGATGGGCCTGAAGTGATTTTTGCGGTCCTGCTGGTGGCAGGCGTGTCGGCAACGCTGTGGCTCGGTGCTCGCGCGCTGCGTTCCTGGCGGGAGCAGCGCGCGGCGCTGGCGTACGAGCTGCCGGCGAGCTATCGCGGCACAGCGCTGCGTGCGGCAGCGGCGCTGATGGCGGCGGGGTGTGCGCTGGCCGGCGGCAGCCAGATCGCCTCCGGCCGGTTCCAGAACTGGCCTGCGGACCAGCTCCGGAGCGAGCTGCGGAGCCGGGCGGGGGTCGCCGGGATGGCCGCCGACTCGGTCCCGGTCCGCTCGGCTACCGCGTCCGCGTCGGCCGCCGCTGCCGCTGTTGTGAGGCCGTCCGCAGCTGTCCGGCCCAAGGCGCCGGGCGCGGTCCGGCCCGCCCCCGCCGCCGGCCTGCTCACCGTCGGCCGTCCGGCGGGCGGGGAACTGCGCGAGGGGACGCTGGCGGGGTATCCCGGACGCGTCCGGATCTGGCTGCCGCCGCAGTACCCGCACCGCACCCATCCGCTCCAGGCCCTGGTGGTCCTGGCCGGTCAGCAGGAGCTCCCGGACATCCTGGAGGGCCTGGCCGAGGCGGCCTCCGCGAACCGGGCGAACCCCTTCGTGGTCGTCGCCCCGGAAGCAGTCCCGGTGCCCGACGGTGCGCGGCTGTGCGGCGCGGTGGCGCAGCAGTTTCACGTGGAACCGTCGGCCCGGTCCTGGGGCGTGCTCGGCATGGGTGCCGGTGCGTCCGCCGCGGTGGCGGCGGAGCTGGCCCATCCGGAGGCCTATGCGGCCGGAGTCGGCCTCGGCGGCCGCTACGACGGCCTGGGCCGCGACGTTCTGGGCCCGGCCGCGTCGACGGGCCGGGGTGGGGCGGTGCGCCTGCTGCTGGCGGACACCGCGCGGGATCTGGCCGGGCAGGCCTCGGCGGCCCGGCTTCGGCACGCGCTGGCGGGCGCGGCGCCGTGGATCCGGCTCTCCGACACGGTCCGGGATCTGGACGACCGGTCCGAGCGGGTCCGGCTGGCGCGGCAGGCGGCCGGCTATCTGGCGGAGCTGATGGCCGCGGGCACCCGTCCGTAACGCTCCGGAAGTGCTTGTAGCCTCTGCGTATTCAAGGAGTGGGAGAAACGATGAGCACGTTGCGGCTGGCCGCGACATCGGTACTGGTGGCCGCGGGGCTGGCGCTGAGCGGTTGCGCCTCGGCCCCCGCCCCGTCCGCCGGGCCGGGTTCGAAGGCGGGGTCCGGCGCCGGCAGTACCCCGCCCTCGGGGGACTCCGCCGCGGCCCCGGTGCTGCAACCGCTGTCGGCGTCCGTCCCGGCGGACCTCCAGCGCTACTACCAGCAGCGGCTGAACTGGGGCAGCTGCGACAGCGGATTCCAGTGCGCCACGATCAAGGTGCCGCTGGACTACGAGGATCCGACGGCCGGTGACATCACCCTGGGCCTGGCAGCCAGGCCGCCGGGCACGGCTACCGGCGCCTCGGGTCGCTGCTGATCAATCCCGGCGGCCCCGGCGGCTCGGCCGTCCAGTACGCCGAGTACGCCGCGCAGACCTACCCCGCGCCGGTCCGCGATTCCTATGACATCGTCGGCGTGGATCCGCGGGGGGTGGGCCGCAGCACCCCGGTGACCTGCCTGAGCAACCAGCAGATGGATGCCTACACCGAGGTGGACACGACCCCGGCCACCGCGGCACAGGTCGACCGCCTGGTCGCGGCCGACAAGACCTTCGCCGCGGGCTGCGAGCAGCTGTCCGGCAAGCTGCTGGCCCATGTCAGCACCATCGACGCGGCCCGCGACATGGATGTGGCGCGGGCGCTGCTCGGTGACCCCAGGCTCAATTACCTGGGCAAGTCCTACGGCACCTTCCTGGGCGCCACCTATGCCGGGCTCTTCCCGAGCCATGTCGGGCACATGGTGCTGGACGGCGCGATGGACCCGTCGCTGACCGCGCTCCAGCTCGACAGCCAGCAGGCCGGCGGCTTCGAGACCGCCTTCAACGCCTTCGCCCGCAACTGCGTCGGCCTGAGCACCTGCCCGCTCGGCCACACCGCCGCCGAGGCGGACAGCCGGCTCGACACCCTGTTCGCCTCGCTGAACACCAAGCCGCTGCCGACCGGGCAGTCCCGCAGCCTGGGCGAGGCCCTGGGCATGACCGGGGTGATCGCGGCCATGTACGACCAGGAGCAGTGGCCGCAGCTGCGAGCGGCGCTCACCCAGGCCGAGCAGGGCAAAGGCGCCGGCCTGCTGGCCCTGTCCGACCAGTACTACGAGCGCGACCCTCGGGCCAGTACAGCAATCTGATGTACGCCAACGCCGCCGTGGACTGCGCGGACCTGCCGTCGGCCGCGAGCGACCCGAAGCAGGTCCAGCAGCAGCTGCCGGGCTACCTGTCGGCCTCGCCGCAGTTCGGTGCCTCGCTCGCCTGGTCCGGCCTGACCTGCGCCTACTGGCCGGTCAAGGCCAGCGGCGAGCCGCACACCATCCCTGCCCAGGGCGCCGCCCCGATCCTGGTCGTCGGCACCACCCGCGACCCGGCGACCCCGTACGCCTGGGCTCAGGCCCTGGCGGCCCAGCTCGACTCGGGCGCGCTGCTCAGCTACAACGGCGACGGCCACACCGCCTACGCACGCGGCAGCAAGTGCATCGACTCGGCCGTCAACGCCTACCTGCTGACGACCGGACCCCGGCCAAGGGAACCGTCTGCCAGTAGGCCCCACAGGAGGACCCGGGTTCGGTAAGGACCAAAGAGGTGTGACAATCCTTCCATCGCATCAACGGCTGGTGCGATGGAAGGATGCGGCATGTTCGGGGTCATCAACTTACGGCAACTATGTGGCGGGCGCACTGCTGATAGTGCTGCTGCCCGGCCCGAACTCGATGTATGTGCTCTCCATAGCCGCCCGCAAGGGCGTCCGCACCGGCTTCCGGGCCGCGGCCGGAGTGTTCGCGGGCGACACCACGCTGATCGTGCTCACCTCGCTCGGCGCGGCCTCGCTGCTGCGGACCACCCCGCTGATCTTCGACGCGGTGAAGCTCCTCGGCGCGGGCTATCTGCTCTACCTCGGCTACGGCATGCTCAAGTCCGCCCGCGAGCTCTGGCGCGCCCACCACGCCGCCGCCGACCAGCCCGCCGACCCGACCGCCGACCCCACCGACTCCGCCGTCGCAGCCCTGGACGCCGACGGCCGCGAGCGCCCCTTCCGCCGGGCCCTGGTGGTCAGCCTGCTCAACCCGAAGGCGATCCTCTTCCTGCTCTCCTTCTTCGTGCAGTTCGTGAGCCCGACCTACCACGACTCCGCGCTCCCCTTCACGATCCTGGGCGCCACCCTGCAGAGCTTCAGCGTGCTCTACCTCACCACCCTGATCCTGGCCGGCACCTACCTCTCCAACGCCTTCCGCCGCCGTCGCCGCCTCTCCGCCGCCCTCACCACCGGCGTCGCCGCCCTCTTCATCGGCTTCGCCGCCAAGCTCGCCACCGCCTCCGCCTCCTGACCCACCCCGCCCAGCCGGAACGGACCACCGCCCGGAGCTGTGTAGACTGTCCTCCGTTGCCGCTCGCAAGACCGGCGCGCCGCCTTAGCTCAGTTGGCCAGAGCAACGCACTCGTAATGCGTAGGTCTCGGGTTCGAATCCCGAAGGCGGCTCCACAGTGAACCCCAGGTCAGGCTTCTGATCTGGGGTTTTTCGTTACCTGTAGACGTGTCCAAGCATTGTGTCGGCTCTTGACGATGCGAGGTCCAGCATCCGGGTGGTGGCGCGGAAATCCAGGTGCGTTCTCCCAGTCGTCCCGGTACCTTGCGCCGATATGGCATCGAAACTGGAACGACCCCCTCGCCAGGCGGACGAGCGCACCGCACTGATCGGCTGGCTGGACCTTCAGCGGCAGATCCTCCGCTGGAAGTGCGAGGGACTGAGCGATGAACTCGCCCACCGCTCGCTCATCCCGACCTCGCCCGCGATGACAATGGCCGGCCTCATCTCCCACGCACGATGGGCCGAGCACCTGTGGCTGGAGGTGCTGTTCCTCGCCGGTGACGAGAAGCAGAACCCGGGGTTCGACACGTCGACCGAGGACGCCGACTGGTACACCGACGGCCGTCCCCTCGCCGAGCTGCTCGCGGACTACGAAGCCCAGTGCGCCCGCAGCAACGAGATCGTCGCCGCGGCTTCGCTGGACGACGTCGGCCGCCACCCCGACTACCGCGCCACCAGCACCAACCTCCGGTGGATGCTGGTCCACCTCATCGAGGAGACCGCACGGCACGCGGGGCACGCGGACGTCGTCCGCGAGCTGCTTGACGGCAACAAGGGCTACTACTAGGGCGTTTCTTTTGAACCGGCTGGTCGTCGGTCTGGTTGTGCCGTTGTCCCATGCGTAGTGGGAGCGGATTGAGTCGTCGTTGCCGGACCGTACGCCCCGGCGGGGCGGGCAGTGGCGTGATCACCACGAGGTGATCGACGCGATCGCGGGGAAGTTCCAGACCGGGTCGCAGTGGGTCCATCTGCCTGAGCGGTGCCGCACCGCGGCGGGCGATGACCGGCTTGATCCCGCGTTGCCAGAGCAGGCGCCGGTACTTGCCGGAGTCATAGCCGCCGTCGGCGTACAGCTTCATCGGCCGGTGCCGCGGCCTTCCCGGGTGCCGCGGATGCGGGGCACGGCGTCGAGCAGGGGTGGTATCCGAGTGACGTCGTGCCTGTTGCCGCCGGTCAGGGTGATGGCCAAGGGCGTGCCGCGTCCGTCAGTGATCACCTGGTGCTTCGGGCCCGGCCGGGCGCGGTCGACCGGGATCGGTCCGCTTTTGGGCCGCCACGACGGGCCTGGTGGTGTGACCCGTCGATCACCGGCCGCGACCGGTCCAGGTCACCCGCGCGGTGCAGCTCGGTCAGCAGCATCTGGTGCAGCCGGCCCCAAACGCCGACCGCGTGCCAGTCCCGCAGTCTGCGCCAGCACGTCCTACCCGAGCCGAAGCCCGACGAGTTCTCAGCAGTCGTAATCGGCCGCGGCATGCTGGGCATCGATCAGAAAGGCCGTCATGAGCCGCCCGGGAGTCCCAGGCGATCGGCCATGGGTGTGACTCCTGCACAGGGACAGGCTGAGCAGGGAAGTTGTTGGCTTGGCAGCGGCGGCTGACCGGTCTCCCCGGCCGTTTGAACGGGATCGAGGAGCCGGTGACGGGCTCGTCCGTGTCAGTGGCAGGATGGGCACGCATGGCCGAGGTTCTGTGCTCTGCCGGTCGCGACTGTCGCTCCTTGGAGTGCCGACGGGTGCATGAGGATATCGGTCGGGTCGCGACCTACAACCGGGGGCGAGTCATGATGGGGGATCCGTACTACACGGTGCTGGCGGTGCTGGTCGGTGGTTCGATCGCCATACGGTTCGTGCCGTCACGAAGGCGTGGCAGGCTGTCTGCGGACCCCAGCGCGGTGGCGTTCCTGCGCGGTGGAGCGCGGGCGGCGGCTCAGACGACCCTGGTCGAACTGCACGAACTCGGGCGGTCGAGGCCACCGGCGACGGACGAGTGATCAGGAAGCCAAGCCCGCCGGATGACTGCTCTGCTCTGGGGCACGCTCAATTCGTCGCGCTCTACGGCCGGACCCACCCACGGAGACTGGAGTCAAAGCCCAGCGTGCAAAAGGCACTGGCCGACCTGTCGCACCGAGTGCAGGACGGCGGTCTCGTGCTCTCAACCTGGCGGTGGGCCACACTGCGGATGTTGCTCGCTGCTGTGCCACTCGTCGGCACGATCCAAGTTTGCACGGGACAGGTCACGTCCGGGGTGTCAAGGCGGTCATCGCAGCGATCCTGGTGGCGGTCGGGCTATGGCTGATACCTCGCCGGACCGTATTCGGCATGATTACCCTCCGTCAGCTCCGGCGGAACTTCGTACGATTGCAGTCGAACCGAGCCGAAGTCATGACGGAGCGGCCGGTGGAGGATGTTGTCATGGCCGTCGCCCTCTTCGGGCCACCCGCCCTACGCGCGATGCTTCCTCGATTCACGAAGGAGAGCGGCCTGTTGACCAAGCCGCAGAGTGAGTCGTTCGGGGACGCGACGCTCAAATCTCGCTCCGCCTCGGCCGGTGGAGCCAAGTACCTCTGACGCGGTGACGACTTCAACGTCGCCGTCACAGGGGTGAACGTTGCCAGGGCGCCGCCTTCACCGGGTCAGCCGGCCCGTGATGCCGCGCGTCGGGGCGCCAACTTGACTGGTGCAGAGAAGAATCCTTGGTTCCTGGGGCCCGTGGGAGCGGGCCACGTCGGCGGCAGCCAGTGCCCTGGTGGGATGGCTGCGGTCGGCGCTGCCCCGTACCGTCTCGCTCAGCACCGGAGCCGCCCTCCGTCTCAAGGGCCTGAGTGAAGACGTCCGGTTCAGTGAGCCGGACGAGCGGGTTTTTGAGGGTGAGCTCATCGAGGCGAGCCTGCGCCGAGGCTCAGTGGTGATTGAACTCGGCTCCGGCACCAGCATCAGCGCCCGAACCGAGGTATCGGTCACTCCAGGGCTGCGGGAGAACCTGCTGAGCCGGAGAATCGTGGCCGACGCTCAGGCGACGGTTGCCCATGATGCGGGCGGTCGTCAGCGAGAGATCCACGTCGTGACCGGCATCGACCCCGCCGTGGGGTGAGGCCTTCAGGGCCCCGTGGTCGGCGTCGGATCGCGGTGGCATCGAACTGGGCTTCAATGGTGCGAGCGCCGCGCCGGCTGGTCGCACGACTGCTGACTCTCAACTTCGTGGACTTGGTTGTTGAATACCCGGGGCCGGAGGCCGGGCCGGGAGCGGAGGCGGCGACGGGGCGCGCCCGTCAGGGCGTCGGGTGGCCGCTATCCCGCGAGGGGCTCGGGGGCGAAGGCGTCGTCGATGTTCTCCTCGACCCAGGAGCGGAGCGCGTTGAGCGGAATTGCCGCGCTGCTGCCGAGGGCGGTGAGGGAGTACTCGACGTGCAGGGGACAGCGGGGTAGACCGTGCGGGTGAGGATGCCGAAGTCCTCCAGGCGGCGCAGGGTCTGGGTCAGCACCTTGGGCTGACGCCCTGCAGCTTGCGCTGGAGCTCGCCGAACCGCTGCGGCCCGTCCTCAAGGGCGCCGATGGCGAGGGCGGACCACTTGTTGGCGAGCAGGTCGAGCAGGGTGCGGCAGGGGCACTGCGCGGAGTAGACGTTGTGGTGCGCGTGCTGGCCGCTGGGGCAGGTGGTCGTCATGCTTCGCTCTCCTCACCAGGTCACTTCCCAATGGGAAGTAGTAGACCTTGATGGTAACCATATCCACGGGGATAGCGTCGGCAGCGTTGAGGAGGGGCCGCCAACGGCCTTTCGCAGAACGTTGTTTCAGGAGATGACACATGTCCGCAGACACGATGCGCGCGGTGGTCCAGGACACCTTCGGGGGCCCGGAGGTGCTGCGGGTCGAGCAGGTGGCACGCCCGGTGCCGTTGCCCACCGAGGTGCTGGTGCGGGTGCACGCGGCCGGGATCAACCCGGTGGACTGGAAGACCCGCGGCGGCACCGGCATGGCCGGGGTGCTGGGTGGGCCGCCGTTCACGCTCGGCTGGGACGTGTCCGGTGTGGTGGAGGAGGCCGGCTTCGGCGTGACCACGCTCAAGGCCGGTGACGAGGTCTACGGCATGCCGTGGTTCCCGCGCGCCGCGAACGCCTACTCCGAGTACGTCACCGCCCCGGCCCGCCAGTTCGCCCGGCCGCCACCCTCGACCACGTACACGCCGCCGCCGTGCCGCTGGCCGCGCTGACCGCTTGGCAGGCCGTCGTGGACACCGCCCGGGTCACGGCCGGGCAGCGCGTCCTGATCACCGCCGCGGCCGGCGGGGTCGGCCACTTCGCGGTCCAGTTCGCCCGCCACCTGGGTGCCCACGTGATCGCCGTCGCCAGCGCCGCGCGCCACCCCTGGCTCAAGGAACTCGGCGCCGACGAGGCCATCGACTACACCACCACCCGCTTCGAGGACGCCGTCGCCGATGTCGACATCGTCATCGATCTGGTGGGAGACGCCCACGACAACACCAGCACCCGCTCGCTGAAGGCGCTGCGCCCCGGCGGTCTGCTGGTCGCCGTCCCGCAGGGCGTCTCCCGGAGCTGGCCCAGGCCGCTGAAGTGGCCGGCGTGCGGGTCACCGCGTTCCTGGTCGAGCCGGACGGCGCCGCGCTGACCACGATCGCCGGGCTGATCGACGCCGGGAGCGTCGCCGTCGAGGTGGAGGAGGCCTTCCCGTTGGAGCAGGCCGGTGCGGCCCACGCCCGCGGCGAGGCCGGCCGCACCCGCGGCAAGCTCGTCCTGACCGTCACCAACTGACCGTCACCGACTGACCGCGCCAACTGACCGCGCCAGAACGCTGCTTGGAGTGTCACCGTGTACTACGAGATCCGCCGTTACCAGGCCCGCCCCGGACGCCGCGAGGAGTGGGTGCGCTACATGGAGGACGTGGTCATCCCGTTCCAGGCCTCGCTGGGCATGGACGTGACCGCCTCCTTCGTCGACGACGAGGACGAGGACGGCTATGTGTGGATCCGCCGGTTCGAGGACGAGGCCCAGAGCGAGGCCCTCTACTCGGCGGTCTACCAGCACGACCGCTGGACGAACGAGATCGGGCCGATCGTCCACGGCCTGCTGATTCCCGAGAAGTCCGTCGTCACCCGGGTCACCCCACCCCGGCCTCACCACTGCGCTGAGACGGGCACAAGCGCCTGGCACCACCCGCACAGCAGAACGCACCACCCGCACGGCAGAACGACAGAGGAATACCTTCATGAGTACTGACACGCTTCACAAGTCGTCCCCCGCGTCCTCGATCACCCAGGCCGCCGCCGGCGCACTCATCGCCGCGGTGCACGCGCCGCTGCCCGGATCGGTTTCACAGCGGCCGTCGCCGTCACCGACCACGGCGGGCACCTGAAGGCGTTCGACCGCGCCGACGACGCGCCCTTCCTCACCGCCGAGGTCGCCCTCGACAAGGCCTGGACCGCAGCCGCCTTCCACCTCCCCACCCATGCCTGGAACGACTACCTGGCCAACCCGCGGATCGCACCGCTGGCCGGCCACCCACGGCTGATGGCTGTCGGCGGCGGCTACCCGATCATCGAGAACGGCCGCTGCGTCGGGGGCTCGGCATCTCCGGCGGCAGCTACGAGCAGGACCAGCAGGCTGCGGAGGAGGCCCTGACCGCGCTGGGCTTCGCGGTCCCCGCCGCCGGCTGACCGTTGCAGAGGTTCGACGGAAGACGCATTCCGGTCCCGCCGACCGGGCCGGCCATGGTCTCGGCGGCCTCCGGCGAAGCGAAGCCACCGCAGTGGGCACGGTGCATCACGGCGCGGCAGGCTCTGTTGTTCTGGCCGCGGGTGGCAGGAGCAGGGCTCCTGGATATCGGTGGGCATCCTCCTGGTAAATGGGTCGTCACCTGTGTTTCGGCGATGGCATAGTCGGGTCCGGCTCTTCCGGCCGGCTGGACCTGCCGGCTGTAGTTCGGGAATCACAGGGGGATGACAGTGCGCAATTTCCGACACATGGCCGCGCTTGCGGCAGTTGCCGGGGCCGTTCTCGGGGGACGGCTCTGCCGGCCCAGGCGGCGACGCCGGGCTACTCGATCACCGATCCGACGGACAGTGCGCTCGGTGGCTGCGCCGGTGCGGGGACGCACTGGCTCGGGCTGGACGCGTTCTCCGCCACGGCGACGGTCCAGGTGCCGGCCGGGGCCAGTGGTCAGTTCCACCTCCAGGTCCTCCAGGACGGCAGCAGCAATCCGGTCTTCACCGGGGACCAGCTGCTCCATTCGGGCGCGGAGGTGACAAATCTGCCCGAGTCGTACTTCTCGGACGGAGCTTCGTATTCCTGGACGGCGGGAATCGACCTGCCCGGTGGCGGGATCCAGTGGACCGCGCCGTGCCATTTCTCGGTGGACCACACGCCGCCTCCGGCGCCGACGGCCGTACTGTCGGACAAGTACGCCAAGGATCCGACCCCGCCGCCGCGCCGTACGCCGCGTCAGATCACGCTGAGCATTCCGAAGGGCAGCGAGGCCCTGGGCTTCTGCTACGCCTTCGGCCTGGACCCGGCACCCAGCGTGCCTGCGGCCGGACAGGCGTGCGGCAACGAATGGGCGCCGGTCCGGGCCGACGGAACCGCTGTGATCACCGTGGTTCCGCTGGATCCGCCGTTCGACGAGCTGGCGGTGTGGACGGTCGACCGTGCGCACAACCAGTCGCAGCCGACGACACTCCAGGTGCCCATGCAGTGGGGCGGTATCGACAAGCTGGGCGACATCACGGGTGACGGAAAGATCGATCTGTTCAGCCGGCTCGGCACCGTGTTCCGTTTCAACGCCGGCAAGGGCAACGGGCGTCTCGGTACGACCCAGAAGTCCACCACCGAGTTCGGGGCTCCCACTGAGCTTGTAGCCCGGGTCGGCGCGATCCACGGCAGCGGAAACAACGGGTTGCTGGGGATCTACAACGGCGTGCTGGTGTCGCTCGGCGGCGACGGGATCGGCGACTTCCTCAACGAGTCCTGCTGCCTGGGCTCGCCGGACGGGCAGGACTGGTCGACTGTCACGCAGCTGACCGGTGCGATGAACGTCACCGGGGCCGGGTCGATGGGCTTTGTCGCGGTGCGGGGCGGGTTGATCCAGTACTACCCGGCCACCACGTTCGCCGTGCAGCAGCCGACCACCCTCGGTACGGCTGACAAGTTCACCCAGCTGATCGGTGTCCAGGACTTCGACGGCGACGGCAAGCCGGACCTGCTCGTCCGCGAGGGCAGCACGCTCCGTCTCTACCGGGGCAACGGCGACGGCACCTTCAAGGCCCCGGTCACCTTCGCGAAGGGCTTCAGCATCTCCAAGCTCGCCGACATCACCTCCGACGGCGACGCGAACGGCGACGGCAAGGCGGACCTGTGGGCGACCACGACGTCCGGCGGGCTGGAGTTCGTTCCCGGGCTCGGCGGCAAGGGCTTCGGCAAGCCGCTGCCGCTGGCGAAGTCCGGCTGGGCAGGCGTGCAGCTCTACTGACGCGCGGATGCCGTGGCGGGCTGTCCGGCCGGCCACGGCAGTCGGTTCCGGCTCCGTGCCGAACCCGCAGGCCGAGGGCGGCCTGCGGGTTTTCGCGTCACGGGGTCGGGTCGGGGCGGGCGATGCCGAAGAGGACGACGTCGACCACCTCGGCGGCGACGGTCTCCGGGGCGCCTTCGATGGGCACTCCCTCGATGGAGCGGCAGATCAGTGGGGCGGTCAGCAGGTAGGCGATGCTGTCCGCGTCGAGACCGGAGCGTAGTTCTCCGGAGGCCAGGCCGGCCCGGATCACGCGGCGGGTCACCTCGCGACGCGGCTCGACCACGTCGGCGTAGTAGCGCTCGCGCAGCTGCGGGTACTCCCGGCCGGCGGCCATCATCCCGTTGAGGATGCTGGTGGCCCGGGTGTCCTGGAGGCGGGTGACCAGCACGCTCAGGAGCAGGATCAGGTTCTCCCTGACGCTCTCCCGGTTCGGTTCCGGCAGCGCCGGGTTGAGCGAGGCCACGGCGTCCACCAGCAGGGCGTCCTTGTTGGGCCAGCGCCGGTAGACGGTGTTCTTGCCGACGCCCGCGCGCGCCGCGATCGCGTTGATGCTGATCGCGCCCAGGTCGGTGCCCTCGTCCAGCAGGTCGAGGGCGGCCTGCAGGATGGCGTGCTCGGAATCCGCGCTGCGCGGCCGCCCCCGGGTGGGGCGGTCGGGCAGCGCGGGTGTGTCAGTCGGCAACTGGCACCTTCTCGTCGGTACGGGCCGGGGCGGGGGCTGCGGACGCCGCGGGCCCGGCCTGCGCCAGGGGGTTGCGGCCCGGCAGCCAGAGCAGGGCGATCACCACACCGATGGCGCCCATGGCCACCGAGCCGGCCACGGCCAGGTGCATGGCGTGGACGAAGGCGTCCTTGGAGGGTTCGAGGAGCCCGTCGGCCCTCGGGCCGACCTTCTCCACGAACGCCTGGGTGGCGGTGATCGAGCTGGACAGGTCCTTCACCGTGCCGGGGTTGCCGTGCAGCTGCGGGACGCTGTCGAGCACGGGGGTGATCCTACTGCGGTAGGCCGAGGTGAGGATCGAACCGAGGACGGCCACGCCCAGTGCGCCGCCGACCTGCCGGACGGTGTTGCTGATGGCCGAGCCCTCGCCGGCCTTCTCGCGCGGCACCGAGGCCATGACCGCGGCGGTGGCCGGCGGCATCACATTGGCCATACCCATGCCCATCACGAACAGGGCGATCTCCAGGACCCAGATCGGGGAGTCGGTCCCGGCGTAGAAGTAGGAGCCGAGGGCGATGGTGACCAGGCCCATGCCGCCGGCGGTGACCGCCTTGTGACCGAAGCGCTTGACCAGGCCCGCGCTGCGCGAGGAGAAGATCAGCTGGGCCACGGCCAGCGGGATCAGCAGCACGCCGCACTTCAGCGGGGAGAAGCCGCGCACCGCCTGCATGTAGAAGGACAGGAAGAAGGTCATGCCCATCAGGGCCAGGAACACCAGGCCGATGACGGCGACAGCCGCCGAGAAGCCCCGGTGGCGGAACAGCTTGACGTTGAGGGCGGGGTGGTCGGTCTTGCGCTCCCACAGCACGAACAGCACCAGCAGCAGGATGCCGAGGGCGATGATCCCGAGAGCCTCGGGCTTGAGCCAGCCGATGTCGCCGGCCCGGATGATGCCGTAGACGAAGGCGGTGATGCCGGCGATGGACAGCGGCACGCCGACCGGGTCGAACCGGCCCGGCTTGGGGTTCTTGGAGTCGGGGACCAGGAAGAACATCAGCGCCAGCGCGGCGGCCACGATCGGGATGTTGACCAGGAAGACCGAACCCCACCAGAAGTGCTCCAGCAGTACGCCGCCGGTGATCGGGCCGATGGCGATGGCGATGCCGACCGCGCCGGACCAGATGCCGATGGCCTTGGCGCGCTCCTTGGGCTCGAAGACATTGGAGATGATCGCCAGGGTGGTCGGCATGACCGCCGCGCCGCCGACGCCCATCAGGATCCGCGCACCGATCAGCTCGCCCGGCGACTGCGAGTACGCCGAGGCCAGCGAGGCGATGCCGAACACCACCATGCCGATCAGCAGCATCTTCTTGCGGCCGATCCGGTCACCCAGGACACCCCAGGTGAACAGCAGTCCGGCGAAGGCCAGGGTGTAGGCGTTGGTGGCCCACTCAAGATCGGTCTCCGAGGCGCCGAGCCCCTTCACCGGGTCGGCGATGGTCTTGAGCGCGACATTGAGGATGCTGGAGTCGAGGACGACGACCAGCAGGCTCAGCACAAGGACGCCGAGTATCAGCCAGCGGCGGCGGTGCACCGTGGGGTCGACAGCAGGGGCGGACATGAGGGGGCTTCCAATCGTCGTTATTACGAGACTCCGAGGTCTCGAAAAGAGTACACCATTTTCGAGACGGCGAAGTCTCGTAACTCGCGGTGGTCGGTCCGGCCCGGGTGCGGGAGTCGGCGCGGGTGGCCCCGGGGTGGCCTCGGGGCGCGGTGACCGAGGGGCTACGGCGCCCTGCGCAACGACATCCGGGCGACTTTCCACCAGCAGCGGGAACCGTCGGCGGCAACCTGCGCTGCTTCGACAGCACCCCCGAAGTCCAGTACGGAGACGCGGTGAACGGCGTTCCCAGCACGGTGACCGGGGTCGCCAAGGGCGAGTGCCGCTTCGGCCTGCTGCTGCCGAACCCGGTGGCCGACCCGTCGGCGACCCCGCCCACGCCGGCGGCCCGCTGACGCCGATCCCGGTCATGGGCTGAGCCCCGGGTGCCCGCCCTGTGCCCGCCCGTCGCCTGCGTATCCGTACGCGGGTGAGGGGTGTGGGCGCAGGGCTCCGGTCCTCGACTCCGGCGGGACACGCCCGCGCCTCACTCGGGGGAGGAGTCAGGAGGACTAGCCTTTCTCCGCGCATAACGGGCGCGGAGAGGCAGGTCCCATGAGCCCGATCAGCAATTCGTGCCAGCTGTTGACCGTCGCACTGGCGTTCACGCTCGCGCTGGCGACGCTGCTGCTGTGGAACCGGATTCCCGGTCCGCGCGCGGTGCGTGCGGTCGGGCGGATACTGCTGCTGGTCAGTGGGCAGCTGGCGGCGACGGCGGCGATCCTGGTGTGGATCAACATCGCCAGCGGCGGACTGATCGTCACCTGGCAGGACCTGCTGGGCAACGAGAGCACCCGTGGCGGTGTCTTCGCCGGGCAGCCCGGCGCGGTGTCGCTGATCGGGAACACCGTGCCCAAGGTGGCGCTGCTGGGGACCGCCTCCGTCCGCGGGCGGTTCCGCCCGGCGGCGGACGGCTTCCGGGTCACCACGCTGGCCGGCCGGGCCTCCGGGATCACCGCCCGGGTCTACATCTGGACGCCGCCGCAGTACACGGCCGACCCCCGCCGGCAGTTCCCGGTGCTGGAGCTGCTGCACGGGGTGTGGGGCTCGCCGCAGGGCTGGATGGGCCCGATGAATGTGGTGGCCCATCTGGAGGCGGCCGAGCGGAGCCGCTCGGTGCATCCGTTCATCCTGGTGGTGCCGCAGGTCACGCCGGTGCCCGGGCATGCCACACCGCAGGACAACGAGGAGTGCAGCGACATCCCCGGCGACGCCCGGGTCGGCAGCTGGCTGACCAAGGACGTGCGGTCGATGGTGGTGGACAGCTTCCGGGCCGAGCCGCAGGCGTCCGGCTGGGGGCTGATGGGCTACTCGACCGGCGGGTTCTGCGCCGCCAAGCTGGTGCTCCAGTACCCGGGGCTGTACCGGGCGGCGGTGTCGCTCTCCGGCTACTACACCCCGGACTCGATCGAGCTGACCGACGATCCACCGCTCGCCCGGCTGAACAACCCGCTGTGGCTGATCGGCCACACCCGCACTCCGGCGGTCTCACTGCTGATGACGGCGAGCGACCAGGACCGGGTCGACCCGGCCTCCGAACCCGCGCAGATGATCGCCGCCGCCCTGGCCAACCCGCGCGCCCGGGCCACCGAGGTGCAGTCGTTCACGGCCCCGCTGGGCGGCGGCCACAACCAGAGCGCCTGGGAGAAGATGCTGCCGACCGCCTTCACCTGGCTGTCCCAGCGGCTGACGGGACCCACCTGATGAGCGTCGAGCGGACCGAGGAGTCCCCATGCGACTGACCGGCAGCACCCTCCAGTACTCGACCATCGCGGTCGCGGTGCTGGCGGGAATCGCCACGGCGCTGCTGTGGAACCGGGTGCGCGGCCCGCGCCCGCTGCGTGCCCTGGCCCGGATCGGCATGCTGCTGGGCAGCTACGCGGCCACCGCCCTGGCCGTGCTGATCTCGGTGAACATCGCCTACGGCGGGCTGATCGTGAGCGTCGACGACCTGTTCAGCGATCCCAACGCGGTCCCGGCCAGGCATCCGCACCACATGACCGTCGCCCAGCTGTACCTGGCCCCGCACCCGGGGACGGCCTGCCGCCCCGGCCCGGTGCCGCTGCCCATGTACTGCCTGGAGGACTCCGCGACGGGCGGCGGCTGATCCGGTGTCGGGCCGCAGCGCGGCACGCCGCCCCGGTGGGCCGGGGACGGCGTGCGGTGGTGGTGCCGGACCGGCCTGGTGCCGGACCGGCGGTGGTGCCGGGCGGTCAGGTCAGTGCGGCCGTCCGGATCCAGCTGTTGCCGCCGACGGCGCCGTTGTAGCTGAAGCCGCCCGCGCCGTTGGCGCTGTACAGGTAGCAGGCCCCGCTGGGGGTGCGGCCGATCATCTGCTCGTGCCCCTGCTGGTCCAGGTCCCCGCCTATGACCAGGGCGTTGAGCCCGCCCCAGCCGGCCCCGTCGTAGACGCGCTGGGTCTGGAAGCCGCCCTTGCCGTTGCCGACGTAGGTCCACAGCCTGCCCTGCGCGTCGCGGGCCACCAGGTCGGCGATGCCGTCGCCGGTGACGTCGCCGCCGGTGATCAGGTTGTAGGTGTTCCAGCCGCCGCTGACGCGGATCCGCGCGCCCAGGCCGCCCTTGGCGGTGCCCGGGTAGAGCCACATCACGCCGGAGTAGTCCACCGCGATCACGTCGCCGATGCCGTCGCCGGTCAGGTCGCCGGGCGCCAGGATGGTCCGGTAGCTGTTCCAGCCGTTGCCCAGCCAGACCTTGTCCTTGCCGTCCAGGTCGCCGGTGCCGTAGCCGAGGCCCCAGAAGCGGTACAGCGCGCCCGAGGTGGTCCGGGCCAGCAGGTCGGCCTGGCCGTCGCCGTCCATGTCCCCGGCCGGGATCACCTCGTTGTACAGGTTCGAGCCGTCGATCAGGGTGCCGACCCCCTGGTCCAGGCAGTCCTTCATGTCGCTGCTGCAGAAGGCGTAGATGACGCCGTTCGACTCCCGGGCGACGATCCCGCCGAAGGTGACCCCGTCCTCGTAGATGCCAAGGTCGCGGCCCCAGCCGACGATCAGCGCGGCCGCCGGGGCGACGGCCGTGTAGAGCCGGACCCCGGCCGCCGAGCAGCCGGTGGCCGAGGTCGCCGCGGTGGCGATCACCTTGCCGCCGGCCACCAGCGCGCCGCCCGCGTCACCGGTGCAGTGGTCCTGCGCCGAGTACAGGCTGCCCGGTGCGGGCGAGGTGCAGATCGAGCCGGCGGGCAGCGCGTGCCCGAGCAGCGCGGCGCAGGAGGCGGCCGAGCCGACCACCGCGCTCTCGGAGTGCGGGGTGCGCTGGTCCTGGCTCCAGCCGAGTCCGGACCAGGAGTAGAAGGTGGCCGCGGTCCCGGGGCGGTACAGCGCGCTGTCCGCGGCCCCGGCGAGGGGTGCCACCGAGCGCGAGGGGCTGTAGCCGCCGCCGGTGACACTCAGGTCGCCCTGCCCGGTACCGGCGTTGTCGTGCTGGTCGAGCAGGTACGTCGGGTTGCTGCCGCCGCCGTAGAGCTGGCCGGAGCCGGTGTAGGTCCAGTCGTAGTCGGTGCTGCCGTGGCCGAGGTAGCAGTCGGCGGTGCCGAGGATCCGGCTGGGGGAGATCCGCACCCCGGTGCACTCGCGCCACGTGGACTGGTTGCTGGTCGAGGAGGCCAGCGGCACCAGCCAGGCGGGCACGGTCGGCGCGGTGTAGTGGAAGGTCCAGGCGGCGGAGGCGGGGACGTCGACCGGGGCCACGTGGTAGCTGCCGGTGCTGTCCTGCCAGGCGAGCTCCTGGCTGTAACGGTCCACGGTCCAGCTGCTCCCGTGGTCCGCGACGGCGTCGCCCTGGGCCGGAGTGGCGAACGCGGAGGAGGAGACCAGCTGGTCGGTGTGGATGTCGTCGATCACCAACTGCTGCGCGGCCGGGTCGTGGTAGACCAGGTAGCCGTCGCCGAGCAGCGCGTCGTCGTAGCCGCTGCCGGTCGTGGGCAGCTCGAAGCGGGCCCCGGTGGCCAGGTCGTAGATCCCCGCGGTGTGGGTGTCGCAGACCCAGTACAGCCAGCGGTCGGTGACCTGGACGCCGGTCACCGAGCAGGGCGCGCCGGTGCCGAGGGTGGCCGCGACCCGCTGCTTGGCCAGGTCGATGACGCCCACCGCGCCGGCCGGCGCGCTCTCGCCGACGTACGCGTAGCCGCCCCAGACGGAGGCCGCCCCGGTCGGGCTGGACTGGACGCGGCCGAGCAACTGCTGTGCGGTGAAGTCACCGGCCTGGACCGAGCTGCCGCTGCCGGTCAGCACATAGCGGCCGTCGGCGTCGAGGATCGCCCCGGAGGCCGTGGGAATGCCGGCGAAGGAGTTGGCCGTGCCGTCGGTCTTCGCGGTCTGGCCTTCGTAGTCGAAGGCGACCTGGCCGTCGCCGGTGGCGACCACCCGGTTCAGACCCGGCAGGGACTCGACCACGGTGGGCGCCGATACCTGGGGGCTGGCCTGGGCGTTGACGGTCCGGGTGGTGAGCTGGTCGATGTAGGGCTCGGCCGGGTCGGCGGCGACGACGGTCACCTGGCCCTTGTCCAGGGCGAGGCCGAGGCCGGGCAGGGCCGTCGACTGCATCGGGGCCGTCTGCTGCGGGGCGGTGCTCCCGGGTTCGATCCGGTAGAAGCCCCAGTTCCACGACCCGGCGGAGGGCGCCTGCGGGGTGCCCTCGACCAGCGCGCCGCCGTCCGGGTCTCCAGGATCTGATCCTGCACCAGCTGGAGCGGCGTGCTGGACGGTCCGCCGTTCAGCGGGCTGCTCCAGAGCGAGCCGCCGACCGGGCCGAGGGTCAGCACCGAGCTGCCGACCTGCGCGGCGCTGGCCTCGGTCAGCGGGCGCGGCAGGTTGCTGACCGTGACCGACTGCGGGTCGGCGGACA
This sequence comes from Streptacidiphilus sp. 4-A2, assembly GCA_014284505.1. GTDB lineage: Bacteria > Actinomycetota > Actinomycetes > Streptomycetales > Streptomycetaceae > Streptacidiphilus. Next base: position 6,195,449 of record JAAFYY010000001.1, on the reverse strand, counting down.
GGTCGGCCAGGCTGTAGACCCCGACCCAGGTGAAGGCGGAGCTGGTCACCAGCGTGGTGGGGGTGAAGGTGACCTGGTAGGGCGACATCAGGGTGTTGCTGAGGGTGACCGGTGTCCCGGCCCGGTCGCCAGGTCCACGACCAGCTGGTGCCAGGTGTCGGTGCTGTCGTCGCGGTACTGCACCATCGCCGAGGTGGCGTCACCGGCAGTACCCGTGGGGGCGAAGCCGTCGCCGCTCGGAGCCCCGGTCACCACCGTGTCGGTGGTCCCGCCGGAGCCGTCGGGGCGCAGCAGGTGCACCGTGCCGTCGAGCCCGCCGGAGGCCGGCTGCCCGAAGCCGATCACGGTGTCGCCGTAGGTGCCGCCGTAGGTCAGCGCGCCCAGCTGCACGGTGCTGGTGGCACCGCCGTCGCCCATGTCGGTCAGGGTGACCGTGGCCTGGGTCGCGGAGGTCCGCTGGTAGGCGGCGACGACGTCGGAGCCCGCGCCGTACCAGCCGGCGTCCGCGAGCGTTCGCGGACGGCTCCGAGGGCGCCGAGCGAGGTGGTGGTCGGACTGGGGCCGTAGGTCGTCCAGAGGTAGTCCGAGCTCTGCGGACCACTCGCCGGGACGTGCAGAAAGCCGTCGGCGCCGGCGCTGATCAGGGCCTCGGGGACGGGGTTGTCCTGCACCGCTCCCGGGAAGGTCAGCGAGGGGCCGACCGGGGAGGTGGCGGCCGGGGTCGCCGCCGCTGTCGCGGCCCCGGTTCCGAGCGTGGTGACGGCCAGCAGCAGGCCGGTGCCGGCCGCGAGCCAAGGGCGTGCGGGACGTGGACGATCGGTCTTCATGGGCTTCCCCCGGGCGGGCGGACCGCGGGTTCCCGGGGCCGCTGAGTGGTGCCGGCGGTGACCGCCGACACGCATGAGAGCCGTGATCGTACACCTGTGCCCCACGCCCCTCGCCGGGTCCCCGGGCGCCGGCCGGGACCGGGCCCGCGGGCCCGGTGGCCGGGCCACCGGGCCGGGGGACGGGAGGGGTGGGAAGCCGGGTTCAGTGCCCGGTGTGGCCGGCCGAGCGGGTGGCGAGCAGCGGCTCCAGGTGCCCGGGCTGGTCGACCGGCGGCGAGCCCTGCGGGCGGTAGCGCTCGGTGTCGCTCTCCCAGATGAAGTAGCCGCTCATCCAGGCCGCCAGGCCCTCGGCATAGCGCTCGACGGAGCGCCGCTGGCTCCGGTCCAGGCCCAGCCGGTCGCAGAGCTGCGGGATCTCCACCGCCAGCTGCTGGTACTGGTCGACCATCCACTGGGTCTCGGCGAGCACCGCCGCCGCGGCCTCCTCCCGGCCGCACTGGCGCTGGTGCTGGAGGATCACCACCAGGTTGTAGACGTCGCCGCGCGGGGCCTCCTTGTCGTAGGAGTACACGTCGTTGCTGAACGCGGGCGCGTCGGCGGCGAGTTGGCGCATCAGCCGGAGCTGCGGGCTGTGGAACGCGGCGGGCGGCACCTCGGAGGCGAAGCGCTCGATCATGTCCAGCACGGTCTCGGTGCCGTCGGCGCCCCGGCGCAGCATCAGATAGGCGGCCCGGTCGGGGACCAGCATCGACGAGGACTCGCTGGCGCGCAGCCGGCCCAGCGCCTCGCTGGGGTGCGCGGAGAAGTACCACTCCCAGTTGCTCGCCGCGCGGGCCCGCCAGCGCGGCGACATGCCCTCGGAGCTGCGCCGCCACAGGTCGGCGAAGGAGGAGTTGACCGGGACTCGGGGATGTCCTTGCCGTCCCGTGGACGATGGCGACCAGCGGGTTACAGGCCCTGGCGACGTCCGCCGGGCGCAGCCCGAGCTCGCTGTCGAACTGGTCGTCAAACAGGAAGTAGAAGCTGAACAGGTCTGTGGCGAGCCCGAGTTCGTCCGCATCGAGGTCGGGGAAGGTACGGGCGGCGAGGCCGGGTATGTCCCACCGGGCGTAGAGTTCGATCGCCTTGGGCCCGGTCAGCATCCCGTGCGACTGGAGCCAGTCGAGATTGTGGGTGGCGGCTGAAGCGCGGTGGGCACTGGTGCGCTTGGGGAAAGGGAGGTTCAGCTCCACGATTGGGTTGCATCTCCTCTCACACTCGGACTCATATGGTCATGACGCTACTCTAGGGCGTCACTTTCGAGCAGGTTGCAATCAGTCAGTCAACTCTGGCAAGTACCCTCCCGGGGGCCGTTCTTGGCCCGTTCTGGCTGGGAGTCCACTGATACGCCGTCAAAAGGTATGTGTGCCGGAAGCTGAGTGGATAGCCTCGGGGCACGGAGACTGGCGAGTGGGAGCGAACAGTGACCGATCACGGAGCGCAGGGGCGCGGGGACGACGGCCGCGGGCTCTACGAGCGAGCGGAACTGATGGAGCAGGCCGAGGCGGCACTGGCCCGGCTCTTCAGGGGATTCCAGGAGGGCGGCACCAACCTCGGCGACCTGCTGCTGTATAGCGGCTCGGCCGGGCTGGGGAAGACCGCTGTGCTCGCCGAGCTGCGGCGCAGCGCCGCCGCCCGTGGCCAGACCTGCCTGATCCTCTCCTCCAGGGGCGGTGAGCAGCAGCGCAAGGCCCCGTTCCATGTGGTGCGGCAGCTGCTCCAGCCACTGCTGGCCCGCCTCGGTGAGTCGGAGCAGCGGGAGCTGCTGGAGTCCTGGTACGACATCGCCGCGCCCGCGCTGGGGCTGATGCCCGCCGTCCAGCGGTCGATAGGTGATCTGCTCGAACCCCAACGGCAGGGCGTAAACCAGGCGTTGGACTGGCTGATGACCCAACTGGCGGTCCAGCGGGGGCCGCTGGTGGTGGTCGTGGACGATCTGCACTGGATCGACTACGAGTCGCTGGACTGGCTGAAGGGCTTCGTCGGCCGGCTCCCCGGGCTGCCGGTGCTGCTGGCGCTGGCGTTCCGTCCGGACGAACTGCCGGAGGAGGCCCGGCCGCTGCTGGACTACGGCGCGATCGCCACCGGGCACCGGCCGCAGGGCCAGATCGGTGTGCAGATGCAGCTGCGCACGCTGGGCCCCAACTCGGTGGAGGCGCTGATCCGGAGCGAACTGGACGCCGACGCCGACGACCTGTTCTGCCGCGAGGCCTGGTCGATCACCGGCGGCAACCCCTTTGACCTGGTGGCGCTGGTCGCCAAGATGAAGGACCGCGGCCTGTCCCCGGTCGAGGAGAACATCTCCGAGCTGCGCGGGCTGGTCGCGGCCAGCCGCGGGCACGGCATCACCAAGCGGCTGGCCCTGATGGGCCCCGACACCATCCGCTTCGCCTATGCGGCGGCCGTGCTGGACACCGAGATCGACCCGGACATCGCCGGGCGGATGGCGGTGCTGAACCCGGCCGCGCAGCGGACCGCGGTGGAGCGGCTCTGCGAGGAGCGGATCCTGCGGGAGGAGCTGGACTCCAGGGGCCGGCCGGTGCTGGAGTTCGTCCACCCGACCATCGGCACCGCCGTCTACCAGACCATGCTGCTGGCCGGGATCCGCACCTCGCTGCACGGCAAGGCCGCCGCCGAGCTGGTGGCCGCCGGGCAGAGCATGGCCGTCGCCTCCCGGCACCTGCTGGAGACCTACCCGGAGGACGATCTGGAGGTGGTCCGCCAGCTGCGCGAGGCCGCCGTCGAGCACATGGCGATGGGCGCGCCGGAGGCGGCCTTCCGCTGCCTGAAGCGGGCCCTGGACGAGCCCCCGGCCGAGGAGGACCGGGCCGACGTGCTGTTCGAGCTCGGCCGCTCGGCGCTGCTGACCGACCCGCAGGCGACCGTCAACCACCTGCGGCAGGCGCTGGCCGCCACGCCCGGGCTGGACCCGCAGCGCCGGGAGGAGGCCACGCTCCGGCTCGGGCAGGCCCTCGGCCACAGCAACCGGATGGCCGAGGCGGCCCGGGTGACCTCCGAGGAGATCGCCCGGACCACGGAAGGTCCGGGCCGGATCCGGCTCCAGGCCGCGTACTACATGTGGCGGGCGTTCCTGCGCGACCAGCCCGACGGGACGCTCTGCTCGGAGCGGCTGGCGCAGCTCTCGGACGAGCTCTCGGCCGAACTCGCCGCCCTGCAGGGGACGGCGGACGCCGGACCGAGGGCGGTCAAGGTGGTCCAGGCGTGGGATCTGGTGATGCGCGGCGCCGACAGCGCCGAGCCGCTGGCCCTGGCCGAGCACGCCTTCGAGAACGGCCGGCTGATCGACAGCCTCGGCTGGACCAACACCACCTGGGGCTTCGAGATCCCGATCCTGCTCGGGCTGACCTATGTCTACAACGACCGCCTCGACCTGGCGTCCAGGATGGCCAACGAGGGCGCGCGGACCATCGAGCTGGCCGGTTGGAGCGGCGGTCACCAGGCCTTCGTGAGCTTCCTCGGCGGTCTGGTGCTGCACCGCTGGGGCCGGCTGGCGGAGGCCGAGACGCTGCTGCGGAGCACCCTGCGGCGCTCCGACCGGCTGGGCCGGAACACGCCGTTGCAGTGGGACATCGTCGGGGTGCTGATCGACACTCTGCTCGCCCGGGGCCGGGTCGACGAGGCGGCGGAACTCGCCACCGAGTACCGCTTCGAGGCGCCCTATCCCGAACGTTGATGGTGCTGCCGGACGCCCCCACCCTGCACGGACGGCTGCTGCTCGCGCAGAACCGGCGCAAGGAGGCGGCCGAGGAACTCGCCGAGGCGGGCGTGCAGCTGGCGCTCCGGGGCTGGAGCAACACGGTCTGGGCGCCCTGGGCCACATCTGGCGCTGGCGGTCGCGCAGGAGGAGCCCGAGCGGGCCCGGCGGCTCGCGGCCGAGGGGCTGGCCGAGGCCGAGCGCTCCGGCATCAACTCGGCCATCGGCTCGGCCCTGCGGCTGTGCGCCGCGGTCGCCGACCTCGGCGACGCCCCGGGCCTGCTCCAGCAGGCGGTGGACCGGCTCGGCCAGTCCCCGGCGGCGTACGAGTACGCCCTGGCGCTGGTGGACCTGGGCGCGGCGCTGCGCCGGATCGGCCGTCCGAGGGAGGCCGTCGCCCCGTTGCAGCAGGGCGTCGAGCTGGCTGTGCAGTGCGGCGCGGACGGCCTGGCCGCGCGCGGCCGCAGCGAGCTGGTGGCCTCCGGCGCGGCCCCGGTCCGGACCCACGCGGTGGTGGTGCCGGAGCTCAACCAGGAGGAGCGGCAGGCCGCGGTGTGGGCCGCGCAGGGGCTGAGCGTCGGGCAGATCGCCGACCGGATGCAGGTGGGCCTGGGGGTCGCGGCCGCGCTGCTGGCCTCCGCGCACCGCAAGGCGGGCACCGGCCCGGACGGCCTGTCGGCGGCGCTGGAGCAGGGTGAGTGAACCGGCGCGGCATGAAAGGGTGGAGCATGCGGAGCAGCGGGTGCCGCGGGCGGGGGAATAGCGCTCAGCCGGGTCCCGTTGCACCCTGGGAGCATGTTGTCGAGCCGAAGGCAGGTCGTCGCACCATGAGCACGCTTGAGCTCACCAAGGAAAACTTCAACGAGACCGTGGAGAAGAACGGTTTCGTCCTGATCGACTTCTGGGCGTCGTGGTGCGGTCCCTGCCGACAGTTCGGCCCGGTCTACCAGAAGGCCGCTGAGGGCAACCCCGACCTGGTCTTCGGCAAGGTGGACACCGAGGCGCAGCAGGAGCTCGCGGCCGCCTTCGAGATCCGCTCCATCCCCACCCTGATGATCATCCGCGACCGCACGGTGGTCTTCTCGCAGCCGGGCGCGCTTCCCGCCCCGGCCCTGGACGACCTGATCAAGCAGGCCCGGGCGCTGGACATGGACGAGGTGCGCCGCGAGGTGGCCGAGCAGCAGGCGCAGCCGGGCGCTGCCGAGTAGCGACGCAGCGGCGGCCGAACCGAGGGCTGACCGGGACGAGCGGGGACGAGCGGGGACTGACCGGCCGGGTGCCGGTCAGGGCCGTCCGGACCAGGAGCGCTGCGGCCGGTACTCGACCACGGTCAGGGCCAGCGCCACATGGCGGTCCACCAGTTCGTCCAGCGAGAGCTCGCCGTCCGGGCGGAACCACTGGGCGACGGCGTTGCACATGGCGATCACGGTGCGGCGGGCCTCGTCCGGGTAGGGCGTGAGGAACACCCCGGCCGTCACGCCCTGGTCGATGGCGTGGCGGAAGAGGTTGGTGGCCTCGGCATGGCGGCCGCTGTAGCGGGCCAGCCGCTCCGGGTCCAGGCTGCGCTCCTCGGAGAGCAGGATGTTGCTGCGGGCGAGGTGCTCGGCGCGGAACCGGGTGGTGGCCGCGACCACGGCGGAGAGCCGGTCCTCGGGCGCGTCGCCCACCTGGTCCAGTGCCGCGGCGCAGGCGGCGAAGTAGGTGTCCAGGCCCTCGTCCAGGATCGCGTGCAGCAACTCCTGCTTGCCCGAGTAGTAGTGGTACATCGCGGACAGGCTCATCCCGGCGCGCTGGGCGATGTCACGGATCGACGCGCTGCCGAATCCCCGGGTGGAGAACTCCTCGCGAGCGGCCTCCAGCAGAGCGTTCTGTCCGGCAGGTCGCATGGCTGTCCTTGCTCGGGTGGCCCGGGTGACTGATCGATCGTTCAGATTCTAGCCCGGATCGCCCCACCGGAGCGATGGAACGGCTGTGGCCGGATCGCAGGCGGGGCCGTCGCGGGTGGATTTTCCCGGGCCGATTTTCCCTGACTGTTAGGTTAACGATCGTTCGTAAATATTCGCCCGTCCGTCGCCGTCGCCGTCGCCCTCACCGTGCCCGGGCTGTCTGTCCGCTGCCCCGGTGCGCCGTGGCCGGTGACCTGCCCGCAGCCCTTACCTTCGCTCTTGCTCTCCGACGGAATTCGCCGCTCCGGCGCGGGCCGCGCAACGGATGAAACCCGATTCCCTTGTGTTACGTCCATACAGTGTGAAGTGCCATGCCGCGTCGTCTCGCCACCAGGGGCAGTCAAAATGAAGAGCATCGCCACAACCGGGATCTCCGGTCGTCGGATCGGTCGCCGAATCGGTTCTGCGGTGGCGGTGCTGGCCGTCGCGACCGCCGGGCTGGCCGCCGGTGCGGGCACCGCCTCCGCCAAGTCGGCGATCACGGTCTCGGCCGGCAGCCACACGGTGTCCGTGGGCCGGACGGTACAGGTCACCGCCACGGGTGACAGCGACGACTTCGGCGGCACCCCGATCCAGCTGTGCCTGGACGAGCGGGTCGGTGCGGGCGCCTGGCAGCAGCTGCACTGCGTCTCCGGCGGCTGGACCAGGGTCGCTGTCCGGGCCCAGCACCGGGGTGAACTCCAGTTCCGCTCCCAGCTGCTGGCGGTCTTCGGTCCGCACCACCGGGTGCTGGACCGTACCTCGGAGACCGTCTCGGTCTGGGCCTACTGAGGCGAGGCCGACCGGTCGTTCCGGGCCCGGCGGGGCTCATCGGGGTCTCGCCGGGGGCCCGGCGACCGGATTTCTGAGGACTCTCACCCCGCTCGTGGACGACTCTTACTCTTCCCACTAAGGTATGCCTAAGCTAAGCCCGTCGCTCGATGGGCGCTGTCGGCATTCGCTTGACCGGGGAGGTCCCGGGGAGGAGTCCGCTTTCCATGTGGGACGACGCGTTTCCCAGTTTCCTGATCGGACTGAGGGAGGGACTGGAAGCCGGGCTGATCGTCTCGATCCTGGTGGCGACCCTGGTCCGGGCCGACCAGCGGGCACGGCTCGCGCAGGTGTGGGCCGGGGTGCTGGCGGCGATCGCGCTCTCCCTCAGCTTCGGCGCGGTGCTCACCTTCACCGCCGCCAACCTGCCGACCAGTGACCAGGAGGCCTTCGGCGGCGCGCTCAGCGTGGTGGCCGTCGCCTTCGTCACCGCCATGGTGTTCTGGATGCGCCGCAACGCCCGCAACCTCTCCGGCGAGATCAAGGAGAAGGTGGCCGCCGCACTGGCGGTGGGCTCGGGGATGCTGGTGCTCACCAGCTTCCTCGCGGTCGGCCGCGAGGGCCTGGAGACGGCGCTGTTCATCTGGACCACGGCGCAGACCGCGGGCAGCTCCACCGGCCCGCTGCTCGGCGCGGCCGTCGGCCTGGTGCTGGCGGCCGGGCTCTGCTGGGCGCTCTACCGGCGGGTCCTGAAGATCAATCTGACTCGCTTCTTCACCTGGACCGGCGTCGGGCTGATCATCATCGCGGCCGGGGTCCTCGGCTACGGACTGCGCGACCTCCAGGAGGGCGGAGTGCTGCCGGGCGGCAGCGCCTTCGCCTTCGACCTCGGCGGCAGCGTCGACGCCAACTCCTGGTACGCGACCCTGGTGCAGGGCGTGTTCAACCTGACCACGCAGATGACCTGGCTTCAGATCACCGCCTACGCCGGTTATCTGGCGGTGGTGATGACGCTCTTCGTCCGCGGTGTGCGCACCCCCGCCGCCGCCCCCACCCCGACCCCGGCCGCCGCCGAGGCCGGGAGTGCCGCCGGGGCCGACAGCGTCGCCGGGCCGACAGCGTAGCCGTGACCGGGAGCACCGTCGAGGCCGGGCCGACTGGCGGTGGGCGGCCGCGCTGGCTGCTCCCCACGGCCATCGTCGCCGTCCCCGCGGTCGTGGCCGGGGTGGTGATCGCCGTCAGCAGCGGCAAGCCCGCCGCCTCCGCCACGGTCACCGTCTCGCAGACCGCCTGCGGCCAGGGCTTCACCACCCCCGAGCCGGGCCAGCAGGTCTTCCAGATGCACAACACCGGCAGTCAGACCTCCGAGGTCTACCTGATCAACCCCACCACCAACGCCGTCTACGGCGAGGTCGAGGGGATCGCCCCGGGCACCACCCGGGCGCTGACCGCCACCATCGGCGGCGGCGACTACGCCTGGCGCTGCGTGCCCACCTCGGGCAGCGCGGTCACCTCCGCCACCGTCCATGTCTCCGGCGGTACCGCGGTGCCCGCGGTGATCCCGCTGGCCGCCGCCGACCTCGACGCGCCGCTCGCCCAGTACAAGGCGTATGTCGACGCCGGGCTCGCCACGCTGGTCCCGGAGACCCAGAAGATAGCCGCCGACCTGCACGGCGGGGACCTGGCCGCGGCCAGGACCGACTGGCTCACCGCGCACCTGGAGTACTCCTCGCTCGGCGCGGCCTACGGCACCTTCGAGGACTTCGACAAGGCGATCAACGGCCGGGCCGACGGCCTGCCGCTCGGTGTCCAGGACCCGGCCTTCAGCGGCTTCCACCGGCTGGAGTACGGACTGTGGCACGGCCAGTCGGCGCAGAGCCTGGCCCCGGTCGCGGACAAGCTGGTCACCGACGCGGCCGGGCTGCGCAAGGCCTTCCCGACTCAGGCCTTCGACCCCACCGACCTGCCGCTGCGGACCCACGAGATCCTGGAGAACACCCTCCAGTTCGAGCTCACCGCCGACACCGACGAGGGCAGCGGCACCAACCTGGCCACCGCCCAGGCCAACCTGGCCGGCACCGGCGAGCTGCTCGACGTGCTCCGGCCGCTGATCAGCAAGCGCAGCCCGGCCCTGCTGACGACCGTGGACGCGGACATGAGCCGGGTGCAGGCCCTGCTCGCGGCCCAGCACACCGCCGGGGTGGACGCCGGTGCAGCAGCTCGCGCCGAGCGCCCGGGAGACCCTCAACGGCGCCGTCGGCCAGCTCCTGGAAGACCTCTCACCCATCCCCGACCTGCTTGAGATCCGGAAGTCCGCCTGATGACTGATCACCTTCAGCCCCCCGTCGAGCAGCCGTCGACCGGCTCCTGCCCCTTCGGCTTCAGCGGTGCGGCGGGCGCCCTCTCCGATGTGCCGACCGGCACCTCGCGGCGCACCGTGATGCGGACCGCGCTGGGCGCCGGCGCGGTCGGCGCCGCGATAGCCGGCGGCGCGCTCAGCCTCGGCGCGAGCCCGGCCGCCGACACCGGCGGCGGCACGGCGGACGGCGGCGCGGTCTCCGCCTACGGCCCGCACCAGGCGGGGATCACCACCCCCGCCCCGGCCTACGCGCTGTTCGCCTCCTTCGACGTGATCGCCCCCGACCGGGCCGGCCTGGAGTCGCTGCTGAAGACGCTCAGCGCCCGGATCGCCTTCCTCACCTCCGGCGGGACCCCGGCCGACCTCGGGGTCGGCGCGCCGCCCTCCGACAACGGCATCCTCGGGCCGACCGTCCCCGCCGACGAGCTGACGGTGACGGTGGGCGTGGGCGCGTCGCTGTTCGACAGCCGCTACGGCCTGGCCGCGGCCAAGCCGCGCAGGCTCACCCCGATGAAGACCTTCCCCAACGACAACCTCCAGCCGGCGGAGCTGCACGGGGACCTCTCGTTGCAGATCTGCGGCGGCCACCAGGACACCGTGCTGCACGCGCTGCGCGACATCGCCAAGCACACCCGCGGCCAGATGCAGGTCAAGTGGCGGATCGACGGCTTCCAGAACACCCCCCGCCCCAGCGGCACCCAGCGGAACCTGCTGGGCTTCAAGGACGGCATCGCCAACCCGGACACCGGCTCCGCCCGGCAGATGGACCAGCTGGTCTGGGTCGGCCGCGGCGGCGCCGAACCGGCCTGGGCGGTCGGCGGCAGCTACCAGGTGATCCGGATCATCCGGATGCTGGTCGAGTTCTGGGACCGGGTGTCGCTGAACGAGCAGGAGCTGATGTTCGGCAGGCGCAAGGACACCGGCGCCCCGCTGGACGGCGCCAACGAGACCGACATCCCGGACTACGCCAAGGACCCGCAGGGCAACGCGATCCCGCTGGACGCGCACATCCGGATCGCCAACCCGCGCACCGCCAAGACCGACGACTCGCGCATCCTGCGCCGCGGCTACAACTACGACCGCGGCCTGGACAGCAACGGGAACCTCGACATGGGCCTGGCCTTCTGCTGCTACCAGCAGGACGTGCAGCGGCAGTTCGAGGCGGTGCAGACCCGGCTGATCGACGAGCCGCTGGTGGACTACATCTCCCCGACCGGCGGCGGCTACTTCTTTGTGCTGCCGGGCCTGGCCGACTCCTCCGACTGGCTCGGACGGGGGCTGCTGGCGGCGGTCTGACCAGTGCGGCTGTCGGATTGTCAGTGACGCTCGGTACCGTGCGTGACTGTAGGGACACGGATCGGCACCCGGGGGAGCGGGGCCGTACCGGCTCCCGCGAACGCACGAAGGGGAGACGCCATGTCAGCCGCCATGTCAGCCACCATGTCTGCCGCGATGCCGGCCACCAGGTCGGCCGTGACCCGGCCGGGAGCCGCGGTCGCCACCGCCGCCTGCCGCCTCTGCCCGCCCCGGGGCGGGGTGGTGGTCGCCACCTATCCGGGCGACGGTCCGGCCCACCCGGCCGGGCGGCGCGCCCAGGAGGAGTCCGCGACCACCGGCCTTCCGCACCACGACCACTACGACCCGGTGCTCGACTCCTTCGTGGTGGTCCGGCACGAGGGCCAAGGGGGCCCTGGAGGGCACGGGGCTGAGCCGGGACAGGGCTCGGGGCCGACAGCCCCATCTGCTGTCGGCCCCGCCTGTGCTTGACCCTCTCCGGTCCGCTCACCCACCCGCCCTGGCGCTGGTAGGGCGGGGTGGTGCGGCCGGGATCCTCTCGTCGTGCCCTGGCCGGCCCTAGTAGTAGAGCTCCGCGGCCAGCCGGTTGCTGTTGGCCTGCAGGCTGCCCACGTGGCCGGTGTTGCCGTCCACGCCGGTGGTGCTGCCCGCGTTGGCGGCGCCGCTGCCGGTCGCGTTCTGCTGCGCGCCGTTGCCGTTCACCGCTCCGCCGAGGTTGCCGGAGTCGACGGCACTGACGACGCTGCCGTTGGCGTGGTCGTTCGCGGCGGAGGTGCCGGTGGCCGCCGACGCCGTGCCGATTCCCAGGCACAGGCAGGCAGCCAACGTGGTGAAGGCCGTGAAGATCCGCAATCGGGACACGAGGTCTCCCTGTTCGAGTGGATGTGCGTGTGATGCGGGGCTGGCCATCCCCGGTCCGCCGAGAACCTGACGTCGCGGACCCAGCATTCACCAACAAGTCGACAAAGTTCCATCTCGATTGGTAAATATCCCCCATAGGAGTAAGCATCCTGTCCGTGGGCCTTTGTCCCGCTTGCTCCGCGCGTCAACATCCGGTTGACCCGGGGGCGCGTGATACGGCAGTGCGCCTGGCGACGCGATCGGCAAGGTGGTGACCGGGACGCACAACGGAGGTGCGGCGGGTAGGAACGGCGGAGGCGGGTGCCCCAGGGCAGGAAGCCAGGTCGTCGGGTCCGCCCGCCGCGCGGGGGCGCAGCCGTGCCCGGAGCCGGACAGCCCACCCCGCCGCCGGCCCGGGCCCGAGCCCCAGCCCGCCGAGCCTGCGCGCGTCGAGCCCGCCCCCGCCGGCCGCCTCGGTGACGCCCCGTGAGCTTCCTGACCAGGCCCCTGCGGAGCGCCCCTCCGGGCAGGCCGGGACGGCCACCCCCGGGGCTCGGGCACGCCGAACCGGTGGGCACCACCCCCGCCTCCCTGGAAGCAGCCGGCGGCCGGCACCCCCGGCCCGCCCCGCCCCGCCGATCCCGGCTCCGGCGACCCGGCGAAGACCCCGGCGAAGCAACCGACGACGACTCCTCCGACAGTGACTGGTCCGCGCTCGGCTACACGCCCCCCGCCGGGATCCCGCTCGCCCAGCTGCGGATCGGAGCCCCCGGGGAGGCGCCCTGGCCGGACCGGATGCGGACACTGCTGCGCACCCCGATGTCCGAGCGGCCCGCGTACGAGCGCTCCCGCCCGATCGGCCACGCCGAGGTCGGACGAAACGTTCCGCGCATCCTCGACCTGACCCTGCGCATCGGCGAGCTGCTGCTGGCCAGCGGCGAGAGCGCGGAGGACGTGGAGGCGGCGATGCTCGGGGTGAGCCACGCCTACGGCCTCGACCGCTGCGAGCCGCAGGTCACCTTCACCCTGATCTCCATCTCCTACCAGCCGTCGCTGATCGAGGCGCCGGTCACCTCCTCCCGGGTGGTCCGCCGCCGGGGCTCCGACTACACCCGGCTGGCGGCGGTGTACCGGCTGGTGGCCGACGTCACCGGGAGAAGACCAGCGTCGAGGACGCCTACCGGCGGCTGGCCGAGATCCGGCGCAACCGGCACCCCTACCCGGGCTGGCTGCTGTCGCTGACCTCCGGCCTGCTGGCGGGTGCGGCGACGCTGCTGGTCGGCGGGCAGGCGGACCCGCAGGCGGCGCTGGTCTTCTTCAGCGCCTTCCTCGCGGCCATGGTCGGGGACCGGCTGGCCTGGGCGGTGGCCGACCGGGGGCTGCCGGAGTTCTACCAGTTCGTGGTGGCGGCCATGCCCGCCGCCGCCATGGGCGTGATCCTCACCCTCGGCCACAGCGGGCTGCGCGGCTCGGTGGTGGTCACCGGTGGGCTGTACGCGCTGCTGCCGGGACGCGCCCTGGTGGCCGCCGTCGCCGACGGCCTCACCGGCTTCTACATCACCGCCGCCGCCCGGCTGCTGGAAGTGCTCTACCTGGTGGTCGGCATCATCCTGGGCGTCCTGCTGGTGCTGTATGTCGGGGTCAAGTTCGGCGCCGACCTGCACCCCGAGCAGTCGCTGTCCACTCACCCCTTCCCGGCCCTGCAACTGCCCGCCGCGATGGCACTGACCCTGCTGTTCGCGGTGCTGCTGCAGAGCTCGCGCCGGGTGCTGCCGATGGTGACCGTGCTCGGCGGGGTGGGCTGGTCCATATACGGCGCGCTCTCGGTCGACGGCCATGTGTCGCCGATCATCGCGACCGGGGTGGCGGCCGGCATGGTCGGCCTCTTCGGCCAGCTGGCCTCCCGCTACCGGTACGCCTCCTCGCTGCCCTATGTCACCGCCGCGCTCGGCCCGCTGCTGCCCGGATCCGCCCTCTATCTGGGCCTGCTCTCGCTCGCCCGGGGCGAGGCGCTGACCGGGCTGGTCGCCGTCTCCCGGGCGGCCGCGCTGGCGCTGGCGCTGGCGGTGGGGGTCAACCTCGGTGGCGAGGTCGCCCGGCTGTTCCTCAAGGTCCCGCGGGGCGAGGGCCCCACGGTGGTGCGTCGCGCGGCCAAGCGCACGCGCGGGTTCTGAGGTGGGAGTCATGGTCCCGCTGCTGCTTGCGGCGCAGGAGCCCAGGCACCGCTTCCACCTGGGCGAGTACTACGTCCGCCATATCCAGGACCCGGGCAAGCAGCCGCTGCTCCTGCTGCTGCTCGGCTTCATCGTCTCGTTCCTGTTCATCCGCTTCAGCGTGCGGATGATCCGGCGCGGGGTGCGCTGGTGGCCGGGCAATGTCACCCCCGGCGGCCTGCACATCCACCATGTGGTCTTCGGCATGTTCTTCCTGCTGGTGGGTGGCATCGGCACCTTCACCACGGCCGGCACCCACCCCTGGATCGACGTCTTCGGGCTGGTCTTCGGCATCGGCTGCGGCCTGTCCCTGGACGAGTTCGCCCTGCTGCTGCACCTGGAGGACGTCTACTGGAGCGAGCAGGGGCGCAAGTCCGTGGACGCGGTGATCGTCGGCATCCTGCTCACCGGGCTGCTGCTGGTCGGCTATCTGCCGCTGGGGCTCAAGCCGGGGGACCGGGTGCACTGGCTGCTGATCGGGCTGATCAGCTTCAACGCGCTGTGCACCGTGATCACCTTCTTCAAGGGCAAGTTCTGGAGCGGGATCCTGGGGGTGATGGTGCCCGGCGTGTCCTGGATCGCCGCGGTGCGCCTGGCCCGCCCGTACAGCCCCTGGGCGCGCTGGCGCTACACCCGCCGACCGCGCAAGTACGCCCGGCCCCCGTCGGGAGGCCCGCTGGCACCGCCGCACGGACAGCGCCCGGCAGTGGCTGTTCGACCTGATCGCGGGCAAGCCCACCCCGCCCGGTGCCCGGCCGACCCGCGCGCACCAGCTCGCGGAGCGCATGGCCGAACGCCTGGCCCACCCCCGGGACACCCCCTATCCGCGCAGCTACCTGCCCCCGGACGAGCAGCGGATCCGCAGCCTCACCCGGCTCAACCGGCTGGCCGCGCGGCGTACCGCGGCCGGGGCCGCCAGGCCGGACGGGGCCGCCCGCGCCGGTATGCCGCCCCGGGTGCAGCGGCCGCCGGCCGCCGCCCCGCTGCCGGCGGCCGAGCGCACCGCGGCCGTCCGCCGCAGGGCGTCCGCCGCCCGCCGCCGCACGGTGTCGGCCGGCCGCAGCCGGGGCGCGGTCCTGCCCCGCCGCCGTAGCTGACGGGTCGTCACCCATCCGGGTCTCCGGGCCTGCGGCGGGCGCCGCCGCCGCGCAGACTGGGAGCGGACCGGAGCACCGCGGCCGGTCCGCAGCCGCAGTCCAGCCCGGAGGGTCGTCGAGTGCTCCACCGTCCGCTGCCCCCGCTGCTCCGCCGTCCCCGCCACCGGCCCGCCCGTGCGGCGCTGTGCGCGGTGCTGGCACTGGCACTGACCGGACTGCCGCTGACCGGCCGGGCCGACGCCGACGACCCGCCCCCGGGTCCCGGCGACATCGCCGCCGCCCAGCAGGCCGCGCAGGACCGCGCGGACCAGGTCACCGCCGTCGAGCAGCAGCTCGCCGCCGCCCAGGCGCAGGAGCAGGACCTGGACATCCAGGCCGAGCAGGCGGTGGAGCGCTATGACGGCGCGACCGTGCGCCAGCTGATCGCCCAGCAGGTCGCCGCCCAGGCCGGTACGGCCTCCGCCCAGGCCCTGGCACAGCGCCAGGCGGCGCGGTCCGCCGCCGGAGAGCTGGCGGCGGAGCAGTACCGGATGGGTCTGCCGCCCGGCCTGGCCGGCTTCGACGGGGTGCTCCAGGCCAGGAACATGCAGCAGGCCGTCTCCCAGCGGGAGGTGCAGCGGGACGTCGACGGCCGGGCCCGGGTGGTGCTGGACGCCGCGACCGGGACGGCCGCCCGGGCGGCGGCCACCGCCGCGGCCGCGAGCCGGGCGGTGGCGCAGGCCGCCGAGGCCGCGACGGCGGTACAGCAGGCCCGGCAGCAGGCCGAGGCCGGTCTGGCCGAGCAGCGGACCGAGGTGACCGCGCTGGAGGCCCGGCGCACCGAGCTGCTGGCCCAGCTCGCCGCCGCCGAGCAGGTCTCGGTCGACCTGCTGCTGCGCCAGGAGCAGGCCCTGGCCGCGGCCGAGACCCAGCGGCAGGCCGCGGCCGAGACCCAGCGGCAGGCCGCGGCCGACCGCCGCGCCGCCCTGGCCGCCCCGGCCCCCGCTCCCTCCCCGCGGACCCAGGCGGCGCGGGCGCGGGCGGCGCGGGCGCGGGGAGGCGGACGCCGGCCGGGCGGGCGCGGACGGGACCGGCCGGGGCGACGCCGACCCGGCCGCCGCCGTCCGCTTCGCCCGCGCGCAGCTCGGCCTGCCCTACGTCTGGGGCGGCGCGGGCCCGGAGACCTTCGACTGCTCCGGGCTGACCATGCGCGCCTGGGAGCGGGCCGGGGTGGAGCTGCCGCACTTCGCCGCGGACCAGTACGCGCGCTCCCGGCCGCTCGACTACAGCCAACTCCGCCCCGGTGACCTGGTGTTTTGGTCCCACGACGGCACCCCGCAGGACATCTACCACGTCGCCCTCTACCTCGGCGACGACCGGATCATCGAGGCCCCGCGCACCGGCGCGGTGGTCAAGGTCGCCAGCCTGTGGATCATGGGAGTCCCCAGCTACTACGGCCGCCCCTGACCGACGCCGACCGCAGGCCCCCAGCCCCAACAGGCAAACTGTGTACCGGCTTTGCGCAGCCCAGCAGTAGGCTGCGCGGGCAAGGACCATTTCTCCGGGGGAACGACTTCGTGCATCCCACGTAAAATCTCAACTCTGGCCGCCCTGGGGGCTGTTGGCGGTCTCGTCGGCACCCTGTGCCTGCCGGTCGGCGCCGCGTACGCCGACGGGTCGGTGGCCCTGCCGATCGCGCGCTTCGCGCAGATGTCGGTGGACGACGCCCACGGCCACATCTTCTACAGCCAGGGGGCGGGCAGCGACGGCATCCTGGTCACCGACCTGAGCGGGGCCACCGTCGCCACCATCGGTTTCCGAGCAGGGCGCGGAGGGTATGACGCTCTCGGCGGACGGCCGAACGCTCTATGTCGCACTCCAGGACGCGCACGCGATCGCCGCGATCGACACCACCACCCTGGCCGAGACCGCGCGTTACCCGGTTCCGGGCGGACTGGGCCCCTCCTCCGTCGCGGTGACCGGCGGGGAGCTGTGGTTCAGCTACTGGGGCGCGCACCCGAGCGACCCGAGCGGCATCGGCTCGGTGGATGTCGCCGCGGCCCAGCCCGCCGTCGCGGTCGACCCGGCACAGGACGACTGGCAGAGCGCACCTCTGCTCGCCGTGTCCCCGGGCGCGCCCGGGACCCTGGCCGCCGGTGACTGGAACGGCGTGGGCGAATCCTCCGTCATACCGAAGGTCGCCGTCTTCCAGGTCTCCCAGGGGACGCTGGTGAGTACCGCGGTGCTGAACAAGTTCGTCGGGCTCACCGACCTGGCGGTCACCCCGGACGGCAAGGAACTGGTGGTGGCCACCGACCCGCCGGGGAGCGCCTTCGCCCAGCCCGACCCGCAGGTCTACAGCCTGGCCGACCTTTCGCTGCTCGGTCACTACGGCGAGACCGGCACCGAGGTCAACGGCGTCGCCATCGCGCCCCAGGGCACGGTGGCGGCGAGTGTCGCCGGCATACCCGAGGTCTCGGTGTACCCCAGCGGCGGGATCGGCGCGTCGAACTCCTTCTCCTTCGCCGCCGGGACCGTGCCGGCCGATCGCGGCCTGGCCTGGGGCGCGAACGGAACCGAGCTCTTCGCGGTGACCCAGGACATCAGGAACGGCACCAACCCGGTCCTGCACATCATGCTCGACCCGGAGCAGGCGCCGACCACGGCCCGGCTGGTCGCTCCGGCCGCGGTCCGGGGAACGGCGTTCACCATCAAGGGCAGGCTCCAGGCCGGCGGTGTCCCCGCCATCGACCCGGGCGCCGTGGTCACCGTGACCCGGACCGATTCCGCCACCGGCCGGACCGTGGCACTTCCCGCGGCGAAGGTGGGCTTCTACGGGACCTTCTCGGTCACCGACCAGGTCGCCGTCGCGGGCAGCTACACCTATCAGGCCGGCTTTGCCGGGGACCCCGAGCACACCCCCGCCACCGCCTCGGTGACGGTGGACGTCGCCCGTACGGCCACCCCGCTGACCCTCGGCAGCAACGCGCCGACGTACGCCTACGGGGCGACCGCGACGGTCACCGCCCACCTGGGCGCGACCACCGGCGACCGCACGGTGTCGATCTACGCGCAGCCCAGCGGCGGCGCCAAGGTCCTGGTCAGGACGGGGGCCGTGGACGCCAGGGGCGACCTGTCCACCGGCTACCGGGTCACCGGCGCCACCACGCTGACCGCGGTCTTCGCCGGGGACGCCGGCTATGACGCGCCCGCCACCGCGACCGCCGCCGTACAGGGCTATGCGGGCGTGCAGCAGACGCTGGCCGGAAGCTACGGGAGCGCCTCCTACGGCCATGTCCTCTACCGGCTGTACCACCGCACGGCCAAGCCGGTGCTGACGGCGACCGTGCTGCCGGACAAGGCCGGCCAGTGCGTGGTCTTCCAGCTGCAGAAGTACTCGGCCGGAAGCTGGCGCGCGGTCGCCACCACCGGCTGCGCCAAGCTCAACTCCGCGAGCAGCGCGGTGCTCCGGCTGCCCGGCGGCTACCCGGTCGGCGGCCTCTACCGGGTCGACACCGAGTACCTCCGCAGCGCCGCGGACCACACCGAGCTGGACACCACCGGCGCCTGGCAGTACTTCGCGGTCAGGGCCTGACCGGCCTGCCCCGCACCCCGGCCGGCCGTTCCGCAGCGGCCCGCCGGCCGGGGTGACCGGGGCGCACCACGAGCCCCCCGCGGCAACCGGGCCCGGCGCATTCCGGTCCGGTGAATCCCTGGTCGGCAGGGGTCGAGGGGGCGGGGTTCCGCGCTAGCCTCGAAGCGGGGCGGGTGGTGCACCGGCCCCCGAAGCGTCCCGGTCGCGGGGCGGTGCGGAGCGGCAGCCGGGGAGGCTGAGCCTGATGAGAGCGTTTGAACTGGTCTTTCTCATCGGCTGGCTCGTGTTCTGGGTCGGCTGGCTGGCCGCGGCGGTGCGGAGCAAGCCGGGGCAGCTGGCCTGGGGCAGGTCCGTGGGCATCCGGCTGGTCATCGCGGTGGTGGTCGTCGTGCTGCTCCGGCTCAGGCTCTTCCGGGGTCACGGAGTGACCGGGAACCCATGGCTGGAGGGCATCGGCCTCGCGCTGTTCGCCGCCGGTCTGGCGCTGGCGGTCTGGGCCCGGGTGTACATCGGCCGGAACTGGGGCACCCCGATGTCCCGGAAGGCCGATCCGGAGCTGGTCACCTCGGGGCCGTACCGATGGGTCCGGCACCCCATCTACTCCGGCATCACCCTGGCGATGATCGGCACGGCGGTGGGGCTCAGCCCGTTCTGGCTGCTGGCCGTGGTGCTCCTGGGCGGCTATTTCGTCTACAGCGCGACCCGGGAGGAGCGGTACCTGGAACAGCGGTTCCCCGACGCCTACCCGGCCTACAAGCGCTCGACCAGGATGCTGATCCCGTTCGTCTTCTGACCGGCCCCGACCGGCGTGATCCGCGAACCGGCGTGATCCGCGAACCTGCGCAAGCAGCAGCGGCAACGGCAGCCGCCGCCGGAACGACCGGACGGCAGCGCACGGCGGAAGGGTTTCCGCTGGGCGCTGCCGTCCGTGGCGCGGGCCGGGGACCGGGGCACGGGGAGCCCGCTCCGGTCCGTACGGCTCAGTGGTGCTCGCCGGAGTCCTTCAGGCGCTTGATCGAGTTGACGATCTCTTCCTCGGCCTCGACGCGGCCGACCCAGTGGGCGCCCTCGACGGACTTGCCGGGCTCCAGGTCCTTGTAGACCTCGAAGAAGTGCTGGATCTCCAGCCGGTCGAACTCCGAGACGTGGTGGATGTCCCGCAGGTGCTCCCAGCGCGGGTCCGAGGCGGGGACGCAGAGCAGCTTGTCGTCGCCGCCGGCCTCGTCGGTCATGTGGAACATGCCGATGGCACGGCACTTGATGAGGCAGCCCGGGAAGGTCGGCTCCTCCAGGATGACCAGCGCGTCGAGCGGGTCGCCGTCCTCGCCGAGGGTGCCCTCGACGAAGCCGTAGTCGGCCGGGTAGCGGGTCGAGGTGAAGAGCATCCGGTCAAGGAAGATACGACCAGTCTCGTGGTCGACCTCGTACTTGTTCCGCGAACCCTTCGGAATCTCGATGGTGACGTCGAACTCCAAGGCTCCTCCAATGAGAGACGTGTGCAGCCAATAGTGTCTCCTACGCAATGGAGTGCTCAGGAGAGGGGCAGGCCCGGATGGGATCCAGGTGGTGGGTGCGGGCCGCACGCGGCTACGCGCTTGCGTCGACGCGCGTCGTGGTGCTGACGGCGGGCGGTCTCGGGCTGGCGCTGGCGGCGGGCAGTATCGCCGCCACCGGCCCGTGGCAGGACGGCCAGCGGGTGGCTCAGCGCCGGGGCGGGCACAGCACGCGGATCGCCGCCCGGCCGCCCGCGCCGCGGCTGAAGGCCCTGCCCGCGCCCAGCTGGCAGCCCGCCCAGGACGTGCTGCTGCCCGCGGTGGGCGGCACCGACACGGCCGCCGCGCTGCCCCAACCGGCGGCGCTGGCCGCCCAGCTGGGCCCGTTGCTGACCGCGTCCGGGCTGGGGCAGGCCACCGCCTCGGTGGTGGATGTCGCCACCGGGCAGACCCTGTACGGGTCGGGCGCGGCCGACCCGCAGACGCCGGCCTCCACCAACAAGCTCGCGACCGCCACCGCCGCGCTCACCCTGCTCGGCCCCGGGCACCGCTTCACCACCCGGGTGGTCTCCGCCGGTCCCGGCCGGATCGTGCTGGTCGGCGGCGGGGACCCGACCCTCACCGCCGCCGCGACCGGCGGCAGTGACCCGCAGGCCAGCCTCGCCACCCTGGCCGCCCGCACCGCCGCCGCGCTGCGGGCGTCCGGTACCGGCAGCGTGGCCCTGGGCTACGACATCTCGCTGTTCACCGGCAGCCCGCTGCACCCGATCGGCGTGAACGACAACATCGCCCTGGTGCAGGCGCTGACCGCGGACGAGGGCCGGGTCGACCCGGCCAGCACCGAGGACGCGCCCCGCTACCCGGACCCGGCCGCCACCGCCGCCGCCGAGTTCGGGGCGCTGCTGCGGGCCCGGGGATCACCGTCCAGGGCGCGCCCGCGCAGACCACCGCCCCGGCCGGGGCCACCGGGCTGGCCGAGGTCCAGTCCCAGCCGCTGGCCGAGATCGTCGAGCGGATGCTCACCAACAGCGACAACGACATCGCCGAGGCTCTGGGCCATCAGATCGCGGTCGCCGCCGGGCAGCCCGCGACCTTCTCCGGCGGGGCCGCCGCCGTGCTGGCGACCCTGCGCCGGCTGGGCATCCGGCTGGACGGCGCCCGGCTGTACGACAGCAGCGGTCTGGACAGTGCGGACGCCCTGCCGCCGACGTACTGACCCAACTGCTGGTGCTGGACGCCTCCCCGGCGCACCCGGAGCTGCGCCCGATCACGCTCGGCCTGCCGGTCGCCGGCTTCACCGGCACGCTCGACCCCGGCGTCGAGGGCTTCGACAGCAGCGCCGGGCTGGGCGTGGTGCGGGCCAAGACCGGATCCCTGTCGACCGTCAACACCCTCGCCGGGCTGGTGGTCGACCACGACGGCAGGCTGCTGGCCTTCGCTTTCATGTCCAACGGCGCTGCTGACGCGGGCTCAGCCCGCTCCGGGCTGGACCGGCTCGCCGGGCGCGTCGCCGCATGCGGCTGCCACTAGTGGGCAGGAACACGTACGGTGGCAGGTGACAGCCACTGGTGGACGCATGGGGAGCCGGCGGAACCGCCGTGCCTCTCCGGAGGAGCTGGGCCACCCTCGGACACCCCTCCGGAGGAGTGAGAGCGACATGGCAGACATGGTCGACTGGGGGCTCGCGGTGTCTACCGCGACCCGGCTGGTGCGTTCAGGCCCCGAGGTGAGCCCGGAAGAGGCCCGGGAGGCGGTCGCCGAGCTGCGCCGTCACGCCGCCGACGCGGAGGCGCACGTCCGTGAGTTCACCGGGATGGGATCGCCCAGCGGCGGGACCCCGGTGCTGGTGGTGGACCGCCCGGGCTGGATCAAGGCCAATGTGGCCGGGTTCCGCACCCTGATCACCCCGCTCACCGAGCGGATGCAGGCCCGCCGCTCGGACCTGCCGGGCGGGGCGGCGCTGGGCGTGGTCGGCGGCAAGGTGACCGGCCTGGAGGTCGGGATGCTGCTGGCGTTCATGTCCTCGCGGGTCCTCGGCCAGTACGAGACCTTCGCCCCGGCCGAGATCCCGGCGGACCTCTCCGGCCTGGACCAGGCGCGGCCGACGCCGCCGGGACGGCTGCTGCTGGTGGCGCCGAACATCGTCCAGGTCGAGCGCGAGCTGGAGGTGGAACCGCACGACTTCCGGCTCTGGGTCTGCCTGCACGAGGAGACCCACCGCACCCAGTTCACCGCCGTGCCCTGGCTGCGGGACCACATCGAGGGTGAGATCCAGTCGTTCCTGGCCGAGACCGATGTGGACCCGGCGACGCTGTTCGAGCGGCTGCGCGAGGCCGTCGGCTCGCTCTCCGGCGGTTCCGGCGGCTGGACGGGCTCGGACGAGGAGGGCGGTGGCCTCGGCGGCAGCCTGATCGACGTGGTGCAGACCCCGGCGCAGCGCGCCGTGCTGGGGCGGCTCACCGCGGTGATGTCGCTGCTGGAGGGCCACGCGGACGTGGTGATGGACGGGGTCGGGCCGCAGGTCGTGCCCTCGGTCGAGGAGATCAGGGAGAAGTTCCAGCAGCGCCGGGCCAGGGGCGCGGGCCGGATGGACCAGCTGCTGCGGCGGCTGCTGGGCCTGGACGCCAAGCTGCGGCAGTAGGACGGCGCGGTCTTCGTCCGGGAGGTGGTGGAGGCGGTCGGCATGGCCGGCTTCAACCGGGTCTGGACCTCGCCGAACACCCTCCCCACCAAGGAGGAGATCCACGACCCGGCGGCCTGGGTGGCCCGGGTCCACAAGTAGCACCCGTTGTCCCGGGGGCGCTCAGGGTGATCGGAGCGCCCCCGGAAGTGGTCACGGGGAGTGGAGTAACGTTTCGGCATTCATCCTTCCGGGCGGAACCGGGGGGTTTCGGGAACCGGGCCGGTGTGCACGGCGGAAGACTTCTGCGACGATCTGTCTGCGATCCCGTCGCCACGATTCGTGATATGCCGGTCACTCTGTGAGACGATCGGCAGCCCTCCCGTCCCCCGGCTCGACCCGAGGAGTGATCAACCATGGGTCCGCACCCCGCAGTGGCCGCGATACGCCTGGCAGTACGCCGGGTCCTCAACGACGTCGCCGCCCAGGTCCCGACACCTTCACGGCGCCCCCGGGCCGGCCGCCGCCGAGGTCGAGCGGCTTCCCCTCCCCGCACCCTCGCCCGCGCACCCCGCCCCGCTCTTCCATCCGGTCGGCGACGTCGACCCGGAACACGCCAAGCGGCGCACCCCCCGCCCCCGACCCGCCCCGGACGCCCCGCTGGTGCTGGTGGCCGTCAGCGGCGGTGCCGACTCCATGGCGCTGGCCGCCGCGACCGCCTTCGAGGCCGCCAGGATGGGCCTGCGGGCCGGCGCCGTCACCGTCGACCACGGGCTCCAGCAGGGCTCCACCGCCCGCGCCGTCGAGGTCGCCGGGCGGCTGCGCGCCCTCGGGCTCGACCCGGTGGACGCCCTGGGCGTCCGGGTCGGCCGGGGCTGGTCCGCGGCGCACGGCGACGGCACCACCCGGCAGGGCGGCGGCGGTCCCGAGGCATCCGCCCGGGACGCCCGCTACGCCGCGCTGGACAGCGCCGCCGAGCGCCACGGCGCCCGGGTGATCCTGCTCGGCCACACCCGCGACGACCAGGCCGAGACGGTGCTGCTGGGCCTGGCCCGGGGCTCCGGCCCGCGCTCGCTGTCCGGGATGGCCGCCGCCACGGGCGCTACCGCCGGCCCTTCCTCGACCTGGACCGCAGCACCACCCGCCAGGCCTGCGCCGTGCTCGACCTGCCGGTGTGGGACGACCCGCACAACACCGACCCCGCCTACACCCGGGCCCGGGTCCGGCACGAGGTGCTGCCGGTGCTGGAGAAGCACCTCGGCGGCGGCGTGGTGGAGGCCCTGGCCCGCACCGCCCGGCTGTTCCGGGACGACGCCGACGCGCTGGACGCCTGGGCCGCCCAGGTCGAGGCCGATGTCGCCGACGCCGACGGGCTGGACGCCGGGAAGCTCGCCGAGGTGCCGCCCGCGGTCCGCCGCCGGGTGCTGCGCCGGGCCGCGATCCGGGCCGGCAGCCCCGCCGGTGACCTCTTCGCCCGCCACGTCGAGGCGATGGACCAGTTGGTCACCGACTGGCACGGACAGGGCCCGCTGCACCTGCCCGGCGCGGTCGAGCTGCGCCGCCGCTCCGGCCGACTGGCCTTCCGCCGTCCGTAGCCCCTGACCAGGTGTGGCAAGGTTGGACAGCAGACACCGGATCCCCAGCACTTGAGGAAGTACCGCGGGTGGACGAGAAGGACATGGGCACCGACCTTGCGAAGGTGCTGATCAGCAAGGACGAGATCGACGCCAAACTGGCGGAGCTGGCGGCCCTGGTGGACCGCGACTACGCCGGCAAGGACCTGCTGATCGTGGGCGTGCTCAAGGGTGCGGTGATGGTCATGGCCGACCTGGCCCGGGCCCTGCACACCCGGTCACCATGGACTGGATGGCGGTCTCCTCCTACGGCATGGGCACCCGCTCCTCCGGGGTGGTGCGCATCCTCAAGGACCTGGACACCGACATCAGCGGCCGCGACGTGCTCATCGTCGAGGACATCATCGACTCCGGGCTCACCCTGTCCTGGCTGCTCAGCAACCTGCAGTCGCGCGGGCCGGCCTCGCTGGAGGTCTGCACGTTGCTGCGCAAGCCCGACGCGGCCAAGGTCTCGATCGACGTGAAGTACGTCGGATTCGACATCGCCAACGAGTTCGTCGTGGGCTACGGTCTCGACTACGCGGAGAAGTACCGCAATCTGCCGTTCGTCGGGACGCTCGCGCCGCACGTCTACGGCGGCTGACGGGCCGCGGCCACGGGTCGCGGAGGCATCAGGCGACAAGCCGGACGACCGGACGGGAACATGTCGCAGTTTCCCTCCGTTGGACCCGGGGAAGAGCCGTTTGGCACTGGTACCGCGCCACTCCGATGGAGAATGGCTGCGGTACCGTCCAATTATCGACTGTTCGCGTTCGAGAGCATCGCAGTGACGAGAGCATCGCAGTGAACAGCCGATGACCAACCGGTCGAGGTCAGACATAGGACGCATCCACGGCCCGCGGGCCGTGAGATGCCGCACAGTGGCAGGAGGGACGGGGCGGCTCACGTCGCCCCGCATGGATGGACGTGAAGCGATACTTCCGTGCGCCGGTGATTTGGGTCCTGCTGGCGGTCGCCGCTGTCTTCGTGCTGATGACCGTGGTGTCGTCCTCGGCCGGCTACAAGACCGAGGACACCAGCGCAGTCGTCGCGCAGATCAACGACGGCCACGCCAAGGCAGTCCAGATCACCACTGGCGACAGTCAGATGATCAAGGTCCAACTGAAGGACGGCGTTTCCTTCGACGGCACCTCGCAGATCCAGGCGCCGTACGTCAACGACACCTATGCCGCGACCGCTGGCCGACAACCTGCAGTCGCAGGTCAAGTCCGGTTCCGTCGGCAGCTACACCGTGAGCCAGGACAAGCAGAACCCCTTCGTCAGCATCCTGCTGTCGCTGCTGCCGTTCGTGCTCATCGTGGTGGTCTTCCTGTTCCTGATGAACCAGATGCAGGGCGGCGGCTCCCGGGTCATGCAGTTCGGGAAGTCCAAGGCCAAGCTGATCACCAAGGACACCCCGAAGACCACCTTCGCCGACGTCGCCGGTTCGGACGAGGCGGTGGAGGAGCTCTACGAGATCAAGGAGTTCCTGCAGGAGCCGGCCAAGTTCCAGGCGGTCGGCGCCAAGATCCCCAAGGGCGTGCTGCTCTACGGCCCGCCCGGTACCGGTAAGACCCTGCTGGCCCGCGCGGTCGCGGGTGAGGCCGGGGTGCCGTTCTACTCGATCTCCGGCTCCGACTTCGTCGAGATGTTCGTGGGTGTCGGCGCCAGCCGGGTCCGCGACCTCTTCGAGCAGGCCAAGGCCAACGCGCCGGCGATCGTCTTCGTCGACGAGATCGACGCGGTCGGCCGCCACCGCGGCGCCGGCCTCGGCGGCGGGCACGACGAGCGCGAGCAGACCCTGAACCAGCTGCTGGTCGAGATGGACGGCTTCGACGTGAAGGGCGGCGTGATCCTGATCGCGGCGACCAACCGTCCGGACATCCTCGACCCGGCGCTGCTGCGCCCGGGCCGGTTCGACCGGCAGATCGCCGTGGACCGCCCGGACCTCAACGGACGGCACGACATCCTCAAGGTCCACCAGAAGGGCAAGCCGGTCGCCCCGGACGTCGACCTGATGGTCGTCGCCCGGCGCACCCCCGGCTTCACCGGCGCGGACCTGGCGAACGTGCTCAACGAGGCGGCGCTGCTCACCGCCCGCGGTGACAAGAAGCTGATCGACAACTCCACTCTGGACGAGGCGATCGACCGCGTGGTGGCCGGTCCGCAGAAGCGCACCCGGATCATGTCCGAGAAGGAGAAGAAGATCACCGCGTACCACGAGGGCGGACACGCCCTGGTCGCGGCGGCTTCTCCGAACAGCGACCCGGTGCACAAGGTCACCATCCTGTCCCGCGGCCGGGCCCTGGGTTACACCATGGTCCTGCCCGACGAGGACAAGTACTCGACCACCCGCAACGAGATGCTCGACCAGCTCGCCTACATGATGGGCGGGCGCGCGGCGGAGGAGCTGGTCTTCCACGACCCGACCACCGGCGCGTCCAACGACATCGAGAAGGCCACCGCCACCGCACGGGCCATGGTCACCCAGTACGGCATGACCGAGCGGCTGGGCGCGATCAAGTTCGGGACCGACAACTCCGAGCCCTTCCTGGGCCGGGAGATGGGTCACCAGCGCGACTACTCGGAAGAGGTCGCCGGGCTGGTCGACGAAGAGGTCAAGAAGCTGATCGAGAACGCCCACAACGAGGCCTGGGAGATCCTGGTCGAGAACCGGGACGTGCTGGACAACCTGGTGCTCGAACTCCTGGAGAAGGAGACGCTGAACAAGGAGCAGATCGCGGAGATCTTCGCCCCGATCGTGAAGCGTCCCGCGCGTCCCGCCTGGACGGGTTCGGCTCGCCGTACCCCGTCCACCCGGCCCCCGGTGCAGTCGCCGAGGGAGCTGGCGCTGACCAACGGCGCCCAGCTGATGTCCCCGCCGCCGGTGGACATCGTGAAGCTCCCGCCGGAGCCGAACGAGGGCTGACCACCCGCATTCACGCTGGAATGGATGCCGCCGTCCCGAGGTTCTAGCCTTGGGGCGGCGGCATCCGGTTTGTCCGCGACCGCCCCGCCGACCGGCGGCGGCTGAGATGACTTCTGAGAGATGAGGACCCATGACCGACCCGGTGACCATCGAGGGTTCGGCCGGAGCCGTACGGGCGTTCGACCAGAAGCGCGCCGAGGAGGCTGTTCGGGAGCTGCTGCTGGCCTGTGGGGAGGACCCGGACCGCGAGGGTCTGCGGGAGACCCCGGCCCGGGTCGCGCGGGCCTACGAGGAGATATTCGCGGGCCTGTGGCAGGAGCCGGAGGACGTGCTGACCACCACCTTCGACCTCGGCCACGACGAGATGGTGCTGGTCAAGGACATCGAGCTGGTCTCCTGCTGCGAGCACCACCTGCTGCCGTTCCACGGGGTCGCCCACGTCGGCTACATCCCGGCGGTCAACGGCAAGATCACCGGGCTGTCCAAGCTCGCCCGGCTGGTCGATGTCTACGCCCGCCGTCCGCAGGTCCAGGAGCGGCTGACCACGCAGGTGGCGGACGCGCTGATGCGGATCCTGGACGCCCGGGGCGTGATCGTGGTGATCGAGGCCGAGCACATGTGCATGTCGGTGCGCGGCATCCGCAAGCCCGGCGCCAAGACGCTGACCTCGGCGGTCCGCGGCCAGCTGCGCTCGGCCGCCACCCGGGCCGAGGCGATGAGCCTGATCATCGGCCGCTGAGAGTCGCTGCGGGTCACTGAGGTCCGCTGAGAGCCGCTGAGAGCCGCTGAGAGCCGCCGCGGTCCGCTGCCGGGGCATTCGGCGAGTCAGGGCAAGGCAGCACGCGTAGACGCAAGGAGGGGCCACCCGGTACCGGAGGCCCCTCCTGCGCGTCCGTGACCGGACCGGCGGCTGCTCGGCTCAGGTGCGGCCGGCCACCGTCTTCCCGGCGTCGGCCGGGGAGTGGCGTGGGTCGGCCGGGGGGTCGGCGGGGCCGACGGGAGCGTCTCGGAGACCGGCGGCGACATGTGCGCGCTCATCCAGATCATCGTCGGGCCCTGCTCCTCCGCCCAGGTGGTGAAGTTGTGGCCGCCGTTGGCCACCGTCGCCTGAATGGCCGACATGGGGGGCTTGACCTCACGCAGGAACTGCTGGGTCGCCTTGTAGTCGTACTCCTTGGCGGTGGTCGCCAGCAGCACCTGGATCTGCGGGGCCGGCAGGTGCTTCAGCCGCCAGGCGAGGTTGTACTGGTTCAGCAGGTCGGTGCGGCCCAGGCTGCCCTTGGGACCGAAGAGGTTGCCGGTCTGCGAGTCCTCGACGTCGGCGAAGTCCCGCCCAGGTCGCCGACCACCGAGAAGAGCTTGGGGTAGCGCATGGCCAGCTCCAGGGCGCAGGTGCCGCCCTCGGAGTAGCCCTCCAGGCCCCAGGCGGCCGGATTGCCGGAGACCCGGTAGGTGGTGCGGATCGCCTGGATGTAGTCGCTGGTGAGGAAGGTCTCGACCTGCGGGCCGTGCGGGATGTTCACGCAGTCGTTGTCCCGGGGCATGGTCACGTTCTGCGACATCAGCACCAGGATGGTCGGCTGGACCTGTCCGGTCTGCTCCAACTGGGCGAACTGCTGGACCGTCTGGAGATGGTCGAGCAGCGTCTCGATCTCGCCCGGGAAGCCGGTGTAGGCGGTGATCACCGGGAAGTCGGTGTGCGCGTACGCGGGCTGGAAGTACTGCGGCGGCAGGAAGACATAGGCGTGGTCGCTGATCTTGCTGCGGACGCCGTGGATGTGTACCGAGGTTATCTGCCCGACCTGGTCGGCCGGGCCGCTCGGCAGGTTGTGCCAGCGGCCGAGGTCGCCATTGGTGTCGGTGGTTATCAAGCCGTTGGTCCCGGAGCTGACCCCGGTGTTGCCGTCGTTGGCGCCGGCCGTCTGGCCGAAGGCGACCTGCTGGTTCCCGCCGCCGACCAGGTCGTCCCAGGTCGGGTAGAAGTCGCCGTAGGAGTTGATCATCAGGGCGACCACCAGCACCAGCGACAGCTGGGACAGCAGGATCATCCCCAGCCGCGCCAGGATCCACAGCACCCCGCGCCGGGCCAGCCGGGGCCAGAGCCAGACGGTGAGGGCGACGCTGACCACCGTGAGCGCGATGACCGCGTCCAGCAGGGTGCTACTCGTCAGATCCATGGACATTGCTCCTGATTCCCACCGGCAGGCCGGGGTCGATCCGTATTCTCACTGCGATCGGGTCCTAGCTCCAGTCGGCCGCTGATCACACGGCCTTCCCGGTACTGCCCCCCGTCGACTCCGATCCAGCTCATACGAGGCCGGATCCGAACGTGACGAAGCATCTCCTGATCGGGTGAACGCTGCTGAAATCATTGACGTCGGTCATGACGGCTTGATCACCGGGGTGGGCGAACCACTGGGTGTCGGCCGGTCGCCCGGTGCGGGCGCGGTCGGCGCACCCGGGGCCTGGAGCTTGCTTCCCAGCCAGCGCAGGGCCTGCGGGGTCTCCCGGTTCCAGGTGTTGAAGTTGTGGCCGCCGCTCGGCAGGATCAGCGACGACACCTGCATCGGCGGCTTCACGGCCGCGATGAACTGCTCGGTGGCCTTGTAGTCGAACTCGCCCTGCCGGCTGCTGGTGACCAGTACCGACACCGCCGGGGCGGGCAGATGGTGCAGCCGCCACATCATGTCGTTCTCGTTCCGCAGCTGCTGGCTGCCGCCGAAGAGGTTCCCGGTGGTGCTGTCCTCGTCGGCCTTGTAGTAGCCGGAGAGCGAGGCGGCGGCGGCGAACGCCTCCGGGTGCCGCATGCTCAGCTTGACCGCGCAGTAGCCGCCGGTGGAGTCGCCGATCACGCCCCAGCTCGCCCCGGCGGTGCCGACCCGGTAGTGCGCCGCCATGGCCTGGTGCAGATCCTTGGTGAAGAAGGTCTCCGCCTGCGGGCCGCCCGGCACGTCCTGGCACTCGGTGTCCCTGGGCATCTGCACGGACGGGCGCAGCAGCACCAGCACGGTCGGCTGGAGCTGCTTCTGGTAGATCGCCTGGGCCGCCAGGGTCGGGTACTTCATCCGGGAGATCAGGCTCTCCGGGGAGCCCGGGTAGCCGGTGAGCACCAGCATCACCGGGAACTTCCGGCCCGCGTAGGCCGGGTCCCGGTACTGCGGCGGCAGGTAGACATAGCCCGGCTCGGAGAAGCCGGTGCCGGAGCCGTGGATGACCACCTTCTCCAGGGTCCGCCGCTGCCCGAGGCCCCCCGGATCATCAGTGCCACCGGCTTGCTGCCCAGCACCTGCACCCCGGCCCTGCCCTGCGCCGCGCTGCTCGGGTCGACCCCGTTGGTGATGGTGGCGGTGCCGCCCTGGTCGGTGCCCAGCAGGTCACCCCAGGAGCTGTAGAAGCCGCCCCAGTTGTTGGCGGCCAGGCCTATCGCGGCCAGCGTCAGCACCTGGCTGGCCAGCAGCAGGCCGACCCGGCCGAACACGGTCAGTACGCCTCGCCGGCTGAGCCGGGGCCACACCCAGACGGTGGCTGCGAAACAGACGACCGCGAGCACCGCGACGAGTGTCTGCAGTTTCTGACTGGTGAGTCCCATGGCTCCACTTCCCGGGGCGAACGATCTGACGGCATGCAAAGAGCTAGACGTTTCAGCATGCCTGGGAAGTTGCTGAGTTTTAGCAAAACGTTATCCCACAGGACACAACTCATGCCTGATGATGACGTCCTCCTACTGCGGTCTGACCGAAGTCATTACCGGAGGCCTTAGTCTGGTGCCCTATGAACGATGCCCACCCCGCTGAGCCGCACCATCGCAAGGGTCTTCAACTCCCCAACGTGACCGTCTCCCGACCCTGGGTGCCGGCCGCCATGGGCTACGCCACCGCGTTGATCGGCCTGGTGGACATCATCGGGGCGGTCGAGCCGCACCTGCGGGACACCAGGGTCCGCGAGCTCGCCAGCTTCCTCCCAGGTGTGAACACCCTGGCCACCGCCGCCTCGCTGGTGGTCGGCATTCTGCTGATCATGCTGGCGCACGCGCTGCGCCGCCGGAAGCAGCGGGCCTGGAAGGCCGTCGTGGTGCTGCTGCCGGTCGGCGCCGCGCTGGAGATCCTGCGCTGGCACCACATGGGCACGGCCGTGGTGGCGCTGCTGGCGTTCGTGGTGCTGCTGGTCAACCGGCGCGAGTTCTACGCGCTCTCCGACCCGCGCACCCGCTGGCGGGCGCTGTGGAACCTGATCGCGATGTCCATCCTCAGCTTCGCCCTGGGCCTTGTCATCGTCAGCTCGCACGAGCGGACCGTGGGCGGCTCGCCCAGCATCCGGGAGCGCTTCTGGGAGGTGTTCTGGGGCTGTTCGGCATCGGCGGCCCGATCCGCTACTCCTCCCAGCACGTCAGCGACCTGGTCTACTACTCGCTCGCGGCGCTCGGGCTGTTCACCGCGGTCAGCACGCTGTGGCTGGCGACCAAGCCCTCCCGGCCCATCGCCGAGCTCAGCCGGACCGAGGAGAGCCAGGTCAGGGAGCTGCTGGCGAAGCACGGCGCGCGGGACTCGCTGGGTTACTTCGCGCTGCGCCGGGACAAGAGCGTGATCTTCTCGCCGAGCGGCAAGGCCGCGATCGCCTACCGGGTGGTCTCCGGAGTGATGCTCGCCTCCGGCGACCCCATCGGCGACGTCGAGGCCTGGCCGGGCGCGATCAAGCGCTTCATGGAGGAGGCCCACCGCTTCGCCTGGGTCCCGGCCGTGATGGGGTGCAGCGAGGTCGGCGGCGAGGTGTGGACCCGCGAGGCGGACCTGGACGCGCTGGAGATCGGCGACGAGGCCATCGTCGAGGTCGAGGACTTCACCCTGGAGGGCCGCGCCATGCGCAACGTCCGCCAGATGGTGAAGCGGATCGAGCGGGCCGGGTACGAGTGCCGGGTCCGGCTGGTCGACGAGCTCACCGACGCCGAGCGGGAGCAGATCCGCTACGCCGCCGACGCCTGGCGCGGCACCGAGACCGAGCGCGGCTTCTCGATGGCGCTGGGCCGTTTCGGTGACCCGGCCGACGAGGGCTGCGTGGTGATCACCGCCCACAAGCTGCCCGAGGGCGCGGCGCCCGGCACCAGCGACATCCGCGCGGTGCTGCACTTCGTGCCCTGGGGCAAGGACGGCATCTCGCTGGAGCTGATGCGCCGCGACCGTGACGCCGACCCCGGCCTGAACGAGCTGCTGATCGTCAAGGCACTTCAGGCCTGCCCCGGGCTCGGGATCAGCCGGGTCTCGCTGAACTTCGCCATGTTCCGCTCCGCCCTGGCCCGTGGCGAGCGGATCGGCGCCGGACCGGTGCTGCGGGCCTGGCGCGGGCTGCTGGTCTTCCTCTCGCGCTGGTTCCAGATCGAGTCGCTGTACAAGTTCAACGCCAAGTTCCGCCCGATCTGGGAGCCCCGGTTCCTGGTCTACCCGACTGCCCGGGACCTGCCCCGGATCGGTCTCTCGGCGCTCCAGGCCGAGGCCTTCATCGTGATGGAGCTGCCGCGGAGCCTGCGGCGGTTCGGACGGCGCAAGGCCGTCGCGGCGGGCGCGGAATCCGCTCCGGCCGCCCCCTCCGGGCCCGGGACGGACAGCAGCGGCCCGGAGCCAGCCACAATGACTCCATGAACGCCTACAAGAGCCCCCTGCCCGGTCTGGCCGACTGGGGCCGCTGCGGGGTGATGGGCATCGTCAACGTCACCCCGGACTCCTTCTCCGACGGCGGGCTCTGGCTCGACCCGGGCCGCGCCGTGGCGCACGGCCTGGAACTGGTCGCCCTGGGGGCGGACCTGGTCGACGTCGGCGGCGAGTCGACCCGCCCCGGCGCCACCCGGGTCACCCCTGAGGAGGAGCTGCGCCGGGTGCTGCCGGTGGTCCGCGGGCTGGCCGAGCAGGGCGTGGCGGTGAGCGTGGACACCATGCGCGCGGCTGTCGCCGAGGCCGCGGTGGAGGCCGGCGCGCGGATCATCAACGACGTCAGCGGCGGCCGCGCCGACCCGGGATGGTGCCGGTGGCGGCCCGGACCGGCGTCCCGTTCGTGGTGATGCACTGGCGCGGGCAGTCCTCCTCGATGGATGACCTGGCCGACTATACGGGGATGTGGTGGGCGAGGTCATCGACGAAGGGAGCGCCAGATGGACGCGGTGGTGTCCGGCGGGGTCGACCCCGCCCAGGTGATCGTGGACCCGGGGCTGGGCTTCGCCAAGGGGCGGGCCGACGACTGGGCGCTGCTGGCCCGGCTGGACGCCTGGGCCAGGCTCGGCCGTCCGGTACTGGTCGCCGCCTCGCGCAAGCGCTTCCTGGGAACCCTGCTCGCCGACCGGCAGACCGGCGAGCTGCGCCCGGCCCGGGCCCGCGACGCGGCCACCGCGGCGGTCTCCGCGCTGGCGGCGGCCCAGGGCGCCTGGGCGGTGCGGGTGCACGAGGTCCCGGCCTCGGCCGACGCGGTACGGGTGGAGTCGGCGCTGCGCGAGGCCCGCGGATGACCGGCGCGGCGGGCGAGCGGGAGCGGGAGCAGGACCGGGAGCAGGTGACGGCCGCCAACGCGGCCCTGTACGCCGCGCTGGAGACCGGCGACCTGGACGCGCTGACCGAGGTCTGGGTCTCCGGCGCGGACGCCGACGACGTCAGCGGCGCGGTCTGCGTCCACCCCGGCTGGCCGGTGCTGCGCGGCCGGGCCTCGGTGCTGCGCTCATATGCGCTGATCATGGCGCACACCGATTACATCCAGTTCTTTCTCACGGATGTCACAGTCGAGCTGCTCGGCGATGTGGCACTGGTCACCTGTACCGAGAACATCCTGTCCGGCGGGGAGGCGGAACAGGAGGGCGAACTGGGCCCGCTGGTCGGCGGCAAGGTCGTCTCCACCAACCTCTTCCGGCGGACCGGCGACGGCTGGCGGCTCTGGTCGCATCATGGATCGCCCGTGCTGACCAGCGGCGCTGACGAGTAGTCCGCTCCGCGCGCGGGCCCCGGCGGACGCGCCCCGCACCCCGGCGCGGGGAATTCCGGATCAGGATCCGGCGTTCACCCTCCGGGCGGTACCCGCGCGGCGGGAGCTGTCGCTGCCCGGGGGTAGTTTGATTCCCGGCAGGCAACGACGCAGGCCGTGCTCCTTCCTGCGCTGCGCAGGTCGAGCCGCTTGGACAGTGGGAGTGATTCGATTGCTGGACCGTGTCGCGGTGAAGGGCTTGCGGGCCCGGGGCCACCATGGGGTTTTTCCGCGCGAGCGGGAGCAGGGCCAGACCTTTGTGGTGGACATCGTGATGGGCGTCGACACCAGGCCCGCCGCCTCCGGCGACGACCTGGGCCGCACCGTCCACTACGGCATCGTGTCCGAGGAGGTCGTCGCGGTGATCCAGGGCGACCCCGTCGACCTGATCGAAACCCTGGCCCAGCGCATCGCCGACCAGTGCCTGAAGCACGAGGCGGTACAGGAGGTCGAGGTGACCGTGCACAAGCCGGACGCCCCGATCACCGTGCCGTTCGACGACGTGACCATCACCATCGTACGGAGCCGCGAATGAGCAGCGACCCGACCACCACTCCCGTATCCCCGAGGTCGAGCAGCAGGTCGACTCGGCAGATGTGACCCTGTCCAACCCGCGCAGCGCCGTGATCGCGCTGGGCAGCAACCTCGGCAACCGGCTGGAGAACCTCCAGGGCGCCGTGGACGCGCTGGAGGACACCCCCGGCGTGCGGATCAAGGCCGTCTCCGCGGTCTACGAGACCGAGGGCGTCGGCGGGCCGGAGAACCAGCCGCAGTATCTGAACGCGGTCCTGGTGCTGCGCACCACCCTGCCCCGCAGTCCCTGCTGGAGCGCGCCAACGCGGTCGAGGACGCCTTCGGCCGGGTCCGCGAGGTCCGTTTCGGACCGCGCACCCTGGACGTCGACATCCTGGTCTACGAGGGCGTGCGGCTGGACCGCGAGGAACTGACCCTGCCCCACCCGCGGGCCCATGAGCGCGCCTTTGTGCTGGCCCCCTGGCTGGACGCCGACCCGCAGGCCGAGCTGGCGGGCCACGGCCCGGTCGCGGAGCTGCTGGCTGTCGTCAGCGAGGCGGGCGTGACCCGGCGCGACGACATCGAGCTGCATCTGCCGCAGTAGTCCCAGAAACGCAGTAGTCCCGGGAATGCCGTCCGGGGACGGGAGCCCTCCGGGGGCTCCGGCGCCCCGGGCCCCCGATGCCCTGAGGGAGAAGTATTGAAGCCGCTACGCCCGGTCGTGCTCCTGGCGATCACGCTGGTGACCGGTCTGCTGTCGTGGGGCGGATCCCGGCTGTGGAACTCGGTCGGGACCTTGCCCGGCGTGCCCACGGCCGCGCCGATCGTGCTGGCGATCATCGCCGTGGTGCTGGCGGCGACCGCGATCACGCTGCGCGCCCGGCTGCGGGCGCAGCGCGAGCGGGTGCCCGGGGCGAAGGGCGTGGATCCGCTGTCGGCGGCCCGGTCGGTGGTCCTCGGCCAGGCCAGCGCGCTGGTCGCGGCGCTGGTGACCGGGGTCTACGGGGGCATGGGAGTGTTCCTGGCAGCATGTGGGACTCCGTCCCGGGCCGGCACGTCCAGGTGGTGACCGCTGGTCTGGCGGTCGCCGCCGGGATCGCGGTGATGGCCGCGGGCCTGTGGATCCAGCACATCTGCCGGCTCCCGGACGATCCGGACGAGTTCGCCGCCACGCCGTCCTCGCGGCAGCAGCGGCACTAGCGGCGCCGGTACCACCGGCGCCGCTGCACCGGCGCCGCTCCGGCGCGGCGTTCGCGCACGGGACCGCCCGGCGCCCCGGCCCCGGCGCGGTCTCAGCGCGCGGCGGCCGTTTCGGTGGCAGCCCGGGTGGCGGCGGTGCCGTCGGCCGGGAGCGGGGGCTGTCCGACCAGGACCGGCTCCGGCGGCGTGGCCGAGGTCTGGGCCACGCAGGGCGCCGGTGAGCACCAGCAGCCCGCCGGCGATCTGGGCCGGTGCCAGGTGCTGCCCGAGCAGTACCCAGGCCAGTGCGGTGCCGACCACGGCCTCCAGCGAGGCGATCACCCCGGCCACCGGCGCGGACAGCCGGCTCACCGCGGCCGTGCCGGCCACATAGGCGAGCACGGTGGAGATCAGCACCACCCAGCCGAGCAGCAGCAGTGCCGGGACCCGGTGCCCGCCCAGGGCGGCCTGCCGGCCGAGTACCGACCAGTGCATCGACCAGGGCCGGGCGAAGCCGGCGAAGACCACGGCGCCCACCAGCACGCCGTAGGCGCTCAGCGCGATCGGGTCCACCGGCTCCGGATCGCGGCCGCGGCCGCCGCCCTCGGCCAGCACGAAATAGCCCACCTGGCAGAAGGCAGCGCCCAGCGCCAGCAGCACCCCCAGCGGGTCGAGCCCGCCGAAGCCGTCCCAGACCCGGACCACGCAGCCGAGGCCGATCAGCGCCAGCACCGCGCCCGCCAGCGCCTGCCGGCTCACCCGGCGGCGCTGGACGAAGCGGACATAGCCCAGCAGCAGCGGCGGTCCCAGATATTCGATCAGGATCGACACGCCGACCGGGATCAGCGCCAGCGAGGCATAGGACAGGCCCTGGCAGCCCACCACCGCGAACAGCCCGAAACCGAGCAGCAGCCCCGGGCGGCGGCGCGGCAGGTCACGGTGCCTGATCAGCACCGGCAGCAGCACCAGCGCGGCCCCGGCGGTCCGCAGCCAGACCACGTCCATCGGCGACAGGCCGGCGTCCATCAGCGGCTTGGCCGCCGTGCCGGAGCCGCCGAAGGCGCAGGCGGAGATCAGTATCAATATCAGGCCGACGGTGCGCCGGGAGGCAGGGGCTGGCTTGCGCATGGCAGACAGTCTGCCAGGGCGCGCGTCAGGTGTGTATGGCTCTTTAGCTCATGTCTGCATACCGTGACCTGCCGTTGTTCGGCCGTCAGGTCACCGCACCGGCCTGGGCGGCGAAGCGCGGATCGCGCCAGCTCCCGGAGTCCAGCACCTCGCGCAGCGCCTCGGCGGCGTCCCAGACGTCGGTGTGGGAGAGATAGAGCGGGGTGAAGCCGAAGCGCAGCACGTCCGGGGCGCGGTAGTCGCCGATCACCCCGCGCGCGATCAGCGCCTGCATCACCTGGTACGCCTGCGGGTGCCGCAGCGAGATCTGGCTGCCGCGCAGGTCCGGCTCCACCGGGGTGGCCGAGGCCAGCCCGAGCGGCGCGGTCAGCTCCAGGAACAGCGTGCTCAGGGCGAGGCTCTTGGCCCGCAGCGCGTCCAGGTCGACGTCCTGCCAGATGTCCAGCGCGGCCTGGAGCCCGGCGAAGGCGAGCAGCGGCGGGGTGCCGGTGAGAAAGCGGCCGATGCCCTCGGCCGGACGGTAGCCGGGCTCGAAGGCGAACGGGTCGGCGTGGCCGAACCAGCCGGTGAGCGGCTGCCGGGCGGCCTCCAGATGCCGGGTCGCGGCATAGAGGAAGGCGGGCGAGCCGGGGCCGCCGTTCAGGTACTTGTAGGTGCAGCCGACCGCGAAGTCCGCCTGGCAGTCGTCCAGCCGCACCGGCAGCGCGCCGACCGAGTGGCACAGGTCCCAGACCATCAGCGCGCCGTGGCGGTGCGCGAGCTCGGTGACCGCGGCCATGTCCTGGAGCCGCCCGGTGCGGTAGTCCACATGGAGAGCAGCACCACCGCGGTGTCCGGGCCGATCAGCTGCTCCAGGTCGTCCCCGTCGCGGCCGAGCAGCCGCCGCGGGTAGTCGCCCCGGCCGACTCGCCGACGCCCTCGGTCAGATAGAGGTCGGTCGGGAAGCTGCCCAGCTCGGAGACGATGACCCGGCGCCCGGGCCGCAGCCGCAGCGCGGCGCTGAGCACCTTGAACAGGTTCACCGAGGTGGAGTCGCAGACCACCACCTGTCCCGGCGCCGCGCCGACCAGCGGCGCGATCCGGTCGCCGAGACCGCGCGGCAGGTCGTACCAGCCGGCGTCGTTCCAGCTGCGGATCAGGCCCTGGCCCCACTCGCGCTCGACCAGCTCGGCGACCCGGGCCGGGGTGCCGGCCGGGAGCGCGCCCAGCGAGTTGCCGTCGAGGTAGAGCACGCCCTCGGGCAGCACGAAGCGCGAGCGCAGCGCGCGCAGCGGGTCGGCGGCGTCCAGTGCGGCCGCCTGCTCGCGGGAGACGGTGCGCGAGGAGTGGTCGGAGGGCATGTCGGAGGGCATGTCAGAGGGCATTGCGGGCCGCCCAGATCTCCGGGAAGACGTCCTGCTCGGCGGCCTTGCTCAGCCAGCTCAGGCCGCTGGAGCCGCCGGTGCCGGGCTTGGCGCCCATGGCCCGCTTCACCGCGAGCAGGTGCCGCTGCCGCCAGCGGGTGACCCGCTCGGCGACATCCAGCAGCAACTCGGCGAGCAGCTTCAGGTCGTGCAGCGCCGGGTCGGTGTAGACGGCCGTCCACTCCTCGGCGCCGCGGGCCCGCAGCAGCCGCTCGGCGTCCTGGTACAGGCTCGGCGCGTGCAGGGTCTCGGCCAGCTCGGCGTGGATCCGGGGGCTGCCCGCGTACAGCTTCAGCAGCCGCTCGTGCTTGTTGCCGAGCAGGAACTCCAGGTGCAGGTAGGTGTACGACTGGAAGCCGCTGGCCTCGCCCAGGAACGGGCGGAAGGCGTTGAACTCGACCGGGGTCATGGTGGCCAGCAGGTCCCAGGAGGAGACCAGCACGTCCTGGACACCGAGGCCGCGCCGCAGGGCGGCGGAGGCCGTGGGCAGGTCGTCCGCGCGCAGGGCCTGCTGCGCCTGCGTCCACTCGTGCCGCAGCAGCCCGAACAGCAGCTCCATCACCTGGGTGGCGATGATGAAGCTGGTCTCGGCTGGCTCCGTGCTGCGCGGCTGGAGCAGCGAGTGCAGGGTGTCTATGCCGCCGTAGGCGGCGTAGGGCGTGGTCGGCTCGCCGAAGTCGACCTTCGGCTGGGTGGCCTCCGCGGCGGTGGGGATCGCCTCCGCGGCGGTCGGAGCGGCAGTCGGAGTGGCAGTGGTCGGCATGGCGTGTCGTGCTCCTCTCGGGCCCGCGGCGGTGGACGGTGCTGCGGTGCATGGACATTGTGCGTCGAACCCGTCCCCGGTTGAATGGTCGTCGGATGCCGGTTCGGCCTTTCTGCCTGGTGAATGGAAGGTCGTTTCCGGCATCGCCTTCTGTTCGGAAGGCTGTAGCCCGGGCGTGTGGAAGGTGGAGCGGATGGATGCGGTGGACCGGCGGCTGCTGGCCGAGTTGCAGGCGGATGCCCGGCTGTCCTTCAACGAGCTCTCCCGTCGGGTGAACCTCTCCGCCCCGGCGGTGGCCGAGCGGGTACGGCGGCTGGAGACGGCCGGGGTGCTGACCGGCTACCACGCCCAGGTGGACCTGGTCCGGGCCGGGCGCCCGTCGGCGCGCTTGTGCAGGTGCAGTGCTACGGGCCACGCTGCGTGCTGCGGGATCCGGCGGTGCGGGACTGGCCGGAGGTCCAGCAGCTGCACCGGGTGACCGGCGGGGCCTGCTGTGTGCTGCTGGTCGCGGTCGAGTCGATGGCGGAGTTCGAGGCGCTGATCGACGGCTGGCGGAGTACGGGCAGCCGTCCAGCACCATGATCCTCTCCAGTCCGGTGCAGTGGCGGCCGGTCGAGCCCGCCTGAGCCGGGCCCGGCTGCCGACGGCTTCCGGCCGTCCGGCCGATCCTGCCGTCCCCGCCGATCCTGCCGTCCCCGCCGATCCTGCCGTACTGCCGAACGAGCACAACCCGAGGAACCCAAGTGAGCCGAGAGATCCTTACCGCCCGCCCCGCCCGCCGACCACACCGCCGCCTACGGCCCGCACCCGGACCAGGTGGTCGACCTGCGGCTGCCGGCCGGCCCGGCCGGGTCCGCCGGGTCCGCCGGGACGCTGGTGGTGCTGGTGCACGGCGGCTACTGGCGTGCGGAGTACGACCGCGCCCACGTGGGTCCGCTGGCCGACGCCCTGGCCCGGGCCGGGTACGCGGTGGCGGTGCCCGAGTACCGCCGGACCGGCACCCCGGGCGGCGGCTGGCCCGGGACCTTCGACGACATCGCGACCTGCTTCGAGGCCCTGGAGCCGATCTGCGCGCCCGGGGCATCCGGCCGCTGCGCACGGTGCTGGTCGGGCCACTCCGCGGGCGGGCAGCTGGCGCTGTGGCGCTGGGGCGGCCGGCACCGGCTGCCGGCGACTCGCCTGGCACAGCGGCCGGCGCCGGAGCGGGTGGTCTCGCTGGCCGGGGTCGCCTCGCTGGAACTGGCTGACGCCTGGGGGCTGGACGAGGATGCCACCGCGGATCTGCTCGGCGGCCACGCGGCCGAGGTGCCCGACCGCTACGCCCTGGCCGACCCGGTGGCGCTGCTGCCGACCGGGGTCCCGGTGACGGTGCTGCACGGCACCGGGGACACGCTGGTGCCGCCGGCGATGAGCCGGGAGTACGAGGCCAGATCCGAACAGAATGGCGATTTGGTCAATCTAATCGAACTGCCGGGTCTGGATCATTTTGCGCTGATCGACCCGTCTTCCGAGGCCTGGCCGTATCTGCTTGCCGCACTTGAGAGTTGATGTTCAATCAGAAGTGGATCCCGAGCTCAGGAGGGTGATTCCGGGCAGGTGAGGGCGTTACCCGGATCGTTATTCGAACATGCTCACTCGTTCAGGGAATAGTCGATCACTGCGGCGACAGTCACTCTGGAGGCTCAGGTCACACCAGCTTCTGGGGAGACAGCTAGAGATGACTGAAGAGCAGACAGCACTCAATACAGCCGCGGCGAGGAATCTCGCGACGACGACCAAGACGCCGCCGCAGATGCAGGGCATCACCTCGCGCTGGCTGCTGAAGATGCTGCCCTGGGTCGAGGTCACCGGTGGTACCTACCGGGTCAACTGCCGGCTCACCTACGCCACCGGGCGTGGGCGGCTCAGTTTCGCGCAGACCGGCTCGGAAGTCAGGATCGTTCCGCCCACGCTCGCCGAACTCCCGCTGCTGCGGGGCCTGGAGGACCAGCAACTGCTCGCCGAGCTGGCCGGGCGGTTCCAGCAGCGGGAGTTCGAGCAGGGCGAGGTCATCGCCGAGCGCGGCGCCCGGGTCGACCGGGTGCTGGTGGTCGCGCACGGCAAGATCCGCAAGCTCGGCGACGGCAAGTTCGGCGACCACGAGGCCGTGCTCGGCACCCTCGCCAACGGTGACCACTTCGGCGACGAGTCGCTCACCGGCGAGGACGCCACCTGGGACTACACCGCCAAGGCCGCCACCTCCGGCACGCTGCTGACGCTGCCGCACGCGGCCTTCGCCGAACTCGCGGCCCGCTCCGAGGCGTTGCGGGGGCGGATCGAGGAGTACCTGGCCGCCGCGGCCCAGGCCCAGGACAGCCACGGCCAGGCCGAGATCTCGATGGCGGCCGGCCACGAGGGCGAGCCCGAGCTGCCGGGAAGCTATGTCGACTACGAACTGGCGCCCCGGGAGTACGAACTGAGCGTGGCTCAGACCGTGCTCAAGGTGCACACCCGGGTCGCCGACCTCTACAACCAGCCGATGAACCAGACCGAGCAGCAACTCAAGCTCACCGTTGAGGCGCTGAGGGAGCGTCAGGAATACGAGCTGATCAACAACCCGGAGTTCGGGCTGCTGGCCAATGCCGAGCACGAGCAGCGGATCCACACCCACGGCGGCCCGCCCACCCCGGACGACATGGACGAGCTGCTCTCGCGCCGGCGCGGATCGCGGCTGTTCCTGGCCCACCGCGGGCCATCGCCGCCTTCGCCCGGGAGTGCAACAAGCGTGGCCTGTACCCGGAGTCGGTGGATGTCGAGGGCCACCGGATCCCGTCCTGGCGCGGGTGCCGATCTTCCCGTGCAGCAAGATCCCGGTGAACGGCGGCCACACCAGCTCGATCCTGGTGCTGCGCACCGGCGAGGACAACCAGGGCGTGGTCGGCCTGCACCAGACCGGACTGCCGGACGAGTACGAGCCCGGCCTGTCGGTGCGCTTCATGGGCATCAACGAGAAGGCCGTCATCCAGTACCTGGTCAGCACCTACTACTCGGCCGCCATCCTGGTGCCGGACGCGCTGGGAGTGCTGGAGAACGTCGAAGTGGCCCACCCCGCGGCTGATCCCGGACGGACCACCACCCGCGCGGCCCCACCCGCGCGGGCCCCAGGCGTGCCAGTTCGCGCGCCTCGCGCGCCGGGTCCCGGTGCGCCCGAGTCACCCGCCCTGGTTTCACGCTCGCCGCTCTTCCGCGGCAGATACGGAGCCCACAGTGAGCTGGACGGATGTCCTGATCTTCGTCGGCGCCATGGCGGCCATCGCGCTGGCACTCGCCCTGGTGCAGCGGTTCGTCCCGCACCCCAACCGGGCCCCGCACAACGAGGTGGCCGGATTCATCTTCGCGGGAGTCGGCGTGCTCTACGCGGTCCTGCTCGGCTTTGTCGTGGTCTCGGTCTGGGGGAACGTCGGCGCGGCCGAGCAGACCAGCTTCAACGAGGCCGACTCCCTCGGGGTCTACTGGATCTCGCGCTCGCTGCCGCTGCCGCTGGGAGCCCAGATAGAGCGGCAGACCCTGGAGTACGCCCACGTCGTGGAGAGCACCGAGTGGCCGCTGATGACCAGGCACCAGAGCAGCCGGAGGCGACCGACCTGGTCTACGACATAAGAGCCTCGGTGCTGTCCTACCAGCCGACCACGCTCCAGCAGCAGGTGCTCTACGACCACGCGGTCACCGATGTGGAGAGCCTGGCCTCGGCCCGCCGGGAGCGGCTGAACCTGGTGCAGGACTCGGTCCCGGGCATCCTCTGGGTGGCGCTGATCACCGGCGGGGTGGTCACCGTCGGCTCACCTTCCTGTTCGGCATGCCCAACTCGGCGGCCCACGGCCTGATGGTGCTGTCGCTGGGGGCGCTGGTGGTGGTCTCGCTGATCCTGATCAAGGAGATGGACTACCCCTACGGCGGGGTGACCAGGGTCGATCCGACCGCCTTCCAGGTGTTCCTCAGCCGGCT
Source organism: Streptacidiphilus sp. 4-A2 (assembly GCA_014284505.1). Classification (GTDB taxonomy): domain Bacteria; phylum Actinomycetota; class Actinomycetes; order Streptomycetales; family Streptomycetaceae; genus Streptacidiphilus. The sequence goes on along the minus strand of JAAFYY010000001.1, from coordinate 6,152,172 downwards.
GCCGCCACCGCGCTGACCGGGCGGCGCGGTCTGCGGTGCGGCCCCGGCCGCGCCGCCAACTGCCCTCCGGGGCCCGGCGGCGGATAGGGTGACCGGATGGCGACCATCCGCAGTTACCGCCCGGAGGACCGGGAGGCCCTGTACGACATCTGTGTCCGCACCGGGGACGCGGGCGCCGACGCGACCGGGCTCTACCAGGACCCGGGGATCCTGCCGGAGATCTTTGTCGGGCCCTATCTCGCGCTGGAGCCGGGGCTGGCGTCCGTGCTGGCCGACGAGGCCGAGCCGGAGCGGCCGCTGGGCTATGTCCTCGGCACGGCGGACACCCGGCGCTATGTCGCCGCCTACCGGCGCGAGTGGCTGCCCGCCGCCGCGGCGCGCTACCCGGAGGCAGCGGAACCGGGGAGGACGCCGAGCGGGTGCGGCAGCTGCACCACCCGGAGTGGATCCTGAACGGCGACACGGTCGACCGCTACCCCGCCCACCTGCACATCAACCTGCTGCCGCAGGCCCAGGGCCGGGGCGCGGGCCGGGCGCTGATCACCGGGCTGCTGGAGCGGCTGCGGGCGGCCGGGGCCCCGGGGTGCACCTGGGCATGGCCCGGCACAACACCGGTGCCCGGGCCTTCTACGAGCGGCTGGGCTTCCGCGAGCTCCCGCAGCCGCAGACCCCGGTGCTGCTGCTGGGCCGCTCCACCGAGCCCTGAGCAGCCCGGCTCAGGGCTCGCGCGGGAAGCGCGACTGGAGCTCCCAGACCGTGGGGTTGTCGGCCAGGCCGTCGTGCATGTCGGCCAGGTCGGCGAGCACGTCCTGGAGGAAGTCCCGTGCCTCGTGCCGCAGTTCGCTGTGCCGTACGGTCAGCGGCGGCTCGTCGGTCCAGTCGGCGCGGATCTCCACCCAGTTGAAGCGGCGGCTGAAGCGCAGCATGTCGGCCGACTCGGTGAAGTCCAGCTCGGCGGTGCGCAGCGCCGCGGCGCGGGAGCCGGCCGGATCGCGGTCGAGCCGCTCGACGATGTCGCACAGCGCCCAGGCGAAAGTCCAGTACCGGCACCCACCCCCAGGCGGTGGCCAGATCCCTGCCGTCGACCTCCAGATAGACGTCGCCGCAGAACAGGTCGTGCCGCAGCGAGCGGGTCCCGGCCGCGCGGTAGTCGGTCTGCGGGGGGTCGGGGAAGCGGTTGGACAGGGAGTAGCCGAGCTCGATCACCGCTCGATGGTCCCACGGTTCCGGCCCGCGCCGGTCCGCGGGCCGGGGGCGACGGGGGGCGACGGGGCGGGCGCGACGGGCCGGGTCCTGACGGGGTCGGTCTTATTGTCTGGCGTCCGTCGGCCGGGAACGGGACCATAGGGGCATGTCCCTTCCCGTCCGCGTCGCGGCTCGGTCGTCCTGCCCGACGCCGAGCTCCAGTGGCGTTTCTCGCGCTCGTCCGGCCCGGGCGGGCAGCATGTCAACACCAGCGACTCCGCGGTGGAGCTCCGCTACGACCTGGCCGCCTCCGACGCGCTGCCCCCGGTGTGGAAGGAGCGCGCCCTGGAGCGGCTCTCCGGGCGGCTGACCGACGGCGGGGTGCTGGTCATCCGGGCCTCCGAGCACCGCTCGCAGTGGCGCAACCGGGAGGCGGCCGCGGTGCGGCTGTCGGCGCTGCTGAGCGAGGCCGTGGCGCCGCCGCCGCGCAACCGCAGGGCGACCCGTCCGAGCCGCGGTGCGGTGGAGCGCAGGCTCACCGACAAGAAGCGGCGGTCGGACCTGAAGCGCGGCCGCTCCGGCGGCTTCGACTGAGAGCGAAAACGCGCAACCCCCGAGTCGGCCTGATCCGACTCGGGGGTTGTGACGTTCCGCTGGGCTACGGGACCAGAAGGTCGGACTGCCCGTCCTGGACGCCGAGCTGGTACGCCCTGTACTCCTCGTTCCAGAAGTACAGAACCGGGCCGCTCGGGTCGGTGGAGTCCCGCATGGCCATCGCACGTCGTAGACGACATCCGCACCGACGCACGCCTGATCCGAGTAGAAGCGACTGCGGAGGAGATCGCGGCATCCGACGCCGTGGTACTGCTCACGGACCATGCGGAGTTCGACTATGAGGCGATCCTTGAGCACGCGCCGTACGTGTCTGACTGCCGGAACCGAATGTCCGGCGCGAACGTGCGTTCTCTGTGAGCGTCGCCGCCCGGGCCGGCTCCCACGTTGACAGACTCGACCACGGGCGCGCGGTCCGACGGGTCAGCCCAGGTGCCGGTACTGGCCCTGGAAGTACACCAGCGGGGCGCCGTCGGAACGCCCGATCCGGGCGGACAGCACCCGGCCGATGATCAGCACATGGTCCCCAGCGGGTATCCGCTGCTCGGTGCGGCACTCGACGGTCGCCAGCGCGTCGGTGACCAGCGGTGCGCCGCTGGCCGGGCCGCGCTCGTGCGGCAGTTCGTCGAAGAGCAGCCGGTCGCTGATCCGCCCCTTCATGGCGAACCGGGCCGCGGTGACCCGCTGTCCGGCCTCCAGTACCGACACCGCCCAGCGGTCGTTGCGGGCGAGCGTCTCCTCCATCCGCGAGTCCTCGCGGACCGAGACCAGCACCAGGGGCGGTTCCAGGGACACCGACATGAAGGCGGTGGCGGTCATTCCGATGTCCTCGCCGCGGGGCCCGACTCCGGGTCGTGCACTGCGAGCAGCACCACGCCGGAGGCCAGCTGGCCGAGGGCGGACCGGAACTCCTCCGGGCTTGCCTCGGCGTCGGCCGGGTCGGCGGAGTGATCGGCGGCGGGGTCGTCATGGCGTTGTACACCCCAGCACCGTATCTTCGGGACGTCCTGCGACGCATCGGCCCAGGGTCGGAGGGAAGTGTGCGACAGAGGTCCTAGGCGGCCCGCATGTGTTCGAGTATGCGAGTGACTGTGCCCTCCCTGGGGTTGCCGGTGCGCTCTCACCCCAGGAGTGAAGGTTTTCGACCTCATGGCGGCCCGGATCCTTCAGTTCTTGTTGCAAGGGGCCGACAGGGAGGGTGGGGGGCCGGCCGTGATTGTCGCAGTTCATCCCGAATGAACTGCTTATCAGGAGTGGACAGTTGTGTGAGTTGGGTCACAAGTGGCGGGCATTTGCTGACCCAGAGTGCCGATTGGTGTGCTCCCTGTGATTCAGTTTGCTTGGCAATCGGACGATAGGAATGACGGGAACCCGCAGGGAGTCCACCGGGGTGGGCCCGAAGCGTCGCTGTCGCGGAGGGAGCGCGTGATGGAAACCGAGTCTGAGCCGTATGTCCGCCTCACCACTCTGCGCAGCCTGCACCGCATCGTGGCCGATCTCAACGCCGCCCGCAGCCTCGCCGGGACGCTCCAGGCGGTGGTGGAGGGGGCCGTCTCCGGCCTCGGCTACGGCCGCCGCGGTGAACCTGGTCCGGCCGGACGGCGACCTCGTCGTCGCCGCGGTCTGGGAGGCGGGCGGCTCCGGCGACTCCGCCGGGACCATCGGCAGCCTGCTCGGCCAGATCGGCTCCCGGGAGTCCTGGGACCGGCTGCTGAATGTCGGCGAGGCCTGGGGCAGCCTGGTCTTCGTCCCCCATGAGCGGGCCTGGGCCGCCGCGGCGGACCTTCCGGGCTGGGGCGGGCGCTACGGCGGCGGGCTCGACCCGCTGGAGGCCGACAGCTGGCTCGCCGAGGACTGGCACCCGGAGTCCTGGCACCAGGACGACCGCCTGTTCGCCCCCATGTACAGCCTCGGCGGCGAACTGCTCGGGGTGCTCTCGGTGGACCGCCCCCGCAACGGCAGACCCGGGCCTGGGGCCAGGAAGCGCTGGCGATGTTCAGCCAGCAGGCGGGCATCGCCATCGGCAACGCCCGGCTGCGGGCCGAGATGCAGCGGGCGCTGGTCCGCTTCGAGCGCGAGCAGCAGACCCTGCGGGCCAGTGAGGAAAGCTTCCGCCAGGCGTTCGAGTACGCCCCCAGCGGCATGGCCATCACCGAGCTGCACGGGATCAGCAGCGGCAAGCTCACCCGGGTCAACGACGCGCTGTGCCGGCTGCTCGGCCGCCCGCGCGCCTCGTTGCAGCGGCACAGCTTCGCCGACCTGGTCCACCCGGAGGACGAGGGCCGGCTGCGCCGGGTGTCGGCCGAGAACGGCCGGGCCGAGGTCAGGCTGGCCCGGCGGGACGGCGGCTACCTCTGGGTCTATCTGCGGAACTCGGTGGTCGCCGACACCTCCGAGGGCACCCGCTTCCTGCTGACCCACGTCGAGGACATCGAGGACCGCAAGCGGCACGAGCTCCAGCTCGCGCACCGGGCCAGCCATGACGCGCTGACCGGCCTGCCCAACGCGGCCGAGCTGCGGACCAGGCTGCGGCTGCGGCTGTGCGACTGTCCACAGGCTGTGGACGCGGCGGTTGCGGCGCCCTGTTCCCCCGGGGACCCCAGGGATACGGCCTCACCAGCTACGACAGTCCCTACGGCGGCTCCTACGACACCGGTGTGCATGAGCATGTGCACGCTGTCCTGCCGGACGAGACGGACACCGCCGACGAGGAGGGGCGGCGGGCGCGGCCTCGCGGTGGTCTTCTGCGACCTGGACGGCTTCAAGTCGATCAACGACCGGTTCGGCCACAGCGCCGGTGACGCGGTGCTGATCGAGGTCGCCCGGCGGCTTCAGCACGTCGTCCGGGAGGGGGACACGGTGGCCCGGCTCGGCGGCGACGAGTTCGTGGTGCTGGCCGACGGCGTCGGCCGGGACGAAGCGCGGGACCTCGCCGGGCGGCTGCGGAACGCGATCACTCCGCCGATGCGGGTGGACAGCCGGGCGGTCCGGGTCGGCGTCAGCCTGGGCATCGGCTGGGCGGGCTGCGGGATGTCCATCGACGAGGTCCTGCACACCGCCGACGAACGTATGTACTTGGAGAAAAGATCACGATCCGGCGGGAACGGAAACGGCCCTGCTGGGCGGTCCCACCGTCGCGCGGGGTGATCGCCGGGTCCTTACCAAGGGTCCCGGGAACCATCCGTCCGTATCTGTGTGTCACTCGTACGGGGTAGTGTTCCGGTCACGGGCGTGTCCTCCGTCTGCCGCGCCCGGGGTGCTCCGCCCTGATTCGATCATGTACGTTGACCTTCTCCCTCCCACTGAGTCGGAGCGGGGGCCAAGACACCACAGGGGAGTTGACGACTCGATGACAGCCGAGAACAACGGCGTGCCCGAGGACGACGACCCGTTCGCATACCTCTACCGCGGCCAGGAGGGCGAGGACGCCAGGAGCGCCGCCCCGCAGCCCGGCGTTCCCCGGACGTCCTACCAGCAGGCGACCCAGGTCGGCCGCACCCAGTACGGCCAGCCCAGGCAGCAGCCGGGCCAGCCGATGCCGCAGTACCAGGTGCCGCAGCAGCAGGCGCCGTACCAGGGCCAGCCGAACCAGGCCCCGCAGACCCAGCAGCTGAACCCCGGCGGGGGCCGGGCGCAGCAGCGCTCCGGCGGCGGCAGCAACCGCGCGGTCACCTTCGGCGCGATCGGCGTGGTGCTGGCCGTGGCCATCGGCATCGGGGTGGCGCTGCTCGACAACGGCAGTGGCAAGACCCCGGTCGCCAGCCAGAGCAACAGCCCGGCGGCCTCGGTCAGCAGCACCCCCTCCGGCAGCCCCAGCGCCTCGGCCTCGGCCGTCACCGGGCCGTCCGGCGCGACCAACGTCTCCGGATGACCCTCGGCGGCAGTGCGGTGACGGCGAGCAACCACACCGGCGCGGCCGCCAGCGACGGCAAGTTCGTCCCGCTGACCGCCGCGGGGATGAGCGTCACCTGGAGCAATGTCAGCGTGCCGTCAGCCGGCCAGTACACCTTCTGGGTGCACTACGCGAACGCCGGCAGCTCGGGCGGCGACAACCCGTTCGCGCTGACCGTCAACGGCAAGCCCGCGGTTCCGAGCACGATAAACCTGAAGAACTGGGCCGGAAGCACCAACTGGGACCAGGCCTGGCAGCGTTCCTACGCCTCGGTGACGCTCAACGCCGGGAGCAACACCATCGAGCTGAGCTACGGCGGCGGCAGCAACGCCGGGGTCAATGTGGACCAGTTCGCGGTGACCACCTCGCCGAACACCCCGCCCTGGAACTAGCGGCCGCTGACGACAACGGCGGCAGGGCCCCAGCCGGGCCGCTGCCGCCGCGTCGGAACTCCGGGACCACCCGCGGCCCCGCCGGGCTCAGCCGGCCAGCACCCCGAAGCGGTCGCCACCGGTGATCCACTCGCCCCGGCGCATCACCGCGACCAGCTGGTAGGCGGCGTCCAGCACGACCAGGTCGGCGTACTTGCCGGGTTCCAGCGAGCCGATCCGGTCGGCGAGGCCGATCTGCCGGGCCGGGTTCAGCGACAGCACCTGCGAGGCCTGCTCCAGTGACAGCCCGTTGATGGTGACCGCGCGCCGGAAGGCCACGTCCAGGGTCAGTGTGCTGCCCGCGATCGAGCCGCCCTCGACCAGCCGGGCGACCCCGTCCTGCACCCGGACCTGGAGCGGGCCGAGCGGGTAGAGGCCGTCGCCGAAGCCGGCGCGGACATGGCGTCGGTGATCAGCGCCACCCGGTCCAGGCCGGCGCCGGTCATCGCCAGGTCGATCACCGCGGGTGCAGGTGCACACCGTCGCCGACCAGCTCCACGGTGACCCGCTCGTCCTCCAGCAGGGCCACGATCGGCCCCGGGGCGCGGTGGCCGATCGCCGGCATGGCGTTGAACAGGTGGGTGGCGACCGAGGCCCCGGCGTCGATCCCGGCCAGCGCCTTGTCGTAGTTGGCGTCGGTGTGGCCGATCGCCGCGATCACCCCGAGCTCCTTGAGCAGCCGGATGGACTCGATGCCGCCCTCCAGCTCGGGGCCAGGGTCACCATCCGGGCGGTGCCCCGGGCGGCGTCGACCAGCTTGCGGACCAGCGCCGGATCCGGGTCGCGGAGCAGGTCCGGCTGGTGCGCGCCACAGCGGTTGATGCTGATGAAGGGGCCTCGAAGTGGACGCCGGCCAGCACGCCGTCCTCGACCAGCTCGCTGAGCACCGCGGCCTGCCGGCAGATCTCGTCGATCTCGCCGGTGACCGTGCTGGCCATGGTGGTGGTGGTGCCGTGCTCCAGGTGGGTGCGGGCGGCCGTCAGCGCCTCCTCGGCGATGCCGGAGGCGTAGGAGGCCCCGCCGCCGCCGTGGACGTGCATGTCCACGAAGCCCGGCGCCACGATGTAGCCGCCCAGGTCGAGCGGCGGGACCGAGCCCGCCCGGTCGGCGCCCTCCGCGACGCTGTCGGGGGCTGCTGCCGCCTCGGCGATCCGGCCGTTCTCGATGACCAGCCGGCCGTTGTCCACGACGCCGGTGGGCAGAACGATCCTGGCCCCGGCCAGCACAGTGCGGTCCGCGTTGCTCACGCGGTCACCTCCAGTGAGAGCAGATCCCAGGCGAGCAGCCCTGCGCCCAGGCAAGTGGCGTTGTCTTTGAGCATCGCCGGTACAAGCGCGGGCGGTACCTGGAACGTGATCCGTTCCGCGACCGCCTGGCGCAGGGGTGTGAACAGGGTGGCACCGGCCTCGGCGAGGCCGCCACCGATGATCATCATGCGGGGTCGAGCAGGCTCTGTGCCGTCATGATGCCGTCTGCCAGCGCGGAGACCATGTCCGCCCAGATCTCCATGGCCCGCTTGTCGCCGGCCTCCACGGCCAGCGCGCAGCCGGCCGCGTCGGCGTCCGGGTCGCCGCTGGCGGCGGCCCAGGCCCGGGAGACGGCGGAGGCCGAGGCCAGGGTCTCCAGGCAGCCGCGCCCCGCAGCCGCACAGCGGCCCGCCGGGACGGACGATCACATGGCCGATCTCCCCGGCGTTGCCGTTGGCCCCGGCCTCTATCCGCCCGTCGATGCCGATGCCGCCGGCGATGCCGGTGCCCAGCGCGATGAACAGGAAGCGGTCGACGCCCTGTCCGGCACCGATCCTGGCCTCGGCGAAGCCGCCGGTGCGGACGTCGTGGCCGAGCGCCACCGGAAGCCGGTGACCGCCGTCCGCCAGCCGCTCGCTGAGGAGTTGACGCATCGGCAGGTCACGCCAGCCGAGGTTGGCGGAGAAGACGGCCACGCCGTTCTTCTCGTCGACCGTGCCCGGTACGGCGACCCCGGCCGCGGACGCGGCGGTGCCGTAGCGCCGCAGGCCCTCGTCGCGCAGATCGGCGGCGAAGCCGAGGATGCCGGCGACGACGGCGTCCGTGCCGCGCTCCCGGCCGGTCGGCGGCGCTCCACATGCAGGAGTGCGCCGTCCTGGGCGACCAGGGCGGCCTTCATGCCGGTCCCGCCGACATCGAGTGCGATCACGTGCTTCACGGGGACAGTCTCCCTTTCCGAGGGAGTAGAGGTCTAGTCCAGTCTCCGGATTGGTCTGGTCCAAGACCATGAGACGCCGGTCTCGTCCGGGGTCCCGAACGAGGTCGAATCCGGACACGGCGGGCTCTGCAGCCCTTTGATGACAGAGAGTAGCGAATGGCCGCTGCGCCTGTGAGCTGCACGGATGTCCGAATGCACTGGTCTGTGGTCTAGACCAAGAGGAAGTGCAGGTGAAAGGGCCAGCGATTCCACAAGGGGTTCGAGAAAATTCCTCCGGTGGATCTCAAGTTTGGTCACGGAAGGACATCTGACGGTCCGTCCGATCCCAGTGGCTGGAGCAAATAGGGATGGTTTGTCCGTATTGTCGTTGCACAGGATGCAACGAAGTTCAGCTATTCGGTAAATGGTGTAGACCTCTTGCACGGCTCGCGACAGACTTGCCGACACAACAGGGACGGCAGGTCTTCCGGCCCGAGCGGGTGCCCCTCACACGCCCGCCGGACACAACTGCCGACCTTGGACTCATATTCGGACCCGGCCAGGACCGGGTTCGCATCTGCGAAGGCGGTAGTTCGTTGAAGCGTCGTATGCTCGCTCTCTCTGCTCTCGGCGTTGTCGGCGCCATGGCCCTGACCGCATGTAGCAGCTCCAGCAGCGGTTCCAAGTCGTCCACGGCCGGCGGCGACACCACTATCAACCTGCTCGCCGCCGACTACGGCACGGCCGGCACGTCGAACAGCTCGCAGACCTACTGGCAGAACATCGCGAACGCCTTCCACGCCGCCAACCCGACCATCACGGTCCACGTGCAGACCATCGCCTGGACCAACTGGCAGGCGCAGACCACCTCCATGTTCCAGGCCAAGCAGTACCCGGACATCCTTGAGGGCGACGCGCCGCAGGAGTTCGCCTCCGACAACCTGCTGTACCCGCTCAGCCAGGTGATGGACCAGTCGACCATCAACAACCTGATCCCGGTGTTCGCCAAGCAGGAGGACAGCAACGGCACCGCCTACGGCGCCCCCTTCACCACCAGCGCCCGCGCGCTCTTCTACAACAAGAAGCTCTTCGCGCAGGCCAAGCTGACCCCGCCGACCACCTGGGCGCAGCTGGAGAGCGACGCCGCCGCGATCAAGGCGCTGCCCGGCGGCAACGTCGGCTACTTCCTGCCGCTCGGTCCGAGGAGGCCCAGGGCGAGTCGCTGATGTGGATGCTCGGCAACGACGGCAACTACACCGACGGCTCCGGCAAGTACGACATCAACTCGGCGAACAACGTCGCGACCTTCCAGTTCCTGGCGAACATGGTCAAGGCCGGCGACACCGGCCGGACCGGCCACCCAGGACCGCAAGATCGGCTGGCAGGACTTCGCCAACGGCACGGTCGGCATGGTCGGCGGCTCCGGCGCGCTGATCCCGATCATCCAGAGCTCCGGCAAGCTCACCAGCTCCGACTGGGGCGTCGTGGCCATGCCCGGCAAGAACGGCGCGCTGACCTCCGCCCTGGCCGTGCACGACGACGTCACCGCCTTCAACACCGGTGGCCACGCCGCGCAGATCAAGGCGTTCCTGGACTTCGCCTACCAGGACAAGTACCAGGAAGCGTTCGACAACGAGTACAACCTGCTGCCGGCCACCACCTCGGCCTCGGCCTCGCTGTCCGCCAGCAACCCGATCGACGCCGGCTTCCTGGCCGCGGTGCCCAACTCCGTGCAGTACCCGACCGCGTCCAACTGGACCCCGGTGCTCGCGAAGATCCAGAACACCATCGGCGCCGCGGTGAACAGCCCGGACGCTGCCAGCTCGGTCCTGGGCCAGCTCCAGACCTTCGCCTCCAGCAGCAACAACTAACACCACCCGCAGCGCCCGCGGCCGGTGCGGCGAACGACTCGCCGCACCGGCCGCGGCCGCGCACCGATGGAGAAGACCATGACGCAAACGACTCACGCCGACGCGTTGGAGTCGGCGCCCGGTCCGGGTGGGCCCCGACGGGGCCAGCGGCGGAGCGAAAGCCCGCTGCGCCGGCTGGCGCGGGCGCTCGCGCCCGTGCCCTGGGTGGCGCCCGCGACCGTACTGATCCTGTTCGTGGTGATCTGGCCCGTTGTCGCGATGTTCCAGACCTCTGGGCAGAGCTTTGACGCGATGGGCTTCAACCACGGCTCCGCCGGGTGGAAGAACTTCGACAGACTCTTCGACGAGCAGGTCCTGGTGGTGTGCTGATCCGCACGGTCGTGTGGGTCGTCGTCGTGGTGGCGCTCACCATGCTGATCTCCCTCGGTGTCGCTCAGCTGTTCAACAAGCAGTTCCCCGGCCGCCGGGTCGCCCGCTGGGCGCTGATCGCCCCCTGGGCGGCCTCGGTGGTCATGACCGCGATCGTCTTCCGCTGGATGCTCGACCCCAACAACGGCGCGATCACCGTCCTCGCGCACGACCTGGGGATCATCAAGCAGTACAACGCCACCAACTGGCTCTCCGAGCAGGTGCCCGCGTTCTGCTGGGAGATCTTCGTCGCGGTCTTCGTCTCGGTCCCGTTCACCACCTACGCGCTGCTGGCCGGCCTCCAGGGGGTCCCGCCGAGGTGTACGAGGCGGCTAAGCTCGACGGCGCCTCGGTCCTGCGCACCTACTGGTCGGTCACCCTGCCGCTGCTGCGCCCGGCGCTGCTGGTCGCGATGCTGATCAACGTGATGAACGTGTTCAACTCGTTCCCGATCATCTACGAGATGAACGGCGGCAACGCCAACAGCTCCGACGCCACCAGCACGATCTTCATGTACACCACCTCGCAGTCCAACATCGGCGAGGCCGCCGCCATGTCGGTGGTCAACTTCGGCTTCATCATCGTGATCGTCCTGCTGTTCCTGCGGGCGTCCAAGTGGAACTCCGCGGAGGACTGACTCATGGCCACCGACACCGTACGCGCGCACGCCGCGCCCCGGTCCAAGCCCGCTCCGGCCCGGCGCAAGCCGCCCCGGCTGCGGACGGTCGCGACCGTCGGCGGCGCCTACATCATCGGCGTCTTCTTCCTGCTGCCGTACCTGGAAATGGTGATCACGGCGCTGCGCCCGGCCGGCCAGGTCTCCGACCGGAACCTGCTGCCGCACAGCTTCACCTTCTCCAACTTCACCAACATCTGGTCCACCGGCCTCGGCGCCGGCCTGGGCACCAGCCTGGAGATCGCCTTCGGCGCCACCGCGCTGGTGCTGCTGGTGGCCGTCCCGGCGGCCTACTACACCGCCCGGCGCAAGTTCCGCGGCCGCGGCATCTTCCTGGTGCTGGTGCTGGTCACCCAGATGTTCCAGCCCACCGCGATGATCGTCGGCATCTACCGCGAGTTCCTCCAGTTCAGCATGCTGAACTCGGTCTGGTCGCTGATCCTGGTCAACGCGGGCTTCAACATGGCCTTCGCGGTGTGGATCCTCAACGCCTACTTCAGCGCCATCCCGAAGGAGATCGAGGAGGCCGCGATCGTCGACGGGTGCAGCCGGCTCGGCGCGATGTTCCGGGTGATCATCCCGCTGGCGATGCCCGGCATCGTCACCGCGCTGGTCTTCACCTTCATCGCGGCCTGGAACGAGTTCATCGTCGCCCTGACGCTGGACAGCGGGCCGGGCGCCACCCCCCGCTGACGGTCAGGATCTCCACCTTCACCGCCCAGTACTCCGTCGACTGGGTCACCTGTTCGCCGGTTCGGTGATCGCCACCATTCCGGTGATCGTCCTCTTCGCCCTGATCGAGGGCAAGGTCGTCTCCGGCCTGACCGCGGGCTCGGTCAAGTAGCCCGCCGGGCACCGCTTCACGCACGAGCAGAGCCCCGGCCGCGCCGAAAGGCGCCGACCGGGGCTCCGCTGTGTTCCGACCGCTGCTCCGCCGGGCTAGGGGCTAGGGCAGGGTGATGTGGTACGCCTTGCGCAGCGTCTCGTGCACGGTCCAGGTGGTGCGGTCGCCCTCGCGCAGCACGCAGGCGTCGCCGGGGCCGACGTCGAAGGTCGCGCCGCCCTCGACGGCGATCGTGGCCCGGCCGCTGACCACCACGAACAGCTCGTTGGCCTCGGTGTCGGTCACCGTGCCCGGGGTGATCTGCCAGATGCCGCGGATCTGCTTCCCGTCCTCGGACTCCCACAGCACCGTGCCGGAGACCTCGGGCGAACCGGCGACGATCTGCTCCGGATCGAGCGGGTCCGGCTCCAGGTCGGCGTCCGGGATGTGTACGGCGAAGCTGTTGATGCTGGTCATACCCCTGACGCTAGCGGCCCGCGGCCCCGGACGGGCAGCAGCAGGCTGTCTGCTCCGGCGGCGGCGGGGTGACAGGTCGTAGCGTCCCGTACCGTGGAGACCGGTTCGGGCGACCCAGGTTCGGGCGACCCGGTTCGGGCGACCCAGGTTCGGGCGGCCGGGAACGGCACAGGAGGGGCAGTGGAGGACGAGCTGACCGACCGCGACCGCGCGGTGCTGGCGCTTGAGGCGCGGCCCTGGCCGAGCCCGGGCGCCAAGGAGGCCGCCATCCGCGCGCAGCTGGACCTGGCCCCGGTCCGGTACTACCAGCTGCTGAACGGACTGCTGGACCGCCAGGCGGCGCTGGCGCACGACCCGCTGCTGGTCAACCGGCTGCGCCGGCTCCGCGAGCAGCGCCGGGCGCGGCGTTAGCGCCCACTCTTCGGGCGCCGGACGTCTATCGTCCTGTACATGAGCATCCCCGAACCGCGCACCACCGCCGGAGCGGCCGGACTCGCCGCCCTGTACCAGGATCCCTCCCGTGCCGTGATCGCCCTCGACTTCGACGGCACGCTCGCCCCCATCGTGGCCAACCCCGAACGGGCCTACGCCCATCCGCAGGCGGTGGCCGCCCTTGCCAGGCTCGCGCCGCGGGTGGCCGCCGTGGTCGTGCTCACCGGCCGCCCGGCCGCGGTCGCCGTGCGGCTGGGCGGCTTCGCCGGTGTCGACGGACTCGAACGGCTGATCGTCCTCGGCCACTACGGCCTGGAACGCTGGGACGCCGCGACCGACGTGCTGCGCGCCCCCGAGGAGTACCCCGGCATCATCGCGCTGCGGCCCGAGCTCGCCGAACTGCCGCTGCCGGAGGGGGTCAGGATCGAGGACAAGGGCCATGCGCTGGCCGTGCACACCCGCCGGGCCGCCGACCCGGCGACCGCCCTGGCCCGGCTGGACGCCCCGCTGCGCGGACTGGCCGCCCGGCACGGCCTGGCGGTGGAGCCCGGCCGGATGGTGCTCGAGCTGCGGCCGCCCGGCATGGACAAGGGGGTCGCGCTGACGTCGGTGCTGCGCGAGCGGGCCGCCGGCAGCGTGCTGTTCGCCGGTGACGACCTCGGCGACCTGGCCGCCTACGACGCGGTCGAGGCACTACGGGCCGACCCGGGCCTGCCCGGGCTGCTGGTGTGCAGCGCCCCGGCGACCGGCGAGCCACCGGTCGCCGCCCTGGCCGACCGTGCCGACCTGGTCGTCTCCGGCCCGGACGGGGTGGTCGAGCTGCTGGACGCGCTGGCGGACCGGCTCGGGCCGCGCTGAAGCCCCGCCGCCCCCCGGCAGCGGTACGGGCACCCGATCGTCGCCCGCCGACCGGCTGCCCGTACCGTGGGAAGGCCGCCGGCACCGCGTCGGCCGGCGTGCCGGGGGCCTTCGGCACGGTGACGATGCTGGGAGGCGGTCGGCGTGGCCGAAGCGCGATGGGTGCGCGAGGATTCCCGCAAGCGCTGGGCGGCGCTCGGGTACGCGCAGCGGGACGAGCTGTTCGAGGCCGCCCGCCGCGGCGAGCCGCACCCGGACCCGGAGGTCGCGCTCAGCGCGGTGCACTGGGCCCGCGCGGTGCTCGGCCCGCCCGGGGCGCGCCGCTCCTACCCGATCGGCCTGCTGCTGATGCACTTCGCGCCCGCGGCCATGTTCGAGAACATCTACAACGGCACCAAGCAGCACGACTTCCGGCTCGCGGTCCGGCGCGAGGCGCGCCGGGTCGAGGCGGTCAACCTGGCGCACCTGCGGTCACTGGGCATCGACACCGACTCCCAGGTCTGAGACTCCCGGCCCGGGATTTCGTGGCCCGAGACTTCCTGGCGCGTCGGGCCTAGGAGGACAGCGCCCGGTACTGCTCCAGGAACCAGGCGCTGGGCGGCAGCGCGGTGGCCGCCGCGGCCAGCCGCTTGCAGCGGTCGGCGCGCTCCTGCGGGTCCATCGACAGCGCGGTGTGCAGCGCCTCCGCGGTCTCGATCACGTCGTACGGGTTCACCGCGAGCGCGTCCGCGCCCAGCTCGGCGAAGGCCCCGGCCTCGCGGGAGAGCACCAGGGCGCAGCCCTCGTCGGAGACCACCGGGACCTCCTTGGCGACCAGGTTCATACCGTCCCGGATCGGGTTGACCAGGGCCACGTCCGCGAGCCGGTAGGCGGCCAGCGACCTGGGGAAGTCGTCGTCCACGTGCAGGATCACCGGCTGCCAGTCCGGGGTGCCGAACTCGTCGTTGATCTCCTGCGCGGTGCGCAGCACCGAGGCGGTGTACTCGCGGTACTCCGGCAGGTCGTGCCGGGAGGGGTAGGCGAAGGCGATGTGGACCACCCGGTCCAGCCACTCCGGGCGGGTCCGCAGCAGGTGCCGATAGGCGAGCAGGCCGCGGACGATGTTCTTGGACAGCTCGGTGCGGTCCACCCGGACCACGGTCCGCCGGTCGCCGACCGCCTCGCGCAGCGTCGCCAGCCGTGAATCCACGTCGCAGCGGTGCGAGCGCTCACGCAGGAACTCGCCGTCCGCGCCCAGCGGGTGCACCCCGAGCCGGGTGGTGCGGCCGTCGTGGGTGACCGTGATCCCGCCGTCCGGCCCCTGCTCCACCCGGGCGCCGAGCACCGCCACGCAGCAGTCCGCGAAGGCCGCGGCCCAGCGCTGGGTGAGGAAGCCGGCCCGGTCCGCGCCGAGGATGCCGCTGAGCACCTCGGCGGCGACGTCGTCGGGCAGCAGCCGGTAGTAGTCGGGCGGGGCCCAGGGGGTGTGCGAGAAGTGCCCGATCCGCAGGTCCGGCCGCAGCTCGCGGAGCAGCCGGGGGTCAGTGACAGGTGGTAGTCCTGGACCAGCACGGTCGCCCCGGGCGCGGCGGCGTCGGCCAGCGCCTCCGCGAAGGCCGTGTTGTACGCCTGGTAGGAGCCCCACTCGCGGCGGAAGGAGGCCCCGAACACCGGTGTCGTCGGCGTGTTGTAGATCAGGTGGTGGACGAACCAGAGGGTGGAGTTGGCGATGCCGTTGTAGGCGCGGGCGAAGGTGCCCGGGTCGATGTCCAGCATGCGCACCGAGGGGTCGGTCAGGCCCTGCCGGGTGGCGGCCCGGTCGCCCTCGGAGAGCGCGGCGCAGACCCACACCGACTCCACCTCGTCGCCGATGGCGGACAGCCCGGAGACCACGCCCCCCGCCGCGGCGCGGCGTCAGCGTGCCGTCGTCCTCCACGGTGAAGGAGACGGGCCCCCGGTTGGAGGCGAGCAGGACACGGGCGGAACTGGGATCGGCCATGGGGGAGACCTTGCCTGAGCGGGGCGGCGCCAAACCCGGGGCGCGGCAAACGCGGTACCCGGGCGGGTGGTCGGCCGGGTGGCCGGGCGGTGGCCGTCGGGTGGCCGGGTCAGCCCCGGTACTCGGGCAGGGTGACCACCGGGGGCCGGTCCAGGCCCGATATCGCGGTGGTCACCGGAGTGAAGCCCTCCGGCGATCGGGTGAACTGGGTGAGCAGCGGGGTGATCAGCTCGTCGCCGGCCTTGATCCGGTCGCTGCGGGAGAGCCGGTCCAGGGCGGTGCGGTAGATGGTGGCGGCCATCCGGCCGAGGGCCTGCGCGTCCTGGTGCCGGTGGTGCCGCACGCCCACGTCGACCTGGGCCAGGGCGTCCAGACCGGCCAGCTCCAGCGCGTCCACCAGCAGGCCGAGCTCCACGCCGTAGCCGGTGGCGAAGGGCAGCCGCTCCAGCAGTGAGCGGCGGCCGCGTACTCGCCGCCGAGCGGCTGCACGAAACCGGCCAGCCGGGGCCAGTGCAGGTTCAGCAGGGCGACCAGCTCGGTGACCCGGCCGCCGCCGGCCGGGATGCTCACCGTCCCGGTGTCCAGCGGCCGGTCGTACATGGCCTTCACCAGGGCCACGTCCGGGTCGGTCAGCAGCGGCCCGACGATGCCGGAGACAAAGGTGGAGGAGAACTCCCGCAGGTCGGCGTCGATGAAGCAGACGATGTCGCCCTCGGTGACCAGCAGCGAGCGCCACAGCACCTCGCCCTTGCCCGGCTCGGCCCGGCCGCGCGGGGCGTCCCGGTGCACCACCCGGGCCCCGGCGGCCGCCGCGGCCTGCGCGGTGCGGTTGGAGCCGGAGTCCACCACCACCAGCTCGTCCACCAGCGGCACCGCGGCCATCAGGTCGCGTCGGATCGCGGCGACGATCCCGCCGACGGTGGCCTCCTCGTCCAGGGCCGGCAGCACCACGCTCACCGTGCAGCCGGAGGCGCGTTTGGCGGCCAGCAGCTGCGGCAGCGTGCGGTCGGCGGCGGCCCAGGAACGACGCAGCCAGTCCGCCACCTCGTCAAGCACGGGACTCCTCAGTCGTGGTCTGTCCATGGTCACCCGACCCCCGGCGGCCGCGCACGGCCGTCTCGCCTCGCGGACGACCATGAGCGCAGCGCGGGCTTCGGCTACAGTCTTGGGGACGGCGCGCGCCCGACATACCGGGGGTGCCCAGTCTTACGTACAAATGCGAACCGGTGCTGACCGAGAGGCCGCCGCCGGACGCCATAGAGCTCATCCAGAGGGACTGGGAACGGCCCGTCGAAGTCCCGGCAACCCTCCTGCCAGCGCGCTCGGCGCAGTTGGTGGGGAAGGTGCCAATTCCGTCCCGTGGCGAGACACGCCCCGGGAAGATGAGGAGAGAGGGCCTCGCCATCATGGCAGTCACCGCTGTTACGTCCGTCACACCCGAGGCCTTCGGGCCCGCAGTGGCCCTGTCCTGCCGCGAGTGCGGCGCCCGCACCCCGCTGGCCCCGGACTTCGCCTGTACCGAGTGCTTCGGCCCGCTCGAGATCGCCTACGACCTGCCGACCGGCGACCCCGAGGCGCTGCGCGCCCGGATCGAGGCCGGCCCGCACAACATCTGGCGCTATGCGCCGCTGCTCCGGTGCGGCCGACGTGGCCGAGCACCCCAACCTGAACCCCGGCTGGACCAAGCTGGTCAAGGCCGACAACCTGGCCCGGGAACTGGGCGTCACCGGCGCCCTGTACGTCAAGGACGACTCGGGCAACCCGACCCACTCGTTCAAGGACCGGGTGGTCGCGATCGCCGTCGAGGCCGCCCGCACCTTCGGCTTCACCACCCTCTCCTGCTCCTCCACCGGCAACCTGGCCGGGCGGTCGGCGCCGCGGCCGCCCGCACCGGGCTGCGCTCCTGCGTGTTCATCCCGCACGACCTGGAGCAGGGCAAGGTGGTCATGGCCGCGGTGTACGGCGGCGAGCTGGTCGGCATCGAGGCAACTACGACGATGTGAACCGCTTCTGCTCGGAGCTGATCGGCGACCCGGCCGGGGACGGCTGGGGCTTCGTCAACGTCAATCTGCGCCCCTACTACGGCGAGGGCTCCAAGACCCTGGCGTACGAGATCTGCGAGCAGCTCGGCTGGCGGCTGCCGGACCAGATCGTGATCCCGATCGCCTCCGGCTCGCAGCTCACCAAGATCGACAAGGGGCTCAAGGAACTGATCGCGCTGGGCCTGGTCGAGGACAAGCCCTACAAGATCTTCGGTGCCCAGGCCGAGGCTGCTCCCCGGTCTCCACCGCCTTCAAGGCCGGGCACGACGTGGTCCGCCCGCAGAAGCCGAACACCATCGCCAAGTCGCTGGCCATCGGCAACCCGGCGGACGGCCCCTATGTCCTGGACATCTGCCGCCGCACCGGCGGCGCGGTCGAGGACGTCAACGACGAGCAGGTGGTGGACGCCATCAAGCTGCTGGCCCGCACCGAGGGCATCTTCGCGGAGACCGCGGGCGGCGTGACCGTCGGCGTGCTCCAGAAGCTCATCAAGAACGGCCTGCTCGACCCGGCCGCCGAGACCGTCGTGCTGAACACCGGCGACGGCCTGAAGACCCTGGACGCGGTGGAGCCCACCACCGGCCTGTCCGCGACCATCCGTCCCACCCTTGACTCGTTCCGAGAGGCTGGCCTGGCATGAGTGTCTCTGTCCGCATCCCCACGATCCTGCGCACCTACACCGGCGGCGCCGCCGAGGTGAAGGCCGAGGGCGCGACCCTGGCCGCGGTCATCGCCGACCTCGACGCCAACCACGTGGGCATCGCCGAGCGCATCCTCGACGACGGCGGCAAGCTGCGCCGCTTCGTCAACGTCTACGTCAACGAGGACGACGTGCGCTTCGCGGAGGGCCTGGAGACCGCCACCCCGGACGGCGCGGGCGTCTCGATCATCCCGGCCGTCGCCGGCGGCTGCTGACCCGCCACGGCACGGCCCGGCACGGGCGCGGTCCCCTCGGGGGCCGCGCCCGTCGCCGTTCCCGGGACGGGCGGAGCAGAACGGGCGGAGCAGGGCTGGCGGCGCGGGGCGGGTGGAGCGCGGGCGGGCGGCGCGGCGCGGCGGACGAGGGGTGCGCGGGGGCCGGCGCGCCCGGTCTGCTTTCGGCCGTTCCCGGCCCCGGAAGGCCCGCGGTTTCCTGTTCCGCGATATGGAATGTCCGGCCCGCGGGCGGTTCCGGTAACCCGAGGTGAATATCGGCTCCGGAACAATCGCCGGTGAATAGTGGTTTTCCTTGCCGGGCGGACGGCAGTCGAGCCCCGCCGGCCGCTCCCGGAACACCCGACGCGCGCGCCGCCCGCGGCGTGCCCGCGGTGGCGGGGAAAGCGTCCCGGCGGCGGTAGAGTGGCCGGTGACCGCTGAAGGGCAGCTCCAACGGAATTGTACGTTCCGGGCTTTTTTTAGCTCGCTCCAGCTCTGTCAGCAGGTCCGCACCGGGTTGCCGCTCCGGGCTCCGCGCCGCCGGTAGCCGGTTCAAACCTCCACAGCGCAACTGTCACCCGCAGTGTCCGCCGCCCGTCGGGACCCGGCCGTCCCGGTGGTTGAGATTCGGCCAGGGGTCCGGTCGTGGCCCAGTCGTCAGAATTTCCGCGGAGATTTGTCGGGGAGGTCCGCTATGTCCGGGCCATATTGTGTTGATTTGCCACCATCGGTCACTTCTCGCCCGTTAACGCCCGCCAAGAATTGCCTCCCTTATGCCCTGTTGCAGAGGGCATTGGAGTGGATACATTCAGCGTCGGTCGCAGCGCCACGCACCGCGTGGCGACTCGGTCCGGTCCGCGGAGTGCGGACCGTGAAAGGGCCAGTAATAGGGGAGTTTGGAATGGCTCAGGGCACCGTCAAGTGGTTCAACGCGGAGAAGGGGTACGGCTTCATCGCGGTCGACGGTGGTGCGGACGTGTTCGTCCACTACAGCGCGATCCAGATGGACGGGTACCGGTCGCTCGAAGAGGGCCAGCGAGTCGAGTTCG
Organism: Streptacidiphilus sp. 4-A2; assembly: GCA_014284505.1. Lineage (GTDB taxonomy): Bacteria > Actinomycetota > Actinomycetes > Streptomycetales > Streptomycetaceae > Streptacidiphilus. Next base: position 6,132,360 of record JAAFYY010000001.1, on the reverse strand, counting down.
AGATCTCGCAGGGTCAGAAGGGTCCCCAGGCGGACATGGTCCGCGTGGTGTGACCCCCGGTCGGGCGATCGCTGACTGAACATGACCGGCCGAGCCTCGTTCCGAACGAAGCAGCGACGCAGGTCTTTCGCTGGGCCCGTACCCCCTGGGTACGGGCCCAGCGTCCGTTCCGGCCCGGTTCCGCCGTCATCTGCTTGCACTCAGGGGGTCGAGTGCTAATCATTGGCGTTAGCACTCTGAGGTAGAGAGTGACAACGGGCCGGGAAGGTGAGGCCCCGGGTGAGGCGGGAAGGAACCGCCGTAGGCCGGGTCCGTCCGTCGCGGGCGCCAGCGCGGTCCACACGCAGCCACCCTGTCCGGGAGGACCACTTCCATGGCCAAGATCATTGCGTTCGACGAGGAAGCTCGTCGCGGCCTTGAGCGCGGGATGAACCAGCTCGCCGACGCTGTCAAGGTCACGCTCGGCCCCAAGGGCCGCAACGTCGTCCTTGAGAAGAAGTGGGGCGCCCCCACGATCACCAACGACGGTGTCTCCATCGCCAAGGAGATCGAGCTGGAGGACCCGTACGAGAAGATCGGGGCCGAGCTCGTCAAGGAGGTCGCCAAGAAGACCGACGACGTCGCGGGCGACGGCACCACCACCGCCACCGTGCTCGCCCAGGCGCTGGTGCGCGAGGGCCTGCGCAACGTCGCGGCCGGCGCCAACCCGATGGCCCTCAAGCGCGGCATCGAGAAGGCCGTCGAGGCCGTCTCCGCCCAGCTGCTGGAGCTCGCGAAGGACGTGGAGACCAAGGAGCAGATCGCCTCCACCGCCTCCATCTCCGCCGCTGACCCGCAGATCGGCGAGCTCATCGCCGAGGCGATGGACAAGGTCGGCAAGGAAGGCGTCATCACGGTCGAGGAGTCGCAGACCTTCGGCCTGGAGCTTGAGCTCACCGAGGGCATGCGCTTCGACAAGGGCTTCATCTCCGCCTACTTCGCCACCGACCTGGAGCGTATGGAGACGTCCTTCGACGACCCGTACATCCTGATCGCCAACTCCAAGATCGGCGGGTCAAGGACCTGCTCCCGATCCTGGAGAAGGTCATGCAGTCCGGCAAGCCGCTGCTGATCATCGCCGAGGACGTCGAGGGCGAGGCCCTGTCGACCCTGGTGGTCAACAAGATCCGTGGCACCTTCAAGTCCGTCGCCGTCAAGGCTCCGGGCTTCGGCGACCGCCGCAAGGCCATGCTGGGCGACATCGCCATCCTCACCGGTGGCACGGTCATCTCCGAGGAGGTCGGCCTCAAGCTGGAGAACGCCGGTCTGGAGCTCGGCCGCGCCCGCAAGGTCGTCATCACCAAGGACGAGACCACCATCGTGGACGGCGCGGGCGAGAGCGACCAGGTCGCCGGCCGCGTCAACCAGATCCGCGCCGAGATCGAGAACAGCGACTCCGACTACGACCGCGAGAAGCTCCAGGAGCGCCTGGCGAAGCTCGCGGGCGGCGTGGCCGTGATCAAGGCCGGTGCCGCGACCGAGGTCGAGCTCAAGGAGCGCAAGCACCGCATCGAGGACGCTGTCCGCAACGCGAAGGCCGCCGTCGAGGAGGGCATCGTCGCCGGTGGTGGCGTCGCGCTGCTTCAGGCCGGTGTCGTCTTCGAGAAGCTGGACCTGGAGGGCGACGAGGCCACCGGTGCCAACATCGTCAAGGTCGCACTCGAGGCCCCGATCAAGCAGATCGCGTTCAACGCCGGCCTCGAGGGCGGCGTCGTGGTCGAGAAGGTCCGCAACCTCCCGGCCGGCCACGGCCTGAACGCCGCCACCGGCGAGTACGTGGACCTGGTCGCCGCGGGCATCATCGACCCGGCCAAGGTCACCCGCTCGGCTCTGCAGAACGCGGCCTCCATCGCCGCGCTCTTCCTCACCACCGAGGCCGTCATCGCCGACAAGCCGGAGAAGGCCGGGGCGGCCGCCCCGGTGGCATGCCCGGCGGTGACATGGACTTCTGATCCGCCGTCGGCCGCGAGGCCGACCTGGATCAGCGGTTTCCACGCGAGGCGGTCCGTCCCCGGCAGCAGCCGGGGACGGACCGCCTCGCGGCGTCTGCGGGCCGCCGCTGCCCGCCGCCGCCCGCCGCTGCCCGCCGCGCGGGTTCGGGGCAGCGGGTTTGGGACAATGGTCTGATGGACGCCGACCGAATCGAAGCCGTACTGCACGCCGCCCGCGCCGGGGTGCTGCGCGACCTGACCGCCCGCGACGTCGCCGAGGCCCCGGTGGTCTCGCTGCTGGAGGACGCCGTCGCCCAGCGCCGCTGGTGGGTCGAGCAGTGGCCGGATGGCGCCGAGTTCCTGCTCGGGCTGGTCGCCCAGGACGTCCAGGACGCCCTGCTGGAGGCGTACGGACGCTGGCCGCTGTGTGAGGGCTGCTCGGCCGGGGGCGACCCGCAGGCCCTGAGCGTGGAACCGGAGCTCGGCCCCGACCCGCACTGGGTGTGCCCCAAGGAGGGGGTCGTGGTCGCCCCGGTGGGGGCGCTCGGCGCATGATCCTGATCGACCCGCCCACCTGGCCCGGACACGGGCGGATGTGGTCGCACCTGGTCAGCGACCACTCCTTGGCGGAACTGCGCGCCTTCGCCCGGCTGCTGGACGTGCCCGAGCGCGGCTTCGAGCGGGACCACTACGACCTGCCCGAGCGGCTGTACGCGCGGGCGCTGGCGGCCGGGGCGCAGCCGGTGGACAGCAGGGAGCTGGTCGCCCGGATCACCGCCGCGGGCCTGCGCCGTCGCAAGCGCCACCAGCCGCCCCCGGGGTTCAGCCCTGCTGCCCCTCCGGGCCCTCCAGCGCGCTGAGCTCCGCGGTCAGGTTCGCCCGGGCCCGCTCCTGGTAGGCGGCGATCCCGCCCGGGGTGCGGAACAGCCCGGGCAGCGCCAGCAGCTGGCGCAGCACCGCCGCCCGCCCGGCCCGGAACTGCGGCTCGGGCACGAACGCGTACTCCTCGCGCACCGCCGCCGCGTAGGCCGCGTAGTCGCCCGGCGACCCGCCGAGCACCGCCAGGTCGGCGTCGCACAGCAACGCCCCGACCCGGTCCCCGGGGCCGGGTCGTGCTCGGTGGTGAGCCGCACCAGCCGCGCGGTCTCCGCGGCCGACCCCGGCGGCAGCCCCAGCTCGGCCAGCACCCGCTCGGCCAGCCGCGCGCTGCGCTCCTCGTTCTCGGAGCGGTCCGGCGCGTACACGGCGTCGTGGAACCAGGCCGCCAGCCGCACCGTGTCGGTGTCCGTGTCCGTGTTGCTGTCCGCGCCGGTGTCCGTGCCCGCGTCTGCCGCCAGCGCGTCGACGGCGCGCAGCACCGCGTCCAGGTGCCGCAGGGTGTGGTACCGCCGCTGCGGCTCGCTCCAGCGCCGCAGCAGCTGCTCCCGTACGGGGCCGCCGCCGGTCCGGGCCGCGGCCGCCCGATCAGGGCGTTCCAGCGGTCCAGCAGTTCGGCGGCGAGCCCGGCGTCGGGATGCGGTGGTGATGCCATGCGCCCATTGTGGCCGGGCGGCTGTGAAGGGATGGCGGTGCCGGTGTGTCCGAGTGGTGCGGGCCTCACCCGGTGGGCTGCCGGAACGGTGTCCGGCGGCGGGCGGACCGGGGGCGGACGGTGTTCGGTGCGCGGATCGGCGTGGCCCGGTTCCGGAACCGGTTCGTGTGTTCCCAGCTAGACAGGGATGCGGTGGACACCTCGCAGGATCTACGCTGACCCAGTGGACTAGACCTGTTGCTGTCCTCGCGCCGCCAGCACCGCCGACCGTATGAGATTGCACGCACCTGATCGGGACCACGCAGGTGCGGGGAGAGAAAGGGCGTCATGTGAGTAAGCGTGCAAAGGTGATCGCCACCTCCGCGCAGGACGCGGTCGCGGCGGCAGCCGGAGGTGCGGACCGTCTCGAGCTGGCCGGGGACATGGCCGCCGACGGACTCACGCCCTCGATCGAGGAGTTCGCCCGGATCCGCGCCGCTGTACACCTCCCGCTGCGGGTCATGCTGCGCGACCGCGACGGCTTTGTGCCGCGCGACCTGGACGGCCTGTGCGCCACCGCCGAGCGGCTGCGTGCCGAGGGCGCGGAGGAGTTCGTGCTCGGCTTCCTCCCCGGCGAGGACATGGAGGCGGTGCGCACCGTGCTGTCCGCGATCCCGGGCTGCCGCTGGACCTTCCACCGGGCCCTGGACAACGCCGCCGACCGCAATGCGGTCCGGGCCGCCATCGACGGCCTGCCCGGCCTGGACACGGTGCTCACCGCCGGATCTCCGGCCGGCGTGGCCTCCGGACTGGAGGTGCTCGCCACCGAGACCGCCTGCGCGGGCCGGCCGGGCTTCCGCCCGCAGATCCTGGTCGGCGGCGGCCTGAAGACCCATCAGGTCGCCGGACTGCGGGCGCTCGGTGTGGACGGGTTCCACGTCGGCGGCATGGTCCGCACCGGCGGCTGGGAGACCCCGGTGGACACCGGTCTGGTGCAGGAGTGGCGGCGGCTGGTGGACGCCGGGGTCGGCGCCGCGGCCTGACCCGAGCGGCCGCACGCGGTTCGGCCGGGGCGGCCCGGCTGAGCCGCGCGCGGCCGCCGGGCCGCCTGCGCGGGGCGTCCGCTCCGGGCCGTCGGCACCGGCGTCTCCTCGGGCTGCCTGTGAGAACGCGCACATCTCGTTGTCCGGGGCGGGGAGTCTGCCTACCCTGCTGTCTCCGCCAGCGGCGGAACGCCACCGGGGCGCCTAATCCTGTCCACCCGTCGGCGAACGACCGAGCACTGAACGGACAGGAGCGGGGGAACCAGGTCTGTTGTCGCGGCCTGCCCGCACCGCGGGCGGACGCCGACTCGGGGTGAAGCCGTCGTTCCACGGGCGGCTGCCTCAGCCCGAACCCGACAGCTCACCTCGCAGGCGTCACCGAGGACCCTGTCATGCGTCTCACCTCTCCTGCCCATGCCCCCGCCCGCCTCGGCGCGATAACCGGGGCGGCGGCCCTGGTCGCGGTGCCGCTGGTCGCGCTGCCGCTCTCCGCTCCGGCCCAGGCCGCCACCACCGTCAAGGTCACCCAGGACCGGCTCACCCCGGCCTCGATGACCGCTGGCACCGCCGCCAAGGCTCACGGTCCACTCCAGCTCCTGCTTCACCGCCAAGACGCTCGGCGTCGGCGTCCGCGACGCGGCCGGAGACAACCTGGACTTCCCGGGCTCGGCCGCCAACGTCCGGATCTGCCCGAGCGGTGTCTCGATCACCACCGGCAGCCGCACCCTGCCGGCCGGCAGCTACACCCAGTTCGGCTTCTGGCAGGACTCCGCCGGAGCCTGGCACAACCTCACCTCGCAGACGCTGAAGGTCACCGCCGCCTCCTCCTCGTCCACGTCCGCCCCGGCGCCGAGCACGACGACCCCGCCCCCCGCCACGACCACCTCCCCCACGACCACCTCCGGCTCGCCGATCCCCGGCCAGTCGCTGATCTGGTCCGAGGAGTTCAACGGCCCCGTCGCCTACGGCTCCAAGTGGATCGGCGACAACACCACCTCCTTCCAGTACGGCAACCACAACCCGTCCGACAACAAGCTGGACTGGCTCAGCGACAGTGCCGTCAGCGTCGCCAACGGCGTCGCCACCTTCACCGCCACGCCTCCAGCCACACCCTGGAGAACGGCAGCAGTGGACCACCGGCCTGCTCACCACCGAGGGCTCGACCCAGGGCTTCCAGGTCAAGACCGGCGAGTACGTGGAGACCCGGGTGCAGCTGCCGACCGCGACCGGTGCCTGGCCCGCGCTGTGGACCTGGAAGAACGGCAACGGCGAGATCGACTCGTTCGAGTACCACCCGGACAACCCGAACCTGCTGGAGCTGACCAACCACGTCAACCCGGCGCAGGACTACTACACCAACGCCTCCGCCGTCGCCCCGGCAAGTGGGTCACCATCGGCACCTACTACGGGCGAACTCGGTCGACTGGTATGTCAACGGCACCAAGGTCTACTCCGACGGCACCGGGGTCGGCGCCAACTGGTCCGCCTATCTGATCCTCAGCCTGTCGGTCAGCGCCGGGAGTACCACCCGCACCGACCCGCCCCGATCACCTTCGCCGCCGACTACCTCCGGGTCTACGGCTGACCTGAAAGGCGCGGCTGACCTGAAAAGCACGGCTGACCCGGAAACCATGGCCCGCGCTGTGACCTGGCATGCTGCACGGGTGAACGCCGCAGCCGCCCCGCAGTCCGCAGCCGCTCCGCAGTCCGCAGCCGCTCCGCAGTCCGCAGCCGCTCCGCAGTCCGTGCCCGCCCCGACCGCGCGCAACCCGGTCGGGCGCACGTCCCGGTGGCCGGGCGCGGGCTGGTCGGGACCGGCCTGGCCCGGGCCCGGGAGATCGGGGCCGAGGCGGTGCAGGTCTTCGTCGCCAATCCGCGGGGCTGGGCCACCCCGGCCGGTGACCCGGCCCGGGACGAGGAGTTCCGCGAGGCGTGCCGCGAGCAGTCAGTACCGGCCTATGTCGCCCCGTACCTGATCAACTTCGGCTCCGACAACGCGGCCACCCGGGAGCAGTCGGCCGCCTCGCTGCGCCACTCACTGCTGCGGGCCCAGGCGATCGGCGCGCTCGGGGTGGTGGTGCACACCGGCTCCGCGGTCGGCACCGAGCCGGACGGCAGCTCCCGGCGGGCCTGGGCGATGGCCACCGTCCGCTCCGGCATCCGCCCGCTGCTGGCGGAGCTGGACCGGCTCGACCGGCCGGACGCCCCCGCGCCCTGGCTGCTGCTGGAACCCACCGCCGGGCAGGGCCGCTCGCTCTGCTCCCGGATGGAGGACCTGGCCGAGTACGCCGAGGCCCTGGACCGCCATCCTCGGGTCGGCGTCTGCCTGGACACCTGCCATGCCTTCGCCGCCGGGCACGACCTGGCCGCGCCCGGCGGTGTCGGAGCGGCCCTGGACGTGCTGGAGGCGTCGATCGGCCCCGGACGGCTGAAGCTGATCCACGCCAACGACTCCGCCGACGTCGTCGGCTCGCGCCGGGACCGGCACGCCGGGATCGGGGAGGGCCGGATCGGGGCCGACCCGTTCCAGCAGCTCTTCACCCACCCGGCCACCGCCGGGTCCCGCTGATCCTGGAGACCCCGGACCGCGACGCCCCCCGGCCACGGCCACGCCGCCGACCTGGTCACCCTGAAGCGGCTGCGCGACCGGGCCTGGGCCGGCTGAATCAGACCGCGGCCAGCTCCGCCGGCAGCGGGCGGGCGTGCAGCACGGTCAGACCGGAGACCGGGCGGGTCAGGCAGACATACAGCCGGCGCAGCCCGGTACGCGGGTCGGGCTCGCCGTCCACAATCCCGGCCGGCTCCTCCAGCACCACGTAGTCGTACTCCAGACCCTTGGCCAGCGAGGCCGGGACCAGGGTCAGCCGGGCCTCGGCCGAGGTCTCGGTGCCAGGAGTGAGGTGCGGCAGCCCGGCCGCGTCCAGGGCGCGGCCAGCAGCGGCACCCGGGCGTCGGCGGCGATCAGGGCGATCGAGCCCTCGTGCGCCAGCGACTCCCGGCAGGCCGCCAGCACCGCCCCGGTGAGCTCCGCGTCCGCCGCGCCCGCCGCGCTCTCGGCACCCTCCTCGCCCTCGGCGCCCGCAGAACCCTCCTCGGACACGGTGACGGCGCGGATCAGCAGCGCGCCCTGCGAGACACGGACCGACTCGCCGGGGGCAGGCCCGGGCGATCCCGGGGAGCAGCCGGGAGGCGTACTCGATCACCTCGCTGGGCACCCGGAAGGTCTTGTTGAGCGTCTCGATCCGCGACTCCGGCTTGCCCAGGTGCGCCAGCGCCTCGGCCCAGGTCGCGGTGGACCAGGGGTGGTGCCCTGGGCGAGGTCGCCGAGCACCGTGGCCGACCCGGTGGTGCAGCGGCGGCCGACGGCCCGGTACTGCATCGGGGAGAGGTCCTGGGCCTCGTCGAGCACCACATGCCCGAGCGAGTGGGTGCGTTCCACCAGGTCCCGGGCCTCGTCCACGAGCACGGCGTCGGCCAGCGACCAGGCCGCGGACTTCGCACTGCGCGGGCCTTCGCCCAGAGCACGCCTGCTGCTCCTCGGGGGTGAGCACGTCCTGGGCGCACTCGGCCAGGAAGCCGGCGTCGGTGAGCAGCCGGAACACCAGCTTCACCGGGTCGACCGCCGGCCACGCCGCCTTGACGGTCGCCTTGACCGCGGCGTTGCGGGCGACCGCGTCCTGCACCCGGTCGTCCGGGGCCTCGCCGCCGTTCTCCATCTTCACCAGCACCGCGTGCGCGATCCGCTGCGGCAGCGCGGCGAGCGCCGCGCCGTAGCGGATGTCCCGCTCGCGCAGCTCCTGGACGATCTCCTCCAGCTCGTACGCCGGGACCCGCCAGCGGCGCGAGCCGCGGATCACCACGCACGGCTCGGTGGGCGTGGTGATGCCGGAGCGCACCGCCCGGCGCAGCACCCGCGCCATCCGGGCGTCGCCCTTGACCACGGCCGAGCGGGCCGGGTCGGTGCCGGTGACCGGGACGTGCGCGACCAGCTCCTCCACGGTGGCCTGGGCGACGTCCAGCTCGCCGAGGGCGGGCAGCACCTGCTCGATGTAGTGCAGGAACGAGCGGTTCGGGCCGATGACCAGGGTGCCGGTGCGGGCCAGCCGCTCCCGGTGCGCGTACAGCAGGTAGGCCACACGGTGCAGGCCCACCGCGGTCTTCCCGGTGCCGGGCGCGCCCTGCACGCAGACGCTGCCGTGGATGTCGGCGCGGACGATCTCGTCCTGCTCGGGCTGGATGGTGGCGACGATGTCGCGCATCGGGCCGACGCGGGGGCGCTCGATCTCGGCGGCGAGCAGGGCGCTGGTGGTCTCCGTCTCGGCCGGGTCGGTCAGGTGCTCGTCCTCGTAGGCGGTCAGCTCGCCGCCGGTGTAGCCGAAGCGCCGGCGCAGCGCGACATCCTGCGGGTCCTTGCGGCTGGCGCGGTAGAACGGCTGGGAGACCGGCGCGCGCCAGTCGATGACCATCGGATCGCCCTCGGCGTCGTGCACATGGCGGCGTCCGATGTAGAACTGCTCGCCCCCGCGCCCTCGGCCAGGTCCACCCCGGGGGCGTGCAGGTAGTCGAGGCGGCCGAAGAACAGCGGGGTGTGGGCGAAGTCGGCGAGGGCCTTGATCCGGTCGGAGATCTCCCGTTGCAGGATCGCCGCGTTCACCCAGTTGCCGGTGACGTCCGACAGGTCCAGCGACTCCACCTGCACCCGCATGGCGCGCAGCGCCGCGCGGGAGGAGGCGAGATGGGCGCGTTCCCGGCCCAGCGGGCCCGGGTCGGTGTCCGGGTGCCGGCCCTCGGCCGGGGTGCCGGCGGCGGGCGTGTCGGTGTGCGTGGAGGACAAGGGGAGCCTTCCCGGCTGCGGAACACCGGGGGTGCCCGGCGCGCAGCGGTCCATGAGTCGCGTCGATGGAGTTGGAGCCGTCCGGTTCCGACCGGACGGCGCGTTCCCGGACCCCGGCGGGCCCGCTGTCGGCGGGCCGCAGGAGGGGAAGGCGGCAGACCGGACATGCTAGACCTGCCGCGCCCGCGACGCGAACCCTTTTCTTTCCGGGAACGTCGGTCCGGGACCCCTCCGGGTTCACCCTGAGATCGGAGGAGCAGCAGTCCGTCCTGGGAGGAGGGACGGGACGGTCTCGTATCGGCCTTCGGGCCGACGCCCCGCGCGGCGGGCCGATTTACCGTGGATACATGGCTACCACGCAGATCAAACCAGTAGTCCCGGCCCAGGGGGAGGCCAGGAGCGGCAGCACCAGGACGGCCCACAAGGGCCCCCGGCACCCGTCCGCACCGCGCTGCGCGGCGCCGGGGTCTTCCTCGACACCACCTGGCGGGTGGTCCTGCTCGGCGGGCAGAGCATCAAGGACTGACGTCCCCGGAGTTCCACCAGCGGGTCCCACCAGCGGGTCCCGGCATCGGGTCGCTTCCTATACATCATCACAGCCCTGTCACAGCCATGTCACCGGGGAAACCGGTGCTGACGGCCGGACGTGAGTGCTGATGAGACTGTTCGGGAGGTCGCGGCTCCGGCCGTGGCCAAAGCCCCCTGGGGGAACTGATGCGTATTCAGCGAGTGGCGATAGCGGCGACTGCGGCCCTGCTGGGGAGCTTTGCACTGACGGCCTGCGGCGGCGCCAACGGCACCGCGAGCGCGGGCGGCCAGGTCTCCGTGTCCGCCTCCGGCTCGGCCTCGGCCGGCTCCGGCGTCAACGGCGCGGTCACCGGCACCACCACCGGCGGCGGCTCCGGCTCCGGCAGCACCGGTTCCGGCACCGGCTCGGGCGGTACGGGTTCCACCGGCGGCAGCGGCTCCACGTCCGGCGGCTCGGGCTCGGGCTCGGCTTCCGGCGCGGGGGCGGCCGCCTGCACCACGGCGCACCTGGCCTTCGGCATCGGCCCCGACAGCGGCCCGCAGGCGGTCGGCGACACCACCGCCGCCGAGGTGGTCAAGCTCACCAACACCGGCTCCGCCGACTGCGCCATGCACGGCTTCCCGGGGGTCGACCTGAACACCAACGCGGGCACCATCCCGGTGCCGCGCAGCAAGCAGACCCCGCGATCGGTCACCCTCGCGCCGGGGGCCAGCGCGCTCTTCACCATCGACTACGCGGTGAACAACACCGGCGGCAGCGGCGTCCGGGTCGACACCATGGTGATCACCCCGCCGAACGAGACCCACTCGCACACCCTGGCCTGGAGCGAGGGCACGCTTCCGGTCACCGACGGCGCCGGCTCCGGCCCCGGCCTCGACGTCGACCCGGTCGTCCCGTTCCCGGGCTGACCTGCGGCTGTGCTGTGGTCGGCCTGCGGCTGACCCCGGCGGCGGGTGCCGCCGGGGCCGGCCGGTCAGTCGGCCTGGAGCACGTCGTCCGTCCATGATCCGGTAGGCGTAGCCCTGCTCGGCCAGGAACCGCTGCCGGTGCGCGGCGAAGTCCTGGTCGATGGTGTCCCGGGCGACCACCGAGTAGAAGTGCGCGGTGTGCCCGTCCGCCTTGGGGCGGAGCACCCGGCCGAGCCGCTGCGCCTCCTCCTGCCGGGAGCCGAAGGTCCCGGAGACCTGGATGGCGACGGTCGCCTCCGGCAGGTCGATGGAGAAGTTGGCGACCTTGGACACCACCAGCACGGTGATCTCGCCGTTGCGGAACGCGTCGAAGAGCTTCTCCCGCTGCGGGTTGCTGGTCTCGCCCTTGATCACCGGCGCGCCCAGCGCCTCGCCCAGCTCGTCCAGCTGGTCGATGTACTGGCCGATGACCAGCGTCGGCACCCCCCGGTGCTTCTCCACCAGGGCCTGGGTGACCCGCCGCTTGGTCGCCGTGGTCGCGCAGAAGCGGTAGCGCTCCTCCGGCTCGGCGGTGGCGTACGCCAGCCGTTCGCTGTCGGTGAGGGTGACCCGGACCTCGCAGCAGTCGGCGGGCGCGATGTAGCCCTGGGCCTCGATCTCCTTCCAGGGCGCGTCGAAGCGCTTGGGGCCGATCAGCGAGAACACGTCGCCCTCGCGGCCGTCCTCGCGGACCAGGGTCGCGGTCAGGCCCAGCCGCCGCCGCGCCTGGAGGTCGGCGGTGAACCGGAAGATCGGCGCGGGCAGCAGGTGCACCTCGTCGTAGACGACCAGGCCCCAGTCCCGGGAGTCGAACAGCTCCAGGTGGGCGTAGACGCCCTTCCGCTTGGTCGTCATCACCTGGTAGGTGGCGATGGTGACCGGGCGGATCTCCTTGCGGGTGCCGCTGTACTCGCCGATCTCCTCCTCGGTCAGCGAGGTCCGCTTGACCAGCTCGTGCTTCCACTGCCGGGCGGAGACGGTGTTGGTGACCAGGATCAGCGTGGTCGCCTTGGCGGTGGCCATGGCCGCCGCCCCGACCAGGGTCTTGCCCGCGCCGCAGGGCAGCACCACCACGCCCGAGCCGCCGTGCCAGAAGCCCTCGACCGCCTGCTGCTGGTACGGCCGCAGCTGCCAGCCGTCCTGCGCCAGCTCGATCGGGTGCGCCTCGCCGTCGACATACCCGGCCAGGTCCTCGGCGGGCCAGCCCAGCTTCAGCAGCACCTGCTTGATCTGGCCGCGCTCGGAGGGGTGCACCGCGACGGTGTCGGCGTCCAGCCGCGTGCCCACCAGCGGGATGATCTTCTTGGAGCGCAGCACCTCCTCCAGCACCGGCCGGTCGTTGCTGGTCAGCACCAGCCCGTGGACCGGGTGCTTGGACAGCGTGAGCCGCCCGTAACGGTCCATGGTGTCGGCCACGTCGACCAGCAGCGCGTGCGGCACCGGGTAGCGGGAGAAGCTGACCAGCGCGTCGACCACCTGCTCCGCGTCGTGCCCGGCGGCCCGGGCGTTCCACAGGCCGAGCGGGGTCACCCGGTAGGTGTGCACATGCTCCGGCGCCCGCTCCAGCTCCGCGAACGGCGCGATAGCCCGCCGGCATTCGTCGGCCCGGGCATGGCCGGTTTCGAGTAGCAGCGTCTTGTCCGACTGGACGATCAGCGGTCCATCGTTCACGTGCGGGCCCTCCGTGGATGCCTGGCGCGGGGCGGACCCTCCAGTATGGCCCATCCGCGTCACATCCCGTACGCCGTCGAACCATAGGTCGGCACCACCGGAATCATCGCAATGAAGCGATCGGCGCCGATACATTCCGCCGGACCTGGCCGTGACGGACGGGGCCGGTCGCGTGGTGGGCTGTCGCTCGGCCCAACGGGGCCGTGCATCGTCGACGCGCCGGGGAGATGCGGGGGGCGGGGCGGTGAGCGGTTGATGATCGGGGGTGACGGACAGACAGGGCGTCCCGGTGGCGGGGGTCTCGCGGCGGGCTGTGCTGGGGTGGTGGCCGGGGCTCTGGGGGCGCGGTCGGGGCGGCGCCGGGTGGTGCTGCTCCCGGGGACGTGGATCCCGGTGGCCTCGATGGGGCGGGGGCCGGACGGGGCGCGTTGCCGACGACGAGTCTGCTGCTGGCGGCCGACCAGGAGAGCGAGCGGGTGCTGGCGCTGGACCCGGACGACTGGTCCTGGCTCGCGCCGCCGGGGCCCGACCGGCGTTCGGCGCGGCAGGCGGCGCTCTGGTCGTGGTCGGCGGTCGAGGACGACAGCGTGCGGGACCTGGAGCCGGAGCGGACCTGGTCCCTGGTCTCCGAGGCGAAGTTCCGGCTGCGCGGCGGGCGGGGGTGGGTGCTGACCACCGCCTCGCGCGGGCTGGCCGCGGTGGTGCCGTATTCCGGCGGCCCCGCCTACTGGGCCACCGCGATGGAGGGCAATCCGCACACCATGGAGCTGCTGCCGGACGGCAATGCGGCGATCGCGGCCAGCGAGGGCGGGTTCGTCCGGCTCTACGCCGCCTCGCAGGGGCCGCGGTCCGCCCGCTGCGCCCAGTACGACCTGTTCGGTGCGCACGGGCTCCAGTGGGACGGTGCCCGGGGGCTGCTCTGGGCGCTGGGCTGGTACGAGCTGATCGCCCTGGACGTCGGCCGCGACCCGGCGCGTCCGCAGCTGACCCCCGTCCATACCGTGGCCCTGCCCGACATCGACGGCCACGACCTGTCGGCGGTCGCCCTCGACCCGGACCGGATGTGGCTCACCACCGCCGACCATGTGTACCAGTACTCGTTCCGCGCCGATGCCTTCGCCCGCTACGCCGGGCAGCGGTCCATCGACGGTCCGGGGATCAAGAGCATCGGCGACGACCCGATCACCGGCCAGGTGCTGACCGTCTCCCCGCAGGCCGACGACCCGTGCGTCTGGTGCACCGCCACCGTCGGCTTCCACACCCCGGCCGGCAGCCGCCACCTCTCCGGCACCGGCCTCTACAAGGCCCGCTGGATGCCCGGCCCGGCTACGACTGGCTGGCCCCCGACCAGGGCTGAGCCCCGGCCCGGCCGGGCAGCTGCCCGGCTAGTCGGAGTACCGCTTGAACTCCGAGGAGGCGATCAGCCAGGGGCCCCAGGGGACGGTGTCGCCGAAGGCGTACTCGCTCACCCGGTCGTACCGTGGACCGTTCGAGCCGGGCAGGATGTCCTGGTAGGTGAAGATCACCCCTTTGCGGGGGTCCACCAGGAGGTAGAGCGGGATGCCCATGGCCGGGTAGTCCGCGACCTTCTCGACGTAGTCGTTGTCCGGGTCAGGCGGGGGTGGGGGCGGCCAGGTGCTGGGTGAGGTACTCCAGGCTCATCGGGATCAGCCGCTTGAAGTCCGAGGTCAGATGGTCGGCGTGGGGCAGCACGTAGTAGGTCAGGTGGACCGAGGGGGCGGTGCTCGCGGCCTTGACGAAGGCCTGGACCACCGACTGCTCGTAGGGCTCCGCGCCGCCCGCGGTGACCAGCATGGAGACGTCGGCGGTGGACCGGGCCACCATCAGCTGCGGGTTGTTGGCCTGCCACTCGGCCTGGTGGCCGTGCCAGTACAGCGAGTCGGGGATGAAGTAGCCGTCGATCGGGACCGCGGCACTGAAGGTCTGCGGGAACTGGAGCGACAGCTTGGCGCTGCACAGGCCGCCGGTGGAGGCGCCCATCACGCCCCAGCCGTTCCGGTCGGTAAGGGTGCGGAAGTTGGCCCGGGCGAAGTCGGGGACGTCCTCGCCCATCCAGGTCGCCATCTTCGGGTGGCCGGGTATGTCGCTGCAGTCGAGCAGCCGGTTGTCGTCGTCGTGGAAGTTCTGGATCGGCATGATCATGATGAACGGGTGCGCCTTGCCCTGCTTGGACAGGGCCACGTCCTCGGCCTGGATCGGCAGCTGCTGCTGGTCGGTCCAGGTGTTGTAGCCCGAGCTCGCGCCGCCGGAGTAGAGGGTGACCACCGGGAAGCCGTAGTCGGCGTACCTGGGGTCGTTGTACTGCGGCGGCAGCCAGACCCAGACCTTGCCGGAGACCCCGGACTTGCGGCCGTGCAGGGTGGTCTCGTAGATCGGGCCGACGGAGGTGTTCTCGGCGACCTTCAGCGCGGTCCTCGGCCCGGTCGGCATCGACACCACCGTCTGCGAGGGCGACGGCTTGGGCGGGGCGGGCGTGGCCGGGGCCGAGACCGGAACCCCCGGCTGGGAGGGCGCCGCGGCCGGGTGGCCGGAGCCGCCGCAGGCGGACAGCGTCAGCGAGAGCGCCAGCGCCGTGAACGCGGCTGCCGCCGAGGGCAGGGCCGGGGAGCGGCGGAGGGCACGGGGCAGACGCATGGCGGGCGGACTCCAAAATGAGCGAACAGGGGTGCTGCCGGACAACGCCGGTACGGGTAGGGGACGCCGGACCGGCCGCAGGCGGTTGCGCCACCCACAGCCACATCATAGGAACGTCTTATGAACCCGCCGCGAGGCCCTGCTGAACTCCCGGCGCAGCCCTCCCCGGAATCCGCTGCGGGGCTCCTCAGGAACCCTCGGCCAGCTCGGCCACACCGGTGATCCGGTGCAGGCTGAACGTCCGCATCTCCTCCCGCAGTTGGTCGTACGCGGTGACGAACCCGCCGGCCACCCGCACCGGCTCCACCACTCGCTGGCTGGCCGCGCCCTCGGCGTTCACATAGCCGATCCAGACCCGCTCCCCGGTCAGCACCGCCGTCTGAAGGGCCGCCAGCGTCTCCGCCGCGGCCGTGCGCGGCAGCGAGTCCGGCGTGGGCTCCGGCTCGCGGCGCACCGCCGTCGCCGCCCGGTCGCCCGCCCGGACCGCCTTCACCGCCGCGCCAGCAGCCCCTCGTGCACCGGCGGCGGACCGTCCGGGCACCGGTACCGGGGCGCTGCGCGGCCCGGTACGCCGGGCGTCGGGGCGGGAGATCAGCACATCGCCGTCCGGCGACTCGGCGGCCGGTGCGTAGCCCATCGCCCGCAGCTGGGTCAGCACCGTCGCCGGATCCGCCTGCGCCGCCAGCACCGTGGGGCAGCCGCCGCAGCCGCAGCGACGCCGAGCGGCGGTCCGCCAGCAGCTCGCCCAGCAGCGCGTCGTCGTCGCAGCGGAGATAGGCGAGGCCACGCCGACGCAGCCCGGCCCGTGCCGCCGGCCACATCGTCGATCAGATAGCTCAGCGGCTGCGGTACCGGCGTACTTGAGTGCAGGCTCAGGAAGTGTGTGCAGCTCGTCGGCGCTGCGCCCGCGTCCAGGGCACGGCGGACCGACTCCGGGGTGAACCGGTAGACGGTCGCGCCGCCCTTGGACTCGACGTCGGCGGCCACGGCCAGGGTCTGCGCGAGCGGGGTGTGCAGCGGCCCGGGGGCGATCGCGGTCAGGTCCGGTTGCAGGATCACCTGGTCCAGCGGCTCCGGCAGCAGCGGTGCCAGCGCGGCGCAGATCCGCGCGGGATCCCGGTCCTCCAGCCGCGCGGCCTCCAGCAGCTGGGCATAGCCGGCCAGCGCCCCGCGCCCGGTCAGGCCCAACTGCTCGGCCTCGGCCAGGGTCCAGCCGACCAGGGGGTCGCGGATCGAGCCGCCGCGCAGCGGGATCTGCCACTGCACCCGGGCCAGCAGCGAGGCCCGGTCGGCGGCGGAGCCGGGCGGGAGCTCGGCCAGCCGCTCCAGCACCAGTCGCCGCACCTCGGGGGCGATGGCCCGGTCCAGGCCCTCGCCCAGCGCGGACAGCACCTTGTCCTTCGCGTCCTTGCCGCCCACCAGCGCGGACACCCGGGTGGCGGCGAACCAGGAGCCCGCCAGCAGCAGCCAGCGCTCGGCGACCGGCTTGCGCAGCCATTCGTCGTACAGCGGGGGGCATCCACCGCTCGGTCTCCTCGCCGTCGGCGGCGAGCAGGCCGGCGGCGTAGGCCAGCTCCAGCCAGAACGCGGTCTCCGGCTCGGGCAGGTCCAGCGCGGCGGCGCTGCGGCGCAGCTCGCGTACGCCGAGACCGCCGGTGCGCAGCACGGCCGGCGGGTCGGTGCTCCACAGGTCGAGCGCCTCCTCGACGGTGCGCACCGCGGTGAACGCGCGGGCCGCCGCGGCGCGGTCGGCCTGCTCCGGGTCGTGCACGGCGACCGCCTCGACCGACGGCGGCCGGGACTCCACATGCTGGTGGGCGCGTCCGCCGCGCAGATGCAGCGCGACCTCCCGGGGCAGCACCACGTTCTCCGGACCGGCGGGCAGCAGCACGCCGCGGGCCTGGAGCCACTCGACCGGGGTGCGGGCCTCGGCGGCGCGCACCGCCCGGGGCTGCGCGCCGCCGAAGGGGGACCCCACATCAGCCTGCGCAGCACGTCCTTGACCCCGGGTACGGCCGCCGCCAGCAGCGCTTCGGCGCGTCCGTGGTCGGCCCAGAGCCCGGCCAGCGCGGCCACGGCGCTCACCGGGTCGTGGGTGGGCGGCAGCCCGGCGTCGGCCAGGATGTCCTGGAGCCGCCCGGGCGAGAGCCCGGCGGCGGCCTCGGCGAAGGTCGGTCCGAGGCCGGTCGGGCCCGGGTTGGCCGTGCTCGGCGCCAGTACGTCGCGGGCGGTGCGGACCAGCCGCAGCCGGTTCTCCGGGCCCCAGACCAGGGCCTGGGCGCGCAGCTCGGCCAGCGCGGCGTCGGGCTTGGCGCCGTCCAGCAGGGCTGACAGGGCGGCCTTGCCGCACTCGTCGGGGGCCACCGCCAGGGCCTCGGCCGTCTGGAGGGTGAACCGGTCGAGCCGCTCCAGGGCGCGCACCACCGAGGCCCGGGTGGACAGCCTGGTGGACAGCTGGGTCAGGTCGCTGGGCACCGGGTGCAGCAGGTCGGGCCGGGCCCGGAGCAGCGCGGTGAGGCCCTCGTCGGGGCGGGCGCGCAGTTCCTCGGCGAGGGTGCGCGGTGCGGCGGCGCTGTCCGCCTTGCCGTTGCTTCGGCTGCTCATCCGACCCAGGCTAGTCGGTCCGGCCCCCGGGGGTCACCGGGCGGCGTCCGCGCGAAGCCCGGGCGGCGGTGCGGGCGGGGCCGCGGGGCCGCTCGCCGGGGGTCGGCGGGCGTCGCCGGGGTGCCGGCGGGGGTGTGCGCGGGGTGGCGGGCGTGCGGTGGCGCGGTTCGCTGCGGCCGCCGCGGCGGGGGAGCGCGACGGGTGCGTATCTGCACTGTTCCGCGGGTACGCAGGGTGACATCCAGCCGGTCGCCCTTAAGCTGCTGACCATTGGCAGCAGCCGGGGCGCCACAGGGGAGGGCGGTCGTCGTCATGGGCATCGAGAGCGACCAGCTCGTCTACGACTATCTGAGCCGGGTGGGCGACCTGGCCCAGGCCACCACGCTGACCGCGGCGGAACGGGCGCGGCTGGTGACCGGCCTGCGCCAGGCCATCGACGACCGGCGCGGCGACTCCTCGTCGGGGTCGTCCGGGACATCCGGGTCGTCGGGGTCGGCACGGGCCGAGAAGGCCAGCGTGCAGAAGATCCTGACCGGGATCGGCACGCCCGCCGACGTGGTCCGGCAGGCCGTGCACAGCGGCGTCCCGGAGAGCCAGGCGCCCGCCGCCGCGGACGGCGGCGGAGGGCGGAGCGGTGCCTGGGGGCTCGCGGGCGCGCCTTCGGTGCCGGTCCAGGCATCCGCGTCACCGACCGGCGACGGGGCCGCCCCGGCGTCCGGGCCGGCCGACTGGTGGCGGAACCAGGGCGCGGACCAGGGCGCGGACGAGGGCGGGCTCTCCCCGCTGATCGGCGCGTCGATCGGCGAACTCCCCGGCTGGCGGGCCGTCTACGAGCCGGACTTCCTGGATCCGGACGCGGACGAGCGGGCTGCCCGGGTCCCCGGGCAGCGGGGCTCGCTGACCGACGACCTGGCCGACCCCGAGGGCGAGGGCGTGCCGGGCGGCGCGGAGGCGGTGGACCAGGGCGCGGCGCCGGTGCCCGGGTTCCGGCGGCTGCTGCGGGTGCTCCGGCCCGCCCCGGCCGTCGACGCCGGGGTGGACGGCTGCCGCGCGGGCCGCTGCCGCTGGTGGAGACCCTGGCGGCGCTGGTGCTGGCCGCGGCGACGGTGCTGGGGCTGTGGTACCTGGCGCTGCTGGGCTGGTTCTTCGCGTACTCCTCGAAACGGCTCGGCCAGCGGGTGGCCCGCACCGCCGGACTGTGGCTGCCGCTGCTGCTGGCACTGGCCTGCGGGCTGCTGCTCTACTCGCGGGCGCACGGCCACCCGGGGCAGCAGGAGAGCAGCGCGGCGTTCCAGTCCGCGCTGCACAGCACGGTGGCGCTGTGGCTGCGGCTGTCGACCGGGCTCTCCACCGTGTATCTGGCCTGGCAGATCAGCCGCCGCCGCTAGCCCGCGCGCCCGGCGGCGGCTCCGGACGCCGCAGGGCATTCCAGGGCGTCCCAGCGCGTCCCAGTCCCGGACCAGCCTGTTCCAGGGCGTTCCAGCGCGTCCCAGGGCGTCCCAGCCCCGAACGAGCCTGTTCCGGGGCGTTCCAGGACGTCCCGGTGCGTCCCAGGTAGGGATATCAGCTGATCGGCTGCGACGTTAGAGTGATCAACATGAAGGAACGCGCGCGGTTCACCGTCGGCTTCGACCTCGATATGACGCTGATCGACTCCCGGCCCGGCATCAAGGACGCCTACACCCTGCTCGCCGCCGAGACCGGCGTGTTCATCGACTCCGACCTGGTGGTCAGCCGTCTCGGGCCGCCGGTGGAGTGGGAGCTGGCGAACTGGTTCCCGGACGACGCCGTGCCGGAGGTGGCCGACCGCTACCGGGCGATCTACGCCGTGCACGGGGTGGAGGGCTGCCTGGCCCTGCCCGGCGCGCATGCCGCGCTGGACGCGGTCCGCGCGCACGGCGGCCGGGCCGTGGTGGTGACCGGGAAGTACGGGCCCAACGCCCGGCTGAACCTGGACGCCCTGGCGCTGGAGGTCGACGCGCTGCACGGCACGGTCTTCGGCCCGGAGAAGGGCGGCAGGCTGCGCGAGGAGGGCGCCCAGGTCTATGTCGGCGACCACCTCGCCGACATCGAGGGCGCCAGGGCCGCCTCCGCCTTCGCGGTGGCCGTGGCCACCGGTCCCTATGACATGGCGGCACTGGGCGCGGCCGGGGCAGACGTGGTCCTGCCGGACCTGACCGCCTTCCCCGGCTGGCTGGCGGACTATCTGGACGCTCAGCCGGCCTGACCGGTGCTGACCGCGCTCCGGCGCTGGCTCCGCGCCGACTTGAGCAGTCCGGACAGCGCCACGGCGAAGCCCAGTGGCATCACCATGCAGACGAAGTAGGCCGGTGTCGGCAGCCTGGTGAGGTGCAGGAACAGCGGGGCCACAGTGACGACGGTGGCGACGGCGCCGATCAGGAACAGGATCGCGCCGACCCGCACCAGGTAGTCGCCGGGCTGGGGGTTTCGGTAGTCACGGCACCACGATACGTCCAGCGGGGCCCCTTCCCGCCCCGGCCGGCCCCCGGGTCCGGCTGCGTCCCCGGTGGGCGGGCTTGTCCTGGTCCGTTGCCGTCCGAGGGGTTAAGGCGTGATGTGGCACGGGTATGCACGTCACGCACGGGGACTGCGCCGCGACACGACGGAGCCTGCCCCGCAGACGAACCGACCGGGGGGTGCACCATGGCGACGAGACGGCACCGGCAGGTCGCCCACTCCGTCGGGCCGTGGGGCCGATGGCTCCCCCCGGGGGAATTCGCTCGATCCCACCGGCGCCGACCTGGGACAATGGCGCAGCCCTGACCCACCCGGCAGCCAGCGCGGCCGGCCGGTGGCCCGGCACCCCTGAAGTTCAGCACCTCCTTTCCGTACTCCCCGACTCACCAGCGACGAGGTCACCGATGCCCACGGGCAAGGTCAAGTGGTTCAATGCCGAGAAGGGCTTCGGCTTCCTTTCCCGCGACGACGGCGGCGACGTCTTCGTGCACTCCAAGGCGCTGCCGAGCGGCGTCGAAGCGCTCAAGCCCGGCCAGCGGGTGGAGTTCGGCGTGGTCGCGGGCCACCGCGGCGACCAGGCTCTCTCGGTGACCCTGCTGGAGGACGCGCCCTCCCTGGCCGCGGCCAACCGCCGCAAGCCGGACGACCTGGCACCGATCGTGCAGGACCTCACCACGCTGCTGGAGCGGATCCTGCCGGGGCTCCAGCGCGGTCGCTACCCCGACAAGCAGGCGGGCCACCAGGTGGCGACACTGCTGCGCGCGGTCGCCGACCAACTGGACGTCTGAGGCGACCGAACGTCCGAGGCCGGCCGAATATCCGAGGCCGGACGAGCCCGGCGCCGGCCTGCGGCGCCGGGCTCAGGGTTTCCGGCGCCGCAGGGGCGGGCGGGTCAGGCGCCCGGGAAGTCCAGCGCGCCCGGTGCGGTCGCGGGCACCAGGCCGGCCGCCGCGGCCCGGTCCAGCAGGCCGTGCACGGCCGCGTAGCCGTCCGGCCCGAGATCCGCGGTGAAGTCGTTCACATAGAGCGCGATGTGCTGGTCCGCCACCGCCGGGTCCATCTCCTGGGCGTTCGCCAGCACATAGTCGCGGCTGTCCTGCGGCTGTGCCCAGGCGTGCTGGACGCTGGCCCGGATCGAGGACGCCAGCGCGCGCAGCCGTTCCGCGCCCAGCGAGCGGCGGGCCACGATCGCCCCCAGCGGGATCGGCAGCCCGGTGGCCGCCTCCCAGGCCTCGCCCATGTCGGCCAGCGAGTGCAGCCCGTACTGCTGGTAGGTGAAGCGGGCCTCGTGGATCACCAGTCCGGCATCCACCCGGCCGTCCCGGACCGCGGGCATGATCTCGTGGAACGGCAGCACCACGATCCGGCCCAGCCCCCCGGGTACCGCCTGCTCGGCCCAGAGCCGGAACAGCAGGTAGGCGGTGCTGCGTTCGCTGGGCACGGCCACCGTCCGCCCGGCCAGGTCGGCGGGGTCCTTCGACGCCGTCGGCCCGGTCAGCACCAGCGGGCCGCAGCCGCGGCCCAGCGCGCCGCCGCAGGGCAGCAGCACGTACTCGTCCAGCACATACGGCAGCGCCGCGTACGAGATCTTCAGCACGTCCAGCGCGCCGCGCTCGGCCAGGCCGTTGGTGACGTCGATGTCGGCGAAGGTCACCTGCGGCGTGAGCCCGCCCGGGACCAGCCCGTGCGCCCAGGCATGGAAGACGAAGGTGTCGTTGGGGCAGGGTGAGTAGGCCGTGCTGAGGACGGTCATGAGGTGGCCTCTCCCAGGTCCAGCGGGTCTCGGGACAGCACCGCCCGGTCGGGTAGCGGTGCTTGGTACGGCAGCGGTGCCTCGTACGGCAGCAGTGCCTGGTACGGCAGTGCGGTGAAGATGCGCTCCAGCGTGGCGAAGGCCTCGCCGATGCGCCAGGCCGCCCGGTCACGCGGTCCGACCGCGTTGGAGACGGCACGGAGTTCGAGGACCGGCACCCCGAAGCCGGCGGCGGCCTCGGCCACGCCGAACCCCTCCATGGCCTCGGCGACCGCGTCGGGGTGACGCCCGGTCAGCTCGGCGGCGCGCTCGGCGCTGCCGGTCACGGTGGAGACGGTGAGCACCGCGCCCAGCGCGGTGGTCAGGCCTGCCCCGCGCAGGGCCAGGGCGACCTGCTCGGCGTGCGCGGTCGGGTGGTGCGCCCGGCCGAAGCCCAGCTCGGTGACGGTGGCGAAGCCGTCCGGGGTCTGCGCGCCGAGGTCGGCGGCGACGATCGACCCGGCCACCACGGCGCTGCCCAGCTGCGCGGCCGGGGCGAAGCCGCCGGCGATCCCGGCGGAGACGGCCAGGCCGTACGGGGTCGCGGCCAGGGCCAGCGCGGTCGCGGTACCGGCCGCTGCGGCGGCCGGGCCGACCCGGCGGCGAGCACGTCCACCGGGCCGAGCCGGTGCAGCACGAAGCCGCCGGGCAGGGGCAGGTCCACCGGCCCGGCGGTCAGGGCCCCGGCCGCGCCACGCAGCACCGCCGCCGCTTCGGGAGCGACGGCGGTGACGACGAGCAGCCGGGGTGGGACCGGGGTCACCTGGTCAGGAGCCCTTGACCTTCAGCTGGAACAGCCACTCGCCGTAGACCGCGGAGGAGGAGTTGGTGCCGCCCTCCACCACCAGCACCGGGCCGCTGTTGTTCAGCGTGCTGCCGCCGGTGGTCTGCGAGGTCGAGGTGAGCACCGGGGTGGCCGGCAGGTTGCCCGCGTAGGCGTTCTTGGTCGGCGCGACGATCGAGCCGTTCTCGCCGCCGGCGAACCAGCCCTTGTCGGCGATCAGCTGGTCCACGTTGACGGCGTAGTTGCTGTTGGTCGACGGGATGGTGATGGTCTTCACCTTGCCCGAGGTCAGCAGCTTCTGCACGGCGGCCGAGCAGGCGGTCTTCTGCTTGGCGGTCAGCACATTGCCGCCGTTGTAGCAGCTCTTGTCAGCGGGGGCCATCTGGGTCCAGGTGGATCCGACGGTCACGGCGACATTGGGCACGGGCTTGCCGGCGTGCACGGCGTAAGGAATGGAGAAGCCGAGCGTGGCGACGCCCACGACGGCGACGGCTCCGAGGGCGACGACAGCGCGGTTGATACTCATGGTGCTGAGGCTACCTGTCCCCGGCGATCAAGCCACGTCGGGGCGGCCGCGACCCGCCGCGACCGGCGCGGCAGCCGGACCAGGTTCCGGACGGTCAGCAGCAGCGACAGCAGCAGGAAGCCGGTCGCCGTGCCGGTGCCGACCGGGCCCACCAGCGGCAGCACGATCCCGATACCGCCGCCGATCACCCAGGTGAGCTGCATCAACGTCTCCGAGCGGGCGAAGGCGGAGGTGCGCACCAGCTCCGGGACGTCCCGTTGGATCAGCGAGTCCAGCGCGACCTTGCCCAGCGACTGGGTCACCCCGGCGACTCCGGCGAGCAGGGTGAGCGTGAACAGGTTGTAGGCGAGGGTGGCGGTGAGGGCCGATGCGGCGGCCACCGCCAGCAGGAATGTGATCAGCATCTCAGGCCCGCGGGAGCGCAGCCAGGAGCCCAGGGCGGTGCCCAGGGTGTTGCCGAGGCCGAGCGCGCCCACCACGATGCCCAGCTCGACGGTGGACCTCAGCCCGCCGACCGGGTGCTCGCGCAACAGGAACGCCATGAAGAAGGTGAGGAGACCGGAGAGCCCGCGCAGCGTGCCCTCGGCGGTCAGCGCCAGCACCACCGAGGGCCCGACCGAGCGCAGCCGCAGCCGGCGCTCGTCGCCCGGGACGGCATCGTCCTGCGGGCCGGAGTGAGGGCTGGAGCCAGGGCCGGAGCCAGCGTCGGAGCCCGGTTCGGGGTGCGGCCCGGAGCGCTCCGACGCCGAGTCGTCGTCGACCGTCGTGATGCCGTCCGTGGTCCGCTGCGTGTGCAGGACGGCGGGCTGCTCGCCCTTGGCCAGGT
The DNA here is from genome assembly GCA_014284505.1 of Streptacidiphilus sp. 4-A2. GTDB lineage: Bacteria > Actinomycetota > Actinomycetes > Streptomycetales > Streptomycetaceae > Streptacidiphilus. Next base: position 6,108,191 of record JAAFYY010000001.1, on the reverse strand, counting down.
CCACCTTGTGCGGCAGATGGAACGCCAGTACCGCGCCGACGAGGTACACCAGGAAGGCGCCGCGCAACGGCCAGGAGGGCCCGATCAGGTGCAGCAGGCCGCCGAGGCCGCCCGCCAGCGCGGTCGCGATCAGACCGGCCAGGGTCACCCGGGAGTTGGCCTTCACCAGGGTCACCCGGGCGGGCAGCAGCCGGGGCACCACCACGCTGCGCACCACCCCGTACGCCTTGGACGCGACCAGCACGCCCAGCGCCTCCGGGTAGATGGTGAGCGCGCCGTTGATGGAGCTGGTCATCATCCACGCTATGGCGGCGCGGGCCAGCATCGACAGGGCCATGGCGCTGCGCCGGCCGCTCGGCAGCCGGTCCAGCAGCGGTCCGATCACCGGGGCCAGCAGCACGAACGGCGCCATGGTGATCAGCAGGTAGAGCGCGACCCGGCCCCGGGCCTCGCCGGTCGGCACCGAGAAGAAGATGGTGGACGCCAGCGCCACGGTCACCAGCATGTCCCCGGCCGAGTTCACCGCGTGCAGCTCGATCAGCTTCGCCAGCCCGGACTCGCCCGCGCCCTCGGCGGAGGTGGCCCGGCGGATCCGGCGTCCGGTGGCGCCCACGGCGTGCCCGGTGCCGGCCGCGGTCGCCGAGGCGCCGCGGTGCAGGCCGCCGAGCAGCCGGGAGGCGCGCGAGTGGTGCACGCGGATGGGGGGCTCGGCCGACGGGCGGGGCGGGCGGGCGGACGCCTGCCCCTCGCCCCCCGCCGGCCCGGGCGGGGAGGGGCTGTCGGGGCCGCCGGTCGGTACACCCGGCGGCGCTTCGTCGGCCACTCTCCCATCCTGCCTGATCGGACGCCCCGTCACGCTGGTTTTCGGTGCCCGAATCCGCTCCGTGGCGGTCCGGCGGCCACGCGCCACGGGAAAGGGGTACTGTCCGGCGTGCCGGGCCAACCGGTAGCGTGCCACTCGTGGCTGCTGTTCGGTCGCGTCCCGTTCGTCCCGCAGAATGGGCGTTCGCCCCTCCGACAGGCCGTGCGCGCCATGCCATCGGGAGCCGGTGGCGATCCAGGGACAAGTCTTGGGAGAGAATCGATCCTGTGATGAGTGCTGCGACGACGCGAAGCCGTACCCCCGATCGGCTCTGTGCCGAGGCCGTCGACTTTGCCCGGGCTGCCGCCGTGGAGGCTGCCGGTGAGGCCGCCGTCGGTGAACACCTGGGTGTGGACGCTGACGGTGAGCGGGTCGTCACGCACTACTTCGCGACCTGCGAGCGGGCCTACCGCGGCTGGCGCTGGGCGGTGACGGTCACCCGTGCCTCGCGCAGCAAGCAGGTCACCCTGGACGAGACGGTGCTGGTGCCCGGCGCGGACGCCCTGGTCGCGCCGCAGTGGGTGCCCTGGAGCGAGCGGCTGCGCCCCGGCGACATGGGCCCCGGCGACCTGCTGCCGACCGACGAGGACGACCTGCGGCTCGAGCCGGGCTGGAGCGGCGCGGACGAGCCGGCCCCGAACTCGGCGCTGGTCACCGCAGCCGAGGCGCTGGTGGCGGATGTCTCCGTGGCCGAGAGCGGCCCGGTCGCCGACGCCGCCGGTGAGCTGGCCGCGCCGACCGCGCGCGGTGCCATCGCCGCCGTCGCCGAGGAGCTCGGCCTCGGCCGGGCCCGGGTGCTCTCCCGGCTCGGGCTGCACCTGTCGGCGGACCGCTGGGAGAAGGACTACGGCCGGCAGACCCCGATGGCCCAGGCCGCCCCGGCGTCCTGCGCCTCCTGCGGCTTCCTGGTGCCGATCGCCGGAACCCTCAGCCAGACCTTCGGCATCTGCGCCAACGAGTTCGGCCCGGCCGACGGGCATGTGGTCGCGCTCGACTACGGCTGCGGCGGCCACTCCGAGGCCGCGGTGGTGCCCGCCGCGCAGCCGCCCGCGGAGCCGGTCCTGGACGAGTTCACCGTCGAGCCGATGCCGCTGCACCCGGACCCGGACAGCGGATCGGTCACCGAGACCGACCCGGCCGAGGAGCTCGGACACAGCTGACGGAGCGTCAGTCACGATTCAGCCGACGGCCGGTCACGCGACGGCCGTCGGCTTCGGTCCGGGGCGGTCACTCGCCGATGTCCTCGAACCACAGCTGCGGGCGGGCGGCGATGAACTCCCGCATCAGCGCGGTGCAGCGGGGGTCGTCCAGGACAACCACCTCCACCCCGTGCCCGGCCAGCCAGTCGTGCCCGCCGTGGAAGGTTTCCGCCTCGCCGACCACCACCCGGCCGATGCCGAACTGCCGGACCAGGCCCGAGCAGTACCAGCACGGCGACAGGGTGGTCACCATGGTCGTCCGGCGGTAGCCGCGCAGCCGCCCGGCCGCCCGGAACGCCGCCGTCTCGGCGTGCATGGACGGGTCGTCGTCCTGCACCCGGCGGTTGCGCCCGCGCCCGAGCAGCTCCCCGTCCGGCCCGAACAGCGCCGCCCCGATCGGGATGCCGCCCTCGGCCAGCCCCAGCTCGGCCTCCTCCAGGGCGACGGCCAGAAGTTCCGTGATGTCTGTCATGTCACCACTGTCCCCGGCCGGAAACACTCGGGCAACGTGCGGAAAGTACGCTCCGGCCCACCCGGTGGCCGACAGCCTGTCATCCGCGCCGGTGCATTTGTCCTCGCCCCGGCCCCGGCCCCGGCCTTACCCTCACCGCGCAGGCCCACCGTCGGCCGTCCGCGCCGCTGTCCGCGCACTTCGCGTCCTCGCCCCCGGGAGAAGCCCCTCATGGTCGCACTGACCCTCCGTGAGATCCTCGCCTTCGACGTCCTCGGCGAGGCCGCACCCGAGGTGCTGTGCGGGGAGCGGGAGCTGGACCGGCCGGTGCGCTGGGTCCACTCCAGCGAGATCTACGAGATAGGGCCGCTGCTGTCGGGCGGGGAACTGCTGCTCACCACCGGCCTCGGGCTGGCCGGCGCGGACGCCGGGGCCCGCCGTCACTATGTGCGGGAGCTGGCCGAGCGCGGGGTGGCCGGGGTCGCCGTGGAACTGGGCCGCTCGCTCGCGGAGATGCCCTACGAACTGCTGGACGAGAGCCGCCGCCGGGGCCTGCCGCTGGTGGCGCTGCGGGCGGTGGTGCCGTTCATCCGGATCGCCGAGGCGGCCAACACCGCCATCGTCACCCAGTCGCTGGCCGACCGCCCCTACCCGGCCGCCGACCGGGACGGCCGGGCCGCCGCACTGCTCGCCGACCTCGCCGACGGCACCGCCCGCAGCCAGCCCGACGTACTGGCCCGGGCCCGGGCGCTGGACTTCCGTCCGGAGCGCGGCCACCGGCTGCTCGGCGCGGCCGCGACCGGCCCCGGCGCCCCGGCCGTCCTGGACCGCGCCGCCTGCGCCCTGGACGCCGAACTGCTGCGCGCGCCGCTCGCGGGCGGTACCGCCGCGCTGCTGGCCGTTCCGGCGGGCGCGGGGGACCCGGTCCGGGCCGTCCAGGCGGCGCTGGGCGCGGGGGTGGCCGCCGGGCTCACCGTCGCGCTGGGCCATGCCTGCCCGGCCGACGCCGCCTGGAGCCGCTGGGGCGAGTCGCTGCGCGAGGCCAGGGCCGCCCTGGGCCTGGCCCTCACCGTCCCGCCCGCCGAACCCGCCCGCGCCCCGGGCGCGGCAGGCGGCGTGCGGGTCACCTCCTCCCGGGCGCTGGCGCTGGAACGCCAGCTGACCGGCGACGGCCTCACCCCGGCCTCCCGCGACCGGCTCGCGCACCTGGTCAGCCGCTCGCTCGGGCCGCTCCTGGAATGGGAGGCCGCCCACCCCAGCGACCTGGTCCGCACCCTGGAAGTCCACCTGCGCAACGGTTGCAGCCCGACCCGCACGGCCGCCCTGCTGCACGTCGGCCGGCAGTCGCTCTACCAGCGGCTGGAACGCATCGAATCGCTGCTCGGCCTCCCGGTCGCCGCCGCCGACTCGCACGCCGAACTCCTGCTCGCCTGCTGCGCCTACCGCCTCCTGCGCGCCGCCCCCTGACCGGCCGGGCTCCGCGCCGCCGGTCGGGTCGGGTCGGGGCCGGTCAGGTCGGCCCGGCCCGCCCGGGGCGGATATGGAAGCGGTCGCGATAGGCGGTGGGGGTGGTGCCCAGCTTGCGGCGGAACGCGCGGATGAGGGTGTCGACGGTGCCGAAGCCGCACCCCGCGGCGATCCGGTCGAGGGTGTCGTCGCCGGCCTCCAGGCGTTCGCGGGCGGCTTCCACCCGGGCGGACTCCACGTACGCGGCCGGGGTCATCCCCAGTTCGGTCTTGAAGATCCGGGTCAGCTGCCGCTCGCTCACCCGTGCGTACGCGGCGAGATCCGGCACGGTGAGCTGCGCGCCGAGGTTCGCGGTGATGTGATGGCGCAGCCGCTCCATCCGGCGGGTGGTGGAGGCCGGCTCCAGCGGCACGGAGAACTGCGACTGCCCGCTGGAGCGTTTGAGGTACATCACCAGCTGCCGGGCGACCCGGAGCGCCGTCTGCTCGCCGTAGTCCTCCGCGACCAGCGCGAGCGAGAGGTCGAGGCAGGCGGTGATGCCGGCGCCGGTCCACACGTCGCCCTGGCGGATGAAGATCGGGTCCGGGTCCACCTGCACCCGTGGGAACTCGGCGGCGAGCTGCGGTGCGGTGGACCAGTGGGTGGTGGCGCGCTTGCCGTCGAGGAGCCCGGCGGCGGCGAGCAGGTGCGCGCCCACGCAGACGGAGGCGACCCGGGCGGAGCGGGCGGCGAGCCGGCGCGCCCACTCCACCACCTCCGGGTCGGTGACCGCCCGGATCCGCCCGTCGGAGTCGGTCTCCACGGAGCCCGGCACGATCAGCGTGTCGATGCGGCCGCGCTCCAGTTGCTCGTAGGTCGCGTCGGGCACGATCCGGACGCCCGCCGCCGTCACCACCGGCTCCGGCGTGGACGCCGCCAGCCGCACCTGGTAGCCGCCGGCGTCCGGGGTCTCCCGGCGCAGCAGCGCGAACACTTCCGGTGGTCCTGTGACGTCCAGCAGATCAACGCCCGGGAACAGCATGACGGCGACCAACTTCTCTTCCCTGCGCATCTCACAGGCCCCCTGGCGGTCGGCGGACACGGCGTGACGGCGATGTCCGGATCTGCAAGTGGAACGTCCTGGCCGTCAACGGTTTGTTGATCGTAGCGTGGCCAGCGTCCACTCGAACCGACGACCGAACAGGTGCAGCGCAGTGACCACCACGACCCTGCGGGAACTCAACAGTTTCGACCAGGCCCGGCCCAGCTCGCGGAAGCGACGCTGATCCTGATCGACTATCAGAACACCTACACCGAAGGGGTGATGGAGCTCGACGGTTGGAAGCAGGCGCTGGACGCCGCCGCTGACCTGCTGGCCCGTGCCCGCCGGGCCGGGTCGACGGTCATCCATGTGATCAACGACGGCGGCGAGGGCACCCCGTACGACATCCGCGCGGAGATCGGCCGGATCCACCCGAGCGTGGCCCCGGTCGGCGACGAACCGACCGTGGTCAAGGGCAAGCCGAACGCCTTCCTGGACACCAATCTGGGCGAGCTGGTCGACAACGCGGCAACAACAAGGTGATCGTCGCCGGGTTCATGACCCACATGTGCGTGGCCTTCACCGCGCAGGGCGCGTTCCTGCGCGGCAACCACGCGACGGTGGTCGCCGACGCCTCCGCCACCCGCCCGCTGCGCACCCCCGCCGGTGAGGTCACCGCCGAGCAGCTGCACCAGGGCGCGCTCGCCACCGTCCACGACCTGTACGGGTCGTGGTCGCCAGGGGCGACCAGCTCTCCTGATCGCCCGAAAACCAGCCGTGGGCCGCTGCGGAAGACGCGGTGTGCGACCCCGGGCAGCCGGCTCCCCGCAGCGGAGCGGCCCCGGACCACGCAGGTCGCCCGCACCCACGGGGGGATTGTGCCGGTACGCCCGCGTACCGGCACAGCAACGCACCACTTCAGCACCGCACTTGCCCGTCACCGCACTTGCCCGTCATCGCGTCGGCCGCTTGCCGTGGCCCGGCGCCGTCCATCGTGCGCACCAAGGGGTGCCGCGCGCGACTCCGGGACGCCCGCGTTCCGGAGCCGCTTTCTTCATTCATCCGAGGGAGAGAAAGAAGTGCCTACCCGTAGATCCGTTCTGGCGGAACGCTGCCATCGCCGGAGCCGCCGCCACCACCGGGCTCGCGTCACGCCCGGCCTCCGCCGCCGGTACCACCGGCCCCGTCACCGCCACCGGCCCCACGGCCCACGTGAGCCAGGCCCAGGCCCGCGCCAACATGATCGCCGTGGACACGGCGATGCAGAACAACTACGACGCCCTGCGGGTCGACCTGATCAACCACCTGACGCCGGTGATAGTCGTCAACAACGACGCCCAGGGCGGTACGTACTCCCTGATCCAGGACAACACCGTGGTGGAGAGCCTCCAGCCGGTGGATCCGGTGTTCGCGCTGGCGAAGTCCATCGCGCACACGCCGCTGGGCATCTACTCCATCTGCGCGCCGTCGCTGAGCCCCACCAACATCCTCAGCTCGCAGACCCAGTACATAGACCCGCACGACCTCCAGATGGTGGCCTTCAACGGGCCGACCGACACCAGCTGGACCGCGCCGCTGCAAGCGTTCGCGAGCACCCTGCAGACCGCGCGGGCCTCGCTGGCCTCCGCCGGCCTCCCGTCCGACAGCAACGGTAGCCTGTACGACTCCTGCGCCTACATCCTCGACAAGGCCCAGGCCTACATCGCCGCGACGCTGAGCAGCCGCTCGTTCGACATGGCCTCGTTCGAGGCGTTCACCGCGGATGTCTACCCCTCGGTGCGCACCAACATGTACTGGGCGTCGCGGGTGCAGATCGACGGCGTCAGCGCCCTGATGACGCGCTGGCGCAACCAGATCGGTTCGGCCTGGTCGGGTCTGTACGTGGTGGTGCTGTCCATCTGGACCACCTACGTGCAGAACCAGAACAGCATCATCCTGCAGAACTTCATGGACCAGTCGCAGGTGGCCACCCACCTGATCAACCTGATGACCGCGGAAACCCCCGCCGACCCCGTCCACGCGGCCCTGGACAACCTGGCCCGGATCGTGCAGGACAACATCGCCGCCGAGATGGTCTTCGCCAGCGACCAGCCCACCGCCGACGCCCTCAAGGGCCAGCCGGACCTGCTCTCCACCGAGATCCTCCAGCTCCTGGGCACCACTTCCAGCAGCACCGTCAAGACCTCCGCCGCCACCCTGACGAAGGGCCAGCTGACGCAGATAGCCTGCCCGTTCCACAACCGGGCCGCCGCACTGAAGGCCTGACCACGCCCCGACGAGCAGGACCTCCTGGTGCGGCCGGCCGCACCAGGAGGTCCCTCGGGCGGAGGCGCTGTCAGTGGCCGCGCCCATGGTCTGTGGCCATGGGATCCTCCGGATCATTCATCGTGGCGCGGGCCGATCGGCCCGTGACCGAGCTCTCGGCGCTGAGCTCGTCGTCGTGTGTCGCGGCCTGGTGGGCACGGGATGGCGACTGGTAGATCCTGCAAGCGCTCCGCGGCGGCGACCCCGACTTCTCGATCCTCGCCGAGACCGCCGCTCCGGTACTGGTCTGCCATGTGCTCGACAGCGACTTCGTGACCCTCCGGCCGCCGAACCCTGCGGCCGCTCCTGGCAGTCCGTGCTGTCCCCGCTCATGGCGCGTGGTTACGGATACCCCGAGGAGTGGATCGGCGACCCTGACGAAGTAGTCGCGAAAACTGTCGTCACGGGAAACTGTGACCGTGGGTTCGAATCCCACGCTCTACGCTCAGAACAGTCCCTGACCAGCAAAAACGGTCAGGGGCCGTCTGCTTTTGGGGTCGTTCCGATGATCCGCCAGTGACCGCGAATGACCGATGTTGACCGCCTCATCTGGCACGGATCTGGCACGCCGGTACCGGTGGTATAAGGCCCCCGCAGCCTCTGAGACAGGGGACTGCCGGGGCGGTTCGTGCGGATGGTTCAGAGGGTGAACGTCCAGCCGTTGCGGGCTGTGAGTGTGCCGGTCTCCGGGGTGAGCGACACGCTCAACGAGTCCAGGGGGAACCTTCCGGCGTCTTCCCATTGTCGGCGCACGGCTTCCACCCGATCCCAGAGTCTGCGCGGGCCGCCCTGGTGGATGATCGGGGTTGCGGCGTTCTCGGCTCGTGCCCATGAGCCGTCTGCCGCCAGGAGCCAGACCACGCGCCGACCATCGGGCAGTGTGGCGGCACGTGCCTCTACGCCGGGCGTGTCCAGCTCGTACAGCCAGCGAAGCGGCCAGTCCTGCCATAGGTCCGGAATGGGACCGTCAGGGGGCCGTACAACATCTCCTGTCGCCTCCCGTGCGGTGAGGTACTGCGCCTGGAGCTTGGTAGTCCGCCTGCCGTCTGGTCTCCATGAACGTCGCCGGGTCGGGCTGGACCCATCCGCGTGCGACTCCGTCGGGTCCCATGTTCGCAGTGATCAGCAGGGCGGTATGAGCGATGGTGGTCACGAGCTTGCCGCCCGTGCGGAGAGATCGGAGCCAGGTTTCCGGGATGGGTCGGACTGAGACGGTCGCGATGATCCGGTCGTACGCGGAATCGGGCAGTGTGCCGGTCGCGTCGACGGCTTCCATGCGTGGGTGCTGGCCGAAGTCCGCGAGGCGCTGGGTGGCGGCGCTGACGAGGTACGGGTCTACGTCGATGCTCGTGACGTGCTGTTCCCCGATGCGGCGGCTCAAGAGCGCGGCCGAGTAGCCGGAGCCGGTTCCGACGTCGAGCGTCCTCTTCCCGGGTTCCAAGTCCAGGCGGTGGAGCATGGAGACGACGAGTCCCGGCAGTGTGGATGAGGATGTCGGGCTGCCCTTGGCCCGTTCGCCGGGCTTCGCGTCGTCGGCGTGGTCCGGCCCGACTCGGGTGACCAGGGTCTCGTCCCGATAGACAGCCGAGAGGTGTTCCTCGGACAGCGGCGACGGGCTGACGAGGTCCCATTCCTCTGTGGGGCTGTTCGGGACCCTTTCCCACCAGTGCGGGATCAGGTGGTGTCGTGGTGTGTTGCTCACGGCTTCGTGCCACTGCGGGGCCGCCGCCGTCACTTCGTCGGCGAGGCGCTTCGCGGCCTCTTGCCAGTTCACCTAGTCGTCTCCTTGCAGTGCGTCAGCCATAGCGGCGACCAGCGGGATTCCTGCCTTGACGGCGATCCAGTGCCATTGACCGTTCGGGTTCACTTCGAAGAACTTCCATTCGCCGTCCGGCGTCACGGCGAAATCCAGGGCGCCGAAGTACAGGCCCAGCTCGTCCATGAGCCGCCGCACACCCTTCTCGACCAGGGGCGGTAGTTGTACGGCCTTGTAGGTCAGTGATCGGTAGTCCGTGCGCCAATCCAGCTGGGCGGCAGCACTGCCCGCGTGGATGGCGACAGGGAACATGCGGTCACCGATGACGGTAAGCCGGACCTCGTACGCCTTGGGGACGTTCTCCTGAAACAGGTGGACGGTGCCCGTGACCCCGTCGTCCACGTCCGCAGCGGATACGAGCGTTGTCGGGATGAACTTCCTCGTGCCGTTCGGCGACAGTACGCCGCCGCTCAGGCCCTTGTAGATGACTTGCTCGGTGCCCATGAAGCTACGGGCATGCTCTGGAACGGACGTGATCACGGTTCGGGGGACAGCCAGGCCGGCCCTTGCGGCGACCGCCAGTTGGCGCGGCTTGTAGTTCGCTGCCGAGTCCATGGCAGGGTGGTTGATCCAGCGCACTGGCATGGAGCTGAGCACCCCGAGGACCCCGCTTCGGGCTTCGGAGACGGAGAAGGCGCGCGCATGGCCGGGCCACTCGTCGGGTGTCACGAACTCGTTGGGGCGACGCCACCAGACAGACTTGACCGTCTGTAGATCCAGCGTCCGGGAACCGGTGAGGGTACCCGCCCAGCCGTCCCCCGTGAGGGAGACGGCCAGACGGGATGCGGTGGGGAAGTCCGCCGTGTCGTAGCGCACGACTTCCTGGCCGCGCCTTGCCAGTTCCTCAACCACGGCATCGGCCGTCAGATCACCTCGACCGGTCAGGATGAGGATCGCGGCCATGTCAGTACAGGTCGGTTCCGCTGTCGGACCCCGGCCCGGAGCCGTCGCCGTTGCTGGTCTCCGTCTGAGTCTCCGGCATGTCCGCCGTGATCGCGTGCCACGGGTTGCCTGCCCCGTTGACGTTCAGTTGCAGTGCCGTGCTGTAGCTCACGGGGATCTTCTCCTGGGGGTCGAGTCGGGCGGCGACACGAGGTGTCGAACGCCGAACGGCAAGGCTGTTGGGGTACTCATCTGCTACCTCCATGTGAAGTGATGGATGATCCGCTTGTGCTCCCGCCCCGGAAGGGGACGGGCGTCTGTGGTGCCCGCTCCGGTCCACGGTGGGGGAACACGTGGCCGGAGCGGGGGCTTAGGGTTCTAGCGGTGTCTGCGCCTGCCCTCGGGGTAGTTGAGAAGGTCGTCTGTGGCTTCGCTCTCCGGCAGGAACGCGTGATCTAGGACCATGGCGTAGCGCACTTCCAGGCAGGGCCCGCACGCGCTCACAGGAGCTTTCAACTCCGCTACGGAGTAGGGACCAAGGAACCTGACATGCCCCACTTCCAGGCAGAACCAACAGACGTCAAGGCTCCAAAGCCGGGACTCGTCGGTTTCGGATCGCGCCCATTTGGCGACGCCGGGGGCACGTAACTGGACTCCGTGCATCACGCCCCACCGAGACCCGGACCGTTTACCTTTTCAACGGCGCTGTTCCGCTCCTGGGGGCGCAGGTTCTTCGGCTGGGTATCGCACTCCAGGCCACCGCCAAAGGGCCGGATGTATGCCTTGCCCGCTGTGACTCCCTGGAAGCGGCCTACGAACCCGGTCGCGGTGTCCACCACCCAGTCGTCCCGCTTCGGCTGGTAGCGCGTCGAGGCCACCACCGATCCGGGTCGGTGCATTGGTGCGGTCCGTTTCTGAGTGCTCGCCATGCGCCTGTCCCTCGTGTACCTCGCCCCGGTTGCCCGGTTGGTCAGTCAAGAACCTTGCACCCAGAGTGACTGCCCGGGCGTACCCTCAACAGGTATGAGGCGTTTCCAAACGAGCTGGAAAGTCCGGGGGTTGAAGGTATGAGCGCCCAGTCACCCCAACGGGATGGGGAGCCCGCAAACGGGCTTGAGTGGTTCGGGCGGGAGATCGAAGCGGCCCTGATCCACAAGGGAGCCACCCAGCGGGAGCTGGCCGACGCCACCGGCTACAAAGAGCCGTATGTGTCCAAGGTCAAGAACGGCAAGGCTTTAGCGTCACCCCAGTTCGCTGATGGGTGCGATCGCTTCTTCACTACCTCGGGGTACTTCGCCCGCATGCTGACTCGCATTGCTCAGCACGGACATCCTGAGTGGTTCGTCCCTTACCTGCGCCTGGAGGAGAAGGCTGCCCAGGTACTCGACTTCTCTCCGTTCCTGATCATGGGCATATTGCAGACCCCGGAGTACGCAGAAGCGCTCTTCCGGGCCGCGCACCCGCGTGACACGGACGACATGATCAAAGAGAAGGTTGGTCTTCGTCTCCAGCGTCACGGAGTGCTGGAGCGACCGGAGCCACCCCTGCTGTGGGTGATCCTGGACGAGTCGTGTCTACGCCGTGAGGTTGGCGGCCGGGCCGTCATGCGCGGTCAGGTCGAGCACCTTTTGCGGGAGGCCCAGACTCCCAACATCACAGTTCAAGTGCTGCCGTTCGACTCGGGTGCGCCCCCAGCAGCGGAAGCCTTTACGCTTCTAACGTTCGGTGACGACGATGGCCAAGCCGCAGTGCTGTACTCGGAGGCTCAGGGTTTGGGGCGCGTCGTCGACTCGGCGGGCGTCGTGGCTACCGGTACGGAGCGGTACGCGCGTCTGCGCGCCGATGCACTGTCCCCGGAAAAGTCACTCCGCGCACTGCGCGAAGCGATCAAGGAGTTCGCACGATGAGCAAGACGGAGGACCAGGACCGGCCCCAACGGTGGGTCAAGTCCAGCTACAGCAGTGGTGACGGCGGACAGTGCATTGAGTGGGCACCCGCAACCGCTTCCGCGACCGGTCGGGTCCCGGTTCGAGACAGCAAGAACCCTTCGGGGCCAGAGCTTTCCTTCTCTCCTGCCGCGTGGTCTGCGTTTGTCGGCGCGGTGAAATTGGGCGAGCTGCCGACCCTCTGAGCCTCCCACTAGCTCAACGAGCCCCCTAGCGCTGATCTCGCCGGTAGGGGACTTGTTGGCGTAACGGATGGAGGACTCAGCGCCGCCGCGTCCGGCGCTGCTGCGGTCAGCATGGTTGGGGCCTGAGCGGGGTGGTTCCCTCGTCGGTCGGGCAGCTTTGCCGTTCCAGGGTTCTCCGGGGGCCGCCAAGGCTCACTGGGTGACGCTTGCGCTTGGCCTTGGCGGCCCCCGGGGGTTCCTGGTACGCCTCCGGGGCCCGGCCGACGAGGGAACTGCCCCGCGACCCCACCGCCTCCACCACGACGGTGTCGCGCGTGTTGACGGTGACCGTGCCGACCTCCGTCATCACCTTCTTGGACCGGTAGCCGTTGCGGGCGTTTCCGCCCGAGCGCGCCCGCGCCCGCCGACCCGCACCGCCTCCGCGGCCAGGTGCTGATCCAGCTCCGCCTCAAGCGTGGCCTGCATCAGGTGCTGGGTCAGCCGCGGCAACAGGCCGCCCTCACCCATCAGCCGCAGCCCACCGGCCCGGACCTGGCCGACCGCCAGCGCCGACAACCGCGCCAGCAACTCCCGTCGAGCCCGAGCTCCTCATCCGCGATCCTCACCTCGGATGCGTTCACCAGCGAGGCGTTACTCGAAACCGCCTCCTCAATGCTTGACTCGATCAGGTGACCAGTCGTCACGCTCATCAAGGACTCCCTTGTTCAAGGCGTACACCTGATCTATGACACCCCCAACCACTGCCTCAGGGCCTCAGCCTGCGGGCCGGGTGGGGTCAGGGTTCGATCCGGCCGGGCCGCTGCCCAGGGCGGGGATCAGGCGGAGGGCGAGGTAGAGCAGGGCGGCCAGGGCGAAGCCGGTCTCGAAGGCGATGTCGCCGATGGCGGGGACGTGCCTGGCGACCAGGCCGACGTACTGGGTCTGGTTGGAGAAGAGCCAGACGCCGAGCGCGGTGCCCAGGGCCATGGCGAGCGGGGCGGACCAGTTGCGGTGGGCGGTGGACTGGAGCAGGGCGGCGATCGAGCTGTCGGACTCCCTGCGGCGCAGAAAGCGGTCGGTGAAGGTGACGGCCAGCCAGGGGCCGATCCAGTAGGTGATGACCAGCAGGAAGTTGTTGTACTTGGCCCCGGAGTCGCTCAGGCCCGACCAGGCGAGGGCGGTGCCGAGGACGCCGAAGACCACCGAGACCCAGGAGCGCCGCCAGAACGCGGGCAGCTTGATGCCGGTGGCCAGGAAGGACAGCGAGCCGGAGTAGATGTTCAGCGCGTTGGCGGCGACACCGCCGACGGCGATGGCCAGCAGGGTGAGGTCGGCCAGCCAGCCCGGCAGGGCGTAGGTGAAGGCGGCGGTGGGCGAGAGCGAGGCCGCGACCCCGGCCGGGATCAGCACGGTCGCGGAGGCCGCGCCGACGGTCTCCAGCAGCACGCAGGACACCAGCACGCCGAGGCCCGGCCACAGCGCCACCGCCCACCTGGGCGCGGTGCGCGGCAGGTAGCGGGTGTAGTCGGAGCCGTACGGGGTCCAGCCGGCGGCATAGCCGAAGGTCGCGCCGACGGTCAGCAGGAAGGCGCCGGGGACGGCGTGGGCGCCGTTCGCCGCGCCGATGTGCGACTTGCCGAGGATCACCCCGGAGGCGATCAGGAACACCACGGTCAGCGCCGGGAAGGCGTAGCGCTCGGCGCGCTGGATGAAGTTGTGGCCCAGGTAGGCCAGGGTGACCTGGAGCAGCACCACCAGGAACAGGCACAGCAGCAGCGGCCAGCCGAGCAGGGTGTTCAGCGCGTACGCGGCGCTGACGCTGTTGACCGCGAACCAGCCGATGCCCGCGGTGGCCGCGTTCAGCAGCGACGGCAGCATATTGCCGACGAAGCCGAAGGCGGAGCGCCCGGCGACCATCTGCGGTACGCCGAAACGCGGGCCGCTGAGCCCGAGGAAGGCGTGGGCCAGCGCGCCGAGGCCGGTGCCGAGCACGATGGCCGCGACCGCGGGCCAGAAGCCGAGGCCGAAGACGCCGACGGCGAGCACCCCGACGAAGATGGTGGCGAACTCCATGTTCGGAGAGGTCCAGGTCCACAGCCCGATCGGCCTGCCGTGCCGGGCCTGCTCGGGGACGGCTTCGGCGCCGGTGGGTTCCACGGCGAGGACGTGGTCGCCGTAGGCGGAGATCTCGGTCGGGGCGGCGGTCATAGGGTCAGTGTCGGGGCGGCCCGGATTCCGGTAAACGGTCGGAATGGCAGGTCCGGGCGGTCCTCCGGCTTACGTTTCGTACGCAGCGGTGGTCCGGCGGGGTAGCACGGGGCGGTTCGGCGCGCCGGGGGGTGCCTGTGACAGTCAGCCTAGCGAGTGGCGGATACTGACAGGCATGGCATACGACGATCTTCGGTCCTTTCTCCGGGCGCTGGAACGCGAGGGCGACCTCAAGCGGATCACGGTGGAGGTGGACCCGTACCTGGAGGTCGGGGAGATCGTCGACCGGGTGCAGAAGGCCAAGGGCCCCGCGCTGCTGTTCGAGAACGTCAGGGGCGCGTCGATGCCGCTGGCGATGAACGTGTTCGGCACCGAGCGGCGGCTGGCCAAGGCGCTGGGCCTGAAGAGCGCCCAGGACATCTCGGAGCGGATCGCCGGGCTGCTGAAGCCGGAGCTGCCGCACGGCTTCACCGGCGTCCGCGAGGCCTTCGGCAAGCTGGCCGGGATGACCCATGTCCCGCCGAAGAAGGTGAAGCCCGGCGACGCGCCGGTGCAGGAGCTGGTGCTGACCGGGGACCAGGTGGACCTGGAGGCGCTCCCGGCGCTGTTCACCTGGCCCAAGGACGGCGGCTCCTTCTTCAACCTGGGGCTGACCCACACCAAGGACCCGGACACCGGCATCCGCAACCTCGGCCTGTACGCCTCCAGCGGCACGACAAGCGGACCATCGGGATGCACTGGCAGATCCACAAGGACAGCCGCAACCACTACGCGGTGGCCGCCAAGCGGGGCGAGCGGCTGCCGGTCGCGATCGCCTTCGGCTGCCCGCCGGCGGTGACCTACGCGGCGACCGCGCCGCTGCCCGGCGACATCGACGAGTACCTGTTCGCCGGGTTCGTCGCCGGTGAGCGGGTGCGGATGGTGGACTGCAAGACCGTCCCGTTGCAGGTCCCGGCGGACGCCGAGGTGGTGCTGGAGGGCTGGCTGGAGCCCGGGCAGATGCTGCCGGACGTTCGGCGACCACACCGGCTTCTACACCCCGCAGGAGCCGTTCCCGGCGCTGACCATCGACTGCGTGACCATGCGCCGCCGTCCGCTGCTCCAGTCCATCGTGGTCGGCCGGCCGCCGACCGAGGACGGGCCGCTGGGCAAGTTCACCGAGCGCTTCTTCCTGCCGCTGCTGAAGATCATCGTCCCGGACATCGTCGACTACGACCTGCCCGAGGCCGGGGGCTTCCACAACTGCGTGATCGTCTCCATCGACAAGAAGTACCCGAAGCACGCGCAGAAGGTGATGCACGCCATCTGGGGCGCGCACATGATGTCGCTGACCAAGCTGATCGTGGTGGTGGACGCGGACTGCGACGTCCACGACTACCAGGAGGTCGCCTGCGGGCGCTGGGCAACGTCGACTACAGCCGGGACCTGTCGGTGGTCGAGGGACCGGTGGACCATCTGGACCACGCCTCGTACCAGCAGTTCTGGGGCGGCAAGGCCGGGATCGACGCCACCCGCAAGCTGCCCGAGGAGGGCTACACCCGCGACGGCGGCTGGCCGGAGATGGTCGCCCCGGACCCGGAGACCGCCACCGTGACCCGCCGCTGGAAGGAGTACGGGCTGTGAGCACCGTCGCCCTCGCCCCGCCCCCGGCCGCACCAAGGCCTTTCTGCGGCTGGTGATGATCGAGCACTCGGTCTTCGCGCTGCCGTTCGCCTACATCGCCGCGCTGACCGCGATGTTCCTCACTGGGCCGAACGGGTCCGGCGGCCGCATCCACTGGCTGCAACTGCTGCTGGTGACCCTGGCCATGGTCGGCCTGCGGACCTTCGCGATGGCCGCCAACCGGATCATCGACCGGGAGATCGACGCCCGGAACCCGCGCACCGCCGGACGCGAGCTGGTCACCGGCGCGGTGACGCTGCGGACCGCGTACAGCGGCGCGGCGGTGGCGCTGGTGGTGTTCCTCGGCGCGGCCGCGCTGCTGAACCCGCTGTGCCTGGCGCTGGCGCCGATCGCGGTGATCCCGATGGTGGTCTACCCCTACGGCAAGCGGTTCACCGACTTCCCGCACGCCATCCTCGGCCTGGCGCAGGCGATGGGCCCGATCGGGGCCTGGCTGGCGGTGACCGGACGCTGGTCCTGGGACGCGCTGGTGCTGGGTCTGGCCGTGGGCGTGTGGATCGGCGGCTTCGACCTGATCTTCGGCTGCCAGGACGTCGCCGCCGACCGCGCCGACGGCGTCCGGTCGGTCCCGGCCCGCTTCGGCGTCGACGCGGCACTGCGCGGCGCCCGCGGCGCGCATGCGGTCACCATGCTGCTGCTCGGCTGGTACGCGGTGCTGACCCACGCCGGCTGGGCCTTCTGGCTGGGCCTGGCCGTGGTCGCCGTGGCCTTCGTCTACGAGCACTCCATCGTCAAGCCCGGCGACCTGTCCCGGCTGAACCGGGCGTTCTTCCAGGTCAACGGTTTCGTCGGGATCTCCCTCTTCGCCTTCGCGCTGCTGGACCTGCTGCGGGGCCTGGGTGGCTGAGGCCGCTGCCGGGCGGCGGCCGTGGGTGGTGGGGGTGTCCGGGGCGTCCGGGACGCCCTACGCGGCGGCGGTGCTGCGGGGGCTGCTGGCGGCGGGGGAGGCGGTGGACCTGGTGGTCAGCCGGGCGGCCCGGCTGACCGTGCTGGACGAGACCGGCATCTCCTTCCGGGACGCGCACTGGCAGAGCGACCTGCGGGAGTGGCTGGAGCGTCCGCTGGACGCCGGGCCGCCCGGGCCTGTGGAGCTGGAGCCGGTGCGGTACTGGCCCGCGGGCGACCTCGCGGCCGGTCCCTCCAGCGGTTCCTACCCGGCCAAGGGGATGCTGGTGGTGCCGTGCAGCACCGCCTCGGTCGCCGGGATCGCCCTGGGGCTGTCCAAGGACCTGCTCCAGCGCTGCGCCTCGGTCACCCTCAAGGAGCGGCGGCCGCTGGTGGTCTGCGTCCGCGAGGCCCCGCTGAGCGGGCAGACGCTGCGCCAGCTGGTCGCGCTGGACGAGGCCGGCGCGGTGGTGCCCGCCTCGCCGGGCTTCTACGCGGGTACCCGCAGCGCCCAGCAGCTGGTCGATTTCGTGGCCGGCCGGGTGCTGGACGCGGCGGGCGTGCCGCACCGGCTGTACCGGCGCTGGGAGGGCGAGTTGGGCACCGGCCGGGTGGAGTGAGGCAGGTCACCCGAAGGCAGGTATCGTCATCGGGATGGCAGGGCCGGTAGTCGTGGAGCCTTCGGGTTCCTGATACTGCCGGTGGGTTCTCCAACGATCGGAAGGCCGGGGTTTTCACATGGACGCCGTGGACAGGCAGCTCATCCAGGCACTGCGCGAAAACGGCCGCGCCTCGTACGCGGAGCTGGGGCGGCTGGTCGGATTGTCGGGGCCGAGTGTCACCGACCGGATCAACCGCCTGGAGCAGGCCGGGATCATCACCGGCTACCGGGCGACGGTGAATCCCGCCTCGCTCGGCCTCGGCGTGACCGCGCTGATCGGCCTCCAGCTCTCCGACGCCGCCGACCACGACGACGTGGCGCACCGGCTGCACGACCTGAGCGAGGTCGAGGACTGCTGGTTCATCGCCGGCGACGACTCGTACATGCTGAAGGTCCGGATGCCGGACGTGGACGGGCTGGAGTCGATCGTCAAGCGGCTCTCCGGCACCAGGGGCGTGGCCCGGACCCGAACCACCGTGGTGCTCTCCACCAAGTGGGAGAACCGCGCGACCGAACTCCCCGACAACGATGTGCTGACCGACCGGAAGGCGTAGCCGCTGTGGCCCTGGTGACCCTGGACGACCTGCGAGACGCACAGAAACGGATCTCCGGCGTGGCGGTGCGCACCCCGCTGCTGCCCTGCCCCTGGGCCGGGACGGACACCCGCACCCTGCACCTCAAGCCGGAGAACCTCCAGCCGACCGGGGCGTTCAAGCTCCGCGGGGCCTACAACCGGCTGTCCGTGCTCACGCCGCAGGAGCGGGCGCGCGGCGTGGTCGCGCAGTCCAGCGGCAACCACGCGCAGGCGGTGGCGTACGCCGCGCGGGCGATGGGCATCAAGGCGGTGATCGTGATGCCGGACACCTCCCCCGCGGTGAAGGTGGAGAACACCCGCTCCTTCGGGGCCGAGGTGGTGATGGTGCCCATGCACGAGCGCGACACCACCCCGGCCGACCTGGCCGCCGAGCACGGCTATGTCTGGGTGCCGCCCTACGACGACCCGTGGATCATCGCCGGTCAGGGCACCGTCGGGCTGGAGATCGCCGACGACGCCACCGCGCTGGACCTGGACCTGCGCACGGTGCTGGTCCCGGTCAGCGGCGGCGGGCTGATCAGCGGGGTCGCCGCGGCGCTGAAGCTGACCATGCCCGGGGTGCGGGTGATCGGGGTCGAGCCGGAGCTGGCCGGGGACGCGGCGGCGAGTTTCCGCAGCGGCGAGCGCCAGGTGTGGCCGTTCGCCGACACCCACCGGACCATCGCCGACGGACTGCGCACCAACTCCGTCGGCCTGCTGCCCTGGGAGCACATCCAGGCGTATGTGGACGACATCCTCACCGTCACCGAGGACGAGATCCGTTCGGCGGTCGCGGTGCTGGCCCGGCGCGGCCGGCTGGTCGCCGAGCCGTCCGGCGCGGTCACCACGCCGCCTACCTCTACCACGCCGACCAGCTGCCGGCCGGGCGCAGCGTGGCGGCCGTCGTGAGCGGCGGCAATGTGGAGCCGGCGCTGCTGGCCGAGCTGCTGGCGGTCCCGGCGGGCGGCACGGGCCCGGCGAGGGCGTAGGCTCAGGATTCGTTGCGGGACGCACGGAAAGGGTTGAGGGCATGGACGCAGGACTCAAGCGGGAGCTGGAGGCGAAGGTCTACGCCGGGGAGCGGTTGTCCCGCGAGGACGGCATCGCCCTCTACGAGACCGACGACCTGGCCTGGCTCGGCGGCCTGGCGCACCATGTGCGGACGCTGAAGAACGGCGACGCCGTCCACTTCAACGTCAACCGCCACCTCAATATGACCAACGTGTGCAGCGCCTCCTGCGCGTACTGCTCGTTCCAGCGCAAGCCGGGCGAGAAGGACGCGTACACCATGCGCATCGAGGAGGCCGTGCGGCTGGCCAAGGCGATGGAGAACGACCAGCTCACCGAGCTGCACATCGTCAACGGGCTGCACCCGACCCTGCCCTGGCGCTACTACCCGCGCAGCCTGCGGGAGCTGAAGGCGGCGCTGCCGGACGTGGCGCTGAAGGCCTTCACCGCCACCGAGATCCACTGGTTCGAGAAGATCTCCGGGCTGTCCGCGAGCGAGATCCTGGACGAGCTGATCGACGCCGGTCTGGAGTCGCTGACCGGCGGCGGCGCGGAGATCTTCGACTGGGAGGTCCGGCAGCACATCGTCGACCACGACACCCACTGGGAGGACTGGTCGCGGATCCACCGGCTGGCGCACTCCAAGGGCCTGAAGACCCCGGCGACCATGCTCTACGGGCACATCGAGGAGCCCCGGCACCGGGTGGACCACGTGCTGCGGCTGCGCGAGCTCCAGGACGAGACCGGGGGCTTCCAGGTCTTCATCCCGCTGCGCTACCAGCACGACTTCCACGACTCCAAGGACGGGATCGTCCGCAACCGGCTCCAGGCCAGGACCACCATGGCCACCGGCGCGGACATGATCCGGACCTTCGCCGTCTCCCGGCTGCTGTTCGACAACGTCCCGCACGTCAAGGTGTTCTGGGTGATGCACGGGCTGGACGGCGCGCAGCTGATGCTCAACCACGGCGCGGACGACATGGACGGCTCGGTGGTCGAGTACAAGATCACCCATGACGCGGACGGCTACGGCACGCCCAACAAGCTCAGCCGCGAGGACCTGCTGGAGCTGATCCGCGACGCCGGGTTCCGCCCGGTGGAGCGCAACACCCGCTACGAGACCATCCGGCGAGTACGACGGTCCGGTCGCGGGCCGGCGGGAGACCCCGCAGGCGATGCGTTTCTGACCGGCGCGGGCCTGACCGGCGCGTTTCTGACCGGCGCGGGCCGCAACGGCCTGGTCGGGGCCTGTCGTAGGGAAGGGCTATGGTCGGTGACCATGGCCCTTCTCTTCACTCTGGACCCGGAGCTCACCCCGGAACTCCGTGCCGAGATCACCGACCTGTGGACCGGCGTCTCCAACGCGGCGGAGCCGTCGGCTTTGTGCCGCCGGTGACCGTCGAGCAGGTACGGCCCACCGCCGACCGGCAGTTCGCCGGGGTCACCGAGGGCGCGGACCGGCTGCTGACCGGCCGTGAGCCGGACACCGGCCGGATGGTCGCGCTGCTGTTCTTCGAGGACCAGCAGTTCCACCTGATGGCCCACTGGAGGCTGCTCAAACGGGTCATGGTGGCGGCCGACACCCAGGGCCGGGGGTACGGCCTGGAGCTGCTGGCCGAGGCCGAGCGGCTGGCCCGCGGGTGGGAGCTGAGCGGGCTGCGGCTGACCCTGCGCGGCAGCCAGGGCCTGGAGGGCTTCTACTCCCGGGCCGGCTACAAGGAGGTCGGCCGGGTGCCGGGGGCGATCCGCACCGCCCCGGGCGTCGAGTACGACGATGTGACCATGTGGCTGGAGCTCCGCTGAGCGGACGGGGCCGACGGGCTGCGCGACGGGCCGGGCGAACGGGCAGGCCCGGCGGCCCTCCGGCCCCGGGCGTACCCCTCGGTGAAGATCCGTCGGTGCGGCGTGCTGTACTGGACGGGTCGGCCCTGACCCATGCCTCGGAGTTCGGGTGAAGACCTCGGGAACTCGGGAAAGAGAAGATCGCGCCGTGATGAAGTCACACGCCACCCTCCGCTACACCTCCATGCGGACCAGCATCTTCGGGGCCGTTTTCGTCGTTGCCCTGGTGCTCGCCCACTTCCGGATCCTGCCGGTGACCGCCGGGGCGTCCGGGGTCTTCCTGCTGCTCCTGCTGGCCGGGATCATCTCCGCGCCGCTGAGCTATGTGGTGCTCAGCAGGCAGCGTGACGCGATGTCCGAGCAGATCACCTCGGGTATCGAGCGTCGCCAGTCCCGGCCGAAGAGCATGAAGTCCCGGTTCGCGGCCCAGGCCGCGGAGGAGGACGCGATCGACGACGCGCTCCGCGCGGACCAGAGCGTCTGAGGCGCGGCGGACAGGCAGGACAGGCAACACGATGAACCCGAAGACCCGAACCAGGATCGTCAGCGGCGCGCTGGTGCTGCTGCTGCTGGCCGTGGTGATCAGCTCGATCACCCGCTGACGCCAGCATGTGACGAGGGCCCGTCCGCTGTCGCGGACGGGCCCTCGGCTGCTGCTGCGGCGCGGCCGGCCGGGGCCGGCCGCGCCGTGGCGCCTAGAGCTGTTCGATGACGTAGTCGATGCAGGCGGTCAGCGCCTGCACGTCGGCCGGGTCGACCGCCGGGAACATGGCCACCCGCAGCTGGTTGCGGCCCAGCTTGCGGTAGGGCTCGGTGTCGACGATGCCGTTGGCACGCAGTGCCTTGGCGACGGCGGCGGCGTCGACGCTGTCGCTGAAGTCGATGGTGCCGATGACCTGCGAGCGCTCCGCCGGGTCGGCGACGAACGGCGAGGCGTACTCCGACTTCTCCGCCCAGCTGTAGAGCCGGGAGGAGGAGTCGGCGGTGCGCGCCACCGACCACTTCAGACCGCCGTTGCCGTTCAGCCAGTCCAGCTGCTCGGCGAGCAGGAAGAGGGTGGCCAGCGACGGGGTGTTGTAGGTCTGGTCCTTCGACGAGTTGTCGATGGCCGTGGGCAGGTCGAAGAACGGCGGGATGTACCGGCCGGAGCCGGCGATCTCGGCCGCCCGCTCCAGCGCGGCGGGGGAGAAGACGCCGATCCACAGCCCGCCGTCGGAGGCGAAGCACTTCTGCGGGGCGAAGTAGTAGACGTCGGTCTCGGCGATGTCGACCGGCAGGCCGCCCGCGCCGGAGGTCGCGTCCACCAGCACCAGCGCGCCCTCGTCGGCCCCGGCCACCCGCTGATCGGCATGGCGACACCGGTGGAGGTCTCGTTGTGGGTGAGCGCGTAGACGTCCACCCCGGCCTCGGCCACCGGCAGGGGGTGGGTGCCGGGCTCGGACTTGACCACCGAGGGGTCGGCCAGCCAGGGCGCGGCCTTGGTGGAGGAGGCGAACTTGGAGGAGAACTCGCCGAAGCTCAGGTGCTGGGACTTCTCCCGCACCAGGCCGAAGGCGGCGATGTCCCAGAAGGCGGTGGAACCGCCGTTGCCGAGCACCACCTGATAGCCCTCGGGGAGGGAGAACAGGCTGCTCACGCCCTCTCGCACACGCTTGACCAGGTTCTTGACCGGGGCTTGGCGGTGGGAGGTGCCGAGGAGGGAGGTGCCGGTCGCAGCGAGCGCGCTCAGCGCCTCTGGACGCACCTTGGACGGACCTGCGCCGAAACGGCCGTCAACGGGCCTGATGTCAGCGGGGATCTGGATCTGAGCCACGGGGGCAGCGTAGTGGCTGCGGCCCGCGCCCAGAGGCCGGGTCCGGCGATTGAGACACATTCGGGTGACGGGCCCGGCCGCTTCGGGTGACGGGCCCGGCCGCCCGGCGCGCCGCGTCAGGGCCGCCGCCCCGGGGCGGCGCGGAACCGGCTGCGGTTCCGGGCCGCCCCCGGGCGGGCGCTGTGCGGTTCGGCGGGTCTTCCCGGGGCTGCTCGCCCCGGCTACGGCTTCAGCGGGCGATGTCGTCGAAGCCGGGGACGTCCTGCGGGCTGCGCGAGGCGGGGCCGATGTAGCGGGCGGCCGGGCGGACCAGGCGGCCGGTGCGCTTCTGCTCCAGGATGTGCGCGCTCCACCCGGCGGTGCGGGCGCAGGTGAACATCGAGGTGAACATGTGCGCCGGGACCTCGGCGAAGTCCAGCATGATCGCGGCCCAGAACTCCACGTTGGTGGCCAGCACCCGGTCGGGACGGCGGGCGTGCAGCTCCTCCAGCGCGGCCTTCTCCAGGGCGGCGGCGACCTCGTAGCGGGGGGCGCCCAGCTCCATGGCGGTGCGGCGCAGCACGCGGGCGCGCGGGTCCTCCGCGCGGTAGACGCGGTGGCCGAAGCCCATCAGCCGCTCGCCGCTGTCCAGCGTCTTGCGGACGTAGGCCCCGGCGTCGCCGGTGCGCTCGATCTCCTCGATCATGCCGAGCACGCGCGAGGGGGCGCCGCCGTGCAGCGGGCCGGACATCGCGCCGACCGCACCGGAGAGCGCGGCGGCGACGTCGGCGCCGGTGGAGGCGATGACCCGGGCGGTGAAGGTCGAGGCGTTCATGCCGTGCTCGGCGGCCGAGGTCCAGTAGGCGTCGATGGCCTTGACGTGCTTGGGGTCGGGCTCGCCGCGCCAGCGGATCATGAAGCGCTCGACGATGGTCTGCGCCTTGTCGATCTCGCTCTGCGGGACCATCGGCAGACCCTGGCCGCGGGGCGGACTGGGCCACGTAGGACAGCGCCATCACGGCGGCCCGGGCGAGGTCGTCGCGGGCCTGCTCGGGGCTGATGTCCAGCAGCGGCTTCAGGCCCCAGGCCGGTGCCAGCATGGCCAGCGCGGACTGCACGTCGACCCGGATGTCACCGGAGTGGATCGGCAGCGGGAACGGCTCGGCGGCGGGCAGGCCGGGGTTGAACTTGCCGTCGACGAGCAGGCCCCAGACGTTCCCGAAGGACACATGGCCGACGAGCTCCTCGATGTCGACGCCTCGGTACCGGAGCGAGCCGCCGTCCTTGTCGGGCTCGGCAATCTCGCTCTCGAACGCTACGACTCCTTCGAGTCCGGGTACGAAATCGGACATAAAGGCGGCTCCTCTGGTCGACGTCGGTGACTGTGGTGTGGCCAAGTCGTCGGTCGTGAATGCAAGCTCCGCGCGGTCGCGCGGTGCACGGTGGCGCGGGGGTGGTGCGGTCAGCGTGTGGCACGCAGTGTCAGGGTGGCAGGCACTGGGTGCATTGCGCCAGAGCCCAGGACGGTGATCCGGGGCTCGACTTCAGCCGGGTTCCACACCGGCGCGTGGGTCACCTTATCTCTTGATGTCGAGATTTCCGTAGCCGGAAGGAAATCCTCCGAGGTGGGAGCAGCTATCGGGTGATCCAGGGCAAAGCGGCGGGCGGGTGACGGGTGTGTCCGAACCTCCGCCGACCGGTTTCGGCTGAGGGGATGATGAGGATGTGAACTCACCGGAACACGCCCCCGCCGCACTGTCCGCGCCCGCGAGGCCCGCCGAGCTTGCCGCGCCCCCGCTCGACGTCGCGGGCATGCGCCGCCAGTACCGCGCCGCCGGGATCGACGGCGCCGACCTGGCCGGCGAGCCGATGCAGCAGTTCGGCGACTGGCTCACCGAAGCGGCCGGCGCCGGGGTGGACGAGCCCAACGCCATGGTGGTCGCCACCGCCGACGCGCAGGGGCAGCCCAGCACCCGCACCGTCCTGCTCAAGGGCTACGACCGGCGCGGATTCGTCTTCTACAGCAACTACGGCTCCCGCAAGGGCGGCGAGCTCGCGGTGAACCCCCAGGTGTCGCTGCTGTTCCTGTGGCACCCGCTGGCCCGCCAGGTGATCGTCACCGGCCGGGCCCGGAAGGTCCCGGCGGCGGAGACCGAGGCCTACTTCCACAGCCGTCCGCACGGGTCGCAGCTGGGCGCCTGGGCCAGCGAGCAGTCCCGGCCGGTGGACTCCCGGGAGGAGCTGGAGCGCCGCTACGCCGAACTGGAGCGGCGCTACCCGCCGGAGCAGCCGGTGCCGGTACCGTTCGGGGCGGCTACCTGGTGGTCCCGCAGGCCGTGGAGTTCTGGCAGGGGCGGCCCAACCGGCTGCACGACCGGCTGCGCTACCAGCGCTCGGGGGAGGGCTGGACGGTCACCCGGCTTCAGCCCTGAGTCGCATCTCAGCCGAAAGGGTGAAGGCGGTGGCGAATCATCCCAAATGTTCTGCCGGGCATGTTTTTGCTGGTGGCGGCATCTGCCCGGGTGGGGCCGCCGCTATCCGCCATGGGATTTGTCCGGCGCTGTGGTCACAGATCGCTATCGGGCGGCAGGGATCGCTATAGGATGAGGATTTGTCATAGGTAGCGTTCGAGTGCGCGCGTGTATAACACGCGAGCGCAGTCCGGCGTGAGCATGATCGCAACGAAATGCGGCACCGAACCTATATCCGTGCTCCCCCTACCCACGATTGGGTCGCCATGAACCTCGCTGCTCCCGCCCTGCCTCGCCACGACGCCGACGCCGACCGCAAGCGCGTGCCACTCGTGCAGTCCGCCAAGGACAGTGACACCTCGTCAGCTTCCATCCTGGACCGGATCCTGACCCCCGGCGACAAGCAGCGGGTCGAGGTCGCCTCGTTCCAGTCGTCCATCTGACGGCGGGGACAACGCGCTCCCTCCACCGAAGAACTCCAGGTCATGGACAGCCACGTGGTGCCCTTTCGCCAGTTTGTGCTGAAAATGCACAGCCGTTGCGATCTCGCTTGTGACCACTGCTATATCTACGAGCACGCCGACACAGGCTGGAAAGGCAGGCCGAAAGCGTCTCCGGTGAGGTGCTCACCGCACCGCCGACCGGATCGCCGAACATGCCCGGGCGCACGGCCTGCGCGCTGTCCATGTGGTGCTGCACGGAGGGGAACCACTTCTCGCCGGTCCGGCCGGACTGCGCCGGGCCGCCGAGGAACTGAACCGTGCCCTGACCGGTGTCTGCGCGCTGGACCTGCGCATCCACACCAACGGTGTACTGCTCGACGAGCGCTTCTGCGAGCTCTTCGACGAGTACGACATCAAGGTCGGCGTCTCCCTCGACGGCGACCGGCAGGCGAACGACCGGCACCGCCGGTACGCCGACGGCCGCAGCTCGCACCCCCAGGTGCTCCGGGCGCTGCGGCTGCTCGACCAGCCCCGCTACCGCCATCTGTACGCCGGGCTGCTGTGCACCATCGACGTGGCCAACGACCCGGTCGCGGTCTACGACGCGCTGCTGGAGCTCCGCCCGCCGCGGATCGACTTCCTGCTGCCGCACGCCACCTGGGAGCACCCCCCGGCCCGGCCGGACGGCCGCGCCACGCCCTACGCCGACTGGCTGCTGGCCGTCTTCGACCGCTGGGAGGCCCAGGGCCGCCCGGTCCCGGTGCGGACCTTCGACTCGGTGCTGCGCACCCTCGACGGCCGCAGCAGCCTCACCGAGTCGCTGGGGCTGGAACCGGCCGATCTGGTGGTCGTCGAGACCGACGGCACCCTGGAGCAGGCCGACTCGCTGCGCACCGCCTTCGACGGCGCCCCGGCCACCGGCTTCGACGTCTTCGCGGACTCCTTCGACACCGCCGCCCGGCACCCGGGCATGATCGACCGCCAGCACGGCCTGGCCGGGCTCAGCGCCCAGTGCCGCGCCTGCCCGGTGGTGGGCTCCTGCGGCGGAGGGCTCTACGCCCACCGCTACCGCGAGCCCGACGGCTTCGACAACCCCTCGGTTTTCTGCGCCGACCTGATGAGACTGATCACCGAAATGGACGCCCGTACCATGCCGCAGCGCGCCGCAGCCATGACCTCCGCCTCCGGCGACCCGGGCGCCGCCGGGAGCCTGCTCACCGGCGCCCAGCTGGACGAGCTGGCCGGCGGCTACGGCAGCGCGCGGACCGTGCGGGCGCTGGCCGACGAGCAGCTGAACGTCAACCGGGCGCTGATCGGCGAGGTATGGGCCCGGGCGGTGGCCCCGGACCGCCGGGCCAGGGCGGCCTGGGAGCTGCTCACCGAGCTCGACGGCCCGGCGGCGCAGGCCGGAGCGCTGGACACGGTGCTGGCCCACCCGTACACCCGCCCCTGGGCGGTGCGCTGCCTGACCGGCGGCGGTGACCGTGGTGCCGACGGGCCCGCCGCCGACCTCGGCGGGCTGGCCGAGCTGGCCGCCGCCGCCGCGCTCCGGGCCGGACTGGACGAGCCGGTGCCGGTGCCGGTGCGCGACGGCGTCCTGCGGCTGCCCACCCTCGGCCGACTGCTGCTGGACGGCTGCGCGGAGGCGGTGGTCCGGCGGCCGCGGACGGCTTCACCGTCCGCGCCGAGGGCCGCGGCCTGCGGGTGCGCTGGGCCGAGGCGGACCGGCACTGGCAGCCGCTGCGCCGGTACACCCTCCCGGTGAGCGGCGGCTCGGGCCCCTGGACGGTGGCGCTGGAGGACACCGATCCGCAGCGCGACAGCCACGGGTGGCCGGTGGCGGAGCGGCTGGACGCCGCGGAGGCCGGCCAGTGGGAGCGCGCGCTGGCCGAGGCCTGGCGCTTCACCACCGAACAACTGCCCGGCTACGCCGCCGGGATGGCGGCCGGGCTGTCGCTGGTCACCCCGCTGCGCCCGGGCCCGCCCGGGCAGGAGATCAGCGCCGCCGCCCGGCAGGCCTTCGGCGTGGTCGGCGTCGCCCGCCCGAGCCGCCCGGAACTGCTGGCGCAGCTGCTGGTGCACGAGTTCCAGCATGTGAAGCTGGGCGCGGTGCTGGACTTCCACGACCTCTTCGACCAGCAGGACGAGCGGCTGTTCTACGCCCCCTGGCGGCCCGACCCGCGCCCGCTGGGCATGCTGCTCCAGGGCACCTACGCCCATCTGGCGGTCACCGAGTTCTGGCGGGCCCGGCTGCGGGAGCCGCGGCTGGACCCGGAGCAGACCCGGCAGGCGGCGTTCAGCTTCGCCTACTGGCGTGCCTGCACCGCCGAGGCGGTGGACACGCTGGCCGGTTCCGGCGCGCTGACCGCACTGGGGCTGCGCTTCGCTGTCGGAATGCGGGAACGGATGGCACCCTGGCTGGACGAGGCGGTGGAGAGCGGCGCCCTGGGCGCGGCCCGGAGCTCGGTCGAGCAGACCAGGACCGAGTGGCTGGAGCGCGCCGGGGCGGGCAGCACTGAGCCGGAGGGCGGTCATGACCGGGTGTACCGAGGCGACCGTGGAGACCGGGGCGAGCGAACAGGCCGGGGCGGCCGTAGCGGCCGGGGCGGGCGGCAGGAGTGCGGGGAGCGGCAGACCCGGCTGGACCGCGGCGGAGCTGCTGGCGGACCTGGCCGCGATGGGCGTCCGGGAGGGCGACACGCTGCTGGTGCAGGCGTCGCTGCGAAGCGTGGGGCCGGTCCGGGGCGGCGCGGCGACGCTGGTCGCGGCGCTGCGCGGGGCGCTCGGCCCGACCGGCACGCTGGTCGCGTACACCGCTACGCCGGAGAACTCCGACACCTCCCGGCTGTTCATGGACGCCACGGCCGGCCTGGACGCCGCGGGCCTGGCCCGGTACCGGGCCGCGATGCCGCCGTTCGACCCCCGGAGCACCCCCTGCTCGCCGACGGTCGGGCGGCTCTCCGAGGTGATCCGCAGCCAGCAGGGCGCGCTGCGCAGCGCGCATCCGCAGACCTCGTTCGCGGCGGTGGGCCAGGCCGCGGCGGAGGTCACCGA
Organism: Streptacidiphilus sp. 4-A2; assembly: GCA_014284505.1. Taxonomy (GTDB): domain Bacteria; phylum Actinomycetota; class Actinomycetes; order Streptomycetales; family Streptomycetaceae; genus Streptacidiphilus. Next base: position 6,079,458 of record JAAFYY010000001.1, on the reverse strand, counting down.
GGGTCATCCGCCGGAGTGCCACCTGGGGGAGGAGTCGCCGCTGGGGCGGATCTACCGGCGCGGCGGCTCGGCACTGCTGGTGGGCATCCCTCACTGGCAGTGCACCGGTTACCACTTGGCCGAGTACCGGGTGGACTGGCGGGCCCGGCGCCGCTACTCCTGCGTGGTGCGCGACGCCGACGGCGCGCGCCGCTGGCTGGAGTTCACCGGACTGGACCTGGACGACCGGCACTTTCCGCAGCTCGGGGCGGCCGTGCGGGCCCAGGTCGGCTTCCGGCGGGGGCGGCTGGGCGACGCGGAATGCGTCCGCATCCCGCTGGTCGCCGCGGTGGACGCGGCCCGGGGCTGGCTGGCGGACCCGGCGAACCAGGGGCATTTTCAGCTCACTACCGGTCATACTCAGATTGGCAACGCCTAGTTGACGGACATTCCGGTCGCGGGTTCGAATGGGGCGACCATGCGTGATGTTCCACGGGGTGGCGCGAGTGACAGACCCGGGAAGACTGGGTGAGAATGCCCGGCCGTACTTCTTCCTGAGCTATGCGCACACCCCGGGCACCGGCTCCTCGGGCATGATCCGAATCTCTGGGTGCACCGCCTCTATGACGACCTCTGCGAGGCCATCATGGAGATAACGCCCCACCCGAGGGCGTGCCGGTGGGTTTCATGGACCGGGGCATGCACCTGGGCGAGGGCTGGGTCGGCCGGCTCTCCGACGCCCTGGCGAGCTGCCGGGTGTTCGTGCCGCTCTACTCGCCGCGGTACTTCCGCAGTGAGCCCTGCGGGCAGGAGTGGCGTGGCTTCGCCAGCCGCCAAGGTGCTCTCCTCGCGGCACGCCGGGGACCACCAGACCGGCATCGTTCCGGTGTGGTGGGTGCGGGTGCCCAGGGAGAACCTGCCCGCGGTCGCCAGCGGACTCCAGTTCAACCACAGCGATTTCGGCACGGACTACCTCAACGAGGGAATGCTGGCGCTGAGCAAACTGGGCTACTTCCGCGAGTCCTACGAGCTCGCGGTGCACCGGCTGGCCCAGCGCATCGTCCAGGTCGCCGAAACGGTGGACATCGAACAGGGCACCACCGAGGACTTCCTGACCCTGCCCAGCGCCTTCACCGCCCCGCTCCCCTCGCGCCAGCTGCGGATATCCGTGCTCGCCTGCGACACCCGGCGGCTGCCGGCCGGGCGCGGGCCGCAGACCTACGGGGCCAACGCGCTGGACTGGCAGCCCTACTGGCGTGAGAGCGACCTCTCGCTGGCGCGGCACGCACAGGGGGTGGTGCAGAAGCTCAACTTCCACACCAGCGTCCATCTGTTCGAGGACGAGGCCGAGTTGCTCTTCGGTACCGGGCCGGCGCCGACCCGGACGCGGGCACCGGCGCGGGCGAGGGCGCGGGCGAGGGCAGCGGGGCGCCCGCTGAGCCGAGCGCGCCCGGGGTGCTGCTGCTGGACCGCTGGGCCCTGCTCGACCCGGAACGGCGGGCCCTGGTCCAGCGGTTCGACGAGCTCAACCCGGCCTGGGTGAGCGTGCTCGAACCCTGGGCCGAGGACGACCCGGACGGCCAGGACGCCGGGGCCGAACTCGGCGGACTGGCCGGGCAGGTGCTGGCCCGCAAGCGCGGCGAGCTCCGGCCCTCCTTCCACGGCGTCCAGTTGGGGCTGCCCGATCTGTCGGCCTTCGACCGGGAGCTGCCGCTGGCCGCGATCCGGGCGATGACCGGCTTCGAGGACCGCACCCGGCAGCAGACCACGGCCGAGGAGCAGCAGGGCAGTTCCCGGCCCAGCCTGCGGGACGCCTTCGGCAGCGGCTCGCGGCAACGGGCCGATCCCGACCGCTTCCGGCAGGAGGGCGAACCCGGCCGCAGGGGCGACCGGCCGCGCGGACCCACCGGGTACCCCGGCCGGGGCACCTGGAACGGCGACACACAACCGGGCAGTGGCGAGGCGGACCAGGGCGGACCGAGCAGACCGGCGGAGGAACCCGATGACTGACAACCGGACAGTGGCGGCGCGTACCACCAGGGACGGTGGGACCTTAGGAGGCGGGGGCGACCGGGGCGGGCAGATCATCACCTTCTACTCCTACAAGGGCGGTACCGGCCGCACCATGGCGCTGGCCAACACCGCCTGGATCCTGGCTGCCAGCGGCTTCCGGGTGCTCACCGTGGACTGGGACCTGGAGGCGCCCGGCCTCGCCCGGTTCTTCCACCCCTTTCTGGACCCGGCGGTGCACGGCGCGACCACCGGCATCATCGACCTGATCCAGGAGTACCGCGAGGAGGCCATGCGCCCCCTGGACCGCGCCCCGGACTGGCACCGGGAGTTCGCCCGGGTGCGGCCGCACGCGGTCTCGCTCAACTGGCCGCTGTTCCCCGGCAGCGGCAGCCTGGACTACCTCTCCGCCGGGCTCACCAACAGCGACTACGCCACCGCCGTCGCCAGCGTCAACTGGGACCGCTTCTACGAGGATCTGAACGGCGCCCGTTTCTTCCAGGCGATGCGCGAGGACATGCGTCGCCACTACGACTATGTGCTGATCGACAGTCGGACCGGGCTCTCCGACATCGCCGAGATCTGCACCGTGGAGATGCCGGACACCCTCGTCGTCTGCTTCACCCTGAGCGGCCAGTCGATCGAGGGCGCCTCCACCATCGCCCAGCACATCGCCGACCGCTACCGGAACCGCGGCATCACCATCCTGCCGGTGCCGATGCGGATAGACGACGGTGAGAAGGAGAAGGCGGACGCCGGCCGGGCGCTGGCCCGCAGCCGCTTCAACGGGCTGCCCGCCGGGCTGGACGAGACCCAGCTGTCTCAGTACTGGGGCTCGGTGGAGATCCCCTACCGGCCGTTCTACGCCTACGAGGAGATCCTGGCGACCTTCGGCGACAAGCCCGGCGGCCCCACTTCCATGCTGGCCGCCTGTGAACGGCTCACCGCCGCGATCACCGGGGGCAGGGTCAGCGGCCTGCCGGCGATGCCGGAGGACGTCCGGCAGCGCTACGTAGACTCGTTCACCCGGCGCCGTCCGGCGGTGCCCACCGATGTCTTCCTCTCCTTCGCGCCGAGGACCGGATGTGGGCCGACTGGATCGAGTCGGTGCTCAGCCGGGCCGGGGTGCGGGTGGTGCCCAGGGAGGTCGGCGCCGACCCGCGGACCGAGGCCGAGCGCGGGGTGGACGCGGCCGCCCGCACCGTCGCCGTGCTCTCCCCGGCGTATGTCCGCTCGCCGCAGGCCCAGGCGGTCTGGGAGTCGGTCACCGGAGCCGACCCCACCGGCGGACGCCGCGAGCTGATCCCGGTGCGGGTCGGCGACGTCCGGCTGACCACCCCGTTCAGCAACCGCAACGCGGTCGACCTGGTCCGGCTGGACGAGAGCCAGGCGGCCGCGGCGCTGCTGCGGGCGCTCGGCCGGACCGACACCGACCTCGGACACCCCGGCGGGGAACTGCCCAGGTTCCCGGCGACCCGCCCGGCGATCTGGAACGTCCGGCTGCGCAACCCCGCCTTCACCGGCCGCTCCGCCGTGCTGGAGCAGCTCCGCGACCAGCTCCGCGGCGGCACGGCGGCGGTGGTGCTGCCCACCCCGCAGACCCTGTACGGGCTCGGCGGCGTGGGCAAGACCCAGGTGGCACTGGAGTACGCGCACCGGTTCATGGCCGACTACGACCTGGTGTGGTGGATCGAGGCCGAACAGTCCGACCAGGTGGTGCTGGCCCTGGCCGAACTGGCCCGCAGGCTGGAACTCCAGGTCGGCGACAATGTCGCGGAGGCGGCCGAGGCCGCCAAGGAGGCGCTGCGCCGCGGCGGCCGGATCGACCGCTGGCTGCTGATCTTCGACAACGCCGACGACCCGGCCAAGATCGAGCGCTTCTTCCCCGGCGGCCCCGGCCATGTCCTGGTCACCTCGCGCAACCTGGCCTGGTCCGGCCAGGCGGTGACGCTGGAAGTGGACGTCTTCACCCGCAACGAGAGCATCGAGCACCTGACCCGCCGCGCCCAGGGCCTCAGCCGGCACGACGCGGACCAGGTGGCCGACGCCGTGGGCGACCTGCCGCTGGCCGTGGAGATCGCCGCCTCTGGGGAGACCACCGGCACCCCGGTCAGCACCTATGTCGCGCCCCTCCAGCAGGAGCCCCGGCCGCCCTGGGCCGCCACCCAGGTCGCCGACTACCCCTCGGTCTTCGGCGCCACCTGGAAGTCTCCATCGCCCGGCTGCGCGAGCAGTCGCCGGCCGCGGCCCGGCTGCTCCAGCTGTGCGCCTTCTCTCTCGGCCGACCCGATTCGATGAGCCTGTTCTACAGCGACCAGATGATCAGGACCCTGGTGGAGTACGACCCGGACCTCCAGGACAAGTTCATGCTGGGCAAGGTGATCCAGGCGATCGGCCGCTACGGTCTGGCCAAGGTCGACGCGGGCAGCAACACCTTCCAGATCCACCGGATGGTGCAGGCGGTGATCCGCTCCGAACTGGACAGCAGCGCGCAGGAGCGGACCATGCACGAGGTGCACCGGATCCTGGTCGGCGCCCGGCCCCTGGTCGACGACATGGACGACCCGGAGAACTGGCCGCCGTTCGAACGGATCTGGCCGCACCTGGTGCCCTCCCGGGCCGAGGACTGCGACGAGCCGGACACCGGCAGCTGCTCATCGACCGGGTCCGCTACCTGTGGAAGCGCGGCGAGCTGGAGGCCGGGGAGGACCTCGGCCGCCGGCTGCACGAACTGTGGATCACCAAGCTGGGCGAGCGCGACCGGCAGACCCTGCTGCTGCGCTTCCAGCTGGCGAACGTGCTGCGCACCCAGGGCCGGTTCGAGGAGGCCCTGCTCTACGACCAGGACACCCGCGCCCGGCAGCAGGAGGTGCTTCACCGGACCACCCCTACACGCTGATGACGGCCGGCAGCATCGGCGCCGACCTGCGCGCCCTCGGCCGCTTCCAGGAAGCCCTTGACCTGGACCTGGGAGACCTACGACAAGTTCAAGGAGATGTTCGGCGAGGAGCACGCCCGCACCATGGCGCTCGCGCACAACCTCGCCATCGACTACCGCTTCACCGGCCAGTACCGCGAGGCCAGGGATCTGGACCGGGGCAATCTGGACCGGCGCTCCAGCGTCCTCGGACCGCTGCACCCGTACACGCTGACCACCAAGGCCGCGCTGGCCGAGGACCTGCGCTCGCTGGGCGACTTCAACGGCTCGGTGGAACTGCTCCAGGAGTTCCAGGCCGAGTACTCGGCCGTGCCCGGGGTGGACCTGCCGACGCTGCGGTACGCCAAGAGCCTCGCGGTGGCGCTGCGCAAGGCCGGCCGGCAGCAGGAGGCCCGCAAGCTCACCCGGGAGACCTACGACCGCTACCTGGAGCGGTACGGCGCCAACTTCCCGGACGCGCTGGCCTGTGCGCTGAACCTGGCGGCGGACTTCTCCGCCTCCGGCGACAAGGAGGCCGCCCGGGACGCCGCCCAGGAGGTCTACCAGGGCTACCGGGACTCGCTCGGCGACCGGCACCCGTTCACCCTGTGCTGCGCCAACAACCTCGGCATCTACCTGCGCGGCAGCGGTGCGGTGGAGGAGGCGGTGGCGCTGGGCGAGCGGACCCTGGCCGCGCTGCGCGAGGTGCTCGGCCCGCGGCACCACTACTCGCTGATCGCGATGATCAACCTGGCCAACGGCTACGGCGAGCGCGGGGACTACGAGGAGTCGGAGGAGCTGCTGAAGGAGGCCATCCGCGGCCTCTCCCGCAACTACACCGACCTGCACCCGGACACGGTGGTGGCCAGGGCCAACCTGGCGGTCACCCTGCGCGAGTCCGGGCGCCGCACCGAGGCGCAGGAGCTGCGCGCGCCGATCCTGGAGGAGATGGTGCGGCAGCTCGGCGAGGAGCACCCGAACACCCAGTCCTGCCGGGCCTGGCGCCGGATCAACCGGACCTGGAGCTCCAGCCGGTGTGATCCGGCCGCCGGGCGGCCCCGCCCGCGAACCCGGGTCGCGGGCGGGGGTCAGCCCTCCGGCCGCCCTTCCGGCCGCCCTTCCGGTTGCTGGGAGGGCTGCTGGGAGGGCTGCTGGGCCGCCCAGCGGAGCACCGTGGGCAGGATGCGCAGCGCGGCGAAGTGCGCCGCGCCCGGCTCCAGCAGCACCCGGGCGTCCGGGATCCGGTCCGCCAGCCAGCGCGAGTGCTCGACCGGGGAGAAGGTGTCGTCCTGGCCCGTGCCAGAGCAGCACCGGCAAGCGGATGTCGGCCGGGTCGAAGCCCCAGCGGTGGCCGAAGGCCAGGGCGTCGTCGATCCAGCCGCCGGCGCCTGGCGCAGTGCCTCACTGAAGTTGAGCGCCAGCATCCGGCGGATCATCGGGTCGGCCACCACCCGGCGGTCCGACTCGGTGAGCTCCCGGCGCAGGTCGGCGATCAGCCGGGTGGGATCGGCCCGGATGTCGCGGGAGCGCACCCGCAGGGTCGCGGCGATCCCGCTGCTGCCGTACTCGTCCGCGGAGGTGTAGGCGCGGACGTTGGACTCGGCCATCCCGGCGTACCAGTCCAGGCCCTCGGCGTCCCTGGGGGCGAGACTGACCAGGGTGGCCGCCCGGGTGACCCGCTCCGGCAGCAGCGCGGCGCAGGCCAGCGCGTGCGGCGCGCCGCCGGAGCGGCCGACCACCGCGAACCGCTCCAGCCCCAGGTCGTCGGCGACGGCGGCGACATCGGTCGCGCCGTCGCAGATCCGGCGGCCGGTGCGGCGGTCGGAGTCGCCGTAGCCGGGGCGGTCGAAGGTGATCAGATGGATGCCGAGCCAGTTCAGTACCGCGCCGCGGGGGGCCTGGCCGAGCCTGCTGCCGGGCGTCCCGTGCAGCAGGAAGACCGGCACGCCCTCGGGATCACCCCAGCTCTCGGCCGCGATCGCCCTTCCGTCGGCTGCCTTGACCAGCCGTGTCGTCACGCGGTTCCTCCCTGTTGGGTGGGTGCCTGCGGCCCTGCGGTTCAGACCCGGCGGTCGCGGCGGGCCCGCCAGATGGTGTGCTCGCGGGAGACGGCGTCCTCCGCGTCCCGGGCGAGCCGCGACCAGGACTCCTCGGCGTCCGGCCGGGTCGGGTCGATCCGGCTCAACTGGACCTCGATCATGTCGAGTTCGGTCCCGGCCAGGCGGTAGGCCGAGGCCAGCGGGCCGAACTGCTTCAGCTGGGTCCAGGCGGTGACCGAGGCGGCGACCGTGGTGAAGGTGCCCAGCACGTGCCAGGGCACCACATTGAAGATCTGGAGCACCGCGAAACAGCCGCCGATGATGATCGCGGCGATGGAGACCAGCTGCCACTTGGCCGTCTCGTTGTCGCACAGGTCGGCGCGGGGAGAGGTACCAGGTCCGCTGGGCCCGCACCCGCTCCTGGAGGTAGAGGTCGCGGCGGACGGTCAGCGGGGCGGAGCGCAGCCGCCGCATCTCGTCGGTGATGGCGGGGCGGGAGCCGGGAGGGATCACCGGGCTGTCCCGGAACGCCTGGAACACCTCGTCCATCTGCAGCTCGTAGGCGCGGTCGGCCTCCTCCGACTCCGCCTCCCCGGCGAACGGGCGGGCCCGGACCACGTACTTCCAGGCCAGGGTCTTCACCGACTCGGCCGCCGCCCGGCCCTCGTACCAGCGGGCCTGCGGGTTCTCCGCACGCAGCCGTCCCAGAACCAGCCCAGGCCCGGCGAAGGCGAGCACGGACAGGGCCGGGGCCAGGTTGAGGCCCTTCAGATGGATGTTGAAGACACCGACGACCGCGGCGACGAGCAGCATCGAGATCTGGCCGGTGTACCAGTGCAGTGCCTGCCCCTGGCCGGCCAGCGAGGCATCGTCGGCGGTCCAGAAAGGCTCGGGTAAGAGCTGCCGTTCGCGACTGCCCGGCGGTTCCCTACGGACCATCGACTCCCCCTTGTGTGGTCGCTTCCGTCCTGGAGCCAGTGTGACGCGGCGCAGCGGCCCTGCACAGAACGCGTTCACGACCGTTCCGGTAAGCAGGTGTGCGGAGGGGGGCGCGTACCGCGACGCGTACCGGGCGTGTACCGCGGACGTCCGCCGGGACGTCCGCCGGGAAAAGGGACAGCCCCCGGGCTGCTTCCCGTCCAGAGGACGGGCGCCGGAGGACGGCCGGCGAGCCCGGGGGCCGGGTGGCTGCTGTGGAATGCCACACAGTCCGATGATCTGCTGGGCTGCTAGGAAGCAGCCACCTCACTGGTCCCAGAGAACTGCATGCTCCGGATCACCTCCTTTCGAGTGTGCCGCCACTGTAGACACGGCAGACCTCAGCGGGCAACGGTATTTATTCGGAGCTCTCCTGCGGGGGATTTTTGTGGAAAGCGGTGTATCCGACGAGGTGTGCGAGTTGAATGGCCTACGGTTCGGAAGCCGCCAGGGGAGGTGCGCGGAATGGACGCCCAAGGGCCGGTGATACCCGTCGACGTGGATGCCAGGCTGCTCGCCGTGCTGCTGGACGGCATGGAGGTCGGGTTCGCCCGCGATGGACCGCGACGGTGTGCTCACCCACTGGAACCGTGAGGCCACCCGGCTGCTCGGCTGACCGAGGACGACGCCGTGGGCCGGACCGGCCTCAAGGCTGGGCGCTGCGCCCGGGCGACGGCGCCGATGTGCGCGCCCGGCTGCTGGCCGGGCAGGAGGGCGCCGCCGCCGCCGGTACCGATCCCGCGGTATCGATCCCGCCGGCACCGGCGGAACACGGGGCCGGGTGCACGAGTTCGCGTTGCTGACCAGGGACGGCCGCCGGGTGCTGGTCCGCGCCCAGGCGCACCAGAGTCAGCGCCGCCGACGGCCGGCCGCTGGGGCTGTACTTCGCCTTCTCCGAGGCGGGCCCCAGGTCGAGCTGAGCGCTCGCTGGGTCTGGCCGAGGCCATGCTGGACGAGGCCCCGACCGGCGTGATGCTGGTCGACGCCGACCTGCGCCCGGCCGCCGTCGGCGAGTCCGCCGCGCGCTGGCTGGACTGCGAGCGCACCGCCCTGCTCGGGCACCCGCTGGGGGAGGTGCTCGGCGACGGCGTACAGGAGCTGGAGGCCGCGCTCCAGCATGTGCTGGCCACCGGGAAGCCGCTCAGCGGGGTCAAGCTCTGGGCGGCGCTGCGGGCCGACCCGGGCCGCCGCCGGTGCTGGCGCAGCGAGTTCGTCCGGCTCGGCTCGCCGCTGGGGAGGAGCCGGTGCCGCTCGGCGTGGCCTGGTTCTTCGAGGACATCACCCTGCACGAGCAGGCCGAGCAGGAGGGTACGGTGCTGCGGTTCCGGGCCTCGCAGCTGCGCCGGGCCGGGCAGGCGGCGGCCGAGTGCCAGGACCCGATGGAGGGCGCCGTCGGCTATCTCGACTTCGTCCTCGCCGGGTTCGCCGACCACGCGCTGCTGGACCTGGTCGAGCCCGGCACCGAGGGGGCCGGGCTGGTGCGGGCGGCGGTGTCGCCGACCGGCGGCCTCGACCGGGACACCTCGCTCGAACCCACCGGGTGCCGGTCCGTTACGGCGAGCTGCACCCGGCCCGGCGGGCCGTGGAGCAGGCCGGGGCGGTGGTGCTGTCCGACACCGGGACACCGCCGCAGCCCGACTGGGCGGCGCTGCGGCGCTGGCCGGCCGGGAGCGTGCACGCGGTGTGCACCGCGCTGCGCAGCCGGGGCCGGACGGTGGGCGTGCTCACCTTCCTGCGCGGCCCCAGCCGGCAGCGTTTCGGCCGCGCCGACATCGCCTACGCCGAGGACATCGCCGCGCGGGTGGCGGCCGCGGTGGACCTGGCGGCCCAGTAGGGCCCGGCCGCCCGCGTCGGGGCCGCAGGTGCATCAGGCCGCAGGGATCAGAAGGTGTAGAAGACCCGGTCGCGGTGCTCGGCCATCAGCTTGGCGTTCCAGTCCATGCCGCCGTCGACGTTGCCGGAGCGGAACAGCGGCGGCGCCAGGCCCTCCCCGGCCAGCCGGCCGACGGCCTCGGCCACCACCGACTGCATCAGCGCGACGGTGGTGATGGTGGAGGCCGGGCCGAAGGTGGTGTCCGCGCCGGGCGCGGTGAGCTCGCCGTCACCGACCGCGATCTTGTTGTCCAGCACGATGTCGCACTGGTCCTTGAGGAAGCTCCCGGAGGGGTGGCCGGAGGTCACCGCCGACGGGTAGGCCAGCGAGGTCACCCCGATCACGGTCAGTCCGCGCTCCCGGGCGTGCATGGCCAGCTCCACCGGCATCACCTGGCGGCCGGAGAGCGAGATCAGGAAGAGCAGGTCGCCGCTGCGTGCCGGGCTGGCGTCCAGCACCGTGGTGGCCAGGCCGCTGACCCGCTCCAGGGCGCTGCCGAGGTGCGCCGGGACCAGATCCACGCCGGTGACCCCGGGCACGGCCAGCAGGTTCATCAGCACCAGGCCGCCCGCGCGGTAGACCACGTCCTGTGCCGCCAGCGAGGAGTGCCCGGCGCCGAAGGCGAAGATCCGGCCGCCGTCGCGCACCGTGCGGGCCAGGGCGTCGGCCGCGCGCCGGATGTTCCCGGACTCCTCGTCGCGCACCCGGGCCAGCAGGGAGATCGCCGCGTCGATGTACTGTCCGGCCAGATCGCTCATCGGGGGATGCGCTCGCTTTCGATGTCGGTGTTGTTCGGTCGGCGCCGGACAGCTATGGGATTATTGGCAGGACGCCGGTGGAACGGTCTCGGCGCCGTTCCACCGAGGCACGGTCCTGCTTGGGGCGGCAGCTGTCAACAGTGCCTCGGGCACGACCGCCGTATTGTCGGTGGGATGCGTCAAACTGGCAGTGCGACGACGCTGGACGACGAGGAACGGAGCCCGCGGCGATGTCAGGTCACCTGATCGACACGACTGAGATGTACTTGCGCACCATCTTTGAGCTTGAGGAGGAGGGCATCATGCCCATGCGCGCCCGCATCGCGGAGCGCCTGGAGCAGAGCGGCCCCACCGTGAGCCAGACGGTGGCCCGGATGGAGCGCGACGGCCTGCTCCAGGTCGCCGGACGACCGCCATCTCGAACTCACCGAGGGCGGCCGCCGGCTGGCGACCCGGGTCATGCGCAAACACCGCATCGCCGAGTGCCTGCTGGTGGACGTCATCGGCCTGGAGTGGGAGCAGGTCCACGCCGAGGCCTGCCGTTGGGAGCACGTGATGAGCGAGGCGGTCGAGCGCCGGGTGCTCGAACTGCTGCGGCACCCGACCGAGTCGCCCTACGGCAACCCCATCCCCGGGCTCGAGGAGCTCGGCGACGCCCCCGGCGAGGGCGGCGACGAGGTCGTGGTCAGCCTGGACGGGCTGGTGCCGGGGCTGGAGGCGAAGAGCGTGGTGGTCCGCCGGATCGGCGAGCCGATCCAGACCGACGCGCAGACCATGTACACCCTGCGTCGGGCCGGGGTGCAGCCCGGTGCGGTGGTCAGCGTGACCGCCTCCCCCGGCGGCGTGCTGGTCAGCAGCGGCGGCGGTCAGAGCGCGGGGCCGCGGAGCTGGACAACGAGATCGCGGCGCACGTGTTCGTCGCGACCACCTGACCCGGCTCGCAGCACCCGCACTACCCGCACCACCTGTACCGCCCGGCTGTCCGCGCGACTCGGGCCGCCCGCGGCACAGGTGAGCAGCCGCCCCGCCCCGCCCCGCTCCGGCCCGCCGAGCCGTCGTCCGCCCGGCCCGGGCAAGGGGTCGGGCCGGGTGTGGTCCGGCTCTTTTCCCCGAGCGCCGGTCCACACCCGTCCCCCTTCCCCTGCCCGCCTCTCGGCAGGCGATCCACCCCCGCCCCCGCTGAGCCCCGGTCCTTCCGCAGGGCCCCCGCGCCCTGTGTCGGCTTCCCCTCCGGGTACTCGGTCCCGCTGGTCGCTCGAACGCGCTGTGCTGCTCTCCCTTCGTGCGGTGGCTTCGGCGCTTACGTCCGGATTCCTCCCCTCGGCGGCAGTCGGCAATCCTTGAGCGTTGTCACTCGAAGGTGGGGCTTTTTCGCCCACGCGGCCGGGTAAAGATGATCTTCCGGGGCCGGATCGGCCTGACTGCGGGCATGGCTGTGGCCCGTTCCGGCTCCTGTCGGAAGCCGGAACGGGCCACAGGGAACGGGCCGGGCAGCCCCGCTACCGCATCGACGCGGTCAGGGGCGCCTCGCGGCCGCAGGCGTAGGCGATGGGGTTGATCAGTTCGGTGGCCTCAGGCAGCCAGCGGTTCAGGCTGGTGGGCTCCCGCGCCCACTGGGCGTAGCCGAGGCCGCCGACCCGGGTCGGCGGCGCGATCAGCCAGTCGCCCTCGCCGTGGCCGACCAGGTCCAGTCGGCCCGGGCCCCAGCCGAGGCGGCGCAGCAGCTCCGGCAGCTTCGGCAGCGAGCCGGGCAGCACCAGGAACACCAGCCGCCGCCCGCGGCCGTTCCCGCCCGCGCTCTCCCCGGGAACGGCCAGCACCGGGCCGAGTTGCAGGCCCATCCGTTCCATCCGGGCCAGCGCCAGGCAGCCGGCGATCTCCGGTACGTCGATGGCGTCGAAGGTGCGGCCGGTCGGCAGCAGGATCGAGGCGAGCGGGTTCTCCGTCCACCATCGCCGGACCACGCCGGGACCGGCGCTGGCCTTGCGGGACCAGTCGCGGGAGGTCGGGTGCGCGCCGGGGGCGGGGCAGCCGGGGTCGCCGCAGGAGCAGCGGACGTCGCCGTCCTCGTCGACCAGCCAGGCACCCGGCGAGACCTCCCAATGGCGTTCCTCGGCGTACCGGACGGCGGCGTCGACAAGCAGGTCACGAGCGGCCTGCCGGACCGGCCCAGTTGACCGGATGGCTCCCAGGGTGTCTTCCACGCCGTGCACAACTGGTGGCGGCGGGACGGGTTACGGGTGGACCGCAAAATCGGTTACGGGGGGCGCGTCGATGCATGGACGGGGGCGCACATGGGGTCGGCCGGTGCGCAGCGGGTATCCCCTCCCAGGGGCGGATCGCTACCCTGAACAGATTGTCTCAATTGCCATGACATTAAGAGAGATTCACGTATCGGTGAGCTGCTCTGCTGAAGTCGGGCACGTTCAAGGGGGAGGCATCCTCATGGCCGCCAGACCGCTGGTCGCACGACAGCCAAACGAACGGCTTCAATCACTTATCCAAGAGGCCGGCTGCTCCAACGCGGGGCTGGCCCGCCGGGTCAACCTCTGCGGTGCCGAGCACGCGCTCGACCTGCGCTACGACAAGACGTCGGTGGCCCGCTGGCTGCGCGGCCAGCAGCCCCGGGGCCAGGCCCCGGCGGTGATCGCCGAGGCGATCGGACGAAAACTGGGGCGCGCGGTCAGCGTCGACGAGATCGGTATGGCCGACGGGAAGAGCCTCCCCTCCAGCATCGGGCTGCATTTCTCGGCCAGCCTGGCCGGGGCGGTCGAACAGGTCTGCGAGCTGTGGCGCAGCGATGTCGGCCGCCGGGATTTCCTCACCGGCGCCTCGGTGGCCGCCTCCGCGCTGGTGGAGCCCAGCCGGGACTGGCTGATCACCGGCGTGGACCCGCAGGTGAGCCGTTCCGGGGGCCCCCGGGTCGGTCCGGCGGACGTGGAGGCGGTGCACGCGACCACGGCGATGCTGGTCGAGCTGGACCACCGGTTCGGCAGCGGGCATGTCCGGCCGGTGGTGGTGCACTACCTCAACAGCGTGGTCTCCGGGCTGCTCGCGGGCTCCTACCGGGACGACACCGGGCGCCGGCTGTTCGCCGCGGTGGCCCGGCTCACCGAACTGGCCGGATACATGGCCATCGACACCGGCCAGCCGGGGCTGGCGCAGCGCTACTACATCCAGGCGCTGCGGCTGGCCCAGGCGGCCGGGGACCGGGCCTACGGGGCTTATGTGCTGGCGGCCTCGATGAGCCATCTCGCGGCCAGTCTCGGCAATCCCCGGGAGATCGCCCAACTCGCGCGCGCCGCACAGGAGGGCGCGCGGGGGGCGGCCACCCCCACGGCCATGTCGCTGTTCTATGTGGCCGAGGCACGCGGCCACGCGCTGCTGGGCGACGTCCGCTCCTGCGAGGCGGTCGCGGCGCGGGCGGCCGAGGCGATGGAGCACAGCTGTCCGGAGGAGGACCCGGAGTGGATCGGCCACTTCGACCGGGCCTATCTGGCGGACGAACTCGCGCACTGCCACCGGGATCTGGAGCAGCCGACGCAGTCCGCGCGGTATGCCGAGGAGGCCCTGAAGACCCATCCGGAGACCCGGGTGCGGCGGCGGGCGGTGGACATGATGCTGCTGGCGACCGCTCAGTTGCAGCTGCACGACCTGGAACTGGCCTGCGAGACCGGGGCCCAGGCGGTCGAGCTGATGTCAGGACTGCGTTCGGCGCGCGGTGCTGAGTATCTGGACGATTTCCGGCGGCGGTTGGAGCCCTACCGCGAGCAGCGGGCGGTAAGAGAGTTCCAGGCGCGGACTTTGGCGGAGGCGGCGGCCTGACCCCGGTGACCGGCCCGGGCGGGAGGACGGGCCGGCCCTCGGCATGGTTCGGTCAAGAGGCGCCGCTGTTCGGCAAGAGAGCGGAGGAAACCAATCCGGAAGCTTCGTGGTCACTCGTACGGATGAACCGGTAGCGTGGGATGCTGTTCTGACCAGTGGTCCCGCGCCGACGCGGGGGCAGTGCGCCCTCCCCGGGCGAAGTGAGGAATCGCGTTGAACCACCGCCGCCCCAACTTCGACGAGTTGACCCCGGACGACCTGTTCCGGCCCGAGCCCATGGACGGTGGCAGCACCGGTGGGACGATCGCCGGCGAGGTGCTGTACTCCTCCCGCGAGCCGCTTCCCCCGGCGCGGACCCAGGCCATGCCGCTGCCACCGGCCGGGGCACAGCCCTGGGGGGCGCAGGGCCAGCAGGCGAGCGGGCAGCCCGAGTACTTCGGCGACCCGACCGGCGGCTCCCCGGTGCCCGGCGGCCCGATGACCGGTTCCGCGATGCCGACCACGGCGATGCCCGGCCTGCCGGGCCAGGGCGGCCCGGGCGGGGAGGCGTCCACCCAGTTCCTGCCGCCGTTCCCGGCCGAGCCGCTGGGCCAGGCGGCGCCGACGGTCAGCCAGTGGCAGCCGCAGCAGCAGCAGTCCTACGGCGGCGGCTACCAGGAGCCGCCGGGCTACCCCCAGCAGGCCGGGATGCCGCCGCAGGCCGGGATGTCGCAGCAGGTCGAGCTGACCCGGCAGGCCCCGGTGGTCCAGCCCCAGCCCTCCTACGGCGGACAGACGACCTACGGCCAGTCGCAGCAGCCCGGCTACGGGCAGCAGCAGGGCTATGGCCAGCAGCAGGGGTACGGGCAGCAGCAGGGGTACGGCCAGCAGGGCTACGGGCAGCAGCCCGGCGGCGGCTACTCCGGCGGGGGCTACTCGGGCGGCGGTCCGGGCGAGGAGCAGCGGGGCGGCGGGGGCGGCCGCCGGTTCTCCAACCGGACCATCGCCGTCGCCGCCATCGCCCTGTGCGCGGTGCTCGGCATCGGCGCGGCGGTGGCGGCCTCCGGCGGCGGTACGCCCGCCGGCGCCGCCGGTGCGACCAGCAGCACCGCCCCCACGGCCTCCGGCAGCGCCGCCCCCAGCGGGGCGCAGGCCCAGGCCCAGGCCCTCTCCGGGCTGCTCGCGACCGCCGCCAACGGCCGCACCGCGGTGATCGCGGCGGTCGGCAATGTCAATGCCTGCCAGAACCTCGCCAAGTCGCAGCAGGACCTGACCACCGCGGCCGGTCTGCGCGAGCAGCTGATCCAGCAGCTCGGACTGCTCCAGACCGATCAGCTCACCAGCGGTGGCCAGCTGGTCACCGAGCTGCGCCGGGGCTGGCAGGCCTCCGCCGACGCGGACAGGCACTACGCGGCCTGGGCCGCGCAGTCGGCGGCCAGCTGCGCGCACACCCACAAGCCCAAGCCCGGTGGTGAGCTGGCCCAGGGCGACGCGGCCAGCGGCACGGCCACCGAGGCCAAGGCCAAGGCGTCGCGGCTGTGGAATGTGATCGCGGGCCAGACCGGGCTGCCCGAGCGGTCCGGCAGCCAGCTGTGACCACCGCGCCCGGTGACCACCGCGCCGCGGCCCCCGGCCGGGGCGAGCGGGGCGCTCGCGACGACCGTAGTATCGGGCACCATGCAGGATTCACGGAGCGGTTCTCAGCAGGCTTCCTCAAGGGCTTCTCGAACGGGCACCCGTTCCGCCAGCATGGGTGCCATGCCGCTCACTGACATACCTTGGTGGCGCTGGCGGGCGCGGGTCCGCTCGGCGCTGCACATGCTCGGCGACCCGGGGTTCCAGCAGGAGTGCTGGGCCGCCGGCCGGGACGGTTACGGCGACGTGACCGACGCCGTCTACCGCCTGGTCGAGGACACCTGGCTGGATCGCTGGTCCGCCGAGAAGTACGTCGGGTCGATCTTCCGGGACGCGGCCGAGGCCGCGCTGGTGGACGCCGCGGTGCTGCGGGTGCTGCGGATCCTGCACCAGGTCGGCCCGGACGCGCCGAGCAGCGCCTACCTCCAGCACCACGGCTGGGCCGAGGCCGTCCGCGCCTGCCGGGACGCCCATCTGCTGCTGGCCTCCAACGACGGCGAGGACCCGGAGCTGCCGCCGCGGTCGCTGGCCGTGCTGGGGATCCTGCTGCGCACCAGCGCGTGAGACGGGTCGGCCGCCGCCCCCCGGCTGTGGCACCCTGGACCCTCTGACGAGCGAGTTCCGCGCGAGAGGAATCCCCCGGTGGCACAGCAGCAGCCCGGCCCGGACCAGTACGTACTGACCCTGTCCTGCCCCGACACGCAGGGCATCGTGCACGCCGTGTCCAGCTACCTGTTCCGCACCGGCTGCAACATCGTGGACAGCCAGCAGTTCGGCGACGCCGTCTCCGGGCTGTTCTTCATGCGGGTGCACTTCTCCGCGGAGGCCCCGGTCACCCTGGAGAAGCTGCACGCCAGCTTCGCCGCCACCGGCGACGCCTTCCGGATGGACTGGCAGATCCACCCGAGCGCCGAGCGCGCCCGGGTGCTGCTGCTGGTCAGCAAGTTCGGCCACTGCCTGAACGACCTGCTGTTCCGGGCCGGCAGCGGGGCGCTGCCGGTGGACGTGGTCGGGGTGGTCTCCAACCACACCGACTTCCGGAAGCTGGCCGACTCCTACCAGGTCCCGTTCACGCACATCCCGGTCACCGCCGACACCAAGCCCGAGGCCGAGGCGGCGCTGCTGGAGCTGGTCGAGCGGGAGCAGGTCGACCTGGTGGTGCTGGCCCGCTACATGCAGGTGCTCTCGGACGACCTGTGCAAGGCCCTGGCCGGCCGGGCGATCAACATCCACCACTCCTTCCTGCCCAGCTTCAAGGGCGCCCGGCCCTATCACCAGGCGCACGACCGCGGCGTGAAGCTGATCGGCGCGACCGCGCACTATGTCACGGCCGCGCTGGACGAGGGCCCGATCATCGAGCAGGAGGTGGTCCGGGTCAGCCACGACGTCTCCCCGGAGGGCCTGGTGGCGCTCGGCCGGGACGCCGAGTGCCAGGCGCTGGCGCGCGCGGTCAAGTGGCACGCCGAGCGCCGGGTGCTGCTCAACGGCAGCCGCACCGTGGTCTTCGGCTGACCGGGCCGCGGACTCCTCCCGACCTCGCGCGGGCTGACGCCTGTGGGCCTGACCTGGCGGTTGGGTGACGGTTGTGCCGGGCTTGTGAATCTGTCGTCTGTTCAGGCGGGCGCGCGACGTTTGTCCGAACTGCCCCGCTAACCTGATCAGGTGTCACGGCAGGCCGTGACCGAATCCGACCGGTCCTGTCCCAACAAGCTGAGAATTGCGGCGTGGCGTGACGACACTGACGGTGAGTACCGAGCAGCACCAGGGCTGGGCGGTGCTGCGGGTCCAGGGCGAGATCGACCTGGTGACGGGCGGACAGATCAGGACCGAGCTGCACCGGGCGGTGGCCGAGGGCGGACACCGGGTGGTGCTCGACCTCGGCGCGGTGCGCTTCTGCGACTCCAGCGGGGTGGGCGTGCTGATCGGCGCCCGGCGGCTGCTGCGCTCCTGCTCCGGGGAGCTGCGGCTGGTGCTGCCGCCGGGGCCGGGGCCGCGCCCGACGGCGGGGCGTACCGGGTGGCGGCGTACCGGTCGGCGACGTGCCGGTCGGCGACGCGGCGAGGGTCAGCGGCTCCGCCGGGGGCAGCGGGGACAGCGGGCACGTGCACCGGGTGTTCACCGCGCTCGGGCTGCGGCGGCTGTTCGACATCTACCCCGACGTGGCCTCGGCCACCGCCCCTGCCCCGCCGGAAGCCTCCCTCGCCCGGCCCGCCTGAGCCGACCAGTAGGCTCGGGAACCGTGAACGCAGTGAGCCTGAGCATCGTCCTGCCCGTGTACGGCGTCGTCGACTACCTGCCGCGCTGCCTGGACTCCATCCTGGAGGACGTCCCCGAGCAGGTGCGGTTGCAGGTGGTCGCGGTGGACGACTGCTCGCCCGACGGCAGCGGGGACGTCCTCGACGCCTACGCGGCCGCGGACCCCGGCTCACCGTGCTGCACCTGGACCCCAACCGCGGCCTCGGCGGGGCCCGCGAGGCCGGGCTGGCCGAGGCCGTCGGCGAATACGTCTGGTTCGTCGACAGCGACGACTGGCTGGCGCCCGGCGCGGTCGGCGCGGTCGCCGGGCGGCTGGCCGCGCTCCGGCCGGACGTGCTGGTCACCGGCTTCGCCCGGGTCTACCCGACGGCAGCACGAGCCGGACACCTGGCGGCGGCTGCTCGACGGCGTCCCAGAGACCTTCACCCTGGCCGAGCGCCCGGCGCTGCTCCAGATGATCCTCTCGGCCTGGAACAAGGTGGTCCGCCGCGACTTCCTGCGGGGCCTGGACGTCCGCTTCGGCGACGGCTACTACGAGGACATCTCGGTCACCTATCCGCTGCTGATCGCCGCCGAGCGGATCAGCTACCTGGACCAGGACTGCTATTTCTCGGCGGCAGCGGGAGGGGGCGATCACCAACACCGCCTCGCCCCGGCATGCCGACGCCTTCGCCCAGTACGACGCGGTCTTCGGCTTCCTGGACCGGTGGCCCGGGGTCCCGGACGCGCTGCGCCGGCAGGTCTTCGACCGGACCGTCAAGCAGGCGGTGACCCCTGGACACCCCCGGGCTGGTGCCGGACGGGCTGCGCGCGGAGTTCTTCCCCGCACCGCCGAGCACTTCCGCCGGCACCGCCCGGCCGGCTACACCCATCCGTCCGGGCTGCGCGGCGTCCAGTACCGACTGGTGGAGCGCGACGCCTGGGGCGCCTACCAGCAGCTGCGTCCGCTCCAGGCGCTGCCGAGGACGCTGCGGCGGACGCTGAAGCAGGGCGGCCGGGGGCTGAGCCGGGGCGCCCGCAAGGCGGTCCGCAGCGCCGGACGGCGCGGCCTCTACGAGGCGTACCGGCGGCTGCCGCTGGACGAGGGGCTCGCTGTCTACGCCGCGTACTGGTACCGGGGCTATGCCTGCAACCCGGCCGCGATCTACGAGAAGGCCCGCGAGCTGGCCCCCGGGGTGCGCGGGGTGTGGGTGGTGGAGACCAGGGCCCAGGCCGCGGCGCTGCCGCCGGGGGTGCCGTACGTGATCGCCAACACCCCGCTATCTGCGGGCGATGGCCACCGCCAAGTACCTGGTGAACAACGTCAACTTCCGCACACCATGACCAAGCGGCCCGGTTCGGTGCATGTGCAGACGCAGCACGGCACCCCGCTGAAGCTGCTCGGGCTGGACCTGCGCGACCGCCCGGAGGCGGGCGGCGACATGGACTTCGAGCGGATGCTGGAGCATGTGGCCCGCTGGGACTACCTGGTCTCGCGCCAATCCGCACTCCACCGCGGCCTTCGGCAGCGCCTACCCGGGCCGCTACCGGGTGCTGGAGACCGGCTACCCGCGCAACGACCGGCTCGCGGGCGGCGGACGCGGGAGCAGCGCCGGGATCCGTGGCGCCTGGGCATCCCCGAGGGGCGCACGGTGGTGCTGTACGCGCCCACGCACCGGGAGCAGCACGCGGGCTACACCCCGGTACTGGACCTCGCCGAGCTGGCGACCGGGCTCGGCCCGGACTTCACCCTGCTGGTGCGCACCCACTACTTCTACACGGACGCCACGCGCGACCTGGGCGCGGGCGCCGGGCAGGTGCTGGACGTGTCCGCGCACCCCTCGGTGGAGGAGCTCTACCTGGCGGCGACATCCTGGTCACCGACTACTCCTCGACGATGTTCGACTACGCGGTGCTGGACCGCCCGATCGTGGTCTTCGCCCCGGACTGGGAGGAGTACCAGCGGATCCGCGGCGTCTACTTCGACCTGCGGGCCGAGCCGCCGGGGCTGTTCACCACCACCACGGCCGAGTTGCGGCAGGCGCTGCTGGACGGCTCGGCGGCCGGCCCGGAGGCCGCCAAGGCCCGCGCGGCCTTCCGGGAGCGCTTCTGCCCGTGGGACGACGGCGGCGCGGCGGAGCGGGTGGTCCGCGAGGTGTTCGGCCCGGCTGTCCGTGACGCCCGGCTGTCCGTGACGCCCGGCTGTCCGTGACGCCCGGCTGTCCGTGACGCCCGGCTGTCCGTGACGCCCGGCTGTCCGTGACGCCCGGCTGTCCGTGACGCCCGGCTGTCCGTGACGCCCGGCTGTCCGTGACGCCCGGCTGTCCGTGACGCCCGGCTGTCCGTGACGCCCGGCTGTCCGTGACGCCGGTGCCGCCTCCGGGCAGCGGAAAGCCCCGGGCCGGAGGAATCCGGCCCGGGGCTTTCCGTCGTTCTGGTGCAGTCGCTCAGCTTCGGCGGCTCAGACCGGGGTGGCCGCGATCTGCTGGGAGAGCCAGACCAGGGACTCCGGCAGCATGGTCTCGAACACCGCGGTGGTGTGGTCGCCGCGGTCCAGCACCATCACCCGGCTCGGGCCGGGTGCCGCAGCGCGCCGACCAGCGCCCGGGCGTCCGGCACGGTGCCCGGGTCCTGGAGCGAGCCGGCCGCGAGCAGCACCACGTCGGGCTGCTGCTTGGCCTGCTTCAGCAGCAGGTACGGGTTGTTGGCGGCGGCCAGCGCCGGGTCCTTGAGGACGATGGCCGCGTCCGGCGCGTTGTAGCCGGACATGGTGACCGCGGCATGGAAGGTGGTGGGGTACTGCACGGTGAGGTTGGCCGAGCAGTAGCCGCCGGCCGAGTAGCCCATGATCGCCCAGTGCGCGGCGGTGGTCGCGGCCCGGAAGTTGGACTTGATCAGCGTCGGCACGTCCTTGGCCAGCCAGGTCGCGGTCTGGTAGCTCCCCGGCAGGTTGGCGCAGCCGGAGTCGTTGCCGCCGCCGAACATGTTCAGCGTGGCCGAGACCAGGATCATCGGCTTGGCCTTGCCCTCGCCATGAGCTTCTGCAGCTCGGTGTTGGCCTTCATGGTGCCGAACCAGGCCTGCGGGGTGCCGGGGGTTCCGGGCAGCAGCTCCACCACCGGGAACTGGGTGTGGGCGTACTCGGGCTGGTTGTACTGCGGCGGCAGCCAGACATACAGGCTGCCCTTGATCCGCGACTCGGGACCAACGGCCTTGGTCTTCAGGACACCGGTGCTGTACGTGGTGAACGTGAGCTTCTCGGCGGGGGTGACCGCGCCGCCGGTGGCCGTCCCGGTGCCGGTGCTCCCGGCCTGGCCGTTGCCGCCGGTGAGCTGCACGGTGGCGTTGTCGCCGAAGAGGTCGCCCCAGCTGTCGTAGAAGGGGCCCATGCTGTTGTTGACATACACCAGCACCATCAGCACCGCGGCTGCCTGGCTGAACAGGGTCAGCCCTATTCGGCCGGTGACCTTGAGCACAGTCGGCCCGGGTATCCGGTTCCACAACGCGGCCATGCCGACGATCGCCAGCACCACAAGCGCGATGGTGATGGCGAAGAACGGCGCTCCAGTGAGACTCATCGCTTACCCTTCCGGATTCTCCCGCCGTCGAACGCTGCCGTCAGGTGGACGACAGCCGGACGGAATCCGCAAGTAGTGACGCGGTCTGGGCCGCCACGTTGCGACCTTCGACAGCTTCACAGCCGCGTAGGGGGTTCCGGGAGGCGAGCTTACCTTGAGATTACCTGGAACCCGTAAAGATTTTCATACCAATGGATGACACTCGAACGGCCGGGTGGCGGGGAATCCGCGTCCCCTGCGGGTTGCCCGACCACTCCGAGCTGCGTCTTCTCTTACTCGTCGAACCCTGCGCGAACCTCGACCCGGACTCCGCTCCGGGCCGTGACCCTGGTGAAGATCAGGGGCCGGCGGCGGGCGGTCAGGGTGCGGTCAGGGGTTGGGATCGGTCACGGCAGGGTTGCGAACAGCTCGCGCAGCTCCTGCTTCAGCACCTTGCGCAGGGTCTCGTTGCGCGGCAGCGCGTCCACCACTTCCAGCTGCTCGGGATCTTCTGCGCCATCAGCCCGGCCGCGCGCAGCCGGCCGCGAGCTCCGCCAGCGTCGGCGGCTCCAGCCCCGGGCGGCGCTCGACCACCGCGCACACCCGCTCCCCGCGGACCGGATCCGGCAGGCCGACCACGGCCACCCCGGCCACCCGCGGGTCCTGGTAGATCAGGTCCTCTATCTCCTGCGGGGAGATGTTCTCGCCCTTGCGGATGATGATGTCCTTCAGCCGCCCGGTCAGCACCAGATGCCCGTCCGGGCGCAGCAGGCCCAGATCGCCGGTGTGGAACCAGCCGCCGGGGGAGAACGCCCGGGCGGTCAGCTCCGGATCGGTGTAGCCCCGGCAGACCACCGCCCGCGCAGCCACACCTCGCCGACCGTGTCCGCGGCCGCGTCCCCGCCGCCGTCCAGCCGGACGACCCGGACCTCCACCCCCGCCACCGGGCGGCCCTCGGTCCGGGACAGCTGCTCGGGGGTGTCCAGCGGCGAGCCCATGCAGATGGTCGGGGCCTCGGTCATCCCGTAGCCGTGCGCCAGCAGGCAGTCGAGTTCGGCGCGGACCTCGTGGTACATCTCCGGCGGGCGCGGCGCGCCGCGCCGGTGATCAGCCGCAGGCCGGGCAGCAGCCGCTCGCCCGGCGGCAGCCCGCGCTGCTCGGCCAGGAAGGCGGCATAGAAGGCGGTGCTCCGCCGGCCACGGTCACCGCGTTCCGCCGGTACGCCGGCAGTGCCCCGGGCAGGGCGAACACCTCGGTCAGCAGCGCCGGGAAACCCCGCAGCAGCATGGTCACCAGATAGTCCACGCCGCCGACATGGGCATAGGGGAAGGCGATCGAGCCGACGTCCCCCGGGCGCAGCTCCAGCGCCCGGGCCAGGCCGACGCCCCCGGCGATCAGCGTGGGATCGGTGTGCCGGGCGCCCTTGGGCGCGGCGGTGCTGCCCGAGGTGTAGTAGACCCAGCGGACCGGGCGCGCTCGGCGACCAGATCGGTGCGCGGCGGCGGGGGCAGCGTCGCCGGATCGCCGTCCGGCAGGTCGGCCAGTCGTAGGCGGTGCGCACCCGCGGCGGGGCGGGCCAGTCGGCGCACAGCTCCCGCGCCAGCCGCGGGTAGTCGAAGCCGCGCCAGACGCCGGGAACCAGGAACAGCCCGGCCCCGGACTCGCGCAGGATCCGGCCGACCTCCGCCCCCGGTAGATGGCGATCACCGGCGTCTGCACCGCGCCCAGCCGGGACAGCGCCAGCGACACCACACGGTCTCGATCCGGGTGGGCAGCTGCCAGGCGACCGGGGTGCCCCGGTGACGCCGTACTCGGCATGCAGCCCGGCGGCGACCCGCTCGGCGCGGTCCCGCACCTCGCGGAAGCTGAGGACGCGGTCGAGCGCGGCGGCGTCCACCTCGGCGTCCGCTGCGGTGCCGTCCTCTGCGGCGGCGTCCCCCTGCGGGGCGGCGGCGGGGAGCTGCTGGATCAGCATGGGCGCGTCCGGGGTGAGTGCCACCCGGCGCTCGAGCAGCTCCCAGAGCGTCGGCGCTCCGTCGAGCGGTTCGGGCGCGGTGCTGCCGCCGCTGCTCATACCGGTCCCCTCCGCTTGATCTGACTGTCTCTCAGATATGGCCCTGGTGCGAGTGGTTGTCAATGTGTGTGGCGCAAGCGGCCGAGTTCCAGCGGTCGGACACGGTGGCGGTGTCGGTCAGCGTGGCCACCAGGGCCAGGGTGTGTCGGAGCACGTCGGCGGCGTACCGCGGCGGGGTCCCGGCCACCGCGTCCTGCGGCAGCACGGCCTGGAAGCCCGCGTCCACCGCCCCCAGCACCAGCTCCAGCAGGGCGACATTGAGCGACACCCCGACGCAGACCACGGTGCGGGCGCCGAGGTTGCGCAGGGTCGAGGACAGGCCGGTGTCCTGGAACGGGCCGAGGCCGTGCAGCCTGGGCAGGACCAGGTCGCGCTCGGGGTCGGCGCCGATTCCCGGGTGCAGCGCGGCCGCCGCCGAGCCGGGGGTCAGCGGCGGGGCCGCGCGGCCGCCGCGAACAGCCGGGCGTTGCCGGCGGCGCCCAGGCCGTCCGTCCGGCGCAGGGCGGTGCAGTGCAGCACCGGGATTCCGGCCCGGCGCGCGGCCAGCACCAGCGTCCGCACCGGGCACCAGCCCGGCCGCGCGGCGGCCTCGGCCAGGGCCGGGAACACCGCCGCCTCGCCGAGCACCCCGTTCTGGCACTCGCAGGTGACCAGGGCCGCCTGCGCCGGGTCCAGCAGTTCGTGCAGCTGTACGGCCATCGCTGCTTCCTTCCCGGGGTGCCACTCCTCCGGGCGCTTGCCGCCCGCCCTCCGGCTCACTAGTCTGAATCTGACGGAGCGTCAGGTAAAGGGTCCGGGCATCCGGATCCGGAGGGAGAGCCGATGGACCGTCCCGATGGAACTGACGTTCAGTCAAAAGATGAGCTTCCCAGGGTGGTCAGCGTCGACGACCACGTGATCGAACCGGCCCACCTGTTCGAGACCTGGCTGCCCGTCAGATACCGTGACCGGGGCCCCAAGCCGCTGCGTGCCGGGATCGGCGAGCTCGCCTATGTCGGCGGGAAGTACCGGATCACCATGGATCCGGAAGGGCCGCCCACCGACTGGTGGATCTACGAGGACCTCCAGTTCCCGTACAAGCGCAATATCGCCGCCGTCGGCTTCGACCGGGACGAGATGACGCTGGAGGGCATCACCGCGACCAGATGCGCCGGGGCTGCTGGGATCCCGGGCCCGGATCGCGGACATGGAGGGCAACCATGTCGAGGCCTCGCTCTGCTTTCCCACCTTCCCCGCTTCTGCGGCCAGACCTTCGCCGAGGCCAAGGACAAGGAGGTGGCGCTGGCCTGCGTCGCGCCTACAACGACTGGATGGTCGAGGAGTGGTGCGGCGACAGCGGCGGCCGGCTGATCCCGCTGTGCCTGATCCCGCTCTGGGACGTCACCGCCGCCGTCGCCGAGATCCGCCGCAACGCCGCACGCGGGGTGCGGGCGGTCTGCTTCAGCGAGATCCCCACCTACCTGGGGCTGCCCAGCATCCACACCGGCTACTGGGATCCCTTCTTCGCCGAGTGCCAGGCCACCGGCACCGTGGTCTGCATGCACATCGGCTCCTCCTCGCAGATGCCCGCCGCCTCGCCGGACGCGCCCCGGCCGTGCAGGCCACGCTGAGCTTCAACAACGCCATGGCGTCGATGACCGACTTTCTCTTCTCCGGGGTGCTGGTGCGCTTCCCGCGGCTCACACTCGCCTACAGCGAAGGGCAGATGGGCTGGATCCCGTACGCCCTGGAGCGCGCCGACGACGTCTGGCGCGAGCACCGCGCCTGGGGCGGGGTGCGCGACCTGGTGCCCGAACCGCCGTCCAGCTACTACTACCGGCAGATCTTCGCCTGCTTCTTCCGCGACAAGCACGGCATCGCCTCGCTGGACACCGTGGGCGTGGACAACGTCACCTTCGAAACCGACTACCCGCATGTGGACTCCACCTGGACACCGAGGCCGTCGCCCGGGACCATGTCGCCGGGCTGCCGCCGGAGACGGTTTACAAGATCATGCGCGGCAATGCCATCCGGATGCTCGGCTGGACCTCGACCGCGGCCTGGACTCCGGCGGACGGCCGCGCTGAGCGCCGCGGGCGGAAGGGGAGCGCCATGGACCTGAGCGACACCGCCGCCGAGGCGGCCTTCCGGCACGGGCTGCGGGAGTGGCTCGGCAAGGTGCTGCCGGAGCTGCCGCCCCCGCCGGACCCGTCCGACTGGCCCGGACGCCGGGCCTATGACACCGGCTGGCAGCGGCGGCTGTACGACGCCGGGTACGCCGGGGTGCACTGGCCGGTGGAGGCCGGCGGCAGCGGAGCCACCCCGGTCGAGCACCTGATCTTCCTGGAGGAGACCGAACGGGCCGGAGCCCCCTATGTCGGCGCCAACTTCGTCGGCCTGCTGCATGCCGGACCTACCATCGCCGCCGAGGGCAGCGCCGAGCAGCGCCGCCGCTACCTGCCGCCGATCCTGCGCGGCCAGGAGGTCTGGTGCCAGGGCTTCAGCGAGCCCGGCGCGGGCTCCGACCTGGCGGCGCTGCGCACCCGCGCGGTCCGCGACGGCGACAGCTACGTGGTCAGCGGCAGCAAGGTGTGGACCTCCCACGCCGAGGTCGCCGACTGGTGCGAACTGCTGGTCCGCACCGACCCGCGGGCGCCCCGGCACCAGGGCATCAGCTGGCTGGTACTGCCGATGGACGCCCCCGGGGTGACCGTCCGCCCGCTGCGGACCCTGGCCGGGACCACCGAGTTCGCCGAGCTGTTCCTGGACGAGGTGCGGGTGCCGGTGGCCAACCGGGTCGGCGCGGAGAACGACGGCTGGCGGGTGACCATGGTGACGCTCTCCTTCGAACGCGGCACGGCCTTCGCCGGGGAGGTGGTGGCCGGACGCCGGGCACTGGTCCGGCTGGCGCGGCTGGCCGAGCGCGACGGCGCCTGGGCGGATCCGGCGCTGCGCCGCCGGATCGGGCTGCTGGCGGCGGAGTTCGCCGCGCTGTGGCGGCTGGTGCAGTGGAATGTCTCGCAGGCCGGCGCGGCCGGGGTGCCCGGGCGGGCGCCTCGGTCTTCAAACTGCGGTTCTCCGAGGCCCGGCAGCGGCTCTACGACCTGGCCGCGGAGGTGCTGGGCAGCGGGGCACTGCTGGTCGGCGCCGCCGACGGCGAGGACGCCTGGACCGCGCAGCGGCTCCAGGGCCTCTCCTACACCATCGCCGCGGGCACCTCGCAGATCCAGCGGACCATCGTGGCCCAGCGGGTGCTCGGGCTGCCGCGACAGGGGACCAGGGCGGGGGTGGCTGATGGACTTCCGGCTGACCGAGGATCAGCGGCAGTTGGCGGACGGCACCAGGGCGCTGCTGGCCGGCCGGTTCGGCCGCGAGCGGCTGCGGGCCGCGGTCGACGGCGGCGGCGCGGCGGACCCCGCGCTCTGGGCCGAGCTGGGCGCGGCCGGACTGTTCTCGCTGCGGGCGCCCGGCCCGGCCGGGCTGGGGCTGGGGCTGGCCGAGGCGGTGCTGGTGTTCGAGGAGGTGGGCCACGCACTGCTGCCGGGCCCGCTGGTGGCCACCGAACTCGCCTCCGCGCACGGGTTGGACGCCGCTGCCGGGCGGGCGAAGGACCGCCGGTGGCGGCGCTGCTGCGGCTGCCGCACGGACGCGGCCCCTTGCTGGTCGAGCAGTTGCCCGGGCTGCGGCTGCTGCTGGTGCTGGACCGGGCGGCCGGGGAGGTGCGCCGGGTGGACCCGGCCGAGGTGCTGCCGCAGGCCAGGCCGGTCCGCGGGGTCGATCCGGCGACGGCGCTGTGGGAGGTCACCGGCCCGCTGCCGCACGGGGATCCGCTGCCGGGCGCGGATCCGGTCCGGCTCTGGGCGCAGGCACGCTGCTGACGGCGGCGGCGCAGACCGGGCTGGCCGCGCGGGCGCGGGTCGGCGGTGGCGTACGCCCGGCAGCGCGAGCAGTTCGGGCAGCCGATCGGCGCCTTCCAGGCGGTGCAGCACCTGTGCGCGGACATGCTGGCGCGGCTGGAACCCGCGCGGGCCGCGGTCCGGGCGGCGGCGGTGCTGCTGGACGCCGACCCCGGCGGCGCGCGGGCCCGGGCCGAGGCCGCCGGGGCCAAGCTGCTCGCGGACCGGGCCGCGGTGCGCGGCGCCCGCGACTGCCTCCAGGTGCACGGCGGGATGGGATTCACCTGGGAGGCCGATGTGCACCTGCTGCTGAAGCGGGCCTGGGTGTGGCAGCACTCCTTCGCCGGGGCGGACGAGTGTGCCGAGGAGCTGGCCGGGCAGGTGCTCGACGGCTGGTCCTGACCGCGGCACCGGCCGGCCGCACCCGGTCGGCCGGTGCACGCGGCATGCGCCGCTACGGACATGTGTCCGTGGACACTTGTAGGAAGGGTGGTTTTGCCGGGACGCAAGCGGCTTGCCGTTGTTCCGGGGACGGTTCGGTTACGCTCCACAGATGCGGACGGATCAGGAGCCCGGTGAGCGGCAGCGGCAACGCGGACGTCGTCACGCGCGGTCCCGGGAGCGGCGCACAACGCTGCCCGCCCGCGCCCGGCAGGGGTCCGCGACGGAGGTAATGGGGGGTTCGGGGCAGTATGCACCCCGGGCGACCCCTGCGTTGGAATATGCCCGAAGCGCTTGCCGTGACTGGCGCGGGCGAATCATCCTGGGTCAGGTCCGTGGGAAAGCCCGGCCGGTGGCGTTCGCGTCGCGGCTGTCCGGGCCCGTCCCCCAAGGCACGACTGATCCCGCGAGTACGGGTGGTGTGAGCGGTGCAGGTGCTTCAGGTGCTCCAGTTGCAGATGGCCGTCCAGGCCGATCCGGCCGAGGTCGGCGGGCCCGGCGATGGGCCGCTCGCGGCTGGACGGTTGCGGAGTGGCCCCTGACGCGCCGCTGGCCGAAACCCTGGTGCTGGTGGTCTCCGAACTGGTCACCAACGCGGTGGTGCACACCGGCTGCCCGGCCGTGCTGCGGCTGGTCTTCCCGGTCGGCGCCGACGCCCAGCGCCGTCCGGTGCGGGTCGAGGTCGCCGACTCCAGCGCCCAGCCGCCGCTGCGGCGCTGCGCCATGGGCGAGTCGACCAACGGCCGCGGGCTGGAGCTGGTGGACTGCCTGTCCGACCGCTGGGGCTGGCACCCGGACGGCGAGGGCAAACGGGTCTGGTGCGAGATCGAGCAGTTCGAGCGGAACGCCCCCGCCTCGGCCCTGGGCGACATGGCCGCGCTGGGCCTCCAGCAGCTGCTGGTCGGCTGAAACCCGGCCCGGAGCCTGGACCCTGGCGCCGTCGGCCCGGGCCTCGGCGTCGGCCCGGTGCGGAGGCCGGGGCCGGCCCGGGTGTCGCGGACGCCCTGGTGGGAATGATCGCAGACAGACCGATCGGGCGAATCTCCCGGACGTATCTCCCGGGAAGTCGGCTTATCCCTGCCGGTTGTCCGGTTCTATCGGGCCGCTGAGCGCGGCGCCGCCTGCCTCCGACTTTCCCCTGATTCCCGGGCACGATTCGGTCTCGCCGAGAAAACGCCCCGATAACTGAGAGCGCTCTTTCCTGACCGGGCATCAGCGCGGAGCGGTTCGCGGGCCACGTCGGCCGGTATCGCCGCGTTGCTGCGGCCGGCGCCGGGGCAGCCCGGATCCCGGGCGGGGCACGGGCCGTTCGGGGATGTCCGAAACCCGCGCCGGTGCTCCTGTTTCCGTCAGTAACCCCGTGCTGACCTGGGGCGACGTCTGAAATGGGCTGGTCGCGGGGCGGGTTGGGCGGGCCCCGGGCAGGCGCCGGGGGCTGCCCGGCGGCCCCGCCCGACCGGTTGGGGACGGGGGAAATCCGGCCACGGCGAGTTAGTTCGTGCGGAGGGACGAATTCCAGTCAGCGGGCTCCGGCAGCGCAGACCGAAACCGTACGCAACCAATCCGAATCCTGGGGCGCCCATTGACGTGACGTGTCCGGCTGATCACGCTTGGACCGGACTCGTAGTGAGGGGACGTTGAGGGCGCGGCGGCCGTCGGCCGTAGGGGCGCGTCCTTGGCGAGGGCGGGTCCTGTCGGCGCGGGACCAGGGCAGGGCACCTACCTGGTAGAGCGTCGGACGTCGAGACCGGGCGGCGGGGTTCCGCGCGGCACAAACCGTGTGCTGCCGTATGTCCCGCCGCCCGTCTCTCTGTGCCTGTGGTGATCAGGCCGTGGTGATCGCGTCGGGCCCGCCGCGGTCACTTCACCGCGACCGGGGCGACCGGTGCGCCGACGCCGCCGGTGAACGGCTCGGGCGGGGCGGACAGCAGGAAGGCGTACTGCCCGTCGTCCGCGCAGTCCTCGGCCAGCGCCTCCAGATTCCAGTTCTGCCCCTGCATCATCCCCATCTCCACCAGGTCCAGCGCGTGCACCGGCAGATAGAGGCCGTCGATCTCGGGCGGGAAGATCTCGAAGGTGAGGGTGTCGTTGGCCACCGCCGCCACGTCCCGGGCGTGGAACCACTCCGGGGTGTGCAGCGAGAGTCCGGGGGAGGTAGGCGTAGCTGTCCCGGTCGCCGCCCAGGTAGAGCTGGATCTGTCCGGTGCGGATCAGCACGATGTCCCCGGCGCGCACCCTGGTCCCGGCCAGTTCCTCGGCCGCGTCCAGGTCGTCCGGCGTGACCGCGTGCCCGGGCTCCAGCCGGGCGGTGCTGCGGGCGCGGGCGACGTCCAGCAGGACGCCGCGGCCGAGCAGCGGGCCGGCCTTCTCGACGCCGCTGTGCACCGCGCCCTCATGGGCGGTGACCGAGCTGCCCGCGGGCCGGTTGTTGTAGATCCGGCCGCCGTGGCTGACATGGCCGAGGCCGTCCCAGTGGGTGGCCGCCTGGAGGCCCAGGGTCACCACGTCGTCGCTGGTGGCGACGGCCCCGGGGCCGAACATCTCCCAGTTCAGGGCCACCATGGTGTGCAGCGGGTTGACCCGCCCCGGGATCAGCCCGTTCTGCACGCCCTGCTGCTGGAGCGGCAGGGCCAGCGCGAACCGGCGTCCGCCGCGCACGGTCGCCACCGCGTCCCGGACGGCCTGCGGGGTGATCAGGTTGAGCGTGCCCGTCTCGTCCTCGGCGCCCCAGCGGCCCCAGTTGTTGACGCGCTTGGCGATCTCCCGGAAAGCGTCGAAGTCGGTGAGTGCGGGCACGGCGGCCTCCTGCCAAAGGAATCTGACGATGCTTCAGGTCTGGTTTCTGCTGCGGCTGCGCTCCTAGAATCTAACGGTCCGTCAGAAACTTGAGGAGGGCTGCGGCATGGGCGACTTCCTGCGGGGCAAGGTGATCGCGGTGACCGGGGCCGGGCGCGGCATCGGCCGGGCGGTCGCGCTCGGCTGCGCGGCGCAGGGCGCCAGGGTGGTCGTCAACGACTACGGCGTCGCCGTCGGCGCGGCAGCCCCAGCAGCGAGGTCGCCGCCGCCGTGGTCAAGGAGATCGAGGCGGCCGGGGGCGAGGCGGTGGCGGTGGCGGACGACATCTCCACCATGGCCGGCGGCGAGCGGGTGGTCCGCACCGCCGTCGACGCCTGGGGAAAGCTGGACGCGGCGGTCTGCGTGGCCGGCATCCTGCGTGAGCGGATGCTGTTCAACATGTCCGAGGAGGAGTGGGACGGGGTGCTGGACACCCACCTCAAGGGCACCTTCACCGTCTTCCGCGCCGCGGCCGCGCTGATGCGCGCCCAGGGCGGCGGCACCCTGGTCGGCTTCACCAGCGGCAACCACGCCGGCAGCGTCAGCCAGGCCAACTACAGCGCGGCCAAGGGCGGCGTCATCTCGCTGGTCCGCAGCGCCGCCCTGGGCCTGCACAAGTACGGGGTCACCGCCAACTGCGTGGCGCCGGTCGCCCGCACCCGGATGTCCGCCAATGTGCCGATGGAGCTCACCGAGATCGGCGAACCCGAGGACGTCGCCGCCCTCGTGGTCTATCTGCTCTCCGACCGGGCCGCCGGGATCACCGGGCAGGTCTACACCGTGGCCGGACCCAAGATCGCGGTCTGGGCCCAGCCCCGGGAACTGCGCGCGATGTACGCCGAGGGCGGAGCCTGGACGCCGGAGCGCATCGCCGAGGCGCTGCCCGGTGGCATCGGCACCGACCCGATGCCGATGCTCGCCCAGCTGGACGCGATGGCGAAGGCCGCCGCCGCCAAGCAACGCCCCAACGCCTGAGCGGCGCCCCAACGCCTGAGCCGCACCCCGGCCTCGGCGGCCCCGGCACTCGCCCCTGACCCCCCGCACCGGAAAGGCCCGGACATGGACTTCTCCTTCAGCGCCGACGACCAGGCGTTCCGGGCGCGGGCGCGCGACTGGCTCGCGGAGCGGCTGGACGGCCCCGACGCGCCCTTCGCCGACCTGCGCGGCGGCATCCGGGCGGAGCTGGCCATCGAGCGCCGCCGCTCCTGGGAAAGGGAGTTGGGCGCGGGCGGCTGGATCGGCACCGGCTGGGCGGAGGGCTCGCTCACCCGCCAGTGGTCTGGGCGAGGAGTACGCCCGGGCCGAGGCCGCCCGCCGCTCGGGGTGATCGGGGAGCATCTGCTCGCCCCCACCCTGCTGCGGCACGGCAGCCCGGGGCAGCGGGAGCGCTTCCTGCCGGGCATCGCCTCCGGCACCGAGATCTGGTGCCAGGGCTACAGCGAGCCGGGCGCCGGCTCCGACCTGGCCGCGGTGCGCACCAGCGCCCGGCTGGAGCCGGACGGCTGGCGGGTCAGCGGCCAGAAGACCTGGACCTCGCTGTCCCGCTGGGCCGACTGGTGCTTCGTGCTGGCCGCACCCGAGCCGGGCTCGCACCGCCACCACGGCCTCAGCCTGCTGCTGCTGCCGATGGACCAGCCCGGACGGGTCGAGGTCAGGCCGATCCGGCAGCTCGACGGGGAGGCCGACTTCAGCGAGGTCTTCTTCGACGACGCGCGCGCCGTGGACGTCCTCGGCAGCCCCGGGGACGGCTGGCGGGTCGCGATGACCCTGCTGTCCTTCGAGCGCGGTGCCGGGATGCTGGGCCGCCAGATCGGCTACGCGCGGGAGCTGGACGCGGTGCTCGCCGAGGCCGGCCGGACCGGGGCAGCCGACGATCCGGTGCTGCGCGAGCAGCTCACCCGGCAGTGGGCCGATCTGCAGGTGATGCGCTGCAACGCGCTGCGCACCCTGGGCACCGCCGAGCCCGGGACGGCGGCCGTGGCGAAGCTGCTCTGGGGCGGCTGGCACCAGCGCCTGGGCGAACTGGGCGTACGCGTGCTCGGCCCGCGCGGAGCCCTGGCTCCCGGACAACATGCGCCCGACACCTATGAACTGACGATTGCTCAGCAGGCCCTGCTGTTCTCCCGGGCCGACACCGTCTACGGCGGCAGTGACCAGATCCAGCGCAACCTCATCGCCGAGCGGGTGCTCGGACTGCCCGCGAGCCCAGGCCCAGCAACTGAAACCTTGTTGACCAGGCGTCAGATTCCTTACCGAGGAGGGCCAGGACATGGCCGGCACACCCGCAACCCACCGGCTCTTCATCGACGGCGGCTGGCGTGAGGGCGGCGACGGCAGCTATGCCGTCGTCAACCCCGCCACCGAACAGGTCGTCGGCCACGCCCCGGAGGCCTCCGCCACCGACGTCGCGGACGCCGTCGCCGCCGCCCGCCGGGCCCAGCAGGAGTGGTCCAGGGTGAGCCCCGCCGAGCGCGCCGCCGTGCTGGAACGGATCGCGGACGCGGTGCTCGCCCACGCCGAGGACTTTGTGCCGCTGCTCCAGGCCGAGACCGGCTCCACCATCCGGGTCGCCTCGTCCATGCAACTGCCGGTGGTCGCCGACCGGTTCCGCCGCTATGCCCGGGGCGCGCTGGAGTCCGGCACCACCCCGCTGGCGCCGCAGCCGGTGGCCGCCTCGCCGCTCGCCCCCGGCGGGCTCACCAGCGCCGTCGCGGTACGCCGCCCGGTGGGCGTGGTCGGCTGCATCACCTCCTACAACTTCCCGATCGTCAACCTGGCCGGGAAGCTGGCCCCGGCCCTGGCCACCGGCAACACCGTGGTCGCCAAGCCCGCGCCGCAGGACCCGCTCAGCTGTCTGCGGCTCGGCGAGATCTTCCAGGAGGCCGGGGCCCCGCCCGGGATCTTCAATGTGGTGACCGGCTCCGGCGCCGCTCCCGGCGAGGCACTGGTGGCCTCCCCGGACGTCGACATGATCAGCTTCACCGGCTCGACGGCGGTCGGCCGCCGGATCGCGGGCGCGGGCGGGGCGACCCTCAAGCGGCTGCTGATGGAGCTCGGCGGCAAGGGCGCGGCCGTGGTCCTGGCCGACGCCGAACTGTCCACCGCCGTCTCCGCCATCGGCTCCACCTGGGCCTTCCACTCGGGGCAGATCTGCACCGCGCCCACCCGCGCGCTGGTGCACCGCTCCCGCTACCAGGAGCTGCTCGACGGGCTCGCCCGCTTCGCCGCCGCGCTGCCGGTCGGCGACCCGCTGCTGCCCGGCACCGTGGTCGGCCCGCTGATCACCGCCGCGCACCGGGACCGGGTGGAGGGCTACATCAGCGGCGCCCTCGCCGAGGGCGCGCTGCTGGTCGCCGGCGGCACCCGCAAGGAGCACACGGCGGACGCCCCCGCCCTCCCCGGCACCGGCTTCTATGTCGCGCCCACCCTGCTCGCCGAGGTCACCCCGCGGATGGCGGTGGCCCGGGAGGAGGTGTTCGGACCGGTGGTGGTGGTGCTGCCGTTCGACGACGAGGAGGAGGCGGTGGCGCTGGCCAACTCCACCGAGTTCGGCCTCTACGACTACGTCTTCTCCCGCGACAGCGCCCGCGCCTACGCGCTCGCCGGGCGGCTGCGCAGCGGCAGCGTCGGGGTCAACACCGTTCAGCGGCATTCGGAGACCCCGTTCGGGGGCTTCAAGCAGAGCGGTCTGAACCGCGACGGCGGCTCCTACGCGCTGGACGCCTACTCCGAACTCCAGGCACTGGTCTGGCAGTCCTGACCCCGAGGCCATCACCCACGAGCAGGAACGAGGTGCGCAGATGAAAGGCGTCGTCTTCGACGGCAGGTCGGCCCAGGTGGTGGACGACCTCGCGGTCCGTGCCCCCGGCGCCGGCGAGGTGCTGGTGCGGATCGCGGCGGCCGGGCTGTGCCACAGCGATCTCTCGGTGATCGACGGCACCATTCCCTTCCCGGTGCCGGTGGTCCTCGGCCACGAGGGTGCGGGCGTGGTCGAACAGGTCGGCGAGGGGGTGGTGCACGTGGCTCCGGGCGACCATGTCGCACTCTCCACCATCGCCAACTGCGGCAACTGCCCGGAGTGCGGCCGGGCCGCCCCACCATGTGCCGCAAGGCCATCGGCCGCCCCGGCACCCCCTTCACCCGCGACTCCAGCCCCGGCACCGCCCTCTACAACTTCGCCTCCGCCTCGGTCTTCGCCGAACGCACGGTGGTCAAGGCGGTCCAGGCGGTGCGGATCGACCCGTCGATCCCCTTCACCTCCGCCGCGCTGATCGGTTGCAGCGTGCTGACCGGCGTCGGCGCGGTGCTCAACCGGGCCCGGGTGGGCCTGGGCGACACGGTCGCGGTGATCGGCTGCGGCGGCATCGGCCTGAATGTGATCCAGGGCGCCCGGATCGCGGGCGCCGCACGGATCGTGGCGATCGACGCGGTGGCGGCCAAGGAGAAGACCGCTCGGGCCTTCGGCGCGACCGACTTCGTCGACGCCAGGGCCGTCGACTCCACCGTCGACGCGGTCCGCGCGCTGCTGCCGACCGGGGTCGACCACGCCTTCGAATGCGTGGGCAGCACCGGACTGATCCGGCAGGCCGTCGACCTGCTGGACCGCCACGGCCAGGCGGTGCTGCTGGGGATGACCCCGGTCACCGCCGAGGCCTCCTTCCGCCCGGCCGAGCTCTTCCTGGACAAGTCCGTCCTGGGCTGCCGCTACGGCTCCTCCCGCCCCAGGACGACATCGCCCGCTACGCCGCCCTCTACCTGTCCGGCCGCCTGCTCCTGGACGAACTGGTCACCGAGGTCTACCCGGTGGACGACTTCGCCCGCGCCGCCGACGACACCCACCACGCCCGGGTGGCCCGGGCGGTGCTCACCTTCTGAGCGGAATCCGTTCGTTCGCCCTGTGTCGCTACCGCCGGGCGTGGGGTTCGTACTCGGCGGCGAGCAGGGCCGGGAGGGCGGTCAGATCCGGCGCGTGACGGGGGACGCCGGGGTCGGGGGTGCGGACCAGGATCGCCCTGATCCCGGCGGCGTGCGCGCCGGCGATGTCGGCGGTCGGGTTGTCGCCGATCATCCACACCTGCTCGGGGTCCCCGGTGGCGGCCAGGGCGATCCGGAACGCCTCGGGATGCGGCTTCTCGTAGCCGGTCACGGCGGAGTTCACCACCGCCTCCAGATGCGGCGCCAGGCCCAGGAAGCGGATCAGGATCGGCAGTTCGGGGACATGGTTGGACAGCACGGCGTGCCGCCAGCCGAGGCTGCTCAGCTCCTCCAGCACCGGGAGCGTGTCGTCGTACAGCGACCAGTGCTCCGGATCCGTGTACTGCGCGCGCACCAGACCGGCGGCGGTCGCGGCATCCGTGGGCGGCAGCCCGAGCCGGACGAGCGCCTCGCCGATCACCTCGGTCATCCGCTGCCACCAGGCATGCGGCTCGGACAGTTGGGGATGCGCCTGATCGGCCCGGTGCCACGGGTAGATGCCGGTCAGCGCCGCCGAGACCTGCTCCCCCCGGTAGCCGTGCCCGGGACAGACGCGGTCCAGCAGTTCCATCACGGTCCCGGACCACCGGCCGGGCCGTTGCCCCAAGGTTCCGTCGAAATCCCACAGCAACACACGCCCGCCGCCCACCGACCTGCCCCCTCCTCGCGGCCAATCCGCCTGGCCAAACGGCAAGTTGAAGCTATCAGAGGGAGATCGTCAGCGTTAGCGGGAATGCGCATGAAGTGACATGTCACGTGCAGGGAAGCGGCGGCCGGGGTGCGGGGCCCCGGGCTGGGCCGATCGGAGGCTGGGCCGATCGGAGGCGGGGCCGACGCCGTACGGGCGAATGCTCGGAGTGGCTCGGGCCGCGGGCGCTTTCGGCGACGGTGACGGACCGTAGCGTCGGCGGCGCCAGTCCGTTCACCCCCCTAGAGAAGGAACCCACGCCATGCGCAAGACATTCGGCGTCATCGCGGCCGCTGCCCTGGTGGCCGCAGCCGGAACGGTCGCCACCGTCAGCAGCAGCCAGGCGGAGACCAGGGCGTTCGGCGGGACGCACATCGTCACCGCGACCATGACCACCAACAAGACCGACTTCGCACACGCGACCGCGCTGTGCCCGAGCGGCGAGCAGGTCATCACCGGGGGCGTGTCCAGCAACACCAATGCCGGGGTGTTCGTCATGGACTCCGCGCCGATCGCGAACGCCGCCGGCTGGTACGGCTCCACCCAGAACAGCTACGGCAACTCCAAGTCGTACACGCTCACCGTGTACGCGGTGTGCGCGCCGGCCGGCAGCCCCAGCTGAGCGGCTAGCACGCAGGCAGACGGCAAGGCAGAGGGCCCGTCGTCCGGTGCGGACGCGGGCCCTCTTGGGGTTGGCGCTGACAAAGCCGCCGGTGAGACTCAGGCGATCTGATCGGAGATGATCAGCAGCCGTTGGTCAGTGGTCGGGACTCAGCCGATCGGAGTGACGTTCTCCGCCTGCGGGCCCTTGGGGCCCTGCGTGACGTCGAACTCCACAGCCTGGTTCTCCTCCAGCGAGCGGAAGCCGTTCGCGTTGATGGCGGAGTAGTGGACGAAGACGTCGGGGCCGCCGCCATCCTGGGCGATGAAGCCGAAGCCCTTTTCGGCGTTGAACCACTTGACGGTTCCGGTCGCCATAACCGTTCTCCTTGCGAGGGACGTAATGGACGTCACACCTCGTGACGCCCGGTCCGCTGCGCTGATCGCCCCGCCTTCAGGCACTTCGTGTAACAAAGCTTCTGAAAACTACAGAAGCCCGCGGTCACATGCTCCGCAGGCTTGAGTACTGCATGGGAAATCAAACTGCAACTGTGGAAACCCTAGCACGCGGTTTCCCGCCCTGCCAGGGACGATCCGGGGCCCGGAGAACGGTCAGGACGGGTCTACTGTGCAGGATGTGGACATTCCTACCGAGCGTGACACCGCATCGTACAGCGGTCGGGATCGAGAGCGGGACGGCGGACTGCGGCGACCCCGGGTCGGTCACATCCAGTTCCTGAACTGCGTCCCCATCTACTGGGGTCTGGCCCGGACCGGCGCCCTGCTGGACCTCGACCTGACCAAGGACACCCCCGACCACCTGAACGACGCCCTGGTCCGCGGCGACCTGGACATCTCGCCGATCTCCTGCGTCGAGTACCTGCGCAACGCCGACCAGCTGGTCGTGATGCCGGACATCGCCGTCGGCAGCGACGGCCCGGTGCTGTCCTGCGTGATCGTGAGCCAGCTGCCGCTGGACCAGCTGGACGGCCGCCGGGTGGCCCTCGGATCGACCAGCCGCACCTCGGTCCGGCTGGCCCAGCTGCTGCTCGCCGAGCAGTACGGGGTCCGGCCGGACTACTACACCTGCCCGCCGGACCTGTCGCTGATGATGCAGGAGGCCGACGCGGCCGTGCTGATCGGCGACGCCGCGCTGCGGGCCTCGCTGCACGAGGCCCCGCGCCTCGGGCTGGCCGTGCACGACCTGGGCGAGATGTGGAAGCAGTGGACCGGGCTCCCCTTCGTGTTCGCGGTGTGGGCCGCCCGCCGGGACTTCCTGGAGCGTGAGCCGGAGACCGTGCACGAGGTGCACCGGGCGTTCCTGGGCTCCCGGGACCTCTCGATGGAGGAGGTCGACAAGGTCGCCGAGCAGACCGCGCGCTGGGAGGCGTTCGACTCCGAACTGCTGCGCCGCTACTACGCGGAGGCGCTGGACTTCTCCTTCGGCCCGCGCCAGCTCGCCGGGCTGCACGAGTTCGCCCGGCGGATCGGCGCCGACACCGGGCAGGTGCGGCTGCTGGAACCGCAGCTCCTCAGCCCGGAGCCGCTGGGCTGAGCCGCCGGGACGGCAGGTCGCGGGCGGTCGACGGTGCTGGCGTAGTGTGAGCGTTGTCCACGCGGGGAGACCGCGGACGGACAACGTCGATGCTGAGAGGACGCCGAGGTGCTTGAGACCGCCCAGCCCCAGGAGACGGATCTCCAGGCTGTTCTGGACCGTGCCGCCGCCGGGGCCGGATCACCCCGGAGGAGGCGCTCGACCTCTATCGCCGCGCCCCCCTGCACGCCCTCGGCGCCGCCGCCGACGCCGTCCGCCGCCGCCGCTACGCCGGTACCGAGCACATCGCGACGTACATCATCGAGCGGAACATCAACTACACCAACGTCTGCGTGACGGCCTGCAAGTTCTGCGCCTTCTACGCCGCGCCCAAGGACACCGCCAAGGGCTGGTCCCGCGACCTGGACGAGATCCTGCGCCGCTGCGCGGAGACCGTCGAGCTCGGCGGCACGCAGATCATGTTCCAGGGCGGACACCACCCCGACTACGGCGTGGAGTACTACGAGCGGGCCTTCTCGGCGATCAAGAAGGACTTCCCGCAGCTGGTGATCCACTCCCTCGGCGCCTCCGAGATCGAGCACATGTCGCGGATCTCCGGGGTGAGCGCCGAGGAGGCGATCAGCCGGATCCACACCGCCGGGCTGGACTCCTTCGCAGGCGCCGGCGCGGAGCTGCTGCCCGCGCCCCCGCACGGTGATCGCGCCGCTCAAGGAGTCCGGCGAGCGCTGGCTGGAGATCATGGAGATCGCCCACGGCCTGGGCGTCGAGTCCACCTCCACCATGCTGATGGGCACCGGCGAGACCAACGCCGAGCGGATCGAGCACCTGCGCATGATCCGCGACCTGCAGGACCGCACCGGCGGCTTCCGCGCCTTCATCCCGTACACGTACCAGCCCGAGAACAACCACCTCAAGGGCCGCACCCAGGCCACGCTGTTCGAGTACCTGCGGCTGATCGCGGTCGCCCGGCTGTTCCTGGACAACATCGCGCACATCCAGGGCTCGTGGCTGACCGTCGGCAAGGAGATGGGCCAGCTCACCCTGCACTACGGCGCGGACGACCTGGGCTCGGTGATGCTGGAGGAGAACGTGGTCTCCTCGGCCGGTGCCAGGCACCGCTCCAACCGGATGGAGCTGATCAACCTGATCCGCTCGGCCGGACGCGTGCCCGCCCAGCGCTCCACCACCTACGAGCACCTGGTGATCCACGACGACCCGGCCGACGACCCGGTCGACGACAAGGTGGTCTCGCACATCGCCTCCACGGCGATCCCCGGAGGCACCGCGCACCCGGAGCTCAAGCTGCTGAACGCGGCCGACTGAGACCGTCTTGCTCACCATCCACGCCACGCCCGGGCTCGCGGTCGCCGTCGACGGCGAGCGGGTGCTCGCCGTCGGCCCGGCCGAGGAACTGGCGGCGGCGTACCCGCAGGCCCGGGTGCGCCGCTGGGCCGGGACGCTGGGCCCCGGGCGGCTGCACCAGGGGCCGCTGCCGGACGCCCCCAGCGCGCGGGAGCGGGTGCACGCCCTGCTGCGCGCCGGTGCGACCGCCGCGCACCCCGCGCACCTGGCCGACCCCGAACTGCGTGCCGCTGCCCACCGGGTCGGCCTGGCCGGGCTGGACCGGCCGCCGGTGCTGGCCGTCGGCGCCCGGGCCGACCTGGCGGTCTTCGCCGCCGACGGCGGCTGCCTGGCCACCGTCCTGGCCGGGCGCCTGGTCCACCGCCGGGCCTGAGCCCCGGCCCCGGGGCGGGCCCACCGGCAGGCCTACCGGTACGAAGGTGAAGAATAGGGGCGTGACCCGAGCCTCCCTGGACAAGCAGCCGCACGAAGTCGCCTCGATGTTCGACGACGTGGCGGCCAGGTACGACCTCACCAACGACGTGCTCTCGCTGGGCCAGACCCGGCTCTGGCGCAAGGCCGTCGCCCGCGCGGTGGACGCCCGGCCCGGCCAGTACGTGCTGGACCTGGCCGCCGGCACGGCCACCTCCTCCATGCCCTACGCCGAGGCCGGGGCCGTGGTCGTCCCCTGCGACTTCTCCCTCGGCATGCTCCGCGAGGGCAAGCGCCGCCACCCGGAGCTGCCGCTGACCGCCGGCGACGCCACCCGGCTGCCCTTCGCGGACGCCGTCTTCGACGCGGTCACCATCTCCTTCGGGCTGCGCAACGTCCAGGACACCGACACCGCGCTGCGCGAGCTGCTGCGGGTCACCAAGCCCGGCGGCCGGGTGGTCATCTGCGAGTTCAGCCACCCCACCTGGGCGCCGTTCCGCACCGTCTACACCGAGTACCTGATGCGCGCGCTGCCGCCGGTCGCCACCGCGGTCAGCAGCAACCCCGACGCCTACGTCTACCTCGCCGACTCCATCCGCGCCTGGCCCGCCCAGCCCGCCCTGGCCGCCCGCCTCCAGTCCGCCGGCTGGACCTCCGTAGCCTGGCGCAACCTCACCGGCGGCATCGTCGCCCTCCACCGCGCCACCCGCGCCTAACCGGCTCCCCTTCGAAGGCGGCATTCAGAGGGCGAATTCTGCAGGAATCACCGAAACGGGCCTCCTGACTCGATGTACGCTGCCGATGACGGGCCTGTCGTCGTGCGCCAAAGAGTCCGGAAGGGGGCGCCGTGCTGCTGCGTTTCCGGGTGTCCAACCACGCCTCGCTCCGCGCCGAGCAGGAACTCAGCCTGATCGCGGGGGACGCGGCCGAGTCGGAGGATTTCGCCCTCCGCCCGCTTCCGGGGACACCACTGCGGGTGCTTCCGGTCGTGGCCGTGTTCGGGGCCAACGCGACCGGGAAGTCCAATCTGGTCCATGCCCTGGCCTTCATGCGGGCGGCTGTCCAGGACTCGCACCAGCGGTGGCTCCCCGGCAGACCGGTCCCGCGCCGGGCCTTCGCATTCGACCCGGCCGAGCGGCAGCGGCCTTCCGTCTTCGTGATGGAGATGCTGCTGGACGGTGTCCGGCACGAGTACGGTTTCGCCGTCACCGACAGACAGGTCGCGGAGGAGTGGCTGTACGACTTCCCCAAGGGGAAGCGGCGCACCCTCTTCGAACGCGACGACGACGGGATCCGCTACGGCCCAGGATTCCGCGGGCGGCGCAAGGTGGTGGCGGATGTGGTCAGGCCGAACAGCCTGTTCCTGTCCGCCGGGGCAGCCAACAACAATCCGTCGCTGCTGCGGGTCTATGAGTGGTTCAGCAGTGGCCTGCGCCTGGCTGTCGACGCCAACTACGGCAGCCGCCTCGGCGAGACCGTCGCGCTGCGGCAGGGCCCCCAGCGGCAGCTGCTCGATGACCTGCTGGCCTACGCCGATCTCGGGATCAGCGGGCTCGAGGTCATCGAGCAGCCCGTGGACACGGCCACGCAGGAACGGTTGGCCCGGGCGCTGCGGGCCGTCGACCCCGATCAGTTCGGCGAAGTGGCCGCGGACTCGTTCCAGCTGTTCCAGCGGGTGCGGTTGTCACACGTCGGCACGGCCGGGCCGGTCTCGCTGGACCTGGGCGAGGAGTCCAACGGCACGCAGACCTGGGTGGGGCTGCTGGGGCCGGTGCTGGGGCTCTCTCCTCGGAGCGGTGCTGGTCGTGGACGAGCTGGACGCCCGGCTGCATCCACGCCTGGCTGCCAAGATCGTCTCTCTGTTCCAGGACGGCAGGAGCAACCCGAACGGTGCTCAACTCCTGTTCAACACCCACGATGCCACGCTGCTGGCCCCCACCTCCGACGCCCGGCTGCGGCGCGACCAGGTCTGGCTCACCGACAAGGGTGCCGACGGCGGGACCTCGCTCACACCCCTGCTGGACTTCCGGCCACGACGCGACGGCGCGTCCAATCTGGAGCGCGGATATCTGGCCGGCCGCTACGGCGGACTGCCCTTCTTCGACGAGGATCTGCTGAGTTCCCTGCTCAGTGCGGTGGGAGCGGCGAGCGTGAAGTCACGGCCGAGTGACCGTCCGCTGCGGCGTGCGAGGGCGACCAAGGCCGAGAAGCAGCGCTTCCTGGTCTATTGTGAAGGAGCCAACACGGAGGAGATCTATCTCCGGGGCATCAAACGCGAGTTACGTGACCGTCCGATCGACATCGTCATCGGCCCGGCCGACGGCGAGCCGATGACCTTGGTCCGGGACGCGATCAAGCACCGCGACCGGGTGGCCAAAGACTCCGAGGAGCGGTTCGACCACGTCTGGTGCCTGTTCGACGTGGAAGCGCCCAAGCCCTTCAGCCGACCGCACGGAAGGCTGGAGGAGGCGGTGACGGCCGCCGGACGGGCCGGGATCGGCTGCGCCCTTTCCAACCCGTGCTTCGAACTGTGGCTGATCCTGCACTTCCAGGACTGCGCCGTACCGGGGCTGACCAACGACCGGGCAGCGGAGACGCTGGCCCGGCTGCTCCTCGGGTACCACCCCAAGGGCGGCAAACGCTTCGAGTACTCGACGCTGGAGGCCGGTCGTGATCTCGCCGGAGCGCGGGCACGGGCACTGCACGCCGGGCACGCCCGCGATCACCCCGAGTGCCGGGTGAATCCGTGCACCTCGGTCCCGGAGCTCCTGGCTGCGCTCGGTCTGTGAGCCCCCGGGTCAGCTGGTGCGGGCGGAGCCGGGGGGCCAGAGGTGGTGGACGTAAATGCCGCGGGTGCGGGCGGTGGTGACGGCGGTGGCGAGGGGGGTGCCCGGGGTGCCGTCCCAGACCGCGACGAGCTCGTCGACCAGGCCGAGCAGCGACTCCAGCGGGTCCAGGCCGGGGGAGCCGGTGCACCGCGCGGGCCTGGCGCAGCAGGGCGGCCGGGGCCCCGGTGGGGGAGCCGAGGACCTCCAGGGTGCCGCCGTGCTCCAGTACGGCCTGGGCGAACCAGGTCTCCGGGCCCCGGCCCAGGGGCTGACCCCGACCAGGCCGTAGGTCTGGTAGCCGGTGACCAGCTTCCAGAGCTCGCCGCGGACCAGCATCTCGGTGATCTCGGACAGGTCCTCGTGTCCCATCACGCCTATGTGCATCGCTGCCCCTTCGCCGAACCGCTCCGTCGCTGGTGGTGGATCGGGTTCAGGGTAGGCCCATCTCCTAGACTGCCGAGTAGCGCCCACGGGCGGGTATGTCTTCCGACGAGAGCAGCAGGAGTCCCAGGTGTCGCAGGTGACGCAGCAGACCGCAACCGTCGAGGCCGAAGCCGATGTGATCGTCGTCGGGGCGGGTCCGGCCGGCGCCACCACGGCGTACCACCTGGCCCGGGCGGGCCTGGAGGTGCTGCTGCTGGAGAAGTCCGCGTTCCCCCGGGAGAAGGTCTGCGGGGACGGGTTGACCCCGCGCGCGGTCAAACAGCTGGTGGACATGGGGATCGACATCTCCGAGGAGGCCGGCTGGCTGCGCAACAAGGGGCTGCGGATCATCGGCGGCGGGGTGCGGCTCGAACTGGACTGGCCGGAGCTGGCGAGCTTCCCGGACTACGGACTGGTGCGCAAGCGCGCCGACTTCGACGAGCTGCTGGCCCGGCAGGCGGAGAAGGCCGGGGCCAAGCTGCACGAGCAGTGCAATGTCACCGGCCCGCTGCTGGACGAGCGCACCGGCCGGATCATCGGCGTCACCGCCAAGCTGGGCGACGAGAAGCGCGAAGTGGTCTTCCGTGCACCGCTGGTGGTCGCGGCGGACGGCAACTCGACCCGGCTGTCGCTGGCCATGGGCCTGCACCGGCGCGAGGACCGGCCGATGGGCGTCGCCTACCGCACCTACTTCACCTCCCCGCGCAGCCAGGACGACTACCTGGAGTCCTGGTTGGAGCTGTGGGACCGGCGGGACGGCCAGGAGAAGCTGCTGCCGGGCTACGGCTGGATCTTCGGCATGGGCGACGGCACCAGCAATGTCGGCCTCGGGCTGCTCAACACCACCTCGGCGTTCAAGGACATCGACTACCGCGAGCTGCTCAAGGTGTGGTGCGCGGGCATGCCGGAGGAGTGGGGCTACACGCCGGAGAACATGACCGAGCCGATCCGCGGCGCGGCGCTGCCGATGGCGTTCAACCGGCAGCCGCACTACACCCGGGGCTTCCTGCTGGTCGGGGACGCGGGCGGGATGGTCAACCCGTTCAACGGCGAGGGCATCGCCTATGCGATGGAATCCGGCCAGATCGCGG
Source organism: Streptacidiphilus sp. 4-A2 (assembly GCA_014284505.1). Taxonomy (GTDB): domain Bacteria; phylum Actinomycetota; class Actinomycetes; order Streptomycetales; family Streptomycetaceae; genus Streptacidiphilus. Next base: position 6,034,516 of record JAAFYY010000001.1, on the reverse strand, counting down.
CCGGGGTGATCGTCCAGGCCCTGGCCCGGGGCAGCGACCTGGGCCGGGAGCGGGCGCTGGAGGCGTACCCGCGGATCCTCAAGGAGGTCTACGGGGGCTACTACACGCTGGGCCGGGCCTTTGTGAAGGCGATCGGCAACCCGCTGGTGATGCGGATGGCCGCGCAGCACGGGCTGACCCACCCGCTGTTGATGCGGTTCGTGCTGAAGCTGCTCGCCAACCTCACCGACCCGCAGGGCGGCGACGCGATGGACCGGATCATCAACGGCCTGGCGAAGGTGGCCCCGCGCGGCTGATTCCGGCCATCCGACTGGTCCCCGAAGGGAGGGGGCGTCGCGTTCGACGCGGCGCCCCTCCCTTTGTCGTGTGCCGGTCGGCGCGGCCGCGGACTCCGCCCGGGGCCGGCTCCGGCCCTGTCATGTGCAGGTCTGTCCAGTGCGGCGCCGTCCGTCAACCCGCCGCCGCCGTGGCCACCCCGCGGGGGATGTTCTTTAGCACGGCAGATCGGTAGAAGCAAAAGTTGCGATGTACTATGCACTTCTGCTAAGAAATCGGCTTCCCACCTGCGGGAATGAAGCATTCCATCACTGCTTGTGAACGGAAGCACACGGCTGGTGGCTGATTTTGCCCGGCCATTACTTCTTGATCATCCGTCAGGTGGCGTAGATCACATTGAAGGGGCTGACGCCCGTGTCGCAGATCACATATGAACGGGCATAGGATGCAGCCGTCTTGGGGCCTTGTGAACCGACTCACATGAGTCGATCACGGTCGCAAGCTGTACGGACCCGCCGTCACTGACAGGGACAGGCGCCGCCGTATCTGCCTGGGAGGTCTTTCGGTCATGAACGCATATGCGCCGATTCTGGTACTTGGAGGGCTCGCGGCCGCCTTCGCGGTCGGCTCCGTGGCGATGGCCTCGCTCACCGGTCCCAAGCGCTACAACCGCGCCAAGCTGGAGGCCTACGAGTGCGGCATCGAGCCCACTCCGCAGCCCGCCGGGGCGGACGATTCCCGATCAAGTACTACCTCACGGCGATGCTCTTCATCGTCTTCGACATCGAGATCGTCTTCCTCTACCCCTGGGCCGTCACCTTCGACGCCCTGGGGATCTTCGGGCTGGTCGAGATGGTGCTGTTCATCGCCACCGTCTTTGTCGCGTACGCGTATGTGTGGCGGCGCGGGGGCCTGGAGTGGGACTGATCCGGCCGCGTCCGGCAGCAGACAGGACGTCGGGCACCAAGGCATCCGGCAGCAGGGCATCCGCGGCCGGAACCGCCGAGAGCTGAGAGGAACGCACATGGGTATTGAGGAGAAGCTGCCCAGCGGCTTCCTGCTCACCTCGGTCGAGCAGGCAGCCGGGTGGGTCAGGAAGAGCTCGCTCTTCCCGGCCACCTTCGGCCTCGCCTGCTGCGCCATCGAGATGATGACCACCGGGGCCGGACGCTACGACCTGGCCCGTTTCGGCATGGAGGTGTTCCGGGGCTCGCCCCGGCAGGCCGATCTGATGATCGTGGCGGGCCGGGTCAGCCAGAAGATGGCCCCGGTGGTGCGCCAGGTCTACGACCAGATGGCCAACCCCAAGTGGGTCATCTCCATGGGCGTCTGCGCGTCCTCGGGCGGGATGTTCAACAACTACGCGATCGTCCAGGGCGTCGACCACGTGATCCCGGTCGACATCTACCTCCCGGCTGTCCGCCCGCGTCCGGAGATGCTGATGGACGCGATCCTCAAGCTGCACGAGCAGATCCGCCACGAGAAGCTCGGCGCGCAGCGGGTGCGGGCCGAGGCCGAGGCCGAGGAGCAGGCCCTGAAGGCGGTCCCGACCAGCGAGATGAGGGGGCTGCTGCGATGAGCGGCCAGGAAAGCGGAGCGCCGCAGGGCGGCGAGCAGCAGGCCGGCGTGCCGAGCGCCGCAGAGGGTACCGAGCTGGAGATCGTCGGCGTCCGGCACGGGATGTTCGGCGGGGACAACGGCGTCGGCGGCGGCAGCGGGGACACCTCCGGCTACGGCCGGCTGGTCAGCCCGATCGTGCTGCCCGGTGCCACCCCCCGGCCCTACGGCGGTGACTGGTTCGACGAGGTCGCCGACGAGCTGGAGGGCGCGCTGGAGGAGCAGGGGCTGGCCCCCGGGGCGGTGATCGACAAGACGGTCGTGGACCGGGGCGAGATCACCTTCCATGTGGAGCGCGAGGTCCTGCCGCAGGTGCTGCGGACCCTGCGGGACGACCCGGCGCTCAGGTTCGAGCTGTGCCTCGGCGTCAGCGGCGTGCACTACCCCGGCGAGCAGGGACGGGAGTTGCACGCGGTCTACCACCTGCGTTCGATCACCCACAACCGGCTGATCCGGGTGGAGACCACCGCGCCCGACGCGGACCCGCACATCCCCTCGACCTGCGCGGTCTACCCGACCAACGACTGGCACGAGCGCGAGACCTACGACTTCTTCGGCATCGTCTTCGACGGCCATCCCGCGCTGACCCGGATCATGATGCCGGACGACTGGCTGGGCCACCCGCAGCGCAAGGACTACCCGCTCGGCGGCATCCCCGTCGAGTACAAGGGCGCGCAGATCCCGGCTCCCGACCAGCGGAGGTCGTACAACTGATGACTGCACAAGGAACCGGAACCGGGGAGCCCGAGGCCCCCGGCCGGGAGACCACCGAAGGCCGGGTCTACACCGTCACCGGCGGCGACTGGGACGAGGTCGTCACCGCCGCGGCCAAGGCCGACGACGAGCGGATCATCGTCAACATGGGCCGCAGCACCCCTCCACCCACGGTGTGCTGCGGCTGATCCTGGAGATCGACGGCGAGACGGTGACCGAGGCCCGCTGCGGCATCGGCTACCTGCACACCGGCATCGAGAAGAACATCGAGTTCCGGAACTGGACCCAGGGCACGACCTTCGTGACCCGGATGGACTACCTGATTCCGCTGTTCAACGAGACCGCCTACTGCCTCGCGGTCGAGCGGCTGCTCGGCATCACCGAGGACATCCCGGAGCGCGCCTCGATCATCCGGGTGCTGATGATGGAGCTCAACCGTTCTCCTCGCACCTGGTCTGCCTGGCCACCGGCGGCATGGAGATCGGCGCCATCACGCTGATGACCTACGGCTTCCGTGACCGCGAGGTCTCATCCTCGACATCTTCGAGCTGGTCACCGGGCTGCGGATGAACCACGGCCTACGTCCGCCCCGGCGGTCTGGCGCAGGACCTCCCGCCCGGCGCGCTGGACCAGATCAGCGCGGGTGGAAGCTGCTGCGCTCGCGCTGCCCGAGTACGACAAGCTGGCCAGCAACAACCCGGTGTTCAAGGCGCGGCTGGTCGACGTCGGCTATCTGGACCTGGCCGGCTGCATGGCGCTCGGCGTCACCGGCCCGGTGCTGCTGCTCCACCGGGCTGCCGCACGACCTGCGCAAGTCGCAGCCCTACTGCGGCTACGAGCAGTACGACTTCGACGTGTGCACCACGGACAGCTGCGACTCCTACGGCCGGTTCCTGATCCGGGTGGCGGAGATGGAGCAGTCGCTGCGGATCGTCGAGCAGTGCCTGGACAAGCTGCGCGGCGGCAGCGGCCCGGTCATGGTCGCGGACAAGAAGATCGCCTGGCCGGCCCAGCTGTCGCTGGGACCGGACGGCATGGGCAACTCGCTGGACCACATCCGGAAGATCATGGGCGAGTCGATGGAAGCCCTGATCCACCACTTCAAGCTGGTCACCGAGGGCTTCCGGGTGCCGCCCGGGCAGGCGTACGCGGCGGTGGAGTCGCCAAGGGCGAGCTCGGCGTGCATGTCGTCAGCGACGGCGGCACCCGCCCTACCGGTGCACTTCCGCGACCCCAGTTTCACCAATCTCCAGTCCATGGCCGCGATGTGCGAGGGCGGCCAGGTCGCGGACGTCATTGTCGCCGTGGCCTCGATCGACCCCGTGATGGGAGGTGTGGACCGGTGACCACGGACGAGAGCGCGGCCCCGACCCTGCTCGGCCTGCCGGAACTGCCGCCGCCGGTGTTCCCGGCGGAAGGTACGGGCCCGGCTGGACCCGGACGGCGCAGGCGCTGATCGAACGCTACCCGCAGTCGCGTTCGGCACTGCTGCCGCTGCTGCACCTGGTGCAGGCCGAGGAGGGCTTTGTCAGCCGTACCGGAATCCGGTACTGCGCCGAGCAGTTGGGGCTGACCACGGCCGAGGTGACCGCGGTGGCCACCTTCTACACCATGTACCGGCGGCGCCCGGCCGGTGAGTACCACGTGGGGGTGTGCACCAACACGCTGTGCGCGGTGCTCGGCGGCGACCAGATCTTCGCCGAACTCCAGCAGCACCTGGGCATCGGCCACAACGGGACCACCGAGGACGGCATGGTCTCGCTGGAGCACATCGAGTGCAACGCCGCCTGCGACTACGCGCCGGTGGTGATGGTCAACTGGGAGTTCTTCGACGACCAGACCCCGGAGAGCGCCAAACAGCTGGTGGACGAACTGCGTTCGGGCCGGGGCGGCGAGGTCCGGCCCACCCGCGGCGCCCGGCTGTGCTCCTTCAAGGAGACCGCGCGGATCCTGGCGGGCTTCCCGGACGAGCGCCCCGGCGCGGTGGAGGAATCCGGCGCGGGCGGCGCGCCCTCGCTGGCCGGGCTGCGGCTGGCCCGCGGCGAGACCCTGCCCGGCCGTCCCGCCGGGACCAGGGTGGTCGCCCCCGCAACGAGAACCCGCAGGGCCAGCCCGGTCCCCAGGACCAGCCCGGCCAGCAGGCGCACACCGGCCAGCCCACCGGCCAGCCCACCGGCCAGCAGGCCCAGGCCGGCCCCCAGGACGAAGAACGCGACCAGGAAGGGGCGGCCGAATGACCGCCGAGCACCCGGAGAAGCTGCTCTCCCCGGTCCTGTCCGCCAGCTGGGACGACGACCGCCCCTGGACGCTGGACGGCTACCACCGCCACCACGGCTACCAGGGCCTGCGCGAGGCCCTGCGGATGGACCCGGACGACCTGATCGCCCTGGTCAAGGACGCCGGCCTGCGCGGCCGCGGCGGCGCGGGCTTCCCCACCGGACTGAAGTGGCAGTTCATCCCGCAGGGCGACGGCAAGCCGCACTACCTGGTGGTGAACGCGGACGAGTCCGAGCCGGGCACCTGCAAGGACATCCCGCTGCTGTTCGCCAACCCGCACTCGCTGATCGAGGGCATGGTGATCGCCAGCTACGCGATCCGCTGCTCGCACGCCTTCATCTACCTGCGCGGCGAGACCGTGCCGGTGCTGCGCCGGCTGCATGCCGCCGTCGCCGAGGCGTACGCGGCCGGATACCTGGGCGAGGACATCCTCGGCTCCGGCTTCGGCCTGGACATCACCGTCCACGCCGGCGCCGGCGCGTACATCTGCGGCGAGGAGACCGCGCTGCTGGACTCGCTGGAGGGCCGCCGCGGCCAGCCCCGGCTGCGCCCGCCGTTCCCGGCCATCGCCGGGCTCTACGCCTGCCCGACCGTGGTCAACAACGTCGAGTCGATCGCCTCGGTGCCCAGCATCCTGCACCGCGGCAAGGACTGGTTCCGCTCGATGGGCAGCGAGAAGTCCCCGGCTTCACCCTCTACTCGCTCTCCGGGCATGTCACCAACCCCGGCCAGTACGAGGCCCCGCTCGGGGTGACGCTGCGTCAACTGCTGGACATCAGCGGCGGGGTGCGTCCGGGCCACCGGCTCAAGTTCTGGACCCCGGGCGGCTCCTCCACGCCGATGTTCACCGACGAGCACCTGGACGTCCCGCTGGACTACGAGGGCGTCGCCGCCGCCGGGTCCATGCTCGGCACCAAGGCGCTCCAGGTCTTCGACGAGACCACCTGCGTGGTGCGGGCGGTCACCCGGTGGACCGAGTTCTACGCGCACGAGTCCTGCGGCAAGTGCACCCCCTGCCGCGAGGGCACCTACTGGCTGGTCCAGCTGCTGCGCGGGATCGAGGCCGGCCAGGGCCGCAAGGGCGACCTGGAGAAGCTGGACGACATCGCCGACAACATCAACGGCAAGTCGTTCTGCGCGCTGGGCGACGGCGCCGCCAGCCCGATCTTCTCCTCGCTCAAGTACTTCCGCGAGGAGTACGAGCAGCACCTCGACGAGCGCCGCTGCCCCTTCGACCCGGCCGCCGCCACGGTCTGGGCGGACGGGCGCCCCCGGGGCGGCCCGTCCGCCTCCGTCCACCAGACCGCCCAGGAGAAGGAGGTGCACGCGTGACCGTCACCTCACCGGCCCCCGGTCCGGCTGCCGCCCCGCCCCCGCAGGAACTGCTCACCGTCACCATCGACGGCGTCGCGGTGCAGGTGCCCGAGGGCACGCTGATCATCCGCGCCGCGGAACTGGTCGGCACGCAGATCCCGCGCTTCTGCGACCACCCGCTGCTCGACCCGGTCGGCGCCTGCCGGCAGTGCATCGTCGAGGTCGAGGGCCAGCGCAAGCCGGTCGCGTCCTGCACCATGCCGGTCACCGACGGCATGGTGGTCAGTACCCAGGTCACCTCGCCGGTCGCCGAGAAGGCGCAGCACGGGGTGATGGAGCTGCTGCTGATCAACCACCCGCTGGACTGCCCGGTCTGCGACAAGGGCGGGGAGTGCCCGCTGCAGAACCAGGCGCTCTCCCACGGCCGGTCCGAAAGCCGTTTCGAGGGCGTCAAGCGGACCTATGAGAAGCCGCTGCCGATCTCCTCGCAGGTGCTGCTGGACCGTGAGCGCTGCGTGCTGTGCGCGCGCTGCACCCGCTTCAGCGAGCAGATCGCCGGGGACCCGTTCATCGACCTGCTGGAACGCGGGGCGCAGGAGCAGGTGGGCATCGGCGAGGGCGACGAGTTCCGCTCGTACTTCTCCGGCAACACCATCCAGATCTGCCCGGTGGGCGCGCTGACCTCGGCGGCCTACCGGTTCCGCTCCCGCCCGTTCGACCTGGTCTCCTCGCCGGGCGTGTGCGAGCACTGCGCCTCCGGCTGCGCGGTGCGCACCGACCACCGGCGCGGCAAGGTGCTGCGGCGGCTGGCCGGGGACGACCCGGCGGTGAACGAGGAGTGGTCCTGCGACAAGGGCCGCTTCGGCTTCCGCTACGCCCAGCAGCGGGACCGGCTGACCACCCCGCTGGTGCGGGGCGCCGACGGGGTGCTGGCCCCGGCGTCCTGGCCGGAGGCGCTGGCCGCCGCCGCCGCGGGGCTGGCCGCCGCGCGCGGCCGGGCGGCGGTGCTGACCGGCGGCCGGAGCACGGTCGAGGACGCCTACGCCTACGCCAAGTTCGCCCGGGTCGTGCTGGGCAGCAACGACATCGACTTCCGGGCCCGGGTGCACAGCGCGGAGGAGGCCGACTTCCTGGCCGCCGCGGTCGCCGGGCGCGGGGTGGACATCGACGGCAGCGGGGTCGACTACCAGCGGCTGGAGAACGCGCCGGCGGCGCTGCTGGTCGGCTTCGAGCCGGAGGACGAGTCCCCGATCGTCTTTCTGCGGCTGCGCAAGGCCGCCCGCACCAGGGGCCTGAAGGTGTACTCCATCGCCACCCACGCCTCGCGCGGCCTGGGCAAGCTGGGCGGCGCGCTGCTGCCGGCCGCGCCCGGCACCGAGACCGAGTGGCTGGACGCCCTGGCTGAGGGCGAGCTGTCGCCGGCCGCGGGCACCGGGTACCCGATGGACGGAGTGGCCGGGCACGCGGCCGAGGCGCTGCGGCAGCCCGGCGCGGTGGTGCTGGTCGGTGAGCGGCTGGCGGCGGTGCCCGGCGCGCTCAGCGCGGTGGTGCGGCTGGCCCGGGACACCGGCGCGGTACTGGCCTGGATCCCGCGCCGCGCGGGCGAACGCGGAGCGGTCGAGGCCGGGGCGCTGCCCGGGCTGCTGCCCGGCGGCCGCCCGGTCACCGACCCGCTGGCCCGCGAGCAGACCGCCGCCGCCTGGGGCATCGGCGAGATCCCGGCCCGCTTCGGCCGGGACACCAGCGGCATCCTCACCGCCGCCGCCAACGGCGACCTGGACGCCCTGGTCGTTGGCGGGGTGGATCCGGCCGACCTGCCCGACCCGGCCGCCGCCGAGGCGGCGCTGGACCGGGTCGGCTTCCTGGTCAGCCTGGAACTGCGGCCCGGCCCGGTCACCGACCGCGCGGACGTGGTGTTCCCGGTCGCGGCAGTGCCGGAGAAGGCCGGGACCTTCCTGGACTGGGAGGGGCGGGTCCGGCTGTTCGAGCCGGCCATCAAGGCCGACCAGGCCGCGGCCCCCCATCTGGGCAGCGACCTGCGGGTGCTGCACATGCTGGCGGACGCGCTCGACCGCCATCTGGGCCTGCCCGACATCACCGCCGCCCGCCGCGAGCTGGACGCCCTGGGCACCTGGACCGGCGAGCACCCGGACGCCCCGTCCGAGCACGCCCGCCCGCTGCCGCGCCCCGGCGCGGGCGAGGCGGTCCTCGGCGGCTGGCGGCAGCTGCTCGACAACGGCTCGCTCCAGGAGGGCGATCCGGCGCTGGCCGGGACCAGGCACCCGGCGGTCGCCCGGCTCTCGCCCGCCACCGCCGCCGAGGTCGGCGTCGCCGACGGCGCCCCGCTGTCGGTGTCCGGTCCCGGGGGCAGCGTCGCGCTGCCGCTGGTGATCACCCCGGACCTGCCCGACCGGGTGGTCTGGATCCCGCTCAACTCCACGCCGGGCGGGGCCGCCCGGCAGCTGGGGGTGCTCCGGGACAGGTCGTCGGCCTGGCCCAGGCCGCGCTGCCGGAGGCCGACGAGGGTCCGCAAGCCGAAGCCGAGGCGGACCGAGCCGCCACCTACGGAGGGGGTAACTGATGGCCCCGAGTCTGGCCCCGCACGGGGTGTTCCTGGCCGCCACCCAGGACCTGTCGGTGTTCGGCACCGACCCCTGGTGGCTGGTCGTCGTCAAGGCGGTGTTCTGCTTCGCGTTCCTGCTGGTGACGGTGCTGTTCTCGATCGTCTGGGAGCGCAAGGTCGTCGCCTGGATGCAGCTGCGGATCGGCCCCAACCGGAACGGCCCCTGGGGCATGCTGCAGAGCCTCGCCGACGGGGTGAAGCTGGCCCTCAAGGAGGACCTGGTGGTGACCGCCTCCGACAAGGTGGTCTACATCCTGGCCCCGGTGATCTGCGCGATCCCGGCGTTCATGGCCGTGGCGGTGATCCCGTTCGGGCCGGCCGACCATGAGATCTCGATCTTCGGTACCAGGACCACCATGCAGCTCACCGACTTCCCGGTGGCGATGATCTACATCCTGGCGGTCGCCTCGATCGGCGTCTACGGCATCGTGCTGGCCGGCTGGTCCTCCGGATCCACCTACCCGCTGCTCGGCGGGCTGCGCTCGGCCGCGCAGGTGGTCTCCTACGAGATCGCCATGGGCCTGTCCTTCGCGGCGGTGTTCCTGGACGCCGGGACCATGTCCACCTCGGGCATCGTCGCGGCGCAGCAGCACACCTGGTTCGTCTGCCTGCTGCCGGTCAGCTTCGTGATCTACATCGTGTCCATGGTCGGGGAGACCAACCGCGCCCCGTTCGACCTGCCCGAGGCCGAGGGCGAGCTGGTCGGCGGCTTCAACACCGAGTACTCCTCGCTGAAGTTCGCGATGTTCATGCTTGCCGAGTACATCAACATGATCACCGTCTCCGCGGTCGCCGCCACCATGTTCCTCGGCGGCTGGCGCGCCCCCTGGCCGGTCAGCGCCTTCTGGGCGGGCGCCAACCACGGCTGGTGGCCGATGCTGTGGATGGTCGTCAAGATCCAGCTGCTGGTGTTCTTCTTCATCTGGCTCCGCGGCACCCTGCCCCGGCTGCGCTACGACCAGTTCATGAAGCTGGGGTGGAAGATCCTCATCCCGGTGTCGCTGGTGTGGCTGGTGATGGTCGCCACCGTCCGCGCGCTGCGCAACCGCGGGTCGACTACACCAATGTGATCCTGATCGTGCTCGGGGCGATCCTGGCGGTGGTGCTGGTCTCCATCGTGGTGGACATGGCCCGCGGCCGCCGTCAGCCGGACGAGGAGCCCCCCGTCCCGTTCGACCCGATGGCCGGGGGCTTCCCGGTGCCGCCGCTGCCCGGGCAGCAGTCGCCCCCGACACCGCGCCGCCCCTCGCGCATCCCATCCGTCAACGCGGTTACCGCAGCAGCACTGAAGGGAGGGGATGACGATGCCTGACATGCTGGGACCCGCGGCCGGCTTCGGCGTGACCTTCACGGCCATGTTCAAGAAGCGGCTGACCGAGCAGTACCCCGAGTACAAGAAGCCCACCGCCCCCGGTTCCACGGACGCCACCAGCTGAACCGGCACCCGGACGGGCTGGAGAAGTGCGTCGGCTGCGAACTGTGCGCCTGGGCCTGCCCGGCGGACGCGATCTATGTCGAGGGCGCGGACAACACCGACGAGGAGCGTTACTCCCCCGGGGAGCGCTACGGCCGGGTCTACCAGATCAACTACGCCCGCTGCATCCTCTGCGGGCTCTGCATCGAGGCCTGCCCGAACCGGGCGCTGCCATGACCAACGAGTACGAACTCGCGGACAGCAGCCGGGAGTCGCTGATCTACACCAAGGACCAGCTGCTCGCAGGGCTGACCGAGGGCATGGTCGAATCCCCGCACTCGATCTTCCCGGGGATGGACGAGGGCGACTACTACCGGGGCGCCGTCACCGAGGCCGCCCCGGGCACGGTCCGCCAGGTCGCGGTCAGCAAGGGCGAGCAGCCCGACGCCGGCCGGCCCGACGCGGCGCGGTCCGACACGCCCCGGCAGGCCGGGGCCGAGGGGGCGAAGGCATGACCGGGCTGCTGGCCACCCGCTGACCGGGGCCGCCTCCACCGGTGAGGCCGTGCAGTTCTGGGTGCTCGCGGTGGTCTCCGTCGCCGGGGCGCTCGGGATGGTGCTCTGCCGCAAGGCCGTGCACTCCGCGCTGTGCCTGGCGGCGACCATGCTCGCGCTGGCCGTCTGCTACATGGCGCAGGGCGCGGTGTTCCTCGGCGTCGTCCAGATCGTGGTCTACACCGGCGCGATCATGATGCTGTTCCTGTTCGTGGTGATGCTGGTCGGCCTGACCGCCGAGGACTCCGTGAAGGAGCCGCTCAGGGGCCAGCGGGTGGCCGCGGTGCTGGCCGGTCTGGGCTTCGGGGTGCTGCTGATCGCGGGCATCGCCAACGCCAATCTGCGCACCTTCACCGGCCTGGCCGCCGCCAACGCCCAGGGCAATGTCCAGGGCCTGGCGCAGCTGATCTTCACCCGCTATGTCTGGGCCTTCGAGGTCACCGGCGCGCTGCTGATCACCGCCGCGATCGGGGCCATGGTGCTGACCCACCGCGAGCACACCGAGGAGCGGCAGTCCCAGCGCGAACTCGCCGAGCAGCGGGTGCGCCTGGGCCAGCAGATCACCCCGCTGCCCGCGCCCGGCGTCTACGCCCGGCACAACGCGGTGGACATCCCCGGCCTGCTGCCCGACGGCAGCGTCTCCGAGCTGTCGGTGAACCCGACGCTGCGCTCCCGGGGCCAGATGCGCGACGTCAGCGGCGACATGCTGCGGCGGATGGACGCGCTGGAGAGCGGCACGGCCGAGTGGCTGGGCCGGCGGACCCCGCGTCCGCGCACCGGTACCGAGCTGGTCCAGCCGGTCCCGGCCCAGGCCGAAGAGGTGGAGGAGTCCGAGTGAACCCCGTCAACTACCTCTATCTGGCGGCGCTGCTGTTCACCATCGGCGCCACCGGCGTCCTGGTACGGCGCAACGCGATCGTGCTGTTCATGTGCGTGGAGCTGATGCTCAACGCGAGCAACCTGGCCCTGGTCACCTTCTCCCGGCTGCAGGGCAACCTGGACGGCCAGATCATCGCCTTCTTCACCATGGTGGTCGCCGCGGCCGAGGTCGTCGTCGGTCTGGCGATCATCGTGAGCGTCTTCCGCACCCGTCACTCGGCCTCGGTCGACGACACCAACCTCATGAAGCTGTAGCGGCGGAGGCTGACTGACCGTGGACACTCTCATCCCCGTACTGGTCGCGGTGCCCCTGGCCGGAGCCGCTGTGCTCCTGCTGGGCGGCCGCCGCCTGGACGCCTTCGGCCACTGGCTGGGCGTTCTTGCCTCCACCGCGTCGTTCGCCGTGGGGCTTGTGCTGTTCTTCCATATGCTCGGGCAGCCGGTGAGCTCCAGGGCCGAGCACATCACGCTGTTCACCTGGGTGCCGGTGGGCTCCTTCCAGGCTCCGGTGGGCTTCCAACTCGACCAGCTCTCGGTCGTGTTCGTGCTGCTGATCACCGGCGTCGGCTCGCTGATCCACCTCTACTCGGTGGGCTACATGGCGCACGACGAGCGCCGCCGCCGCTTCTTCGGCTATCTGAACCTGTTCCTGGCGGCCATGCTGCTGCTGGTCCTCGCCGACAACTACCTGCTGCTGTACGTGGGCTGGGAGGGCGTGGGGCTGGCCTCGTACCTGCTGATCGGGTTCTGGCAGCACAAGCCGAGCGCGGCCACCGCCGCCAAGAAGGCGTTCCTGGTCAACCGGGTCGGCGACATGGGCCTGTCGATCGCGATCATGCTGATGTTCAGCACCTACGGCAGCTTCACCTTCGCCCAGGTGTTCCCGCACGCGGACAGCGCCTCCAAGGGGACGCTGACCGGCATCGGGCTGATGCTGCTGCTCGCGGCCTGCGGCAAGTCGGCGCAGGTGCCGCTCCAGTCCTGGCTGGGGACGCGATGGAGGGCCCGACCCCGGTGTCGGCGCTGATCCACGCGGCCACCATGGTCACCGCCGGCGTCTACCTGATCACCCGCTCCAGCGCCGTCTTCAATCTGGCGCCGACCGCGCAGCTGGCCACGGTGTGCGTGGGCGCGGTGACGCTGATCTTCGGTGCGATCGTCGGTTGCGCCAAGGACGACATCAAGAAGGCCCTGGCCGGGTCGACCATGTCGCAGATCGGCTACATGGTGATGGCCGCCGGGCTCGGGCCCATCGGCTATGTCTTCGCGATCATGCACCTGGTCACCCACGGCTTCTTCAAGGCCGGGCTGTTCCTCGGCGCCGGCTCGGTGATGCACGGCATGAACGACGAAGTCGACATGCGGAAGTACGGCGGCCTGCGCAAGTACATGCCGCTGACCTTCGTCACCTTCGGACTGGGCTATCTGGCGATCATCGGATTCCCGTTTCTCTCCGGCTTCTTCTCCAAGGACAAGATCATCGAGGCGGCCTTCGCCAAGGGCGGTACCGAGGGCTGGATCCTCGGCTGCGCGGCGCTGGTCGGGGCCGGGGTCACCGCGTTCTACATGACCCGGGTGATGCTGATGACCTTCTTCGGCGACAAGCGCTGGGTGCCGACTCCGGACGTCAGCGGCTCCGCCGCGGGCGAGGGCCATGAGCCGCACCCCCACGATCCTCCCAGGACCATGGGCATCCCGATGGTGGTGCTGGCCATCGGCTCGGTTGCCGCGGGCGGGCTGTTCACCATCAACAGCTGCTTCGTCAACTGGCTGACCCCGGTCACCGGTCACCAGGAGGGCAACTCCCCGCTGGGTTCGCTCAGCATCTCGCTGATCACCCTGGTGATCATCGCGGCGGGTGCGGCCGTCGCCTGGCTGATGTACGGACGCAAGCCGGTCCCGGCAGTCCCGCCGCTGGGCTCGCCGGTCACCCGCGCGCCCGGCGCGACCTGTACCAGGACGACTTCAACCATGTGGTCCTGGTCGGCGGCGGGGAGCACCTCACCCGCTTCCTGGTCTATCTGGACGCCAAGGGCTTCGACGGCGTGGTCAACGGCGTCGCGGCGCTGGTCGGCGGGGTGTCCGGACGGGTGCGCAAGGTCCAGACCGGCTATGTCCGCTCCTACGCCCTGTCGATGTTCGGCGGCGCGCTGGTGCTGGTCGCCACGACTCTCCTGATGAGGTCGATGTGAGTTCCTTTCCACTGCTGACCGTCACCGCCGCGCTGCCCGCAGCCGGCGCGGTCCTCACCGCCGCCCTGCCGGCCGCGACCAGCGCCCGCAGGCGGGACCTCAACAAGGGCCTCCCGCTGGGGCTTTCGCTGCTCACGCTGGCGCTGGCGATCGTGGTCGCGGTCCGCTTCAAGCCGGGCGGCGCCCGTTACCAGCTGACCGAGAGCCACTCCTGGATCTCCAACTTCGGCATTGGCTACACCCTCGGGGTGGACGGCATCGCGGTGGTGCTGATCCTGCTCACCGCGGTGCTGGTGCCCTTTGTGATGCTGGCCTCCTGGCACGACGCCGACCCGGCCTACCCTTCGCCCGACCACCACCCCTATTCGGGGGCTCCGCCCCGCTCCTCCCGATCAACGACGCCGGCACCTTCGAACGCAGCCGCCGCACCCAGGGCTTCTTCGCGCTGATCCTGGCGGTGGAGGCGATGGTGGTGCTCTCCTTCGAGGCCACCGACGTCTTCCTGTTCTATGTCTTCTTCGAAGCCATGCTGATCCCGATGTACTTCCTGATCGGCGGCTTCGGCGACCGCACCGAGGGCGAGGACGCCCGTCAGCGCTCCTACGCCGCGGTCAAGTTCCTGCTGTACAACCTGCTCGGCGGGCTGGTCATGCTGGCCGCCGTGATCGGGCTGTATGTGATCACCGCGCAGCAGGGCATCGGCAGCAACGGCCACGGCACCTTCGACCTGACCACCATCACCCAGGCCCTGGCCACCGGGCGGCTGCACCTGTCGCCGGTGGCCGAGAACGCGCTGTTCCTGGGCTTCATGTTCGCCTTCGCGGTGAAGGCCCCGCTGTGGCCGCTGCACACCTGGCTGCCCAACGCCATGGGCGAGGCCACGCCCGGGGTGGCGGTGCTGATCACGGCGGTGGTCGACAAGGTCGGCACCTACGCGATGCTGCGCTTCTGCCTCCAGCTGTTCCCGCAGGCGTCAAAGACCTTCGCCCCGGCGATCCTGGTGCTGGCGCTGATCGGGATCATCTACGGGGCGCTGCTGGCGGTCGGTCAGAAGGACATCAAGCGGCTGATCGCCTTCGCCTCGATCTCGCACTTCGGCTTCATCATCATGGGCATCTTCGCGATGACCACCCAGAGCCAGGCCGGGGCGACCCTCTACATGGTCAACCACGGGGTCTCCACCGCACTGCTGCTGCTGGTGGCCGGATTCCTGATGTCCAGGCGCGGCAGCCGGCTGATCGCCGACTACGGCGGGGTGCAGAAGGTCGCGCCGGTGCTGGCCGGGGCCTTCCTGGTGGGCGGTCTGGCCACGCTGTCGCTGCCCGGGCTCGCCCCGTTCGTCAGCGAGTTCCTGGTTCTGGTCGGCACCTTCACCCGCTACCCGGTGATCGGGATCATCGCCACCATCGGGATCGTCCTGGCCGCGCTCTATGTGCTGGTGCTCTACCAGCGCACCATGACCGGCCCGGTCAAGGCCGCGGTCCAGGGCATGCGCGACCTGAAGGTCCGGGAGCTGGTGGTCGCGGCGCCGCTGATCGCGCTGCTGCTGGTGCTCGGCGTCTACCCGAAGCCGGTCACCGACATCATCGACCCGGCCGTCCACTCCACCCTGGCCCAGGTCGGCCGGACCGACCCGGCCCCGCCGCACCCGGTCGCCGTCGGCACGGACACCGGCAACGACACCGGCAGCGGCAACACCGACCACGTCCTCATCAAGGCCACGAACGGAGGCGGCCAGTGAGCGCCGCGCCCAGTGCCGTCCACAGCCTGTGGACGCTCGCCGACTCGTCCAGCACGATCGGCAGCATCAAGCCGCCCACCATCGAGTACGCCCAGCTCTCGCCGATGCTGGTGCTGTTCGCCGCAGCCGCCCTGGGCATCCTGGTCGAGGCCTTCGTGCCCCGCCGGGCCCGCTACTGGACCCAGGTGACCCTGGCCCTGGCCGGTCTCACCGCCTCCTTCGTGGCGATCGTGGTGCTCGCCGCCGACGGCTACGCCGGCTCCAAGGCGCACCTGGCCGCCATGGGCGCGGTCGCCGTCGACGGCCCGGCGCTGTTCCTCCAGGGCACCATCGTGCTGATCGCGGTGGTCTCCGTGCTCAGCTTCGCCGAACGGCGGCTGGAGAGCCCGCGTGCGGCCGGGAGCGGCCTGCTGCGCGGCTGGACCGGCGCGCCGGTGGACGCCTTCGCCCCGCAGGCCGCGGCCGTCCCCGGCAGCGACGCGGAGAAGTCCGCGGTCCGCTCCGGCTTCACACCACCACCGAGGTCTTCCCGCTGACCATGTTCGCGGTGGTCGGGATGCTGCTCTTCCCGGCCGCGGGCGACCTGCTGACGATGTTCGTCGCGCTGGAGGTGTTCTCGCTCCCGCTGTACCTGCTGTGCGCGCTGGCGCGCCGCCGCCGACTGCTCTCGCAGGAGGCGGCGGTGAAGTACTTCCTGCTGGGAGCCTTCTCCTCGGCCTTCTTCCTGTTCGGTCTGGCCCTGATCTACGGCTACGCCGGGACGGTCTCGCTCAGCGGCATCGCCGCCGTGGTCTCCGGCACCGAGACCCCGGTCACCCCGGCCCTGGCCAACACCACCGGCAATGACGCGCTGCTGCTGATCGGCCTGGCCATGCTCGGGGTCGGGCTGCTGTTCAAGGTCGGCGCGGTGCCCTTCCACTCCTGGACCCCGGACGTCTACCAGGGCGCGCCCACCCCGGTCACCGGCTTCATGGCGGCCGCCACCAAGGTCGCCGCCTTCGGCGCGCTGCTGCGTCTGCTCTATGTCGCCTTCCCCGGGCTCACCTGGGACTTCCGGCCGGTGATGTGGGCGGTGGCGATCCTGACCATGGTGGTCGGCTCGATCATCGCGGTCACCCAGACCGATGTGAAGCGGCTGCTCGCCTACTCCTCGATCGCCCATGCGGGCTTCATCCTGACCGGCGTGATCGCGATGAACAAGGCCGGGATCTCCGCGGTGCTGTTCTATCTGGGCGCCTACTCGTTCGTCACCCTCGGCGCGTTCGCGGTGGTCACCCTGGTCCGTGACGCCGGCGGGGAGGCCACCCACCTGTCCCGCTGGGCCGGACTCGGCCGGCGCTCGCCGCTGCTCGCGGCGACCTTCGCGCTGTTTCTGCTGGCCTTTGCCGGGATCCCGCTGACCAGCGGTTTCGCCGGGAAGTTCGCGGTGTTCCAGGCCGCGGCGGCCGGCGGGGCCACCCCGCTGGTGATCGTCGGTGTGCTCTCCTCGGCGGTGGCCGCGTTCTTCTACATCCGGGTGATCGTGCTGATGTTCTTCTCCGACCCCAAGCCCGACGGCCCCACCGTCGCGGTGCCGAGTGTCTTCACCGCCACCGCGATCGCCCTCGGCGTGGCGGTGACCCTGGTGCTCGGGATCCTGCCGCAGTACTTTCTGCATCTGGCAGGCCAGGCTTCGGTGTTCGTCCACTGAGAAACGGACACCGAGGCCCGGATGCGACCCGGAACGCCGCGTTCTACCAGGCCCGACGTGGTGCTCGCCACGTCGGGCCGGAGCATTGATCATCTCCTGACCGGATACGCTGCTCAGGATGGCAGCCGCGGCTCAGGACCGAAGCCGTGCGACCGACCAGCGACAGGAGAGTTCCCGGTGACCGTCGTGGGGCCCTTCGGGCTGAGCATGCAGGACCAGGCGCTGCAAGCGGACGTCCACCTCGGCATGGCCGGCGTCGAGCAGGCCCTGAGCGAGGCCACCAAGAGCGATGTGCCGTTCATCACAGTCACCGCACAGCATCTGCTGGATGCGGGGGGCAAGCGCTTCCGCCCGCTGCTGGTGCTGCTGGCCGCGCAGTTCGGCGATCCCAACGCGCCCGGAGTAGTCCCCTCCGCGGTCGTGGTCGAGCTCACCCACCTGGCGACGCTCTATCACGACGACGTCATGGACGAGGCGCTGATGCGGCGCAGCACCGTCAGCGCCAACGTCCGCTGGGACAACTCGGTCGCCATTCTCACCGGCGACTTCCTCTTCTCCCGGGCGTCCAAGATCCTGTCCGGGCTCGGCCCGGAGGCCGTGCGGCTCCAGGCGGACGCCTTCGAGCGGCTGGTGACCGGCCAGATCCAGGAGACCGCGGGCCCCCGCCCCGGCCAGGACCCGGTCCAGCACTACCTGGAGGTGCTGTCCGGCAAGACCGGCTCGCTGATCGCCGTCTCCTGCCGCTTCGGGGCGCTGCTCTCCGGCGCGGACCCCCAGGTGGCCGACGTGCTCACGCAGTACGGCGAGCGCATCGGCATCGCCTTCCAGCTCGCCGACGACATCCTGGACATCGCCAGCGACAGCGAGGAGTCCGGCAAGACCCCGGGCACCGACCTGCGCGAGGGCGTGCCGACGCTGCCGGTGCTGCTGCTGCGGGCCACCGAGCCGGACCCGTCGGTCCCCGGCGACCTGCGGCTGCGCGAGCTGCTCGACCAGGGCTTCGACCCGGCCCTGCCGGACGCCGACGAGCGGCACGCCGAGGCGCTGCGGCTGCTGCGCGCGCACCCGGCGCTCACCCAGGCCCGCGAGCACACCCTGCGCTACTCCGAGGACGCCCGCGAGCAGCTCGGCTCGCTCCCGGACTGCCCGGCGAAGTCGGCCCTGGAGGGCCTGTGCGACGCGGTGGCGCTGCGCACCATGTGAACCCCGGCCGCGGGGGAGCCGGAGCGGTGGATGGTTCCGGCGAACCCCGCGATCAGGAAGACTGGGGCGGGGGCGGACGAAACGTCCGCCCAGGAACCAGGGGTAGCCGCGTGCGTGTCGTGATCGCCGAGGATTCGGTGCTGCTGCGGGAGGGCCTCACCAGGCTGCTCACCGACCGCGGCCTTGAGGTGGTCGCCGGCGTGGGCGACGGCGAGCAGCTGCTGGCGCTGCTGGCCGAACTGGCGGACCGCCAGGAGCTGCCGGATGTGGTTGGTGGCCGACGTCCGGATGCCCCCCACGCACACCGACGAGGGTGTCCGGGCCTGCGTGGAGCTGCGCCGCCGGCATCCGGGGTGGGCACGCTGGTGCTGTCGCAGTATGTCGAGGAGCGCTACGCCTCGGAGCTGCTCTCCGGCTCCACCCGGGGCGTCGGCTATCTGCTGAAGACCGGGTCGCGGACGTCCGCGAGTTCGCCGAGGCGGTGGTCCGGGTGGCGAGGCGGGACCGCGCTGGATCCCGAGGTGGTCGCCCAGCTGCTCGCCGCAGCCGCCGCCACGATGTGCTGGACGGCCTGACGCCGCGTGAGCGGGAGGTCCTCGGGCTGATGGCGGAGGGGCGCACCAATGCCGCGATCGCCCGTCAGCTGGTGGTCTCGGACGGCGCGGTGGAGAAGCATGTCAGCAATATCTTCATGAAACTGGGCCTCACCCAGAGCTCCGAGGACCACCGCCGGGTGCTCGCGGTACTGACGTATCTCAATTCCTGACAATCGTCTGACAAACGGTCAATGTCCCTGCTGGGCACGCGGATACCTGTCCCGAACGTACGACGAAGGCCACCCTTACCGGCATAGGATGAAGCGCGGTGCACAAAACGGGCGTGGGCAGACGGCCCGCGCCCGGGTGGTGTCTAGGGAGGTCTCAGCAGTGACCAGCCAAGTCCACGTACCGACGCAGACCGAGGACTCCTCGGCCGGAACACCGCCGGAGGGCGGACCGGTGGAGGGGGACCTGATCAGATCCGAGCCGTTGCACGACGACAAACCCGTACGCCGGCTGGACCGGGTGGTCATCCGGTTCGCGGGCGACTCGGGTGACGGTATGCAGCTCACAGGTGACCGCTTCACCTCGGAGACGGCGGGGTTCGGCAACGACCTGTCGACGCTGCCGAACTTCCCGGCCGAGATCCGGGCCCCCGCAGGGACCCTGCCCGGGGTCTCCAGCTTCCAGCTGCACTTCGCCGACCACGACATCCTCACTCCCGGGGACGCCCCGGACGTACTGGTGGCGATGAACCCGGCGGCACTGAAGGCCAACCTGGGCGATGTGCCCCGCGGCGCCCAGGTGATCGTCAACACCGACGAGTTCACCAAGCGGGCCCTGGCCAAGGTCGGCTACACGGCCGACCCGGTCACCGACGGCTCGCTGGAGGCGTACGCGGTGCACCCGGTGCCGCTGACCACGCTGACGGTCGAGGCGCTGAAGGACTCCGGGCTGGCCCGCAAGGACGCCGAGCGGGCGAAGAACATGTTCGCCCTGGGCCTGCTGTCCTGGCTCTACCACCGGCCCACCGAGGGCACCGAGCGGTTCCTGCGCAGCAAGTTCGCCAAGCGGCCGGAGATCGCCGAGGCGAATGTGGCCGCCTTCCGGGCGGGCTGGAACTACGGCGAGACCACCGAGGACTTCGCGGTCTCCTACGAGGTCGCCCCGGCCACGGCGGCCTTCGCCCCCGGCCGCTACCGCAACATCTCCGGGAACCTGGCGCTGGCCTACGGCCTCGTCGCGGCCGCCAAGCAGTCCGGACTGCCGCTGTTCCTGGGCTCCTATCCGATCACCCCGGCCTCGGACATCCTGCACGAGCTGTCCAAGCACAAGAACTTCGGCGTCCGCACCTTCCAGGCGGAGGACGAGATCGCCGGGATCGGCGCCGCCCTGGGCGCGGCCTTCGGCGGATCGCTCGGGGTGACCACCACCTCGGGGCCCGGGGTGGCGCTGAAGTCGGAGACCATCGGGCTGGCGGTGTCGCTGGAGCTGCCGCTGCTGGTGGTGGACATCCAGCGCGGCGGGCCCTCGACCGGGATGCCCACCAAGACCGAGCAGGCGGACCTGCTCCAGGCCATGTACGGCCGCAACGGCGAGGCCCCGGTGCCGATCGTCGCCCCGGCCACGGCCGGCGAGTGCTTCACCGCCGCGCTGGAGGCCGCCCGGATCGCGCTGACCTACCGCACCCCGGTCTTCCTGCTCTCCGACGGCTATCTGGCCAACGGCTCCAGCCCTGGCGCATCCCCGAGCCGGAGGAGCTGCCCGACCTGCGCCCGGTCTTCGCGACCGAGCCCAACCGGCCGGACGGGGAGTTCTGGCCCTACCTGCGCGACCCGGAGACGCTGGCGCGGCCGTGGGCGCTGCCCGGCACGCCCGGCCTGGAGCACCGGATCGGCGGGATCGAGAAGCAGGACGGCATCGGCAGCATCTCCTACGACCCGGCCAACCACGAGCACATGGTCCGTGTCCGCCAGGCCAAGATCGACGGCATCACCGTGCCCGACCTGGAGGTCGAGGACCCGGGCGGCCGGGCCAGGGTGCTGGTGCTGGGCTGGGGCTCGACCTTCGGGCCGGTCAGCGCCGCCGTGCGCCGGGTCCGGGCCGCCGGAGGCCGGGTCGCCCAGGCCCACCTGCGGCATCTCAACCCCTTCCCGGCCAACCTCGGCCGGCTGCTGGCCGGCTACGACCGGGTGGTGGTGCCGGAGATGAACCTGGGCCAGCTGGCCCATCTGCTGCGGGCCCGCTACCTGGTCGACGTGCAGTCACTGACCCAGGTGACCGGGCTGCCGTTCAAGGCCGCCCAGCTCGCCGACGCGATCAGCGCCCACCTCGACCCGGCACCGCACCCCGACCCGGCACCGCACCTCGACCCGGCACCGCACCTCGACCCGGCCGACAAGGAGAAGCACCGTGGCTGACACCGCCGCCATCAGCCCGGGTCTGCGGACCGCGCTGAAGCTGGTCCCGCAGGCGGACGGGCCGCAGAGCGCCAAGGACTTCAAGTCCGACCAGGAGGTCCGCTGGTGTCCCGGCTGCGGGGACTACGCCATCCTCGCCGCCGTCCAGTCCTTCCTGCCCGAGCTCGGTATCGCCCGCGAGAACATCTGCTTCATCTCCGGCATCGGCTGCTCCTCCCGCTTCCCCTACTACCTCGACACCTACGGGATGCACTCCATCCACGGGCGCGCCCCGGCGATCGCCACCGGGCTGGCCACCTCCGCCGGGACCTGTCGGTCTGGGTGGTCACCGGCGACGGCGACGCCCTGTCCATCGGCGGCAACCACCTCATCCACGCCCTGCGGCGCAACGTCAACCTGAAGATCCTGCTGTTCAACAACCGGATCTACGGCCTGACCAAGGGCCAGTACAGCCCGACCAGCGAGGTGGGCAAGATCACCAAGTCCACCCCGATGGGCTCCCTGGACGCCCCGTTCAACCCGCTGTCGCTGGCCCTGGGCGCGGAGGCGGGCTTTGTCGCCCGCACCATCGACTCCGACCGCAAGCACCTCCAGTCGGTGCTGCGCGCGGCCGCCGAGCACCAGGGCGCGGCGCTGGTGGAGATCTACCAGAACTGCAACATCTTCAACGACGGCGCCTTCGACGCCCTCAAGGAGCCGGAGACCCGGGAGCAGGCGCTGATCCGGCTGGAGCACGGGCAGCCGGTGCGCTTCGGCGCCGACGGCAGCCAGGGCGTCTTCCGCGACCCGGCCACCGGCAGCCTCACCACCGGGCCGGTCGCCGCGGGGGACCCGCGGCAGCTGCTGGTCCACGACGCCCACGCGGCCGACCCGACCACCGCGTTCGCGCTGACCCGGCTCGCCGACCCGGACACCCTGCACCACACGCCCATCGGCATCCTTCGCGATGTCAGCCGTCCGGTGTACGACACCCTGATGGCGGACCAGCTGGACGCGGCCACCGCCAAGCAGGGCCCCGGCGACCTTGCCGGGCTGCTCGCGGGCGGCGACACCTGGACGGTCGAGTGACCGCAGCCCGGGGTCGCCCCGGGTGCTGAGGAACCGCTACGGACGTCTGCCCACCGGGCAGACGTCCGTACTGCTGTCGGCCCACCCGCGTGGGGGACGTATCAATAAATCGCTAAGATCTGCAACGAATCCTTAACGAGAGTCTCTTTTGACCGTTTTGTCGGATCAGGCGAGAGTATGCATACATCGGCACTCTCGACGGAGCTGCCCGGACCTTAACGCGACACTTGGAACGGATACGTCATGGACAGCCGCAGCAGCGTCAGCTCCTCAGCCGACTCGCCCGAGGGCGGCGGCGGGGGAGGGGGCGGCGGAACGGCCGTCCTGTCGCGTCCGACCACCGCGGAGATCCCGGAGAGCCTCGGCTACCGGGTGAAGAAACGATTGCTCGGGAAACCCCTGGTCACCGAGGAACTGGCGCACGAGAAGCTGTCCAACCCGGTCGCCCTGGGCGTGCTGGCCTCGGACTGCATCTCCTCGGCCTACGGCTCCGAGGCGATGCTGTTCCAGATGGTCCCGGTCATCGGCGCGGCGGCATTCAGCCTGCTGATGCCGATCACCGGCATCGTGCTGTGCGTGCTGACGCTGCTGACGCTTTCTTACCGTCAGGTCGTCATGGTCTACACCCGGGCCGGCGGCTCCTACGTCGTCGCCCGGGAGAACTTCGGCCCCCGGATCGCCCAGGTCGCGGCCGTCGCGCTGCTGATCGACTACATCGTCACCGTGGCCGTGCAGACCGCGGCCGGCACGGTCGCGCTGCTGTCGCTGGTGCACCTGCTCGGCGGCAACCACTACGACTGGGTCGACAACTACCAGCTGCCGATCTCGATCTTCATCGTGCTGCTGCTGTGCTGGGGCAACCTGCGCGGCATCCGCGAGGCCGGCCGGGCCTTCGCCGCGCCCGCGTACCTGTTCATGGTCAGCATGGGCATCCTGTTCATCACCGCCATCCTCCGGCTGATATTCGGCCACCTGCCCAAGGCCAACGTGCACGCCGCGGGGGCCCAGGTGCTGGGTACCCACGGGAACCACAGCGCGCTGCTGATGGGCGCCTCGATCGGGCTGGTGCTGAAGGCCTTCGCCAACGGTGGTACCTCGCTGACCGGTCTGGAGGCCATCTCCAACGGCGTCAGCGCCTTCCGCAACCCGCAGGGCCGCAACGCCCGCAAGACCCTGGTGGCGATGTCGCTGACCCTGGGCACGCTGGTGCTCGGCGTCTCCGCCCTGGCCTACGAGACCCACGCCATCCCCTTCACCAACGGCAGCCCCTCGGTGCTCTCGCAGGAGGGCAGCCTGGTCTTCGGCGGCGGCTGGTACGGCCAGGCCGCGCTGGTGTTCCTCCAGCTGTCGACCGCGCTGATCCTCTACACAGGCGCCAACACCTCCTTCAACGGCTTCCCGTTCCTGGCCAGCTTTGTCGCCGAGGACTCCTTCCTGCCGCGTCAGCTCACCCGGCGCGGCCACCGGCTGGCCTTCTCCTCCGGCATCCTCACCCTCACCGGTGTCTCGCTGGTGCTGCTGATCGTCACCGACGCCAACCTGGACCACCTGCTCGGCCTGTACGCGATCGGCGTCTTCACCGGCTTCTTCATGGCCGGCACCGGACTGGTCAAGCACTTCATCGACCGGCCGGACGAGCCCCAGCGGATGCTGAAGATCATCGTCAACGCCGCCGCGGCGCTGTGCTCCATCGTGGTCGTCGGCATCTTCGCGGTCACCAAGTTCAGCGAGGGCGCCTGGGTGGTCGTGGTGGTCTTCCCGCTCGGCGTCTGGGCGCTGATCAAGGTCAACAAGCGCTACCGGGACGAGGCCGCCGCGCTGGCCGCCGCGACCGAGGACACCAGCCGGGCCCAGTACCGCCGCCAGGTGATGTACATCCTGGTGGACCGGGTCGACCTGGCCGCGCTCAAGGCCATCAGCTACGCCCGCTCGCTGCGTCCGGCCGAGATCAGGGCCGTGCACTTCATGATCGACAGCGCCGAGGCGGAGAAGCTCGCCGCCCAGTGGGCCGACGCCGGTGTCGGCGACCTGCCGCTGGAGATCGTCCAGTGCCCGGACCGCCGGATCACCCGGGCGCTGCTGGAACTGATCACCCGCAACACCGCGGACCAGAAGAGCCAGATCACCCTGCTGATCCCGGAGCGCAACTACTCCCCGGTGCTCGGCCGGCTGCTGCACCGCCGCACCGCCGACCACATCGCCCGCGCCGTCGGCAAGCTGCCCAACGTGGTGGCCACCATCGTGCCGTTCGACGTCGTGATCAAGGAGCACCCGCTGGACGCCGCCGAGCCGCAGCCGGCCGGACCCCAGCCGGCGAAGTGATCCCGGCGAAGTGATCCCGGTGAAGTGACCCGGAGAAGCAACCGCGGGACACCCCCCGGACGGCCGTCGACCCCACAGGAAGCCCTGTGGGGTCGGCGGCTATCTTGGTCCCGTCCACCGACCGCGCCCCGCAGGCCCGGACCCGAGGAAGCGCGTGTTGAGTTCTGAGCAGTCCGACGGTCCGGCGACGGCCGCGCCCGAGGCGCGGCTCACGCCCTGGTACCGGCTGGACCGGCGGGCGGCCGGACTGCGCGCCCCGCTGGCCTGCTGGCTGCTCACCCGGATGGTCCTGGTGGGCCTGGCCATCGCCGGGGTCAGCGGCAACACCGACGAGGTCCATGCGCTCTACCCGCCCTGGGCGGCCGAGCTGGCGCACGGCCACTTCCCGGTCGGCGACTCGCAGTGGCAGTACCCGCCGGTCGCCGGACTGGTCTTCCTCGCCCCCAAGGCGCTGCCCTTCCTCAGCTATGCCACCGCCTTCGCGCTGCTCATGCTGCTCTGCGACGCGGTGGTGGCGCTGCTGCTGGCCCGGGCCGCCGGTGGGCCGGGCCGCAGCAGCCACGGCCTGTGGCTGTGGACCCTCGGGCTGCCGTTCCTGATCCAGCTCTCCTACCTCCGATTCGACCTGGCGGTCACCGCGCTGGCCGTCGCCGCGGTACTGCTGCTGGAGCGTGCCCCGGTCCGCAGCGGTGTGCTGGCCGCGCTCGGCGGGCTGATCAAGATCTGGCCGCTGCTGGTGCTGATCGGCGCGCCCAACGGGCGCACCGCCCGCCGCTCCTGGAGCTCGGCCGCGGTCAGCGGACTGGCGGTGTGCGCGGTGATGGCCCTGGCCTTCCGGCACGCCTTCAGCTTCCTGAGCGAGCAGGGCTCCCGCGGCATCGAGATCGAGTCCCTGCCGGGCAGCCTGCTGCTGGCCGCCAGGCACTTCGGCTACCACGGCAGCATCCACTACCTCTACGGCTCGTACCAGGTCAGCGGCGCCTATGTGCACGGGCTGGCCAAGGTGGCGCTGGGGCTGACCGTCCTCGGCTTCCTGTGGCTGCTGTGGTGGCGGCTGCGTGCCCGGAACTGGAGCGCGGCCACGACCGCCGACGCGGCGCTGACCGCGATGCTGGTCTTTGTCACCACCAGCCGGGTGATCAGCCCGCAGTACTTCATCTGGCTGCTCGGGCTGGCCGCGGTCTGCCTGGTCTTCCGTGACACCAGCCAGCGCCGGGCGGCGCTGGCCCTGCCGCCGCTGATGCTGCTCACCACGCTGGTCTTCCGGTGCTGTGGACGCCGCTGATGAACGGCCAGACCTTCGCGGTCTGCCTGCTGCTGCTGCGCGACGCCGGACTGCTGGCGGTCACCGTGTACTCCGCGCTGCGGCTCTGGCGGGCCACCGTCCCGCCGCGCGCCGCCGCGACCGCGTCCGACTGACATGGGTGTCAGCGGCTTACGGGCATGACAGCGGGGTCGTCCTGGCCGTACCGTCCTGGAGACACAGGGGTACCCGGACGCGGGAGGGGTGCTGGACATGCAGGAAGAGCGGAAGGGTTTCTGGCTGGGGGTGGCCGCCTACGGCATCTGGGGGCTGTTCCCGCTGTACTGGCCGCTGCTGAAGCCGAGCGGCTCCGGGGAGATCCTGGCCAACCGGATGGTCTGGTCCCTGGTCGCGGTGGTGGCCGTGCTCGCCTGGCAGCGGCACTGGAGCTGGATCCGCCCCCTGCTGCGGCAGCCGCGCCGGGTGGCGCTGATCGCCGCCGCGGCCGCGGCCATCTCGGTCAACTGGGGCATGTACATCTGGGGCGTGAACAGCGGCCAGGTGGTGCAGACCTCGCTGGGCTACTTCATCAACCCGCTGGTCACCATAGCCGCCGGCGTCCTGGTCTACCGGGAGCGGCTGCGCCCGGTGCAGTGGGCGGCGGTGGGGACCGGCGTGCTCGCGGTCGTGGTGCTGACCATCGGTTACGGGCACCTGCCCTGGCTGGCGCTGACCCTGGCCTTCTCCTTCGGCGGCTACGGCCTGATCAAGAAGAAGGTCGGCCTGAGCGGCCTGGAGAGCCTGGCCGGGGAGACCGCCTTCCAGTTCCTGCCCGCGACCGGCTACCTGGTCCTGCTGGCCGTCGACGGTACCGGGACGCTGGGCCGCACCGTCCCCGGGCTCGTACGGCTGGGGCACAGCGTGTGCTGCTGCTCTGCGGGGTGGTCACCGCGCTGCCGCTGATGGCCTTCGGCGCGCGGCGGTCCGGGTGCCGCTGACCACCCTGGGGCTGCTCCAGTACCTTGGGCGCCGGTGTTCCAGTTCGGGCTGGGCATCCTGGTGTTCCACGAGCGGATGTCCGGGGCCGCCTGGGGCGGTTTCGGCCTGGTCTGGGTTGCTCTGTCCGTGCTGACCTGGGACGGGCTTCGGCAGTCCCGGCGGGCGCGGCCGCCGGCGGAGGCCGTGCCGGTGCTCCGGGAGCCGGCCGGGGAGCTGGGTTCGTGATCAACAGTGTGTGAGAACTCTTGACAGCATCCCCGCTGAGGCATGTGATATGCGCGTTCGTGTTTGATTGCGTTGAACCATGTGGGACTCTGCTCAGTCCGGACTCTGCACATCCTGCCGTGGGGGGAAGCCATGCTGGCCAAGCGACGGCAATCGGTGATCCTGGCCGAGGTGCGGCGGGTCGGCAGCGTGCGCGTCGGCGACCTCTCGCTGCGCTTCGGCGTCTCCGACATGACCATCCGCCGGGATCTCTCCGACCTGTCCCGGCAGGGACTGGTGGAGAAGGTCCACGGCGGGGCGCTGCTCTCCGACGCGGTCAGCCGGATCGAGCCCGGCTTCGAAGCCAAGACCGAGTGGGATCCGGAGGCCAAGGACGGCATCGCCCGCGCGGCGGCGGCACTGGTCCGCCCGGGCACCGCCATCGCGCTGTCGGCCGGGACCACCACCCATGCGCTCGCCCGGCACCTGCTGCGGGTGCAGCGGCTGACCGTGGTCACCAACTCGGTCCGGGTGGCCGATGTCTTCGAGGAGGCCAGGCGCCCGGGGCGGACCGGCCCCACGGTGGTGCTCACCGGGGGCGTGCGCACCCCCTCGGACGCCCTGGTCGGGCCGATCGCCGCGCTGGCCCTGCACGACCTGCACGTCGACCAGCTGTTCATGGGCTGCCACGGCATCGACCCGGACGCCGGGCTGACACCCCCAACCTCGCCGAGTCGGAGACCAACCGGGCGCTGATGGGCTGCGCCTCGCAGGTCGTGGTGCTGGCCGACTACAGCAAGTGGGGGATGGTCAGCCTGAGTTCCTATGCCCGGCTGTCGGCGGTGGACACCCTGGTCACCGATGAGGCGATGCCCGCCGACACCAGGGAGGCCGCCGCCGCGACGGTCGGCAGACTCGTCGTGGCGGCGGCCTCCGCGGAGTGAACTCCCCGCCGTGGTGAGCGGTCGCTCAGGCCGCGGAGAAGTGCTTGGCCGCGGCGGCGACCAGCCCGGCCTGGAGCCTGGCGGTGTCCGGATCGGTCAGATAGGCCCCGATGACATTGAGGATGTCGGTGTTCCAGGCCCCGGGCGCGACCACGCCGTGGGTGAGCGAGCCCACGATCCGGTCCTTGCCCCACTCGTCCAGCGACCACTGGAGGTAGGTGTCGAACAGGGTGCGCTCCTGCGCGCCGACCCGGGCCCGCGGCGGGATGGCGCCCTTGACCGTGGTGAACGAGTCCTGCCCCTCCTGGCTGCCGCACTCGTTGAGCCAGGCGATGGTGGCCTCCCGGTGCGGTGCGCCCTTGGGCAGGGTGAAGCAGTCCGAGGCGAAGTCGAAGATGCCCGCGGTGCCGGGGGAGGCGCACCAGTCGTAGTCGATGTGCGGCTGGAGGTTGTAGGTGACGGTGAAGCTGGCCTCGGTCCAGTCGCCCATGATCTGGTAGGCCGCGTCGCCCTGCGCCACCTGGGCGCTGACCTGGTCCCAGGTCATGTTGCCGCCGGTGCCGGGCGCGTGCTGCATCACCTGGTGGAAGTGCTCCAGGGCCTGGGTCACCTCGGCCGAGGACCAGTTGGCGCCGGTGTTCCACAGCGCCGCCCAGCCCTCCGCGCCCAGGGTGCCGATCAGCATCGCCTCCATGACGTGCTGGAGCTGCCAGGACTCGGACGGGTCACGGGAGATGGCGAGCGGGATGTGCCCGGCCTTCTGCACCTTGTCCAGCGCGTCGATGAATTCCGGGATGGTCTGCGGGTTGGTCGGCACACCGACCTTGGCGCACAGGTGCTTGTTGGACCAGAGCACGTTGATGTGGTGGATGTCCACCGGGACCGAGTAGTACTTGCCGTCCCGCTGGATCAGCTTCAGCACGTCCTGGTTGAAGGACTTGTCCCAGCCGTTCTGCTGGTAGAGGAAGGTGACGTCCTCCAGCTGCCCGGCGGTGATGTAGTCGCCGACCATCTGGCCCGCCTGGGCCTGGAAGGTGTCCGGCGGGTTCCCCGCTGCCAGCCGCTTCGCCAGCACGGCCTCGGCGTTGGCGCCGGCGCCACCGGCCACGGCCTCGTTGATGAACTGGATGTGCGGGTTGTGCAGGTTGAAGTTGGCCCGCAGCGAGTCCAGTGCCTGGAGCTCGCCGCCTGCCGTCCACCAGGAGAAGACCTCGAGCTGGGTGCTGGCGCCGTTCAGTCCGGTGGTCGCCTGGGTGCCGCTGCCGCACGCGGAAAGCAGACCGGTGCCGGCGGTGAAGCCCGCGGCAGCGAGAAACGTGCGGCGACTGATGGTCATGTTGTGGATGTCTCCCTGTTGGGCGGTGGCGCGCGCGGTACCGCCCCGCACTAGGCAATACATTGTGCGTTCATGCCGTTACCCGTCCGGGAACTGAGGGAGGAGGCACCGGACCAGGGCATGAATTCCATCGCGCGCTGCAGATGAATGACCATCATCTGACAGGTCAGCGGGGGTTTGCGTCAAGCAGAGGTCCGGCTCCGGAGACACGGTTCGACAACAATCCTCCGGGGTGCGGAAATCGAATTGTCACCACGCCAAGTGGTGCGTCAGGCCCGGTGGGTACGGATGTGAAGAGAACACCGCGAACCGCCCGGACACCCCCGGCAATGGCCGCCCGGGGCCCCGGGGGCAAAAAAGAGGTGTCCGAGATCACGCGTCACCGCACGTGATCTCGGACACCTTTGCCCGTTTTGCCGGGTTTCCCGGCGCCCCCGGGGGAGCTGTCAGCGGGTCGCCGCGGCCTCCAGCACCGAGGGGGTGACCGCACCGGCGTAGACCGTGCCGTTGTCGGACACCAGTACGTTGACCAGCTTGGTGGAGACCAATGTCCCGCCCGCCACCGGCTTGCCCAACTCCTTGACCGCGCCCAGCTCCCCGGAGATCCCGTGGCCGCCCTGGGTGGTCGGCCGGATGGTCCAGACCGTCTCCCAGCCGCTGCCGCTGACGGTCACCCCGGAGGTGCCGGCCTCCGGCCGCCCGGCCTTCGGCCGCTGCGTCGAGTCGGCCGGAACCGCCTGCTGGACGACCTTGGTGCCGCTCGGCGGGGCGAAGTCGAAGGCGCTCGCGGCCGGCGTCGCGAAGGACACCGTGCTGAAGCCGAGATCGAGGATCGGGTCACTGCCGTCCGCGGGCAGAACCCGGACGTCCAGCGGCAATCCGTTGGCCGCGTCGACCGCGATCCGCACCTCGCCCACGGTGGAACCGCTGCCCTTCGGACGGACACTCAGCTCGTACACAGACTGCCCGGCGACCTTGGACTGGCCGGAGACCGACACCGTCGTGGACGAACCGAGTGCCTTGAGCACCTCGGCCGCCGCCTGCGAGGGGTCGAGCGCGCCGGCCGGGGCCTGCCCGGCCGGGGAGTCCGCGCCCAGACCGGTGAAGTGCACCGCCGAGGCGCTGCCCGCGTCGTAGATCCAGGCCGAGCCGCCGTTCCGGACGGCGGCGAAGCCCGGGCCCGGATCGGCGGAGCTCAGTGCCTCCCTGGTCGGGCCGTCGGCCGCGATCCGGAAGGAGTGGGTGCCGGACAGCAGCGTGCCCAGCTCCTTGGTCACCGGAGCCGCCGAAGCCGCGGTGACCGGCGAGGACCCGTCGGCCGACCGGCCCGCCGGGGCCGACCAGGGGAGCGCCGAGGACGAGCCGGAGCCCGCCGCCCCGGACAGGGCCGACGGGAGCTCGCCGACCAGCGCCGACGGCAGCCCCAGGTCCACCGTGGACTGCACCGTCCCGGAGAACGCCTGCGGGTGCGGCGAGAGCACCTTCGCCAGCAGCTGCTGCGCGGTGACCGAAGGCAGTCCGGAGCTCGCCGCGAACACCGGCACGGCAATCACCCCGACCGCCACCACGGCGGCTATCGCCGCGGGCAGCAGCACCCGGCCGCGCCGTCCGCCGCCGGTACGGCTCACCGGGACTGCCTCGCCCGGAAGGTCCCCCGGCGCGCCGATCCGCGCCGGGTCGTCCCCATTGTTGTTCGCCATCGTGCGTCCCTCCGAGTCGTCGACGTGCGGCCGCTTCTTCCATTAGACGCCTTCGGCACCGCCGCCGGATCGCCCTCGGGAAGCAATCCGCCTACACCTCCGGGCTCATGGGACCCTGAGCCTTTATCAGGGTCTGCCGCCGCGACCGCACGCGTATCGTTCGTTGCATGAAGGATCTTCGTGGCATGAAGGACCAACCGGCGCCGGACCCCCGGCGCCTCCGCTGTCCCCACCGCCTCCGCTGTCCCCTCCGTCGCCCCCGCCGGGCAGACCGCCCCCGCGCGCCCACCGCGAACGCCATGCGCCGCGCCCTGCACCGGGCCGGCGCGGGCGTCGCGCTGGACGCGGGCGAGGCCGCGGTGCTGCTCCAGGCCCGCGGCGCGGACCTGGTGTACCTGTGCGCCGCCGCCGCCCGGGTGCGCGACGCCGGTCTGGAAGCCGCCGGGCGGCCCGGTGTGATCACCTACTCCAAGAAGGTGTTCATCCCGCTCACCCGGCTCTGCCGGGACCGCTGCCACTACTGCACCTTCGTCACCGTCCCCGGCAAGCTCAAGCGCGAGGGCCACGGCCTCTACCTCTCCCCGGACGAGGTGCTCGACATCGCCCGCCGGGGCGCCGCCCTCGGCTGCAAGGAAGCGCTGTTCACCCTCGGCGACCGCCCCGAGGACCGCTGGCCCGAGGCCCGGGAGTGGCTGGACGCCCACGGCTACGACGACACCCTCGCCTATGTCCGGGCCATGTCGATCCGGGTGCTGGAGGAGACCGGCCTGCTGCCGCACCTCAACCCGGGCGTGCTCGGCTGGACCGACTTCCAGCGGCTCAAGCCGGTCGCCCCCTCCATGGGGATGATGCTGGAGACCACCGCGACCCGGCTCTGGTCCGAGCCCGGCGGCCCGCACCACGGTTCGCCCGACAAGGAGCCGGCCGTCCGGCTGCGGGTGCTTGAGGACGCCGGGCGCTCCAATGTCCCGTTCACCAGCGGCCTGCTGATCGGCATCGGCGAGACCTATGAGGAGCGCGCCGACTCGGTCTTCGCGCTGCGCCGGGTCTCCCGGCGCTACCACGGGCTCCAGGAAGTGATCATCCAGAACTTCCGCGCCAAGCCGGACACCGCCATGCGGGCCATGCCCGACGCCGAGCTGGACGAACTGGCCGCGACCATCGCGGTGGCCCGGGTGCTGCTCGGCCCGTCCGCGCGGATACAGGCTCCGCCGAACCTGGTCGCCTCCGAGTACCGGCTGATCATCTCGGCCGGGATCGACGACTGGGGCGGGGTCTCGCCGCTGACGCCGGATCACGTCAACCCCGAGGCGCCCTGGCCGCAGATCGACGAGCTGGCCGCGCGCACCGCCGAGAGCGGCTTCGAGCTGCGCGAACGGCTCACCGTCTACCCCGAGTACGTGCTCCGCGGCGAGCCCTGGCTGGACCCGCGGATCCTGCCGCACGTCCGGGCGCTGGCCGACCCGCAGACCGGCCTGGCCCGGCCGGAGGCGATGCCGGTCGGCCTGCCCTGGCAGGAGCCGGACGAGGTGTTCAGCGCCACCGGACGCACCGACCTGCACACCGCGGTCGACACCGAGGGCCGCACCGGCGACCGCCGCCAGGACTTCGACGAGGTGTACGGCGACTGGGAGGCCCTGCGTGAGCAGGCCGCCGAGCACAGCGTCCCCTCCCGGCTGGCCGGGGACGTCCGCGAGGCGCTGGCCGTGGCCGCGGACGACCCGCGGGCGCTGACCGACGACCAGGCGCTGGTGCTGTTCCACGCCGACGGGCCGGCCCTGGACGCGCTCTGCTCGATCGCCGACGCGGTCCGCCGGGACGCGGTCGGTGACACCGTCACCTACTGCGTCACCCGGAACATCAACTTCACCAACGTCTGCTACACCGGCTGCCGCTTCTGCGCCTTCGCCCAGCGCCGCACCGACGCCGACGCCTACACGCTGTCGCTGGAGCAGGTCGCCGACCGGGCCGCCCAGGCCTGGGAGGTCGGTGCGACCGAGGTGTGCATGCAGGGCGGGATCCACCCGGACCTGCCCGGCACCGCCTACTTCGACATCGCCCGCGCGGTGAAGGCCAGGGTTCCGGGCATCCATGTGCATGCCTTCTCGCCGATGGAGGTGGTCAACGGCGCGACCCGGACCGGGCTCTCCATCCGCGACTGGCTCCAGCAGGCCAAGGAGGCGGGGCTGGACTCGATCCCGGGGACCGCCGCGGAGATCCTGGACGACGAGGTCCGCTGGATCCTCACCAAGGGCAAGCTGCCCGCGGCGACCTGGGTCGAGGTGGTCAGCACCGCGCACGAACTCGGCCTGCGCTCCTCGTCCACCATGATGTACGGGCATGTGGACCAGCCCCGGCACTGGCTCGGCCATCTGCGGCTGCTGGCCGGGATCCAGGAACGGACCGGCGGCTTCACCGAGTTCGTCACCCTGCCGTTCATCCACACCAACGCGCCGGTCTACCTGGCCGGGATCGCCCGGCCCGGCCCGACCCAGCGCGACAACCGGGCGGTCACCGCGATGGCCCGGCTGCTGCTGCACGAGCGCATCGCCAACATCCAGACCAGCTGGGTGAAGCTGGGCGCGGACGGCGCGGCCGAGATGCTCCGCTCCGGCGCCAACGACCTGGGCGGGACCCTGATGGAGGAGACCATCTCCCGGATGGCGGGCTCGGCCTACGGCAGCTACGAGTCGATCCGCGGGCTGGAGGCGATCGCCGCGCGGGCCGGACGTCCGGCCGCGCAGCGCACCACCGTCTACGGACCGGTCCCGGCGGAGCGCCGGGCCGCGGCGCTGGCCTCGGACGGGCACCTGCCCGAGCTGCTGCCGGTGCTGGACTGAGGCCGGCGCGCCGGAGGAACGACGGGCCCCACCGCGTCGGCGGTGGGGCCCGTCGGGTTCCGGCGGTGCCGGGTCAGCCGACCAGCAGGTTGGCGCGCAGCTCGGCCAGGGTCCGGGCGTTCAGCCCCAGGCCCTTGTCGAGGTAGTCGGCGAAGCTGCCGTACTGGCTCTTCACCGTGTTGAAGCCGCTGGCCAGGTAGGCCGGGGTGACCGCGAGCAGCGGCTGGTAGATCGCCCGGTACGCGGCGGGCAGCGAGGCCAGCTCGGCGGCATTGGAGGCGGCGTTGTAGGTGTTGCTGGCCAGGTAGTCGGCCTCGACCGTGGCCTGCGGCACGCCCAGCGCGGTCAGCAGCACGGCGCTGGCCCAGCCGGTGCGGTCCTTGCCGCGGTGCAGTGGTAGACCACCGCGAGGTCCTTGCTGTCGGCGATGCCGGTGAAGACGTTGTGGTAGCCGGCCTTGGCGGAGCTGCCCTCCACCATCACCTGCTCGGCCTCGATCATCTCCTGGGTGGCCGCGGCCGGAGTGGTCGGCGCGAAGCCCGAGGTGCCGGCGGCACCGAGGATGTTCTCCTGGATGTCCTTGGCACCGGCCGGGACCTTGTCCGGGGCGGCCTTGATCTCGGCGTCGGTGCGCAGGTCGAAGACGGTGTGGATGCCGAGGCGGTGCAGCTCGGCCAGGTCGGCGGCGGAGAGCTTGGAGATGTCGCCGGAGCGGTACACCACGCCCATCTTCACCCAGGCGCCGTCGGCGGTGCGGTAGCCGCCCGCGTCGCGGAAGTTGGGGGCGCTGGCCAGGTGCAGGCTGCGGTCGGCCAGGGTCAGGCCCTCGCCCTTGTCCGGGGCCAGCCGGAACCACTGGCGGTCCTTGGAGGCGCCGGCGGCGGGGATGTCGGCGGCCGGGACGGTGATGGTGCCGCTGCCCGCGACCCAGGCGACCGGGTGGCGGTAGTCGATGGCGTTCTCGGTGCTGCCGGCGTAGATGGTGACGCCGGACAGGCCGGTCGCGGCCCAGCTGATGGTGTAGCTGCCGTCGGCGTTGTCGGTGACGGTGGCCGCGGTGAAGGGGATCGGGTGCGCGGCGTGGCGGGCCCAGGCGGGCGTGGCGGCGGCCGGCCGGCTCTGCGCGACGGTGGCGGCACCGGCCTCGGCGGTGGTGCCGGCGACGACGCCGAGGGCGAGGGCGGAGGCGAGCACGGTGCTGCCGAGCAGGCGTGCGGTGCGGCGGGGCTGGGGGGTGGTCATGGGCCCGGACGTTAGCGCTTACACGTGTAAGACCCGGCGAACGGCTGATGTCATCTATATGACTTCACCGAGGCGGGTCGGTGCGGGCCCCCGGCCGCGGGCTGTGCCCCCTCAGCGCATCAGTTCGCCGGCGTTGACCAGCAGCGACTGGCCGGTGATCGCCCGGGCCCGGTCCGAGGCGAAGAACAGGGCGGCCTCGGCGACATCGCCGTCGGTGGCCAGCTCCGGCAGGGCCATCCGCTCCGCGAGCCGCGCCCTGACCTCGTCCTCCGGCACCGAGTCGGTGCTCGCCGTCCAGCGCACATAGGTCTCCACCGCCGGACCCCACATCCAGCCGGGCAGCACGGTGTTCACCCGGATCCGCTCGGGGCCCAGCTCGCGGGCCATCGAGTACATGGCCGAGGTCAGCGCCCCCTTCGAGGCCGCGTAGGCGGCCTGCTGCACCTGGGAGGGGGCGGCCACCGCCGACTGGGTGCCGATGATCACCACCGAGCCGCCGCGTTCGCGCAGGGCCGGCAGACAGGCGCGGGTCAGTTGCAGCGTGCCGATCAGATTGACGTCGAGCACCTGCCGCCAGGCGATGAAGTCGGCATCGGCCACGCCGCCGAAGTAGCCGTCCAGGGCGGCGACATGCACCACGGCGTCGATCCGCCCGAAGCGCTGCACGGCCAGCTCCGCCAGCGCCGTGCAGGCGTCGTCGGCGGCGATGTCGGTACCGCGCCAGGCGGCCCGGCCGGGGTGCCCGGCCTCGACCTCGGCGGCGGTCTTGGCGAGGTTGTCCTCGGTGCGGGCGCCCAGCACCACATTCGCGCCCTCGCGGGCCGCCCGTACGGCGACCTGGTGGCCCAGCCCGGGACCGACCCCGGAGACCACGACCGTACGACCATCGAGCAGCGCCATGCCGCACCTCCTCCGTAGTCTGACGATGCGTCAGCTTAAGGGTGGCGGTGCGGGTTTGCCAGAGCCGTGCGGCAGCGGCGCACCGGTTCAGCCCGCTTGTTCCTCCGGCTCGGGCAGCAGCCGCCAGAAGCGGTCGAACAGGCTCGGCGGTTCGCCTGCCGGGGATGCCTCCACGGCCTGGACCGCGCCCCACATCGCGCCGGAGGCGTGGCCCTCGTCGTGCAGCACCCGCAGGGCCTGCTCGACATGGCCCCGGTGCAGCGTCGGCACCAGTCGCAGCAGCGGTCCGACCTGCGCCGACCAGCGTCCGTCCACGGCGCGTTGCAGCACCTCGCGGATCGCGTCCTCGCGCCCGGTCGCCAGCGCCAGCCCGTAGGGGGTCAGCCACAGGGCCTCGGCCAGGGCGACGGTCTGCGCCTCGTCGCCCTCCCACAGGGGTGCCGACTCCAGCTGTGCGTAGGCGCGCGGGGTGAGCCCGACCCGGCGGGCCAGCTCCTCCTGCGGCATCCCGGTGGCCAGTCGGTGGTCGCGGACGCTCCGGGCCCGGCCGCCCATCAGCACACCCGGGTCGCACCACAGGGTCCGGGCCAGGGCGACCAGCTCGCCCTCGGAGGGCAGCAGCTCGCCGGACTCCCAGGCGATCACCTGCGGCGGGGCGACGTGCACCCCGTGCGCGGCCATGTCCCTGGCTACGAGCGCGGCGCTGAGCCCGAGCGCCCGGCGCGCCGTGAATGCGGCGGCCGGGTCGAACGGCACGGGGACAACGGCGGGGAGGGGCGCGCGTCTTCGCATGTGTGCCCACGATAGGTCCGCCGCGTATGGCCGCCCATGGGTTGATCGTCCCAATTCCGGCCCCGGCGGCCGGAGCGGATTCGTAGGAAGGTCCCCGACTCTGGGAACCTCCGTCGATCTGACATACCGTCAGTTGGGTCGGATGCACCAGCCGAGGAGGAGGTCGCAGGATGACTGACGAGGATCTGGATCAGTACGCGGCGCTGGCGTCGCGCGGTCCCTACGAGGTGGCGGTCGGCAGCGCGCTGATCACCATGGTGGAGCCGCACCCGGGCCACGAGTACGGCTACAACCGCTGGTACGAGGACGACCACTTCTCCGGGGCGATGGCCATGCCCTGGATGTCGGCCGGCCGCCGCTGGGTCGCCACCCGCGAGCTGCAACTGCTGCGCTACCCGGAGAAGTCGGCGGTCGCCGAACCGGTCGGCGCGGGCTGCTACCTCTCCGTGTACTGGATCAACCAGGGGCGCCAGGACGCCCATATGCGCTGGACCGTCGGCATCAACAAGCGGCTCAACCGCGACGGCCGGGTCTACCGCGACCGCACGCATGTGTTCACCGCCTTCCAGCAGCATGTGGCCACCGCCTACCGGGACGGTGCGGCGGGCCCGCGCGACATCCACGCGCTGGACCACCCCTACAGCGGGCTGGTGCTCCAGGTGGTGGACGCCGAGGACCCGGCCGGCCGGGAGCGGCTCACCGACTGGCTGCTGGACCGGCACCTCCCGGCGAAGCTGCGGCCCGGCGGTCCGGCGGCCATGTGCGTGCTGTTCCGGCCGCTGCCGCTGCCCGGGGACCGGATGACCTATGTCAAGCAGGTGGAGGGGGTGGACAACCGGCTGACCCTGCTGTGGTTCCTCCAGCAGGACCCGCGCGGCTGCTGGGACGCCTTCACCGGCCTGGACGCCGAGGTCGCGGCGGCGGTGCGGGCGCGCGGGTGGAGCTGGTCGCGCCGTTCATCCCGACCCTGCCCGGCACCGACACCTATGTGGACCAGCTGCGCTGAGCGGCCGTGCCGTGGGCTGATGTGCGGCGTGCCCCCTTCCCCTGCCGGCGGGAGGGCAGGGGGGGGGCACGGTCAGGCTGGTCCCGGTGTGGCGCGGGCCGTTGCCGAGCGCCCGGTCAGGGGTCTCGAAGGCGCCGCCGACGACATCGGCGACAAAGGCGGTCCAGGCGCTCGCGCTGAAGTGGAGCGCCGGGCCGTGCGGGTCCTTGGAGTCGCGGACGGCCATGCCGGCCTCGGGCGTGGCCACCTCGACGCAGTTCCCGTTACCCGAGTAGGAGGACTTGCGCCAGGCGAGGTCGGCTTCGGCGGTGAGGATGTTCTGGTCCATGAAGGCTTACTCCGGTTTCGCTTGCGGTGCTCGCGGTTTGGATCTGCCTCCAGTGTTGCTCCGGAAGCTGTGATTCCGGGATTCCGGCCCTTGCAGGGTTCCCAAGAGGGTTCAATTCCGCCGGAGTTGTCCCGTCACTGCCAACCACTCGCTACAATTGCCGCTTCCCACCCCCGGCGCCACCCGGATCGCCACCCCCGAAGCCACCCCCTTGGAGCCACCCCCTGCCCGGCTCGGGCTCGGGCCTTGGCCTGGGCCCGGCGTCGGGCTCAGGATCGGGCTCAGCGGGCGTAGTCCTTGGACACCCGGTCGATCAGGTCGCGGGTCTGCTCCGGTCCGAGCGCCATCGCCCGCAGGTGCTCGTACAGCGTGGAGTAGGTGGTCACGTCCGTCTCCTTCTCCAGGTACAGGTCGCTGGTCACCCCCTCCAGATAGACGATGGTGGCGTCGGCCTCGTCCTCGAAGTCCAGGATCGAGAAGGTCCCGCTCATCCCCGGATGCGCGCCGATCGAGTACGGCAGCACCTGCACCGTGATGTGCGACTTGTGGCTCAGCTCGATCAGGTGCTCCAGCTGCTCGCGCATCACCTGCGGGCCGCCGACCTCGCGGTGCAGCACCGCCTCGTCCAGCACGGCCCACATCCGCAGCGGCTTCTTCGGGTCGTTCATGACC
The DNA here is from genome assembly GCA_014284505.1 of Streptacidiphilus sp. 4-A2. Classification (GTDB taxonomy): domain Bacteria; phylum Actinomycetota; class Actinomycetes; order Streptomycetales; family Streptomycetaceae; genus Streptacidiphilus. The sequence continues at coordinate 5,995,467 of JAAFYY010000001.1, read as the reverse complement.
TCCTGCCGCCGCATGCGGATCTCGATCCGCTTCTCGTTCTGGCCCGGCAGTGCCTCCGGCTGGATGCCTGCGATGACCGCGCCCGCGTACTCGCGGTCTGGAGCATCCCGGGGACGAACAGCGACTCGTAGTTGCGGGCGGAGACGGCGTCCGCCTCAAGGCCGATGTAGACGCTGTAAGGGACGTCCCCGAAGGCATGCCACCAGCCGCGCTGGCGGGACTCGCGGGCCATCGCCATCAGGGCGTCGATCAGTTTTTCGTCCGTCACCGCGTAGACGCGGCAGAGATCGCGGACGTCGCGCTGGCTGATGCTGCGGCGGCCGTTCTCCAGCCTGCTGATCTTCGACTGGGAGACCAGCAGCTGCTGGGCGACGTCCTCGGCGGTGAGCTTTCGCTCCTCGCGTAGTTCACGTAGTTTCGCGCCGAGCCTGCGGCGGCGGACAGTCGGGTTGATGCTGGTGGCGGACGAGGACAAAGGGTCCTCCGGCTCTGGTCGGGTGACGTTCGGTATTCGTTGGTATCCCTCTTGCTCAGCAGGATGCCACTACCGGGTGTCCCGCGTGGGGCAATCGGCTCGGATCAGGCCCCGCAACCGGAAAGAGCGGGCGCACGAAAAATTACGCGCGCCCTGCAACTATCTCCTGATATAAGGCCGGGGGGCGCAAACGACCGACCGCCGTCCGCCCCGCGAGGGTGGTCGCGGAGCGGGCGGCGGCCGAGGGTGTGCGTCCGTGCGCGGGTGCCAGCCGTCAGCGGGCTGCCGCCCTTGCCATGCCAGGCAGCGCGGGGGTCTCCCCGCCGGTCGGGCGACGGCCCGGTTGCTCACCGGCGCGCCTCCCCTCACCTGGGCTGCGGGCAGGCCGTTCTGCACGTCCATGACGGCGTGCGCGACCATCCCGCCCAGGGGGTCGTACCTGATCAGGTCGCGTAGCCGTGACCTTGAGGAGCGGCCCTCGTTACCGGGGTAGAGATGCTTACCCAGGCCCACGGCGTGGGCCAGGGCGGCCAGCGCGGCCGTCCGGGGGTCCGGGGGGATCCCGGTCCGGATGGCTGTGTCCAGCCTTTCCTTGATCGCACTGTTGGTGCAGTCGTCCGACGCCTGATATCGCGTCGTCGGCAGCACCCCGCACACCTGGCCCGGTACCGCGCGCACCATCTCGCACCGTTCCAGGTGCGCGAGGTACGTCTGGCGCAGCCCCAGCCGGGGCCCACCGATCCAGTGCACGGCACGCACCGCACTGCCGCGCCTGCGCAGCAGTTCCAGCGCGTGGTCCAGTGTCGGGTCACCGGTGGGCCGTGGATTCACCACGGCTATCCGGTCCCCGTCAGGGACTATTCGTCCGGCCATGGCCAGCTCGACGAGCTGTCTCCGGCCAGCCCGAGGTCAAGGTCTGCGGTTGTGCGGTGGTCCCGGTCGCCGGGTCCAGCGCGAGCAACAACAGTTCCTCGGGAATTGTTCTGCGGCTCTTGCCCATCCAAGCCTCCCCGCGTGGATGAAGACAGAGTGACGCCTCTCACACCTCGCTGTCGAGAGTGCCTAGAGAGTGACATGACACCGTGATCTGTGGAACCGCTCGTATGAACCCCACGTCTGGCACTGGAGTGGGCGTCCGCACTGAGGAATCGCCGGTGTGAGGCATCGCGTACCAGTGTTTTCGGGGCTGTGAAGGAAACTGATGGCGGTGCGCCGTTCCCGGGCGCCCATCGAACGCGCGAGGAGGCTGGGATACGTGGGCGAGTCCCCCGACAGGGTGGAGCGGATCGGCGACACGGCGGCAAAAGGGGAGGTGACAGCCACGGTGGACGACGTGGCCGTCGAGGAACCGGGCACCGACGCCGTGGACATGGGGGAGTTCGAGCGGGACCTGGACGGGAAGCAGTTGGACAGCACGACGTCGGCGCCCGGCGACACCGACGCCGACGAAGCCGATGGCGCGGTCGACGCGGATGGCGCGGTTGTGGCCCCCGAGGAGGCGTCGGGCGAGGCGTCGGGCGAGGAGAGCCCCGAAACGGCCCCGGCGGCGACCGAGGACGAGGCTGAGGACGAGGACAAGCCCGAGGACGAGGCCGAGGCTGAGCCGGAGGCTGAGGACGAGGCTGAGCCAGAGGTCGAGGAGGAGGCTGAGCCGGAGGCAGCGGCTGAGTCGGAGGACGTGGCAGAGGCGGAGCCCGCTGAGGCGGCGACCGGCGAGTCGGCGACCGAGGAGGCCGACACTGCCGAGGCCGACACCGAGGTCGAGGCTGAGGCCGACGACGCCGACACCGAGGTCGAGGCTGAGCTGCCCGAGGAGGGCGAGCCCGAGGCGGAGGACGCGGACGAGGCGGAGGACGCGGACGAGGCGGAGGCAGAGAACGAGGCCGACGCGGAGCCCGAAGCCGAGCCCGAGGCCGACACGGAGCCCGAGCCCGACGTCGCTGCCGGGGCAGAGGCCGGCGCCACCGGCGACGGGCCGAGCGGGGGCTGGTTCACCGTCACCCGGCCCCTGCCGAAGGCCACCGGCGCCGATGCGGTGACCGGGATGGACTCGCCCACCACCGCGCTGTGGAGCGCGCCGGAGCGGCCCACGCAGGCCCTGCGCCAGGCACCCCGGTTCCCGCCGCCACGCCGCAGACCGACCCGCAGACCGGCCCGCAGACCGACCCGCAGGCCGCGCCCGAGGGCGAGGACGGGCCGGAGACGACCTCCGAGGCGCTGGAGATCCTGGCGACGCTCAGCAGTCGGCCGATGACGCCGCTGCGCCGCGCGGTCAAGCGGATCGGGCTCTGGGGCGGCCTGCTCTGCGTCATCCTGGTGATCCTGGCGGTCGTCCAGGTGCTGCGTCCGCTGCCGACGCCGAAGCTGAAGCTGACCGCCGCGTCCAGCTACACCTTCGCCGGTGCCGCGCCCGCGCTGGCCTGGCCGACCGCTGGCCAGTCCGCGGTGGAGGTGGACGGTCTGGGGTCGCTCGGCAACAGCGGCCCGGAGCAGCCGGTGCCGATCGCCAGTGTCACCAAGGTGATGACGGCGCACCTGGTGCTGCGGGACCACCCGCTGAGCGTCGGTCAGCAGGGTCCGACCATCGTGGTGGACCAGCAGGCGGTGGACGACTACCAGAAGGCGCTGACCGACGGTGAGTCCACGGCGAAGGTCAGCCTGGGCGAGAAGCTGACCGAGTACCAGGCGCTTCAGATGCTGATGATCCCCGGCCAACAACATCGCCCGGCTGCTCGGCCGCTGGGACGCGGGGACCGACGCCGCCTTCGTGGTCAGGATGCAGAGCGAGGCCACGGCGCTGGGGATGTCCCAGACCACCTACACCGACCCCAGCGGTCTGGAGGACAGCACCAGGAGCACCGCGAACGACCAGCTGAAGCTGGCCAAGGTGGCGATCGAGACCCCGGTGTTCCGGCAGGTCGTCAGCACCCAGTCGTTCGTGCCGCCGGAGGGCGTGACCACCTACAACACCAACTCGCTGCTCGGGCAGGACGGTGTCATCGGCATCAAGACCGGCTCCGACTCGGCGGCGCTGGGCTGCCTGATGTGGGCGGCGCAGACCACCGTGGGCGGCACCACGCAGACGGTGCTCGGGGTGACCCTGGGTCAGCCGGCCCTGGGTCAGAACTTCAGCATCCTCCAGAATGTGATGGCCACCAGCAAGAAGCTGCTGGTCAGCGCGGAGCATGTGCTCCAGTCGCAGGTGCTGGTGCGGCAGGGTCAGGTGGTCGGGCTGGTGGACGACGGTGAGGGCGGCCGGACTCCGGTGGTGGCCTCCAAGGACGTGAACGTCGTCGGCTGGTCGGGCACCACCGTCCCGGTTTCGCTGGTGCCCGTCGGCGGGGCGATTCCGCACACCGGCAAGGCCGGGCAGTCGGTGGGATACCTGGTCGTGGGGACCGGTCCCAGTGCACAGCGGATCCCGGTCACGCTCCAGTCGGCCCTGGCCGAGCCCTCCTACGGGGCCCGGCTCACCCGGCTCGGCTGAGACCGGCCGGCAGACGGCGGGCGGGGCCCCGGTGCGCAGTCACATGTGCACCGGGGCCTGCTCGTCGCCGCTGTAGATCGGCGGACGGCCGCTCGGGTACAGGATCGCGCAGACGACCATCCCGAACAGGAAGAACCCCGCCGACCACCAGTAGGCGGTGGAGTAGCTGTGCAGCTGGGACTGCGCCAGCGCGGCCGGGGTGTGCGACCGGCCGACCAGGTAGGCGGCCGCGGCGCTGGTGGCGAGGGTGTTCAGCAGCGAGGTGCCGATCGAACCGCCCACCTGCTGGCTGGTGTTGACCATGGCCGAGGCCACCCCGGCGTCGTGCGGCTCGACTCCGGCGGTGGCCAGCGACATCGCCGGGGCGAAGATCATGCCGAGGCCGAGGCCGAGCAGCAGCAGGGGCGGCAGCACATTGGCGGCGTAGCTGCTGTGCAGGCCGAGCGCGGTGAACCAGGCCATGCCACCGGCCCCGAACAGCATGCCCACCGGAACGATCGGTCTGGCACCGACCCTGGGCACGAGCACGTTGGTCGCGGTGACCGAGGTGATGATCATGATGACGACCAGTGGCAGGAACGCGACCCCGGTGATCACCGGGGAGTAGCCCAGTGACTGCTGGAGGTAGTACGTCAGGAACAGGAAGACGCCGAACATCCCGGCGCCGGAGATGAACATCCCCAGGAAGGACGCGCCGCGGTTGCGGTCCAGCACCACCCGCAGTGGCAGCACCGGGTGCACGGCCCGGCTCTGCCACCAGGCGAAGGCGGCGATCAGGATCACCCCGGCGAGCAGGAAGCCCCAGGTGTTGATCGTGTGCCAGGGGTGGGACTCGGCGTTGGAGAAGCCGTAGACCAGGCAGAACAGGCCCAGTGAGACCAGTACCGTGCCGGGGATGTCCAGTTTGGGCGGGTTGGCGGGCGCGCCCGCGTGCAGCAGCCGGGTGCCGCCGATGAAGGCGATCACCGCCAGCAGCAGGTTCACGTACAGGCACCAGCGCCAGTCCAGGTACTCGGTGAGCAGGCCGCCGAGGAGCAGGCCGACGGCGCCGCCGGTGCCCGCGATCGCGCCGTAGATGCCGAACGCCTTGGCGCGTTCCTTGGGGTCGGTGAAGGTCGTGGTGAGCAGGGACAGTGCCGCCGGGGCCAGGAGCGCGCCGAAGCTGCCCTGAAGGGCGCGGGCGGTGACCAGCACCCCGAAGTCGGGCGCGGCGCCGCCGATGGCGGAGGCGACCGAGAAGCCGACCAGACCGATCAGGAACACCCGCTTGCGGCCGACCAGGTCGGCGATGCGTCCGCCGAGCAGCAGCAGGCTGCCGAAGGCGAGGGCGTAGGCGGTGACCACCCACTGGCGGTTGGCGTCGGTGAAGCCGAGATCTCGTTGGGCGGACGGGAGGGCGATGTTCACGATCGTCGCGTCGAGGACGACCATCAGCTGGGCGAGGCCGACCACCGCGAGCACCCACCAGCGGTGGTTCTCCCCGGATGCCTGGGTGCCGATTGCTGTTTCGTCTTCGGTCATACGTGCCATGGCCGGATACTCCGATCCGTCTATATATGGACAAGTACGACATTAGGCCGGGTGGGGGAGTGCGGCATCTGGGGTCGATTCGGAGTCCGGGGGAAGCTGAGAATTCCCGGAATGACGAGTGACCGAGATCACAGCGACTTGTAGTTTCAGTGCTGATCTGTCTAGCGTGCTCGTCATCCGCACTTATGCGGAACCAACGCCTCCGGAACGCCGAGTCCTGCCGCCGGAGGCATTGGCACCCAAGCACCGAACCACGGCAGGGGCGGGGGAACCAGGTAAGTCGCCGCGATTCCAGCATCGCGGCTAGGGGTGAAGCCGTGCACGCACGGCCGGGCAACTCCAGCCCGAATCCGACAGCTCACCTCGCAGGCGTGGGAGAGGAACCCTTCAGCATGCTGCTGTCCAGCAACGGGCGCCACCGCGCCACCCCTGCCCGCCGTACTGCCACTCAGCGTCTGCTCGCCGGGGCCGGAATCGCCGGCGTTGTCGGCATGGCCCTCCCCCTGGTCGGCGCCACCAGCGCCATGGCCGCGCCTGTTTCCGCCAGCACCCCTCCGCCGACTCCGCCGCCACCTCCGGCACCGCCACGGCCGCGCGGCCGACCGCCGCGACCACCCCGCGTCGGCACGCCGCCCCCGCCGAGTACACCGTGGTCGCGGGCGACTGGCTCTCCACCATCGCCGAGCGGGAGCACGTCTCCGGCGGCTGGGAGCACCTCTACGAGCTCAACCGGTCCACGCTGACCCAAGGCCCGGACCTGATCTACCCCGGTGAGCACCTGGTCCTCAGCGGCACCGTGCTCGCCTCCAGCACCACCACCGTGCCCGCGAGCAGCAGTGCCCCGGCGAGCGCCCCCTCCAGCAGCAGCGACGCGTCGTCCAGCGCGTCTGCCAGCGCGTCGGCCAACGCCGCTGCCCAGGCCGCGGCCCAGTCCGCGTACAACGCCGCGGTGTCCGCGAACAGCTCCAGCAGCACCTCCGGCTCGGGCAGCTCGTCCGACTCGACCGGCAGCACGACCAGCACCAGCACCAGCACCCCTCCCTGCCGACCGCCAGCGGCAACATGGCGGCGGCCATCTCCTTCGCCGAGGCTCAGCTCGGCAAGGAGTACGTCTACGGCGGCACCGGCCCCGACACCTGGGACTGCTCGGGCCTGACCCAGGCCGCGCTGGCCCAGGCCGGGATCTCCATCCCGCGCACCAGCGAGGAGCAGGCCGCGGCCGCCACCCCGGTCTCGATGAACGCCCTTCAGCCCGGTGACCTGCTGTTCTGGTCCACCGACGGCACCGCTGCCAACGCGTACCACGTCGCCATCTACGTCGGCAACGGCGAGTACGTCGAGGCCGCCAACCCCAGCGCCGGCGTCAAGACCGACACCATCGCCGACTACACCCCAGCTTCGCCGGTCGCTTCTGACCCGCAGGCCGAACGTGATCACGCGCAGATGACCACGCGCAGGTGACCACGCGCAGATGACAACGCCGCGCCCCCGGAGGAATCCGGGGGCGCGGCGTCGTGCGTGGGGTGCGGCCGGTCAGGCGTCGCGGCGCTTGAGCAGCACGGCCGCGGCGGCGAGCAGCACCACGGCGTAGCCGGCCATCAGCGCGAAGCCGCTCCACGGCGCCATCGACGGGGACTCCGGCACGATCTGGAGCAGCGCGCCGCCGGCCTCGCTCGGCAGGTACGGCACGACGTTCGGGATCCAGCTGGCGGGCAGCAGGTCGGCCAGGTCGGGCAGGATCAGCAGCACGCCGAAGAGCGTGGCGATCGCGCCGGCCGAGTTGCGGATCAGCGCGCCGAAGGCGACGCCCAGCAGGCCGACGACGGTGAGGTACAGCGCGGTCCCGAAGACCACCCGGGCAACGCCGGGCGCGGACATGGAGACGTTCAGGTGGTGCGAGGTGAGCACCGCCTGGCCGCCGTAGAAGGCGATCACGCTGGCCACGGTCATCAGCACCAGCACCACGGCCCCGTACACCGCGGCCTTGGCCCACAGCACCGGAAGCCGCTTGGGCACGGCCGACAGGCTGGCCCGGATCATCCCGGTGGTGTACTCGCCGCTGATCAGCAGCACCCCGAGCACGCCGACGGCGAGCTGCGCCAGCCGGTACATGGCCAGGCTCATCTCGGCGCCGTTGAAGGTGTCGCCGTGGTGGCCGCCGTGGTTGACCCGGAGGTAGGTGAACAGGATGCCCAGGCCGACCATGAGCGCGACCGCGACCAGCAGCGTGATCGGGGTGGAGCGCAGCGTCCGGAGCTTGATCCACTCGGAGTTGATCACCCGCAGCTGGGTGACCTTCCCCTGCTGGGCCGGTGCTTCCTTGCGCAGCGTGGTGGCGGTGGCGGTGCTCATGCGTTGGTCCTTCCGGCGCCGACCGGCTCGCCCGCGGCGGCAGTGGTGCTGGCGTGGTACTCGACGGCGTCGCGGGTGAGTTCCATGAACGCCTCCTCCAGCGAAGCCTGCTGGGGCGAGAGCTCGAACAGGGTGATGCCGTTCTCGGCGGCGACGGTGCCGATCCGGTCGCTGTCCAGGCCGGTGACCTCAAGCGTGTCGCGCTCGGTGCCGTCCACGGTGACGTCCGGGCCGAGCAGCAGGCCGCGCAGCCGGTCGGCGTGCGGCGAGCGGACCCGCACCACATTGCGCGAGGCGCTGCGGGTGAAGTCCTCGACCGAGGTGTCGGCGATCAGCCGGCCGCGGCCGACCACGATCAGGTGCTCGGCGGTCAGCGCCATCTCGCTCATCAGGTGCGAGGAGACGAAGACCGTACGGCCCTCGGCGGCCAGGCCCTTCAGCAGGTTGCGGATCCAGAGGATGCCCTCCGGGTCCAGGCCGTTGACCGGCTCGTCCAGGATGACCGTCGCCGGGTCGCCCAGCAGCGCCGAGGCGATGCCCAGACGCTGGCCCATGCCCAGGGAGAAGCCCCCGGCCCGCTTGCGGGCGACCTCGTGCAGGCCGACCAGGTCGATGACCTCGTCCACCCGGCGCGCGCCGATGCCCGTGGTCGCGGCCAGCGCGAGCAGGTGGTTCCGGGCGCTGCGGCCGGTGTGGATGGCCTTGGCCTCCAGCAGCGCGCCGACCTCGTGCAGCGGCGCGGGGTGCTCGGCGTAGGGGCGGCCGTTCACGGTGACGCTGCCGGTGGTCGGCGTGTCCAGGCCCATGATCATGCGCATCGTGGTCGACTTGCCGGCGCCGTTGGGGCCGAGGAAGCCGGTGACGATGCCGGGCTTGATCGTGAAGGAGAGGTCATCGACGGCGGTCTTCTCGCCGTAACGCTTGGTCAGGTTGCTGGCTACGATCATCGCGGTGTCCGTTCATACCCCCACCCTGGTCTTCCGGACCGGGTCGGCGCGTCCGCCGGGCGCAGCGTCGTCGGCCTACTGCGGGCGCAGTAGGCCGGACTGCGGCGTCGTCCTGTCGCGGGCGGTGCCGATGGGGCCTGAGAGGTACCCGCTTCGGGCTTCGGGCGGGGCTCAGCCGGTGCCGGTGCTCAGCTGGCGCCGGTGCTCAGCCGGTGCCGGGGAGGACCAGGCCGGACTGGTAGGCGGCGACCACCAGCTGCGCCCGGTCGCGGGCGCCGAGCTTGCTCATGGCCCGGTTGACGTGGGTCTTCACGGTCAGCGGGCTGAGGAACAGCCGGTCCGCGATCTCGTCGTTGGAGTGGCCCTGGGCGACCAGCGACATCACGTCGCGTTCGCGCGGGGTGAGCACGTCCAGCCGGCCGGGCCCGGCGCTGCCCGCCCGCTGCGGCTGCGCCAGGAACCGGGTGATCAGGCTGCGGGTCGCGGTGGGGGAGCAGCGAGTCGCCGCTGGCCACCGTGCGCACGGCGGCCAGCAGCTCCTCCGGGCGCATGCCCTTGCCGAGGAAGCCGCTGGCCCCGGCCCGCAGCGCCTCGGCCACGTACTCGTCGAACTCGAAGGTGGTCAGGATCAGCACCCGCACCTCGGTGAGCTGCTGGTCGGCGCAGATCAGCCGGGTGGCGCCGAGACCGTCCAGGCCCGGCATGCGGATGTCCATCAGCAGCACGTCCGGCTGCTGGGCGCGGGCGAGTTCCACCGCCTCGTGACCGTCGGCGGCCTCGCCGACCACCTCCATGTCCGGGGTGGAGTCGATCAGCATCCGGAAGGTGCCGCGCAGCAGCGCCTGGTCGTCCGCCAGCAGTACCCGGATGGTCATGCCTCAGCTCCCGCGACGGCGCTCTCGACGGCAGGCCCGGTCCCGCTCCCGGCGGCCGGGTGAAGGCGGCGGCGCTGCCCGGGCGCAGCGGCAGGTCGGCGGCGACCCGGAAGCCGCCCCAGGGGTCGCGCCCGGCGTGCAGGGTGCCGCCGACCACGGCCGCGCGCTCGCGCATCCCGGTGAGGCCGTGGCCGGTGCCCTGGTCGGAGCCGGGGTAGCTGCGCAGCGGCGCGCTGCGGCCGTCGTCCTCGACCCGGATCGCCAGCCGCTCGTCGCCGAAGTACAGCTGGACCCGGGCGGTCGGCACACCGGCGTGCTTGCTCACATTGGTGAGCGACTCCTGGACGATCCGGTAGGCGGTCAGGTCCACGGCCGGGGCCAGCGGCCTGATCCCGCCCAGCTGCTCCAGCGAGACCTCCAGCCCGGCCCGGGCGAAGGAGGCGAGCAGCTCCGGCAGCTGGGTCAGGCCCGGGGCGGGCTCCAGCGGGGCGCTGGGGTCGTCGGACTGCCGCAGCAGCCCGACGGTCGCCTTGAGCTCCTGGAGGGCCTCGTGGCTGGAGTCGCGGATGTGTTCCAGGGCTGTGCGGACCTGTGGCGGGATCTCGTCGGCCAGGTGCACCGCGACTCCGGCCTGGGCGTTGATCAGCGCGATGTGGTGGGCCACCACGTCGTGCAGCTCCCGGGCGATCCGCACCCGGTCCTCGGCCACCCGGCGCCGGGCCTCCTCCTCCCGGGTGCGCTCGGCGCGCTCGGCGCGTTCCTCGACGGCGGAGATATAGGCGCGGCGCGAGCGCACGGCGTCCGCCCCGGCCGCCGCCATGCCGGACCAGGCGAACACGCTGAGCTTCTGCGGCGCGGTGGCCGGGCCCGGCGCGAAGGCCATCGCCGCCGCGGTCAGCACCAGCGCGGCGGCGGCGGTGCCCAGCCAGCCGGTGCGGCGGTCGGTGTGCAGGGCCAGGGTGCAGATCGCGACCACGGCCGGGGAGAGCAGCAGCGGGTTCAGGTCGTAGCCGAGAGTGGTGTACGCGATGCCGCAGCCGACGGTGAGCGCCAGCACCGCCCGCGGCCGGGCGCGCCGCAGCAGCAGCGCGCCGCAGGCCACGGCCGCGACCGCGGCGGTGGCGGGGTGCACCGAGCTGAGCGAGGGCAGCATCTGGTGCCGCGGCCGGGCGGCCATCGCCGAGGCGGTCAGCGAGATGACGAACAGCAGCACTGCGGTCAGGCCGTCCGCCAGTACCGGCTGCTGTGCGGCCCGCCGCCGCACCTGCGCGGTCACGCTCATCCTGCTGCTCCCATCCCACAACCGTACGAGGCCGGGGGCGCGTCCGGCGTCGTCCGGGAAGGGTAATCGGGGTGTACGCCAGCCGCGGTACGGCCGGTACGGCCGGTACGGCCGGTACGGGCGGGACTGCCGGGCCTGGCGGTACGCGGGCGGGACCGCCGGGCCGGGCGCGGGCGCTCCGGAGCGGTGGTTCCGGTACCGGGGAGGAAAACATGAGCATGGCTCTTGTTTAGTTACCAGCTGGTACCTAGCATCTGAGGCCGATCGACGCTGCCCCACAGCTCCGCGCCGCCTGGGCCATCCACCGGGCGGTCCCCCTGCCTCAACAGGAGCCATGTGTGACCAGATCCTCACTCGCACGCGCCGCCGCGCTCACCGCCGCCGCCCTGGTCGGGGCCTTCGGTCTGGCCGGGACCCCGGCTCTGGCCGCCACCCCGGCCACGGCCTCCGGCGGCGTCCACGCCTCGGCCGCGCACGCCCCGGTGGCCCACGCCGCCACTGCCGCCGCCGGGACCCCGGTGATCGTCGCCATGGGCGACAGCGCCATCTCCGGCGAGGGCGCGGGCACCGACACCGACGACGACTACGTACCCGGGACCGACGGGCCGACCAACTTCTGCCACCGCAGCACCTACTCCGAGATCTTCGACACCGGGCTGTCCGGGCTCACCCCGGTCGACCTCGCCTGCTCCGGCGCGCAGACCGGCGACCTGGTGAGCGACCCGGCCCTGGCCAAGATCACCGGCTCCGGCAGCGGGGACTTCGGCGAGCCCAAGCAGGACGCCGAGCTCGCCCAGGTCGCCGCCCAGGACCAGGTCAAGATGGTGGTGGTCACCATCGGCGCCAACGACGACTTCGACTTCAGCGGGATCATGGAGAGCTGCCTCGGGCAGTACTTCCCGATCCCGCAGTCCGAGGGCTGCCGGGACACCATCGGCAGCGCCACCATCACCGCGCGGGCCCAGGCGGTGATCCCCAAGATCGAGGCGGCGCTCACCGACGTCCGGGAGACCATGCGCAACGCCGGCTACGCCGACAGCTCCTACCAGCTGGTGATGCAGTCCTACTTCACCCCGATCACCCCGGACATCCGCAGCAACACCTACGCGGCCAAGGTCGCCGACGGCTGCCCGGCCTACCCGGAGGACCTGGCCTGGGGCCACAACTGGGTGGTGCCGCAGCTGGACAACGCGCTGCGGACAGCCGCCGAGGCCGTGCCCGGCGTGCGCTTCCTCGACCAGCGCCGGGTCAGCTACGGCCATGAGGTCTGTGCCGAGCTGACCACCTCGCCGTACGAGTACACCAACGGCGACGTGATCGACACCAGCGAGCTCACCCGCAACGGATGTGACTACTCCATCGGCATCCTCGGCCTGTGCGAGGACGAGATCCGGCAGTCCTTCCACCTGCGGGTGGCCGGCTACAAGGGTGAGGGCGCCTGCCTCGGCGAGTTCTACGACGCGTCGAGCCAGCAGGAGGCCTACTGCACCCTGGACCAGGGCGACGGGACGACCATCGAACCGCTGACGGCCGGTCAGCCCTTCAATGACGCACCGCAGGACGGCGCCTGGTTCCAGCTCACCAACTCCGCCACCGGGCAGGTGCTGGACTTCTCCGGCGGCGGCAGCTACGGCGACAGCACCAACGGCCGTCCGGCCATCACCTATCCGGCGGACGGCGGGCTGAACCAGTCCTTCGTGTTCGAGGCCAAGCCGGGCGGCAGCTACGAGCTGGACTTCAGCGGCAACCGGGACATGTGCCTGGACGCCACCGGCGCCTCCACCGCGGCCGGGACCCCGCTGGAGCAGTGGGCTGCAACGGCGGCAGCAACCAGCACTGGGTGCTTGAGCCCGCGGGCAACGGCCTCTACAAGGTGGCCGACTCGGCGGACACCGGCATGGTCGCCACCCTCGGCACCAGCGCGCTGACCGACTCCAGCGGCAACCCGGTCACCACCCTCCAGGCGGACAGCGGCGCGGCCGGCCAGCTCTGGCAGCTGACCCTGCTGGGCATCGTCTACCTCGGCTGACCCACCGTCACAGCGCCCCGCACCGCTGCTGCGGCGCTGTTCCCGCCGTACCGCGAACGGGCCGTTCCGGACCGTCCCAGGACCCACCTGGGACGGCCTGGGACGGCCCGGTCCGTTCCGGGACGGGCTGGGACGTTCTGGGTCGTTCCTGGGACGTTCTGGGTCGTTCCTGGGACGGGCTGGTCCGTTCCGGGGCAGGCTGGGACGGCGCAGGGCGTGCCTGCGAGCGTTCCAGCCATTTTGCTCTTTCTTTACAACCCGGCCGGGGGCCCCGTCGTCTCTCCGCTCGAACTGAACAACGGTCAGCCCGGCACCCCTCCAGGGTGCGGGCGGCCCGACGAGAGAGAAGCCGTACATGCGCAGTAACACCCTCGCCGTCGGCGCACTCGCCTGCGCCGCTGTGGCGCTCGGGGCGGCGCCGGCCATGGCCGCCTCCGGCACCTCCGCCGCGAAGGCACCCGCCACGTGCGCGACCTCGCAGCTCACCGCGTCGCTCGGGGCTCGGACGCGGGCGCCGGAAACCTCTACCGGTTCCTGCTCCTGACCAACCACAGCGGCACCAGCTGCGAGCTGGCCGGATTCCCGGGCCTGTCGCTGCTCAACGCCAAGGGCGCCCAGCTCGGGGCCCGGGCCACGTTCGACCACAGCATCACCTACACCCCGCTGACGGTGCGTCCGGGCGAGACGGTGAGCGACACCATCCACCCCTGAACGCGGGCGCCACCAGCTGCGAGGGCACCTCCAGCAGCCTGCGGATCTACCCGCCGGCGAACAAGGCCGCGCTGGTCATCCCCGGCAAGGTGATGCTCTGCGGGAACCTGCTCAGCGTCAGCCCGTTCGGCCCCGGAACCACGGGCAACCCCTCGGACGGGGTGGGCGTGGCGCCGATCAGTTCGAGCGTCGCCCCGACCGCGACCCCCGGTGCGGGTTCCACCAGTGAGCCTTCCGCCTCCGCCTCTGCCGGCCCCGCGGCCGGCGGGGCGTCGGCGGCCCCGACCACGGCCAGCGCCGGCGGCGGGGTCAGCGTGGTGGTCCGGTGCTCCCGACACCGGTGTCCCGATCACCGGCTCCGGCAGCGACACCGGGATGATCGCCGGGGCCTGCGCGCTCGGTGCCGCGCTCCTGGGCGGCATCGGCCTGATGCTGCGCCGCAGGTCGCAGGCGCAGGGCTGACTCTTGCGGCAGAGCAGGCACAAGGCAGTCCACCGTCGCGGCCCCGGTGACCAGGGGGCCGCGACGGCGCGCGGGCACGGCCTGGCGCGCTGGTCCGGGCGGGCGGCCGGGGCGCTGCTCGCCGTGTCCGTCGCGCTCGCCGCGAGCCAGCTCGCCGGATGCTCGGCCGGCGCCCCGGCCACGGCCGCCGCACCGGTCATGGCCCCCGGCCCGGTGACCGCCCCAGCGGCGGCGCGGGACAGCACGCGCTGGCCCGGTCGGTGCCGGAGCGGCTGGAGATCCCGGCCATCGGCGTGGACACCCCGGTGGTCCCGGTCGGGCTGGCGGCGGACGGCACCGTCGGCGTGCCGCCGATCGAGGCCGACGCACCGGCCGGGTGGTACCAGTACTCGCCCACCCCGGGCAGGTCGGACCGTCGGTGATCCTCGGCCATGTGACCGTGGGCCAGTACGGCGACGGGGTGTTCCTGCACCTCGCGCGGCTGGTCGCGGGCGACCGGGTGGTGCTGGTGCTCCAGGACGGGGTGTCGGCGACCTTCACCGTGGATTCGGTCACGCAGGTGTCCAAGGCGCACTTCCCCACGTCCGCCGTCTACGGCAGCGTCGACCGGCCCGAACTGCGGCTGATCACCTGCGCGGGCCCGCGCGGCGCCGACGGCACCGGGTATCCGGACAACACCATCGTCTACGCCTCCCTGGCCGGGGCGAGTTGACCCATTACCGGCACGCGGGCCTCGCAACCGAGCGGCGGCCGGAGTCGTCTCCTCCGGTGAGCTCCACCGATCCGACGGTGGAACCTCTACAGCCGAGGAGAACGGTGCTCCGGTCCGACGAGAGGGAGGCGGCCGAGCTTTTCGCCGCCCTCTACCCGCGCCTCGCGGGCTGGTGCCGTCGTCTGGTCGACGACGACGGCACCGCCCACGAGATCGCCTCGGAGGCCTTCACCCGGCTCTGGGCCCGCTGGACCAAGGTGGAGGAGCCCCGCGGCTTCCTCTATGTGACCGCGGCCAATCTCGTCCGCGACCATTGGCGGAAACTGGAACGCGAACGGCGGGCCATGCGGCGGGCCAAGACGGAGGAAGCGGTGCGGCAGCAGTATGCGGAGGCGGGTGACCCGTCTGTGCGACTGCTGGTCCAGTCACTGCCGCAGCGGCTGCGGACACCGGTGCTGCTCTACTACTACGCTGACCTGCCGGTGCGCGAGGTGTCCGCGCTGATGGGACGGAACGAGGGCACGGTAAAGGCCGATCTGCACGCGGCCAGGGAGATGCTGAGAGCCAAGCTGGGAGGAGGGGCGGCATGACCGGGACTTCGGCACCGGGGATTTCCCGGACGACCCGCGCCATCCGGACGACCCGCGCCATCCGGACGGCCCGCGCCACTCGGACAACCCCGACCAGTCGGCTGACCGGCGTGAGTCGCGTGATCGGGACGACCAGCACCACCCCATGAGCCGCATGACCTGTTCGGCCGGGACGTAGCGGGCGACGGACCGCCCGGACTGACCGGAGCCGGCGCGCCGGAGCTGCCCGGGATCGAGCTGCTGCCGGTGCCCTCCGGCTCCTTCGAGCGGATCCGCGGCCGGGCGCGGCGGCGCAGGCGGCTGCGGACCGCCGCGAGCGGCGGGCTGGCCGCCACCGTGGCCCTGGGATCGCTGTATCTGCTGGGCGTCCCCGGGCCGTTCTGGAACAACGCCACCCCGGTCCCGGCCACCGGCGGCACCGCGCAGCCGGCCGTCTCCAGCAGCAATCCACCCGCCACCGGCTCGCCCTCGCCCCGGCCCACCCCTCCGGCCCGGACGCCAGCAGCGGACCGCAGCCGCCGAGCACTGTGTCCGCCAGCGCCACCCCGTCCAGCGCGGCCGGCTCAGCCGGCGGCGCGGCCAGCGGCCCGTCCGTCCCGTCCGCGAGCGCCTCGATCACCCCGGGTGGGGCCGGCGTGGCCCGGGGACCTGTGCCACCTCGCAGCTGACGGTCTCGCTCGGGGGCTCGGACGCCGGTGCGGGCAACCTCTACCGGTACCTGCTGCTCACCAACCACGGGTCGGCGCCCTGCACGGTGGACGGGTTCCCGGGGCTGTCGCTGCTCGCGCGCAGGGCACGCAGATCGGCGCCTCGGCGACCTTCGACCACACGTTCGGCTACACGCCGGTGCTGCTGCAACCCGGAGCGACGGCCAGCGACACCGTCCACACCCTGAACGCGGGTGCCACCAGCTGCTCGGGCACCTCCACCAGCCTGCGGATCTACCCGCCCGGCGACCGGGACGCGGTGGTGATCCCCGGTCAGGTGATGCTCTGCGGCGGCGAGCTGAGTGTCAGTCCGTTCACCCAGGGCAGCGGCGGCAACCCGCCCTCGTAGCCCGACGCTCCGGCGCCGCGGGTGGTGGGCGGGTGCGCGCCCGACTGGCCGAAACCGGCGCGTCCCGGCGCGCGGGCACCGCTGTGGGCTCCTAGGGTCGGAGTCATGCGCATCGTCATCGCGGGTGGACACGGTCAGGTCGCACTGCTGCTGGAACGGATCCTCGCGGAGCGCGGGGACACGCGCGATCGGCCTGATCCGCCGGGCTGATCAGGCGGACGAGCTGCGGGCGGCCGGAGCCGGGTCGCTGGTATGCGACCTGGAGTCGGTCGGCGTCGACGCGCTGGCGGCGGATCTGACGGGGGCGGACGCGGTGGGTTCGCCGCCGGGGCCGGCGGCCACGGCGGCATGGCCCGCACCCAGGCCGTGGACCAGGGCGGGGCGGTGCTGTTCGCCGAGGCCGCCCAGCGGGCCGGGGTGCGCCGGCTGGTCCAGCTGTCCTCGATGGGCGCGGACCGCGAGCCGCCGCCCGGCACCGACGCGGGCTTCGCCGCCTATCTGCGCGCCAAGGGCGCGGCCGACAGCGACCTCGCCAGCCGTACCGACCTGGACTGGACGATCCTGCGCCCCGGCTATCTGACGGACGACCCCGGCACCGGCCTGGTCGCCCTCTCCACGGGCCACCTCGCCGAGAGCGGGGTGGCCGGGAGCGTGTCCAGGCGGGACGTGGCCGCCGTGATCGCCGAACTGCTGCACACCCCGGCCAGCGCCGGGCTGGAGCTGGAGCTGGTCAGCGGGGACACCAGCGTCGAGGCGGCGGTTCAGGCGGCGGTCCAGTCCGCGGCCCCCAGCCGCTGACCGTCCGGCAGTTCAGACGGTCAGGGCGGCGGTTCGGACGGCCGTGCCGGCAGCTCAGGCCGGCGGTTCAGACGACCACGCCGGAGGGGAAGGTGTCCTCGGCCGCCGAGCGCTGCCCGGGTACCGACGCGCCGGCCGGCGCGAGGGCGAGCACGCTGCGGGCGATGGCGTCGGAGTCGCCCAGGGTCACCGAGTCGACCCCGGGCGGATTCCGGCGGCGGTCACCCAGTGCACGGACTCGTCGGGATCCCGTACGCGAAGCGGCGCGGATGGGCCCGGCCCCGGGCGTCGACCAGCCGGTAGGGGCGTTCGGTGACCGCGAGGCCGCCGGTCTCGTAGCCGGAGCCGGCGGCTCCGTCGGCGCTGTCGGGTCCGCCGGGTCCGCCGGGTCCGCCGATCCGGAAGGCGGCGGCCTGCCCGGTGCTGAGCAGCTGGGCCAGCAGCGGATCGCCGGTGCGCCGCAGGTCGGGCACCGGCAGCCGGGCCTCGATCAGCGTGCGCGCGCGGACCGGCGGGCCGGGCACGGTCCGGGAGGCGGCGACATAGACCCGGGCGTCGGGGTCGATCCGGATCTCGGTCCCCGGCCCGGTCAGCACCAGGACCCCGGACTCCAGCAGCGCCATCATCTCCTCGATCCGGGAGACCGGGGGGCCGATCGACAGGAAGGCGTTGAGCGGGGTGTACCAGTTCTCCAGCTCGTCCCGGTGGGAGTCGCCGTCGAGCCCGCCGTGGTCCACCGCGATCCGGATCTCGTTGCGCAGGTCGCGCAGGACATCCAGGGCGGCCTTCAGCGGACTGGTCAGGTTCCCCGCCCTGGCCTGCTCGACGTCCCCGGCCAGATAGGCCAGCAGCCAGTTGCGGAACTCCTCGCGGCCGGCGAAGGTGCGCCCGGCGGTCGGCCGGGACAGCCGCTCCCAGTCCCAGCGGTCCCGCGGGTCTATCCCGTAGGCGTCCAGCAGCGCGGCCCGGTCCGCCTCCTGTGTCACCGCCAGGTACTTCTCGGTGAAGGTGTCGCGCTCGCCGCGGCGGCAGCGGCCGGAGAGCAGGGCGCCGTAGTAGACGCCCTCCACCTCCCGGGTGATCAGCGGCCACAGGTCGGTGACAAAGCGCACCCGCTCGCCCCGGGCGGTGCGCGCGCGCAGGCCCGCGGCGTACTCGGCGGTGAGCAGCGCCGGGCGGTGCCGGCCGTACGGGCCCTTCTCGTTCTCCCCCCGGGAGTGGTAGGGCACGCCGCGCCGCGAGCTGGCGAACAGCCGTGGCTCGCGTCCCGAGGGCCGGTAGACCAGCCGGTTCCGCTCCTGGTCGCGGACGAAGGTTCCGCCGCGGCCCACCGTCAGCAGCGCCATATGGTCGAAGAAGTTCAGCCCGAGCCCGCGGATCAGCACGTTCTCGCCGGGGCCGATGCCGCTCAGGTCGAGGTCGGCCGGGTTGGCGGGGGTGACGTAGGTCAGGCCGCAGGCGTGGGCGAGGTGCGCCGCCCGCTCCTCGGCGGGCGTCGGGCGCACCGGCACGTGGCCCTGGGCCAGGACCACGGCGTCCACCGGGCCGATCCAGGAGCCGTCGGCCAGCCGGACGCGCTGCGGGCCGCCGGGGGAGCCGTGGGTGTCGACGACGGCCACCGCGTGTGTGGCGTGCACCCGCACGGTGATGTGCCCGGGTGCGCGGGCCACCACCTGCCGGAAGCTGTCGTGCAGATAGGCGCCGTAGAAGGCGCGGGTCGGATAGTCGTCCGGTCCCAGCTCGCGGGCCTCGGCCAGGACCTCGTCCGGCTGTCCGGAGCCGTCCGCGGCGCCGCGCAGGGCGTGGGCCCACTCGAACAGCGTCGGCCCGGCCTCGACCGGCCCCTCGATCCGGGTGAACTCGTCGGTGAACAGCGTGATCTGGGAGGACACCGTGTTCATCAGCAGCTGCCGGGACTGGTCGGTGCGCCAGACGGCGCCCGCGCCGGGCGGGAAGGGATCGACCAGATGCACCGTCACCGTGGAGCGGGTGGGCGCGGCGCGCTCGTTCGCGCACAGGCGTTCCAGTACCGAGACCCCGCGGGGCCCGGCGCCGACGATGCACAGGGTGAGCGGCCCGCCGGTCATCAGAGGTCCCCGATGGCACGGGGAGTGCGGATGCGGTGGATGAAGAGCTGGGTGTGGTGCGGCATGAGCCCCTCCAAGGTAACCGCCGGTCACCTCCGGGGGACCAGCCTGTCGGTCGCCTGACTTCGCCCTCGGCGTCGGCACGGATCGTCGGGGCCCGCGCTGTGGTCCGGTTCCGGTGCCGTGCCGTGCCGAGCCTTGCTCGTGCTTTGTCCGATCCGTGTCCGGTCAGCCGGTTCGGATGGGCGGAGGGGTACCAGGGGTGAATCCGCGGCGCCGATCAACGTGCGGTTCCACCTGGTCGACCTCGGCAGACTGTCCAGTGATTCCCGCGAATCCTGGGCGCGTTACTGCATCGGACATCCGTTCGGCGCGTCGTAGCCTAGCAGGAGGAGCAGAACTGATGTGGCTAATGTGCTCGTAGTTTATAGGAGTTGACTGTCGTTCCGCTTTTTGTGGAAGCAAGCGGAGTTGGATCATCCGCGATCACCGTGCGTTCTCGGGAAGCGGTGAAAATCCGGACCGCTCCGACATGTCCGACGCACCGTCAATGACCTTACGCAGCAGGTCAGTGCGCACCTCTGACGGATCAACAGATCAACTTCTCCCCGGACCTGCCGATACCCTGCGCGATCACCGGAATTGGGGCCTCGACAGCGCCCTTAGGGTGGCGGCATAGTTCATCGAATCCCCCTCCATCAAGAGCGCCCGCGAGGTGCTTGCCTAGATCCATGGAGTCGGCATGACCGCAACACCCCGTCCGCCCTCCGCAGTGCGGTGGTGGACTCTGGCAGTCGTATCCGTCAGCACGTTTATGCTCATGCTCGACCTGAGCGTCGTAGCTGTCGCGCTGCCGGGCATCGACAAGTCCTTACACGGCAACTTCGGTCAGATGCAGTGGGTGTTCGACGCCTACGCGCTGACCCTGGCGGCGTTCCTGGTCACCGCCGGGTCCGTCGCGGACCGCAGTGGGCGCAAGCGGCTCTTCCTTTCCGGGCTGGTCGTCTTCACCCTGGGGTCGCTCGCCTGCGGGCTGGCCGGAAGCATCGACGTGCTCAATGTCAGCCGAGGAGTGCAGGGGGTGGGCGCCGCGGTCATGTTCGCGGTGGGCCCGCGCTGCTTGGGCACGAGTTCCACGGCAAGGAGCGGGCGGCCGCCTTCAGCGCCTTCGGCGCGGCGGTCGGGATCGCGGTCGCCACCGGCCCGCTGATCGGCGGTGCGCTGACCAACGGCCCGGGCTGGCGCTGGATCTTCTTCGTCAACGTCCCGGTGGGCGTGGTGACCGTGCTGCTGGCGCTGCTGAAGGTGCGTGAATCGCGGCTGGCGCGGGCGGCGAGCCCGGACTTCGTGGGCATGATCTCGTTCACGGTCGCCCTGGCCGCACTGGTGCTCGCGATCATCCGGGGCAACACCGACGGCTGGTTCTCGGCACTCAACATCGTGCTCTATGTGATCGCGGCGGTGGGCCTGGCCATCTTCCTGGTCGTCGCGCGGGCGCGCGGCGAGGCAGCCATGTTCGACCTGGGCATCTTCCGCAACCGCACCTTCGCCGGCCTGGCCGCGGTGACCTTCCTGGCGAACATGGCCGGCCTGCCGCCGATCTTCCTGGAGACCAGCTATCTCCAGGGCGTGCTGCACAGCACGGCCTGGCAGGCCGGGCTGCGCTTCCTGCCGCTGACGCTGGCGATGTTCGTGTTCGGCGCGCTCACCGGCGGGCTCACCCAGAAGGTCCCGTTCCGGGTGATCCTGGCGACCTCGCAGTGCCTGCTGGGCGTCTCGCTGCTGCTCACCATGCTCAGCAACGCCAACCACAGCTGGACCGCGCTGATCCCCAGCCTGGTGGTGACCGGTGCCGCCTTCGGCATGTTCAACCCCACCCGTGCCGCGCTGGCCATCGGCCTGGTCGAACCCTCCCGTCGCCTCCGGCATCAGCGAGACCTTCCAGCAGGTGGGAACCGCGCTCGGGATCGCGATCGCCGGTTCGTTCTTCCAGAGCCACACCATGAGCTCGTTCCAGCACTCCGCCGTGGCCTCGCAGCTCGGCTCCAACACCCATGCGATCAGCTCCGCCATCAGCGCGGGGACCATCCAGGGGGCCGCGCAGTCGGCCGGCTCCGGGCTGTACAGCCAGGTCCTCGCGGCCGGACGGGACGCCTTCACCTCGGGCTTCCACACCACCATGACGCTGTGTGCGATCTTCGCGTTCGTGGGCGCGGTCATCGCCGCGCTGACGCTGCGCAACAAGGACCTGCACGAGAGCGCGCTCACCGGCATTCCGCCGGAGGTGCCCGAGGAGCAGGAGGCCGAGGGCGTGCAGCCGACCCCGAACCCGGCCGCGCAGCACTGAGCCCGGCCTGAGCAGGCCGCCCCGGATCCGGGGCGGCCCCTGGCCCGGCCGCCTGTGCGCGGCCCGGGCGCTGGAGGGCGCGCGGCGGCGTGCCCGGATCCGCTGGACGGGGATGTCCACGGAGAACCGGGCGCGGCCGTCGGCTGCCCGCGTACCCCCGCCCGCCTGTGTTCCCGGCTGCCCGCGTGCCCCTGGCGGTCTGCGTGCCCCTTGGCTGCCCCGGGCGGGCGCCGGTACCGGCAGCGGGCGTCGGGCACTGCCGCCTCCATTCTTGTCATGCCCCTGACATAACGCCC
Source organism: Streptacidiphilus sp. 4-A2 (assembly GCA_014284505.1). GTDB lineage: Bacteria > Actinomycetota > Actinomycetes > Streptomycetales > Streptomycetaceae > Streptacidiphilus. The sequence goes on along the minus strand of JAAFYY010000001.1, from coordinate 5,973,431 downwards.
CTGACATCATGCCCCTGGCATCGAGCCGCTCGCGCCGGAGCCGGGCGGCTCCGCGGTGTGCGCCGGCTGAATGCCCGGTATTCGACCGGCTGCCGGAAAGCGGCCGGCGGCACGGGCGGGACCCGGTGGGCGTATTCGGACCGGAAACCGCTGGAAAATCGCTCAAGCCGCACTCAAGGCGGGCAGTTCCGTGCCCGCGGGCGGAAGTGAGAAATTGCCCTCCCTCTTCCCGGGGGAGTGCCCGGGCGGTTCCGGAACCGGGAAATACGCTGGTCAACGGCGATGTACCGGTGATCGTCGGCCGGGTTTCAATCGATGTTGCCATGCGATCAGGCGGCGGCTAGGCTACGGCGAAAAACCGGCACTCATACGGGGGACACCGTGCCCGCCGGTCGAGCACATTCGGGACGGAAACACTGGGCGGGGCCTGCCGATCGGCTCCCGCCGCAGTAGAGCCTGCGGTACTGCACACGCGGGCACCTCATTGCCGCCACTTGGAACCGGGTCACTGTCAATTCGCTGGACTCGTGGTACTACTGATCCCATTGAGTTCCCGTGCGTGGCAGTGCCGAACTGCCGAGCCGCGTTCCGCGGCGTGGCTCCGCCGTATCTCGCACCATTGAACGCACCATTGAACGTGTCAGAGAAGTGATCTTTTCGGGGGAACCAGCGAGTTCCTTCCGAGTGCTGCCATATTTCGCAGAAATCACACTCTAAGGGGAGACGCCGAAGATGAAGCACCTTGGATTAACGGAGCGGGTGGACCTCCCGATCGACCGGATCCCGACACGCTGGTACAACGTGATACCGGATCTTCCGCGGGCGCCCGAGGAGTACATCGACAACTCCACGGGCAAGCCGGTGACCCGCGAATGGCTCGAGCGCATCTTCGTGAAGTCGATGGCGGCGCAGGAGACCTCGCTCGAACGCTGGATCCCGATCCCCGAGCCCGTGCGCGACGCCTACAAGCTGTGGCGGCCGACCCCGCTGGTCCGGGCCCTGGCCCTGGAGCGCGAGCTGGACACCCCGCGCAGATCTGGTTCAAGTACGAGGCGACCTCGCCCAGCGGCAGCCACAAGCTCAACTCCGCGCTCGCCCAGGCCTACTACGCGAAGCGCGACGGACACACCCGGCTGGTGACCGACACCGGGGCGGGCCAGTGGGGCAGTGCCCTGGCCATCGCCTGCAAGCTGTTCGGGCTCGACCTCACGGTCTTCATGGTCCGCGCCAGCTACCACCAGAAGCCCTACCGCAGGCACCTGATGGAGACCTACGGCGCCCAGGTGCTGCCGAGCCCCGGTGACAGCACCGAGTTCGGCCGCAAGCTCCTCGCCGAATACCCCGACCACCCGGGCAGCGAGGCGACGGCGGTCAGCGAGGCGCTGGAAATGGTGGACGCCGACGAGGGCACCCGGTTCGCGGTCGGAGCGTTCTCCAACCACTGCCTGCTGCACCACTCGGTGATCGGGCTGGAGCTGAAGGAGCAGCTGGCCGAGATCGGCCGGACCCCGGACTACCTGATCGCCCCGGTCGGCTGCGGCTCCAACCTCAGCGGCTTCGCCTCGCCCTTTTGTCGAGGACAAGCTCAACGGCGCGGACATCACCATCCTCGCGGTGGAGCCGGAGGCCTGCGCCCCGCTCACCTACGGCGAGTTCCGGCTCGACTTCGCCGACGCCGGCGGCCGCGGACCGGGCGTGACCACCTACACCCTCGGCCACGACTTCGTGCCCCCGCCCATCCACGCCGGCGGGCTGCGCTACCACGGCTGCGCCCCGATCGTGGGCATGATGCGGCACGAGGGCCTGCTCGACGCCGTCGCCTACCCGCAGACCACGGTGTTCGACGCCGGGACCACCTTCGCGCGGCTCCAGGGCTACCTGCCGGCGCCGGAGAGCGCGCACGCCATCCGGGCGGTCATCGACAAGGCGCTGGAGTGCAAGCGGACCGGGCGCGACGCCACCATCGTCTTCAACTACAGCGGCCACGGCCTGCTGGACCTGGAGGCCTACGGCCGCTACAACGCGGGCCTGCTGCGTGACGTGGAGAAGGAAGACTTCGTCGCGCCGAGCATGGGAGCGCTCGGCTGATGCTCTCCTACCCCCAGTACATAGACGGCGAGGACGTCGAGGGCGGTCGGTGGACCTACGTGGTGCGGGCGTCGGCCTTCCTGCGTGACACCGACGCCACCTTCAACCTCAAGCGCGCACTGGAACTCGGGCGGCCCGCGGAGATCACCGACGACGTCATCGCCCGCTGCGCGATGGGCACCCCGGAGGACAACGAGCGGGCGGTGCGCGCGGCGCACCGGGCGAGCCGGGAGTTCCGGCTGATGCCGCAGGAGACCCGCAGCCGGATCGTCATCGAGTACAACGAGACCCTCGCCGAGCGTTCGGGCGAGCTGATCGACATCCTGATCGCCGAGGGCCACCCGCGCCGCCTCGCCCAGTGGGAGGTGAGCGGCATGCTGCGGGGCACCGACGAGGCCACGGTCAGGTGGTACGAGACGCAGCTGAACCAGGAGTTCGAGGTGGACGGCCGCCGACTCCAGCTGGTCCGCAAGGCCGACGGCGTGGTGTGCGTCAACCCGCCGCAGAACGCCGCCGGTTCGAACTCCTCGATGGGTGTGCTGGCACTGCTGGTCGGCAACGCGCTGGTGGTCAAGGCGCCCCGGTCGACGCCGCTCAGCGTGATGTTCGTCTTCCGGGAGATCCTGGCGCCGATCCTGGAGAAGCACGGCGCGCCGACCGGCACACTCAATGTGGTCTGCGGCAACGCCGGTGGCATCCTCAAGAGCTGGACCAACAGCCCGCTGGTCAACGCGATCATGTTCTTCGGCGACAGCCCGACCGGGCTGAAGCTTGGCGAGGACTGCCTGCGCAACGGCAAGAAGGCAGTCCTGGAACTGGCCGGCAACGACGGCTTCGTCGTGTGGCACGACGCCGACCTGGACGCGGCGGCGCGGGTCCTTCTACGGGTCAGCCAGATCTGCATGGTGCCCAAGTACACGATCGTGCACCCGGCGGTCGCCGAAAGGTTCACCGAGATATTCCTGGAACGCGTCAGCAGGATCCGCCCGGGATTCCCGGAGGACCCGGACATCCTGCTGAGCCCGGTGCTCAAGGTCGACGGATTCTTCGACTTCATGGAGCAGGCCCGCGGTGCCGGCGGGAAGATTCTCTGCGGCGGCGGCCGTGTGGATGTCGAGGGGGAGCCCTCTCCGCGCGGAATGTTCTGCGAGCCGACCGTCATCCGCATCGACGGATTCGAGACGGCGAACGGCCTCTCCTGCGTCAGGGAGGAGACCTTCTTCCCGCTGCTGCCGATCGTCGTCCCGGAATCGACGGGCGACGACGAGCGGCTGCTGGAAGAGATCATCGAATTCGTCGAGGCCAACGAATACGGTCTGCGCAATTCGGTGTGGACGACCGACACCGCTGTTGCCGAAACGGTATCGGCGGACTGCTGAAAATCAACGACTCCCACATCGGATTCACCTCGATTCTCTCCACCCATGGCGGGAACCGGAAGACCGGCGGTCCCTACGGGGAGCTGAACTACGCCGGCCTGCGGACCTCGCACATGCAGGGAATTTCCTGGGGTGACGGCGATCCCCGGCCGCTCGACCCGCGGGTCGTCGCGGTCGGCGAGAAGGCGCGGAGCTGATTCAATGACGACCAAGGGCGTGACCGCGAAAGCCCTCGCCGGAGTGACCGCGAAAGCGCGCGGCACGGCAGTCGAGGAATTCGACGTCATCATTGTCGGCGCACGTTGTGCCGGATCCTCGCTCGCCACGCTGCTGGCGCGGGCCGGCCTCAAGGTGGTCGTGCTGGAGCAGGTGAAGTTCCCGAGGACGACCCTGTCCTCGCACCTCATGGAGGCGGACGGGCTGCTGTTCCTCAAGCGGCTCGGCGTGCTGGACGCCGTCGAGAAGACCGGTGTGCGCTTTATGAAGCACATCGACGCGCGACTCAACGACCTCCGGTTCGAGGCCCGCTTCCCGCTCCGCTTCGACGACCTGGGCGGGGCCGCGTTCCTGCAACGCCACCTGCTGGACTCGATCCTGGCGGATGCCGCGGTGGAGGCCGGGGCCGACGTCCGGATGGGTACGAAGGTTGTCGAGGCGCTCTGGGATCGCGGACGCATGGTCGGGGTAAGGGCCCAGCACGAGGGCACCGAGACCAGACTGCACGCGCCCTTGGTCGTCGGCGCCGACGGCAGGAACTCGACGGTCGCCTATCTGGGCGGCTCCCGGAAGTACAACGTCCTGCCCAACCAGCGCTCCTACTACTTCACCTTCTTCGAGGGAGCCGACCCGGCCTACGCCGACCACTTCGTGTTCCACCGCTGGGGGACCGAATGGTCTGGGCCGGCCGACAGCGGGCTGTACCTGGTCGGGGTGTCACCCGAGGCACACGAACGGGATTACTTCCGCCGCAATACCGAGGCCGGTCTGCTGGCGCACATGCGGGCCTGCGACACCACGGCGGCGGCGCTCGCCGACGCCAGGATCGCCACCAAGATCTCCGGCATCGTCAAGTTCGACGGCTATCTGCGCCAGGCCGCCGGTCCGGGCTGGGTGCTGGCCGGCGACGCCGGCCACTTCAAGGACCCCTCCGCCGGGCGCGGCATCGGCGATGCCTTCATCCAGGTGGAGGCGCTGGCCCCGGCGATCCTCGCGGGCCTCGACGGCTCGGCCCGGGGCCTGGACGACGCCATGCGCCGCTGGGGCGACTGGCGGGACCGGCGGTTCGAGGGCCACTACTGGCTCGCGCACACCCTGGGCGAGGTCGGCCAGCTGGCCGCGGTGGTCCCGGAGGCGGTGCGGGACCTCCAGCGGCGCGGCGAACTCGACCGCTTCCTGGACCTGTTCAGCCACCGCTCGCGCTACTACGACGTGTTCCCGATGCGGGACATGGGCCTCAGCACCGGGCGTCTGCTGCTGTCCGGCAAGGCCCGGCGGCTGCCGCTGGTCCGGGAGACGATCACGCTGCTGGCCCGCGAGCCGCGCCGCCGCTGGATCAACCGCCACCCGGACCCGCCTCCTCGGACGTCACCGCCCCCCGTCGACCGGCTGCGGCCGGTCGGCACGGTCACCGCGCCCCCGGAACCGGCCCTGGTCACCGAGGAGCCAGTGATGGGACCGGCGACGGGACCGGTGACGGAGCCGGTGGACGCGGCCGGGCGGGCGGCCGGCGACGACGCGGCAGGACCACAGCAGAGGACAGAGGACGGAGGCTTCGCGTGCGGCATGTGACGGATGAACCGAACTCCGAGGCCGATGTGGTCGTGGTCGGGGCAGGCCTGGCCGGGCTGACCGCGACCCGCGAACTCAAGGAGGCCGGCTGGAGCGTACGGCTGCTGGAGGCGCGCGAGCGCGTCGGCGGCCGGCTCAAGGGCTACTCGCTGGGCGACGGCAAGGCGGTCGACCTCGGCGGCGAGTACTACGGCGACAAGAGCACCATGATCGCGGAGACCGCCCGGTCGGTCGGGGTGAGCGGCTTCGACACCTACGACCAGGGCGAGCGGCTCACCTACCTCAACGGGCGCCGCTACGGCTACACCGGGCTGTTCCCGTGGCGGATGGGCCCGGCCGCGATCGCCGACCTGGGCCAGGCCGTACTGAAGATCGAGCGGCTCGCCCGCACCGTCCCGCCCGACGGCCCGTGGAACGCCCCGAACGCCGAACGGCTGGACAACCAGACCTTCTGGTCCTGGATGCAGCACAACCTGGCCACCGGCACCGCGCGGGCGTTTCTCACCATGGTCACCGAGGCGGCGTACTGCGCCTCCCCGGCCGACCTGTCGCTGATGCATGTCCTGTACTACGCCAACGCGTCGGGCGGCTTCCGCTACCTGCTGGAGATCAGCGGCGGCATCCAGCGCTACCGCTTCGACGGCGGCGCGCACAGCATCCCGCAGAAGCTCGCGGCCAAGCTGCCGGACGAGGTGCGCCTCGGCGCCGTGGTCCGGCGGATCGAGCAGCGCGGGGACTCGGTCGTCGCCAGCGGTCCCGGCTTCAGCGTCCGGGCGCGCTGGGCCGTGGTCGCCGTCCCGATCACCCTGGCCGGGCGGATCGCCTACGAGCCCGCCCTGCCCGGCTACCGCGACCAGCTCACCCAGCGGATGCCGGCCGGCGCGGCGATGAAGTGCCTCGCGGTCTACGACGAGCCGTTCTGGCGCTCGGCCGGTCTCAGCGGCCAGATCACCAGCACCGACGGGCCGTTCCGGGTCGCCTTCGACACCTCACCGGCGGACGGCAGCCCCGGCGTGATGTCCGCCTTCGTCACCGGTTCGGCGGCCCGCAAGCTCACCCGGCTGACGCAGACCGAGCGGCGCACCGCCGTGCTCGACGCGCTCGCCCGGGCGCTGGGCCCGCGGGCCGGCAAGCCGCGGGACTTCGTCGAACAGAACTGGCTGGACGAGGAGTTCACCCGGGGCTGCTACCACGGCTTCGCCCCGCCCGGCCTGTACACCACCTACGGCCAGGCACTGCGGGCGCCGATCGGGCGGATCCACTGGGCCGGGACCGAGACCGGGGTCCACCAGATGGGCTCCATGGGCGGGGCCGTCGACTCCGGCCGCCGGGTCGCCCGCGAGCTGTTCGCCCGGGCCGCCATCGAGCGCAAGGACGAGCCCGGCGGCGAAGCCGGGGAGCCCGGCGCTCCCGGCGGCGCGGCCGACCCGGTCGCGGGGCCGGTGAACCATGGCTAGCCGCGCGAAGCGGGCCGGCGCCCCGGCCGGACCGCTGCTCATCATCGGCGGCTACGGCCTGGTCGGCGAGCAGGTGGCGCGGATGCTCCGGCAGCGCCACCCCGAACTGCCGCTGCTGCTCGGCGGCCGCAACCCGGAACGCGGACAGGCGCTGGCCGACGCGATCGGGGCCGCCACGGTCGCCGTCGACGTCGGCTCCGAGCGGCCGCTCGGCTCGCTGCCGCAGACCCCGGCGGCGGTGCTCGCCGTGGTCAGCGACCCGGGCGAGCACCTGCTGGTCGACGCGATGCGGCTGGGGATCCCGATCGCGGACATCAACCGGGCCGGCCACTCCGGCATCCTCGATGTCGCGGTGACCGCCTCCCGGGAGCAGCCGACCGCCCCGGTGCTGCTGTCCGGCAGCTGGTACGCCGGTCTCTCGGCCCTGCTGGCGGCCGCCGCGGTACGCGAACTCGGCCAGGCCGAACGGGTCGACATCACCGTGCTCGCCTCCTCCGACGACAGGGTCGGCCCCGACTCCTGGGGCTTCAGCGACCGGCTCGCCTGGCCCTACTACGCGATGCGGAACGGCCGGCGGCTGCCGGTGCAGCCACTGACCAGCGTCCGCACGGTGCGCTGCGCCGACGGCGGCGAGCGGCCGGCCGCGCTGGTCGGCACGCTGGAGCAGACCACGCTGCCGCTCACCCTGGGCGTGCCGACGGTGGAGACCCGGATGGCGCTCCAGAGCACGGCCTCGCTCTACGGGCTGATCGGGCTCAAGCGCTCCGGCACCCTGCGCGCGCTGGCGCGGCCCGCCCTGCACGGGGTCCGTGCGGCGCTGCTCCAGCGCCCGGGGAGCGGCGACTTCGCCGGGATCACGGTGACCGCGCACGGCGCCCACCGCTCGGTGACGGTCGACCTGCTCGACCCGCAGGGGCAGGCGCACCTGAGCGCCGTCGGCGCCCTGCGCGCGGGGGAGCGGGTGCTGCGGCCGGGGCTGCCGGCCGGCGTCTCGTTCCCGGAGCAGTCCGCCGACCCCGAGGCGGACCTGGAAGCCCTGCGGCAGGCCGGAGTCGTGGTCCGGCTGACCGGCTTCGCCAAGGAGCTCCCGGCCACGGGGGTCCTGGCCGGGGAGCTCCCGGCCGAACGGATGCCCGCCGGACAGACCCCGGCCGGGGCCGCCCCGGCGGCGGAGCCCCACCCCAACTCCCAGCGTCACGACGCGATGTCGGTGACCTTGGCCCGAGAGGAACGCGCATGACCACGGAGAAAGGCAACACCCCGGCGCTGCTGCTCGGCGCCCTGCGCGCGGTCGGCGGCGCCACCGTCCTGGCCCCGGCCGTCGGCGCGCGGACCCTCGGCATCGAGGACGACGCGGAGGGCACCTACCTGGTCCGGCTGTTCGCCGCGCGCAACCTGGCCCTGGCCGGGGGCTGCTGGCGAGCCGGGGGGACGCGCGGCGGCTGTGGTTCCAGGCGGGCATCGCCTGCGACGCCATCGACGTCGCGGCCGGGGTGCTCAGCTACCGCAAGGGGAAGAAGCGTTCCTCCGCGGTGATCGACACCAGCGCCGCCCTGGTCGCGACCCTGCTCGGGGTGGCCGGCCTGCTGGCGACCCCGGCGCAGGAGAAGTCCTGATGACCACCACCGCCTCGGCGCAGTCCGGCCGGACGGACGGTGACCCGGGCTACGGCGACCGCAGCGACCGGGTCTGCGTGATCGGCGCGGGCTCGGCCGGCATCACCATGTGCCGTGCGCTGGCGCAGCGGGACATCCCGTTCGACTGCTTCGAGCGCAGCGCCGACATCGGCGGGCTGTGGCACTACCCGGCGCACAGCGGCGGGAGCTGCGCCTACCCCTCGCTGTTCGCCAACACCTCCAAGTCGGTGATGCAGTACCCGAGTTATCCCATGCCCGAGGACTACCCGGAGTACCCGCACCACACCCAGGTGGCCCGGTACTTCGAGGACTACGTCGACCACTTCGGGCTGCGTGAGCACATCCGGCTGGGGACCGAGGTCACCCGGGCCGAGCCGGTGGCCGGCGGCGGCTGGACAGTGACTCTCGGCGACGGCTCGGCCTACCGCTACCGGGCGGTGCTGGTGGCCTCGGGCGGACGCCACGGGCGGCCCTTCCACGGGCAGTTCGACGGCGAGTTCACCGGCCGTCAGCTGCACTCCTTCGACTACGACGGCCCCGCGGACTTCGCCGGGCAGCGGGTGGTGGTGCTCGGCCTCGGCGCGACCTCGGCGGACATCGCCACCGAGGTGTCCCGGGTCGCCGCGAGCACCTTCCTGTCGGTCCGCACCGGCCACTACGTGGTGCCCAAGATCTTCGAGGGCCACCCGATCGACCTGCTCTCGCCGTTCATGAAGAAGCTCTCGGTCGAGCAGCGGCGCCCACTGCTCAAGCTGATGATCAAGCTGGTGCACGGCGACATGACCCAGTTCGGCCTGCCCGCGCCGCCGTACCAGCCCGGCCAGGGGCCGCTGATCTCCACCAGCGAGTTCCTGCCCGCCATCATGCACGGCCGGATCAGCCCGAAGCCGGTGATCGCCTCCGCCAAGGGGAGCACCGTGCGCTTCGCCGACGGGCAGGAGGTCGAGGCGGACGCGATCATCCACTGCACCGGCTACAAGATCGCCTTCCCCTTCCTCGACGACGCCCTGGTCGGCGGCGGGAGCGACGCGCCGCCGCTCTACACCTGGTGGTGCCGCGGAGACGAAGGGCTCTACTTCATCGGGCTGCTGCACTCGATGATGGCGCTGATGCCTCCCGCCGAATGGCAGGCGGACTGGGTCGGCGACCTGCTCGCCGGCACCGTGGAACTGCCCTCGCGCGGCGAGATGTGGGCGGAGATCAGGCGCGCCCGCCGCCGCCAGGACAAGCGGTTCTACGACTCCTCCGGCCATCTGCTGATCGACCCCAACGAGTACGAGCGGGTCATCGCGGCCGAACGCCGCACGCACGCCACCAACGGTCGCCCCGGCGTCGCCACGCCGGCCCGCAGGAAGGGATGAGTCGGATGTCGCTGTTCGCAAGCGCCGCGGGAAGGGCGGGGGGCTCCTCCCGGCGCACCGACCCGCTGAAGCTGCTCCGCAGCCAGTTCGAGCCGCAGCGGGTGCCGCTGTTCAAGCCGGTCAACATGGGCCTGATGGCCGAGCGCGCCGCGGAGAAGTTCGGCCGGGTGCCGATCTACCTCGACCAGCCCTTCAGCTGGGACCCGGACCAGCGGGTCGAGCTCGACTACGTCGAGTACGCGAAGCTGGTCGAGCAGTTCTCGGCGGTGCTCAAGCAGGCCGGGGTCAAGCGCTGGGACCGGGTCGCCATCGTCAAGACGCCCAACTACGACAGCCAGGCGCTGGCCTGGGCGGCGGCCCGGATCGGCGCCATCCCGGCGCTGGTCTCGGCGCGGCTTGACCCGGACATCATCAACATCCTGCTGGAGCGGTTGCAGGCCCGGTTCGTGGTCACCGACCCGGAGGTGGCCGAGTACGCCCGGCTGGACCGGGAGCGGCTGAGCGCCCTGTCCTGCACGGCCATCGCCCGGGTGGACGGCGGGATCCCGGTCGAGGACCTGTGGGGCGGGCCGGTGCCGTCGCCGTCCCCGCTCAAGGACGACGACCCGATGGTGATCACCCACACCTCCAGCACCACCGGGGTGTCCAAGCTCGCCGAGGCGTCCGCGGCCGGCACCTCCTACTCGGCGCTGATGGAGTCGGTCTTCCCGCTGATCCACGAGCGCGACGAGCTGTTCGCCAGCGCCATCTCGCCATGTGCACATCCGGGCGACGGTGACCCAGATGGCGTCCTTCTCGCGCGGTACGCCGCTGCTGGGCATGGGGCAGCACGACGACGAGACGATCATGCGGATGTGCGCGCGCTACCGGCCGACGATCCTGGAGGCCACCCGAACGCCTTCGTCGGCTGGGAGCAGCTGGCGGACACCCCGGAGCAGCCCTTCGCCAGCATCCGGCTCTTCATCAACACCTTCGACGCCATCCACCCGCGCACCATCCGGCGGCTGCTGGACGCCTCCCAGCGGGCCTACCCGGTCTGGCTCCAGTGCTACGGGATGACCGAGACCCAGGTGGTGTCGGTGCGCACCTACACCAGGCGGTCGGCGGCGCGGCTGGGCGGCAGCCATGACTCGCGCAGCGTCGGCTGGGAGGTCCCCGGGGTCCGGGTGCGCATCGCCGACCCGGTGACCGGCCGGCGCCGGGCCTCGCAGAGCGAGCCGGGCATGATCCAGGCCAGGACCCGGGCCCGGGCGCTCTCCTTCGTCGGCACGCCGGAGAAGTTCTCCGAGCGCCGCCACGGCAAGTGGTTCGACACCGGCGACTGGGGGCGGCGCAACCGGCTCCAGCAGATCGAGGTGCTCGACCGGATCGCGGACCGGATCGAGGGCGTCGAGAGCTGCCTGTGGATCGAGGACGTGCTGCTCGACCGGATCCCCGACGCCGAGGAGATCGTGGTCGTCCCGGACGAGCAGGGCCGGCCGGTCCCGGTGATCTGCATGCGGGACGGCAAGCCGCTGGACGCCGAGGCCTGGAAGGTCGCCGCGGCGGGCATCAGCGGGCTGGCCGCCCCGTTCGAGGTCACCCGGAGGAGTTGCAGCGGACCGCCACGGTCAAGGCCAGGCGCTATCTGCTCACCGAGATGATCAAGAACGGCGACCGCGGCCGGGTCACCCCGGTCAGCTCCGACGTCGTCCTCCGCGACGGCGCCTGAGCCCCGGCCCGCACCGGTGCGCGGCTGCCCGCACCGGTGCGCACCTGCCCGCACCGGCCCGCGCTGGTGCGCACCGGTGGCCGGCTGCGACCGCCCTGCCCTGCCCCGCCCCGTCCTGCCCGCATCCCGCCGCTCCGCCCCGACGGGCGGAGCGGCGGGCTACCGAGTCCTACGAGTCCTAGGAGTGAGTGGCTTGCATGACATCAGCGACAACCCATCGATCGAGGCCGATGTCATCATCATCGGTGCGGGTTTCGCCGGGATCAGCGCCGCGCGTGAGCTGAAGCAGGCCGGGAAGACCGTGGCCGTGCTGGAGGCCCGCAAGCGGCTCGGCGGACGGTCGCTCAGCCGGCCGATCGGGGACGGCAAGGTGGTCGAGCTTGGCTGCGAGTTCCACGGCCAGCCCGACTCGATCAGCGCCGTGACCGGCCGCTCGGTCGGCATCGAGGCGCACAAGGTTTACGACGAGGGCTACCGGCTGATCGACGACGAAGGCAAGCTGTCCCGCTGGAAGGGCGCCGCGCCCAAGGTCAGCCCGGCCGCCCTGGTCGACTTCGGCCAGGCCGCGCTGCGCATCGAGCGGATGCGGCGCGAGGTTCCGCAGGAGGCGCCCTGGAAGGCCCCGCACGCCGTCCAGTGGGACAGCGAGACCATCTGGTCCTGGACCCAGCGCAATATCCGGACCAAGGGCGGCCGGGCGCTGATGAAGCTGATGATCGAGGCCGGGATGGCCGCCTCGCCGTCCGACGTCTCGCTGCTGCACGTGCTCAACTACGCCAATGGCACCGGTGGTTTCCGGGCGATGACCACGGTCACCGGCGGCACCCTGGAGAATCGTTTCCTCGGTGGCTCGCACGGCGTGGTGATGCGCCTGGCGGAGAGCGTCGCCGACGAGACCTATGTCGGCGCCGAGGTCCGGCGGATCGAGCACACCGACGACTACGTCAAGGTCAGCGGCCCCGGATTCATGGCGACCGGCCGCCGGGTGGTGGTCACCATACCCGTGCCGCTGGCCGGCCGGATCGAGTACGACCCGGTACTGCCCGGCTACCGCGACCAGCTCAGCCAGCGGCTGACCATGGGCTCGGCGATCAAGTACCTGGCGCTGTACGACGAGCCGTTCTGGCGCGCCGAGGGCCTCACCGGCCAGGTGATCAGCCACAGCAGCCCGGTCCGGGCGGTGCTGGACAGCTGCCCGCCGGACGGCACGCCCGGCGTGCTGACCGCCTTTGTCACCGGCAGCCCGGCCCGCGAGCTCGCCCGGCTGAGCCCCGGCGAGCGGCGCGCGTGGTGCTGGGCGAACTCGTCCGCTTCCACGGCCCGAAGGCCGGACAGCCCTACGACATGATCGAACAGAACTGGATGGCCGAGCAGTACACCCGCGGCTGCTACCACGCCTACGCCCCGCCCGGGCTCTACACCCAGTACGGACCGGCCCTCAAGGAGCCGGTCGGCCGGATCCACTGGGCCGGCGCGGAGTCGGTGCCGTACGAGTTCGGGTCGATGTCCGGGGCGATCTACTCGGGCCGGCGGGTCGCCACCGAGATCGTCGGCATGGACACCGGCGAGGTCCCGAGCGGCTCTCCGCCCTGCTCCGCCCGCGCGGCGCCGCAGCCGGCGAGCCCTCGCTGTGAAGCCCGCCCCGCAGTCCACGGCCGCCCCGCAGTCCACGGCCGCTGTGCAGGCCAAGCCAATGAAAGGCGACGACCACCATGTTTGAGCACCTGTCGCGTTCCGGGTACCGCAGCGCCAGGATCATGTCCGCGCACATCGTCGAGGTCGGTGCGCGCGAGGCGATCGCCGCGCTGCGCGCCCGGCCCAGGGTCGGTGCCGTCGAGGGGATGCGCTACGCCGAGACCTGGCTGATGAGCCCGCTGCGGACCGGGCTGACTCCCTCGACCAAGGTCACCGGCGTCGCCCTGATCGCGGCCTGGGAGGACGACGAGTCGCTGGACCGGTTCGAGTCCCACCCGCTCGCGCGGGTCTACCAGCCGGGCTGGCGGGCGCGCTTCGAGCCGGTCCGCACCGTCGGCGCCTGGCCCGGACTGCCCGACCTGCCCCGGCAGGAGCAGCCCACGGACGACCAGCCGGTCGCGGTGCTGACCATGGCCCGGCTGCGGCTCAACAAGGCCGGGGCCTTCATGATGGCGGCGGCGCCGGCCGAGCGGGAGGCGCTGCACCACCCGGCCTTCCTGGAGGGCACCTCGTTCCTGCGCCCGCCGAACCTGGTGAGCACCTTCACGCTGTGGCGCACCGCGCGGGAGATGCGGCAGTACACCGTCGGCTCCTACCCGGGCGGCCATGTCGAGGCGATGCGGAAGCACGAGGAACAGGTGTTCCACCACGAGACCCTGTTCGTGCGGCTGAGGCCGTACGCGGTGGAGGGGCTGTGGAACGGACGCAACCCGCTGGATACCATCGAAGCCCTGACCACAGGCCAGTCCTGACATACAGTCATGTATGCGATCGCGTGCGGCTGAATGGAAGACGCCCCGCCTCGGCGGGCCGACAGACGGGCTCAACGTATGACCATGGCAAAGATCGAGCTCTCGACCGGGACCATCGAGTACGAGGACACCGGTGGCGACGGACCGGTGGTGGTCCTGCTGCACGGGCTGCTGATGGACTCATCGCTCTGGGACGCGGTGGTGGCCGAGCTGCGCACGGACCACCGCTGCCTGGTGCCGACGCTGCCGCTGGGGGCGCATACGCATCCGCTGCCGGACGGCGCCGACTACTCGCTGCGCGGGGTCGCCCGTCTGGTCGACGAACTTCTGGAGCGCCTCGATCTGACCGATGTCACCCTGATCGGCAACGACACCGGGGGCGCGGTCGTCCAGCTGCTCGCGGGTGAGGCCGCCGAGCGGGTCGGCCGGATCGTGCTGATCTCCTGCGAGGCGTTCGAGAACTTCCCGCCCGGGCTCACCGGCCGCACGCTGGTCATGACCGGGAAGCTCTCGCCCACCCTGTTCGGGATGTTCATGCAGCAGATGCGGATCAAGCCGGTCCGCCGGATGCCGATGGCCTTCGGCTGGCTGACCAAGCGCGGCGACGCCGCCACCGTCCGCTGGGCGCAGCCGGTCATGCGGCAGGCCGAGATCCGCCGCGACGCGGTGCGCATCCTGCGGGCGATCGCGGCCGAGCCCCGGCTCATGGTCGATGCCGCCGAGCGCCTCTCCGGCTTCGACCGGCCGGCGCTGGTGGTCTGGGCCGAGAAGGACCGGGTCATGCCTCCGGAGCACGGCCGCCGCCTGGCCGAACTCCTGCCGCAGGGACGCCTGGTGGAGATCGAGGACACCTACACCCTGATCCCCCTCGACCAGCCCGTGGCGCTGGCCGAATCCATCCGCGAGTTCACCAAGTAGCACCGCCCGGCACGGAGGAGGGCCCCGGACCGGGGCCCTCCTCCGCCGCTGTCAGGCTGCACCGCCCACCCCGCCCAGAACACACATACCGGACACCCCCAGCCGCTCCGCCCCCGGGCACACCATCCCCATGGCGCGAGCCCCGGGGAAACCACAGGTCAGAGCCTTCTCGCCACGCACTCTCCGCAGGGTTCGGACTCGGTGTGGGCAATCCGCTAGGCTGTCTGCGGACAGTCTCCACGTGAGCTGGTCGCCGGCCCCGACAGCACCACCCGGAGCCGCGTCAACCAGCCGCAGGACCTGCCCAGGGCGCCTGCAGGACTTCCTCCAGGCCCCGCCCCAGTAGCTCAGGGGATAGAGCACGGCTCTCCTAAAGCCGGTGTCGCAGGTTCGAATCCTGCCTGGGGCACACCCCGCCGAGCGATCGGTGCGCACGACGAAGGCCCAGGTCAACCGGTATCGAACCGGAGACCTGGGCCTTGACCGTTCCCCGCCACGGGTCCCGTCGCCGGAGCGCCCGCGCCAGATCAGTCGACCTACGTCAGTGCGATGCCCGACCGATGGCCGGGCATCGCCCACAGCACCTGCGCCAAGCGGCCGGTTGGTGGTATCGGCGTCCGGCGGGACGGTAGGGCCGGCGACGCGGAATGGCGTTGGACTGGCGAGGGCCGTGCGTGATCGAGTGGCCGCATGAGCCTTGCTGTGGATGTGTTCGTCGTCGATGGCGACGACGGGATGTGCGTGCTGGACGTTCCTGCGGGCTGCTCGGATCTGGCCGGGTTCGAGGACTGGCGGACACGGGTGTGGGGCTCGGAAGCGGCACGGGCGCTCGGGCGAGGCTGCTCCCGACCCTGGCCGGAGGGACCTTGTGGTCTCCGCCGGCCGGGTTCCGGACCTTGTGGCGGAGTGTGCCCTGCTCCGAGCGAACCTGGCGGAGATCTCGCCCAACCGCGAAGCGGGAGTGCCTGACGAACGCGGCATCCGGCAGGTTTCCGACCGGCTCGCCAATATCGAGAGCGCGGCCGCCCGCGCCCTTGGCTGTGGAGGCGGAGTCATCGTCTGGTGAGCAGGCCCCGGGGTTCATCCGCAGGAAGGCCGGGTGAGGTCGATGCCTTCGCTCTCACCGGCCCAGCCCTCGGCCTGGGTGCGGTCGCGCCGGGCGATCGGGTCTGCCTCGTCGTTCTCGGCGCGGTGATCACGTGGCGGGACGACAGGGCGCGGCGCCGGTATCGGGGAGCGGCGGCTGACCCCGCCGCCCGGGCAATTGTGGGCGCAGCTGGTGCGCCCCACCGTGTGTGCCCTCCTGGCGTTGGCGGGGTCGCCTGCCCGCAGGACGTGGCGGGGGCTGGTGTCAGGGGGCCGAGTTGGGGACGTTGGGGTGGTCGGCGAACTCCATCGCGGGGTGGCACCCGGCTGCGTGTACTCCTTGCTGACCTGGACGCATTGGTTGTCCGCGCTGCCGTTCTGGGCATAGGTGCTGGCCAGGGCGACGGCCGTGTTCACCGGGGGTGCCACGGGCTTGGAGTTGGGGAAGGACTTCCCGGTGGTCCAGTCGGCACCGAGGACGAGCTTGAGGCCTGCTGCGGTGCCCTGCTTGAGCGCCGTGGCCGGCAGGCCGAGGGCCTTGGCGGTGGTCTGGGCCTGCGCGGCCTCTCCCGGCCCGTAGGTCAGGGTGGTGGTGGCCGGTGACGCGGAGTCGGGGTATCCGGCGGTGGCGGAGTTGAAGCCGTCGTTGACCAGCTCCTGGGCTATGTCGTCGGACCAGCCGTTGACCTCGGTGCCGTTGTAGACGCTGACGGTGATGTCGGCCGCCGGCACCGACGGTGGCGGGTGGCGCTCGCGGTCGAGGTGGTTGCCGGGGTGCGCGGGCCGGCGCTGGAACCGGGGGCAGGGCTCAGCGACTGGTCGTTGGCGATCGCGTTGAACAGGGTCTGCGCCCCGGGGGCGATGAGCACCCGCGAGTTGTTCTCGGGGTCGGCCTGGTTCTGCATGGTGGTGAACGTGATCCGGTTGGTGGGGACCTTGTTCATGTCCTGGGCCATCTCGACCAGTTTGACCGGGCTGTCGATGTCCGGGCTGACCGTCAGTGCCTTGGTGGCGGCGTTGGCGATGCTCAGCAGGGCTATCGGGTCGGAGAGGGTCCCGGAGCTCTTCAACTTGTTGATCATGTCGGTGAAGAAGATGTGCGTTGCCGTGGTGCGGCCGACGTTGTCGCTGCCGTCGCCGAAGGAGTCACGGGTCCGCAGGAACTCCAGCGCGGACTTGCCCTCCAGGCTGTGGGTGCCCGCGGTGAGCTTCAGCCCGGAGTTGAGGTCGTACATGTTGCTGCTGACGCAGACATTGACGCCGCCCAGGGCGTTGGACATGGCCTCCACGCCGCCGAAGTCGACCATCGCGAAGTCGTCGATGGGTATGTTGGTGAGCTCGTGCACGGCCTTGGCGGTGCACGAGGGGCCCTCGTCCAGGGTGCCGTTGATCTGGCCGTAAGAGGCATTCGTGCTGGTCCCGGTGGTGGGGTCGGTGCACGCCGGGAGGTTGGTCATCAGGTCGCGCGGAATGCTCATCACGCTGATGTTGGTGCGGTCGGCGGAGAGGTGGACCAGCATCTCCACGTCGGCGTTGGCGCCGGCGCCGCCGTCGGCGCAGTCACCGCCCAAGTTGCAGTCCGCCGTGGTGTCGCGGGTGTCGGAGCCTATCAACAGCAGGTTGTACGGGGTCCGGCCGAGGGCGTCCGGCTTCTCGACCCCCACCGCCGCGGCCTTGTTGCTGCCCGTGTAGAGGGGGCGGACTTGATGTTCCCGGCGAGGTGGAAATACAGGTAGCCCGCCCCGGTGCCGGCCACGACCAGTACCGTCGCGGTGCCGATGCCCACGATCTTCAGGGCCTTCCTGCGTCCGCGCTTCTGCGACCGGCGGTTGTCGGCCCGGGTGCGCGACCCGGCAGGGACGTCCACGGACGCGGCCGACGGGGTGACCATCCCGGCCACTCGTTTGCCACTCATGCCTGCCTCCGGAACTCGACCACTTTCAGCCACTCCCTATCAACCGTCAGCCACTGTCAGGTCAGGTCCGTCGGTGTCTCGGCCGCTGTGCCGGCGCGGCGTATGCCGGGCAGAGCCTTCCGGGGACCTGCGTCCTACCAGATCGAGGGCCTGACGGACCATGAAGAATGGCAGGAGTCGGACGGGAGACGCCGATGTGACCCTTGCGGTTGCCTCCAGCTGACGTGAATCGCATCACCGTTCGCCGAACGGTGTCCCTTATTGCGGGAAATCTCCGGAACGTGCATGGACGGCTGCTTTCTTTGCTCCGAATCGGGGCTTCCATGCCGATAGCGAGACTATGGGCGGGTATTTCCGGGTTTCTGGCCCGTTGCCTGCCCGGCCGGGCCCGCGCGGGCTCCGCCGGGAGCCGGTGGGGCGGGTGGGGTCGATTGCCCGATCCATCCCGGATGGATCCCGGATGGATCCCGGGCCTGGGGCACCGGGCCGCCGTCAGCGACTGCGACTGCGGCTGGTGGCGGGCGGCGTGGCGCGGGCGCGAGTGGCCCTCGTGGAGATTAAACCTTGGCATGGATTTGCTAAGTGAAACATGCACAGAACCCCGCCCTTCGGCCGTGGAACGCCGGATTTCCCCTGTGCTCCTCGCTTCGGCTGGGGCTGAGCGGGCCGGGACGGACGGATGACGGTGGCATATCGGGTTATTTGTCCGCCTTGACGGTATTGGCCGTTCTGGCAGTGCCCCTGCGTTCGAATGCCATACTCCCCGGCAATCGGAAGCCGAAGGCTCCCTCGACGACGGACGTGCCGGCTGGCGCATCACGGAGGATCGTGATCATGCAGGGACTCGACAACGCGGCTGCAGCGGAGCATCACGCTCTCATCGGTCGGGCGGCAGGCATGAGTGCCAGGCGTCGCGGGGGGAAGTCCGACTCCCTCGCCCAGGAGACGGACGCATTCCCCAGCCGCCGTTCCGCGCAGCGCAGGAGTCGGCAGCGGCGGCGCAGGAAGGGGCTGAAGATAGCCGGCTTCTCCATAGCCGGCGTCCTGGCGGTCGCCACGGCCGGGGCGGGGTACCTCTATGTGCACCTCAACGGGAACATCAAGACGCGGCCCTCTACACCGGCAACGACAAGGCCGCCGCGGTCGGCGTGGAGAAGCCGGACGCCTTCGGCCGCACGCCGCTGAACGTCCTGCTGATCGGCTCGGACACCGCGACACCGCGGAGGACTGCAAGCTGGGCGGCGCCTGCGGCAGCGGTGGAACCGGCGCCAACGCGGACGTGGAGATGCTGGTCCACCTCTCCGCCGACCGCAGCAACATCACCGTCATGAGCATCCCGCGCGACACCATCACCAGATGCCGGCCTGCGCCTATGCGACCGAGCAGATCACCAGCAGTCTGCAGTCCGGCCCCTCCTGCACGGCCGAGGCGGTCCACAAGCTCACCGGGATCACCGTCGACGACTTCCTGATGGTCGACTTCGGCGGCGTCGTCAACCTCTCCGACGCCCTGGGCGGCGTGAACGTCTGCGTCAGCAGCAACGTCTACGACATCTACTCGGGCCTCAAGCTGTCCAAGGGCACGCACACGGTCGAGGGGAGGTTTCCCGGCACGCCTTCGGCGACGGCAGCGACAACGTCGGCCGACGACCGCCACCCACATCTTCTTCACCGACATGATCAACAAGCTGAAGTCCGGCGGACGCTCGACGATCCCGTGGACATGTACAACATCGCGGACACCGCGACAGGCGCTCACCGCGAGCCCCGACCTGGACAGCATCGCCAAGCTGCTGGACTGGCCGACGACATGAACAAGGTGCCCACCAACCGGATCACCTTCGCCACCATGCAGAACGAGCGTACAACCGCACCGACAGCCAGTACGCCGCCGATGTCCAGGAAGCCCCCGGAGCCCAGGGCCTGTTCAACACCATCATCAACGACCAGTCGCTGACCACGTCGAGCGGCGCCTCGTCCGTGGCCGGCAAGCCCACGGCCACCGCCAGCGCGGTCCCCGCGGTGCCGTTGTCCCAGATCGCGGTGTCCGTCGAGAACGGCAGCGGCATCGACGGCCGGGCCGGCACCATCAGCACCGCACTGATCAGCGACGGACTCAACTCCCAGACGTCCGCCAGCACCGCGCCCGCACTCGCCGCCACGAGCTCACTGAGCTACGGCGCGGGCGATGCCGGTGAGGCACATTCGGTGGCGCAGCTGATAGGCCTGCCGTCCAAGGACGTCGTCAGGGCAGGGGCAGCGGCCTGACCCTGGTGATCGGCTCGGACTGGTCCACCGGGACGGCGTTCCCCGACTCCAAGCCGTCGGCCGCCCCGGTCAACACCGCTCCGTGCTCGCCGGAGCCATTCGCAGACCGCCAGCCAGAACAACCAGTGCGTCCAGGTGAGCACCGCCTACACGGAGACCCAGTTCTCCGACGGAGGCCCGGCGAGACACCACAGGGGCTCTACGCCATGTACCCGAACGTCCCCAACTCGGCCCGTAGCCGAGTCCCGCCGAGAAAGGGTGCACGGGCCGGCGTGGTCGGCCCGACCGGTCGGGGGTTGCTCAGGGCGTGGGCGTCGCTGGTACGGCGGCGGTCAGGCGGGCTTGCTGGGACGGGGTCAGCTGTAGGTCGAGGGCGTCCAGGGCCTCGTCGAGTTGCGGCAGGGAGGTCACGCCGATGACCGGCAGGACGGCCGGGGTGCCGGCCAGCATCCAGGCCAGCACCACCTGGTTGGCCGTCGCCCCGGTCTGCTTGGCGACGTCGGCGAGTACCGCCAGCTGGGCATGGGCGGCGGATGGTCGTACTGCGGCGCGAGGGGCTTGCCGGGGTCGGTGTAGGCACCGTTGAGCAGGGGGCCGTAGCCGAGCACGGTCAGCTGCGGCTGACTGCGGGCATACTCCAACTGCCGGTCGTTCACGGCCACTTGGTAGTCGAAGTCGGTGCCGGGGGCCGGGCGCAGATAGGTGTGTCGCTGCTGGAGTGCGGTGTAGCGGGCGACGCCCAGCTCGTCCGCCAACTGGTGTGAGCGGCGCAGCCGTTGATGCTCCTGGTTGCTGATGCCGACCTGCTCGGCCAGTCCCTGGCGCACCAGCTCGCCGAAGGCGGCGACGGTCCTCCGCGAGCGGGGTCAGCGGGTCGTCGATGTGGCCCGAGCCGGTCGGTGCCGAGGCGGCGCAGGCTTGCGTGCGCGCCGGCGCTGATCGGACAGGCCCTCGCGGTTGCCCGGCCACTCGCCGGCGCCGGGCCGGGCAGCGCGCCGAGCTTGGTGGCCAGCACCATCGAGTCGCGGTTGCCGCGTGCGGCGAACCAGCGGCCGAGCAGCCGCTCGCTCTCACCGCCGTCGCCGCCGTCGGCCCAGAAGCAGTAGCAGTTGGCGGTGTCCAGGAAGGTCCCGCCCCGTTCGGCGAAGCGGTCGAGCAGGGCGAAGGAGGTGGCGTCGTCCACGCGGGTGCCGAAGGGCAGAGTGCCCAGGCACAGGCTGGATACCTGACGGTGTCCCAGAAGTCGGTAGCGCATGCCGTGAGGGTTCCAACTGGAGTGCGCTCCAGGTCAAGTGGCCGGAGCAGAACGGCGGACGAGGATCGGAGCCGAGGGTCGAAGCGGGGTGGGGCGGGCGCGGCGTCGCGCACAATGGGCGCCATGGCCGCGACCAGATACCTCACCCCCGCCGAGACCGTCGAGCGCTCCGGATTCAGCCTGGACACCCTGCGCTACTACGAGCGGATCGGCCTGCTTGCCCGGGTTGACCGCGCACCCAGCGGGCACCGGCGGTTCACCCCGGACGACCTGGAGTGGCTCTCGGTGCTGCGCTGCCTGCGCGACACCGGTATGCCCATCGCCGACATGCGGCGCTACGCCGAACTGACCCGCGCCGAAGACGCCGAAGGCGCGGACGGAGCGGACGGGTCCGGCGCGGCCGCCGACAGCGTCGGGGAGCGGATCGCACTGCTGGAGCGGCATGACGCGGAGGTGGAGTCGCAGATCGCCAACCTCCGCCGCCAGCAGGGCCATCTGCGCGAGAAGATCACCCACTACCGCGCGCTCGCCGGCCCCGCGTAGCGGCCGTGGGAGAGGGTTCCAGCAGGACTTGCCGCCGGGTGCGTACCGGGGACCGACCCGCAGCCGTGCGAGTCGGCCTCCGGTTCGCACCCGGCAGTTGCCTGCTGAGGTGCGGCACAGGCCGCTCAGGGGCACGGAATACCCATAACGGGGCAATCCGGGCTCATGAGGGTAAAAAAAACGGCCTCGAAGCAAAGTGCTTCACGGCGCAGTCCGAATTCCGGGTCCGAGAATTATCAGTGATTGCTCCCGGTGTTCTGGGCCGACGATACAGTGATACTGGGATTGCTGATCGGCTGTGGAGTGTGAGGTGGTACGGCGGCGAAGTGAGAGTAAAACACGAGGGCAGCCCCGGCGGCTCCGGTTGCGAGCTTCTTGAACGTTCCACGCGGGGGAGCGGCATTCGAAGGCTGAAGTTTCCATTCGAGATGTACAGGGGCTTCCGCTGGTCGGACATGCTGACTCCTGAGGGTTGGTATTGTTTTTGGGCATGCAAAAAGTCAAATCTGGAAAATCCGAATAAAAAACACCCGAGGCCATTGATCCACCCCGGATTCCAGGGATGTAGGCACTGGGCTCCCGGTGCGGGGCCAGCTTTGTCTCGGATGGTGCGCGTCGTGCAGGTGGAACTTTACTTCTCTGGAACCGTGCTGCTTGTGCTCGGTTTCTAATATAGCCCGGACCTGATCGAACGTCAACCCTCTTGGTAGCCAGCGGAGCTGACGGGACGGTCGGGGTGGTGAATGCATCCGGTCCTTATGGGGAGAGTTTTAGGGCCTCATCCTCGGGCGTGTCAAGTGGTTATGTCTGACCTGCGGATTTATACCTGTGCGGAAAAGTCGGGGGGCGGCCGGGTGGCTCAGCCGAGCAGCAGGGCCAGTAGCGCGCCCAGGAGCAGGTAGGGGCCAAAGGGGATGGTGTCCTTGCGGCCGGCCCGGCGGGTGAGGAGCAGGGCGACTGCGGCGAGGCCGGCTGCGGCGAAGGCCAGGAACAGCCCGGCGGCCACGGCGGTCCAGCTGAGCCAGCCCAGCAACAGGCCGAGGACACCGACGAGTTTGACGTCCCCGAGGCCGAGCGCGCCGGGGGCGGCCAGGGCGAGCACGAAGAAGCCGCCAGCCAGCACTGCCATCGCCGCCAGCGCCCGCAGCAGTGAACCATGATGACGGTCAGTCAGAAATGCCAGCGCGAGCAGGAACGCGGTCAGCGGGTACAGCGGCAGCACCAGCGCGTCCGGCAGTCGCTTGACCCTGGCGTCGGTGGCGGCCAGCACCACGGCGGCGAGGGCGGCCGCCAGGTAGGCGGCCAGCGCCGGGTGGGCGCCTATCCGCCAGCCGCACACCGCGCAGGCCACCGCCGCCGAGGACGACAGTAACCGGAGCTGCGGCCCCAGCCGGCGGTCGCAGCCCGGGCAGCGGGTGCGCGGGAGCGCGGGCGGGGGAGCGCCGCAGTCCTCGCAGCGGCTGCGCCGGGGTTCGCCGCTGGGCACCGACAGCGTCCAGCAGGCGCGGGCCAGCACCGGACCGGCTGCGAGGCCGAGGGCGGCCGCCAGGCAGATCAGCAGGGTCGGTGGCATGTCTTCCTTCGAGCGCCGGTGTCGAGCATCGAGTGAAGTGACTGTCCTGATGCAGCCTTGTCTACACCCGCCGTGCCCGACCTGCTCGCAGGTTTGTCATTTTCGACCGGCGCCGGCTCGCCGCCGCGGTGGGCGGCAGGTCAGATGCCGTGCAGGGCACCGCCGTCCACCGGGACCATCACACCGGTGAGGTAGGAGGCGGCGGGGGAGAGCAGGAACGCCGCGACCCGGCCGAACTCCTCCGGACGGCCGTAGCGGCGCAGCGGGATCTGCGCCTCGTTGCGGGCCCGGGCCGCGTCCGCGTCCTCGGCCAGTTCGTCCAGCTCGCGTACCCGCTCGGTGTCGATCCGGGCCGGGAGCAGCCCGAGCACCCGGATGCCACGCGGGCCGTACTCATTGGCCAGGCTCTTCGCGGCCATCGCCAGCCCGGGGCGCAGCCCGTTGGAGATGCCCAGCGCGGCGATCGGCTCGCGGGCCGAGCCGGACAGCACGAAGCCGATGCAGCCGCCCTCGCCGAGAGCGGCCGCCGTGGTCCGGGCGATCCGGATCGCGCCGAGGAAGACGCTCTCGAAGGCGCCGCGCCACTGCTCGTCGGTGGCGGTGGAGACCGGACCGGCGGGCGGACCGCCGACGCTGATCAGTGCGCCGTCGAGCCGTCCGAAGGTCTGCATGGCGGCGTCGACCAGCCGCTGTGCGGTGTCCTCGGTGGCGTTGTCGGCAACCAGGCCGAACGCCCGCCCTGAGCCGCCGAGTTCGGCCACGGCCCGGTCCACGGACTGCTGTGCACGTCCGGTCACGACCACCCGTGCCCCGTCGGCGACCAGTTCCCGCGCGGTGGCGAAGCCCAGGCCGCGCGTGGCGGCGGTGACGAGGTACACCCGGTCTTCAAGTCCCAGATCCATGGGGCCATTGTGCCCGCCGGCAGGGCAGGCGGCGCGGTGAGGTCGGTGCTGCGGTGAGGTCGGTGCTGCGGTGAGGTCGGCGCTGCGGTGAGGTCGGCGCTGCGGTGGGGTCAGTGCTGCCAGGCCCGGACCCAGTCGACCTTCATCTGTGCGGAGTGCACGTCCGCGGGCGGCGAGTTGGGGAAGCCCACGGCCAGGTTGAGCAGGATCTCCATCGGCACCCGGGGTATGTGCGCGGTGTCGGTCACCCGGTAGCGGGCGATTCCGTCGATGTACCAGGTGATGGCGTTCGGCTCCCAGTCCACGGCGAACACGTGGTAGCCGGAGGGGTAGTCCACCGGGCCGTAGCGCTCCGCCGAGTGGGTGTCCTGGCCGGTGGCCGGGTCGCGCCAGTGCAGAGTCATCTGCATGGTGTCGGTGGACTGGATGCCCTCCATGATGTCGATCTCGGGCGGGGTGCTCCGGCTGGCCGAGGGCATCAGCCAGAAGCTGGGGAACATGCCCTGCTGCGCCGGGACCTGGATGGCGGCCGCGATATAGCCGTAGGTGAGGGTGTACTGCGGGGTGCCGTCCCAGTAGCTGCGGCCGGTCGAGACCATGCCGGAGACCCAGGGATGCAGTTTGCCGTCGCTGCCGTAGGTGGGCTGTTCCCGCGCGGACAGCAGCAGCGCGCCGCCGGAGAGGGAGACCTGCTCCGGGAGGTACCACTCAAGCTCACGATGCCCGGCATTGGTACAGCCGTTGTCATTCCAGTCGTAGCAGGTGACCCAGTCGTCGGTGTTCAGCTGACTGCCGTCGAAGTCGTCGGCGAAGACCAGCTGCCAGGGGCCTGCAGTGGTGGGGGCGTTGCGCAGGACCGAGGCAGGCAGCGGCGTCGGGGCGGAGGCAGCGGGGCTGTGGCTGGCCGGAGGCGTGGTCGCGGGGTGCTGGGTGTGCGCGCCGACGGAGGCGGAGGGCAGCGCGTCGGGGAGGTTCGGGGCAGGTCCGGAGGGGGTCGCGCCGCAGGCGCCGGTGAGCAGGACCGCGGCGGCCACTGCCCATCTCCCCAGCCGGATTCTGGCCACAGCCGTCACACCGTCCCCATGCCTTGCCTGCTCTCCCAGCCGACTCTGCTTCCAGCTTGGCCTACCGCCGCCCCTTGGACAACAGGCCGATCGCAGCCCGTTGCCCGGCCTTCACCTGCGGGTCGCCGTGCGGGCCGTCAGTGTACGTTCGGAAGAGGTGACGGGTCGACAGATGTGAGTCCCGGTTCTGTCTCTGTTCCGACCTCGTTCGGATGCAGCTCCGCATTCGGCGGTGACTTCGCGGGCGGATAGCAGGACGCTCGAAGTGGGGCATCGTCCGATGCCGGACCCGTCTGCATCCGGGAGGTTGCGATGATCAAGATGACCGGACGAGCGCGGACAAGGGCGACCAGGCTCGGTGCCTCGCGCGCCTCGGCTCTGGCGCTCACTGCCGCGGCGGCCGCACTCGTGCTGTCGGCCTGTTCCTCGACCTCCGGCGGGTCGACGCCTTCGCCGTCCAGCTCGTCCCCCAGCAGCACTTCGGCGTCCGCGACCGGGGGCACCGGCACGGGAACCGCCGGCACCGGCGGTTCCGGCGGCGGTGCGACCTCGGGCGGCGGGGCGAACTCGGGTGGCGGTGCGACCTCCGGTGGTGGGGCGACCTCCGGCGGCGGTGGCGGCTCCTCGGGGGAGGCGGTGGCGGCTCGGCGGTCGCGGCCTGCGCGACCAGCCAGCTGGCGGTCGCCCAGGTGAACCCGAGCGTCGGCGCGGGGCAGTACTACTCGACCCTCGTGTTCACCAACACCTCCAGCAGCACCTGCACCATGACCGGATACCCCGGGGTCTCCTATGTCGTCGCCAACGGCGTCCAGTCGGGCAACCCGGCCACCCGCAGCGGCGGTACCGTCGCCACGGTGACCCTGGCTCCCGGTGGGACCGCGTCCTCGGTGTTCCACGACAGCAACGGGATCTCCGGCTACACGCCGCAGCAGTGCCAGTTGACCCCCGCGCTCGGGCTGCGGATCTACCCGCCGAACGAGCGGACCGCGCTCTTCCTGCCCTGGAACACCTCGCACTGCGCGGGCCTGAGCATCCACCCGCTGAGCATCGGACCGGTCACCGCCCCGACGCAGTAGTTCAGCCGGACCCGAGACCGTCCCGGTTCGTCCCAGGCCGCAGCTGGGACGACCCGGGACCGTCCCAGCCGTCCCAGCCATCAGCCGTCCCGGCCATCAGCCGTCCCGGCCGTCCATGCCTCAGAGGCCGGCGGCCAGGGCGCGCACGGCCCGCAGGGTGTCCGGGCTGTCGGGTTTCCAGCCCAGCTCGGCGGCGGCCTTGGCGTTGGTCAGCCGCAGATCGGCGCTCATGCAGGCGTGTGCCAGCGGGGCGACGGCCCGCAGCAGCCACATGGGTGCGGTCATCGGCTTCGGTGTGCCGAAGGCCTCCGCCACCGCGCGCAGATACGAGCCGAAGCTGACCGGGGTGTCGTCCACGATGTTGTACGCCTGGCCGGGGCGGGCCGTGCCCGACCGCCGCGCAGATCGCCGCCGAGGCGTCGGGGACCGAGATCCAGGGCAGCAGCCGGTCGCGCTCCGGCGGAGCGGGCAGTGCCCGCTTGCGCAGCGCCGGGACGACAACGGTGTCGGTGACCCCGGAGCCGTGGAACAGTCCGAAACGCAGCGCGATCCCCTCGATGCCCTCCGCCGCCAGGCCCAGGGTCAGCTGCTCCAGGACGCGCAGCGCCGAGAGGTGCCGTTCCAGCTGGGCGTTCGGGCCGGTCGGGCCGAACGGCAGGTCCTCCTCACCGTGCGGGCCGGCGCTGCCGTGCAGGCCGTAGCCGTATCCCAGGACCATCGACTCGGCGATGAAGCGGCGGGCGCCGGTCGCCCGGGCGGCCGCGATCAGGTTCCGGGTACCGGTGTCGCGCAGCTGGTCGGTGGCGTCCATGTCGCTGTGCCGTGCCAGCGACTTGCCGTTCAGCCCGGTGGCGGCATGCACCACCACGTCGAACCGCCGGCCCTCGACCGCTCTCAGCAGGGCCTCACGGTGCAGCAGGTCGGCGCGGATGCTGTTGCCCTCGCCCCGGCCGAGCCCGTCCACTTCGTGCCCCTGGGCCGTCAGGTCCCTGGCGGCCGACCGCCCCAGCACGCCGCTTCCGCCTGCCAGCAGGATCCTCATGGTGTTGCCCTCCGTGCTCCGGTGGATCTGGTGTCACCGGAGAGGACAGGAAGGCCCGGGCGAATGTGACATGCCGCGCCGTGACCTGGGCCACGCGCCGGAGCGGTGCGGCACAGGTACGGCCGCGTCCGCGCCTGCCGATGTGGGGGAGGCAGGCGCGGACGCGGCCGTGGGTGTGGGGGTGGCGCGTGGCTTCGTCAGCGGACAATCACTGTCAGCTGTCAGCTGCCGACCGTCAGTCATCAGTCGTCAGTCGTCAGTCGTCAGCCGTCGACCGTCAGCCGTCGACTGTCAGCGGCTGGTCGTCACAGACCGAGCGACTTGGCGATCACGGTCTTCATGACCTCGCTGGTGCCGCCGTAGATCCGGAACACCCGGTTGTCCGTGTAGAGGCGGGCGATCGGGTACTCCAGGATGTAGCCGTAACCGCCGTGCAGCTGGAGGCACTTGTCGACGACCGGGAGCACACCTCGGTGGTGAACAGCTTCGCCTTGGCACGTCGGAGGCGTTCAGGTCGCCGGTCTCGAACGCCTCAAGCGCGCGGTCCACGACCGCCTGGGCGGCGTCGACCTCGGCCTCGCAGGCGGCCAGCTCGAACTTGGTGTTCTGGAAGGAGGCGACCGTCTGGCCGAAGACCTTGCGGTCCTTGGTGTAGGACACCGCCAGGTCGACCGCGGCGCGGGCGGCGGCGTAGGCGCCGACCGCGATGGCCAGCCGTTCCTGGACCAGGTTGTGGGCCAGGTACGAGAAGCCCTTGCCCTCTCGCGAGGAGGTTCTCGACCGGCACCTTGACGTCGGTGAAGGACAGCTCGGCGGTGTCGGAGGTGCGCAGGCCGATCTTGGTCCAGCTTGCGGCCGCGACGGTGTAGCCCTCGGAGGCGGTGTCCACGCACAGGATGGACAGGCCCGCACGGCGGTTCTCCGGCGTGGGCCGGGAGGTGCAGACGACCAGCATCAGGTCGGCCAGCACACCGCCGGTGATGAAGGTCTTGGCGCCGTTGAGGACGTAGTGCGTGCCGTCCTCGGAGAGCTTGGCGTTGGTGGTCATGCCGGCCAGGTCGGAGCCGGTGCCCGGCTCGGTCATGGCGATGGCGGTCATCATCTCGGAGACGAAGCGGGGCAGCCAGCGCTTCTTCTGCTCGTCGTTGGCGTACTCCATGATGTACGGCAGACACAGGCCGGTGTGCACCCCGGAGCCGCCGAAGCTGATGCCCGCCCGGGCGCACTCCTCGGTGACGATCGCCTGGTACTTGAGCCGTGCATCCCGGCGCCGCCGAACTCCTCCGGCACCTCGATGCCGAACACGCCGAGCTCGCCGAGCTTCAGGTAGAAGTCCCGGGGCGCGTGGCCGTCCTTCTCCCACTCGGGGTAGACCGGCACGACCTCCTTGGCGATGAAGTCGCGGATGGTCTCCCGGAAGGCCTCGTGGTCCTCGGTGAATACGGTGCGGCGCACGACGGCGCTCCTTCCAGGCTCAACTTGACGAACGAACGTTAAGTTAATCGCCTCTGTCGGGGCAGCGCAAGGCCCGCAGCCGATCCGCCGAGGGACCCCGCAGGCTCGGGTCCCCGCTTGCCCTCGACCTAAAGCTAACCGCTGACCTGCGTCTTTGCCTGCTGTGGCCGTCGACCCGGCCGTCGCACGTCCGTCGGCCCGGCAGTCGGCCAGGCAGCCGGCCCGGCGGCTGTGGCGGCCGTCCCGGCGCCGGGACGGGTGAGACGCGCCGCAGGCCCTGAGCCGGGGAGAAGGCCCGGACAGCCCGCCGGCCCTGCCCTCCGGCGATCCACGCCGGTGGGCAGGGCCGGTGAGCAGGGCCAACAGGGCAGGGCCAACAGGGCAGGGCCAACAGGGCAGGGCCAATGGAGCAGGGCCGTGGGGGTCAGCCGGCGGTGAAGAAGCCGGTCACATCGGCGACCAGGTTGACGTCGCCGCGGGCGTTGGAGAAGTCGATGCTGCCGTCCACCACCGGCACCACCACCAGGTTCGGCACCGTCAGACCCGGCGTGACGTCGAGGGTCGAGGTCTGCGCTCCGGTGCTCCCGTCCGGGTAGACGGTGATCCAGCTGGCGGCAGTCGGGCCGGTCGCGGTGACATTCAGGACCACCGCGGTCACGCCCTTGAGCGGGATCCCCGAGTTCCCTGCGACCTGGAGGCTGATGGTCCCGCCGGGCCCGACCGGGTCGGCCGGGCTGCCGGTGCCGTTGCGGGTGTCCAGCAGCCGGGTCGGGGCGAGCGTGTGGAACACCCCGCCGCCCGGGTCGCTGGTGAAGTAGCCGGTGATGTCGGCGAAGAGGTCGACCGAGCCCTCGGCGTTGTAGAAGTCCACCTTGCCGTCGGTCACCGGGACGATCACCAGGTTGGGCACGGTGCGGTCGGGGGTGAGGTCCAGGTTGGAGGTCGCCGGAACGTCGTTGCCGCCGTCCGTCGCGCTGTCCGGGTAGACGGTCACCCAGGTGTCGCGGGTGGCGTCGGTGGCGGTGACGTTCATGACCACGGCGGTGACGTCCGCCGGTGCGCCCTGGATGCCCGCCACCTGGAGGCTGACGTGCTGTCCGGCGCCGACCGGGTCGCGGGTGACGCCCTGGCCGTAGCGGGTGTCCAGCACCCGGGTGGGGCCGAAGCCGACCAGTCGCGAGCCGGTGCCCGCGCTGGTGTAGTAGCCGACCATGTCCACCCAGGCGTCGACCGTCCCGACGGCGTTGTAGAGGTCGATCTTCCCGTCCAGCACCGGCACGGTCACCAGGTCGGGGACGACCCGCCAGGCCGGGAAGAACAGGTCCGGGGTCTTCGGCCGGCTCTCACCGTCCGGGTAGACCGTCAGCGAGCCGGAGGAGCTCTCGCTGGAGACGGTGACGTTGACCACCACCGCGGTCACCCCGCCGGTGGCCGGCACGTCCGCCACGCCGGTGACCGGCAGTTCCAGGCTGTCGCCCGCACCGAGCGGGTGCGCGCCGCCGGAGCCGGCGCGGGTGTCCAGCACCCGCTTGGGCGTCACCGGCATGTAGGTCCCGGTCGGCGGCACGGCCGCGGTTATCGTCTGCACCTGCGAGGCCAGCACGTACCCGATCCGGTGGTTGTAGCGGATCTGGTAGTACTGCGTGCCGCCGTCGATGATCTCGCACTGCTCACCGGCCTGCGCGCAGGTGGTGTCACCAGGGCTGTAGGCACTGCCGGAGGCGTAGTAGTCGCCGCTCACCTCGCCGTCGGAGGTGTACGCCTGACCGGCCGGGATGGTGTACGGCAGCAGGCCGTAACCGATCTGCTGCGCCGGAGCGGCGGCGAGCCTGGCCTGCGAGGCGGGGTAGGCCGACGGCTGCGGATAGGCCCGCCCGTACACCTGGACCGGGCTGTCGCCGACCGGGGTGACCAGGGTCTCCGCCGGGTTGCTGTTGGCGTAGGCGTAGGCGCCGCCGGGGTTGTAGAACCAGGCCTCCCGGCCGCCGTACCAGATCGCGGTCCAGTTCCCGGAGAGCGCGG
Source organism: Streptacidiphilus sp. 4-A2 (assembly GCA_014284505.1). Taxonomy (GTDB): domain Bacteria; phylum Actinomycetota; class Actinomycetes; order Streptomycetales; family Streptomycetaceae; genus Streptacidiphilus. The sequence continues at coordinate 5,942,445 of JAAFYY010000001.1, read as the reverse complement.
CCACCACGAAGGTCTGCCCATAGCCGGCCTTGTCGCTGACGTCGTCGGCGTCGCTGCCGGCCGACTTCAGACCGTGCGCGCTCAGCACCGGGTCGCCGATCAGCGCGGCCGAGTCGGACGGGCCGGTGCGCAGGTAGACGAAGTCGGCCGGGCGGGGCGAGCAGTCGCTGCCGCTGCCGGAGCAGCCGGTCACCGTCGGCTCGTAGGAACTGCCGTACGGCGGGGCTATGGTCACCGTCCCGCCGACGACGGCGTCGCCGTCGCCGCTGACCGGCGCGCCCAGCAGGCTGAGGTAGTGGCCCCAGTCCCAGTAGGTGCCGGGGTCGACCCCTTGGGCGCTGACCGCGCTCGCGGTGTCGAAGGCGTACGGCACGTCGTCCTGGCCGAGTATGTGGTCCCGGTCGAGCGGGATGTTGTAGAGCTTCGCCAGGTACTGCACCAGGTCGGCCGACGACTCGTACTCCTGCTCGGAGAACCAGCTGCCGTCCTTCAGCAGGTAGCCCTCGTGCTCGATGCCGATCGCGTGCATGTTCACGGTCGCGTTGGCCGCCTGGACGCCCGCGTCCTGGGTCGGCAGCAGCTGGGTCACCGCGCCGCTGGCGGATATGACGTAGTGGGTGCTGGAACCGTCGGACGGGTCCTGGAAGGCGCTGACGGCGGAGGCCGTCGAGGCGTCGGTGTCGTGGATGACGATGTAGCGGATGGCGTCGCCGTCGGTGGGCCGGTTCGCCGCCTCGTAGTTGGCGGGGTTGGCCGCGACGAAGCCGCAGGCGCCCGAGAGCTCCGCCGGAACCTGCGGGCAGGGCGTCGGCGCGGGGGGTGCGGGCGGCGTGGGCGGCGCGGACTGGGTCGCGGACGGTGACGGCGACGGCGGCGCGGACGGCGAAGCGGCGGGGGCCGACGGCGACGCCGCCGTGGTGCCGGCCGCCGTGGTGCCGGCCGGGTGCGCGGTGGCGGGACGGGTCGGAGCCGGGGTCGGGGGCGCGGCCGGGGCGAGCACGGCCTGAAGCGCGCCGGGCTGGGTCTGCGCGGCCGCCGGGGTCACCGACGGGGTGGCCGGCAGGGTCATCGTCTCGCCGTCTGCGGTGGTGCGCGACGCCCCGCCGGTGATGGTGGCGTACACACGGTCGGCGAACTGGGCGGCGGTGCCGGTGTCCGGGGCCTGGTCGTACTCGGCGACGGCCGCGTACCACTGGCCCGGGTCGGCCGGGAGCGAACCGTTCAGCTTGCGCTCGTAGGAGGCGAGCAGTGCCGCGCCGCCGCGCACGCTCTGCTTCATGCTGCTCCGCAGCGCCGACGTGGGCTGGCGCAGCAGCGCGGCTGCCGTGTCCAGGGTGTGCAGGGCGGGGGCGGCGGTGTCGACGGTGTCGAGCTCGGACAGCAGCGCGGCGGACGGCGCGGGGTGCTTACGGCCGTCGCCGGAGGAGGCGAGGCTCTCCTCCTTCTGCGCCTTGGTGGCCGGGGTCAGGTCGGAGGGTTCGACCTGGGTCAGGCCCATCACGTTGTAGTTGCCGGTGCTGCTGGGCGCTCCCTGGTGGGAGTCCCAGAGCGTCTCCTGGTAGGACACCGCCAGCAGTACGTCGACCGGGACATGGAACTCGGCCGCGGCCGAGGTGAAGTCGGCCGCGAGGGCGTTCGGGTCGGCCTTGGCCGCGGCCCGTGGTTTCGGTGCCGGGGGCCGGGAACCGGGGGCGGCCTCCGCCACCGTGCCTATCACCAGTGCGGCGGCAGCCAACCCTGCTGCCGATGCCGTCCAGAACCCCGATCTCTTCCGGACATGTCGTGCTGCCAACGTGCCCTGCCCCTGCCTCGTTGCGCCGGTCGGCCCTGGGACGTCCGCTGTCCCGCTGGCCTGCCCCCGGGCTGCTGAGCCGTTCGCGAGATGCGGACGGGCGGCGACTGGTGACCCCACCAATCGAACACATGTCAAATGGTGGGTCAGACTAGCAGTTGGGTGGCGTCCGGGAGCGGGTGGGGCGGCTGCTGCCGACTCGTTCGTGCGACGATGAGCACATGGCTGACGCGAACCCCCGAGCGCGAATCCCACCCCCTCCAACCGCAGGTCACCAGTGGATGAACTGGCCCCGACCGGCCCGCAGCAGATCATCGAGTTCGGCGACTACCGGGCTGTGCTCACCGGCGTGGGTGCCGGGCTGAGGGCTCTCAGCCACCGGGGTCGGCCGCTGGTGCTGAAGTACCGCAGGAGCAGCAGCCGCCCGGCGGCGCCGGGCAGTTGCTCGTGCCCTGGCCGAACCGGGTCCGGGACGGCCGCTACCACTTCGACGGCCATGACCAGCAGTTGGACCTCAGCGAGCCGGCGACGCACAACGCCACGCCACAGGCTTTGTCCGCTGCTGCCGTGGCGGTGATGGCCGAGGACGCCTCCTCGGTCCGCTTCGGGCTGCGGCTGTACCCGATGCACGGCTATCCGCATCTGCTGGACCTGACCGCGAGCTACCGCCTGGACGAGTCCGGCCTGAGCGTCGAGGTCGCCGCCCGCAATGTCGGCCGGACCGCCGCGCCGTACGGCGTCGGCGGGCACCCGTACGCCACTTTGGGGATGGGCCCGGGCAGCGTCGACGACGCCCTGCTGGAGCTGCCCGCCGGGAGCTGGATCCCGGTGGACGAGCGGCTGATCCCGGTCGGGCGGGAGAGCGTCGAGGGCACGCCCTACGACTTCCGCAAGCGCCGCTCGATCGGCGCCGGCAAGCTGGACACCGCTTACACGGGTCTGCTGCGCGACCCGGACGGCCGGGCCCGGATCCGGCTGACCAGCGCGGACGGGGCGCGCGGGGTGGAGCTGTGGGTCGGCGAGGAGATCGGCTGGCTCCAGGTGTACACGGCCGACGGGCTGCCGGGGGTGTACCACCGGGCCGGGGTCGCGGTCGAGCCGATGAGCTGCCCGCCGAACGCCTTCGCCAGCGGTGAGGACCTGATCCGGCTGGAGCCCGGCGAGCGGGTCGCGCACCGCTGGGGGATCAAGGCCCTCTGACCGCGGCCCGGCGCCCGACCCGGCCGCCGCGGGCCCCGGACCCGGCCACGCAGTCCCGGGCGCTCCGCGACGGAGGCGTTGCCGCAGGCCCGGGCGGGGGAACTCCACCCCCGCCAGGGCTCACAGCGGATGCCTGTGCGCTCTACAGTGTTCCTGAGGGGGTGTGCGCATGAGCACCGGAGCAAAGGGTTGGCGCTCGGGTCCGGAGACGGCCGAGGAGATGATCGCCGAGGCACGCAAGGCGTTCTTCGTGATGTTCGCGTTCATGGTCCTGCTCTGGGCGATCCAGGTCGTGAACTGGGCCGACGGCTACCGCCTCGACCAGGAGTTCAGCGTGGTCCCGATGCGGCTGGACCGGCTGCCGGACATCTTCACCGCGCCGTTCCTGCACTTCGGCTGGCAGCACATCGAGGGCAACTCCGGGCCGCTCTTCATCTTCGGCTTCCTCGCCGCCTACCGGGGGGTGGGCCGGTTCCTGTGGCTGACCCTGATCGTCACCGTCACCAGCGGGCTCGCGGTGTGGCTGTTCCAGAGCACCGACACCGCCAGCGTCGGCGCCAGCGGGCTGATCTTCGGCTACTTCGGCTATGTGGTGCTGCGCGGGTCTTCGACCGGCGGCTCATCGACATCCTGATCGGCCTGGTGATGGCCGCCTCCTTCGCCTACCTGGTCACCGTGGCGCTGCCGGGCACGCCCGGGGTGAGCTGGCTGGCGCACCTGGGCGGTCTGGCCGGCGGGGTCGCCGGGGCCTGGCTGCTGCGGGACCGCGGCGTTCCCTCCGCCATCCCGACCGCTGTCCCCACCGCTGCCCGGACCGCTGTCCCGGGGAGGACACGGCGCTGCTGCCCAGGCCGACCGCCGGAGCCCCGGCCCGGGCTCCGGTCCCACGGGAGCGGCCGGCTCCGGCTCGGGACGTGAGAACCTGCACAAGGAACTCGGCGATCTCGGTCTGCTCTGAGGCCGACGACGCGGCCGCGACGCGGCTTCCCGGTGCTCACCCGTGCTCACCGGCGCTCCCCGGTGTTCCCAGGGTTTCCTCCGGGCGACACAGGTCACTGCGGTTGCCGGGGAAGGCCCGGTAAACCGGACGTGGACGGTTGGACTTACTCGATCGCTACGTAATCCACAGCCTGACCACAGAGGCGCCTTACCCGTTTCTCATCAACTGTCGGCACCGTGCCTACATGACCTCGACGCCTCCTGCTTCCGATGCGGCCTCCACCGAGCTCCGCCGCCCCGACGGCACCCCTGTGCGCGTGCTGGTCGTCGACGACGAAGCCCCACTCGCCGACCTGCTCTCGATGGCGCTGCGCTACGAGGGCTGGAAGACCACCACGGCGGGCGACGGTGCCTCCGCGCTCCAGGCCGCCCGTGACTTCCGGCCCGACGCCGTCATCCTTGACGTGATGCTGCCGGACCTCACCGGCCTCGAAGTGATGCGGCGGCTGCGTGCCGAGCAGCACGACATGCCGGTGCTGTTCCTGACCGCGAAGGACGCGGTCGAGGACCGCATCGCCGGGCTCACCGCCGGCGGTGACGACTATGTGACCAAGCCGTTCAGCCTGGAGGAGGTCGTCGCCCGGCTGCGCGGCCTGCTGCGCCGCGCCGGCGCCGCAGCCGTGCGTGCGGAGTCGGTGCTGGTCGTCGGCGACCTCTCGCTCGACGAGGACAGCCACGAGGTCTTCCGCGGTGAGGACCCGATCCGGCTCACCGCCACCGAGTTCGAGCTGCTGCGGTTCCTGATGCGTAACCCGCGCCGGGTGCTCAGCAAGCCGCAGATCCTGGACCGGGTCTGGTCCTACGACTTCGGCGGGCAGGGCAATGTGGTCGAGCTCTACATCTCCTACCTGCGCCGCAAGATAGACGCCGGCCGCTCGCCGATGATCCACACCATGCGTGGCGCGGGCTATGTGCTGAAGCCCGCCGACGCGACGGCTCCGGCTCGGTGAGGCACGGCTGGGTCCGCCGCTGGTCCACCTGGTCACTGCGGACCCGGCTCCTGGTCAGTACCACCGTGATGCTGGCCGTGGTGAGCGCGGTGATCGGGCTGTGCACCACGCTCTTCCTGAAGGCCGACCTGAACAGCGAGGCGCGGAGCAAGCTCCAGCAGGCCTGGCAGATGGAGACCTCGCTGGTCGGCGGCGTCCCCGGCGGCCCGGCCGGTCACAGCGGCCAGGCGGGCCAGTCCGGTCAGTCCGGCCAGGCGGGTCAGTCCGGCCACGGCGCCCAGGGCGGCGGCCCCGGTCCGCAGGGCCAGGCGCTGAACCAGGGCGGTGGCACCGCGTCCCACTCGGACTTCGTCGCGCCGCTGCCCCCCGACACCGTCGCCGGATGGATCACCGACGGCCGGGTCGACGCGTACACCCCGTCCGACCCCCAGCTCACCGGCCTCGCCGGGAGCACTGCGCCCAGCGCCGCCAGCCTGCTGAAACGCCCGGCCCCGCAGCAGCTGAGCGCCGCCGCGGCGGCCTCGCTCACCGCCGCCGTGCACGGCGTGCAGGACCTGCGGATCAGCATCCCCGGATACGGCGACTACCTGGTCAGCTCCCGGGTGGACAGCTCCGGCACCACCCTGGTCGTCGGCGTGCCGCTGAGCGGCGTCGAGGGGACGGTCAACGAGCTGATCGCGATCGAGATCGTGGTCACCGTAGCCGGGCTGATCGCCTCCGGCTTCCTCTCCTTCGCGCTGATCCGGCTGTCGCTGCGGCCGCTGGACCGGGTCACCGCCACCGCCGCCCGGATCTCCCGGCTGCCGTTGCACCACGGCGAGGTCGGCGAACTGGTCCGGGTGCCCGACGCCGACACCGACCCGCGTACCGAGGCCGGGCAGGTCGGCGCTTCGCTGAACCGGCTGATCGACCATGTCTCCGGCGCGCTGAGCGCCCGCCAGGCGAGCGAGACCCGGGTCCGCCAGTTCGTCGCCGACGCCAGTCACGAGCTGCGCACCCCGCTCGCCTCCATCGGCGGCTACGCCGAGCTCACCCGGCGCGGACGCGAGACTGTGCCGCCGGACACCGCCTACGCGCTCAGCCGGATCGAGTCGGAGGCCGGACGGATGACCCGGCTGGTCGAGGACCTGCTGCTGCTCGCCCGGCTGGACGCCGGCCGCCCGCTGGAGCGCCGCCCGGTGGACCTGTCCCCGCTGGTCGTGGACGCGGTGCGGGACGCGCACGCCGCCGCGCCCGACCACCGCTGGCAGGTCGACCTGCCGGACGAGCCGGCCATGGTCGACGGCGACCCCGGGCGGCTGCACCAGGTCCTGGTCAACCTGCTCGCCAACGCGGGCAAGCACACCCCCGCCGGGACCGTCGTCACCGCCTCCGTCGAGCCCGGCGGGGCCGCCTGGGCGCTCCGGATCACCGACGATGGCCCCGGCATCCCGCCGGAGCTGCTGCCCACGGTCTTCGAGCGGTTCGCCCGCGGTGACCACTCCCGCTCCCGCGCCGCCGGCAGCACCGGGCTGGGCCTGGCCATCGTCGCCGCGGTGACCGCCTCGCACCGGGGCACGGTGGAGGTGGCGAGCGTCCCCGGCAGGACGGTCTTCACCGTCCGCCTGCCGCAGGCGGACGAACCGGACGCCCGGTCCGGGCTCCAGGGCTGACATCGCTCTCACAGCTTCGGCACACGCCGCCGACAGCGCGCCGGGCGAGATTGGGAGCCATCACCGAGCCCCCGTCGAGAAGGCGCCGCAGATGACCGCGACCATCCACGATCCGGCCCAGCCGGAACCTCCCGCCCCAGCCCCGGGAGCGCCTCCAGTCCCGGGCGCGGACGCCGCCCCGCGGACGCCGCACCCGCGCGGCCCGGCGATCCGCGCTGGGCCAGGCCCGCGTTCCTGGCGCTGGGTGGTCACCGGTGTCCTCTACCTGTGGGACCTGAGCGCCTCGGGCTGGGCCAACCAGTTCTACTCGGCCGCGGTCCAGGCGGGCAGCCGGAGCTGGGAGGCGATGTTCTACGGCTCCTCCGACGCGGCCAACTTCATCACCGTGGACAAGCCCCCGGCGGCGCTGTGGGTGATGGAGGTCTCCACCCGGATCTTCGGCGTCAACTCCTGGGCGATCCTCGCCCCGCAGGCCCTCGAAGGGGTCGCCACCGTCGCCGTGGTCCACCTCGCGGTACGCCGCCGCTGCTCGGCCGGGGCCGCCCTGATCGCGGGCGCGGTGCTGGCGCTGACCCCGGTCGCGGCCCTGATGTTCCGCTTCAACAACCCGGACGCCCTGCTGGCGCTGCTGCTCACGCTCGCCGGGTACGCCACCCTGCGCGCCCAGGAGCAGGCCAGGACCCGCTGGCTGCTGCTCGCGGCGGCCTGCGTCGGCACGGCCTTCCTGACCAAGACCCTCCAGGCGTTCCTGATCCTGCCGGCCCTCGGCCTGGGCTATGCGGTGCTCGCGCCCACCGGGGTGTGGCGGCGGGTGCGGCAGCTGGCGCTCGCGCTGCTGGTGCTGGTGGTCACCGGCGGCTGGTGGGTCGCGGTGGTGGAGCTGACCCCGGCCCAGTACCGGCCGTATGTCGGCGGCAGCCAGAACAACAGCTTCCTCGAACTGACCTTCGGCTACAACGGATTCGGGCGCCTGGACGGCTCGGAGACCGGCAGCGTCGGCGGCGGGGAGGCGGCGCGGGCGGCAGCGGGATGTGGGGTGCCACCGGGCTCACCCGGCTCTTCGGCTCCGACATGGGCGGGCAGATCTCCTGGCTGCTCCCGGCGGCGCTGGTGCTGCTGCCGGCCGGGCTGTGGCTGACCCGCCGGGCCGTCCGCACCGATCCCACCCGGGCCGCCCTCGTGGTCTGGGGCCTGGCCCTGATCTCCACCTTCCTGACGTTCAGCCTGATGCAGGGCATCTTCCACCCCTACTACACCATCGCCCTCGCCCCGTACATCGCGGCGCTCACCGGCATGGGAGCCGGTCTGCTCTGGTCGCACCGGCGCCAGTGGTTCGCGGCGGGCGCGCTGGCGCTGGCCGTCGGCGCCACGGCGGTCTGGTCCTATGTGCTGCTGGACCGCACCCCGGACTGGCTGCCCTGGCTGCGGTACGCGGTGCTGATCACCGGCCTGCTGGCGGGGCTGGCACTGGTCGCCGCCGGGCGGCTGCCGAGCCGCGTGGCGGCCCTGGCCGCCCTGGCCGGACTGCTCGCGGGCCTGGCCGGACCGGCCGCGTACACCGTGCAGACCGTCGGCACGGCGCACGGCGGCTCGCTGCCGACAGCAGGACCGACGGTCACCGGCGGCGGTTTCGCCGGCGGGCCCGGCGGTGGTGGTGGGTTCGGCGCAGGGGGAGCCGCCGGCGGCAGCCGTCGCGGCACCGGCACCGGCCCCGGCGGGGGCGGCGTGCCCGGCAGCACCGCGCAACCGGGCCGGGGCGGCGTGCCCGGCGGTGTTTCCCCGGCGCCCGGAGCGGCACCGGCACCGGCTCGCGCACCGGCCCCGGCGGCCCCGGCGGCGCGGGCGGCGCGGGCGCCGCGGGCGGTGCGCCCGGGGCCGCCGGTACGGCCGGGGGTATGGGCGGCGCCGGTTCGCTGCTCAACGGCTCCGACCCCGGCGCCGCGGTCACCGCGCTGCTCAAGGCCGACGCGTCCAGGTACACCTGGGTTGCCGCGGGCATCGGCTCGCAGAACGCCGCCGGCTACCAACTCGCCACCGGCGAGCCGGTGATGGCCGTGGGCGGCTTCAACGGCACCGACCCCGCGCCCACCCTGGCCCAGTTCCAGGAGTACGTCAGCGCCGGCGGATCCACTGGTTCATCGGCGGCGGGATCGGCATGCAGGCCAGCGGCGGCAGCGGCGACTCCTCCGCGATCGCCTCCTGGGTGGCCGCGCACTACACGGCCAGGACGGTGGGCGGGGTCACCCTCTACGACCTGACCACGCCCAGGACCAGCGGCTGAACCGGCGCCGGGGCTAGTAAGTTCTAGTCCGTGGCAGACAACGACGAGTTCACCCCGGTCCCCGGACGCCTGGTTCTCCTGGGCAGCACCCATCGCGTCGCGCCCGGGCTGCTGTCCTGGCCGGCCTGGGAGGCCCTGCGCGGGGCCTCCCGGGTGCTGGTCGGCAACCCGGGGCACCCGCAGCTCGCGCCGGTCCGGCAGGCGGGGGTCGCGGTCGAGGTGGTGGACGTCGAGCGCTTTGTGCTCGGCCGCACCCTGGCCGAGGCGGCCGCCCCGGGCACGGTCGTGGTCTGGATCAGCGGCCCGGACGGCGATCCGGGGCTGGCGGACTCGCTGGCCCGGCTCGCGGTCGAGGGCGGGCTCGACCCGATGCCGGAGATCGAGCTGCTGCCCGGCTCCTACGACCTGCCGGGCGCGCGGCTGCTGGACCTGGTCGCGGTGATGGACCGGCTGCGCTCGCCCGGCGGCTGCCCCTGGGACGCCGCGCAGACCCACGAGTCGCTGGTCAAGTATCTGGTCGAGGAGTCCTACGAACTGGTCGAGGCGATCGAGGAGAACGACCGGGAGGCACTGCTGGAGGAACTCGGCGATGTGCTGCTCCAGGTCTTCTTCCACGCCCGCATCGCCGAGGAGGCCCCGGAGGACCGGTTCAGCATCGACGATGTGGCAGGCGGCATCGTCGAGAAACTGACATATCGTCACCCGCATGTCTTCGGTGACGAGCACGCCCCCACGGCCGAGCATGTGGAGGCCAACTGGGAGCAGTTGAAGGCCGTGGAGAAGCAGCGCGAGTCGGTGGTGGACGGCGTGCCGCTGGCGCAGCCCGCGCTGGCCCTCGCCGCCAAGCTCCACTCCCGGGCCGCCAAGGCCGGGTTGGACGTCCCGCTGCCCGAGGCCGACGACCTCGGCTCCCGCCTGCTCGCCCTCGCCGTCGACGCCCAGCGCCGGGGCCTGGACCCGGAGGCCGCGCTCCGCGCCGCCGCCCGCCACTACCGCGACGCCATCAGGCAGGCCGAGAAGGCAAAGTGACTACACGTCAGAATGAGGCGCGGGTCGCGCTCACGTCAGGAGAGCCAGGGCCGCGGTCACCACAAGGCTGACGCCCAGGAGCGCGAGGACGACCCTGGCCGCTCGGACGCCCGCCCCGACCAGAGTGGTCCAGCCACCCCGGTCCGGGCCGGACGGCCCGGCCAGGTGCAGCACGAAGGCCCGGGCGGCGCAGCTGAAGCCGGTGAACGCCCCGCAGGCCAGGGCGAGCACCAGCAGCAGCAGCGTGACGTCCCCGGCGGCATTGGCCGCTGTGGGCCTGGTGTAGCTGCCGTCCGCCTCACGCTGCATCCGCACGGCCCGGCCCACCGCGAGCAGGCCGACCACGACCACGAGCACCACCGCCAGCAGTCCCAGCATGGCCCGGGGCGCCCGCCGCTGCTGCCCGGTCAGCTCACTGCGAGCCGCCGCCGTTGTCCCGGCCATCTGCTGTCCGACCTCTCCAGGGGGGCACGCGGGCCCGTGCCCCCCTTGCCTGCGCGTCGCGCACATGGTGGCATCGGCCCATGACCTCCGACGCAGCCACCCGCCTGCCCCCGCTGGGGCCTCACCTTTCCGCTGGACGGGATCCCGCTCGCCGACCAGCGCACCCTGGTCGAGGCGCTGCCCGACCTCGGCTTCACCGACCTGTGGTCGATGGAGACCGCCGGGGCGGACGCGTTCACGCCGCTCGCGCTGGCGTCGGCCTGGGCCCCGCAGCTGAACCTGGGGACGGCCATTGTGCCGGTGCACACCCGTGGCCCGGCGCTGCTGGCGATGCAGGCCGCGGCGCTGGCCGAGGCCGCCCCCGGGCGCTTCACCCTGGGCATCGGCGCGTCCTCGCCGGTCATCGTCCAGGACTGGAACGCGGTCCCGCACGACCGGCCCTACCAGCGCAGCCGCGACGTGCTGCGCTTTCTCAAGGCCGCGTTCTCGGGCCAGGCCGTGGACGAGCAGTACGAGACCTTCGCGGTGCGCCGGTTCCGGCTGGAGCGGGTCCCCGCGCAGACGCCGCCGGTGCTGCTGGCGGCGCTGCGCCCGGGGATGCTGCGACTGGCCGCGCGGGAGGCCGACGGCACCATTCTCAACTGGCTCTCGGCCGAGGACGTGGCCACCGCCGTCGGCGAGTTCGAGCAGGCCGGAGGGGCCGGCAAGACGGTCGCCGCGCGGATCTTCGTCTGCCCACCACCGACGCCGCGCACGCCCGGGCGCTCGGCCGCAGGATGATCGCCGGCTACCTCACCGTCCCCGCCTACGCGGCCTTCCACCGCTGGCTCGGCCGTGAGGAGCAGCTGAAGCCGATGTGGGACGCCTGGGCGGCGGGCGACCGCAAGGCCGCCGCCGCCTCCGTCCCGACGCCGTGGTGGACGCGCTGCTCGTGCACGGCAGCGCGGAGCAGTGCCGGGAGCAGATCCGCCGCTACACCGCCAACGGCGTGACCGTGCCGGTGCCCGCGGTGCTGCCGACCCCGCAGATGCTGGACAGCACGGCGGGGCCGCGCGAGCGGCGCAAGGCGGTCGCGGCGGCGGTGCTGGCGGTCAGCCCGGGCTGACCGCCGGCTGCCGCGGGCCGGCGGGTCAGCCGAGGGGCTGGCTCAGCGGCTCGCGGCCCAACCGGAGGTCCAGGCTGCCGACCGCGCGGCGCACCCCGGAGAGCCAGCGGTCGTGGTCGGCCGCCCGGCCCTGCTCGTGCTCGGCCACCTCGGGGTGCGGCAGGATCAGGAACCGCTCCTCGGCCAGGCCCTGCACCACGGCGTCGGCAACCTGCTCGGCGGTGATTATGTCGCCGAAGGCGGTCAGCACCTCGCGCACATTGGGGTTGGTGGTCAGCGCGGTCTCCACGCCCTGCGGGCACAGCGCGCTGACCTTGATGCCGCGGTCCCCGTAGCTCACCGCCAGCGACTCGGCGAAGGCCACCGCCGCGTGCTTGGTCGCCGTGTAGGCCGCGTCGCCGGGCATCTGCAGCAGTCCGGCGGCGGAGGCGGTGTTGAGCAGGTAGCCGTGGCCGCGCTTGAGCATTCCCGGCAGCACTGCCCGCGCCGCGTACACATGGGCCATCACATTGACGTCCCAGCAGGCCTGCCACACCTCGTCGGGTGCCTCGATGCCCGCGCCGGAGCCGATTCCGGCGTTGCTGCAGAACAGGTCGACCGGGCCGAGGTGCTTCTCGGCGGTCTCCACCAGGGCGCGGACGTCGCTCTCGCGGGTGACGTCGCTGCCGACGCCGACGGTGTGACATCCCTCACGGTCCAGCTCCTGGGCGAGGTCCTCGACCCGGCCCGAGTCCAGGTCCGCCAGCAGCAGTCCACGGGCTCCCTCAGCGGCGAACCGCCGTGCCAGGGCCGCGCCGATCCCGCCGGCCGCCCCGGTCACGATCACGATCGATCCACTGATCTGCATGTCCTGCTCCTCCCGTCGGACCACCGCACGGGCCCGAGCACTGCCGGTGATCGTAGGCAACCCACCGCCACCGCAACAGTGCCCGTCTGCGGAGCGGCCCAACCGCCGCGGACCGTCAAGGACTGCACAAACCCCGCCGCCGTCCGAACCGGCCGCGGGCTGCGGCTAACGTCGTGGGGTGCACAAGCCATCCGCCGACCCCGCCGCCCCGGAACTGTTCACCTGGGAGTTCGCCGCCAACCCCTACCCCGCGTACGGCTGGCTGCGCGAGCACGCGCCGGTGCACCGGGCGACGCTGCCCAGCGGGGTCGAGGCCTGGCTGGTGACCCGCCACGCCGACGCCCGGCAGGTGCTCGCGGACGCCAGGCTCAGCAAGAACCCCGGCAACCACAGCGCCCAGGCGCACCGCACCGGGCGGGTGGGCATCCCCGGGGAGCGCAGCGCCGACCTGATGACGCACCTGCTGAACATCGACCCGCCGGACCACACCCGGCTGCGCCGGCTGGTCTCCAAGGCGTTCACCCCGCGCCGGGTCGCGCTGTTCGAGCCGCGGGTGCGGGAGCTCACCGACCGGCTGATCGAGGGCTTCGCCGAGCGCGGCGAGGCAGATCTGATCCACGAGTTCGCCTTCCCGCTGCCCATCTACGCCATCTGCGACCTGCTCGGGGTCCCGGCCGAGGACCAGGACGACTTCCGCGACTGGGCCGGCATGATGCTGCGGCATGAGACGCCGGGTCAGGGCAAGGGCCCGCGCGGGGTCGGCCGCGCGGTGAAGCGGATCCGGACGTACCTGGCCGAGCTGATCCACCGCAAGCGCGCGGACCTCGGCGACGACCTGATCTCCGATCTGATCCGGGCCAGCGACCACGGCGAGCACCTGACCGAGAACGAGGCCGCCGCCATGGCCTTCATCCTGCTCTTCGCCGGCTTCGAGACCACGGTCAACCTGATCGGCAACGGGCTGTACGCGCTGCTCACCCACCCCGGGCAGCGGGCCCTGCTCCAGGGTTCGCTGGAGCGCGGCGAGACCGGGCTGCTGGCCACGGCGGTGGAGGAACTCCTGCGCTACGACGGCCCGGTGGAGCTCGCCACCTGGCGCTTCGCGACCAGCCCGATCACCCTCGGCGGCCAGTTGATCGAGGTCGGCGATCCGGTGCTGGTGGTCCTCGCCGCGGCCGACCGCGACCCCTCCCGCTTCGAGCGGCCCGACGAGCTGGACCTCGCCCGCCGGGACAATCCGCACCTGGGCTTCGGCCTGGGCATCCACTACTGCATCGGCGCCCCGCTGGCCCGGCTGGAGGCCCAGTACGCCCTGGCGGCGCTGCTGCGCCGGCTTCCGGACCTGTCCCTGGCCGCCGACCGGCGGATCTGCGCTGGCGCGGCGGCCTGATCATGCGCGGCCTGCGCAGCCTGCCGGTGGCCTTCACCCCGGCGGCACACACCGGCACACCCTCGGACACCGACAGGCCGGACACCGACAGGCCGGACGGTGACACACCGGACGGTGACGCGCCGGGCGCGGAGCGTGGCGCAGGTGACTGACGGGAGTGTGAGGTATTCGTGCGCGGGTTGAGTTTTCCGGGCCTTCTGCCTAGCCTGCGGCACATGTCCGTCCACGCGGACACCGCCTCGCGGGACGCCGAGTCCTGTCCAGCCGTGATGCGGGCCACGAACTTCCTATTGGGCAGGAGCGGGGGACCCAGGTAAGTCGCCGCAGTTCACAGCGCTGCGGCTGGGGGTGAAGGCGTGCGAACGCCCGGGCTACCTCACGGCCCGAACCCGACAGCTCACCTCGCAGGCGTCGGAGAGGGAACCTGTCATGCCTTTTTCCGGTAATGGACGCCACCGCAAGCCCAAGAACAGCACCAGCAAGCGCCTGGTCGCCACCGGCGTGATCGCCGGCACCGGCGTGGTCCTCCCGCTGGTCGGCGCCACCGCCGCCTCCGCCGCCTCGGTCTCCACCTGGGACGCGGTCGCCCAGTGCGAGAGCAGCGGCGACTGGTCGATCAACACCGGCAACGGCTACTACGGCGGCCTCCAGTTCTCGGCCTCCACCTGGGACGCCTACGGCGGCCAGCAGTACGCGTCGACCGCCGACCAGGCCACCCAGGGCCAGCAGATCGCGATAGCCGAGAAGGTGCTCGCCTCGCAGGGCCCCGGCGCCTGGCCGGTCTGCGGCCCCCAGGCCGGGCTCACCGCGGGCGGCACCCCGGCGGACGTCAGCACCTCCTCCAACAGCGGCAGCAACTCCGGCGGCAGCAGCAACAGTTCGTCCAGCTCCTCCAACTCCTCCAGCTCCTCCAGCCAGAGCGCCCAGCCGGTGCAGGCCAGCACCCCCGCACCGGTCCGGACCAGCACCCCGGCCCCGGCCCGGTCAAGGCCAGCGCCCCCGCGCCGGTCGCGCAGCCGGTGCGGAGCGCCCCGGCCACCCACGTGATCGGCCACGGCAACTACACCGTCCACCCGGGCGACACCCTCTCCGGGATCGCCGCGGCCGCCCACCTCAGCGGCGGCTGGGAGGCCCTGTACCAGGACAACAAGGCCACGGTCGGGGGCAACCCCAACCTGATCTTCCCCGGCCAGCAGCTCCAGGTGGCCTGACCGCCGACCGGACGTCCCCTACTCGCGGCAGGCTGCTGGTGCCAGCGACCGGCAGATGAACTACCGGCGAGTAGGGGCTCCGTCAGGTGAGACGACGGTCGGGTCCTGATGGCGCGGGAGCCGGGTGCGGCTAGGCTCAGGGAGAAGCTTTCCTCCAGCAATCCCAAGGAGATACCTGTGCCGTCCATCGACGTCGTCGTAGCCCGGGAGATCCTCGACTCACGAGGCAACCCCACGGTCGAGGTCGAGGTCGGCCTCGACGACGGCAGCACCGGCCGGGCCGCCGTCCCGTCCGGTGCCTCCACCGGTGCCTTCGAGGCCCTGGAACTGCGCGACGGTGACACCTCCCGCTACGGCGGCAAGGGTGTGGAGAAGGCCGTGCTCGCGGTGATCGAGCAGATCGGCCCGGAGCTCGTCGGCTACGACGCCTCCGAGCAGCGGCTGATCGACCAGGCGATGCTCGACCTGGACGCCACCGCGGACAAGTCCTCGCTCGGTGCCAACGCCATCCTGGGTGTCTCGCTGGCGGTGGCCCACGCCGCGGCCGAGGCCAGTGACCTGCCGCTGTTCCGCTACCTGGGCGGCCCCAACGCGCATGTGCTGCCGGTCCCGATGATGAACATCCTCAACGGCGGCTCGCACGCGGACTCCAATGTCGACATCCAGGAGTTCATGATCGCTCCGATCGGCGCGGAGTCCTTCTCCGAGGCCGTCCGCTGGGGCGCCGAGGTCTACCACCAGCTCAAGTCGGTGCTCAAGCAGCGCGGCCTGTCCACCGGCCTGGGACGAGGGCGGCTTCGCCCCGAACCTGGAGTCCAACCGCGAGGCGCTGGACCTCATCGTCGAGGCCATCACCGAGGCCGGCTACGTCCCCGGCCGGGACGTGGCGCTCGCGCTGGACGTCGCCGCCTCCGAGTTCTACAAGGAGGGCCTCTACCAGTTCGAGGGCAAGGCGCGCACGGCCGCCGAGATGACCGACTACTACGCGGAGCTGGTTGCCGCGTACCCGCTGGTCTCCATCGAGGACCCGCTGTTCGAGGACGACTGGGACGGCTGGAAGACCCTCACCGACAAGCTCGGCGACAAGGTGCAGATCGTCGGTGACGACCTGTTCGTCACCAACCCCACCCGCCTCGCCCGCGGCATCAAGGAGGGCATCGCCAACGCCCTGCTGGTCAAGGTCAACCAGATCGGCTCGCTCACCGAGACCCTGGACGCCGTCGAGCTGGCCCAGCGCAACGGCTTCCGCTGCATGATGTCGCACCGCTCCGGCGAGACCGAGGACGTCACCATCGCCGACCTCGCCGTCGCCGTGAACTGCGGCCAGATCAAGTCCGGCGCCCCCGCCCGCACCGACCGGGTCGCCAAGTACAACCAGCTGCTGCGCATCGAGGAGATCCTCGACGACGCCGCCGAGTACGCCGGCCGCAGCGCCTTCCCGCGTTTCACGCCGTCCGCCTGACGGCTGACCGCAGATCCCGTGCCCCGCAGTCCGCACCCTCTAGGGTGGACTGCGGGGCACGGGCGTCGAACGGGAGGGTGGCCAGGTGGGCGGCAGCTCAGGCAGCGGCAGGAAGGCCGCGACCGGCCGCAGGCCGAGGATCACGGCCCGCGCCGCGGTGCTCGCGCTGGTGTTCTGCTCGCTGATCGCCGTGCTCGCCTATCCGACCCGTCAGTTCATCGCCCAGCGGGCGCAGATCGCCCAGCAGCAGGCGGCCGCCCAGCAGGCCCAGGCGCAGGTCGCGGAGCTGCGCCGGGAGCGGGCCCGCTGGCAGGACCCGGCCTATGTCGAGGCCCAGGCGCGCGAGCGGCTGCACTACGGCTTCCCGGGGGAGACGCCGTTCTCCTCGGTCGACCCGGGCCCGGGCGCCGACTCCGCCGACGCCACCGCTGGCCCGGCGCAGCAGTCGGGTGCGGTCAGCCAGCCCTGGTACGACAACATGTTCGAGTCGCTGAACCGCGCCGACTCGGCCCTGCACTGACGCCCGCCCCGAAGCCCGGCACTGACGCCCCGCACCGAAGCCCGCCCCGAAGCGTTCGCGGCCCCAGGCCCCGAACCGGTCCCCAAGGAAAGCAAGACAGTCATGACGCACAGCCCCACCAGCCCCGGCGTTTCCGAGGCGGACACCGCCGCCATCGAGGCCCAGCTCGGCCGGGTGCCGCGCGGGCTCCGCGCGGTGGCCCACCGCTGCCCCTGCGGCCTGCCGGACGTGGTGGAGACCGCGCCGCGCCTGGAGGACGGCACGCCGTTCCCCACCCTGTACTACCTGACCTGCCCCCGCGCGGCCTCGGCGATCGGCACGCTGGAGGCCGACGGGCTGATGAAGGAGCAGACGGCCCGGCTGGCCGAGGAACCGGAGCTGGCCGCCGCCTACCAGCGGGCCCACGAGGACTACATCGCCAAGCGGGACGCGATCGAGGTGCTGGAGGGCTTCCCCAGCGCCGGCGGGATGCCCGACCGGGTGAAGTGCCTGCATGTGCTGGTGGGGCACTCGCTGGCGGCCGGGCCCGGGGTGAACCCCCTGGGCGACGAGGCGCTGGCCCAGCTGCCCGAGTGGTGGCGCAAGGGCCCCTGCGTCTGCGCCGGGGACGCAGGCGGGGCCGACGGGGCAGACCAAGCCGATGCAGACCAGGCCGATGCAGACCAGGCCGAGAAGCACGACGACACCGACTCCTTGGGGGATCAGCAGTGAGCACTGTCCGCGTCGCCGCGATCGACTGCGGCACCAACTCCATCCGGCTGCTGGTCGCCGACCTCGACCCGGACACCGGCGAGCTGCACGACCTCGACCGCCGGATGACCATCGTCCGGCTCGGCCAGGGTGTCGACCGCACCGGGCGGCTGGCGCCCGAGGCGCTGGAGCGCACCTTCGCCGCCTGCCGCGAGTACGCGGCCGTCATCGCCGCGCACGGGGCGACCCGGCTGCGCTTCGTGGCCACCAGCGCCTCCAGGGACGCCGAGAACCGGGACGAGTTCACCGCCGGGTGCGCGAGATCCTGGGCGTGGATCCCGAGGTGATCAGCGGCGACGAGGAGGCCGGGCTCTCCTTCACCGGGGCCACCCGGGAGCTCCAGGGCCTGGCCGGGGTGACCCCGCCGTTCCTGGTGTTCGACCTCGGCGGCGGCTCCACCGAGTTCGTGCTGGGCACGGACCGGGTGCAGGCCGCGCGCTCAGTGGACATAGGGTGTGTCCGGATGACCGAGCGGCACGGTACGGACACCCTGTCCATGCGCGCGGACATCAAGCGCGCGCTGGATCAGGCCGCCGAGACCGTCCCGCTCACCGGCGCGGCGACCCTGGTCGGCCTGGCAGGCACGGTCACCACCGTGGCGGCGATCGCGCTGGGCCTGCCCGCCTACGACTCGTCGGCGATCCACCACTCCCGGATCCCGCTGGCGCGGGTGCACGAGGTCACCGAGATGCTGCTGGCGGCGACGCCGGAGGAGCGCGCGGCGATCCCGGTGATGCACCCGGGACGGGTCGATGTGATCAGTGCGGGGGCGCTCATCCTGCTCGCGGTGATGGAGCGGACCGGGGCCGCTGAGCTGGGTTGTCAGTGAACATGACATCCTCGACGGCATCGCCTGGAGCGTGGCCGGCGAGCCCTCGGAAAAAAGTTCGTGAATTTCTTCACATGAGAATTGCCGCCCTGGGTGCTCCGATCGGTCGGTACGTCCGAATTGTGGGACCCAAGGGCGGCGGGCCGCCTGACCGGCTGGATCCAAGGCGTAGTCGCACAGTTGTGCGCACAATCGCAATACGCCGGGCGAGCTGCGGTTTCTTCTGACGGACCGTCTCCGCCCCGGCCGTGAATCGGCCGGGGTGGCCCGTGGGGCGCGTAGTGTAGCAGGTGGTGTCCAGCACTATGTGAGCAGGCCACAAACGTCCCGCTGAGGGGTGCTGGATACTTTCGGATATGAGCACCACGGAGCGTCCTCGCATTCTCATCGTCGGCGGTGGATACGTCGGCATGTATGCCGCGATGCGCATCCTCAAGAAGATGCGCTACGGGGAGGCGACCGTCACGGTCGTCGACCCGCGGTCCTACATGACGTATCTGCCCTTCCTTCCCGAGGCGGCGGCCGGCAATGTCGCGCCTCGCAACCTCGTCGCGCCGCTGCGCAGCGTCCTGAAGAACGCGGAGGTCCTCACGGGCCATGTGACCTCCGTGGACCAGGAGCGCAAGGTCGCGACCATCAGCCCGGCCGCGGGCGACTCGTACGAGCTGCCCTTCGACTACCTGGTCGTCGCGCTCGGCTCGGTCTCCCGCACCTTCCCGATCCCCGGCCTGGCCGAGCACGGCATCGGCATCAAGTCGGTCGAGGAGGCCATCAGCCTCCGCAACCACGTGATCGCCCAGCTGGACAAGGCCGAGTCCACCACGGACGAGAAGGTCCGCAAGCAGGCGCTGACCTTCGTCTTCATCGGTGGCGGCTTCGCCGGCATCGAGACCGTGGCCGAGCTCGAGGACATGGCCCGCGACGCCGCGAAGCTCTACCACAACGTGAAGCGCGAGGACATGCGCTTCATCGTGGTCGAGGCGGCCAACCGGATCCTCCCCGAGATGGGCCCGGACCTCGGTCTGTGGACCAAGGAGAAGCTCGAAGAGCGCGGCATCGAGATCTACATCGAGACCTCGATGGACTCCTGTGTCGACAAGCACGTCGTGCTCAAGAACGGGGTCGAGGTCGACGCCTCCACCATCGTGTGGACCGCGGGCGTCAAGCCGAACCCGGCGCTGGCGAACTTCGGCCTGCCGCTCGGCCCGCGCGGACACGTCGACGCCGCCCCGACCCTCCAGGTCACCGGCTTCGACAACGTCTGGGCCGCCGGCGACAACGCCCAGGTGCCCGACCTGGCCGTCGGTGAGGGCGCCTGGTGCCCGCCGAACGCCCAGCACGCGGTCCGTCAGGCGATCGTCCTCGGCGACAACGTGATCTCCGGCATGCGGGCTTCCCGCAGGCCGAGTACAAGCACAAGAACCTGGGTGCGGTCGCCGGTCTCGGCCTGCACAAGGGCGTGGCGATCCTCTTCGGCAAGTACAAGCTGAAGGGCCGTCCGGCCTGGTGGTTCCACCGCCTGTACCACGGCAGCCGCGTCCCCACCATGAACCGCAAGGTCCGGGTGTTCGCGGACTGGACCCTGGCGATGTTCCTCAAGCGCGAGACGGTCTCCCTGGTGGAGATGGAGCGTCCCCGCGAGACCTTCATCGAGGCGGCGGCCCCGCCCCGAAGGCGGTCACCCCGGCTACCGCGCCGACCGAGAAGGTCCCCGCGTAGCACTCGGCACCCCGAAGCCCGGCAGCGTCGCCGGACCACACCTGTGGTGCTCATACCGGCACCGCTGCCGTAAGTGCCCCGGCCCAGAGCGATCTGGACCGGGGCACTGGCATTTCTCGGGGCTTGTTCCCCAGCGGGGCTTGTTCCCCAGCGGGGCTTGTTCCTCAGCGGGGCTTGCTCCGTGGGCGGTTCGGCCGGGCTGTTCCGTGGAACAGCCCGGCCGCCGCTCAGTCGGCCTTGATGCCGTCCAGGATGTTGAGCTTCGCGGCCCGCCTGGCCGGCCACAGTGCGGCCAGCAGCCCCACCAGGGCCCCGGCCAGGATGTACCCGGCGAGCTGCCCGTACGGGAGGGTGGTGGTCAGGCCGGCGATCGCGTCGTGCAGCAGCCGCACCGCCGCCCAGGCCAGGAAGCTGCCGATGGCGACGCCCATGGCCGCGCCGAAGGTGGCGATCACCACCGACTCCAGCCGGACCATCCGCTTGATGCCCTTACGGTCCAGGCCGATCGCCCGCAGCATGCCGATCTCGCGCTTGCGCTCGAACACCGACATCGCCAGGGTGTTCACCACACCCAGGACCGCGATCAGCACCGCCATCCCCAGCAGCGCGTACATCACGTTCAGCAGCAGGCTGATCACCGAGCTGAAGCTCTGCTGCAACTGGGCCCTGTTCTGGACCTGGAGCAGCGGATTGTCGCCGGTCGCGTCCTTCAGTGCCTGCTGGAGCGCCGGGGTCGCCCCGTCGGTGCCCTTGACCAGGACCACCCCGTAGTTGGGCTGCTGGGTGTGCGGGGCCAGCGCCGACTCACCGAGCATGGTCGAGCCGAGCAGGCCGCTGTTCTGGTAGATCCCGCCGACCGTCAGCGACCCGCTGCTGCCGTCCGGGTAGGTCACCGTCAGGGTGCTGCCGACGGAGAGGTGGTCGCTGGTGGCCTTGCTGCTGTCGACCAGCAGCTCGCCCTGGGACAGCGCGGACACGCTTCCGTTGATCATCTGCGGAGCGGCCAGTTGGCTGCCGGTGCTCGCGTCGATGCCGGTGACGTCGACCGAGGCGCCGTCGACCCGCAGGTACTGCATGTCCAGCGGGCTGGAGGCGGCCACGCCCGGGGCGTGCGCGATCTGCGGCAGCAGCGAGGGCGAGACGGTGGGGGTGACCAGTCCGCTGATCGCGTAGTCGGCGGTCATGTTCTGGGTGACCTGCTGGTCGATGGCGTGCGTCATCGAGGCGCCGATCACTGTCAGCGCGCTGATCAGGGTGATCCCGATGGTGAGCGCGGAGGCGGTTGCCGCGGTCCGGCGCGGGTTGCGCACCGCGTTCTGCCGGGCCAGCTTGCCGGAGATGCCGAACAGCCGTGCCAGCAGCGGGCCGACCAGTCCGATCACCGGCCGGGAGAGCAGCGGGGTCAGCACGAACACGCCGATCATGATCCCGACCGCGCCCGCGCCCACCGGCAGCCGTCCGGAGCTGCCCCCGGCCTGCACACCGATCAGCACCAGCGCCAGTCCGGCCCCGGCCAGCAGCAGCCCGATGGTGTTGCGCACGATCAGGCTCTTCTGCGAGGCCGGCTGGTCGCCGCTGCGCATCGCGGCCACCGGGGCGACCCGCGAGGCGCGGATCCCGGGCAGCAGCGCGGCGGCCACGGTCACCACGATCCCGGTGAGCAGGGTGGCGATCACCGTGGTCGGCGAGACCACCAGCACGTTGGTGGTGATCTGGCTGTTCATGGAGCCCATGGCGGCCTGGAGGGCCACCCCGATGCCGATCCCCGCACCGAGACCCACCAGTGAGGCGCTGATGCCCACGAAGAGGGCCTCCAGCAGCACCGAGGCGGTGACCTGGCGGCGGCTGGCGCCGATCGCCCGCATCAGCGCCAGCTCCCGGGTGCGCTGGGCGATCAGCATGGTGAAGGTGTTGGAGATCAGGAAGATCCCGACGAAGAGCGCGATCCCGGCGAAGGCCAGCAGCGCGGTCCGCATCCCGGAGGTGGCCGACTGGATCGCCGTGGCCTGGTCGGCCTTCAGCTGGGTGGCGGTCTCGGTCTTGATCGCCTGGCCGTGCGGAACCACCGTCAGGATCTGCTGGCGCAGCTGGTCCTGGCTGGTGCCGGGCCGGGCGTCGGCGGTGATGGTGTCGAACTGGCCGGGCTTCAGGTAGAGCTTCTGGGCGGTGGCGGTGTCGAACAGCACCAGCGAGCCGCCGGAGGTGACCTGCGGGTCAGTGGTGGTGAAGATCCCGGAGACGGTCTCCTGCATCACCGGCCCGTTGACGGCGAGCCGGACGGTGTCGCCGACCTTGAAGCCGTTGCTGTCGGCGGTCTTCTGGTCGATGGCGATCTGGCCGCCGGCGGCGGGCCCGCTGCCCTGGGCCATCGGGTACAGGCTGTCCTGGCCGTTGCTGCCGGGGACCCAGTTGCCGCCCTCGGTGTTGCCCCGGCTGCCGATCAGGTTGCCGTGCGGGTCCGACAGTCCGGCGAAGCCGGAGACGGTGCCGCGGGCGGAGGCGGTGCCGGGCAGGGCGGCTATGTGCGCCAAAGTGGCCTGGGTGAGCGGGGTGTTGACCCCGTTGTCGCCGGAGCTGGGGCCGCCCTGGACCGCCTCCTTATTGCTCACCTGCACGGATATGGTGTTGTAGTTGCTGGAGAGGCTGTCCTTGAAGGACTGTGCGACCGAGTCGGAGAAGACCAGAGTCCCGGCCACGAAGGCAGTGCCGAGCAGCACGGCCAGCATGGTCATCAGCAGTCGGCCCTTGTGGGCCAGGACATTTCGCAGTGCGGTGCGGTACACGGTGCGCCCCCTTCAGCTGGTGCGGCCGACGGCGTCGAAACGCCGCATCCGGTCGAGGACGCTGTCGGCGGTGGGGGCGTGGATCTCGTCGACGATCCGGCCGTCGGCGAGGAAGACCACCCGGTCCGCGTAGGAGGCGGCCACCGGGTCGTGGGTGACCATCACCACGGTCTGGCCCAGCTCCCGTACCGAGGAGCGCAGGAAGGCGAGGATCTCCGCGCCGGAGCGGGAGTCGAGGTTGCCGGTGGGCTCGTCGGCGAAGATGATCGCCGGCCGGCCGGCCAGCGCGCGGGCGCAGGCGACGCGCTGCTGCTGTCCGCCGGAGAGCTGCGAGGGGCGGTGCGCGAGCCGGTCGGCCAGGCCGACGGTGGCCACCACCCGCTCCAGCCAGGCCTGGTCGGGCTTGCGCCCGGCGATGTCCATGGGCAGCGTGATGTTCTCCAGCGCGGTCAGCGTGGGGAGCAGGTTGAACGCCTGGAACAAAACCGATCTGGTCCCGGCGCAGTCGGGTCAGCTGCTTGTCCTTGAGTCCGACGAGCTCGGTGTCGCCGATCCGGGCCGATCCGGAGGAGACCGTGTCGAGCCCGGCCATGCAGTGCATCAGGGTGGACTTGCCGGAGCCCGACGGCCCCATGATGGCCGTGAACTGCCCGGCGGCGAACTCGATGCTGACCCGGTCGAGAGCGGTGACCCGGGTGTCACCCTCTCCGTAGACCTTGGTCAGGTCAACGGCGCGTGCGGCTGCGTCTTGGCGCAGGGTCGTGGTCACTGTCGGACTCCAAGCGGGGAGTGGGAGGGGCGCAGCCGTGGCTGCGTGCACCTCTTATCCTTCCGGAGCGATCACGCCGCGTAGTCGCCCGGGCGGACGGTTGGGCGTACCCACTCGCGTCGGAGACGGGGCCGCCGACGGTCCTCCGCAAGGATGACCGAACCCTGACGTGCGCCTCGGGCGGCCCCCCTGACATTCCGCACACGGACAGAACTGGCGCGCAAGTGGTCAAAGTGAGCCGACGATGCGTCAGGGGGCTGGGAATTGAGCCAACTTCCCGAGCGGTACGGGAGTATTGGACGTTCTGGGCAGCTAGGCTCATAGTGCGGGCGGGCCCGGATGGTGGAATGCAGACACGGCGAGCTTAAACCTCGCTGGCCGCCAGGCCGTGCCGGTTCAAATCCGGCTCCGGGCACACGTGTTGTTCATGGCGTGGCATGGGCAGGTCATCGAGGTGACCTGCCGCACCCCCGCAACGGCTCCGCTTTGGTCGCACAACTGTGGAATGCGACCTTCCGGAATATATCGACAGAACGAAATTTCGGGTGCGCGCTATTGGGACATGCGTGCGGCCGCCCGGCGCAGGTCGTGTTCGTGAACAATGGCCTTGGCATAGCCGTAGGAGATGTCATACGTGCGGCGCAGCCAGTCGATCCGCTCCTCCGCACGGTGCAGGCTCGGGCCGTCCTCCACGGCCCTGAGCCACGCGCTCAGCTCACGGCCCGTCACCGAAGGGATCCGGGCGAGCAGGTTCTGGTGGGTCTCGGCGGAGTACATCAAAGACACTGGGCGCCTCCAGGAGTCGGTACGGCCGCGGGCCCGCGGGGCAGGCCGGTTTCGGCGGACACGTGCCGTCGGCCGCCCGCCGGGGCTCTCCTTGCCACCGACTGTCCTGCAGCGGGTGGGCCTTGGCAACAGCCGGTGCTGTGTGGAGACCCGTACCCGGCTCCGCGCCGCTTCATCCCTCGACCGGCTCCGGTTCACCCCTGGTTCATCCGGCAGTTCGCCCCCCGGGCCGCCCACGGCTGCGCCGCCGTCCGGCCGCCGCCGCCGACTGCCGGGGCGTGCCGCCGGCCGCCGCCCCGCCGGTTATTCTCGGCAGATGCCCGACCCCACACCGCTGCTCGCCCCGGCCGAGCGCCTGGCCGACCGGTTCCGCTCGATGCCGCAGAGCAAGCTCACCCGGCACGCCCCCTCCGGCCTGCGGCTGGCCCGCCAACTGGCCGCCCGCGCCCAGCGCTTGGAGGGGCTCCCGGTGCAGGAGCTGCCCGATGCGGGGATCTTCGCGGTGGGCGACCAGCTCGCGGTGGCCGCCCATGACCTGGCGGCGGTACTGGCCGACCCCCGCCCGGCTCCGGGCTCGACGAGCCGGAGTCGGACGGGGGTCGGCGCCGGACGGGCCGGGAGCGGGGGCGGCGGTGCTGGCCGAGGCGGTGGAACTGGTGACCGAGGTCGCCCAGCTCGTTCTCTGACCGCCCGGAAGCGGCGCCGGCTCGGGGGCTGCTCCGGAGACTGCTCGGGGCCTGCCTAGGGCCTGCCCGGGCCTGCTCCGAGCCTGCCCAGAGGCTGCTCCGGGACTGCTCAGAGGCTGGCGACCACGCGGTCGGCCAGGATGTAGGCGGTCTCGTCGCCCAGGGTGAAGGTCAGCGCGTGCCCGCCGGGCAGCCGCGAGGAGCCCAGCAGCCGCACCTCCGCGCCCTCGGCCACGGCCGCGCGGATGCGCGCACCGGTCTCCGGGTCGCCGGGGGCGACACACAAGGTGGTCTCGTCCTCGAACACATAGACGTCCAGGGTGCCCATCGGGCCGGGGCGGACGTCCCGCAGCACGATGCCGACGTCCACCAGCTCCATCAGCCGCAGGTCGGTCCACTCCGGAGTGGAGGTGGGCTGCGGAATGAAGCCGGGCATGGACGGGTGGTGGGCGCTCTGCCCGGCGTGGCCGGGCGCGGCCGGGGCGGAGCCGCCGAGCGGGCCCTGGGCGGTGCCGACACCGTTGGCACCGGCGCGGCGGCCGGCCTCGGTCTCCGAGAGCAGGTCCTCCAGCGCGTTGCGCAGCGCCTCGGCGAACTCCGGGTCCATGGTGCCCTCGTCGTCGACATAGCCGCGCGGTGCGGGCAGCAGCGCCAGGTTCGCGTCCTGGAACAGGCCGCCGCCGGGCGCCGTGTCGCCGTAGAGGTCGTCCTCGGCGGCCCGGGCCTCCTGCTCGGCCCAGAATGTCCGGGCCTCCTCCATCTCCCGCTCGCGGTCCTGGGCGAGCGCGGCGCGACGGGCCCGCTGCACCGAGGCGTCGAAGCGCCGGTCCAGCGACCGCAGTGCGCGGACGGCGATCAGTACGCCGGTGGCGGCGGCTGCGGTGAGGACGAACAGCAGTGAGACGAGGACGGCAAGGAGGACTGTCACGGGGCACCCCTAGCGAAGGGTTCGAACTGCGGTCAGTCCCAACAGTGCCCCAACCCGGCAATTCCCGGGAGCCTGGAATGTCGATCAACGATGTGACCTACGACATTCCTGTAAATGAATACCAGCCGTTTTTCGACGCACAGTGATCAGGTGATCACTCGGCGTCGATCGGATGTGTGAGGTGGCTAAAGAAAAAGGTTCGGGCCACGTGAGAAACGTGACCCGAACTTTACCCCTGTACCGCTAGCCCAAACGTGTCACCGGGGCTTGACTTCGTGGCCCGACGTGGGGGCCGGGGGGACCGGAGGGGCGGCTGCCCGCCCGGCCCCTCTTCCGCCCTGGCTCAGCTCAGCCGCTCAAGGATCATGGCCATGCCCTGGCCGCCGCCCACGCACATGGTCTCCAGGCCGAACTGCTTGTCGTGCCACTGGAGCGAGTTGATCAGGGTGGTGGTGATCCGGGCGCCGGTCATGCCGAACGGGTGTCCGACCGCGATGGCGCCGCCGTTGACGTTCAGCCGGTCCAGGTCCACGCCCAGCTCCTGGTAGGGGATGACCTGGGCGGCGAACGCCTCGTTGATCTCGACCAGGTCATGTCACCGATGCTCATGCCCGCGCGGCGCAGTGCCTGCTTGGACGCCTCGACCGGCCCGCATGATCTCCGGGGACAGCGCGGTGATCCCGGTGGAGACGATCCGCGCCAGCGGCGTCAGGCCCAGCTCCGCGCCTTGGTGTCGGACATGATCACCAGCGCCGCGGCGCCGTCGTTCAGCGGGCAGCAGTTGCCGGCGTTGACGCTGCCGTCGGGGCGGAAGGCCGGCTTGAGGGCGGAGACCCCTCCAGGGTCACCCCCGCGCGCGGGCCGTCGTCCTTGCTGACGACCGTGCCGTCCGGGGTGGTCACCGGGACGATCTCGCGGGCCCAGAAGCCGTCCGCGATCGCCTTCTCGGCCAGGTTCTGCGAGCGCACGCCGAACTCGTCCTGCTCGGCGCGGCTGATGCCCTTCAGCTTGGCCAGGTTCTCCGCGGTCTGGCCCATGGTGATGTAGATGTCGGGGACCAGGCCGCTCTCGCGCGGGTCCTCCCAGACCGGCGCGCCGGTCATCGAGGCGGTGGCGACGGTGCGCGCCTCGGCCTCCGCGAACAGCGGGTTCTTGGTGTCCGGCAGACCGTCCGAGGAGCCCTTGATGCTGCGGGAGACGGTCTCCACGCCGGCCGAGATGAAGACGTCGCCCTCCCCGGCCCGGATCGCGTGCAGCGCCATCCGGGAGGTCTGCAGCGACGAGGAACAGTAGCGGGTGATGGTGCAGCCCGGCAGGTGGTCCATGCCGAGCTGCACGGCGACCACCCGGCCCAGGTTGTGGCCCTGCTCGCCGCCCGGCAGGCCACAGCCCAGCATCAGGTCGTCGATGTCGCGCGGGTCGAGCTCCGGGATCTTCGCCAGCGCCGCCTGGATGACATGCGCGGTCAGGTCGTCCGGGCGGACGTCCTTCAGCGAGCCCTTGAACGCCCGGCCGATCGGCGAGCGGGCGGTGCTGACGATGACGGCTTCGGGCATGAGGACTCCAGAAGGTTCCAGGAAGCGGGTAAGTGGTGACCTCCCGTTAAATTACCGTCAGGTAGCTCCGGCGTCAGCGCTGGCGGCGTGTGAATTGCCCGACGTTGACCCGGGTGTCCCGGGAGCCGCCTGCGCCGCTCCCGGGCCGGTGTCCCCTGCGGTTTCCGGTGCTGCTGGTGCCCCTGGTGCTGCTGCGGTTTCCGGGGCTACTGGTGCCCCTGGTGCTGCTGGGGTCTCCGGTGCTGCCGGGGTTTCCGGGGAGCCCGCCGGCAGGATGTGCCGCCGCCGGTGCTTCAGCAGCGCCCAGCGGCCACGGGGGCCGGAGTCCGCGCCCAGCACCTCCGCGCCGGCCACCTCGGTACCGCCGCGCCCGGCCGCCCGCGCCGCCGCCTGCGTCACCGGCAGCACACCCTCGCCGCGGTAGGCGTCCGGCCGTCCCTCCTCCGGCCAGATGTCCAGCGCCGCGCACAGCGACGGCAGCAGCGCCATCGCGGCGGTCTGGTAGCCCTGCGCGGAGGGGTGGTAGCGGTCCGAGGCGAACATCTCCGGCCGGTGGTTGAACTCCGGGCCCAGCAGCGCGCCCAGCGACACGCTCCGGCCGCCCGCGTCCACCACCGCGATCGTCTGCGCGGCCGCCAGCTGGCGGCTGGCCCGGCGGGCCAGGGTCCGCAGCGGCGGGCGCACCGGTTCGATCGTGCCCAGGTCCGGGCAGGTCCCGACGACCACCTCGGCCCCGGCCGCCCGCAGCCGCCGTACCGTGTCCCCGAGCATCCGCACCGAGTCCGCCAGCTTGATCCGCTGGGTGACGTCGTTCGCCCCGATCATGATCAGCGCGATGTCCAGCACCGGCTCGGACTCCAGGACGGTGGCCAGCTGCCGCTCCAGGTCGTCCGAGGCCGCCCCGTTCACCGCCGCCACCGTCAGCCGCACCGGCAGCTCCGCCATCGCCGCGATCCCGCCGGCCAGCAGCGCGCCCGGCGTGTCCCGGCCCCGGTCCACACCGAAGCCGGCCGCCGTGGAGTCGCCCAGCACCGCCATCCGCAGCGGCTGCGCGTCCACCGCGTCCTCGCCCGCGAACGCCTGCCCGTACAGCCCGTCCGCCCGCGGCGGCTCGCCGTGCAGCGTGTTCAGCTGCATCTCGGCCAGCTTCGCCTCGGTCAGCAGCACTCCCGCGAACCCCACCCCGAGCAGCCCGATCCCGCCGCCCCCGTAGGCCGCCGCAGCGGCGATGCGTCGTGCCACCCGTTCCCGCGACATGAGCGACCCCTCTCCGGTTTAACCACGTCTCCTGTGTGAACCACGTCTGCTTGAACTGTGTGCCCGTACATGTGCCTGAGTGTGTGCCTGAACCGCGTGCCCGAACCGCATGCCCGAGCCCGTGCGGGAACCGCGTATCCGGCAGATCCACGAACGAAGTACCTACGGTCGGAGTCTGCCCCATTACGCTGATCTTCACGGATGCGACAAACCGAGCGCCCGTAGATTTCCGGCTAACCGCGGAGGAGACCCCGTGCGGTACCACGATTCGATCATCGAGCTCGTCGGCAACACCCCCTGGTACGACTCAACAAAGTCACCGAGGGAATCAGTGCCACGGTTCTCGCCAAGGTTGAGTACTTCAACCCGGGCGGCTCGGTGAAGGACCGCATCGCCATGCGGATGATCGAAGCCGCAGAGGCTTCGGGCGAACTCAAGCCCGGCGGCACGATCGTCGAGCCGACCTCCGGGAACACCGGGGTGGGCCTCGCGATCGTGGCCCAGCAGAAGGGCTACCACTGCATCTTCGTCTGTCCGGACAAGGTGTCGACCGACAAGATCAATGTGCTGCGCGCCTACGGTGCCGAGGTCGTGGTCTGCCCGACCGCGGTCGCGCCCGAGCACCCCGACTCGTACTACAACGTCAGCGACCGGCTGGTCCGGGAGACCCCGGGCGCCTGGAAGCCCGACCAGTACTCCAACCCCAACAACCCCGCCAGCCACTACGGCTCCACCGGCCCGGAGCTGTGGGAGCAGACGGATGGCCGGATCACGCACTTCGTGGCGGGCGTCGGCACCGGCGGCACCATCTCCGGCACCGGCCGCTACCTCAAGGACGTCTCCGAGGGCCGGGTGCAGGTGGTCGGCGCGGACCCGGAGGGCTCCGTCTACTCCGGCGGCAGCGGCCGTCCCTACCTGGTCGAGGGCGTCGGTGAGGACTTCTGGCCCACCGCCTACGACCGTGAGGTCGCGGACGAGATCGTCCCGGTCTCCGACAAGGACTCGTTCCAGATGACCCGCCGCCTGGCCAAGGAGGAGGGCCTGCTGGTCGGCGGCTCCTGCGGGATGGCCGTGGTCGCGGCGCTGCGGGTGGCCGAGCGGCTCGGCCCGGACGACGTGGTCGTGGTGCTGCTCCCGGACTCCGGCCGCGGCTACCTGTCCAAGATCTTCAACGACGACTGGATGCAGGACTACGGCTTCCTGGACGCGGCCCCGAGGCCGTCGCCGGGGACGTGCTCCAGCGCAAGGACGTGCTGGAGCACGAGGGCATCCCGCAGTTCGTCCACATGCACCCGCAGGAGTCGGTGGGTGAGGCGGTGCAGATCCTGCGCGAGTACGGCGTCTCGCAGCTGCCGGTGGTCTCGCCGGGAGCCGGCCACCCGGACGTGATGGCGGGCGAGGTGATCGGCTCGATCGTGGAACGCGACCTGCTGGACGGCCTGTTCAGCAAGCGCTTCGCGCTCGACGACACCATCGAGGGGCACATGTCGGCGCCGCTGCCGGTGGTCGGCTCCGGCGAGTCGATCACCCGGCTGATGGCCGTCCTGGAGCAGGCCGACGGCGCGGTGGTGCTGGTCGACGGCAAGCCGCAGGGCATCGTCACCCGGCAGGACCTGCTGTCCTTCATGGCGCAGCGCGGCGTGCACTGAGCGGCGCCCAGCCGGTCCGTCCGCTCCCGGGCCTGTGCGGCAGGCCCCGGGAGCGGACGCCGACGCCGGGTGTTCACACGACGCGCGCCGATTGGTACGCCTACGACATGAACCGGCAGCACGCGCTTAACAACGGGCCGTCATTGTTGTGGTCAACGGCGAGAAGCCGAGCTTGGTGACAACAGCGGTTCCGGAGCGGCTCCCGGAGCGCCGGGTCACCAAAGGACGCGTCGGACGGCCCTGACCCGGCCGGCCGCGTCGCCCGCGGGGATCGTCGTCGTCCCGCCTCTGGGCCTTCGGGCCCGGGGTGCGGCGGCCCCGTGGCACCGGCTCCGCGTGTTCCCGGGTGGGGGAACACGAGCGGAGACACCAGGGCCGGCCCTTCAAGGGCCGGCCCTGCTGGTGTTTCCGGGCGCGTCCCGGGGGCGGCGCGGCGCGTCCCAGGCTGTCCCAGCGCGTTCCAGGCCGTTCCAGGCTGTCCGTGCCGGTCATCCCCGCCGGTCATCCGCGTTGCGTCCCAGCGCGTCCCAGGCTGTCCCAGCCGGTCCCAGGGTGACCCAGGCCGTTCCAGGCCGTTCCAAGCTGTTCCAGGGTGTTCCGGCTTGTCCCAGCGGGGCCGGGGTGCGGTCCGTCGTGGTGTCAGGCGCTCCAGCGGCGGGCGGCGTAGACCGCGCCCGCGCCGACGATCAGCGAGCCGATGCCGCTGACCGCGTAGGGGACGGCGTCCGTCCCGCTGCCGCTCAGTGCGAGGTCCCGGTCGGTGCCGGTCGAGGAACTGGCGGACGCGGAGCGCAGATCGTGCCGGGCCGCCGAAGTGGTTGCCGCTGAGGCCATGGGACCGAGTGCCACGGCGACGGCAATGCCTATGCCCGCGGCGACTGCGGTGTGTGGTGAGCGGACGGCGTGTGCCCAAGGGGCGCTCCCCGGATTACTGGGTGGCGATGTTGTTCGCACGATGGTAATGAGCTTCTGCTGTGTTGGATAGGGTCCATCCATGACTAGTGAGACCACCGAGCCGCGCTACATCCGGCTTCAGATCGAACTCATCGCCGAGATCGTCGACGAGAAGGCCCTGGCCGAGGCCGCCCTGGAGCAGGTGCGGAACGACTCCTTCCTTGAGGACGAGGAGCGAGCGGAGGCCGTGGCCGCCATTGAGATCGACCCGGCCGGGTCCATCGCCCACTTCGTCGACCCGGTCGCGATGCTCGCCGGCATCCCCGGTGTCGAGCTGGCCGAGGCGACCTGGGAGTCGCAGCCGGTGGACTTCGACCCGGAGAACGAGGACTGGGAGGTCTACGGCGACGAGGACGAGGCCGGCGCGCAGGACTGACCGGACCGCCGCGCCCCCACGACTCCCGTACCGACCAGCAAGCAGGCCCGGCTCCTGGGCGGTTCCGGCCATGCCGGGACCGCCCGGTGCTGTTCCCGCCCCGGTCGTGTCCGCCTCGGGTGTCCGCTCAGGGTGTCTGTTCCGGGTGCCCGCCGCTTCCGCTGCCGCGCGGAATCGGGCAGTTCCGGGCAAAACTGGATATCCATCAGGTTTTGTGATGACCTGCATGCTGTAGTCCAGCTGAGGGAGTGTTGACAGTGGTGGGAGCTGAGCAGCAGCGGAACGGTGCCGGACAGGGCCGCACCGCCCGTCCGCCTGGGGCCGTCGCGCGGTGGTGGGCGGCCTGGTGGCCACCCCGGTCGCGCTGGTCGCCGCCTGCGGTGGACCGTCCGGCAGCTCACGGCCGTCCGGCTCCAGAACCTCCGCCGCCGTGGTCACCGTCACCCCGGCGGGCGGCGACCGGACGGCTGATTTCACCCAGCCGGTACGGGTCGCGGTCACCGGTGGCACGCTCAGCTCGGTCACCGTCACCGACCTGAACGGCCGACAGGTGCCCGGGCGGCTCACCGCCGACGGCAGCGGCTGGACCAGCACCGCCAGGCTCAGCTCGGGCACCAGCTACAAGGTCACGACGGTCGCGGTCGACCAGGCCAAGGTGCGTGTGTCCCAGGAGACCCAGTTCGCCACGGCCGCCCCCGCCAAGACCTTCCTCGGTGTCTACACCCCCGACGCGGGCACCACTGTCGGCGTCGGTATGCCCGTCTCCATCAACTTCAACAAGGCCGTCACCGACCAGGCCGGGGTACAGAAGGCGATCACCGTGACCGCCGTGCCACCGGTCGAGATCGTCGGCCACTGGTTCAGCGCGACCCGCCTCGACTTCCGCCCGGAGGAGTACTGGCAGCCGGCACCCGGGTCACCCTGCGCCTGCGGCCAAGGACGTCGAGGGCGCGCCCGGGGTTTTCGGCACCCAGTCCAAGGAGATCAGCTTCACCGTCGGCCGCAGCCAGACCAGCGTCGCCGACCTGAGCGCCAAGACGCTAACCGTCACCCGTGACGGCGCGGTCACCCAGACCTGGCCGATCTCCGGCGGCAGCCCGCTGCACACCACCTGGGCCGGCAAGCTGGTGATCTCCGAGAAGCTGTTGCAGACCAGGATGAACTCCCAGACCGTCAACCTCGGCGGCGAGTACGACATCGCCGATGTCCCGCACGCCCAGCGGCTCACCACCTCCGGCACTTTCGTGCACGGCAACTACTGGGCCGACACGGGCGTCTTCGGCAGCGAGAACACCAGCCACGGCTGCGTCGGCATGCACGACGCCAAGGGCGCCGCCGACCCGGTCACCCCGGCGGCGCAGTTCTACAACAGCTCGATCACCGGCGACGTGGTCGAGGTGGTCAACTCCGGCGACCAGACCGTCAATCCCGCGAACGGGCTGAACGGCTGGAACATGGACTGGGCCAGCTGGAAGGCGGGCAGCGCGGCCTGACCCGCCCCGGCCCGCACCGCCTCCGCAGCGGCCCTGGCCCAGCCCGGTGCCGCCCCGACCCGGTTCAGTCCGCATCGAGGCCCAGATCCACTCGCAGGGCGTGGATCTGGGTAGTGATGGTCGAGGAGGTCAGGGTGGCCAACTGCGTGTTCCACTCGCGTTCGCTGGCCGACTGCGACAGCAGCCGCACCTGGTCGGCCTCCCGCATGTCGTCGCCGGCGATGGCCTCCGCAGCCTGCTGCGCCCCGGCCTCCCTGAAGGTCGGGGCGTCCAGCGCCCTGGCTTCGGCGCGGTCCGCGCGGGTGAGCATCACCGCGGCGGACAGTCCCATCTGCCAGTCCGCGGCCGGGGTGCTGCCGAGCTCGTCGCGCAGGGTCGTGGTCAGCCGGGTGATCCGCAGATAGGTCAGCTGGTCCGAGGTGTAGGCGTTGAAGGACTGCATCAGGTCCCCGCTGAGCTGCCCGGACTGGCCGGCGAGCGTGCACCAGGCCTGTGGCATGCCGTCCACCCAGGCCGACTGCACCGGGGCGTAGAAGAACGGGCGGGACGCCTCCAGGATGCCTTCGGGGTCGATGAAGGCGCCGCCCAGGGCCCTGACGCAGGCGACCCTGGTGTCCTCTCCGCTCTGCTGCCGGCCGGGTAGGGGCCGTGGAGGTCGATCTTGGCGTACAGCTGGCGGTCGTGCGGCTGGTCGCAGGAGACGACGGTGACGAAGTCGGTGACGCTCCGGGCAGGCACGTCGAAGCAGGTCCCGGGGGCCAGGGTGTACACCGGCCGGATGTCCGCCGTGGGGGTGAACGGCCCCGGATGCGCGGAGGTGCACGCCGCACCCAGCAGGATCGCGACCGTCGCGGCCAGCGTCCACACCCCGGAGAGCACCAGCCCGGCCACGGCCAGGCCCTTGCCCCGCTGCCGGTTGCGGCTGATCCTGACCAGCGCGATGATCCCGAAGACAATGCTGATGGGGATGATCGCCAACAACCCGAGCACAAATGAGGTGACGGCCTGCCCATTCATGCCACCCGCGGGCGGATCGGCCGGAAGCGGCGTCCCCCAGGTGTACGCCTGCGGCGACAGCCCCAGCTGCGGCGTCCCCGGTCCGGCGGCAGGATACGGCCGCGACCGCGGGTGCGCCTCCCGTTGCTCGCCGGGCTCCGCCGCTGCCGCGTCCTGTTCCCGGGCGGCCGCGGCAGCCGGGGACTGAGCCTGTGACAGGTCGGAGCCGTCCGGGAGGGCGGAGCCGTCAGGGAGGTCGGAGCCGTCCGAGGGGTCGGAGCCGTCCGGCAGATCGGCATCATTCAGCAGGTCGGAGGGTATGCCGACGACCGGGGCGCCGGAGGCCGCGGATGTCTCCGGCGTCCCAGGGTCCGGCGTCCCGGCTTCCTGAGGCCCAGACGATTCCTGCGGCAGTGACGGCGTGGTCATGCTTTCCCTCCTGCTGAGCCGCGACATTATCCGATGAGCTGTGGAAATGCTGTGGTGGGGTGAAATCCGCGGCACCGGGCGCCCGAAGTCCCCGTCGGCCGGGGCAGAATGGCTGGACGCGCTGCAAATGAAGCCCGAGAATCAGTTCATGACGACGCCTGAATCCCTGACCGACGTGATGCGCCTGTCGGATGCCGAGCGGGATCAGGCGATCGAACTGCTGCGCGACCATGCCGCCCAGGGCCGGTTGTCGCACGAGACCTTCCTGCACCGGATGGAACTGGCCCTGCACGCCCGGGCCCGCGTCGAGTTGGACGTGCTCACCGCCGACCTGCCCTCGCGCGGGCGGATGTCACAACTGCTCTTCGACTCGGTGCAGATGCTCTCCTCCTTCGGGCTGCGCCTCCAGAACGCCTGGCGGCACCCCCGGTTGGAGTCCGTGATCCTCCCGGTCGAGGATTCGGGGCCGCTGCGGATCGGCCGTGTCGAGGGCTGCCACCTGCGGCTCAGTGACACCTCGGTCTCCCGGGTGCATGCCGAGCTCTTCCGTGACGGTGCCGGCTGGCTGCTGCGCGACCTCGGTTCGACCAATGGCACCCAGGTCAACGGAGCCCGGATCATCGGCGCGGTGGCCGTCGGCCCCGGCGACCGGGTCGTCTTCGGCGAGACCGCCTTCCGCCTGTCCACGCGCTGACCTTCCTCCTGGCGCTGCTCCCGCTCCCGCCGCTGCTCCCGGGGAATTCCCACCGGCTCCCGGGCTCCCGGGCTCCCGGGCCCCCGGGCTCCCGGGCTCCCGGGCCCCCGGGCTCCCGGGCATTGCGGCCGACCTGCGCTGATGCGCGGGCGGGTGCCCTAGCCACCCGGAGACCGGTCCGACAAAAGGACGATACGGTTGCGTTCCGACGGTCGACACCCTACCTTCCCGGCGGCTGGCGACGGGACGCTACCGTTTCGTCGCCTCGGCGAGGAGTGGAGGAGCGGCATGACCACCGTGTGTGAGCCGTCCCGGGCGCCGACCGTCGACTGTCTCTGTACCGGGGTGTTCTGGGCCGTCTCCACCTTCACCGCGCACGCCACGCCCTGGGTGGCGACCCTGCTGGAGCTCAACCCGGCCCTGATCTTCGACGAGTTGATGCGCGACGCGCTGCTGACCTCGGTCCAGACATGCGGCGGCCTGCCGTCGCATGTCTGGCCGGTCACGGCGGCCTGGTCTCCTTCCGGCTCACCGAGGAGGAGTACGGCCGCGGCTGGCCCGCCACCGGCCACCGGGCACTATCGGCGCTACCGGCGCTACCGGCGCTTGCGGCCGACCGCGGCATAGATGGGCAGCCGGGCGTCCTCGGCGGTGGCGGGGGCGTCCGGACGCCAGAACGGCGCGGTGACGATGCCGGGCGGCAGCAGTTCCAGACCGTCGAAGAAGCGCAGCACCTCGGCGTAGCTGCGGCCGGTGACCGGTGCGCTGGACTTGGCGTAGGCGTCGACCGCCCGCTGCCCGGCCTGCGGATCGATGAAGTCGCCGGTGCCGTGGCTGAGGACCAGGCAGCTGCCCGGGGCGAGCGCGTCCAGGAACTCGGCGACGACCTGGTAGGGCCGGTCGCTGTCCGGGATGAAGTGCAGGATGCCCACCAGCAGCAGCGCGACCGGGCGTTGGAAGTCCAGCAGCCCCCGGACGTCCGGGTCGGTGAGGATCCGCTGCGGCTCGCGCAGGTCCGCCTGGAGTACCCGGGTCTCGCCGTGTCCGGCCCCGGCCATCAGCGCCCGCGCGTGGGCCAGCACGATCGGGTCGTTGTCGACGTACATCACCCGGCCCGGGGGTCGACGCGCTGCGCGATCTCATGGGTGTTCCCGGCGGCCGGGATGCCGGTGCCGATGTCGAGGAACTGGTCGACACCCTCCCCGGCGAGAGCGCGTACGGCGCGCTGCAGAAAGGCCCGGTTGGCCCGCGCCGCCCGGCGCATCGCCGGATCGGCCGCGACCAGGCGTTCGCCCGCCGCCCGGTCCGGGGGAAAATGATCTTTCCCTCCGAGCAGCCAGTCGTAGATCCGGGCCGGGTGCGCGACCTCCGGTCGCAGGTCGGTGGGCGGCTCGAACCCCTTGGACGCCTGGGCCAGCCAGTCCTCCGCCTGCGTCATCCGATCCCCCCTCGATACCGACGCGACCACTCGGCCCCCCAGCGTAGGGCCTGTGCTCGAATACGGCCCTGACAATCCGACAATTGTGCTGCTGTACAAGGAACTTGAATGGCACCCGTCAAATTCCGTCGCGGCAGTACCCGGCGCCCGAGGCGCGGATATCCGCTGGCCCGGCGCGAATCCGGGCTGCTCGGGTGCGCGCATGCAGCCCGACGCCCCCTGGCAGGCCGCGCGGGGCGGTCCGGCCAGGGGCGGGTTCTCTCGGAGCGGTTCGGACGGCTGAGACCGATGGGCCCTACCGGTCAGCGGTCCGGGCTCAGCCGGGCTCAGTGGTTGCAGGCGTCCGCGTACCAGTAGGGCACCCAGTTCCAGTCGGGGGAGTAGGAGACCGGCGGCGGCGTGGTGTAGATGACGACCTTGCTGCTGTTGAGCAGGAAGGCGTCGGTGCCGGCGGTCTGGTTGTTGATCCAGGACCCGTCGGCGTTCCAGCCGGAGCCCGGCAGCTCCTGGTCCTCGTTGCAGGTGCTGACGTTGAACTGCTCGCCCGTGCCGTTCTCCCCCTGCCACATGCAGAAGTACTGGTAGGGGCAGCTGTCGCCGTTCGACCGGATGGTGTTCGGGCCGAACGACTCGGCGGCCGACTTGGCCGCGTTGCCGCCGGCCGCCGCGAAGCCGAGGTTGACCGCGCCGGGCAGCACCTGGGCGTACTTCTTCCCGGGCAGGGGCAGCAGCACGGAGCCACCGCCCGGCAGCGCGATCTCGTTCGCGGCGACCTGCTGGGCGCCCTTGTACTGGTGCAGGATCTGCTCGACCCGGCTCTGCAGGGTGGTGGCCTGCGAGCTGTTCAGGCCCGCCGCCTGGACCTGCGCGGCGAACGGGGCGACGTGGGTGGTGGCGTTGGCCGTGCCCACACCCACCATCGCGATGGCCGCTGCTGTCGCCAGCACCCCCACGGCCTTCAGACTGTGCAACATGATCGTTCCCTCTCGATCAGTGTTTCTGGCTTGAAGCACGCTCCCCACTCGTCGTTGGGGCTGCGCGGCACCGAGCCTGCGCGCCGCTCGGCGACCGCCGCAAGGGACCACCGCCCACTGGCGTCATTGTGGGACGCCGCCCGCCCTGACCTGCGGGACGCGGCGGCGGTGACGGTGAGGCGGGACGTCCGCTTGGGGAGGCCGTGGCATCCCCCGGAACCCCGCTCGGCGCGGCGATGATCAAGGTGATGCAGACATCACCCCAATTACCCATCAATCAAAGCGAAGTGACTGGACGTCAGAAATGGCGCGGATGATGCCCGCGCCATGACGGCGCACAAACCTGCCGTCGGCCCCCCAGTATTCCTACGGCTACGGCTACGGCTACGGCTACGGCTTCGCGTAGTCGGCGTAGCCCTGCCAGTCGAGGACGGTGCACGCCTCGTCGCCGACGACCCAGGCGTCGTGGCCGGGCGGGACGATCATGAAGTCACCCGGGCCGAATGTCTCCTGCTCGCCGTCGTCCATGGCGATCGTCAGCCGACCGGCGATGACATATCCGGTGTGCGGGGCCTCGCAGCTGTCCGTCTGCACTATCGGCTTGACGTGCAGGGACCAGCGCCAGCCCGGCTCGAACACCGCGCGGCCCACCGGGCGGCGTCCAGATTGACGACGTTCAGGTGCCCCTTGCCGTCCTTGAACGGCCGGACTTCCTCGGGGAGTCGAGGCTCTTGCGGATCATGGCGGACATGGCCGCCTCCCATGGGGTCGGAGTGGGGTAGGGCGCGACCCCACCCCCTCGGCGGCGGGAGGGGGCGCGTCAGGGCTCGGGAGGGTCCGGTCAGCCGACCGCCACCTCGTCCTTGAGCATGCCGCGAATCTGTTCGCGCAGCTCAGGGGTGTCGTCGTGCTTGTGTGCCGCTACGGCGTGCATCGCCGCCGCCGCGACGACCTCGTCCTCGGTGCCCGCGATCGTCAGCGTGCAGTTGATCTCACTGGGAAATTCCCGGCAGTCCGCCACCTTGCGCATGGTGCCACCTCCAGGGGCGCTCCTCACCTCTCAAGCAAAGACCTTTCATCCCCCGATGTCTACAGCAGCCGGCAGCCACCGCCACGACCGCCCCAGCTCGCGGAACACGGCATTCAGGGCACCGCTGCGCCCGGCTCAGAAGTCGTAGGCGTCGATCCATACCGTGGGATGGGCCGGGTCCGTCATGTCCACGGCCACCACGCGCGGGCTCTTGCCGTAGAAACTGTCCGGGCCGTCCTGGCTGTAGACCATGTGCTCGTCGGCCGGCGGACAGAGACCGCACGGACCCTGTGCTGTGGCCGTCCGTCCACCCGGATATATGTCCCAATCGTCCGCGGACACCTGAGCGGTCGCTGTCGGCCGGGGATCTTGCTCGCCGAGAGGAAGGCAGCGAGGCCCGCCGCTGTCGTACTGAAGCGGAGGTTCAGATCGGCTTCCTCCTGCATGCCGCCCACGCCGGCCGTGAAGACCACACCGGTCGCCCCGGGCGGCAGCACCAGGCCGAAGTGCTGCGTTACGTCCGCGAGCGGGTCGTTGTTACGGTCGTCTGACGGCAGACGCGGGAGTCGGTGGCGGCGACGTGGTTGTCCGGAAGGCCGCCGAACGGCGGTTCGACGAAGAACCACACAGCGCAGAGGGCCAGCGCCGCCACCAGCACGACCGCGAACGGCGCGATGAGCATCCGCCTACGCGTCATGTGCACCCGCACGACCGCCTCCCTTGGCTGCGAACCGCCGTGACTGAACCCGCCCCGACCTGTGTGCCGACCAGGACGACGACGGCCCGGGCGCGGTTCCCCAGCGCAGACGCCGAGGTCAGCCGACCGGTGCGGCGAGGTAGAAGGGCACCCGGCGGTAGAGGTCGACCTGCGGGTCGTTGCCCTGGACACGCATCGGGGCGCGCGGGCAGAGCAGCCAGATCTCCCGCTGGCGTTCCACGTCCGCAAGCCAGCGGGTCTGCCGGAGCAGAGGTGGCGCGGCGGGTCGTCGACGGCGATATGCAGCTGTGGGACGCCGGATTGATCGCCTCGGCCGCAGCCCGCCCGAGGACGACCGTTTTCGGGCAGGACGCCTACCAGGGATCTGGGAGAAGGCCGCAGCGCTCATGGAGTCCCTCGGCCGTAACCACGCCCTCATCGACGGCAACAACGGATCGCGTCCTTCGTCCGCGCCACCACCATCGGCCCCACCCACGTCATCGAACGCACCGTCACCAAGACCGATGACCGCTTCACCAACCCCGCTGACAGATGGACGGAACTAGAACCCCAACCGTCTGCTGCGGCAGCTGTCGGTGTACCGCGAGTTGCCGCAGGTTGCCGAGGTCTTGGAGAAGGCCTGGGTCTGAGGCTCAGACCGACGAATCCGGTTCGGTCGATGTGCTGATCCACTCCAGGCATGACGCCGCGCCTCCGACGATCGGCACGGCGATGATCTCCGGGTTCTGCCACGGGTGGTGCTTCTGCAGGTGTGCCTCAAGATCGGCGTAGCGGTCGGCCCGTGTGGTGAAGGTCAGCCGCCATTCTTCGCCGGTGCCCAATTCGCCCAGGTGCCAGAAGGCCGAGATGACCGGTCCTGTGATCTGGGCTCCCGCCGCGAGCCGACCCTCCACCACAGATCGGGCCAGCTCTACGGCCTTCTCACGGCTCTCCGTTGCTGTGGACACCTGCACGAAGTCGCTCACGCCGCCGAGCCTAGCCGCGCCGTCGGCAAGGCTCAGGCGATTTCAATCCTGCTCAGCCGTCGGTCCTGGCCACGCCGATCGGGCAGGACTGGCCCGTGCCGCCGAGGCCGCAGTAGCCGTCGGGGTTCTTGTCGAGGTACTGCTGGTGGTAGGGCTCGGCGGGGTAGAAGGGGCCGGCGGGGAGGATTTCGGTGGTGATGTCGGCGTAGCCGACGCGCTTGAGGACGGACTGGAAGTCGTCGCGGGTGGCGGTGGCGGGGGCCTGGGCGGGGGTGGGTGTAGATCGCGGAGCGGTACTGGCTGCCGCGGTCGTTGCCCTGGCGGAAGCCCTGGGTGGGGTCGTGCGCCTCCCAGAAGACCTTGAGCAGGTCCTCGTAGGAGACCAGCGCCGGGTCGAAGACCACGCGGACGGCCTCGGTGTGGCCGGTGGCGCCGCTGCACACCTCTTCGTAGGTCGGGTTCGGGGTCTGGCCGCCCTGGTAGCCGACGAGGGTGGTCCACACCCCGGGGACGCTCCAGAACGCGCGCTCGGCGCCCCAGAAGCAGCCCAGGCCGAAGTCGGCGACCTCCAGGCCGGCCGGGTACGGGCCCTGGAGCGGGTGGCCGAGGACGGTGTGCTCCAGCGGGACCGCGAAGCCGGGCTGCGGCCGGCCGGGGAGGGCCTCGTCGGCGGAGGGGAGGCGGTTCTTGAAGTGGTTGCCGAAGATCATTGTGGATTCCGTCCTGAGGTTCGGGCCGGTGCTTTCGCGACCGCCCCGTTCAACGCTCGACGGGCGGCAGGGATTCCGCGTCCGGGCTCAGCAGCCGCCGCAGCGGTGCGGTCTCCGGCGGGGTCGCGGTGGCAGCGTCGAGGGCGGGCAGGACGACGGAGTCGAGGCCGTCCGGGGTGAGCCGGCGGCCCTGCTGCCAGTCGACGGCCCAGCGGGCCCGGCCCTGCCGCACCAGCTCGGCCAGCACCAGCGCGTGCAGGCCCTCGGAGGCGGTGCTGAGGTTCAGCGAGCGGCCGACGGCCACCGGGACGGTGCGGGCGGCGCCGGTGCGCGGGATCCAGTCGGCGAGCTCCGCCCAGCGGCCCTCGTCGATCGCGTCCAGCACGGTCGGCAGGTCCGGGGTGCGGCGGCGCAGCACCGCCGTCAGCGAGGTGAGCAGCCCGGCCGCGGCCGCGTCCAGCTCGGCCTGCCCGGCGATCCCGGCGAGCTCGTCCCAGGGCAGCTGTCGGCGTTCCGCCACGCCCGGGCGGCCTCGACCACCTGGGTGGCGGTCGGCAGCGGGTCCCTCAACAGGGGCTCGGCGGGCGCGGACGGTCCGGCGGCCGGGCCCGGGGGCAGCTGCTCCAGCAGGCTGACCCGCTCGGTCAGCGGCGGCCGGGCCTCGTGCGTGGTGGTCCGCTCCCGGGGCGGGTCGCTCTCCAGCCGCGCCAGCTCCCGCTGCCCGTCGGGACTGCCGAGCCAGTCGCGGAAGGCCGGGAGCACCTGCGCGGCGGGCGGGCAGGCGCCCTGCTCCCAGCCGA
This sequence comes from Streptacidiphilus sp. 4-A2, assembly GCA_014284505.1. Taxonomy (GTDB): domain Bacteria; phylum Actinomycetota; class Actinomycetes; order Streptomycetales; family Streptomycetaceae; genus Streptacidiphilus. Next base: position 5,900,274 of record JAAFYY010000001.1, on the reverse strand, counting down.
GGAGCAGGTACTCCTCCCGGTAGCGGTCGTGCAGCGCATGCAGGGCCTGCTCCCGGCGCAGCGCGGCGACGGCGGTGTCGCGTCCGGCCGCCAGCGCGGCGGCGCGGTCGGCGGCGAGCTCCAGGCCGCGCGCGTCGGCCGCGCTCCAGCGCAGGCAGGCCCGGGCGTAGCCGGAGTACATCCCGCCGAACCACCGGCGCGGGCCGGGGGCGGCGGAGCGCCGGCCGGCGTCCGGGTAGGCGTCGGTACCGGTGTCGGCGTAGCGGTGGAGCACCAGCCGCAGCGCGGCGCGGTTGCGGCGCAGCAGGCCGGGCAGCGGGGTGTCCTCGCCGCCGGCCGGACCGAGCCGGTGCGCGAGCAGTGCGGTCAGCTGCTGCTCGGACAGCCCCACCAGCAGCGGCAGTCCGAGGCGCAGGCGGCGGCGGCCCGGGAGCAGGCCCAGCAGCCGGCCGCTCTGCCGTGCCGTCAGCTCGGCGTCGTCGGTGAGCCACAGGGCGTGCGGGGCGCGGACGCCGACGGACTGCGCGCTCCGCCGGACGAGTGCCCACAGCTCCGGCTGCTGCGCCGGGGTGACCCGCAGGCCCCCTGCGGGCGGGCGGTTGTCCGCGCGCACCGCGTAGAGGCCGTAGAGCAGCACGCAGGCGACAACGGCGGTGAAGCCCCAGGCCTCCGCCCGCAGCAGCACGCCGTGCCCCCTGGAGCCACTGGCGATCGCCAGGTCCAGCCCGAGGGCACCGGCCATGACGGCGGCGGTCAGCAGGTAGCAGCCGACGGGCGGGGCGATGATCCGCAGGCTGCGGAGGGTCGTACGCATGGGGCGGCGCGCTCTCTGCGGGGGTGGGGGAGACAGGGGAGAGCCGGGAGGCCGGGCGGCGGTCGGGGGCGGGATGTGAGAAGCGTACTTTCCCGGCGGGCGGGGACCGGGCGGGCGGGGCCAGGCCGGGGCCGGGGGGCCGGGTCAGGTCTGGTCCGGGGCCGGGCCGGGGCGGTCAGGGCCGTCAGCGTTGCGGCGCGGCCCGGAGCGGCCCGGAGTGGCGCGCGGGGCGTCGGTGTCGGGCGCGCGCGGGCGCGCGCGGGCGCGCGGGCGCGGTGCCGGGCGCGGGCCCGGCCGCGAGCGCGGGCGCGGGGGTGTGTGGGAGACCCGGGCGGCAGGTTGTCGCGCTTCGTCGCTGTCGCCGGTCCGCTCCGGCTACTCTCTGGTCACATGAGCAGCAGTGAGCAGAACTACGACTTCGAGACCCTTGCCATCCACGCGGGTCAGGAGGCCGATCCGCAGACCGGTGCCGTGGTTACCCCCATCTACCAGGTCTCCACCTACAAGCAGGACGGCGTCGGCGGGCTGCGTGGCGGCTACGAGTACAGCCGCTCCGCCAACCCCACCCGCACCGCGCTGGAGCAGAATCTGGCCGCGCTCGACGGAGGACGCCGGGGCCTGGCGTTCGCCTCCGGTCTCGCGGCCGAGGACTGCCTGCTGCGCACGGTGACCAAGCCCGGGGACCACATCGTGATCCCAATGACGCCTACGGCGGGACCTTCCGCCTGTTCTCCAAGGTGCTCTCGCGCTGGGGCGTGGAGTGGTCGGTGGCCGACACCCACAACCCGGATTCGGTGCGCGCCGAGATCCGGCCGAACACCAAGGTCATCTGGGTGGAGACGCCCAGCAACCCGCTGCTGGGCATCACCGACGTGCCTGCGGTCGCGCAGCTGGCGCACGAGGCGGGCGCGCTGCTGGTGGTCGACAACACCTTCGCCAGCCCGTACCTCCAGCAGCCGCTCGCGCTGGGCGCGGATGTCGTCGTCTACTCGACGACCAAGTACATGGGCGGTCACTCGGACGTGGTCGGCGGCGCGCTGGTGGCCGGCGACTCCGCGCTGGGCGACGACCTGGCGTACCACCAGAACGCCATGGGCGCGGTCGCGGGCCCGTTCGACGCCTGGCTGGTGATGCGCGGCATCAAGACTCTGGGCGTGCGCATGGACCGGCACAGCGAGAACGCGGCCCGGGTGGCCGAGTTCCTCGTCGGCCACCCCAAGGTCGCCGAGGTGCTGTACCCGGGTCTGCCCTCGCACAAGGGCCACGAGATCGCGGCGAAGCAGATGAAGTCCTTCGGCGGGATGGTCTCCTTCCGCCACAAGGACGGTGAGGAGGCGGCGGTCCAGGTGTGCAACCGGGCGCAGCTGTTCACCCTGGGCGAGTCGCTGGGCGGTGTGGAGTCGCTGATCGAGCACCCGGGACGGATGACCCACGCCTCGGCTGCCGGTTCGGCGCTGGAGGTCCCGGCCGACCTGGTCCGCCTGTCCGTCGGCATCGAGTCGGTGGACGACCTGCTCGCGGACCTGTCCGACGCGCTCAAGTAACAGCACATCCAAGTAGCAGCACGCCCGAGTAGCAGCACACCGGAGTAAAAGCACGCGCAAGCACCAGCGCGCGCGAGCAGCAGCGACCTCAACCAGGAAGCAGCAGCCCGAAGGGATCGGGGCGGCCGTACGCACGACGACGGCCGCCCCGAGCCTGTCCTGACGGCCGGTCGGACGGCTGGTCGGCCGGTCGACCAGCCCTCAGCCCTCCAGTCCGATTGACGGGTTGTACTCCCGCATGGCCTGGTTGAAGCGGGTGAGCAGGGAGCTGAACTGCTCCCGGTCCTCGGGTGACCAGTCGGTGAGCAGCTCCCGCATCAGCGCCCGGCGGCTGACCCGGACCTGGTTCAGCCGCTCAAGCCCGAGCACCGACAGCGCCAGCAGCACCGCACGGCCGTCCTTGGGGTTGGGCAGCCGGTCCACCAGCCCGCTGTCGACCAGGGGCGCGACCTGCCGGGTGACGGTGGACGAGTCGATGCCCATCGCCTGGGCGAGCGCCTTCACACCCACCGGGCCCTCCCGCTCCAGCCGGTTCAGCAGCAGGTACGCGGCCCGGTCCAGCGCGTTGTGATCACTGACACCGCCCATGCGGACCCGCTCCGCCCGGCGCGCGAACAAGGCGGTCTGGTACTGGAGCTGTTCGTAGACCTGTTCGGTCCGGTCACCGCTGTCATCAGTGGTCATGGTGGGCGCGATCTTTCTTCCGTGAGCTGTCCCGAGAGTATCCACGGAAAGCCCTACGCTGAACCCATGAACTCCTGGCCGATCACTCTGGATGACGTTCTCGGTGCTCACAAGATGCTTTCGGGCGTGGCTCGGGTCACCCCGATGGAGGGCAGCCGGCACCTTTCCTCGCTCATCGGCTCGGCGGTTCACCTCAAGTGCGAGAACCTCCAGCGGACCGGTTCGTTCAAGCTGCGCGGCGCCTATGTGCGGATCGCCGGGCTGAGCCCGGTCGAGCGCGCGGCCGGGGTGGTTGCCGCCAGCGCCGGGAACCACGCGCAGGGTGTCGCCCTGGCGGCGACCACCCTGGGGGTGCACTCCACGGTGTTCATGCCGGTCGGCGCGCCGCTGCCGAAGGTCGCCGCGACCCGCGACTACGGCGCGGAGGTCCGGCTGTACGGCGAGAACTTCGACGCGACCCTGGAGGCCGCGCTCGACTACGCCGAGGCGACCGGCGCGGTGGTGATCCACCCCTTCGACCACGAGGACGTGGTGGCCGGGCAGGGCACGGTCGGCCTGGAGATCCTGGAGCAGTGCCCCGAGGTGCGGACCATCCTGGTCGGCGTCGGCGGTGGCGGGCTGCTGGCGGGGATCTCGGTCGCGGTCAAGCAGCTGCGCCCGGACGTCCGGGTGATAGGTGTGCAGGCGGCCGGCGCGGCCGCCTACCCGCCCTCGCTGCGGGCCGGCCGGCCGGTCAGTCTGGAGGGCTTCTCGACCATGGCGGACGGCATCCAGGTGGGCCGTCCCGGTGACATCCCGTTCGAGATCGTCAACCGGCTCGCGGACGGGGTGATCACGGTCAGCGAGACCTCGCTCGCCCAGGCGCTGCTGATCTGCCTGGAGCGCTGCAAGCTCGTGGTCGAGCCGGCCGGGGCGAGCACGGTCGCGGCGCTGCTTGAGCACGGGGCAGAGCTGGAGGGTCCGGTGGTGGCGGTGCTGTCCGGCGGCAATGTGGACCCGCTGCTGATGCAGCGGGTGCTGCGGCACGGCATGGTCGCGGCCGGACGCTATTTCTCGCTGCGGCTGCGGATCACCGATCGTCCGGGTGCTCTGGCCAGTCTGCTCGGTGTGCTCACCCAGGCCAATGCCAATGTTGTGGACATCGCCCATGTCAGGACTGATCCCAAGCTTGCTCTGGGTGAGGCCGAGGTGGACCTTCATTTGGAAACCAGGGGTCCGGAGCACTGCGCGGCCGTAGTCTCCGAGCTGCGCGACTCCGGCTACGCGATTCTGAACCAGAGCTGAGCCGACCCCGCCCCACGACTGCCGCCCCCGGGCAGGCAGGCGTCGGGTCGCGCTCCGGCTGCGGCAAGGCCAGGCTGGAGTAATCACCGAAAAACCAAGGGCGGGCAGCAGGGCAGCAGGATTGAATCAGGGCACAGGAATCAGACAGCAACGATCCAGGGAGACCCGCAGATGGCAGACGCTGCCATATACGCCGAAGGTCTGGTGAAGACCTTCGGCGATGTACGAGCCCTCGACGGCGTCGATCTCGACGTCCCCGAGGGACTGTTCTCGGCCTGCTCGGACCCAACGGAGCAGGGAAGACCACGACTGTCCGGGTGCTGACCACGTTGCTGCGGCCCGACTCCGGGCATGCGACGGTGGCCGGTGTGGACGTACTGAAGCACCCGAACAAGGTCCGCAGCCTGATCGGGCTCTCCGGCCAGTACGCCGCCGTGGACGAGTACCTGACGGGCCGTGAGAACCTCCAGATGGTCGGCGAGCTCTACCAGATGAGCGCCCGCGACGCCAAGGCCCGGGCGCTGGAGCTGCTGGAGTGGTTCAACCTCTCCGAGGCCGCGAACCGCACCGCCAAGACCTACTCCGGCGGTATGCGGCGCAGGCTCGACCTCGCCGCCGCGCTGGTGGTCCGGCCGCCGGTGATGTTCCTGGACGAGCCCACCACCGGGCTCGACCCCCGCAACCGGATGGCGCTGTGGGAGGTCATCGAGACCCTGGTCGAGCAGGGCACCACGCTGCTGCTCACCACCCAGTACCTGGAGGAGGCCGACCGCCTCGCCCACGACATAGCGGTGGTCGACCACGGCAAGGTGATAGCCCGGGGCACCGCCGACCAGCTCAAGGCGCAGATCGGCGGCGAGCGGGTGGAGGTCGTGGTGCAGAACCCGCTTGACCTGAGCGAGGCCGTGGCCGCACTCACCCCCTACGCCAAGGGCGACCCGACCGTCGAGCAGCACACCCGCCGGATCACCGTCCCGGTCTCCGGTGGCGCCCGGGTGCTCGCGGACGTCATCCGCGAGCTGGACTCGCGCAGCATCGTCATCCACGACATCGGGCTGCGCCGTCCCACCCTCGACGACGTGTTCCTCTCCCTCACCGGACACGTGACCACGGACGAGGAAGGCGAGCCGGACGGCGCCGCCAAGTCCGCAGACAAGGCTGCCGCCAGGACTGCCGACAGTGCCGAGCCGATTCGGAAGGAGTCCTGATGACGACCATGACCAGTGCGGTCGGCAACGCGGTCCCCACCCATCGCGGCGGGCTGCTGCCGGGGCTGCGGGACTCCTGGGTGGTGGCCAAGCGCAACCTGCGCCGGATGACCCGGATCCCGGAGATCGTGGTCTTCGGCATGATGCAGCCGGTCATGTTCGTGCTGCTGTTCACCTATGTCATGGGTGGCGCGATCAGAGTCCCGGGCACCGCCAGCGACCCCAATGCGTACAAGCAGTTCCTGATGGCCGGGATCTTCGCGCAGACGGTGACCTTCGCCGTCGCCGGAGCCTCGGCCGGCATCGCCGAGGACATGACCAAGGGGCTGGTCGACCGCTTCCGCTCGCTGCCGATGGCGCGCTCGGCGGTACTGGTCGGCCGGACCCTGGCCGACCTGGTGCAGACCGCGCTGACGCTGGTGGTGCTGGGCCTGGTGGCCTTCGCCATCGGCTGGCGGATCCACAAGAGCGTGCTGGAGGCGTTCTGCGGGTTCCTGCTGCTGCTCCTGCTCGGCTACGCCTTCTCCTGGATCGGCGCGCTGATCGGATTGTCGGTGCGCAGCCCGGAGGCGGCCACTTCGGCCGGCCTGGTCTGGCTGTTCCCGCTGACCTTCATCTCCAACGCGTTCGTGCCGGTCAGCACCATGCCCGGGTGGTTGCAGGCGATCGCCTACTGGAACCCGTTCAGCGCGACCGTGCAGGCCGCCCGTGACCTGTTCGGCAACCTGCCGCCCGGCCCGGGCCCGACGGAGTGGCCGATGGTGCACGCCATCGGCGTGTCGGTCGGCTGGTCAGTGCTGATCGTCGTGCTGTTCTCGTGGCTGTCCGTCCGCAAGTACCGCTCTGCGGTGGGCTGACCGGGTAGCGCCTGTCCTTCCGTGCACCAGGGGCCGCGCCCCGGCCGTTTCGTTCCGGTCGGGGCACGGCCCCTGGCTGTTTTGCTGATGGTATGTCCGCTTCCGTGCGGCGGGTCAAGGATTTCTTGCGCCCCCGGGCATAGCGGGAGGCACTGTCCGGCGTCTTAGGGGGTGAGGGGGGAGAGCAGACGTGGACGAAGCAAGCGAGCGTGAGTTCCGCGAGTACGTCGTCCGCCGGCGTGGGGTCCTCGAACGGGAGGCCTACCTGCTGGTGGGCGACGTGCACCTGGCGCAGGACCTGGTCCAGACAGCCCTGGCCAAGGCCTATGTGTCCTGGCAGCGGGTGCGCAGCAGCGAGAACGCGGACGCGTACGTGCGCCGGATCCTGGTCAACGCCAACATCTCGTGGTTACGCAAGAGGCGTGTACGCGAGTTCCTCACCGACCTGGCGGTCGAGACGAAGGACGCCTATGTGGCCGGGCCCGCCGGCACCGACACGACGCGTGTCGACATCGTGCGGGCCCTGATGGCGCTGCCCAAACGCCAACGCACCGCTGTGGTGCTGCGGTACTGGGCCGATCTGCCCGAAGCGGAGGTGGCGGCGGTGATGGGGTGCTCGGTGGGTACCGTGCGCAGCCAGAGCGCGAAAGCGCTGACCAAGCTCCGGGGGCAGCTCAGTGATGCGCTGATCACGCATGAGGGAGGTCTGCACCGTCATGTCCCAGCCCGATGAACACTGGTTGAGATCCGCACTGGAGGAACGCATGGACCAGGTCCGGTTCGAAGCAAGGGACCCCGATGACGTGATCGCCGCAGGCAGATCGCGCAGGATGCGACGCCGCGTCGTGGGTGCCACCGCCCTCACCCTCATGGTGATTCTCGGCGGCACCGGCGTGGCGGTGGCCACGAGCTACACCATGAACGGTTCGGCTGTCGCCCACCCGAACTCCCGTCCGTCCCACCGTCACCCGTCCCCGACGCAGACCCCGAGCGTCTGGACGACCTGCGTCTACCCGTCCGGCCCGGTTGCCTCTCCCACCGGCACCCCGACCTACTCCCCGGTGGCCAGCCCGACCGGCATTCCCTCGTACAGTCCGGTCCCCTCCCCGATCTCCTGCCCGCTCCCGACGTCCGGTCCCACCGGAGCCCTGCCGACGACCACCCCCACCGGCGTCGCCCCGGGCACCGGCCCCTCCCCGCAGCTGACTCCCAGTGCCGGTTGAACAGGTCTTCGCCCAGTCATATGTGATGCATCATCAACAACTGATGCTTCCCGCGTGATTGGGATGCTCCGCGCCCGTCTGAGGAGGCGTGGGCTGGCCGGTTCGCCCGGTCCGGCCCACAGTCTCTCTTCTCCGACCGACCGACCGACCGACCTACCTACCTACCTACCGATCGACCGAACCGGGAACCGGGTACCCGGCCCCGGTGGTCAACCACGGCGGGGCAGGGTGATCGGGAGCGGGGCACGGATGCTTGAGGATCTCGGCCGGGTCGAGGAGCCGGCGGCGGCCAAGAGCCCCGGTTCCCGTTGGGTGACCGGATGCCTGGGAACGGTGCTGCTGCCGGTCCTGTTGGTGGTTGGCACGGTGATCTACCAGCACGTCACGGATGACACTCCGACGCCGACGCATCTGAGCGACGATCAGTTGATCGGCACCTGGAAGTCGGCCGACGGCGGCGTCCTGGTCCTCCAGCCCGATGGGACCTTCTCGGCCGTCAGGATCTGCGGCTTCGGCACCTCCGATCCGCAGGTGGGGTCGGACACCGGCACCTGGGTGCAGGGCGACGGCTCCAACCTGTTCGAGTCGCCGGCTGCGGCCACCAGCAGCGTGGTCCTCTTCGGGAAAATCAACCAGAACGAGCTGGACGAGGGGGACCGGCAAGCAACCCCGTGCTGTGGGAGTACGTCGGCCCTCCGGATGACAGCAACACCTTCTGCAAGCTTCACCGGCAGTGACGCGCATCGGCCCGGCGGGTCGGGACGAACCGTGCAAGCAGCGCACATCGCCCTTTCCTCGCCGACGAGTTGACGCCCCCTGCGGCGCACCGGGCAGCCGTGTTGTTGGATGGGCCGCATGACGTCGCCGATGACCTTGACCGTGGCACCCACCCCGACCGGGCCGGCCCTGACCCTCCGCCCCTGGCGGGTCGCCGACGTCCCGGCGGTCGTCGCCGCCCACCGCGACGAGGCCATGCGCCGCTGGTTGATGCGCCCCGTCGACGACGCGGACGAGGCCCGCGCCTGGATCGCCGACCAGCACCAGGGCTGGGCCGACGGGACCCATCTGAGCTGGGCGGTCGAGGAGGAGGGCACGCTGGTCGGCTACTTCACCGTCAAGGCGGCCAACCCGCCGGTGACGCTCGCGACCGGCGTGGGCTACTGGACGGTGGCCGCAGCGCGCGGCAAGGGCGTCGCCTCACGCTGCGTCGAGACCGCCACGCAATGGCTTTTCGGCGGCCAGGACTTGATGCCCGCCGACGAGATCGAGCTGCTGCACACAGTCGGCAACGAAGGCTCCTGCCGCGTCGCCCAGAAGTGCGGCTACGCCCTGGACTCGATCCTCCCGCCACTCCCACCCCAGTTCCCCCACGAGGGCCACCGCCACCTGCGCAAGCGCCCCGCGTAAGCGGCCTCGCGCGGGTCAGAGGTCGAACTCGCCAGCCTTGACCCCGGTGATGAACGCGGCCCATTCGGAGGCGGTGTAGTACTGGGTGCCGCCGCCGGGGTTCTTGCTGTCCCGGACAGCGCGCCCGCCGTCGGCGGTGGGCGCAGTCTCCACGCAGTCCGGCTGATTGCCGGAGAAGGACGACTTCTTGAAGGGGCCGACGATTTTCGTCTTCATGATTTCCTTCTGCCCTCCAGTGTGAGAGTAGCCCGCCTCACAGGTCGTACTGGCCAGCCTTGACGCTCTGGATGAACGCGGCCCACTCATCCGCGTCGTAGTACTGAGTGCCGAGCTCAGGATTCTTGCTTGAGCGGACAGCCCGACCACCGTCCGTAGTGGGGGCCACAGTCACGCAAGTGTCTTGGGCATCCGAGGCGAAGGGCTTCACGAAGGGGCCGATTATGTCAGGGTGAGTCATGGATTCCATTCCTTGCTTCCGGTATGGGTGCGGGTGAATTCCAGGAATTCTCTGATGTCTTCGAGGTCGATCGTAGCGCGTCGAACGACCGAGTGTAAACCGTCGGAAGTCAATTCAACTCGTGGATGTGAGTGATATTCGGGGACCCAGTGATGACGGCTTTGTCGTCCTCTTTGGCCTATGGGAAGCGTGCGGCTGGCGTTGCCGTTGTGACTATCGGTTCGGGTGGGATTGGAGGGCGTCAGGATACGCAGAGAGGTCCACGCCGCAATGGGCGTGGACCTCTCAGGTGTTTTGCTTGCCTCAGAGATCGAACTCGCCGGCCTTGACGCCCGCGATGAATGCCGACCATTCGGAGGCAGTGTAGAACTGGGTGCCGCCGTCGGGGTTCTTGCTGTCCCGCACGGCCCGGCCGCCGTCAGTGGCCTGCGCCACCTCTACGCAGTCTCCCTGGTTGCCGGAGAAGGACGACTTCTTGAAGGGGCCGGTAATATCGCTCACGTCTGTCCCTTGTTCAGGTTTCCCAAAATGTTTCGGATCAGCTTAGCGCTTTGATCCTGCGAGAGTGCCGCCGACCGTAGCCTATCGTAGATGCGTGAGTAGGCAGTCAGGTCGCTTCCGCTTTCAAGGACGGTTGTGTTCATGGCGTTGCTCACTCGCACCGCTTCAAATGCGGGTTCCTCGGAAAATGCGTACGCCGAGAAGGGGCCAGTCAATGTCGCAGCTGCGATTTCGCGCATGGGCAAGATCTGGATGGTGATGTTGGACTGCTCTGTGAGTGACAAGAGATGCTTCAGTTGGTCTTCGTGCACCTCAAGTCCCCAGGCGGGAGTGGTGACGGCACACTCCCACAGCGTTGCAGCGTAGTAGATGCCCTCAGTCGAAATTAGGCGCTGGCGACGCTTGCGTACCTCGACAAGCTCTTTAATCTGGTCGGGAGGTACGAAGTTCGGCCCATTCTCGATGGTTTTCTGTGCGTACTTAGGAGACTGGCACAGTCCTGGAATGAGCGCCGAACCCCACTCGGAGATATGGGTGGCGTCGTCCTCCAAACTGATTTGATCAGCGTATCCGTTTGGGATGGCTTCATAGTCAAGCCACCAGCCACGCTTGCTGCTGACCCGCGCCAACTCCTCAAGGCGCTTTACGCGTGCTGGATCGTCCACCACGCCGTACAGGCGGAGGAGCGTCACCACCTCAAGAGGGCGCGCGGAGACGTGACCTGATTCAATCCGGCTGATCTTCGACGCGTTACATAGCAGCGCAGTCGCTGCATCTTCTTGGCTCTGCCCGGACTTGACCCGCGCATCCTTCAGCTCGCGCCCAAGTCGCCTGCTGCGGACTGTAGTTCTACCACCCTGCGGCATCGCTCCTCCTTTTGCTCCTGTGGACCAAGTCTGCCGGATGGGGGACACCGTACGACCTTGAGCCCCTCGCGCGCGTCCGATGCAAACTTGCATGCACACATGCGATGGAGAGGCTTGCATGGCGATCCGATGGAGGGCTAGCTTGGTTGTGGTCACAGCGGGTGCCCGATCCAGGACACTCCGTGAATGTGGCGCGCACGCGTACAGGGGTGCCCCCATGTCTGCAAGTGTTGCTGCACTGAGCGCGAAGCCGACTTCCGTGAGGCTGTTTCCGGTCGATCTGGCATTCGCGAGAATCGCACGAAATTTCGTGCACGCCACCGTGTCCGACTGGGGGCTCCTGGAGGCGGCCGACTGCGCGCGCCTCATTGCCTCGGAGTTGGTCACGAACGCCGTCCTCGCGTGGGTGGCGGAAGGTGCTGACCGTGAGGACCGCTTCAAAGTCGCGGTTTCGCTGGAGCCGGACTTCCTGGTGATCGGCGTGTGGGACCGCAGTCGGAAGGGCATCCGCATGAGCTGCCCGGACGAGACCGATGAGCACGGACGTGGGCTGCTCATCGTGCGAGAACTCGCCGCTGCCGTCGGCATGACGCGCGGCGACTTCGACACCAAATGCGTATGGGCCAAGCTGGCACTGGAGGACTGCTGAGATGACGGTCGACAAGGCGTTATTCGACCTGCCGCGCATGGCCAGAGCCGGCGCGAAGGGGTCGTGAGATGGTCCAGGAACACGACGCCGACGCGACGATGGGGTGGGACAAGGAGGCGCAGTGCTGGCGGGTGCTCCTCGGCGGGGTGCCGCAGCCGGATCCGGATGGCTCGCTGGAGTGGTCCCGCTTCAACGACGCCTTTGACGCGATGCAGAACTACCGCCGCAGCGGCCGGAGTTCACTGTGACGCTGATGTTGCCGACCGGTCCACGGCGCTGCAACTCCGGTGCCGCTCCCGAGTCGCACGCGCGGTGCTACGGGATGTACAAGGCCTGGAGCCGAGTTGGCATACGGGAGGTCAGCTGCCTCTGCCTGTGTCATGAGCCCGGATCCGAGCTGGCCAGGCGGGTGGCCTCGTACCGTCGGTACGGCACCGCTGCTGTTCTCCCGGCGCCCGGACCGGCCGGGCCGGTGGCGCTCACCGCTCGTCAGGCGCAGATCCTGCACGTGATCGCCCTGGGCCTCACGGACCAGCAGATCGCCTGGGCGGGCGGAATCGCGGTGAACTCCGTGAAGACGCACAAGCGGCGGATCTTCAAGCTGCTGGGGGCCAGGAACAGTGCGCATGCGGTGGGGATCGCCCTGCGCTGCGGGCTGCTCGGCCTGGCCGATCTCTTCCCCAGGCAGTAGGGGGCGGCTGTGGTCCTTCAGTGCACGGCGTTCGCGGAAAAGCCCACGGCGTTGATCGAGATCGCATGCAGCCTGCACCGGGGGCGTGCTTTCCGGTTTCACGGCGACTACGCGCTCTGCGAGCTGGGTGAGAACCACGAGGGGCAGCACGCCTGCGAAGTCGCTTACGACGCCGACGACGAGCACACCGCCCTGTGGCTGCGCTGGGACGAAGTCGATTGCAGTGCAGGGCAGTTGTGCTGGCTGGGCCGTTGCCGGAAGCCCCAGGAGCACGGCTGCACCTTCGCCCTCGGGCACCCCGGCGCGTGCGACTGGGAAGTCCACGACCCCACCCTGGACGAGTGGTTGAGAGCCCGCTGGCCCGGGCTGGAGTGACCTCTCCTCCGCATGACCTTCCAGGCCCGGCGGCCATCCGGGCTGCCGGGACCGCAATCAAGAGAAGGGCAGTGATCAGTGACCACCACCATCGGAGCCGCACAGACCGAGGCGAGTACGACCATGCGCTCGCTCGCGCTCGACATCACCGCAAGTGCCAGGCGCAGTGCCTGCATTGCTACAACTCGTCCGGGCCGAGCGGCAAGGACGGCGACATGACCCGTGGGGGATGGCTGTCCGTTCTGGATCAGGCTGCTCAGACGGGTTTCACTCGGGTGCAGTTCATCGGCGGCGAGCCTACGCTTCACCCCGCCTTGTCCGATCTGGTGAACCGCGCTGTCGAACTGGGCCTGTCGGTCGAGGTGTTCAGCAACCTGATGCACGTTCGCGAGTCGTTGTGGCCGGTGCTGCGACAGCGCGGCGTGAGTCTGGCGACCTCCTACTACAGTGACCAGGCCGATGAGCACGACCGCATCACAGGCAACGGGGTTCGTACGGACAGCGGGCAATGTCCAGGACACCCCGCTTGCCGCCATCATCGACAGCCAGGCGTGGCGTGACATCGCTGCCCGGGGACCCGCGAACGGCCTGGGACGACCCGACAGCCTGCAACCCGGATGGTGACAGCAGTGACTGCGCTCCTGCGGAAACCCCGGCCTGCGACCCGGCGTACTGAAAGGCTGGCGGTATGAATGAGTTGGACTGGAGGCCGCGTGCTGTCGCCCTGGCCACCGAGATCGTTCACCCGTCCTCCCATGGCATCGGGCGGTGGCCATGACGCCACGGCATCTGCTGGTGCCGAACTGGTGGCGGTTCCTGCCCGGGGAGGGTGGTCAGGTGCTGCGGTGGGAGCGGCGGACCCGCTGCGCTGCTGCACGCGGCCTACAGCAACCGGACGCTGGTCACCCGGGTCGGCAGCGTGCACGCCGACGCGGCCGGGCCCGGCGAGCACCCCCGATGGGCTGCCCACTTCGTCCAGCACACTGCCTGGTCTGGTCGTGACGATGCTCGACCAAGCCGTGATCACGGACAGCTGCGACGTGCTGTGCGTCACCGGGAGCGGCTACACCACCGGGCTCCTGGCCGACCGGCTCGGCGACGAGCAGGTCACCAGCGTCGACGTCGACCCCTATCTGGTGCGGGCCGCGAGCGAGCGCCTGGGTGCCCTCGGACTGGGGCCCCGGATGACGGTGTGCGACCTGATGACCGGCCCGCTGCCCGGCACGTTCGACCGCATCGTGTCCACGGTCGGCATGCCCGGTGTTCCCGCAGCGTGGCTGACCGCCCTCAGAGCCGGCGGGCGGCTGGTCACCAACCTCGCCGGTACGGGTCTGGTGATCGCCGCCGACCGGACGCCGGACGGCGGGGCGCGGGGACAGGTCACCCCGGAGCGCGCCGGATTCATGGGCGCCCGTTCGGGCCACGACTATCCGCCGCCGCCCGGCACCCGGCACGCCTGGACCGATGAGGGGGAGGACGTCGCCCCGGGCAGGTATCCCGTGGTGCAGGTGGCGGAGACCTGGGAGCTGATGTCGGCGTTCGCGCTCACGTCCCCCGGGGTCCAGCACGGGTATGCCGAGGACGGGGACGGGTTGCGTACGGCGGTCATGGTCCACGACGACGGTTCATGGGCCCGGGCCACCGGCCGCAAGGGCGAGCCGCCGACAGTCCACCAGGCAGGACCCCGCCGGCTGTGGGACGTCCTGGACGGCATCCGCCACGACTGGCTGTCCACAGGCGCACTGCCCGTGTACGGGGCCTCGGTCACGATCACTCCGGACGGCCGGACAACACTCTCCCGGCGCGGATGGTCGGTCACCCTGGACCCGCCACAGCAAGCCGTCTGACATGCGGGGGCGGATCTGTCCGCGAGGTTCGGCGCACGGGGACCGGGGCCCTGAATCTCGATGGCTCGGGACCCGCCCGCCGCGTAGCCTCCTGTCCTCGGCCCTTCAGTGATCCGGGGAAGACCAGAGGAGGTGGGAGCGTGCCGTCGAACGGGACTCTTCTGATACCGGCAGCGTTGGACCAAGTTGCCCCTGCTGTAGGTGAGTTGTGCGCTGTCGGCTACGGCGTACCGGCGGGGCCGGGGTTCTGCCTGGTCTACCCGGACCGGTCCGTCAGGACAACAACTCCTTCGCGCTGGCCGGACCTGTCAGCCGACGGCTGGGGATCCCGGTGCTCGCCTCCTTCGTCTACGACTCCGACACCTTGGAGATGGAGGTGCATCGTCCCGGGGCGCCCGTGCACAGGTACCACTCCTGGCCGGGCTTCGACGGCGAGGACATCGAGAGCGAGGACACCGGGAGCGAGGACACCGGGAGCGAGGACACCGGGAGCGAGGACACCGAGAGCGAGGACGCCGACGAGGAGTATGTCGACGGGGTCAGGCCGAAGCCCCTCGGAGCTGATCCCTCGGTGTTCCTCGACTTCGCCGCCGGGCCGGTGGACCATTCCCTGCTGGCCTCTGCCCTGGCGAACGATCCGGTGGACCCGGACGACGCGGGCCGGGCCGGCGAGGACGTCGGTTATGTGTTCTCCCAGGCCCAGTACATGGACATACTCAGGGCGCTGGGGCACTCCGACCACGTGCTCGGGCTCTCGCACTGGGACTACTTCCACCTGGACAACCCGTGGCCGGTGCTCCCCAGGGGAATCGAGTGGAACGACCTCGCGCTCTTCGGCGCGGCCGCGACTCCTCCGCTCATGACGCCCGACCTGCTGGCCCGGATCCGTGCCCTGCTGCCCGGCAATCCTCTGGGCTTCGAGGGCATCGCCCGGCAGCTGGGCATCACCACCAGCGCGATCTTCGGCCATGTGCCGGACCTCAAGGACGTGATCCAGGGCCGGGTCAGCCCCTGACCGCCGCAGCGGGCCCCGCGCGCCGGGCTGATGCGCGCGCCAGGGGCCGGGCGGCGGCCGGGGCGGCCGTGCCGGCCACGGCCCCTGGGGGCGGCGCTGGCACCGGCGTCGGCGGCGGTCCTGGCGCGCCGCCGGTGCGGGCGGGATCAGCCCGGGTGCTGCCTCAGCCCTGGTGCGGCTTGGCGGAAAGGATCTTCACCGAGGTCTTGCGGCCGTTCGGCAGCTCGTAGCTGGCGGTGTCGCCGACCTTGCGGTCGCTGATCGCGCGGCCGAGCGGGGACTGCGGGGAGTAGGTCTCCTGGTCGTCGGAGGCCGCCTCGCGGGAGCCCAGCAGGAAGGTGGTGGTGTCGTCCTCGTCGCCGTCCCAGGCGATGGTGACCACCATGCCGGGGCCTACCACCCCGTTGTCGGCGGGGGCGGCGCCCACCTGGGCGCGCTCCAGGAGCTGGTTCAGCTGGCGGATGCGCAGCTCCATCTTGCCCTGCTCCTCACGGGCCGCGTGGTAGCCGGCGTTCTCCTTGAGATCGCCTTCCTCGCGGGCGGCCTCGATCTTCTGGGTGATCTCGGCGCGCGCAGGACCCGTCAGGTGCTCCAGCTCGGCGCGAAGCTGGTCGTACGCCTCCTGGGTGAGCCAGGTGACGTTTTCGCTGGTCTGGGTCACGGGTGCTCCTCGTAGGTACATGGAAAGAGGGTGGGATACAAAGCAACGCCCGCATCCGGGGAAGCTTGTACCCCGGAAGGGGCGAAACCACGAGTCTAACAATGTCGGGCCGCTCGGCGGGAGTGTCCACGCACGGGAGGGCGTCGTGGGCCGGGGCGCAGCGGTACGCCCGGCGCCCGGCGCCCGGATTTTCAGGGGGCGGGGCGCCGGAGCGGCGGGCAGGGCGGGCGGCGGGGCGCCCGGGGCGTCGGAGCGGCGCGTACCCGCGCACCGGGGGCCGGAGCGGCGGGCCGGTGTCGGGGCGGGGTCAGCGGGCCAGGGCCAGGGCTGGGGCCGGGGCCAGTGCCGGGGTGAGCGGGCCGGGGTCGGGCGCCGGGGTCAGGAGGAGCAGCTCACCAGTTCGCCGGTGGTGCCCAGGCTGCTGGTCTTGAGGTCGACGATGGTGTCGTAGGTGCTCGCGGCCTTGGGAATACTCACCGTGACCCGGCCCACCTCGTTGCCGTTCGCGTCGCGCGAGCGCACGGTGCAGTTGCCGGAGCTGCCGGCGTCCTTCGACACCTGGAGGTGTATCAGTACCTTCGAGGGGAGACCACCTGGAACGCCTCCACCTCGCCGTTCACCGAGGACTGGAAGATGTAGGCCGCCGCCACTGCGGCGGTGACCAGGATGAGCAGCCCGGCGAAGACCTGGTACCAGCGCTTGGTCCGCCGCTCGGTGGTCTCCGGGTCGGCGCCGTAGCGCCCGGCGGGGGGCGTCAGCGGGCCTGCGCCTTGGGTCGTAGTACTCATGGGACTTAAGCCTCCTTCGGCGGGACCGCGAAATATCCGCGCCGCTCCGTCCGTCACTATAGAAGGAGGCATTACCGACGAAGGGCTTTGGGGCGTTGACTGAGCAGTTGCGACTGATGGCGGTACACGCGCACCCGGACGACGAGTCCAGCAAGGGCGCGGCGACCATGGCCTCGTATGTGGCGCGTGGCGTCGACGTCATGGTGGCGACGTGCACGGGGGAGAGCGCGGCTCGATCCTCAACCCCAAGCTCCAGGGCGATCCGTGGATCGAGGCGAACATCCACACGGTCCGGGCCAAGGAGATGGACACGGCCCGCGAGATCCTGGGCGTGAAGCAGGCATGGCTGGGCTTCGTCGACTCCGGGCTGCCCGAGGGCGACCCGCTGCCGCCGCTGCCGGAGGGGTGCTTCGCACTCCAGCCGGTGGAGACGGCGACGGAGGCCCTGGTACGGCTCATCCGTGAGTTCCGGCCGCATGTCGTCACCACCTATGACGAGAACGGGGGCTACCCGCACCCCGACCACATCATGACTCACACCATTTCCATGGCGGCCTTTGACGCTGCGGGCGACCCGGACGCCTTCCCGGACGCCGGTGAGCCCTGGCAGCCGCTGAAGCTGTACTACAACCACGGCTTCTCGCTGGCGCGGATCGAGGCGCTGGACGCGGCGATGGAGGCGCGGGGGCTGGAGTCCCCGTACAAGGAGTGGATCGCGCGCTGGAAGGAGAACGACCGCAAGCCCCGGGAGATCACCACCCGGGTTCCCTGCGGCGACTTCTTCGAGGTGCGTGACCGGGCGCTGCTGGCGCACGCCACGCAGATCGACCCGGACGGGCCCTGGTTCCGGATCCCGCTGGAGATCCAGCGGGAGGTGTGGCCGACGGAGGACTACGAGCTTGCCCGCTCGCTGGTGGACACCACGCTGCCCGAGGACGACCTGTTCGCGGGCGTGACCGCCGACATCGTCCCGGCCTGACCGACCGCCGGGCCCCGTACCGGGCCCCGGACCCGCCCGGGTCCGGGGCCCGGTGCCGTCGGGGCTGAAGCCCGGTGCGGTCGGGGCTGGGGCTGGGGCTGGGGCTGGGACTGGGACTGGGGCTCGGGCGGCGCGGGGAGCGTGGGCGGGCTGGGTGCGGGCTGGGGGCGGCCGCCGGTCAGCTGGGTGTTTGCTGGACACGCCGACCCCGGTCCGTCGTCCGGCCGGGGGTGGGGGACCATAGGGGCATGACCGTGAATCTGCACCACCCCGCCGTGGCCATCCTCGCGCTGGACGACAACAAGGTCACCCCGGGTGTCCTGGGCTTCATCATCTTCGCCGTGCTGGGCATCGGGACCTGGTGGATCCTCAAGGCGATGACCCGCTCGCTGGGCCGGGTGAACTTCGTGGAGCAGCCGGAGGAGCCGGCCGAGAAGAACTAGCGCACCGCACCGGTGGGCGAGGCGTTGTGCAAGCAGAGCGCTATTGCACACTAGTTGCAGGTAAGTTTTCTTACCTCTACTGTTGCCGCGACAGGGCGGACAGCAGGAGGGGTATGCCATGGCGGGCACGGTCGCACGGATACGTGGTGCGCTGAACCGGCGCGAATGGGCCCGGATGGGCGGTATGGCGGCTTTTGTCGCCGCCCTCCACCTTGTGGGCTTCTACACGCTCATCGCCATCGTCAGCCCCGCCCACTACCGGGTCGGCAGCCAGGCGTTCGGGGTCGGCATGGGCGTCACCGCCTACACCCTGGGCATGCGGCACGCTTTCGACGCCGACCACATCGCCGCCATCGACAACACCACCCGCAAGCTGATGGCCGACAAGCAGCGCCCGCTGTCCGTCGGCTTCTGGTTCTCCCTCGGCCACTCCTCGGTGGTCTTCGGGCTGTGCGTGCTGCTGTCGCTGGGCGTGCGCGCCCTCGCCGGACAGGTCGAGAACGGGTCCTCGGCCCTCCAGCACTACACCGGGATCATCGGCACCAGCGTCTCCGGCGCCTTCCTCATGATCATCGCGGTGCTCAACACGGTCGTGCTGCTCGGCGTGGTCCGGGTGTTCCGCAAGATGCGCACCGGCGAGTTCGACGAGGCCGAGCTCGAAGCGCACCTGGAGAACCGCGGCCTGGTCAACCGCATCCTGCGCCCGGTCATGAGGACCATCACCAAGCCCTGGCAGATGTACCTGGTGGGCCTGCTGTTCGGGCTCGGCTTCGACACCGCCACCGAGGTCTCGCTGCTGGTGCTCGCGGGCGGCGCGTCCGCGTTCGCGCTGCCCTGGTACGCCATCCTCTGCCTGCCGGTGCTGTTCGCGGCCGGGATGTCGCTGCTGGACACCATCGACGGCTCGTTCATGAACTTCGCCTACGACTGGGCCTTCTCCAAGCCGGTCCGCAAGGTCTACTACAACATCACCATCACCGCGCTCAGCGTCGCGGTCGCGGTGCTGATCGGCGGGGTGGAGCTGCTCGGCCTGCTCGCCCAGCAGCTGAACATCAGCACCGGGGTCCTGGGCTGGATCGCCGGGATCGACCTCAACAACGTGGGCTTTGTGATCGTCGGCCTGTTCGTGCTGACCTGGGGCGCGGCGCTGCTGCTCTGGCGCTACGGCAGGATCGAGGAGAAGTGGTCCAAGGGCCTGCGCGAGGCCGAGGCCTCCTGAGCGGAGCCTGAACTGACACCGGACGACCGTGTTCCCCGCAAGCCGCCGCAGGCAGGGACACGGTCGTCCAGTGGTCCCGCGCGCCGGTACCCGGGGCGGTGCAGCCCCCGACACCCACCGTCCAGGGGACCGGCGGGCGGGACAGGCACCATCCTTACCGGCCCCCGTCTCACACGCATAAGATCACCGCAACAGGGTTCCGCGGTGGGCGGGCGGTCGAGGAGGGTGTGGTGCCTGATGCGGTTCAACCTGCTCGGCCCGGTGACGGTCACGATCGAGGGTGAACCGGTCCCGCTTCAGCCCGGCATCCCGCGTGACCTGCTGGTAGTGCTGCTGCTGAATGCCAACCGGGCGCTGTCCGGGGAGCAGCTGGCGGCCGCGGTGTGGGGAAACGAGCGCCCGGCGGCGTTCGCGGCCGGACTGCGCAACCACATCTCCCGGCTGCGCCGCCAGCTGGGCCCGCAGGCCGGTGCCCGGATCCGCACGGTCGCCCCCGGCTACCTGGCCGAGATCGGCGAGAACGAACTGGACGAGCGGCTGTTCCTGGACGGCTGCCGCCGCGGCCTGCAGACCCTTCAGGCGGGTGACTTCGCCGCCGCCGCCGACGGGCTGGCCGGACGCTGGAGCTGTGGCGCGGCGAGCCCTTCGCCGACCTCCTGCCCACCGTCGACGTACAGGCCCAGGCGCAGCACCTCCAGGAGACCCGGCTGCTGGCGCTGGAGGGTCGGGTCGAGGCGGATCTGCGGCTGGGGCGGCACCGCGAACTGGTGCCGGAGATCCGCGCGCTGGCCAGCGCGCACCCGCTGCGGGAGGCGCTGCACGGGCAGTTGATGACGGCCCTGTTCCAGGGCGGACGCCAGGCGGAGGCACTGGAGGTCTTCCGGGCCCTGCGCGCCACGCTGGTCGAGGAGCTGGGCCTGGAACCCTCCCCGCCGCTGGCCGCACTGCACCGGCGGATCCTGGACGCGGATCCGACAGCTGGCCGCCCCCGGCCCGCGCGAGACCGGCGGCGGCACCACGAACACCGGCCAGGCCGCCGGTACCGGCCCGCCGTGACGACCGCGCCCGGCGCCGCGGCGACCGGTCCCGGGGCGGGCGGCCTCGCCGCGACCGGTGCCGCTGCCGGCCTTGCCGCCGCCACGGGTATCGCCACGGGTATTGCCACCGGTATTGCCACCGGCACCGGCACGGCCGCGGCCGGCCGTCCCGAATCCGTTCCGCACACCGGTTCCCGCTACCAGCTGCCTGCCGACAGCCGGGTGTTCACCGGGCGGACCCGGGAGCTGGCGGAGCTCGGCCGGCTCGCGCACGCGGCCCCTGCGGGCAGCGCCTCCGGGATGGTCGTGGTCAGCGCGATCGACGGCATGGCCGGGGTCGGCAAGTCCGCCCTGGCGATCCACGCTGCCCACTCGGTGCGCGGCTGCTTCCCCGACGGCCAGCTCTTCGTCGACCTGCGCGGCCACACCCCCGGCGTCGCGCCGCTGACCGCCGGTGACGCGCTGGACCGGCTGCTGCGCTCGCTCGGCGTCCCGCAGCAGCTCATCCCGCACGACCTCGGCGAGCGCGCCGCGTTCTACCGCGAGCGGCTGGCCGGGACCAGGACCCTGGTGCTGCTGGACAACGCCGTGGGCGCGGCCCAGGTCCGCCCGCTGCTGCCGGGCACGCCCGGCTGCCTGGTGCTGATCACCAGCCGCCGCAGGCTGGTGGGCCTGGACGACGCCAACACCCTCAGCCTGGGCCTGCTGTCCGAGGAGGAGGCCGCCACCCTGCTGCAGAAGGTCGCCGGTCCCGGCCGGATCCCCGAGGGCTCCGCGGCCGTCAGCGAACTGGTCGCGCTCTGCGGCTGCCTGCCGCTGGCCGTGCGCATCGCCGGGGCCCGGCTGCGCCACCACCGTTCGCTCCGGGTCCAGGACGTGGTCGCCCAACTACGGGACGAGCACAGCCGCCTGGACTACCTCAGCGACGAGGAACGCAATCTGACGGCGGTGCTCGACCTCTCCTACCAGGAGCTGCTGGACACCGAGCAGCGGCTGTTCCGGCTGCTGGCCCTGGTCCCCGGTGCGGACTTCGACGCCTACGCCGCCGCCAACCTGGCCGGGACCGACCGGCGCACCGCCGAGCGGATGCTGGAGTCCCTGCTGGACCACAGCCTGCTCACCCAGCACACGCCCGGACGCTACCGGTTCCACGACCTGGTGCGGCTGCGCGCGCAGGGCCTGGTGGCCGAGGACCCGGCCGCGGAGCGCGAGGCCGCGCGGCTGCGGCTGCTCGACTACTACCAGTTCACCGCCGACACCGCCGACTGCTGCCTGGCCCGCAGGCACCGGCCCGGCCTGCGCACGGTGGCCCGGCCGCCGGTGGCTGCGCCCGAGGTGGCCGACCAGGCGACGGCGATGGCCTGGATGCGGCTGGAGCGGGACAACCTGATCGCCGCCACCACCCAGCTCGACCCGCGCCGCCACCCGGAGCGGGTGCTCGCGCTCACCTCCGCCCTCGGTGCCTTCCTACAGATGGAGGGCCCCTGGTCGCAGGCGGCGGCGCTGCACCGCACCGCCGTGGGCCTGGCCCGGGAGCACGGGGACCGGGTCGCCGAGGCCAACGCGCTGTGCGAGTCGGGGCGGCTGCGGCTGATGGCCGGGGTCACCCTGGAGGCCCTCCCGCCACTGGAACAGGCACTGACGATCTATCAGGAAGAAGGCGAGCGCGCCGGCGAGGCCAATGCCGGATGGGAACTCGGCCGGGTCAGGCTGATGATGGGCGACTGTGCGGCCGCGACCCGGCTGCTGCAAGGGTCTCTGACGATCTATCAGGAGTACGGCAGCCGCATCGGCGAGGCCCATGTGCTCCAGGAGCTCGGCTCGGTCGGCCGGATCACCGCGGACTACGTGGACAGCCTGGACTACTTCGAGCGGGCACTCTCGATCTTCCGCGAGCTCGACAACCGCGTCGGCGCCGCCAACGCCACCTGGGACCTGGCCAGCGTGCGCTTCCTCACCTCGGACTTCGCGGTCGCCGCCGACCTCTACGAGCAGGCGCTGGTGATGTTCCTGGAGCTGGGCAACCGCCGGGGCGAGGCCTACGCGCTCTCCGGCCTGGGCCGGCTGCGCCGGGTCGCCGGCGCCTACACGGACGCCTCCGACCTGCACGGACGGGCGATGACGATGTTCCGCGGCATCGGCGACCGGCACGGCGAGGCGTACTCCTACCTGGAGCTGGGCCGGGTGCGGATGGCCACCGGGGAGCGCGCGACGGCGTCCGAGTTCCACGAGCGCTCGCTGGAGATCTACCGGGAGCTGGGCATCCGTCCTGGCGAGGCCGACGTCCTGCACTCGCTCGGCCAGGTCCGCCTCACCACCGGTGACCACCCGGCCGCGGCGGAGCTGTTCCGGCAGTCCGTGGAGATCTTCCGGGAGATCGGCGACCCGCAGGGGGAGGCCGGGGTGCTCAACGCCGTCGCCGCCCTGGTCGCCGCGACCTCGCCGGACGACCCGGACGCCGGGGCCCGGCTGGGCTGCTGGCTCGCCCCGGACAGCCCGGCCGCCGGGCCCGCGGCGGCCCTGCCGCTGTACCGGCGGGCGGGGAGCTCGCCCGGGCGGTGCGCACCCCGCTGGAGGAGGCCAGGGCGCTGGAGGGCGCCGCCCGCTGCGCCGCGCTCCTGGGCGACCACGCCGCCGCCCGCGCCGGCATCCGCCAGGCCGTGCAGCTGTACCGCC
Source organism: Streptacidiphilus sp. 4-A2 (assembly GCA_014284505.1). Lineage (GTDB taxonomy): Bacteria > Actinomycetota > Actinomycetes > Streptomycetales > Streptomycetaceae > Streptacidiphilus. The sequence goes on along the minus strand of JAAFYY010000001.1, from coordinate 5,877,049 downwards.
GCATGGGCACGGCGGAGACCGAGGCCGCCCAGTCCTTCCTGGACGCCCTCGACCACCCCGCCGGGGACCGCGCCGGGGCGGTCCGCTCCGGCTGAGCCCGGGGCGCCGACGGGGTCAGGGCCCGGGTGTCAGCTGACGGCGTCCGGGGATCTGCTCGAAGATCAGGTTGGTCCGGGTCTGCCCCACCGCGGGATGCGTGGTCAGGTGGTCCACCACGAAGTCGCGCAGCGCGTCCGGATGGGCCAGGGCGACATGCAGCAGGTAGTCGTCCGACCCGGCCATGTGGAACACCGCGACCACCCCGGGCAGGTCCGGCGCGGAGGCCCGGAAGCTCTCGTTCTGCTCCCGGGTGTGCGCCCGGAGCCGGACCGAGATCATCGCCTGGAGCGGCAGCCCGATCGCGGCCGGCGCGATCTCGGCCCGGAACGCCCGGATCACCCCGCGCTCACGTAGCGCCCGCACCCGGGCCAGGCAGGTCGAAGGGGCCACCCCCACCGCCTCCGCCAGCGCGTTGTTCGGGATCCGGGCGTCGTCGGCGAGGATCCGCAGGATCGCCCGGTCCACGTCGTCGAGCGGCGTCCGCCGGGCATGAGGAATATTCGGCACGGGACCCAGGGTCGCTCCCCTGAACGGTCATATGCAAGTAATCACGCGCATCATTCCGAATATTCTGCGGAACTATTTCCTTTGATACGTCAGAGCTTCCATCATGGCCCCCATGATCCGAACCGACACCCTGCCCGCCCGTACCGGCTCCGACGAGCCCGGACTGCTCGAGCCCGGACTGCTCGAGCCCGGACTGCTCGAGCCGGACGTTCGCGAGTTCGCGATACCGGCAGGCGGGCTGGACGAGGAGCAGCGGCTGCGCGCCCTCAACCGGATGGACGAGTACCTGACCAGGAAGCGTCGGCACCTGCTCGGATTCCAGGCCTCCCAGGAGCCCGGAAGCCGCGCCTTCGACCTCGGCCGGTTCATGCAGCACAACATCAACAACCTCGGCGACCCGTTCCAGAGCGGCGGCTACAAGCCCAACACCAAGGCCGTCGAACGCGCCGTGCTGGACTACTACGCCGCCCTGTGGCACGCCGACGGGCCGCACCGGCCCGACGCCCCGGACTCCTACTGGGGCTATGTGCTCTCCATGGGCTCGACCGAGGGCAATATGTACGCCCTCTGGAACGCCCGCGACTACCTGAGCGGCAAGCCGCTGCTCCGGCCGTCGAGCGCGGCTTGGGACGGGGTCGCCGCTGGGGCCGGGGCCGGCGGCCTTGCGGGCCCCAACTCCCGCCGCCCGGTGGCCTTCTACTCCGAGGACACCCACTACTCCTTCGCCAAGGCCGTCTGCGTGCTGGGCGTCGAGACCTTCCACGCGGTGGGCAGCGAGCAGTACCCCGGCGAGTGCCCGCTGTCCGGGCCCGCGGGGGAGCCGCGCGACTGGCCCGCCGAGGTGCCCTCGCGCAGCGGCCCCTCGGGCCACTCCTGGGACGGCACCGGCGAGATCGACATCGACGCGCTGGCCGCCCTGGTGGAGTTCTTCGCCGCCAAGGGGCACCCGGTCTTTGTCAGCCTCAACCTCGGCAGCACCTTCAAGGGCGCCCACGACGACGTCCGCGGGGTGTGCGAACGCCTGCTGCCGATCTTCGAGCGGCACGGCATGATCCAGGGCCCGGTGGTCCACGGCAAGGACCCGGCCACCGGCGAACCCCTGACCGACCTGCGCCGACGCTTCTGGATCCACGTGGACGGCGCACTCGGCGCCGGATATGCGCCGTTCATGCGGATGGCCGCCGCCGACACCGAGGCCTTCGGCTGGACCCCGGACGCCGAGGTCCCGGAATTCGACTTCGGCCTCACCCTCCCCACCCGGCAGCACGGGCCGCTGGACATGGTCTCCTCGATCGCCATGAGCGGCCACAAGTGGTCCGGCGCGCCCTGGCCCTGCGGCATCTACATGACCAAGGTCAAGTACCAGGTCGCCCCGCCGTCCCAGCCCGAGTACACCGGCGCCCCCGACACCACCTTCGCCGGCTCCCGCAACGGCTTCTCGCCGCTGGTGCTCTGGGACCACCTCTCCCGCCACTCCTACCAGGAGCAGGTGGACCGGATCCGCCGCTCCCAGCATCTGGCCGCCTACCTGGAGGAGCGGCTGCGGCTGCTGGAACTGGAGCAGGGCATCGACCTCTGGCCCGCCCGCACCCCCGGCGCCATCACCGTACGGTTCCGCAAGCCCAGCCCGGAACTGGTGGCCAAGTGGTCGCTCTCCTCACAGGACGTCCTGACCGTCCCGGGCGACGAGACCACCCGCCGCAGCTATGTGCACGTCTTCCTGATGTCCTCGGTGGACCGCCCCAAACTGGACGCCCTCCTCACCGACCTCGCCACCGACCCCACCCTGCACACCCCCCAGCCCCGGCAAGCACCTGGCCCGCGCGGTAGCGGCCCTGGCCCTGGACGCTGGTGCCAGTGAAATAGCAAACCCAGTAGTCGGCGGCACTCACACCTCCCTGATGATCACGCGTTTCCCGCAGAGCTTCGACCAGTCGTCCCGGTGGGAGGTCAGAACGATCACGGGGGCCGGGCTGCGGAGCGCGAGCGCGGCGACGAGGGCGTCGATCGCATACTTGTGCCCGTGCAGTCCGCCCGCGTCCTGAAGCAGCGTCACTGCGGTCAAGGAGTCTTCCTGGCTGACCGGTTCCACCCGTAGCCGGGAGAGCAACCACGTCAAGCGCGCCAGATCGATCTTCCCTCGCACAGCTTCGACGATGGTCAGCGCAGACACGAGGACAGGGACCCCAGCCTGCCGGGATGCCTCGATGCGTGCTGCCATCCTGCGGTCGTTGCGCAGCAGTAGGGAGAGCGCCTCGGAGTCCAGCACCAGCGAGCGGGCTGGCTGCTCCTTCACGCAGCGCCCCGTTCCACATCCGCAGCGTCCTCGTCGCCGAACAGCTCACGACGAGCGGCTTCGACCTCCTGCTCCGTGAGCGCGCCGTGTTCCTCCTCGTGGGACGCCACGATCTCGGCGAGCCCGTCCATGGCGAGCTGGTGCCTGACGGCCTCGGTGATGTAACCGGACAGCCCACGGCGGCCGGTTCGAGAGCGCAGCTCGCTGACCAGCTCGGTGGGCATGGATACGGAGATGTTCTCGGTCGTCCCGGCTCTGGTCGGCTTCATAGCCAATAGTGTAAGACAGTGTCTATTACATGGCGAGCGCTCTCGGTGCTCCGCTCCTGCCGGAGGGCGGTTTCTGTCGAGGTGCTTGCCCGACCCGGGTCAGGCAAGCACTGTGCCTCAGCCGCCATGCTCGTGCAAAGGTTCGATTGTCATCGGCCTTCCCCCGAATCTGTCCACCCTGAACCGGTCCGATCACCGCAGAGGCAGGTTCGATGGTGGCGCGGTACCGGGATGCACCCTTCGTCGGGACTTGCGGTCACCGCAGTTGACGTTCGGTGATCTGTACAACAACTTCGCACTAGCCGGAAGTGGTGCTGTTGTGTCCACCTGGGCCAGGGGGGAATGTTGGGGCACGCGAAGGTAGGGGAGGTTCACCAGAACCGGGTCGAAGTCCGTGTCGGCGTTCCAGCCCGGACCGGCGGCTGCATTAGGGCGTTCGCCAGGATTGGCCAGGCTGGGTTGGTACTACCGCTCCGTACGGCGCAGGAACTGCCAGCCCAGTACGGCCAGGGCGAGCGTCTGCACGAGAGAAGTGAGCACGAGCAGGGGCGGAACGGTGGGAGAGCACCAGAACGCGGTCGTGCAGACCATTGGCAGGACCAGGTATGTGAACAGGTCCACTGCGGTCTGAAGCCGCTTGCGCATGGTGCGGCCCGCAACGTTGCGGTGGTATACCTCCCAGCCGAACACCGTGACGTGGGCGGAGGCGAGTTTCCCCAGGCGCGGGCCCAGTTGGTCGCGGACGTAGTAGCCGATCGCCGAGATCTTCTCGTCGTTGACCAGGTAGGTCCAGCCCAGGATCAAGCAGATCGCCGGGACGAAGAGAAGCAGTCGGGACTGTCCGCTCTGGACGGTGACTGCCACGACCGCAGTGGCTGCGGCGAGCGTGAAGTAGAGCAGGTTGTCGCGGAATCCTATGCGGGTCTTCTGTTCGTCTTTGAGGCAGTCGTACTCAGCTAGCAGGATCTTGCTCTCGGTGACATCGTCCTTGGAGGTCACAGGCGTTCCTATGGTCGAGTTCGGTATCAGCCGGCGATCTGGAAGGACGTCAGGTTGTCGGGGCCGTGGCGTTCGATCCAGATCTTCCCGTCCGCCGCTATCCCCTCCAGGAGGCGGAAGGTGTGGGTGGAGCCGGTCGCGCTGAGGTTGATCTCGGAGATCTCCTGGGAGTTCTCGTTGGGCGCCAGTTGATGGGCGTCGGCGTCCTTGATGCGGATCTTCCTGGCAGGTCCGTTGGTGAGGACGAGCTCCAGGTCGTAGCCGACGTCGATGTTCTCCGTCACCTGCACGGAAGACAGCGCCTCGAACCGGTAGTTGCTCCGCTGCTCGTTCCTGCGCGTTGCGTCGGCGAAGTTGAACTCGGAGCTGATCTCGCGGATGCCGTCCTGGGTGAACAGGAACAGGCGGAAGACGTAGTGCGAGTACCGCCAGGGGCCGCCCCTGACCCGGCCCCGTTTGTAGGAAGGACCCGGGGCCACCAGGATGGTGTGGGTGATCAGGTCGCGCCAGGTGAGTTGGTGGTGCCGGAGCGCCTCATCGACGAACGAGGTCTTGTCACAGGTGAGCCAGGTCTCCATTTCCAGCTCGCTGGGGCGCGTCGCATCCAGGAACGAATGCCAGCGCTGGTAGGCGATCTGTCGTGCGGTCAGCTGCTCCTGGTACTCCTGGGTCTCGCGGATCAGTCGGTACTCTTCGCGCCTGACCTTCAACCACCGGGAAGCGGCTGCGTGCCCGGACCAGGCCGCACCGAGCACGGCCAGAAACGCCCACAGCGGCTGAGGCTGGGAAGCACCCGAGACCGCCGTGCCGAACGCGGCCAGGGTCGCGGCGCCGAGAACGGCGAGGGTTGCCACGGTCAGGGCCTTCGTCCTGCCTGGGGTCTGCTTCCGGCCGTGCTGGTCGAACAGGGTGCCGTCGTTGTGGCGGTTCCGGGCGTCCTCGGCGAGGTACCGGATCAGCCAGTTGACCCGCTCCACACCGATCCGGCTCTCCCGGTAGAGGTCCGCGATCTCGGCCGCGAGGCTGCCGCGGACCTGAACGGTGTGGGCGAGCCAGGCCTCCGGGGTGAACCCGTAAGGCGTGCGAACGCTGAAGTAGTGATCGAACGAATGACGGACGCCTTTGGTGAACCCGCCCTCGGCGGAGGCGGGATCGCGCGGGTGCGGGACGCGGGGCCCGGATGCGGGGCCCGGCCGGGACTCCCGGCCCCACCATCGGAGACCGCAACGGGCCGCGGTCAGGCCCGCGCCGAGCGCCACCAGTAACTCGATGACCGCCTGGGTCGGATCAGCGATCAGCGCCAGGGTCCAGAGGAGCACGCTGCTGACCACGACAACAGGACCACCCGGACCGGGAGGGCCGCCTGGGCGGCGGCAGCGGTGCTCGGGCGGGGTGGAACGGCCCGCGCCCCGATGGGGGCGGGCGTGAAGTAGGCCCAGACCCGCCGGGCCCGCTCGTTGCCGTAGCGCTCCGCCCGGGCATGTTCGCGGGTCTCCGCCCACAGGTCGTCCTTCAGGCCTCCGGTGAGCATGAGGTCGAGGTGGCGGAGGATCGCGTCGTGCTGGCGGAGCGGCAGGTCCTGCAACTGCTTTAGTACGGGGCCGGTTTCGCCGTCGGCGGTGCTGAGTACCGCCAGCAGGTCGAAAGTGACACGCAGGGCTTCCTTCCACTCGTCCTCGGCGTAGGTCTGCACGAGCCCGGAGGTGTAGCGCAGCCGCTGGACCTCTTCGGCGCTGAGGTCGTGGTGGGTGCGTGCGCTGAGCATGGCGAGCACCCAGTGGAAACGCACCTCCGCACCGTCGTACCCGTGGACGATCGCATCCGTGATCATTTCGCGGGCGCGGCTGGGGACGCCGTCCTGCAGGAGTTGCACGCCCACCCGGTACTTCTCCTGTGGCGAGGCGTCCGGGTGGACGAGGTAGATGGTGGAGTCGTGTACGGTCTCGGCCTGGATCCCGATGGTGGAGTTGTGTGCGGCGTTGCTGTGGCTCATGCCAGGTCACCAGCCGCGGCGATCACGGGGGCCAGCTCGGCCACCAGCGTGGGGCACTCCGCGACCAGTCCGCGCAGCCTCCTGAGCGTCATGACCGTCCGCTTCGACGATTCAGGGGTGTTCCCCCCGGCCGAGCGGAGGGCTGAGTCCAGATCGGTCAGGGCCTCCCGGCAGGTGTCCTCGTCGAGGGCGCCCTCGACGAGGTGCCCCCCAGCTGCTCGCGGAAACCGTTCAGTTCCGCGAGCAGGTCCGTCGGGCCGGATGCTTTCGGGACCGCGTTCATGTGCACGCTGCTGCCGCGACCGAGCCGGCCATGATGCCGACAGTGCTGTTGTGGGCAGTGTTGCTGACGCGTCGGTCGAACCAGTCGGCTGAGCGGACCCTGTCGTCCTGGGGCATTGCGGTCTCCTCCTGTTCCCCCACCAGTTCCACCGCTAAGCGGGTGGCGAAGGCCGCCGCGTTCGCCGCGGCCTTCGGCTGCCAGCTGCGGTCCTCCGCGCTGTTCTTCGTGCCGTCTGCCCGGTCGCTGATCCCCCGGACGATGGCCACCGGCGCTCCGTTGAGATGGCCGGCCTGTGCCACACCGGCCGCCTCCATCTCGATGGCGAGTGCGTCGTTGTAGTGCTGTCGGATCCACTTCGCCTCGGCCGAGATCCGCGAGTTCTGGACGATCTCGCCGGCGGCGATCGCCCCGAAGCGCACCTGCGGCGCCTCCTCGTGACCGGGTGCGGGGTCCGCCCAGTCGTTCAGGCGGGCCAAGTGGGAGGCGAGCTGGCTGATGCCGTGCGGTGCTTCCCACACCCGAGGGCGGGCTTTGAGCCCGTCGTCCTCGCTGGTCCCGCCGTGGTAGGCGTACACGTGTGACGCCATCACCACGTCGCCCAGCCTGGTGGTGTCCCACAGGGCGCCGGCGACCCCGACGAACAGCACGGCCACGGCCGGCGAAAACTCCTGAATCGCGCGTTCGGCGATCACCGCGGCGGCATGGTTCCCCTTGCTCGTCAGGCCGAGCGCGACACTGCACGACGTGCCCCGTACGGTTCCCACCTCGAACCGGGTACCACGCTCATGGCGGTGCACCTGTGGATCAGCCAGCCTCTGGCGCACGGCCTGGTACTCAAGATTGAGGGCGGTGAGAATCACCACCGGGCTATTCGACATCTACTCCTCTTCCCCTCTCATGTTCTCTTCCGTCGCGAATGGCGCGGGTCGGATCAGCGGTGGGAACAGCACGGTTTTCGGACCGGCCCGGTACAGCCGCCGCGGGCCGTCCTCCTGTGGTCCGGCGGTTCGTGCCGGAGGGGATGATGAATCCTTCGCGGCTTGGACCTTCCGGTAGAAATTGCGGGTGTCGAGTTCGGTGCCCCAGACGGCCTCATACACCTGTTGCAGCTCTGCGATGGTGAAGGTCTCCCCGCAGAATGCTGTGGCCAGCGACGAGAACTCGAGCTTGGTACGTGCGTGCTCGATCCCGTCCGTGGCGATTCGACCGGTGGTCGAAGGCGAGCGCCACACTCACCGGACAGGACGGCTTCCGCGGGAATCCACGCGCGGCAGCGCGGTGGCATCAGTCCTGCGACCGGGTCGGAAGCCCCGGTGCGATCGCCAAGTGGCCACGGAGACGACTCGGCCCCCGTGGATCGCGGCCCGATTCCCGTACACGGCCAGCTGCTCAAGGTGCACCCAGCCGGCGGTCAGCGCCGTTTCCTCGCTCAGTTCGCGGTGGGCGGCATCCAGAATCTCCTCACCATCGTGGTTCAGGAATCCTCCGGGCAGGGCGGGCATGCCCCGGAAGGGATCTTCGCCCCGCTCAACCAGGAGGACGTGCAGGCGGCTCTCCCGCAGCGTCAGGATCACGAGATCGACCGTCAGCAGCACAGGAGTCGGTGACCACGCGTCATCTTGCATGTCCTGCAAGGTACTTCAGTTACTGTCACTTACACAAGAAGGGAGGTGGCGGGGATGGCTGTGCCGATCGACTCCTCAGTCGCGGCGCCTGCGGCGGGACCGCACGGATCGACCGGCAGGCGCCGACCCCACCAGACCGTTCCGGTTTCGGGGTTCCCACGGCCGGTGCTGCGATACTGCCCCCATGGTGAACCGCCTGGCCGATGCCACCTCCCCGTACCTGTTGCAGCATGCCGAGAACCCGGTCGACTGGTGGCCCTGGGAGGCAGAGGCGTTCGCGGAGGCGGAGCGGCGGGGGTGCCGGTGCTGCTGAGCGTTGGGTATGCCGCCTGTCACTGGTGTCATGTGATGGCGCATGAGAGCTTCGAGGACGAGGGTACGGCCGCGTATCTGAACGAGCACTTTGTCTCGGTCAAGGTGGACCGGGAGGAGCGGCCGGATGTGGACGCGGTCTATATGGAGGCCGTGCAGGCTGCCACCGGGCACGGCGGATGGCCGATGACGGTGTTCCTCACGCCCGGGGGGAGCCCTTCTACTTCGGGACCTACTTCCCGCCCGCGGAACGGCACGGGCTGCCCTCGTTCCGGCAGGTGCTGGAGGGCGTGCATGCGGCGTGGCGGGACCGGCGGGAGGAGGTCGCCGAGGTGTCCGCGCGGATTCGCCGGGGATCTGGCGGCGCGCGGCGACGTCTATGGCGCGGCCGGTCAGCGTCCGCCGAGCGCGGCCGATCTGCGCCAGGCGGCGGCGGTGCTCGCCCGCGAGTTCGACGACGTCCGCGGGGGATTCGGCGGGGCGCCGAAGTTCCCGCCGTCGATGGTGCTGGAGTTCCTGCTGCGCCACCACGCCGCCACCGGGTCCGAGGAGGCCCTGCGGATGGTCGAGCAGACCTGCGCCGCGATGGCGCGCGGCGGCATGTACGACCAGCTCGGCGGAGGCTTCGCCCGCTACTCGGTCGACGCCGACTGGGTGGTGCCGCACTTCGAGAAGATGCTGTACGACAACGCACTGCTGCTCCGGGTCTATCTGCACCTGTGGCGGGCCACCGGGTCCGTACTGGGCCGGCGCGTGGCGCTGGAGACCGCGGACTTCCTGCTGACCGAACTGCTGACGCCCGAAGGCGGCTTCGCCTCGGCCCTGGACGCGGACAGCCCCGGCCCGGACGGCCACAACCACGAGGGCGTGTTCTACGCCTGGACGCCCGCCCAGCTCGCCGAGGTGCTGGGGCCGCAGGACGCAGCGCGGGCCGCGGTCGTGTTCGGCGTCACCGCGGCGGGGACCTTCGAGGGCGGGACGTCGGTGCTGCGCCTCCCCGAGGATCCGGAGCCTGCCGAGGTTCCGGGGCAGGACGGAGCTGGGGGGACGGGCGCCGACTGGTTCGCCTCGGTGCGGGCCCGGCTGCTGGCGGCGCGGGCGCAGCGGCCCCGCCCGGCCCGCGATGACAAGATCGTCGCGGCGTGGAACGGCCTCGCCATCGCCGCGCTGGCCGAGACCGGCGCGCTGCTGGAGCGGCCCGAGTACATCGAGGCCGCCATCCGCGCCGCCGAACTGCTGGTCTCGGTCCACCTCAACGCCGAGGGGCGGCTGCTGCGCACCTCCCGTGACGGCCGCGCCGGTGCCAACGCGGGCGTGCTGGAGGACTACGCCGACACCGCCGAGGGCTTCCTGGCGCTCTACTCGGTCACCGGCGACGAGCGCTGGCTCGCCCACAGCGGGCCGCTGCTGGACGCGATCCTTGACCATTTTGTCGACCCGTCGTCAGGATCTCTCTATGACACGGCAGTTGACGCGGAGAAGCTGATCCGTCGGCCGCAGGATCCGACCGACAACGCCACCCCCTCCGGCTGGACGGCGGCTGCTGGGGCGCTGCTCGGCTATGCCGCGCTCACCGGCTCCGCACGCCACCGGGAGGCGGCGGAGGCGGCGTTGGGCGTCGTCACCGCGCTGGGCTCGCGGGCGCCGCGCTTCATCGGCTGGGGCCTGGCGGTCGCCGAGGCCCTGGTGGACGGCCCGCGCGAGGTGGCCGTCGTCGGCCAGGCAGCCGACCCGGCAACCGCCGCGCTGCGCCGGGCGGCGCTGCTGGCGACCGCCCCCGGGGCGGTCCTGGCGGTCGGTGAGCCGGGGGCCGGCTCGGTACCGCTGCTGGCGGACCGTCCGCTGCGCTCCGGCCTTCCGACGGCGTATGTCTGCCGGCATTTCAGCTGTGACGCGCCGGTCAACGACGCGGACGCGCTCTCGGCCAAGCTCGCCCGGACGCAGTGACGCAGTGAAGGAGTGACGCAGTGACAGTGACGGAGCGGCGGTGGGGGCTCAGTGGGCCGTCAGGCCGGTGGCGACTGCGGTCAGGGCCCGTTCCAGGAGCGTGATCAGATTCTCCTCGCCGTTGTGCTCCGCCCAGTACTCCACGGTCTCGCCGCTGACCGCGAGCACCGCGGTGGCCTGGGCCCGGAGCTCCAGGTCGGAGGTCGGGCGGCCGCTCCGCTCGGAGAGGACGCGCAGCAGCATGTCCCGGGAGCGGATCATGTCCACCTGGCTCCGGGCGCGGATCGCGGGGTTCTCCCGGAGCAGCCGCATCCGCAGCAGCAGGTCGTCGCGTTCGTCGGCCAGCACCGCCCGCAGCGGCTGGATCATGGCCTTGAGGACGGATTCGACGATCGACTCCTCCGCGGGCCGGGCCCGCAGCTCGGCCTCCAGCAGCGGGTCGTAGTCGTCGCTGATGACCAGGTCCTCCTTGGTGGGGAAGTACCTGAAGAAGGTGCTGGGCGAGACGTCGGCGTCCGCTGCGATCTGGTCGACGGTGGTGCCCTCGTACCCCTGGGTGGCGAAGCGGTTGAAGGCCGCCGCGCGGATCGCCCGGCGGGTCCTCAACTTCTTGCGTTCGCGCAGCCCGAGCGGGGCGGCGAGGATTTCTTCGATGTCGGCCGCAGGGTTCGGAGGTGGGGCGGAGGTCATGCCACCGATTGTCCGGGATCGGCCGCCGCGGGCGCGACCTCCCCGCCGTCCGGTATCGGCAGGGCGTCGGCGGTCGACGGTGTGTCGCCGGGCATCCGGACCGCTATCAGCACCGCCGAGAGCGCCGCGGCGCCGCCGCAGACCAGCAGGACCAGGGTCATCCCGTGCACAAAGGCGCTGTGCGCGGACAGGGCGAGAGCAGTGTCGTGCAGCCGGTCGGCGACGGCCTGGGCGGCGGAGACCGAGCCCCGCGCGGTGTGAGCGGCGGCCGCCGACAAACCGGTGGTGTGCAGCCGGCCGGTGTAGGTGCTCAGCAGCAGGCTGCCGAGCAGGGCCACGCCAATGGCCCCGGCGCACTGGCGCAGGGTCTGCAACAGACCTGAACCGACACCGGCGCGGTCCTCGGGCAGGACCGCCATGGCCGCGCCCATCGCCGGGACCATGGTGAAGCCCATGCCCAGGCCGAGGACGCTGAGCCACAGCGCAGTCCAGCCGTAGCCGTCGCTGACGGAGGTGCCCGCGCCGAGCAGCATCGCCGCGGTGACCAGCAGCAGCCCGCCGGTGACCACACCGCGTACCGCCATTCGGGCGACCAGCCGCTCCGCCAGCCTGGCCGCCACCAGCAGCCCGCCCATCAGCGGCATCAGCCGTATGCCGGTGCCCAGCGCGCTGTAGCCGAGGACGGACTGGAGGTACTGCGGCAGCACGAAGAGCGCGCCGATGAGCACCAGCGTGACCAGGACGCTGGCCAGGGTGTTCCAGCGGTAGACCGGGTTCCGGAGCAGGGTGAAGTCCAGCATCGGGTCGCGCTGGGTGCGTTCGCGCAGGATGAGGCCGGTGAGCAGCAACGTCGCGGCCACGAGGCAGCCGACCACCTGGGCGCTGCCCCAGCCGTCGGTGGGGCCCTGAATGATGCCGTAGGTGAGGCCGGCCAGGCCGCCGACACCCAGCACGGCGCTGAGGATGTCGATGCGCGGGACGGACGGGTTGCGGGACTCGGGGACGAGCAGCAGCAGCGCGACGATGCCCACGGCGATCAGCGGGATGTTGATCAGGAAGATCGACCCCCACCAGAAGTGGGCGAGCAGCAGGCCGCCGAGTATCGGCCCGAGCGGCATGCCGACGGCCATCCCGGCGGTCATCACCGCCACGGCCCGGGCGCGCTCGGCCACCGGGAAGAGGCTGGGGATGATCGACATCGCCAGCGGCATGATGAACGCCGCGCCCAGGCCCATCACCGCGCGGACCGCGATCAGGGTGGTGGCCGAGCCGGTGAGTGTGCCGACCAGCGAGGCGGCGGCGAAGAGGGTGAGCCCGGCGATCAGCAGCCGGCGGCGGCCGAAGCGGTCCCCGAGCAGCCCGGCGGGGAGCATCGCGGCGGCGAAGACGACCAGGTAGGCGTCCACGATCCACTGCAACTGGGAAGTCCCGGCGGACAACTGGACGGCCATGTCGGGCAGGGCGACGTTGAGGATCGTCCCGTCGAAGCCCAGGACCAGGACGCTCAGGCAGATGGCGCCGAGCGCCCACCAGCGGTGCGAGACCGTCGGCTGCTCGTCTGCGGGCCGGTCGGCGGCGGGCCGACTGTCTGCGGGTCGACTGTCTGCGGGTCGACTGTCCGTGGGCCGACTGTCTGCGGCTGCCGCTGCCGGGATTGGGGGTTGGTGGCGCTGGTGGTCATGACGGACCCTCCGTGAGAGTGAGTGCCTATTGACAGTAACTACCAGTTTGGAGAGACTGTCAAGTGTCGGCGGGAAAGCCGTCCGCCGGGCACGTGCCGAGCATGAAAAAGCGCCCTCCCCGATCGGGGAGGGCGCTGAAAGAGAGCGGGGTGGTTGTGGTGAGTTCAGCTGACAGCCGTGTAGGCGACGATCGAGACTCCGACGTACTGCACGATGAACGCGGCCAGCGTGCACAGGTGGAAGACCTCGTGGAAGCCGAACCAGCGCGGCGACGGGTTGGGCCGCTTGAGGCCGTAGATGACCCCGCCGGCGCTGTAGAGCAGGCCGCCGACCACCAGCAGCACGACCACCGCGACACCGCCGGTCCGCAGGAAGTCCGGCAGGAAGAAGACCGCTGCCCAGCCGAGGGCGATGTAGCAGGGGGTGTACAGCCAGCGCGGCGCGCCGACCCAGAAGACCCGGAAGGCGATCCCGGCCAGTGCGCCGATCCACACCAGCCACAGCAGCAGCTGCTGTCGGCCGCCGCTGAGCAGCAGGATGGTGAACGGCGTATAGCTGCCGGCGATGATCAGGAAGATGTTGCTGTGGTCCAGCCGCCGTAGCACCGCCTCGCCCCGCGGGCCCCAGGTGAAGCGGTGGTAGACGGCGCTGATGCCGAACAGCATCCAGGCGGAGACCGAGTAGACCGCGCAGGCGATCCGGGCCGAGGTCGAGTCGGCCAGGCAGATCAGGACGATCCCGGCGGCGACCGATGCGGGGAACATCCCCGCGTGCAGCCAGCCGCGCAGCTTGGGCTTCAGCGGCGTCAGGGCTGTCGCGGACAGTGGCGACAGCACGGAGCTCGCCGCCGTCGCGGAAGTCGCCGGGGAGGTCGTCGCGGAAGTCGCCAGAGAAGTCACCGGGGAAGTCGTGGGGGATGCGGCGGGTGAAGCCGCGGGTGAAGGGGCCGCGGCGTCAGGGGCGGTGCCCCGGGGGTCGGGGACGGGCAAGGCTGCCTCCTCGGCGGTCGTTGCCGTCATGCTACCTACGGGACCGTAGGTTACTTTCTGGTAGGAGGTGTGCGCTGCGTGTGAATCGTCACGTGTTCAGCTGTCGCGCACCTGGTATTTCCGGACAAGTCACGCCCCGGACCGCAGGATTTGTGGTCTGGGTCACTACCACATATCTAGGGGCAGTATGTCGGTTTGCGCACATCGGCGTTAGGCTGCGAGGACCCTCAACCCCGCCGCCGGATCAAGGACGATTCGGCGTGAAACGGAGCGATCGTGCCGTACGAGAACTCTGCCCTGAGCACCCCGGCGCCCACCCAGCACAAACGACTGCTGACCTGGGTCCAGGAGATCGCAGAGCTCACCCAGCCGGATCGGATCGAATGGTGCGACGGCTCCGAGGCCGAGTACCAGCGTCTGTGCGAACTTCTGGTCGACAAGGGCACCTTCCGCAAGCTCAATCCCGAGAAGCGCCCCAACTCCTACTACGCGGCCTCCGACCCGAGCGACGTTGCCCGAGTCGAGGACCGGACGTTCATCTGCTCCGAGCAGGAGCAGGACGCGGGACCGACCAACCACTGGAAGGCACCCGCGGAGATGCGGGAGATCTTCGCCGGGGCTGACGGCAAGGGTGGGCTCTTCGCCGGCTCCATGCGCGGTCGGACCATGTATGTGGTCCCGTTCAGCATGGGCCCTGTGGGCTCGCCGCTCGCCGCGTGCGGCGTCGAGATCACCGACTCCGCGTATGTCGCGGTCTCGATGCGCACCATGACTCGCATGGGGCAGGCGGTTCTCGACTTCCTCGGTGCCGACGGCGACTTCGTCAAGGCCGTGCACACCCTTGGCGCACCGCTGGCGGAGGGCGAGGCCGACGTGCCGTGGCCCTGCAACAGCACCAAGTACATCTCGCACTTCCCGGAGACCCGCGAGATCTGGTCCTACGGCTCCGGCTACGGCGGCAACGCGCTGCTCGGCAAGAAGTGCTACGCCCTGCGCATCGCCTCGACCATGGCCCGGGACGAGGGCTGGCTGGCCGAGCACATGCTCATCCTGAAGCTGACCCCGCCCACCGGCGAGCCCAAGTACGTCACCGCGGCCTTCCCGAGCGCCTGCGGCAAGACCAACCTGGCGATGCTCCAGCCCACCATCCCGGGCTGGAAGGTCGAGACCATCGGCGACGACATCGCCTGGATGCGCTTCGGCGAGGACGGCCGCCTCTACGCGATCAACCCGGAGTTCGGCTTCTTCGGTGTTGCTCCCGGCACGGGCGCGGACACCAATGCCAACGCCATCGACGCGATGTGGGGCAACACGGTCTTCACCAACGTCGCGCTCACCGACGACGGTGACGTCTGGTGGGAGGGCCTGACGGCCGAGGCTCCGGCACACCTCATCGACTGGCGCGGCAACGACTGGACCCCGGAGTCGAGCCCCGGCGGCCCACCCCAATGCCCGCTTCACCGTGCCCGCCTCCCAGTGCCCGATCATCGCCCCGAATGGGAGGACCCGGCCGGGGTCCCGATCTCGGCGATCCTCTTCGGCGGACGCCGCGCCAGCGCTGTCCCGCTGGTCACCGAGTCCTTCGACTGGCAGCACGGCGTCTTCCTGGGCGCCAACGTCGCCAGCGAGAAGACGGCGGCGGCCGAGGGCACTGTCGGTGAGCTGCGCCGCGACCCCTTCGCCATGCTGCCGTTCTGCGGCTACAACATGGGCGACTACTTCGCCCACTGGGTGAAGCTCGGCCGGGAGGCGGACGCCGCCAAGCTGCCGAAGATCTACTACGTGAACTGGTTCCGCAAGAACGCCGACGGCAAGTTCGTCTGGCCGGGCTTCGGCGAGAACAGCCGCGTGCTCAAGTGGATCGTCGAGCGCCTCCAGGGCCAGGCCGACGGTGTCACCACGCCCATCGGCGTGCTGCCCACCCGCGAGGCGCTGGACCTGGACGGGCTGGACATCAACGAGGACGACCTGGAGCTGCTGCTCAGTGTGGACCCGGAGATCTGGCGGCAGGAGGCTGCCCTGATCCCCGCGCACCTGGAGCTCTTCGGCGAGCACACGCCGAAGGAGCTGTGGGACGAGTACCGCAAGCTGGCCGACCGGCTCGGCTGACGGCACTCGGCTGACGGCTCGCGGCTGACGGCTCGCGGCTGACAGCGCAAAAGCTGAAGGCTGAAGGTTGAAAGCTGAAGGCTGAAAGAAGAAAGCGCTCGGCTGACGGCACCAGGCTGAGGGTGTCGTAGCCCTGCCGGCTGCGGGTACTGCGGTTGCAGTGCCCTCAGGCCGGCAGGGCTACGGCGCTGAGCGTGCCGCCGCGTGGGCATCCATCCGGCGGCACGCCAGCATGGCCGTGGTCGTGTCCTGCTGTGCCGCCGCCACCACCAGCAGTCGCCCGGCCAGGGCGTGGGCGTGCTCGTGCGCCATTGCCGCCGTCCGGGCGGGGGTGCCGCTGGTCTGCGACAGTGCTGCGCCGTGCGGTGCCAGCTCGGCGAGGCGTTGGCGGAGTTCCTCCAACGCCGTGCCCAGCTCGGCGCGCTGTGCCTGGTCGTCGGTGAGAGTGAGCGCCGCCTCGGTGGCGGTGAGCAGAGCGGCCAGGTGTCCGGTGAGATGCGCCGCGTGCGAGGCCGCGCTCCGGCTGGGCGGCTCGTCGGTACCGTGCGTGCTGCTGTTGTGGGTGGTGCCGTTGTGGACGCTGCGAGCGGCCGCGCGTCGCTGGGCGCGTACCGCCGCGTTCGGCTGTTCGTACATGTCGCCCCCTGCGGGCGTTGGAGGAGCCGGGAACCGCGCGAGGGCTACCGGTGAATGCGAAACCATCCTAACTTGGACTCTGTCCAAACTGTGTGGCGTTCCACATTGTGACCGGGGCGGGCCCGTGCGGCCCCCGGCCGAGCCGGGGGCGGAGGGGGGTCAGGGCTGCTTGTAGCCCTCCAGGAAGGTGCCGATCCGGGTCACCGCATCGGTCAGGTCCTCCACCCGGGGCAGGGTGACCAGCCGGAAGTGATCCGGCTCGGGCCAGTTGAAGCCGGTGCCCTGGACCACATAGATGTGCTCGCGTTTGAGCAGGTCGAGCACCAGCTGTGCGTCGTCCTTGATCGGGTGGACCTTCGGGTCGAGCTTCGGGAAGGCGTACAGCGCGCCGCGCGGCTTCACACAGGAGACCCCGGGGATCTCGTTCAGCAGCTTCCAGGCCGCGTCCCGCTGCTCCAGCAGCCGTCCGCCGGGGAGGATCAGATCCTTGACCGACTGCCGGCCGCCGAGCGCCGCCGCGATGGCGTGCTGCGCCGGCATATTGGCGCACAGCCGCATGCTGGCGAGGATGTTCAGGCCCTCCAGGTAGCTGCGGGCGTGCTCCTTGGGGCCGGAGACGACCATCCAGCCGGAGCGGAAGCCGGCCACCCGGTATGCCTTGGACAGCCCGTTGAAGGTCAGGCAGAGCAGATCGGGGGCGAACAGCGCGGTGGAGGTGTGGGTGGCGTCGTCGTAGAGGATCTGTCGTAGATCTCGTCCGAGTAGATGATCAGATTGTGCCGCCGGGCGATCTCGGCGATCCCCGCCAGCAGCTCGTCGAGTAGACCGCGCCGGTGGGGTTGTTGGGTTGATCACCACGATGCCGCGGGTGCGGTCGGTGACCTTCGCCTCGATGTCGGCCAGATCGGGAACCAGTCGGCCTGTTCGTCGCAGCGGTAGTGCACGGCGGTGCCGCCGGCCAGCTCACCGAGGCGGTCCACAGCGGATAGTCGGGGGCCGGTACCAGCACCTCGTCGCCGTCGTCCAGCAGTGCCTGCATCGACATCTGGATCAGCTCGGAGACACCGTTGCCGAGGAAGACGTCCTCCACCGACAGCTCGGTCAGACCGCGTTCCTCGTAGTGCATCACCACTGCGCGCCGTGCGGAGAGCAGTCCTTGGACTCGCCGTAGCCGTGTGCGTTCGCGAGGTTGCGGAGTATGTCCTGCAAGATCTCCGGGGGGTGCCTCGAAGCCGAAGGGCCGGGGTTGCCCGTGTTGAGCTTGAGGATTCGATGGCCCTGCTCTTCGAGCCGCATGGCCTCGTCGAGGATCGGGCCGCGGATGTCGTAGCAGACATTGGCGAGCTTGCTGGACTGGGTCACCTGCATGCCCAGTTACTCTACGGCGTCGTAATCCGTGACGCCTCGTGTTTTTCGCCACGCGGACGACGCAGCGCCCGCAGATCGGCCAGGCTGCGCACCTCACGCAGTTGACTCAGCCGGATCCGGCGCAGCAGCCGCACCTCGCGCAGGGTCCGGTCCCAGATCAGCCAGCACGAGTCGGCCACCCACACGCCCAGCGGCCGGAGCCGCTCCAGCGCCAGGATCCCCAGTCGCCAGGCCGCCCGCAGCAGCCGTGCCGCCGCGCGCAGCAGTCGGCCCGCGCGCGGCTTCGCCCAGCGCAGCCCGGCCCGCGCGGCTTCCAGGCCCTTGGCCCAGAGCGCGCCCGCCGTCGCCACCGCGCCGCCGCCCGGGACCGTGCTCGGCACCGAAGCCGTGGCCGTCGTCGTCCGCCCGGCCCCGGTGAGGTCCTCCAGCCCATCCGCGGCGGAGGCGAGGGGAGCGGAGGCGGTAGGGGCGGTAGGGGCGGTGGAGGCCGCTGAGGCCGCGGGGCCGTCGAGGCCGGGAAGCCGTCGAAGTCACGGAAGCCGCCGAGGCCGCCGAAGCCGCCGAGGCCTTGCCGCGGGCGGCCTGGGCGGTGCGGGCCGCAGTGACCCCCTTGGCCACCCCCGCCGCCACGCCGGTCGAGTCGCGGTCCAGGCGCGGGCCACCAGCGGCCGGCCGAACGCGGCCCACTGCCGCGCCACCGCGCGCCGGACCGGCCCGCTGCTGGCCGCGGTCATCGCCGCCAGCCCCGGAACCAGCCCAGCGCCAGCGACCAGCCCGCGCCGAACAGAGCGCCACATCGGGTAGCCGAAGTAGGCCTGCGGCCCGCCCGCGACCAGCCGGGCACCACCAGTCCCCGGAAGAACCCGGCGGCGAATCCGGCCAGGATCAGCGCGCCCATCCGGTGAGCAGCCGTGAGTTCTCGTGGAGTACGGGTACTTGCGCACCAGCCGGCTGAGCACCGCGACCACGACGAGCACCATCAGCAGCGCGGCGAAGTCGTCGCAGAGCACCGTGGAGCCGCTCTGTTCGCCCAGCGGCGAGAACCGCAGCCCCGGCAGCAGCGTCGGCGCGCCGATGGCCGCGGGGATCAGCAGATCCGCGTGGAAGGTGGTGAGGTGCAGTGATATCGAGTCAAGGCCCATCAGCAGCACGATCAGCAGCGTCGCCGCGCCACCGGCGTAGGGATCCGGCGTTGGGTGAGGGCCGCGCGCAGGCGCGTGAGAGCTGCTCGATCATGGCCATGCGCGGACTCTAATGGGGGACGTCGCGGTCTGGACAGCGACTCATACGTTTGTCGACTGATTCTGACGCTGGTTACAGAATCCGGACATGACCCGGGTGGGCTGCTTCAGGATGACGATCTAGTATCAGCCAGATCAGCATGGAGCGTTCGGTGTTCAGGGCGGGGTGGGTATGGCGGGACGGCTGCGGCGCTGGCTGGTCGGGCTGGTGGTGATCGCCTGCGCGGCGGGTCTGTTGGCGGCCGTGGGGCCCGCGTCCTCAGGGCAGGGTCCCTGGCAGGAACGGTTCGTCACCGACGCCCGGGGCCGGGCGCTGATCCTCTACGGTCTCAATACCCGCGAGGACGCGACGACCTCCGGCGACGGAATGCCCTGGATCAAGAAGTCCGACGTCAGCGCCGAATACAGCCTGCTGGGCACGGACTTCGTGCGCTATCTGATCTCCTGGCAGCAGGTCGAGCCCGAGCCGGGCCAGTTCGACCTGAAGTACCTGGCCCAGGTCGCCCAGCGGATCTCCTGGTACCAGCAGCAGGGCTACCTCGTGCTGCTGGACATGCAGCAGACAATACGGCTCGGCGCTGGGCGGCAGCGCGCGCCGCCGTGGGCCACCGACAGCGGCGGGCTGCCGGCCACCCCGCAGAGCTCACGGAGCTGTCCGACGCGCAGCCCGGCGTGGTGCACGCGTTCGAACGATTCTGGGGCACCCGCACCGACCACCCCGAGTACCAGCAGCAGTACATCGCCGCCTGGACCACGGTCGCCAAGTACTTCGCAAGAACGACGCGGTTGATCCTACGACCTGATGAGCCAGCCCTGGGCGCTCAACTTCAGGGGCCGGCGTTCGAGGCGGGCCCGCTGGCCCCCTCTACCAGCGGGCGATCGACGCGGTCCGTACCGTCGACAGCGACCACTGGCCTTTTGTCGAGCCGGAGGCGGTGCCCACCGACTGGGGGCGCTCCGCAGCGCGCTGCCCAAGCTGAACGACCCGCGGCGGGCCAGCCGCAGATCGGCTACGCCCGCAGCTGTACCCGGAGCCGCTGGACGCGCCGACAGCAGCTACAACAGCAACACCTTCATCGTCGACCGGAGCTGGCGTCCTGGCAGACACAGGTGCAGCGCACCGCGCAGCGGATGGACGCGCCGGTGCTGCTCGCTCCTGGACCGCCAACTCCGCCGACCCCTATGCGCATCTCTATGTCGACAAGGTGCAGCAGCTGCTCGACAGCATGATGATCGGCGAGGCGTTCTGGTCGAGCGACCCGGGGGCGCGATCTGGACCTCCAAGGGTCAGGCGGCCCCGCTCACGCGGTCATCGGCACCGCCTACCCGCGTGCCATCGCCGGGCAGCCGGTGGCCTTCAGCTATGACAAGTCGACCATGGACCTGAACGTCCAGTGGACGACAAGCCCGGCGTCACCGGGACCACCGACCTCTACCTGCCGCCCGGCGACTTCCCCAACGGCGGCAAGGTCACCCTCAACAGCCGTTACACCAGCAGCTGGAACGCCACCACCCGGATCCTGTCGGTCACGGTCCCGAAGCTGCCTGCGGGGGGCGTGCACGATCTGGACGTGGTCCCGGCGTAGTGCGTGGTCCCGGCGTAGTGCGTGGTCCCGGCGTAGTGCGGCGCACCGCGCGCCCCGGGGTTGCCTCGGTACGCCGGTGGTCATCGATCACCGGCGTACCGTCGACCAGCACGAAGGGGATACCGTCGGGGGTGACCCGGGCTGCTCGTAACTGACCCGGCCGCGACCGTGGCCGGTCGAACAGCACCAGGTCGGCCCGGTAGCCGCTGCGGACCAGGCCCCGGTCGGCCAGCCGCAGCCGCCGCGCGGGCCGGGCGCTCAGATGCTGACGCACTCCGCCAGCCCCCAGCACCCCCTGCTCGCGGACATAGTGGCCGAGGTAGCGCGGGAAGGTCCCGTAGCCGCGCGTGCGGCCCGGTCGCCGGAGCAGCCCGTCGCTGCCCCCGGTGCGCCCGGTGCCGCATGATCGCCCGGACGTTCTGCTCGTCGCCCACATGCTGCAGGATGGTGCTGCCCAGCGAGTCCCGGCGCAGCAGCCGACGAAAACGCGTCGAAGCCGGACTCCCGTTCGCGCTCCGCGAGCTGGGCCACGGTCAGGCCCACGGCGGAACGCAGCCCGGCCGAGCGCACACCCCGCGATCTGCACCGTCGTCCAGTCGGCGACACGCCGTGGCAGCCGTCCGAGCCGTGCACCTCCATCGCCTCGCGGATCGCCGCGCGGGCGGCCGGGTCGCCCAGCCGGCGCAGCGTCTCCTGCGGCCCGCCCGCCGTCGCCCAGCCGGGCAGCAGCGCTGCCAGGTGGTGGACCCGGGCAGGTAGGGATAGCTGTCCAAGGAGAGGTCCACGTCCCCCCGCGTCCAGCAGCGCCAGCAGTTCCCCGGCGCGGCCCCGGTTGACCTCGAAGTTCATGGTGGCGTGGGCCAGGTGCAGCGCACAGCCGAACGCCGGGCGATGTCGATGGTCTCCGCGTAGGCCGCCAGCGCGTCGGCGCCGTAGGAGCGGTGGTGCGGGCAGAAGTAGCCGTCGAACTCGGCCACGCCACGGCACAGTTCGACCAGCTCGTCGGTGTCCGCGTACATGCCGGGGGAGTAGGTGAGTCCGGCGGACAGCCCGACCGCGCCCTCGCAGGCCTGGGCCAGCAGCGCCCGCATCCGCCGCAGCTCGGCCGCGGTGGCCGGGCGGTCCTCCCAGTCCAGGACCAGGGCCGCAGGGTGCCGTGCGGGACCAGGTAGGCGGCGTTGACGGATGCCCCGGCCGTCCGGGCCCGCGTCCAGCCGGTCCAGGTACTCGCCGACGCTGCGCCAGGACCAGTCCAGCCCCTCCGGCTCGCCGTTCCAGCCCGCCAGCTGGCCGCGCAGCCGGCCAGGTGCGGTCGTCGACCGGGGCGTAGGAGAGCCCGTCCTGGCCGAGCACCTCCAGGGTGACCCCCTGCGCGGCCTTGGCCAGATGGCCGGGTCGGTGAGCAGGGCCAGGTCGGAGTGCGCGTGCATGTCGATGAAGCCGGGCCCAGCGCCAGGCCGTCGGCGTCGATGACCCGCTCGGCCGCTGGGCGCGGCCCGGGATCGCCCTCCCGGTGGATGCCGGTGATCCGGCCGCCGCCGGTGGCGACGTCGGCCCGGTAGGGCGTTCCGCCGCCGCCGTCCACCACCAGCGCCCCGCCAGCACCAGGCCCGGCCCGCCCCGCGGCAGCCGCATCAGCAGGGCCCCGAGGGCAGGCGTCGCTCCATCAGAAGAAGGTGCGGATGTAGTCGGTGACCGTGCCGTCGGCCTGGACCTCCGGATCAGCTGCCACTTCTCGAAGGCGGTGCACGGTGCGACAGTTGCAGCGCCACCGCAGTCGCCCACCTGCGGATCGGCGCCCTCGCCGACGGTGACGAAGGCGTGCTGGTCGGCCAGCGCGCGCACCGAGAGCCCGTCGGCCGGGCGCACGCCCCCGTCCTCGGCCGAGCGCACCAGCGCCGGGACCGGCAGGCCCAGGTCGTAGGGAGGTCCCGCTTCCCGGCGTTCAGCAGCGCCAGGCCCGGCTCGGGCGGGAGACCACCTGGGCCACAGCCGCAGCGCCGGACGCAGCCGCTGCTCCGGGGCGGCCGACCGGAGCGGGGTGACCTTCGCGTAGTGCACGTCGTCGTGGGTGACATAGGCGCCGCTGCGCAGCAGTGGCAGCACCGGGCGGCTCAGCTTCAGGGCCTCGGCCGTCAGGGCCTCGGCGACCAGGTCGAAGTGCTCGCTGCCGCGGCGCTGACGATCACCTGTTCGGCGTCGGCGAGCAGCACCCCGCCCGGTCCAGCCGGTGGGTGAGTTCCACCAGCGCCGCCAGCCAGTCGGCGATCTCGCGGCGGCTGCCGTCGGGGCTGCTGATGGGGCCCTCGTAGCCGGCCGCGCCGACCAGCCGCAGCCGTCCGTGGCGGCGACCGCCGCGCCCAGCTCGACGGCGGCCTCCACGCCACGCACGCCGGTGCGCGCGCCGTCCGCGCCGAGCTCGATCACACGTCCACCGGACGTCGCGCGCCCGCGCGCTCCAGCGCCTGCTGCATCAGCTCGATGCCGCGCAGCGAGTCCACGTAGCAGACGAAGTGGAAACCGGGGTCGGCGTCGAGCTCGGCGGCGAGCCAGGTCAGGGCGGCCGCGTCGACCAGCTCATTGGCCAGGAAGATCCGCTGGACGCCGAACGCCCGGTACATCCGGATGTGGGACGGCATGGCCGCGGTGATCCCCCAGGCGCCCAGGTCGAGCTGACGCTGGAAGAGCTGCGGCGCCAGCGGCGTCTTGCCGTGCGGGGCGAAGGCCAGGCCGTGATCCGCGCTCCAGCGGGCCAGCAGCTCCAGGTTGTGCCGCAGGCGTCGGAGTCCAGCGTCAGAACCGGAGTGGTGAAGCCGGCGTCGAAGAGATTGACCCGGGCCGCGGTGAGCTCGGCGACGGTGCTCCCCTCGGCCGCCGGCGGCAGTCCCCTTGAAGCGCCAGTCGACGACGGTGCTGCCGAGTTGCCGGAGGGCTGCGGTGTCCATGGTGCTCCCGGGACAAGAGGGGACAGGGGTTCGGGCCTGCGGCCGTGTGCAGCATGATTGCGTATCGCATGGCATTGCATACTGCGCAACGGTGATTGCATATCCTGCCGCACGGTACTTCATCCGTACAAGCGATCATCCGTACAAGCGATCATCCGTACAAGCGATCATCCGTACAAGCGGTCATCCGCACAGGCGTTCATCGTACAAGCAAGCATCCTACAGGCGTTCCGACCCGAGGAGCCGATCATGGAGCCCGACCTTGACCCCCACCACCAGCAAGTCCGTGGTACGCACCGAACTGGCGCCGGTGCCGGTGGCCAGTTTCTCCCAGGGCGTCGCCAAGGGCGGCCTGCTTCAGGTGGCCGGCCAGGTCGGCTTCGTGCCGGAGACCGGCCTGCCGGTCGGCCCGGGCCTGCCGAGCAGATCGAGCAGACCCTGCGCAATGTGCAGTCGGTGCTGGAGGGCCGGGGGCGCGGGCTGGGGCGACGTGCTGATGATGCGGGTCTACCTCACCGACACCGCTCACTTCGCCGAGCTGAACGCGGTCTATGACGCCTGGTTCGCCCGGGCCCTGCCCGAGGGCGGGTTCCCGGCCCGCACCACGGTGTATGTGGGCCTGCCCGCCGGCCTGCTGGTGGAGATCGACGCCCTGGCGGTCACCGGCTGACCTGGCCGGCGGACAGTCAAGACGGACCGAGCCCGTCCGCGCCGGCCAGGCGGGGACGGGCTCGGCTCGCTGTGAATCCGCGACCGGATCGGCAGGCCGACCTATCGGCCGGTCACGGCATCGCGTTGACGAAGGCGCCCTCGTTCAGCGCGAACTGGTTGCCGTTGCTGGCGTCCCAGGCGGTGGACCAGGTCATCACGCCACCGATGGTCGGCCACAGGGTGGTCGGCTTGAAGGTGCCGCAGTTGGTGCCCTTGGCCAGGCAGTTCAGCGCGTTCTCGACCACGCTGGGGGCGACATAGCCGCTGCCGGCCGCGCTGGCCGAGGCCGGGACGCCGATGCCGACCTGGTTCGGGCTGAGGCCCGCCTGGATCGCGGTGCAGGCGAGGGAGGTGATGAAGTCCACCGAGCCCTCGGAGTACACGCCGCCGTCACAGCCGTTCATCGAACCCGAGTTGTAGTACTGGGTGTTGACGATGGTCAGGATGTTCTTGACGTCCAGCGCGGTCGCCAGGTAGTCCGAGCCGGCGCTCAGCATGTCGATGGTCTGCGGCGCCATGGTCAGGATGAAGCCGGGGCCCGCCTTGGCGGCCAGGGACTCCAGGGCCTGCGACATGTACGTCGGGTTATGCCGTTCTCAAGGTCGATGTCGACCCCGAAGCCGTACTGCTGCATCAGCGCGTAGGCGCTGTTGGCGAAGTTGGTGGCGGCGGTGGAGCTGCTGACGCTGATGGTGCCGTCCTGGCCGCCGATCGACAGCACGACCTTGTCACCGGCCGCGTGCTTCGCGCGATGTCCGCCTCGAACTGCGCGTGGTGTAGCCGCCGAGCTTGCTGACCAGGGTCGGGTCCAGCGAGAAGGTGATACCGCCGTCGTTCGCGGGTCGGCTGTGGCGAAGGCCACCGCGATGATGTTGTACGCCGGTTGACGGCGGCGATGGTCTGGTCCGTCGCGCCGTTTCGAAGTCCTGCCAGTAGCCACCCAGTGCTTGTGGTGGTGCCGCCGCCGGTGGGGGTGAGGAGGGGTCGACGTCGGGCCGCTCTGGGTCGGGGAGGCGCTCTGCGTGGGGCTGGCGCTCTGGGTGGCGAGCTGCTCTGGGTGGGGTGGCCGACGACGTGGGGGAGGACGGCGCGGAGACCGAGGCGGTCGCGCTGGGGGCTGCTGCCCGCCGGACCGGTCAGCGACACGTCGTCCGCGTTGTAGGTGCCCTCGCCGTACCAGCCGTGGAGGTAGATGGTGACGCTGGTGGTGGAGGCGCCGGTCTTGAACGAGGTGCTCAGCTGGTTCCAGGCGCTGTTGCTGGACCAGGTGCTCACGTCGGTGGTGCCGTCGCCGGTGGTGCCGAGGTAGACATAGCTGCCCTGGACCCAGGAGCTGAGCGAGTACGAGGAGTTGGGCTGCACGCTGATGGTCTGCGTGCACTGCGCGTCGTCGCTGCTGGTGGCGGCGCCCGCGAGGGCGTAGCTGCCGGAGTGGACCGGGGAGGTGACGACGCTGCCGGTGTCGGCGTCGCAGTTCCAGTTGGCCAGGGTGCCGGTCTCGAAGCCGGGGTTGACGACCAGATTGCTGTTGGTGGTGGCGGCGTTGGCGCCGCCGGTGAAGGCGACCAGCCCGGCCAGGCCGAGGCCGAGGGCGGTGGCGCAGGCGGTGACGGTGCCGGCCGCGCGACGTGGGGATGTCATAGATCTGTCCTCATGTGGGGAGAGGGAAGACAGCGGATGAAGCCTGCCCCACAAGTTGGCCTAGACCAATAGCGCTGTCAAGAGTCCGCGTAGCTGCTTAAGGCCGCCTTAATGGATTTCCAGGCTCGTAAGTTGGCAGGTCAGCGTGGTTTTTGGGGCGAATGGGTCAGCTGCAAAAGGTACAGACCACATGCGGAGGGAGGCATCCGCACATGGCCTGTAGGTAAAACGTTCGACAGCGGGAACCGCTGCGCCGCCGGGTCGGGATCAGCCCTCGCTGGACGCCGACCAGATGTTGATGTCGGCGTCGGTCGCATAGCGGTCGATCTCCGCCAGCTCCTGCTCGGTCAGCGGCGCGGCCTGTACCGCGGCCAGGTTCGACTCCAGCTGCGCCACCGAGGAGGCGCCGATCAGCGCCGAGGTCATCCGCGGGTCGCGCAGCAGCCAGGTGAGCGCCAGCTGGGCCAGCGACTGCCCGCGCCCGGCCGCGATGCTGTTCAGCGCCCGCAGCTTGAACAGGGTCTGCTCGGTGAGCGCCGCCGGGTCGAGCGACTTGCCCTGCGCGGCCCGGGAGCCCTCCGGCACGCCGTGCAGATAGCGGTCGGTGAGCAGCCCCTGGGCCAGCGGCGCGAAGCCGATGCAGCCCGTGCCCAGCTCGTCGAGCACGTCGAGCAGCCCGTCCTGCTCGATCCAGCGGTTGAGCATCGAGTAGGACGGCTGGTGGATCAGCAGCGGAACACCGAGCTCGCGCAGGATCGCGGCGGCCTTGCGGGTGTTCTCCGCACTGTAGGAGGAGATGCCGACATACAGCGCCTTGCCCTGCTGGACGGCGGACGCGAGCGCGCCCATCGTCTCCTCCAGCGGGGTCTGCGGGTCGAAGCGGTGCGAGTAGAAGATGTCGACGTAGTCGAGACCCATCCGGGACAGCGACTGGTCCAGGCTGGCGGTCAGGTACTTGCGCGAGCCCCACTCGCCGTAGGGGCCGGGCCACATGTCGTAGCCGGCCTTGGTCGAGATCACCAGCTCGTCCCGGTAGGGCCGGAAGTCCGCGGCCAGGTGCCGGCCGAAGTTGGCCTCGGCGGCGCCGTACGGGGGGCCGTAGTTGTTGGCCAGGTCGAAGTGGGTCACGCCCAGGTCGAAGGCGCGCCGCAGGATCGCCCGCTGGGTCTCCAGCGGCTTGTCGTCGCCGAAGTTGTGCCACAGCCGAGCGAGACCTCGGCAGCTGAGCCCGCTGCGTCCGGTCCGGCGATAGGCCATGGGCCCGGTCTGCGCCCCGCTGGGGTAGCGGTCCTCGGCGGCTCGGTACGGCGCTGGAATCATTGGACGTGCCTCTCTCAGCGAACCAGGAGCTGTTTTGTTAGATGGCTGAACAATACTCTTGACCTGTCTCTTGTCATCTCTCTCAGACCCCGGGAGTAGGGTGTGCCCTCGGGCGAGGAGTAAGCAGAGGGGCGCACAGTCATGGATCTGGGCCGGGTGATCCGAAGCACGCCGGTGCTGCGGCAGCTCACATACGGACTCTATGGAAGGCGTGTCGAGGCCCACCTCGATCGGGCCAATGTGCCGCGCCATGTCGGTGTGATGCTCGACGGCAACCGCCGCTGGGCCCGCGCGGCCGGGATGTCCAGCGTCGACGGCCACCAGAGCGGCGCCGACAAGATCCCCGACTTCCTCGGCTGGTGCGAGGAGACCGGTGTCGAGGTGGTCACCCTGTGGATGCTCTCCACCGACAACCTCAGCCGCCCCAAGGAGGAGCTCGTCCCGCTGCTCGGCATCATCGAGCAGGCGGTCCGCGACCTGGTCGAGGACGGCCGCTGGCGGGTGCACCCGGTCGGCGCGCTGGACCTGCTGCCCACGCAGACCGCGCAGGTGCTCAAGGAGGCCGATCAGGCCACTGCGCACAAGACCGGGATAGTGGTCAATGTCGCGGTCGGCTACGGCGGCCG
This sequence comes from Streptacidiphilus sp. 4-A2, assembly GCA_014284505.1. Taxonomy (GTDB): domain Bacteria; phylum Actinomycetota; class Actinomycetes; order Streptomycetales; family Streptomycetaceae; genus Streptacidiphilus. The sequence continues at coordinate 5,849,175 of JAAFYY010000001.1, read as the reverse complement.
CCAGGAGATCGCCGACGCGGTCCGCAAGCTGCTCCAGGAGCAGGCCGGGCTCGGCACCTCGGTCGAGGAGCTCGCCGAGATGATCGACGTCGAGCACATCGCCCGTCACCTCTACACCAGCGGTCAGCCCGACCCGGACCTGGTCATCCGCACCTCGGGGGAGCAGCGGATCTCCGGCTTCCTGCTCTGGCAGAGCGCGCACTCCGAGTTCTACTTCTGCGAGGCGTACTGGCCGGCCTTCCGTAAGGTCGACTTTCTGCGCGCGCTGCGCGACTACTCCGCCCGGCAGCGCCGTTACGGCGGCTGAAGCAGGACGAAGCAGTTCGAAACCGGCCTGGCGGATCCGCTGAAACCGCCCGAAGCAGGCCGATAGGAACGCGTACCGGTCGGCAGCCGGACGGATCCGGTCGAACAAATCGTGTGACTGTCTGAACGGCAGATGATGATGGTCTTTCAGTTCGGATGCTCCGGCATGGGTTCCTGAGCACAGGGGAATACCCAGAGCAGACCGTGACCTCGGCCAACGGGGCCGCAAGGGATCGGTGAGCCGCGGATGGCAGCAGGTCATCCGCCCGGGAGGCCCTGTGGTCAGCTCGAAGAGCCGCCGGAGTTCGCATGACCGGCGCACGTACGTCCTCGACACCAGCGTGCTGTTGGCCGACCCGGTCGCCATGACCCGATTCGAGGAGCACGAAGTAGTGCTCCCGGTGGTCGTGGTGACCGAGCTGGAGGCCAAGCGGCACCATCCGGAGCTCGGCTACTTCGCGCGGCAGGCGCTGCGCATGCTGGACGACTACCGGATCCGGTACGGCCGCCTCGACGCCCCTATTCCAGTGGGGGAGATCGGGGGCACGATCCGGGTCGAGCTGAACCACACCGACCCCTCCGTGCTTCCGGCCGGATACCGGCTGGGGGACAGCGACAGCCGGATCCTCGCGGTCGCCCGCAATCTCCAGGCCGAGGGCTACGACGTCACCGTCGTCTCCAAGGACCTGCCGATGCGGGTCAAGGCCAGCTCCGTCGGCCTGCTGGCCGAGGAGTACCGGGCCGAACTCGCCATCACCTCGGGCTGGACCGGGATGCAGGAGCTCGCCGTCTCCGGTGAGCAGGTCGACGCGCTGTTCGGCGGCGGCGCCGACCACGGCAACACCGGCGTGGACCTGCCCGAGGCACGCGAACTCCCGGTGCACACCGGCCTGGTGCTGACCTCGGAGCGGGGAAAGGCGCTGGGCCGGGTCACCCCGGACGGCCGGGTGCGGCTGGTGCGCGGCGACCGCGAGGTCTTCGGGCTGCGCGGCGCAGCGCCGAGCAGCGGATCGCGCTGGACCTGCTGCTCGATCCCGAGATCGGGATCATCTCCCTCGGCGGGCGGGCCGGCACCGGGAAGTCCGCGCTGGCGCTCTGCGCCGGGCTGGAGTCGGTGCTGGAGCGCCGTCAGCACCGCAAGGTGATGGTCTTCCGGCCGCTGTACGCGGTGGGCGGCCAGGAGCTGGGCTACCTCCCGGGTTCCGAGTCGGAGAAGATGGGCCCCTGGGCGCAGGCGGTCTTCGACACCCTCTCGGCGGTGACCACACCGGATGTGATCGAGGAGGTGCTCTCCCGGGGATGCTGGAGGTGCTCCCGCTGACCCACATCCGGGGCCGCTCGCTGCACGACGCCTTTGTCATCGTCGACGAGGCCCAGTCGCTGGAACGCAACGTCCTGCTGACGGTGCTGTCCAGGATCGGCCAGGGCTCGCGGGTGGTGCTCACCCACGATGTGGCGCAGCGCGACAACCTCAGGGTGGGCCGGTTCGACGGGGTGGTGGCGGTGGTGGAGAAGCTCAAGGGTCACCCCTTGTTCGCGCACATCACCCTGACGCGTTCCGAGCGTTCCGCGATCGCGGCGCTGGTCACCGAGATGCTGGAGGACATCCCCGGCTGACGGTGCGGTGAGGCGGCTGCCGGTCCTGGTTCGGCCTGGACCGGCAGTTCCGCGTCTGCGGCCGGTACCGACCTGTCGGCCGGGGGCCGCTCGGGGCCGCTCGGGACTGATGTCCCGTCAGTTTCCGCTGGGCACAGGTGTCGACTGTGACCCCATTTGGCGGGTTTGCCCCCGGGGGCCCGGGCAAAGTTGCCCGATCGTAACCAACTCCGCCTGCTTCCCATAGGGCTATCGCACATCTTCTGCCCCGGTACGCCATGTGAGCTTCGCCACGCAACTGAGAATTGCGCCGACGCGTCTGCGTCGGGCATGGTTTGGGTTCTGTCAGGCCCCGCGTACGGCGTGATTGGGCACCCGCAAGGGTGAACGTGTCATCGAAAGATGACGGTGTGTGCGAGTCACTACAACTGAACACGGCAGGCCGTACGCCGCCCGAGATCCACCAGCGTCCCGTTCCCACCGGGGCGTGCGGGCCAGTGTCTCCCGTGACCAGTGCAGGGGGAGGCCAGCGTCAGGGGCAGGGTTCGTCCGTGCGGTCACCACACGGGCGACGCTGGAAGGAAACCGTGTGAACCGGATCTCGGTTCGAGGAATGGCTGTGGCGTCCGCCACCGCCGTCACTGCTGTCGGTGCTGTGGTCGGTGTCGCCCACGGCAGCCCCGCGCAGGCCGCGTCCGCGACCGACGTCGCAGGCAGCACCATCCTTGAGCAGGTCCCCTCGGGCACCGTGGCGCAGACCGTCAGCGATGACATCAGCCTGCAGGCCAATGCTCAGCAGGCGGCTGCCACCGCCGCTCAGCAGAAGGCCGCCGACGAGGCCGCTCGCCTCGCCGCAGCCCACGCCGCCACGGCCAAGGCGGACGCCGACAAGGCGGCTCAGGCCAAGGCTGCCGCTGCCGCGCAGGCCAAGGCGGACGCGCAGGCTGCCGCGAACCAGGCTGCCCAGGCACGTACGTCGCTGGCGCAACTACGCTCCGGGATCGCTCCAGGCGCTGGCCGAGTCGATCATAGGCAACGCCACCCAGTTCTCCTGCTTCAGCAACATCGTCGAGCACGAGAGTGGCTGGGACGCACCGCGACCAACCCCTCCAGTGGCGCATACGGCCTGGTCCAGGCGCTGCCCGGGGACAAGATGGCCTCGGCCGGTGCCGACTGGCAGACCAACCCGGCCACGCAGATAAAGTGGGGCCTGAGCTACATGAACAGCCGCTACGGCAGCCCCTGCGACGCGTGGGCCTTCTGGCAGGTACACCAGTCGTACTGAGCGGTAGCAGTCAGTAGAACGTGTGGAAGCCCCCGATCCCTGTCCGATCGGGGGCTTCCTCTTTCTCCCACGGAACGGCCGCTGTGTGCGGGGCGGCCTCACGGAAGGTCGTCCCCAGGGGTTCCGCCGGGTAAACCGATTTCGCCAATAATGACCGGATAATCCGACGATGCCGGTCCGCAGCAGGTCCCCAGCCGGTGGGCCGTGACCGAGCGCTCCCCGTGAACGAGTACCGTTCGTTGCTGAAGAGGTGCCGGACGGGCACCGGGATGCCGGGTGGTACCGAGCGGTAGGGCCGAGGCGGGGCGAAGGGGCGGACGGCGATGTCGGGCGAGGGGCGAGACGGGCTGGTGGCATGGGGGGCCGCGGCTGCCAGACGGCTCTCCGAGCGGCTGGAGCGGCGGCGGGAGCGGCTGGAGCAGCGCCGCCATGTCGCCGAACGTGATGTACACCGGGTCGAGCAGACCATCGAGCGGGCCGAGCACCGCAATGATCCGCCGCCGCTCCCGGTGCCCGCCCTGCCGGATGCGCACGGGGCGCCGCAGTACCCGGCACTGCCGACCCGGCCCAGCGAGGCGGTGCCGTGGAGCCTGCGGGTCACCGCGGAGACGGTCTGGCGGCTGCTGATCGTCGGCGCCGGGCTCTATGTGCTGTTCCGGGTGGTGCAGACGCTGCACATTGTCGCCTTCGCGTTCATCGCGGCGCTGCTGATCAGTGCGCTGCTCCAGCCGACGGTCTCCCGGTTGCAGCGGCTGGGCATGCCCAGGGCGCTGGCGGCCGCGCTGACCTTCGTCGGCGGCCTGATCGGTATCGGCCTGGTCGGCTGGTTCGTCGGCTGGCAGGTCAGCACCAACCTGGGCGAGGTCACCCGCCGGGTGAACGACAGCATCAGCCAGATCCACGGCTGGCTCAACCACGGCCCGTTCCACCTCACCGACAATCAGATCAACCAGTTCGTGAAGCAGCTGCAGAACGCGATCGGCACCAACAGCGACCAGATCACCTCCTTCGGCTTCTCCACCGTGGGCATCGTGATCGAGATCCTGACCGGGGTCTTCCTGGCCGCGTTCTGCACCTTCTTCCTGATCTACGACGGTGCCCGGATCTGGGGCTGGCTGCTGCGGCTGTTCCCGCCGTCCGCGCGGGTCGCCATGGCCGGGGCCGGCCCGCACGCCTGGTCCACGCTGACCGCCTATGTCCGCGGGACGGTGCTGGTCGCCTTTATCGACTCGGTCTCCATCGGTGTCGGGATCTATCTGCTCGGGGTGCCGCTGGCGCTCCCGGTCTCGGTGCTGATCTTCCTCGGGGCCTTTGTGCCGCTGGTCGGCGCGCTGGTCACCGGGACCATCGCGGTCCTGATCGCCCTGGTGACCAAGAGTGTGTTCACCGCCGCGATGGTGCTGGTGGTGCTGCTCGCGGTGCAGCAGATCGAGGGGCACCTGCTCCAGCCGCTGATCCTGGGCCGCGCGGTCCGGGTGCACCCGATCGCGGTGGTGCTCTCGGTGACGGTCGGCTCGATCCTGGGCAGCATCGGCGGCGCGATCGTCGCGGTCCCGCTGGTCGCGGTCACCAACACCACCATCGGTTACCTCAAAGCCAGGCAGCGGGCCGGCGAGGACGTCCGGGTGGCGCTGCTGACCGCGCAGGCCGAGGCCCGGGCCGCCGGCGAGGCCGGGAGCGGGGCGGTCACGGCCGGAACCGGGCCGGGCCTCGGCAAGGGCCACAGCTCGGGCAGCGGCGCCGGGAACGGTCCGGGGAAGGCCCAGGGGAACGGTTCGGAAACGGGAGAGGCCCCGCGTTCCGGGAGCTGATCTCCCGGAACGCGGGGCCCGCGGGCTCGCGCCCGCCGACAGCCGTCACTGGCTGGTCACTCGGCGGCGGTCAGCCGGCCCTCGGCCTCCAGCGTGACGCCGACGGCCTGGAGCACCGCGGCAATGCGGAAGGCGGCCTGGATCGTCTCCCGCTCCACACCCGCCTTGCGCAGCACCTGCTCGTGCGAGTCCAGGCACTGGCCGCAGCCGTTGATCGCGGAGACCGCGAGGCACCAGAGCTCGAAGTCGACCTTGGCGACCCCCGGGTTGCCGATGATGTTCATCCGCAGCCCGGCCCGCAGCGTCCCGTACTCCTTGTCGGAGAGCAGGTGCAGCGTGCGGTAGTACACGTTGTTCATCGCCATGACCGCGGCGGCGGACTTGGCGGCGGTGTATGCCTCCGCGCTGAGCTCGGCCTTGGCCTGCGGCTCCAGCTCGGTCAGCAGCCGCTCGCTGCGCGAGGCGATCGCGCAGGCCAGCACCGTGCCCCAGAGCTGCTGCGCGGGCAGGTCGGAGTTGCCGATGACCGAGCCCAGGTTCAGCTTCAGGTCCCGGGCGTACTCGGGCAGTGCCGCCTTCAGTTCGTCGAGGGCCATGGCGTCACTCGCCCGCGAGCAGGGCGACCGGGTCCAGCGTGGTCTCGCCCTTGTTCCAGTTGCAGGGGCACAGCTCGTCGGTCTGCAGCGCGTCGAGGACCCGCAGGACCTCCTTGGGGTTGCGGCCGACCGAACCGGCGGTCACCATCACGAACTGGATCTCGTTGTTGGGGTCGACGATGAACACGGCGCGCTGCGCGGTGCCGTCCTCGCCCTCGACGCCGCACGCCTGCATCAGCTCGTGCTTGATGTCGGCCAGCATCGGGAAGGGCAGGTCGCGCAGGTCCTTGTGGTCCTTGCGCCAGGCGTGGTGCACGTACTCGGAGTCACCGGAGACGCCCAGCACCTGCGCGTCGCGGTCGGCGAACTCCTCGTTCAGCTTGCCGAAGGCGGCGATCTCGGTGGGACAGACGAAGGTGAAGTCCATCGGCCAGAAGAACACGATCCGCCACTTGCCCTCATAGGACTTCTGGTTGATCTGCGCGAACGCCTTGTCCGCGTCCAGGTCGACGCAGGCGTTCAGGTCGTACTCGGGGAACTTGTCACCGATGGTGAGCACGTCCGCTCCTTCATGTCCGTGATGAGGGTTTTGTCCGCTATCCGCCGGGATCGCCAGCTCTGCGGACACTCCTACGGTGACATGTCGCATACTGATCAGTGAAATAGCTTGAGTTGATCTCATTGATCGGAGGCGGTTATCAGCAAGGCCCGCATCCCCACGGTCTCCCAGCTCCGGGCGTTCACCGCGGTGGCCGAACACCTGCACTTCAGGGACGCCGCGGCGGCGATCGGGATGAGCCAGCCTGCCCTGTCCGGGGCGGTCGCCGGACTGGAGGAGGCGCTCGGAGTGCAGCTGGTCGAGCGCACCACCCGCAAGGTCATCATCACCCCACTGGGGAGCGGGTGGCGGCGCACGCACGCGGCGTACTTGCCGGGCTGCAAGCCCTGTCGGAGGAGGTCGAGGCCTCCCGCCGCCCGTTCACCGGGCCGATGCACCTGGGCGTGATCCCCACCGTCGCGCCCTATCTGCTGCCGACCGTGCTCCAGCTGGCCCGCGCCAGCTACCCGGACCTGGAACTGCACGTCCACGAGGAGCGCACCTCCGGCTGCTGGACGGCCTCGCCTCCGGGCGGCTCGACGTGCTGCTGCTGGCCCTGCCCAGCCTTCCCGGGATGCGCGACATCCCGCTCTACGACGAGGACTTCGTGCTGGTCACCCCGCCCGGCCACGAGCTGGCCGGGCGCACCGACGTCCCCCGGGACCTGCTGCTCGACCTGGACGTGCTGCTGCTGGAGGAGGGCCACTGCCTGCGGGACCAGGCGCTCGACCTGTGCCGGGAGGCCCCGGGCGGGACCAGGGCCGCCGGGCTGTCCACCCTGGTCCAGCTGGTCGCCGGGGGGCTCGGGGTGACCCTGCTCCCGGCCACCGCGGTCGCGGTGGAGACCGGCCGGGCCGGGTATCTGGCCACCACCCGCTTCGCCGATCCCGCGCCGGGCCGCCGGATCGGGCTCACCCACCGCCAGGGATCGGCGCGTACCCCGGAGTACCAGCGGCTGGCCGCCACCCTGCGTGAGGCGCTGCGCCCGCTGCCGGTCCGGATCGTCGGCTGAATCGCGACGGCTGCGGCCCGCCCCGGCCCGGGAACCTGGCTAGGGTCCTGGCCATGAGCAACCTTGAGACCGCCCCGCAGCCCCGGGTCTGCGGCGGGCGTGACGATGTGTCGGGTACACCGGTGCACGAACTGCTGACCGGTAAGCAGGTGCCGCTCGGGGAGAGCACCGTGGTCCGCCGGCTGCTGCCGAGCATGGGCCGGCGGATGGTGGGCGCCTGGTGCTTTGTCGACCACTACGGGCCCGACGACATCGTCGACCGGCCCGGGATGCAGGTCGCCCCGCATCCGCACATCGGCCTGCAGACCGTCAGCTGGCTGCACGCCGGTGAGGTGACGCACCGGGACAGCGTCGGCAGCCTGGCCACCGTCCGCCCGCGCGAGCTGGGGCTGATGACGGCCGGTCGCGGCATCGCCCACTCGGAGGAGTCGCCGCGCGACCACAGCCCGCTGCTGCACGGCGCGCAGCTGTGGGTGGCACTGCCGGACGGGCACCGGCACACCGAGCCGCACTTCGAGCACCATCCGCGGCTGCCCGGGGTCACCGCCCCCGGCCTGCACGCCACGGTCATCCTGGGCGAGCTGGACGGCGCGCGCTCGCCGGGCGCGACCTACTCGCCGCTGGTCGGCGCGGATCTCACGCTCGCGGCCGACGCCGCCGTCCGGCTGCCGGTCGAGCCCGACTTCGAGTACGCGGTGCTGTCCATGTCCGGGGCCGCCGAGGTGGACGGTGTCCGGGTCGAGCCGGGATCGATGCTCTACCTCGGCTGCGGACGGCGTGAACTGCCGCTGCGGGCGGCCACCGACAGCAGTCTGCTGCTGCTCGGCGGCGAGCCGTTCGAGGAGCAGCTGGTGATGTGGTGGAACTTCGTCGGCCGCTCCGGCGAGGAGGTGGCCCGGGCCCGGGCGGAGTGGATGACCGGCACCGCGTTCGGCGAGGTCCACGGCTACGCCGGGGGCCGGCTGCCCGCGCCGGAGCTGCCCCCGGTCCCGCTGCGGCCGCGCGGCCGCACCCGCTGACCCGCGGCGGCGGGTGGCGGCGGGCGGCGGGTGGTGGCGGCGGGGTTCGACGACCGGCTCTAGCCGGCCGGCTCCTCCCGGGGCGCCGCGGCCAGCAGCTGTTCGGCGATGGCCCGGGCCCGCCGGGCCGCGCCGCTGCCGCCCTCGCGCATGGCGGTGACGATGGCTCCGTCCATCAGCAGGATGAACTGCTCGGCCAGCGCGCGGTGGCCGGGACGGCCGTCCTCCTCGATCAGGCGGTCGAGGAGGTCGACCACCCGGCCCTTGTGCTGGTTCGCCAGGCGGAAGATCTCGCCGTGCGGATCGGCGGCCTCCGCCATGGCGTTGATGAACGCGCAGCCGCGGAAGTTCTCGGAGTCGGCGGATTCCGCCAGTGCGTCGAAGACCGCGAGCGGGCCGCCGCCGTGGGCGGCCAGCGTCTCTCCAGCCAGGTGTGCCAGTTCTCGTCGCGCCGCTCCAGGACGGCGTGCACCAGCTCGTCCTTGCCGGCGAAGTGCCGGTAGAAGGAGGCGCGTCCCACCCGGTGACGTCCAGCAGCCGTTCCATGCCGACGGCCTGGATGCCTTCCCGGTAGAACAGCTCTTCGGCGCCTTGGAGCAGTCGCTCCCGTGCGTGTGTCGGCATGCGACCAGCTTAGGGCACCCCGCCGCTATTCGGTACCGATAGGTACCGTTTTGCGGTGACTCCTCCTGCCGATCAGTAGTCGCAAGGGTCCTTCGTGGCCGATGTTTCAGCGGGGCGGCAGGGGAGTTATTGAAGTCGGCGTTGGCAACGGCTCCGCGTCCGCTACAGGATCGAGGGCGGCGGGAAGCCCGTCCGCCCCCTGTCACCCCGGCCTGGTGCCGCCGTACAGGCAGCCGCCGGCTTGTTGGAGGATGCGCCCATATGGTCAGCAATGCGATCGCCCAGGACGAACGGTTCCTCGGCATCCTCGACCGACTCAACACACGAATCGATCGACGACTACTACAACCCGTACAAGCTTTTCGAGTGGCCGGACACCCTGCCCGAGCAGATGTGGTGGATGAGCCCGGAACTCACCACCACCACGGCACGGAGGCGGCGCGCAGCTGACGCAGGAGCAGCTCTACGCGCTCTCCAAGCACGAGAGCGTCAACTTCTACAGCCTGAACGTGCACGGCATCCGGGAGCTGCTGATCGAGGTGACCCGGCGCATCCACACCGCCGGGTTCGAGACGCCCTCGGAGTTCTTCCACCACTTCATCGGTGAGGAGAACGAACACATGTGGTTCTTCGCGGAGTTCTGCCTCCGGTACGGCGGGAAGATCTACCGCCAGCCGGGCGGCATGACCGCGGAGGTCCCGCGTTCCAATCTGGAGAGCCTGCTGGTCTTCACCCGCATCCTGATCTTCGAGGAGCTGGTGGACCACTTCAACTCCGCCATGGCGGTGGACGAGCGCCTGAACGAGACCATCCGGGCCATCAACCGGATCCACCAGGACGAGTCCCGGCACATCGCCTTCGGCCGCGAGCTGGTGAAGGCGCTCTTCGCGGAGGTCAAGCAGAGCTCGACCGAGCAGGAGCTCCAGGACCTGGCCGCCTACATCCGGCGCTACATGACCTTCAGCTTCGAGTCGCTCTACAACCCGCAGGTGTACCGGGACGCCGGGGTGGCCAACGCCTCGAGCTGCGTGCACAGCTGCTGGCCTCGCCGCAGCGGGCCGAGCTGGAGCAGAGCGGTACCGGAAGACACGCAGCTTCCTGGAGAAGACGGGGATCATTGATGGCACGGTCAAGTGGCACGGAAGAGCTGCACGAGGGTGTGACCCGCGCCGACGGGCTGGTGATCCTCAGCCCCGACCAGACCGACCTGCTGCGGGCCCTGGACACCGCCTTCACCTCCTGGGGCCGCAGCGCCGGAGCCCGGGAGATCCTGCCGCCGCCGCTGTACCCGGTGCGGGACCTGGAGAAGCTGGACGTCTACGCCAACTTCCCGCACCTGAACTTCCTGGCCGCCCCGCTGGACCTGCGGAACGGCCCGGTCAAGCCGGCGGGCGGCGCCTTCGCCGCCACCGAGGTGCAGGACCCGCAGCTCGGGCTGCCGCACGCGACCTGCTACGGCGCCTACTTCTTCTACGAGAACACCGAGGTCGCCCCGGCGACCCTGGTCACCCTGGTGAACCGGTGCTTCCGGCACGAGGAGTACTACTCCGGACTGCGCCGGATGCTCAGCTTCCAGATGCGCGAGATCGTCGCGCTGGGCACTTACGACCACACCCAGCAGGTGATCGCGGACTTCACCGGGCGGATCACCGCCTTCGGCGAGGCCCTCGGGCTGCGGCTGGAGAAGGAGGCGGCGTCCGACCCCTTCTTCGAGAACGACGGCGCCCGCGCGCTGATGCAGCGGCTCAGCCCGGTCAAGTACGAGTTCCTGGCCGGGGACCTCTCCATCGCCTCGGTCAACACCCACCGGAACTTCTTCGGGGAACGCTGCGCCATCACGCTGCCCGGCGGCGCCTACGCGCACACCGGCTGCGTGGCCTTCGGCCTGGAGCGGTGGGTCGCGGTCCTGCTGGAGCAGCACGGCGGCGACGCGGTGAAGGCACTTGAGCGCGTGCGTGACGCCGCCGCCCAGGTTTCCTGAGGTGGTACCCGGCGGGCGGATAGGGATCGACCTGGTCCCCAGCAGGGCGGCAGCTGCTCGAACCCGGATCCGGCCCCGCCCTGGAACGGATGCTCCCGAGGAGGAGGCGGACCGCCCTCCGGGCGGCACGCCCGGACGTACCCGGATCGCCGGAAGGCTGGCCGCGAAGGAGGCGGTGTTCAAGCTCTCCAGGTGGGGGGACCCTCCCGTGGCGCTCGATCGAGGTTCTCCCCGGCGCCCCGGTCAGCCCGAAGTACACCTCCGCGGGCGGGCCGCGGAGCTGGCCGAACAGGCCGGGCTCGGCCGCATCGAGGTCAGCATCGCGCACGACGAACCGTGCGCCATGGCGGTCGCCCTCGGTATGGAGAAGTGAGCGGCGGAGCGCGGCCCTGAACTCCCTGTGTTCGACACTCCCCGTGTTCGACAAACGTGATGTCCAGAAAAGGAGAAAGCATGTCCTCGTCCGGTATCGAAGACATCAGGAAGTGGATTCTCGCCCGGCACCCGGAGCGGAACTCCCTCCCGCACGACGAGAACCTCATCGAGAACCGGCTTGTCGATTCACTCTCGTTCGTCGAGCTGGTCTACGCGATCGAGGGGGCCAGCGGCGCCGAAATCGACTTCGATGCCATCGACCTCCAGGACTTCCAGACCCTGGCGGCCATAGAGAAGGCATTCTTCGCGGCGGTCTGATCCCGCGCGCACACGCTCCCGCAGAGAGGGTTCGCACCATGGAAGCTGTCTCGTACACCGCCCAGTGGACCGCCGCAGCGCGCGCTGTGGAATCCGAACGTGTCGGCGACGCGATGTTCGACGATCCGTACGCCAGGGAACTCGCCGCGCCCCGCGGCTTCGAACTCCTGGACACCTACGGTGGCGGAGGCCTGCTCGGGTTCATCGCCATCCGCACCAAGTACCTGGACGACACCATCACCGCCGTGCTGGCGGAGACCGGGATCCGGCAGGTGGTGCTGGTCGCCGCAGGCATGGACACCCGGGCGTTCCGGCTCGACTGGCAGCCCGGGGTGACGGTCTACGAGGTGGACCACGCGGCCCTGGTGAGCGAGAAGCGCGCCCGGCTGGAGCGGCTGGGTGCCGAGCCGAAGGTCGACCGCCGCGAGGTCGGCGCCGACCTGGCGGTGGAGTGGCTGCCGCAGCTGGAGCAGGCCGGGTTCGACCGGGAGCAGCCGACGCTCTGGGTCGCCGAGGGCCTCTTCTTCTTCCTCACGCCCGAGCAGGCCGCGGGCCTGCTGCGGCTGCTCCGGTCGGCCTCCGCCCCCGGCAGCACGCTGGCCACCGACTTCGCGAGCAAGGCGCTGCTGCGCAGTCCCTTCTCCAAGCGCTTCCTGGAGCACCTCAAGGCGGACGGCACGCCGTGGCTGTTCGGGACCGACGAGCCCGAGGAGTTCCTGGAGGACACCGGCTGGAAGGCCCGCGAGGTCAAGGAGCCCGGCGATCCCGGCGCCGGTGAGGGCCGCTGGCCGTACGAGGTGCAGCCGCGCGACCGCCGCGGGGTCGCCCGCAGCTGGCTGGTGCGCGCCGAGTACACCGGCTGAAGTCCGCGCAGGGTGCCGCCGCACCGCTCCGTGCCGCACCGCGGCAGCGGCTGCGGCGGCACCGCGGTGGTCGGTCGTGGCGGCGCGGCTTGCTGCCAACTCCCGCCCTTTTGACCGAACTTGACTCAATTCGGTACCGACCGGTACCGTCCTGGGAAAAGGGTATGGCCAGGCAACCACCGGGTCGGCGCGTGACCGCGGGCGCACACAGACAGGAATCCGGATGAGCGACACCGACACGACCACCCCGGCGCGCGGCTGGCGGGCGCGTACCGCGATCCTGACGCTGGGCGCCTTCGCGGTGGGCACCGACGGATTCGTGATCGTCGGGCTGCTCCCCGAGATGACGAAGTCACTGAAGATCAGCATGGCCGAAGCCGGCCAGCTGGTGAGCGTGTTCACCCTCGCCTACGCGATCCTGTCGCCGGTCCTGGCCACGGTCACCGCCCGCTGGTCCCGGCGGCGGGTCCTGGTCACCGCACTGGTGCTGCTCGGACTCGGCAACGCGGTCACCGCGCTGGCCGGGTCGTACGGCCTGATCCTGGCCTCCCGGATGCTCGCCGGCTCCGGCGCGGCGCTGTTCACCGCCAACGCCGTCGCGACGGCCGCCGGTCTGGCCGACACCAAGCGGCGCGGCAGCGCCATCGCCATGGTCACCGCAGGCTCGACGCTGGCACTCGTGCTGGGGGCCCCGCTGGGCACGTTCATCGGCAGTGCCTGGGGCTGGAAGGCGGCGATCTGGTTCGTCACGGCCCTGGCCGGCGCGGTCGCGGTGGCCGTCGCCCTGCTCCTGCCGAGCATCAGGCTCGGCCAGACGGCCACCCTGCGGCAGCGCCTGGCACCGCTCTCCGACCGGCGGGTGCTCAGGATCCTGGTCGTCACGGTCCTGGCCTTCGTCGCCATCTTCCTGCCCTTCACCTACATGGGCGCGGTCTTCGCGCCCGCCATCGGCGGTGACCAGGCCAGGCTCGCCCTGCTGCTGCTGGTGTTCGGCGTCGCCGCCACCGGCGGCAACCTGATGTCCGGGGCGCTGGCCGACCGGCGCGACCCGCGGACCGTCGTCATCGGCGCCACCGTGGGCATCGCCGTGGTGGGCCTGGTGATGCTCACGACCAGGGACCACTTCGTCCTGGTGGCCGTCCTGGAGGCGGTCAGCGGCGTGGTGTCCTTCTCGGTCATCGGCCCGCAGCAGCACCGCATCATCAGCTACGCACCCGAGGGCGGTGCCCCGCTGGTCACCTCGCTCAACACCTCCACCGCCTACCTGGGGCAGTTCCTGTCCAGCGTCATCGGCGCATCGCTCATCGCCACCGTCGGCTCCGCCGCCTGCCTGCTGCCGGTCTCCGCCTGCTTCGCGCTGGCCGCGGCCGGGATCACCTGGTGGTCCAAGCGCTCCTCGGCCCGACAGGAGCGGCAGGCAGTCCGGGAAGCCGACAGCACGGCGGCCGTACCCGTGAAATGACCCCCCGGTCCGCCCGGACCGAACGGGGGCAACATCCCTAGGGGGAATCGCGTGATCAGCACGGAAGCGCAGCACGTCGACGTCGACGGGATCTCTGTCGGCTACTACGCGGAAGGCCGGGGCCCGGAGGTCGTCCTCCTGCACGGTGCCAGCGGTCACCCGGAGACGAGCTTCTCCAGCGTGCTCGACCAGCTCATGCAGAACCGCAGGGTGATCGTCCCCGGCTACTCCGGCAGCAGTCTCACGCCGCTCCCGAGGGCCAGCTCGAAGTCGACCGGCTGGCCGACCAGATGCTCGAAGTGGTGCGGGAGGCCGGACACGGCCCGGTGGACATGGTCGGCTTCTCCACCGGCGCGGTCGTCGGCGCCGCCGCCGCCGCGCGCGAGCCCGGGCTCGTCCGCCGACTGGTCCTCTGCGGCGGATTCGCCCACTACGGCCACCCGTGGCAGCGCCTGTTCACCCGTACCTGGAAGCGCCTCGCGGAACTGGACGCCAACGCCTTCGCCGAGTTCACCCTTCTGCACGCGGTCTCGGACGGCTATCTGGACGGCCTCACCTCGCGGGACCGCCTGGGCGTACGGGCCGGGCTGATGCCCTCCCCGGGCATGGTCGCGCTGGTCGACCTGATCAGCCGGCTGGACATCACCGAACAGCTGGCGAAGATCACCGTTCCCACCCTGGTCATCGGCAACAAGCAGGACCAGCTGGTGCCGCTCAGGTACTCACGGCACTTCCGGGAGGCGATCCCGGGCAGCGAGTACGCCGAACTGGACACCGGTCATCTGGCCATGCTGGAACGGCCGGAGGAGCTGAGCCGGCTCATCGAGGACTTCCTCGCCCGCTGACCTCCGGCCTGCCGACCTCATGCCCGCCGACCTCATGCCCGCCGGCCTTCCGCCCGCCGGCCTTCCGCCCGCCGGCCGGCTGCGGCACGACGCCGCAGCCGGCCGCGGGCGGTCTCAGGCGCCGGCCTGCCCCTGGCAGGACGGGGCCGGCGCGTGCAGCCGCTGGTAGGCATAGGCGGCCGAGGCCATGGTGACGTGCCGGTGCCAGCCGGGGAAGGTTCGGCCCTGGAAGTCCAGGAGCCCGAACTCCTCCTCCAGGGCCTGCACGGTTGCCCGCAGCGGTCTCGCGCGGCCCAGGTGGGTCGCCACTTCCTCAAGGCTCCGGTTGTGCAGATTGGTGATCCAGTACCGGGTGGTCCCCTGAAGGCCCGCGGGCTGTTCGGCGACGAGCAGGTAGGTCCGCCGGGCCTGACGCGGACCGGGCAGCCGCACCGGCGCGGACAGCACGAAGCGGCGGTTCTCCGCGTCGTGCCGCCGCAGCGTCACCGTCCCCGGCGGCTGCGCCGTCCGACGGGTCATGAACGTCCGGGCGGGGACGGTCCTGCCCGGTTCCGCGCCGGGCGCGCGGCGGTCGTCCCCGGCCTGCTGCGGCCCGAGGGCCGCGGCGACCGGCTGCTCCGGATGGACGGCGATGGCGAAGCCCCAGTTCCGCTCGTTGAGCCGGTCCACCAGCGGGCCGACGTCCGGCCCCACCGGGTGGTCCACGACCAGCGGCGCCGACCGGTGCAGCCGCAGCTCGGCGAGCCAGTCCGCGATGTCCAGCAACTGCGCCGAAGCGGACTGGTAGCAGACGGACTCCGGGATCCGGGCCCGGGCCCGCTGCTCCTCGCCGAACCAGGTGTCGTCCATCACCAGCTGCCAGGCGATGGGGACGCACTCGGCCCCCGAGGCGAGGAACAGCCCCAGCCCGACCTGGCAGTTGAGGGTGCGTCCGGCCTCGGGCAGGAAGCGCCGGTGCACCCCGACCGAGTGCTTCCCGTGCTTCTCCGCCACCACCGTGCCGACCACCCACGCCTCGGTGGGCAGGCACTCCGCCACATGGTGGGCCAGCCGGGCACTGGCCGACATCCAGCTCCAGGGGCTGGAGCTGATGAACTGCTGCAACCCCTGCGCGGCACTGGGCGCGCCGGGGTCCAGGGTCTGCGCCATCTGCCGTACGGTCTTGCGGCCCGGCGTGCACTGTAAGCCCCGCAGATAGGCCTCGGCCCAGCGCCTCTGGTCGGCACGCGGCAGGTACCCGAAGATCTGCTGCACGAAGTGGGGCCTGGAGAGCTGTCTTTGGCCGGCCTCCTCCAGGCGCTTGCGACAGCGCTGGGCGCTGCTGGAGCGGCGGACCCCGGCGTACTCGGAGACCTGGAACCTGGATGCCGGCTCCTCCGCCTCCGGCCGGTCGCCTGCTGTGTCGTGCCGTGACAACGGCAGTGGGGGAAACCGCAGGTAAATGAATTCGCTCATGTGGAACCCTCCGTCCCGTCGGCGGACGTGGTCCGCCGTCGTGCGGCCTTTACTGGGCATGGCGAAGCCGCACGGGAAAGTCTTCCGGTACGAAGGGACATGCCCGCCGTGCTTCCGCCGCAATCCCGTCACGGCCGTCAGGTGCGGGTATGGAAGCCAACGAACGATCATGGTTCGGCCGGGCCGGTAAGTATCGCCGGGAAATGCCAGGTGGCGCTCGCTGCGGGCCGTCTTACAAAGTCATGTCGGTACCCGAAGATCCGCCGGGTTTTCCGTCGCCGGTGGCGATATCTGGCCCCTTCTTTTCCCCTGATCTACCCGACGGAAAGGGGTGAAAAGGGACCGGCGCACCGGTCGCGGGCCGCGCCTCCCCGGTCGTCCGACGCCCTGGTGTCGGCGCCGGTCCGGCGGTGCTCCGGGGTCGGATCCCTGGTCGCACGCCGCGCGGACGGGTGCGCGGCCCCGATCCGCCGGTACCCGCCGAGCCCGGCGGGCCGGGCCGGGGCGGCGGCTGCGGGGCGACTTTCGGACAGCACATGACAAGCCGGGGGTCATACCGGGCTACTGCGTACAAAATGACCATTGCGGCAGAATGGCGGACCCGGGAGCGGGGCACCGGACGTCCACTGTCGGGCCGGGGAAAGCGGTCAACCGGAGGCATTGGTTCTGGTTCGGCCCGGGGTTTCACCCTGCCGGATTCGCCCGGCATTCCCGGGGGCTGCTTCGCGGAACTCCGCTCGAATGGCCTTCTGTCGGTCCGCCGTCATGCGGAGGCTGAGTTTCCGAATCATCCGGTCCGGGATTTCCGGGGCGGCGCCGAATTCTGTCGGCTTGCTGTGCGGGGGGCCGGGGGCGCCACGGCGGGGGTGAACTTCGGCGCCGACCCGGGGCGCGTCCCGGTGTACGGCTTTTCCGGCGGGGCAAAGGGTGACGGATCATATCCGGACGGTGACGGCCGTCGCCGGCTGGCCCGAATATGCCGGTTTAGCGGAAAGCCGATGTTTTCCGGCCGCTGGAAACGGGCTGTCGGTCACCGGCCGCTGGAATCCGGCCGTCGGTCACCGGCCGACCGCTGGGCACCGGCTTGTCGGACGCCGGGGGAATCGTTGGGAACCGGGGGAATTCGGCCGCCGGAGCCCCTTCGGCTCCGGCGGGCGGCCGTGGTCGGAACCAGTCAGAACCAGAAGGCGGGTGCGGCCGAGACCGGGCTCTCCGCGCCGCGGCCGACCACTCCGCGCACCTGGTCCAGTGGATCGCCCAGGACCAGGGCGATCTGCTCCGCGCTGACACCGGCACTGGCTGCCTCACGCATCATGTCCGCCCGCTCCTGAGCCTGGCTGACCGCGAGTCGGTGCAGCCGGGCGAGCGCGTCCACGACGTCCCCCGTTGTCCATGTTGTCATGTCTCCATCTTCTCCCACCAGGGCCCGTGGCGGGAGAGGACTGGCGGTTCTGTCCGGGAAAACGTCGCCGACTGCCCGGATGGCCCTGTTTTCTGTCGCCCCGGGAGTCGGAACATGCGTCTCCGCCGGGATGGTCGGCCTGTCTCCAGGCGGGCACAAGTATGAGAATCGGTCAGATCCGAGAGGTCCGACAGAATCGGTGGGACGAGGGGCAGCCGAGGAACATGAGCATGCCGTACTATCCATAGCGCACTAAAGCTAATCCGGAACATCTGTACGGGAGGCGGCTGACCCCGCCCCGAGAGGAGCCGAGATGCGCGCACGGCGCGTTCGTACGGTGCTTGTGTCTCTGGGACTTGTTGCTGCCGCGGCCCTCGCCGTCGTCAGTGCGAACAGCCCGGCCTGGAACGCCCAGCCGCAGAAGTCGGCCGTCGCCGACATCGTCTGGAACGTTCAGCGGGCCGGAGCGGCGTCCCCCGCCGACATCGTCTGGAACGGCGGAAACGCGTAGCGACGACCTGACAGACAGTCGGCCGGTCCGACGGTTGCCCTTCGGACGATTGGCCTGTTCGACGATGGGTTCGCCTCGTTCCGGCGCGAGGGAGTCTCGATTTCGAGGGTAATCGGGGTCCCTTCGTGCCGGACCGCGCACTGCTGTGCCCTGCCGCCTGCCCCGGCAGGGCGCCGTCCGTTGGTCCCGATGCCCGCTCCGGTGTCAGCTCCCGGTGCCGGCCCCCCGGTTCGGCCCCCGTTCCGTGTCCCGGTTCTGTGCTCTGGTTCTGAGCTCCGGTTCGGTGTTCCGGATTCACCCGCGACGGACTGCCGCACATCGTTCACCATTCGCGGGAAGCCCGTCCGGGTATTCCCCGGATCTTGTAGGGCGAGTTCCGCCAGCGAGTCCGCATCGAAGATCTTCCGGGTCTTCTCCAGATGCCGGTTGACCGTCCGCAGGGACATCGCCAGCGCCGACCCGATGGCCTCGGTGGTCATTCCGCCGACCAGCAGCCGGATGATCCGCCGCTGCTCCGCGGACAACTGCTTTCCGCGCGCTATTTCCGGGCGCTCCTCGAACGGTGCGGCCCGTTCCCAATTCTGCTCGAACAGCCGGCTTATGAACGCCACCATGGACGGCTCGCGGTTGAATACCGCGATCTCGGTGTCGCCGTCCAGCGGATACATCACCAGGTCGTCGATCAGGAACACCCGGTCCGGCAGGTGCGGCAGGGTGCGCACCTCGGCCCCGGCCTCGGTCACCGTCCGGACGAACTGCGCGCTCGGGGCATGGTGCCGCTGGGAGTCCTGGTAGAGCATCTGCCGCTGGATGCCCCGGCGGGCCATGTCGAGCTCCTCGGCGATCGTCGCCCGGATCAGCTCGGCCGGCCGGGGTCCGCCCGGCTGGATCGTCCGCAGCCGCTTCACCGGCCCGCTCAGCACCAGCTGGAGCTGCTGGCCGACGGCCTCCTTGCCGGCCACGTACCGCACCAGCGAGGTCTCGTCGTGCCAGGCGCGCTCGGCGCGGTAGGCGGTGGTCAGCACCTGCAGCGGTCGCGCAGCTCGGCGGCGCGGGCCAGCTGGTTCGCCGCGCGCCGCTCCTGCTGGGCGGCCGCGGTCTCTCCGGTCCACCGGCACCAGCACCGGACGTTCCACCCCGGGCTTCAGCAGCCCGAGGTCGAGCAGCGCTGGCGGTAGTCGGGCGCGGCCGGGGCTTGCGTGTCAGGGGCGGCCGGGGACGGATCCATCGGGATGGACCCGGTCTCCACGGCCTGGAGGTAGAGCTCGACGGCCTCGGCGGGCAGTTCGCCGAGCAGGTCCTCGCTCACGGCGCCACGCCCCCGCAGGGGAGGACCTCGACGCCCGGGCGCACACATGCGGCCCGGTGACGGTGGTCACCGGGCCGGGCTGCTGCGGGGGCCTCGCGGCCTGAAATCCGAGGTCACGCCATTCGCGGATGTGCGTGTCCGCCATCCACCGCATCTGGGTCCTCCCGTCGCCCGGGGCAGCTGCCCGCTCGTCCGACAAGGATTACCAGATGAACGCCGTTCGGTGGCACCCGGCGCCCGGCAGGCGGGGTCAGGCGGACTCGGGGTAGGCCAGTGAGGTGTGTCGGCCCAGTCGAGGGCGGTGACCACGGCGTGCTGGAGGTTCTTCGCGGACCAGTTGGAGTCGAACTGGATCGGCAGCACCGGGCAGACCTCCTCCAGGGTGGAGATCATCGGGTTGTGCGCGACCGCGTGGTCCACCAGCAGCACCAGTGGCTTGCGCAGCGCGGAGGCCCAGCCCAGCTCCATGCCGACACCGGCGGAGAGCGGCGCCTCGACATAGGCGAAGGCCAGGTCGGCGGACTGCATGCCGCGGAAGGCGGAGGGGACCCGGAAGCCGGTGCCCAGACCGCGGGTGGTCCAGCAGTCGTCGTGGTGCTGGCTGTAGACGGTGACGCCCGCGTCGAGCAGGGCGTCACGCAGGGCAGTGACCTTGCCGCGCAGCGCGAGCGGGAAGACCCCGTCGGCGGGGCCGGTCAGCCGCAGCGAAGGAGCGGCGAGGAAAACCCGCAGGCAACGCCGTGCGTCGGCAGCCAGATCGTCCTCACTGGCGCGGCTCTTCTGATCCACGCCGTAAAGCTCGCTCATGTTCCGCTCCATCAAGATAGTTGACCTGCTAACATCAAGTTCCTTGGGGGATAAGAAACTTGAAAGTCAGGCGGCCGGCGCCGGCGGCCCATCCGGGGGGATGACTCGATCCTCGCCTCTTGGTCGCACGGGTGTCCATCGAAGTCGGTGGCCTATACGTGCCTGTCCGAATGGGACACCCCCACCCCTGCTTGTGAAGATCATCTCCGTATCCCCGGATGTAAATGCCCATGTCAAAGCGGGTGCGGCCGGAAAATGTGTGCGGCCGGTCCTGATCGGACAGCCGTCGCGCCGCCCCTGCGGATGATCGCGGAACCTCTGCTCCTGACCGGGTCGGACCACTATCCTTCGGTTGGCAGCCGCCCCCGTAACGATGAGGATCCCGACCTGTGACCACGCCGCCTTGGAACGGGTCGACTCCGCCTGATCCGCAGCAGCCGCCGAACTGGGGACGCCCACCCCGCCGCCGTTCCCCCGGGCCCGCCGCAGAACCCGTACGCCCAGGCCGACCCGTACGCCCAGGCCGACCCCTATGGCCAGGCCGACCCCTATGGCCGCCCCGGCCAGCAGTGGGGCCCGGGCATGCCGCCGCCGATGATGCAGATGCCGGCGGACACCCTGGTCGCCATCGGCGACATCGTCTGCACCCAGACCGAGGTGTTCACCCCCAGCGGCCGCTGCCCGGTCGCCCAGGTGACCTGGTCCTTCACCGACATGTCGCGCACCACCAAGACGATCCCGGTCTGGGCGATCGTCTGCGCGGTCATCTTTTTCTTCTTCTGCCTGCTCGGCCTGCTGTTCCTGCTCGCCAAGGAGGAGCGCACCGAGGGGACGGTCCAGGTGGTCGTCCAGGGCCCGGGGATGCTGCACCAGCTCCAGCTGCCGGTCAACTCGGTGGCGCAGATCCAGGACTACAACGCCCGGGTCGGCTACGCCCGCTCGCTGTCCGCCGCGGCGGGCATGGTCGGCTACTGAGCCGACCGGGGCTGCTGGGCCGACCGGGCCGACCGGGGCTGCTGCGGCGACTGAAGGGCTGCTGAGCGGGCGCCCGGGCCCGGCCCGGGCGCGCGCCCTCCCGCTCCGGCCTCAGGGCCGGGTCATCCGCAGCACGTCCAGTGCGGCGTCCAGCTCCTGCTCGGTCAGCCTGCCCTGCTCGACATAGCCGCGCTCCAGCACCACCTGCCGGATGGTCTTGCGCTCGGCCAGCGCCTGCTTGGCAGTCTTCGCCGCCTCCTCGTAGCCGATGTAGCGGTTCAGCGGGGTCACCACCGAGGGGGAGGATTCGGCGTACTCGCGCAGCCGCTCGACGTTGGCAGTGATCCCGTCCACCGTCCGGTCCGCGAGCAGCCTGGCCACGTTGGCCAGCAGCCGGACCGACTCCAGCAGGTTCCGGGCGATCACCGGCAGCATCACATTGAGCTCGAAGTTGCCGGCCGCGCCGGCCGCCGCCACGGTCGCGTCATTGCCCAGCACCTGCGCGGCGACCATCACCACGGCCTCCGGCAACCACCGGGTTGACCTTGCCGGGCATGATCGACGACCCGGGCTGGAGATCCGGCAGACTGATCTCGCCGAGCCCGGTGCGCGGGCCCGAGCCCATCCAGCGGAGATCGTTGGCGATCTTGGTGAAGCCCACCCCGATCGTCCGCAGCTGCCCGCTCAGCTCGACCAGGCCGTCCCGGGCGCCCTGCGCCTCGAAGTGGTTCCTGGCCTCGGTCAGCGGCAGCCCGGTGGTCCGCGCGACCTCGGCGATCACGGCCGCGGAGAAGCCGGGCGGGGTGTTGATCCCGGTGCCCACGCGGTGCCGCCCAACGGCAGCTCCGCGACCCGGGGCAGCGTCGCCCGCAGCCGCTCCACCCCGTACCTGACCTGCGCGGCATAGCCGCCGAACTCCTGGCCCAGGGTCACCGGGGTGGCGTCCATCAGATGCGTCCGACCCGACTTCACCACCTCGGCGAACTCCTCGGCCTTGCGCTCCAGCGCCGCCGCCAGCCACTCCAGCGCGGGGATCAGGTCGTGGCTGACAGCCGCGGTCGCCGCCACATGAATGGAACTGGGAAACACATCGTTCGAGGACTGACTGGCATTGACCTCGTCATTCGGATGGACTTTGCGCCCGAGCCGTTCGCCGGCCAGCGTGGCGATCACTTCATTGGCATTCATATTGGACGAGGTCCCCGAACCGGTCTGGAACACGTCCACCGGGAACTCGGCGTCCCACCGGCCCTCGGCCACTTCCTCCGCCGCCGCCGCGATCGCCTCCGCCACCGGCTGCTCCAGCACCCCCAGCCGCGCGTTCACCTTCGCCGCCCCGCCTTGATCCGCCCCAGCGCGGCGATGTGCGCGGCCTCCAGCCGCTGCCCGGACACCGGGAAGTTCTCCACCGCCCGCTGCGTCTGCGCACCCCACTTGGCCTCCCCGGGCACCCGCACCTCGCCCATGGAGTCGTGCTCGATCCTGAACTCGCTCATGTCCTACCTCCACTGTCGTCAGCGACAGCAGCCTCCCCCCTGTTCCCACCCCGCCCCCACTTCCCACCCACCGGGCGTGTCGCCCCACGGCACCACCAGCTCGAACCACACCGTCTTCCCGATCCCGTGCGGGCGCCGCTCCACCCCCCACCGCTCCGCCAACGCCTCCACCAACACCAGCCCCGCCCGCGGACGCCAGAATCACTGAGGGGCAGTTGCCCCGCGTCGCGGGCGTCGATCCAAAGACGGTGGGGCGCTGGTTGGCTGACGGGGGGAATGTGCCGCACGCTAGGAACCGCTATGCGGTGTGCGAGGCACTGGGGAAGGACGAGTCTGTGCTGTGGCCGGGAGCGGCGGTCAAGGCCGCGATCAAGACCGGGTACGACCGCGAGGTGCTTGCGGTCTACCCGTACCGATCAGCCTGCCCCACGTCGGTGTGGCGCTCGTTGATCGCCGGGGCTGAGCGCGAGCTGACCTTCGCGGGTTACACCAACTACTTCCTCTGGCAGCAGCAGCCCAACTTCCGTGCCCTGCTGCGCCGCAAGGCCGAGGCCGGATGCCGGGTGCGGTTCCTGCTGGGCGATCCGGAGAGCGAGACCACCCGCCGCCGCGAGGAAGTCGAGGGGGTGCCGCTGACGGTGGGCACCCGGATCCGGATCAGCCTCGCCGAACTGGCGCAGCTGCGTGACGTCCCGGGCCTGGAGGCCCGGTTCGGGGACGACACATCGCGCTGTCGGTCTTCGTCTTCGACGAGCAGATGCTGGTCACCCCGCACCTGGCCAAGCTCGTCGGCCACGACTGCCCATGCTGCACCTACGGCGGCTCCAGGACGACGGCATGTACGACCGCTTCCACAGCCACGCCGAGGAACTGTGGGCCGACAGCCGACCGGTTGTCTGGCCATGACCATGGAACTGATCACCCTGGACCAGCGGGGCGAGATGATCGAGGCGCTGACGGCCGCGGTCGCTGAGCGGGGTATCGGCAATGCTGCCGTTGTCTCCGTGGTCGGCGCGGTGCGGGCGTTCACGGTCTCGACCATGAAGGACGACAACCCCCGCGAGGCGGTGCTGACGACCGGACGGTTCGCCGAGGTCGCGGGCAACGGGGAGATCCTGGACGGAGTGCCCAACCTGCATGTCACCTGCGGCGTGGAAGGCGGCGTCGCCCTCTCCGGCCACCTCCACTCGGCCGAGGTCGGCGGCCCCTACTTCGTCAACATCTACCTGCTCCGCCTCGGACAGGAGGGCTGAGCCATGGCGCGAGCAGAGTTCTACGACGACCCGCACGCCCCGAAGCCGAACAGTCTCGTCGTGGCGGCTTCTGCCGTCGTGATGGACGAGGATGGGCGCATCCTGCTCCAGCGACGGAGCGACAACGGTTTGTGGTCGCTGCCGGGCGGTGGCATGGAGATGGACGAATCGCTGCCGGGCACTGCCGTCCGGGAAGTGAAGGAAGAGACCGGACTGGATGTCGAGATCACGGGCCTTGTCGGCACATACACCGACCCTCGTCACGTGATCGCCTACAGTGACGGAGAAGTACGCCGACAGTTCAATGTCTGCTTCACGGCGCGCGTCGTCGGCGGGCAGCTGGCGATGTCGGACGAGTCGACAGAACTGCGGTTTGTCGCCTTGGAGGACTTGTCGGCGCTGCCCATGCACCACACCCAACGGCTCCGGCTCGATCACTTCCTGGACCACCGGACAACGCCCTATCTCAGGTAGGGCGGTCCCTACCGCCTCTGACGTTCTCTCTTCGTCTTCGAGGAGCAGACCTGGTCACCCCGCACCTGGCCAGGCTGGTCGGCCACGGCTCGCCGATGCTGCAACCTGCGTCGCCTCCAGGACGACGGCATGTACGAGCGCTTCCACAGCCACGCCGAAGAACTGCGGACCGACGCCCGCCCGATCACGTGGCCATGACCATGGACTTGATCACTCCGGACCGGCGAGGCGACGTGATCGAGGCGTTGACTGCGGCGGTTGCCGAACGCGGCATCGCAACGCCCCCGTCGTCTCTGTGGTCGGCGCGGAAGAGCCGTGGTCCGACGACCGCCCGATCGCGTCGGTGTCGGGCGTTCTGCTGGGGGCGGGGCGGTCGGATTCGAACCGACGTCCTCCGGGATGATCGTCACGGCGCATTACCTCTGTGCTACGACCCCGCCCTGGCCGGGAGCTTAGCCGGACGACCAGGGCCTGCGCGCGGCATATATCCGGTGGGGACCGCGCGCTCGGTGCCGTGCGGGGGCTGTGGTTCGCCCGGCGGGATGGGAGGCTGCGTGGCATGATCGCGAAGCTGCAATGCGTGGTGCTGGACTGTGCCGATGTCGCTGAGCTGGCCGGATTCTACGGATCGCTGCTCGGCGGGGTGGTGAACCAGCCCGATCGGCGGTGGTCGCTCAGCGACGGCTGGGCGACGCTGCATGTGGAGGGTGGGCTGGTGTTGGCGTTCCAGCGGGTGGCGGACCATCGGCCGCCGCAGTGGCCGGACCCGGCCCGTCCCAGCAGGCCCACCTCGACTTCGGGGTCGAGGACCTGGACCGGGCTCAGCAGGACGCCCTCGGCCGGGGTGCCACGCTGCTCGACGACGGTGACGGGAAGCGGAGTTGGCGGGTCTTCGCGGATCCGGCCGGGCACCCGTTCTGCCTGGTCCGGGACTGACCGGGCCCCATGAGCCGGAGCCGTCCAAGCCTGCGGCAGTAAAGACTGCCGCAGGCCCGGACGGGGTCAGGACTTGGGGCCGACCGGGATGTGGGTGATCAGGGGCTGGTCGTCGCCGGGGTTGGCGAAGAAGTCGTTGCCCTTGTCGTCGACGACGACGAAGGCCGGGAAGTCCTCGACGCAGCCTTGAACACGCGGTTTCGCCGCCGCCACGGTTGCTTCATCGGGAGAAGCTTCAGACGTCGCGAGATGTCGGGCTAGGCTTTTCTTGACGCTTGACCTGAAGCGCGCATCCCTGAGGAGCTGATCATGACCACAGCCCCCAATCTGCCGACTCCGCAACCCCCGGAGCAGCCCCACCCTCTGCGGACCATCCGGGAGATCCGGGACTCGCTCTCCAAGGACCAGGCCGAGCATTTCGATGATGAGCTGGCTGACACCGACATCGACGCTCTCCCGGCAATGCTCCACCGATGGGTCACGCTGGGAACTGACGGATTCCTTGAGAGTCTGCTGACGACGCCCTTCGAGGGGCTGGAGTTCGGTGGGCGTTCCTACGACGATGCGGCGGACGGCGAGTGAGCTTTCTGCTCGACACCAATGTGATTGCCGAACTGACCACGCGGCCGAAGCCTGCTCCCGCCGTTGTCGCCTGGGCTCGCTCGGTTCCCGCTCCTGCGCTCTATCTGAGCGTCGTCACGATCGCCGAGATTGAGGCCGGCATCGCTGCCCATACTGATCCGCGACGCCAGGACACCTATCGTCGGGTGCTGGACGGGGTCAGGGACGAGTACCAAGGAAGGATCGTAGGCATCGGGGAAAGCGAGGCTGTC
The DNA here is from genome assembly GCA_014284505.1 of Streptacidiphilus sp. 4-A2. GTDB lineage: Bacteria > Actinomycetota > Actinomycetes > Streptomycetales > Streptomycetaceae > Streptacidiphilus. Next base: position 5,823,033 of record JAAFYY010000001.1, on the reverse strand, counting down.
GCCTACCTTGCCGTCCACCGAAAGCTCAAAGCCGCCGGGACGGGCATCGATCCACCAGACGCACTGATCGCAGCTACTGCCCTGGCCAACGGCTGGACGCTGGTCAGCCGAAATATCAAGCACTTGGCACGAACGGGCGCGACAACCCTGAACCCCTGGGACTGTCCGCGCTAGCACACCACGAGCGGTGCTCCGGGCCCGCAGCGGGGGTTGCTGGGGGCCCGGAGGGGGGTCAGGACTTGGGGCCGACCGGGATGCGGGTGATCAGGGGCTGGTCGTCGCCGGGGTTGGCGAAGAAGTCGTTGCCCTTGTCGTCGACGACGACGAAGGCCGGGAAGTCCTCGACCTCGATCCGCCAGACCGCCTCCATGCCCAGCTCGGCGTACTCCAGCACCTCGACCTTGCGGATGCAGTCCAGCGCGAGCCGGGCGGCGGGGCCGCCGATGGAGCCGAGGTAGAAGCCGCCGTGCTTGGCGCAGGCGTCGGTGACCTGCTGCGAGCGGTTGCCCTTGGCCAGCATCACCATGGAGCCGCCGGCTGCCTGGAACTGGTCGACGTAGGAGTCCATCCGCCCGGCCGTGGTGGGGCCGAAGGAGCCGGAGGCGTAGCCCTCGGGGGTCTTCGCCGGGCCGGCGTAGTAGACCGGGTGGTCCTTGAGGTACTGCGGCATGCCCTCGCCCGCGTCCAGCCGTTCCTTGATCTTGGCGTGGGCGATGTCGCGGGCGACCACCAGGGTGCCGGTGAGCGACAGCCGGGTCTTCACCGGGTGCTTGGACAGCTCGGTGCGGATCTCGCTCATCGGCCGGTTGAGGTCGATCCGGACGACCGCGTCGTCCAGGTGCTCGTCGGTGGTCTCCGGGAGGTACTGGGCCGGGTCGGTCTCCAGCTGCTCCAGGAAGACGCCCTCGGCGGTGATCTTGGCCAGTGCCTGCCGGTCGGCGGAGCAGGAGACGGCGATGGCGACCGGCAGCGACGCGCCGTGCCGGGGGAGCCGGATGACCCGCACGTCGTGGCAGAAGTACTTGCCGCCGAACTGCGCGCCGATGCCGATCTTCTGGGTCAGCTCGTGGACCCGGGCCTCCAGCTCCAGGTCGCGGAAGCCGTGCCCGGTGGCCGAGCCCTCCGTGGGCAGGGCGTCCAGGTAGTGCGCGGAGGCGTACTTGGCGGTCTTCAGCGCGAACTCGGCGCTGGTGCCGCCGACCACGATGGCCAGGTGGTACGGCGGGCAGGCGGCGGTGCCCAGCGAGCGGATCTTGGCCTCCAGGAAGGCCATCATCGACGACTCGTTCAGAATCGCCTTGGTCTCCTGGTAGAGGTACGACTTGTTGGCGCTGCCGCCGCCCTTGGCCATGAACAGGAACTTGTAGGCGTCGCCGTCGGTCGCGTACAGCTCGACCTGCGCGGGCAGGTTGCTGCCGGTGTTCTTCTCGTCCCACATGGTCAGCGGGGCCATCTGCGAGTAGCGCAGGTTGAGCTTGGTGTAGGCGTCGAAGATGCCGCGCGAGAGCGCTGCCTCGTCGCCGCCGGAGGTGAGCACGTTCTGGCCGCGCTTGCCCATGACGATCGCGGTGCCGGTGTCCTGGCACATGGGCAGCACCCCGGCCGCCGCGATGTTGGCGTTCTTGAGCAGGTCCAGCGCGACGAAGCGGTCGTTCGGGCTGGCCTCGGGGTCCTCCAGGATCCGCCGCAGCTGGGCCAGGTGCGCCGGGCGCAGCATGTGCGAGATGTCGTGCATGGCCTCGGCGGCCAGCAGTCGCAGCGCCTCGGGCTCGACCTGGAGGAAGCGCCGGCCGTTCGCCTCGAAGGTGCTCACGCCCTCGGTGGTCAGCAGCCGGTAGGGGTGGGGTCCGCGCCGAGCGGAAGCAGGTCGGTGTAGGCGAATTCGGGCATGAGTGCATTCCTCACGGGTCGGGCGGGGGCGTCGTCGTCGGCGCGCACCGTTCAGGGTATGCAAGTCGGCGCACCGCTGTGGTGCCCGGGCAGGACTGTCCTGCCTGGTACCCGGGTGACTATCCTCACGCTGTGGACAACTCTCCCCTCCCCGAGCCCCTCCCCGAGCCTCGCCCCGAGCCCCTCCCGGATCCGCTCAGGAAGACCGCCGCGCCCAAGCCGTACGCGGATCCGGCAACGGATCCGGCGCTGCAGCTGCGTGCCTCCGACGCCGACCGTGAGCGGGTGGCGGAGGTACTTCGCGAGGCGTACGCGGAGGGGAGGCTCACCGCCGAGGAGCACTCGGAGCGGGTGGACGCCGTCTACGCGGCGAAGACCATGGGCGACCTGGTCCCGCTGACCAAGGACCTGCCTGCGCACGCCACTGCGCACGCCACGGCGCCCGCCGCGCCGCGGCCGCAGCGGTCCGACTTGCCCGCCCGGCAGGAGCCCCCGCAGATGATCGCGGTGTTCGGTGGTGCCGAGCGCAAGGGCCGGTTCCGGGCGGGGTCCCTGCTGAAGGCGCTCGCGGTGTTCGGCGGGGTGGAGATCGACCTTTCCGAAGCTGTGTTCGATTCTCCCGAACTGGTGATCCACTGCACCGCGGTCTTCGGCGGAGTGGAGATCAAGGTTCCGCCGCATGTGACCTTGCGCGGCGGCGGGGTCGGGATCTTCGGCGGAACCGACATCAGGCAGCAGGATGGCGAGGACCCCTCGGCGCCGGTGGTGACGGTGCGGACGGTCTGCGTCTTCGGCGGGGTCTCGGCCGAACCGAAGAAGCCAAACAAGCTGAAAGAGGCCCTGCGCAAGCGACTTGAGGGCTGAGCGGGCTGACTGTCCGTTGATTGGATTGGCTGCGTCGCGCATGGATCGTCGGTCGGCGGGGTAGATCCTGGCTCACATCGCCGCGCCGTACGGCGGTGTGGACCCCTCCGAGGACTGTCGTCAGGAGTGCGCCGTGCTTCATCCGATAGAAGCCCGTCTGGACGCGAACCGTTCAAACGTCCCGGTAAGAGGCGGCGGTTTCGCGGATGACAGTCCCTGGCATTCCAATGCCGCCTGCCGCCGTGATGAGGCGGGCCTGTTCTTCGCCCCCTCCAAGGAGCCCACAGCGGCCCGGTTGTCGCGCGAGGAGCAGGCGAAGCGGGTCTGCGGGCGCTGCCCGGTGCTGCTGGAGTGTCGTGAGCACGCACTGCTCCAGCCGGAGCCGTACGGCGTCTGGGGCGGGCTGACCGCCGCCGAGCGCCGGGTGGTGCTGGCCCGCCGCCGCCGCCGGGAGCAGGAGCTCCGTGAGGCGGCGCGGCGTGGCGCCCAGGTCGCCGCCGCAGGCTGAACGATCCTGCGGCGGCCCGGTCCTGCGACCTTCGACCCGGCGTCCCCCGTCCGATCCGCCCTGTCCTGTTACTGCTCTGTTCCGCGCCGGTCCGGCCTGGCCCCGGTTGCCCGGGGCCAGTGGACCGGCCTGCCGCCGCCTCGTCCGGCTCTCGCCGACCGAGCGGTCAGCGGGCCCGGTCGAAGTCGATGGCGCTGTAGGCACGCAGCTTGGACAGCTTGTGCTCGCTCTCGATCCGGCGGATCGTGCCGCTCTTGGAGCGCATCACCAGCGAGCTGGTGGTGGCGGTCTCCGCCTTGTAGTGGACGCCGCGCAGCAGTTCGCCGTCGGTGATCCCGGTGGCGACGAAGAACACGTTCTCGCCGCTCACCAGGTCGTTGGTGTGCAGCACCCGGCCGAGGTCGTGCCCGGCGTCCAGCGCCTTGCGCTTCTCGGCCTCGTCCTTGGGCCACAGCCGGCCCTGGATCACGCCGCCGAGGCACTTGATGGCGCAGGCCGCGATGATGCCCTCGGGGGTGCCGCCGATGCCGAGCAGCAGGTCGACGCCGGTGCCTTCGCGCACCGCCATCACCGCGCCGGCGACGTCGCCGTCCGAGATGAACTTGATCCGGGCGCCGGTCGCGCGGATCTCCGCGGCCAGCTTGTCGTGCCGGGGCCGGTCCAGCAGCACCACGGTGACGTCCTCGGGCGCGCAGCCCTTGGCCCGGGCGATCGCGCGGACGTTGTGCTCGACCGGGGCGGTGATGTCCACCTGGCCGGCCGCCTCGGGACCGGCAACCAGCTTGTCCATGTAGAAGACGGCGCTGGGGTCGAACATGGTGCCGCGGTCGGCGACCGCGAGCACCGCCACCGCGTTGGGCATGCCCTTGGCGGTCAGCGTGGTGCCGTCCACCGGGTCCACGGCGACGTCGCACTCGGGGCCGGTGCCGTCGCCGATCCGCTCCCCGTTGAAGAGCATGGGCGCGTCGTCCTTCTCGCCCTCGCCGATGACGACCACACCGTTCATGGAGACGGTGTGGACCAGGGTCCGCATGGCGCGGACGGCGGCGCCGTCGGCGCCGTTCTTGTCGCCGCGGCCGACCCAGCGACCGGCTGCCATGGCGGCGGCCTCGGTCACCCGGACGAGCTCAAGGGCGAGGTTGCGGTCAGGCGCCTCCGGGGCGACCTCCAGGGAAGAAGGCAGATTGTGCTGGTTGTGCGGGTGCTGCTCGGTCATCGGTCCCGTACCTCTCTGTACGACGACGGCCGGATGAGGGTGTTGTGATCGTATCTTCGACCTGCGGAAATGTCTGTGGCGCGCGGCACGTGCTACCCCGGTGCCGGGCTTGCGGGGACCCATGGGCCACCATGGACGGGTGGCAACAGAGAACGCGGTACCGCAACCAGGGACGGCCCCGACCATGACGCAGAAGCGTCCCGGGATGGCCGCCAAATCGGTCAAGGACATGGTCCTGTCACTGGCCGCTGTCATGCTGGCCGGCCTGGTCATCTACTACTTCATCCCGCACTCCGGCGGCAACGGCGTGCACGCGGTCCAGGGCGGCATCGCCTCCTCGGTGGACTCCGCCCGCCGGGCGGCCCCCTACCCCGTTCTCGCGCCCAGCGACCTGCCCAAGGGCTGGACCGCCACCGCCGTCAACTACGACGGCATGGACGCCACCGACGCGCAGTGGACCCTCGGCTACATCGACCCCAAGGGTGCTTATGTGTCGGTGCAGCAGAGCAACGGCACCGCGGGGCCCTTCATCTCCAGCGTCACCACCAGCGGTGTGAAGGTCAGCGGCACCAGCACCGTCAACGGCGCGGTCTGGGCCCACTACCAGGGCACCAACTACCGGGCGCTGGTGCTGGAGACGCCCAAGGTGACCACTGTGGTGACCGGTACCGAGTCGTTCGCGGCCATGGAGTACTTCGCCTCCACCCTCCGGAGCAGCTGACCGGCGGCGCCCGTGGAGCAGGATGCAGCACGCAGCACGCAGAACGCCCCCGACCTGGTCTGATCGACCGGGATCGGGGGCGTTCCGGCGTGGCCGGGCCGAGGACTCAGACGGTGCTGACGACCTCGTCGTACTCCAGCCGCGGGGAGCGCGGGAACCAGGCGTTCTCGCCCGGCTTGCCGATGTTGACCACGGTCAGCACCGAGTGGTCACCGTCGGGGAAGAAGTCCTTGTTGATGCGGCGGCGTCGTAGCCCGTCATCGGGCCGGCCGCGAGACCGGCGGCGCGCAGGCCGATGATGAAGTAGGCGACCTGGAGCGTGCCGTTCAGGTTCGAGGCGGCCTCACGGCCGGGGCGCTCGGCGAAGAAGAGGTCCTTGGCCTGGGGAAGTGCGGGAAGAGCTTCGGCAGCTCCTCGTGGAACTCGTGGTCGGCGGCCAGGATGGCGACCAGCGGGGCCTTGCCGGTCTTCTCCTTGTTGCCGTCCGCCATGTGCGAGACCAGGCGGGCGCGGGCGTCGTCCGAGCGGACCAGGACAACCCGCAGCGGGGACATGTTCATCGACGTCGGCGCGTACTTGACCAGGTCGTAGACGGCCTGGATCTGCTCGTCGGTGACCGGCTCGTCGGTGAAGGTGTTCGCCGTACGGGCCTCACGGAAGAGCAGGTCCTGGGCGGCGGGGTCAAGCACAAGCGCGTCAGCAGCAGTCATTGGAGTACACCTCTGAAGAGTCCGGAGCGGCTCGGTGCCGCTTGGCTCTCTCAACATAGGTGAATTTCCAACTATTTCCAAAGGCCCCCGAATCGGAGTGATCCACCTCACAGGCCACCGGTGCGGCTCTCGGGCGCCGCGGCTACTCCTCGGGCGCCGCGCCGGTCTCGCCCTCGCCCTCGGCCAGCGCCGCGTCCAGCCGGGCGCGTGCGCCGTCCAGCCAGCGCTGGCACACCTTGGCGAGCTGCTCCCCGCGCTCCCACAGGGCCAGCGACTCCTCCAGCGAGATGCCGCCGACCTCCAGCTTGCGGACGACCTCCTGCAGCGCGTCGCGCGCCTGCTCGTAGCCCAGGGCGTCATCCACGGCCGAGGGTGCCACCACGCTGTCCGGCTCTTTCGTCATGGCCCCAGCCTAGGGCGGCCGCCGACAATCCGGCCGGGACAATTCAGCTGCCTCCGCGTGGCGCTTCCACTAGCCTCCGGGGCATGATCACCGTGCGTCCCGCCGTCCCCGACGACGCCCCCGAGGTCGTCCGGCTGCGGCGGCTGATGTTCGAGGCCATGGCGGCGTCCGAGCCGTCCGGGCCGTCCGGAGCCGCGCCTGCGGCCGTGCCCATCCCGGTGGGCGAGTCGTGGGAGCGCCGGGGGAGGAACTGCTGCGCCGGGCGCTGGCGGACCCCGGCGGCGGCAACGGCGAGTACGGGGTCTTCGTGGTGGACGACCCGGGGAGCCCCGGCGTCCTGGCGGCCTGCGCGGTCGGCACGCTGGAGCAGCGGCTGCCCGCGCCCGCACACCCGAAGGACTCTTCGGTTTCGTCTTCAACATCTGCACGGACCCCGGCCACCGCCGCCAGGGCTATGCCCGGGCCTGCACCGAGGCCCTGCTCGACTGGTTCGACCGGCGCGGGGCCACCCGGCTGGATCTGCACGCCACCCAGCAGGGGCAGGAGCTCTACCGCAGCCTCGGCTTCCACGAGCACTCGACGGCGCTCTCCCGCACCCGCCCCGCCGACTGAGCCCGGCCGACTGCGCCCCGCCGACTGAGCGCGGCCGGCCGGCCGCGCCCCGCCCCGCCCTGATCCGCCCCGCCCCGCCCCGTTCCGTCAGAGCTGCTCCACCGCCACCGTGAACTCCCCGTCCGCGACCCGGGCCCGCAGCGACTCGCCGACCGCCAGCCCGTCCGGGCCGCGGACCACCGTGCCGTCCTCGCGCCGCAGCACCGCGTAGCCGCGCTCCAGCGTCGCCGCCGGGGACAGCGCGACCACCCGGGCGACGGTGTGCGCCAGATCGTCCGCGGCCCGGTGCAGCCGGTGGTCCAGGGTGCGCCGAGCGGTCCAGCAGCGCGCCGATCTCCGCGCGCGCTCGTCCACCATCCGCTGCGGCGCGGCAGCACCGGGCGGCTGCGCAGCGCCTCCAGGCCGCCGCGTTCCCGCTCCAGCCGGGACCAGATCCCGCGGCGGGCCCGGTCGCGCAGCGCGTGCACCCGGGCCAGCTCCTCCCGGACGTCCGGGACGACCCGCTTGGCCGCGTCGGTCGGGGTCGAGGCCCGCAGGTCGGCCACATAGTCCAGCAGCGGCTGGTCCGGCTCGTGGCCGATGGCGCTGACCACCGGCGTACGGGCCGCGGCCACCGCCCGGACCAGCTGCTCGTCCGAGAACGGCAGCAGGTCCTCGACGCTGCCGCCGCCCCGGGCGACGATGATCACGTCCACCTCGGGGTGCTCGTCCAGCTCCTTGAGCGCCGCGATCACCTCCGGCACCGCGCGTACGCCCTGCACCGGCACGTTGCGCACCTCGAAGCGCACGGCGGGCCAGCGCCGACGCGCGTTCTGCAGCACATCGCGCTCCGCGGCCGAGGCCCGGCCGGTGACCAGCCCGACGCACTGCGGCAGGAACGGCAGCGGCCGCTTGCGCTCGGCCGCGAACAGCCCCTCCGCGCCGAGGGTCCGCTTCAGCAGCTCCAGCCGAGCCAGCAGGTCGCCCAGGCCGACCAGCCGGATCTCGGCGGCGCGCAGCGACAGCGTCCCGCGCGGCCCGTACCACTCGGGCTTGGCGTGCACCACCACCCGCGAGCCCTCGGAGACCAGGTCCGCGACCGGGTCGAAGACCGCGCGGTAGCAGGTCACCGAGAGCGAGACGTCCTCCGAGGGGTCGCGCAGGGTCAGGAACACCACCCCCGCGCCGGGCCTGCGGCTCAGCTGGGTGATCTGCCCCTCCACCCAGACCGCGCCGAGGCGGTTGATCCAGCCGCCGATGAGCCGGGAGACCCGGCCGACCGGGATCGCTGTTTCCGCGGAACTGTCCAGGGCCATAGGCCGAGCGTAGTGGCCCCGGTGACAGCGCCCCCGACCGCGTGGCCCGGACCGCGCGCCCAGGACCGCGTGCCCAGGACCGCGCCCCGCCCCGGCCGCGTGCCCAGGACCGCGCCCCGCCCCGGCCGCGCGCCCAGGACCGCGCCCCGCCCCAGCCCCCGCGCTCCGGGCCGGACGGGCGCCCGGCGCGCGTCTTCCCCCGCGCCGTGCGGTTCGCCCGCGCCGTGCGGTCCGGCGGCGTGCGGTCCCGCGCGGTGCGGTTCTGCCCGCATCCCCCGGGTGGGCGCGGCGGCGGCCGGTACGCTGGGCCCATGCCTGCTGCTACCGCTCCCCGCCGTGTCCTGCTCGCCGCGCCGCGCGGCTACTGCGCCGGTGTCGACCGTGCCGTCATCGCCGTGGAAAAGGCCCTGGAGCAGTACGGGGCCCCGATCTACGTGCGCAAGGAGATCGTGCACAACAAGTACGTCGTGCAGACCCTGGAGAAGAAGGGCGCCATCTTCGTCGACGAGACCCAGGAGGTCCCCGAGGGCTCCATCGTGGTCTTCTCGGCCCACGGCGTCGCCCCCTCGGTGCACGACGAGGCCGAGCGCGGCCGCCTGGCGACCATCGACGCCACCTGCCCGCTGGTGACCAAGGTCCACAAGGAGGCGCTGCGCTACGCCGAAGAGGACTACGACATCCTGCTGATCGGCCACGAGGGCCACGAAGAGGTCGTCGGCACCATGGGTGAGGCCCCCGAGCGCACCCATCTGGTGGATGGCGCCGCGGACGTCGCCGAGGTCAAGGTCCGCGACGAGTCCCGGGTGGTCTGGCTGTCGCAGACCACTCTCTCGGTGGACGAGACCATGGCCACCGTCGGCGCGCTCAAGCAGCGCTTCCCGCTGCTCACCAGCCCGCCCAGCGACGACATCTGCTACGCCACGCAGAACCGGCAGGTGGCCATCAAGCAGATCGCCGCCCAGGCGGACCTGGTGATCGTGGTGGGCTCGCGCAACTCCTCCAACTCGGTGCGGCTGGTCGAGGTCTCGGCTCGAAGCCGGAGCCAAGGCCGCCCATCTGGTCGACTTCGCCGACGAGATCGACGAGGCCTGGCTGGAGGGTGTCGCCACGGTCGGCCTGACCAGCGGTGCCTCCGTGCCGGAGATCCTGGTCGAGGGCGTACTGGAGTGGCTGGCCGAGCGCGGCTACGACGACGTCGAGCAGGTCCGCTCCAGCGAGGAGCACCTCCAGTTCTCGCTGCCCAAGGAACTGCGCCGCGACCTGCGCGCTGAGGCTGCCGGGAAGTAGGGCGCGTTCGCCGGGGAAGTCTTACGTTGGCGACAACCGCTTCAACGACCTCGAAGATTTCGACGACGAACAGGGGTAATACGACGTGAACGTCTTCGGCGTGGACATCGGCGGCTCCGGCATCAAGGGCGCCCCGCGGATCTGGAGCAGGGGCGCCTGGCCCAGGAACGTCTGAAAGTGCTCACCCCCATCCGGCCGAACCCAAGGCGGTGGTTGAGGCGGTGCGGCAGGTGGTCACCCACTTCGACTGGCAGGGGCCGGTCGGGCTGACCTTCCCCGGCGTGGTCGTGGACGGCCACACGCTCACCGCCGCCAATGTCGACAAGGGCTGGGTGGGCCAGGACGCCCGGGCGCTCTTCGCGGACGCCCTCGGCGGCCTGCCGGTGGCGGTGGTCAACGACGCCGACGCGGCCGGCCTGGCCGAGGTTGCCTACGGCGCGGGCAAGGACCGCAAGGGTGTGGTGCTGATGCTCACCCTGGGCACCGGCATCGGCAGCGCGCTCTTCGCGGACGGTGTACTCGTCCCCAACACCGAGCTCGGCCATCTGGAGCTGCACGGGAAGGACGCCGAGAAGCATGCCTCCTCGGCGGCCCGGGAGGAGCACGGCTGGAGCTGGCACCACTGGGCGGAGCGGCTCGACGACTACTTCGCCATGGTCGAGGCGCTGTTCTCGCCGCAGCTGATCATCATCGGCGCGGGGTGAGCCGCAAGGCCGACAAGTTCCTGCCGCTGCTCAAGCCGCTGCGCGCGGAGATCGTCCCGGCGCAGCTGCAGAACGACGCGGGAATCGTCGGCGCGGCCATGGCCGCCTCCCGCCTGACCTGAGACCGGACGGCCTGAGACCGGACGGCCTGAGACCGGACGGCCTGAGACCGGACGGCCTGAGACCGGACGGCCTGAGACCGGACAACGTCTGGCCGGCCGACCTGAGACCGGCTGGCCTGAGACCGGCCGGCCCGGGAGCGGCTCGCCCGAGGCCGGTCGGCCCGGGACCGGTCGGCCTCAGGCCGGTCCGGTTTCGGCTCAGGCCGCCCGCCTCCGGGCCCGGCTCAGCGCGAAGCGGCGGGCGAGGGTGATCACGACCGAGACCGCCGTGCCGGCGAACAGCCAGCCCGCCTGGGTCGCCAGCGAGCTGGCCAGCCCGATGGCGTCCCCGGCCAGGCCGGGGGGGCGTGCTGCCGAAGACCGCCAGGGTGGTTGCGAACGAGATGGGCCCGCAGATCGGCGCGGCCGCCAGGTCGGCGGGCCGCACCCGCACCGCGACCTGGAAGCTCACCGCGATGTAGACCAGCCCCATCAGCACACCCGAGCCGCCGAACAGCCAGCTGTCCAGTGCCCCGCCGGCGAAGGTCACGCCCAGCGTGACCACGCCGCCGCCGACAGCGGTCAGCCGCTGGGGTGCGCGGACGACGGAGCGCTGGGGGCCGGCCCTCGCCGCGCGCCCGCAGCCCGTGGACCCGGCTGGGCTCCGGAGAGCGTGCCGGACCGGGCACGGCCGGGGCGTCCATGACGGCCGGGCGTTCGTCAGACCTGCGTTGGTACTCCACAGGACCAACGTACGGTCGGATCAACGCCACTCGTGGTGACGGACACGCCGGAGATTCCCCACCGTCACCCGCATGCGCCCGCGCACCCTCCGCGCCCCGGGCGGCCGGCCGCCCGGACACCCCTCCCGAGCAGGCAGGTCCCGGGCGGTACGGAGGCCTCGGCGGACCTCCGTAGACTGGGGAACCGTCCGCCCGTCACGCCTCTCCTCCAGGATCCCGCCACATGTCGCTTTCGATCGGAATCGTCGGCCTGCCGAATGTCGGCAAGTCCACGCTGTTCAACGCCCTGACCAAGAACGACGTGCTGGCAGCCAACTACCCGTTCGCCACCATCGAGCCCAACGTCGGCGTGGTCGGCGTCCCCGACTCCCGGCTGCCGGTGCTCGCCAAGCTGTTCGGCTCGCAGCGGGTCCTCCCGGCCACGGTGGACTTCGTCGACATCGCGGGCATCGTCCGCGGCGCGAGCCTCGGCGAGGGCCTGGGCAACAAGTTCCTGGCCAACATCCGCGAGTCGGACGCCATCTGCCAGGTCATCCGGGCCTTCGAGGACCCGGACGTGGTGCATGTGGACGGCAAGGTCTCGCCCAAGGACGACATCGAGACCATCAACACCGAGCTGATCCTGGCCGACCTCCAGACCATCGAGAAGGTCCTGCCCCGGCTCCAGAAGGAGTCCCGGCTGAAGAAGGAGTCGGCGGTCGCCGCGGCCGCCGCCGAGGCCGCGACCAAGATCCTGGAGTCCGGCAAGACCCTGTTCGAGGTCGGTTTCGACAAGGAATCCATCCGCGACCTGCACCTGCTCACCGTCAAGCCCTTCCTCTACGTCTTCAACGTGGACGAGGACGAGCTGATGGACGAGGAATTCAAGCAGGCCCAGCGCGAGCTGGTCGCCCCGGCCGAGGCCATCTTCCTCAACGCCAAGATCGAGTCCGAGCTGATCGGCATGGATGAGGAGGAGGCCCTGGAGCTCCTCCAGTCCATGGGCCAGGAGGAGACCGGCATCGCCACCCTCGGCCGCGTCGGCTTCGAGACCCTCGGCCTCCAGACCTACCTCACCGCAGGCCCCAAGGAGGTCCGCGCCTGGACCATCAAGAAGGGCGCGACCGCCCCCGAGGCGGCCGGTGTGATCCACACCGACTTCCAGAAGGGCTTCATCAAGGCCGAGATCGTCTCCTTCGGCGACCTGGTCGAATGCGGCTCCATCCCCGAGGCCCGCGCCAAGGGCAAGTCCCGCATCGAGGGCAAGGAATACGTCATGCAGGACGGCGACGTGGTCGAGTTCCGCTTCAATGTCTGAGCGGATGAAATAACACCACGTTGCTGACGTGGCAAACACCCAGGCCGCAAGGGGTCCGGCTCTACGGAGTCGGGCCCTGCTCGTTTTCCGTGCTGGATGGTGCTGGGAGATCTGGCTACTCGTCAGCCGTTCACCCGCCGAGCGAGCGCCAAGAGTGGTACGTTATCAGGTACCACTTGAGGAGAGAGGTCAGGTCGTGTCCATAACTGCGAGCGAAGCCCGCAAGGAACTCTTTCCGCTGATCAAGAAGGTCAACGAGAACCACGAGGCCATCGAGATCGTCTCCAGGCACGGCAATGCCGTGCTTGTCTCGGCCGAGGACTACGCGGCGTTGAGCGAGGGCTCGTACCTGCTGCGCTCTCCGGCGAACGCTCGGCGGCTGCTCAAGGCGTATGAGAACGCCCTGGCTGACGTCAACCTGTCGGAGCGCGAGCTGATTGATCCCGAGTCGGCGGACGCAGGTGCGGGTGCCGCGTGAGGCTTGTCTTCGAGGACCAGGGCTGGGAGGACTACACGTCCTGGCTCAAGAACGACCGCAAGATGCTCGCCCGGATCAACAAGCTCATCGAGGACGTCAGGCGTGACCCCTGCACGGGCATCGGCAAGCCGGAGCCGCTGAAGTACCACCTGCCGGGGCCTGGTCACGGCGGATCGATGACGAGCACCGGCTCGTCTATCTGGTGACGGACAAGGCGATCGTCATTCTCGCGGCCCGGTACCACTACTGAACTCTCGTGCCGCCCGGGTAGTGCTGGGATGCCCCTCCCGTACTGGGATGGTGCTGGGATGACTCCCTCCGAAGAGGCGTTTCAGCAGGTCGGAGCTCTGTGTTCGACATTCCGCTGCAACGTCTGACGCGTTTCGACGGTCAGGCAGGCGCCGGGGCCGGTCTTCGAGGAGGCCGCCCCCGGCGCCTGCTTTCACCGGGGTGTGAGCCGGTCGAGGTCCAGGCTGATGTCGAACGGCACCGGGCGGCTGAGAGCACCCCGGAAGATTCCGGCAGGCGCATAGGCGCCCGTGGGCCCGTCGAGCTCGTAGACGTGGACGACGACTGCCCCGTCCTCGCGAGCGTGCCTCGGGTGGCGCTGCCCCGGTCACGCGGACCGTGGTGGGGTGCATGACCGGGAGCGGATCGGGCGGTGCGGTGGATGGTGAGAGGCTTGACGACGCGGCAGAGGCATGCGCTGCCGGGCCGGACGCCCGTCTCTGGCTCGGTCAGCTCATGAGGCGGTTGATCTCGCCGTAGGGCAGGGCGCCGTCGAGCGAGGTGTAGGTGCCGTGCTCGGCGAGCTCCTGGGCGGTCCGGCTGACCACCGCGTAGGCGGCGGTGGCCACGGTCGAGCCGAGGCTGACCCTGGCCACGCCGAGCTTGCCCAGTTCGGCCACGCTGGGCGTGCCGGGGTGGGCCAGGATGTTCAGCGGAGCGGTGATCACCTCGGCCAGGGCCGCGATCACGACCGGGTCGGCCACGCGGGACGAAGACGCCGCTCGCCCGCGGCGAGGTAGGCCGCGGCCCGGGTCAGGGTGTCCTGCAGCCGGGTCTCCGGCTCGCCCGCCTGGAGCAGGTAGGTGTCGACGCGGGCGTTGATGTACAGCGGGATCCCGGCGGTGTCGGCGGCCGCGCGGGCCGCGGCCAGGCGCTCGGCCTGCTCGGCGACCGGCCGCAGCGAGCGGTCGGGGTGCTGGAGCGCGTCCTCCAGGTTCACGCCGACCGCACCGGCCGCGAGCACGCCCCGGACGGTCTCGGCGACCTCGTCCGGCGTCGCGCCGAAGCCGCTCTCGATGTCCGCGGTCACCGGCACGTCCACGGCCGCGACCACGCGGGCGATCAGCGCCAGCGCCTCCTCCCGGGAGAGCTTGTCGCCGTCGGCGGAGCCGAGCCCCCAGGCCACCCCGGCGCTGGTGGTGGCGATGGCGGTGGCCCCGGCCTGCTGGACCAGGCGGGCACTGGCGGCGTCCCAGACGTTCGCCAGCGCGAGCGGGGCGGCGGGAGTGTGCAGGGAGTGGAAGAGCAGGGCCTTGTCCTGCTGGGCGGACGCGGTGGAAGTCGGGTTCGCAGTCATGGGGGCCATTCGATCAGCTTCCGGGGGGCCTTCGCCGGGGAATTGGCTGACCTGGTCCGTTGGCTGCCCGGGCGGGCACGGTCGGCCGCTGGTGCTCCTGGGGGTCGGCGTCACCGGAACGAAACCCAACGGGAACCCGACCGGAGCCCGGGCTCGCTAGCGTCCAGGAAGCGAGCGGCCCGCCTCACCCCCACGGAGGCGGGCCGCTCGCTTCCCGGACGGCCGCCGGAGCCGCGGCGCCCTAGGCTCAGGGCCCGTGACAGGGACAGAGGCAGGAACAGAAGCAGAAGCAGAAGCAGGCGCTGCGGCGGCGAAGCGGATCGTGGTGGGCGGGGCGCTGCTGGAGCGGGGCCGGGTGCTGGCGGCGCGGCGCAGCGCGCCCGCCGAGGTCGCCGGTCGCTGGGAGTTCCCCGGGGAAAGGTCGAACCGGGGGAGACCGCGCGTCAGGCGCTGGAGCGCGAGCTGCGCGAGGAACTGGGGGTGGAGGCCCGCGCGGTCGCGCGGCTCTCCGGCGCCTGGCCGGTCCGGGCGGATCTGGAGCTGCACATCTGGACGGCCGAGCTGCTGTCCGGCACCCCGGAGCCGTTGCAGGACCACTCCGAGCTGCGCTGGCTGACCGCCGCCGAGCTGGACCAGGTGGACTGGCTGGACCAGGACCGCTTCGCGCTGCCGCAGGTCGCCGCCCTGCTCTCGACTTGACCCGTACGCCGGGTAGGCGCAGGTTTGTTCTGGTATGTGAGTATGTTGCTACTCACTCCGAGTAGCCGCCGATAGACCCGGGACTGGGGACAGCACGTGAGGGAGCCACGCCGAAAGCCCAGCGCCGCCACCCGCGCGCGCCTGCGCCTGCGGCGCCGCAGCGTCGCGAACCCGGCGCGCCCCGGCGCCGGGCTCCCGGCCGCCGAGGCGCTCTCCACCCCCACCAGCGCCCGGGGCCGCCCGCCGGCCCCCTACCCCTCCGGCCGGGCCGGAGCGGCGGCGGGCGAGCCGGAGCTCCCGCCGGGCCGGGCGCGCCCGGTGCCGGAGCCGGAACCGCTGGGCGGGAGCATCCTGGACACGGTCCGGGTGGCCATCGCCGTGCTGGACACCGCCGGGCGGATCGTGCTGTGGAGTCCGGCGGCGGAGGAACTCCTCGGCTGGACGAGTGAGCTGCTGATCGGCCGGGGGCTGGCCGAGTTCCTCAGCGAGGAGCGCTACCCGGATCCGACCTCCGGGCCCGCCCCGACGCGCGTACCCGCCGAACCCGCCGAACCCGCCGAGCCGGTCGAACCGGGGGCCTCCGAATCCGCCTACCCGAGGACCCGCCGACCCCCGACGCCCGCCGACCCCCGACGCCCGCCGACCCCCGACGCCCGCCGACCCCCCGACGCCCGCCGACCCCCGACGCCCGCCGACCCCCGACGCCGCCGACCCCCGACGCCCGACGCCGGATCCGCACCGGAGCCGGAGCCGGAGCCCGCACCCGGACCGGAGCCCGAACCAGAGCCGGAGCCGGAGCCCGGGCCCGCCGGGCCGCCCCTCCCCGCGCCCGAGCGCGGGCAGGTCCGCCGCGCGGTGGTCCAGGACGTCGTGGACCACGTGCTGCGCAGCGGCAACTGGCGCGGCTCGGTCGCGCTGCGCGACGCCGAGGAGCGCACGCTCACCGCGGACGTCCGGCTGTCGCGGCTGGTGGACGGTGACGGCGTGACGTTCCTGCTGGTCAGGCTCGCGGACCAGGCGCGTCTGCGGGCGGTCGAGCACGACCTGGCGGTGCAGGACGCCCTGTTCGAGCAGTCGCCGCTGGGCATCGCCGTGTTCGACCGCGAGCTGCGCTATGTCCGGCTCAACGAGACCCTGGCCCGGATGAACGGGGTGTCGGTGGAGGACCACCTCGGCCGTACCGCCGGGGAGACCCTGCCCGAGGCGTCCGCCGACGAGGTCACCGCGATCCAGCGGCAGGTGCTGGCCACCGGCGATCCGGTGGTCGACCTGACCGTGGCCGGGCCGCACCCGTTCAACCCGGGCTTCCGCTCGATCTCCTACGCCCGGCTGAACGACCGGGCCGGGCAGATCATCGGTATCACCGGCACCATCATGGATGTCACCGACCGTTACCGCGCGGTCGCCAAGGTCGAGTACGCCCGCCGCCGGCTGGCCCTGCTGAACGAGCTCGGCGCGCGCATCGGCGATTTGCTGGACGGCGGCCGGATCGCCCAGGAGCTGGCCGACGCGCTGGTGCCCACCCTCGCCGACTACTCCGGGGTGGTGCTGCTGCGGGCCGTCGCGGACGGCGACGACCTGCCCCGGCATCCGCAGTACCGGGTGATGCCGATGCTGCTGATGGGCGCGGCCGGGATCACCCGCAACCCGGTGGCCGAGGCACTGATCCGGCTCGGCGACAGCATCCCGCTGTCCGAGGGCACGGTGTTCTCCCGGGTGCTGGACACCGGCGTCTCCGAGCTGCTGGATTCGCTGGAGGCGCTGGAGCAGGGCACCGAGGCGGACGATCCCCGGCTGGAGGCGGCCTACGAACTGGGCCTGCACTCCATGCTGGTGGTGCCGCTGCGGGCGCGCGGCATCGTGCTCGGCTTCATGCTGCTCTGCCGGGCCGGGCGGCGCGAGGGCTTCGACCGCGACGAGACCGCCTTCGCCGACGAGATCGCCGACCGGGCCGGGGCCTCGCTGGACAACGCCCGGCTGTACGCCCGGGAGCGCTCGGCGGCGCTGATGCTCCAGCGCACCCTGCTGCCGCGGACGGTGCCCCGGCCGCCCGGGGTGGAGATCGGCTACCGCTACATCCCGGGCAGCAGCGGCACCGAGGTCGGCGGCGACTGGTTCGACGTGGTGCCGCTGCCGGACGGCCGGACCGCCCTGGTCGTCGGCGACGTGATGGGCCACGGGCTGCGGGCCGCCGCGACCATGGGCCGGCTGCGGACCGCGGTCCGTACCCTGGCCGGTCTGGGCATGCCGCCGGAGACGCTGCTCCAGCACGTCCACGACCTGGCCGACGACCTGGCCCAGGGCCCGGACGAGGCGCTGATCGCGACCTGCGTCTATGCCGTCTACGACCCGCTCACCCGGCGGCTGACGGTGGCCAAGGCCGGTCACACCTCCCCGGTGCTGGCTGTCCCGGGCGAGCCGGTGCGGCTGCTCGACCTGCCGTCGGGCACGCCGCTGGGGTCGGCGGGGTGCCGTTCCAGTCGGTCGACCTGACCGTGCCCGAGGGCACGCTGCTGCTGCTCTACACCGACGGACTGGTCGAATCCCGGACCGCGGACATCGATGTCGGCACCCAGCGGCTGATCGACATCTTCAATCAGCCGTTCGACTCGATCGAGGACGCCTGCGAGCGGATCGTGGACACCCTGGAGCGCGGCCAGGAGCCGGACGACGTGGCGCTGCTGCTCGCCCGCCTGGGCAGCGCCGAGCCGTCCGCCGGCGCCCGCAGCGCCTCCTGGACGCTGGCCGCCGACCCCTCGGCCCCCGGCCGGGCCCGGCGGCTGGTGCGCTCCACGCTGTCCGAGTGGGGCTGCTGGAACTGTCCGACATCACCGAGCTGCTGGTCAGCGAGCTTGTCACGAATGCGGTCCGGTACTCGGAGGCACCGATCGGGCTACGACTGCTCCAGGACCGGCTGCTGCTGGTGGAGGTGTCCGACCCGCTGCCCGACCCGCCCAAGCAGCGGCAGGCGGCGCGCACCGACGAGGGCGGACGCGGCCTGGAGCTGGTGCACTGGCTCGCCGACAGCTGGGGGACGCGGGTGGAGGAGTCGGGCAAGGTGGTCTGGTTCGAGCAGAGCCTGCCGAGCGCCCCTCCCGCCGGGCCCGGCTGAGCCCGCCCCGCCCGTCGGCCGGTCCGGGCGTCGGGCCCCGCCCGTCGGCGGATCCGGGCGTCCGCCCTCCCGTTCGGGCCGGTTGAGGCGTAGGGTTCCGATTCCGGCCGGAGGTGACCGGCTGCCCGGTGCGGCGCGAGCGGTCGACGCGGTGCGTCCGCCCGGTGTGGTGCGGGGCCTGGCCGGGACCGGAGCGACTGGGGCGACCGGTGGTACGGACGGTGCCGCTGCGGCCGCGGACGCGCCCGGTGTGGCACGGTGCGGGTGTGGCCCGCGACCGGGCCTGTTGAAGCGGAAATGACAATTCATTACCTCGTTTTGATGTTGTGTCCCCCTGGGACGTGTGCCGGCGTGCCGAGATGATGAATACTCGGAGCAGGCGACATCCAGGTGCCGAGGGCTGGAGGAGTCGGGCAGTTGAGTGACATGCCGACACACAGAGCGTCGTTGGGCCAAGAACCGGCTCCGGCGCTCGATCCGATCGTGTCCGCGCCCGCGCACGAGGCGGTCCCCGAGCCGAGAGCCGAGCAGCTGTCCATGTCCTCACGTGTGCCCACATCCGAACCGGCGTCCGAGGCGGTATCCGAGCCTGTGTCCGCGACAGCGTCCGAACAGACCCGCGGACGGTGCGCCGTGCCGCAGCGCACGGGCGAGCAGTCCGAGGAGCCCACGGCCGAGGAGCTGGCCGCCGCCTGGGGCCACGGCGAGCCGGGGTCGATCTACGACTACATACGGGTGGCCTCCTTCGCCATCGGCTCCGACGGCCGGATCAGCCAGTGGAGCGACCGCGCCGCCGACTTCTTCGGCATCAGCGCCGAGGAGGCCGTGGGCAGCGACCCGGTCACCACCTTCGCCCCGCGCGAGCTCTGGCGGCGCGGCCAGGACCGGATGACCGAGATCCTGGGCGGGCAGGAGTGGGTCGGCACCGCCCCCTACCGCGACAGCGACGGCCAGGAGGGCGTCGCCGAGCTCTACCTGATGCCCCGGGGCGAGGACGGCCGCGGCGGCGCCGTCTGCATGGCCGTGGACCTGCGCAAGCTCCGCCGGATCGAGACCGACCTGGCGGCCTCCGAGGCCGTCTTCGGCCAGGCTCCCACCGGTTTCGTGCTGTTCGACCGCAAGCTCACCGTCCAGCGGGTGAACGAGAGCTTCGCCGAGGCGCTCGGCCTCTCCCCGGCCGACCTGCACGGCCTGGCCGCCGTCGACCTGCTGCCCGCCCGGAGGCGGAGCGCCTCCAGCAGGCCCTGCACCGGGTGCTGGCGACCGGGGACCCGGTGGTCGACCTGCGCTTCAACGGCACCCTGCCGACGAAGCCGGGCCGCCGCCGCTGGTCCATCTCGCTCTACCGGCTGCTCAGCGCGAACAACCGGACCATGGGCGTCGCCGGGCAGGTCATAGACGTCACCGGCCGCCAGCGGGCGGAGCGCGAGGCCGCCAGCGCCCGCCGCAGCCTGGCCCTGCTCAACGAGGCCGGAGCGCACATCGGTTCGACCCTCGACCTGGAGGTCACCGCCAAGGAGCTGCTGGACGTCGCCGTCCCCGGTTCTGCGACATCGCCACGGTGGACCTCTACAGCGGGGTGTCGCCGACACCGACCTCGGCCCCGGCCACCCCTCCGCCGCCCGACGGCGCCGGCGAGCTGCGCCGGGTCGCCTCGGCCAGCACCGTCGGCTACCACGCCGCGCCGGCACCCTGCCCGGACCCGCGGGCCGAGGTCGGCGGCGCGTTCTGCTACCCGCCCAGCTCCCAGTACGCCAAGGCGCTGCGCACCGGGCGCAGCGTCACCCTCAACTCGCCGAGCAACCCCGACCCGGACCCGATGATCCAGGGCACCGTGGTGGTGCCCATGGTCGCCCGGGACACCGTGCTCGGGCTGGTCCAGCTCTCCCGGACCAAGGGCAGCGAACCGTTCGACTCCCGCGATGTCGCCATCGCCACCGAGCTGGTCTCCCGCGCCGCGGTGTGCATCGACAACGCCCGGATGTACCGGCGCGAGCACGAGCGGGCGCTGATCCTCCAGCGCAGCCTGCTGCCCCCGGGCAACCCGGCCGCCTCCGGACTGGAGATCGCCTGCCGCTACCGCCCGGGCAGCAGCGGCACCGAGGTCGGCGGCGACTGGTTCGACGTCATCCAGCTGCCCGGCAACCGCACCGCGCTGGTGATCGGCGACGTGATGGGCCGAGGTCTGCGCGCCGCCGTGGCCATGGGCCAACTGCGCACCGCCGTACGCACCCTGGCCATGCTCGACCTGGACCCGGCCGAGGTGCTGACCGCGCTGGACGAGATCGCCCGGGGCCTGGGCGACAGCACCAGCCCCGGCTCCGACCCGGATTCCGGGCTGGACGAGCTCTACCTGGCGACCTGCGTCTACGCCGTCTATGACGCGGTCACCCTGCGCTGCACCTTCGCCAACGCCGGGCACCTGCCGCCGGTGCTGGTCAGCCCGGGCGAGGAGGCGCGGATGCTGGACGAGTTCCAGCCCGGCCTGCCGCTGGGCGTCGGCGGTGAGCCCTTCGAGGAGTTCACCGTGGACATCCCGGACGGCGCGCTGCTCGGCCTGTACACCGACGGCCTGGTGGAGTCGCGCAAGCACCAACTGGAGGAGGGCCTCTCGGCGTTGCGGACGACCCTGTCCGGGCCGACCACCCGCCCGCTGGAGAACCTCTGCGACCACCTGCTCACCGCCCTCGACCCGCACCACGGCGAGGACGACATCGCGCTGCTGATGGCCAGGGTGCACGCGCTGCCGCCGGACGCGGTCGGCGACTGGACCCTGCCCTCCGAGCCGACCTCGGTCTCCCGCGCCCGCGAACTCGCCTGCGCCTGGCTGCTGTCGCACGGCCTGGACGAGCTGATCGACACCAGCGAGCTGCTGGTCAGCGAGCTGGCGACGAACGCGCTGCGGCACGGCCGGGGCGACATCCGGCTGCGGCTGCTGCGCGACACCACCCTGGTGTGCGAGGTCTGGGACAACGGCTACGCCCAGCCGCGGCAGCGCCGGGCCCGGGACACCGACGAGGGCGGGCGCGGCCTGCAACTGGTCAGCATGCTGGCCGACCGCTGGGGCTCGCGGCGCACCCCGACCGGCAAGACGGTCTGGTTCGAACTGGGCCTGCCGACGGCACGCTGAACCCGGTTGTCCCGCCCGGCCTCGGCCGGGGGACAACCGGGTCACCTCCGGTGCGGCGTCACCTGCGCCGGAGCCCGATCTTCGCGCCCAGCCACACCAGCGGGTCGTACTTGCGGTCGGCCGCGCGCTCCTTCAGCGGGATCAGCGCGTTGTCGGTGATCCTGATGTGCTCCGGGCAGACCTCGGTGCAGCACTTGGTGATGTTGCACAGCCCGAGCCCGTGCTCCTCCTGCGCCGTGGACTTGCGGTCGAGCCCGCCCTCCTCGGCGGCGTCCAGCGGGTGCATGTCCAGCTCGGCGATCCGCATCAGGAACCGCGGCCCGGAGAACGCCTGCTTGTTCTCCTCGTGGTCGCGGACCGCGTGGCAGGTGTTCTGGCAGAGGAAGCACTCGACTTGCACTTGCGGAACTCCTGCGAGCGGTTCACGTCCGCCTGCTGCATCCGGTACTCGCCGGGCGCCAGCCCCTGCGGCGGGACAAAGGCCGGGACCTCGCGGGCCTTGGCGTAGTTGAAGGACACGTCGGTCACCAGGTCCCGCTGGACCGGGAAGGTGCGCATCGGGGTGATGGTGACCGGCTCGCCCGGCGGCAGGGTGGACATCCGGGTCATGCACATCAGCCGGGGGCGGCCGTTGATCTCGGCGCTGCACGAACCGCACTTGCCCGCCTTGCAGTTCCAGCGGACGGCGAGGTCGGGTGTCTGGGTGGCCTGGAGCCGGTGCACGATGTCCAGCACCACCTCGCCCTCGTTCACCTCCACCGAGTAGTCCTCCAGACCGCCGCCGGACGAGTCGCCGCGCCAGACGCGGAAATCGGCTTGATAGCTCACTGGTCGGCTCCTGTCTGGGTATTGGTGGCGGCACCGTCGGCGGCGGCTCCACCGGCGGCGGCGCTGTCGGTATCGGCGCCGTCGGCATCGGCGGCGCCGGCGCTGCGCGGCCCGGGCACGGTCGGCGCCGCCAGCTCCGCCTCGGTCAGGTACTTCTTCAGCTCGTCCAGCCCGAACAGCGCCAGCAGGTCGGCCCGGATCGGCGGGTTGGCCTGGTGGTGCACGCCGATCTGCGCGTCCGGCGCGGGCTTCTCGGCCAGCGAGCAGACCAGGTTGACCCGCCGCCAGTCGTGGTCCATCGCCGGGTGGTCCTCGCGGGTGTGCCCGCCCCGGCTCTCGGTGCGCTCCAGCGCCGCCCGCGCCACACACTCGCTGACCAGCAGCATGTTCCGCAGGTCCAGCGCCAGGTGCCAGCCGGGGTTGAACTGCCGGTGCCCCTCGACCACCGCCCGCTCGGCGCGCTCCCGCAGTTCGGCGAGGCGCTTCAGCGCCTCCTCCATCTCGCCCTCCCGGCGGATGATGCCGACCAGGTCGTTCATCGACTGCTGGAGCTCCTGGTGCAGGGTGTACGGGTTCTCCACCGGCCCCTCGGCCCCGGAGCCCTCGAACGGGGTCAGCGCCTCCGCGGCGGCGGCGCTGATCTGCTCCTCGTCCAGCAGCGGATGCTCGGCCAGGGCCGCCGAGTAGAGCGCCGCGTGCAGTCCGGCGCGGCGGCCGAAGACCAGCAGGTCGGACAGCGAGTTGCCGCCGAGCCGGTTGGAGCCGTGCATCCCGCCGGCCACCTCGCCGGCCGCGTACAGGCCGGGGACCTTCGACGCGGCGGTGTCGGGGTCGACCTCCACCCCGCCCATGACGTAGTGGCAGGTCGGGCCGACCTCCATGGGCTCGGCGGTGATGTCGACGTCCGCGAGCTCCTTGAACTGGTGGTGCATCGACGGCAGCCGGCGCCGGATCTCCTCGGCCGGGAGCCGGGCGGAGACATCCAGGTACACCCCGCCGTGCGGGTCCCGCGCCCGGCCTTGACCTCGGAGTTGATCGCCCGGGCCACCTCGTCCCTGGGCAGCAGCTCGGGTGGGCGGCGGTTGTTCGCCTGGTCGGTGTACCAGCGGTCGGCCTCGGCCTCGGTCTGCGCGTACTTCTCCCGGAACACGTCCGGGATGTAGTCGAACATGAACCGCTTGCCCTCGCTGTTGCGGAGCACTCCGCCGTCGCCGCGCACCGACTCGGTGACCAGGATGCCCTTCACCGAGGGCGGCCAGACCATCCC
Source organism: Streptacidiphilus sp. 4-A2 (assembly GCA_014284505.1). Lineage (GTDB taxonomy): Bacteria > Actinomycetota > Actinomycetes > Streptomycetales > Streptomycetaceae > Streptacidiphilus. The sequence continues at coordinate 5,799,583 of JAAFYY010000001.1, read as the reverse complement.
GGTCGGGTGGAACTGCACGAACTCCATGTTCAGCAGGGTCGCCCCGGCCAGCAGCGCCAGCGCGTGCCCGTCGCCGGTGTACTCCCAGGAGTTGGAGGTGACCTTGAAGGATTTGCCGATGCCGCCGGTGGCCAGCACCACGGCCGGGGCCTGGATGGTGAAGAAGCGCCCGGACTCCCGCTGGTAGCCGAACACCCCGCTGACCCGCTCGCCGCCCCCGGGCCCTTGGAGCCGCCGTCCTTCGAGCTGCGGTCCTTCGAGCTGCGGTCTTTCAAAACCCTGGTGACGGTGTACTCCTGGAACACCCGGATCCGGGCCTCGTAGTCGCCGTATTCGGCGAAGTCCTGCTGCTGGAGCTGGACGACCTTCTGCTGGAGGGTGCGGATCAGCTCAAGGCCGGTGCGGTCGCCGACATGGGCCAGCCGCGGGTACTCGTGGCCGCCGAAGTTGCGCTGCGAGATCCGGCCGTCCTTGGTGCGGTCGAACAGCGCGCCCCAGGTCTCCAGCTCCCAGACCCGGTCCGGGGCCTCCTGGGCGTGCAGCTCGGCCATCCGCCAGTGGTTGAGGAACTTCCCGCCGCGCATGGTGTCCCGGAAGTGCGTCTGCCAGTTGTCGTCGGAGTTGACATTGCCCATGCTGGCGGCGATGCCGCCCTCCGCCATCACGTGGGCCTTGCCGAACAGCGATTGCACTGTGCGATGACATCGCCTGCGCCTGCTCGCGGGCCTCGATCGCCGCGCGCAGTCCCGCGCCCCCCGCACCGACCACGACCACGTCGTAGGAGTGGCGCTCCACCTCGGTCATTCAAGAGTCCTCACTGGCGTGGTCAGAAGAAGCGCGGATCGCTGAAAGCGCCGCTGGCGAGCAGGTACACATAGAGGTCGGCGCAGCCGACGCTGATCAGCGAGGCCCAGGCGAGCTGCATGTGCGGGCGTTGAGCCGACCGACCAGGTTCCACATCCGGTAGCGCACCGGGTGCTTGGAGAAGTGCTTGAGCCGTCCGCCGACGATGTGCCGGCAGGAGTGGCAGGAGAGCGTGTACGCCCAGATCAGGGCGATGTTGACGAGGAAGACCAGGGTCCCCAGGCCCGCGTGGCCCCACTGCCCGGCCGCGTTCCGGAAGCTCAGCACGGTGTCGTAGGTGAGCACCCCGGCGACCACCACCGCGAAGTAGAAGAAGTAGCGGTGCAGGTTCTGCAGGATCAGTGGGAAGCGGGTCTCGCCGCTGTAGCCCGCGTGCGGCTCGGCCACCGCGCAGGCCGGGGAGAGGCCCAGAACGACCGGTAGTAGCTCTTCCGGTAGTAGTAGCAGGTGGCCCGGAAGCCCAGCGGGAAGATCAGCACGATCAGCGCCGGGGACAGCCGCCACCAGCTGCCGAACAGTGCCCAGTCCGCGCCCGCGGAGATCTTCGGGCAGTTGGCGGCCAGGCAGGGGGAGTAGAACGGCGACAGATAGGGCGCCGCGTAGGAGGTGTGCAGTCCCCAGAAGGCCCGCCAGGTGGAGTAGCCGATGAAGGCCAGCAGTCCCAGACCGGTGGTCAGTTGCGGCAGCCACCAGCGGTCGGTGCGCAGGTGGCGGCTGGGATGGCGGCCCGGCCGGGGGCGTGTACGCCCCGCCCTGCCGGTGTTCGGCTCTCCGGGGGCCGGATCTCGGTGGTCACGCTTTCCTCGTCCTCCTGCTGCTGGGTGAGGGCCGCTGCCGGGGCCCGGCGTTCCGGAACGGCCGGTCCGAACGGCCTTCCGGAACGGTCTAGGCGTGGCGGCAGCCGATGCCCTCGTCGTCGATGCCGCGCCACATCTCCGGGTCGTAGGGGGTGTCCTCGATCTCCACGACCTCGTGCACGGAGTCGGCGGCCGCGCGCTGGGCGACGGCCTCGGACAGCAGCGCGAGGCTCTCGCGCAGGTGGTCGAGGTCGGTCCGGACCCGCCGGACGTCCAGGCCGCCGCCGAGCCGCCGCTGGGCGATGCGCAGCGCGCGTCCAGGGCGTCCAGCCGGCTCTGGGCCTCGGCCAGGGTGCTCGCTGATGCGGGCATGGCTCTGCTCACCTCCGCGCGGTCGAGCGATCAAGGTCCTGATGGTGCGTCAGGAATGGTGCGCGGAAGCGAGTGTGTCCCCGATCACAGGAACTTGGGAAGGGTCCGGGCAGTATTGGCGGGATTTACAACCCGCCGTGCGCCCCTCGGCGAGCGCCCCCGCTGCCCTGAACGGGTGACAGGGCGGACCCCGGCGGCCGTGTCGGACGGCCTCCCGCAGGTGATGGCCTTCAGTGGGCGGGAACGGCTCCTGGCCGGCCCAGGCCGACCGTCCCCCGGTCCCGTCCCCAGTTCGTCCCCAGTCCCGACCCCCCAGTTCTGACCCCCCGGGTGCGCGCATCCGGCGTGCGGAGGCTCCTGTGTCCGGTAATCCCGTCTGCGGTGACCCTGTCTGCGGCAACCCCGCTGCTCCCGGCCAGGTGCCGCCCGCAGGCTGCTCGGCGGCCTGACCGCCCTGGCCGCCTGCATGGCGCTGGCGGCCTGCTCGTCCGGGGGCCGGCGCCCACCTCGGACGACCTGATGCACGCCGCCCGGGGCCGGATCCTCACCGGCGGGACCCTGCACTGGGCCGTGGACGCCGTTCCGGCCACCCTCAATGCCTTCCAGGCCGGTGCCACCGGCGCCACCGCGCTGGTCGACTCCGCGGTGCTGCCCACCCTGTTCACCCTGGACGGGCATGCCCGGCCGACCCGCGACCCGGACTACCTGAGCGGGGTCGACCTGGTCTCCCGGCAGCCGCAGACCGTCGTCTACCACCTCAACCCCAAGGCGGTCTGGAGCACGGCGGCCCGCTGTCCGCCGCCGACTTCGCCGCCCAGTGGAAGGCCCTGCGCGGCCAGGACCCGGCCTTCCGGACGGTCCGCACCGACGGCTACGCCGGCATCAGCGACATCCGCCAGGGCGCCACCCCGCAGGACGTCCAGGTGACCTTCCCAGCCACCCGTACGGCCCCTGGAAGCGGCTCTTCAGCCCGCTCTACCCGGCCACCGCCATGGCCACCGCCGACGCCTTCAACGACAGCACCACCCTGCCGGCCGACTCCGGGCCGTTCACCCTCAAGCCGCTGCCCTCCGGCGGGAGTGGACAGCCGGACCGGCTGACCGTGGTCCGCAACCCGCGCTGGTGGGGCGACCCGGCCAAGCTGGACGCCATCGCCTTCAGCGCGGTCGCCCCCGGCGCCCGCGCCGACGCGCTCCGGGCGGGCGGCTGGACATCGCCGACGTCAGCCAGGCGGTGGAGGAGGCCGGTACCGGCATCAGCACCTCGGCCGCCTCGGACGCCGCCGCCTCGGCCGAGTCCCGGACCTACGCCCAGGTCCAGTCGATCCCGGGGTCACCCTGCACCGGCCTCCGCTCCGGCCTACCTGGCGCTCACCCTGAACGGCGGCAGCGGCCCGCTGGCCGACCGGACCTGCGCCGGGCGGTGGCCGAGGCGGTGGACCGGCAGCGGATCGCCGACGCGGTGCTACCCCGCTCGGCCTGCCCGCCGTCCCGCTGGGCAACCTCTGGTGATGGCCGACCAGAACGGCTACCAGGACGACAGCGACGCGCTCACCCCCGGCCCGGAGAACGCCGGCCGGCTGCTGGGGCGGACGGCTGGCAGCTGCCGGCCAAGGGCGGGGTGGCCCGGGCCAAGGCCGGCCACCAGCTGTCGCTGCGGCTGGTCACCCGGGCCGGATCGGCGGTGGACGCCCAGGTGGCCGCGCTGGTCACCGGCCAGCTCGCCCGGGTGGGCGTACCGGTGACCACCGAGGCGGTCCCCGCCGCCTCCTTCTTCACCGACCGGATCAACCCCGGACGGTACGACCTGGCCCTGTTCAGCTGGCCCGCCTCGGCCTTCCCGGTCGCCGACGAGCCGCCGCTGTACGCCAAGCCCCAGGCCGGCCCGGACGGCGAGGCGCTGAACGGGGCCAATCTGGCCGGTACCGGCACCCAGGAGATCGACCAGCTGCTGGCCCAGGCCGAGGGGCGCTGGACCCCGGTACCGCCACCCGGCTGGGGATCGGGCGGACACCCGGATCTGGGAGCTGGCCCCCTCGCTCCCGCTGTTCCAGCACCCGCAGCTGGTGGCCGTGCGGGACACCGTCAGCAATGCCGGGGCCTTCGGCTTCGCCGCCCCCAGATTCCCCGACCTGGGCTTCACCCGGCTGCCGGGCACTGCGGCGGCCGGCCGCGAAGGGCTGAGCCGTAGGGTGGCGCCGGGCCCCGGGGGCCCGGCCGGGGCCGGTGGGGCCGTGCGGGGCCTGCGCTGTGGGCCTGTGACGGGGGTCGCAGCCCCCGGCGGAGGTACCGAGTCGGTGCGGGTACGCGGAGCCACGTACCATGGGGGTAAGCCGTGGCATGTGGTGCCCGGCAGGTGGACCGGCGGCAGGTGGCGCTGACGGCTCGGGAGAGCCGGCGGACCGAGGCGGCGGAAACCACGACCCTCGATTCGGGAGAACTGTACTCCGCATGCCCACGCGTAATGACATCCGCAACGTCGCCATCGTCGCCCACGTCGACCATGGCAAGACCACCCTCGTCGATGCCATGCTCAAGCAGGCGGGTGCCTTCGCCGCTCACCAGCACCTCGACGACCGCATGATGGACTCGAACGACCTGGAGCGCGAGAAGGGCATCACCATTCTCGCGAAGAACACGGCCGTCCACTACCACCCCAAGGGTGGCGGTGACATGGTCACCATCAACATCATCGACACCCCGGCCACGCCGACTTCGGCGGTGAGGTCGAGCGCGGCCTGTCCATGGTCGACGCGGTCGTGCTGCTGGTGGACGCGTCCGAGGGCCCGCTGCCGCAGACCCGCTTCGTGCTGCGCAAGGCGCTGACCGCGAACCTGCCGGTCATCCTCTGCATCAACAAACGGACCGGCCGGACGCCCGGATCGACAGGTCATCAACGAGACCTACGACCTCTTCCTGGACCTGGACGCGACCGAGGACCAGATCGAGTTCCCGATCGTCTACGCCTGCGCCCGTGACGGGGTGGCCTCGCTCACCAAGCCGGAGAACGGCACCGTCCCGGCCGACAGCGACAACCTGGAGCCGTTCTTCTCGACGATCCTGGCTCACGTCCCGGCCCCGACCTACACCGAGGGCGCGCCGCTCCAGGCGCACGTGACCAACCTGGACGCGGACAACTTCCTCGGCCGTATCGCCCTGTGCCGGGTTGAGGAGGGCGAGCTGCGCAAGGGCCAGCAGGTGGCCTGGATCCAGCGCGACGGATCGATCAAGCAGGTCAAGATCACCGAGCTGCTGATGACCGAGGCGCTCACCCGCAAGCCGGTCGAGCTGGCCGGCCCCGGCGACATCTGCGCCGTCGCCGGCATCCCGGACATCATGATCGGCGAGACCCTGGCCGACCTGGAGAACCCGATCGCGCTGCCGCTGATCTCGGTGGACGAGCCGGCCATCTCGATGACCATCGGCACCAACACCTCGCCGCTGGTCGGCAAGGGCGGCAAGGGCCACAAGGTCACCGCCCGCCTGGTGAAGGACCGCCTGGACCGCGAGCTGATCGGTAACGTCTCGCTCCGGGTGCTGCCGACCGAGCGTCCGGACGCCTGGGGTCCAGGGCCGTGGCGAGCTGGCGCTGGCGATCCTGGTGGAGACCATGCGCCGGGAGGGCTTCGAGCTCACCGTCGGCAAGCCCGAGGTGGTCACCAAGGAGGTTCAACGGCAAGCTGCACGAGCCGATCGAGCGGATGACCATCGACTCCCCGAGGAGCACCTGGGTGCGATCACCCAGCTGATGGCCACCCGCAAGGGCCGCATGGAGACCATGACCAACCACGGCTCCGGCTGGATCCGGATGGAGTGGATCGTCCCCTCCCGCGGCCTGATCGGCTTCCGTACCGAGTTCCTCACCCAGACCCGGGGCACCGGTATCGCGCACAGCATCTTCGAGGGCCACGAGCCGTGGTTCGGCGAGCTGCGCACCCGTAACAACGGCTCGCTGGTGGCCGACCGCTCCGGCGTGGTGACGCCGTTCGCGATGATCAACCTCCAGGAGCGCGGTGTGCTCTTCGTCGAGCCCACCACCGAGGTGTACGAGGGCATGATCGTCGGCGAGAACTCCCGCGCCGACGACATGGACGTCAACATCACCAAGGAGAAGAAGCTCACCAACATGCGTGCGGCCTCCTCCGACACCACCGAGAACCTGGTGCCGCCGCGCAAGCTCTCGCTGGAGCAGTCGCTGGAGTTCTGCCGCGACGACGAGTGCATCGAGGTCACCCCGCAGACCGTGCGGATCCGCAAGGTCATCCTGGAGGCCCAGGTCCGTGGCCGGATGCGCGGACGCGCCAAGGGCTGACCCGGTCGCGGGCCCACCTGACCAGGTGAGTGCCTGAGCGCCGACTGTCCGGCTGCGACGGAAACCGCCGCCCGTACCCCCGTTCGGGGTGTCGGGCGGCGGTTTTTTCTTACTCGAATGAGTGACGCAGAGTAGTCGTTCCGGGGGCGAGTGTCAGTGGCAGGGTGTACGGATAGCGGTGACATCCTTTGCTGTGACCGTGCGAAGTGTCCGGTTGCTGGCTTCTTGCACCCACCTGGACACGCCCAGGTTGCGAGACATGAGTCACAGGCGTGTGATCAAACCGAAATCTGATTTGGCCATAAGCATCGCTCACGGTGATCGATAGTAGGAAAAGTAAGAGCCCGCTCGCCGATCAGCGCCAGGTCTTCCAGGGGTGGGAGTGCGGCGCGTCGATGCACAGCGCTTTGAGGAGGCATGTTCATATGCGTGGAGCCACGCGCGCCAAGTTTGTCGTCGGGGCGGTAGCCGTCGCCCTGGTGGCCACCGCCTGTAGCAGCGGGAGCAGCAGCAGCTCCGGCTCCAGCGGCAACGGGGTCGTCTCGGCGCTGTGGGGCATCCCGCAGAACTCGCTGATGCCCGGCAATACCAACGAGATCAACGGCAGCAAGGTCATCGAGAACATCCTGACCGGGCTGATCTCCTACGACCCCAAGACCAGCGCGGTCATCAAGGAGAACGAGGACTCGATCACCACGACCGACCAGCAGCACTTCACGGTCAAGATCAAGTCCGGTCTCAAGTTCAGCGACGGCACCCCGGTCACCGCCTCCTCCTACGTCGACGCCTGGAACTACGCCGCGCTGTCCACCAACAAGCAGCTGAACGGCTCCTACTTCGCCATCGTGCAGGGCTACCCCGCGGTCGCGCCCGCCACCGGCAACCCCACGGCCACCACGCTGTCCGGCCTCAAGGTGGTCGACGACACCACCTTCACCGTCGCGCTGACCGCCAAGAACTCCACCTGGCCGCAGTCCCTGGGCTTCCTCGGCTTCGACCCGCTGCCGACCTCGTTCTTCAAGGACCCGGCCGCCTGGGCCAAGAACCCGATCGGCAACGGCCCGTACAAGATCTCCAGCTACACGGTGAACCAGGAGATGGACCTGGTGCCCAACCCGGAGTACACGGGCTCGCAGACCCCGGAGAACAAGGGCATCGACCTCAAGGTCTACACCGACCCCACCGCGGCCTACGCCGACCTCCAGTCCAACAAGCTGGACGTCGACGACACCATCCCCACGGCGAACCTCCCCAATGTGCAGTCCGACCTCAACGGGCGGTTCATCAACACCCCCTCCGGCACCACCGCGTACATCGGCTTCCCGCTGTACCAGGCGGACTGGAGCACGGCCAAGGCCCAGCAGGTCCGGGTCGGCCTGTCGATGGCGATCGACCGGGCCACCATCTCGAACAAGATCTTCAACAGCACGGTCACCCCGGCCACCGAGTTCACCAACCCGGTGCTCGGCGACGCGGGCGGCTACAAGGCGAACCTCTGCGGCGCCAGCTGCCAGTACAACCCGACCAAGGCCAAGCAGATGATCGAGGCCGCGGGCGGGCTGCCCGGCGGGCAGATGAGCATCGCCTACAACAGTGACGGCGGCAACGCCGACTGGGTCAACGCGGTCTGCAACAGCATCAACAACACGCTGGGCAACAACAACGCCTGCGTCGGCAAGCCCACGACCAACTTCGCCGACCTGCGCAACGAGATCACCAACAAGCAGCTGACCAGCGCCTTCCGGACCGCCTGGTCCATGGACTGGCCGCTCGCGGTGGACTTCCTGCAGCCGCTCTTCTACACCAACGGCGCTGCCAACGACACGCACTACAGCAACGCCAACTTCGACTCGCTGATCAACCAGGCGAACTCGGCGTCCAGCACCACCCAGGCCAACAGCCTGCTCCAGCAGGCCGAGGCGCAGCTGGTGACGAACATGCCGGCGATCCCGCTCTGGTACGAGAACAGCACCGCGGGCTACTCCAGCAACGTGTCCAACGTCCAGATGGACGGCTTCAAGGTCCCCGTCTACTGGGCCGTCAAGAAGTAGCGCGACAGCCCGACGCGACCAGCACGACCAGCACAGAGCCAGTAATTCACCGGAGAGGCGGTCGATCGGGGTCCCCAGCCGGACCCTCGCCGACCGCCTCCCCGACCAACAGGAGGCCGCATGGGGCGCTACGTCATCCGACGCCTGCTCCAGATGATCCCGGTGTTCATCGGGACCACCTTTCTGATCTTCTACATGGTGTACGCCCTCGGTGACCCGGTGAACGCCATGTTCGCCGGCAAGGCCGTGGACCCAGCCGTCGCCGCGCAGATCAGGCACCAGCTCTGGCTGGACCGGCCGCTGTGGGAGCAGTACCTGCACTACATGGGCAACATCTTCCAGGGGAACTTCGGCACCGCCTACAACGGTGAGGAAGTGACCACGCTGATGGGCACCGCCTTCCCGAACACGCTGAAGCTGACCACCGTCGCCTTCAGCATCGAGTGCGTGCTGGGCATCCTGCTGGGTGTCTTCAGCGGCCTCAAGCGGGGCCGGTTCGTGGACACCCTGGTGCTGATCCTGACCCTGCTGGTGATCTCCATCCCGGTGTTCGTCATCGGTCTGGTCGCGCAGTACTTCATCGCCGTCAAGTGGCACATCGTGGACCCGTCGGTGGCCTACGGCTCGCCCTGGCAGGACCTGATCCTGCCCGGCGCGGTGCTGGCCTCGGTGTCGCTGGCGTACGTCGCCCGCCTCACCCGGACCAGCGTCGCCGAGAACGTCCGGGCCGACTACGTCCGCACGGCCGTCGCCAAGGGCCTGCCGCGCCGCCGGGTGGTCACCAACCACCTGCTGCGGAACTCGCTGATCCCGGTGGTCACCTTCCTCGGCACCGACCTCGGCGCCCTGATGGGCGGCGCGCTGGTGACCGAGCGGATCTTCAACATCCAGGGCGTCGGCTACTACCTGTACCAGGGCATCCTGCAGCAGAACAGCCCGACCGTGGTGGGCTTCGTAACCATCCTGGTGATCGTCTACCTGGTCGCCAACCTGCTCGTCGACCTGCTCTACGCGGTCCTGGACCCGAGGATCCGGTATGCCTGACCAGAACACCGACCCCGCCGACGACCCGATGGGCACCGAAGTCCACAGTGCCTTCGCCACCCCGACGCCGAATCTGGCCTCGATGGAGTCCGAGCAGCTGGTCGAGCGGGAGCAGCTGGAGCCCGAGGACCCGGAGGACAAGGACAACCTGGAGGACCGGGACGACCGCCAGCGCGAGCGGGCCCGCAGCCTGTGGCAGGACGCCTGGCGCGACCTGCGCGGCAACTGGATCTTCTGGGTGTCCTCGCTGGTGATCGTGTTCCTGGTGATCGTGGCGATCTGGCCGGGGCTGTTCACCAGCACCAGCCCGCTCGCCTGCAACCTGTCGAACTCGCTCCAGGGCAGCTCCTCGGCGCACCCCTTCGGCACCGACAACCAGGGCTGCGACATCTACTCGCGGACCCTGCACGGCGCCCGGGCCTCGATCACCGTCGGCTTCTTCGCCACCATCGGCTCGGTGCTCGTCGGCGCGGTGCTGGGCGGCCTGGCCGGCTTCTTCGGCGGCTGGTGGGACGCGATCCTGTCGCGGATCACCGACATCTTCTTCGGCATCCCGCTGCTGCTCGGCGCGATGGTCTTCCTGACCGCCATCGACAGCCACTCGGTGTGGATCGTGGTGGCCTTCCTGGTGATCCTGGGCTGGCCGCAGATCGCCCGTATCGCCCGCGGCTCGGTGATCACCGCCAAGCAGCAGGACTATGTCACCGCGGCCCGGGCGCTGGGCGCCGGGAACAGCAGGCTGATGCTGCGGCACATCCTGCCGAACGCGGTCGCCCCGATCATCGTCGTCGGCACCATCGCCCTGGGCTCGTACATCTCGCTGGAGGCGACGCTGTCCTTCCTCGGGGTCGGGCTCGCCCCGCCGACCGTCTCCTGGGGCATCGACCTGTCCAACGCCGTCCAGGTCTTCCGCAACGCGCCCGGCACGCTGTTCTACCCGGCCGCGGCGCTGAGCATCACCGTTCTCGCCTTCATCATGCTCGGCGACGCGGTACGCGAAGCCCTCGACCCCAAGCTGCGCTGAGAGAGGCGGAAGCATGAGTACTGCATCCTCTGCACGAATGACGACCGCCGACACCACCGAGGCGCCGCTGCTCCAGGTCCGGGACCTGCATGTGGAGTTCCGCACCCGGGAGGGTGTGGCCAAGGCGGTCAACGGTGTCAACTACAGCGTCAGCGCCGGCGAGACGCTGGCGATCCTGGGCGAGTCGGGTTCCGGCAAGTCCGTCTCCTCGCAGGCCGTCATGGGCATCCTGGACAGCCCGCCCGGGTTCATCACCGGCGGCGAGATCCTGTTCAAGGGCCGGGACCTGCTCACGGTCGGCCGCGAGGACCGCCGGAAGATCCGCGGCGCGCAGATGGCCATGGTCTTCCAGGACGCCCTGTCCGCGCTGAACCCGGTGCTCACCGTCGGCTACCAGCTCGGCGAGATGTTCCGCACGCACAAGGGCACCAGCCGCAAGGACGCCAAGACCAAGGCCGTCGAGCTGATGGAGCGGGTCGGCATCCCCGGGGCCAGGGAGCGGGTCAACCAGTACCCGCACCAGTTCTCCGGCGGTATGCGCCAGCGCGTCATGATCGCCATGGCGCTGGCGCTGGAGCCCGACCTGATCATCGCCGACGAGCCCACCACCGCCCTGGACGTCACCGTCCAGGCCCAGGTGATGGAGCTGCTGGCGGATCTCCAGCGCGAGTACAACATGGGTCTGATCCTGATCACCCACGACCTCGGCGTGGTCGCCGACGTCGCGGACAAGATCGCGGTCATGTACGCGGGACGGATCGTCGAGACGGCCCCTGTCCACGAGCTCTACGCCCGTCCCGCCCACCCGTACACCAAGGGCCTGCTGGAGTCGATCCCGCGGCTGGACCAGAAGGGGCGGGATCTCTTCGCGATCAAGGGCCTGCCGCCGAACCTGGTGCGGATCCCCGCCGGGTGCGCCTTCAACCCCCGCTGCCCGATGGCGCAGGAGATCTGCCGGGCCGAGGTCCCGCCGCTGTTCGCGGTGACCGAGGCGGACGGTGCCGAGCTGGCCGGCCGCGGCAGCGCCTGCCACTTCTGGAAGGAGACCCTCCATGGCTGAGGACCGTGAACCGGCCCCCGCCGAGGCCCGGATCGAGGCTGCGGTCGAGCAGCCCGTGCGCCAGGGCGAGCCGATCCTCCAGATCCGGAACCTGGAGAAGCACTTCCCGCTGACCCAGGGCATCCTGTTCAAGAAGCAGGTCGGCGCGGTCAGGGCGGTGGACGGGGTCAGCTTCGACCTGCACCAGGGCGAGACCCTGGGCATCGTCGGCGAGTCCGGCTGTGGCAAGTCCACCCTGGCCAAGGTGCTGATGAACCTGGAGCGGGCCACCAGCGGGCAGGTGCTCTACAAGGGCGAGGACATCTCCCGGGTGACCGGGCGGGCGCTGAAGGCGATCCGCCGCAACATCCAGATGGTCTTCCAGGACCCGTACACCTCGCTGAACCCCCGGATGACGGTGGGCGACATCATCGGCGAGCCGTACGAGATCCACCCCGAGGTGGCGCCCAAGGGCGACCGCCGCCGGCCGTGCAGGACCTGCTGGACGTGGTCGGGCTCAACCCGAGTACATCAACCGCTATCCGCACCAGTTCTCCGGCGGCCAGCGCCAGCGCATCGGCATCGCCCGGGGCCTGGCCCTGCGGCCGGAGGTGATCATCTGCGACGAGCCCGTGTCGGCGCTGGACGTCTCGGTCCAGGCCCAGGTGATCAACCTGCTGGGCAGTCTGCAGAAGGAGTTCAACCTCTCCTACATGTTCATCGCGCATGACCTCTCGATCGTCCGGCACATCTCCGACCGGGTCGGTGTGATGTATCTGGGCAAGCTCGTGGAGATCGGCAGCGACGAGGAGATCTACGTCCACCCGACCCACCCGTACACCCAGGCGCTGCTGTCGGCGGTGCCGGTGCCGGACCCGTCCGGGCGCGAGGGCGGGAGCGGATCATCCTGTCCGGGGACATCCCCTCCCCGGCCAACCCGCCGTCCGGCTGCCGGTTCCGTACCCGCTGCTGGAAGGCGCAGGAGCGGTGCGCGGTGGAGGAGCCGCTGCTGGCGGTCCCCGAGGTCTTCCTGGGCATGCCCAGCGCGGCGGCGCACAACTCCGCCTGCCACTTCGCCGAGGACGTGGACATCGTCGGCGCCGGCTGACCGCCTGCTGACCGCCTGCTGACCGTCGGCGGCCCGGATCCGCTCCGGAAGTCCGCAGCGAGCCCCGTACCCCCACCGAGGGGGGTACGGGGCTCGCTGCTGCCGCGGCAGCTATCTGACCTCGCACTATGTGAACCTGTTGATATTTGCATGTCAGGTAAGCGACAACCCGCGTTTGGGACGGTTACCGAAATGGAAACACGTGCACGTGCGGTGGCCTCAGGGGGACGGCGTGGAAGAACGACACCACCACCCTCGGTGACACATTGTTCGGGGATGTGGGATGAATCTCCCATCCTGGCACCACTCCGAGGGGTGCCAGCATGAGGAATCCACAGAGGCTGATCTGTGACGGATTGTATTCTGTCCGCTCTGGTGCGTCAGAGTGTCCACATAACGGATGGTCAAACCAGGACATAAGCGGGCGCTCACGACGTTGATTCGCTCAGATCTCACATCGCAGCAAAGTTCCCCCGGAAGCCTGCGTTACTGAAACTTCATCAATGAGCCGTAGTCACGCCGCCCATTGGCCGCCATGATTTGGGATCAAGCCGACCTACCGGTCGGCAGGCTCCGGTCGATATGCCATCCGAACGGGGAGACCCCCGTCTCCACCGTCGAACCACGCGCGGGCGGGGGCCATGTTGGGATGACGTGTCGGCACGTGAGAGGCCGACACGCTGAGCGGACGAGGGACACGGTATGGGGCGATTTCTACTGCGACGCCTGGTGAACTATTTGGTTCTGATGTTCATCGCGGCCAGTGGCACCTACTTCCTGGCCTCAGTCACACTCGAACCGAAGGTGAACTTCCTCAGGCGAGCACCCGGCTCCGTCGGTGAGCTCGGTGTACGCGATCCTGGCGCGCTACAACGTTTCGCCGGCGACGCCGCTCTACGAGCGTTACTGGCACTGGATCAGCGGCCTGCTGCTCCACGGCAACCTGCGGCAGACCATCCAGGGCGGGCCGGTCTCCGCGGAGATGAGCCAGCGGATCTTCGTCTCCACCGAGCTGCTGCTGCTGTCGACCTTCCTGGCCTGCATCATGGGCGTGCTCATGGGCGCCTGGAACGCGATGCGGCAGTACCAGGTCTCGGACCGGGTCTCGACCATCGTGTCCTACGCGCTGATCGCGACGCCCACCCCGGTCATCGCGGTCTCGCTGAAGTACCTGGACGACCAAGTTCGGCGCGCCGATCCAGTACACCGGCATGTACGACCCCCGGAGCACGGGATGGTCGCGATCGTGTTCAACAACATGGAACACCTGATCCTGCCGACCATCACCCTGCTGCTGATCCAGGTCACCATCTTCAGCCGCTACCAGCGCAGCACCATGCTGGACGTGCTCGGCGCCGACTTCCTGCGCACCGCTCGCGCCAAGGGCCTGCCCGCGCCGGACCGCGATCCTGCGGCACGGTCTGCGCACCGCGGTGATCCCGATGATGCCGATGCTGGTCTACAACGTCGTGCTGCTGTTCAGCTCGACGTTCGTGGAGTACATCTTCGGCTGGCACGGCATGGGCGAGTGGCTGGTCACCTCCATCACCACCAACGACAATCAACTCTGTCGCCGCGGTGAGCATTTCACGCCGGCCTGGTCCTGGTCGCAGGACTGCTCTCCGACATCGTCTCGCGGCGCTCGATCCGCGGGTCCGTACCTGAAGCCCGCCGTGACCGATCTGCCCGCCCGTACCGAGGAGACCCTCCGATGACCGCCCCGTCCACGCGCGCCCGACCACCGAGGCCGCGCCCAAGCCGAAGAGCAGCCGCGGCCGCAGCTCGCTCATCTGGCGCCGCTTCCTGCGGAACAAGCTTGCCGTGATCGGCATCGGCATCATTGTGGTGCTGCTGTTCGGCGCCTATGTGCTGCCCTACTTCCTGCACTGGAAGTACACCCAGAACGACTGGATGAGCCTGGGCACCGCCCCCAACTCCAACCACTGGTTCGGCACCACCGCCTCCGGCCAGGACCTGCTCGCGCTGACCATGCGCGGCCTGCAGAAGTCCCTGGTGATCGGCCTCATCGGTGGTCCGCTGACCACCCTGATCGCGGCCGTGGTGGGTGCCTCCGCCGGTTACTTCGGCGGCTGGACCGACCGGATCCTGATGTGGGTCCTCGACCTGATGCTGGTCGTCCCGAGCTTCCTGCTGATCGCCGTCATGTCGCCGGAGTTCGCCAAGACCACCTGGCTGGTCTATGTGATCGTGCTGTCGGCCTTCGCCTGGATGATCACCGCCCGAGTGATCCGCAGCATGACGCAGACGCTCAAGGACCGTGAGTTCGTGCTGGCCGCCCGTTACATGGGGGTCAAGCCGATGACGATCATCTTCCGGCACATCCTGCCCAACGTGGCCTCGATCCTGATCATCGATGCCACCATCCAGGTCGGCACCATCGTCCTGTCCGAGACCTCGCTCTCGTACTTCGGCTTCGGTGTCCAGCCGCCGGACGTCTCGCTCGGCACCTGATCTCCGACGGCACGCCGGACGCCAGCACCTCGCCGTGGATGTTCTTCTTCCCGGCCGGCTTCCTGGTGCTGCTGGGCCTGTGTGTCGCCTTCATCGGTGACGGCCTGCGTGACGCCTTCGACCCGTCCTCTGCCGCGGCCAAGTCCAAGGGCAAGAAGGTCAAGGGCGGCAAGCGGACCACGGACCTCGACCCGGCCCCCACCAACGACCTGCTCAGCAACACCGCTCGTGCCGAGGAAGGACTCGCCTCGTGACGCTCCACCACGCCAACCCAGCTCTGCCCCGGTCCTTGAGGTCCGCGACCTGCATGTCTCGTTCCCCAGCGAGGCCGGCTCGGTCCAGGCGGTCCGCGGCATCGACTTCGCCATCCGGGCGGGCGAGACCCTGGGCATTGTCGGCGAGTCCGGCTCGGGCAAGTCCGTCACCGCGACCGCCGTGCTGGGCCTGCTGCCCACCAGCGCCGATGTCCGCGGCTCGATCCGGCTGGAGGGCCGGGAGCTGCTCGGCCTGTCCGACGGCGAGATGTCGAAGATCCGCGGCAAGGACATCGGCATGGTCTTCCAGGACCCGCTGTCCGCGCTCACCCGGTGTTCTCCATCGGCACCCAGCTGATCGAGGCCATCCAGATCCACCAGCACCTGGACAAGGTCGCCGCCCGCAACCGGGCGCTGGAGCTGCTCGACCTGGTCGGTATCCCCGACCCGCGCCGCCGGATCGACGGCTTCCCGCACGAGTTCTCCGGCGGTATGCGCCAGCGTGCGGTGATCGCCATGGCGATCGCCAACGACCCCAAGGTGCTGATCGCGGACGAGCCCACCCGCGCTGGACGTGACCATCCAGGCACAGGTGCTCGAGGTCATGAAGAAGGCCCAGGAGGTGACCGGAGCCGCCATCCTGATGATCACTCACGACCATGGTGTGGTGGCCGGCGTCGCCGACAAGGTGACCGTGATGTACGCGGGCAAGCCGGTGGAGACCGGCGCCTCCGAGGAGCTCTTCTACGAGCCGCAGATGCCGTACACCATCGGCCTGCTCGGAGCGATCCCCCGGCTCGACGGCAACACCCGCAAGGCGCTCACCCCGGTGGAGGGCAACCCGCCGTCCATGGTGGAGCTGCCGAAGGGCTGCCCCTTCGAGGCGCGCTGCCCGATCTCGGTGGACCGCTGCCGGGTCGAGGAGCCCCCGCTGCTGACCATCGGCGGCGGGTCCGAGCGGGCCAGTGCCTGCCACCTGTCCGGTGAGATCGGCGAGGAGATCGCCCGCGAGGGCATGTTCCCCACCCCCGACCTGCCCGAGTGGGACGCCCCGGGTGACCGCTCCGCGCGCACCGAGGTGCTCCGGGTGGACAACCTGATCAAGCACTTCCCGCTGACCAAGGGCGCGGTGTTCAAGCGCACCATCGGCACCGTCCGTGCGGTCGACGGCCTGAGCTTCGACGTCCGCGAGGGCGAGACCTTCGCCCTGGTCGGCGAGTCGGGCTGCGGCAAGACCACCACCCTGCTGGAGATCCTGGAACTGCCCACCAAGCAGGTCGGGTCGGTCACCGTGCTCGGCAAGGAGACCCGGACCCTGCGCGGCAAGGCCCGCAAGGAGATCCGCCGGGACATCCAGGTGGTCTTCCAGGACCCGATGGCCTCGCTGGACGCCCGTATGCCCATCGGTGACGTCCTGGCCGAGCCGATGCGTACGCACGGCTGGGACAAGGACCGGATCCAGGCGCGGGTGCCCGAGCTGCTGAAGCTGGTCGGCCTGCTCCCCGAGCACGCCGAGCGCTACCCCTCGGAGTTCTCCGGTGGCCAGCGCCAGCGCGTCGGCATCGCCCGCGCCCTGGCCCTGGAGCCCAAGCTGATCGTGCTGGACGAGCCGGTCTCCGCGCTCGACGTCTCGATCCAGGCCGGTGTGATCAACCTGCTCGACGAGCTCAAGGCCAAGCTGGGGCTCAGCTACCTCTTTGTCGCCCACGACCTCTCGGTGATCCGTCATATCGCCGACCGGGTCGCGGTGATGTACCTCGGGCGGATCGTCGAGTCCGGCGACGCCGAGGATGTTTTCGAGCGGGCCTCCCACCCGTACACCCAGGCACTGCTGTCGGCTGTGCCGCTGCCGGACCCGCGCAAGGAGCGGGAACGGCAGCGGATCATCCTGGAGGGCGACCTGCCGAGCCCGGCAGACGTCCCCTCCGGCTGCCGCTTCCGCACCCGGTGCCCCAAGTTCATCGGCCTCTCCGAAGGTGAGGCCGAGCTCTGCCGCACACAGGACCCGGCATCCGTGGTCATCGCTGCGGACCATGTCGCCGCCTGCCACTACGCAGGAGCGCTGGAGACCGTCTGATTCACGTGCGGCTCCGGCCGCACGGCTCCATCTCACATTGAATCCATCCCTGGGGAGGACCCGAGATGTCCCGTCGTTACCTCAAGATGGCCACAGCCACCGCGCTGTCGGCCGGTCTCGTCCTGAGCGCCTCCGCGTGCAGCAGCAGTGCCAGCAAGTCTTCGTCCCAGCCCACTGCGGCCCCGGTGGCCACGCTCAACGAGATCAACCCTCAGCCGGTCTCCGCGCTGAAGCAGGGTGGCACCCTCAACTGGCCGGAAGACCAGTGGTCCACCCAGTGGAACAACCTGAACGCCTCCTCGCAGAACGAGGAGTCGATCCAGCAGACCATGGCCGCGCTGCTGCCGAGCCTGTTCCTCAGCACCGCTGACAACAAGCTCACGCCCAACCCGGACTACCTGACCAGCGTCACCAACGGTCTGGTCGGCGGCAAGCAGGTCACCACGTACAACATCAACCCGAAGGCCCACTGGTCCGACGGCACGCCGATCACCTGGAAGGACTTCCAGGTCAACTGGATGGTCCAGAACGGCACCAACCCGAAGTACAGCTCGGTCGCCAACGGCACCGGCTACTCGCAGATCTCCTCCGTGGTCGAGGGCACCAGCCCCACCCAGGTCGTGGTCACCTACTCCCAGCCGTACTCCGACTGGCAGAGCCTGTTCTCGCTGCTGTACCCGGGCGAGGAGATGGACACCCCGGCGAAGTTCAACAACGCCTACACGAACGCGATCCCGGTCACCGCCGGCCCGTTCAAGCTCGGCTCGCTGAACCAGACCACCAAGGTCGTCACCGTGGTCCGCGACCCCAAGTGGTGGGGCACCAGCCCCGTGCTGGACAGCATCAACTTCCGCAGCATGGACGACAGCGCCATGCCGGGCGCCTTCGCCTCGGGTGAGATCGACCTTGAGGACATCGGCCCGGACGTCGCCGAGTACAAGCAGGCCATCCAGGTCAAGGGCACCTCCATCCGCGTCGCCGGTGGCCCGAACCTGCGCCAGCTGCTGCTCAACGGTGACAGCCCGGAGCTCACCAGCGCGTCGGTCCGTCAGGCCGTCTTCCTGGCGATCAACCGCGCCGCCATCGGCGAGGCCGACCTCAGTGGCATGCCGTGGCCGATCAAGCCGCTGAACAACCACTTCCTGGTCAACAACGCCTCCGGCTACCAGGACAACTCGGCCGGTCTGGGCAACTTCGACCCGTCGAAGGCCTCGGCGCTGCTGGCCCAGGCCGGCTACACCAAGAAGGGTGCCTACCTCCAGAAGGACGGCAAGACCCTCGAGCTGAAGCTGGCGATCCCGTCCGGCGTGCCCACCGCCACCACCGAGGCCCAGGCCATGACGGCCATGGAGGCTGCGGTCGGCATCAAGGTCGACACCCAGGTGGACGACACCAACACCTTCTTCAACGACGTCAACGCCGGTCAGTTCGACATGACCATCTTCAGCGGCATCGGCGCCATCCCGTTCTTCCCGCTGACCAACTCGCAGGCCAGCTTCCAGTCGCCGGTCAAGGGCAACATCGGGCAGAACTACTCCCGCATCGGCACCCCGCAGATCGACGCGCTGATGGTCAAGGCCGGTACCGAGATCGACCACACCGCCTACATCTCGGACATCAACGCCGCCGACGCCCAGCTGTGGCAGCTGGCCGTCAACCTGCCGCTGTACCAGCGTCCGGAGCTCGAGGCCACCAACCCCAAGCTCGCCAACTGGGGCGCGTTCGGCTTCGCCACCACCAACTACAGCACCATCGGTTGGATGAAGTGAGCTGACGCCAGCGGCTGAACCACAGCCACGGCATACGCAGGGCCCCGGGCGACGACGCCCGGGGCCCTGCGCCATGTGCGGCCGGCCCGAGAACGCTGCGGGCCGGGAACGCTGTGGCCCGAGAACGCTGCGGGCCGGGAAGTCTGCGGGCGGAAGTGCTGCGGGGCCCCGGCGGCCGCCGCTGTGCTGCGGGCGGCCGCCGGAACCCGGCTCAGCTGGTGCTGAGGGTGATGCTGGTCGGGCCGCCCGGCTTGCTCAGCAGCTGGCTCAGCGCCCCGGCGATGTCCTGCGCGGTGACCGGGCCGAGCACGCCGTTGTGCTTGACCTGCGCACCCGCGAAGTTCGTGCCGTACACATCGGACAGCTTGGTCAGGTCGAAGACCGGGACCAGGGTGCCGTCGGCGCCCGGCTGGAGGGTCAGCGCCTTGCTGAAGGTGATGTGGCCGAATTCCTCGCTGTCGGCTCCGATGCGCACCGTGAACTTGGTGCTCATGGCCCATTTGCCGATGGTGGTGGCGGCGGTGCTCACGGCCGCGGCCGAGGCCTTGGGCTGGGAGGCGGTCAGCGTCAGCGGCACCGCCTGGTCCGGACCGCCGTCGGCGCGCGCGGTGTACGCCTGCTGCACCACCGCCATCGCCGCGTTGACGTCCAGGCTCTGCCCCGCCAGGGGCATGACGCTCACCACATTGCCGTTGGCGTCGAAGTGCACGCTGCCCTCGCGGGCGCTGCTGGAGCCGGTGGAGAGCTGCTGCAGGGCGTAGCGCAGCTTGTCCGGGTCGACCACCACCACCGGTGCGATCGGGTGCGTGCCGCCGAAGAGCGACTTGACCACGGTGACCGGGCTGTAGCTGTGATGGGTGGCGGCCTGGACGGTCGCGGTGGTGTCGATGGTCAGCCCGGCCGCGACCGGGTCCAGCGAGACGGTCCGGCTGCCCAGGGTCAGCCGCAGCGGCTCGGTGGCCAGCTTGCCGACCGTGTTGTCCAGGGTGTTCACCGCGGTGTCGCGGGTGTCCCCGCCGATGTTGTAGCCCAGCACGGTCGTCCCCTTGGGAACGTCCGCCTGGTTGAGCATCAGGCCGGCGCCGTAGCCGACCGCGCCGAGCAGCACCAGGGTGCCTATACCGGTCATCATCAGCTTGCGCGCCTTGCCGCCGCGCCTGGCCTTGGCTGGGGTGCTCGCGGACGCGGCGGTGCCGGCCGGGGCCGCGGCGTCGTCGCCGGGCTTGCGCGGCGGAGCGCCGACACCGCCGGTGCCGCCGGCGAAGCCCGGGGCGACCGGGGCGGGCACCGGCACCGGCGGGGTCGCCTCGGCCGCGGGCTTGTCGCCGCCGCCCTTCTTCGGGGCCTTCTTCTGCGGCTGCGGGTTCTTCTGCTTCGGCGGGTTCTGCTGCGCGTTCTGCTGCGGGTTCTGCCGCGGGCTCTTCTGGGCGTTCCCGGGCCCGGCCTGGCCGGGCCCGGGCTCCTCGCGGAACAGCGGCAGCGGCGCGGTCGCCTCGAAGGCGTCCGTGGGCTGCGGCTCACGCGGCCCGGTGGCACTGAGCCCGCCGGTGAAGCCGGGGTACTGCGTGTAGGGCTGGGCCTGGGCCGGCTGGGCCGGGGCCTGGGGCTGCGCCTGGGCCTCCGGCGGGGCCGGGGCTGGGGCAGCACCGACTGCTCGGTCCGCTCGTACGTCGGCTGCTCGTAGGCGGGCTGCTCGTACGTCGGCTGCTCGTACCCGGGCTGGAACGGGGCCTGCTGCTGGGCGAACTGCGCCTCGAAGTGCTGATCGAACGACTGTTCGAAGCGAGAGCCGAGGGGCTGCTCGAACGGCGGCTGGAACCCCTGTCCCTGCGGGAACTGCGGGTCGAACTGCGGCTCCGGCTGGAACGGTGGCTCCGGCTGGAACGGCGGCTGCTCGGCCGGGAACCGCTGCTCCGGCTGCGGCTCGGCCGGGAACCCCGGCTCGGGCTGGAACCCCTGCCCAGGCTGGAACCCCTGCTCGGGCTGGGCCGGCGGCTCGGGCTGGAGCGGCTGCTGCGGTGCGGCGGCCGGGCGGGCCGCCTTCTTCTTGGGCACGAACCAGGTGCCGGTGGTGCTCTCGGAGGAGTTCTCCGGCTCCGTGGCCGCGCCCGGGGCGGCCTGGCCGTTCGGGGTCTGCCACTCCGGGGCAGGTCGGGCGGGGTCACCGTGCCCGCGCTGCCCTCCATCACGCCGAGCACCGGGGAGCCGGAGGCATCGGCCCGGTGCCGTCGCTTGGGCAGCGGCGGCGGGGTGGCGGACTGCTCCGCCGTCTCGCTCTCGGCCGCCTGGCCGCCCACCGGGCTGCGGACGACGACGGGCGGGATCGGGCGGGAACCCGGGATGTTGATCCGGATCCTGGTGGTCAGCGTCTGCTCGGTACGAGGTTCCTCGGCGGCCTGCTCCTGCTCCTGCGCCTGCCCCGCCCGGGAGAAGGCCGGGTCGCTGGGCATGCCGTAGGGCGGCGTCCCCGACGGATACGCGCCGCCGCTGGGGCGGGGCGGAGTCGGCGACGGGTTGTCAGTTTCTCGGCTCACTGGCTCTGCTCCGGTTCGCTCCACCGCCTGTGGGGACGGGGTGCGGTCGTGGATCGTGCGTCCTAGGCGAAATCGTGCGCCCCCGCGCTGCGGGCACTACCTTACTGGGCCCGCATCCACCCGGTATCGCGGACCGATATCGGCAGTTCACCCGGTTTGCGGGGGCCTGTCCCGGTCAGCCCCGGGGTCCGACCGCAGCACCGGCGGCAGTGCGCGCAGCATGGAGCAGGTGACGCCGAGGATCATGCCACCGAGCAGGAAGAGATAGCTGCCCGCGTTGGAGACCAACAGGAAATCCCCCTCGGGGCGCGGTGACAGGGCGATCATCTGGACCGCGAACCAGGCCGCGGCGGGGAGTGCCGCCCCCGGCCTGGTGCCGGTGAGCACCCGGCCGCCGCAGCAGACGGCGGCGAGCCCGCCGAGCGCCAGCAGCAGCCCGCCGGGGAACCACAGCGGCTGGACGAACACCCCCGCCACGCCACGGCCACGCCGAGCACGGTCAGCAGCACATAGGCGGCGCCCCGGCCCTGACCGCCCAGCGGGTACGCGTCGGCGGGCGGCGCGCGGGAGGAGGAACGCGGGGCGGGCACGGTGGCCCGGCCGATCCGGTTGCCGGGGGGCGTCATCGGGCCTCCTCGCGCTGTGCGGCGGGCGCGGCCGCGGCTGGGCGGGCAGCTCCGGGGTGAGCCCGGCGAAGAGGTCGGCCTCCCAGCCGCCGGCGTCGCGCGGCCCGGCCTCGCCGTGCACCAGCCGGTAGTACTCGGTGACCGGCATCGGCTGGCCCAGGTCGTTGGAGAGCGCGAAGAAGGGGCCGTCCACCGCGATCTGGGTGGCGTGCGCCCGCATCGCGGCGCTCTTGCGGGCGGCGTAGCCGCTGCCGTCCACGGCGGCGGTCACCTGGTCGTCCGGGACCACCCCGGGGACGTCGTCGGCGCCGGCGACGCCCGGGAAGGGGGAGTCCTTGCCCGCCGCCCGCAGCGCGGCGAAGCCCGCTTCCAGCACCGAGCGCGGCATGCAGTTCCAGTAGACCTTGGCGACGGCGTGCGCCTCGCCCAGCTCCGGGCGGTAGCCCGGGTCGGCGGCCAGCTCGTGCGCCCATCGCGACCCGGTGCGCCTGGATGTGGTCCGGGTGGCCGTAGCCGCCGTTGGGGTCGTAGGTCACCAGCACCTGCGGGCGGACCTCGCGGACCACCGCCACCAGGTGCCCGGCGGCCTCGTCCAGCTCGGCCCGCCAGAAGCTGTCCGGGCGCCGGTTGCTGGCCACGCCCATCATCCCGGAGTCCCGGTAGCGCCCGGCGCCGCCCAGGAAGCGATGGTCGGTGACCCCCAACTCGCGCATCGCATCGGCGAGTTCGCCGATGCGATGCGGCCCGAGGGTGTCCTGCCGGTCTGCTGTCAGATGTGCCAGTCCCGCCCGATGACCTCACCTCCTCACCAAGTGTGCAGGTGACGAGGGTGACCTGGGCCCCCTCGGCCGCGTAGCGGGCCATGGTGGCACCGTTGCCGATCGACTCGTCGTCCGGGTGGGCATGGACGAGGAGCAGCCGACGGGCGGCCGAAGGGGGTTCTGGCGGCAGGGCAGTCATGGCTTCAGCGTACGTGCCGGGACTGAGGGCCGACGCCTCAGAGCTTGATGCCCGAGAGCATCCCCGCGACATTGGTCGTCAGGGTGTGGATCGACGGGGCGATCGAGGTGGAGGCCAGGTAGAAGCCAAGCAGTGTGCACGCGAAGGCGTGCCACATCTTCAGTCCGGAGCGCCGGACCAGCAGGACCACCACGACGAGCATCAGGACTGCGGCGGAAATCGGCAGAATCATCTCGACTCACCTCTCAGCAGCGGTACGGCTGGGACGGCCGACCGAAGGGCGGGGCGGGTACCGGGGGCCCGGGCGGGCCCGGTCCGGAACAACTCTGGTTGATCGATACCCATCGAGTGACCGAGAAGTCACTCCCGGTCATCATGCCTACGGCTGCGCGATCCCGCACGGCAGAGCGCCGGATCGACACGCTGCGTCACCGCGGCCCGGGGCCAGGCGGGGGAGCGGATCCTGTGAAGCGTTTCGGCGGACCTTCCAGGCCGACCCGCGGCCGGACTAGGGTCGAAGGATGACCACCGAGATCTCCTTCCCCCGCCAGTACTCGCGGACGCAGCGCTTCACCCTCGGTGCGCCCCGTTCCTTCACGGTCTCCCCGGACGGCCGCAGGGTGGTCTTCCTGCGCTCCGGCGGTGGGGCCGAACGGGCGAACCTGCTCCAGGTGCTCGACCTTCCGGCGGACGGTGAGCCATCCGAGCGAGTGGTGGCCGATCCGGTCGCGCTGCTCGGCGGCGGCGACGAGCGGCTGACCGCCGAGGAGCGGGCCCGGCGCGAGCGCAGCCGGGAGAGCTCCTCCGGTGTCGTCGGCTACGCCACGGACGGTGATGTCGCACTCGCGGCCTTCGCGCTCTCCGGGCGGCTGTTCACCGCCGGGCTGCGCGCCGGGGGCACGGTCCGGGAGCTGCCCGTGGCCGGTCCGGTGCTGGACCCCCGCCCCGCGCCCGACGGCAGGCACATCGCCTACACCACCGCCGGCGGCGAGCTGCGGGTGGTCGCCGCCGACGGCAGCGGCGACCGCGCCCTGGCCGCGCCCGAGCACCCGCAGGTGACCTGGGGGCAGGCGGAGTTCATCGCCCAGGAGGAGATGGACCGCAGCCGGGGCTTCTGGTGGGCACCCGAGGGCGACCGGCTGCTCGCCGCCCGGGTGGACGAGACCCCGGTGCGGCGCTGGTGGATCGCCGACCCGGCCAACCCGGACCGGCCCGCGACCGAGGTCGCCTACCCCGGGCGGGCACCCCAACGCCGAGGTCACGCTGACCGTGCTCGGCCTGGACGGCAGCCGGGTGGAGGTGGACTGGGACCGCGCGGCCTACCCGTACGTGGCCCGGGCGCACTGGTCCGCCGGGGGCTCGCCGGTGCTGCTGGTCCAGGCCCGGGACCAGCGCAGCCAGCTGTTCCTGATGGTGAACCCGGCCAACGGGGTGACCACCCCGCTGCACGCCGAGGAGGACCAGGTCTGGCTGGACCTGTTCGGCGGGGTGCCGGCCTGGACCCCGGGCGGCGGGCGGCTGGTGCGGATCTCGGACGAGGCCGGGGTGCGCAGCCTGGTGGTCGGCACCCGGGTGCTGACCTCGGCCGCGCTGCATGTCCGCGCGGTGCTGGACATCGGCGCGGACGACGTGCTGGTCTCCGCCTCGGCCGGGGAGAGTGCGGACCACCCGGAGGTGGGCGAGGTCCACCTGTACCGGGTGTCCGACGACGGTGTGACCAAGGTCACCACCGAACCGGGCGTGCACTCCGGCGTGCGCTCCGGCGCGGTCACCGTGCTGGTCTCGGCCACCCCGGACCGCCCGGGTTCCCGGGCGCGGGTGCTGCGCGACGGCAAGGAGATCGCGGTCGTCGCCTCGTACGCGCAGACCCCGGTGCTCACCGCCCGGCCGGTGCTCACCCTGGCCGGACGCGGCCGGATCCCGGCCGCCGTGCTGCTGCCCACCGGCTATAGGCGGGAGCGCGACGGGCTGCTGCCGGTGCTGATGAACCCCTACGGCGGCCCGCACGCCCAGCAGGTGCTGGCGGCGCACAACGCCCATCTCACCTCGCAGTGGTTCGCCGACCAGGGCTTCGCGGTGGTGGTCGTCGACGGCCGGGGCACCCCGGGCCGCAGCCCCGCCTGGGAGAAGTCCGTCGCCTTCGACTTCGCCGGGGTCACCCTGGACGACCAGGTCGAGGCCCTGCGGGCGCTGGCCGAGGAGTACCCGCTGGACCTGGAGCGGGTCGGCATCCGCGGCTGGTCCTACGGCGGCTACCTCGCCGCGCTGGCCGTGCTGCGCCGCCCGGACGTGTTCCACGCGGCCGTGGCCGGCGCCCCGGTCACCGACTGGGAGCTCTACGACACCCACTACACGGAGCGCTACCTGGGCGACCCGGCGGCGCGTCCCGAGGTGTACACGGCGAACTCGCTGATCGCCGACGCCGCCAAGCTGAGCCGCCCGCTCCAGCTGATCCACGGTCTGGCGGACGACAACGTGGTGGTGGCGCACAGCCTGCGGCTGTCCTCGGCGCTGCTGGCCGCGGGCCGCCCGCACGAGGTGCTGCCGCTGTCCGGGGTGACCCACATGACCCCGCAGGAGGAGGTCGCGGAGAACCTGCTGCTGCTCCAGGTGGACTTCCTGCGGCGGTCGCTGCGGCTGCGCGGCTGAGTCCGCGCGGCCGGGCGGCGCCGCGGGCGGGGACGGAGTTCCGTCCCCCGCCCGCGGCGGTTCGTTTCCTACCGGATTTCTTACCCGGATCAGCTCTTCGGCAGCCCGATCAGCTGGGTGCCGATGGCGTAGTACACGCCCGAGGAGTCCGCCGTGACCGCCAGGTTGTTCTGGTTGGTCGCGGCCGGGTTGTTGTAGGACCAGGCGCAGACGCCGCTGCTGGCGTTGACCGCGTAGAGCACGCCCTTGCGGTCCTGCACGTAGACCATGCCGTTGGCGGCCACGACCGACCCGCCGATGTTGAAGCCGTTGGCCGAGGCGGTCTGCCAGAGCAGCTTGCCGTCCGAGGTCCGGAAGCAGTAGAGGCTGTTGTCGCCGCAGACGAAGGCCCGGCTCACGCCGTCGGAGGAGGGCGCGTAGTAGCCCAGGTTGTTCGGGTCGTAGGTGACCCCCGGCCAGGCCGCCTGGCCGCTGGAGACCTGGTAGGCGTTGACGTCGTTGCCGCCGACGTAGAAGACGTCGCCGACGAGGGCGCCGTCCACGCCGCCGGGGCCGTCGAAGGTGACGCTGTTCGGGGTGACGGTCCAGGTCCGCTCACCGGTGCCGGCGTTGATGCCGCTGGCCACACCGTTGTCGTTGTTCTCGTTGAGGCTGACCACGGTGGTGCCGCTGGAGGGCACCAGCAGCGAGCCGATGTACGAGCCGGTCTGGGTGTACATGCTCTGCCGGGTGGAGATGTCCACCGCCCACAGCCCGTTGACGCCCACTCCGTTGGTGGTGTTGGCGGTCATCAGCAGGGTGTTGCCGACGAGCCCGTAGGCGCCCTGGAGCTCCCAGCCGCGCTCCGGGAGGGTCACCGTCCACTTGGTGTTGCCGGTGGCCAGGTCGACCACCAGCAGCGCCTCGTTGCCCTGGTTGTTGCTGCCGACCAGGTAGCCGGTGGAGCCGACCAGCAGCGGGATGGTGGAGATGGTCCCGCTCTCGTTGTTGGCGTTGCCGCGCCACCGGGCCGTGCCGTCGCTGGTCTTCAGGCCCATGGTCGACTGGGTGCAGACCGCGACGATGGTGCCGTCGCCCACCGCCAGGTTCCACACGGTGTCGCTCAGCGTCTGGGTCCACAGCGGGGTGGCGGCGGGGCCGGCCAGGGTGCCCGGGGCGGTGACCGGGTTCGCCGGGCCGGAGTTCACCGGCGTGCTGGGGGCGGAGCTGGTCGGGGCGGACGGCGTGCTGCTGGGGTGCTGCTGCCACTGGGGTCGGTGCTGGGGCCGGGCTGCGGCTTGCTGCCGCCGCCGCTGAGCGCGAACGCCCCGGCCGCGCCGCCGACCACCACGATCCCGCCGCCGACCAGGGCCAGCAGGCCTCGGCGGCTCAGCCCGGAGCCCGCGCCCTTCGGCGGCAGCGGCCGGGTGTCGGCGGGCCGGCCCTGCTGCTGGTTCTGCTGCGGGTACTGCCCCTGCTGCGGCCCGGGGTACGCCGGCGGGTAGCCGGGCGGCAGGCCCGCTCCGCCCTGGTAGCCCTGCTGCGGGCCGGCCTGCGGCAGCTGCGGGGCCTGCTGCGGCATCTGCGGTGCCTGCTGCGGGGCCTGCGGCTGGTACTGCGGCGGGGCGAACGGCGGCGGGGTGGGCGGGCCGAAGCCCTGCGGGGCCGGGGTGCCGCCGCCGACGGGGGCGGTGCTGGGAGCGGCGGGGGCGCCGGTCAGCACCGCGCTCGCCCCGGCGATGTCCGCCAGCACGGCCGGCGGCAGCCAGCCACCGGTGAACGCGGGCGCGTCCCCGCTGAGCGCGGCGACCAGCTGGGCCGGGGTGGGCCGGTTGGCCGGGTCCTTGGCGAGGCAGGCGTGGACGGCCTGGCGCAGCGACTCGGGCACCGAGGACAGGTCGGGCTCCTGGCTGACCACCCGGTACAGCAGCGCGGGTGTCGGACCGTCACCGAACGGGCCGTTGCCGTTGGCGGCGTAGGCCAGGGTCGCGCCCAGCGCGAACACGTCGGTGGCGGGCACCACCTGGTTGCCCATGGCCTGTTCGGGCGAGAGGAAGCCGGGGGAGCCGACCACGAAGCCGGTCGAGGTCAGCGCGGTGCCCTCGACCGCGCGGCTGATGCCGAAGTCGATGACGTGCGGGCCGTCGGCGGCCAGCATCACGTTGGCGGGCTTGAGGTCGCGGTGGATCACTCCGGCGCGGTGGATCTCCTGGAGCGCCTCGGCCAGACCGACCCCGAGCGCGCGCAGCACCGACTCGTCGAAGCCGCCGTGCTTGCGGACCGCCGAGCTCAGCGGCACCCCGGGGACGAAGGTGGTGGCCAGCCAGGCATGGCCGCCTCGGTGTCGGCGTCCACGACCGAGGCGGTGAAGGCTCCGGAGACCGCCCGGGCGGCCTCGACCTCGCGGCGGAAGCGGGCCCGGAAGTCGTCGTCGGCGGCGAACTCGCGGCGGACCAGCTTCACCGCCACCGTGCGCCCGCCCGCCGAGCGGCCCAGGTACACCGAACCCATGCCACCCGCACCGAGTCGGCCGAGCAGTGTGTAGGGGCCTGCCTGGCGAGGGTCGTCGGCTTCGAGTGGATCCATCGTTCTCTTCCCCAGTGGATTGTGGTGCGAACGCGCTGAGGCTAGTCCACCCGACCAGAATCATGGGCATCACCAGCCTCACAGGTATCAGGCCGTGATGCGGCCATCGGCGGGACGGGAATCAGGGCGCCGCCTATGACATCCGTCATGCCGGGCACAGGACCTGCGGCACTGCCGCGGATGCGGGCGGATCCGCCACTCTGGACCCTGTCAGCAGTACGGCGGTCCGGCCGAGGGAGAAGTGGAAGCGATGAGCACGTCCGTAGAGCAAACGCACGGGGGCGGCCCGAAGGGGGCCGGGCTCCGGGGAGGTGGCGGTCTTCCGCAACGTCAGCAAGCAGTACGGGGCGGTGAAGGCGGTCAACAACATCATCGCCTCCACTCACGCTCCACCCGGGGGAACCGTCGCCTTCCTCGGCCCCAACGGGGCCGGCAAGTCGACCAGCATCGACATGCTGCTCGGGATGCGCGACCCCTCGGCCGGCAGCATCACCCTCTTCGCGGGACACCGCGGCAGGCGATCCTGGACGGCCGGATCGGCGTGATGCTCCAGAGCGGCGGCTGATGCCCGACGTCAAGGTCCGCGAGCTGGTCGCCTTCGCCTGCAAGGTCCACCCGCGCGGCGCGGTGGACGAGGTGCTGCAGAGCGCCGGATAGCCGACATCGCCGAGCGCATGGTCGACAAGCTCTCCGGCGGCCAGGAGCAGAAGGTCCGCTTCGCGCTGGCCACCGCCGGGGACAGCGACCTGATCGTCCTGGACGAGCCGACCACCGGCATGGACGTGAACGCCCGGCAGGCCTTCTGGTCGTGATGCGGGCCCAGGCCGACGCGGGCCGCACGGTCCTGTTCGCCACCCACTACCTGGAGGAGGCGGACGCCTTCGCCGACCGGGTGCTGGTCATGCACAAGGGCCGGCTGATCGCGGACGGCACCTCGGCCGAGATCAAGGCCCGGGCCGGGCTGCGCAAGATCTCCTTCGACGTCCACCCGCAGGACGGCGCGGACCTGTCCCTGCTGCGCACCATCCCGGAGATCACCGCGCTGGACATCAGCGGCCACACCGTCCGGATCAGCAGCAGCGACGCCGACGCCACCGTCGCCGCCATCTACCGGGCCGGGTTCTACCCGCGCGGCCTGGAGGTCGCCGGGGTCGGCCTGGAGCAGGCCTTCGTCGCCATCACCGGCGAGCAGGACGCCGCCGACCAGTCCGCCGCGCTCGACAAGGAGAACGCACGATGATCACGCTCATCAAGCTGGAGATCCTCCGGTGCTGCGGAACCGCCGCTACCTGATCTTCACGCTGATCCTGCCGGCGGCGCTCTACCTGCTGATGATCAACGCCTACGGCTCGGTCAGCACGCTGGCCGGGGTCTCGGTCAAGGCCTACTTCATGGTGGCCATGGCCACCCTGGGCACCGTCTCCGCCTCGATGACCACCAACGCCAACCGGATCGCGCTGGAGCGCAAGAGCGGCTGGGCCCGCCAGCTGCGGCTGACCGCCCTGCCCGGCTACGGCTATGTCGCCAAGATCGCCTCCACTGCCGCTCCACCCTGCCGTCGATCCTGGTGGTTCTTCGCCATCGCCTACGGGAGGGCGTCCGGCTCTCCGGCAGCGATGGCTGCTGCTCGGGCTGACGCTGTGGGTCGCGGATTCGTCTTCGCCGCGCTTCGGCGTGGCCCTCGGCTACGCGCCGCGCCGGACTCGATCCAGCCGATCATCATGATCGTCTACACCGGGTGCTGATCCTCGGCGGCACCTACGGCCAGTTCGGCGGCGGCTTCGGCAGCTTCGCCAAGTGGACCCCGATGGCGCTGTACGACCGCTCGGCCGGGTCGCCCAGACCGGCTCCTCGCTCGGAGGCACCGTGCTGGCCTCGCTCGGCTAACGCGGTGGTGTTCATCGGCCTGGCGGCCTTCCTCTACCAGCGGGACCGCCGCGAGTCCTGAGCGCAGCCCCGGTCACGGACACCCCGTGGCCGGGGCAGACCCGTCTGCCGGGAAGACACAGCAGACTCATCTGCCGGAAACACACAAGGGCGGGGCCGACCCCGGGGACCGACGAGAAGGGCAGGAGGGGCACGGAATGACTGAGGCCGCAGCGCTGCGGATCGGGCAGCCGCCGGAGAACCGCCGGCAGAGGATGATCAAGCTCTGCTGGATGCTGCTGTGGATGGTCTACCTGGCCTATCCGATCGGCGACCTGGTCGGCGACCGGCACGGGCTTCCGGCCCGGATCGCCGGCTGGACGGCGCTGGCGCTGTTCGTCGGCTGCTAC
Source organism: Streptacidiphilus sp. 4-A2 (assembly GCA_014284505.1). Taxonomy (GTDB): domain Bacteria; phylum Actinomycetota; class Actinomycetes; order Streptomycetales; family Streptomycetaceae; genus Streptacidiphilus. The sequence continues at coordinate 5,768,791 of JAAFYY010000001.1, read as the reverse complement.
GCCACCCTGGTGATGCGCCGGCAGGTACAGGGCACGGCCCTGATCGTGAACCGGACCAACCTGGGACTGCTGCTGGCGATGGGCGCCATGGGCATCGGCTGCGGCTACCTGCTCGGCGGCAACTGGCTGACCCTGCTCACCTACACCGCCATCGCCACCGGAGTCACGCTGGCCCCGCGCTACGCCCTGCTGGGCGTGGCCGGGGTCACCGGCATCCTGGTGCTCGTCGGGACGACCTGTCGGCACCAGAGCGTGTACACCACCGGGACCGCCGCCCTCAGCGCCTTCCTCGGCGCGCGGCGATGACCGGGTTGCAGGGCATGATCCGGACCATGCAGGAACTGCGCGAGGCCAGGGCGGCGGTGGCGGCGCTCTCCGCCTCCTCCGAGCGCCTGCGGATGGCCCGCGACCTGCACGACCTGCTCGGCCACTCGCTCTCGCTGATCACCCTGAAGACCGAGCTGACCGCCCGCTTCCTGGACCAGGAGCGCTATGCCGAGGCCCGGGCGCAGATCGCCGACATCGAGAAGGTCAGCCGGCAGTCGCTGGTCGACGTCCGCGAAGCCATCGGCGGCTACCGGCGGCCCAAGCTGGCGGTGGAACTCGCCGCGCTGCACACCGCGCTGAATGCCGCCGATGTGACGGTGGACGCCGACCCGGCGATTGCCGAGGGCCACCCGGGCCTCGGTCCGGAGGAGGAGGGCGCGCTCGGCTGGGCGCTGCGCGAGGCCGCGACCAATATCGTCCGGCACAGCGGCGCCGGCAACTGCACCGTCCGGCTGGCCGAGTTCTACGCCGAGGACGGCACCCGGGCGCTGCGGCTGGAAGTGGTGGACGACGGGGTGGGCAGCCGCCGGGCCGGCTCCGGAAACGGGCTGTCCGGGCTGACGGAGCGGCTCGCGCTGGCCGACGGCTCCCTGGAGACCGGGCCGGGCCCCCGCGGCCGCGGCTTCAGTCTGCGGGCCACGGTTCCGCTGCGGGCGCAGCCGAACGTGGGAGTGGCGCAGCAGATCGCCGGTACCGTGCAGCAGTGATCAGAATTCTTCTTGCCGAGGACCAGGGCATGGTCCGGGAGGCGCTCGCCGCACTGCTGGGGCTGGAGGGCGACATCGACGTGGTCGCCCAGGTGTCGCGGGGCGACCAGGTGGTCGAGGCGGCGGTGGCGCACGACGCCGAGGTGGCGGTGCTGGACATCGAGATGCCGGGGATGACCGGTATCGAGGCGGCCGCGCTGCTGCGCCGGGCCCGCCCGGCCACCAGGATCGTGATGGTGACCACTTTCGGCCGCCCTGGCTATCTGCGCCGGGCGATGGAGGCCGGCGCGGATGCCTTCCTGGTGAAGGACGCGCCCGCGTCCGAGCTGGCCGAGGCGATCCGCCGGGTGCTGCGCGGCGAGCGGGTGATTGATCCGACCCTGGCCGCCGCCGCCCTGGCCGAGGGCGCCAACCCGCTGACCTCGCGCGAGCGCGAGGTGCTCGCGGCGGCGGCGGACGGCTCGGCCAACAACGCGGTCGCCAAGCGGCTGCACCTCTCCGAGGGGACGGTCCGCAACTACCTCTCCGCGGCGATCCAGAAGACCGGCGCGCGCAACCGCACCGAGGCGGTCCGCATCGCCCTGGAGAAGGGCTGGCTCTAGCCCGCCGGACGGCGGTCGGCCCCGCCGGGCGGCCGCCGGTCCCGCCAGGCGGCCGCTAGTCCGGTCGGGCCAGCCGCAGCACGGTGATCCCGTCCTGCCGGGCCACCAGCCGGTACTCGCCGGAGTGCTGGTCGGCGGCCACCTGGGCGAGGATCTGCGGCATCGGCAGGGGTACTTGGTCGGGTCGGTGGCATCGGCCACCACCCACTGCGGGGGCCGCAGCGGCGGCGGGGTGGGCTGGCAGATCAGGGTCACCGTGGTCCGGCCGGTCAGCTGCGGGGCCAGCCGGTTGGTGGTGGCCACGGTCGCGCCGTCCGGGACCAGCGCCAGCATCCGCCTGGCGACGCCGACATGCGCGGGGGTGGTCCAGGTGCCCGGCTCGAACAGTTCCACCAGCGGGTGCAGCGGCAGGGTGCCGAGGGTGACCGCCAGCCCCAGCGCGCACCGCTGCCGCAGCCGGCGGCCGGACAGCACCGCCCGCTCCCGGTCCATCGCCTCGATCGCGGCCGCGAACACGATCGGCATCAGCACCGCGTTGTAGTGCTCGGTGGTGCCGAAGTAGCTCGGGTTGGCCGAGATGAAGCGCCAGCCCAGGGTGGGCAGCACCAGCAGCGCCAGCGGCGAGCGCAGTGCCAGGAAGCCGGTGGGGCCAGCACCATCAGCACGGTGAAGTACTTCACCGGCGGCCAGAAGAAGTGCAGGCCGGTGGAGAGCAGCGACAGGTGGTGTCCGGGCAGCCCCTGGGTGCTGCCGCTGGATATCTCGTTCCAGTAGTCGAAGCTGCCGCCCGGGTTGATGGAGGGCAGGATCACCAGCATCTCCAGCGTGGTGCCGAGCACCCCGGCCGCCGCCAGCGACCAGCCGAGACGTTTCTGCCCGCCCGGACCAGATACCCGCCGAGCATGGCCAGGGTCAGCCCCAGGTCCTCCTTGACCAGCAGCAGCGGCAGCCCCCACAGCGCGGCCGCCCGCCAGCGCCCCTGCCCGGCCGCCGCCAGCGCGAACGCCAGCAGCGGCACCGCCATGCACACCTCGTGGAAGTCGAAGTGGATCATCTCGGCCAGTCCCCAGGACGCGCCGAAGCTCACCCCGACCCAGGCCGACACCCGGGGCCCGCGCACCCGGTGCGCCCACAGCACCAGCGGTACCACCGCCACCGCGGTCAGCGCCGCCTGCCCCACCAGCAGCGTGACCGGGCTCGGGAAGACCCGGTAGAACGGCGCGAAGACCACCAGCAGCGGGTGGAAGTGGTCCCCCAGCAGGTCGAATCCGGGGCCCTTGAGCGGGGTGACCGGCAGCCCGCCGTGTGCGTAGGCGCGGATGGCCTGCTCGAATATCCCCAGGTCGTAGCCGGTGGACTGGAACCGCAGCTGCCGCCGGACGGAGATCGCGCAGTAGGCCGCGAAGAAGACCGCGGCCAGCGTCCAGGCCTGTACCCGGGGGCGCTGCCAGAGCGGTACGGTCTCGGCCGGCCCGGCCGAGACCTCGGCCACGGGCTGGGTCAGGGATCGACTCATCTCCGGGGAGGCCGCCTTCGGATCGGGTTCGGGCACGGAAGCCCACTGGACGCTAGCAGGCCCGTTCGAACGCCGTTCACCCAGGTGCCTCACGACAGCCCGACAGCGGTCGTCGTGGGCCGTCGCGAACTCTCACGCACGGGAGGCCGCAGTCGGTTCCCGGCGACCTCCGCTGTGCAGGAACAGCGCTCGATTGTTCGGATACGGGCCGTCGGCCCGCCGTCGGCCCGCGGCGGTTCAGTTCAGCCGGTGCCGGGCCGCCCGGGCCTCCAGCCGGACCCGCGCCGCCGACTCCGGGTCGAAGGCGTCCAGGATCCGCGCGTAGGACTCCATCTCCACCGCGCCCTCGATGAACTGCCCGGTGCGCACCAGCAGCTCGCCGCGCTCCAGCCGCAGCTGCGCCGGGTGCCGGGGGAGCAGCAGCGACAACTCGGTCGCCCACAGCTGGGTGCGGGCCTGCTCCGGGCGGGCGGCGGCCCAGCTGCGGATGTTGTTGAGGATCCGCAGCACTATGTCCACCGGCTCGGCCGGGCGCAGCATCTCCGGATCGAGCGGGTAGCCGGCCTCGGCGACGATCGCCCCGGCGTCCGCCAGGGTCAGCGGCTGCCCGCCCCGGAACGGGTCGACCAGCACGTACTCGCCCTCCGGATCGCCGACGCCGACCACGAAGTGGCCAGGCAGGGCGACCCCGTAGACCGGCAGCCCGAGGCTGCGGCCGACATGGATCCACACCACCGAGAGCAGGATCGGCAGCCCCCGGCCGGTGCGCAGCACCTGGTGCAGCAGTGAGGACTCCAGCCGCCGGTACGCGGAGGGCCCGCCGCGCAGGTCGGCCGCGCCCGCCAGCGCGCCCGCCAGCAGCGCCGCCGCCCGCGCGGGCTCCGGGGCGCCGCCGACCGCCGCCAGCTCGGCGGCGGCGCGGGCGGTGAGCTTGTTGAGGGCGTCGAGGCTGGGCGGGTCGCCGACTCCAGGCTCGCGGCGCTGTCGGCCGCGCCGAGATCCGCCTCGAAGCCCATCAGCAGGCACAGCAGTACGAGGTCGGGCCGCGCTGCCCGCGCCTCGACGGCGAACCGCTCCCTGCTCTCCTCGGTCATCGCGGGGGATTCTATGCGTCCCGTGGGCCCCTGAGCCCGCATCAGCGGCCCGACGCCGGGCTATGCCCCGGGCTGCCGCCGGTAGTGGTAGCGGTGGTGGGTCCGGAATCCGAGCCGCTGATAGAGCGCCAGCGCGGGCTCGTTGTCCGGCTCCACCTGGAGGTACGCCAGGTCGGCGCCCTCGTCGGCGGCGGCCCTGGCGAGTGCCGCGACCACGGCGGTGGCCAGGCCGCGGCGCCGGTGCCCGGGGGCGACCTCCATCGCGGCCAGGCCGAGCCAGCGGCCGTCGACCACGCCGCGGCCGATCGCGGCCGGGGCCTCGCCCCGCGGCCCGGGGACGGTGGCGAACCAGACCGAGGGGCCGCCGGTGACCACCGCCAGCGGCGTGGCGCCGAGCGCCGGGTCGGCGGCCCGGCGGTAGCGCGCCAGCCAGCCGTCGCCCGGCTCCCGGCTGAGCCGCACCCCGGCCCGCCGCGGCCCGGTCGTCCACCAGCGGGGCCAGCGGCGCGGTCTGGAACAGCGCCGGTGCGCCCAGGGTCCAGCCGCGGGAGGCGAGTTCGGCGTCCAGCGGGTCCTCGGCGGCGACCTGGACGACGGGGGCCAGGCCGAACCCGGCGTACCAGTCGGTGATCCGGGCCAGCGCCTGGTCCAGCGGCAGCCCGGGATCGCCTTCCGGCAGCACCGAGTTGGCCCGGTGGGTGAAGCCGGCCGCGGCCCGCAGCGCCCAGCCGCCCAGGGAGCCGTGCTCGGTGCCCGGCCAGCCGCGTCCGGCGATCCGCTGGAGCTCGTCCGCGCCGACGGCGAGATGCGCCGCGACCGCGCGGCTGCCCCGGCGTACCGGAGCGGGCGGCACCGCTTTGGCCGCCACCAGCGTGTTCTCCGGAATGACCACGCTTTCGGACGTCCGGTCGAGCACGGTCAGTACGCCTTTGTCCCACGATGTGAGCACGCCGATCACATCGGCGAATACCGGACGCCCGTCCGAGATGTCGGTGATGCGGCGAACTGAGACACGTCTTCCCAGGTCAGAGCGGGTGATCTGGACCTCCGCCCGGCCGCTTCCGATAGTGTTGTCCGCCATAACCGCCACCTCCAGTGCAATCGCCCCTGTAGAACGGCGATACTAGAGGCGGGCATCGACGACGCCGCGCTCCCTGCGCGAATGCCAGCCCCTACGAGGAGGAACGTCAGCGTGACCTACGTCATCGCGCAGCCTTGTGTCGACGTCAAGGACAAGGCGTGCATCGAGGAATGCCCCGTCGACTGTATCTACGAGGGCCAGCGGTCCTTGTACATCCACCCTGACGAGTGTGTCGACTGTGGCGCGTGTGAGCCGGTCTGCCCGGTCGAAGCCATTTTCTACGAGGACGACACGCCCGACGAGTGGAAGGACTACTACAAGGCGAACGTCGACTTCTTCGACGACCTCGGCTCTCCCGGTGGTGCCTCCAAGCTCGGCGTGATCGAGAAGGACCACCCGCTGATCGCGGCCCTCCCGCCGCAGAACCAGTGACTGCTGAGCCAGTGACCGTGCACCACAGCACCGCCGCGCCGTCCCTCCTGTCCGGAGGGGCGGCGCGCCGCGTCTCCCAGCTGCTGCCGGTCTTTCCCTGGGACCGGCTGGAGCCCTACAAGGCGACCGCGGCCGGGATCCGGACGGCATCGTGGACCTCTCCGTCGGTACGCCGGTCGACCCGGTCCCGCAGCTGGTCCAGGCGGCCCTGGCCGCCGCCGCGGACAGCCCCGGCTATCCGACCGTCTGGGGCACCTCGCAGCTGCGGGACGCCCTGGTGGACTGGTCGCAGCGGCGGCTGGGCGCGACCGGGCTGACGCACCGGCATGTGCTGCCGCTGGTCGGCTCCAAGGAGCTGGTGGCCTCGCTCCCGGCGCAGCTGGGCCTCGGCCCCGCGACCGGGTGGCCTACCCGCGGCTGGCCTACCCGACCTACGAGGTCGGCGCGCGGCTGGTGCGGGCCGAGCACGTGGTCTACGAGAACCCGTGGGAGCTCGACCCGGAGGGGCTGAAGCTGCTCTGGCTGAACTCCCCGTCCAACCCGACCGGGCGGGTGCTGTCCGTGGCCGAGCTGCGGCGGACCGTGGCCTGGGCGCGGGAGCACGGTGTGCTGGTGGTCAGCGACGAGTGCTATCTGGAACTGGGCTGGGACACCGAACCGGTGTCGGTGCTGCACCCGGACGTCTCCGACGGCGACTGCACCGGCCTGGTGGCCGTGCACTCGCTGTCCAAGCGCTCCAATCTGGCGGGCTACCGCTCGGCCTTCCTGGTCGGCGACCCGGAGGTGCTGGGCGAGCTGCTGGCGGTCCGCAAGCACAGCGGTCTGATCGTGCCCGCCCCGGTGCAGGCCGCGACGGTGGCCGCGCTCGGGGACAACGCCCATGTGGCCGAGCAGCGCTCGCGCTACGCGGCCCGCCGGGAGGCGCTGCGTGGCGCGCTGGAGGCCTACGGCTTCCGGATCGAGCACTCGCAGGCGAGCCTCTACCTGTGGGCGACCAGGGACGAGCCCTGCTGGGACACCGTGGCCGATCTCGCCGCGAAGGGGGTGCTGGTCGCCCCGGGAGAGTTCTACGGGGAGGCCGGGAAGTCCTTTGTGCGGGTGGCCTTCACCGCCACCGACGAGCGGGTGGCGGCGGCGGTGCGGCGGCTGGCGGGCTGACCGCCTGGTGCTGACCGCCGGGTGCTGACCAGCCGGGTGCTGACCCGTCAGGTGCTGACCAGCCGGCTTGAAAGCGGATGCGGGTGGGGCCGGGAGCGCAGTCGCTCCCTGCCCCACCCGCATCCGCTGCCGGTTACGCGCCGACGGGCAGGCCGTGGGTCAGGCTGCCGAGGCTGGACAGGCCGCCGGTCAGGCCGGAGGTGTCGCCGAGGCCGGGCAGCCCGCCGAGCCGCCGGTCCGGGATCTCGACGCTCCGCAGGCCGCCCATGGAGCTCAGCGGCAGCGAGCCGGCCAGCGGCACCTGGCTCAGCGGGCCGCTGTTGGACACGGAGGCCGGAGCGGCGGGCGTCAGGGGGAGCTGAGCTGGGCGGGGGCGTCGATCGGGGCGCTGGCCGGTACGGCCGGCGCCGGCATGGCCCGGGTGCCGTTCAGCGCGCCGGCGCTGCCGAGAGTGCCGAGGACGCCGGTGGCGCTGCTGGTGCTGTCGGGCACGCCGGCCAGCTGGCGGGTGCTGCCGCCGAGGACGCCGTCGGTGGCCGGGATGGCCTTGGAGGCGGTGTCGCCGGTGGCGTCGGCCACCGCGGGTACCCCGGCGCCGACGGCGGTGGAGGCACCCGCCCCGGCCAGCCTGCCGGTATCGTGCGTGGCCTGCTGGAGGTTACTGCCCAGGCTCGCGCTGTCGGGCTGGCTGAGCCCACCCAGCTCCGGAACGCTCGGCAGCATGGTCGCGGCCGAGGCCGACCCCGCCAGGACGGCGGGGACCGCTCCGGCGGCGACGACGAACGCGGCCTGGACGATGCGGCGCGAGAGGGGGAGTGACATGGTGCTCCTCTGGAGGTGGGGAAAAGACCCGTCCGCCTGGCGGACGTGGTGATTACCGCTCCAGGAGCCAGAAAGTTGCGGCTGCCGTAGGTAAAAGTTCCCAAACATCGCATTATCTTTTTCAGGACATATACCTAGAAAACAGACATGCCTTCGCGTTCTGAAGAATGGTTTCTTCACCGCCCCACCAGGGTGGCGCCGGTTCCGGGGCGTCTACCCGGAACGGCACCGCCACTCGCCCGGGTGACACCCGGCAACGTCAACCCGACGCCAGCGTCGATCACCCCTGCGGGTGGGGCGTGCGGGCCCGCCGCGCTACTGCGCGGCGACGGTGACCAGCACCGGCCCCGAGGCCGAGGCAAGGGTCGGGGCGGAGGGGGACGCCGAGCCGGAGCCGGTCGCCAGCGGCTGCCAGCCCTTGGTGGAATCCGCCGAGGTCCACTGCTCTCCGGCGTAGCTCACCGCGGTGAGATGCAGGTCCTGGCAGTGCGCCACCGCCCACGAGGCCACCGCCCAGCCGCGCTGGCCCGCGCTGGTCAGCCCCGCCCTGGTGGACACGCTCAGCTGGGCGGTCACCGGTCCGGCCGAGGCGGAGGGGGCCGGGGCGGAGGAGGCCGAAGAGGCCGCGCCGGTGCCCGGTACCACCTGGGTCCGCACCACCTGGCCGAACTCCTTGTCCCAGCCGCCAGCCCAGCGCGGTGGTCCCGGCCGCGGCCGAGTCGGCCGTGCCCACGCTGTTGACCTGGCAGGTGGTCGCGGCCGGGATCCGTCCGCCGAGCGCGCCGGAGAGCACCGTGGCGTCCCCCTCGTGCTGCGCGTAGGCGTCCGGGTAGCCGCTGTGCTGGACGTCCTGGGCCGCCACCGTCAGCGGCAGCTCGGTGTAGCCGGGCACGGCCACCAGCCGGTCCAGGAACTTGTCGGTCGCGTAGACCGGGTCCTCGATCTGGGTGGCCTCGCCCCAGCCCTCGGAGGGGCGCTGCTGGAACAGGCCGACCGAGTCCAGGTCGCCGCCGCTCAGGTTCTCCAGCTTGGACTCCTGCATGGCGGTCGCCAGCGCGATGGTGTCGGCGCGCTCCGGCAGGTCGCGGGAGACGGAGACCGCGGTGATGGTCGAGGCGTTGTCCATCTGCTGCACGTCCAGGTCGACGATGCCGTCCGGGGTGCTGGCCACGCAGCCCTCGACCAGCGGCAGCGGCAGCAGATTGTGCTGCGCGCCCAGGAACCAGCCCACGCCGACCACCACGACCAGCAGCAGCACCAGCGGCAGACAGCCCAGCCAGCGGCGCCGACGACGTCGTTCGGGCACAGGTGTGCCGGAACTCATCATCTCCGTCAGACCCACCGGGCCCTCCATCCTTGCGACTCGGCTGCACCCTATCCACTCGGACGGACCATTGCCGCACACCGGTTCTGGTTGACAGGCAGGCATCCGGTAAGGAGTTGGCAGGCCACGTACCCTGGCTGCCCATGACACGAATCCTCGCTACCGACGCTGCCCGGCCGGACGACGGGCCCGTGCTGGACCTCTCCCGCTCCGGCGGGGAGCTCACCGCCCAGCTGGTCGACATCCACTCCGTCAGCGGCGACGAGCAGAAGCTCGCCGACGCCGTCGAGGCGGCCCTGCGCGCGCTGCCGCACCTGACCGTGGACCGTGACGGCAACAACGTGGTCGCCCGCACCATGCTCGGCCGCGCCGAGCGGGTGGTGCTGGCCGGACACCTGGACACCGTCCCGATCGCCGACAACCTGCCCTCCCGGGTGGACGGCGACCTGCTGTACGGCTGCGGCACCTCCGACATGAAGGCCGGGGTGGCCGTCCAGCTGCGGATCGCCGCCACCGTCCCGCGCCCAACCGCGACCTGACCTTCGTGTTCTACGACTGCGAGGAGGTCGAGGCGGACCGCAGCGGTCTCGGCCGACTGGTCCGCAACCACCCCGACTGGCTGGCGGCCGACTTCGCGGTGCTGATGGAGCCCAGCAGCGGCCAGGTCGAGGGCGGCTGCCAGGGCACCATGCGGGCCACCGTCACCACCACCGGCCACCGGGCGCACTCGGCCCGCAGCTGGCTCGGCGAGAACGCCATCCACCGCGCCGCCCCGGTGCTCCAGCGGCTGGCCGACTACCGGGCGCGACTGGTGGAGATCGACGGCCTGGAGTACCACGAGGGCCTGAACGCGGTCCGGATCGAGGGCGGGGTGGCCGGCAACGTCATCCCCGACGTCTGCACGGTGACCGTCAACTTCCGCTTCGCCCCGGACCGCGACCGCAAGTCCGCCGAGGAGCACCTGCAGGAGGTGTTCGCGGGGTTCGACGTGCTGGTCACCGACTTCGCGCTGGGCGCGCTGCCCGGCCTGTCGCACCCGGCCGCCGCGGCCTTCATCGCCGCCACCGGGAGCACCCCGCACCCCAAGTTCGGCTGGACCGACGTCGCCCGCTTCTCGGAGCTGGGCGTGCCCGCGGTCAACTACGGCCCCGGCGACCCGAATCTGGCGCACACCCGGGAGGAGCACTGCTCGCTGGCGGCCGTGGCCGAGTGCGAACAGCGGATCCGTGACTGGTTGAGCTGACGGGTCCAGCCGGTAAAGATCCCGCACGCCCCTGGTCAGCGGTCGTACGCTCTCTGGGTATGACCACAGATGACAAGCTCAACGGCCATGGAGCCGACCAGTTCCGCCCCGGTATGCGGAAGATCGCGGAGAAGCGGCGCGGGCCGGTGCTGATGCGCGGGGACCAGGTGGACACCGGCACCACCGACCAGCGGCTGCTGGACTCGGCGCAGAACGCGGACTGGCTGCACACCGACCCCTGGCGGGTGATGCGCATCCAGTCCGAGTTCGTCGAGGGCTTCGGCGCGCTCGCCGAACTCGGCCCGGCCGTCAGCGTGTTCGGCTCCGCCCGGACCGCTGTCGGCTCGCCCGAGTACCAGGCCGGGGTGGACATCGGCCGGGCCCTGGTGGCGGCCGGGTACGCGGTGGTCACCGGCGGCGGCCCGGGCGCGATGGAGTCGGCCAACCGGGGCGCGCACGAGGCCGGGGGCACCTCGGTGGGCCTCGGCATCGAGCTGCCGTTCGAGCAGGGGCTGAACCAGTATGTGGACCTGGGGCTGAACTTCCGCTACTTCTTCGTCCGCAAGACCATGTTCGTGAAGTACAGCCAGGGCTTCGTGGTGCTGCCCGGCGGCTTCGGCACCCTGGACGAGCTGTTCGAGGCGCTGACCCTGGTGCAGACGCACAAGGTCACCCGCTTCCCGGTGATCCTGTTCGGGGTCGACTACTGGTCCGGCCTGGTCGACTGGATCAAGGGCACGCTGGTCGCCCAGGGCAAGGCGTCCGCCGCCGACCTGGAGCTGTTCCAGCTGACCGACTCGGTCGAGGAGGTCATGGCGATCCTGGCCGAGGCGGAGCACCGGAACGGCCCGCAGCCGCAGCCCGCACACCGCCCGGAGTGATCCTCCGGCCCGTCGGCACAGCCCGGCCGGGAGGGTCCGGGCCGGGAACGGCTCAGGCCAGCCCGCGCCGGGCGACCGCCGGCGGCGGGTACCCCGGATCGAGGCGACCATGTCCAGCACCTGCCGGGTCTCGGCCACCTGATGCACGCGGTAGACCTGCGCCCCCAGCCACGCCGAGACGGCGGTGGTCGCCAGGGTGCCCAGCAGCCGCTCGCCCACCGGGCGGTCCAGGGTCTCCCCGACGAAGTCCTTGTTGGACAGCGACACCAGCACCGGCCAGCCGGTCGCGGTCATCTCCGGCAGCCGCCTGGTGGCCTCCAGCGAGTGCCGGGTGTTCTTGCCGAAGTCGTGCCCCGGGTCGATCAGCACGGACTCCCGCGGGACGCCCAGCGACACCGCCCGCTCAGCCAGCGCCAGCGTCCGCTCCAGGATGTCCGCCATCACGTCCTGGTAGCCGACCCGGTGCGGCCGGGTCCGCGGCTCCGCGCCGCCGGCGTGGGTGCAGACGATGCCGACCCGGTGGCGTCCGGCGACCTCCGCCAGCAGCGGATCCACCCGCCCCAGGCGTCGTGAGCAGGTCGGCCCCGACCGCGCAGACGGCTTCGCCGACCTCGTGCCGCCAGGTGTCCACGCTGATCACGGTGTCCGGATGGCGCTTGCGCAGCTCGGCCACGAAGGGCACGGTGCGGCGCAGCTCCTCCTCGGTGGTGACCTCCTCGCCGGGCCCGGCCTTGACCCCGCCGATGTCCAGGATGGCCGCGCCTCGCGGACCGCGCGGTCGGCGGCGGCGAAGGCGGCGTCGTCGGTGAAGGTGGCTCCCCGGTCGAAGAAGGAGTCCGGGGTGCGGTTGACGATGGCCATGATCACCGGCTCGTCGGCGCCGAAAGTCCTCGATCCGAGTACGAGAGCCATGCGTCCTCCAAGGTACGTAGGCCATGATGGTGAACCACTGCTGTGGGGCGTACTCATGATCCCCCACCGGGAGCCTGGGAGTGGTGGGCCGTGTTCTGGATCATCCTGGTCGTCATCGTGCTGGTGGTGGGCGCCGCCGCACTGGTCGCGTTGGGCGGTGGCGGCTCGCTGCCGGAGGTGGAACGCGACCGGCTGGCCGCCGAGCTGCCGCAGGAACGCCGGCTGAACAAGGTGGACATCGACGAGCTGCGCTTCCCGATGGCCCTGCGCGGCTACCGGATGGACGAGGTGGACGACGTGCTCGACCGGCTCGCCGCCGAGCTTGCGCACCGGGACGAGCGGATCGCCGAGCTGGAGACCGCCCTGTCGGCCGCGCTGGACGCCCCGGCCGGGGCCCGGCCGACCGCCGCCGTGTCCGCGCCGGCCGCCCAGGCCCCGCAGTCCCGCGCCGCGCAGTCCCCGGCCCAGCCCGAGCAGTCCCCGGCCCAGCAGTCCCCGGCCGAGCAGTCCCCCGGCCGGGCAGGCGGCGCGGCTGGCCCCGAGCAGGAGCCGCGACCGGGCACGGAGCAGGAGTGAGCGCCGCTGTCGCAGGCCCTGACGGCCTGCTGCGCTGCCCCTGGGGGCTGTCCACCGAGGACTACACCCCGTACCACGACCAGGAGTGGGGCCGCCCGGTCCACGGCGAGCAGGCGCTGTACGAGCGGGTGAGCCTGGAGGCGTTCCAGTCGGGCCTGTCCTGGATCACCATCCTGCGCCGCCGGGAGGGCTTCCGCCGGGCCTTCGCCGGGTTCGACCCGGCGGTGGTCGCCGGCTTCGGCGACGCGGACGTGGAGCGGCTGCTCGCGGACGAGGGCATCATCCCCGGGCCAAGGTGGCGACCATCGCCAACGCCCGGGCGGTACTGGAGCTGGACGGCGGTCTGGACGAATAACCGCGTCCCGGCCGAAGACCCTGGCCGACCCCGGACCCGCAGTCCACGGCGCTCGCCAAGGAGCTGAAGCGCCGCGGACTGCGCTTGTCGGCCCGACCACCGCCTACGCGCTGATGCAGGCCTGCGGCCTGGTCGACGACCATCTGGCCGACTGCTACGAACGACGACCGTCTGAACGCCGCGCCGTTCGAACGGCGCGCGTTCGAACGGCGGACGGTCAGTGGCTCAGGCGCCGGTGTACTTCGGCTTCTCCTTGGCCAGGAACGCCTGCACCGCGATCCAGTGGTCGGCCGAGCTCCCGGCGAGGGTCTGCAGCTCGTCCTCCTTGGCCAGGGCGTCCACCAGGGAGTGCGAGGCTCCGTAGGCCAGCGACTCCTTGATCGCGCCGTAGGCCACGGTCGGACCGGCGGCCAGGGTGCGGGCGAGCTCCAGCGCGGTCGCTGCCAGCTCGGCGCCCGGGACGACCTTGTGCGCCAGGCCAGCGCCAGCGCCTCGGCGGCCGGGACGGTCTGCGGGAACATCAGCAGCTCGGTGGCCTTGGCGTGGCCGACCAGCCGCGGCAGGGTCCAGGAGGCCCGGAGTCCGCGGTGAGCGCCACCCCGGCGAAGGAGGTGTTGAAGCCGCCGTGGTCGGCCAGCACCCGGAAGTCGCAGGCCCAGGCCAGGCTGGCGCCGGCGCCCGCGGCGACCCCGTTGATCCCGGCGACACCGGCTTGGGCATCGTGGCGATGGCGGTGACCAGCGGGTTGTAGTGGTCGCGCACGGTGCAGCGGCGGCGCGCCGCCCTCGCGGGCGTCCACCAGCTTGCCCAGGTGCTCCTTGAGGTCCTGGCCGACGCAGAAGGCCCGGTCACCGGCGCCGGTGAGCAGCACCGCACGGACGGCCCGGTCCTCCTTGGCGGCAGCCATCGCGTCCCGCAGCGCGACCTTGGTCGGCGTGTCGAGCGAGTTCATGGCCTCGGGCCGGTTGATGGTGACGACGGCCAGTCCGTCGGTCAGCTCGTACAGAACGCTGTCGGCCATGCGGTCTCCTCATTACTGATCAGTATTCCCATTCCAGCATGACGGAACGCCGGGCCGCGGGATGATGTGACGTAGCCCACGTTGCGCTGTCCGGGAGATGTCGGAGTGCCGTCTCCGGGGCGGTCGCGGAAGGGAACTGAGGCGCGTTCGGAAGATGGCCCACCAGGGTTCCGCCGGGGTTCTGGGGCAGGGGGGAGCAGTGATGTTGGTCATCAGGTCCCCGATGCGGGATACTGGGGTCCGATCAATGCGTTCGATACCTGCGGTGGACGGGCCGTGGGTGCGTCGGTGAGCAGGTTCGCAGGAAGGGGAACGAGCATGGCGGCCATGAAGCCGCGGACGGGCGACGGCCCGCTCGAGGTGACCAAGGAGGGGCGGGGCATCGTCATGCGAGTACCGCTCGAAGGCGGCGGTCGGCTGGTGGTCGAGCTGACCCCGGACGAGGCCGGCGCGCTCGGCGATGCCCTGAAGAAGGTCCTCGGCTGATCCCTCCGGGACACCTCGCACTATCGCAGTAATGACGAGTGTGGCTCTGGGCTCGCATCCCGCTTCAAGGGGCGCGGGCCCAGGGCCACAGTCGTACCCCCGTCCGGTCGTACCCGGGCCGCGGGTTCGGGCTCAGCGGCGGACGGCGCAGAGCAGCCCGTCGCCGACCGGCAGCAGCGCTCAGCAGCCGGGGATGCTCCCGGACGGTGCTGACCAGCTCCCGGGCGGCATGCGCCCGGTCGTCGTAGGAGTCGCGGTCCAGGGCGCTGAGCGTCCCCTCGAAGCAGACCATCCCGCCGGGCCGCAGCAGGCGCAACGATTCAGCGAGGTACTCCGGCGACTCGGCCGGATCGCCGTCGCAGAACACCAGGTCGTACTGGCCGTCGGCGAGCCTGGGCAGCACCTCCAGGGCCGGCCCGGGGATGCAGCGGGTCCGCCCGGCCGGGAATCCGGCGGCGGCGAAGATCTCCCGGGCCTGCCGCTGGAGGCCGGGCTGGATGTCCACGGTGGTCAGCACCCCGTCCGGGCGCATCCCGCGCAGCAGGCAGATCCCCGACACGCCCGCGCCGGTGCCGATCTCCACCACCCCCTTGGCGGCCAGCGCCGCGGCCAGCACCCGCAGCGCCGCGCCGCTGCCGGGGGAGACCGGGCGCACCCCGGCGAACTCGGACTGGGCCCGGCGTGCAGCAGTGCCTCGTCCTCCAGGGCGTAGGCGTCGGCGAGACCCGGGTCCGACTGCCCGTAGCCGGCGATGGCTTCCCTTAGTCCGTGGTCCGCGTGCTGAGTCGACAATTCAGGCCACAGGTTAGTGGGTAGCGGCGGAACCGGCGGCTGCCGCTGACCGTTGTGACGGTTGAGTAAGGCGCCCGGACGAGTCCTGGCGCGGCCCCCGCTGCGGGAATGACCGCAGGTGGGCTTGTACGGTGATTGGCTTTTATCCGGTACTAACGGGCGAGGCGGCTATGGTGGTGGCTCTGCTTGGCAGAAGAGTCGATCGAGGAGGTGTGGTCGAGGGGGGCGCCCGTTCGCGGCACTTTCGCGGTCTCGCGCCAGACCCGACGCCGAAGCCCGTGATGAGTGAGCCGCAGCCGGAGCACGCGCAGACAACCCACACCGCCTCCTTCGACGAGGACGGCGCGACCACGACGTGGACTCCCCCAGCTGGGAGGAGATCGTCCAGACGCACAGCGCCCGGGTCTACCGGCTCGCCTACCGGCTCACGGGCAACCAGCACGACGCCGAGGACCTCACCCAGGAGGTCTTCGTCCGGGTGTTCCGCTCGCTGTCCACCTACACCCCCGGCACCTTCGAGGGCTGGCTGCACCGGATCACCACCAACCTCTTCCTGGACATGGTCCGCCGCAAGCAGCGGATCCGTTTCGACGCGCTGGCCGAGGACGCCGCCGAGCGTCTGCCCAGCCGCGAGCCGTCGCCCGCGCAGCACTTCTACGACACCCACTTCGACGCCGACGTGCAGCAGGCCCTGGACACCCTGGCGCCCGAGTTCCGCGCCGCGGTGGTGCTCTGCGACATCGAGGGCCTGTCCTACGAGGAGATCGCGGCGACCCTGGGCGTGAAGCTGGGCACCGTCCGCAGCCGGATCCACCGGGGCCGCGCCCATCTGCGGGCCTCGCTCCAGCACCGCGCGCCCGGCGCGCACGAGGGCCGCGAGCGTCGGGGGGCGTCCCTGGAAGGCGTGCAGACCGGTGCCGCGGGCACCGCTCTGGCCGCTGCCTCCAGCACCTCGCCGACCGCCCCGGCCGACGAGCTGTCGGAACGGAGGCTCTCGTCGTGACGGAGCAGCCTCGTCGCGCCCGGCAGCCCGAGGTCGTCGTGGAACTGCGGGTCAACCGCCCGCCCCCGGCGTCCCGGCGGCCGAACAGCATCTGGGCGACCGGATGGCCGCCTTCGTCGACGGCGAACTGGACCATGACGCGCGCGAGCGCGTGCTGTCCCACCTGGCGACCTGCGCGCCCTGTCTGGCCCGTGCGGAGGAGGAACGGCGGCTGAAGAGCCGGCTGGCCGCCTCCACCCCGCCGGACCCGAGCCAGCTGCTGATGAACCGGCTGCTGGCGATCTCGATGGACTCCCTGGACGACGACTCCGGCCAGGGCCGCCCGCCCGGCTCCGGCGGCCAGCTGATGCGCGGCGTGTTCGGCGGCAGCTCGCTGGGCTCCGGCTCCTCCGGCTTCGGCACCGGGCTGTTCGGCCGTGGCGCGCTGGGCGCGGACAACCCGCTGCCCGGGGTCGACCCGCGGGCCGAGCGGGGCGTGCCGTTCCGCGCCGAGCAGCGCCCGATCGCCGCCCGGATGGACGATCCGCTGGCTGCCCGCCGTGAGCCCGCGCCGGCGCCGGTCCGGGCGGCCGCCCCCGGCCCGCTGGCCCGGGGCCGCCGCTTCGCCTTCGCGGCGGCCGGCGCGTTCTCGGTCGCGGCGGTGGCCCTGGGCAGCGCGGTCACCGGGTGACCGCCTCGGGCACCCCGCTGGACGAGCCCTACGGCAATGTGGCGCCGGTCGCCGACTCCAGCAGCGGCCCCGGCAGCGGCCAGTTCCCGGCCCTCGGCGGCCGGGGCGGCAACCGCGCCGCCGCCGTGCCGATGAACGCGGCCAACTCGCTGGCCGTGTCGAACTCGCTGAACGCAGCCAACTCGCTGAACGGGGCCAACTCGTTGAACGGGGCCAACGTGCTGGACGCCCCGCACGCGGCGGTGCCGCCGGTGCCGCCGTCGGCCGGCCCAGCGCCCCGGCGGCCGGGCTGCCGGCCCTGGTCGGGGGTTCGCGCCGCTGACCGGGCCCGGACCTGGTTGAATCTACCCACTTCCAGGTGTGGTGGAGGATCCTCGAATGTCCGGCGAAGAGCTAGGCGGCGGGAACGGCACGCCGGGTTGGTGGAGCCATCCCGACGGGCCGACCGGTCACGGTCCTGGCTTCGGCCTGCCCGCGGGCAGGCCGGCCGGGCCACTGCCGGAGCCCGGGCCGCTCCCGGCTGCCGGGCCCTGGGGCCGCCAGGGCCGGCCGGGCGGGCGGGTCCGGCCCACGCTGCGGGTGCTGCTCGGCGGCCTGCTGGTGATCGCCGGTGCCGGGGTGCTCGGCGGCGGGGTGGGCGCCCTGGTCCAGGGCGAGCGGCAGGGCGGCCGGATCACCCTGCGCCCGGTGCCCGGGGCCAGCGTCCACCGGGATTCCGGCAGCACCGCCGACGTGGTCCAGTCGGCCCTGCCCGGGGTGGTCTACCTGCGGGTCACCGACGGCTCGGACACGGTCACCGGCACCGGCATCGTGCTGGACGGCAAGGGCGACATCCTCACCAACAACCATGTGGTCGCCCCGCTGGGCCGCCCGGGACGGATCACCGTCGCCTTCAACAGCGGCCAGCAGCACGCGGCCTCGCTGGTCGGCCGGGACGTCTCCTCCGACCTCGCGGTGATCGACGTCAAGGGCGTGGCCGGGCTGCACCCGATCGCGCTGGGCTCGGCCGCCGGGCTGCGGGTCGGCGACCCGGTGCTGGCCATCGGCGCGCCCTTCGGCCTGCGTTCCACCGTCACCGCCGGGATCGTCAGCTCGCTGGACCGGCCGGTGACCGGTGGTAGCGGTGCGGGGCCCGGCCTGTCCTATCTGGACGCGCTCCAGACCGATGCTGCGATCAACCCCGGGAACTCCGGCGGCCCGCTGCTCGACTCCTCGGGCGCGGTGGTGGGCGTCAACACCGCGATCCACACGGTCGAGGCCGGTTCCGGTGACCCGTACGGGACCGGCGCCGAGGCGGGCAGCGTGGGCATCGGCTTCGCGATACCCATCGACCAGGCGATGCGGGTCGCCACCGAGCTGATCGACGGCCTGCGGGTGACCCACAGCGCGCTCGGGGTGACCTTGAACCTCGGCTACCAGGGCGGCGGTCAGGTGCTGCGGTCCACGGCCCCCGGCGCGGTGCTGCTGCGCCCAGGCGATGTGGTGACCGCCGTCGGCGGCACCCCGGTGAGCAGCGCCGACGACCTGATCGCACTGGTCCGGGGGCGGGCCCCGGGCACTGTGGCGGTGCTCACGGTGCAGCGCGGCGCGCTGACGCTGACCGTCTCGGTACCGCTGCGCGCGGTCGTCGGCACGGCGCCCTCCGGAGCGGCCTGAGGGGTGTTCAGGCCCCTTCGCGGCGAAGCGGGGGCGAATCCTGGGTGAATCCGCTGCCATCTGGTCGTCGTCGCATGGTCCCGCCGGCACCCGGGGCGATTACTCTGGTCGGATACGGTCCGCGGCATACCCCGGTACGGCCGTCCTCGTCTCTCAGGGGAGCATCACGGTGTTGTTCGACATAGGCCCCATCAAGCTGGTGGCGCTGGTGATCCTGGCCGTGGTCATCTTCGGCCCGGACAAGCTCCCCAAGCTGGTCGCCGAGGCCATGGGCTTCATCCGCAAGCTCCGGGAGTTCTCCGAGTCCGCCAAGCAGGACATCCGCAAGGAGCTCGGCCCGGAGTACCAGGACTTCGAGTTCGAGGACCTCAACCCGAAGACCTTCGTCCGCAAGCAGCTGGCGCAGCACGGGGACGACTTCGGCCTGAGCGAGCTGCAGGAGCTCAAGAACGGCTTCAGCAAGGACGCGGCCGACGCCACCGCCGCGGTCCGCTCCGCCCAGCGCGACCCGCTGGGCAAGGTCACGCTGGACAAGCCCGCCACCGCCCCGCTGGCGGCGGGCGAGGCCGCGCCCTACGACCTCGACGCGACCTGACCCGCCCGGGCCTCCTGGGCCCGGGGTGACCGCGCCCGCCGCGGTACCAGACCCGACGCCACCAGCGGCGCGGACCGGCTCCGGCCGGTCCGCGCCGCTGTTCGGCCCGCTATGGTTGCTCTGAGTCAGCGCCCCGTCACCGAAGGGCGCCACTACCGGAGGGACGGGATGGACAGCAGCAGCCGTACCAGGTCGCCCGGGGCGGCCGTGCCCGCCTCGACGGCTATCTGCGGGCCGACTTCCCCTGGTACAGCCTGGACGACGCCTGGACCGGGCAGCGCTGGCTGACCCCGGTCACCCGCGACCCGGACGGCCGAGTGCACTACGGCTCCATCGGTCACGGCGACGAACCCGACCGCGGCTACATCCCGCGCGGCAGCGCGGTGGGCTCCACCGACGCCGCCGACCTGCTGGACGACCGGCGCTTCGCGGTGGTGGTCACCGTGGCCTGCCGCCCGTCCCGGCGGCTTGGGCGACGGCACCGGGATGCTGGAGGCCACCTCGGTCTCCTCCGCCGCCTGGCTGGCCGGCTCCGGGCTGCTGGGGGTCACCGCCCAGGCCCCGCTCGGCCGGGAGATGCGGCAGACCTGGCTGGACCAGCAGTCCAATCTGGCCTGGGAGCTCGCCGACGACCTCGGCGGCCCCGGCTGGTCCCCGCTGACGCTGCCGGTCAACGGCACCCCGCAGCCGTTCCGCTACCGCGAGTCCGAGTACGGCTGGGTGCTGGCCGGGGACGCGCCCGGGGTCCACCTGGGCGCTTACGGCCGCGGCGTCAGCGCCTATGCGCTGGGCTTCACCACGGTGACCGACCTGGCCGGCTACGGCTCCTGAGCACGCCGGCCCGGCACCTCGCGGTGCCGGGCCGGTAGGTTCGGAGCCGGGTCGGAGCCCGACCGGTCAGAACTCGGCGCGGTCGGAGCCCGGCCCGGTCAGACTTGGTGCGGTCAGAACTTGTTGCGCGGGGTGATCCCCAGCGACAGGCCGGAGAGCCCCCGCTGGCGGCTGGAGAGCTTCTTGGCGATGCCGCGCAGCGCCTCCCCGGCGGGCGACTCCGGGTCGCTGAGCACGACCGGCTTGCCCTCGTCGCCGCCCTGGCGGAGCCGCACGTCGATCGGGATGCTGCCGAGCACCGGCACCTTGGTCCCGGTGGCCTTGGTCAGCGCGTCGGAGACGGTCTGGCCGCCGCCGGTGCCGAAGACGTCCACCATCTCGCCGCAGTGCGGGCAGGGCATGCCGGACATGTTCTCGATCACGCCGACGATGGTCTGGTGGGTGTGCAGGGCGATCGTCCCGGCCCGCTCGGCGACCTCGGCCGCCGCCTGCTGGGGCGTGGTGACGATCAGGATCTCGGCGTTGGGCACCAGCTGCGCCACCGAGATGGCGATGTCCCCGGTCCCCGGCGGCAGGTCCAGCAGCAGCACGTCCAGGTCGCCCCAGTAGACGTCGGCGAGGAACTGCTGGAGCGCGCGGTGCAGCATCGGTCCGCGCCAGACCACCGGGCCGTTGTCCGGGACGAACATGCCGATGGAGATGACCTTCACGCCGTGCGCCGACGGCGGCATGATCATGTTCTCGACCTGGGTGGGACGCCCCTCCACACCCAGCATCCGGGGCACGCTGTGGCCGTAGATGTCGGCGTCGACCACCGCGACCTTCAGCCCCTCGCCGGCCAGCGCGGTGGCGAGGTTCACCGTCACCGAGGACTTGCCGACCCCGCCCTTGCCCGAGGCCACCGCGTACACCCGGGTCAGCGACCCGGGCTGGGCGAACGGGATCTCCTTGTCGGGCTTGCCGCCGCGCAGCAGGGACGCCAGTTCCTGGCGCTGCTCGGTGCTCATCACATCGAGCTCCACGGCGACCGAGGTGATCCCGGGCACGCCGCGCACGGCCTCGGTCACCCGGCTGGTGATGGTCTCCCGCATCGGGCAGCCGGCCACGGTCAGCCACACGGCGACCCGCGCCGCGCCCGCCGCGTCGATCTCCACCGACTTGACCATGCCCAGCTCGGTGATCGGCCGGTGGATCTCCGGGTCCTGCACGGTCCCGAGGGCCGTGCGTACGGACTCCTCAAGTGCCGTCGTCTGCGTGTCAGAAGCCATGCACTGATGGTACGGCGCGGCGCGGTGCCGACCGAGCCGCCGACGGCGTGCGCCCGCTCACAGCCGCCCGCGCCCGCGGCCTGCCGCTACGGCTGCTGCCCGCGCCCCCGGCCGCGGCGGAACAGCAGCCGGGGCAGCGCGGCCGGGCCGGCTGCCGGGTGGTGGCCGTGGTCGGGGCGGGGGCGGCCGTGTGTGCCTCCTGCGGCAGCGCGCCGGGCCGCTGGGAACTGGGGCCCGCCGGGACGAACCGCAGCACCCGCGACTCCCGGGCCCAGCGCTCGGTCACGGTCTCGAAATCCGGCGAGTTCAGCCGTTTGGCCTTGAGCTCCTCCACCGCCGCGGTCCACGGCTCGCTCCCCGCGGCCAGCTCCTCCACCCGGGCGGGCCAGGCCAGCAGCCCCCCAGGTGTCCTTGCTGCGGACGGTCACGGTGACCGTGTCGCCCTGCGCCCAGCCGTGCAGCGGCTGCTCCGCGCCCTCGCCGACCACCACCACCGCGCCCTCGTGCCAGACGTGCCAGACCGCCCGGTCACGGCCGGCGCCCGCGCCCGCGCCGGTGCTCACCCACACCAGTCCGGACTTCTTCGCCGACTCCTCCAGCAGGGCCCGGTCCAGCAGTTCCGCGCTCACCTCAGTCATGCGCCGAAGCGTACGCGTCCACCCAGCGGTCACGCCCTCCCGCAGCCCCGGACAGTCCCGTACTATCAGCACGCCCCTTACTCGGGCTCCCGAGCTGCCGTTGAGGAGTGCCATGCAGTCGTCCGCCGCCACCAGTGCCCCGGCGACGACCGCGGCCCTGCCCGACCTGGCGACCGTGCCCAGGACCGACTTCCTGCTGCTGGCGCTCTCGGTCTCCGGGGTCGCCTTCTCCGCGCCGCTGATCTCGGCCACCGCCGCGCCGGTGCTGGCCATCGCCTTCTGGCGGAACTGCATCGCCACCGGACTGCTGTCGCCGATCGCGCTGCTGCGCCAGCGCGCCGAGCTGCGCGCCCTGTTCACCAGCGGACGCCGGACACTGCTGCTGGCGCTGGCCGCCGGGGCGTTCCTGGCCGCGCACTTCGCCATGTGGCTGCCCAGCCTGCGGATGACCTCGATCGCGTCCTCCACCGCGCTGTGCACCACCACCCCGCTGTGGACCACGGTGATCCTGCGGCTGCGCGGCCACCGCCCGCCGCGCACGGTCTGGACCGGCACCATCCTGGCCTTCGTCGGGGTGCTCATGCTCACCGGCGTCGACTTCGCCCTCTCCCCGCGCAATCTGGCCGGGGACGGCCTGGCGCTGGCCGCCGGGCTGGCCGCGGCCTGCTACTTCCTGCTCGGCAGCACGGTCCGGCGGACCGTCAGCACCACCGCCTACACCTTTGTCTGCTACGCCACCACGGCCGTGCTGCTGCTGGGGACCTGCCTGGTCTCCGGCGCCTCGCTGACCGGCTTCAGCGGCACCGCCTGGCTTCAGATCGTGCTGCTCACCGGCTGCGCGCAGTTCCTCGGACATTCCCTCAGCAACCGGGTGGTGCGCACCCTGGGGCCCTCGCTGGTGTCCACCGCGATCCTGCTGGAGACCCCCGGCGCGGCCCTGATCGCCGCCGTCTGGCTCGGGCAGCTGCCGCCGGTGGCGGTCTACCCGGCGGTGGCGGTGATCCTGGCCGGGCTGGTGGTCGTGGTCCGCGGCAACCGGAGGACGTAGGGTGGTGGACCATGCCGCACGATGAAGTCCTCACCGCCGTCGAAGCCCGGCTGATCAGCACCTTCGGCGAACCCGACGGCCGGGCCCAGGTGACCTTCCTGGGTGCGGAGCGGATCTCGGTGCTGCGCTTCGTGACCGCCGACGGGCTGGTCCGCTATGCCACCGTGGGCATGTCCGCCGCTCCCATGGGGGACCCGGCCGACCCGCTCGCCGACCCGGTCCGCGGCCCCGGGCGGAGCTGCTGCTGACCGTGCGCGGCGGCCACGACGAGGTGCTCAGGCCGCTGGCCACGCTGGGTGCGGCGCCGCAGGTGGAGGGGCTGATCGTGGCCCCCGGAGCCTCGCTGGACCTGGGCGCCCCGCTCTGGCCGGGGGCGCCGTTCGCCGGTTTCCTGGTGGCCGAGCCCGGCGGGCTCGTGGAGGATCTGCCCCTCCCGGAGCCCGCCGATCCGGTGCGCTTCCTGCCGCTGCTGCCGATGACCCCCAACGAGGCCGCGTACAAGCGTGTGCACGGCGCGGCCGACCTGCAGGAGCGCTGGCTGCGCCACGGCACCGACCTGCGCGACCCGGACCGGCGCGGCGTCCCCCTGGACTGAACCGCGGTCGGCCCGGCCGGGTCGGTTCAGCTCAGTTCGGCTCAGTTCAGTTCAGTTCAGTTCAGTTCAGTACTGGGCGGGCTGCTGCGATTCCCGGAGCTGGGCCGGGATCTGTCCGCCGACGAACGCGGCCGGCGGGAGGGTCGCCAGCAGCTGGTCCAGCTCGTTCCGCCAGTAGCGGTGCACATTGAGCCGGACGGGCTTGCCGGTGTTGGGGAACTGCAGGTACAGCTTGCTCCACACCTTCGCCCGGTTGATGTTGCTGACCGGGAACGCCTGCCGCGGGAACACCACGACGACGTCGCCGGGGCGGTTGCTGAACCGGCCCGCGGAGTTCACCACGACCGAGGTGTTGGTCAGCGTCAGGAAGTACATCTTCCGGGTCAGCTGGACGATCAGGCCCAGGAACGGGATCTCGTCGAAGATGGCGTTGAGCCACGGGCTGGGGCCGGTCTCCACGTGCACGCAGGCGATGAAGGTCTCCCCGGCCGGCGCGACCTGCGAGAGCTTCTCAATGACCTGTTGCTTCTGCTTCGCGCGACGAATTGCCACGTACCCACCCCATCTTGGCTGTCTGCCGGATCAGTCGCTGGCAGGCAGCGCACTGAAGGTCGGCAGAGATTACCAGCTCATATGGTTTAGGTAAGCGGGTATGTGGATAACGGAATCCGAACTGTCCACCTCCCCGACCCAGCGTCACGATGGGGCGGGAAAGTGGTGACTATGTGTGAGAAATGTGAACGCTCAGGCGATGGCCGGCTTCGCCCCGGTCGCCTGCGCGACCAGTGCCTGGTACACCTCCGGTGACGTGGTGTCCGAGCCCAGGCGCACCTTCTTCCGGGCGCCGTGGTAGTCGCTGGAGCCGGTGGTGAGC
Source organism: Streptacidiphilus sp. 4-A2 (assembly GCA_014284505.1). Classification (GTDB taxonomy): domain Bacteria; phylum Actinomycetota; class Actinomycetes; order Streptomycetales; family Streptomycetaceae; genus Streptacidiphilus. The sequence goes on along the minus strand of JAAFYY010000001.1, from coordinate 5,744,284 downwards.
AGCCCCAACTCGGCAGCCAGGCCCCGCAGTCGGTCCCGGGTCGGCTGGTCGTGGTCCACGTGGTCCACCTCGATCCCGGCCAGGCCCGCCGCTGCCAGGTCCGCGATGGTCCGGTCCGGCACCGTCCGGCCGCGCTTGCTCGCACCCGGGTGCGCGAACACCGGCACCCCTCCGGCCGCGCGCACCAGCCGCACCGCCTCGAACGGGTCCAGCTCGTGCTTGCGGACGTCCGCCCGCCCGCCGTTGGCCAGCCACTCCTGGGTGAACGCCGCGTCGACGTCGGCGACCACGCCGGCCTCCACCAGCGCGCTGGCGACATGCGGGCGGCCGACCGCGCCGCTCCCGGCGATCCGCTGCACCTGCTCCCAGGTGATCGGCCCCCAGCGCCCGGCAGCGCTCCACCATGACCTTCGCCCGGCGGAACCGGTCGGTGTGCACCAGCTCCCGCTCCTGGGCGAACTCCGGCTCCTGCGGGTCGAACAGGTAAGCCAGCATGTGCAGCGAGATGCCGTCGGCCACGCAGGACAGCTCCGCACCGGTGACCAGGGTCAGCCCGCTGCCCGCCAGTTCCGGACCGGTCAGCGCGGCGAGGGCCTCCGGATACCCGGCCACGGTGTCGTGGTCGGTCAGCGCCACGACGTCCAGCCCCGCCGTCAGGGCGTTGCGGACCAGCTCGGCCGGGCTGTCGGTGCCGTCGGAGGCGGAACTGTGGGTGTGCAGATCGATGCGCACGGGCATGGCTCCAGAGGTCGCAGGTCGCTTCCGGCAGCCTAGCCCTGGAGTCGGTGGGGCGGACGGCCGTCCGGCCGGCCGATCAGCTTGGGCGCCAGCGCACCGCAGGGGATCAGGTCCAGCTCCGCGCCCGCGTCCCGCAGGTCGGTCAGCACCAGCTCGTCGTACATCAGCAGCCCGGAGCGGGCCGGCCAGACGATCGCCCACAGCCACAGCCCGCGTGCCTCGCCGACGAAGACCGCCCGGTCGTCGGGCACCTCGGAGACATGCCACAGCGCGGTCGGCCGGCCACTGGCGTGCACCTTGGCATGCGGCGGCTTGTCGACCTCGATCGCGTCACCCGGGTCGGCGCCGGGCATTCCGGCGAAGCGCGCCCCCAGGCCCACGCCCAGCTCCTCGGCGACCAGGATCAGCTCCCCGGGACCGCCGAGCGGACCAGGGCCGGAGCAGGCCACGGCGGTCGCCCGGGCACCGGAGAGATCGTCCCCGGCGTGGGCGATGCCGGTGAACAGCCAGCCGACCGGCAGCGGCCAGGGCATCCACACCGGGACCTCGGCCCGGGCCACGGCCACACCCAGCGCCTGCACACTCGGCGGGACCACGGGTTGCAGCGGGTGGACCGCCCCGTGGACGTCGCACTGCCAGGTGTCGGTGAAAAGCCCGGGGGCGCGGACACGGCCCCCGCACCTCGGGCAACTGGGCTCGCCCCTCATAGACGACCACGGTCCTCCGTCCCGGGCCCGTCGTCAAGGACGATCACCCGGCTGGCGGGGGCTTCCGCGTCCGCCCGCGCAGGCGTTCGAGAGCTTCACCCGAGGAACTGTGCCGAAGGGGGCGGCGCCGGACGAAACGCTGCCGGACGAAACGCTGCCGGGAGATGCGCGAAGCGGTGGGGGGACCCTCGGTCGCTCCGGCCACCGCTCCGTGGCCCTGCCGTGCGCGCCGTACCGGCGAATCCTGCCCGTCAGGCGGTCAGGACGCCTCGTACGGACGGATGTAGAGGCGCTCGCCGGTGAGGGCGGCATCCTCGACCATCGCGCGGACGGTCTCCGCGTCGGCGATGAGACTGTCCTTGGTGGTGCCGTCGGTGTCCAGGCGCATGACCTCGAAACGCATGGTCCTCTCCCTTCCTGACCTCTTGCGAGGAATGGGCGGTGCATGGCGTGGCATCCGTGCCCACTCCTCACGCCTGTCGACTGTGCGGCACACATGCTGCGCCGACGTTGCCCGCCGGTGAATCCGGGATGTCGGGCACCACCGGAGGCGGGAGAGAGCAGTAAGGGGCGGTACACGGGGTGCACGCGGGGGTAACGATGCCGGGCAGAGGGATACCGACCCGCAGAACATTACCGAAGCTAACGATTATTGTCGCCTCAGTTCTGGATCCTGCGCGGAATTTCGATCATTTGCGGCTGGAAAGGTGTGATATCGGATCATCGGATCCGGTCACCCTGCCTGGCATCCCATCATGCTGACGGTGTCTCAGTTGATGGACGACCAGAAGCCGGACAGTGCCGCCGCGGTGTCGGCAGGCTGCTCCGCATTGGGGGAGTGCCCCGCGCCGGCCACGACGACATGCCGCGCGCCGAGCCGTTCCGCCATCCGCCGCTGCTCCGGCACCGGCCAGGCGTAGTCCTGCTCCCCGGACAGCACCAGCTTGGGCAGCTCCACCCGGGCCAGCGCGTCCACCCGGTCCGGCTCCACGGTGAGCTGCCGCCCGGTCACCCGCAACGACGCCGGGACATTGGCCAGCCAGCGGCGGTGCAGGAAATCCGCCACCTTCGGGTCGGCCACCGGTTCGACCCCGGAGGACTGCTCCAGCTCGCGCATCGCCTGCCACACCTGCTCCAGCTCCATGACCGGCGGCAGCACCGAGACCAGCAGCTCGGCGCGCCCGGCCTCCTCCGCGCAGACCGCGCCGGGGCCGGTGCTCAGCAGCGTCGCCGACGCCCAGGGCAGCGGACCGCCCTCGGCGGCGGCCCGCAGCAGCGCCTCGCGCACCACGAAGCCGCCGAAGGAGTGCCCGAGCAGGTGCAGCGGTCCCGCGTCGCCGACCGCCTCGGTGAGCGCCCGCAGGTCCGCGGCCAGCGCCTCCAGGCCGTAGGCGGCCTCGTCGTCCGGGCCGCCGGTCTCGAACTGGCCGCGCTGGTCCACCGCGACGGTCTGGAAGCCGGCCTGGGCCAGCGGCTCCAGCAGCGCGATGAAGTCCTCCTTGCTGCCGGTGAACCCGGGCAGCAGCAGCGCGGTGCCGCGCACCGGCCCGCTCAGCGGTCGGCCCAGCAGCGCGGCGAACCCGCCACGGGCGGTCTCCAGCCGGACGCCGCGGGCCGAGGCGGGCAGCGTGAGGAAGGGCGGCGTGCTCATGGGATGGTGCTCCTCCGGGCTCCTTGGTCCCGGCGCGCTGCCGTGGGACATACCGAGCCTAGCCAGCGGTTGTGTCGGCGGTATGGCGCGGGGGAGTCGGGCCGGGGAAACGGCGGCGGGGCCGGACTGTCCGTCCGGCCCCGCCGCCACGCGTGGGTGACACCCGCGCGGGTTACCTCAGGTACGCCGCCTGGGCGGCGGCCGCCGCGGCGAGCCGCTCACTGCGGCGCAGCCGGCGCGGCGGGGCGTCCACCACGGCCTCGACCAGGGCCTCCGCCGGGGCGGGCACGGTGGGCTTGGCCTTGGCCCTGGCCGCGGACTGCCGACGCGGCGCCGGGACCTCGGCCGGTGCGGACACCGCAGCCTCCGCGGCCCCCTCGGGCCGGGCGGCCCGACGGCGACGGCGCGGCGCGGACGCCTCCGTGCTCTCGGCCACCGGTGCCTCGGCGGCCGGGGCCGGGGTCTCCACCGCGGTCGGCACCGTTTCGGTGCCGACGGTGGTCCCGGCGGCTTCGGCGGTCTTGGCGGTGGCGCGGCGGCGACGGCGCGGCGCGGGGGCGTCGGCCTCGGTCACGGCCTCGGTCGCCGCCTCCGCCACGGGGGCGGCGGTGGCCTGGGCGGCCTCGGTGATCTCGGCCGGAGCGGCCGCGGCGGTCTTGGCCGCCCGGCGCCGGCGCGGCGCGGGCGCCGTCTCGGCCACGGGCGCCTCGGCGGCCAGGGTCTCCACCGCGGTCGGCACCGTCTCGGTGGCGACCGTCCCGGTGGCTTCGGCGGTCTTGGCGGTGCGCCGACGGCGGCGCGGTGCCGGGGCGTCGGCCTCGGTCTCCGCCTCGGTCTCCGCCGCCACGGCGGCCTCGGTGATCTCGGCCGGAGCGGCCGCGGCGGTCTTGGCCGCCCGGCGACGCCGAGGCGCGGGCGCCTCCGCAGCGGGCACCTCGACGGCAGGCACCTCGACGGCGGGCACCTCGCTGACGGGCGTGACCACGGCGGTCACGCTCTCAGCGGTCACGCTCCCGGTGGTCGTGGCCTCGGTGGTCAGGGCCTCGACGGTCTCGCCCGTGCCCTGGGTGCCCCGGGTGCGGCGGCGCTGGCGGCGCTGACGCTCCTCGGCCGGAGCCTGGGCCGCGGCGGGGGCCGGAGCGGCGGCGCTGCGGCGGCGGCCCTCGCCCTTGCCCTCCGGGCGGCTCTCGCCGCGTCCGGCGGGGCGTCCGCGCCCGCCCGGCTCGCCCAGGTCCTCGATCTGCTCGGCGCCCAGACCCGCGCGGGTCCGGTCGGCGCGCGGCAGCACGCCCTTGGTGCCGGGGGCGATGTTCAGCAGCTCGAACAGGTGCGGCGAGGTGGAGTAGGTCTCCTCGGGCTCGGCCAGGCCGAGTTCGAGCGCCTTGTTGATCAGACCCCAGCGCGGGACGTCGTCCCAGTCCACCATGGTGACGGCGGTACCCGAGGCCCCGGCCCGGCCGGTCCGGCCGATGCGGTGCAGGTAGGTCTTCTCGTCCTCGGGGCACTGGTAGTTGATCACATGGGTGACGCCCTCGACGTCGATGCCGCGGGCGGCGACGTCGGTGCAGACCAGCACGTCGACCTTGCCGTTGCGGAAGGCGCGCAGCGCCTGCTCGCGGGCGCCCTGGCCGAGGTCGCCGTGCACCGCGCCGGCCGCGAAGCCGCGCTGGGTGAGCTGGTCGGAGACGTCGGCGGCGGTGCGCTTGGTCCGGCAGAAGATCATCGCCAGACCCCGGCCCTCGGACTGGAGGATCCGGGCGACCATCTCGACCTTGTCCATCGAGTGCGCCCGGAAGGCGAACTGCTTGACCGCGGCCACGGTGGCGCCGGTGTCGTCCGGGGCGGTCGCCCGGATGTGCGTCGGCTGGGTCATGTAGCGGCGGGCGAGGCCGATGACCTGGCCCGGCATGGTCGCCGAGAACAGCATGGCCTGGCGCCGGGTCGGCAGCATGGTCATGATCTTCTCGACGTCGGGCAGGAAGCCCAGGTCGAGCATCTCGTCCGCCTCGTCCAGCACCAGGATGCGCACGGCGGAAAGGTCGAGCTTGTGCTGGCGGGCCAGGTCGAGCAGGCGGCCGGGGGTGCCGACGACCACGTCGATGCCCTTCTGCAGCGCCTCGACCTGCGGTTCGTAGGCCCGGCCGCCGTAGATGGCGAGGACCCGCACATTGCGGACCTTTCCGGCGGTCTGGAGGTCGTTGGTGACCTGGGTGCACAGCTCCCGGGTCGGTACCACGACCAGCGCCTGCGGCGTGGTGGTCAGCTCGGCGGCGGTGCAGCGCCCGGCGTCCACGTCCGCCTGGACCCGGACCCGGTCGATGATGGGGAGCCCGAAGCCCAGGGTCTTGCCGGTGCCGGTCTTGGCCTGGCCGATGACGTCGTGGCCGCTCAGGGCCACCGGGAGGGTCATCTCCTGGATCGGGAAGGGGGAAACAATACCGACGGCCTCTAGGGCCTCTGCGGTCTCGGGAAGGATCCCGAGTTCACGGAACGTAGTCAGGGCGATGCCTCTTCCGGTGTGGGCGGCCGGGCGGGGGGCGGCCGGGCACAGACACGTGACACACGTACCTGCGCGCTGACCGCGACCGGCGTCCTCGCGGGCCGTCTCGCCGGCGCCCTGTCGTCGCATGAATCAGCGACGTCCGGGCAGCGCTGCGAGAGGCCAATGACGGGAGGCCCGGCGCGGGACCGCGTAGGTGCGGTCTGCGGCGGCCCTCGCTCGGCCACTGCGGGCCCTTCGTGGTCCGTCCCCGGACATCGGAAGGGCTGGGTCGGTCGGAGCCGATCGTTCCACCGACCGGGCATCCGTCTGCGTGAGGGAATCGGGTGCGCGCTTGAAGGCGCATACGCCGGTCCTCACTACCACCATACCGTCCAGCGATTGATCGAACACGTGACGTGCGACACGACGCCGCTCTTCCCTCTGGAGGCCCCTGGGAGTCCCCTGCGGAATACCCGCCGGAGTTCGCCTTAGGGATGGTCCTCCGGGCCGACTAAGGTCGGCGTATGGAGACCCCTCAGCAGACCAACGACACCCGGCGCGCCGGGGAGGCGCACCCCTCGATCGGGGACTGGGAGACCTGCGCGGCCGACCCCAGTACCGGGCGGCCGTGCTCGACCTGCTCGGCGCCCTCGCCTACGGCGAGCTGAGCGCTTTCGAGCGGCTTGCCGAGGACGCCAAGCTGGCGCCCACGCTGGAGGACAAGGCCGCGCTGGCCGGGATGGCGCCGCCGAGTTCCACCACTACGAGCAGCTGCACGACCGGCTGGTCGAGGTCGGCGCGGACCCCACCGAGGCCATGCAGCCCTTCGCCGAGCCGCTGGAGGCCTTCCACCGGATGACCGCCCCGGCGGACTGGCCGGAGGGCCTGGTCAAGGCGTATGTCGGCGATTCCATCGCGTCCGACTTCTACCGCGAGGTCGCCGCCCGCTGGACGACGACACCCGTTCGCTGGTGCTGCGGGTGATGTCGGACACCGGGCACACCCAGTTCGCGATCGAGAAGGTGCGGCAGGCCATCGAGGCCGAGCCGAGGGTCGCCGGGCGGCTCGCGCTGTGGGGGCGGCGGCTGATGGGCGAGGCGCTCAGCCAGGCGCAGCGGGTCGTCGCCGAGCGCGACGCGCTCTCCAACCTGCTGATCGGCGGCACCGAGGTGCGCGGCTTCGACCTGGTCGAGGTCGGCAAGATGTTCAACCGGATCACCGAGGCGCACACCAAGCGGATGGCCGCGCTGGGGCTCGCCTCCTGACAGTCCGGCCCCTGGCCTGCCGCTCGCCTGAGGCGCCGCCCGCCTGACCCGTCGGGGTCAGGCGTGGTGCGGCCGTCGCGGCGCCCGGTGCAGCGGGCGTGAGCGCTGGTCCGGACGGGCCAGCACGGACACCAGCAGACCCGCGCCGACCAGCGCCACCAGCGTGCTGACCAGCAGGCTGTCCGCACCCAGGACCACCCGGGCCAGGCCGCCGGTGACCAGTCCCGAGGTCATCCCGGTGAGCACGGTCAGCGCCCTCGGGGCCCGGAACAGCCGGGGCAGCAGCAACGCCGCGCCGGTCCCGACGACCAGTCCCACCAGGGCGAACGTAACGAAGTCCAGTGCCACGGGCGATGCCTCCTCCCGGCCAGGTTCCGCTGAGTGAACACCCAAGCACGTACCCAGCCGGTGCCCGGGTCATGCGGAATGGCCCGATTCAGCCCGATCCCCGGCCGGAATCACCCTCGGGCGGCATCCGGCGGGCGACTCGCGCGGGCGTCGGCTAGCCCTCACGGCTGCTTCGGGCCTACTCAGGGCTGCTCCAGACCTGCTTCGGGCCCGCTCAGGCCTGTCGCCGGCCCGGGGGCGGCCGGCCAGGGGCGGCGGGTCGGCCGGGCCCGGGTACGACAGCGGCCCCGCCCCCGGAACGGGGGACGGGGCCGGCTGCTGCCTTTGCGGCGGGGCTCAGATCGCTCCGAAGCCCACCTTGCGCGCGGCCTGCTCGCCGATCTCCACATAGGCGAGGCGTTCCCCGGGACCAGGACCTTGCGGCCGTGCTCGTCGACGAGCACCAGCAGCTTGGAGCTGCCGCCGAGCGCCGCGGCCACCGCGCTCTCGACCTCTTCCGCAGACTGCGCGCTCTCGAGAACGATCTCGCGAGCTGCGTTCTGCACGCCGATCTTGACCTCCACGGCTTCGTCCCTCCGGCCCCTCAAGGCGTGTTGCTGGTTATCCACGCGCGACCGCGTCGCGCCGTACGCGACAACCTTACGGTGTCAGTGCCCTGCGGCGGGGTCGCCGCCGTGCATGGGGAAGCCCTTGAGTCCGCGCCAGGAGAGGCTGGAGACCAGTCGCACCGCCTCGTCGGCCGGGATGCTCCCGCCCTGGGCGAGCCAGAAGCGCGCGGTGATCTGGCACAGGCCGCAGACGCCGACCGCGAGCAGCATGGCCTCCTCCTCGGGAGGTCGGTGTCCTCCGCGATCACCTTGCTGACCAGGGTGGCGGTCTCCCGGGTGACCTTCTCCACGCGCTCGCGCACGGCCGACTCATTGGTCAGGTCGACTCGAAGACCAGCCGGAAGGCGCCGGACTCGGCCGCCACATAGTCGAAGTAGGCCTTGGTGGTGGCCAGCACCCGGAGCTTGTTGTCCGTGGTGGCCTCCAGCGCCGCCCGGATCGAGTCGACCAGCGCGTCGCAGTGCCGGTCCAGCAGCGCGAGGTAGAGCTCCAGCTTGCCCGGGAAGTGCTGGTAGAGGACGGGCTTGCTCACCCCGCGCGCTCGGCGATGTCATCCATCGCGGCCGCGTGGTAGCCCTGGGCGACGAACACCTCCTGCGCGGCCCCCAGCAGCTGGTTGCGGCGAGCACTCCGCGGAAGGCGGCCGGTCGTGGGTTTGCCGCCTGGGCGCTGGCGCTCGTCCGTGTCCTGGATAGCCGTCACGGCGCTCCCTACTCACGGTTCTGGGGCTCCGGTGCGCGCGGGCCGTTCTGGTCCGGCGGTTGCGAGACAGGTCGCCCCGTCACACCCCCGGACCCAGGCCACGCGCAGCCGAGGCCGTGCGGGTGGTGCTTCCGGAGTCATCCTACTTGTCGGTAATCCCTCGGACTCCTGGTCGCCAGAAGAAAGTTTCCGGCATGCGTTGTACAAAGTCCACAACGCAAGTCGGGGCAGCTCGCACCATAGTGGTGTGATTCCGGCAAACTCTGGTGTCAGCGGTACTCGTCTTCGTCGATCACCACGACCCGGCGCTGCTCGGCGGCGTCCGCCGCCGGGGTCTCCAGGTCGAGCTCCTCGACCGGCTCGTCGGCCTCCGCGGCGTCCTGCTGCACCTCCCCGGGCTCCGCTGTCTCCTCGGCTGCTTCCGGCTCATCGATGATCGCCTCGGGGTCGCTCATGGCCCAACCTCCCGGGATGCGGCGGACGCGGCAGGTGACCTGCCGTGCTCCGAGCCTAGAAGAGCCTTCCCCCGCCCGCGCGGTCATAACATCGTCTCCATGAGCGACAGCGGACTGCCCGAGACTCCGAAGCCCCTGAAGACTCCGATGCCTGCAAAGACGTCGAATCCACTGCGGGCCACCCGCCGACTCACGGTCCCCGGTGCCCGCTGGCCGTTGAGGCGATGGAGCCGGAGCGGCCCGGCCTGCCGCCCGCCCTGTTCGTGCACGGCCTCGGCGGGTCCTCGCAGAACTGGACGCTGCTGATGGACCAGCTGGCCGGGGACGTCGACGGGCACGCGGTCGACCTGCCCGGCGGGCAGTCGCCGCCGCGGACGACGCCGACCTCTCGGTCTCCGCCCACGTCTGGGCCGTGGTCGAGTACCTGGAGCTCTCCGGCGCGGCCCGGTGCACCTCTTCGGCAACTCCCTCGGCGGCGCGGTGGCGACCCGGCTCGCCGCGCTGCGCCCGGACCTGGTGCGGACGCTGACCCTGATCTCGCCCGCGCTGCCGGAGGTCCCCCCGCAGAGCTCGGCGCTGCCACGGCGCTGCTGGCGGTGCCGGGGGTGCCCGCGCTGTTCCGGCGGCTCACCCAGGGGCAGCCGGCCGAGCGGCAGACCCAGGCGCTGCTGGAGCTCTGCTACGGCGACCCGGGGCTGATCGACGACCGGCGGGCCGAGATGGTCGCCGAGTACCGGCGGCGGCAGGCGCTGCCGTACGCCATGGACGTGCTGGCGCGCAGCGCCCGCGGCGTCGTCCAGGCCTACACCGAGCGCGGCCCGCAGGCGCTGTGGCGGCAGGCGGAGCAGGTGCGGGTGCCGGTGCTGCTGGTCTACGGGCTGCGGGACAAGCTGGTCTCCTACCGGATGGCCCGGCGGGCCGGGCTGGCGTTCCGCGACTCCCGGCTGCTGGTGCTGCCCGACGCCGGGCACGTGGCGATGATGGAGTACCCCGAGCTGGTCGCCGGACATGTCCGGGAGCTGCTGGCGGGGGCCGCCGCCCCGGCGGCCGACACCGACGGCCTCTCCTCTTCCTCCTCGGTGGTGACCGCTCGGCCGTAGCTCTTCTCGGCTCGGCGGTGACCGCTCGGCAGGCGACCGCTCGGCGGTGACCGCTCAGCCGTAGACCGCTCGGCAGGCGGCCTCCTGCGGGCTGCCCGCCAGCCCCCCTAGTGCATGCCCAGCGCGCACACATTCATCGGCTGCTGCGGCGACCGGGGCTCGGTCCGGGCCGGGCGCGGCCTGGCCACCGGAGCGGCCGGGCGGCCGGGGGCGGGGCGGGGCCTGCGCCCGGTGTCCATCACCCGGGTCGCGGCCCGGGCCTGGGCGGTGGGCGCGGGGCTGCCCGCCGCCGGATAGGCCACGGCCAGGGAGCGCAGGGGCACGGGCGGCGTCGGCAGTCCGGCCCCGGCCCCCGCCCCGGCCCAGGTGCCGGTCACCGAGCCCGCCGCGGCGTCCGCCGCGTCCGCCGCTGCCCTGCCTGCCATCCAGAGGGCGGCCGGCCTGCCGGTCGGCGCCGGGCACGCGGTCCTGGCCGGTGTGTCCGCCCGCGCCCGCGGCGCAGCCGGACAGCAGCGAGCCCGCGCACAGCAGTACCGCCAGCGCGGCCAACGGCCCGGAGGCGGGTCGGGGCAGCAGCGGGTCGGCCATGGAGCACCTCCGGGAAGGGGAGCGGACCGGCCGGTTGCCGGTGCGCGTCCCCGTGGGGAACGAGCCAGGCCCGGCCGGGTCACCGCCGCCGCGGGCCCCCGGCAACGCCGCCGCCCGCCCGGGGTTTCTCCGCTTCACTCCTTCGGGTGGTAGGCGCCCGTACGGCCGACTGATTGTCGGTGGCCGGTCGTAGCTTCGTCTCGTCGGGCCGAACAGACGTCGGGCGCGCGGGGGCGGCCCGGTTCCGGCTCCGCATCCCGGCACCGCTTCCCGCAACCCTTCGCCACACAGCCCTCACCCGCCCGCGCGTGCCCCGCCCCGCCCGGAGAACCCTGCCCGGAATGCCCCTGAACAGCGCCGCCCGCACCGTCCCGCACCGCACCGTCCTGCACCGCACACCGCGCCATTCGCGCCGCACAGTATCTGGAGGTCTCCATGCGCATCGCTCTGCTCACCGAGAGTGCCTTCCCCGCTGCCAGGAGTGTTGAGGGCGGCTGGTGTGAACGGCTGACCCGGGGACTGCCCGAGCACGAGTTCGAGCTGTACGCCCTGGGGGCCACCCGGCGCGATCCGATGCCCGAGCCGCTGCCCGCGCGGCTGGCCGCGCTCCGGCACAGCGGTTCGACCGGCGGTCAGTCCGGGCGGCCGGCCGGGAGCCCCTTAGCCGGTGGACTGCACGGCCTGCGCCGCCGCCGCGCGCTGGCCGCCTACCGGCAGCTGGTCGCCGCGCTGGCGGAGCCGGGCGAGGCGGAGGGCTTCGGCCCGGCGCTGTACGCCCTGGCCGAGGCGGGCGCTCGGCGGGTTGCCCGCGCTGCTCCGTTCGGGCCCGGCGCTCACCGTGGTCGAGAGCGCCTGGCGCAGCCCGGGGGCGCGCGGCACGGTCGGCCCCGGCTCGGTCGGCGAGCCCCTGGTCCGGGACGCGCTGGCGGTGGACCTGCTGGAGCGCTGCCTGCGCCCTGTCCGCCCCCTGGTACGGCCTGGACGCCCTCGGTTCGGCGGATCTGTGCCACGCCCTGGACGGCGGTCTCGGGGTGCTCCCGGGCCTGGTCGCCAAACATTACTACGGCACTCCGCTGCTGATCACCGAGCACAGCCTGCACCTGCGCGAGCGGGCGCGCGGCTACCGGGCCGCGCCCTACCGGGCGCCGGTGCGGGCGCTGCTGCTGGCCTTCTTCCGGCTGCTGGCCAGGGAGGGCTACCGGCAGGCCGGGCTGATCACCCCGGGCAGCGGCTACGACCGGCGCTGGCAGATCCACTGCGGGCCGACCCGGCCGCCATCCGGGTGGTGTACCAGGGCAGCGAACGGGCCGACGGGCCTGCCGCCGGGCCCGAGCCGCTGGCGCCCACCCTTGCCTGGTCCGGCCCGATAGAGCCTACGGCGGTCTGGCGACCATGCTGCGGGCCTTCGCCGAGGTGCGGAGCAGCTGCCGCAGGCCGTGCTGCGGATCCACGGCGAGTCCCGGTCGGGCCGGGGCCTATGCCCGGCGCTGCCGGGAGCTGGCGCGGCTGATCGCCCGCACCAGCGGGACGCGTGTGTTCGAGGACAGCACGGCGCTGCCGGTGGACGTCCACCGGCGGCCGGTGCTGGTCTTCTCCGGCACCAGCGGTGCCGCGCCGCGGCTGGTGGCCGAGGCCATGCTCAGCGGACGCCCGGTGGTCGCGACCGACACCGGCGCCGCCCGCGAGGTCGTCGGCCCGGGCGGGCTGCTGGTCCCGGCCGAGGATCCGCGTGCGCTCGCGGCGGCCTGCCTGGCGCTGCTGAGCGACAGCGACCGCCGCTTCCGGCTGGGGAACGCCGGCCGGCTGCGGCCCAGGAGCTCTACGCGGTCGAGCCCGCCGCCACCGCCTTCCGCGGCCTGTACCTGGAGCTGGTCTCCGGATGGCCGGGGCCCTGCCCCGGACGGCCCGGCAGTGTCTCCGCCCCGGTCGCCCGGCAGCCCTTCGGCCGGCCCGCGGACTACTGGCTCGCGGCCGACGCGCAGGGCTCCCGCTCCCGCGCAGTTCCGGTGGAAGCGGGCGCGGGATGACCGCCGATCCCGTGCACGCCCTGCGCGAACGACATCTGACCTACTGCGAGGGGGCGGTGCATCCACTGGAGATCGCCGCCGAACTGGAGGCCGCGGGCGTCGGCCCCGGCACGGCCGGGCGCTACCGGCACAATGACGTCTTCTCGCTCGCCGAGGAGCTCTACGCCCGGGTCCCGCGCCGGCCCGGGCCGTGCCCGCCGAGGCGACGGAGAGCCCTGGCGTTGCCGGGCGGCCCCGTCCTGGCTGGCCACCGGGCTCTACCTGCTGCCCTGCCTGGGCTCTGGGCCGCCGGACTGACCGGGCGGGCCGGGGCCTGTCCGGCCGTGGCCGTCCTGATCGCGGTGCTGTTCGGATCGCGGCCGCGGTCACCGCCGGGCGCCGGCACCCGCTCGCGGCCCGCGCCGGATACGCCCTGGCTCTGGCCGTGCTGCTGGGCCTGGCCGCGGCCGGCCCGGTGCTCGGCCTGGTCACCGGCGGCCGGGGGGGGGGCTGGCGATGATCGCCTCGCTCGCCGCCGGGATGGGCGCGGCCGAGTGGGCCGCGCGCTGGTTCCGGCACATCGGCTGGGGCCATCTGGACACCGCCCACTCCCGCTCGTTTCCGGATACGGATGCGCCCGGTGCTCCCGGTCGCGATCGCCTCTATCTGACCGGCTGGCCGCGATCACCTTTGTCGCGCTGCTGCTCGCCCACCGGGCCTCGGGCGGCGGGGCCGCGGCGGTGGCGGGGTCGAACGGCACCGTCTGGCCACCCAGGGCTGCACCGGCTGCTGGTGCTGACTCCTGCTCTGGCGCGCCGCCGACGCGACGCGCTGTCCGCGCTGCTCTGCTGCCTGTCCGCGGTGGGCGTGGCGGCGGCACTGACAGCGGGCCCGGTGGCCCGGGGCGCGGCGGGGCGGGGCTCGCGCTGCTGTGGGGCGGATCTGCGCGCGCTGCTGCCGTACGCCTGGGTGGTGCTGCGCCCGAGTCGCACCGGCCCGACACCTGACCCCGGGCTCCCAGGCTGACCCCGCTTCCGGGGCCCAGCCGCTGGGCGCCGTGGCACCCCCGACTGTTCGAACCACTGCCTGTTTCTGCACGAAACGCGGTCCGTGCGCGGCCCGCTCAAGGAAGGACCACCTCATGAGGGTGCTGCTGCGGGCGCCGATGGATTCATCGGCCGCCGGTCGCCGACCGCCTGTTCTCGACCCGAGTTGCAGGTGACCGTGCTGGGTCGGCGGACACCGCCGACATCCGCTTCGATCTCGCCGGGCAGCCCCGGCGCGCTCGCCCGCTTCCTGACCGTCATGCCCCGGTGGTGGTCAACTGCGCCGTGCCACCTACGCACCCGCGGACCTGGTCCGGCCAATACCCAGGCGGTCGCCACGGTCTGCGAGGCGATCCGCCGCAGCCACGACCCGGCCGGCTGGTGCATGTCGGCTCGCCGCCGAGTACGGCGCGGTGCCCATCGGCACCGCCACCGCCGAGACCGCCGAGCCGCGCCCGCTCGCCCGTACGGGGTGACCAAGCTCGCCGGGAGCGACTGGCGCTCTCCTCCGGGCTGGACGCGGTGGTGCGGGTCTTCGACGTGGTCCCCGGGGCCGCCGGTTCACTGTTCGCCGCTGTCGGAGGGGCTGCGCCGGCGCTGGAGCGGGCGAGCCGCAGTGCGCGCGCCGACCTGTCCGCCTTCCCGCGCTTCGTGGACGTCCGCGATTCGCCCGGGCCGTGCAGTCGGCGCCGTCTCCGCGGGCCACGGGGGTGATCAATATCGGCGGCGGCAGCGGGGTGCGGCTGCGTGACGCGGCCCATCTGCTGGTCCGGGCGTCCGGGTTCGAGGGGCGGCTGCTGGAGGAGGCCCGCAGTCCGATCCCGGGCGCGGACGGCACGGACCGCCCCGGCGAGGTGCTCTGGCGGCAGGCCGACATCCGCACCGCCCGCGAGCGCCTGGGCTGGCGTCCCCGGGTCCCGCTGGAGGAGTCCCTGGCCGACATCTGGACCGAGACCGCCTGCCGGGTCTGATCCGGGGCCTCCCCGCGGCGTCTCAGCGGCTGTCTCGCACCTCGGACCCGGGGCGCTGGAATAGCGTGCGGCGTGGCACTGTTGGCCGGAGAACCGTACAGATACCGACCACCGGAGTCCCCCGTGTCGCTGCCACCCCTGGTCGAGCCGGCCGCTGAGCTCACCGTGGACGAGGTCCGCAGGTACTCCCGCCACCTGATCATCCCGGATGTCGGGATGGCCGGGCAGAAGCGGCTGAAGAACGCCAAGGTGCTCTGTGTGGGCGCCGGCGGCCTGGGCTCGCCCGCACTCATGTACCTCGCTGCTGCCGGTGTGGGCACGCTCGGCATCGTCGAGTTCGATACCGTCGACGAGTCCAACCTCCAGCGTCAGATCATCCACGGCCAGTCCGACATCGGCCGCTCCAAGGCCGAGTCCGCACGCGACTCGGTCAAGGAGATCAACCCCTATGTCAACGTGGTGCTGCACGAGGAGCGCCTCGAAGTCGACAACGTCAAGGGGATCTTCGCCCAGTACGACCTGATCGTCGACGGCACCGACAACTTCGCCACCCGCTACCTGGTGAACGACGCCGCGGTGCTGCTCGGCAAGCCCTACGTCTGGGGCTCGATCTACCGCTTCGACGGCCAGGCCAGCGTCTTCTGGGCCGAGCACGGCCCCTGCTACCGCTGCCTCTACCCGGAGGCCCCGCCGCCCGGCATGGTCCCCTCCTGCGCCGAGGGCGGCGTGCTGGGCGTGCTCTGCGCCTCCATCGGCTCGATCCAGGTCACCGAGGCGATCAAGCTGCTGGCCGGCATCGGTGAGCCGCTGGTGGGCCGGCTGATGATCTACGACGCCCTGGAGATGCAGTACCGCCAGGTCAAGGTCCGCAAGGACCCGGACTGCGCGCTCTGCGGCGACAACCCGACGGTCACCGACCTCATCGACTACGAGGCGTTCTGCGGTGTGGTCAGCGAGGAGGCCCAGGCGGCGGCGCTCGGGTCGACCATCACGCCCAAGCAGCTGAAGCAGTGGCAGGACGACCAGGAGGCCATCTTCCTGGTGGACGTCCGGGAGCCGGGCGAGTACGAGATCGTCAGCATCCCCGGCGCGGTGCTGATCCCCAAGGGCGAGTTCCTGATGGGCAACGCCCTGGAGCAGATGCCGCAGGACAAGAAGATCGTGCTGCACTGCAAGACCGGTGTCCGTTCGGCCGAGGTGCTCGCGGTGCTGCACTCGGCCGGATTCTCCGACGCGGTGCACGTCGGCGGCGGGGTCATCGGCTGGGTCAACCAGATCGAGCCGGAGAAGCCGGTCTACTAGGCCGGACGGTACAGAGACGGGTACATGAGGGGGCGCGCCCGGTCGGGTGCGCCCCCTTCGTCGTGCCCGCGTCCCCGCCGTCGCTACAGCGCGTTCTTGCGCTGGAGGAAGGTGAACGAGAGCCAGCCGGGCAGCACCGGGAACCAGAAGGTCAGCACCCGGAACAGCACCACCGCCGGGGTGGCCACCGACAGCGGCAGCCCCGCGCCGGTGAGCAGACCGGTGAGCGCCAGCTCGATCGGCCCGATCCCGCCCGGCACCGGTACCGCCGATCCGGCCGCGTTCCCGGCCAGGTAGACCACGGCCACGGTGGCGAACGGCAGTGAGCCGCCGAGGGCCCTGATGCTGGCGTCCAGGCAGGCCACGAAGGCCAGCGAGACCAGGATGATCCCGCCGAAGCCGGTGGCCAGCTTGGTGGGGGAGCGCAGCAGGTCCAGCATTCGCGGGACCACCCCCAGGAACAGCGAGCGCACCTGCGAGGTCAGCCAGCGGCGCAGCGGCGGGATCGCCGCCGCCACCAGTACCAGGACCGCCGCCACCAGCAGCCCGGCGATCACCGTGCGGGACGAGGGGATGTCGGAGCTGCTGCCTGTCCCGGCGATGAAGCCGAAGCCGAGCAGCAGCAGGATGTGCATGCCCAGGCCCACCAGCTGCGAGGCACCGACGCTGGCGACGGCCTGGCCCGGCCGCACTCCGGAGCGTTGCAGGAAGCGGGCGTTGAGAGCGACCCCGCCGACCGCGGCCGGGGCGACCAGCTTCACGAAGGAGCCGGCGACCTGGGCCAGGAAGGTCCGCCAGAACGGCAGCTGCTCCGGGACGAATCCGGACAGGCTCATCGCCGCGCCCACATAGCTGAGCACCGAGGCGGCGACCGCCAGCAGCACCCAGAGCAGGTCCGCCCGGGAGAGCGCGGTGATCGGGTTGTTGGCGACGACCTGGGTGAGCAGCAGGTAACCGGCGAAGGCCCCGGCGATCATGGTGATCAGGGTCTTCGGCCGCAGCCGCTGGAGGTTCGCCGGGGCGACCACGGCCTGCGGGACGATCTCCAGGATCTGCTCCCGGATCTGCGAGAGCAGGTCCAGCGAGGGCGGGGGCTCCAGCAGCGCGTCGTCCACCTTGATCCCGGCCTTGACGCCCGCCTTGACCCCGGCCTTCCGCAGCTGTTCGGCGTGCAGCGCGTCCGCCTCGGCCTTGCGGGCCCGGTTGTGCAGCTTGAGCGCCTGCCGGGTGGAGCGGTTCAGCCCGACCGGTTGCAGCAGCGGCAGGGCGCTGGCGGTGCGGTCGGCGCCGAGCATGGCGTTGGCGGAGGCCACCGCCCGCTCCGGGCCGACCCGCAGGGCCAGGGTGGTCAGCAGCTGGGCGATGTCCATCCGCAGGGTCAGGTCGCCGGAGGCGATGTCGCCGCCGGCCAGGTTGATCAGGCAGGTCCGGTTTCCGGGGTGACCAGCACCGATTCGCCGGTGAGCCGCCGGTGGGCGATCCGCCGGTCGTGCAAGGGCCCGCACCGAGCCCCAGGCGTCGGTGAGCACCGCGTCGGTGATGTCGCTGCTGTCCACGCTGTCCAGGGAGCGTCCCTCGATCCGCTCGTAGACCAGGATCACCGCGTCCGGCCCCAGCTCGGAGGTCGCCAGCAGATGCGGCGAGTGCGCCCCGGCCGCGTTGACCGCGTAGGCGATCAGGGCCTCCTGCTCCAGGGCCTGCCGCAGTGACTGGGGGCTGGAGCGGACGGCCACGGTGCGCAGCTGGAGCCGCCGCCACATCCGGTAGAAGAAGCCCGACGCCTGCTGCTCCCGGTCGATGACATGGACGTCGAGCGGGGAGGCCCCCTCCTGGATGATCAGGTAGCGGCGGGTGCCCTCCGGGCCGTCCGGCGAGCGGTGCGCGCTGACCGGCGAGAAGCCGACCTTGCGCAGCCCGGTCAGCAGGTGTTCGCCGGTGGGCCGGACATTGGGGGTGCCGACGGCGTAGAGGGTGCCGTAGGCGACGGTAAGTCCGAGCAGGATGGTTACTGCAATGGAGAGTGGCGTGGTGTGCCCGTTGATCAGTTCCGAGATCGAGTCGAGCAGCACCACACCCCACAGCGCGACCCGCCATCGTGGTCGGCTGGTCATGCCGACGGCGGTCATATAGGCGATGACCGGGGCGAGGTAGCCCTGTACCGGGTCGGTGAGGATGTCGCCCGGCAGCCGCTGGGTGAGCGCGTAGGTGATCACCAGCGGGGCGGCCTTGACCACCCACAGGTCCACCGCCAGCGACACCCCGTGCGCCAGCACCGCCGCGAGCACGCCGTCGGCGACCCGTAGCCCGTCGCGTTTGATCAGCCGCTCCACGGCGAAGGCCAGCGGGACGATCAGCACGGCCGCGGTGGAGACGAAGCCCATGATGGTGCTGAGGAAGCCGGGGACCTTGGTCGCCCCGGAGGCGATGTCGGTCTGCAGGCCCTTGGTGGAGTTCTGCGCGATGCTGGCGAGGACCAGCACGGCGGCGATCCCGAGGATCCCCAGCAGCACCCGGATCAGGTCGGCCGGCCGGTGCACCCGGGCTGCCAGCAGCGGCTCGTCCACCGAGACGTGCTCGCTGGTGCGGGTCTCCGGCGGCAGCGGACCGCGGGGGTGCTTGACCAGATCGACCCGAGGCCGGGCCGGTCCCGGTGGGTCTGACTCGCCCCCAGGCGTGGTGTCGGACACGTCCGCCGCCTGTTCGGCGTTCGCGTTCGAACCGGTCATGGTGGTCATTGCCTTCTGTCGCCTGGTATCGCCCCCTCAAGGGTGGCATGGGCCCGGGCCCCGTGCCGGTGCCAGGTGGGCGTCGTGCCGGTCCCCGGCGGATGCTACATTCCCCCGCCCGGGTGGGCGAGCAAGTTCGCCGTCGGGACCACCCGGTCGTGTCAGCCCCATGGGACACAATGCCGAGGGTGACCTCAGAGGAACCCCGGGGCGAGCTGCCGCTGTTCGCCGAGCTGGTGCTGGAACTGACCGAGCGTATCCCCGTCGGCCGGGTGATGACCTACGGCGATGTGGCCGAATACCTGGAGCAGGGCGGTCCGCGCCAGGTGGGCCGGGTGATGACGCTGTACGGCGCTTCGGTGCCGTGGTGGCGGGTGGTGCGGGCGGACGGCGCGTTGCTGCCCGGGCACGAGCTGCGTGCCCTCGGGCACTACCGGGAGGAGGGCACCCCGCTGCGCCAGGTCCGCGGCCGGGGCCCGGCCCCGGGCTCGACCGCGGCGCCGGACCTGCCCCGGGTGGACCTGCCCCGGGCCCGCTGGGACGGCCGCTGAGCCCGGCGGCGGGGCCCCGGCCCTGAGGACCGGGAGGAGGGCGGACTGCCGGGAAGCCGGGACAAATCGGTGGTTGACGGGGAGGATCGTAGGCTCGCGTCGGAAGACGACTCCCGAGCCGCCGTCCGTACCACCCGCTGTTCCTCTCCCTGGACCGTGCCGATGACCTCCCAGCCCGCCGCCCCCGGTGCGCGCCCGGGCGCGTACCGCCTGGTGCGCGACCCGCTGGCGACGCCCACGCCCCCCGTGCTCGACGCCTACCAGCAGGCCGTCGTGGACCACCGGGGCGGGCCGCTGCTGGTGCTGGCCGGCCCGGGCACCGGGAAGACCACCACCCTGGTCGAGGCGGTGACCCGGCGGGTGGCCGAGGGCGTGCCCGCCGAGGAGATCCTGGTACTGACCTTCAGCCGGAAGGCAGCGGTGGAGCTGCGTGACCGGATGACCGCCCGCGCCGGCGTCGGCGGGCTGGGCGGGGTGCCGCAGGCGACCACCTTCCACTCCTTCTGCTACGCCCTGGTCCGGGCGCAGCAGGACCCGGAGCTCTTCGCCGAGCCGATCCGGCTGCTCTCCGGGCCGGAGCAGGACGTCATGGTCCGCGACCTGCTGGCCGGTGGCGCCGAGGACGCCCGGGCCGGTCTCGGCATCCGCTGGCCGGACGAGCTGCGGGCCTGCCTGACCACCAGGGGCTTCGCCGACGAGGTCCGCGCGGTGCTGGCCCGCACCCGCGAGCTGGGCCTGGGCGGGGCGGAGCTGGAGCGCTTCGCGGAGCAGGTCGGCCGCCCCGACTGGCGGGCCGCCGCTGCCTTCCTCGCCGGCTACCTGGACGTCCTGGACATGCGGGGGGTGCTGGACTACTCCGAGCTGGTGCACCGGGCGGTGCTGCTGGCCGAGCGTCCCGAGGTCGGCGAGCAGCTGCGCCGCCAGTACCGGGTGGTCTTTGTCGACGAGTACCAGGACACCGACCCCGCCCAGGTCAGACTGCTGCACGCGCTGGCCGGAGGCGGCCGTGAGCTGATCGCGGTGGGCGACCCGGACCAGTCGATCTACGCCTTCCGGGGCGCCGACATCAACGGCATCCTCGGCTTCCCGCAGCAGTTCCCGCAGGCCGACGGGCGTCCGGCGCCGATCAGGGTGCTCCGGGTGTCCCGCCGTTCCGGCCCCGCGTTGCTCGCGGCCAGTCGCGCGGTCGCCCAGCGGATGCCGATGGGCCGGCTCCCGGCCGAGGCGCTGGCCCAGCACCGGCAGCTGACAGCGGGTGGCGCGGCGGCCGGTGGCGCGGCGGGGGCCGGGCGGGTCGAGGTCTACACCTACCCGACGCCGGGATCGGAGACCGACAACATCGCGGACCTGCTCCGCCGCGCCCATCTGGAGGAGGGCGTGCCCTGGGGCGAGATGGCGGTGCTGGTCCGGGCCGGAGCCCGGTCCATCCCCGGCTTCCGGCGGGCGCTCAGCTCGGCCGGGGTGCCGCTGGAGATCGACGGCGACGACCTGCCGCTGCACGCCGAGCCCGCGGTCGCCCCGCTGCTGACCGCGCTGCGGGTGTGCGCCGACGGCGCCGGGTACGACCGGCGCCGCGCCGCCGGGGAGCCGCACGGCACCGACCCGCACGGCATCGACCCGCACGGCATCGACCCGCTGACGGCGGAGCTGGCGCAGCAGCTGCTCACCGGGCCGCTGGGCGCCCTGGACGGCGCCGACCTGCGCCGTCTCGGCCGCGCCCTGCGGGAGGAGGAGCGGGCCGCGGTCCGCGCCCTGCCCCCGGAGTACCAGCGCGCGCCGCGCCCCGCCGAGCAGCTGGTGCGCGAGGCCCTGGCCGAGCCGGAGCGCCTGGTCACCCTGGACGGCGTGCACGCCCGGCGGGCGCACCACCTGGGGCAGCTGCTGCGCAAGGTCCGCGAGTCGCTGGCGGGCGACGCCTCCGCCGAGGACGCGCTGTGGGCGCTGTGGGAGGGTTCCGAGCGCTGGCGGCAGCGGCTGGAGGCGGCCGCGCTGCGTCCGGGTACAGCCGGACGCAACGCCGACCGGGACCTGGACGCGATCTGCGCGCTGTTCGAGACCGCCGCCCGTTCCGCCGAGCGCATGCACGGTCCCCGCGACGCGCTGAACTTCCTCGCCGAGCTGGAGCAGCAGGACATCGCCGCGGACACCCTCTCCGGCCGGGTGGCGCGCCAGGACGCGGTACGGCTGCTGACCGCGCACCGGTCCAAGGGCCTGGAGTGGCGGCTGGTGGTGGTGGCCGGTGTGCAGGAGGGGCTCTGGCCCGACCTGCGGCGCCGCGGCTCGCTGCTGGAGGCGGACCGGATCGGCCGGGACGGCCTGGCCGAACCGCTGACCCCGGGCGCGCTGCTGGGCGAGGAGCGCCGGCTCTTCTATGTCGCCGCGACCAGGGCCAGGGAGCGCCTGGTGGTCACCGCGGTGAAGGCCCCGGCCGACGACGGCGACCAGCCCTCGCGCTTCCTGCGCGAGCTCTACCGGGAGCTCCCGGACGGCACCCGGTTCCCCGACGTCCGGGTCGAGGACGTCAGCCACCGGCCGCGCCGCCCGCTGGCGGTGGCCGCGCTGGTGGCCGAGCTGCGGGCGACCACGGTCGACCCGGCGGCCTCGCCGCAGCTGCGCGAGGCCGCCGCCGAGCGGCTGACCCGGCTGGCCGGGCTCACCGACGAGGACGGGGTGCCGCTGGTCCCGGCCGCGCACCCGCAGCGCTGGTGGGGGATGGCCGACCCGACCGAGAACGCCGTCCCGGTGCGCGACCCGCTCCAGCCGCTGGGGCTGTCCGGCAGCGCGCTGGAGCAGGTCGACTCCTGCGCCCTCCAGTGGTTCCTCGGCCGCGAGGTGCGGGCCGAGACCGCCTCCAGCGGGGCGCAGGGCTTCGGCAATGTGGTGCATGTGCTGGCGGACGAGGTCGGCTCCGGCCGCACCCCGGCCGACCTGGGCGTGCTGATGGAGCGGCTGGACACGGTCTGGGACGCGCTCGCCTTTGACGCGCCGTGGAAGTCCGAGCAGGAGAAGGGCGAGGCCAGGGCCGCGCTGGAGCGCTTCCTGCACTGGCACGCGGCCGAACGCGGCCGGGCGGTGGCGGCCACCGAGCATCCCTTCGAGGTGGAGCTGAAGGCCGGCGACCATGTGGTGCGGATCCGTGGCTCGATGGACCGGGTGGAGCGGGACGGGGCCGGAGCCGCGCTGGTGGTCGACTTCAAGACCGGCAAGCGCCTGGTCTCCGGCACCGATCTGGGCACCCACCCGCAGCTCGGGGTGTACCAGCTGGCGGTCCGCGAGGGCGCGCTGGACGGCCTGGACGCCTTCACCGGGGAGCGGCCGCAGCCGGGCGGCGCGGAGCTGGTGCAGCTGCGCCAGCCCGCCGGAAGGGGCCAGGAGGACCAGCCCAAGGTCCAGCCCCAGCCCGCGCTGGCGGACGGCCCGGTCTGGGTCGAGGAGCTGCTGGCCCGGGCCGCCGACCGGATCGTCAACGAGCGCTTTGTCCCGCAGGCCGGTCCGGGCTGTGACCGCTGCTCGTTCCGGCGCAGCTGCACCGGGCAGGCGGAGGGCCGTCAGGTGGTCGAATAGCGGGGAGGGCGCCGGTTGTCGGTGGCAACCGCTAGCGTTTCCGGGGTGAGCCCAGCCATCACCAGCCCCGAGCAGCTCAGCCGGCTGCTCGGCATCCCCTTCACCGCGGAGCAGCTGCGCGCGATCACCGCGCCGCTCGCCCCCGCGGTCATGTCGCGGGCGCGGGCTCGGGCAAGACCACGGTGATGGCGGCCCGGGTGGTCTGGCTGGTCGGCACCGGCCAGGTCCGGCCGGAGCAGGTGCTGGGGCTGACCTTCACCAACAAGGCCGCGGGGAGCTGGCCGAGCGGGTACGCAAGGCCCTGGTCCAGGCCGGTGTGGTGGACCTCGATCCGGTGGCCGGTGACGAGCCGCTCGGCGAGCCGGAGATCTCCACCTACCACGCCTTCGCCGGCCGGCTGCTGAAGGACCACGGCCTGCGGATAGGGCTGGAGCCCGACGTCAGGCTGCTCGCCGACGCCACCCGCTACCAGTTGGCGGCCCGGGTGCTGCGCCAGGCGCCGGGCCCCTACCCGGCGCTGACCGGCGCCTTCCCCACCCTGATCGACAACCTGCTCACCCTGGACGGCGAGCTGGCCGAGCACCTGGTCACCCCGAGCAGCTGCGGGCGTACGACACCGGGCTGCTCGTCGGGCTGGCCGGGGCCAGGCTCGGCAACGAGGACCTGCGGAAGGTCCCCAGGGCCGCCGCCGCCCGGCTGGAGCTCGTCGACCTGGTCCAGCGCTACCGGGCCCGGAAGACCGAGGCCGGGCTGATGGACTTCGGCGACCAGATAGCGGCCTGCGCCCGGCTGGCCCAGGAGCACCCCGAGGTGGCGCGGCTGCTGCGGGCGCAGTTCCGGGTGGTGCTGCTGGACGAGTACCAGGACACCTCGGTCGCCCAGCGGCTGCTGCTCTCCGGGCTCTTCGGCGCGGGCGGCGGGCAGCATGCGGACGGGCGGCGCGGCGCGGACGGGCGGCGGGCGGACGGGCAGTGGGGCGCCGGCGGGCACCCGGTCACCGCGGTCGGCGACCCCTGCCAGGCCATCTACGGCTGGCGCGGGGCCTCGGTGGCCAACCTCGACGACTTCCCGGTGCACTTCCCCCAGGCCGACGGCAGTCCGGCCGAGCGTTACTCGCTCTCGGAGAACCGCCGCAGCGGCGGCTGGCTGCTGGACTTCGCCAACACCCTGGCCGCGCCGCTGCGCGAACTGCACCAGGGAGTCGAGGCGCTGCGCCCGGCCCCGGGCGCCGAGCGCGAGGGCTTTCTGCGCTGCGCCCTGCTGGAGACCCACGAGCAGGAGGTGGCCTGGCTCGCCGACTCCATCGCCCATCTGGTCCGCACCGGGACCAGGCCCGGTCGGATCGCCGTGCTCTGCCGGGCCGGGCGCGACCTCTTCCCTGACATGCACGCCGCGCTGGTCGCCCGCGACATCCCGGTGGAGGTCGTCGGCCTGTCCGGGCTGCTGAACCTGCCCGAGGTCGCGGACCTGGTCGCGGTCTGCGAGGTGCTCCAGGATCCGACGGCCAATGCCGCGCTGGTCCGGCTGCTGGTCGGCCCGCGCTGGCGGATCGGCCCGCGGGATCTGGCGCTGCTCGGCCGCCGCGCCCGGGATCTGGTCCGGGTCTCCGGCGGCCCGGGTGACGCCGGTGCCGACCGGCTGGCCGAGGCGGTGGCCGGGACCGACCCGACCGAGGTGGTCTCCCTCGCCGACGCGCTGGAGAGCTTCCTGCACCCGGACGGCCGGGACGAAAGGGAGCTGCCGGTCTCGGACGAGGCCCGGGCCCGCTTCGCCCGGCTCGCCGCGGAGATCCGCGACCTGCGCCGGGCGCTGGCCGAGCCGCTGATGGACGTGCTGCACCGGGTGCTCGACGGTGACCGGCCTGGAGGTCGAGCTCTCGGCCTCCCCGCACGCCCTGGCCGCCCGCCGGAAGGAGACCCTGAACGCCTTCCTGGATGTCGCGGCGGGCTTCGCCGACCTCGACGGCGACCCCTCGCTGGCGGCCTTCCTCGGCTTTCTGCGCGCGGCCCAGGAGTTCGAGCGGGGCCTGGACAGCACCCTTCCCGGCGGCGACGACACGGTGAAGGTGCTCACCGTGCACAAGTCCAAGGGCCTGGAGTGGGACGTGGTCGCGGTCCCCGGCCTGGTCAGGGGTGCCTTCCCGGCGGAGAAGGGCCGGGAGCGCTGGACCGGCCGCCCGGAGGCGCTGCCGCACGACCTGCGCGGCGACGCGCCCACCCTGCCCGGCACCCCGCCCTGGACCGCGGCCGGGATGAAGGCGTTCGCCGCGGAGATGAAGGAGCACGCCGCGACCGAGGAGCGCCGGCTCGGCTATGTCGCCTTCACCCGGCCCCGGGAGCTGCTGCTGGCCTCCGGGCACTGGTGGGGTCCGTCGCAGAAGCGGCCCGGGGTCCCTCGCCGTTCCTGGAGGCGCTGCGCGAGTACTGCGAGGCCGGGACCGGCGGCGAGATCGAGGCCTGGGCGGACGCCCCGGCCGAGGACGCGGTGAACCCCGCCCTGGCCCACGCCGCCGACCACCCCTGGCCGCTGCCGCTGGACGGCGCGGCCCAGGCGGCCCGCGTGCGCGCGGCGGGCCTGCGGGTGCTGGCCGGGCTGCGCGGCGAGCACCCGGCGGAGCAGACGGAGCCGGCGGAGTCGGAGCTGGTCCCGGAGGAGCGGCGGCTGGTGCTGTCCTGGGACCGCGACCTGGAGGCCCTCACCGGTGAGCTGCTGCGCGCCCGGGCCGGCCGCCGGGACGTCCCGCTGCCCGCCGCGCTCTCCGCCTCCCAGCTGCTGCGGCTGGCGTCCGACCCGGACGGCTTCGCCCGGGAGCTGGCCCGGCCGATGCCGCGCCCGCCGCAGCCCGCGGCCCGCCGCGGCACCCGCTTCCACAGCTGGGTGGAGGCCCGGTTCGAGCCACTGATGCTGCTGGGCACCGACACCCTGCCGGACGCGGACGACGACCTGGTCGAGGACGAGCGCGAGCTCGCCCGGCTCAAGGAGGCGTTCCTGCGCACCCCCTATGCCGCGCTCACCCCCTACCGGGTGGAGGCCCCGTTCCAGCTGCTGCTGGCCGGGCGGGTGGTCCGCGGCCGGATCGACGCGGTCTACCGGAGCGGCCCGGACGCCTACGAGGTGGTCGACTGGAAGACCGGCCGGCAGGAGACCGCCGATCCGCTCCAGCTGGCGGTGTACCGGCTGGCCTGGGCGGAGGCGCACGGCCTGGCGCCGGAGCAGGTCTCGGCGGCGTTCCTGTATGTGCGCAGTGGGCAGGTGGTCCGCCCGGAGCAGCTCCCCGGCCGGGAGGAGCTGGAGGCGCTGCTCACGTCCATTACTCCGAACGGGCGGCCTATGGATGGTGATACCAAGGGAAAACCGTGAAATGACTGTGCAGCATGTCCTTTTCGTGCCTAATGTTATTGGCACCAACCAGTCATCCGATGTCCAATTCTGAACCACCGCAGTCACCGTCGGTGGCCCGGTGTTCCTGCCGGTCGCCCGCCGTGCCCCCGGCTCCGGCCCAGGTCCACCACCAGCCTTCCTTCCTATCGCCGTAGCACCGCCGCAGCACAGCGCCCGCAGGAGAAAAGACGTTGAGTCCCGCCGGAAGGTTTCGCCGCAGCATCCCCTGGCACCGAGCGATATTGGCGCTTCCGTTCCTCGGGATCGTGTTCGTGCTGGCGCTGGACTTCGCCGGGCGCAGTCCCAGGGTCACCTTCGAACCGGCGCTGACCGTGGGCCCCGCGCTGGCGGCGGTGGTGAGCAACAAGACCTGGTACCCGGTGCTGATCGGCGGGATCACCGTGGGCGTGGCCTTCGGCCTGTCCGCGCACGACGGCACGCTGGGTCAGTCGGTGCACGGGGCCAGCGTCATGGCGATCGTGCTGATCACCGCGATCGGCGCGGCCAGTGTGCTGCTGCGGAACCGGCAGGAGCAGGAGCTCGCCGATGCCCGGCTGGTCTCCGAGGTGGCCCAGCGGGTGCTGCTGCGCTCCATCCCGGACCGGATCGGGCCGGTGCGGGCCGCGGTGCACTACGCCGCCGCGGCCGCGCACGCCAGCATCGGCGGCGACCTGTACGAGGTGGTGCAGACCCGCTACGGGGTCCGCGCGGTGATCGGCGACGTGCGCGGCAAGGGCCTGGGCGCGGTGGAGACCGCGGCCGCGGTGCTCGGCGCCTTCCGCGAGGCCGCCCACCAGGAGCCCGAGCTGGACAAGGTCGCCGCCTGGCTCGCGGTCAGCCTGGACCGGGCGCTGCGGGAGGGCGACCACGAGCGGGTGGAGGAGGAGTTCGTCACCCTGGTGCTGGTCTGCGTGCGACCGGACGGGGTGGCCGAGATCGTCAACTGCGGGCACCCGGGACCGCTGCTGCTGCGCGGCGACGAGTCCTCGGTGCTGCTGGAGTCGGAGCCGCGGGTACCGCCGCTGGGCGTGCTCGAACCGTCCGAGGTGGACCCGCCGGTGCTGCGGTTCCCGTGCCGGCCGGGCGACCGGCTGCTGCTGTACACCGACGGCGTGATCGAGGCCAGGGACAGCTGGGGCGTGTTCTACCCGCTGGCCGACCGGCTGCCGGAGTGCGCGGTCGCGGACGACCCGGCCGATGTGCTGGAGCGGGTGCACGAGGACGTGCGCCGTCATGTCGGCCGCCAGCTCGGCGACGACGCGGCGATGCTGCTGCTCCAGTACGAGCCGTTGGCCCAGCAGCGGGCCGCGCCGGTGGAGGCGTCCACCGCCTATGTGGCGCTGCACAAGGTCGGCCGCCCCCGGGGCGGGGCCAGCGAGGGCGTCCGCTAGCCGGACGCCCCGGACGCCCCGGACGCTCCGGATGCCGCAGACGCCCCGGACGCCCCGGACGCCCCGGAGGTCGCGGCGGCCGCAGTGGTCGCGGCGGTCACAGGGAGAGGTCGACCACCAGCGGCCGGTGGTCGGACACCCCGACCGCCGGGGTGCTGGTCCGGCTCACCGCGCTGCGCGGGATGCCGACGGCCAGCACATGGTCGAACTGCACGGCCGGCCGGTGCGCCGGATAGGTGGGGGTGCGGGCCAGGTCCCGCCAGCCCCGCAGCAGCGCGCGCCGCGGCAGCGCCCGCCGCGCGCGCCGGGCCTCCCGGCTCAGCGCCTCCCGGCTGTCCCGGGGCTCACGGGCGGGCCGGGGTAAGCCCGGCGCCGGCCCAGGCCGTCCACCACGGCCGCGCCGCCGAGCACCGTCCGGGGCACCGCGCCGACCAGGTTGAAGTCTCCGAGCAGCAGGTAGGGCGCGGGCAGGTCGGCGATCCAGCGGCGGATCCCGGCGAGCTGGCCCATGTTCCAGCCGGGCACGAACGACAGGTGCGCGGCGACCACGGTGAACTGCCCGTTCGGCCCTTCCAGTACCGCCGCGACCGCCGCCCTGGGCTCGTCCGGCACGGGGGTCAGCCCGCGCCGTCCGGCGACCCGCAGCGGCAGCCCGAAGGGGGCCGGCGGGAAGCGCCGGGCCCGCCACTGCCGTACCGGCAGCCGGGTGATCAGGGCGGTGCCGTAGGCGGGCAGGTCGGTGCAGCTGCCGGTCTCGTCCGGTCCGTAGACCCGCATCCCGTGGCCGCCGGGGTCGGGGATCCAGCCCGCGACCGGCGCGGGGCGGCCGTGCAGCGCGGCGGCGAAGCGCCAGTCGGTGGCCGCCATCGCCTTGGCGGCCACGGCGGCCTGGTCGACCAGGCCGGAGCGGTGCTGGTAGCGGTCCACCTCCTGGAGCGCCAGCACATCGGCGTCCAGGGCCGCGATCGCCTCGGCCAGGGGCGCGGCCGGGTCGGCGGTCGCGGGTGTCGGGATCGGGTCGCCGTCGGGCCCCAGGGGCTGGCCGTGCAGCAGGTTGAAGGTCGCGATGCGCAGCTGGCTCACCCGTTGAACATAGTGCGTCGCGGGGCCCGGCCGTGCCGTTCGGCGCTTGAAGCGGTCGTGCATACCGGGTATACATACTCAGTATGTCGATCCGCCACGGGCTGCTTGCCCTGCTCGAAGAGGGCCCGCGCTACGGCTACCAGCTGAGAACCGAGTTCGAAGCCCGTACCGGCGCCACCTGGCCGTTGAACGTCGGCCAGGTCTACACCACCCTCGGCCGCCTGGAACGGGACGGCCTGGTCCGCCCGACGGGGAGGACGCCGAGGGCCACGCCTTCTACGCCATCACCGACCCCGGGCGTGAGGAACTGCGGACCTGGTTCGGCAGCCCGGTACGCCGGGACAGCCCGCCGCGGGACGAGCTGGCCATAAAGCTGGCCATGGCGGTGACGGTGGCCGGGGTGGATGTCGCCGCGGTGATCCAGCGGCAGCGCAGCCACACCGTCCGCGCGCTCCAGGACTACACCCGGCTCAAGGCCCGGGCGCTGGCCGCGACCGAGAGCCCCGCCCGGGCCGGCGCGGACGCGGGCGCCGAAAGCCAGGACCTGGCCTGGCTGCTGGTCCTGGACCAGCTGATCTTCCAGGCCGAGGCCGAGGTCCGCTGGCTGGACCACTGCGAGACCCGGCTGCTCCGGCACGCCGAGCGGCAGGCCGAGCGGGCGGCCCGGGGCGGCGCCCAGGGCCAGGCCCCGACCCCGTCGCCGAGGACCACCGCGGCGGAGAGCACAGCAACATCGAGGGGAAGCAGGAAACGATGAGCACGCACAGGATGAGCACGCACAGTTGGGACGACCGGGGTCCGGGGGAGCACCAGGGGGCCGCGCCCCGGGAGGGGGGGCGGTGCTGCGGCTCGCGTCCGTCTCCCGGGTGCACGGACAGGGCGCGGCCGAGGTGCACGCACTGCGCTCGGTCGACCTGGAGGTGAGGCCGGGCGAGTTCGTGGCGGTGATGGGCCCCAGCGGCTCCGGCAAGTCCACGCTGCTCACCCTGGCCGGTGGGCTCGACAGTGCCAGCTCCGGGCAGGTGGTGGTGGAGGGCACGGAGCTGGGGGCGCTCTCCCGCAAGGCGCTGGCGGCGGTCCGCCGCCGCTCCATCGGCTATGTCTTCCAGGACTTCAACCTGATACCGGCGCTGACCGCGGCCGAGAACGTCTCGCTGCCGCGCGAGCTGGACGGCCTGTCCGGGCGCAAGGCCAGGGCCGAGGCCCTGGCCGCGCTGGAGGAGATCGGCGTCGCCGAGCTCGCCGACCGCTTCCCCGACGAGATGTCCGGCGGCCAGCAGCAGCGCGTGGCCATCGCCCGCGCCCTGATCGGCGACCGCCGGCTGGTGCTCGCCGACGAGCCCACCGGCGCGCTGGACTCCGCCACCGGTGAGGCCGTGCTGGCGGTGCTGCGCGGCCGCTGCGACGCGGGCGCGGCGGCGGTGATGGTCACCCACGAGGCCCGGCACGCGGCCTGGGCCGACCGGGTGGTCTTCCTGCGGGACGGACGGCTGGTCGACGAATCCGCCCGCTCCTCCGCCGAGACCCTGTTCAGCGGGGTCGGTCCGGACGGGACGGGCGGCCTGTGAAGCTCACCGCCTGGCGGGCCGCGCTGCGCATCGCCCGCCGCGACGCGCTGCGGGCCAAGGGCCGCAGCGCCCTGGTCATCGCCATGATCGCGATCCCGGTGCTGGGCGTGGCCGCGGCCGACGTCACCTACCGCAGCTCCGAGCTCACCGTCCAGGAGCGGGCCACCCGGACCATGGGCACGGCCGACGCGTTCGTCCAGATCGGCTCGCAGGCCGGCTGGCGGGTCGAGCAGGCCCCGAACCCGTTCGGCGGCGCCACCTACACCCCCGCCGACGGCGGCAACAGCCCCAGCCCGACCGCCCTGGAGAAGTCCCGGGCCGCGGAGCCGCTGGCCCGGCTGCTCCAGCAGGCGCTGCCCGCCGGGGCCCGGCTGCTGCCGCTGGAGCAGGCCCGGCTGCTGCCCACCAGCACCGCGAACGGAGTGCTCCCGGCGCTGATACAGGGCTTCGACTTGGCGGACCCGCTCACCCACGGCATGGTCGACCTGGACCAGGGCCGCTGGCCCACCGGCCCCGGCCAGGTCGCCGCCAGCACCGCCTTCCTCAAGGACTCCGGCCTGCGGATCGGCCGGACCACCACCCCGGCCGGCACCAGCACACCGCTGACCATCACCGCGGCCGTGGAGTTCCCGGGCGACCTGAACGACGACCAGCTGGTGCTGTGGCCGACGGACCTGGCCACGGTGCTCGCCGCGCAGAACACCGGTACCACCGGCCCCGCCCAGCCCGCCGGGCCGCCGATGGGGTGGCTGCTGGCCATGCCCGGCCACTCCGGCTTCAGCTGGGACGACGTGCTCAAGGCCAACCAGTGGGGCTTTGTGATCACCTCCCGCGCGGTGCTGCAGGACCCGCCGCCGGACAGCGCGGTGCCGCTCGACCAGGACCCGGGGTACCACAACCTGGGGCGATCATCCGATCCGGTGGCTACTGCGGTGCTGGCGACCGTGGTCGGTATGGCGCTGCTCGAAATCGTGCTGCTCGCAGGGCCGGCCTTCGCGGTCGGGGCACGCCGCTCGCGGCGGCAGCTGGGGCTGATCGCGGCCGGCGGCGGCGACCGGGCGCACATCCGGGCGGTGGTGCTCGGCAGCGGCGTGGTGCTCGGCCTGACCGGCGCGGTCACCGGCATCGTGGTCGGCGCGATCGCGGTCGCGCTGGGCCGCGGTGAACTGGAGTCGCTCTCCGGCGCGCGCTTCGGCGGCTACTCGCTGCGGCCGGTCGACCTGCTCGGCATCATGCTGGTCGGGCTGGTCACCGGGCTGCTGGCGGCGGTCGTCCCGGCGGTCCAGGCGTCCCGCCAGGACGTGATGACCTCGCTGACCGGCCGCGGGATCGTCAAGGCGCCGCCCGCCTGGCTCACCGTGCTGGGCGCGCTCGCGGTGGCCGGCGGCACGGCGGTCGCGCTGCTGGGCGTCGGCACCGGCCGCGGCAGCATGTTCATCCTCGGCGGATCGATCCTGGCCGAGCTCGGGGCGGTCGCCTGCACCCCGTTCCTGGTCGGCCTGTTCGGACGGCTGGGCCGGCTGCTGCCGCTCGGCCCGCGACTGGCCCTGCGCGACTCCACCCGCAACCGGGGCCGTACCGCCCCGGCGGTGGCCGCGGTGATGGCGGCGGTGGCCGGCGCGGTCGCCGTCAGCGTCTACCAGAGCAGCAGCGACACCGCCTCCCGCGCGCAGTACCAGCCGTCCGGGGCGATCGGCTCGGTCATGCTCCAGTACCAGTCCTCGGACACCCCGGCCCGGATGGCGGCCGAGGCCGGCGCGGTCCAGAACAGCGCCGACCTCGGGCCGCGCGGTGACCTGGACCGGCTGTACTACCAGCACGACTGCGACGCGCCGGACATGGCCACCTGCGGCACCGTCACGGTGGCCTTCCCGGCCGCGCTGCACTGCCCGGGCTCGGCCAACGGCTCCGCCCAGGGCACCCCGGTGACCGGGGTGCAGGTCCTCAACAAGGCGTGCGCCTCGACCATGCTCAACGTGGGGGCGCTCGACGGGGAGAACGTGATCGCGACCGGGCCCGCCGCGCTGCCCGCCCTGCTCGGCGGCGGCCTGGACCCGTCCGCCGGCCAGGCCCTCGCGGCCGGGACGGCGCTGGTCACCGACCCGAGCCTGGTGACCGACGGCCGGGTCACCCTGAACCTGCGGCTCACGGACGGCACCGGCGGCGCGAGCCCGGCCAGGACCACCACGGTCAGCCTGCCCGCGCTGGTGGTGAACCGGCCCTCCGCGCCGGTCCAGGCGGTGCTGTCACCGGCCGCCGCGGTCCGGGCCGGGCTGCGGACCGCCCCGATGGCGGCGGTCTGGCTGCCGTCGGGGGCGTCGACAGCGCCGAGCAGCAGCGCCTGGCCGCCGCCCTCGGCCGGGTGTCCGGCCAGGCCACGCTGTCGGTGGAGCGCGGATACCAGAGCACCAACAGTGCGATCACGATCGGCCTGGCGGTGATCGCCTCGGTGGTGGCGATCGGGGCCGCGGCCATCGCCACCGGCCTCGCCGCCGCCGACTCGCAGTCGGATCTGGCGACGCTGGCCGCGGTCGGGGCCGCGCCGGGGATCAGGCGCCGGCTCTCCGGGTTCCAGTGCATGGTGATCGCGGCGATGGGCGCGGTGCTGGGCACGGGGGCCGGGATCGTCCCGGCCTGGGCGCTGTGGCGCTACCGGGGCCAGGGCACGGGTCTGGGCGAGTCGTACATAGCGGGTGTGATCTACCGGCTTCCGGTCCCCGTACCGGGGCTGGTCCTGCCCTGGGGGACGCTGGCGCTGCTCGTGCTGGGCCTGCCGCTGCTGGCCTGGCTGCTGGCGGCGGGCTGCACCCGCTCGCGGGTGCTGCTGACCCGCCGGGCCTCCTGACCGGGCACTGTGTCCCGTCCCGCGCACCGTGTCCCGCCCTGCCGCCGTTCCGGCGGGGGCGGGGCACGGTGCGGAGCGTTCCGGGGTGCGAACTAGAGTCGTACCCATGACGACTTCCCCGGACAGTGTGGTCCGCGAGTTCATCGCCGAGCACCGCGACGCCTTCCTCGACGACCTGGCCACCTGGCTGCGCATCCCCTCGGTCTCCGCCGACCCCGCCCGGGCGGGCGAGGTGCGGCGCTCCGCCGAGTGGCTGGTGCAGGCGCTGCGGGACACCGGATTCCCGGTCGCGGAGGTCTGGGAGACCCCCGGCGGCGGGCTGCCTGCGGTCTTCGCCGAGTGGCCCTCCGGGGACCCGGCCGCGCCGACGGTGCTGGTGTACGGGCACCACGACGTCCAGCCCGCCGACCGCGCCGACGGCTGGGCGACCGACCCGTTCGAGCCGGTGGTGGTGGACGGCCGGCTGCACGCGCGCGGCGCGGCGGACGACAAGGGCCAGGTCTTCTTCCACACGCTCGGGGTGCGGGCGCACCTGGCCGCGACCGGCCGCACCGCGCCCGCGGTCAACCTGAAGCTGCTGGTGGAGGGCGAGGAGGAGTCCGGTTCGCCGAACTTCGAGGCGCTGGTCCGGGAGCGGGCCGAGCGGCTCGCGGCGGACGTGGTGGTCATCTCCGACACCGGCATGTGGTCCGCGCAGACCCCGACCGTGTGCACCGGCATGCGCGGCCTGATGGACTGCCAGATCGACCTGTACGGCCCGGCCCAGGACATCCACTCCGGCTCCTTCGGCGGCGCGGTGCCCAACCCGGCCACGGAGGCGGCCCGGCTGGTCGCGGCGCTGCACACGGAGGACCGGCGGGTAGCCGTCCCCGGCTTCTACGACGGCCTGCTGGAGCTCACCGAGCAGGAGCGCGAGCTCTTCGCCGCGCTGCCGTTCGACGAGGAGCGCTGGCTGTCCGTCGCCAGGTCCGGCGCGACCCTCGGCGAGACCGGCTTCAGCACCCTGGAGCGGGTCTGGGCCCGGCCGACGGCCGAGGTCAACGGCATCTGGGGCGGCTACACCGGCCCCGGCGGCAAGACCATCGTCCCGGCCGAGGCACACCTCAAGCTCTCCTTCCGGCTGGTCGCCGGGATGGAGGCGGAGAAGATCCGCGAGGCGATCACCGCCTGGGTCGCCGAGCAGCTGCCCGCGGGCATCCGGCACGAGATCGTCTTCCCGGGGCCACCCGTCCCTGCCTGACCCCGCTGGACCACCCGGCGCTCCAGTCGCTGGTGCGCTCGATGGGACGCGCGTTCGAGCAGGAGATCCTGTTCACCCGCGAGGGCGGCTCCGGACCGGCGGCCGACCTGCAGGACGTCCTGGGCGCCCCGGTGCTGTTCCTGGGGATCTCGGTGCCCTCGGACGGCTGGCACTCCATCGACGAGAAGGTCGAACTGGACCTGCTGGCCAAGGGCGTGGAGACCGCCGCCTACCTGTGGACCGACCTGGCCGAGCACTGGAGCCCGCAGGCCGCGGGAACCGACCGGGCCTGACGGCAGGCGGAGCCCGATGACACCGACTGAGAAGGGGAACCGCGGACGTGATAGTGCAGCCGAGGGACGAGACCGTGGACAGGCCCGCCGGAGCCGGGGCGGCACCGGCCGCCGCCGCGCCGCTGGCCCTGGCCCGGGCCGGGGTAGACCGCGCGGCGGTGCACCGCCTGGACGAGCCCTGGCTCGCGGCCGCCTGGAGCCACCCGGACACCCGGGTGCTGGTGGTCGCCGAGGGCCAGGCGTTCGTGATCGACACCGCCACCGGCAGCGAGCTGGTACTGCTTTTCCCTCCTTCGAGGCGCCCGACGACGGTGAGCGCTACTTCCTGGGCACCGACACCGAGGGGGTCGCCCACTTCGCGGTGTCGCTCGACTCGCTGCCCGGGCGGCTGGACGGCGACGCCGCCCGGCCGGTCTGCGCGAGGTCGCGGGCTGCTCGGGGACCGCGACTCCGGACTGCTGTGCATGCGGCGCTGCAGAACTGGCACCGCTCGCACCGTTTCTGCTCGCGCTTGCGGGCACCCACCGCCCCGGCCGCGGCCGGCCACGTGCGCCGCTGCACTCCTCGCGCACGAGCACTACCCGCGCACCGGACGCCGCGGTGATCATGCTGGTCACCGACGGACGGGACCGGGCGCTGCTGGGCCGCCAGGCGCTGTGGCCCGAGGGCCGCTACTCGACCCTGGCCGGCTTCGTGGAGCCGGGGGAGCGCTGGAGCAGGCGGTCGCCCGGAGGTCTCCGAGGAGGCCGGGGTGCGGGTCGACCTGAGCACGGTGAGCTATGTCGCCAGCCAGCCCTGGCCCTTC
Organism: Streptacidiphilus sp. 4-A2; assembly: GCA_014284505.1. Classification (GTDB taxonomy): domain Bacteria; phylum Actinomycetota; class Actinomycetes; order Streptomycetales; family Streptomycetaceae; genus Streptacidiphilus. Next base: position 5,708,868 of record JAAFYY010000001.1, on the reverse strand, counting down.
CCGGCCAGCCTGATGCTGGGGTTCATGGCGCGCGCCGAGGAGCACGACGGGCGCACCGTGATCTCCGTCGACGGGGAGGAGCTCTCCGAGGCCGCCTGGTTCAGCCGGGAGGAGCTCAGCGAGGGCATGGCCAACGGCTCGGTACTGCCGCCGTCCGGCATCTCCATCGCCCGCAGGCTGGTGGAGATCTGGTACGGGGGTCCGCTGCCGGAGGCGGCTCGCTGGTAGCCGTTCGTCGGCTGTCGGCTGTCGGGCGGAACAGTGTGGGCGCGCGGATCTGATCCGCGCGCCCTTTGTTTGCTCCAGGTGTCCTGTTCACCCGATGGGCGGATGCCGGGGCCCGTCCGGTCCGGCTCCGGCCGCGGACGGCGGCGTCCGGCCGCCGCGGCGGAGCCCGCGACCGGTGCGGCGGTGCTGGTCGACCTTGCTCCATCCGGGGCACAGTTCCGACCGGTGCGCAAGTGATGGGAATGGCTGGGACCATACCGGCCTTGACTTATGTTGGCTGGTTTTTCGGATGGCGCCCGGAGGAAATGGATACATTCACAGAGTGAACATTTCTCGTGGCCCTGGACAGGCCCCCAAATACCAGCGACTGGCTGCGGATCTGCGGCGCCGGATCATGGCCGCCGAGTGGCAGAGCGGACAGCCGCTCCCGGTGGAGAGTGAACTCGAAGGCCAGTACGGGGTAGCCCGTAATACTGTTCGACTGGCCGTTGACGTGCTGGTCAACGAGGGTCTGCTGATCCGCGTCCAGGGAAAAGGCACCTATCTCAAGGATCATCCGGTCCTCGATCACTTCGCCTATCGCTCCGACCCCGGGGCGAGCCCGCGACGCCGCTCACGACTCCTTCTGTCGCTTATGCGGAAGAAGCTGATCAGGCCGGTCGGAAATTATCCTCGGACTTTCAGATGCTGATCGTGCGGGCGACCGTGGATATCACCGACCGGCTGCGGATCAAAGCCGGGGAGGCGGTGGTGCTGCGCCGGGTGCTGCGGCACATGGACGGCGAGCCCTGGTCGATCGAGGAGAGCCACTACCCGGTCGCGCTGGCGGCGGCACGGCGCTGATGGATCCGGACTCGATCGTCGGCGGTGACGAGGTCGCCCTCGGCCAGGCCGGGCACATCGAGGTCGGCTGCGTGGACGAGCTGGCCGCGCGGATGCCCAACCCGGACGAGGCCCAGTGGTTCCAGGCCGGGCCCGGCGTCCCGCTGATGGTGCAGCTGCGCACCGGCTTCACCGCGGCCGGGCCGATCCGGGTCACCGAGACCCGCTACTGCGCCGACCGCAACCGCCTGGTCTACGCCCTGGGCCGGCGCGCCGGAGAGTGACCGCGGACCGGAGAGCCGCCACGGCCCGGGTGGTGGCGGGGGTGGCCGGACATGGCTCGGCCCCCGTTCCGCGGCGGACCGACGCGGCGGCACGGGGGCCGGGAACCGGGCGTCTCAGACGCCGATGGCCTGCTTGACCTGGGCCAGGCTGGGGTTGGTCATGACCACCCGCTCGCCGCCCTCCGGCACCACCAGCACCGTGGGGACCACCTGGTTGCCGTTGTTGACCTTCTCCACGAACTCGGCGGAGGCCGGGTCCAGCTCGATGTTGATCTCCTCGTAACCGATGCCCTCGCGGTCCAGCTGCTTCTTGAGGCGGTTGCAGTAACCGCACCAGGTGGTGCTGTACATCGTGATCGTGGCGGACATCGAGCGCTCCTTCTTCAATCGACTGGCGAGCAATCGTGGAACGTCCCGGCGCCTGCGAACATTCCGGGAGGGGCGGCGCGCGGAGGCCGGGCGGTCGGCCGAGCGGCGGACGGGGCATATGAGCACACCGGGGCTGTGGACAATTCGGGGCCGACAGTGCGGGCGGCTTGAGAGGATGGCCCATGCAGGTTGAGTTCCCGGGCGCACAGCCCTTCCCCAGTGCCGGCCCCCAGCAGCGGGAGGCCGGTGCCGACGCCGTGCTGGCCGGCTCGACCCGGAGCAGCGCGCGGTCGCCACGGCCTTGGACGGCCCCGTGTGCGTCCTCGCGGGCGCGGGGACGGGCAAGACCCGGGCGATCACCCACCGCATCGCCTACGGCGTCCGCAGCGGCGCGATGCAGCCGCAGCGGGTGCTCGCGGTCACCTTCACCGCCCGGGCGGCGGGGAGATGCGCGGGCGGCTGCGCGAGCTCGGCGCCGAGGGGGTCCAGGCGCGGACCTTCCACTCCGCGGCGCTGCGCCAGCTCCAGTACTTCTGGCCCCGGGTCGTCGGCGGGGAGCTGCCGCGGCTGGTGGAGCGCAAGGTCCAGCTGGTGGCCGAGGCCGCCGCGCGCTGCCGGATCCGGCTCGAACGCAGTGAGCTGCGCGACCTCACCGGCGAGATCGAGTGGGCCAAGGTCACCCAGACCGTCCCCGAGGACTACCCGGCCGCCATGCGCCGGGCGGGCCGCGAGGCCCGCGCGACCCGGCGGAGATCCGCCAGGTCTACAAGGTCTACGAGGAGCTGAAGCGGGACCGCGGGGTCATCGACTTCGAGGACGTGCTGCTGCTGACCGTCGGCGTCCTGGAGGAGCGGGCCGAGGCCGCGGAGCAGGTCAGGGCGCAGTACCAGCACTTCGTGGTGACGAGTACCAGGACGTCTCGCCGCTCCAGCAGCGGCTGCTCGACCTCTGGCTCGGCCCCGCTCCAGCCTGTGCGTGGTCGGCGACGCCAGCCAGACCATCTACTCCTTTACCGGGCGTCCCCTTCTTATCTGCTTGATTTCCGGCTGAAGCACCCCGATGCCACGGTGGTGAAGCTGGTCCGTGACTACCGCTCCACCCCGCAGGTGGTGCATCTGGCGAACGGACTGCTGGCGCAGGCCCGCGTCAGGCCGCGGCGCACCGGCTGGAGCTGGTCTCCCAGCGCGGCCCGGGGCCCGAGCCGGTCTACGCCGAGTACCCCGACGAGACCGCCGAGGCCGAGGGCACGGCCAAGCGGGTCGCCGCGCTGGTGGAGTCCGGGGTCAGGCCCAGCGAGATCGCGGTGCTGTTCCGGGTGAACGGCCAGTCCGCGGTCTACGAGCAGGCCCTCGCCGACCTCGGTATCGCCTACCAGCTGCGCGGCGCCGAGCGCTTCTTCGAACGCCCGGAGGTGCGCGAGGCGGGGATGCTGCTGCGCGGGGCGGCCCGCGCCGCCAACGACCCGATGCTCGACGGTTCCCGGAGGGGCCTCGCCGACCAGGTCCGCGCGGTGCTCTCGACCCGTGGTTTCACCGAGCGGCCCCGGCCGGGTCCGGGGCGGTGCGCGAGCGCTGGGAGTCGCTGTCCGCGCTGGTGCGGCTCGCCGAGGAGTTCGAGGCGGCCCGGCGGGCCGCCGGGATGCCCACCGGCCTCGCCGACTATGTGACCGAGCTCGACGCCCGGGCGGCCGCCCAGCACGCCCCCGCGGTCGAGGGGGTCACCCTGGCCTCGCTGCACTCGGCCAAGGGGCTGGAGTGGGACGCGGTGTTCCTGGTCGGGCTGACCGAGGGGATGGTGCCGATCACCTACGCCAAGACCGACGAGCAGGTCGAGGAGGAACGGCGGCTGCTCTATGTCGGCGTCACCCGGGCCCGCGCGCACCTCGGACTGTCCTGGGCGCTGGCGCGCTCCCCGGGCGGCCGGGCCGGGCGGCAGCCGTCCAGGTTCCTGGACGGTCTGCGCCCCGGGTCCTCCGGGTCGCGCGTGGCGCGCGCCGGTGCGCGCCCGGCCGGGGCGGATGCTGCCCAGCGCCGGTCCCGGAGCCCGGTCAAGTGCCGGGTGTGCGGACGCGTGCTCACCGAGGCCGTCGAGTGCAAGCTGCGCCGCTGCGAGAGCTGCCCCTCGGAGCTCGACGAGGCTCTCTACCGGCGGCTCCGGGACTGGCGGGCCGAGCAGGCCCGGGCGCAGGGGCTGCCGGCCTACTGCGTCTTCACCGACGCCACCCTGGTCGCCATCGCCGAGGACGCACCGGGTTCGATCGGAGGGCTGTCCAAAATCGCCGGAGTGGGTCGCGCGAAGCTGGACAAGTACGGGGCGGCCGTGCTGTCGTTGTGTTCGGGAGGGTCTCCGGATACTGAATCCGGACCTGAATCGACGGCATAGCCGGGGGACATCCCGGACCTCTGGGACGAGAGCGACACCCCAGCGAAGTCGCCGGGAAAATAGTTTGCATCGGGAGTCCGGAGCGCACTAGCGTGCCGGAGGCGGTCAAGGAAACAAGACCGTCAGCCCCGTCGGGTCACTCCTGACGCGGGCGCACGATCCTGCACGACCTGCACCACCGCTTGAGACAACTGACCATCTGAAGGACTCGGCTAGCCGGGTCCCGAGCACGCCGGAAGGAGGCGGACATTGTGAAGACGACCATGATCAAGACGAATGGCCTGACCAGCACTGCCGCTACCTGCTTCGGCGCGCCCGCTGCTGCCCTGCCCGTTCTCGGGCTGGCCGGTGGCATCGGCCTCAGCAATGGCTTCAGTGGGTTTGGCGGCGGCGATCTCTCCATCGTCGATCTGTCCGTTGTCGGTACCGGTCTCTTCGCTCCGCGTGACGAGCGACCGATGTCGGCATCCGTAGCAGCAGCAGAAGCAGCAGCCGGCCAAGGGCTGGGCTATGCGGCAGCGGGTGCCGGAAACCACCGGGCAGCAGTCAAGCAGTCGGAGCAGCAGCACCAGATGTGGGCCTTCCGCGGGCCTGGACCTTGGAAAGAACGAACCTGAACCTGTGTCAGGTCGCCTTCCAGGGCCGCGGAATCCCACTCGGGATCCGCGGCCCTTCTGTTTTTCGTACCGCACATATCCATACAACAGAGCCTTCAGCCCAGCAGAAAGCGAAAAGACAACGTGTCTACGGTGATCAGCCCAGTCGCCCCGTCCGCCCCATACGTGCCGCCCCTTGAGCAAGCCCACCCCCGGAGGTATCTCTCATGCAGATCACCGCGTTCGACGAGGTCGAGAGTCTCGGCGCCCCCATCCCCTGTCGTTCGCTCGACCCCGAGGTCTTCTTCGCGGAGACTCCCGCCGACGTCGAGTACGCCAAGTCCCTCTGCGGGACCTGCCCGGTCAAGGAGGCGTGCCTCCAGGGGGCGCTGGAGCGCCGGGAGCCGTGGGGCGTCTGGGGCGGGGAGCTCTTCGTCCAGGGTGTCGTCGTGGCCCGCAAGCGGCCCCGGGGCCGTCCGCGCAAGAGCGAGGTCGTCGCGTGAACCCCCGCTTCTCCTCAGCCAACACGCTGCGCAGGTCGGTGCGGGAAGCCACCGCCAAGAGCGACCACGCCGCGCGACTTTCCTTCAAACCGTCCATCGATCCGACATCCGACAAGCAGGCAGAAATGTTCCAGATCTCCGAAATCCCGGCCGGGGCGCACCGCTCCGCCGTCCATGGCAGCACCCAGAGCAGGAGCCACACCATGCAACTCATGCCCGAAGCCCTGGCGAGGGTCCATATGCAAGAGCGCTTGCAGGAGGCCGAGCACGAACGCCTCCTGCGCGCATTCACGCTCAAGCGCCGCGCGGAGCGGGCCTCGATGAGGGCGCGCAGGGCCCTCGCGAGCGCGCTCATGCAGTAGTCCGCGGTCATCCGCGGCGGTCCCCGGGGGCCAGGCAGTACCCGTCGGCAGCGGCACCAGCGGCAGCGACATCACCGGCACCAGCAGCAAAAACACCAAGGACATCAGGCGGGCCCGGAGCGGATCAGCGCTCCGGGCCCGCGGGCTTTCCGCGCCCGCCGGCCGGGCCCGCTCCGGGCCGGGCCCGTGCCGGGGTGGCCGCGGTCAGACCTCGGCGAGAACGTCCTCGGCGTCGCCGTCGGCGATGTCCCCGGGATCCTCGGGGTCGGCGAAGCCGGGCAGCCACTCCAGCAGCTCGGCCCGCAGCGCCGCGTGCGCGTCCAGCTGGCAGAGCACACCGATGGTGCTCAGGGTCACGCGGTGTATCAGCAGATAGGCGGGCGGCAGGTTCAGCTGTCGGCCCAGGGTGTAGGCGGGGGAGCGGGGGTCGCCGATGCGCGCCGCCTGCGAACGCATCCAGCTGCGGGTGAAGTGGAACTCGTCGACCGCCGCCGGCTCGATGATCGGCAGCACATAGTCCAGCACCGCGTCCGGATCCAGCTCGATGGCCGGCTTGACGAAGCCCTCCTGCCGCAGCATCTCCAGCACCCCGGCGGCGTCCCCGGCCAGCGCCAGCCGCAGGGCGGTGCCCACCGGTACCGGCAGCCCCTCCGGGAGCCGGTCCACGGTGCCGAAGTCGAGCACCCCGAGCCGCCAGCCCCCGGCCGGACCGTCGTCGGTCAGCAGCCGGAAGTTCCCCGGGTGCGGGTCGGCGTGCAGCAGGCCGGTGCGGGCCGGTCCGGCGAACAGGAACCGGGCGAGCAGCTGCCCGGCGCGGTCGCGCTGCTCCCGGGTGCCGCGGGCCACCACCTCGGACAGCGGCACGCCCTCCATCCACTCGGTGACCAGTACCTGGTCACCCTGGGCGACCACACCGGGGACGGTGATGTCCGGGTCGTCGGCGAACTCGGCGGCGTGGATCCGCTGGGACTCGGCCTCCAGGGCGTAGTCGAGCTCCTCGGTCACCCGGTTGCGCAGCTCGCTGATCAGCGGCTTCACATCGAGGCCGGGAACCAGCGGGCCGATCAGCCGGGCCACCCGGCCCAGCTGGGTGAGGTCCGAGAGCAGTGCGTCGCCCGCGCCCGGGTACTGCACCTTGACCGCCACCTCGCGGCCGTCGTGCCAGACCGCGTGGTGCACCTGGCCGATGGACGCGGCCGCGGCCGGGAGATCCTCGAACTCCAGGAAGAGATCCCGCCAGTCGCTGCCCAGACGCTCCGCGAGCACCGCGTGCACGGAGGCAGCGGGCATCGGCGGCGCGGCCTCCTGGAGTTTGGTGAGCGCCGCCCGGTAGGGGCCGGCCACCTCCCTCCGGCAGTGCGGCCTCGAAGACGGACAGGGCCTGTCCGAACTTCATCGCGCCGCCCTTGAGCTCCCCGAGGACCTTGAAGAGCTGGTCGGCGGTGCGCTGCTGCATTTCCGCAGCCACCACCTCGGCGGGGCGTCCGCCCATTCGCTTGCCGAATCCGAGGGTGGCCCGGCCCGCGATACCCAGAGGCAGGGCCGCGAGCTTGGCCGTGCGGGTTACGGCCTTGCGCGGAAGATCGCTCACGCTTGCCTCCCTGTCGACGAGTCAGGCACTGCCATCATTGTCCCCCCACACGCTGGTGGTCCGGGCGGCCCAGCAGCAGCCGCAGTCCGGGTGCGGGTCCAGCCGGTGGCGCTCCATCGAGCCGTCCACCATGGAGACCTCGACCCATGCGCCCAGGCTAGGGGGTGAACCCCCGTCCAGGTAGATCAGGCCGTGCAGGGCCGCGAGCCCGGCCACGGCGGTGGCCAGCGCGGTGTCGCAGGCGGGCACCACGGAGCGGCGACCGGAGCAGTGCTGGGCCAGCAGCACCGGCCACACCGGATCTTCGTCGGCCCGCCGGAGCGAGAGGCAGTGTGAGCAAGGCGACAGGCCGGGGAGCACGAACGGGCCGACGCTGCCCAGGGTCTCCACCACCCCCGCGTACAGGTGCGGGACGCCGGAGCGCAGCAGCTCCCGGCTGAGCCCCGGGTCGGGCAGCAGCCCGCCGCTGTCCTCGCGCGGGGCCAGCAGCACCAGATCCGGTGCGCCCTGGGCGGTGGCGTCCTCGTCCGGCCGGTCGGGGGCGCAGCGGCGTACGGCGGCGCGGGCGGCGGCGGCCCGCGGCCGGCCGATGTCGCGCGGCGGCAGCCCGGCCGGGGAGCAGTCCTGCGGCAGCACCCGCCCGCCGTCGACCACCCGGACATGGCCGACCCCGGCGGCGGCCAGCACCCGGGCCAGGGCCGCGCCGACCCGGCCCGCGCCGCGTACCTCCACCCGGGCGCGGCGCCGGGCCAGCAGCAGTGCCGGGGCGGCGCCGGGCCCGGGCCGGGCCAGCGAGAGCGCGGCCAGATCCGGGCCGAGCCGGCTGCGCTCCGGCGGGGGCAGGTCCAGCAGCGCCCGCTGGGCCTCGGTGTCGTCCAGCACGTCCGACGCCTGCAACTGCTCCAGCAGGCGGCGCACCCGGGCGGCGTCCACGCCGAGCCGGGCGGCCGCGGCGGTCAGCGCGGGCAGCTCCCGGGTGCCGTCGAGCAGGTCCAGAAAGGCGGCGTCGGCCTCGGTGGCCGATTCCAGTACGGAGGTGTGCGCCGGTGCGACACCGAACTGGAGGGTGTTCCGGTCGCGCCAGGCCCGGCGTAGCGCGGGTTTCAGACAGGGACGCATGGGTGCTCCTCCCGGGTTTCACGGCGGTGCGCGTCGTCGCCCAGCGTCGCTCAGGGATCAGCATGCTCCGGTGGTGCGACCACTGCCGAAAGTTATCCACAGGCTGGGGATTGCGGTCCGACGATCCGACCGCGGACTCGACCGGCTCACCCGATCGGCCCACGCGTTTCACCGGTCCGCGCGATTCATTCGGCTATGTCGGGAAGCACCCGACTCGGCCCTCCCGGTGACACCGAGCGTTAACCACAAATCAGCCACGAAGGCGGGACTTCTGTCCCACCCACCCGGTAACGTCTGGCGGGTGGCAGCCGGAACGGGTTCACGTCCTTCTGTGCCGCGTCGGCGTGTTCCGGCCGCATCCGAGGACGTCTGCGCGGGGCAGTCCGTCGAGGTGCGCCGCAGCGCCAGGCGCAGCCGGACGGTCTCCGCCTACCGCGAGGGCGACCGCACGGTGGTGCTCATCCCGGAGCGGATGTCCGCGGCCGAGGAGAAGCGCTGGGTGGCGCTGATGCTGGACAAGCTGGCCGCCCAGGAGAGCCGGCAGGTCCTCGGCGACGAGGACCTGGCCGAGCGGGCGGCCGACCTCTCGGCGCGCTATCTGGGCGCCGAGGCGGTTCCCCGCAGCGTTCGCTGGGTCACCAACCAGAACACCCGCTGGGGCTCCTGCACGCCCGCCGAGGGCACCATCCGGCTCTCGCACCGGTTGCAGGGGATGCCCGAGTACGTCGTCGACTATGTGCTGCTGCACGAGCTGGCCCATCTGCTGGTGGCCGACCACGGCCCGCACTTCTGGCGGCTGCTGGACGGCTACCCCCGCACCGAGCGGGCCCGCGGCTACCTGGAGGGGGCGGCCGGGGCCGCCGGGCTGCCGCACATCCCGGGCCCGCGCACGGCCGAGGACGGCCGGCCGGGGCGGCGGACCGGCTGACCGCTCCGCCACCCGGGCCGGGAGCGGGCCCGGCCCGGTCCCGCTCCGGCCCGCCCTGGCCGCTCCGGCGTCAGAGCAGCAGCTTGCGGGCCCTGGCGACCAGGTCGCGCACCGACTGGTCGGTGCGCTCCGGCAGTGCGTCGAAGCCGAACCAGCGCAGGTCCAGTGACTCCTCGCTGATCCGCTCCACCGCCCCGGCCGGGGCGGTCACCAGGTACTGGACGTCCAGATGGGTGTTCTCCGGCTGGTCCCGGCCCGCGCAGCGGACCGCGTGCCGGTCCAGCTTCACCGGGGCCGCTACGCCCCCGGCGGCGAAGAGCGCCAGCCCTTCGGCGATGCCGGACTCCTCGGTGGCCTCCCGCAGGGCGGCGGCGGCCAGGCCGGTGTCCTCCGGCTCGCAGTGGCCGCCCAGTTGCAGCCACAGCCCGACCTTGGGGTGCAGGGTCAGCAGGACCCGCTCCCGCGCGTCGTCCACCACCAGCGCGCTGGCGGTGATGTGCGCCGGGTGGCAGGAGCGCCAGACGCCGTCCGGACGGTCCTGGAGGTGGTCCAGGTAGTCGCGGCGGAGCAGGTCCTGCTCCGGGTCCGGCGCCGCCCACGCGGTCAGCACGCGGACGGTGTCCTGGTGCAGGCTCACGCGCGGCCCTCTCCGCCGTCGCCCTCGGCGTCCTTGCCGTCCTCGGGCTTGCGGTCCTCGCCCTTGCCGTCTTCGGGCCTGTCCTTGTCGGCGCCCGGGGCGGTCCGTCCCTGCTGCTCCTCGGCGGCGGCCGCGGCGGCCCGGCCGAGCATCTCGTCCAGCTGGGAGAAGTCGATGCCCTCGCCGGCGCCGTCGTCGCCGGAGCCGGAGCCGCCGTGGACGAAGCCGTCCGGGTCGTCCAGGTCCTTGGCGGTGGGCAGCAGGTCCGGGTGCGCCCACAGCGCGTCCCGGCCGTCGGCGCCACGGGCGTCGGCCAGCGAGGCCCACAGCCGGGAGGCGTCGCGCAGGCGGCGCGGGCGCAGCTCCAGGCCGACCAGGGTGGCGAAGGTCTGCTCGGCGGGCCCGCCGGTCGCCCGGCGGCGGCGCAGGGTCTCCCGCAGCGCGGCGGCGTGCGGCAGGTGCGGGGTCGCGGCGGCGTGCACCACCGCGTCCACCCAGCCCTCGACCAGTGCCAGCGCGGTCTCCAGCCGGGCCAGCGCGGCCTTCTGCTCGGGGGTGTCCTCGGGCTCGAACAGGCCGCCGGTCATGGCCTGCTGCAGGGCCTCCGGGTTGGTCGGGTCGATCTGGCCGACCAGGTCCTCCAGCCGGGAGGTGTCCACGGTGATGCCACGGGCGTACGCCTCGACCGCGCCCAGCAGGTGCTGCCGCAGCCACGGCACATGCTCGAAGAGCCGCTGATGTGCGGCCTCGCGCAGGGCCAGGTACAGCCGGACCTCGGAGGCGGGCACGGAAAGACCCTCGCCCAGCGCCTCGATGTTCTGCGGCAGCAGCGCGGCCCGGCCCGCCGGGCCCAGCGGCAGTCCGATGTCGGTGGCGCCCAGCACCTCGGCGGCCAGCGCGCCCAGCGCGGTGCCGATCTGCGAGCCGAACATGGCTCCGCCCATGCTGCGCATCACGCCCAGCAGCGGGCCGGCCATGGCCTGCATCTCCTGCGGGACAACCCCGCCCATGGCGTTGGCGACCCGCTCCGCGACCGGGTCCACCAGCTCCTTCCAGACCGGCAGGGTGGCCTCGATCCACTCCGCCCGGCTCCAGGCCACGGCGCTGTGCGCGCCGACCGGGAGCGAGGTCGCGGAGTCCAGCCACAGCTCGGCCAGCCGGATCGCCTCGGCCACCGCGGCCCGTTCCGACTCACCTACCGAACGGTCCTTCGAGCCGTCCTCGGCGCCCTGGACCACGGCCTGGCGGGCCAGGTTCTTGGCCAGCTCCCAGTTCACCGGGCCGCCGTCGAAGGACAGCATCTGGCCCAGCTGCTGGAAGGCCGCGCCGATGTCACCGGGGTTCATCGAGCCGAACAGGCCTTCGAGGGGGTTGCCGGAGCCGCCACCGCCGGGCAGCCCGGGAAAGCCGAAGCCGAAGGGGTTGCCGGAGCCCCCGCCGGAACCCGAACCCGAACCCGAGCCGGAGCCCGAACCAGAGCCCGAACCGGAGCCGGAGCCCGAACCGGAGCCCGAACCTGAGCCGGAGCCCGAGCCCGATTCGCCTCGCGCCTTGCCGTCCTCGGGCTCCTCGGGGGAAGGCCGAAGCCGAAGGGGATGTCGCTCACGAGTTGCCTCGATCTCGTCAGCCGTCGCGAGAGTGGTGTGCGGCGGGCAGGGGTCGGCCGGTCCAAGGCCGAGGCGGGTGCATCGGACGGTCGGTTTCCGGTCGCTGCCGGTAGCCACCGTGCCGGGTGCACCGCCATGCCCTTGCCTCGGGCAGGATGGTCGGTACGTGACACTGACGTACGCATCAAAACTAACCGTGGAGGAGAGCCGGTGAGTTCCCCACCTTCGCACGTTCGCTCTGGGCTGACCGCTGAGCAGTGCGGTGCCCAGGCTCCGGAGAGTCTGCCGGAGAGTGCGGAGTCGGTCTCGCCTGGCCCCGCCTACACCGGACCGCCGCTCGTGGTGGCCGTCACCGGTGCCGCCTCGGGCGTCGGCGAGCGGCTCGCGACCCGCCTGGCCACCTCGCCGGGGGTGCGCCGGGTGCTCGCCATCGACGAGCGCCGGGGCGCGGTCACCGGCGTGCAGTGGCGGGTGCTCGACGTCCGCGACCCGGCCGTGGCCGAACGGCTGACCGGCGTGGACGTGGTGGTGCACCTCGCCCTGGACCTGGGCATGTCCACCGATCCCAAGGCCCGCAGTGCCTTCAACGTCCGCGGCACCCAGACCGTGCTCACCGCCGCCGCGGCGGCCGGGGTGCACCGGGTGGTGCTGTGCACCTCGGCGATGGTCTACGGGGCGCTCGCCGACAACGAGGTGCCGCTGGCCGAGGACGCGCCGCTGCGGGCCACCGAGGAGGCGTCCCTGGTCGGCGACCTGCTGGAGATCGAGCGGCTGGCCAGGCGGGCACCGCACGCCCATCCCGGGCTCTCGGTCACCGTGCTGCGCCCGGCCGTGGTGGTGGGGCCCGGGGTGGACACCGTGCTCACCCGTCACTTCGAGGCCCCACGGCTGCTGGTGGTGGCCGGTTCCCGGCCCTGCTGGCAGTTCTGCCATGTGGACGATCTGGCGACGGCGCTGGAGTACGCCACCCTGGGCCTGGTCGAGGGCGAGATCACGGTCGGCTGCGACGGCTGGCTGGAGCAGGAGGAGGTCGAGGAGATCACCGGCATCCGCCGGATGGAGCTCCCGGCGACGCTCGCCCTGGGCACGGCCGCCAGGCTGCACCGGCTGGGGCTGACCCCGGCCCCGGCCGGGGACCTCGCCTACACCATGTACCCGTGGGTGGTCTCCGGCAGCCGCCTGCACGAGGCCGGCTGGCGCCCGGCCTACACCAACGAACAGGCGCTGGGCGAGCTGCTGGAGCAGGTCTCCGGCAACCACGCGGTGGCCGGGCGCAGGCTGGGCGGCAAGGACGCGGCGACCACCCTGGGCGCGGCCGGAGCCACCGTCGCCCTGGTCGGCACGGCGGCGCTGGTGCGCCGGGCCCGCAAGCGGCGGCGGATGTGAACGGGACAGCTGTGACCGGCGCGGCTGTGGCCGGGACAGCTGTGACCGGAGTGGGCACTGCGGTCGGCGTGTCCGATGCGGCGGCGAAAGTGGAAAGTTATATCCGCGATACGGAAGAGATTGCCCAATCCGGGGGCCGTTCGGTCATCATGGGTGGCATGAAGCACGACGACGCCGATCCGATCCGCCTGCTCGCCCTGCGGGAGACACCGCTCTCGCTGGACGAGGTGTACGCCGCTGTGGGCGACGCCTCGGCCGGCGGCACCGTCGTCTTCGTCGGCACGGTGCGCGACCACGACGGCGGCAAGGCCGGCGTCACCGCCCTGGAGTACAGCGCCCACCCCAGTGCCGAGGCCGAGCTGCGCCGGGTGGCCGAGAAGGTGCTGGCGGACTATCCGGTGCTGGCACTGGCCGCGGTCCACCGGGTGGGCACGCTCTCGGTCACCGACACCGCGGTGATCGTCGCGGTCTCCTGCGCGCACCGGGGCGAGGCCTTCGAGGCCTGCCGCCGGCTGATCGACGACATCAAGCACACCGTGCCGATATGGAAGCAGCAGCGCTTCGGCGACGGCACCGAGGAGTGGGTCGCCGCCTGCTGAGGCGCCGCGCCCGTCGGCCCGCCCGGCCGCTACGCCCGGTCGGCGGGCGGCCGCTCGGCCGGGGAGTGCCGCGCCGGGCGAGGCCGTTACCCGCTCCGCCCCCAGGTCGTTGTGCTGACCAGCAGTTAGTCTGCTGATAGTCACGAAGAGCTGGGAGTACGGCATGAGTGCACTCGCCTGGTGGATCTTCCCCGTGGTCGCCGGACTGCTCGCCTGGCTGTGGGTGCTCTGGTCCCGCAGGCCCCGCTCCACCGCCGACAGCGACTCGCTCGCGGGCTACCAGCGGTTCCGTGAGGCCATGGAGCGCGACGCCGGGAAGACGGAGTAGCCGTCGGACCCGGGCCCGTCCGGTCTTCGCCCGGTTGGTACTCCGGGGCGCGCGTAACGGATCACGTCCCGTACTGTCGTGCCATGCCACGCCGCTCCGCGACGATGCTCGCCTCCACGATGCTGCTGATAGCGATGTTCTGCGCCGCAGTGCTGATCAAGGTGCCCTACTCCGAGATGAGTCCCGGGCCGACCTACAACACCCTCGGCAGCCAGGGCGGCCAGCAGGTGATCACGATCAGCGGCCACAAGACCTACCCGACCAGCGGGAACCTCAACATGGTCACGGTCGAGGTCACCAACGCCAACTACCGGATGAACCTGGTCGAGGCGATCTCCGGGTGGTTGCAGCACGATGTGGCGGTCGTGCCCAGCAGCACGCTCTACCAGAGCGGCCAGACCGAGCAGCAGTCCGAGCAGCAGAACGCGGAGGAGTTCACCGCCTCCCAGGACAGTGCCAAGGCCGCCGCGCTGAGCGAGCTGGGCATCCCGGTGGGCAGCGAGGTGGTGGTCTCGGCCGTGGTCGAGGGCACCCCGTCCGTCGGCCGGCTGCATGCCGGGGACGTCATCGTGGCCGTGGACGGGACCAAGGTGACCGACGTCACCCAGGTGGCCGCGCTGGTGACCAAGCACCAGCCCGGTCAGGACGTGGTCTTCACCGTCGTCCCGCCGGGCAAGAGCCCGAGCAGCACCCAGCAGGTCACCATCCCCACCGCGAAGAACCCGCAGACCGGCAAGGCCTATGTCGGCATCGACCCGGGGACCGAGCACACCTTCCCGTTCAACATCAACATCAACCTCGGCGACGTCGGCGGCCCCAGCGCCGGGCTGATGTTCTCGCTCGGGATCATCGACAAGCTCCAGCCGACCAACCTCACCGACGGCAAGTTCGTGGCCGGGACCGGGACCATCGACGACAACGGCGTTGTCGGCCCGATCGGCGGTATCTCCATGAAGATGATCGCAGCCCGGGCGCCGGAGCGCAGTACTTCTTCACCCCGGCGGACAACTGCGCCGAGGCGGCCTCGGCGACCCCGGCCGGGCTGCGGCTGATCAAGGTCACCACCCTGGCCGGGGCGCTCACCGATCTGAGCGACATCCGCTCCGGCAACACGGCGGCCCTGCCCAGCTGCGGCAAGTAGCGCGCGGCAGGTAGCTCGCGGCGGGCAGGGCAGGGCAGGGCTCGAACGGGCGCGCGGGGCTACCGCGCGCCCGTTCAGCTGCGTCGTCAGTCCTCGAAGGTCGCGAGCAGGGCCTCGGCCAGCCCGGGCACCAGTGCGGGGCCGGTCAGCACCTCGCGGGCGATGTCCTTGGAGCGCAGCCGCAGTGCGGTCTCCCGGGTGCCGTTCCGCAGCACGGCCACGGTCATCCGGACCTCCTCCCGGTCCGGGTGGCCGGCCACCCACTTCGCCAGCTGCTTCTCGTTCATGCCGCTGGGCACCGCTGTCTCGGCGCTGGGCGGCAGCATCAGCCGCTCGACCACCAGTGCGCAGCCGGCCACCGCGTCCGGCCAGGCGACAGTGCCCAGGAAGCTGTCCAGGGCCTGTCCGGCGGGGAGCTCGTCCTGCTCGATCGGGGTGAGCTGCCCCTCGGGGCCCGGCTCCAGGCCCAGCTGGCGGGCGATGCCCGGCTCGTTCTTCAGCAGCGCGGCCGTGTCGACCAGGGCGAACAGGCGGGCGGGCTGGTCCCAGCCGAGCCCGGCGGCGTACTCGTCGAGTTCGAGCACGGCACGGGTGATCGGCTGGGCGGCGGGAGGCAGTGCCTCGGCGGCGGTTTCGGACATGCCTCCATCCTCACATGCCGCCCGGTCCCCACTGCGCTGTCCGGCCGCCCACCTGCGACGTGCTACGGTTGTCCTACAACGACGCGGGGTGGAGCAGCTCGGTAGCTCGCTGGGCTCATAACCCAGAGGTCGCAGGTTCAAATCCTGTCCCCGCTACTCGGAAGTCGTAAGGCCCGGCACAGATCCTGTGCCGGGCCTTACGCATGTCCGGGGGCCTGTGCATGTCCAGGGTCTTCCCGCGCTGTCCGGGCGTCCGAGCGGGGTCCGGGGGCTGCGGGCCGGGGTTCAGGGACGGGTGTCGCGGGGGTGGCCGGGTAATGGATTTGCGCTGGTCAGTATGGGCACGCTACGGTTAACCCACAACGACGCGGGGTGGAGCAGCTCGGTAGCTCGCTGGGCTCATAACCCAGAGGTCGCAGGTTCAAATCCTGTCCCCGCTACTCGGAAGTCGGAGGGCCCGGCGCCAGATTCTGCGCCGGGCCTTCCGCACGTCCGGGGGTAGACGGTGTCAGGGTGGGTGCGGTTCGGTGTGGGGATCGGATCTTTCGGTTGTCACTTCAATCGCCCGTTTCGGTAGTGAATCTGACGGAACGTCTAACCTGTTGGCAGAGCGGGAAGGTGGGGTCCTGAGGCAGTCGGCGGCGAGGTGTGACGGCGTCAGCGGCCAAGTCGGGCAAGGCGTTGCGAGGTTGATGTGTCGCGAAATCGACAAAGCGCTGAAGTAACCTCTTCCTCTGGGGTATACCAGGTGTACGCGGGTTGCGGGTGGTGCGACGATGAGCCCCATGGGGGACGGTGCGAGGCCGGAAAGCGGCCATGAGCTCCGGTGCGTGCCAGGGATGCCCAGGGACCCGGCGGACGCAGGAGTCGACATGTCGATGATCTCGGGAGCAGGGCCAGGAGTCGAGCGGGACGAACCGCAGCGGGCGGGACGGCTGTCTCTCCCGCGCGCGCGCTCGGGCCGTGCGGACGACTCGGACACGGATGTCACGGTCGAGATGACCGCGGCCGAGAAGGCCCAGTATGCGGCCGCGCTGGGGCAGTTCGAGGTGCCCGGCGGCCCTGGCGATCCGGACCGCTACCAGTCCGACGTCCTGGACGAGCCGGAACACTTCGACGAGGCCGAGGACTACGCCGCGCCCGTGCCCCGGGCCGGGGCCGGCGGGTTCGCCGCGGCCGAGCGGATGGACCAGCCGGACCGCCCGGAGCGCCGTGCGCTGCCGGGCACCGCCGGGCCGGACGGCTTCGGGCCGGGCGAGGGCTCGGAGGGGGGCTCGGGCGAGGGCGAGCCGGAGGAGGCCGAGCCGGACGAGGAGAGCGACGCGCCCCGGTTCCGGACGTTCGAGTCCGCGCTCGCGGCCCGCGAGCAGGCCGCGCTGGAGGAGCGCTGCCGCGCCGCCGCCGAGGACGACCCGGAGGCCGCCAGCCTGCTCGGCTCGCTGCTGCTGCGCCGGGGCGACCTGGACGAGGCCGAGACCCATCTGCGCCGGGCGGCCGCCGCCGGGCTGCGGGCCGGGGCCAACAACCTGGGCGTGCTGCTGCACCAGCGCGGCCGGCGGGACGAGGCCGCGGACTGGTGGCGGAGGCCGCGGTCGCCGGCAGCGCGCCTGCCGCGCACGCGCTCGGGCTGCATCTGCGTGACCGCGGCGACGAGCCGGGCGCCGAGTACTGGCTGCGCCAGGCGGCCGAGCAGGGCCACACCGGCGGCGCCTACGCCTACGCGGACCTGTTGGAGCATCAGCGGGAGGGCGGCCAGGCCCAGAAGTGGTTCCGGGCCGCGGCCGAGGCCGGGCACCGCGAGGGGCCTACCGGCTCGGCCGGCTGCTGGAGGCGGGCGGTGAGATCGCCGAGGCTGAGCCGTGGCTGCGCCAGGCCGCCGCCCGCGGCCACGCCGGTGCGGCGCTGCGGCTCGGCGTCCAGCTGGAGCGGCGCGGCGAGCGGGAGGAGGCCGCCCGCTGGTACCGGCAGTCCGCGCAGGGCGGCGAGCCCCGCGCGGCCTGCGCGCTGGGCTTCCTGCTGCGGGACAGCGGTGACGAGGTCGGCGCGGCCGACTGGTGGCGTGAGGCCGCCGACGCGGGCGACGGCAACGCCGCCAACGCACTGGGGGCGCTGCATGCCGCCTGGGGCGAGCCGGGGATGGCCGAGCAGTGGTACCGCACCGCGCTCGCCGCCGGTGACCACAACGGTGCCTTCAACCTGGGCCTGCTCTGCGCCGCCGACGGCCGTGAGGCCCAGGCCGAGCAGTGGTACCGGCAGGCGGCGTACGCGGGGCACCGGGACGCCAGCAACGCGCTCGCGGTGATGCTGTTCCAGCGTGGCGACACCCCCGGGGCCGAGCCGTGGTTCTCCAAGGCCGCCGAGGCCGGGAGCGTGGACGCGGCCTTCAACCTGGGCATCCTCTACGCCGGGCGGGGCGACCAGCACGACGCCCAGGAGTGGTACGCGCGGGCGGCGGCCGGGGCCATGCCGAGGCGGCGCTCCAGCTGGCCGTGGCCAAGGAGCGCCGCGGGACCTCACCTCCGCCGCGGTGCGCTACCGCCAGGCGGCCGAGGGCGGCTCGGCCGAGGCGGCGTTCCGGCTGGCCGTGCTGCTGGAGCGGGCGGCCGAGGACCGGTTCGAGGGCGAGGTGGAGCGCTGGTACGCGGCCGCGGCCGAGGCCGGGCACAACCGTGCCCAGGTGCGGGTGGGGGTCCGGGCCGCCGAGCGCGGCGACACCGGGACCGCCGAGCACTGGTACCGCCGGGCGGCGGAGGGCGGCAGCCGCAGCGCGGCCTTCAACCTCGGGCTGCTGCTCGCCCGCGAGGCAGCGAGCCGGAGGCGATGCTCTGGTACACCCGCGCCGCGGACAACGGGCACGGGCGCGCGGCGCTGCGGCTGGGGCTGATCGCGGCCCGGCGCGGGGACCTGCACCAGGCCCGCGCCTGGTGCACCCGCGCCGCCGAGGCGGGGCCGGCCGATGTCGCCGACCGGGCCACCCGGCTGCTGGAGGCGCTGCGCGCCGACCTCAGCGCCTGACCCGCAGCCGGTCGGAGCGGCCCGGGCCCGGGGTCGGGGTCAGGCCCGGGCCCGGGGTCAGGCCCGAGGTCGGGGCTGGGGCAGGTCTGGGCCGGGGTCACGGCCGGGCCCCGGGGTCAGGGCTGGGCGCAGCCGGGCAGACGCCCCGGTAGGTGACCTCTACCTCGGTGATGGCGAAGCCGAACCGCTCCGCGGCCGGGAGCGCGGCGATCGGGTCGCCGGCCGGGTGCACGTCGCGGATGGTGCCGCAGCGGGAGCAGACCAGGTGCTGGTGGGCCTGATGGGCGTTGGGGTCGTAGCGCTTGGCCCGCCCGTCGGTGCTGACCTCCAGCACCTCACCCAGGCTCACCAGCTCGCCGAGGGTGTTGTAGACCGTGGCGCGGCTGATCTCCGGCAGCAGGCCCACGGCAAGCGCGTGCACCTCGTCGGCGGTGAAATGGACGTGATCTCCGTCGAGTACCTGGGCGACGACCCTCCGCTGTGCGGTGAGGCGCCAACCGCGGTCTCGGAGGCGTTCCAGCAGGTCACTCATGGAGTCAGGGTAACAGTGGCCCGGAGAGGGTTCGAGATTAGTCCAGGTGTTGATTTGGACCAGGTCTAATGTAAGGTCGCTGTCAGTACCGGTCGCCGGTACAACGGCGCCGGTGCGCAGGGGAATTCGCCGGTGCCCCGGCGATGCCCGCGGGCGGTTCCGCCCCCAACAGCCGCGGGCTCCCGGACCTGGCACGGCCGGTCCGGGGGCCCGCACCCAGGCGGGTGGTGCGGGCGGTGGGCCCGCTCAGCCCGCGTTGCGGTCCAGGCTCCCGGCGGTCTCGTCCGCGTCCGCCTCGGCCGGCCCGTCACCGGCGGTGCCGTCGGCCGCGTAGCGGGCGGTGGCCCGCTTCTCCGAGCGGTGCTTGAGGTACAGCAGGCCGCCGACGACCACCGCGATCACCCCGACCAGGATCCAGCTCGCGGTGTTGGCGTAGGACTCGACCTTGTGCCAGCTCGCGCCCGCGAAGTAGCCGATCAGCACGAAGGACGTCGCCCACACCGCGCCGCCGAGCATGTTCCACACCGCGAAGGTGCGGTAGCGCATGTCGGAGACCCCGCACAGGCCGGGTACCAGCGCCCGCAGCGCCGCGGCGAAGCGTCCGGCGAAGACCGCCCGGCCGCCCAGCCGGGCGATCAGGTCCTTGCTCTGCCGGATGTGCACCGGCTTGATCAGCTTGTGCGGGATCCGGTTCAGCAGCGCGTCGCCCCACCGGTTGCCCACGGCGTAGCCGATGCTGTCGCCGACGATCGCCCCGGTGATGGCGGCGACCAGTACCAGCCACAGCGGGTTGGTCCCGTTGTAGGCGTCAGCCCGCCGATCACCACGGCGCTCTCGCCGGGGATCACGAACCCGAGGAAGACCGAGGATTCCAGCGCGGGCAGCAGGAACACGGCGACCAGCACCAGGGTGCCGTTGAGCGCCAGCAGGTGGTCGCTGATCCAGGACACCAGGAATCCTCCGTGGGGAACCGGCGCAGCAGCGGAACCGGCACAGTAATCGGGTAAGAAGACATTCCAACCGTACCGGAGCGGGGCTACCCCAGTCGTTGCAGCAGCTCCCCGTGGAGCAGCCCGTTGGAGGCGACCGCGTTGCCGCCGTGCACGCCCGGGATCCCGTCGAGACCGGTGAAGCGGCCCCCGGCCTCCTCCACGATCACGCAGTTGGCGGCCATGTCCCAGATGCTCAGCTCGGGCTCGGCACAGATGTCCACCGAACCCTCGGCGACCATCATGTACGGCCAGAAGTCGCCGTAGGCGCGGGTGCGCCAGCAGCTGCGGGAGAGGTCGAGGAAGGCGTCGAGCCGCTCCCGCTCCTCCCAGCCGGTCAGCGAGGAGTAGGCGAAGGAGGCGTCCTCCAGCCGGGACACGTCCGAGACCTGGATCCGTGACGCCTTGGTCAGACCGCGCCCGGTGAACGCCCCCGCGCCCCGGGCGGCCCACCAGCGGCGGCCCAGCGCCGGCGCGGAGACCATGCCCACCACCGGCTGGTCGCCGTTCGGGCCGAGCTCCATCAGCGCGATCAGGGTCGCCCAGACCGGGACGCCGCGGATGTAGTTCTTGGTGCCGTCGATCGGGTCGATCACCCAGCGCCGGGGTCCGTGCCCGGTGCTGCCGTACTCCTCGCCCATGACCGCGTCCCGCGGACGGGCCCGCTGGAGGTCGTTGCGGAGCAGCTCCTCGACGGTCTTGTCGGCGTCGCTGACCGGGGTGAGGTCCGGCTTGGTGTCGATCTTCAGATCGAGCGCTTTGAAGCGCTCCAGGGTCACCGAGTCGGCGTGATCGGCGAGCACATGGGCAAGACGAAGATCGTCATGGTAGTCGGCCATGCCCTGAACAGTAACGATCGCGGGGGGCCGGGGCCAGCGCCGCCGGGCCGGGCAGGCCCTAGGCTGGGGCTCATGGGCTCCCAGGGCAGCACGGGCGTGGACGACCGGGAACTGGTCACCTGGTGGGGGCTGGTGGTGGAGGCCTACGCGCGGACCGGGGAGCTGGTCCGGGTCGGCCCGGTGGAAGGGGTGGACCTGCCGGGGCCCTGGTTCGAGGTGCTGCTGCGGCTGCTGCGCACCCCCGGGCAGCGGCTGACCATGACCCAGCTGGCCCGGGAGGTCACGCTGACCAGCGGGGGCTTCAGCAAACTCGCTGACCGGATGGTGCAGATCGGGCTGATCGAGCGCCAGCCGTCGCCGGAGGACCGCCGGGTCACCTATGCCGCGCTCACCGCCGAGGGGCTGCGGATCGGGGAGGAGGCGCAGCGCCGCCATGTGGCCTCGCTGCGGGAGCACTTCCTGGCGCCGCTGGGGGAGCAGCGGGCCGAGCGGCTGGCGGAGCTGATGCGCGCACTGCGGGACGCCAACACGCCGCCGGAGTGATCCGCCCGCGCGGTACCCGGGCGACCTGAGCGCGTCCGGTGCGCGGCGCCCAGGGCCCGGCGCCCAGGGCGCAGGCCGCGGTGCGCGGCGCTCAGTGCTCCAGGCCGCTGAGCTGGAGGCCGACCACTCCGGCCAGGACCAGGCAGATCGAGACGATCTTCAGCACCGAGACCGTGTCGCCGAGCCAGACCATCCCGTAGACCGCGGTCCCGGCCGCGCCGATGCCGGTCCACACCGCGTAGGCGGGCCCGACCTGGAGGTGCTTCAGGCCGACGCTGAGCAGTCCGAAGCTGCCCGCGCCGAAGAGGGCGAAGCCGATCACCGGCCCCAGGCGGGTGAAGCCGTGGCTCAGCTTGAGGCAGACGGCGAAGCCGGTCTCCAGGAATCCCGCGATGATCACCATCGCCCAGGCCATGCACACGCTCCCTCGCTGCCGCCGTCCGGCCGCCGATCGGGCCGGTGGTCACATCCAGGTGGTCGCATCCGGCGCTGACCTCCGGTGCTGACATCGTGGCGTGTGCGGGCGGGCTCGGCATCCGGAGCGGGTGGCCGCTCCCGGGGAGGGGTCAGTCGCCCTCGCGGGCCTCGCGGGTGCGGAGCAGCCGGCGCAGCGAGTACAGCCGGGCCGGGTCGGCGTGGCCCTCGGCCACCCAGGCGTCCAGCGCGCAGTCGGGCTCGTCGTGGCTGCACGCGCGCGGGCAGCCCTCGGTGCCCGGGACCAGGTCGGGGAAGGCCAGGACGACCCGGGCGGGCTCGATGTGGGACAGCCCGAAGGAGCGGAAGCCGGGCGTGTCGATCACCCAGCCGGGCAGCTCGTCGCGGGCGCGCCGGGGGCCGGGGGCAGCCGCAGGGCCAGCGCGGAGGTGGTGGTGTGGCGCCCCCGTCCGGTGACCGCGTTGACCACCCCGGTGGACCGCGCGTGCGCCGGGACCAGGGAGTTGACCAGCGTGGTCTTGCCGACGCCGGAGTGGCCGATGAAGACCGTGGACAGCCCGCGCAGCCGCTCACGGACCTGCTCGGCGCCGCTGGTGGCCAGCTCGTCCCGGCGGGTCACCACATGGTTGACGCCCAGCGGGGCGTAGATCTCCAGCAGCGGCTCGGCCGGGGCCAGGTCGGACTTGGTCAGCACCAGCAGCGGATCGAGGCCGGCGTCGAAGGCGGCGACCAGGCAGCGGTCGATCAGCCGGGCGCGCGGCTCCGGGTCGGCCAGGGCGATGACGATGGCCAGCTGGTCGGCGTTGGCGACCACCACCCGCTCGTACGGGTCGTCGTCGTCGGCGGTGCGGCGCAGCACGGTGCTGCGCTCCTCCACCCGGACGATCCGGGCCAGCACCCCGGGCTCCCCGGAGAGGTCACCGACCAGGGCCACCCGGTCGCCGACGACAACGCCCTTGCGGCCCAGTTCGCGGGCCTTGATCGCGGCGATCTCGCGCTCGCGCTTGGTCCCCTCCTCCACCAGACAGGTGAACCGGCCCCGGTCGACGGTCAGCACCAGGCCCTTGTCGGCGTCCTCGTGGGTGGGCCGGGTGCGGGTGCGGGGACGGGAGCCCCGACGGGAGGGGCGGGCCCGGATGTCGTCCTCGTCGGCGTCCTTGCCGTAGCGGCGCATAGCGGTGGATCAGTCCTTCACAGCAGTGCCGGCGAGCATGGTGTCCCACAGCCCGGTGAAGTCCGGGAGGTCTTGGCGGTGGTGGCGACGTTCTCGACCCGGACGCCCTCGACGACCAGTCCGAGCACGGCGGCGGCGGTGGCCAGCCGGTGGTCCTCGTAGGTGTGGAAGACCCCGCCGTGCAGTGGGCGCGGCTTGATGACCAGCCCGTCCGCGGTCTCGGTGGCGTCGCCGCCGAGTGCGTTGACCTCGTGCGCGAGCGCCGCCAGCCGGTCGGTCTCGTGCAGCCGCAGATGGGCGATGCCGCGCAGGGTGGACGGCGATCCGGCCAGTGCGGCGACCGCGGCGACCACCGGGGCCAGCTCGCCGACCTCGTGCAGGTCGGCGTCCAGGCCGTGCACCGAGCCGCTGCCGGTGAAGCGCAGGCCCTCGGGCGTCAACTCGCCGGTGCCACCCATCCGGGTGAACAGCTCCCGCAGCTGGTCTCCCGGCTGGGTGGTGTGCCGGGGCCAGTCCCTGATCACCACGGTGCCGCCGGTGACCAGGGCGGCGGCCAGGAACGGCGCCGCGTTGGAGAGGTCGGGCTCGACCACCAGGTCCCGGCCGAGCAGTGCGCCCGGCGCGACCCGCCACACGTCCGGCTCGCCGCCGTCCTCGGGGTGTCCACCCGGGCACCGGCCGCGCGCAGCATCTCCACCGTCATCCGGATGTGCGGCAGCGAGGGCACGCTGCCGCCGCCAGGGCGCGGCGCGTGCCTGACCTCCACGCCCTGCTGGAAGCGCGGCCCGGACAGCAGCAGCGCGCTGACGAACTGCGAGGAGGAGGACGCGTCCACCGTGACCGGGCCGCCGACCAGGCCGCCGGTGCCGTGCACGGTCAGCGGCAGGGCGCCGCGTCCGTCGTCCTCGATCCGGGCGCCCAGCTGCCGCAGCGCCGAGATCACGCCGTCCAGCGGACGCTCGTAGGATCGGGGGTCGCCGTCGAACCGGACCAGGCCGTCCGCCAGCGCGGCCACCGGCGGCAGGAAGCGCATCACGGTGCCGGCGTTGCCGACGTCGATCCGGGCCGAGCCCTTGAGCGGTGCGGGCAGCACCCGCCAGGCGTCACCGCCGCCGGGCACGCCGCTGCTGCTGTTGAGGGTGTCCTCGACACCGATCCCCAGCGCCCGCAGTCCGTCGGCCATCAGCAGGGTGTCCCGGCTGCGCAGCGGGCGGCGGACAAAGCCCGGGTCGTCGGCGAGCGCGGCGAGGACCAGGGCGCGGTTGGTCGCGGACTTCGATCCGGGCACGGTCAGCACCGCGTCGACGGGGTCGGACGCGGTGGGCGCGGGCCACAGCAGTTCGCTCATGGCTCCCGAGCCTATCCGTATTCAGCGGGTGAGCATCCAGCGACCGCCCGTGGCCACCGCGGCGAGCGCGATCACCAGGAACAGCAGCACCCACAGCACCGCCGGGGTGCGGGTGAGCCGGCCCAGCTGGTCGGCGTCGGAGCCGGGCGCGCCGCCGCGCCGCCGCTTGCCCTGGAGCTCCAGCACCGGGCGGACCCCGGCGAACAGCAGGAACCAGACGCTCAGATAGGCGAAGGCGCCCTGGAGCGAGGCGCTGCCGAACCAGGACACCGCGAAGCACAGCGCGCCGGTGACCACCACCGTCAGCGCCCCGTAGGCGTTGCGGACCATCACCAGGACTGCCAGCAGCAGCGCCACCACCACCCACAGCAGCGCGGTGACATGCCCGGCCGACAGCAGCCAGGCCCCGCCCAGGCCCAGCAGTGACGGCGCGGTGTACCCGGCGGCGGCGGTGAGCACCATGCCCGGGCCGTGCGGCTTGCCGGAGGAGACGGTCAGCCCGGAGGTGTCCGAGTGCAGCCGGATGCCGTGCAGCCGGCGCCGGGTGAGCACGGCGACCAGCCCGTGGCCGCCCTCGTGGGCGATGGTGACCACATTGCGGCTGTACCGCCAGAAGGGGCGGAGCAGCACGGCCAGCAGCGCGGCGGCGGCGGTGGCCCAGACGATGCTGTGGCCGGGGTCGGCCTGGACGCCGGTGACCTGGCTCCAGACCGCGCTGATGCTGTGCGACTGCACGGGGTGCTTCACCTCGGTTCGGGTAGTTCACCGCCGCGTGCGGCGGCGGGGTGCGGGCGGCGGGCATGGGCGGCGGAAGCCGCGGCCTGCGAAGCCTCGCACGCCCGGATGAGTGAACGGGACGGCTGAACGGTGACGGGTGAACGGGACGGCTGAACGGGACGGCTGACCGGAAAGATGGGCGAACCGCCGCCGCCGGTTCCGGGCCGGTGCCCGGCAGGGCGGACCCGGGCGTTTCGCGGTCGGCGGGGTGGGCGTGGCAGGCTGGTCCGCCGGGACAGCTGGGCCGGCGGAGGGGCTGGGGGACACGATGTGCGGTCGGTTTGCGGCGAGCCGGAAGCCGGAGGACCTGGCCAAGGCCTTCGACATCGCCAAGTGGGAGCCGACCGAGGCGCTGGCCGCGGACTGGAACATCGCGCCGACCAAGCCGGTCCACGCGGTGCTGGAGCGCCCGCTCAAGGGCGGCGGGCCGGAGCCGGTACGGCAGTTGCGGCCGCTGCGCTGGGGCCTGGTGCCGTCCTGGGCGGAGTCCTCGGACGTCGCGGTGAAGATGTTCAACGCGCGGGCCGAGACCGTGCACGAGAAGCCGGCCTACCGCCGCTCCTTCGCCTCCCGTCGCTGCCTGATACCGGCCGACGGCTACTTCGAGTGGTTCACGCCCCCGGTGGAACCCGGCACGCCCAGGAGCAGGGTCCGCAAGCAGCCCTACTTCATCACTCCGGCGGACGGCTCGGTGATGGCCATGGCCGGGCTGTACGAGTTCTGGCGCGACCCCAAGCGCACCGCGGACGACCCCGAGGCCTGGTGGGCCACCTGCTCGGTGGTCACCACCGCCGCCGAGCCCGCGCTGGCGCACATCCATCCGCGGATGCCGCTGGTGCTGCTGCCGCAGGTGTTCGACGACTGGCTCGACCCGTCGCTGAACGACCCGGACCACGCCCGCGCGCTGCTGGCGCCGCCCCCGCCCGGGCTGATGGAGGTCCGCCCGGTCTCCGCGGCGGTCGGCAGCATCCGCAACAACAGCCCGGAGCTGGTGCGCTTCACCGAGCCCGGCTCGGAACTGCCCGGGGACGCGGCCGACACCCTGTTCTGAGCCCGCAGCGGCGGCCCGGCCCGTTGCGGTGACGGGCCCGGCGGTTTCAAACCCGTTCAGTTCCGGAGCCGGGAATGTCCTGACTGCCGCCCTGGTTCACTCCAATGTCGGCATCGAAGCGTCAGTGAAAGGCAGCGCTCATGGTTGCAGCGGCTTGCCCCGCACGCCCGGAGGGCGCAGCGGAATCCCCCATGACCTGGTCCGAGTGGCCCGTTGGCATGGGCGGTTCCGTCGCCAGCCCGATAGTCTCCCTTGCGAGCCGGTCCACCACCGTGGACCGCGCGTTCTTCGCTCAGGAGGTGAGTCCCGTCGCCGGGACCGAGGACGAGTTCGGGACAGTGGACGGGGTGCGGCAGGCCGGTGGCGGCCCCGCCCCGGCTGAGGCTGTGCCGTTCGCAGAAACCGAGGCGGTCGACGACGCGGGCGGCGACACCTTCCGGGCCGCCGCGGAGGAGTCCGAGGCCGACCGCTCCGCCCGGTTCGAGCGGGATGCCCTGGGCTACCTGGACCAGATGTACTCCGCCGCGCTCCGGATGACCCGCAATCCGGCTGACGCCGAGGACCTGTTGCAGGAGACCTTCGCCAAGGCGTTCGCCTCCTTCCACCAGTTCCGCGAGGGCACCAACCTCAAGGCGTGGCTGTACCGGATCCTCACCAACACGTTCATCAACTCGTACCGGAAGAAGCAGCGCGAGCCCCAGCGCACCGGTGCCGAGGAGATCGAGGACTGGCAGCTGGCCCGGGCCGAGTCGCACATGTCGACGGGTCTGCGCTCGGCCGAGACGGTCGCCCTGGACCACCTCCCGGACAGCGACGTCAAGGACGCGCTCCAGTCCATTCCGGAGGAGTTCCGGATCGCGGTGTATCTCGCGGACGTCGAGGGCTTCGCGTACAAGGAGATTGCCGACATCATGGGCACACCCATCGGTACGGTGATGTCCCGCCTGCACCGCGGTCGTCGCCAACTGCGTGAGCTGCTGGAGGACTACGCCCGCGAGCGCGGACTGGTCCCGGCGGGCAGCGGTGCCGGGACGGGTGTCCCGCACGACCAGGCGAAAGGGTCGGGCTCATGAGCTGCGGCAACCACCACGACACCGAGTGCAGCGAGGTACTCGATCACCTTTACGAGTATCTCGACAACGAGATGGGTGAGGGTGACTGCGCCAAGCTGCGTGAGCACTTCGACGAGTGCTCGCCGTGCCTGGAGAAGTACGGGCTGGAGCAGGCGATCAAGGCGCTGGTGAAGCGCTCCTGCGGCTGCGACACCGCACCGACCGACCTGCGCGGCAAGGTGCTTGCCCGGATCGAGCGGATCCGGGCCGGGCTGCCGGTCGAGGGCGACCTGGTCGGCGAGCAGGCCCGCACCGCCGCTGCCGCCGGTTCCGGTGTCCCGGCCGAGGCCACCGCACACGACTGAGCGCCCCCACGACCGAACGGCTCCGGAAGCAGGCCCGAGACAGGCCCGAGCCAGGGCCGAAGCAGGTCCGAGCGCAGGTCCGGGCCGATCCGGAAGCAGGCCCGAAAGCAGGTCCGGAGCCGGGGTGGAAGGGCACGTCCGCCCGGCTTCCCGGCAGGAGCAACGCAGGTCCATGGCCCCGAGGCGTCGAGCCCCGGGGCCTGGTCATGGTTGGATGCACCAGAAGGGGCGGGCCCCGGGGGTGTGGTCGGCCGTCGAGCGGGCATGGAGTCGGTGAAACCGTGAAGCGACGCGGAGGAGACGGCTCATGCGGCGCGGCGGAGCGGACGCGAGTGCGCACGGCTGTGCGTGGCGTCACGGCGCACGGCGACGTAGCGTGCTTGCGGAGGCGCACATCGCACAGCACCACTGCGGGCAAGCCCGGACCACCGGGTGGAATCGGACGAGTGGCAGGCCGAGGTGAAGATCTTCAATCGGGCACGGCAACGGCCGTCCGCCAGCTGGCGGCAAACGACCGACCGGGCCTTCACACTCATCGGGAACGGACGGCTGGAGGGATGCCGGGGCGCTGCTGGTGCGCGCCGCGGATCTGGAGCCGTGGCTGTCCGACTCCTGGTTCAACCTCGCGCTGCTGCACAAGTTCCGCCGGGACTGGGAGCAGGCGCGGGCGGCGGGCCTGCGCGCCGTGGCGCTGCTGGACCGCAGCCCCGGCGCCCCCGACTGGTGGAACCTGGGCATCGCCGCGACCGCGCTCCAGGACTGGGCCCTGGCCCGGCGCTGCTGGCAGGCGTACGGGCTGCGGCTGCCGCAGGGCGAGGGCCCGGTCAGCCTGGACTTCGGCACCACGCCTGTCCGGCTCTCCCCGGAGGGCGAGTCCGAGGTGGTCTGGGGCCGCCGGCTGGACCCGGCCCGGGTCGAGGTGCTGTCCATCCCGCTGCCGTCCTCCGGACGCCGCTGGGGCGAGGTGGTGCTGCACGACGGCACCCCGCACGGCGAGCGGGTCGCGGACGGCGTGCCCTACCCGGTGTTCGACGAGATCGAGCTGTGGGCGCCCTCGCCGGTGCCCACCTGGGTGGTGCTGCTCCAGGCCGAGACCGAGGGGGACCGGGACGCGCTGGAGCAGCTGGTCTCCGAAGCCGGCTATGCCGCCGAGGACTGGACCTCCTCGGTACGGCTGCTGTGCCGGGACTGTTCGGAGAGCCGGATGCCGGCCGACGACGGCCACAGCGAGCACCACGACCCGCACGACGACGGGCAGCTCGGCCATCTGAGCCACCGCAGCGCGGGCGCGCTGTGGATGCCCGAGCGGGAGTGCGGAATGGCCGCCCCGGCCGACCTGGTGGGCTCGCTGCTGGACCGCTGGGTGCTGGGCAACCCGGCCCAGCGCTCCTACCGTGACCTGGAAGAAGTCTGCTGAGTCCGGCTCTTCCCCGTACCCTGGTGGCTTACCCGTGTACGGACTGAAGGCGAGTGGCAGCGGCATGTCGGAACACCAGGTCGAGGAACAGGTCGACGAGCAGGTCGAGGAGCACGCCCCGGTGCGGGTCGTCGGCGAGGAGCCGGACACGTCCAAGGGCGCGTTCCACCCGATCACCGTCGTCGGCAACCCCGTGCTGCACCACCCCTGCGCGACGGTCACCGAGTTCGGCGCGGAGCTGTCCGCACTGGTCGACGACCTGTTCGTGACCATGTACGCGGCCGAGGGCGTCGGCCTCGCCGCCAACCAGATCGGCGTCGACCAGCGGGTCTTCGTCTACGACTGCCCCGACGACGAGGGCGTCCGGCACATCGGCGTGGTGGTGAACCCGGTGCTGGACGACCTCGACCCGGCGCAGCGCAACCTGGACGAGTCGCCCGAGGGCTGCCTCTCGGTCCCCGGCGCGTACGCCGACCTGGCGCGCCCCGACTTCGCGGTCGTGCGCGGCCAGGACCGCGAGGGCAACGAGGTCGTGGTCGAGGGCACCGGCTTCTTCGCCCGCTGCCTCCAGCACGAGACGGACCACCTGAACGGCTACCTCTACCTGGACCGGCTCTCCAAGCGGGACCGGAAGGACGCGCTGCGGCAGATGTCCGAGCTGACGCCCCGCTACGAGACGGTCCCCAACGACTGAGCCGGGTTGAACCGCGCGGCCGGGCCAGGCGCTTATCTGCGCCCTACGCCGTCGTGGGTGATCCTGGACAGCATGGACGTCGATGCAGGCCAGGACCGCTGGGCCGTGGGAAGGGTGGGCGCGGGGCGGGCGATGACCTGGTTCCTGGTGATCACCGGGGCACTGGGCTTCATCGCCTCGTTCACCCTCACCTACGAGCGCTTCAAGCTGCTGACCCAGCCGGGCTATGTGCCCAGTTGCAGCATCAATCCGATCATCAGCTGCGGCAATGTGATGACCAAGCCGCAGGCCGCTGTCTTCGGCTTCCCCAACCCGCTGATGGGCATCGCGGGCTTCGCGGTGGTGCTGGCGCTGGCGATGGGGCTGCTGGCCGGGGCGCGCTACCAGCGCTGGTACTGGGCCGGGCTGCAACTGGGAGTCACCTTCGGCCTGGGCCTGATCTGCTGGCTGATCGGCCAGTCGCTCTACAGCATCGGGGCACTGTGCCCCTACTGCATCGTGGTCTGGGTGATCATCTTCCCGCTGTTCTGGTACGTCACCCTGCACAACCTCAAGCACCGGGTCATCCCCCCCCCGCCCGCTGGCGCGACGGCCTGGACGCGGTGCTCACCCTGCACTGGTTCGGCCCGCTGCTCTGGTACCTGATCATCGGCGGCATGGTGCTGGTCCGCTTCTGGTCCTACTGGAAGACGCTGGTCTGACCGGCCGGGGGCCTTCCGGGCAGCAGTTGAACGAATGATCTGTAGGGATGGCGGGCTCTGCTAGGGTCTCGGCAACGTGGAGATGCTCAGTGTGCTTGCCAAGCTTTTCCCGGTGGGGCTGGCCTTCGGAGCCGGGGTGGGATTCGCCAGGCGGGGAGTGATCTCCGCCGAAGTCTCCAAGGCCTTCTCGGACTTCAGCTTTCTGTTCGCCATCCCGTGCTATCTGTTCGGGAACATCTACACCAGCGACCTGCACACCCTGTTCGTCTGGCGGGCGCTGTCGGGGTATGTCCTCAGTGCCGTGGCGAGCATGGCCGTGGTCGGGCTGGTGGCCTATCTGTTCGGCTCGCGGCAGCCGCGGGGGATAGCGCTGCGGATCATGGCGGGGATCCAGGTGAACACGGCCTATTTCGCCGTGCCGGTGTTCATCATGCTGTTCGGGACGGCGACGCCGATCTTCTCGGTGCTGCTGTTCCAGGTGTGCGTGCTGTCCTCGGTGATCATCCTGATCATGGAGCTGGGCGCGGCCGACCCCGGGGCGCGGCCGCTGGTGCGGGCCGGGCGCGCGGTGTGGGCCTCGCTGACCACCCCGATGGTGCTCGCCTGCCTGCTGGGTCTGGCGCTGAACCTGCTGGCGGTCAAGGTGCCGGGGACCGTCCTGGACGGTTTCTCCTTCGTCGGCGCCAGCGCCTCCCCGGTCGCGCTCTTCGCCCTCGGCCTGCACCTCGGCGGCAGCGGCCTGCGGGTGCGGGACACCCCGCCGGAGGAGCTCTGGCTGATCGCCTTCAAGTGCGTACTCTTCCCGCTGCTCACCTGGGCCGTCTGCTACACCCTGTTCGGGGTGCGCGGGGTCTGGATCGAGTACCTGGTGCTGATCGCGGCGATGCCCACCCCGCAGAACCTGTTCATCTTCGCCCAGCGCTACGAGGTCGGTGTCGACATGTCGGCCTCCCTGGTGGCCAAGAGCTCGGTGGCCGCCCTGCTCCTGCTCCCGCTGTGGATGCAGCTGGTCCGCCAGGGCGGGTAGTCCTCTCCGGGAATCTGTACAGATTTCTGGGCGGATTGATAGACTGGATCCATGCCTCAGATTCAGGAAGTCGTCACGGTGAGCGATGCTCGCGCCCATCTCTCCCGGATACTGACCGAGCTGGAGGGACCGGGCAACGAGCCGAACCGGTGCTCATCGGAGCCCACCGGAAGGCACAGGGAGTACTCCTGTCGGTGGACGCCTACCAGGCGCTGGCCGGTCTCGCCGAGATCGCGGTGCGGCGGCAGGCAGTCGAGTCGGCGAACGGGTCGCTGGCGGCGGAGGGGCTGACCACGTCCGCGGCCGCCGACCGGGACGCCGAGGAGTACGTCCGCGGCGGGATCACCATTGACGAGCTGACCGAGCGGACTCTGGCCCGCTACACCCCGCAGCTGGGGCGCAAGGCCGGGTGAACGATCTGTACATCCTGCCCAACGGTGTACTGCGGAACCGACTCGGCTACTCCGAGCAGGACCTGCTCCAGGTGGCCGAGAGCGACATCACCCGGGTTCAGTTGCTGCGGCTTGCGAGTCGACCACTGGCCGGGGGCTATGACCTGCCGCACCTGTGCGCGTTCCATGCGGCCATCTTCGGGCTGCTCTACGACTGGGCCGGGCAGCTGCGCACCGTCGAGATCGCCAAGGGCAGCTCGGTTTTCTGCCGGATGGCCCAACTGGACTCCTACGCGGGCTCGGTGTTCGGCCGACTGGCGGCGGAGGACTACCTGCGCGGCGGCACCAAGGATCAGCTCGTGGACGGACTGGCCGACCTTTACGGGGACTTGAACGCGCTGCACCCGTTCCGCGAGGGCAACGGCCGTACCCAGCGCGCGTTTCTCGTGCAACTGGCTCGTGACGCCGGGTACCTGCTCGACTGGAGCGGGCTCGACGCGGCGCAGAACGAGGAAGCCAGTATCAAGAGCCTCATGGGTGACAACGGTCTGCTGCGGGAGATGATCTCGGGCAGGGTGCATCCGCTGTGAGCAGCGGCGGCGCGCCCCGGTTGGCGCGCCGCCGGTGGTGAGGGTCGGTCAGAAGTCGTCGTCGAAGGAGACCGAGCCCTCGACCGCGACCTGGTAGGCGGAGACGCGGCGCTCGAAGAAGTTGGTCAGCTCCTGGACGCCCTGGAGCTCCATGAAGCCGAAGGGGTTCTCCGAGCCGTAGCGGGCCGGCAGGCCGAGGCGGTTGAGCCGCTGGTCGGCGACGCACTCCAGGTACTGGCGCATGGAGTCGGTGTTCATGCCGGGCAGGCCGTCACCGCACAGGTCCTGGGCGAACTGCAGCTCGGCCTCGACGGCCTCCTCCAGCATCGCGGTGACCTGGGCGCTCATCTCGTCGTCCCACAGGTCCGGCTCCTCGGCGCGGACGGTGTCCACCACCTGGAAGGCGAAGTCCATGTGCATGGACTCGTCGCGGAACACCCAGTTGGTGCCGGTCGCCAGCCCGTGCAGCAGGCCCCGGGAGCGGAACCAGTAGACGTAGGCGAAGGCGCCGTAGAAGAACAGTCCCTCGATGCAGGCCGCGAAGCAGATCAGGTTGAGCAGGAAGCGCCGCCGGTCGGCCTTGGTCTGGAGCGAGTCCAGCTTCTCGACCTCGTTGATCCAGCGAAGCAGACTGCGCCTTCTCCCGGATCGAGGGGATGTTCTCCACCGCCGCGAAGGCCGCGTTGCGGTCCTGCGGATCGGGCAGGTAGGTGTCCAGCAGGGTCAGGTAGAACTGGACGTGCACAGCCTCCTCGAACAGCTGGCGGGACAGGTAGAGCCGCGCTCGGGGCGAGTTGATGTGCTTGTAGAGCGTCAGCACCAGGTTGTTGGAGACGATGGAGTCGCCGGTGGCGAAGAACGCGACCAGCCGGCCGAGCAGGTGGCGTTCGTCCGCGCTCAGCTTCGCCAGGTCGGCGACGTCCGAGTGCAGGTCCACCTCCTCGACGGTCCAGGTGTTCTTGATGGCGTTGCGGTAGTGCTCGTAGAAGTCCGGGTAGCGCATCGGACGCAGGGTCAGTTCGAAGCCCGGGTCGAGCAGGTTCTTGGCCTGCGCGGCCGGTGCGTTCTGTTCGGTCTGTTCGGTCCGGTCGTTGGTGGTCATTACTGGCAGGCCTCGCAGGACTCGGGGTTTTCCAGGGAGCAGGCGATCGCGGCCTCGTCCTCGACCACCGGCAGGGCGGCGGGCTCGGCCGGGGTCCGCTCCGCGGTCTGGCCCTGGGCCGCGCGGGCGATCCGGGTGGCCGGACGGGAGCGCAGGTAGTAGGTGGTCTTCAGACCGACCTTCCAGGCGTACGCGTACATCGAGCTGAGCTTGCCGATGGTGGGCGAGGCCAGGAACAGGTTCAGCGACTGGCTCTGGTCCAGGTAGGGCATCCGGGCCGCGGCCAGGTCGATCAGCGCGCGCTGCGGGAGCTCCCAGGCGGTGCGGTAGAGGCTCTTGAGCTCGTCCGGCAGGCCGGGGATCTCCTGGGCCGAGCCGTTGGCGTCGCGCAGCGACTCGCGGGTGGTGGCGTTCCACAGCCCGCGCTGCTTGAGGTCGGCCACCAGGTAGGGGTTGACCTGGAGGAACTCGCCGCTCAGGGTCTCCCGCTTGAACAGGTTGGACACCTGCGGCTCGATGCACTCGTAGGCGCCCGCGATGGACGCGATGGTCGCGGTGGGGGCGATCGCCAGCAGCAGCGAGTTGCGCAGGCCGGTGCGGGCGACCCGCTCGCGCAGCGCGGTCCAGCGCTCGGGCCAGGTGGGCGCGGTGGTGAAGTGGTCGATGTGCAGCTGGCCGCGGGCGGCGCGGGTCTGCTCGTACGCCTCGTGCCGGCCCAGGCGCTCGGCGAGCTCGCAGCTGGTCTCGTAGGCGGTGAGCATGATCCGCTCGGACAGCCGGGTGGACAGCTCCTTGGCCTCGGCCGAGTCGAAGTCCAGGCGGCGCTTGAAGAAGACGTCCTGAAGACCCATCACACCCAGGCCGACCGGGCGCCAGCGGGCGTTGGAGGCGCCGGCCTCGGGGGTCGGGTAGAAGTTGATGTCGACCACGCGGTCCAGGAAGGTCACCGCGGTGCGGACGGTGGCGTCCAGACGCTCCCAGTCGACCTCGCCGTCCGGCAGCAGGTGCGCGCCCAGGTTGACCGAGCCGAGGTTGCAGACCGCGGTCTCGGAGTCGTCGGTGACCTCCAGGATCTCGGTGCACAGGTTGGAGGAGTGCACCGTGCGGCCCGGCAGCGCGGTCTGGTTGGCGGCGCGGTTGGAGGCGTCCTTGAAGGTCATCCAGCCGTTGCCGGTCTGCGCCAGGGTGCGCATCATCCGGGCGTACAGGGCGCGCGCCGGAGTGCTGCGGACGGCCAGCCCGGCCGCCTCGGCCTTGGCGTAGGCGGCGTCGAACTCCGCGCCCCACAGGTCCACCAGCTCCGGCACGTCGCCGGGGGAGAACAGCGACCACTCGGTGTCGGCCTCGACCCGGCGCATGAACTCGTCCGGGATCCAGTGCGCCAGGTTGAGGTTGTGGGTGCGCCGGGCCTCCTCGCCGGTGCTGTCCCGCAGCTCCAGGAACTCCTCGATGTCGGCGTGCCAGGTCTCCAGGTAGACGCAGGCCGCGCCCTTGCGGCGGCCGCCCTGGTTGACCGCGGCGACCGAGGAGTCCAGCGTGCGCAGGAACGGGACGATGCCGTTGGACTGGCGTTGGTGCCGCGGATCAGGCTGCCGCGGGAGCGGATCCGGCTGTAGGACAGGCCGATGCCGCCGGCGTGCTTGCTGAGCCGGGCGATCTGCGCGTAGCGGGAGTAGATCGAGTCCAGCTCGTCCAGCGGCGAGTCCAGCAGGTAGCAGGAGGACATCTGCGGGTGCCGGGTGCCGGAGTTGAACAGGGTCGGCGAGGAGGGCAGGTACTCCAGCCGGCTCATCAGCCGGTAGAGCCCGGCGACCTCGGCGACTCGGGCCACCGACTCGGCGCCGCCGCCGACCTCCAGGCCGCAGGCCACGCGCAGCATGAAGTGCTGCGGGGTCTCCACGACCTGACGGGTGATCGGGTGTCGCAGCAGATAGCGGAGTACAGCGTGCGCAGGCCGAAGTACTCGAAGCGGTCGTCGCCGGCCGGGTCGATCACCGGTCCAGGACCTCGGCGTGGGCGGCGACGAACTCGGCGGTGGGGTCACCGATCAGGCCCTCGCGGTGGCCGACCGCGACCGAGGTGGCGAAGCAGGTCGCGCCCTGTCCGGCGGCCTCCTCGCGGATCTCCTCGGCGAGCGCGCCGGGCGGCGAGCCGGGAGTACTGCGGGTCCTCGGCGATCAGCGCGGCGGCGGCCTCGGTGGCCAGCCCGCGGAGCTCGGCGTAGTCGCCGCCGCCGCCGGCCGCGCAGCGCGGCGGCGGCGACCCGGCCCGGGTCGACCTGGGCCAGGTCGGCGGAACGCTCGGTCAGGGTGCGCAGCAGCGCCGCCCCGGGGGCATCGCCGTCCGCGACGCCGCCGCGGACCGACACCCGCACTGCCAGGACCGCCGGCCTGATTAGGCAGGGTGGCGACGGAGACGGAGCCGTGGCCCTCGGTCTCTTCGGCAAGCACGGGGTGGGTGACGGCAGTACGGTCACGGTTCGCTCCTCGTTGGCGGCGGCCAGTCGGCGGTGGGCCACCGGGAGCGGAGCGAGGCGTGCGGGGGCGCATGACGGCAGCGCGCAGCACATCCTCAGCCCACCCTCGGGGCCCGGAAGTCATTACCGTCGGCAGGTCATCGGACTTGCGAGCAGGTGCGGAGGCACCGTCGCTCACCGCTGCAGTCCGGATTCGCACCGGGTTCCCCTGCGTCGACAGCGAGAGTGAGCATACATCTGTGGCGCTTCTCAGAAGCACCACCACATGTAGTGTCAGCAGTGACCAGATTCACTGGGCGAGTTCCAACGCATAGGTCATGAGTTCGATTCCCGGAACCGGAGACCAGTCGCGGTCGGGGGTCCGGACGAAGCCCAGACGCTCGTAGATCCGGTGTGCGTGGACCATCTCGGCCTGCGTGGACATCACCATCCGCTCCAGGCCCAGCTCGCGCCCGCGTTCGACGCAGGCACGCACCAGCGCCTCGCCCGCGCCCTTCCCCGGGCCTCCGGCGCCACCGCGAGCATCCGGAATTCGCCCTCCTGGCCCTGCGCCAGGTCGGCGTACGGGGACCCGGGTGCGGCGAAGGTCACCGAACCGAGCAGCGCGCCGGTCAGCGGGTCGACCGCCACCAGCAGCTCCGCCTGCTCGGCGCGGTCCCGTCCGTTGCGCAGCCGGGTCGCGTAGAGGCCGTCGCGCTCGGTGTGGCCGTCGGTGATGAAGGATTCGGCGGTGAGGTGCCCGGCGGCATCGAGCTCGGAGGCGAGGGCGGGGCGGGTGATTATGTCCATGGTGGAAAGTTTGCCTGAGCGGGCGGAGTGATCAGAACCAGCCGTTCGGGACGGCTGGTTCCGGCCTGGGCGGAGGGCGGCCCGGGAGGCGGAGCTGAGATGGTGTACCGGGAACTGGCCGCCGAGCGTGACGTCTGGTGGCGTGTCAGATTCGAACTGTGACAACAAAGCGAATCCGTCAGACGATAGGACTGGGCTGGCCGCCGCGCTGGCGGCCGGGCCACTGGTGGTGCTCGGCGCCGCCGGGAGCGCCGCCGCCGGGCCGCCCCGGGCGCAGGCCTCCGCCCCGCTGCCGCCCGGGCGCAGGCCTCCGCCCGCTGCCGCCCCGGCGCAGGCCGCGGCCGGCTGCGGGGTGGACCCGGAGGCGGTGCGGCGCAGCCTGGCGCAGGGCAGCGCGGTGAACCAGACCTCGCTCTCGCTGCGGCTGCGCGGGGTGCGCCGGGTCTACCGGGCGGGTGGCGGCTGGTCCCCGGCCCGGCTGGTGCTGCGCAGCCGGATCGCCGGGCGCTGCGCGGGCGTCCGCCCGGTGCTGGTGTTCGGCGTGCGGGGCAGACCCTGCGCGGGGCGACCTCCGCTTGCAGTGGCGGCGCGGGCGGGGCGCTGGCAGTCGGTGCGGCTGCGGGCCGCGCAGGGGGTGCTCACCGGGCAGGTCGGCCCGGGCCGGGGGCTCACGGTCGCGGCCGGGGCCGGGCCGCGGTGCCGCTGCGGCTGCGGGTCGGCCCCGGCGCGCCCCCGGGCAGTGGCTGACCATGGCGGTCGGGTTCGAGCAGGTCGGGCCGGCCGGGCAGCGGGTGCCGCTGCCGGTCGGGGTGACCGACCCCTGCCTGTTCCGGGTGGCCGGCTCCTGGCACGGTGCCCGGCCCGCCCGGCCTGCGCTGTGGCCCTCGGAGGGGGCGCAGCAGCGGCCGTGGGGCGGCCGGGAGCAGCTGGGCGGCCACCGGTGGCCCCGGGGCCGGTCGGAGGGCCGTCACGGCCGCGCCGCCGGCCCTCGGCGGCACCGGGCCGGTGCCGCCCCGGCCGCACACCGGGGCGCGGACCGGGGCACGGACCGGAGGTGACCGAGACGCGGCTCAGGCGGGCTCGGTGAGCAGCTCCCGAAGCTGGTCCAGCTCGGCCCCGGTGACCCCGTGGTGCCGCAGGAACGCTTCGGCGCTGCCGTGCAGCCCGGCGGTCCGCTCCAGGAACAGCCCGAGCAGGTCCGGGTGGACCGGCCGGGAGAGCCGCTCCACGCCGTGCTCGTCCAGGTAGCGCAGCGGTCCGTCGAGCAGGCCGAGGCCGGCGTTGGAGAGCAGGTAGTCGGCGAGCAGGTCGTCCGCGGACACGCCGAGGGCGGAGAGCACGACCGCGACGGTGACCCCGGTGCGGTCCTTGCCCACCGCGCAGTGGATCAGCGCGGG
This sequence comes from Streptacidiphilus sp. 4-A2, assembly GCA_014284505.1. GTDB lineage: Bacteria > Actinomycetota > Actinomycetes > Streptomycetales > Streptomycetaceae > Streptacidiphilus. Next base: position 5,670,640 of record JAAFYY010000001.1, on the reverse strand, counting down.
CAGCGCGCCGGGCAGCAGCAACTGCCGGACAAAAGCCGCGATCGGCTCCCCGGCGACCTCGGCCATCAGCGCGTACATCTGCCGCAGGCCGGGGTCGGCCGCGCCCGGCTCGACCGGGGCGGGGTCGGCGGCGTCGACCTGGTCCGCGGCCGTGTCCGGGTTGCCCGGGGTGTTCTCGAACGGCGGCAGGGTCGGCAGCGGGACGGTGGTGTACTCCAGGTCGTGCCGCTGGTTCGGCCAGTGCTCGCGCTCCGGCTCGCTGCGCAGGTCGACCACGGTGCGCAGGCCGAGCCCGGCGAGCTGCCGCGCGCCCTCGGGGCCGAGCTCGGTGAGCGAGCTCGAACGGTAGAGCACCCCCGGCGCACCCGGCCGCCGCCGGCGGTGGCGAAGCCCCCGGCGTCGCGCAGATTGCGGATGCCGGGGACGTCGATCAGTCGATCGCGGCCGGTGGGCACGGCGATGGCACCGGCGCTGCCGGCTATCGGGGTGTCGGTCGTCTCCATGGCCGACACTCTAGGGCCGGGCTGTGACCTCCAGGCGGGAGTTGGGCAGGCCGGCCCGGAGCCGGGCAGGCCCCGGGAGCCGGGCAGGCCCCGGGGACCGCCGGGTCACTCCGAGGCCAGGTCACTGCGACGCCGGTTCACCGTGACGGCAGCTCACCGTGACGGCAGCTCACCGTGACGCCGGGTCACTCCGACGGCAGTCCGGCGGCCTCGGCGAGGTCGCGGGTGACCGCGGCCAGCAGTTCGCCGGCCGCCGACGGGCGGCGCCGAGCTCCGCGGCGGAACCGACCGGGAGCACGACCTCCAGATAGCACTTGAGCTTGGGCTCGGTGCCGGACGGCCGGACCACCACCCGGGCCGAGGAGGTGCCACCGCCGGTGAGCCGGTAGCGCAGCCCGTCGGTCGGCGGCAGGCCCTCGGTGCCCTGCTCCAGGTCGTCCGCCCGCGCCACGGTCAGCCCGCCGAGTACGGTCGGCGGCTGCTCGCGCAGCCGGGCCATGGCCGCGGCGATCTGCTTCAGTTCGGGCAGCCGCACCGAGAGCTGGCCGGTGGCGTGCAGCCCGTGGCTGACCGCCAGCTCGTCCAGCAGGTCGGACAGGGTGCGGCCGGAGGCCTTGAGCCCGGCCGCCAGCTCGGCGGCGGCCAGGGCGGCGGTGATGCCGTCCTTGTCGCGCACGGCCTCCGGGTCGGTGCAGTAGCCCAGGGCCTCCTCGTAGCCGAAGCGCAGACCGGGCGCGCGGGAGATCCACTTGAAGCCGGTCAGCGTCTCGGCGTAGGGCAGCCCGGCGCCCTCGGCGATCCGGGAGAGCAGGGAGGAGGAGACGATGGTGGTGGCCAGGGTGCCCGTGGCGCCCCGGGACACCAGGTGCGCGGCGAGCAGCGCGCCGACCTCGTCGCCGTGCAGGGAGCGCCAGCCGCCGCCGGGCAGCGGCACGGCGACTGCCAGCCGGTCGGCGTCCGGGTCGTTGGCGATGACCAGGTCCGGCGCGTGGTCCGGGCCGAGCGCGGTCGCGGTGGCGAAGGCCAGGTCCATCCCCCGGCTCCTCCGGGTTGGGGAAGCCGGTGGTGGGGAAGTCGGGGTCGGGGTCGGCCTGCGCGGCGACGGTCACCGGCGCCGGGAACCCGGCCCGGTCGAAGGCGGCGAGCAGGGTGTCCCGGCCGACGCCGTGCAGCGGGGTGTAGACCACGGACAGGTCGCGGGCGCTGTCCGGGGCGAGCGTGGCCACCGCGCGGGCCAGATAGGGCTCGACGATCTGCGGCCCGGTCAGCACCGTCCACCCGCCGTCGGCGAGCGGGATCTCCGCCAGCGAGGTGATGGCGTCGATCTCGGCCGCGATCTCCGCGTCCTGCGGCGGGACGATCTGCGCGCCGTCGCCCAGGTACACCTTGTAGCCGTTGTCACGGGCCGGGTTGTGGCTCGCGGTCACCATCACCCCGGCCACCGCGCCCAGGTGCCGGATGGCGAAGGCCAGGACGGGCGTGGGCAGCGGGCCCGGCAGCAGCGCCGCCCGCAGACCCGCACCGGTCACCGCGGCGGCGGTGTCGCGGGCGAAGTCACGGGACTTGTACCGGGCGTCGTAGCCGATCACCACCAGGCCGTCCGGATGCTCCCGGCGCAGGTACCCGGCCAGCCCGGCCGCTGCCCGCAGCACCACCGCCCGGTTCATCCGGGTCGGTCCCGCGCCCATCTCGCCGCGCAGCCCGGCGGTGCCGAACTGCAGCGTCCCGCTGAAGCGGTCGGCGAGCTCGGACCAGGCCCGGGCCTGGTCCTCGGAGCCCTCGCCCTCGCCGCACTCGGCGGCGGCGAGCAGCGCGCCGAGCTCGGCGCGGGTGTCCGGGTCGGGGTCCTCGGCGAGCCAGGCGCGGGCCCGGGTGAGCAGGTCGGTGGCGGGGGCGGCGTCATTGCGTCATCCGTTTCGTCTGTGTCGGCGGCCGGTCACCCGCCGCCGGCTTCGGCGGCCGACGGCGGGTGACCGGCTGCTCGGCTTCGGTGCCGAGGAGCGGCGCGGGCTGGTGACGGCCGCGGCGGCGGGCGCCGGGTCGGTCAGAGCCTGCCCAGGAGTTCGGCCAGCAGGCCGCCCATGCGGGTGGCCGAGGCCTGTCCCGCGGCCAGCACCTCGGCGTGGTTCAGCGGTTCGCCGGTGATGCCGGCGGCCAGGTTGGTCACCAGCGACAGCCCGAGCACCTCGGCGCCGGCCTCGCGGGCGGCGATCGCCTCCAGCACGGTGGACATCCCGACCAGGTCCGCGCCCATGGTGCGGAGCATCCGGATCTCGGCCGGGGTCTCGTAGTGCGGGCCGGTGAGCTGCACGTAGACCCCCTCCTCCAGGCTGGGGTCGATCTCCCGGCAGAGGTCCCGCAGCCGCGGCGAGTAGAGGTCGGTGAGGTCCACGAAGTTGGCCCCCACGATCGGCGAGGCCGCGGTCAGGTTGAGGTGGTCGCTGATGAGTACCGGCTGGGCGCCATGCCCTCGCGCAGGCCGCCGCAGCCGTTGGTCAGCACGACCGTACGGCAGCCGGCGGCGACCGCGGTGCGGACGCCGTGGGCTACGGCGGCGACGCCGTGCCCCTCGTAGTAGTGCGTCCGGCCGAGGAAGACCAGGGCGCGACTGTCGCCGATCTGTATCGAGCGGACCTTGCCGGAGTGTCCGGCGACGGCGGGGGGCGGGAAGCCGGGGAGGTCGGTGACGGGGAACTCGGACTGCGGTCGCCGAGCACGTCGGCGGCCGGCACCCAGCCGGAGCCCATCACCAGCGCCACGTCGTGCGTTTCCACCCCGGTGAGGGCACGCACGGCGGCGGCGGCGTCCTTGGCGGCGGCGTTGGGGTCGGCGATGACCGGCTGAATGTATGCGTTCAGGAGGATATCCGCCGAACCTACGCGCGTAGAAGCGTGGCGGGGTGATGTCCGGATATCAGCCCTTCTGGGCGGTCGAATGGTCCGGCAGGTGGACGTTACCGGGCGGTCCGGAGCCGCTCAGGAGCCGCTCCGGTGATGTCCGGTGGTGTTCCGGTGCTGTTCCGGAGCGGCCACCGGCGCTGTTCCGGAGCGGCCAGGGGTCAGCAGGGGCGCTTGCGCAGGTCCATCACGTAGTCGTGCGGGGCGCCGGCCGACTCGGCGGCGTCCGCGATGATGCCGAGGTAGCGGGCCGAGGGCAGGCCGCCCTCGTAGTCGTTGAGGACGTAGGTCCAGGCGGTGAGGTCACCCTCCAGGGTGTGCACCCGCACCCGGACCTTGCGGTAGAAGCCCAGCGGCAGACCCTCCCAGCGGTCCAGGCCGGTCTCGTCGCCGGGGGCGATGTCGTACAGGCCGACGAAGACCTGCTCCTTCTCGTCCTCCACGACCGTGGCGATCGAGCCCTCCAGCCGAACTGCTCACCGCCGAAGGTCAGCCGCCAGCCGTCCAGCCAGCCGGTGCAGCGCAGGGGGAGTGCGGGGCGCGGCGGCTCATCTGCCGCGCGTCGAGGTTGCTGGCGTAGGCGCATAGAGCGACATGCGGCCTAGCCTACGGGAGCGCCCACCCGGCGGGCGGGGCCGTGGTGTCGCCCACTGCCGTGGTGCGGGACAATGATGCATGTGACTAGCATCGTGATCATTGGTGGCGGACCCGGCGGCTACGAGGCGGCGCTTGTCGCGGCCCAGTCGGCGGCGGCGAGGTGACGTCGTCGACCGGGACGGGCTCGCGGCGCGGCGGTGTGACCGACTGCGTTCCCTCCAAGACGCTGATCGCCACCGCCGAGGTGATGACCAGCTTCGACTCCTCCTACGAGGAGCTGGGGATCAAGGTCGCGGCGCCGCGAGCAGCACCCGGGTCGTCGGCGTGGACCTGGGCAAGGTCAACCGACGGGTGAAGCGGCTCGCGGTCGCCCAGTCGCACGACATCACCCAGTCCGTCACCCGGGCCGGAGTCACCCTGCTGCGCGCTTCGGACGGCTGGAGGGCCTCCAGGAGTCCGACGGCTCGCGCACGGTCGTGGTCGACCTCGCCGACGGCGGAACGACCACTCTGCGCGCCGACGCGGTGCTGATCGCCACCGGCAACCGGCCCCGGGTGATGCCCGAGGCGATGCCCGACGGCGAGCGGATCCTCACCTGGACCCAGGTCTACGACCTGGACGAGCTGCCGGAAGAGCTGATCGTGGTCGGCTCCGGCGTCACCGGCGCCGAGTTCGCCGGGGCCTACCAGCGCTGGGCTCCAAGGTCACCCTGGTCTCCAGCCGCGACCGGGTGCTGCCGGGCGAGGACCCGGACGCCGCGACCGTGCTGGAGGACGTCTTCCGGCGGCGCGCATGAACGTTCTTTCCCGGCTCCGCGCCGGGGCCGCCAAGCGGGTCGGCGACAAGGTCGAGGTGACCCTGTCCGACGGCCGGGTGATCACCGGGACGCACTGTCTGATGGCCGTCGGCTCATCCCCAACACCGCCGGGATGGGCCTGGAGGAGGCCGGGGTCAAGCTCACCGAGGGCGCCAGGTGCAGGTGGACCGGGTCTCCCGGACCTCCGCGCCGGGCGTCTACGCGGCCGGCGACTGCACCGGGGTGCTGGCGCTGGCGTCGGTCGCCGCATGCAGGGGCGGATCGCGATGTACCACGCGCTGGGCGACGCGGTGCAGCCGCTGAACCTGAAGACGGTCGCGGCCAACGTCTTCACCGACCCGGAGATCGCCACGGTCGGCTACAGCACCGCCGATGTCGAGTGCGGGAAGATGGACGCGGTCAGCATCAAGCTCCCGCTGCGCGGCAACCCGCGGGCCAAGATGCAGGGCATCCGGGACGGCTTTGTGAAGCTCTTCTGCCGCCCCGGCACCGGGATCGTCGTCGGCGGCGTGGTGGTCGCCCCCGGGCCAGCGAACTGATTCACCCGATCTCGCTGGCGGTGGAGCTCAATCTGACGGTCGAGCAGGTGGCCGGCGCGTTCACGGTCTACCCCTCGGTGTCCGGATCGATCGCCGAGGCGGCCCGCCAGCTGCACATTCGCAAGCGGGCGGCCGAGGAGGCCTAGGCCGGGCCCAACCGACCGGCGGCCGTTCCCCGTTCGGGGGATCGAGGTTCGGTACCAGCGGCGCGTATTGTAGCGGTGCGCGCCGTTGGATGATGGACAACTTCGACTACTAGGCGCAAACGCCTGAAAGCAGACGGTCATGCACGTTACCGTCTGTTTCGTGTTCGCAGCAGAACGTCGCCAGTTGATCCTCGAAATGGTGCGCGCCAATGGAGCGGTTTCGCTCCGGGAGCTCGCCCGCGTCGTCCAGACCTCCGAAGTGACCGTCCGTCGGGACGTGCGCGCTCTGGAGGCCGAGGGCCTGCTCGACCGTCGGCACGGGGGCGCGGTGCTCCCCGGCGGTCTCTCACGAGAGCCCGGATACCCGCAGAAGACCCATCTCGCCGCCGCCGAGAAGAGCGCGATCGCGGACCTTGCCGCGTCGATGGTCGCCGAGGGCGACGCCATCGTCGTCGGTGCGGGCACGACCACGCAGGAGCTCGCGAGACGCCTGGCCCGGGTGCCGGGCCTGACCGTGGTCACCAACTCGCTGCTGGTGGCCCAGGTACTGGCGCACGCCAACCGGGTGGAGGTGGTGATGACCGGGGGAACCCTGCGGGGCTCCAACTACGCCCTGGTCGGCAGCGGGGCCGAGCAGTCGCTCCAGGGGCTCCGGGTGTCCCGCGCCTTCATCTCCGGCAGTGGGCTCACCGCCGAGCGCGGGCTGTCCACCACCAACATGCTCTCGGCCAGCGTGGACCGGGCGCTGGTGGCCGCGGCCGCCGAGGTGGTGGTGCTGGCCGACCACGGGAAGCTGGGCAGCGACACCATGTTCCAGACCGTGGCCACCGAGGGCATCGCCTACCTGGTCACCGACGAGTCGGCGACCGCGAACGAGCACGCGGTGCGGGAGCTGGACGCGCTGGCCGACCGGGGGGTGCAGGTCTGTGTCGCACCCGCGACGCAGGGCACGCCCGGAGGGCTTCCGCTGCTGGTGATGCCGGGCGGCTCGGGCGCACCCGGGGGGCCGGTCGGTGCCGCGGCGCTCGGCGGCGGACCTGCCGGCGGCGGGATGCGCGGGCCGTTCCCGCGCAGCGCCGCTCGACGGTGCCCGCTCCGGCCCTGCGGGGCCGCGCCGGAACGGCCTAGCGGTGCGGTCCGGAGCCCCGGCGGGAGACCGGCGGGGCGGGGGGTTCCGGCCGCCCCCGCGGCGCGTGGTCCGCGCGGCGGGGACGGCCGGGTGCCGGAGATCAGTCCTTGATCTCGCAGATCACCGCGCCGCTGGTGACGGTCGCGCCGATGGCCGCACTCAGGCCGACGACGGTGCCCGCCTTGTGGGCGTTCAGCGGCTGCTCCATCTTCATCGCTTCGAGCACGACGACCAGCTCGCCCTCGGCGACGGTCTGGCCTTCCTCGACCGCGACCTTGACGATGGTGCCCTGCATCGGCGACGCCAGGGTGTCGCCCGAGGCCGCCGAGCCGGACTTGCCGGCCACCGCGCGCCGCTTGGACTTGGCAGCGGGCTTCGCCGAGGCCACCGCGCCCAGACCGGACGGCAGCGACACCTCGATGCGCTTGCCGCCGACCTCGACCACCACGGTCTCCCGGGCGTCGGCCTCCTCGCCGTCCGCCCCGGTGGGCGTGAACGCCGGGATGGTGTTGTCGAAGTCGGTCTCGATCCACCGGGTGTAGATCGTGAACGGCTCGTCGCTGTCCTGGAGCTCCGGGGCGAAGGCCGGGTCGACCACCACCGCGCGGTGGAACGGGATGGCCGTGGCCATGCCCTCGACCTGGAACTCCGCCAGGGCCCGGGCGGCGCGCTGGAGCGCCTGCTTGCGGGTGGCGCCGGTGACGATCAGCTTGGCCAGCAGCGAGTCCCAGGCCGGGCCGATCACCGAGCCCGCCTCGACGCCGGAGTCCAGCCGGACGCCGGGGCCGCTCGGCGGCGCGAAGGCGGTCACCGTGCCCGGGGCGGGCAGGAAGTTGCGGCCCGGGTCCTCGCCGTTGATGCGGAACTCGAAGGAGTGGCCGCGCAGCTCGGGGTCGCCGTAGCCCAGCGCCTCGCCGTCGGCGATGCGGAACTGCTCGCGGACCAGGTCGAGTCCGGTGACCTCCTCGGTGACCGGGTGCTCCACCTGGAGCCGGGTGTTGACCTCCAGGAAGGAGATCGTGCCGTCGACGGCCACCAGGAACTCGCAGGTGCCGGCGCCGACATAGCCCGCCTCGCGCAGGATCGCCTTGGATGCGGCGTAGAGCTCCGCGTTCTGCGCCTCGGTGAGGAACGGCGCCGGGGCCTCCTCCACCAGCTTCTGGTGGCGGCGCTGGAGCGAGCAGTCACGGGTCGAGACGACCACCACATTGCCGTGCGTGTCGGCCAGGCACTGGGTCTCGACGTGACGCGGACGGTCCAGGTAGCGCTCGACGAAGCACTCGCCCCGGCCGAAGGCGGCGACCGCCTCGCGAACCGCCGAGTCGTAGAGCTCGGGCACCTCTTCGAGGTTGCGGGCGACCTTGAGGCCGCGACCGCCACCGCCGAAGGCCGCCTTGATGGCGATCGGCAGGCCGTGCTCGCGGGCGAACGCGACCACCTCGTCCGGCCCGGAGACCGGATCGGGGGTGCCGGCCACCAGCGGCGCGCCGGCGCGCTGGGCGATGTGGCGGGCCGCCACCTTGTCACCGAGGTCGCGGATGGCCTGCGGCGGCGGGCCGATCCAGATCAGCCCGGCGTCCAGCACGGCCTGCGCGAACTCGGCGTTCTCGGACAGGAATCCGTAGCCGGGGTGGATCGAGTCGGCCCCGGAGTCGGCAGCGGCCTTCAGTACCTTGGCGAAGTCGAGGTAACTGGTGGCCGGGGTGTCGCCACCGAGGGCGAAGGCCTCGTCGGCAGCGCGGACATGCAGCGCGTCCCGGTCCGGCTCGGCGTACACGGCGACGCTGGCGATACCTGCGTCTCGGCAGGCCCGGGCGACGCGGACTGCGATCTCCCGCGGTTGGCGATGAGCACCTTGCGCACAATGGCTCCCTTCTTGAACCGTGGATGAGTTTATGGACTCCATGGGGCCGCTGCCGAGTCGGTCCTGGTGGTGAGCTTGCCCACACGGAGGGTGATTCTATGGTCCCAACGGTACGCCGGGCCGCTGCGGCGGCAGGTGAGTCCTGCCCCTTTCGCGCTTGATTACCAATCAGTAAGGTGCGCTCATGCGGAGGTGGACTGCGGTTTCGACGGTGGTGCTGCTGGTACTGGAGGCCCTGGTGTCCGGCCTGGCCGGGTATCTCCTGGGCACTGCGGTGACAAGGCAGAACATGTCCCTGGCCGGGCTCAGGCCGGGGGACATGGCGGTGGGCGCCTGGGCCGGTCCGGGCCTGCTGGCGCTGTTCCTGCTGCTCACCGCCGCGGCGGTCGCGCGCACGGGAGTGCGCGACCGGTCCATGGGGCGGCCCACAAGGATTCTGCTGATTGTCTGTGCTGTGCTTCACGGGCTGCTCGCGGCGGTGCTGCTGGCGCTGTCCGGGGCGGCGGCCTTCGCGGTGACCGCGCTCACGCTGACGCTGCTGGTGCTGCTGCTGTTCCTGCCGGACGGGCCGCTGCCGGGGCCGGCTCCGGACGTGGCGCCGACGCCTGCTCAGTGACGTCCCCGACGAACTCCACCACGTCCGAACCGTAGGAACCCGGCTGGACCACGCGCAGCAGCAGCGCGAAGGTGCCGTGCGGGCCGTGGGCGCGGATCAGCTCGCGGTGCCGCCGGGTGAGTACCCGGATCGCCGCCAGATTGGCGGTGGCGGTCTGGCCGCAGACCAGGAAGGTCGGCCGCTCGCCCTCGCCGCCGGTTATCCGGGCCAGCAGCGCGTACTCGACCACGCCCTTCTCCCGGGTGTACGTCCGGTCGCCGATGGTCAGCGTGTTGACGCCGGCCTCCCACTCGGTGGTGGTCGAGACGCCGGGCAGCCGCCAGCGCAGATGCGCCGCCGTCCGCTCGTTGGCGGCGGGCCGCCGATGCAGAACTCGGCCCGGTCGCCCACTCCCTGGCGCGCCTCGGCGGCGGAGGTGATCTCCGCGCTCGCGCCGCAGTCGCTGATCACCGCGGCCAGCTCCATCATCGCGTAGGCGTCGCGCACCGCGACCACGCGCTCCTCGGTGCTGGTGTTGGCCTTGCGGGGAGCCATGATCACGCACTCGGTGCCCGCGTACAGCCCGAAGAAGGCACGCTTGCGGTCCAGCCTGCGGCGGCGCAGCAGCGCCTGGAGCGCCCACGCCAGCGCCGCACTGACCGCGCTGGACAGCACCCCCAGAACGACATTGAGCACATTGCCGTCCACGAGACCCCCCTCCCGTTTCGTCCGGGGGACACGTTAGCGGGAGGGTCCGACAGTCCGTCAGGCGTGGTTTCGGCCGGGGCCGGAAACGCCCTGCCGGGCACGGCCCGGTCAGCTCCTCACCCGAGCCCGCCCGGGCCCTGGACAGAGCCCGGGCGGGCCCTGGACAGGCTTCCGGGCAGGGTCTGTTCGGGGCTCACACCCACAGGTCGGTGACCTGGACGTCCAGTTCGGCCAGCAGCGAGCGGAACAGCGGCAGCGACAGGCCGATCACATTGCCCGGGTCGCCGTCGATGCCGTCGACGAACGGCGCCGAGCGCCCGTCCAGCGTGAACGCCCCGGCCACATGCAGGGGTTCACCGCTGGCGACATACGCGGCGACCTCCGCGTCACTGGGGTTGCCGAAGCGGACGGTGGTGGACGCGGTCGCCGAGGCCCGCTTGCCGGTGCGGGTGTCGATGACGCAGTGCCCGGTCTGGAGCACGCCGCTGCGGCCGCGCATGGAGTGCCAGCGGCGCACCGCCTCCGCCGCGTCGGCGGGCTTCCCCAGCGCCCGGCCGTCGAGTTCGAGCACCGAGTCGCAGCCGACCACCAGCGCCGGACGCCGCTCCGGGGCGTCCAGCCCGGCGGCCACGGCGGCGGCCTTGGCCTCGGCCAGCACCAGCGCCAGTTCGGCGGGGTGGGCGCGTCCAGCGCGCTCTCGTCCACCCCGCTGACGATCACCTCGGGGTCGAATCCCGCCTGCCGCAGCAGCCCGAGGCGCGCCGGTGAGGCGGAGGCGAGGATGAGCACGGGCACGGGAACGGGGCTGCTGGGCTGAGTCATGGCGTCCAGCCTAGAGGCCGGGCGGCGGTGGCCGGGCGGCCGCACCAGGCGCTGCGGCGGGCGGGTCAGGACATCACGACGAGCAGCAGCAGGACCGCGAAGACGGCTATCAGCACACCGGCCCGGCGCAGCAGCGCATGCACCCGGATGCGCTCCTGCGCCGAGTCGTCCACGGGGTCGGACCACAGCATGCCTTCCAGCGTCCTCCTGCCCGGGAGCTCCGCGCCTGAGTACGCGTACTCAGTCAGGGTGCGGAAGGGGCTCAGCAGGAGGACGGCCGGCGGAAAGGCGGTGCCGGGCCCGGCACCAAGGGCGTGCCGGGCCCGGCGGAAGGGGTGGTGCCCGTCAGCGCGGCCAGGCGGAGGTACGCCAGGCGTGCGCGCCGGGGCGCGGCGGAGCGCTCATCGCATGGGCGCGGTCGGCCCAGGGACGCCGGGGCGTCGTCCTCGGCCCGGGCGGCGAAGGCCGCCGCCCGGGCCGAGACCACCGCCAGGACGGCGGCGAGCTCCTCGGGGCTGGGCTGGCCGTGCAGGACCTTGATCGGCATCGGCGGTCTCCTCCTGGAAAGGGATGGCCTCGGACGGATGCCGGGCCGGGCCGGACTACAGCGGGATGTTGCCGTGCTTCTTGGGCGGCAGCACCTCGCGCTTGTTACGCAGCGCGCGCAGCCCCTTGACGATGTGCTGCCGGGTCTCGGACGGCAGCACCACGGCATCCACATACCCGCGTTCGGCCGCGACATACGGGTTGAGCAGGGTGTCCTCGTACGCCTGCATCAGCTCCGCGCGCTTCGCCTCCGGATCCTGCGCCTCGGCCAGGGTCGCCCGGTGCAGGATGTTGACCGCGCCCTGCGCGCCCATCACCGCGATCTGCGCGGTGGGCCAGGCCAGGTTGAGGTCGGCACCCAGGTGCTTGGAGCCCATGACGTCGTAGGCGCCGCCGTAGGCCTTGCGGGTGATCACGGTGATCAGCGGGACGGTCGCCTCGGCGTAGGCGTAGATCAGCTTGGCGCCGCGGCGGATGATCCCGTTCCACTCCTGTCCGGTGCCGGGCAGGAAGCCGGGGACGTCCACGAAGGTCAGCACCGGGATGTTGAAGGCGTCGCAGGTGCGGACGAAGCGGGCGGCCTTCTCCGAGGCGTCGATGTCCAGACAGCCGGCGAACTGCATCGGCTGGTTGGCGACCACGCCCACCGCGTGGCCCTCGACCCGGCCGAACCCGGTCAGCATGTTCGGCGCGAACAGCGACTGGGTCTCCAGGAACTCGCCGTCGTCCAGCACATGGGCGATGACCTGGTGCATGTCGTAGGGCTGGTTGGCGGAGTCCGGGATGAGGGTGTCCAGCTCCAGGTCGGTCCCGCTGATGGCGAGGTCGGCCTCCTCCGGGTAGGCCGGGGGCTCCTCCAGGTTGTTGGAGGGCAGGTAGGACAGGAGGGCCTTGACGTAGTCGATGGCCTCCTTCTCGTCGCCGGCCAGGTGGTGCGCGTTGCCGGAGCGGGAGTTGTGGGTGCGCGCCCCGCCCAGCTCCTCCATGCCGACGTCCTCGCCGGTGACCGTCTTGATGACGTCGGGGCCGGTGATGAACATGTGCGAGGTCAGGTCGGCCATCACCACGAAGTCGGTGATCGCCGGGGAGTACACCGCGCCGCCGCGCACGGGCCCATGACCAGCGAGATCTGCGGGATCACGCCGGAGGCCAGCACATTCCGCCGGAAGATCTCGCCGTACAGGCCGAGCGAGGCCACGCCCTCCTGGATCCGGGCGCCGCCGGAGTCGTTGATCCCGATCATCGGGCAGCCGGTCTTCAGCGCGAAGTCCATGACCTTGACGATCTTCTCGCCGAAGACCTCGCCCAGGGAGCCGCCGAAGACGGTGAAGTCCTGCGCGAAGACCGCCACCTGGCGGCCGTCGACCGTGCCGTAGCCGGTGATCACGCCGTCGCCGTAGGGGCGGGAGCGCTCCTGGCCGAAGTTGGTGGAACGGTGCCGGGCGAACTCGTCGAACTCCACGAAGGAGCCCTCGTCCAGCAGCAGCGCGACCCGCTCGCGGCGGTCAGCTTGCCCTTGGCGTGCTGCTTCTCCACAGCGCGGGCCGAGCCGGAGTGCACTGCCTCGTCCATCCGGCGCCGCAGCTCGGCGATCTTCCCGGCTGTGGTGTGGACCGCTGCGCCCTCGTTGGCGATCTCGGCTTGGGACATACCGGCGCGACTCCCGTCAGGAGGGGGTAGTGCGGACAGGGGAATGGCCTGGCGGCACCAACGGGTGAGGTTTCTGCCCAGTAGCGTAGCCATGACGGCCACGTGTCGGATACGCCAAGTGACCGGGGTCATAGGCTGGGGTAGTGACTTCTCCCTGGAGCGACCTGGACCGGCCGCCACTGCGTGCGGCCGCGTTGGAACGAGCACTGGTGCAGCCCGGCGGGCTGTGGACATCCGTACGGGTGGTCTCGGCGACCGGCTCGACCAACAGTGACCTGGCGGCCGAGGCGGCGGCGGGCGCGCCCGGCGGCGCGGTGCTGGTGGCCGAGGAGCAGACGGCCGGGCGCGGGCGGCTGGACCGCAGCTGGAGTGCCCCGGCCCGCTCCGGGCTGTTCCTGTCGATGCTGCTGCGCCCGGGGGTCGAGGACCTGCCGGTGCCCGCCCGGTGTCGCGCCGGCGCTGGAGCTGGCTGCCGCTGCTGGTCGGGGTCGCGGCCGGGGCCGCGCTGAGCCGTACCGCGGGGGTGGAGGTCCGGCTGAAGTGGCCCAACGACCTGCTGGTTGCCGTGGAGGGCGAGGAGCGCAAGCTCGGCGGGATCCTGGCCGAGCTCTCCGGGGACGGCAGCGCCGAGGACGCGGTGGTGGTCGGCATCGGGCTGAATGTCACGCTGCGCTCCGAGGAGCTGCCGGTGCCCACGGCCGGCTCGCTGCTGCTGGCCGGGGCCGATGTGCTGGACCGGGAGACCCTGGTGCGGGCGCTGCGGGTCTTCGCCGAGCTCTATGAGGACTGGTGTTCGGTCGGTGGTGATCCGGAGGCAAGTGGTCTGCTGCCGGCGTACCTGGCGCAGTGCGCGACCCTCGGGCGGCAGGTGCGGGTCGAACTCCCGGGCGAGCACGAGCTGCTGGGCGAGGCGGTGGCCGTGGACGCGGACGGCCGGCTGGTGGTCCGGACCGCCGACGGCACGACCACCCGGTGGGCGCCGGTGATGTGGTGCATGTGCGCCCAGGGGTGCGCCCCCTGGAAGGATGAATTCGTGCGAGGATTCGGGCGGCAGTGTGAGCAAGGACACAGCAGCCCGCGGCTGTAGGGCGTGGACACGAGGGTGGACTGGTGGGCGACGAGGATCGGGTGGCCGGACGGCGGACGCCGATGCCGATGCGCTGTCGCAGCAGGAGCAGATGGAGCAGCAGGAGCGGTCCGGGCAGCAGGAGCGGTACCAGCAGCAGGAGCAGCACGAACGGCGGGAGCAGCAGGAGCAGCACGAGCAGGAGCAGCGCGAGCGGAGCAGCAGGAGCGGGAGCCGCAGGAGCAGCAGGAGCGGGAGCCGCGGCCGACCGGGGCCGACTCCGTGCCGCTCCAGCTGGAGCAGCTGATCCTGGACTCCGGGCGCCAGTACACCCCCTTCCAGGCGGCCCGGACCGCGGGCGTCCCGATGGAGCTGGCCTCGCGCTTCTGGCGGGCGATGGGCTTCGCCGACCTCGGCCAGTCGCGGGCGCTGACCGATGCCGACGTGATCGCGCTGCGGCGGCTGGCAGGCCTGGTGGAGGCGGGGCTGCTGAGCGAGACCATGGCGATCCAGGTGGCGCGGTCCACCGGGCAGACCACGGCGCGGCTCGCCGAGTGGCAGATCGACACCTTCCTGGAGCACCTGACCTCGGCCTCGGAGCCGGGCCTGACCCGGGCCGAGGTGGCCTACCCGCTGGTCGAGCTGCTGCTGCCGGAGCTGGAGCAGTTCCTGGTCTATGTCTGGCGGCGGCAGCTGGCGGCGGTGACCGGGCGGGTGGTGCAGGCCGCCGAGGACGTCGACATGCAGAGCGGGCGGCTCGCGGTGGGCTTCGCCGACCTGGTCGGCTTCACCCGGCTGTCGCGCCGTCTGGAGGACGAGGAGCTCGGCGAGCTGGTTGAGAACTTCGAGATCACCTGCGCCGACATCGTCGCCGGGCGTGGCGGCCGGCTGGTGAAGACCCTCGGCGACGAGATCCTCTATGTCGCTGACGAGGCGGCCACCGCCGCCGACATCGGGCTGGCCCTGGTGGAGACCCTCGGCAAGGACGACACCATGCCCGCGCTGCGGGTCGGCATGGCCTTCGGGGCGGTCACCACCCGGATGGGTGATGTCTTCGGCACCACCGTGAATCTGGCCAGCAGGCTGACCTCGATCGCGCCCAAGGACGCGGTGCTGGTGGACGGCGAGCTGGCGGCGGCGCTGGAGCGCGAGTCGGTGGTGGCGCCGGCTGGCACCGGCGGCACGCTGGGCCTGGGCCCGGGCGCGGCCGACGCGCTGTCGACGGTGATGGCGGTGGGCCTGGACGCGGAGGACCGGCCGGTGGAGGTGGACGACGTCCCCTACCGGTTCCAGTTGCAGCCGATGTGGCGGCGACCGGTGCGCGGTCTGGGGCTGGTCGAGCCCTGGCTGCTGAGCCGCCGCGGTACCGACGCCGAGGGGTCCCGCGGCTGAGCCCGCGCCCTGCGGCTCAATCCCGGGCCTGCGGCTGCACCCCGGGCCGACGCCTGAACCCGGGGTCGACGGCTGAACCCGGGGTCGGCAGCGGAGGGCCGTTCGACCTTTTTGTCGGAATTTTCCCTAGGCTGAAGGCCTCGCGTGTGCGCCGTACCGGGGCACGCGCATGGTCGGTCTGCGGAGAGGCGGCATGGGCGTGCAGGTGAGTGGCGAGCCTACGGTCGACTCGGACGCCCGGCTGCGGGCCGTGGTCGGGCTGGCGCAGGCGATGTCGGCGGCGGAGTCGCGGGCGAGGCGGTGCGGGCGGCGGCGCGGCGGGCCCGGGAGTCGCTGGACGCCGACATGGCGGCGGTCTCGGTCTGGGAGCGGGAGACCGGGCGGCTGCGGGTCCTGGTCAACAGCGGCATGCTGGCCCCCGGCGAGGTGGAGCTCCCGGAGAACGAGGCGTACCAGCTCGCGGACTACCCCGAGATCGCCCGTTTCCTCCAGCAGCGCGGCCTGGGGGAGCCCTGGTCGGAGGACGGGTCTGCCGCGCGCCTGGCGGCAGACGGTGGACGAGGACGCCCCCGGCAACGGCCCGGCCTGCCGGGCCAGGGCGGCCTCGTTGCGGCGGCGCGGACGCGGCAGCTGCATGGTGGCGCCGATCCTGCTGCGCGGGCGGGCCTGGGGCGAGCTCTATCTGGCCCGGACCCTGGGCCGGGCCCCGTTCAGCGACGAGGACGCCGCCTTCGCCACGGTGCTCGCCGCCCAGACCGCCGCCGGGCTGGCCCAGAGCGAGGAGCTGGAGGAGGTGCGCCGGCTGGCCTTCACCGACCCGCTCACCGGGCTGGCCAACCGCCGCGCGGTGGATGCCCGGCTGGATGCCGCGCTGGAGGCGCACCGCCGCGACGGCACCGTGGTCTCGCTGGTGGTCTGCGACGTCAACGGCCTCAAACGGGTGAACGACGAGCGCGGCCACGAAGTGGGGGATCAGCTGCTGGAACGTTTCGCCGCGCAGCTGACCGCCTGCGCCGCGATGCTGCCGGAGAGCCTTGCCGGGCGGCTCGGCGGCGACGAGTTCTGCCTGGTCACCGCGGGTTCCGCGGCGGACCAGGTGGTCCGCGCCGCCGAGGAGCTGTGCGCCCAGGCGCTGACCCTGGACCTGGGCGAGGGCGTGGCCTGCGGGGTCGCCTCCACCGGCGACCCGATCGGCCCGGTCACCACCGCCGACCGGCTGTTCCGGCTCGCCGACGCGGCGCAGTACCGGGCCAAGTCCGGCCAGGCCGCGCACCCGGTGGTGGCCGGGCGCGGGGAACTGCCGGACGCCACGGTGCGGCTCGCCGAGAACGGCGGCCCGCGCGGCGGGCGGCGCACCGAGCGCAGGCGGTTCCGCGGCGCCCGCCACAGCGCCGACCCCGGACAGCTGCTCTCGTCCGTGATCAATGCTCTCGACGAGGAGCACCCGATCCGCCAGGTCCACCCCGCGGACACCGTCGGCCGGCTGGAGGTGGTCGCCGAGACCACCTCGCGGATGCTGGACGCGGTGGCCTGGTGGATCTCCTATGTGCCGCCCGGCACCGAGCGGATGCGCACCGTGCACTACGGGGTCCGCCGGATGACCCGGGGTCCCGGCAGCGTCCGGGCCGAGGCCCAGCGGGCCAGGAACGAGGCCCCGGACGCGGTCTTCGACCTGCGCTCCTACCCGCTGACCGCGCGCGCGGTGCGCGGCCACGCCTTCAGCATCCGCGCCGGGGTGCCCGGCAACGACGCGGCGGAGGAGGCGGTGCTGCTGGTCGGCGGCTACCGGGCGGTGCTCGCCGCGGGCGGCAGCAACGCGGCCGGCGGCTGGCTGCTGGAGCTGTTCGCCGACGACTCCACCCTGCCGCTGTCCGCGCTCGGGCCGACCATGCGCGCCCTGGTGGCGATGGCGCTCTCCGGTCCCGCCTCCCCGCCCTGACTCCGGCCCGGCTAGCCGGCGTCGGCCGGGGTAAGCACCCGCTCGGCGCCGGTGTAGACATTGGCGCTGCGGTCGCGGAGGAAGCCGATCAGGGTCAGCCCGAGCTCCTCGGCCAGGTCCACGGCCAGCGAGGACGGCGCGGAGACCGCCGCCAGCAGCGGGATCCCGGCCATCGCCGCCTTCTGGGTCAGCTCGAACGACGCCCGGCCGCTGACCATCAGCACATGCCCGCGCAGCGGCAGCAGATCCTCCCGCAGCGCCCAGCCGATCACCTTGTCCACCGCGTTGTGCCGGCCCACGTCCTCGCGCAGGCACAGCATCCGGCCGTCGGCGGTGAACAGCCCGGCGGCGTGCAGCCCGCCGGTGGCCTCGAACACCGCCTGCGCGGCCCGCAGCCGCTCGGGCAGCGTGTACAGGGTCTCCGGCTCGATCCGCAGCGGGTCGGCGGCTATGTCGTACCGCACCCGGGTGCGGATCGCGTCGATGGTCTCCCGCCCGCAGATGCCGCGGCGCTGGAGGTGAGCAGGTTGCGGTGCAGGGTGGCCGGCGCGGCGGCGCCGTTCGACAGAGTGGCGTCGATCACATTGTAGGTATTGCCGCCGTCGTCGGCGGCGCCCGCGCAGTAGCGCAGCGCGCTCAGCCCGGAGAGCTCCGCGACCAGTCCCTCGGCCACCAGGAATCCGGCGACCAGGTCGAAGTCATGGCCCGGAGTGCGCATGCTGACGGTGAGCGGGGCCCCGTTGATCCGGATCTCCAGCGGCTCCTCGGCGGCCAGGCTGTCCGGCCGGGCGCTGCGCTGCCGGCCCTGGAGGCGGACGGTGCGGCGGCGTTCGGTGACCCGGGCCATCGGTTGCTCCCTGGCTGGTGTCGGCGGGCGGTCCGGGGTGTCCGGACCGTGCTGGAAACCCTACGCGCAGCCCGCTTGCGCTGGCCGGTTGTCATAGAGCCATTCATTTGATCTGATTTAGCATATGGATATGCACAACGTGGTGGATGACACTGTGGACACGGTCGTCGTCGGCAAGGCCAATGTCTCCCCGGCGGATGTCATCGCCGTCGCCCGAGGCAACGCCCGGATCGCCCTTGCCGAGGACGCCCTCACCGAGATGGCGGGCGCCCGCGCCCGGATCGATGCCCTCGCCGCCGAGCCCCGCCCGGTCTACGGCGTCTCGACCGGCTTCGGCGCGCTGGCCGTGCGCCACATCGACCGGCCGCTCCGCGCCCAGCTCCAGCGGTCGCTGGTGCGCTCGCACGCCGCGGGCATGGGCCCGCAGGTCGAGCGGGAGGTCACCCGGGCCCTGATGTTCCTGCGCCTGAAGACCCTCGCCTCCGGCCGTACCGGGGTCCGGCCGCTGGTCGCCGAGACCATGGCCGCCATCCTCAACGCCGGGATCACGCCGGTCGTGCGGGAGTTCGGCTCGCTGGGCTGCTCCGGCGACCTGGCGCCGCTTTCGCACTGCGCGCTCACCCTGATGGGCGAGGGCGAGGCCTACGGTCCGGACGGCGTCGTCCGCCCCGCCGGGGAACTGCTGGCCGAGGCCGGGATCACCCCGGTCGAGCTGGCCGAGAAGGAGGGCCTGGCCCTCATCAACGGCACCGACGGCATGCTCGGCATGCTGGTCATGGCCCTCGCCGACCTCTCCCGACTGTTCACCACCGCCGACATCACCGCCGCCATGTCGCTGGAGGCACTGCTCGGCACCGAGAAGGTGCTCCAGCCCGAGCTGCACGCCATCCGCCCGCACCCGGGCCAGGCCGCCAGCGCCGCCAACATGCTGGCCGTGCTCCAGGGCTCCGGCCTGACCGGCCACCACCAGGACGACGCCCCCCGGGTCCAGGACGCCTACTCGATCCGCTGCGCCCCGCAGGTCGCCGGCGCAGGCCGGGACACCCTCACCCACGCCCAGCTGGTCGCCGAGCGGGAGCTGGCCGCCGCGGTCGACAACCCGGTGGTGCTGCCGGACGGCCGGGTCGAGTCCAACGGCAACTTCCACGGCGCGCCGGTGGCCTATGTGCTGGACTTCCTCGCCATCGCCGCCGCCGACCTCGGCTCCATCGCCGAGCGCCGCACCGACCGGCTGCTCGACAAGAACCGCTCGCACGGCCTGCCGCCGTTCCTCGCGGACGACCCCGGCCTGGACTCCGGCCTGATGATCGCCCAGTACACCCAGGCGGCGCTGGTCAGCGAGAACAAGCGGCTCGCCGTCCCGGCCTCGGTGGACTCCATCCCCTCCTCGGCGATGCAGGAGGACCACGTCTCCATGGGCTGGTCCGCCGCGCGCAAGCTGCGGTCGGCCGTGGACAACCTGGCCCGGATCCTGGCGGTGGAGCTCACCGCCTCCGCCCGGGCGCTGGAGCTGCGGCTGGCCGGCGGCAGCGGGCCGCTCGCCCCGGCCACCGCGGCCGCCGTGGCCGCCGCCCGTGCGGCCGGCGTGGCCGGCCCCGGCACCGACCGCTTCCTCGCCCCCGACCTGGAGGCGGCGGAGCAGCTGGTCGCCAGTGGCGGCCTGGTCGCGGCGGTGGAGACGGTCACCGGCCGACTGGCCTGACCCTGCTGGTTTCGACGGCCCTGCTGGTCCCGTCGGCCCCGCTGGTCCCGGCCCTGTGCCGGGACCAGCGGTTCAGACCCAGTCCTCGGCCCGGCGGCCGCCGGTCAGGCGCTCCTCCCGGCGCCTGGCCGAGGCCTCCCCGTACCCCTGGACCGCGTTGACGCCGGCGATCCCCAGCCAGGCCGTGATCAGCCCGGGCAGCCCGCACATGCCCCCGGCGATCGCGCTCAGCGGGACCGCCAGCGCCAGCGAGAAGTACTGGAAGCGGGAGCCGAAGCCACCCCGGCGCCCGCGCCTGGGGCCCGGGTCGGCGTCGGGCAGCCGGCCCAGCTCGCGCTGCACCCGGAACGCGATATGGGAGTCCAGGCGGGAGTCCAGGCGGCCGAGGAAAGCGTCCATCACCTCTGACTCGTAGTCAGGGCCGAGCTCCTCGGCGGTCTTGACGGCCGCGTGCAGGTCCTTCTTCAACTCACTGTCCGGGTAAGGCATGGCAGCGAGCCTAGGGCGCCACCGACCGCCCGGCCGGGCGCTCCCGGGGTGTCTCAGGGGCGACTCAGGGATAGATCAGGGTTGTGACGGATCCGGGAACGGATCGAGGAATGGACGCCACTTGCCGACTCTGCATGGACTCATGCAGAGTCGGCAGCCACCGAGCGCTCCTGGAGCCGCTCCGGCCCGATGCGAGAACCGAAAGAAGGCAGGGTGTCCGAGATGAGTGAGACACCGCCCGCCATGGCCGAGGGGGTCACCCCCGGACCGTCCGGCCGGCTGCTCAGCCTGTTCGACGGCCACCGGCTGACCCCGACCCAGCGACGCATCGCCCACTGCCTGGTCCGCCACGCCGCCGACGCGCCCTTCCTGTCGAGCGTGGAGGTCGCCGAACTGGCCGGGGTCAGCCAGCCCTCGGTGACCCGGTTCGCGGTGGCGCTGGGCTTCGACGGCTATCCGGCGCTGCGCCGCCGGCTCCGTGAGCTCGGCCCGACCGAGCAGGGCGAGCCCGGAAGCGGGCAGGAGAGCGCCCGGGACGCGGTCCGCAACGAGCAGCAGCAGGCGGTGCTGGCCGAGATCGCCAACCTCCAGCACCTCGCGGCGGTGCTGGCCGACCCGGAGCCGGTGCTGCACGCGGCCAGGCTGCTGGCGGCCTCCCGCCCGCTGCTGGTGCTGGGCCTGCGGGCGGCCTCGGCCCAGGCCCATGGCTTCGCCTACTTCGCCGCCAAGGTGCACCCCGACGTCCGGCTGCTGGACGAGGGCGGGACGATGGCGCTGGACCGGATCGAGCAGGCGGTCCAGGCGGGTGCGACCACGCTGATCTGCTTCGCGCTGCCGCGGCATCCGCGCGAGCTGGTGGACATGCTGAGCGCGGCCAAGCGCGCGGGCCTGACCGTGATCACCGTCGCGGACAGCGCGTTCGCGCCGGTCGCCGAGCTGACCGACCTGATGCTGCCCGCGGCGGTGGGCTCCAGCCTGGTGTTCGACACCGCCTGCGCCCCGATGATGCTGGGCCGGGTGCTGCTCCAGGCGATGTGCGACGAACTGCCCGACTCGGTGGCCCGGCTGGAGGCGTTCGAGCTGGCGGCGCAGGCCCGGGGGCTGTTCGTCGGCTGAGCGGTTCGGCCGCGCCGGGGCCGGGCGGGCTGCGCCGGGCTCGGGCCGCACGGGCTCGGGCCGCACGGGCTCGGGCCGTGCCGGGCTCAGTCGTGGCCGGGGAGGTGTGGTGCGGGTGGGCGAAGTGCGCCCAGCCCTCGGCCCGGGTGGTCCGGTCATGGACGAAGGTCCACCCGCCGTCGCTCTGCCGGGTGGTGAACCTGTCCCCGCGGACCAGCCGGCCGACCACCGCCGAGCCGGCACTGGGCCGGGCGTGCAGCGGCAGTGCGGGCGCGGCCGCCGAGTGGGCGAAGCGGTGCGCCTGGTGCCCCCGCGACGGCGCCGCGACAGCGGGCGCGGCTGCGGCCGCCACTGCCACGGCCGCCAGCGTCGTGGCGGACAGCGCCGTGGCGAGTGCGGGGACGGCGCCGGGGCGCGGTCGGAAGTCTGGCATCGCTTCCACTCTCCTGGGATCTGCTGCGACTGAATACTGCTGCGACGGGATACTGCTGTGACGGGATGCTGCGGCGACGACGGGATGCCCGAGGGCCGCCTTCTGGGAGAACTCCCGCTCCGAGGAGCCGATGCCTGATCGCTCGCGGCTTCACCCGAATCGCGGGGCGCGCGCCCCGCCGCGCGCTCCTGGGCTTTGTCGCGGAGTGTCGCCGTGTTTCACCCACTTCTCACAGATCGGGACTAGGGTCCCGCCAGAGTCAAGAGGAGATTGGGAGCTTCCAAGGGTCGGGAGGTTAGGGATGCGTGGTACGTATGCGCGGGCCCGGGTGGTGGTGATCCGGGGCGCGATCGCCCGGACGCTGATGTGGGCCGGCCTGGTGGGTGCGCTGGCGGGGCTGCTGGAGCCCGCCGTGACCGGGCGCGGGCGCGGCGCGCTGATCGGCGCCGGGTTGTTCGTCCTGGCTGCCCTGCTCGGGCTGCTGCTGCGGCGCCGCTGGTACGCGCGCCGGGCACGGGAGGCCACCAAGGCGGCGTTCGCGGTCACCCTGGAGCCGCCGCACGAGACCAGGCTGCGGATGGCCCGGATGAATGCCTGGTGGCTGCTCGGCGGGATGGCCGCCACCTGCGCGCTCGGCCTGGTGGCCGGTCCGGCGGCGGGGCTGCTGGTGCTCGGCTACGGCGTGGGGGTGCAGTCGGCGGCCGGGCTGCTGGCCCGCTGGGAGCGCGCCCACGAGACGCTGCTGTGGGCCCGGACCGAGGACGGCCGGCTGCTCGGCCGCCGCGGCCGGATCAGCGACTTCGCCTTCACCGGCCCGGCGGCGGGCAATGTCGGGCCGGTGGTCCGCCGGGCGGCCCGGCGCTAGCCGCCCCGCCCGGCACAGAACGCAGACGAGGCGGTCGGTTCCGACCGCCTCTTCGGCGTGCGCGCAAGCGGTCGCCGGGCAGGCCGCCCAAGGGCCGTGGCGGTCCCCGGCGGGCGTGGACCGGGCCGCCGGGGCGAGGTCGCCGCAAACAGCATATGGTCCATAACTGTATGAATCCCGACATAAGCCGCCGACTGGCTCTGGCGGTGCCCAGGATGATTGAGTATCTTCAGAGAGAGCAGAACTGAATGGATGTATCCATGAGGAGGTCGGGAGAGTCATGACGCAGCAGCAGAGCGGACCGCGCACGGTCAGGGCGGCGCGGGGCAGCGCGCTTACCACGCAGGGCTGGCAGCAGGAGGCCGCGCTGCGGATGCTCATGAACAACCTCGACCCGAGGTCGCCGAGCACCCGGAGAAGCTGGTGGTCTACGGGGGCACCGGCAAGGCCGCCCGCGACTGGCGCTCCTTCGACGCCATGGTGCGCACCCTGCAGACGCTCAAGCAGGACGAGACCATGCTGGTGCAGTCCGGCCGCCCGGTCGGCGTGATGCAGACCCACGAGTGGGCTCCGCGGGTGCTGCTGGCGAACTCCAACCTGGTGGGCGACTGGGCCAACTGGGAGGAGTTCCGGCGGCTGGAGCAGCTGGGTCTGACCATGTACGGGCAGATGACCGCCGGCTCCTGGATCTACATCGGCACCCAGGGCATCCTCCAGGGCACGTACGAGACCTTCGCCGCCGTCGCCGCCAAGAAGTTCAACGACACGCTGGCCGGGACCATCACGCTGACCGCCGGACTCGGCGGCATGGGCGGCGCCCAGCCGCTGGCCGTGACCATGAACGACGGCGTCGCGATCTGCATCGACTGCGACCAGTCCCGGATCACCCGCCGGATCGAGCACCGCTACCTGGACGTCGAGGCCAAGGACCTGAAGCAGGCCCTGGACCTGGCCGTGGAGGCCCGCGACCAGCGCAAGCCGCTGAGCATCGGGCTGCTCGGCAACGCCGCCGAGCTGGTCCCGCAGCTGCTGGCGATGGACGCGCCGATCGACATCGTCACCGACCAGACCAGCGCCCACGACCCGCTCGCCTACCTGCCGATCGGCGTCGACTTCGCCGACATGGAGAGCTACGCGGCCGAGAAGCCCGCCGAGTTCACCCAGCGTGCCCGGGAGTCCATGGCCCGCCACGTCGAGGCGATGGTCGGCTTCCAGGACAAGGGCGCCGAGGTCTTCGACTACGGCAACTCCATCCGCGGCGAGGCCCAGCTCGCGGGCTACACCCGGGCCTTCGACTTCCCCGGCTTCGTCCCGGCGTACATCCGGCCGCTGTTCTGCGAGGGCAAGGGCCCGTTCCGCTGGGCCGCGCTCTCCGGCGACCCCAAGGACATCGCCGCGACCGACAAGGCGATCCTGGAGCTGTTCCCGGAGAACGAGTCGCTGGCCCGCTGGATCAAGCTGGCCGGGGAGCGGGTCCACTTCCAGGGCCTGCCCGCGCGCATCTGCTGGCTCGGCTACGGCGAGCGGGACAAGGCCGGGGCCCGCTTCAACGAGATGGTCGCCGACGGCACCCTCGCCGCCCCGCTGGTCATCGGCCGCGACCACCTCGACTGCGGCTCCGTGGCCTCGCCCTACCGCGAGACCGAGGCCATGCTCGACGGCTC
Source organism: Streptacidiphilus sp. 4-A2 (assembly GCA_014284505.1). Lineage (GTDB taxonomy): Bacteria > Actinomycetota > Actinomycetes > Streptomycetales > Streptomycetaceae > Streptacidiphilus. Next base: position 5,646,314 of record JAAFYY010000001.1, on the reverse strand, counting down.
GGACGCGATCGCCGACTGGCCGCTGCTCAACGCCATGGTCAACGTCGCCTCCGGCGCGTCCTGGGTCTCCATCCACCACGGCGGCGGGGTCGGCATGGGCCGCTCCATCCACGCCGGGCAGGTCACCGTCGCCGACGGCACCGCGCTGGCGGGCGAGAAGATCCGCCGGGTGCTCACCAACGACCCGGGCATGGGCGTGATCCGGCACGTGGACGCCGGTTACGACATCGCGACCGAGGTCGCGGCCGAGCGCGGCGTCCGGGTCCCGATGCGCGAGGGCGACCAGCCCAGTGCCTGATCAGGCTGTGACGCAGTGGGAGGAGCAGCTCGGCGCGGCCGCTGACGGCTACCGCCGGATGTGGGCCGAGCTGCTCCCGGTCGGCCGGTACAACGCCTCCGGCGGCTACCGGCGGCACGCCTGGACGGCGGCCGACGCCGAGTGCCGGGCGTGGTTCGCCGAGCAGGCCGCCGCCCGCGGCCTGGTCTACGAGGTCGACCGCAACGGCAACCAGTGGGCCTGGTACGGCGATCCGCGCGGCGAGGGCGCGATCGTCACCGGCTCGCACCTGGACTCGGTGCCCGACGGCGGGGCCTACGACGGCCCCCTGGGTGTGGTCTCCGCCTTCACCGCGCTGGATGCGCTGCTGGAGCGCGGGGCAACTCCAGTACGCCCGTTGGTACTCACCAACTTCGTGGACGAGGAGGGCGCCCGCTTCGGCGTTGCCTGCGTCGGATCCCGGCTCAGCGCAGGGGTGCTGACGCAGGAACAGGCGTTCGCGCTGCGGGACGCCGACGGCGTGCTGCTGCCCGACGCGATGGAGGCGGCCGGGCAGGATCCGGCCGGTATCGGCGCGGACACCGACCGGTTCTCCCGGATCGCCGCCTATGTCGAACTCCACGTCGAGCAGGGCCGGTTCCTGGCCGACGGCCCGCGCCCGGTGGGCGTGGCCTCGGCCATCTGGCCGCACGGCCGCTGGCGGTTCGACTTCCACGGCGAGGCCAACCACGCGGTACCACCCGCCTGGAGGACCGCGCGACCCCATGCTGAGCTACGCCAACACCGTGCTCGCGGCCCGCAAGAAGGCCCGGCTGCACGGTGCCCTGGCCACCTTCGGCAAGGTCTCGGTCGAGCCCAACGGCACCAACGCCATCGCCTCGCTGGTGCGCGGCTGGCTGGACTCGCGGGCCGCCGACGAGGCCACGCTCACCGCCCTGGTCGAGGAGATCGCCCAGGCCGCGCAGGAGCGGGCCGAACGCGACGGCGTGCGCGCCGAGGTGGTACGCGAGTCGTACACGCCGGTGGTCGACTTCGACGCGCCGCTGCGGGACCGGCTCGCCGCCCGGCTCGGCCCGGACACCCCGGTCCTGCCGACCGGTGCGGGCCATGACGCGGGCATCCTGTCCGCAGTGGTGCCCACCGCGATGCTGTTCGTGCGCAACCCCACCGGCGTCTCGCACTCCCCGAGCGAGAGCGCCGACGAGACCGACTGCCTGGCCGGTGCCGCCGCTCTGGCCGACGTCCTGGAGGACCTCACATGCAGCTAGCCGCGGACGGGATGTTCTGGGCGCCGTACGCCTGGATCGACCCGGTGGTGGAACAGGACGTGCTGATCACCGTCGCCGGCGGCCGGATCACCGCGGTCACCCCGGACAGCGGCCCGGCCCCGGCCGGGGCGGTGCGGCTGACCGGCCTGGCCCTGCCGGGCATGGCCAACGCCCACTCGCACGCCTTCCACCGGGCGCTGCGCGGCAGCGTCCAGGTCGGCAGCGGCACCTTCTGGACCTGGCGCGACACCATGTACCGGGCCGCCGACGCGCTGGACCCGGACAGCTACCTCGCGCTGGCCACCGCGGTCTACGCGGAGATGGCGCTGGCCGGGATCACCACCGTCGGCGAGTTCCACTATCTGCACCACGCCCCCGGCGGCTCCCGCTACACCGACCCCAACGCCATGGGCGAGGTGCTGATCGAGGCCGCCGGGCGGGCCGGGCTGCGGATCACCCTGCTGGACACCTGCTACCTGTCCTCCGGCTTCGGAGAGGCGCCCAACCGGCACCAGCAGCGCTTCAGCGACGGTGACGCGGATCGCTGGGCGGAGCGCGTCGACGCGCTCAAGCCCAGCGCGCACGCCCGCGTGGGGGCGGCGATCCACTCGGTCCGCGCGGTACCGGCCGACCAGCTGGCCACCGTCGCCGGATGGGCGACCGAGCGCGGCGCGCCACTGCACGTCCACCTCTCCGAGCAGGTCGCCGAGAACGAGGCCTGCCTCGCCGCGCACGGCCTGACGCCCACCCAGCTGCTGGCCACGCACCAGGTGCTGGGCCCGCGCACCTCGGTGGTCCACGCCACCCACCTGACCGACGCGGACATCCGGCTGCTCGCCGACTCGTCCACGGTCGTCTGCATGTGCCCGACCACCGAGCGGGACCTCGCCGACGGCATCGGCCCGGCCCGGCGGCTGGCCGATGACGGCTGCGCGATCACCCTCGGCAGCGACAGCCACGCGGTGATCGACCCCTTCGAGGAGGCCCGGGCGCTCGAACTGAACGAACGCCTGGCCACCCAGCAGCGCGGCCACTGGACCGCGGCGGCGCTGCTCCGCGCCGCCACCGAGGACGGCCACGCCTCCCTCGGCTGGTCCGAGGCGGGCCGGCTCGCCCCCGGGGCGCTCGCGGACTTCTGCACCATCGCCCTGGACACCCCCCGCACCGCCGGACCGGGGCACCGGCTCGGTGCCGAGACCGCGGTGTTCGCGGCCGGCTCGGCGGATGTCCGCGACGTCGTGGTCGGTGGCCGGACCGTGGTCCGCGACGGCGTCCACACGGCGGTCCCGGACGTCGGCGCGGCCCTGGCCGCCGCCATCGCCCCACTGCGCTGACCCGTCCCGCACCCGTCCCGCACCCGTCCTGTCCCGCACTGTCCCGTCCCGCACTGTCCCGTCCCGCACCTGTCCCTGTGCGCCGTCCCCATGAGCTGGAGCGACTGATGAGCACCGTGATCACCGGCATCGGCAGCCTGGTCACCAACGACCCCGGCCTCGGCGCCGGCCCGCTGGGCCTGCTCACCGACGCGGCCGTGGTCCTGGACGACGGCCGGGTCGCCTGGGTCGGCCCGGCCGCCGCCGCGCCCGCCGCCGACCGGGCGGTGGACGCGGCCGGGCGCGCCGTCGTCCCCGGCTTTGTGGACTCCCACGCGCACCTGGTCTTCGCCGGGGACCGCACCGCCGAGTTCAACGCCCGGATGTCCGGGCAGTCGTACTCGGCCGGGGCATCCGCACCACCGTCGCCGCCACCCGCCGCCACCGACGACGAGCTGGACGCCAACGTCGCCCGCTATGTCCGCGAGGCGCTGCGCCAGGGCACCACCGTGCTGGAGTGCAAGTCCGGCTACGGGCTCACCGTCGAGGACGAGGCGCGGGCCCTGCGGATCGCCGGCAAGCACACCTCCGAGGTCACCTACCTGGGCGCGCATGTGGTCGCCCCGGAGTACGCCGACGACCCGGCCGGCTATGTCGACCTGGTCACCGGCGCGATGCTGGACGCCTGCGCCCCCACGCGCGCTGGGTGGACGTCTTCTGCGAGCGCGGCGCCTTCGACGGCGACCAGGCCAGGGCGGTGCTCACCGCCGGGATGGCCCGCGGGCTCACCCCCCGGGTGCACGCCAACCAGCTCACCGAGGGCCCGGGCGTGCAGCTCGCGGTCGAGCTCGGCGCGGCCTCCGCCGACCACTGCACCCACCTCAGCGACGCCGACGTGGCCGCCCTGGCCTCCTCGGACACCGTGGCCACGCTGCTCCCGGGCGCGGAGTTCTCCACCCGCGCCGTCTACCCCGACGCGCGCCGACTGCTCGACGCGGGGGCGACCGTCGCGCTGTCCACCGACTGCAATCCCGGCTCCAGCTTCACCAGCTCCATGCCGTTCTGCCTCGCGGTCGCGGTGCGGGAGATGGGGATGACCCCGGACGAGGCGCTGTGGGCCGCCACGGCGGGCGGGGCGGCGGCGCTGCGGCGGACGGACGTGGGCAGCCTCACGGTGGGCGCACGCGCCGACCTGGTGCTGCTGGACGCGCCCTCGCACGTGCACCTCGCCTACCGCCCGGGCGTGCCGCTGGTCGAGGCGGTCTGGCGGGCCGGCGTACGCGAGCTCTGACACGAGCTCCGACACCGGCTCCGACGCTGGCTCCGACGCGGCTGTAAGCAGATCCTGAGCGGGCCCGCCCGAACCGGTGACACAGGGTGACCTGCGAGGTCCGGGGAGTGGCGGGTCCGACGGTATCCGGAGGCCGGAGTGCTGGCGCACTACGATCAGCGCATGACCCGAGTACTGCTCGCCGAGGACGACATCGCCACTCGGAGCCCCTGGCCCGTGCGCTGCGCCGGGGGGCTACGAGGTCGTGGTGCGCGAGGACGGCCCGTCCGCGCTGGAAGCCGGCCTGGAGGGCGGCAACATCGACCTGCTGGTGCTGGACCTCGGCCTGCCAGGAATGGACGGCCTGGAGGTCTGCCGCCGGCTGCGGGCCGAGGGCCACGGCTTCCCGGTGCTGGTGCTGACCGCCCGCGCCGACGAGGTGGACACGGTGGTCGGCCTGGACGCCGGGGCGGACGACTATGTCACCAAGCCGTTCCGGCTGGCCGAGCTGCTGGCCCGGGTCCGGGCGCTGCTGCGGCGGCAGCGTCGACCTGACCACCGGCGCGCACGGGGTCAAGATCGACATCGAGTCGCACCGCGCCTGGATCGGCGACGAGGAGCTCCAGCTCTCCGCCAAGGAGTTCGAGCTGCTGCGGGTGCTGGTCCGGGACGCCGGCCGGGTGGTCACCCGGGAGCAGATCATGCGCCAGGTCTGGGACACCACCTGGTGGACCTCGACCAAGACCCTGGACATGCACATCTCCTGGCTGCGCAAGAAGCTCGGCGACGACGCCGCCAGCCCCCGCTACATCACCACCGTTCGCGGCGTGGGCTTCCGTTTCGAGAAGAGCTGAGCACAGACCGGTGAAACGCAGGCTGATCAACTCCACACTGTCCGTCGTGCTGGTGGTGGTCGCGCTGTTCTGCGTGCCGCTCGGCCTGGTCGAGAAGCGCAGCATCGAAGGCAATGCCCAGGGCCTGGTCACCGCGCAGGCCCAGCACCTGATCGGGGTGGTGGAGAACCGCGTGGTCGCGGGCGAGCCGGTGGACGCGCAGTCGCTGGCCGGGCTGACCGACCAGAGCACCCGCGCTACGCCGTGGTGACCGTCCCCGGGCAGCCGCCGATCGTCCTGGGCAGCCCGCCACCGGCGGCGACCCGCTCACCGCCCGGCTCGCCGGTGCGCACGGCGAGACGGTCCTGGTCGAGCAGTCCCGGCAGCCGCTCGACCGGGAGATCCGGGCGATGCTGCTGCTGCTGATCGGGGTCACCCTGCTGACCGTGCTCGCGGCCGCGCTGCTCGCCGTCTGGCAGGCCCGGCGGCTCGCCCAGCCACTGGTGGAGCTCGCCGCGACCGCCGAGCGCCTGGGCTCCGGCGACCCCAGGCCCCGCAGCGGCGCTACGGCATCGTCGAGCTCGACCGGGTCGCCGAGGTGCTGGACGGCAGCGCCGACCGGATCGCCCGGATGCTCACCGCCGAGCGCAGGCTCGCCGCGGACGCCTCGCACCAGCTGCGGACCCCGCTGACCGCGCTGTCCATGCGGCTGGAGGAGATCGCCGAGACCGACGACCTGGACACGGTCAAGGAGGAAGCCGCGATCGCCCTGGTCCAGGTCGAACGCCTGACCGACGTGGTCCAGCGGCTGCTGACCAACAGCCGCGACCAGCGCAACGCCTCGGCGGTGCCCTTCGACCTGGACGAGGTGATCAAGCAGCAGGTCGAGGAGTGGCGCCCGGCCCTGCGCCGTTACGGGCGCACGCTCTACCTGGAGGGCCCTCCGGGCATCCAGGCCATCGGCACCCCGGGCGCGGTTGCCCAGGTGCTGGCCGCGCTGATCGAGAACTCGCTGATGCACGGCGACGGCTCGGTCACCATCCGCACCCGGATCCGCGGCAGCAAGGCGGTGCTGGAGGTGCAGGACGAGGGCGTGGGCGTCCCCAGCGAACTCGGCGCCCGGGTGTTCGAGCGCGCCGTCAGTGGCCACAACTCCACCGGCATCGGCCTGGCCGTCGCCCGCGACCTCGCCGAGGCCGACGGCGGCCGTCTCGACCTGCTCTCCCAGCGGCCACCGGTGTTCGCGCTCTTCCTCGGCCGCCAGGTCGAGGACTGAGTTACAGCCTCGGCCGCCAGGTCGAGGGCCGGACCACAGCCCCGGCCGCCAGGTCCACGGCTGAATTGCCCCAGAACCGAAACAGCCCCGCTGCCCGGGCGGGCGGCGGGTCGTCGGGTCGTCGGGCCCGTCGTTCAGGAGCAGGTCCGGACAGGCAGGGGCTGCGGCGTGTCCCGGGGGCGACTAGGCCCGGCGGGAGCCGACGCGCTTCTTGGTGCCGGCGGCGGCCCGGGCGTGCTTGCTGTGGCTGTCGGCCAGGATCGCCTCGGCCTCGGCCACGGCGCCCTCGGCGCTGCCGTCTGCTTCGGCCGAACGGGTGAAGACGAAGGTGCGGTACGCCCAGAAGCGGAACAGCGTGGCGACGCCGATGCCGACCATGGTGAAGAACAGGGCCACGGACTTGGCGTGCATGTCCAGGCCGTAGGTGAGGGCGTAGAGCACGGCGTTCTGGATCACCAGGCCGATGCCGCTGAAGACCAGGAACAGCGTGATCTCACGGGTGCGGGTCTGCGCGTCGGCGTCCCGGTACACCCAGTAGCGGTAGCCGATGTAGTTCGCGCCGATCGCGATCAGGGTGGCGATGATGTTCGCCCGCACCGTCGCACCGTGCATGACGTCGAGCAGCAGCGCCAGCGCCACCATCTGGATGACCACACCGACTATCCCGACCGCACCGAACTTTGCCAGCTCGTTCGCCAGTCGGCGCAGGAGGCCGCTTGCGGGCGCGTTTCGTTGGGGCTCATGTGGGGTCCGTCTCTGTGGTGGCTCAGGGAGCGGTGGACATGCTAGTCCCGGGAGTACCGCCGGGTGGGGCCGGGACGGGGACATTTCATCCGACTCTCAAGGAAGCCGACTCTTCGGACCGGCTCTCCGGGAGACCCTGGGTCGTACACCCCTTAGGCGCCAGACTAGTCGGAAGCGGGTGAGCCCACCCGCCGGGGGCCCGGGCTCCGTGCCCGACGGTTACCCGGTGCAGCCGCCCGGGCACCGGCCCGGTGGGTCCGGCCTGCGGAAACCTCTTCGCCGGTGGCCGGATATCCTTCAGGTGTGACTTTTCCAGTGGTCGGCATCATCGGCGGCGGGCAGCTTGCCCGCATGGCCCATCAGGCGGCGATCCCGCTCGGCATCAGGACCAGGCTGCTCGCGGACACCCCGCAGGACTCGGCCGCCCTGGTGGTGAACGACGTGGTCCTCGGTGACTACCGCGATCTGGACACGCTGCGGCGCTTCGCCGCCGGGTGCGACGTGGTCACCTTCGACCACGAGCACGTCCCGACCGAGCACCTGCGGACGCTGCTGGCGGAGGGCATCGCCGTCCGGCCCGGCCCCGAGGCACTGGTGTTCGCCCAGGACAAGGGCCTGATGCGGGCCAAGCTGGACTCGCTCGGGGTGCCCTGCCCCCGGCACCGGCTGGTGGCCGATCCCGCGGACGTGGCCGCCTTCGCGGCCGAGGGCGACGGCTGGCCGGTGGTGCTGAAGACCACCCGCGGCGGCTACGACGGCAAGGGCGTGTGGGTGGTCCGGGACCAGGAGGAGGCCGCCGAGCCGTTCCTGGCCGGGGTGGCGGTGCTGGCCGAGGAGAAGGTGGACTTCGTCCGGGAGCTCGCGGCCGACGTCGTGCGCTCCCCGCACGGGCAGGCCGTGGCCTACCCGGTGGTCGAGTCCTGGCAGAAGGACGGCATCTGCCACGAGGTGACCGCCCCCGCCCCCGGTCTCAGTCCGAGCTCGCCGCCGAGGCCCAGGCCCTGGCGCTGCGGGTGGCCGGGGAACTGGACATCACCGGGCACCTCGCGGTCGAGCTGTTCCAGACCCGGGACGGCCGGATCCTGGTCAACGAGCTGGCCATGCGTCCGCACAACTCCGGCCACTGGTCCATGGACGGCGCGGTGACCTCGCAGTTCGAGAACCACCTGCGGGCGGTGCTCGACCTGCCGCTGGGCGACCCGCGCCCGCGCGCCCGCTGGACGGTGATGGTGAACGTCCTCGGCGGCGACTACCCCGACATGTACCACGCGTATCTGCACTGCATGGCTCGCGACCCCGGGCTGCGGGTGCACATGTACGGCAAGGACGTGAAGCCCGGACGTAAGGTGGGCCACGTCAACGTGTTCGGCGACGACCTGGACGACGTCCGGGAGCGGGCCCGGCACGCCGCCGCCTACCTGCGTGGCGACATCACCGAATAGCCCCGGCGCGGCCCACCGGCCGCACCCGGCTGTTCGGGTACAAGAGCACAGCGGTCGAATCCGGGCGTGGAGCAAAGGGGAAGCAGCGAATGAGCGAGCAGCCGCTGGTCGGCATCGTCATGGGATCCGACTCGGACTGGCCGGTGCTGGAAGCCGCCGCACAGGCCCTGGACGAGTTCGACATCTCCTATGAGGTGGACGTCCTCTCCGCGCACCGGATGCCGCGCGAGATGATCGCGTACGGTGAGCCGCCGCCGGGCGCGGCCTGAAGGCGGTCATCGCGGGCGCGGGCGGTGCCGCGCACCTGCCGGGGATGCTGGCCTCGGTCACCACGCTGCCGGTGATCGGCGTGCCGGTGCCGCTGAAGTACCTGGACGGCATGGACTCGCTGCTGTCCATCGTGCAGATGCCGGCCGGGGTCCCGGTCGCCACGGTCTCCATCGGCGGCGCCCGCAACGCCGGGCTGCTCGCGGTCCGGCTGATGGCCGCCTTCGACCCCGAACTCGCCTCGCGGATGCGGGACTTCCTGGAGGAGCTGAACGCCCAGGCCACGGCCAAGGGCAAGAAGCTGCGGAACAAGGTCAGTGGCGGCGCCGGCTTCGGCTTCGGCGGCTGATATGACTGACAGTCAGCTGAGCTATCCGCAGAGCTGTTGGCGCAGGCCCGGGCGCTGCTGGCGGAGTCCCCGGTGGTGGACGGCCACAACGACCTGCCCTGGGCCCTGCGTTCGCAGGTCGGCTACGACCTGGCCCAGCGTGACCTGGCCGCCGACCAGAGTGCCTATCTGCACACCGACCTGGCCCGGCTGCGGGCCGGCGGCCTCGGTGCCCAGTTCTGGTCGGTCTATGTGCGCTCCGACTACGCCGGGGACCACGCGGTCAGTGCCACCCTGGAGCAGATCGACTGCGTGCTGGCGCTGGCCGCCCGTTACCCGGACGATCTGCAACTCGCCTTCACCGCCGACGACATGGAGTCGGCCCGGGCGAACGGGCGGATCGCCTCGCTGATGGGGGCCGAGGGCGGGCACTCCATCGACAGCTCGCTGGCCACGCTGCGCGCCCTGTACGCGCTGGGCGTCCGCTATATGACGCTCACTCACAACGACAACCTGCCGTGGGCGGACTCCGCCACCGACAAGGCCGTCGCCCACGGGCTCACCCGCTTCGGTGAGGAGGTGGTCCGCGAGATGAACCGGCTGGGGATGCTGGTGGACCTCTCGCATGTCTCCGCCGACACCATGCGGGACGCGCTGCGGGTGACCCGTGCGCCGGTCATCTTCTCGCACTCCTCCGCGCGCGCCGTCTGCGACCACGTCCGCAACATCCCGGACGATGTGCTCGGACAGCTGCCCGGCAACGGCGGGGTCGCCATGGCGACCTTTGTCCCGAAGTTCATCCTGCCGGAGGCCGTCGCCTGGACCAGGGCGGCCGAGGCCAATATGGCGGCCAACGGCCTGCATCCGCTGGAGCACACGCCGGAGGCGATGGTGGTGCACCGGGCCTTCGAGGCCGCGCACCCGCGTCCGGAGGCGACCCCGGCGACCGTGGCCGACCACCTCGACCACATGCGCGAGGTCGCCGGGATCGACCACATCGGCATCGGTGGCGACTTCGACGGCACCGCGTTCACCCCGGGGCCTGGACGACGTCTCCGGCTATCCCAACCTGATCGCCGAGCTGCTCGGGCGCGGCTGGTCGACGGCCGACCTGTCCAAGCTGACCTGGAGCAATGCGGTGCGGGTGCTGCGGGACGCGGAGAGCGCCGCCCGCGGGCTGGCCGGGGAGACCCCCTCGATCGCGACCATCGAACAGCTGGACGCCTGACGCTCCGCGGGTCCTCCCCAGGCGCTCGCCGGGGGAGGACCCGCGGACCGGACGGGGGAGGGCCGGGGAAAACCCGGAAGGACCGGTCACCCGGCTTCGCTAGACTGGGCTTCTTCCCGCCCCATGTGGCACCCCGGGTGCCCGCCAGAGAATTCGGAGCATCCCAGGATGACTCGCCAGCTGGTCACCAGCGCGCTCCCCTACATCAACGGGATCAAGCACCTGGGCAACCTGGTCGGGTCCATGCTCCCGGCGGACGTCTACAGCCGTTACCTGCGGCTGCGCGGCGAAGAGGTGCTGTTCATCTGCGCCACCGACGAGCACGGCACCCGGCGGAGCTCGCCGCGCAGGAGGCCGGGCTGCCGGTGGCCGAGTTCTGCGCCCAGCAGCACGACGCCCAGAAGGCGATCTACGACGGCTTCGGCCTGTCCTTCGACTACTTCGGGCGCAGTTCCTCGCAGCAGAACATCGAGATCACCCAGGACTTCGCCCGGGAGCTGAAGGCCAACGGCTTCATCGAGGAGCGGCTGATCCGGCAGGTCTACTCGATCGCCGACGCCCGCTTCCTGCCGGACCGCTACATCGTCGGCACCTGCCCGCACTGCGGCTACGACAAGGCGCGCGGCGACCAGTGCGAGAACTGCACCCGGGTGCTCGACCCGACCGACCTGATCGAGCCGCGTTCGGCGATCAGCGGCAGCTCCGAGCTGGAGGTCCGCGACACCCGGCATCTGTTCCTGCTCCAGTCGCGGCTGGCCGGCGAGGTCGAGGCCTGGGTGGACGAGCACGGCAAGGACTGGCCGGTGCTGGCGTCCTCGATCGCCCGCAAGTGGCTGACCGAGGGCCTGCACGACCGGGCGATCACCCGTGACCTGGACTGGGGCGTCCCGGTCCCGGCCGACACCTGGCCGGAGCTGGCGGCCGAGGGCAAGGTCTTCTACGTCTGGTTCGACGCCCCGATCGAGTACATCGGCGCCACCAAGGAGTGGGCCGACACCGTTGGCGGCGAATGGAAGTCCTGGTGGTACCAGGCGGACGACACGGTCCGCTACACCCAGTTCATGGCCAAGGACAACGTCCCCTTCCACGCCGTGATGTTCCCGGCCACCCAGCTGGGCACCCGCGAGCCGTGGAAGAAGGTCGACTACCTGAAGGCCTTCAACTGGCTGAACTACTACGGCGGCAAGTTCTCCACCAGCCAGCGCCGGGGTGTCTTCACCGACGCCGCGCTGGAGGTGCTGCCCGCCGACTACTGGCGCTACTTCCTGATGGCCAACGCGCCGGAGTCGGACGACACCAACTTCACCTGGGAGCTGTTCACCTCCTCGGTCAACAAGGACCTCGCCGACACCCTGGGCAACTTCGTCAACCGGGTGCTCTCCTTCTCCCGCAAGCGCTTCGGCGACGAGGTCCCGGCCGGCCGGGCCGCGGGCGAGCCCGAGCAGCGGCTCGGCAAGCAGATCGCCGAGCTGCTGGCGGAGTACGAGGCCCAGCTGGACGCGTTGCAGTTCCGCAAGGCCGCCCAGGCGCTGCGGGCGCTGTGGAGCGCGGGCAACTCCTACCTGGAGGAGAAGGCCCCCTGGCTGGAGGCCAAGACCGACCCGGACGCCGCGGCCCTGACGCTGCGCACGGCGATGAACCTGATCCACCTGTACTCGGTGGTCTCCGAGCCGTTCATCCCGCCAGCGCCAAGGCCATGCGCACGGCCTTCGCCCTGGAGGCGGACAACGCGAGCTGGGTCTCCGCCGAGCAGGCCCGGGCGCTGGACTCGGTCCCGGCGGGCATCGCCTTCACGGTGCCTCCGGTGCTCTTCGCGAAGATCACCGAGGAGGACCTGGAGGGCTACCGGGCCCGCTTCGGCGGCGCCCCGAGGCGGCCTGAGCGACCGGCGTGGTGTGAACGGCCGGGCGCCGCGGAACTTCCGTACTTGGAATTTCCGCGGCGCCCGGCCGCGTTGGTAAGGAGGACAGTCGAACGGCTGTCTCTTTCTGTCTTGCTGGCAGTTCCCAGGCGCAGGAGGTCCAGCCATGTCCGGCAGCACACACGGCGACGCGGAGACGGTTCGCAGGATCCTGGAGACCGGCGGCGACACCTGGGCCGTGGTGGGCCTGTCCGGCAACCGGCGCCGCGCCGCCTACGGGGTGGCCGAGGTGCTCCAGCGCTACGGCAAGCGGATCGTCCCGGTGCACCCGAAGGCCGAGACGGTGCTCGGCGAGCAGGGCTACGCCACGCTGGCCGCGGTGCCTTCCCGATCGACGTGGTGGACGTGTTCGTCAACAGCGAGCTGGCCGGCGGCATCGCCGACGAGGCGGTCGCGGTGGGCGCCAGGGCCGTCTGGTTCCAGCTGGGCGTGCTCGACCAGGACGCCTACCTGCGGGCCACCGCCGCCGGTCTGGACATGGTGATGGACCGCTGCCCCGCCATCGAGATCCCCCGGCTCGCCCCGAGCGCCTGAGGCCTGCTCCGGGGCATGGTGCGCGGCGGGGCGCGAGGCATCGGGTAAGGCCGAGCCCCGGGAGCGCGAGCGGCTCCCGGGGCGGTTGGGTTCAGCTGGGGTTCAGCTGGGGCGGCCCAGGGCCCGGTAGGTCCAGCCCGCGGCCCGCCACTGCTGCGGGTCCAGCACATTGCGCCCGTCCAGGATCCGGCGCTCGCTGACCACCGCGGCCAGCGCGTCCGGGTCCATGGTGCGGAACTCGCGCCACTCGGTGAGGTGCAGCACCACATGCGCGCCCTCGGCGGCCTCCAGGGCGCTCTCGGCGAAGCCGAGGGCGGGAAGAGCTTCCGGGCGTTGTCCATGGCCTTGGGGTCGTAGACGGTCACCTGGCCGCCCTGGAGCTGGATCTGACCGGCGACATTGAGTGCGGGGGAGTCCCGGACATCGTCCGAGTCCGGCTTGAAGGCCGCGCCCAGTACCGCCACCCGGCGCCCGAGGAAGCCCCCGCCGCACTGCTCGCGGGCCAGTTCGACCATCCGCGAGCGGCGCCGCATATTGATCGAGTCGACCTCGCGCAGGAAGGTCAGCGCCTGGTCCGCGCCCAGTTCCCCGGCGCGGGCCATGAACGCGCGGATGTCCTTGGGCAGGCAGCCGCCGCCGAAGCCGAGCCCGGCGTTCAGGAACTTGCCGCCGATACGCGCGTCGTAGGCCAGCGCGCCGGAGAGCTGGACCACGTCCGCGCCGGACGCCTCGCAGACCTCGGCCATGGCGTTGATGAACGAGATCTTGGTGGCCAGGAAGGAGTTGGCGGCGGTCTTCACCAGCTCGGCTGTGGGGAAGTCGGTGACCACCATCGGCGTGCCCTGCTCCAGCAGCGGTGCGTACACCTCGCGCAGCACCGCCTCGGCCTGCTCGCTGCGGACGCCGACGACCAGCCGGTCCGGGTGCAGCGTGTCGTCCACCGCGAAGCCCTCCCGGAGGAACTCCGGGTTCCAGGCGACCTCGGCCCGGTCCCCGACCGGTGCCCGCTCGGCCAGCCGCTGGGCCAGCCGTTCCGCGCTGCCGACCGGGACGGTGGACTTGCCGACCACCAGCACCGGCCGGTGCAGGTGCGGGGCGAGCAGGTCGAACGCCGATTCGACATACGACATGTCGCAGGCGAACTCGCCGCGCCGCTGCGGCGTGTTGGTGCAGATGAAGTGCACGTCGCCGAACTCGCCGACCTCCTCCCAGGAGGTGGTGAAGCGCAGCCGTCCGGTCGAGCCGGGGAAGCCGTGCAGATGCCGGCGCAGCAGCGGTTCGAGCCCCGGTTCGTACATGGGACGTTTCCGGCGGACAGGGTGGCGATCTTCTCCGGCACGATGTCGAGGCCGAGCACTTCGAAGCCCAGCTCGGCCATGCAGGCGGCATGGGTGGTCCCCAGGTAGCCGGTGCCGATGACGGTGATCTTCAAGGTGTCTTTCCTTCCACCGGGCGGGTGCGCGCGTACGGGGCTTGGTGATCGTACGCCAGCGTGCGGTGGGGCTGTTGTGCACGTCACGCGCCCCTGGGAAGGGCGGAAGCAATAGACTGCCTGCCGGTACAAGTTACTCAACGGTAGACAGCAGCAGGGTGAGGCGCGTGGCGTCCAGCGGTTCCGCAGACTTCGATCTTTTCCGGATCTCCGAGGAGCACGAGATGCTCCGGGATGCGGTCCGTTCCCTGGCCGAGGCGAAGATCGCGCCGTTCGCGGCCGAGGTCGACGAGCAGGCCAGGTTCCCGCAGGAGGCGCTGGACGCGCTGCTGGCGAACGACCTGCACGCGGTGCACGTGCCCGAGGAGTACGGCGGTGCGGGGCGGACGCGCTGGCCATGGTGATCGTGATCGAGGAGGTCGCCCGGGTCTGTGCGTCCTCCTCGCTGATCCCGGCGGTCAACAAGCTGGGTTCGCTGCCGGTGGTGCTCTCCGGTGACGAGGCCCTCAAGCACCGGTACCTGACGCGCTGGCGCGGTGAGGGCATGTTCTCCTACTGCCTGTCCGAGCCTGAGGCCGGTTCGGACGCGGCCGGGATGAAGACCCGCGCGGTGCGCGACGGCGACCACTGGGTCCTCAACGGGGTCAAGCGCTGGATCACCAACGCCGGTGTCAGCGAGTTCTACACGGTGATGGCGGTCACCGATCCCGACAAGCGCAGCAAGGGCATCTCGGCGTTCGTGGTCGAGAAGTCCGACCCGGGGTGTCCTTCGGCGCGCCGGAGCGGAAGCTGGGGATCAAGGGCTCGCCGACCCGCGAGGTGTACTTCGACAATGTGCGCATCCCCGCCGACCGATCATCGGTGCCGAGGGCACCGGCTTCGCCACCGCGATGCGGACCCTGGACCACACCCGGATCACCATCGCCGCCCAGGCGCTGGGCATCGCCCAGGGCGCCCTGGACTACGCCAAGGGCTACGTCAGGGAGCGCAAGCAGTTCGGCAAGGCCATCGCCGAGTTCCAGGGCATCCAGTTCATGCTCGCCGACATGGCGATGAAGCTGGAGGCCGCCCGCCAGCTGACCTACGCCGCGGCCGCCCGTTCCCAGCGCGAGGACGGCGACCTGACCTTCTTCGGCGCCGCGGCCAAGTGCTTCGCCTCCGACGCCGCCATGGAGATCACCACCGACGCCGTCCAGCTCCTCGGCGGCTACGGCTACACCCGCGACTACCCGCTGGAGCGGATGATGCGCGACGCCAAGATCACCCAGATCTACGAGGGCACCAACCAGGTCCAGCGCATCGTCATGGCCCGCAACCTCCCCTGAGCCCCTGAGCCCCTGAGCCCCTGAGCCCTGAGCCCCTGACCCCTGAGCCCCTGAGCCCCTCAGCCTCTGAGCCCTCAGCCTCTGAGCCCTTCAGCCTCTTGGGCTCCCGGCCGCCGCGCGCGCGGCGCCGTCAGCCGGCCAGCAGTGCCTCCGCCGCCTCCACGTCGGCGGTGAGCTTGCGGTCGGCGGTGCCCGGGTCGAGGGCGGTGGCCGCCTCCTGCTGGAACCGGCCGAGCTCGCTGTCCGGGTCGATCGAGGTCCCGCGCATCCGCAGGGTCCGCACCGCCGCCAGCAGTTCGCAGGCCAGCACCAGCCGGACCTGCCCCACCGCCTCCAGCAGCCGCCGCGCGCCGGTCGCCGCGAAGCTCGCGTGCTCCTCGACCCCGCGCGAGAGCACCGCGTGTCCCAGGGTCACCGGCTGCGCCGCGCCCCGCAGTTCGGCTATCGCCGACTGCGCCGCATACTCCGCGATCATGATGCCGCTGCTGCCGTCCTCGTCCTGCGCGAGATAGGGCGCCAGCCCGGTGAACGCGGGCGACACCAGCACCCCCAGCCGCGCCGCGGACAGCTGCGCGGTGCCCAGCGCGGCCAGCCGCACCTGGTCCAGCGCCAGCGCCAGCGAGGCCTGGTGGAAGCCGCCGTGGTGGTGGTAGTCGGCCGGGGCGAGGGCCAGCAGCGGGTTCTCGGCGGCGGCGTTGATCTCCACCTCCAGCACCCCCCGCAGCGCGTCCGCCGCGTCCAGTGCCGCGCCGTGCACCTGCGGCAGGCAGCGGAAGCCGAAAGGATCCTGCACCAGCTGCGGGGTCCAGCCGAGCGGCTCCAGCAGCGCCCGCATCCGGGCCGCCGTGCGCATCGCCCCCGGTGCGGACGCCGGGCGTGCACGATCGCCGCGAAGGGCTCCACCGAACCGTGCACCGCCGCCAGCGACAGCGCCGCGACCAGCGGGAACCGCTCCAGCAGGGCGACCAGATCGGTGTGCGCCAGCGCGGTCTGGCCGATGGTCAGCGCGGAGCTGGACATCAACGGCAGCGCGTCCCAGCGGTCCAGGACGATCGGGGCCGGCTCCGGGGCGTCGGTCGGCTCGGCGGAACCGTGCCGGGCCCGGCGCCAGGGCTGCTCCCCGGCCAGCGCCAGACCCAGCTCGGCCAGCGCCGACAGGTCGGCGGTGCCGACCGAGCCCAGCGCGTGCACGGCCGGAACATGGCCGGACGCCAGTGCCTCCGCGATCCGGTCGGCGACCTCGGCGGACAGCGCCGAGCCGCGCCGAGGATCTGGTTCAGCCGCACCGCCAGCATCGCCCGGGTCTCCTCGACCGGACCAGCGGGCCGATCCCGCCGCTGTGGCTGCGCAGCAGCCGCATCCCGTGCCCGTCCGCGGCCCCGTCCGGCAGGTCGGTGGTGCGGTTCGCCCCGACGCCGGTGGTGTGCCCGTAGACCCGGCGCCGGGCCACCACCGCCTCGGCGGTCTCCCGGGCCCGCACCATCCGCGCCCGCGCGGCGGGATCGACCCGCGCCCGGGCCTGGCGCCGGGCCAGCGCGGTCACCTGGGCGGCGGTGAGCGAACTGCCGTCGAGGGTGATGGTGCTGGTCATCGGCGGGGTGCACCTCTCATGAGCGTGGTTCGCACAGGAGTATGTCAATCCACCAGGTGATCGAACAGAGTGTTCGCCCACCGGCCCTAGGCGCTGCCGAGGTTGAGCGCCACCACACCCGCGATGATCAGCACGATGCCGAGCAGCTTCAGCGCGTTCAGCCCCTCGCCCAGGAAGACGAAGCCGATCGCCGCCACCACCGCCGTGCCCACGCCGGACCAGATCGCGTAGGCGGTGCTCCTGGAGCTGCTTGAGTGCCTGACTGAGCATCACGAACGAGAAGATGTAGCCCAGCACGACCACCGCGCTCGGCAGCAGCCGGGTGAAGCCCTCGCTGAACTTCATCGAGACGGTCGCGCAGATCTCGCTGGAGATGGCCAGCGCCAGAAAGAGGTAGGGCGGCATGATCGTTGACGCTACCGCTCGGTGACCAGCGCGTGCAGCAGCGGCAGGTCGACGTCCAGCAGGCTGCCCACCACCACCGGCCGGACCGGCCGGGATCGGGGTGGAGGAGGGACGGCGACCACGGCGCAGCCCGCGGCTTCGGCCGAGGCGACGCCGACCGGGGTGTCCTCGACGGCCACGCAGTCGGCGGGGTTGAGGCCGAGCGCCTCGACCGCCGCGAGGTAGGGGTCGGGCGCGGGCTTGGTCTGCGGGGTCTCACCGGCGGCGAAGGAGACGGAGAAGCGGCCGCGGCCCAGCGCCTCCAGCACGATGTCGACCACGTTCCGCGGCGAGGCGGAGACCAGCGCGGTCTTCATCCCGGCCGCCCGGACCGCGTCCAGCAGCTCCAACGCGCCGGCAGCGGCACGACCTGGGCCTCCACCAGGCCGCTGAACCGGCGGTCCAGCGCGGTGGCGACGGAGGCCAGCGAACGGGCGGTGCCGCTGCGGCGGTGCAGGTGCGCGGCGGTGTGCTCGACCGGTCGGCCGAGGATGTCCGGCTGGTCCTGCTCCGAGTTCGAGACCGAGGAGCTCGGCCTCTGCTCCACCGCATGCCGCCACAGGTCCTCCGTGTCCACGAGGTCCCGTCCATGTCGAACAGGACGGCGTGCAGGGTGCGGGCTGTGGCGGCGGTGCGGGTGGGCACGGGTGCGCTGCTCTCTGTCGTTGAACTGAGCTGTCGTTGAACTGAGCTGCCTTGAGCTGGGCTGCCTTGAGCTGGGCTGCCTTGAGCTGAGCTGCCTTGAGCTGGGCTGCCGTCCGGACCGGTCCGGACCGGGTTGCCGGTCGACCGGTTCGGCGGGGTGCGCCGCTCAGACGGCGGGACGCGCGTCCACCAGCACCGGGCGCTGCGGCAGCCGCACGGTGACCGGGCTGCCGGCCGGAGGACGGCGGCGTCGTGGGTGGACAGGTCGGCCTTGAGGGTCGAGCCGTCGCCCAGCGGACGGTGAGCCGGGTGACCGCGCCGAGGAAGGTGCTTCCGGCGACCACGGCGGTGCCCGCTGGTCGCCTACCAGCTCCACGTTCTCCGGCGGACCAGCACGTCCACATCGGCCTCGACGGCGAGCGGGTGCCGTCGACCGGCAGCCGCTGGCGAGCACGTCGACCACGGTCGGGTCGGCGCCGACGCGTCCGGGGATCCGGTTCATGGTGCCGACGAACTCGGCCACGAACGCGGTCGCGGGGCGGGCGTACAGCTCGGCCGGGTGGCGCACTGCTCCAGCGGCCGTTGTACATCACCGCGACCCGGTCGGCCATGGACAGCGCCTCCTCCTGGTCGGTGACGAACAGGTGGTGATCCGCAGCTCCTGCTGGAGCCGCCGGATCTCCTCGCGGAGTTCTCCCGGACCTTGGCATCCAGCGCGGACAGCGGCTCGTCAGCAGCAGCACCCGCGGCCGCAGCGCGAGGCGCGGGCCAGGGCGATGCGCTGCTGCTGCCGCCGGAGAGCTGGTGCGGGTAGCGGTCGCCGTGCTTCGCAGGCCGACCAGCTCCAGCAGCTCGTTGGCGCGCTTGGCGCTCGACGGTCGCGTGCCGCGCATGCGCATCCGAAGGCCACGTTGTCACGGGCGTTGAGGTGCGGGAACAGGCTGTAGGACTGGAACACCATGCCGGCGTCGCGGCGGTGCGCCGGCACCGAGGTGACGTCCTGGCCGTCGACCAGGACCACGCCGGAGTCGGGGTCTCGAAGCCGGCCAGCATCCGCAGGGCGGTGGTCTTGCCGCAGCCGGAGGGCCGAGCAGGGCCAGCAGCTCCCCGGGGTTGACGGTGAGGTCGAGACCGTCGAGGGCGGTGGTCGCGCCGAAGGCACGGCGCAGTCCGCGGAACTCGACGGTGGCGCTCGTGTCAGTGGCGGGTGATACGACTGTGGCGACGGTGGGGGCCGCGTTGGACATGGGGGTGGCTCCCTTGATTAGGCGGGCTTGGCGGCGGCCGAGCGACGGCCGCCGGTGAGCGAGAGGACGAGCAGCAGGGCCCAGGTGAGCACCATGCTCACCAGTGAGACGGCGGTGGTGACCGTGCCGTCGCCGGCTGCGTTGCCGTTGACGATCCACACTGCGAAGGGGGTGTAGCCGAGGATCGAGGAGACCGTGAACTCGCCCAGCACCAGGGCCAGGGTGAGCATGCCCGCGTTGAGCATGGCCCCGCGCAGGTTCGGCAGCACCACGAAGAAGATGGCGCGCGTGCGGCTCGCCCCGTTGTTCTGCGCGGCCTCCAGCAGGGTGCGCACGTCCAGCGCGCGCATACCGGCGTCCAGGGTGCGGAACGCCAGCGGCAGCGCCATCACCACATAGGCGAGCAGCAGCACCACCGGGAAGGAGGAGTTCTGGATCGCCACCAGGGTGTCCCAGAAGGGAGTGGGCTGGAGGTTGTCGCTGCCCCAGCGCAGGAGGATGTTGATGCCGGCGGTGAGTGCGATGGACGGCACCACCAGCGGCAGCATGCAGGTGAACTCGACGACCGAGCGCAGCCGGGGGCTGCCGAGGCGGACGGCGATGACGGTCGGGATCAGCAGCAGGAACACCAGGGCGATCGTGGCTACGGCGAGCAGCAGCGACAACTGGAGTGAGGGCCACAGCCCGCTCACGCTGAAGATCTGGCTGTAGGCGCTCCAGGTGAAGCCCGTGACCGGGTCGCTGTCCACCGTGAACCAGAACGAGCCGACCAGCGGGCCGATGAAGTACAGGGCGGAGATCACCAGGATGGCGGTGCGGCCCAGACGCGGCCGGGACCGCTCGGTCCGCTTCCTGGTCCGGCCGTTCCCGGCGGTGGCCGTCGGGTCGGTGACGGTCGGGTCGTAGAGGGCGCTGCTCACGCCAGCGTTGCTCACACCAGCCATCGGGCACTCCGGCGTTGCAGGGGCAGGTACAGGGCCATCACCAGGATGGAGATGACCACCATGTCCAGGCTCATCGCCAGGGCGATGTTGCTGGCATCGGCGGAGACATTGCCGTTGAGCGCTTCCGCGATCTGGAGGGTGATCAGCGGGATCGACGAGCCCACCATCGCGGCTGCGGTGGCGTACGCGGCGAAGGCCGAGCCGAAGAGCAGCACGAAACCGCCGAGCAGCGACGGGGTGAGCACCGGCAGGGCGACATAGCGCCAGTACTGCACCGAGTTCGCACCGTTGTTCTGGGCGGCCTCGCGCCACTGGCGGCGCAGGCCGTCCAGCGCGGGGATGACGCTGAGCACCATCAGCGGGATGAGGAAGTAGCAGTAGACCAGGACCAGGCCCCAGAACGAGTACAGGTCCCAGCCCGCACTGGTCAGGCCCAGCCGGGTGGTGATCACGCCGTTGTTGCCCAGGGTGGCCACGAAGGCGAAGGCCAGCGGCACGCCGCCGAAGTTGGCGAGCACACCGGAGGCGCTGAGCACGGCGTGCCGCAGGGCCTCGAACCGGGAGGTGACCACGGCCTGGGCGAGCAGCAGCCCGGCCACCGTGGCGATCCCCGCGGCCGTGGCGGAGAGCTTGATGCTGCCCAGCAGCGCGGTCAGGTAGCCGCCCGAGAGCGAGGTGGTCAGGTTGCCACCGGTGTAGTGGGAGGGCTGACCGGGCGCGTAGGTGGTGAACGCGCCATAGGCCATGGCCAGGGCAGGCACCCCGAAGGCCACGGCGACGAACAGGAGGAGCGGCAGGACGGCGAGCCGCCCCGCCGCCGCCTGGCGCAGCGAGCTGCGCAGGCGGCGGCGGGAACGGTCCGACCCTGCAGCCCCGACGGGGGCGGTGGGGTCGATGGTGCTCACCCGCCGATGGCCTTCGTCCAGCCGGCGGCGATGGTGGCCTTGGCGGAGGTGATCTGCGCCTGGGTCGGGAAGGTGGTCGTGCCGGAGACGGTCGGCAGCTGGGCGTTGGCGGCCTCGTCCAGCGTGCCCGCGGTCTTCAGCGCCTGGTACTCGACCGGGCGGGCGAAGCCGCCGAGGAAGTCGTTCTGGCCCTCGGTGCTGTAGAGGAACTCCTCCCACAGCCGCGCGGCGGCCGGGTGCGGCGCCCACTTGTTGATGGCCTGGTTGTAGTAGCTGGCGTAGACGCCGTCGGTGGGCACGTTGACGACCCAGTTGATGCCCTTGGACTTGAACGCGGAGGCGTAGCCGGCGTTGAGGTAGTCCCAGTCGATGGTGATCGGGGTGGTGCCCTGCTCGACGGTGGCCTGGGTGGCCTGCACCGGGTTGTAGTTGCCCAGCTTCTGCAGCTTGGAGAAGAAGTCCAGGCCGGGCTGGATGTTGCTCAGGGTGCCGCCGTTGGCCAGCGAGGCCGCGAACACGCCGGAGAAGGCCGCGTTGGCCTGCGTCGGGTTGCCGTCCAGCGCGATCTGGCCCTTGTAGACCGGGTTGAGCAGGTCCGCGAAGGTGGTCGGGCAGACCTTGATCTTGGAGGCGTTGCAGCCGATGGAGATGTAGCCGCCGTAGTCGTTGGCCCACAGGCCGCCCGGGTCGGCCTGGCCGGCCGGGATGTTCGCGAAGGTGGCGACCTTGTAGGGGGCGAACAGGCCCTGCTGGGCGCCGCTGACCGCGAAGGCGCTGCCGATGTCGACCACGTCGGGGCGCGGTCCTGACCCTTGCGGGTGGTGATCGCGTTGATCTCGTCCTGGCTCGAACCCTCGGGGTTCTCGTCGTTGATCTTGATGCCGTACTTCTTGGTGAAGGCGGCCATGATGGTGCCGTAGTTCGCCCAGTTGCTCGGCAGGGTGATGGCGTTGAGCTGCCCCTCCGCCTGAGCCGCCTTGACCAGGGCAGCCATCCCGCCGAACTGGGCGGCAGAGGTGGCGGTGGCGGCGTTCACGCCACCGGAGGAGGCAGTGGTCTTGGTGGATGCCGCGGAACCACAGGCGCTGAGGGTGAGCGCTGCGGCCACCAGGCAGCCGGTGAGGGCGGCGGCCCGGGAACGGGAGGAGGTCACGATGGCTCCTGATTAAGGCGTCATGAGGGAGGGGCCGAGGGAAGAGGCCCCTCGGACTACTTGTTCGGACAAGTTGATGACAGTACGCCCGAGCATGGTGACCAAAAGGTGAACAGGGTCCGTACAACTGCATGCCTTTGCCTGTCGTTATTCCGTCACTTTGATCGACATTTCCCCGGCAGGCTTGGATAACGGTACGATCACGCCGCTTCGCCCGCTCTGCTCGCCCGTTGCCGGGCTGCGCGTGCCTCGCTCCGCATGCGACCGGACTGTGCACAATCCGTCTGCTGCGGCGGGGTCCGGCGCCCGGCCGACCAGGAGGTTCCGCGCTGTGGCTGCACGCCACGAGGAGATCGCCGAGGAACTGCGCCAGGCCATCGACCGGGGCGAGTACCCGGTCGGCGGCACGCTGCCACCGAGAGCGAACTCGCCTCCCGCTACGAGGTCTCCCGGGGACGGTCCGTCAGGCCGTCGCCGCGCTCACCGCCGAGGGCCGCATCGGCTCGCGCCAGGGCGCCCGCCGGGTGGTCCTCGGCAACCGCCGCAGCCAGAGCTTCGCCGAACTGCGCAGCTTCGCCCAGTGGGCACGCTCCATGGGCCGGATCGCCACCGGGCATGTGATCGAGCAGTTCCGGCGTCCGGCCACCGGGAGGATGCCGAGCGGCTGCTGGTCCCGGCCGGCGAGGACGTGCTCCAGGTGCTGCGGGTGCGTGGGCTGGACGGCGAGCCGGTGCTGCTCGAACGCAATGTGTACCCGCTGTGGATGGCCGAGGCGATCGAACGCATCCCGGCCGACGCCGAATCCGTGGTCCAGGCCCTCTATCAGGACATCGGCATCATCTTCGCCTATGGCGAGCATGTCATCGACGCGGTCGCGGCCGGCACCCAGGACGCCGAGCTGCTCGGCATCCGCCG
Source organism: Streptacidiphilus sp. 4-A2 (assembly GCA_014284505.1). GTDB lineage: Bacteria > Actinomycetota > Actinomycetes > Streptomycetales > Streptomycetaceae > Streptacidiphilus. The sequence goes on along the minus strand of JAAFYY010000001.1, from coordinate 5,623,012 downwards.
GGGCGGCCCGCTGCTGCGCATCCGCCGGGTCACCACCACCCACGCCGGGCGCCCCATAGAGTGGTCCGACGACCGCTACCGCTCGGGTACCGTGAGCTTTGCCATCGCCAACTCCATCGGCTCCAACCCGCTTGCCAGACACGCGGGCTGACGATTCGTCAATTCGACTTTCCGGGCGCCCGGGCGACCCTTCGGGAGCTGCCGCCGGGAGCGCCGCTGTGAGCTCCGCTGAGCGCCGCTGTGAGCGCCGCCGGAGCGCTGTCCGGGCCGCCGGCGGGCGGCTGCCCGACCGCCCCGCCGCCGCCCGGCGCGCGCCGCCGGCGCCCCCGCCCCGGGCCCGGCCCCGGGTCCGGGCCGGTTCGGCGCGTCCCGGCCGACGGCGGTACGGTGGGCTGTATATGAACGCCATCCCCGCCTCCGCGCCCAGCGGGTCCCCGCGCCCGGCCGTCTCGGTGATCATGCCGGTGCTCAACGAGTCCCGGCACCTGCGCGAATCCGTCGAGCGGATCCTCGCCCAGGAGTACGCGGGGACATGGAGGTGGTGATCGCCCTCGGCCCCTCCACGGACGACACCGACGCCATCGCCGCCCGGCTGGTCGCCGGGACCGCCGGTACCGCCCGAGGTGCGCACCGTCCCCAACCCGACCGGGCGCACCCCCGCCGGGCTGAACGCGGCCATCCACGGCTCGCGGCACCCGGTGGTGGTCCGGGTCGACGGGCACGGCCTGCTCACCCCGGCTACATCGACACCGCGGTCCGGCTGCTGGACGAGACCGGAGCGGTCAACGTCGGCGGCATCATGCACGCCGAGGGCGAGACCGAGTGGGAGCGGGCCGTGGCGGCCGCGATGACCTCCCGGATCGGGGTCGGCAACGCGGCCTTCCACACCGGCGGCCAGGCCGCCCCGGCGGACACCGTCTACCTGGGCGTCTTCCGCCGGGAGGTGCTGGAGCGGCAGGGTGGCTACAACGAGGAGTTCATCCGCGCCCAGGACTGGGAGCTGAACTACCGCATCCGCCAGGACGGCGGACTGATCTGGTTCACTCCGGACCTCAAGGTCACCTACCGGCCCCGGCCCTCGGTCCGCGCGCTGGCCAAGCAGTACCACGACTACGGCCGCTGGCGCCGGGTGGTCACCCGCTACCACCGGGGCTCGGTCAACCTCCGCTACCTGGCCCCACCGCCGCGGTGCTCGCCGTGGGCCTGGGCCTGGTCGGCGGGGTCACCGTCAGCCCGTGGCTGCTGGTCGCCCCGGCGGCTACCTGGTGGCGATCCTCGGCGGCTCGCTGCGCGAGGTCGGGGGCTGTCCGCCTCCGCCCGTGCCCAGCTGCCGCTGGCCCTGGCGACCATGCACATGTCCTGGGGCTGGGGCTTCCTCGCCAGCCCCCGCTCGCTCGCCCGCCGGGTGATCGCCAGCACCGCCCCCGCCCCGGCCTCCGCCTCCGACTCCGCCTCCGTCCAGGCCTGACCGGCTGCGGTCAGGCCCTCCGCCCAGGCCCTCCGGCTTCCGCACCCGACCGGCTGCCGCGCCCGACCCGCTTCCGCGCCCGACCGGCTGCGGTCAGGGGCCGCAGGGTCACCAGGTGTAGTGCGGGTTGACCCGGGCGCACTTGGACTCGCTGCCGTTCTGCACCGGCGCCGTGGTCGGCACCGCCCCCGGCGCGGGCACCGCCGACCGCGGAGTACCGGCCCTGCGGCCAGTCCGCGCCGATCACCAGCGTCGGCCGCCGCAGTCCCGCGGACGGCCGCAGCGCGCTCGGCGGCAGCCGCAGCGCCGCGGCCACGGCCGCCGCCCCGGCGCTGTCGCCGGGGGCGTAGCTGAGCGTGGTGACCGCCTGGTGCGGGGCGGTCAGGCCGTTGCGGGCCAGGGCAAACCCCAGCCCGCGCAGTGCCCGGGAGAGCTCCGCCGCCCGCCTCGGGGTGCCGCTGCCGTTCTCCACGGTGATCCGGACCTCCCCGAGCGGCACCGCGGGCACTGCCGGCACCGCCGCGGCCGACGGGGCGGGGGCCGCGGCAGGTCCGCCGTGGTGGTCCAGCGGGACGTCGCCGCGCACCATCGCGAACAGCCGCTCGGCGTCACCGGGCATCGGGACCACCCAGGCCCGCGGATTGGCCGGGTCCGCCGCATAGGGCATGGTGACCGTCGTCAGCCGCTCCGGGGCGAGGCCCCTGAGCTGGTCGGCCAGCTTCAGCAGCGCGCCGACGCTGTCCAGGCCGTCGTCCACGGTCAGCGCCCTGGTCGCGGCGTCCGCCAGCGACAGCATCCGGCCCGGGTCGGTCAGTGTCCCGGCCGAACGCAGCTGCCGCAGCATCGACGCCAGGTACATGTGCTGCACCTGGGTGCGGTACAGGTCGCTGCCGTCGCCGAAGCCGTGCCGGGAACGCAGCCACTCCAGCGCCTGCACCCCGCGGACCACGTGCCGGCCCCGGGTCAGCCGCAGATGCGAGTACGGGTCGGCGACATCGGCGGTGCAGACCGGCACCCCGCCGATCGCGTCGGCCATCCGCACCACCCCGTCGAAGTCGACCATCATGAAGTGGTCGATATGAATCCCCGTTCAGCTGGTGCCAGGTGTAGACGGTGCAGCCCGGCCCGCCGTGCGAGAGGCTGTCGGTGATCTGCTCGTGCGGCGACTCCGGATAGGCCCTGCCGCTCGCCGGATCGGTACAGGCGGGGATGTCCACCATGGTGTCGCGCGGGATGCTGATCAGCGAGGCGTTGCTGCGGTCCGCCGAGACATGCAGCAGCATCTCCACATCCGCGTGGGCCGGTGCGCCCACCGAGGAACGTGAGCCGCCCAGCCGCAGATCCGCGGCCGTGTCCCGGGTGTCGGAGCCGATCAGCAGGATGTTCAGGGCGGTGCCGCCGGAGGCCGTCGGCGGCTGTGCCGGGCCCTGGTCGCCGAAGCTGAGCGCGCCGTGCCTGATATTGCCGTCCAGGTACGAGACATAGCCCCAGCCGCCGACACAGCCGAGCACCACCACCAGCCCGCAGCCCAGGGCGGCCCGGCGCAGCAGTACCGCGCGCCGGGACGGACGGGCGCGCTGCCGGCGGAAGCCGCGGCGGGAGGGTACGTGGTTGCTGCTCATCGGCGGTGCCTGCCTCGGGACGCTCGGGCGGTCGCCCGGATCCGGCCGGGCTACTGGTTGCCGCAGCCCTTCGCTTGTCCGGCCGTGCCCGTACCGGGCGTGGCCGGGCCGGAGGGGGCCGCGGGGACGGTGAACGGCTTGCCTATGCCGTGGAAGTCCTCGCCGAGGGTCAGCACCATCCGGCCGATGGTGTCGCCGGTGTTCCCGTCGCCTTGCAGCGCGGAGGCGGGCAGGCCCATGGCCGCCGCCAGCGCCCGGGCCTGCGAGACATGGTCGGGGGCGTAGACCAGCGTGGTCCTCGGGATCACCGCGGGCGCCGGGCCGCCGTTGCTGGAGCGCAGGTAGTCCTTGTCGTTCTGCATCCACTCCAGCACCGTCTCGGCCTGGCCGAAGGTGCCGCTGCCGTCCAGCACGGTGACCCGGATGTCGATCGGATCGGCCTTGGCGCCGTTCAGGAAGGCGCCGGAGACCGGGGGCTCGACACTGGGCTGCGGGCTCGGCGCGGCCGAAGCGGCCGCGGTACAGCTGGGACGGGCCCCCGGCAGGGCCGCGTCGGTCGCGGCGGCGCTGCCGTCGCCGCCCTTCAGCAGCGCGAAGGCACTGACCCCGCCCACCGCTACCAGGAAGCAGACCGCACCGGCGACCCAGGCCCCGGTCCGGGCCCCCGTCGCCCGGCGCCGGCCCGCGCGCCCGGCTCCCGCCGCCCGGCCCGCGCCGGGGCGCGGCGCCGCGGCCGCCGGAGTCGTCGCGGCTGTCGGAGTCGTCGCGGCTGTCGGAGCCGACGGGGTCGTCGGAGCCGCCGGGCGGTCGCCGGGCCGCCGCATGCGGTACTCGCCGGTGGCGGGGTCGAGTACCCACAGGTCGGCGGGATCGATACCGCCGCTTCCCGCGCCCGTCCCGTCACCAGCCCGCACGTGCCGCTCCGCTCAACCGAATGCTGCTCTGAGGCGGCTACCATAGCCGGTCGCCCTGTCAACTGCCGGGCGGTACCGAAGTTTCCAGCTCAACGGGGAGGCGCGGGGGCAGAGCGCCGCGCGCCCCCGCGCAACCGGGCGCGGGGGCACGCGGCGGCCCGATCCGGACCGGATCAGCCGATCCGGTGGGTGACCCGCTCAGACGCGATCCGCTGTTCCATCTGCTCCGGGGCCAGCTGCTCGCTGTTGCGGCACAGCACCACCGAGGCACCGGCGGCGAGCGGGGCCAGCAGACCGCCGCCGAGCCCGGCCCAGTCGTCGTACGACAGTGTGCTCAGCACCCGGTCGCCCGGCTTCAGGCCGAGGTCCTCCGCATGGTCGGCGGCCAGGGTGACCGTCCGCGCGCCCGACAGCTCCTCGCCCTCGACCACCAGCGCCGGACGGTCGGCGTCGACCGGGGCGTAGGGCACGAAGCGGTCGCCCTGGGCCGGGACCTCCGCCGCGTAGTCCACGAAACCGGCGGGCAGCTCCGGGAACCGCCCGCCCAGCGGACGCAGCGCCAGCGCCACCCGCTCGCCCGGGCAGGCCAGCGCGGTGGTGAGCGTGTCCGGGCCGCTGACCACCAGCGCGGCCTGGGCGGGGTCGCCCCCGGGACACACCGTCAGCCCGACCGACCAGCAGGCGAACAGCCAGATGGCGGTCTGCCAGTGCGCGGGCAGCAGCAGTGCCACCCGGTCGTCGGGGGCGGCGGCGAGGTCGTCCTGCAACAGGTTGGCGGTCTTCGCCACCCAGTTGTCGAAGGTCTTCACGGAGAGTTCGACTCTCTCTCCGGTGGCGTCGTCGTAGTAGGTGACCAGAGGTCGGGCCGGGTCGGTCGCGAGGGCGGAGCGCAGCAGATCGGCGGGGGTCGCTGCGCCGCTGGGAGGTGTCTGGCTCATGGTGGGGTCCAGCCTATGCCTTGCGTCGGACTTGATCGCGCACCTGTACGGCACAGCAGGCTCACGTGAGCGCGAGCGTACTGTTACGGGGTGGAGATGGGAACGGTGGGTCGCCGGACGGTGCCCGGTGCGCGTGCGGGGGAAGCGTCCACCGGCGCCTCCCGTGAGTGGAGACCCGGCTGGCCGACGGACCGGGCCGCGCTGGGCGCGACCCTGGAGGTGCTGCGCTTCGGCGGTGGTGACCCGGCCTTCCGCACCGCCGCCGACGGCGCGGTGTGGCGGGTCTCGCGCACCCCCGCCGGTCCCGGCACCCTGCGGATCGCCTTCCGGGCCGCTGACGGCGCCGTCACCGCCGACGCCTGGGGCCCCGGCGGGCCCTGGCTGCTGGAGCGGCTGCCCGCGCTGCTGGGCGCGCCGACGACCCCACGGGCTTCGACCCCGCCGTCCACCCGGTGCTCCGGGACGCCCACCGCCGCCATCCGCAGCTGCGGATCGGCCGGACCGGGCTGGTACTGGAGTCGCTGGTGCCCGCGGTGCTCGGGCAGCGGGTCACCGTCGGTGAGGCGCACGAGGCCTGGCGCTACCTGCTCCGGCACCACGGCGGCCCCGCGCCGCTGCCGTTCGCCCGGGCACCGCCGCCGGGGGCCGGGTCCCGGACGGGCTGCGGGTCGCCCCGGCCGCCCGGGACCTGGCGCTGGTCCCGTCCTGGGCCTGGCACCGGGCCGGGGTGGACGGCAAGCGCTCGGCGACCGTGATCCGCGCGGCCCGGCTGGCCGCGCGGCTGGAACGCGCCTCGGTGCTTCCGCCCGCCGAGGCGGCCGCGCTGCTCACCACCGTCCCCGGGATCGGGCAGTGGACGGTCGCGGAGACCGTCCAGCGCTGCAACGGCGACGCCGACGCGGTGACCGTGGGCGACCTGCACCTGCCCAACACGGTCGGCTGGGCGCTGGCGGGACGGGAACGCACCGACGACGCGGGCATGCTGGAGCTGCTGCACCCCTACGCCGGGCACCGGCACCGGGTCTGCCGGCTGATCCGGATGACCGGAATGCGGGCCCCGCGCCACGCCCCCGCTACGCGCCCCTGGACTTCCGCCGGAGCTAGCCGCCGCCCCGGCCGCCGCCTGCGCCCCGGCCGCCTGCGCCCAGCCCCGGCCTGCGCCTCGGCGCAGGCCGCGGCCCGGGCCTCAGCGGACCGTGAGGTATGCCTCCGGGTCGCGCTCCGGTCGCGGCGCGGCCGGCGCGGCCGGGTAGCCGATCGCGACCGCGCCCATCGGATCCCAGTCCGCGGGCAGTGCCAGGGCCTCGCGCACGGTGTCCCGGCAGAACATGGTGGAGGACACCCAGGCCGAGCCCAGCCCCTCGCCGCTCAGGGTGACCAGCAGGTTCTGCACGGCCGCGCCCATCGCCACCACGAACATCTCCCGCTCGGCGGCGGCCCGGCGCCGGTCCGGGTAGTCGTGCGCACCCTCGGTGACCAGGCACGGGACCACCAGGCAGGGGGCCTGGCGCAGCACGTCCCCGCGCCGGACCCGGGTGGCGACGCGCTCCTCGCCCCAGCCGTCCAGCTCCGCAGATCCCGGTTCCAGGCCGCCAGCATGGCGTCCAGCAGCCCGGTCCTGACCTCGGGCGACTCCACCAGACAAACCGCCACGGGGTGTGGTGGTGCGGGGCGGGCGCGGTGACGGCGCCGCACGGCCCGGCGTACCGCGCCGGAGTCCACGGCTGGTCGGTGAACTGACGGACCGTACGGCGCCGGGACGGCCTCGCGGACCGCCTCCGAGGTACCCAGCCGGAACATGTCGTCGGCCGAGGCCGGATCATCGCCGCAGGCCCGGCCGTCCTCTCGGTACCAGCCGGCCCAGGCGCGCACACGGCGACCGGCGGCCGGAGGTCTTGCCCTTGGCCAGGTCCGCGGCCGACGCCAGCTCGTCGGCGACCGCGGTGACCGTCAGCGCCAGCTCGTTGCCGTGCGAGTCGGTCCGCCCCCGGTGGTCCTCCAGCACGTCGATCCCGGCCGCGCCGATCGCCACATCCGTCAGCCCGTTGCGCCAGGGGCGCCCGAAGGTGTCGGTGACCACCACCGCGATCCGGGTACCGGTCAGCTCCCGCAGCCGCTTGCGCAGCGCGCGGGCGGAGGCGTCCGGGTCCTCGGGCAGCAGCAGCACCGTCCCTGACGGGGTGTTGGAGGCGTCCACCCCGGCGGCGGCCATCACCATGCCCTGCCGGTTCTCCACGATCCTGGTCCGCCCCCGGCGGGCGACCACCCGCACCGTCTCGGCGTCGATCGCCGCCTCCCGGTCGTCGGCCCGGACCACCCGCCCTCGGCCTTGCTGACGATCTTTCGAGGTGACCAGCAGCACATCGGCCGTCACGCAGCCCGCCGTCGATGGCGGTCTGCTCGATCCCGGCCAGCAGCAGCGCGGCCAGGTCGTCCCCGGGGGAGACCTCGGGGATGCCGCCGACGGCCCGTACGTCGAATCCGCTCACGGCCGGCGCACCTCCTCGGCCAGCTCCAGCGCGGCCCGCGCCATCGCGGCCGTCGCGTCGAGGTCGCTCATCCACAGCGGCACCGCCCGGCAGGCGATCCCGGCAGCCTCGACCGCGGCCACGGCGGCCTCGTCCGTGTCCACCAGCCAGCCGTCCAGCAGCCCCTCCGGCAGCGCATCCGCGCCCGCGCCGTCGCGCGATCCGCCGCGGGCGCCGTAGTGCCCGGCCACCGCCGCGGCCGAGGTCTCCACGCCCACCGCGGCCAGCACCTTGTCGGCCATGCCGCGCACCGGTGCGCCGCCGATGATCGGCGAAAGCCCGACCACCGGGGCCGCGGCCTTCGCCACCGCCTCGCGGATCCCCGGCACCGACAGGATCGACCCCACGCTCACGATCGGGTTCGACGGCGGGAAGAGGATGACGTCGGCCTGCGCCAGGGCGTCCAGCACCCCCGGTGCCGGGGCCGCGGACTCCGCGCCGACCGGGATGATCGCCAGCGCGGGCACGGAGGCATGCAGCTTCACCCAGAACTCCTGGAAGTGCACCGCCTTCCGGGCGCCCTCGTGCTCGATCATCACATGCGTCTCCACCCGGTCGTCCGACATCGGGAGCAGCCGCACGCCCGGCTGCCACCGGGCACACAGCGCCTCGGTGACCGCGCTCAGCGGATAGCCCGCGCCCAGCATCTGGGTGCGGACGATATGGGTCGCGAAATCCTTGTCGCCCAGCCCGAACCACTCCGGGCCGACGCCGTAGGCCTTGAGTTCGTCCTTGACGGCGTAGGACTCGTCGGAGCGGCCCCAGCCCTGCTCCTCGTGGATGCCGCCGCCGAGGGTGTACATCACGGTGTCCAGGTCCGGGCAGACCTTCAGCCCGAACAGGTGGATGTCGTCCCCGGTGTTGCCGATGACGGTGATGTCGGCCTGGGGGCCGACCGCTTGCTTGAGGCCGCACAGAAAGCGCGCGCCGCCGATTCCTCCGGCCAGTACCACGATTCGCATACGGCAATCCTCGCAGGTGCCGCCGACAGTCCGGGCGCCCGGGGCAGTGCTGACGGAGCATCCGGGCCCGGCCCGCGGCTGCTCGCGGGCACGCACTCGGGGGTACGCCGCGGTCTGTACGCACCGAGATGGAGCAGGCCGGTCAGCCGGTGGGCGCGGCGGCAGGCGATCTCGAAACAGCAGCCGCCGTGCACATGCGCACGACGCCCGCCGGCGTGCGCACTCCACGACCGCGCACGAGCCCCGCACCGGTGGTCCCCGTTGCTCCGCCCGGCGGGTGTCGGCCGCGCTGCGCGGGGTGCGCGCACTGCCGCCGCGCAGCCGGTCTCGAACACCCGGGTGAGGTCCTGTTCGTCGATGCCGCCGCAGCCGTCCGTCACCGACACCACCACCTGCTGCGCCTCCCGCCGCGCGGCCACGGCCACGGTGCCGTCGGCCGGGGTCGAGCGGATCGCGTTGACCAGCAGATTGCCGAGCACCCGGGTGATCTCCCGGCTGTCGACCTGCACCGGCGCGGGCGCGACCCGGTCGCCCACCAGGCGCACCCCGCGCTCCCTGGCCAGCGGATAGGCCCCGGCGATGGCGTCGCCGACCAGGTCGTACACCGAGACCCGGGAAAGACTCAGGGTCAGCGCCCCGGCCTGGATCCGGGACAGCTCGAACAGGTCGTCCACCATGCCGGTGAGCCGGTCCACCTCGGTGCGCATCCGGGCGTGGTAGCGCTGCGGGTCCTCGGCCACCCCGTCCTCCAGCGCCTCCGCCATCGCCCGCAGCCCGGCCAGCGGGGTCCGCAGGTCGTGCGAGATCCAGGCGATCAGCTCGCGCCGGGACGCCTCCAGCGCCCGCTCGCGCTCCCGGGAGTGCGCCAGCCGGGCGCTGGTGGCGGCCAGTTCGGCGCTGAGCGCGGACAGTTCCGAGCTCAGCGGCCCGGCCGGGGCGGTGAAGCCGGCGTCGCTGCCGACGGTGCGGGCGGCGCGGGTCAGCGCCCGGCTGCCGGCCACCACCTGGCGGCTGAGCAGCGCCGCGACGATCAGCGACACCAGACAGCCCATCGCCAGCACGATGCTGACCACCGCGTAGTCGTGCCGTCGCAGCAGCATCGCCCGGGCCACCGCGATGGTGCTGGCGCTCAGCGAGAGCGCGGTGACCAGGGCGACGGTGAACAACGACAGCGCCAGCGACCGGCGGCGCAGCAGCACGATGGCCGGCCAGCCGAGCAGCCCGGCGACGCCCGCCCGGCGGCCGCGTAGCCGGCCATCTCCAGATAGCTGTTCATACCGCGCCCCGCTGTCCTGCTCCGCGCCCTGCTCCGTGGCCGCCGGGTCGAAGCGGTAGCCGACGCCCCAGACGGTGGTGATCAGGCGGCGGGCCGGGTCGTCCTCGACCTTCTCCCGCAGCCGGCGGACATGCACGGTCACCGTGGACAGGTCGCCGAAGTCCCAGCCCCAGACGCTGCGCATCAGCTCCTCCCGCCCGAAGGCGGTGCCGGGATGGTGAAGCAGAAAGGCCAGCAGGTCGAATTCGCGCAGGGTGAGTGTGAGTTCGCGGCCGCCCCGGTGCGCCCGCCGGGCGGCCGGGTCGAGGGTGAGGTCCCCGGCGCACAGCGGTTCCGGTGAGGGGGCGGCGGCGGGCTCGCGCTGCGCCGCAGCACCGACTGGATCCGGAGCATCAGCTCGCGCGGCGAGAACGGCTTGGTGACATAGTCGTCCGCGCCGAGCTCCAGGCCGAGGATCCGGTCCTGCTCGTCGCCCTTGGCGGTGAGCATGACCACGGGCAGGGCGCGGGTGACCCGGTCGGCGCGCAGCCGGCGGCAGATCTCCAGCCCGTCGACCACGGGCAGCATCAGGTCCAGCACGACCAGGTCGGGCCGGTTCGCGGCGACCCGCTCCAGCGCGGCGGCGCCGTCCTCGGCGCGTTCACGAGTACCCGGCGCGGAGCAGATAGCCGGTGACGACTTCGGAGACGGTGGGTCGTCGACGACCAGGATGCGGGTCACCCCACGAGTAGGAGCACTGGCGCCCGGACGAACCCGGCCGCAGCCTGCGTACGACTTCGGGTAAGGACTTCGGGGCGCGGTTCAGCCCTGCGCGGGCGCGGAGACCCGCTCCCCGGCGCCGAGGGAGCCGGTCCGGGCCCAGCCGGAGCCGTAGGGCGTCATCTCGGTCAGCCCGGGGAAGTAGACGTGCACGCTGACGGCGGGCTCCAGCGCGTCGTTCACCACCTCGTGCCGGTAGCCGGGCGCGAACATGCGCTGCGCGCCCTCGCCGAGCCGGCGCACGGTCGTCCCCGAGCCGTCCGCGGAGCGCTCGTCAGCGTGCCCTGGAGCACGGTCAGCACACCGGAGGAGCGGCCGTGGTCGTGGCCGCCGCTGCCCTGCCCGGCAGCCAGCTGAGCAGCCACACCTCGTACCCGGGACCGGTCTCCAGCCGGGAGTACCAGCGGGTCAGCGCGTCATAGCGGACCAGCGGACGCCAGCGGTCCGGGTCGGCCGCCACCCTGCGGGCCAGCGCGGCGAAGTCACCCACGGTGGTCGGATGCAGCTGCGGCGCGGGGGCGAGGTGTGGCCAGGCGAGCGGGTCGCCCGCGATGCTGACATCACTGAGGCCGTGGTGGGGATCGATGGAAGACACGTCGGGGTCCTTGCTGAAGCCGGTGGAGGGGAGTGGCGGAGACTTCCCGGTCGGCCTGCCGTACCCCGCGCGGAGGGGAGGGCGGCCCAAGGGCCTGGACTCAGGCCCTAGCTACAGCAACGACAACAGAGCGCGCTGGCGCCACGGCGGAGCTCCCCGAAGGGGCTCGTGGCGGCGGCGTGGTGCTCTGACATAGGCCATAGCACATCGTGCGGAGCCCCACATTGTCAATCCGCTTCGGGGCTTGCGACCCAAATCACCTGATCGAGCGATATGTCCGGGCTTTGGTTTGGGCCTGAAGATCGCCGGGAACGAGCCGCTTCATATGCAGTACCCCCGCCGGGCCGCCCTGCGATCGGGCGGCGTCGCAACCGGACGCCCGGGGTCGGCCGTCCTCAGTGGCAGGGTGCCGGGCCCCGGTGTCAGGTTCGGCAGTCCGGAACACCGCGGCTCCGGCCGTGGCCGCGGGGGTGCGCAGATGCCGCACTCGGAGTGCAGTCTTCTGGTTTGTCCGGATATGCACACTTATGGTGGCTGCTTGGTTCCAGGGAGTGAATCCCGGGCCCAATACCAGAGCACAGCTTGACTGGGCCAGAGCCACGCACTTGTAATTTCACTCGTGTCGTTTCGCAGCTACTGGGACAACGACCGCCACGGGGACGCACGCTAAGAGGGGTTAGGAGACGCGCTGATGAGCGAGCTCTTTGAGTTGATGATCGCCGACGACGAAACCGGCGAGGAAGAGCTCGGGTGGCAGGAGCGAGCCCTCTGCGCCCAGACCGACCCCGAATCCTTCTTCCCCGAGAAGGGCGGCTCCACACGCGAGGCCAAGAAGGTCTGCCTGGCCTGCGAGGTCCGCTCCGAATGCCTGGAGTACGCGCTCGCCAACGACGAGCGTTTCGGGATCTGGGGCGGCCTGTCCGAGCGGGAGCGCCGCCGCCTCAAGAAGGCCGTCGTCTGAATCAGCAGACCGTCGTCCGAGGCGCCGTCCCGGAAGGCCGTCCGACGAGCCGTCCCGCGTCATTGTCGTCATTGTCCGAGGAGCGCTCCGAGGACCGGCGGGACGAATCGCCGCCCCGTGCCCGACCGGTTCGCCGCCGGCCGGGGCACGGTCGCGCGTACCGGCGCCAACCTGTGCGGAAACCGTGCGGAAGCGGAGATTTCAACACCGGTTCCCTACCTCCCGAGAACACCCGTTAGTGTGGGGCGCTAAACCCGAGCGCGCTCCACAGCGGCGCCCGGGAACCGCGCGCCAACCGGCCGTGAGCCAGTGGCTCGGGCCCGGAACCACGGGTGCGCACCCTGCCGTCCAGCGAACCGGGGCAAGCCACCGCGATGACTGCCACAGCGACTCCCTACGGCCACCCCATGTCAGGACGCCCACGCGTACCCCCGACACCTGGTCACCGCCGTCCTTGGTCGCCCATGACGGGGCCCGCTGGCTGCCGCAGGCACTTCGGGGCCTGCTCGCCCAGGACCGTCCGGCCAGCGGATCCTCGCTGCCGACACCGGCTCGACCGACCAGAGCCCGCAGCTGCTCGCCGACGCCCTCGGCCCCGACACCGTCCACCAGTACGGCCGGCACCGGATTCGGCACCGCCGTCAAGAACCGTGCGCGCCACCGCCCCGCTGCGCCCCGAGGACCTGCCCTACTCCATCACCGCGGGCGGCTACGACCGGTCGGCAGCAGTGGCAACGACCAGTTCGGCGACCCCTCGGGCACCACGACGAGCTCGCCGCCGACCAGCTGCTCGGGGCGGCTCCACGAACGGTCGAATGGCTGTGGCTTGCTGCACGACGACTGCGAGCCGAGCCCGACGCCTGCGCAGCTCCTCCAGGTCGCCGAGACCACCCCGACGCCGCCGTCATCGGCCCCAAGCTCCGCAGCTGGTACGACCGCCGGCAACTGCTCGAAGTCGGCGTCAGCATCGCCGCAGCGGCCGCCGCTGGACCGGCCTGGACGCCGTGAGCAGGACCAGGGCCAGCCGACCAGGTCCGCCGGTGCTCTCGTCTCCACGCGGCATGCTGGTCGCCGCGACGTCTTCGAGGAGATCGGCGGCTTCGACAAGGCCTGCCGCTGGATGCGCGACGACGTCGACCTGTGCTGGCGGGTCGCCGCCGCCGGGCACCGCACCGTGGTCGCCCCCGACGCCGCTGTGCGGCACGCCGAGGCGGCCAGCCGCGAACGCCGCCCCATCGACTGCGCCCGTCCGGCCACCCGCACCGCATCGACAAGGCCGGCGCGGTCTTCACCCTGCTCGCCAACTCCCGCGGCCTGCTGCTGCCCTACCTGCTGCTGCGGATAACGGTCAGCACCCTGCTGCGCTCCCTCGGCTACCTGCTCGGCAAGACCCCGGCCAGGCCGTGGACGAACTCGCCGGGCTCGCCCACGTGCTGCTGCGCTTCGGCCAGGTGATCGCCGGCCGCGCCCGCCGGCGCCGCACCCGCAGCCATGACGCCATCGACGACCGCAGCCTGTTCCCCGGCCCCGGCGCGACCGCCAGGGCCGCCGTCGAGAACCTGGTCGCCGACCTGGCCGGACGCACCGGCAACGAGGCCATGGCCAGCCGCCACGGCTCGGTCGAGTCCGGTCCGGTCGACGACGACGCCGAGTTCCTGGAGATCGAGCCAGTTCGCCCGGCTGAAGCGGATCGCCCGCAAGCCCGCGCCGGTGCTCTTCGCCGGACTGCTGCTGATCACCCTCGCCGCCTGCCGCAACCTGATCGGCACCGGCGCCCTCTACGGCGGCGCGCTGCTGCCGACCCCCGGCGGCGCCTCCGACCTGTGGCAGCAGTACGCGGGCACCTGGCAGGCCAACGGAGTCGGCTCGGCCGGCGGCGCCCCGCCCTACCTCGGCGTGCTCGCCGCCCTGTCCAGCGTGACCCTCGGCAACCCCAGTCTCGCCGTCGGGCTGCTGCTGATCCTCGCGGTGCCGCTCGCGGGTGTCTCCGCCTACCTGGTCTCCCGGCCGCTGATCGCCTCCCGCTTCGTCCGGGCCTGGGCCAGCGCCGGATACGCGCTGCTGCCGGCCGCCACCGGCGCGCTGGCCCAGGGCCGCATCGGCACCGCCGTGCTGGCGATGCTGCTGCCGCCGCTCGCCCGCGCCGCCGCCATCGCCGTCGGCCTCGGCATCCGCCGCGAGACCGCGGCCCGCGGCGGACGCCCGGGCTGGCGCAGCGCCTGGGTGGCCGCCCTGCTGCTCACCCTGACCACCGCCTTCGTCCCGCTGGCCTGGGTGCTCGGACTGCTGCTCGCCCTGGGCGCGCTCATCGCCGCCTTCCTGCGCGGCGGAGCCTTCGGCCGCGGCATCGGCGCACTGCGCACCCTCGGCATCCGCTGTCTGGTCATCGTCGGCACCCCGCTGCTGGTGCTGGCGCCCTGGTCGCTCGGCCTGTTCAGCCACCCCGGACGGCTGCTGCTGGAGGCCGGCATCCCCGGCGCCGTCGGCGCCACCGCCACCCCGGCCAACCTGCTGCTGCTCAGCCCGGGCGGCAGCGGCACCGTGCCCGGCATCCTGGTGGTCGGCATCGTGCTGGCCGCACTGGCCGCGCTGCTGCGCGCCGACCGCCGCCGTGCCGTCGCCGCCGCCTGGGCGGCCGCCTCGGTCGGCATCCTCGGTACGGTCCTCGCCGGCACCGCCAAGGTCGTCCCCGGACCGGCGCAGCAGGCCGTCTCGGTCTGGGCCGGTCCGACCACGCTGATCGCCGGGATCGCGCTGCTGGCCGCCGCCGCGATCGGCGCCGACGGCGCCCGCGCCCGGGTCGCCGGGATCGACTTCGGCTGGCGGCAGCCGGTCGCCGCGCTGGTCCTGCTCGCCGCCGGGCTGGCCCCGGTCGCCGCCGCGGGCTGGTGGGTGGTCCGCGGCGCGGACGGCCCGCTGGCGCGCGGCAACGGACAGCTGGTGCCCGCGTTCATCGCCCAGCAGGCGGGCGGCATCAACCAGATCCGCACCCTGGTGCTGCGCACCGGCGACAACGGGGGAGTGGTCTCGTACTCGCTGGTCCGGGGCACCGGGCCGACCGTGGGCAGCGCCGAGTCCACCGACGCGACCGCCCCCTCGGCCAACCTGGACACCCTGGTCGGCAATCTGGTCGCGGGCGCCGGTGGGGAACCGGCCGAGCAACTCGCCGACTACGCGGTGCAGTACATCCAGGTGGTCGCGCCGGTGAGCGCCCGGCTCAGCGCCGTCCTCGACGGCACTCCCGGCCTCACCGAGCTCAACCAGCAGCAGAGCGGCAGTGTCTGGCGGCTCACCGAGAACGTCGCCCGGGCAGTGATCCAGAGCCAGGGCGCCGCCGACATCAGCGTCCCGGCTGCCAGCGTGGACGTCGACGCGACCATCCCGGCCGGGCCCTCCGGCCGGATCCTGCGGCTCGCGGACTCGGCCGACCCCGGCTGGCGGGCCACCCTGGACGGCACCACGCTCACCCCGACCACCGTCGACGGCTGGGCCCAGGGCTTCCAACTGCCTGCCGGTGGCGGCAAGCTGGCCGTCTCCTACCACGAGAGTCCGGTGCACGTCGGCTGGATCGCCGGGCAGTGCCTGCTGGCGCTGGTGGTGCTGGTGCTGGCCCTGCCGGGCCGCCGGGACCGCCGTGACGACGACCAGCCCGACGAGGGCGAGAGCCCCGAGTCACTGGCCGCCGCGGAGGCCCCGCTGCCGGGCTCCCGCCGGGCCCGCCGCCTCGCCGCAGACGTTCCGGAGGGGGCCGACGCCGCCACCCCGGGCGCTGTTCCGGCCGCAGCCCCGGCCTTCCCGGCCGGCGCCGACTTCGACCCGGCCTTTGTCCCGGCCGCACCCGTGGATCCGGCGGCCGCGCAGGTTCCCGGCGCGGCCTTCGACCCGGCCTTCGACCCGGCGTTCGTCCCGGCCGCCGATCCGGCCGGGCCCCGGCCGGAGCAGCCGGCCGCCCCGCCGCTGCCGCCGTCCGAGCCGGCCCCGGCCTTTGTGCCGACCCAGCAGGGATGGGAGCAGGCACAGCAGTACCAGCAGCCCGAGCCCGGGCAGCCCTACGGCTGGGACCAGTACACCGGGCAGCAGCAGCCCTACGAGCAGCAGTACCCCGTCGAACAGGGGTACCAGCAGCCGTACTACCCGGAGCAGCAGTACGCCGAGCAGCAGTACTCCGACCAGCCCTACTACCCGGACCAGGCCTATCCGCCGCTGGAGCAGGGCTACCCGCAGGCCGAGCCCGGCTACCAGGCCGAGCCCGGCTACCAGCCGCAGGGCTACGAGTGGCCCGGCGGCGTGCCGGTACCCGAGCAGGCCGTGCCCCAGCACGACACCGGGGCCTACGGCTCCCTCCCACCCGACGACCCGTGGCTCCATGGCAATGACGCGCACGGCACCCACCACGACGGAACCGGGAACTGAGCCGAGATGATCAGCCGTACCACGCAGTCCCTGCTGGCAGCCGTCGGTGTACTCGCGCTCGCCGTCGGCATCGCCGAGTCCCACCCGCCGACCGGCCAGGCGGCCGTGTCCGGGACGACCGTGCGCACCGCGGTGCAGAACGCGGAGCTGGTGTGCCCGCCGCCGCTCCAGGCGGCGGCAACACGGTCTACAGCCTGGCCGTCCCCGGCTCGTCCA
Source organism: Streptacidiphilus sp. 4-A2 (assembly GCA_014284505.1). GTDB lineage: Bacteria > Actinomycetota > Actinomycetes > Streptomycetales > Streptomycetaceae > Streptacidiphilus. The sequence goes on along the minus strand of JAAFYY010000001.1, from coordinate 5,606,360 downwards.
GTGCCACCGCGACCACCGGCAGCGCCACGCTCACCCCGGTCACCACCGGCGCCTCGCCCGCACCGTCGGGCAACTCCACGCCTCCGGGCTCAAGCAAGGCAGGCAACAGCAAGTCCTCCGGCAGCAAGTCCGGTGGCCAGGCCCCCAGCGGCCAGCCCTCGGCGCCGGCCCCGGGCTCGTCGTCGGCACCGCAGCCGCTGGTCCAGCAGACCTCGACCGGTGGCTCCACCACCGCCAAGGCGGTGTCCGGCAACTCCGCCCCGGCGCTGGACGCCGTCGCCCAGGGCGTGACCGCGCCCGGGTTCACCGTGCAGCAGACCACCACCGAGTCCGACCAGTCCCTCTCCGGCACCGGATGCACCGCCCGGGAACGGACTTCTGGTTCGCCGGGGCGGACTCGAACAAGGGCAGCAGCGACTATGTCGAGCTGACCAACACCGAGCCCACCGACGCCGACGCGGACATCCACATCTTCAACAGCGCCGGTGAGGTGGAGAGCACCCAGGCGGTCAACCTGAACATCCCCGCCGACGGCACCCTGTCGCTGCCGCTGACGAGCCTGCTCAGCCCGCTGAACAACAACACCTGGCTGGCCGTCCACGTCGTGGTGCACACCGGTCGGATCGCTGCCGCCCTGCACGCCGAGAGCAGCAGCGGGGCCGACTGGATCCCCGCCACCACCCTGGGCACCAGCCAGATCGTCCCCGGCCTGCCCGGGACGTCAGCGACGCGACCCTGGTGGTCGCCGACACCGGCAGCACCGACGCCGACCTGAACATCCAACTGGCCTCGCTGAACGGCTGGATCACCCCGGCCGGACACGAGTCCATCCAGGTCAAGGCGGGCATGGTGAACTCCGTCGACCTGGGCGCGATCACCCATGGCGAGGCTGCCGCACTGCGGCTCACCCCGGCCCCCAACAGCGGCCAGGCGGCGGTCCCGATCGTCGCCGGGATCCAGGTGGTGCGCGGCAGCGGCAGCTCGACCGACACCGGGTACCTGGCCGGGGGCTCCCCGATCGGCCAGCAGGCCACCGCCGCAGGCAACTCCTCCGGTGACTCGACCCTGCTGCTCAGCTCGGCGGGGACGGCCGCCACGGTCAAGGTCACCTCGATCGGCGGCAACGGCAGCAGCCCGGTCGTGCAGAGCGTGTCGATCCAGGCCGGGGCGACGGTGACGCTGACGCCCAAGGCGCCGTCGGGCGGCGGCACCTTCGCAGTGACCATCGAGCCGGTGTCCGGCGGGCCCGTCTACGCGGCACGGATGATCAGCCGAAAGAGTGGTTCCGGCCTCGGATTCACGATTCAGCAGCTCTCGGACGACCACAGCATCGTGGACATCCCGCATGTGGTCCAGGACGGCTCGGTACTGCTGCCCTGACCGGAGCCTGTCCAGCCCCTGCCCGGGGCCTGGCAGCTGCCACCGGCTCCCGGCGGCCGCCCCGTGGTGGCGGCGGCCGCCCCGCCGCCGCCGTTCCGGGGCGGCGGCGGGGTCACTCCTCCTCGCCGAAGCGCGGGTCGACCGCCTCGGGATCGACCCCCAGCAGCTCGGCGACCTGCTCCACCACGATCTCGTGGACCAGCGCCGCGCGCTCGTCCCGTCCCTTGGCCCGCCCCTCGACCGGCCGCCGGTAGATCACGATCCGGGCCGAGCCGCCCTTGGGTGCCGGGCAGCAGCCGTCCCAGCGGCACATCGTCGGCGCGCACGTCCTCCAGGTCGGGCTCGGGCTCGCCGGGGACCGGCCCTGGCACGTCCTGGACGGCGAACTCGACCTCGCTCAACTGGGGCCAGCGCCGCTCCAGGCGCTCCACCGACTCCCGGACGAGGTCGTCGAAGATCTCCGATCGGCTCAGTGTGATGGGCACCTGAGGCGGCGCCAGTGGGCCGCGAAGCCCGCGACCGTGACGGTCGCGTCGGCGCGGACGGCTGTCGGAGGCGGCTGGTCTGTCCACCCGCGCAACACTACTGAGGTTCGCACCCGATCGGCAGCGAGGCGGTGCCGGAAGAGGGTGCCTTCGGGACATGTTCCGGGCACATTCCGGGCGACACGTCGGAATGGTCGTCGCAAGCCGGTCACGAGTGCGGTACCGTCCATCGTCGTGAGCCCTGTCCGTCGCTGTTCGCGCACCGCGTGCGGTCGTCCCGCCGTCGCGACGCTGACGTACGTCTACGCGGACTCGACGGCGGTCCTCGGTCCGCTCGCCACCTACGCCGAACCGCACTGCTACGACCTGTGCGCCGAGCACTCCGAGCGGCTTACCGCCCCCCGTGGCTGGGAGGTGGTCCGCCTCACCGTCGACTCCGGGCCGATCCGGCCCAGCGGCGACGACCTGGAGGCCCTGGCCAACGCCGTCCGCGAGGCGGCCCGGCCGCCGGCGCGCCGTCAGGACGGCGGCAGCCAGGCCGATCCCACCGAGGTAGGCCGCCGCGGGCACCTCCGGGTACTGCGTTCCCCTGACGCCTGAAGCGACGCCTGGGGCCCGGCCCGCGCCGTCCAGGTAAGAGCTGGCGAACCGTCCGTACACGGGCACCCGGTACATTGCCTTCTGGGGACGACGGCTGAAGTCCCGGTGGATGAGCAGCGTCGGAAGACGTGCGACAGGAATGGCGGAGAGCCCGAGTGCGTGACCTCAAGCAGATCGTGAAGGCATACGACGTGCGCGGTGTGGTCCCGGAGCAGTGGGACGAGACCCTCTCCCGTGCCTTCGGAGCAGCCTTCGTCCGGGTCACCGACGCGCAGGCGATCGTCGTCGGCCATGACATGCGCCCCTCCTCGCCCGGCCTCACCCGCGCGTTTGCCGAGGGCGCCGCCGCCCAGGGCGCGGACGTCGTCGAGATCGGCCTCTGCTCGACCGACCAGCTCTACTTCGCCAGCGGCAAGCTGGACCTGCCCGGTGCGATGTTCACCGCCAGCCACAACCCCGCCCAGTACAACGGCATCAAGCTGTGCCGCGCCGGGGCCTCGCCGGTCGGTGAGGACACCGGTCTGGTGGAGATCCGCGAGCTGGTGGAGTCCTGGACCGCCGCCGACGGCGCCGTCAGCATCCCCGCGGCCGCCGACGGGGTGACCCCCGGCCGGATCACCCAGCAGGACGAGCTCCGCCCCTACGCCGACCACCTGCGCGGCCTGGTCGACCTCACCGGCATCCGCCCGCTGAAGGTCGCCGTGGACGCCGGCAACGGCATGGGCGGCCACACCGTGCCGAGCGTCTTCGAGGGACTGCCGCTGGAGGTGGTCCCCATGTACTTCGAGCTCGACGGCACCTTCCCCAACCACGAGGCGAACCCGCTCGACCCGAAGAACCTGGTGGACCTCCAGGCCAAGGTCCGCGAGGTCGGCGCCGACATCGGTCTCGCCTTCGACGGTGACGCGGACCGCTGCTTCGTGGTCGACGAGCGCGGCGAGCCGGTCTCCCCCTCCGCGATCACCGCCCTGGTCGCGGTGCGCGAGCTGGCCAAGGCCAAGGCGGAGGGCGAAGCCGAGCCGACGATCATCCACAACCTGATCACCTCCTGGACCGTGCCCGAGGTCGTCCACGCGCACGGCGGCAAGACCGTCCGCACCCGGGTCGGGCACTCCTTCATCAAGCAGGAGATGGCCCGCACCAACGCGGTCTTCGGCGGCGAGCACTCCGCCCACTACTACTTCCGTGACTTCTGGCGTGCCGACACCGGCATGCTGGCGGCCATGCACGTGCTGGCCGCGCTCGGTGGCCAGCAGGGCACGCTCTCGGCGCTGGTCGCCGAGTACGACCGCTACGCGCCTCCGGCGAGATCAACAGCACCGTGGACGACCAGGCGGCGCGCTCCGCCGCCGTCCGTGCCGCCTACGGTGACGTGCCCGGCCTGACCTTCGACGAGCTGGACGGCCTGACGGTCACCGCCGCCGACTGGTGGTTCAACCTCCGCGCGTCCAACACCGAACCGCTGCTGCGGCTCAATGTGGAGGCCCGGGACGAGGAGACCATGGCCAAGGTCCGCGACGAGGTGCTGGCGATCGTCCGCGGCTGACCCCCTCGGGCCCGGCCCTGTGCCGGGCTCCCGGCGGTGCTCCGGGCCCGGCCCCGGGCCGGCCCGGGGGCGCCACCAGGGCCCCCGTCGGCGGCCCGACCGGCCCCACCTGCCGCTGCCCGGCCCGTCACCGGCCCGGGCAGCGGTACGGTAGCTTGCCGGAAGCAGAAAGCACGTCCGCCCACACTCACGGAGCCACCGGAATGAGCATCGACCCCGCCCTGCTGGAGATCTTCGCCTGCCCGCAGTGCCACGCGCCGCTCAAGGAGTCCGCCGAGGAGCTGATCTGCACCGGCGCCGACTGCGGCCTTGCCTACCCGGTCCGCGACGGGATCCCGGTGCTGCTCGTCGACGAAGCCCGGCGCCCCGACTGACCCCGGTCCCACGGACACCAGCCCCACGGACACCAGCCCCGCAGACACCGGCCCAGACCTCGCAGGAGACCGCCGCATGTTCGAGGAGTGGCTGCTAGACGATCCGGACGCACTGGTCCGCGCCGACGAGGCCGGGCTGCTGCTGGACCTGGCCTCGGCCGGCGCCACCGTGCGCAGGGCGCTGCGCCTGGCCGACGAGGCGGGCCTGGGCCGGCTGCGCCCGGAGGGCCGCCCGCGGGCCGTCCTGGTCGCCGGGCACGCTACCGCCGTCCTCGTCGGTGAGCTGCTCGCCGCCCTCGGCGGCACCGCCTGCCCGATCACCGTCCTCGGTCCGACCCTGGCGGACCCGGAGCACCCGTCCGACCGCCCCGGCGCCTCCAGCACCGAGCTGCGCTCCGACTTCACGCTCAGCCTCGACTGGACCCTGCCGGGCTGGGTCGGCCCGTCCGACCTGCTGCTGGTGCTGTCCAGCAGCGGCACCGAACCCGGCCTGATCGCCCTCGCCCAGCAGGCGTACACCCGCGGCTGTTCCTTTGTCTCGGTCGCCCCCGCGGGCAGCCCGCTCGCCGGAGCCACCCTCCAGGTCCGCGGGCTGCCGCTGCCGTTCGAGACGGCAGGAGGCGCCCCGGAGCCCGTTCCCGGACTCGAACGGGACCTTCCCCAGGAGACCCCCTCCACGCTGTGGGGACTCCTGGCCCCGGCACTGGCCCTCGCCGACCGGGTCGGCATCGTCTCCATCCCTGTCTCCTCCCTTCAGTCCGCCGCGGACCAGCTCGACGAGATGGCCGTTCGCTGCGGTCCGTCTGCCGACACCTACTCCAATCCGGCCAAGGGGCTGGCGATCCACCTGGACGGCATGCTGCCGCTGCTCTGGAGCGACAGCACCGGGACCGCCGCGGTCGCCCGGCGCTTCGCCGCCATGCTCGCCGCCGAAGCCGCCCGCCCGGCCGTCGCCGGCATGCTGCCGGACGCCCTCATCAGCCAGCACGGCCTGCTGCGCGGCGGGCTCGGCGCGGACGCGGGCGAAGACGACTTCTTCCGCGACCGCACCGAGGAGCCCGACGCCCTGCGGTACAAGGTCCTGCTGCTGCGCCGCATCCGCCGTCCGGCCGAAGCCCAGGACGGCACCGGAGCCGCCCACCAGGCCGAGCCCCGCACCGATCCGGACACCGTGCCCGCGCCGGAGCCGCAGCCGCTGCCGCACGCGGTGGCCCGCGTCCACCGCCTGGCAGCGGACCATCAGATCGGAGTCCAGGAGCTCACCTCAGCCCAGCCCGATGCCCTCGGGGCGCTGACCGAGCTGCTTGCCCTCACCGACTTCGCCGCTGTCTATCTGGGCCTGGCCTCCTCGACCAGTCCACGCGTCCACTGATGTGCGCGCACCCCCTGTCACAGTCCCACCCTCCCGCCTGCCCGGCGGCACAGATCAGGATCTGAACCGTGGATCGTCTGACCAATGTCATCCGCCCCTACTCCTGGGGCTCCCGGACCGCACTGCCCGAACTCCTGGGCGTCGAACCGACCGGTGAACCCCAGGCCGAACTGTGGATGGGCGCTCACCCGGGTGCACCGTCCGTCCTCGACCGGGGCGACGGTCCGCAGCCCCTCAACACGCTGATCGACGCCGACCCCGAGGCCGAGCTCGGTGCCGCGACTGTTAGCCGATTCGGTCCCACGCTCCCCTTCCTGCTCAAGATCCTCGCGGCCGGTGAACCGCTCTCGCTCCAGGTGCACCCGGACCTTGCCCGCGCCCAGGCCGGGTTCGCCGCCGAGGAGGCCCGCGGGGTGCCCCTCGACGCCTTCGACCGCAACTACAAGGACGCCAACCACAAGCCGGAGCTCATCTGCGCCCTCGGCGAGTTCGTCGGCCTGTGCGGTTTCCGGCGCCCTGCCGAGACAGCGCAGCTGCTGGAGGCCCTGGCGGTGCCCGCCCTCGCGCCCCTCGCCCGGGTGCTGCGGGAGAAGCCCGAGACGGAGGCCCTCCGGGAGGTCCTCAGCACCGTGCTCACCGCCGACCCGGAGACCACGGCCGCGACCGTCCGGCAGACCGTCGAAGCCCTCGGCCAGGCCGCCAAGGCCGTGGAAGCCGGCGACACCACCGGCTCCGCCGTGGCGAACCTTCCTGTGTCCATACAGTCCTCCCTCGATTCCTATGCGGCCATCGGCCGCTACTACCCCGAGGACGCCGGGGTCATCGCCGCCCTCCTGCTGAACCACATCCGGCTCGCCCCGGGTGAGGCTCTCTTCCTCGGAGCCGGGATCCCGCACGCCTATCTGACCGGCCTGGGCGTCGAGATCCTGGCCAACTCGGACAATGTGCTCCGCTGTGGGCTCACCCCCAAGCACGTGGACATCCCCGAGCTGCTTGAGGTCGTCAATTTCGTCAGCGACGAACCGGACATCCTGCGCCCGATTCCGCTCCCGGACGCCGACGGGGAGGAGCTCTACCCGGCCCCCATCGACGAATTCCGGCTCGCCCGTTTCACCCTGGGTGGCGGCGCGGCCCCGCAGCACCGCCGTGTCCCCGGCGCCACCCCGCAGATCCTTCTCTGCACGGAGGGGACGGCGGTCCTCACCGATGCCGACGGATCCTCCATCACGCTCCACCCGGGCGAATCAGCGTTCGTCCCCGCCGGTGGACCCGATCCTCTGATCGGCAGCGCAGTCGCCGACACCCGCAGCACGGTCTTCCGGGCCACGGTCTCGGTGTAGTCCTAGAAATACACCCCGCTACCGACAATCGCCCCGCTTTTCGGCCCAAGGACCGAAAAGCGGGGCGATTGTCACTCCTACGAGTGACGACTGGCAGGTGTCTCAGCCGCCGAGCACCAGCTTCTCCAGCGCCGCCCGGGCCCGGGCGTCCGACTGGGCCCGTACCGCGACGGCTGTGGCCAGCTCCCGGGCCCACTCGTCCAGCGCCACCGGCTTGCGTGACAGCACCACGCCGCGCACCACGGTGGCCACCTCGCCCTGCGGACGCCCGTGCGCCAGGGTCAGGATCAGCCGGCGGTCGTCCAGGGAGACCTCCAGCTTCTCCACCTTGCCCTGGCGTCCCGACATCCGGTCACCCATGCTGCGCTTGCGCTCGAAGGTCACCGAGCCCGGGGCAGGGCGTCCGCCAGCGAGTCGGTGAGCACCGTGACGTAGATCTCCAGATCGGCCGAGTCCCTGCGCAGCGCTGACGCCAGCATCTCCAGGGACATGCCCGGGACATTCAGCTCGGCGTCGAGCGCCGCGCCGTCCACATCACGACCGGTGCCCTCCGGCCGATCTGGCAACGATTCCTGCTCACCCATCATGCTTCCCCGCATTTGTGTCCTGCTGTGACCGAACCGCACTCAGTCGAGCTTCTCACCCGTCGAGGCTGAGGACCATGGTGGGCCGCTCGATCTCATGATCCGCCCGCAGCGGCCGGACCGCCGTACCGATGGAGAAGAACTCCGTGGTGTGCCCGCCCCAGCGGTGGTTGTGCGCGTTCAGCTGCACACCGACCACGCCCTCGGCGTGCAGGGCCTCGGCCTCGGCCTGCATCCGGGCCATGGCCAGCTCCCGGGCGTCATAGAGGGCCTGGGTGAACTGCTCGATCTCCACGTTCTTGCCGATGTTGGAGAACACCGCGCCCATCCGCTGGTGGGCGATGTGGTAGACGCAGGTGCCCATGACCATGCCGAGCGGGGCGTAGCCCGCGCGGATCAGCGTCCAGAAGTCCTGGCCGGAGAGGTCCGAGGTGAACGGCTGGCCCTTGTTGTTGCGCCAGCTCTGGTTGCCGGGCGCGGGGTGGTCCGCCTTCACGGCGGTGCCGATGGCGATGAACTCGGCCACGTCGTTGCCGAACTCCCGGGCCTCCACCGTCAGCCGGACGCCGACGATGCCGTCCGCGCCGAGCGCGGCGGCCTCCGCCTCCATCCGGGTCATCGCCAGCTCCCGGGCGTGGTACATCGCCTGGCTGAGCGTTCCCAGCTCCTGGTTCTTGTTCCAGCGGCCGATCTGCATCCCCACGTGGTAGATGGAGCTGCCGAGCACCAGCCCGATCGGCTTGAAGCCGGCCTCGCGGACCAGCAGGAACTCATTCACGGACAGGTCGCTGGTGAAGATCGAACCGGGCTTGCCCGGCTCCAGCTCGGCCAGCCGCCGCATCGCATCGGCCGGGACGCCCTCGGCGGTCGGTTCCATCTTGCTCATCTTGCTACCCCTACTCGCATACTCGCGCTCAGCACCACGGACGGAATCCCTCCGGCTCGCTCCGCGAACCGGCCATACCTGCTCACACCTGGCCGTTCAGTTCATTCAGCTCCTGGACCATCCGGCGGTACTCGGTGGCATCGCCGTACGGACTGGACGCCACGGCCGCCAGGCGCTTGCGCAGCCGGTCGCCACGGTTGCCCAGGGGCATCACCGAAAGGGTCTTCGGCGGGGCTTCCTTGGTCTTGAAGCGCGCGATGGTGGTCGCGACCATCGTCGACTCGGCGACGTGGTCCTCGCCCTCGCTGTTGCGGCTGCTGGCCCTGATGCAGCCCTCCCGCCACACCCGCAGGTCGCTGCTGGCCATGATGATGCCGTCCCCGCCGTGCCGGGCGCCCTGGCGCTGCAACTGCCGGCGGGCGTCGGCACGTACCCCGTGGACCAGCTCGCTCCACCCGCTGACCTCGACGTTCTGCCAGGAGTAGGTCTGCGACTGGGTGCGGTAGTCGTCGTGGCGTACGCCGATCGACATGCCCACCAGCAGTTCCACCGGTACCCACCCGGAGGCGAGCAGCTTGGCGAAGCCCTGGCCGTCCAGATGGGAGGTGAACGGGCGGCGGGGGCGGTGCGGCCCCCGGGCCCGCACCGCGGTTCCGATGACCTTGAACTCCAGACAGTTCGGCTGCGCCGAGAAGGGGGCCATGGTCAGGTCTGCCGACACCACGCCGTCGCCGCCGAGGGCCTGGCATTCGGCGATCATCCGACCCAGGGCGGTTTGTCGGGCTTTTTCGAACACCGCGACCAGTCCGGCCGAGGGGGCACCCTGACCGGACAGGGCGATCGGGGCCTGCCCGACGTTGCCGTAGCTGAAGCCGAAGCCGGCTCCCTGGAACAGGCAGTCGTGGTAGCCCCAGTACGCGCCGCTGCGGCCGACGTGAAAGACGGCGGAGCCCATGACCTGACCCACGGGCTCGAAGCCGACTCCCCGGATCGCCGCGAACTCACCCGTGGACAGGGCGGAGGTCCAGGTCCCGCTGCCCTTGATCTCGGCCATTCGCTCAGCGGCGGCCGGTGGCAGTCCGGCTCCGCTCCATGGCACCGACATACAGTCTCCTGCTTCTCGTCCCTAGGACTGTGGAGGTGCGCCGCATTGAACCCCTGGGCGTCGAACCCCAGAGCGAGGCTCTCAGGGCGCACACCGGGAATGTACGCCTGTGGCCCGGGACCATGACACAGGCCCGCGCTTGTGGGTGTCGAGTCGTACGAGTCCTTTGCGCGTGACCGCTCTCCTAACGGATCACAGGTTTGGACCGGGCCCAGCGGTGTAGATTCATTTGAGAACCAGACGTCGCTGCTGATGGCGGTCGGTCGATCGGGTCGGGCACTCGCCTTCGGGCGCGTAACTGCCTGCTCAGCCGAGGGAGAGAGGGCCTCCGACGCACTGGCCGGTACAGGTACGACAGTTAAGGGCGCGGTCGAGTCCCATGGACCGTCCCGGTCACGCGGGGTGTTTCCGCGTGCGTGCACCCGTGTTCTCGGCGGGTGCTGGTTGTCATGCCCGCCGGCCTTGCTCCGCCCCAGACCGCGCCGGTGCAGTCCGGTGCCCAGACAGCCATGGAGAGAAGCAGCATGTCCGTTACTCCCACCGGTGACTTCAAGGTTGCCGATCTGAGCCTTGCCGCTTTCGGGCGCAAGGAGATCCAGTTGGCCGAGCACGAGATGCCCGGCCTGATGTCCATCCGCAAGGAGTACGCGGCGTCGCAGCCGCTGGCGGGTGCCGCGGATCACCGGTCGCTGCACATGACGATCCAGACCGCGGTGCTGATCGAGACGCTGGTGGCGCTCGGCGCGCAGGTGCGCTGGTGCTCGTGCAACATCTTCTCGACCCAGGACCACGCCGCGGCGGCGATCGCGGTGGGCCCTGAGGGCACCGCGGAGGAGCCGAAGGGCATCCCGGTGTTCGCATGGAAGGGCGAGTCCCTCGAGGAGTACTGGTGGTGCACCGAGCAGGCGCTGACCTGGCCGGGCGAGGTGGGCCCGAACATGATCCTGGACGACGGCGGTGACGCCACGATGCTCGTGCACAAGGGCCTGGAGTACGAGAAGGCCGGGGCCGCTCCGGACCCCTCGACGGCGGACAACGAGGAGCTGCGGGTCGTCCTGGAGCTGCTCAACCGGAGCCTGAAGGAGTCGCCGCGTCGTTGGACGGAGGCGGCGGCGGCGATCCGCGGGGTCACCGAGGAGACCACGACCGGTGTGCACCGGCTCTACGAGATGCACCGGGACGGGAACCTGCTGTTCCCGGCGATCAACGTGAACGACGCCGTGACGAAGTCGAAGTTCGACAACAAGTACGGGTGCCGTCACTCGCTGATCGACGGGATCAACCGGGCCACCGACGTGCTCATCGGCGGCAAGGTCGCGGTCGTGTGCGGCTACGGCGACGTGGGCAAGGGCTGCGCGGAGTCGCTGCGGGGCCAGGGCGCGCGGGTGATCGTGACCGAGATCGACCCGATCTGCGCGCTGCAGGCGGCGATGGACGGCTACCAGGTGACGACCCTGGAAGACGTGGTGGGTATTGCGGACATCTTCGTGACCACCACCGGCAACAAGGACATCATCCTGGCCCGCCACATGGAGCAGATGAAGCACCAGGCGATCGTCGGCAACATCGGGCACTTCGACAACGAGATCGACATCGCGGGTCTGGCGAAGCTGCCGGGGATCGTGAAGTCCGAGATCAAGCCGCAGGTGCACGAGTGGCGGTTCGCCGACGGCCACACGATCATCATGCTGTCCGAGGGCCGGCTGCTGAACCTGGGCAACGCGACGGGCCACCCGTCGTTCGTGATGTCGAACTCGTTCGCGAACCAGACCATCGCGCAGATCGAGCTGTTCACCAAGACCGAGGAGTACCCGGTCGGCGTGTACGTGCTGCCCAAGCACCTGGACGAGAAGGTTGCCCGGCTGCACCTGGACGCGCTGGGTGTGAAGCTGACCGTGCTCTCCGAGGATCAGGCCTCCTACATCGGCGTCCCGGTCGAGGGCCCCTACAAGCCGGACCAGTACCGATACTGATCGCACCAGCCGCAGGATCTTTTCGAGTGGCCGGCGCCTCCGGGCGTCGGCCACTCGGCCATTCGGCCATTCGGACACAGGAACGAACCATGCCCAGCGGGCGATACTCCTTCTACGACACTCATGACGACAGCCCCCTCGGTGAAGAGCGGTTCAGTTGTGCGCCAGGCCCCGGGCTGGCGCTACACAGCACAGACCTTTGCCGTCGACGGCACCCCGGACGGCTCGGTGGACCTCACTCTTGATTCACTCGGCCGACCGCTGCGACTCGAACTGCGCCGCAGAGGATGGCAGGTTCGGGGCGGGATGCTCGACGGGCTCAGCTGGGTCCGGACCCACAGCGAGGACGTCGACGGCTTCCACACCCGTGAGGGCAGCGAACGAGCGCATGCGTTTGCGGGCCGCTCGCCGGCCCTGCTGATTGCGACCGCCCGACTGCTGCGGCTCCGCCCTGGTGGCAGCACTCGGCTGCGTGTGGTCGCCCTGACCGATCCGGTGCTGGCACCGCGCACCTTGGACCAGGGGTGGACCCTCGAAGCGATCGAATCACACGCCACCGACAGCGGGCCGCTCGACGTCCAGCGCTACCGGATCGCGGACCTCGCCACAGGCGAGGAAGGGCTGGTCCACATTGCCGGCGACGTCGTGCTCGCGGCCCCGGGCATCGACCTTGAGCAGCTGGAAACGCCCCCGAGTAAACCCGTTGACGACGGCGAACCTCACGGGTAGGTTCGAGCGGTTGCCTGGATTGGACACCCGGCGCGGTCCGGAGTAGTCTCGGATCCCTCGCGCTCCAGGAGCATCGAAATCAAGCACTGAACCAGGGCAGAAATGCCGGGTGAGTGCTGTCCCGATGCTTATGGGGAGTGAGTCGCGAAAGCGGTACGGAAAGCCTGCTAAGGTAATCCATAACGGCAACGCGAGTTGTCGGGAGTATGACGCAGGAACGAAAAACCTCGGTTCGACCGGGTAAACGGATCTGCTAAGCTAGAAAACGAAGAACGAAGCGCCCGGAGAGACCGGTGAAAGGGTCTTGAAGGAAGCGTCCGTTCCTTGAGAACTCAACAGCGTGCCAAAAGTCAACGCCAGATATGTTGATACCCCGTCCGTTGATCGGACGAGGTTCCTTTGATGCACAAAACACTAGCGAGGACGCAGTGCACGGGGCCAGCTATTCCGCTGGTTGCTGTGCCGCTCAACGCGAGTGGTGACCCGATTACGGGTAATCATTCACGGAGAGTTTGATCCTGGCTCAGGACGAACGCTGGCGGCGTGCTTAACACATGCAAGTCGAACGGTGAAGCCCTTCGGGGTGGATCAGTGGCGAACGGGTGAGTAACACGTGGGCAATCTGCCCCAGATTCTGGGACAACACCGGGAAACCGGTGCTAATACCGGATACGACGCATCTCCGCATGGGGTGTGCGTGGAAAGCTCCGGCGATCTGGGATGAGCCGCGGCCTATCAGCTTGTTGGTGGGGTAATGGCCTACCAAGGCGACGACGGGTAGCCGGCCTGAGAGGGCGACCGGCCACACTGGGACTGAGACACGGCCCAGACTCCTACGGGAGGCAGCAGTGGGGAATATTGCACAATGGGCGAAAGCCTGATGCAGCGACGCCGCGTGAGGGATGACGGCCTTCGGGTTGTAAACCTCTTTCAGCAGGGAAGAAGCGCAAGTGACGGTACCTGCAGAAGAAGCACCGGCTAACTACGTGCCAGCAGCCGCGGTAATACGTAGGGTGCGAGCGTTGTCCGGAATTATTGGGCGTAAAGAGCTCGTAGGCGGCTTGTCACGTCGGATGTGAAAGCCCGGGGCTTAACTCCGGGTCTGCATTCGATACGGGCAGGCTAGAGTGTGGTAGGGGAGATCGGAATTCCTGGTGTAGCGGTGAAATGCGCAGATATCAGGAGGAACACCGGTGGCGAAGGCGGATCTCTGGGCCATTACTGACGCTGAGGAGCGAAAGCGTGGGGAGCGAACAGGATTAGATACCCTGGTAGTCCACGCCGTAAACGTTGGGAACTAGGTGTGGGTCACATTCCACGTGGTCCGCGCCGCAGCTAACGCATTAAGTTCCCCGCCTGGGGAGTACGGCCGCAAGGCTAAAACTCAAAGGAATTGACGGGGGCCCGCACAAGCAGCGGAGCATGTGGCTTAATTCGACGCAACGCGAAGAACCTTACCAAGGCTTGACATATACCGGAAACGGCCAGAGATGGTCGCCCCCTTGTGGTCGGTATACAGGTGGTGCATGGTTGTCGTCAGCTCGTGTCGTGAGATGTTGGGTTAAGTCCCGCAACGAGCGCAACCCTCGTTCTGTGTTGCCAGCGGGTTATGCCGGGGACTCACAGGAGACTGCCGGGGTCAACTCGGAGGAAGGTGGGGACGACGTCAAATCATCATGCCCCTTATGTCTTGGGCTGCACACGTGCTACAATGGCCGGTACAATGAGCTGCGATACCGCGAGGTGGAGCGAATCTCAAAAAGCCGGTCTCAGTTCGGATTGGGGTCTGCAACTCGACCCCATGAAGTCGGAGTTGCTAGTAATCGCAGATCAGCATTGCTGCGGTGAATACGTTCCCGGGCCTTGTACACACCGCCCGTCACGTCACGAAAGTCGGTAACACCCGAAGCCGGTGGCCTAACCCGTAAGGGAAGGAGCTGTCGAAGGTGGGACCAGCGATTGGGACGAAGTCGTAACAAGGTAGCCGTACCGGAAGGTGCGGCTGGATCACCTCCTTTCTAAGGAGCACTTCTTGCCGCTTCGGCGGCCAGGGGCCAGTACATCGGCGCATGTCCGGTGCTGGTTGCTCATGGGTGGAACGTTGACTATTCGGCACGGTTCGTCTGGTTGGGTCAGTACTGCGCTTCGGCGCGTGGAACGCACTGCTGGGTGGGTCGGGTCGGGCACGTTGTTGGGTCCTGAGGGCGCGGCCGTATGGCTGGGTCTTCGGTACGCCGGCCCCAGTGAACTTCACGCGAGTCTTCGTGTGGGGGTGATGGGTGGCTGGTCGTTGCTTGAGAACTGCACAGTGGACGCGAGCATCTGTGGCCAAGTTTTTAAGGGCGCACGGTGGATGCCTTGGCACTAGGAACCGATGAAGGACGTGGGAGGCCGCGATAGGCCCCGGGGAGCTGTCAACCGAGCTTTGATCCGGGGGTGTCCGAATGGGGAAACCCGGCAGTCGTCATGGGCTGTCACCCGCTGCTGAACACATAGGCAGTGTGGAGGGAACGCGGGGAAGTGAAACATCTCAGTACCCGCAGGAAGAGAAAACAACCGTGATTCCGAGAGTAGTGGCGAGCGAAATCGGATGAGGCTAAACCGTTGTGGTGTGAGACCCGGCAGGGGTTGCCACTTCGGGTCGTGGGAGAATTCTTGATCAGTCTGCCGGTTGGTCGGAGAGTCAGAAACCGTATGGGTAGTCGAAGGACATGCGAAAGGTCCGGCGTAGAGGGTAAGACCCCCGTAGACGAAATCTGTACGGCTCTCTTGAGTTTTTCCCAAGTAGCACGGAGCCCGAGAAATTCCGTGTGAATCTGGCGGGACCACCCGCTAAGCCTAAATATTCCCTAGTGACCGATAGCGGATAGTACCGTGAGGGAATGGTGAAAAGTACCGCGGGAGCGGAGTGAAATAGTACCTGAAACCGTGTGCCTACAAGCCGTGGGAGCGTCGCCAGTCTTTGGCTGGTCGTGACTGCGTGCCTTTTGAAGAATGAGCCTGCGAGTTTGCGGTGTGTTGCGAGGTTAACCCGTGTGGGGTAGCCGTAGCGAAAGCGAGTCCGAATAGGGCGGTTGAGTAGCGCGCCCAAGACCCGAAGCGGAGTGATCTAGCCATGGGCAGGTTGAAGCGCGGGTAAGACCGTGTGGAGGACCGAACCCACCAGGGTTGAAAACCTGGGGGATGACCTGTGGTTAGGGGTGAAAGGCCAATCAAACTCCGTGATAGCTGGTTCTCCCCGAAATGCATTTAGGTGCAGCGTCGCGTGTTTCTTGCCGGAGGTAGAGCACTGGATAGGCGATGGGCCCCACCGGGTTACTGACCTTAGCCAAACTCCGAATGCCGGTAAGTGAGAGCGCGGCAGTGAGACTGTGGGGGATAAGCTCCATGGTCGAGAGGGAAACAGCCCAGAACACCGGCTAAGGCCCCTAAGCGTGTGCTAAGTGGGAAAGGATGTGGAGTCGCAGAGACAACCAGGAGGTTGGCTTAGAAGCAGCCACCCTTTAAAGAGTGCGTAATAGCTCACTGGTCAAGTGATTCCGCGCCGACAATGTAGCGGGGCTCAAGTACACCGCCGAAGCCGTGTCATTGCAGCATTAACTCCTAACGGGGGCTGTGATGGGTAGGGGAGCGTCGTGTGCCGGGTGAAGCGGCGGCGGAAGCCAGTCGTGGACGGTATACGAGTGAGAATGCAGGCATGAGTAGCGATACAAGAGTGGGAAACTCTTGCGCCGATTGACCAAGGGTTCCTGGGTCAAGCTGATCTGCCCAGGGTAAGTCGGGACCTAAGGCGAGGCCGACAGGCGTAGTCGATGGACAACGGGTTGATATTCCCGTACCCGCTTTGAAGCGCCAACGTCGAACCCAGTAATGCTAAGCCCGTGAAGCCGTCTCGGATCCTTCGGGTGAAGAGGAGTGGTGGAGCCGGTGACCCAAGTTGGTAGTAGGTGAGCGATGGGGTGACGCAGGAAGGTAGTCCAGCCCGGGCGGTGGTAGTCCCGGGGTAAGGGTGTAGGACGTGGGGTAGGCAAATCCGCCTCACATATAGTCTGAGACCTGATGCCGAGCCGATTGTGGTGAAGTGGATGATCCTATGCTGTCGAGAAAAGCCTCTAGCGAGTTTCATGGCGGCCCGTACCCCAAACCGACTCAGGTGGTCAGGTAGAGAATACCGAGGCGTTCGGGTGAACTATGGTTAAGGAACTCGGCAAAATGCCCCCGTAACTTCGGGAGAAGGGGGGCCGGTTGTGGTGATGGGACTTGCTCCTTGAGCTGTGGCCGGCCGCAGAGACCAGCGAGAAGCGACTGTTTACTAAAAACACAGGTCCGTGCGAAGCCGTAAGGCGATGTATACGGACTGACGCCTGCCCGGTGCTGGAACGTTAAGGGGACCGGTTAGCTCTGTTTCGACGGGGCGAAGCTGAGAACTTAAGCGCCAGTAAACGGCGGTGGTAACTATAACCATCCTAAGGTAGCGAAATTCCTTGTCGGGTAAGTTCCGACCTGCACGAATGGCGTAACGACTTCTCGACTGTCTCAACCATAGGCCCGGTGAAATTGCATTACGAGTAAAGATGCTCGTTTCGCGCAGCAGGACGGAAAGACCCCGGGACCTTTACTATAGCTTGATATTGGTGTTCGGTTCGGCTTGTGTAGGATAGGTGGGAGACTTTGAAGCGGCCACGCCAGTGGTTGTGGAGTCGTCGTTGAAATACCACTCTGGTCGTGCTGGATGTCTAACCTGGGTCCGTGATCCGGATCAGGGACAGTGTCTGGTGGGTAGTTTAACTGGGGCGGTTGCCTCCTAAAATGTAACGGAGGCGCCCAAAGGTTCCCTCAGCCTGGTTGGCAATCAGGTGTTGAGTGTAAGTGCACAAGGGAGCTTGACTGTGAGACCGACGGGTCGAGCAGGTGCGAAAGCAGGGACTAGTGATCCGGCGGTGGCTTGTGGAAGCGCCGTCGCTCAACGGATAAAAGGTACCCCGGGGATAACAGGCTGATCTTCCCCAAGAGTCCATATCGACGGGATGGTTTGGCACCTCGATGTCGGCTCGTCGCATCCTGGGGCTGGAGTAGGTCCCAAGGGTTGGGCTGTTCGCCCATTAAAGCGGTACGCGAGCTGGGTTTAGAACGTCGTGAGACAGTTCGGTCCCTATCCGCTGCGCGCGTAGGAGTCTTGAGAAGGGCTGTCCCTAGTACGAGAGGACCGGGACGGACGAACCTCTGGTGTGCCAGTTGTCCTGCCAAGGGCATGGCTGGTTGGCTACGTTCGGGAGGGATAACCGCTGAAAGCATCTAAGCGGGAAGCCTGCTTCGAGATGAGGGCTCCCATCACCTTGAGTGAGTAAGGCTCCCAGTAGACGACTGGGTTGATAGGCCGGATGTGGAAGCCCTGTGAGGGGTGGAGCTGACCGGTACTAATAGGCCGAGGGCTTGTCCATAGTTGCTACGCGTCCACTGTGTTGTTCTGAAGAAACGACCCCCTGCTTCCGGCAGCGTGTGTGTTGATATCTTCATAGTGTTTCGGTGGTCATAGCGTGAGGGAAACGCCCGGTTACATTCCGAACCCGGAAGCTAAGCCTCATAGCGCCGATGGTACTGCAAGGGGGACCTTGTGGGAGAGTAGGACGCCGCCGAACAACCTTTAGCTGTAGGCCCCCTGACCTTGTGTCAGGGGGCCTACACGCATTTGTGGACCAGTTCAGCCGGACCAATTCAGCGCGACCAATTCAGCCGGCCGGTCTCCAGGCTCCACGGCTCGTCCTGGACAGCCGACCTCGGCTTGTCTTCTTCCTCACCACGGGCTGCCACGGCTTGGGCAGAGGTCTCCCGTACACAGCCGAGCGGAGCAGGCGAACCGGCACGGTGCTCGTCCAGAGGAACCCTCCATGGGAATCTCGAAGACATCGCCCTGCCCGGCGTCTGTATGCAGGGCCGACAGCCCCGGTCGTGCGTCCGTGCCTTCCTTCCGCTCCTCCCGAACGACGTCGGGCCGCGGGCTGGTGACCCAGCCCGCGGCCCAATACCTGCGGTGGAAGCGCGAAGGCCTCGATCACTTCCCGTACTGGGGACTCCCGCCGCGGTGGCGAGTTCGAGGTCGAGGCCCTCTCGGCGGATCCGCTGGTCGATGTAGAGGAGTACCGAGAACGCAGAGGTCACCGGGATGCTCAGGGTCGAACTGACCACGCCCACCGCGGCTGTGAGGATGAGTCCGACAGTTGACGTGCCGTTGCCGTTGAGTGCGAGGTCTGCGATGGCGGTGGGGAGATGAGCAGTCCCACCAGGTCGACCACGAGGTTGACCAGTAGCGTCTGGGCGAAGAGGCGCCACCATGAACCCCGGGACAGCCGGAGCGCCCGGGTGACCGTGGCTCGAAGCCCTTGCCGTTCCAGAGCCAGGGTGGCTCCGGCCAGGTTCATCGGGATGTACAGCCAGAGGAAGACCAGCCCGGCGGGAACAGCCAGCAGCGCGAGGGACAGCACTGTCGAGTCCGAGGCCCCGGCCAGGTCCGCCCAGATCGCGGGAGCCAGGAAAAGACCGGTCAGGGCCGACAGGGCGGCCGTGACCGCGAGGGCCAGCCCGAGGGCTCGCAGCACCTTGGGCCGGATCTCCGGCCAGACCTCGCCAGGGCGGCGCTCTTGCCCAGGACGGCGCGGCTGACGACCGGCGCGATCAGCGCACCGCCCAGTACGGTCGCGAAGACGGTGAGCGGGAGGGTGAGCCCCAGCACCGGGAGAAGGTCCCGCAGGAGCCGGAGTTCCTGGTGCAGTGCTGTCGCGCTGTTCGTGGAGGCGGACGGCAGGGTGAAGGTGGAGTTGTCGCTGATCCCGAACTGGCTGGCCGCTGAGGTCAGTGCCTGCGTGATCAGGGCGATGCAGCCGGAGAGCAGAAGCACGACCCGCCAGTGCCGGCGGAGCACTGCCAGTGAGCCGGAGAGCAGGTCGCCGAAGGCGAGCGGCCGCAGCGCGATGATTCCGGGCTTGGGTACCCAGCTGCCAGACCACTCCCAGCCGTCGACCGGGGCGGTGACCACCGGGCCGGGGCGGGTGGCGGGAGCGCCCCAGCCGGGTCCGGTCGGTCCCGGGTGAGGGCGTGCTCGGTTGCGCGCCCACGGGCTGTCGGCTGGCCCGGGACGCCGGGGGCGGTGTCGGGGCCGGTCGTAAGGTCCTCGGGCGGGTCCTGGAGGGTGCTGCCGCTGTCCGAGACCGGCGGACGGGAATCGGCGGTGTCGGGAGCGGCCTGCTCCAGGGGACGCCGGCTCGGGATGTCGGTCATGGTTCGGGGGTCCACCTTTGTGGTTGCGGAAGCACGGCCCCGAGGGGCCAATTCGCGCTCATCGTGCCATGGGCCGCTTGCTGTCGCGGACAGTCCTGCCCGCTGTCGGGGAGGCGCGGGGCAGGAGGTTTTCCGTCTCTCCCGCCTGTGGGAGCACAGCTGTCCACTCGGCCAGCTGAGCTCTGGGAGGAATGTCACTTTTGTCGGTAAAGTCGCTGGTCTTCGGGGTGAGAGATCGAACGAGTGGCGGATCTCTCTACCAACTGTGCCCCAGCTCACGTTTCCGCAATGAGACCATGGGGGCATGAAGGGACGCGTCTTGATCGTCGATGACGACACTGCTCTGGCCGAGATGCTTGGCATCGTGCTGCGTGGGAGGGTTTTGAGCCGTCTTTTGTCGCGGATGGCGACAAGGCTCTGGCCGCTTTCCGCGAAGTCAAGCCCGACCTGGTGTTGCTCGACCTGATGTTGCCGGGCAGGGACGGGATCGACGTCTGTCGTCAGATCCGTGCCGAGTCCGGCGTGCCGATCGTCATGCTCACGGCTAAGACCGACACGGTCGACGTGGTCGTCGGTCTTGAGTCCGGTGCTGACGACTACATGACCAAGCCCTTCAAGCCGAAGGAGCTGGTGGCCCGGGTGCGGGCGCGGCTGCGTCGCGCGGAGGAGCCGAGCCCCGAGCAGCTGTCCATCGGCGATCTGGTCATCGATGTGGCCGGACACTCGGTGAAGCGCGACGGCCGGGGTATCCCGCTGACGCCGCTGGAGTTCGATCTGCTGGTGGCGCTTGCCCGCAAGCCCTGGCAGGTGTTCACCCGTGAGGTGCTGCTGGAGCAGGTCTGGGGCTACCGCCACGCCGCTGACACGCGGCTGGTGAATGTGCATGTCCAGCGCCTGCGTTCGAAGATCGAGCGCGATCCGGAGCGCCCGGAGATCGTGGTGACTGTTCGCGGCGTCGGCTACAAGGCGGGGCCGAGCTGAGATGAGTGGTCGGACCCCCGCCGCGCCCCAGCCGGACGGCGGGCGGTCGGCTACCAGTGATGTGGATCCAGGTGGCATGCGTTCACTTCTGCGGATGATCCAGCTTCGGGCTTCTCGCCCGTTCCTGCGGCTGACCGGCCTCTACCGCCGGTCGATCCAGGTCCGCGTGGTTGCGACCACGCTGCTGCTCTCGCTTGTGGTGGTGCTGGTACTGGGCGTCGTGGTGATGAGTGCGGTCCGTAACGGGCTGCTCGTGGCCAAGCAGGATGCCGCGAAGATCCAGGCCCAGAGCGGCTTCGCGGAGGCCCAGGCCCAGATCGAGGAGCAGTCCCAGGTGGACCCCGGTGGCGTGCACGCCACCACGCCGGCCGGTGGGTCGACCCAGTCGACTGCCGGGGCTTCGCCGATAGACATCGGCGACTGGCTCTCGACTGTGGTTCCCGAGCTGGCCAACAGCGGCGCCGGCCAGTACGCCGTGGTCGGCATGGTCCCCAGCACCGGTGGTGTCGTCCAGGCCGGCAGTGGTACCTCCGACGCCAACCCCCGCGAGTTCGGCAATGTGGACCCGAACGCCAGTATTCCCGCCGCCTTCCAGGCGCAGGTCGAGGCTCATCCCAATGTCGTGCAGGAGGAGTACACGACGATCCACCCGCTGGACAGCGGGGAGACGTCCTCGGGCCTGATCGTCGCGCAGCAGATGAGCGTGGACAACCAGCCCTACCAGCTGTACTACCTCTTCCGGTTCACCCTGGAGCAGAACACGCTGGACCTGGTCAGTAGGACGCTGGCGATGGCCGGGGTGTTTGTGGTGATCCTGCTGGGAGCCATCTCCTGGCTGGTGGTCCGCCAGGTCGTCGCGCCGGTGCGGATGGCGGCCGAGATCTCCGAGCGCCTGGCCGACGGCCGGCTGGAGGAGCGGATGAAGGTCTCCGGAACGGACGACATCGCCCGCCTCGGGGAGTCCTTCAACCGCATGGGCAGCGCCCTGCAGTCGCAGATCCGCCAGCTGGAGGAGCTTTCCGGGTGCAGCGGCGCTTTGTCTCCGACGTCTCTCACGAGCTGCGCACCCCGTTGACAACTGTCCGGATGGCCGCGGACCTGCTCTACGAGTCACGTGAGGACTTCGGCGACCCGGCGGCGGAACGTTCTGCCGAGCTGCTGCAGAACCAGCTCGACCGCTTTGAGTCGCTGCTCGCGGACCTGCTTGAGATCAGCCGGTTCGACGCGGGTGCGGCCATCCTGGACGCCGAGCCGGCGGACCTCAGGGATGTCGTGGCCCGGGTGATCGAGGGTGCCGAGCCGCTGGCGCGCACCAAGGGCAGTGCGGTGATCGTGCGCGGCGGCGACGAGCCGGTGGTGGCTGAGGTCGATCCGCGCCGGATCGAGCGGATTCTGCGGAACCTGGTGGTCAACGCTCTCGAACACGGTGAGGGACGCGACATCGAGGTCAGGCTGGCAGCCGGGGACGGCGCGGTGGCGGTCGCGGTTCGGGACCAGGGCATCGGTCTCAAGCCCGGCGAGGCGGCGCGGGTGTTTCAACCGCTTCTGGCGGGCCGACCCGGCGCGGCGCGGACGACCGGTGGTACCGGACTCGGCCTGTCGATCGCACTGGAGGACGCGGCGCTGCACGGCGGCTGGCTCCACGCGTGGGTGAGCCGGGGGCGGCTCGCAGTTCCGGCCACACGTGCCGCGTAATGCCGGCGGCGAGGTGCAGCGCTCGCCGATCCCGCTGGAGCCGGAGGACTCCGGGGCAACCGGGGGCTCGACCCGGCCGGAATGCCGTACGCAGGTCGTCCGGCAGGTGGAGATCGCCGCGATGACGGAGTCGCTGGACAACAGCGCAACCGTGGGGATGGGCCTCGGTCCCGGGCTGGGCGGGTCCTGGGGTACGGTTCCGTGATCCCGGGCGTGCCCGAGCGGCGGCTGCTTCCGCCGAGCATCCGGCGGACGTCAGGGCTGCATCGGGGTATGGCCCACCGGCGCGCAGGTCGTGGTGTCCAAGGAGGGGCGGGATGAGGTGCGGCTGCGCAGGAGTAGCGTCCGGACGGTGGGGGTGCTGGCGCTGGGCGTGGTGCTCGCGGGATGCGCCACCATGCCCGACTCCGGGACCCCGGTGCCGGACTCCGGCAGCCAGGATGCCAATACCCAGGCGACCCGGCTGGTGGTGGTCGCGGATCCGCCACGCCCAGGGAACTGCCGAAGGACCTGCTCTTCGGGTTCCTCGACGACCTGGTCAGTGATGAGGCGAACTACAGCACCGCCAAGGAGTACCTGGCGGATCCTGACACCTGGAACCCCAGCGCCCAGGTGACGGTGCTTGAAGGGATCGGGCCGGCCCAGCAGTCCGGAGCCTGGCCGGCGGCAGGGTCACGCTCACTGTCTCCGGCAGGGTGGACGCCACGCTCGACTCGCAGTCCCGCTACTCCCCGGGGACCAGCAGTAGGCAGGTCAGGGAACAGTTCAGTTTCCAGCGGAACGCCAAGGAAACTGGCAGATCACCGGCCTGCCGCAGGGACTGATCATCCGCTTGCAGGACTTTCAGCGGCTCTATGACGGCCAACCTGTACTACCGGCGAGGGGTCGCAGACCAGCAGCCATGTGCCGCCGCTGGTGGCCGATCCGATCTGTGCGCGGCCACAAGATCCGTTGCGGGATGCCGCACGGGCCTGGTCGCGGGCTTCCCCGACCAGCTGGGTTCGGTGCTCACCTCGGCCTTCCCGCCGGCGTGTCGGTGGCCTCGTCATGCCCGACAACCAGGGCACAGCCAAGGTGGTGCTCAACTCGGCGAACGCCTCGCTCCTGGACGACCCGGCCGCCTGCGAGGAGATGGCCGCTCAGATGTACGCCACTTTGAGTTCGGTGCCGATGCAGCAGCAGGACACGCAGTCCGGCCAGCAGATCGGCGCGGCGGCGCTGTACCAGGGCTCCGGTGGCACGGCGAAGTGCTCGACGGTTGGGAACAGCACGTACGTCCCCGCGCAGAGTCCGGTCTCGACCGCCTACTTCGTCGCTGCTTCCGGTCGTCTGAACAGCCTGAATGTGAGCAATGACCTCTCCGCTCCGGTACCGGGGGCGCTGGAGCCGTCCGTCGCCGCCGGGATCGGCGCGTTCGCGTCGCGCCGGGCACAGGTGGCGGTCATCCCGCGTGACGGCGAGAACCTGTATGTGGGGACGGCCGGCTCGCCGAGTTCGCAGCACTCCGCGCTGCACGGCCCGCTCAAGTCGCTCAGCAGCCCGAGCTGGGACGGGACGGGCACGCTCTGGGTGGTCGACAGTGACCCCGCTTCGGCGTCCCAGGTGGTGGCGCTGACCGGGGACGGGGCCACGCAGATCCCGGTCACCTTGTCGGGGCTGCCTTCGGGCGCCACCGTGGCCGGTCTGCGCGTTGCCGAGGACGGTGCCCGGATCGCGCTGATCATCGACGAGGGCGGCCAGAGCCGGGTCTATGTGGGCTGGGTCGAGCGCTCGGGGACGTCGACCGACCCGGGCTGACGGTGTTCGACCTACAGGACATCGCCACATCGCTGACCAATGTGCAGGCGGTTTCCTGGGACGACGACGACAGCGTGGTGGTACTCGGCCAGTCGCTCACGTCGGCCAAGACCCTGGCTGCCTGGCAGGTCGACGGCTCGACCATGACGCCGGCCGCTGCGGCACCGCAGGCGACCAGCGGGATGACCACGGTTTCCGCTCTGGAGGCCGACCCCGACCCGGTGAAGGAGCCGCTGCTCGGCGACTCCAACGGTGACCCCGCGAACTCGGGACGGGTCTACGTCTGGCAGGCGGGGGCCAATGCGGCCTGGAGGAAGCTGCTGGTCCAGGGCGAGTCGGCCGCGCCCGGCCCGATGCCCAGCTACCCCGGCTGAGCAGGTGACCGGGCGGACCTCCGGGCCGGCCCGGTCAGTGCCCGGCGTCCTGCCTTGGTGGTGCCGAGCGCTTGACCGTGGCTGCGACCACGGCAGCCACCAGGACGTCGCCGCCCGCTTCGGACAGGGGCCCGGGGCGCCCTCGGCGAGGGTCGCACCCGTGGTCACCAGGTCGTCCACAGGACGATCCGGCCCCGTCCGAGATGGCGTCGTCGGTGCGGCGGTACCGAAGAGCGCAAGGTTGCGCAAGCGGTCGGCTGCGCCGAGCCCGGCCTGGTCGGCTACGTGACGGCGCTGGCGCAGGGCGGGCAGCAGCCGGAGGGCACGCCCGCGCCGCGCAGGGTGGACGCGCCGCGCGGGCGAGCCGCAGCGTGGGGTCGTGCCCGCGGGCCCGTACCGTCGCGCGGGCGGGAGGGGCATGGGCACCAGCAGCAGCGGCAGCGTACGGCTGGCGGCGTCGTCCGGGACCGCACAGCGTACGGTCGCGGCGAGCGCGGTGCCCAGCGGGTGGGCCAGCCGCAGCGCGCCGCGCTCCTTGTGGGCCAGCAGGATCTGCCGCACCGGCCCGGCATAGGGCGTGGCGGCGAAGACCTCGGGGAGGCCGGGCGGCGCGGCTGTGGGGCGTGCGGGCATGGGACTCGCGCCCTCAAGCAGGCCCCGGCAGTCGGGGCAGAGCTGGGTATGCGGATGTTCACAGCCCACGCAGTGCGCGGGAACGAGCAGGTCCAGCGCACTGTCGAACATCTGCAGGGGCGTGCTGGGCATGACGGCCTCCTCCTGAGGCAAGGGCGGCAGGTCAAACCTTGTCCATGGAACTCGATGACGCCTGGTTTTTACTGCGAGTTCACCCGAAAGGAGGTAGGACTGTCCCGAGGGCTGTACAAGCCCCGGTGGCGCCGCGACTTTGGGAGGGCGGGACACACGGCTGCCAGTGGCGCCGGAGTCCTCCCCGTTCAGGACGCGGAACCCCCGGAACCGTTGTTTCATGGGGTTTCAATCGCTTTCAGCGGGGAGGAAGGGATGTGAGGGGCGGTTCCGCCCAGCCCGTCCGGGCGGGTGCTGCGTACTCGATGGGCCGGTCGACCTGCGGGTCCGCCGGCGACAGCGCAAGGGATCGGAGATCTGCGTGGACATCGTCGTGAAGGGTCGGAAGACCGAGGTGCCCGAGCGGTTCCGCAAGCACGTCGCCGAGAAGCTGGATCGCATCCAGAAGCTCGACGGCAAGGTCATCAGCCTCGACGTGGAGCTCTCCAAGGAGCGCAACCCCCGCCAGGCGGAGCGGTCCGACCGGGTGGAGATCACGCTGCACAGCAAGGGTCCGGTGATCCGGGCCGAGGCCTGCGCCCCCGACCCGTATGCGGCGTTGGACCTCGCCTCGGCCAAGCTCGACGCGCAGCTGCGCAAGGTGGCCGATCGCCGCCGGGTGCAGAAGGGCCACCGCGCACCGCTGAGCGTCGCCGAGGCGACGGCCCGGCTCGCGGCCGAGCCCTCCGAATCCGTCGATGAGCAGCCCGCGGTCCGGCGGACCAGGGTCGGCACGCTGGAGATCGAAGGGGACGGTCCGCTGATCGTCCGGGAGAAGACACACGCCGCCATCCCCATGGCGCTCGACCAGGCGTTCTACGAGATGGAGCTGGTGGGCACGACTTCTACCTCTTCATGGACAGCGACACCGGGCAGCCGAGCGTGGTCTACCGGCGGCACGGATACGACTACGGGGTGATCCACCTCAAGCTGGAGGACTAGTGCCGTCGGCCGGTAGCTGACACCGGCGACGGATCCCAGGGGTGCGGCGTGTGGCGTCGCACCCCTGGTGTGTTTGCCGGGTTCGCACACCCAGGAGTGAATTGGCGAAGCCTGATTGATCGAAGGGCCCGCGGAGCGTGGAATCATAGCGACAACAGCCGACCAGCCGGGGGAGGACCGGATGGGGGAGCGGTGGGACCATCGGAGCGACGACGACCTGGACACTGCACGTCCGCGGTATGCCGTCGAACCGATCAGGGTCCTGGTCGTGGACGACCACGCGCTGTTCCGTCGCGGCCTGGAGATCGTCCTCGCGCAGGAGGAGGACATCCAGGTCGTCGGTGAGGCGGGTGACGGGGCCGAGGCCGTCGAGAAGGCGGTCGACCTGCTGCCCGACATCATCCTGATGGATGTGCGGATGCCCCGGCGCAGCGGTATCGAGGCATGCACCTCGATCAAGGAAGCGGCGCCCAGCACGAAGATCATCATGCTGACGATCAGCGACGAGGAAGCCGACCTCTACGAGGCGATCAAGGCGGGGGCCACCGGCTACCTGCTCAAGGAGATCTCCACGGACGAGGTGGCCACCGCGATCCGGGCGGTGGCCGACGGCCAGTCGCAGATCAGTCCGTCGATGGCGGCCAAGCTGCTGACGGAGTTCAAGTCGATGATCCAGCAGCGGTCGGACGACCGGATGCTGCCGGCGCCCCGGCTGACCGACCGGGAGCTGGAGGTGCTGAAGCTGGTGGCGACCGGGCTGAACAACCGGGACATCGCCAAACAGCTGTTCATCAGCGAGAACACCGTGAAGAACCATGTCCGCAACATCCTGGAGAAGCTGCAGCTGCACTCCAGGATGGAGGCGGTGGTCTATGCGATGCGGGAGAAGATCCTCGAAATAGGGTGAGCCCGGCCGGGGCCCCGGCCCTGCCGCGGCTCCGCCTCTGTCCTGGCTCCGGCGCCGCCCCGCAGCGGGCCGGGACGCCGGTCAGTGCTGGGCCAGCAGCTGTTCCAGGGCCGGGCGCAGCGATTCGTCGTGCAGCCGCTCGACCCGGACGCTGTCGCAGCCGACCCATGCGGCGGCCTCGGTCAGTGCGCCCGCCAGGGCGTCGAGGTGCCTGGCGGAGTCGAGCGACACCTGGCGGGCCACCAGCGTCCGGCCCTCACGTGCCGGATCGACCCGGCCGACCAGGCGGCCGCCGGTCAGCAGCGGCATGGCGAAATAGCCGTGCAGCCGCTTCTCCTTCGGGGTGTACGCCTCCAGGCGGTGGCTGAGGCCGAAGATCCGCTCGGTCCGGGCCCGGTCCCAGATCAGCGAGTCGAACGGGGACAGCAGGGTGGTCCGGTGGCGTCCGCGCGGCTCCCCGGCCAAGGCGGCCGGGTCGGCCCAGGCGGCGCCCACCGATCCGTCCCGCCCCCAGCCATGGACCTGGACCGGCACCAGGCCGGAATCCGGCAGTGCGGCCGTGACCTGCTGGGATTTCAGCCGGTGGTAGTCGGCGAGATCCTTGGCGGTGGCGACGCCCAGGGCCGCGCCCGCCTGGCCGAGCAAGCGCCGCAGACAGGCCGCGTCCTCGGGCTCGCTGTCCAGCAGCGCGCTCGGCACGGCCCGCTCGGCCAGGTCGTAGACCCGCTTCCAGGAGCGGCGTTCGCTACAGACGACCTGCCCGGTGTCGAGCAGCCACTCGACGGCGATCTTTGTCTCGGACCAGTCCCACCATTCGCCGCCGCGCTTGGCGCCGCCCAGTTCGGTGGCGGTGAGCGGACCGTCGGCGCGCAGCCTGGCGAGCACCTCGGCGCAGGAGCGCTCGGCGTCCTCCATCCGGTGCCAGCGGTGGCCGCGGGCCAGGAAGGCGCGCCGGCGGAAGGCGAACAGCGGCCACTCCTCGATCGGCAGAATGCAGGCCGCGTGGGACCAGTATTCGAAGGAGGCCCCGCGCCCCAGTAGGCGGCCTCGACCGCGGTCCGGCCGACCGGACCCAGCCGGGCACAGGGCACCAGTTCATGCGAGCGGGCCAGCACCGAGATCGTGTCCAACTGCACCGCGCCCAGCCGGCGCAGGACACCGCGCACTCCGCCCCTGCGGTCGGGGCGCCGAGCAGGCCCTGGGCGCGCAGGGCGATCCGGCGGGCCTCGTCCGCGCTGAGGGCGAGCGACGGGAGCGGTGTGTCGTTACTCATGGGGCCACAGTAGGACCAGCCTCCGACAGCGCCGGGGCCGAGTGCCGGGCGGCGGACACCCCTGGAGGCATCCACCCGGTGGTGCTGTCTTCGAGTGCCGCAAACAAACGCAGGCTGAGCCGGGTAACTCGTTCGGGTGACATAGCGGGCGAAGTCCCGGGAAGGGGCCCTGAACTGTCAGCTCCGGCTCCTAGCATCTGACTGCGAGCACAGGAGTCGCGGGGGCGACAGGGGGAGAGGCCGGGGCCAGTGCCCCGGAGCCATCGGCGCGACCGGGCCAGGGGAAGCCCGGAACGGTCGGGGAGCGGACCAGGGATCAGTCGGAGGGGAAGAGCGCGCCGCCTCGCTCCAGGGGCGGGCCGCAGTCCCGGGAGCAATTCCATGCCGGACGGCGAGGTACGCGGGTGGTCCATGCCCGTGGGGTCGGCGCGCGGGGGATTCCAGGCGCCGTGCGTCGGCAGGCGACGACAGCAGTCAGTTCAGGACGACAGCAGTCAGTTCAGTCAGCAGCAGCCAGCGGTCGCACCGCGTCCAGGAGCTCCGTGCCAGGGGCGGACGCGGCACGGCGACTCGCCGATGCCGGAGGGGGCACACGCAATGATGAACGGACCGGTCGAGGTCACGCTGCTCACCGAGGGCACCTACCCGTATGCGCACGGAGGGGTGAGTGTCTGGTGCGACCAACTCGTGCGCGGGATGCCGGATGTGCGCTTCCATGTGCTGGGCATCACCGGCAGCGGACGCGAACCCCATGTCTGGGAACTGCCACCGCAGGTGGCCTCGGTCAGCTCGACACCGCTGTGGGGCCGCGAACCGGGGGCACCGCACCGCGCGGGCGGGATCTGCGCCGTTTTCTCGCGGGGTACGAGCGTTTCCTGCTCTCGCTGCTCGACGCCGAATTCGAGCACTTCTTCGCCGATGAGCTCTACGAGCTGGCCGAGTTTGCACTGACCGGCGGGTCGCTCACCGCCGCGCTGCGCAGCGAGGGGGCGCTGCGTTCGCTCCAGTCCCTGTGGTCCCGCCCGTTCCTGGCCACCCACGCCGCCCGTCCCACTCTGCAGGACGCCCTGCAGGCCACCGACCTGCTGGAGCACGCGCTGCGGCCGCTCGCGGTGCAGCCGCCCAGCCGAGGGGTGGCGCACGCGGTCACCGGGGGCCTGGCGGTGCTGCCGGGGCTGACCGCCCGGCGCTTCCACGGAGTGCCGCTGCTGCTCTCAGAACACGGCATCTACCTGCGTGAACGCTATCTGAGTTATCGAACGGCCCCCTATCGCTGGCCGGTGAAGGCGCTGATCCTCGGCTTCTTCCGGCTGCTCGCCACCGAGGGCTACCGGGCGCGGATCTGATCACCCCGTGCAACCGGTACAACCGGCGCTGGGAGGAGCGCGCCGGCTGCGATCCGGAACGCATCCGCACCGTCTACAACGGGGTCGATCCCGAGCTCTTCCCCTATGCCGGTCCCGAACCGGAACGGCCGACCCTGAGCTGGGCCGGGCGGATCGATCCGATCAAGGACCTGGAGACGCTGGTCCGGGCGTTCGCCCTGGTCCGGGCCGAGCTGCCGGATGCCACCCTGCGCCTGTTCGGCGGGGTTCCGGCCGGTGGCGAGGCCTACCGGGAGCAACTGGACCGCCTGGCGGCGGAGCTCGGGGTCACCGAGGGCGTGGTCTTCGAGGGCCGGACCGACACCGTCCGCCATGCCTACGCGGCCGGCAGTGTGGTGATGCTGTCCAGCATCTCCGAGGGCTTTCCGTTCAGCCTGATCGAGGCCATGGCCTGCGGGCGGGCCACGGTCTCCACCGATGTCGGCGGGGTGCGCGAGGCGGTCGGGGACACCGGCCTGGTGGTGCCGCCGCGGGAGCCCGGGATCATGGCGCGAGCCGCCCTGGGGCTGCTCCGGGAGCCCGACCGGCGGGCGGCTCTGGGCGCCGCCGCCCGGGAGCGGGTACTGGAGCAGTTCACCCTGGAGCGGACCGTGGGCACCTTTCGCGGCCTCTACCAGGCACTGCTGGAGGAATCCACGGCGGACCGCGCACAGTCGTCCAGCCGGACTCTGGTGGGGTGCGGCAGATGAGCGCGACCCTGGAACTCCTGCCCGGGCTGCGGCTCTCCCCGCTGCCCCCGCCGCTGCCCCGTCCGGGCCCGACCGCCGGGCCGGGGGCAGCGGACGATCTCCCGGCCGACCCCGCGCGGGAGGCCGCTGCCCGGTTCGGCGGCATCGCCGCCACTG
Organism: Streptacidiphilus sp. 4-A2; assembly: GCA_014284505.1. GTDB lineage: Bacteria > Actinomycetota > Actinomycetes > Streptomycetales > Streptomycetaceae > Streptacidiphilus. Next base: position 5,575,708 of record JAAFYY010000001.1, on the reverse strand, counting down.
CGGTGCACCCCTTCGAAGTGGCCGCGGCCATCGAGGCGGACGGAGTGACTGATCGTCAAGTACAGCGGGAATACGGCCGGTTGGACGCATTCGAACTGGCTGAGGAGCTCTACGCGGAGACCCCTCGGGACTACCCCGAGCCCGAGCCCGCCCCCGCGCCCTGGCGCGCTCCGCTCTCCGCGAGTCTGCTCCGCGGCCTGGTCTACGCACTGCCCGGGCTCGCTATTCCGCTGGGCCGGCCGATGCTCACCGGGGCCGCGGACCGCGGCGGCCTGCCCCACGGAACCTTCGCCCTGGCGGCATCGCTGCTGCTGTGCTGGGCCTGGAACCAGGGCCTCGCGCATCGCACCCACCTGTGGCTGGGGCGCGGCAGACGGCGTGCGGCCGGGCGTTGCCTGTCGCGGGGCGCCCTGGCCGGCGCGCTGCTGGGGGCCGGCGGCGCTGTAGTCACCGGGCTGCTCACCGGGCGGCACATCGGTGACGTGCTGATCTTCTGCGCGGGGCAGTCGCTCTACATGGGGGCGTCCTGTGTGCTGCTGGTGCTCGGGCGCGAGGGCGTGCTGCTCGGTGCGCTCGCCCCGGCCGCACTCGGCGGGGCAGCCGTGCTGGCCGGGCTGCTCCCGGCGATACCCGAGCTCTCGTTGCTGCTGCTGTGCACCCTGTTGCTGGCGCTGATCCAGGCCGCGCGGGCGTTGCGGAGCTGTGGCGGCGGGAGCGACAACCAGGACGACGACACCCGGAACGGTGATGCCCGGAACGACGGCCCTGCGACCGATGATCCGGTGGCCGATGACCCGGTGCCCGGACTGCTGACCTCGCTGCCGCACGGGCTGTTCGGGCTGGCGATGGCCCTGCTCACGCTGGGCACCGCGTTGCGCGGGCGGCATGTCGAGGTGGCCCCGACCGTCGCGCTGACGCTCAGCATGGGCCCGGCCGAATGGCTGCTCTACGGCTACCGGAGGCGCATCCACCGCGCCCTGCTGACCGCTGCGAGCTCCCGGGTCTTCGTCTGGCACTCGGTCCGCTCGCTGCTGCTCGGGCTGGGCAGCTATCTGGGGATACTCGCGGCCCTCGGGGTGGGTCTGGGCGCAGCCATGGTCGGGATGCCCTTCGGGCCGCAGTTCGCCGGGCTGTTGCCGTTGGGGGCGGCGGTCTGGACGGCTCTGCTGCTCCAGGCGCTGGGCTCGGTATGGCTGTCGGCGGGCATCTGCGCCCCGGCTGCCGCGGCCACCTTGGCCGGGGTCGGGGTGACCAAGGCGGGTGGCATAGCGGCGGCCGTACTGCTGGTGGTGGCCTGTAGGACTCTCGGGCGGGTGACTGTGCACCGCTGAGCCTTCGCAAGGGAACGGAGTCGCCGAATGTACTGACGGACACTCAGAAAGCAGTTTCAACAATGGAATTGACTACTCCGGAAGCCCCCGGCGGGCAGCTGCTCGTACCGCTGTATGCCTATCCGGGGACCGAGCCTGGGCCCTGGGCCGCGGTGGAGGCGCATGCCGGGTCGCTGGCCGGCCTGGTGCTGAACCCGCACAGCGGGCCCGGCGGTGAGCCGGAACCGGTGTTCGCCGCGGTGGCCGCGCGGCTGCGCGCGGCCGGGGTGCCGCTGCTGGGCTATGTGGACACCGGGTACGGCCGTCGGCAGCACCGCGAGGTGGTCGCGGATGTCCAACGGCACCGGGAGTGGTACCAGGTGGACGGGGTCTTCCTCGACCAGGTCGGCTCCGGGGCGGAGCTGCTGCCGCACTACCGGCGGCTGGCGGTCGCGGCGCGGTCCATGGACGCGTCACGGGTGGTGCTCAATCCGGGGGTCCATCCCGATCCCGGGTTCGCCGAGGTCGCGGATCTGCTGATCACCTTCGAGGGAAGCTGGGAGCAGTACCGGGAGCTGCGGACACCGGCCTGGACGGAGTCGTTCCCGGACCGGCGGTTCGGGCATCTTGTGCACGGGACCCCGGTGGAGCTGTGCGCGGCGGTTCCCGGGCTGGCCCGGCTGCGCCATGCCAGGGTCAGCTATGCCACCCCGGGCACCGGGGCGAACCCCTGGGGTGCGCTGATGCCACAGCTGTGGAGCCTGCCGCAGCGGGCGGGGCAGTGCTGAAGCCGGTGTCGGGTGCGGCGCGAGCCCTGCGCCTGCTCATCTGTGGGGTGCTGCTGTCGGCGCTCGCCGGGTGCGGGTCGGGCGGAGGGGCGGGCGTGGGGCCGAGCGTAAGGCCGGGCGGGGCGTCGGGCGGCGGGATAGGCGGTGGGCCGGGCGGTTCGGTGCGGTGGCGGCCGGCGCTGGGCACCAGCTGGCAGTGGCAGCTCAGCGGGCCGCTGGACACCCGGGTCGACGCCGCCGTCTACGACCTCGACGGCTTCGGGACCAGCGCTGCCCAGGTCGCCGCGCTGCACGCGGAGGGGCGCCGGGTGGTCTGCTACATCAGCGTGGGCGCTTATGAGGACTTCCGCCCCGACCGGCAGCGGTTCCCTTCGTTGCTGCTCGGCCGGTCGGACGGCTGGCCCGGTGAGCGCTGGCTGGACATCCGGCGGCTGGACCTGCTGGAGCCGATCATCGCCGCCCGGTTCGCGATGTGCCGCGACAAGGGCTTCGACGGCGTCGAGCCGGACAATGTCGACGGCTACACCAACGACACCGGCTTCCCGCTGACCGCCGCCGATCAGCTTGCCTTCAACCGGGCGGTGGCCGCAGTGGCGCACCGGGACGGCCTGGCCGTGGCCCTGAAGAATGATCTTGATCAGGTGCCTCAGCTGGTCGGGGACTTCGACTTCTCCGTCGACGAACAGTGCGCCGAGTACCAGGAGTGCGACCAGCTGCTGCCGTTCACTGCCGCCGGCAAGGCGGTCCTGGAGGCCGAGTACGACCTGCCCGGCTCGGCCTTCTGTCCTGCCGCCCGGCGGCTGCACTTCAGTGCGATGCTCAAGCATCTCTCGCTGGATGCCTGGCGTCGGCCGTGCTGAAGCGCGCCGGTCCCGTTGAAGCACGCCGGCCCTGCTGGGGCGGCGGGAAAGGGGAGCGGGCCGGGCTTTCCGGGATGATCCACTGGATCACGGCGGGATCGTCCGTGCCCTCAAAGGCAATTATCATGTCCGGTTTGTATAGAGTTGACGGTAGTGGCCGCCCCACTCGCGCGGGTGATGCCAAGGGATAGTGTTGACGGGCCTCCCAGCCCGCTCGCTTCCTCGCATACGATGGCGGCGCGGTGGTGTGTCTCCATCGCCACTGCACCGATCGCCCAGTGCCAGCCCAGGCAAGGAGCCAGCCCACGTGTCCGTCTTCGACAAGGTCCTGCGCGTAGGCGAAGGAAAGATCCTTCGTAAGCTGAACCGCATTGCCGCCCAGGTCAACTCAATCGAAGAGGACTTCGTCAACCTGACGGACGAGCAGCTGCGCGCGCTCACCGATGAGTACCGGGAGCGCCTCGCGGAAGGTGAGTCCCTGGATGACATCCTCCCCGAGGCATTCGCGACTGTGCGCGAGGCGGCCAAGCGCACCCTCGGCCAGCGCCACTACGACGTTCAGATCATGGGTGGCGCGGCCCTGCACCTGGGGTATGTCGCCGAGATGCGTACCGGTGAGGGCAAGACTCTCGTCGGTACGCTCCCCACGTATCTGAACGCCCTGTCCGGCAAGGGTGTGCACCTGATCACGGTGAACGACTACCTCGCTGAGCGTGACTCGGAGTGGATGGGCCGGGTGCACCGCTTCCTCGGCCTTGAGGTCGGCGTGATCCTCGCCAACATGAGCCCCGCCGAGCGTCGCAAGCAGTACGCCTGCGACATCACCTACGGCACCAACAACGAGTTCGGCTTCGACTACCTGCGCGACAACATGGCCTGGTCGCAGGAAGAGCTCGTGCAGCGTGGTCACAACTTCGCGGTCGTGGACGAGGTCGACTCGATCCTGATCGACGAGGCCCGTACTCCGTTGATCATCTCCGGTCCGGCGGACCAGGCCACCAAGTGGTACGGCGACTTCGCCAAGCTGGTCAAGCGGCTGAAGATCGACACCGACTACGAGGTGGACGAGAAGAAGCGCACGGTCGGCGTGCTGGAGTCGGGGGTCACCCGGGTCGAGGACTACCTGGGCATCGACAACCTCTACGAGTCGGCGAACACCCCGCTTGTGGGCTTCCTCAACAACGCCATCAAGGCGAAGGAGCTCTACAAGAAGGACAAGGACTACGTCGTCATGGACGGCGAGGTGCTCATCGTCGACGAGCACACCGGCCGTATCCTGGCCGGCCGCCGCTACAACGAGGGCATGCACCAGGCGATCGAGGCCAAGGAGGGGGTGGAGGTCCAGAACGAGAACCAGACCCTGGCCACGATCACCCTTCAGAACTTCTTCCGCCTGTACGAGAAGCTCTCCGGAATGACCGGTACCGCGCAGACCGAGGCGGCGGAGTTCCACCAGATCTACAAGCTCGGTGTGGTGCCGATCCCGACCAACCGGAACCCCGCACGAGTCGACCAGCCCGACCTGATCTACAAGTCGGAGCCGGCCAAGTTCGCGGCGGTCGTCGAGGACATCGCCGAGAAGCACGCCAAGGGCCAGCCGATCCTGGTCGGCACGGTCAGCGTGGAGAAGTCCGAGTACCTGGCCCAGGAGCTGCGTAAGCGCGGCATCCAGCACGAGGTTCTGAACGCCAAGCACCACGAGCGCGAGGCGCAGGTCGTCGCCCAGGCCGGACGCAAGGGCGCGGTCACCGTGGCCACCAACATGGCCGGTCGAGGCACCGACATCATGCTCGGCGGCAACCCGGAGCACCTGGCCTCGGCCGAGCTCGCGCAGCGCGGACTCTCCCCGGTGGAGACGCCGGAGGAGTACGAGGCCGCCTGGCCCGACGCGCTGGAGAAGGCCAAGGCCGCGGTCAAGGCCGAGCAGGAGGAGGTCCAGGAGCTGGGCGGCCTCTATGTGCTGGGCACCGAGCGGCACGAGTCCCGCCGGATCGACAACCAGCTGCGTGGACGTTCCGGACGTCAGGGCGACCCGGGCGAGTCCCGCTTCTACCTGTCGCTGGGCGACGACCTGATGCGCCTGTTCAAGGCCGGCATGGTCGAGCGTGTGCTGTCGATGGCCAACGTCCCCGAGGACGTGCCGATCGAGTCCAAGATGGTCACCCGGGCCATCGCCTCCGCGCAGACCCAGGTCGAGCAGCAGAACTTCGAGATCCGCAAGAACGTCCTGAAGTACGACGAGGTGCTGAACCGCCAGCGCGAGGTCATCTACGGCGAGCGCCGCCGGGTGCTCGAAGGCGAGGATCTGCGCGAGCAGATCGACCACTTCATGGACGACACGGTCGAGGCCTACGTCAAGAACGCCACGGCGGACGGCTTCGCCGAGGAGTGGGACCTCGACAAGCTGTGGACGGCCCTCGGCCAGCTCTACCCGATCAGCCTGACGGTGGAGGAGCTGGAGGAGGAGAACGGCGACCGTGCCGGGATCACCTCCGACCTGCTCGCCGAGGCGATCCGGGAGGACCTGCACACCAAGTACATGGAGCGCGAGCAGCAGCTCGGCGAGCCGGTGATGCGCGAGCTGGAGCGCCGGGTGGTGCTCTCGGTGCTGGACCGCCGCTGGCGTGAGCACCTCTACGAGATGGACTACCTCCAGGAGGGCATCGGCATGCGGGCCCTGGCCCAGCGTGACCCCCTGGTCGAGTACCAGCGCGAGGGCTTCGACATGTTCTCCGCGATGATGGAGGGCATCAAGGAGGAGTCCGTCGGCTACCTGTTCAACCTGGAGGTCCAGGTCGAGCAGCAGGTCGAGAACGTCCCGGTGGACGACTCGGTCGAGGCGGTCGACCTGGACAAGCCGGAGTCGGCCGAGGGCGCCGGCCTGGCCCGCCCGGAGATCCGGGCCAAGGGCCTGGAGGCCCCGCAGCGTCCCGACCGGCTGCACTACATCGCCCCGTCGGTGGACGGTGAGGGCGGCGTGATCGAAGGCGACTTCCTCAGCGACGACGCCGAGGAGGACGGGGTGACGGAGACCCGCGCGGACCGCCGCAAGGGTGCCAAGGGCCGCCGCCGCAAGAAGTAACGGCCCGCCGTAACGGCCCCGCGGTACCTGCATCGCAGCATCCACATGGCGGTTCACCACCTGGTTTCCAGGGCGGTGAACCGCCATGTGCCGTCCGGGCGGCGCGGCATCCGGCGCAGCTCCAGCCGGAACGCCAGCATCTCCAGCCGTTCGCCGACCCGGACCGAGGCGGTCACCTCCAGCACGCCCGGCGCGGGGAGTCGTCGAAGACCTTCCAGAGCACCGGCTGTGTCCCGTTGGGTCCGATCAGGCAGCGGCGCCGGACCAGGGTCCTGATGTCGGCGTGGACCTCCTCGGTGACCAGCGCGGTCAGCTGATCGCAGACCCGGTGCCCGCTGAGCACCTCCAGCAGCCGCTGGGCATAGCGGCCGGCCAGCAGGTTGTCGCCGGTGCGGCTGGGCGCCGGATCGTGCTGTCGGTGGCGGTTGGCGCCGACCCCGTGCACCCGCCCCAGCCTGACCCCGGTCTGCCCGGTCTGCCCGATCTGCCCGGATGACGCGGCCGGAGCGGACAGCGGCTGGGAGCCCGGCCCGGCGGCCGGGACGGGCGTGGCAGATGCGGCAGGCGTGGCAGGTGCGGCAGGCAGGACGGGCGGGGCGGCAGGCGCGGTGACCGGCGGCTGGAGTGCCGGGGCCCCGGGGGCGGTCGTTGCCGGGCGCGGGTACAGACGTCGGACGATCGGCTGGAGCACGGTCCCGAGGAGCTCGGTCTCGGCCATGGTGACAACCCCTGTGCTGGAAACGGTGCTGGAATCAGTGCTGGAATCAGTGCTGAAAACGGTGCGCGGTGTGAGCACAGTGCTACCGGCTGCCACCGACAGCGACAAGGAACGCCCGCCGCCCCCGGCTCACGCTGCGAAGTTCGCTGATCCGAGTGAAGAAGTGGCCTTGACCTGCGGCAAAGCGGAGAACGTTCGAGCCGGCGCGCTCACCCAGTGCGATCAGGAGTCACCCGATCGGTGACCCACCGCAGCCGTCCGGGTGATCCGCAGCCGCCGGGTTCCGGGCGCCTATGCTGGGCGCAGGAGTCCCAGGCTCCGAAACTCCAGGCCACCCGATCCGACCACCCGGAGCGCCCCGATGCGCGTGTATGTGCCGACCACCCTGACTGCCCTCGCGCTGGCCCATGCCGAGGGGACCCTCGGCGAGGCCCCGTTGCGCGCCTACGCGGTCACCCCGCGCTCCGGGAGTGGTACCTCAGCGACGACATCGAGGAGCTGGAGTACGCGGCGCTGGTGCGCGCGGCCCAGTCCTCGCTGCGGCTGCTCGCCGGGGACGCCAAGGCCCCGCGCCGCCGGGTGGTGGTTGCCCTGGACGTGCCGGACCGCACGGTCACCTTGCAGGTGGACGCCGAGCACGAGCATGCCGCCGCGCTCGGGGCGGTGGCCCTGACCGAGCCGCTGCTGCTGGCCAAGGCCGCGGCCGTGCACGCCGACGCCGACGACGCCGAGGTCCGGGACGATGTCGCCGCCGCGGTCGAGGCGGTGGCCGCCGCCGACGCCGGGGACGAGGACGCCCGCTTCACCGTCGACGGCGCCGAGGACCACGAACTGCTCTGGTACGCGGTCCAGGAGATCTCCGGCCTGCTGGCCTGAGCTGCCGCTGCTCCGCCGGGTCGGCCGTGCCGAGCTGCTGCTCCGACCCGCTGGGCCCGGTTGTCAGTGGCGCCCGATACGGTCCGTTCATGCGCGCACACATTGTCTGGGACTGGAACGGCACTCTCTTCGACGACATCGGGCGGTCGTCGGGGCCAGCAATGCCGCCTTCGCCGAGCTGGGCCTCGGACCGCTCACGGTGGAGCAGTACCGGGAGACCTATCGCATCCCGGTCATCGACTTCTACGAGCACCGGATCGGCCGCAGGCCCTCGCCGGACGAGTGGGTGCAGATGGACAGCTGCTTCCACCGGCACTACCAGGCCCGGCGTGACAGCTGCGGGCTGACCGCCGGCGCGGAGGAGCTGCTGGTGGAGTGGGTCGACGGCGGCCGCTGCTCGCAGTCGCTGCTGTCCATGTACGGGCACGAGCAGCTGCTCCCGCTGGTGCGCGGCCTCGGCCTGGAGCGGCACTTTCTGCGAGTCCAGGGCCGGGACGGCGACTCGGGGGTCTCCGGCAAGGCCGACTACCTGGTCCGGCATCTGCGGGAGCTGGCGGCGGAGCAGGTCGACCCGGCCCGGACGGTGCTGATAGGCGATGCGGTGGACGACGCCCTGGCCGCCGCCCATGCCGGGGCGCACGCGGTGCTGTTCACCGGGGCGCGCACACCCGCCGGGAGCTGGGGCGGGTCGGGGTGCCGGTGGCCACCCTGGCCGAGGCCGTCGGTTACGCCAGGGAGCTGATATCGGGCTGACCAGGTGTCAGCTCCCCGGGTCGACCGTGACGGGCCGACCGGGTCGACCGCGACGGGTCGACCGGGCCTGCCGTGACGGGTCGGCCCGGCCCGCGGTGAGCTGCGGTCGCGCCTACCAGCCGGGTGCGAACCGCACCAGCGGACCCACAGAATCCACATGGACAACTCGTACACCTGGGACCAAAGATCCTGACGCACTGCTCCGATCCGGCCCCTGACAGGCTCCCTTACCCTGGTTAGGCTCAGCCTGAAACCTCGTCGATGCCGGGGATTCGCCGGCTCATTCGCTTCCGTTGCCGGACATGCGGGAGGATACGGACAGTCTCGGCGGTTCCAGGCAGCAGACGACACACCACCGAGTCACGCAACGGCGCGCGACAGGAGCCAGATAACCATGCAGACCCAGCTGGACGCAGCGAAGGCCGACCTGCTCAGCAAGGCCGCTCAGGGGGAGGCGCTCGGCGAGGGGGCGCTGGCCTCCTATCTCAAGCACTACTACCTGCACACCGCCCCCGAGGACCTGCTCGACCGGGATCCGGTCGACATCTACGGCGCGGCAGCCTCCCACTACACTCTCGCGGCCAACCGCCCCCAGGGCACCGCGGTGGTCCGGGTGCAGACCCCGACCGTGGAGGAGAACGGCTGGTCCTGCGGCCACACCGTGGTCGAGATCGTCACCGACGACATGCCGTTCCTGGTCGACTCCGTCACCAACGAGCTCACCCGCCTCGGCCGCGCCATCCACGTGGTGGTCCACCCGCAGCTGCTGGTGCGCCGGGACATCACCGGCCGCCTGCTGGAGATCCTCGACGAGGACCCGCGCAGCACGCGCAAGCCCGAGGACGCCCTGCTCGAGTCCTGGATGCACATCGAGATCGACCGGGCGACCGGGCGCGATGAGCTGACGTCGATCGAGGCCGACCTGCGCCGGGTCCTGGTCGACGTCCGCGAAGCGGTGGAGGACTGGGCGAAGATGCGCGACAGCGCGCTGCGCCTGGCCGACGAGCTGCATGCGGCGCCCCCGGCCGAGCTGCCCGGCGAAGAGGTGGACGAGGCCCAGGAGCTGCTGCGCTGGCTGGCCGACGACCACTTCACCTTCCTCGGCTACCGCGAGTACGACCTGATCCGCTCGCGGACGGCGAGGATCTGCTCCAGGCCGTGCCCGGCACCGGCCTCGGTGTGCTGCGCTCCGACCCCCGCGCCCATGTGCAGGCCGGCGACGCGATGGCGTCCGCCTCCTTCGGCCGGCTGGCCGCCCCGGCCCGGGCCAAGGCCCGTGAGAAGCGGCTGCTGGTGCTGACCAAGGCCAACAGCCGCTCCACCGTGCACCGCCCCTCCTACCTGGACTATGTGGGCGTCAAGAAGTTCGACGCCGAGGGCAATGTCGTCGGCGAGCGCCGCTACCTGGCCTGCTCACCGCCGCGCCTACACCGAGGCGGTCACCCGGATCCCGGTGGTCCGGGTCAAGGTCGCGCAGGTCGTCGCCGGACTCCGGGTTCACGCGGAGAGTCACGACGCCCGCGACCTGGTGCAGATCCTCGCGACCTACCCCCGCGACGAGCTCTTCCAGACCCCCGCCGACCAGCTGCTGTCGTCCGCTGAAGGCTGCACCTCCAGGAGCGCCGCAAGCTGCGGTTGTTCCTGCGGCAGGACGAGTACGGCCGCTACTTCTCCGCGCTGGTGTACCTGCCGCGTGACCGCTACACCACCGGTGTGCGGCTGCGGCTGATGGACCTGCTGATGCAGGAGCTGGGCGGCACCGCGATCGAGTACACCGCCTGGAACACCGAGTCGGTGCTGGCCCGGCTGCACTTCACGGTCCGGGTCCCCACCGGCAACGAGCTGCCGATGCTCAGCGACGCCGACGTCGAGCGGCTGGAGGCCAAGCTCGCCGAGGCCGCCCGCTCCTGGGTCGACAACTTCAACGAGGAACTGGCCCTCGACTACAGCGAGGAGGAGGCCGCGGTGGCCTCCCGCCGCTACGGCGGCGCCTTCCCGGACGGCTACCGCGCCGACTTCGGCCCGGCCCAGGCCGTGGCCGACATGCGCCGACTGGAGTCGCTGACCGGCCCGACCGACTTCCGGCTGAACCTCTACCACGTCGACGGCGCCCCCGCCGACGAGAACCGGTTCAAGATCTACTGGGTCGGCGGCTCGGTCTCGCTGAGCGAGGTCCTGCCGGTGCTCCAGCGCCTCGGCGTGGAGGTGCTCGACGAGCACCCCTACGAGCTGCGCCGCAGCGACGGCACCGTGGCCTGGGTCTACGACTTCGGTCTGCGGATGAGCGGCGACACCGCCGAGAGCATCAGCGACGACGTCCGTGAGCGCTTCCACGACGCCTTCGCCGCCACCTGGACCGGCAAGGCCGAGAACGACGGCTTCAACTCGCTGATCCTGCACGCCGGGCTGACCTGGCGGCAGGCCGTGGTGCTGCGCTCCTACGCCAAGTACCTGCGCCAGGCCGGGTCCACCTTCTCCCAGGACTATGTGGAGGACGCGCTCACCAACAACGTCCACGCCACCCGGCTGCTGGTGAACCTGTTCGAGGCACGGCTCTCGCCCGCCCACCGGCAGGGCTCGGACGAGCTCACCGAGGGCATCGTGGAGGAGCTGGACGGCGCCCTCGACCAGGTGGTCAGCCTGGACGAGGACCGCATCCTGCGCTCCTTCCTGTCGCTGATCAAGGCCACGCTGCGGACCAACTTCTTCCAGCGCGACCCGCAGACCGGCGAGCCGCACTCCTATGTGTCGATGAAGTTCGACCCGCAGGCGATCCCGGACCTCCCCGCGCCGCGGCCGGCGTACGAGATCTGGGTCTACTCGCCGCAGGTCGAGGGCGTGCACCTGCGCTTCGGCAAGGTCGCCCGTGGTGGCCTGCGCTGGTCCGACCGCCGCGAGGACTTCCGCACCGAGGTGCTGGGCCTGGTCAAGGCACAGATGGTGAAGAACACCGTGATCGTGCCGGTCGGCTCCAAGGGCGGCTTCGTCGCCAAGCAGCTGCCCGACCCGAACGTCGACCGCGGCGCCTGGCTGGCCGAGGGCATCGCCTCCTACCGGACCTTCATCTGCGGTCTGCTGGACATCACCGACAACCTGCTCCCCGGCGGGAGGTCGTCCCGCCAAGGACGTCGTCCGCCACGACGGTGACGACACCTACCTGGTGGTCGCCGCTGACAAGGGCACCGCGACCTTCTCCGACATCGCCAACGAGGTGGCCGAGTCCTACGGCTTCTGGCTGGGCGACGCCTTCGCCTCCGGCGGTTCCGCCGGATACGACCACAAGGGCATGGGCATCACCGCCAAGGGCGCCTGGGAGTCCGTCAAGCGGCACTTCCGCGAGCTCGGCCACAACACCCAGGCCGAGGACTTCACCGTGGTCGGCATCGGCGACATGTCCGGTGACGTCTTCGGCAACGGCATGCTGCTCAGCGAGCACATCCGGCTGATCGCGGCCTTCGACCACCGGCACATCTTCGTCGACCCCAACCCGGACGCGGCCGGTTCCTTCGCCGAGCGCAAGCGGCTGTTCGACCTGCCGCGCAGCTCCTGGGAGGACTACGAGCGGTCGCTGATCTCGGCCGGTGGCGGGATCTTCCCGCGCTCGGCGAAGATCAACATCACCGCGCAGATGCGCGAGGCGCTCGGCATCGAGGGCGGGGTCTCCCGGCTCACCCCCGCCGAGCTGATGAAGTCGATCCTGCTGGCGCCGGTCGACCTGCTCTGGAACGGCGGCATCGGCACCTACGTCAAGGCGACCACTGAGAACAACGTCGAGGTCGGCGACAAGGCCAATGACGCCATCCGGGTCAACGGGGCCGACCTGAGGGTCAAGGTCCTCGGTGAGGGCGGCAACCTGGGCGCGACCCAGCTCGGCCGGATCGAGTTCGCCAGCAACGGCGGCCCGGTCGGCCCGGACGGCGAGCGCGCCGGCGGCAAGGTCAACACCGACGCCATCGACAACTCGGCCGGTGTGGACACCTCGGACCACGAGGTCAACATCAAGATCCTGCTGAACCGGGTGGTCGGCGACGGCGGGATGACCGTCGAGCAGCGCAACACCCTGCTCGCGGAGATGACCGAGGACATCGGCGAGCATGTGCTGCGCAACAACTACGCGCAGAACGTGGCCCTGGCCAACGCCTGCGCGCAGGCGCCGAGCATGCTCAACGTCCACGCCCGGATGATGCGCAAGCTGGTCGCCGACGGGCACCTGAACCGGGCGCTGGAGTTCCTGCCGAGCGGGGCGCAGCTGCGTGAGCGCGGGGCGGCCGGGCGCGGGCTGACCCAGCCCGAGATGTCGGTGCTGCTCGCCTACACCAAGATCACCCTGTCGGACGAGATCCTCGCCTCCGACCTGCCCGACGACCCGTACCTGCGCGGCAAGCTGCACCGCTACTTCCCCGAGCAGCTGCAGGAGCGCTTCGGCGAGCAGATCGACGCGCACGCGCTGCACCGGGAGATCATCACCACGGTGCTGGTCAACGAGACCATCAACCGGGGCGGCTGCACCTTCGCCTTCCGGCTGAAGGAGGAGACCGGCGCGACGTACGAGGAGATCGTGCGCTCGCACACCGCGGCCCGGGCGATCTTCGACCTGAAGGGCATGTGGGCCGAGGTCGAGGCGCTGGACAACGCGGTCCCGGCCGAGCTGCAGACCCAGATGCGGCTGCACAGCCGCCGCCTGGTCGAGCGGGCCACCCGCTGGCTGCTCAACAACCGGCGCCAGCCGCTGGACATCGCCGGCACCATCGAGGTGTTCCGGGAGCGCTGCAACCAGGTCTGGACGCTGCTCCCGGCCCTGCTGCGCGGCTCGGACCGCGAGTGGTTCAACGACGTCCACCAGGAGCTGGTGGCGGCCGGTGTCCCGGACCACCTGGCGCTGCGGATGGCCGGGCTCTCCTCGGCCTTCCCGACGCTGGACATCGTGGAGGTCGCCGACCGCACCGAGCAGGCTGTGGCGACCGTCGCCGAGGTGTACTACGACCTCGCCGACCGGCTGCAGATCACCGACCTGCTGGACCGCATCATCGAGCTGCCGCGCGAGGACCGCTGGCAGTCCATGGCGCGGGCGGCCATCCGCGAGGACCTCTTCTCGGCGCACGCCGTGCTCACCATGGACCTGCTGGCCCACGGCGGGCCGGGGGCCGACCCGGAGCAGCGGTTCGAGGCCTGGTCGGAGGCCAACGCCACGCTGGTCAACCGGGCCAAGTCCACGCTGGACGACATAAGGGGTGCGGAGTCGTTCGATCTGGCGAACCTCAGCGTCGCCATGCGGGTCATCCGCACCCTGCTGCGCACCGGTTCGATGCGCTGACCGGGTAGCGATCCGGCCGCGGCATGCGGCCGGACCGCAGTGCAGGCAGGGCCGTAGTGCACCGCAGGGCCGTTCCGCAGCAGCGGGGCGGCCCTGCGGTGCGTCCGGACCCGCCGCCGGCCGCTGCTCGCTGCTTCGTTCAGGGCAGCCGGTGGCCGGTGGCCGCGTCGAACAGGTGGACCCGCTCCAGGTCGGCGCCGACGACAAAGCTCTCGCCGAGCAGCGGCACCGGCCCGCTGGTGCGCCGGATCACCAGGTCGGCCGTGCCGCCAGGTACTTCGGTCCGGGCGTGCACCAGGTACTCCCGCCCGGAGTCCTTGACCAGCACCGCCGTGGCCCGGATCCGCCGCCGTGGCCGCCGCCGTGGCCGATCAGCAGGTCGTCCGGTCGCAGCCCGACCACGATCCGGTCGCTGGTGAGCGCGGCCAGCCGCTCCGGGCCGACCGGCAGCAGCAGTTCGCCGATCCGCGCGCTGCCCGACCGCACCAGCGCCGGGATCAGGTTCATCGGCGGGGAGCCGACGAACTCCGCCACCGCCACCGTGCCGGGCTGCTCGAACACCTGGTGCGGGTGTCCACCTGGTGCACCAGGCCGCGGTCCATCACCGCGATCCGGTCGGATGGCCCAGGCGTCCGCGGAGCTGCAGGTCGCGTAGAGCATGGTGATCCCGGATTCGCGCTGGAGGGTGGCGATCGGGCCCCGGTCGCGCGGCAGCAGCGGCACCGAGCTCCCGGCCAGCGGCTCGTCCAGGCAGATCACCCGGGGCCGGGTGGCCATGGCCCGGGCCATGATCGCGCGTTGCCGCAGATCGACCGGCAGTGTGTCGGGCCGGGCGCCGAGGTGCCGGTCCAGGCCGCACAGCTCGGCCAGTTGGCCGACCCGGTTGCTCACGGTCTTGGCCGAGGTCCGGCGCATGGTCAGCGGGAAGGCGATGTTCTCGGCCACGGTCAGGTGCGGGAACAGTGAGAAACCCTGGGCGAGCAGGGCCACCCCGCGCTTGTCGGGAGCGATCCGGGTGACGTCCTTGCCGTCGACCAGTAGCTGCCCCCGGTCCAGCGGCTCCAGCCCCGCGAGCATCCGCAGCAGCGTCGATTTCCCGCTGCCCGAAGGACCGTTGAGCACCATCAGCTCGCCGTCGCGGACATCGAGCCCGACGTCGGCGACGGCGGGCCGCCAACTGCCCCGGAACACGCGGGCGGCGTCGATGAACCGAATCTCGGCCACCTGCGCGCTCCTCCTGGCTTGCCGGCCCCGTGGCCGCTGCGGCCGATGGTGTCCCCCAGTTGTCAGTATGGCTGATGGCCTGGCCGGATTCCGTTGCTCCGGCCGCTGGTTCACCCCTTCATCGATCCGGCCATCAGTCCCTGGACGAAGTAGCGCTGGAAGGAGAAGAAAACGATCAGCGGGATGACCAGCGACAGGAAGGCGCCGGGCGCCAGGATGTCGATATTGCTGCCGAACTGCCGCATCTGGCCCTGGAGTTCGACGGTGAGCGGCTGGGTGTTGGTGTCCGAGAAGACCAGCGCCACCAGCATGTCGTTCCAGACCCAGAGGAACTGGAAGATCGCCAGCGAGGCGATGGCCGGCATGCCCAGCGGGACCACCACCTTGCGGAAGATCACCCACTCGGTGCCGCCCTCCATCCGGGCGGCCTCCAGCAGTTCACGCGGGATCCCGGCGAAGAAGTTGCGCAGCAGGAAGATGGCGAACGGCAGTCCGAAGCCGATGTGGAACAGCACTACCCCCGGGATCGAGCCGAACAGGTGGGTGTACTTGTACATCTTCGCCACCGGGATCAGCGCCACCTGGACCGGCACCACCAGCAGGCCGATCACCGCGACAAAGAGCCAGTCCCGGCCGCGGAAGTCGATCCAGGCGAAGGCGTAGGCCGCGAGCGCGGCGAGCACCACCACGCCGACCGTGGCCGGGACGGTGATCAGCACGGTGTTCCACAGCGACTGCATCATGCCCTGGTCGTGGAAGAGGTTGACGTAGTCGCTGAGGGTCAGCTGCGAGGGGTGTTCGAACGCGGTCCACCAGCCGCTGCCGCTGATGTCGACCGGGGTGCGCAGCGAGGAGACGAACAGGCCGAGGGTGGGGATCAGCCAGAGCACGCCGATCAGCAGCAGCACC
This sequence comes from Streptacidiphilus sp. 4-A2, assembly GCA_014284505.1. Taxonomy (GTDB): domain Bacteria; phylum Actinomycetota; class Actinomycetes; order Streptomycetales; family Streptomycetaceae; genus Streptacidiphilus. The sequence continues at coordinate 5,559,874 of JAAFYY010000001.1, read as the reverse complement.
GCCTGGATCAGGCCGCTGGACAGCCGGGAGGCCAGCCGCGCGGCCAGTGGCGGCCGGCCGCCGCCGCGTCGGCTCCGGGCGGCCGCCCCGGTTCGGGTCAGGGTCATGATTCCCGCCGTTCTCTGCGGATCCGCCGGATGTTGACGTACATGGCCGGCAGCACCAGGAGGTAGAGGAAGACGCCGATGGCGCTGCCGAGACCCTGGTTCTGCGCGCCGCCGAAGGAGACGCTCCACATCTGCACCGCCAGCACATTGGCGGTGGACAGGGTCGAGCCGGGGGCGATGATGTAGACCAGGTCGAAGATCTTCAGCACATTGATGGCCAGCGTGACCAGCACCACCAGCAGTACCGGGGCGAGCAGCGGGATGGTGATCTTCCGGAAGATCTGGAGGTCGGAGGCGCCGTCGACCTTCGCCGCCTCCTGGAGCTCGCGGGGTATGCCGCTCAGCCCGGCGGCGATCAGCACCATGGCGAATCCGGCCCAGATCCACAGGTAGGCGACGATGATCGACGGGGTGACCAGGTCGGGGCCGAGCCAGGACAGCCCGGCGTAGGGCTGGGCGAAGTCCGAGGCGGGCAGCGCCAGCCGGTAGTCGGTGCCGGGGCTCAGTCCGTGCAGGGCGAAGGTCCCGTCGGAACCGGTGGTGGCGTGCGCGACCACGGTCGTGCCGCGCAGCGCGTCCACGGTGATGCCGGGGGTGCCCTTCTTGCCGGGGCTGATCCGGCCGGGGGTGCCGCCCCGCCGTAGACCAGGTCGAGCCAGACCGTGCCGGTGATCTCACCCGGCACGGGTCTGGCCTGGACGGCCTGCGCGGCGGACTTGGGCAGGTCGAGCACCGAGTACCCGGTGAGCGGCAGGGCGGCGACCGAGCCGGCCGGGTAGCTGCCGGGGCTGGTGTACCCGGCCGCGTCGGAGCGGTAGCCCAGGGTCTCCCGGGGCTGCGCGCCGGGGTAGTGCGAGGCGGGGGCGAAGGCGTCGTGCAGGCCGACCACCACCGCGTTGGCGACGCCGATGTTCGGGTCCGCCTGGTAGACCAGCTCGAAGATCACCCCGGCGGCCAGGAAGGAGATGGCCATCGGCATAAAGATCACGATCTTGAACGCGGTCGCCCACTTCACCCGCTCCGACAGCACCGCGAAGACCAGGCCCAGGGCACAGGCCAGGGTCGGCGCGGTCACCAGCCAGATCACATTGTTCTTCAGCGCGGTGAGGGTGGCCGGGTCGGTGAAGATGGAGACGTAGTTGTGCAGGCCGACGAAGCTGCTGCCGTCGGCGTTGCGCAGGCTCAGCCAGATCGAGAACAGGATCGGCCAGCCGATGATGGCCAGCAGGATCAGCACGGCCGGGGTGAGGAACCCGAAGCGGACCCGCAGCGGGATGTGCAGTGCGTGCTGCCCGCCGGGGCGCTGCGGGCGGCGGCGGCGGCGGGCTCGGCGGGGTGCTCCGGCTGCGGGTGCTCCGGGCGCGGGCTGTCCCGCCGGGGCCGACGGGTCGGGTGACTCGTCGGCCCCGGGCCGCGGCTGCGGGGATGTCCATGGGTGTCAGCGCCTCCGGCTGCTGGGGTGGGGCCTTCGCGGGCGGCTGTGCGGTGACGGACGGTCAGCCGGGGCCGGGTGCCCGGCCCGGGTCGGCCGGGCTCAGGAGGAGGGCCACTGCACCTTGGCGGCGTCCGCCTCCAGCTGCTTCGCGGCGCCCTGGACGTTCGACGGGTCCTTCAGGAAGCCCTGCATGTCCTTCCAGTAGCCGGCGCCGACCGTGCCGCCGAAGGCCGCGGGGGACAGGTCGTCGAGGCTGAAGTCGACATTGGTCCCGGCGCTGATCAGCATCTGCGCCTCCTGCTGGGTGGTCGCGTCGGGGTAGTCCGAGACCGGCACCAGCTTGTTCGGGGTCAGATAGCCGCCCTCGTGCGCCCAGATGGCGTCGGCCGTCGGCGAGGCCAGGAACTGGATCAGCTCCATGGTGGCGGGGTCGGTGTTCAGCGCCGTCGCCATGTCCCCGGCGACCTGGACGAAGCCGGAGCTGCTGCTCCCGGCCGGGCCGGGGAAGGGGAAGAACTTGGCGTCGGTACCGATCTTCGCGGTGGTGGTGCTGGTGATCTGGGTGGCCGAGAAGTCGCCCTCGAAGACCATCGCGGCCTTGGCCGGCTTGGTGAAGGTCTGCGTCACCGAGTTGTTGTAGGAGGTCTGGAGTGCTCCGGCGTCGCCCCGGCGAGGTACTTCTGGTTGCCCAGCAGCTGGCCGAAGGTGGTGAGCGCCTTGATCACGCTGGGGTCGGTCCAGGGGATCTGGTGGTGCGCGAGCTTGTTGTACATCGCCGGACCGGCTTCGCTCAGGTAGATGTTCTGGAACCAGTCGGCGAGGGTCCAGCCGTCCGAGCCGCCGATGGAGACCGGGGTGATCCCGGCTTCGGAGAGGGTCTGGCAGTCGGCGAGGAACTGGGTCCAGTTGGTCGGCGGGGTGACTCCGGCCTGCGCGAACTCGGCGGTGTTGTACCAGAACGTGGTTTTGTTCGAGGCCTTGTAGACCACCGAGTAGAGCTTGCCGCCGACCGTGCCCATGGACTCCCAGCCGGGGCCGTAGTCCGCGGCCACCTCCTGCTGGATGGCCGGGGTGAGCGGCTTGATGGCGCCCTGCTGGGCCAGGGTGGTGATCAGGCCGGGCTCGGGGAGCAGCGCGACGTCCGGCGGCGAGCCACCGGCGATCTTGGTCTGGAGCACCGTGCCGGTGTTGGAGCCGCCGGACTGGTAGGAGACGCTGGCGCCGGTCAGTGACTGGAAGCTGTTGAGGACGGCCTGGAAGTCGGTCTGCTCGGCGCCGGTCCACTCGGCGAGCACGGTCAGGTGCTTGCCCTTCAGCGGGGCGAGGCCGGACGCGGCCGCGGTACCGGTCGAAGCGGTCGAGCCGCTCCCGGACGCGCTCGGGGTGCTGCCGCCGGAGCTGGAACTGGAACAGGCGGCGAGGGTGAGGGGGCGGCCGCCGCCAGCGCGATTCCGCCGATCCTTGATTTTTTGTACACAGTCACGATGGGCCCCTTCGAAGGACGCGCTGGTGGAGTCCGTGCCGGTGGTTGCCGCGTTTTTTGGAAAGCTAACGACGGCGAAATGGCGCGTCAATAACGTTCCCATTTCGGAGAAAATGAACAAATTCTGCCGAACTAATGGCTGCCCAGGGGGGCTTATTTGTTCGGTGCTTGACTAATAGCGCGACCGGCTCGATTCTTTCGTGCATGGCCACGCTTCCCCGGGACTCCCGATCCGAGCGCACCAGGCAGATCGTGGTCCGGCTGCTGCGCGAACGCGGAACACTCAGCCGGGCCGATATCGCCCGGGCCACCGGACTGTCGCGCTCCACCATTTCCGGCCTGATCAGCGAGCTGGTGGCGGACGACATCGTGATGGAGCTCGGCACCAAACTGCCCCCGGTCGGCGGCCGGGCCGGGCGTCCGGCGGCGGCGGTCATGCTCAACCCGGCCACCGGCGAGGTCATCGGGGTGGATTTCGGCCACCGGCATGTGCACGTGATCATCGCCGATGTCGCGCACGAGGTACGGATAGCCAGGTCGGCGGAGCTGCCGCCGCGCTACGAGCCGCACCAGGGGCTGCATGCCGCCGCGGAGCTGGTGCAGGCGGCCATGGCCGAGATCGGCACCCGGCGCTCGCGGATCCTCGGGGTCGGAGTCAGCCTCCCGTGCACCGTGGACCGCCACACCGGACTGCCGGTCGCCCGGCGCTACTCACCCTGGTCGGGGGTACCGGTCGCGCTGGAGCTCGGCGAGCGATTACGGATGCCGGTGCTGGTGGACAACGACGCCAACCTCGGGGCCCTGGCCGAACGCCAGTGGGGGGCCGGCCGCGACCATCAGGACCTGGTCTACCTCAAGCTGCACGCCGGGGTGAGCGCGGCCTTCATCAGCAATGGGCAGCTGGTCCGCGGACCGCGGGACGGCGGGGGAGATCAGCCACCTGGTGATGGACCCGGGCGGCCAGCTCTGCCGCTGCGGCCGCCGCGGCTGCCTGGAGTCCTATGTCGGGCTGCCCGCGGTGATGCGCGGCCTGGAGCACGGCTACGGCGACCGGGTGACCCTGCGGAACATCATCACCATGGCCTGGCAGGGCGACCGCGGCTGCCAGCGGGCCCTGGCCGAGGCCGGGACGATGGCCGGACGGGTCGCCGGGATGCTCTGCGGTCTGCTGAACCCGGAGTGCGTGATCGTCGGCGGCGCGCTGGCGGCGGGGCGAGCTGGTGCTCGGCCCGCTGCGGGAGGCGGTCGCCGCGGCGGATCCGGACACTCCCGGCGGGACCGGGCCGGGCGGCACCGAGGTCACCGCCGCCGCGCTCGGCCCCCAGGCCTGCGCCCTGGGCGCGGTCGCCCTGGTCCTCAGCCAGACCGCGGGCCCGGCCCTGATCACCCACGAGCGCTGACCGGGCCGACCCGGGCCGGCGCTGACCAGCCTGACCCGGGCCGGCGCTGACCGGGCCCGACCGGCCGGCCCGGCCCAGCGCTGACTGGCCGGCCCGGCCCTGACCCGTGCCGGAACGAAGGCGAGGCAGAGGCAGAGGCAGAGGCAGAGGCAGAGGCCGGCGGCGCGGGCGGACGCCGGGGCGGGACCCGGCGGGGCTACAGCAGGGCGGGCGGGGGCGGCGCGTCCAGGGTCTCGGCCGCCCGTTGCAGGGCGCTGGCCAGCAGGGCCAGGTCGGTCGGCCCGTTGCCGAGCTCGCGCACCGGCCGCCGGGCCGGGGGGTCGCCCATGGCGGCCCAGTCCAGCGGGGCCACCGTGGGACGCAGTGTGGCCGTGCGCGGAATGCGCCCGCTGACCCGCGCTCCCTGGAAGCCGGTGACCCGCCCGTCGGCGTAGCGGACAAAGCCGCGCCCCGGATGCTCCTCGGTGACCGTGGCCGCGTCCTCGACATGGATCAGCAGCGAGGACAGCCGCGGGTCGTCGACCCGCAGCGCGACCCGCAGCTGCGCGGCCTCGTCCAGCTCGCTGCCGGTGCTGCGGTCCGGATGCGCGGTGGTCACCGCCAGATGGACGCCCAGCCGCGGCCCGCGGACCGCCACCGCGTCCAGCGCGGCGGCGAGGGCCGCGCGTTCGCGGCCGGGGAGCAGCAGCTCGTCGTGGTCGTCCACGACCACCAGCAGCCGTGAGGGCGGCGCGGTGTCCACCGCGATCCGGCCGCTGCCGGGCTGCTGCCGGGGTAGTCGTCGCGCTGGAAGTCATCGGGGGCGCGGCGTGGGGGCGCGATCCTGGCGAGCGCGCGCTCGGCGTGCCAGGAGGCGAAGGAGCGGCCCTGGAGCAGTAGTTCGCGGCGTTCCAGCTCGGAGGTCAGCGCCTGCGCCGCGTGCAGCAGCCGGAGCTCGTCCGAGCCGTCGACATGGGCGGTGACCTGGGGAAGTTCCAGACAGGGGCGCAGCCGCGGGCATGGTCCTGCGGCGGGCGGCACTCGATCAGCAGCACCCCCAGCCGGTCCGGCCGCTCGGCGACGGACAGTGAGGCGAGCAGGGGTGCGCAGCAGTTCGGTGCGGCCGGAGCCGGGGGCCCCGCCGATCAGCAGGTGGTCGGTCAGGTCGAAGCCGCAGGCGCCGTCGCGGTCCGCGCCGACCAGGGCGGTCGGCAGCGCGCCGGAGGCGACCTGGAGGTCGGTCCAGCGGCTGGAGATCTGGTTCGGGGTGACCACGTCCAGGCCGAGCAGGTCGAGCAGCCTGGGTGCGTCCGGCAGCGCGCCGCGGCCGGTGCGGTGGTTGCTGTCGGCCTCGCGGAGCGGCGCCAGCGCCCGGCCCAGGCCCTCGGCCCAGGCCGAGGAGACGGCGTCCAGGGCGATGCCCTCGATCAGCTCCGCGCGGGTGCGCGGGTTTGCCGCCGGGGGCGGAGGGGTGGGCCGGTGCGGCCGGGCGCTCCAGCGTCAGCAGGGTGCCGACCTCGCCGGTGACGGCGGCGGTCGCGCCGCAGCCGCGCGGCAGCAGGTCCGGGTGCTCGGCCAGGCAGATGATGTGCACCCCGGCGGCCGGGCCCTCGGCCAGGACCCGGGCCAGCTGCTCGCGCCCGGCGGCGCTGCCCGGGTCGCCGTCCACCAGCAGCACGGTGGCGCCCGCGCGCTGCCCGGGCTGGCGCAGCTCGGCGAGCCGGGCCTGGGCCTGCTCCGGGTCCAGGCCGGTCAGCAGTCGGCAGGGCTGGCCGCGTCCGGGCCGCAGCTGCGGCAGCCAGTAGAGCCAGGACCAGTCGGCGCCGCGCTCCTCGGCCGGGCGGCCGGGGTCGGCCGAGACCAGCACCAGCTCCAGCACGCTGGGGCCGTGCAGCACCGCGAGCTGGGCGAGCAGGGCGCGGGCGAGGCCGGTGAGCCGGTGCCGCGGGCCGGTCAGCCCGAGGCTGCCGACCGAGCGCAGGTCCAGCACCACCGGGGCGGCGAGCCGGTTGCTGGTGCCCAGCCGCAGGGCCAGGCTGTCCGGGTGGTCCAGCCCGCGCTCCCACAGCCGCGGGCCCGGGCCGAGGGCGGTGAGCAGCAGCTCCGCCGGATCCGGCCAGCGGGTGGAGCGCACGGAGGGGTGAGCGCCGGGAGGCGTACGCCGGTGGCCGGGGTGATCGTGCTGTCGCCGGCCGGCAGCGGCGGCTCGGCCGCGGCGGCGGGACGCGGGACCCGGCCGCGCAGGGTGAGCAGTCCCCGGGCGCGGGAGGCCAGCGGGCGCGCGGGGGCTCCGGCGGGCTGCCCGCGCCGGTCCCGGCGGCGGTGCGGCCGCGGGGCCGGGGACCGGGGCCGCCGGGCGCGGCACCAGCTGCACCTGGCCCTGGCCGTCCGGAATCAGGTCGGTGCGGTCGAAGTGGCCCGGCGCGATCCGCAGGACGGTTTCGCCGAGGCCGATCAGCGCCCCCGGCGGGACCAGCCGGGGCTCGGCGCCGACCGGGCGGCCGTCCAGGGTGGTGCCGTTGGTGAGCCGCTGTCGGCGACGGTGACCCGGCCGTCGGCGCTGACATCGAGCACCAGGTGGAACCGGGAGACGTCGGGGTCGTCCACCGGCACGTCGGCCGTGGACGAGCGGCCGACCCGGATCAGCCCGCCCCGCAGCAGATGGATGCCCCCGGCGTCGGGGCCGCCGACCACCCGCAGCTCGGCGGGGGAGTCCGCGAGCGGGATCGGCACATGGTCCGGATCGGGTTCGTCCAGCCGCAGCAGGGCCCCGTCCACCAGCGGCGGATGGCCGAGCACCGCGCGCTCGTCCAGCCGCTGGTCGCCGATGAAGAGATGGACATGGGTGGCCGCGCGCCCGGTCCGCGCGCCCCGCGCGAGCCCACGGCCCCGGCCAGGGCGCCCGCGACCGCGCCCAGGGCCGTCCCGGCCGGGGCGGTCACCAGCACGTCCACGGCTTGCGCGGAGACGTGCCCGGCCGACGCCCGGCCATGCGCGGGGTACGGCGCCGCGCCTCCTGCGGGCCGCATACGCTCAGCCGGATCTGCATGGTGGTCCGCCCCTTCCGCCCAGCCAATTCCCGGACCCTGGTGCCGCCCACCCGCGCCCAGGCGCAACGCATCACCCCCGTACGCGAGGTGGGCGCAACGGTGCTGACTGCATCCTCCCATCCGCCACCGACAACACGCCCACGGCACCCGATGCAGTGATCTTGGGAACTTCTGCCCGGGGCACCGCGTCCACCGGGTATAGGCATGGCGAGCGGGCCGGGGACGGTCGCCGGGCCGCGGCGGCCGTGCGCGGCTGTGCGGAAGCCGTACCGGTCGAACGCGATTAGAGTTGCCGAACACGCAGACAGCTGGAGCGGGGCCGGGGGACCGGTACCCAACGGCGCAAGGCACGACGAGGAGCCCACGGGTGCGTCCGGTTGGCAGTAAGTACCTGCTGGAGGAGCCGCTCGGGCGCGGCGCCACCGGGACTGTCTGGCGCGCCCGGGTGCGGGACGAATCCGGTGCGGCCGGGGAGCAGCTCGTCGCCATCAAGGTCCTCAAGGAGGAGCTGGCGACCGACCCCGACATCGTGATGCGCTTCCTGCGCGAGCGCTCGGTGCTGCTGCGCCTGGTCCACCCCAATATCGTCCGGGTCCGCGACCTGGTGGTCGAGGGCGAGGTGCTGGCCCTGGTCATGGACCTGGTCGACGGCCCCGACCTGCACCGCTGCCTGACCGCGCAGGGCCCGTTCAGCCCGGTCGCCGGGGCGCTGCTGATGGCGCAGGTCGCGGACGCGCTCGCGGCCAGCCATGCCGACGGCGTCGTGCACCGCGACCTCAAGCCGGCCAACGTGCTGCTGGAGACCCGGTCGGACGCCCAGGGCGGCGAGCAGATGCATCCGCTGCTCACCGACTTCGGCATCGCCCGGTTGGCCGACTCGCCCGGGATAACCCGCACCCACGAGTTCGTCGGCACCCCGGCGTATGTCGCCCCGGAGTCCGCCGAGGGCCGCGAGCAGACCGCGGCGGTGGACGTCTACGGCGCCGGGATCATGCTGTACGAGCTGGTCACCGGCGGCCGCCGTTCCACGGCGACGGGCCGCTGCAGATCCTGCAGGCGCACCTGTTGCAGGAGCCCGAGCGCCCCCGGAACCTGCCCGAGCCGCTGTGGACGGTGATCTCCCGCTGCCTGGAGAAGGACCCGGCCCGGCGGCCGACGGCGGTGTCCCTGGGCAACGCGCTGCGCACGGTCGCGGCGGGGATCGGCGTGCATGCCTCGCCTGCCGCCATCGACGCCGCCCTGGCCGTGGGCGAGCTGCTGACCCCGGCCGTGGACCCGCGCGCCGCGACCCTGCCGGACGCCCCGCGCTACGACTCGGCCGCGCCCACGATGGCGGCGGGCGCGGCGGCGGCGACCCAGTTGCTGCCGCCGTCGGGCGGGCAGCCGGGTACGTCGACGGGCACACATCCGGGCACGCAGGTGGTGCCCACGGCGCAGGCCGACCACTTCGGCGCGGCCGATCCCACCCAGCTGCTGCCGCCGGGCTCGGCGGACCCGACCCGGATCCAGCCGCAGGCCCAGCAGTCCCCGGCGATGCAGCCGACCGTGATGCAGCCCGGCATGCAGTGGCCGGACCAGTGGTCGCAGCAGCAGTCCCAGCCGCAGTCCCAGCCGCAGGACGGGGCCCAGCCGGAGCCGCCGGAGGGGCACCCGTGGCAGAGCCAGCTGCGGGCCGCGCGGAACCGGAACGAGCAGACCCGGATCGGCTACCCGGAGCAGCTGGAGCAGCAGCCGGAGCCGTCGTTCCGGCCGCAGGTGGCGCCCCGGCCTACCAGCCGCAACCCCAGCGCGACCGCCGGCAGGGCTACCTGCCCGAGGACCGTACCCCCGGGCGTTACCCGCCGGAGCAGTACGGGCGCGACGAGTACGGGCGCGAGCAGTACCCGCGGGACGAGTACGGGCGCGAGGCGTACCGGCCCGATCCGTACCAGCCCCGGCCGTACCAGCCCGAGCCCGACCCGGAGCCGGAGCGCCCGCGCCGGGCCGCGCCCCGCGCGAGCGCGAGCAGGAGCGCGAGCCGGAGCCCGAGCCGCGCCGAGGCGTGAGCCGCGCGCTCCGCGCCGTCGGCGGATGCGCATCCCCGGCGGCGGCTGCCTGCGCAGCCTGCTGATCCTGGCCGTGATCATCGCGGTGATCTGGTACTTCACCCCGGTGCAGCACTGGATCCACAACGTCGAGGGCTGGTGGCACCAGGTCGCGCACGAGTGGGACTCGATCACCGGGACCGCCGACAAGATCAAGAACGAGGTCCCCAAGCTGCCCTCGTCCCCGGATTGCCGTCGGTGGGCAACTGACCCTGCCCGGCGCCGGGATTGACGCTTTGTCGACTTCTGTCGCCAAGTAACCGCACCTGGTTCACCCAAGTGGCCCCGGGCCGCGTACTTTGGTCGCAGACAGACGGCGGGCAGCCTGCCAGACCCCCCTCATCCGCGCACGGAGCAGCCTTGGCACGCAAGATCGGTAGCCGCTACACCGCGCACCAGGTGATCGGCCGTGGCTCGGCGGGCACGGTATGGCTGGGCGAGGGCCCCGAGGGGCCGGTGGCCATCAAGCTGCTGCGCGAGGACCTGGCCTCCGACCAGGTCCTGGTGGGGCGCTTCGTGCAGGAGCGCACCGCGCTGACCAGCCTCGACCACCCGCGTGTGGTCGGCGTCCACGACCTGGTGGTGGACGGCGACGATCTGGCGCTGGTGATGGAGCTGGTCCATGGCGCGGACCTGCGCTCGCGGCTGGACCGTGAGGGCCCGCTGGCCCCGCAGGCGGCCGTCTCCATCGTCGCCGACGTCGCCGAGGGCCTGGCCGCCGCACACGCGGCCGGGATCGTCCACCGGGACGTGAAGCCCGAGAACATCCTGCTGGACCAGGCCTCCTCGCCCGGCCCCGGCGGCGCGCCCCGGGCCAAGCTCTCCGACTTCGGCATCGCCCGGCTGGTGGACGCCCCCCGGCGGACCAGGGCCACCCGGATCATCGGCACCCCCGACTATCTCGCCCCCGAGGTCATCGAGGGCCTGGAGCCGCGGGCGGCGGTCGACATCTATGCGCTGGCCACGGTGCTCTACGAGCTGCTGGCCGGGTTCACCCCCTTCGGCGGCGGCCACACCGGCGCGGTGCTGCGGCGGCATGTCACCGAGGCCGTGGCCCCGCTGCCGGGGCTGCCCGAGGATCTATGGCGGGTGATAGCGCAGTGCCTGGCCAAGGCCCCGGCCTCGCGGCTGCGGGCCGCCGAGCTGGCCACCCGGCTGCGCGAGCAGCTGCCGTCGCTGGCGGGCCTGCCCAGCCTGGAGGTGGCGCACCCGGCCCTGCCCCCGGCGGTGCTGGACTACCAGCCGGAGGAGGACGACGAGGCCGAGCCGCGCTCCGCCTCCCGTCGGCACGGACCGGCGGTACCGCTGGTGCCCGGGGCTCAGCCGGACTCCAGCAGGGACACCCACACCAGCCTGCGCCGCCCCAGCGCCGAGGAGCTGGCCTCGTTCGCGGCGGCCTCCCGGGCCGAGCACGACGGGGCCGCGGGCCGCGGCTCCCGGGGCGGGCGTGCCGGGGCCCACGGCGGGCAGGGCGCCGGGCGCCGCCGCGGCGCGGCCGGCCCGGCGGTGCGCAGGCGCAGGCTGCTGGTGGCGGCGGTGCTGGCGGTCCTGGTCGGAGCCGGGGCGGTGGGCGGCTACGAGGCACTGGACAGCGGCGACGGCCACCACCCGGGCAGCAGCTCGACCACCCCCGACCCCACCCCCTCGGACGGTTCGGCCGACGGCGCGCAGCCGCCGCCCCCGGTCGGCCACGACGGCGGCGACGACCTCGGCGGCCGGGCCGGCCGCTCCGGTGGCGCGGGGGCAAACAGGTACGGAAGCGGAGCAGCCGACGGCAGGAACGCCGAGGCGGCGAAGGACACCGGTCGGACCCATTAGGCTGGTGGCGTGGCAGCCATCGATCCTTCCGAAGAACTCAAGTCCCTCGAAACGACCATGTCGTCGATCGAGGCAGTGGTCGACCTGGACAAGATCCAGGCCGACATCGCGGTCTTCGAGGAGCAGGCCGCCGCACCCAACCTGTGGGACGACGTCGACCTCGCCCAGCAGGTGACCAGCAAGCTCTCCTACCTCCAGGGCGAGCTGCGCAAGGTCCGGACGCTGCGCGGCCGGATCGAGGACCTCTCGGTCATGTTCGAGCTCGCCGAGGACGAGGGCGACGCGGACGCCCGCGCCGAGGCCGACACCGAGCTCGCGGACGTGAAGCGCGCGGTGGCGGAGATGGAGGTCCGCACCCTCCTCTCCAACGAGTACGACGCCCGTGAGGCCGTGGTCAACATCCGGGCCGAGGCGGGCGGGGTGGACGCCGCCGACTTCGCCGAGCGGCTGATGCGCATGTACCTGCGCTGGGCCGAGCGGCACGGCTACCCGACCGAGGTCTACGACACCTCCTACGCGGAGGAGGCCGGCATCAAGTCCGCGACCTTCGCGGTCAAGGCCCCCTACGCCTACGGCACGCTCTCGGTCGAGCAGGGCACCCACCGGCTGGTCCGGATCTCGCCCTTCGACAACCAGGGCCGCCGCCAGACCTCCTTCGCGGGCGTCGAGGTGCTGCCGGTGGTCGAGAAGAGCGACCATGTCGACATCGACGAGTCCGAGCTGCGGATCGACGTCTACCGCTCCTCCGGCCCCGGTGGGCAGGGCGTCAACACCACCGACTCGGCGGTGCGGATCACTCACCTGCCGACCAACATCGTGGTCTCCTGCCAGAACGAGCGCTCGCAGATCCAGAACCGCGCCAGTGCCATGAACGTCCTCCAGGCGAAGCTGCTGGCGCGCCGCCGCGAGGAGGAGAAGGCGGAGATGGACGCCCTCAAGGACGGCGGCAGCTCCTGGGGCAACCAGATGCGCTCCTATGTCCTGCACCCGTACCAGCAGGTCAAGGACCTGCGGACACAGCACGAGGTGGGCAACCCGCAGGCGGTGCTGGACGGCGAGCTGGACGGCTTCATCGAGGCCGGCATCCGCTGGCGCAAGCAGAACGAGAAGAACGAAGGCAACGCGTAGCCGACGGCCCGGGGCTCGCGGCAGCGGCCCGGGCCGCCCGGTATATTTCTGAACGGTCACGGCGATCTGCCCGCAAAAGCGGACAGATCGCCGTTGACGTGTCAGGGCCCGGATGACCATGCTGACGGCGCGGTGTCCGCGCCTGCGGGCACCCTGGTACCGAGAGGGGCCGTTGTGCGCAAGGGACACCGGAGAAAGCCCGGGGGCATACGCTCCCGGGCCGTACGAGTCGCCGCGGCGGCGCTGGTGCTGTCCGGAGCAGGGCTGACGGTCACCGGGGTGGCCGAGGCGGTCTCGGTGCCCGGGGTCTCCCGAATGCGACCGCCGAACCGCTGCCGGACGGCGGGAGCGGCGCGGCCACCGGCAGCGCGACGCCGCCGGACTCCGACAGCGCGAGCGGCACGCCGAGCGCCCCGGCCGACCCGGTCGCCCCCTCGGGCCCGGCGGACCCGTCCGGTCCGGCCGCCCCGAGCGCCCCCGGCAGCCCGGCGCCGTCCGGATCCGCCACCCAGCCCGGCACCGGGCTGCCCACGGCCACCGCCTCGGCCACCGCTCCTGCCTCGGCTTCCGCCTCGGCCCCCGCCTCGGCGGTCCCCCGGTGGCCGGCGGTGGCGGCGGGCAGGGCGGGCTGGTCCAGCCGCAGCCCCGGCAGGCCCTCGCTGAGACCGGTACCGACGGCAGCGTGCCGTGGCTGCTGTCCGGCGGCGCGACCCTGGTCGCCGGCGGTCTGCTGTTCCGCTTCGGCCCCCGGGTGAGCCCCCGGCCCGGCGTCCGAGCCGGCTGAGCCTCTTGCCTTGAGCCTCTGCCGCGGCCGCAGGCGGGCATACGCACGTGGGGGCGGGCTCCGGGACCGAATCGGTCCGGAGCCCGCCCCCACGCGTCAGGTACTGACGTCCCGGGTTCGGGCGGGGTCGCCCGCCGTGGCCTCAGGCGAAGGCGTGCCGGGCTATCAGTGCGCACGCGACCAGGGCCGTGAGCAGCGCGATCAGGGCAGCGGGGGAGAGCGCACCGAACAGCTTCTGCTGCTCCTGCATCTGCCGCCGGCTCGCGCGACACGTGGGGCAGCGCCCCTCGCTCACCGGTCCCGCACAGTTGGCGCACACCAGACGGTCGAACGTCACAATGATCTCCTCCTCCGACCTGCCCAACGAGACACCATGCCGGGTGGGTTCCCTCCACTGTGCCACGTCCGGCGGATTCCGGCCGGGTTCCGGTCGGGCGGAGGTCCGCCCGGGCAGAGTGGTCCTGAGAATCCATGGCTGAACCCGGTTTCTTTGTTGTGATTCATTCCTGTATGTCCGGTAAATCCCGCCCGATTCCCGACCCGAGACTGCGATCCGGCCGCAGCTTCGCGTAAGGTCGGCCAACCGGGGGAGTTGTCCGGCGTTCTGCGGTACGGCTTCGCCGTCAGCCCCGTCCCTGCCCGCGCAGAGGGTTGTGAAGGTTCCGGTCATCCGGATATCCGACACGCCGCCCTCCACCTAGACTGGCCGACCGTGATGCAGCCGTGATCCGATTCGACAACGTCTCCAAGACCTATCCCAAGCAGAACCGCCCGGCGCTGGACAACGTCTCGCTCGAAATCGAGAAGGGCGAGTTCGTCTTCCTGGTCGGCTCCTCAGGTTCCGGCAAGTCGACGTTCCTGCGGCTGATCCTGCGCGAGGAGCGGCCCAGCACCGGCGACGTCCATGTACTCGGCAAGGACCTGGCCAAGCTGTCGAACTGGAAGGTCCCGCAGATGCGGCGCCAGTTGGGCACGGTGTTCCAGGACTTCCGGCTGCTGCCGAACAAGACCGTCGGCCAGAACGTCGCCTTCGCGCTCGAAGTCATCGGCAAGCCCCGGTCGGTCATCGGCAAGGTCGTGCCCGAGGTGCTGGAGCTGGTCGGTCTGGCCGGCAAGCAGGACCGCATGCCCGGCGAGCTCTCCGGTGGTGAGCAGCAGCGCGTGGCCATCGCCCGCGCCTTCGTGAACCGCCCGATGCTGCTGATCGCGGACGAGCCGACCGGAAACCTCGACCCGCAGAACTCCGTCGGCATCATGAAGCTGCTGGACCGGATCAACCGGACCGGCACCACCGTGCTGATGGCCACCCACGACCAGGCGATCGTGGACCAGATGCGCAAGCGCGTCATCGAGCTGGACCAGGGGCACCTGGTCCGTGACCAGTCCCGCGGCGTGTACGGCTACCAGCACTGAGCCCTGCCGCCACTCGGCGTCCGCACCAGGCCGGCGCCCCGACCAGCTAGGAAGTCATGCGAGTACAGTTCGTCATGTCGGAGATCGGTGTAGGTCTCCGGCGCAATCTGACGATGACGATCGCGGTCATCGTGAGCGTGGCGCTCTCGCTGGCGCTGGCAGGCGCGGCGATCCTGCTGAACACCCAGGTCGGCACGATGCGCGGCTACTGGAACAGCCGGGTCGAGGTCTCGGTGTTCTTCTGCAACAAGACCGACGCCCAGAACGTCAAGATGTACCCGGGCTGCGCCTCCGGCGAGGCCACCCCCGCCCAGATCGCGGCGGTGCGCCAGCAGTTGCAGTCCAGCGGTCTGGTCCAGCAGATCTACACGGAGACCCAGCAGCAGGCGTACGAGAGCTTCAAGCAGGAGTCGCCGAACAACCCGATCCTGGTGAACCTGACCCCGGACCAGATGGAGTACTCGCTGCGGGTCAAGCTCTACGACCCGCAGAAGTACGACTCGGTCACCAGCATGGTGGCGGGCCAGCAGGGCGTCAGCGAGGTGCAGGACCAGAGCGAGGTGCTCAAGCCGCTGTTCAACCTGCTGAACGGCGCCCAGGTGGTGGCCTGGACGATCATGGCGATCATGCTCGGGGTGACCATGCTGCTGGTGGTCAACACGGTGCGGGTGTCCGCCTTCAGCCGCAAGCGCGAGACCGGGATCATGCGGCTGGTCGGCGCGTCCAACTTCTATGTGCAGATGCCCTTCATCGCCGAGGCCGCGTTCGCGGCGGTGGTCGGCGCGGTGCTGGCCTCGGGGATGCTCGCGGTCGGCAAGTACCTGCTGGTCGACCAGTTCCTGAGCAAGCAGATCTCGCTGATCAACTTCATTGGCTGGGGACCGGTCTTCAAGGTGATGCCACTGATCCTGGTGATCGGTGTGGGCATGTCCTCCATCGCCGCCTTCCTCACCCTGCGCAAGTACCTCCGGGTCTGATCACGTAGCTCCCGGTCCGAGCCCGGGCGCATTCGCCGCACCCCGGACGCCCCGGGCACCGCACGGTGCCCGGGGCGTCCGGCCGTCCGGGCCCGGCCGGTGCGGCGATAACCTCAGTGCCGACCGGGCCCGCCGAGTGCGACAATGTCCGGCATCATGGCGAAGGTAAAAGAACCCGGACGGAAGCTCGTCGCGCAGAACAAGAAGGCGCGGCACGACTACAACATCCTGGACGAGATCGAGTGCGGGCTGGTGCTGACCGGCACCGAGGTCAAGTCGCTGCGCGCGGGCCGCGCCTCCCTGGTGGACGGTTTCGCGGAGATCACCGGCGGCGAGGCCTGGCTGCACAACGTCCACATCATGGAGTACGCGCAGGGTACGTGGACCAACCACGCCGCCCGGCGCAAGCGGAAACTGCTGCTGCACAAGGAGCAGATCCACAAGCTGGAGGCCAAGCTGCGGGAGTCGGGCTTCACCCTGGTCCCGCTGTCGCTGTACTTCAAGGACGGCCGGGCCAAGCTGCTGCTGGCACTGGCCCAGGGCAAGAAGCTGCACGACAAGCGGCAGACCCTGCGGGAGCAGCAGGACCGCCGCGAGACCGACCGCGCGCTGTCGGCGGTGCGCCGCCGCTCCGGCGGCTAATGAACTGGACCCCCGCCGCGGCGGGGCCGTAGGATGAAGGAGTTCCGCAGGACCCCCCAGGTCCACGCGGTACTGCGGGAGGGCAAGCGGCCCGCATTGAAAAGTGCATAGCACCCCATGGGGGTGATCGGTTTCGACTGGGGATGTCGATCCAGGGGAAGCGAGCCGAGAAACGCGGCAATGATCTCGTTAACCACGTGTCGCAAACTATAATCGCCAATTCCAAGCGCGATTCCTTCGCCCTCGCCGCCTGAGCGAGTAACCGAAGGTGTCAGACCGGGCGCGTTCCCGTCCCGGACCCTGGCATAATCTAGGGAACTCCACCGTCGTGCCCGGTCACGGGGTACGGCGGGAAATCAAACAGTGACTGGGCCTGTCGGCGGCTTGTCCGTGTGACTGCCGGGGCCGAGAAAAGCACAGCGGACTGCGCTCGGAGAAGCCCTGGTTCCGCACCACAGGACGCGGGTTCGATTCCCGCCACCTCCACCACACCCATGGATTGATTCGACCGCGCCGGTTCTCCGGCGCGGTCGAATTCGTTTGCCGACGTATGTGCCCCGCGTGCTGCCGGTCCGCCTGGGACCGGCCTGCCCGGGGCCCGCCCGGCCTGCCGCACGCGAGGCCGTGGCCCGGGGCCGCACGCGGGGCCGCACGCCAGGGCCGTCTCCGAAAAACCGGCCGGGGCCGTCTGACCTCGGACTTCCGGCCCGGTTCCGGGCCGGGGCTCTCACCTCCGGGGCCATGGATGGCGTAGGGTTGCCCGTCCCCCATTTCGCGACGGGGGTGAACAGCAGATGACGTACGACAGGGGGCACATGTCCGCGCCCAGCAGGACCAGCGGGACCAGCAACGACGCGCACACAGACAGGCAGGCCGGGAAGACGGAGAGCGACAGGCAGGCACAGGCCCGGGCGGAGACGCTCCGGGACCGCGAGATCGCGGTGGAGCAGCGCCATCTCGACCAGGTGTACCACCGGCTGGAGGAGAAGCTGGCCGAGGCCGAGTTCATCCTCGACGACGCCAGCCGCAAGTTCCAGGTCGGCACGCCGGGGGCGCTCGCCGAGCGTGACGCACAGGTGTTCCAGGCCGGTGCCCACCTCCAGCGGCTCAACAGCGAGTTCGAGGACTTCCTGTTCGGCCGGATCGACCTCCAGCAGCCGGACAGCCCCGAGGAGGATGGTTTCCCCTCGCAGACCCCGCTGGACCCGGCCGACCCGGCCGTGGCCGAATCCCTGCACATCGGCCGGATCGGGGTGCTGGACGCGGAGTACGGTCCGCTGGTGATCGACTGGCGTGCTCCCGCCGCCGCGCCCTTCTACCGGGCCACCCCGCTCCAGCCCGGGCGGGTGCTGCGGCGCCGGGTGATCCGCTCCCGCGGCCGCCGGGTGCTCGGCGTCGAGGACGACCTGCTGCGCCCGGAGCTGGAGCCGCTGCTGGACGGCGAGCCGCTGGCGGTCATCGGCGACGGCGCGCTGATGGCGACCCTGGGCCGGGCCCGCGGCCACACCATGCGCGACATCGTCTCCAGCATCCAGCAGGAGCAGGACATCGTGATCAGGGCCCCCGCCGCGGGCGCCACCCTGGTCAGCGGCGGCCCGGGGACCGGCAAGACCGCGGTGGCGCTGCACCGCGCCGCCTTCCTGCTGTACCAGGACCGCCGCCGCTACGCGGGCGGGATCCTGGTGGTCAGCCCCACCCCGCTGCTGGTCTCCTACACCGAGGGCGTGCTGCCCGCGCTGGGCGAGGAGGGCCAGGTCGCGATCCGCGCCGTCGGCAGCCTGGTCGACGGCGTCGAGGCGGACGCCTACGACAGTCCCGAGACGGCCAGGGTCAAGGGCCTCGCGGATGGTCGCGCTGACGCGCCGCGCCGCCCGGGGCGCCCTGGACACCGAGGCCACCCCGTCCGAGCTGCGGGTGGTCGCCCTGGGCGAGGTGCTGCGGCTGGACCAGGGCGCGCTGCGCAATCTGCGGCGGACGGTGCTGGGCACCGGCGGCACGCCGATCAACCTGCTGCGCCCGCGTGCCCGCCGGCTGCTGCTGGACGCGCTGTGGTCGCTGCTGCTGCGCACCCGGCCGAGGACCGCCGAGCGGGTCGACCGCGAGCAGCAGCAGCGGGAGCGGGAGGCCTTCGACGAGCACGTCGGCGACGAGGACTCGTTCCTCGCCTTCGTGGACGCCTGGTGGCCCCCGCTGACCCCGCGCCGGGTCCTGGCGACCCTGCGGGACCAGCGGCGGATCAGCCGGCTGGCCCGCGGTGACCTCGCGAACGCCGAGGCCAGGCTGCTGGCGGCCTCCTGGCAGGCCCTGGACGACCAGGGCCGGGGCAGCGTCACCGCGCACGACGTGGCGCTGCTGGACGAGCTCTCGCTGCTGCTGGGCGAGGCCGCGCGGCCGCGTACCCGCGAGGTGAACCCGGTCGACATGCTGACCGGGCTGGAGGAGGTCACCACCTTCGCCGAGCGCAGCCGGCGCGCGGACCCGCGCCGGGAGCCGGAGGAGCGCCGCGAGTACGCGCATGTGATCGTCGACGAGGCGCAGGACCTGACCCCGATGCAGTGGCGGATGATCGGCCGCCGGGCCCGCCAGGCCACCTGGACCATCGTCGGCGACCCGGCCCAGAGCTCCTGGATCGACCCCGCCGAGGCCCAGGCCGCGATGGACGAGACCCTGGGCGGCAAGCCCCGCCGCGGCTACACGCTGACCACCAACTACCGGAACCCGGCCGAGATCGCCGAGGTGGCGGCGCGGATCCTGGCGCAGGCCGCGCCGGGCACGCTGCCGCCCAACGCGGTGCGCTCCATCGGCGTCCACCCGCGTTTTGTCTCGGTGGCGGCCGAGGAGCAGGTGGGCACGGCGGCCCGGGCCGAGGTCCAGCGGCTGCTGGCGGACGTGGACGGCACGGTCGGCATCGTGGTGCCGATGGACCGGCGCGCGGAGGCGGCCGAGTGGATCGACGGCCTCGGGCCGCGGGCGGTGGCACTGGGCAGCCTGGAGGCCAAGGGCCTGGAGTACGACGCCACGGTCGTCGCCGACCCGTCCGGCATCGCCGGTGAGTCGGAGGCCGGGCTGCGGGTGCTCTATGTGGCGCTGACCCGGGCGACCCAGCGGCTGACCGTGCTGTCGGGCCCGCTGGACCTGCCGGACTCGGACGGAGTCCCGGCGCTGCTCCAGGACTGAGACCCTGGCCGGCGCGCCGGTCCCGGCCAGGACCGGGGCGCCGGAAGCCGGGGCGCCGGAAACCGAGGGCGCGGGAAACCACTGAGGCTCCCCACCGATCAGGTGGGGAGCCTCAGTTGACGTTCAGTACGGCACCGACCCGCCATGCTCGCCTCGCGGCAAGTGGTCGCTCGAAGCGACTAAGGTTGGGCCCGGGGGCTTGGATCGAGCCGGTGCCGCACACCCAGACTAACAAAGCCTCCCGGGAACGCATTCCCTTCGCCGGAGAAACTTCCGCACCGTGATCGCGTGGGGTGGCCGCGAACGCCCCGAAGCCCCTGGTTCGCGCCGATCTGCGGCTATCCGCGCAGTGGAAGAATATTTCCGTCTACTCACCGGTAGGTGGGATCATCGAAGCGGATACGGCGAACCGATACGGCAAACCAGCGACAACGAACCAAGCGACAACGAACCTGCGCTCATGGAAGAAGGAACGATGGCAACGGTGCCAAGCGTGTCGAACTCGATCACGGTCCGGATGGAGGTCCCGGCCCGCGGCAACGCGGTGAGCCAGATCACCAACCTGGTCGAGTCCTCGGGCGGATCCGTGACCGGTCTCGACGTGACCGCCTCGGGCCTGGAGGCCCTGCGCATCGACGTCACCATCGCCGCCGCCTCCGTGGCGCACGCCGAGGAGATCGTCGACAAGCTGCGCACCATCGAGGGCGTCGAGATCGGCAAGGTCTCCGACCGGACCTTCCTGATGCACCTCGGCGGCAAGATCGAGATGTCCTCCAAGCTGCCGATCCGCAACCGTGACGACCTCAGCATGATCTACACCCCGGGCGTGGCCCGGGTCTGCATGGCCATCGCGGAGAACCCCGAGGACGCCCGCCGGCTCACCATCAAGCGCAACAGCGTCGCCGTGGTCACCGACGGTTCGGCGGTGCTCGGGCTCGGCAACATCGGCCCGATGGCGGCGCTGCCGGTGATGGAGGGCAAGGCCGCCCTGTTCAAGCGCTTCGCCGGGATCGACGCCTGGCCGATCTGCCTGGACACCCAGGACAGCGACGAGATCGTGGCCATCGTCAAGGCCATCGCGCCGGGCTTCGCCGGGATCAACCTGGAGGACATCTCCGCGCCGCGCTGCTTCGAGATCGAGGCCCGGCTGCGCGAGGCCCTGGACATCCCGGTGTTCCACGACGACCAGCACGGCACCGCCATCGTGGTCCTGGCCGCGCTCACCAACGCGCTCCAGGTGGTCGGCAAGGAGATCGGCGACGTACGGGTCGTCATGTCCGGTGCGGGGGCGGCCGGTACCGCCATCCTGCGGCTGCTGCTGGACGCCGGGGTCAACCACGCCACCGTGGCCGACGTGCACGGCGTGGTCCATCTGGGCCGGGGCGACCTCGACGACTCGCTGCGCTGGATCGCCGAGAACACCAACCGCAGCAACCGCACCGGCACGCTCAAGGAGGCCGTGCGCGACGCCGATGTCTTCATCGGTGTCTCCGCCCCCAATGTGCTGGACGGTGACGACATCGCCGCGATGGCCCCGGACGCCATCGTGTTCGCGCTGGCCAACCCGGACCCGGAGGTCGACCCCGCGGTGGCCCGGCAGACCGCCGCCGTGGTCGCCACCGGGCGCAGCGACTTCCCCAATCAGATCAACAACGTGCTGGTCTTCCCGGGGGTCTTCCGGGGCCTGCTGGACGCGCAGAGCCGGACCGTCAACAGCGAGATGATGATCGCCGCCGCGCTGGCGCTGGCCGCCACGGTGAGCCCGGAGCAGCTCAACGCCAACTACATCATCCCGAGCGTGTTCCACCCGGACGTGGCCAAGACCGTCGCCGCCGCCGTCCGCGAGGCCGCCCAGGCGGCCGGTACGGCCCAGGCCGCCCCGGCCTCCAGCAGCGAGACCGGGACCTTCCCGATCGTCCACGTCTAGCCCGCCGAGGGCCCTTCCCGGGGCCGTCTCCGGGGCAGTGCCGGGCGTTGTCCCAGGTCGCCCCGGGGATGCCCGGGCAGCCCCGGGGAAGGCCCCGGAGGAGCCTCCGAGAGGGCTCCGGGAAGGGCCCGGGACGGCCCCGGGGCGGGGGCCTGGGACGATCCAGGGAACGTCCCCGTTTGGGCGGTTCTCGTCCCAGGGCGTACGGTGTCCCTGGATCGGCGTGCCGTGCCCGCCCTGTGCGGGGGGCCGTCGTCACGTCCGCCGAGAGCCACGTCGCCCCACCTCAGCCGGGGGTCGGGACCAGCGACAGACGAGGCGTCACAGCGCTCGGCCTGTGGCGCTGTTCGTGTGACTCTCACGGGTGCCGGATTCGCTTTCCCGGCGGTAGTGGGGGCAGGATTCGTGCCAAGGCAAGAGATTTGCGCAGCCTGGGGCATCGAACGAGATCCCCCATCGTCTGTCGGGAGTCACCCGGTCGGGTGACTCGGCAGCCGAGGCGGCGGTCCTTTGGGGCAGCCGAGGATCGCAACGCGACAGACCACATGGAGTACATATGAACCGCAGTGAGCTGGTGGCCGCTCTGTCCGAGCGTGCCGAGGTGACCCGCAAGGACGCCGACGCCGTTCTGGCCGCGCTCGCCGACGTCGTCGGCGACGTCGTCGCCAAGGGCGACGAGAAGGTCACCATCCCCGGCTTCCTGACCTTCGAGCGCACCCACCGGGCCGCGCGCACCGCGCGCAACCCCCAGACCGGTGAGCCGATCCAGATCGCGGCCGGCTACAGCGTGAAGGTCTCCGCGGGCTCCAAGCTCAAGGAAGCCGCCAAGGGCAAGTAGGACCCCCAGGCAGCGCCCACCGCGCCGGGTGCCCCTCCGTCAGGAGGAGCACCCGGCGCGGTGCCGTTTTCCGGTGCCGCACTTCCAGGGCGCCCGGCCGGGCTGCCGGGGCGGCCCGGCCAGGGGCGGGACGCGGCCGGGGCGCGGCCGCGTCGACGTCCGTCAACACAGCCGGCCCCGGGGAGGGTCACAGCTCGTCAGAGAGGCCCTCGCCGGGCAGCTCCACCTGGGCGCCCAGCGCCCGCAGCTTGTCCATGAAGTTCTCGTAGCCCCGGTTGATCAGGTCGATCCCGTGGACGCTGGAGGGGCCCTGCGCGGTCAGCGCCGCGATCAGGTACGAGAATCCGCCGCGCAGGTCGGGGATGACCAGCTCGCCGCCGAGCAGCTTGGACGGGCCGGAGACCACCGCCGAGTGCAGGAAGTTGCGCTGCCCGAAGCGGCAGGGCGTGCCGCCCAGGCACTCGCGGTAGAGCTGGATGTGCGCGCCCATCTGGTTCAGCGCGGAGGTGAAGCCCAGCCGCGACTCGTAGACGGTCTCGTGCACGATCGACAGCCCGGTGGCCTGGGTCAGCGCCACCACCAGCGGCTGCTGCCAGTCGGTCTGGAAGCCGGGGTGGACGTCGGTCTCCAGCGCGATGGCGTTGAGCTCGCCGCCCGGGTGCCAGAAGCGGATGCCCTCGTCGTCGACCTCGAACGCCCCGCCGACCTTCCGGAAGGTGTTGAGGAAGGTCATCATCTCCAGCTGGCGGGCGCCGCGGACATAGATGTCGCCGCCGGTGGCCAGCGCCGCGCAGGCCCAGGAGGCGGATTCGAGCCGGTCCGGGAGGGCGCGGTGGTTGTAGCCGCCGAGCCGGTCCACGCCGGTGATCAGGATGGTGCGGTCCGTCCCCATGGAGATGATCGCGCCCATCTTCTGGAGCACGCAGATCAGATCCACGATCTCCGGCTCGATGGCGGCGTTGCGCAGCTCGGTCACGCCCTCGGCGAGCACCGCGGTCAGCAGCACCTGCTCGGTTGCGCCGACCGAGGGATAGGGCAGCTCGATCTTGCAGCCGCGCAGCCGCTGTGCGGCCGTCAGCACGGTGCCCTGCGGGTGCTTCTCGATGACCGCGCCGAACTGGCGGAGCACGTCGAAGTGGAAGTCGACCGGTCGGCCGCCGATGTCGCAGCCGCCGAGCCCGGGATGAAGGCGTGGCCGAGGCGGTGCAGCAGCGGGCCGCAGAACAGGATCGGGATCCGCGAGCTGCCCGCGTGCGCGTCGATGTCGGCCACATTGGCGCTCTCGACATGCGAGGGGTCGAGCACGATCTCACCCGACTCGTCCCCGGACAGCACGGTCACCCCGTGCAGCTGGAGCAGACCGGTCACGACCTTGACGTCGCGGATGTCCGGAACATTGCGTAGCCGGCTGGGCTCCTGCCCGAGCAGGGCGGCCACCATCGCCTTGGGCACGAGGTTCTTCGCGCCGCGGACACGGATCTCACCCTCGAGCGGGTTGCCGCCATGGACAAGCAGGACGTCGTCGGTCATGGTCTCGCGATCCTGGGGAGGGACATGGGGAGATGAAGCAGTCGGTGTCCGGCTCACCCGAAAAGGTTCCGACACCAAGGGAGATGGTAATGCGCATGACGCCGGTTCCCGGCGGCGCGGGGTTTGCCCGAACGGTCGGGGTGGGCAGGAGGAGCGGGGAAGGTTCGTGTGGTGAAGTTCTCACGGGTGGCCCCGCCCGGCAACCCGGGGCCCGGCAGCGGGCGGCGGGCGGCCCGGGAGGCCGGGCGGCGGCGCAGGTCAGCGGGCGTGGACCGGGAACGGCCCGGAGCCGGCCCGGGAGCGGGGCCGGGGACGCCGCCGGGGACGCCGCCGGGGGCGGGCGGACCGGGCGGACGCGCCGCCGCGGCGTCCGCTTCCGTTGCCCGCCCGTGGGGAAGTGCGGGATCATCTCTGCTATGACCGAGGCCGTCACGCTGGCGGGCAGGCTGCTGGTGGCAACGCCCGCGCTGACCGATCCCAACTTCGACCGCGCTGTGGTGCTGCTGCTGGACCACGACGCGGAGGGCACGCTCGGTGTCGTCCTCAACCGGCCGACAACGGTCGAGGTCGGGGCGGTGCTGGAGTCCTGGGGCGGGCTGGCGGGCGCGCCGCGGTGGTGTTCCAGGGCGGCCCGGTGGGGCTGGATTCCGCGCTGGGGCTGGCGGTGGTGCCGGGGGAGTGGCCGTCCGGGGAGTTCCTCGGCTGGCGGCGGGTGCACGGCGCGATCGGCCTGGTCGACCTGGAGGCCCGCCGGAGCTGCTGGCGCCGGACCTCGGCTCGCTGCGGATCTTCGCCGGTTACGCCGGATGGGCGCCCGGCCAGCTGGAGGACGAGCTGCTGGAGGGCACCTGGTACCTGGTCGAGTCCGAGCCGGGGGATGTCTCCTCACCGGATCCCGAGCGGCTGTGGCGGGCGGTGCTGCGCCGCCAGCGCGGCGAGCTGGCGCTGGTGGCGACCTACCCGGACGACCCCTCGCTGAACTGAGCGCCGGGCACGGGTGCCGGGCACGGGCACCGGGCGCCGGGCCATGGGCGCCGGGGCGGCCGGAATCCCGCCCGGCCGTAGCGGGTCCGCCCGCGGTGGTGCGAGTCCTAGACTTGGATGCCATGAGCACCCTTGATCCCGAGTACCAGCCGGAGCGCGGCGGCAGCACCGGCACCCTTGTCGAGCCGGTACCCCAGGTGTCGCACGGCGACGGCGACCACGAGCGCTTCGCGCACTACGTGAAGCGCGACAAGATCATGGACAGCGCGCTGTCCGGATCCCCGGTCGTGGCGCTGTGCGGCAAGGTCTGGGTCCCGGGCGGGACCCGAAGAAGTACCCGGTCTGCCGATGTGCAAGGAGATCTACGAAGGCCTCGACGGCAGCGGGGACAAGGACGGCAAGGGCGGCAAGGACAAGTAGCCGCTCCCGGCCCGCCCCGCCCCGGCCCGCCCCACGACTCCCCGGATAGGTCTGGACCAATGGTGCGCGGCGGGGCAGGATGGCGTCCCATGGACCTCATACCTGCCCCGTTGTCCTGGTGCCGTCCCCGGAGGGCCCCGACCGGCCGGCTGCTTCGAGCTGCGTGCGGACACCCCGCTGGACTGCGGGCCGGGGGCCGAGGGGGTCGGCCGCTGGCTGCGCTCGGCGCTGGGCGCGGCCACCGGGTTCGGCCTGCTGCCGCCCGGCGGCACCGGCGCTCCTGGCGCCCCGGGATCGGCTCGGCCTGGATCCGGAGCTGGCGGCGGAGGAGTACCGGCTGCTGGTCGAGCCCGCCCGGGTGCGGCTCACCGGCGGCGGCCCGGCCGGGCTGTTCTGGGGCGCGCAGACGCTGC
This sequence comes from Streptacidiphilus sp. 4-A2, assembly GCA_014284505.1. GTDB lineage: Bacteria > Actinomycetota > Actinomycetes > Streptomycetales > Streptomycetaceae > Streptacidiphilus. Next base: position 5,534,285 of record JAAFYY010000001.1, on the reverse strand, counting down.
GCCAGCTGTTCGGCCCGGACGCCTACCGGCGGGCCCCGGTCCGCCGGGAGAGCTGGACCGCGCCCTGTGCCGCCGTCCACGACCGGCCGCGCTTCGGCTGGCGCGGGGTGCTGCTGGACGTCTCCCGGCACTTCCTGCCCAAGGCCGACGTGCTGCGCTATGTCGACCTGCTGGCCGCGCACAAGCTCAATGTGCTGCACCTGCACCTGACCGACGACCAGGGCTGGCGGATCGAGGTCCGCCGCTACCCGCGGCTGACCGGCACCGGAGGCTGGCGGGAGCGCTCCATGGTCGGCTACCGGGGCGGCCTCGCGAGCAGGGGGCCGGGCCGGGCGGGCTCCCGCGCCGCGACGACCGGCCGCACGGCGGCTTCTACACCCAGGACGACCTGCGCGAGATCGTGGCCTACGCCGCCGAGCGGCAGATCACCGTCGTCCCCGAGATCGACATCCCGGGCACGCCCAGGCCGCCATCGCCGCCTACCCCGAGCTGGGCAACCACGACGTGGTCGACACCGCGGCACTGGGAACCTGGACCGACTGGGGGGTGAACCCCAATGTGCTGAACGTGGAGGACCGCACGCTGCGGTTCTACGAGCAGGTCCTGGAGGAGGTCCTGGAGATCTTCCCCTCCACCTTCGTCCACCTCGGCGGCGACGAGTGCCCCAAGGACCAGTGGCGGGCCAGCCCCTCCGCCCAGGCCCGGATCAGCCAGCTCGGCCTGGCCGACGAGAACGAGCTGCAGAACTGGTTCATCCGCCACTTCGCCGACTGGCTCGCCGCGCGCGGCCGCCGGCTCATCGGCTGGGACGAGATCCTCGAAGGGACCTCGCTCGAAGGACATCCCGACGCGCGCGAAGGACATCCGACGCGCGCGGGCGGGCGGCGGGCGGCTGGCGCCGGGGGCGCGGTGTCCTCCTGGCGCGGCTACCGGGGCGGGGTGGCCGCGCGCGGGCCGGGCACGACGTGGTGATGTGCCCCGAGCAGCAGGTGTACCTGGACCACCGGCAGGCGCCGGGCGAGGACAGCCGGTCCCGGTCGGCTGGGTCCGCTCGCTGGAGGACGTCTACCGCTACGAGCCGCTGCCGCCGCAGTTGCGCACCGACCCGGCCGCCGCCGCCCATGTGATCGGCACTCAGGCCAATCTGTGGACCGAGTTCATGGACGACGTCCGCGAGGTGGACTACCACGCCTTCCCCCGGCTCGCGGCCTTCGCCGAGGTCGCCTGGTCGGCGCTGCCGCAGGAGCCCTCCGAGCGCGACTTCGGGGACTTCGAGCGCCGGATGACGGGGCACCGCGCCCGGCTCGACGCGCTCGGCGTGGAGTACCGGCCGGCCTCAGGGCCGCACCCGTGGCAGCGTCGCCCCGGAGTCGCGGGCCGCCCGATCGAGGGGTTGCCGCCGCAGGTGTGAGACCGGCTCCCGGGTGGCGCGGGAGCCTGCTGCGCAGCCGCCGGAAAGCGGGCAGAAGGGTCGTCAAACCGGGCAAACGGTATGAAAGCCACGCCAACTCGTCGGTAGGGGAGGGGATCACGTCCGCGCCCAGGTGTGTCAGAGTTGCCCCACCGCAACTCGCGGGGTGCGCGTAGGGCGCGTTTCCACGTACCGTACGGGCGAGAAGCGGCAGCGATGTGTGCAATCCGAGCCCGGTGGGACACAGGTGAACCAAACGATCATGCTCCCGTCCTCGCTGGACGAGGCCGTCGCGGCACTGGCGGCCTCGCCCGCCGCCGTGCCGGTGGCCGGAGGGACCGACCTCATGGGCGCGGTCAACGCCGGTCTGCTGCGCCCGATGGCGCTGATCGGCCTGGGACGGATCAACGAGCTGCGCGGCTGGCAGTACCAGGACGGCTCGGCGCAGCTCGGCGCCGGCCTCACCCACGCCCGGATGGGCCGCCCCGACTTCGCCGCACTGATGCCCGCGCTCGCCGCCGCCGCCCGCACCGCGGGCCCGCCGCAGGTCCGCAACGCCGGGACGCTGGGCGGCAACATCATCACCGCCGACCCGGCCGGGGACACCCTGCCGGTGCTCGCGGCGCTGGAGGCCACGGTCACCCTGGTCGGCCCGGAGGGCGCCCGCGAGGTCCCGGTGAGCCATCTGCTCACCGGCCTGGATCCGTTGCGCGGCGGTGAACTCCTCGGCTATGTGCGGATCCCGCTGCTGCACGCGCCGCAGGTGTTCCTCAAGGCCACCAACCGCACCGGCCCGGCCCGGGCCGGCGCCTCGGTGGCGCTGGTGCTCGACCCGGCGCGGCGCGCGGTGCGCTGCGCGGTCGGCGCCGTCGCCCCGGTGCCGCTGCGGCCGCTGGAGGCCGAGCAGTGGGTGTCCGGCTGCATCGACTGGGACGGCGACCGGACCATAGACCCCGCCGCGGCTGCCGCCTTCGGCGAATACGTCGCCTCGGCCTGTGTCCCCGAGCCGCCCGCGGGCGGCCCGGACGGGGGGCGGCGACAGCGGTCGCCCGCCTGCGTCGTACCGTGGCAGTACTGGCCCGCCGCGCACTCGGGAGGGCGCTCGCGTGACTGATTTCCTGGCAAACCCCGGCCTGGGCGGCCCTGTGCCCGTCGGCGGCTTCGGCGCGGACGAGTCGCCGCGAGCCTCCTACACCCTGCGTGTCAACGGGGTGGAACGGCCGGTGGCCGAGGCGTGGATCGGCGAGAGCCTGCTGTATGTGCTGCGCGAGCGGCTCGGTCTGGCGGGCGCCAAGGGCGGCTGCGACCAGGGCGAGTGCGGCGCCTGCTCGGTGCAGCTGGACGGCCAGCTGACCGCGGCCTGCCTGGTGCCGGCCGCGCTGGCGGCGGACAGCGACATCCGCACGGTCGAGGGGCTGGCCGACGACGGCACCGCCTCCGACGTGCAGCGGGCGCTGGCCGAGAGCGGCGCGGTGCAGTGCGGCTACTGCGTCCCGGGGCTGGCCATGGCCGTGCACGACCTGCTGGAGCGCAACCACCAGCCGGCCGAGCTGGAAACCCGCGAGGCACTGTCCGGCAACCTCTGCCGCTGCACCGGCTACCGGGGCGCGCTGGCGGCGGTGCAGGCGGTGGCCCGGGCCCGGGCCGAGCAGGCGGAGAGCGACGCGGAGCAGGGCGAGAGCACCGCTCTCATCCCGGAGCAGCAGACACAGACCCCGCCGCAGGCGACCGGTCCGGCGCCGGTGCCGCCGCCCGGGCAGTCACCGGGGCACCCGCAGCAGGGGCACCTACAGCAGGGCCATCCGCAGCCGGGCTACCCCGAGCCGCCCTACACCGGGCAGGGCTTCCAGGGGCAGGGCCTGCCCGAACCGCCCTTCCCCGGACCGGCGTTCCCGGAGCAGGCGCACGCCGAACCGGCCTACACCGAGCAACCGCACGCCGCGCAGCCGTTCGCCGAGCAGGGCTTCCCCGAGCAGTCCCACACCGGCCAGTCCCACACCGGCCAGTTCGCGACGGGCCAGTTCGACACCGGCCAGTTCCACACCGGCCAGGCCTTCGCCGAGCAGTCCTTCGGTGACCAGTCCTTCGGTGACCAGGCCTTCGCCGAGCCGCCGCAGTACATCGGGCTGCCGCAGCAGCCGGGACCGCCCGACCAGCCGCAGCACCAGCCGCAGCCGCAGCCGCAGCCGCAGTACGAGTACCAGTCGACCACCGGCGTGTACCCCGACAGCGGCGGCTACGGCACGGACGCCGGCGGCTACCTGCCGCACCAGCAGACCCCCGCCGCCCCGGAGGCCGGAGCATGACCACCCCCGACAGCGAAGGCGAGACGCCGGCCCCCTGCCCGGGGTTCCGCAGGGCGCCCCCGGCAGCGCCACCGGCACCGCTCTCGGCGCGCCCGCGGCGCGCCCGCCGGCGTCGCCGCGCCGGTCCGCCCGCGGGTGCCGGAGCAGACTTCCTCCGCGAGCGGCCTCGGCTCCTCGCCGATGCGCGCCGACGCGCTGGCCAAGTCGATGGGCATCTTCCCCTACGCGGCCGACCTGTGGGCCGAGGGCCTGCTCTGGGGCGCGGTCACCCGCTCCCCCTACGCGCACGCCCGCATCCTGTCGGTGGACACCGGCCCGGCCCTGGCCATCCCCGGGGTGCATGCCGTGGTCACCGCCGCGGACCTGCGCCCGGGCCCGTCCGGGCTGCCCGACGGCGCGCCCAGCGGCCCGATCGCGCAGGACCGCCCGGTGTTCGCCGCCGACATGGTCCGCCACCACGGCGAGCCGGTGGCCGCGGTGGCCGCCGACCACCCGGACACCGCCCGGCTGGCGGCCGCGGCGGTGGTGGTCAACTACGAACCGCTGGAGCCGCTGACCGACCCGGAGCAGGCGTTCACCGCCCCGCCGATCCACCCCGACGGCAACATGTTCCGCCACCTCCCGGTGCGCTTCGGCGATCCGGAGGCCGTCGGCGCGATCGTGGTCGAGGGCCTGTACCGGGTCGGCCGACAGGACCGGCGCCGATCGGCGCCGAGGCCGGGCTCGCGGTCCCGCGTCCGGACGGCGGTGTCGAACTGCATGTCGCCAGCACCGACCCGCACGGCGACCGGGACCGGGCCGCGAACTGCCTCGGACTGGAGCCGGACCGGGTCCGGCTGGTGGTCAGCGGGGTCCCCGGAGCCACCGCCGACCGCGAGGACGTCGGCTTCCAGGTCGCGCTCGGCCTGCTGGCGATCCGCACCGGGCACCCGGTGAAGATGGCGCTGACCCGCGAGGAGTCCTTCCTCACCCACGCCCACCGGCACCCGGCGCTGCTGCGCTACCGGCACCACGCCGATGTCGAGGGGCACCTGGTCAAGGTCGAGGCACAGCTGCTGCTGGACGGCGGCGCGTACGCCGAGGTGTCCAGCGAGGCGCTGGCGGCGGCGGCGGCCATGGCGGCCGGCCCCTATGTGGTGCCCAATGTCTTCGTCGACGCCTGGGCGGTGCGCACCAACAATCCCCCGGCCGGGCGGATGCGCGGCGAGGGCGCGCTGCAGACCTGCTTCGCCTACGAGACCCAGCTGGACCAGCTGGCGGCCGCGCTGGACCTGGAACCGCTGGAGATCCGCCGCCGTAACGCCATGTCCACCGGCGACCTGCTGCCCACCGGCCAGGCGGTGACCTGCCCGGCGCCGGTACGCGAGCTGCTGGACGCGGTGGCCGCCGAGCCGCTGCCGCCGCTGCCGGTGGACCAGCCGGACGAGGAGTGGCTGCTGCCCGGCGGCCCCGGCGGTGCGGGCGACCCGGCCGCGGTGCGGCGCGGTATCGGCTACGCCGTGGGCATGGTGCACATGCTGGGCGCGGAGGGCACCGACGAGGTGTCCACCGCCTCGGTGCGGGTCACCGGCTCGCAGGCCTCGGTGATGTGCACCGCGGTCGACACCGGCACCGGCTTCTCCACCCTGGCCCGGCAGATCGTGCAGGACGTCCTCGGCGTCACCGATGTCTACATCGCGCCGGTCGACACCGACCAGCCCGCGGCCGGTCCCTCCGCCCGCGGCCGGCAGACCTGGGTGTCCGGCGGCGCGGTCGAGCGGGCCGCGCTGATGGTCCGCCACCAGCTGCTGCAACCGCTCGCGGTGCAGTTCGGAATGTCGCCGGAGCTGCTCACCATCAGCGACGGCAAGATCACCTCCTACGACGGGGTGCTCGGCATGCCGGTGCTCCAGGCGCTGGAGGACAAGGATCTGTGGGCGACCGCGCAGTGCCGCCCGCATCCCACCGAACCGCTGGACCCGGAGACTGGGCAGGGTGACGCCTTCGTCGGGCTGGCCTTCTGCGCGATGCGGGCGGTCGTGGACGTGGATGTGGAGCTGGGCACGGTGCGGGTGGTCGAACTGGCCGTGGCCCAGGACGTCGGCCGGGCACTCAACCCGAGCAGATCGTCGCCCGGATCGAGGCCGGCGCCACCCAGGGCCTGGGCCTGGCGCTGATGGAGGAACTGGTCACCGAGGGCGGCCGGATCGCCAACCCCTCGTTCACCCGCTACCGGCTGCCCACCTCGCTGGACGCCCCGGACATCCGGATCGCGGCGCTGCTGGAGGAGCGGGACGTGGTCGCTCCCTTCGGCGCCAAGGCGGTCGGCGCGGCCCGGCCGCGGTCGCTCCGGCGGCGGTCGCGGCGGCGGTGCGCGCGGCCACCGGCCGTCCGGTGAACCAGCTGCCGATACCGCCGGAGGACATCGCCGGCTAGCCGGACGGGGCCCTGACCTGGGGCCCCGGCCGGGGCTCCGGCGAGGGTACTGACGAGGGCACTGACACGGGAGGGGCCCGGCCGCCGATGGCGACCGGGCCCCTCCTCTTTTCCCGGGAATTCCCCCACGGCATTCCCGGAAAAGGCATGGAAAAACAGGGATCCACGATTCCGTGGTGAATTCCCTCACTGAGGCCATGACCGGATTCGAACCGGCGTAAACCGCTTTGCAGGCGGTCCCCTGAGCCACTCGGGCACACGGCCGTACGACAGCCCTGGGCGGGCCGGCTGGTGGGACTGTGGTGCGATCGGCCCTCAACGGGGCCGGGACCTGGAACGGGCCTGGGGCCCTCCGGGGCCTTCAGGACTGGCCTGGGGCCTTCAGCAGGTCGGACAGGAGGCGGCGGAACAGCGACACGCCGCGGTGGTACAGGGGCTGACGCAGGTGGCGTACTGCGCGGTGCGCACGGCCTTCCGTTCATCAGATCACCCCTGTCCTGAGTTTCCCCGGTGCCGTTGTCGCCCGGTGAAATTCACTCTACAGGAATGCGCAGGCTATTCGTCAACACCTTCCCGGAATTCGCGGTGGAGCTGTCCGGCGGTGGCGTGCCGTCCGCTTCCGCCGGGGAGTGCCGGAGTGCCGCGAGCCTGCCGAGCCGCTGCCGCACCCGCTCTCCGGGCCGCTCCCGAGCCGCTTCCCGCACCGTTCCCGAGCGGCTCCCGACAGGGGTGATAGTGCCCTGTGGGCCTTACCATGGGTCCGGTGACCGACGCCCCCGGCTCGACGAAGCCTTCCGACGCGACCGCAGCCGTCGACCTCGCCGACAGCGGCGGCATCCTCAGCGGCCGCTACCGCGCGCTGACCTTCGGCATCGTCTCCTGCGTGCTGCTGGTCGCCTTCGAGGCCACCGCCGTCAACACCGCCATGCCGCCCGCGCCCTGCACGGCCTCGGCCTGTACGCCTTCGCCTTCTCCGGCTACTTCACCGCCAGCCTGCTGGCGATGGTCGTCTCCGGCGAGTGGTGCGACAAGCGCGGACCGCTGGGCCGCTGGCGGCAGGCATCGGCACCTTCGGCGTGGGCCTGGTGATCGCGCGGCACCGCGCAGGACATGTGGGTCTTCGTCTCCGGCCGCGCGGTACAGGGCCTGGGCGGCGGGCTGCTGATCGTGGCCCTGTACGTGGTGGTCGGCCGGGCCTATCCGGAACGGCTGCGGGCCTCGGTCTTCGCTGCCTTCTCCGCCTCCTGGGTGCTGCCCTCGATCGTCGGCCCGGTGATCTCCGGCAGTGTCACCCAGCACCTCGGCTGGCGCTGGGTGTTCCTGTCGATACCGGTGCTGGTGCTGCTCCCGGTGCTGATGCTGCCGCAGCTGCGCCGGCTCCAGGCCGAGGACACCGCCCGCGCGGCTGGGGACTGGACCGCCGGCGGATCCTGCTCGCGGTCGCCCTGGCGCCGCGGGCGCCGGGCTGCTGGAGTACGCCGGGCAGCTGCTGGACCTGCTGGCGCTGCTGCCGGCCGCCGCCGGCTGGCGCTGCTGGTCCCGGCGGTGCTGCGGCTGCTGCGCGCGGCACGCTGCGCGCCGGACGCGGGCTGCCGACGGTGATCCTGCTGCGCGGCCTGGCCGCCGGCACCTTCTTCGCCGCCGAGGCCTTCATCCCGCTGATGCTGGTCACCCAGCGCGGGCTGTCGCCGACCCTGGCCGGGCTCTCGCTCACCAGCGGCGGCCTCAGCTGGGCCTGCGGCTCCTGGTTGCAGGGCCGGCCGTGGGCGGACCGGCACCGGGTACTGCTGATCCGGCTCGGCCTGCTGATGTCCGCCACGGCGATAGCCGGGGCCGGGCTGGCGCTGGTGCACTCCATCCCGCCGTATGTGGTGGCCTGCGCCTGGGCGATCGGCGCGCGGGCATGGGGATGACCATCTCGTCGGTCGGGGTGCTGATGCTCGGGCTCTCCGCGCCCGACGAGACCGGCGAGAACTCGGCGTCCCTCCAGGTCAGCGACGCCCTCGGAACGTCCTGCTGACCGCGGTGGCCTGCTGTTCACCTCGCTGGGCACCGGCGGCACCCTGGGCTTCGCCGCGATCTTCGCCACCCTCACCGCCGGCGCCTCCTCGCCGCCGCCCTCTGCGAGCCGCCCGCCCGACGGGGAGCTGAGCGCTCCCGACCGCACCCGCCAACCACAGAGCGCCGAACCGGCTGGCGACGCTTTCAGCCGTCCCGCTCCGCGTCCGGGCCGCCCGGCCGGGAGAGGTAGGACGGGCCACCGCATACGTCGAACTGGTACCACTGTGGGGTCACGGTGGGTATGCTGGTTTCATGGCCATGAACCTCCGTCTCCGGGACGATCTGAATGACGCCCTCCGGCGGCATGCTGAGGCCGAGGGGTAAGCATGCACGCCATAGTGGTCCAGGCGATCGAGGAGCACCTGGCCCGGACAGCCCACCAGACCACCGTCCGGCGGACCGCCGCCGAGCAGGCTGCCAAGTGGCACGAACTCATGGAGCGGCTCAAGTGACGGTCGCGTACCTGTCGGCCGAGGACATTCTGATCATCGCCGGGTATGCCTGCGGCGACATGACGTTGGTGATCCGTGACCTGGGCCTGCTTGAGTCGGCCGCGCACCGGCCGACTGCGGCGATGTACGGCCAGGAGGCATACCCCGACCTCCTGGAGAAGGCTGCGGCGCTGCTCCAGTCCTTGGCGATCGACCGCCCGCTGCTGGACGGCAACAAGCGGACTGCCTGGCTCTCCTGCGCGACCTTCCTGGCGATCAACGGTCACCAGTTGCGCCCGGACATCGACCGGGCCGAGGCCTTGGTGATTTCCGTCGCAACCGGGGAGAAGGACGAGGTCAGGGCCATCGCGCGGGAGCTGCGCGGGCTGACCTGAGCCGGATGACGGCGCGGCGGCGGTGCCGCCGGTAGTCTGGGCGGGTTGCCTGGGCGCCCTCCCTGAGGGCTCCTGTCCGACTCAGGCAGCCCCTGCCGCCGACCCAAACCGGAGACCGTGAGTACCGCAACCGCCTCCCACCACCTGTCCCCTGCCTTCCCGGGCGGGCCCCCTGGGGTACCGCCGGGAAGCTCCGGGCCTGGCAGCAGGCCGCGATGGAGCGGTATGTCGAGCAGCAGCCCCGGGACTTCCTCGCCGTCGCCACGCCCGGCGCCGGGAAGACCACCTTCGCACTGACCCTCGCCTCGTATCTGCTGCACAACCACGCCGTGCAGCAGATCACCGTCGTCGCGCCCACCGAGCACCTGAAGAAGCAGTGGGCCGAGGCCGCCGCGCGGATAGGGATCAGGCTGGACCCGGGCTACAGCAGCGGGCCGCTGTCGCGCGACTACCAGGGCATCGTGATCACCTACGCCGGGGTCGGGGTCAACCCGATGCTGCACCGGAACCGGGTGGAGCAGCGGAAGACCATGGTGATCCTGGACGAGATCCACCACGCCGGTGACTCCAAGTCCTGGGGCGAGGCCTGCGCCGAGGCGTTCGAGCCGGCCACCCGTCGGCTGGCGCTGACCGGTACCCCGTTCCGCTCCGACACCAACCCGATCCCCTTCGTCAGCTACGAGGCCGGCAACGACGGCATCCGCAAGAGCGTCGCCGACTACACCTACGGCTACGGGCACGCGCTGGCCGACCATGTGGTGCGGCCGGTGATATTCCTCTCGTACCGGCAACATGCGCTGGCGCACCAAGGCCGGGACGAGGTCGCCGCCCGGCTCGGCGAGCCGATGACCAAGGACGCGGTGGCCCAGGCCTGGCGTACCGCGCTCGCCCCGCAGGGCGAGTGGATGCCCAATGTGCTGCGCGCCGCCGACAAGCGGCTGACCGAGGTGCGCAAGGGCATTCCGGACGCCGGCGGGCTGGTCATCGCCACCGACCAGAACGTGGCCCGCGCCTACGCCAAGATGATCCGCGAGATCACCGGCGAGGGGCGACCCTGGTGCTGTCCGACGAGGCCGAGGCATCCCAGCGGATCAGCGACTTCTCCGAGGGCACCCAGCGCTGGATGGTCGCGGTGCGCATGGTCTCCGAGGGGTGGACGTGCCGCGGCTGGCCGTGGGCGTCTATGCGACCTCGATCTCCACCCCGCTGTTCTTCGCCCAGGCGGTGGGGCGTTTTGTGCGTGCCCGTAAGCGCGGCGAGACCGCCTCGGTCTTCCTGCCCTCGGTGCCGACCCTGCTGACCTTCGCCAATGAGATGGAGATCCAGCGGGATCACGTGCTGGACAAGAAGAAGCGGGGCGAGGAGGAGGGGCTGTTCGACCAGGAGGACGCCCTGCTCGCCGAGGCCGAGAAGACCAAGGACGAGGCCGACGGCGGCATGGACGACCTGCCCTGGGAGGCCCTGGAGTCGGACGCGGTCTTCGACCGGGTGCTGTACGACGGCCACGAGTTCGGCATGCAGGCGCACGCCGGATCCGAGGAGGAGGAGGAGTACCTGGGCATGGCATCCCCGGCCTGCTGGAGCCGGACCAGGTGCAGATGCTCCTCCAGCGGCGGCAGACCCGGCAGATCCAGCGCAGCAAGGCCAAGCCCGCGGAGGAGGCCGACCTGCTGGAACTCCCGGCCGAGCAGCGCCCGGTGGTCACCCACAAGCAGCTCCAGGAGCTCAGGAAGGAGCTGAACGGCCTGGTCGGCGCCTGGCACCACCGCACCAACCAGCCGCACGGCACGATCCACAACGAGCTGCGGCGGGTCTGCGGCGGTCCGCTGACCGCACAGGCCACGGCCGGGCAGTTGCAGGCGCGGATCAAGAAGATCCAGGAGTGGGCCACCCGGGTCAGCTGACCTTCCCGGCCCGGAGTTCGCCGGGGCCGGGGGCCACCCCGCCGCGCACCGGGCGGAGGATCCGCCGCGGGGATCCGCTGCCAGGGATCTGCTGCCGGTGATTCGCTGCTGGGGATTCGCTGGGAAGTGGGAGTCGGATCGGTAACGGTCTGCCCGGTCATTTGTCTGCTTGTCCCGGATTGCCCGGGTGGCAGACAACGATCGTGACCGAATTCTGGACAAGCCCTTCCGCAGAGCGGTGTCGCGTCACTAGCGTCACCCGCCTCGGTCCGAAAGCCGGTCCGATTCCGGCGGAAGGGAAGTGCGATGGCCGCCGAGACCTCGCAGACCCTGGACCGGGGCGTCAAGGTCCTGAAGCTGCTCGCCGATGCCGAGCGCGGACTCACGGTCACCGAGCTGGCGGACCGGCTCGCGGTGAACCGCACCGTGGTCTACCGGCTGCTGGCCACCCTGGAGCTGCACAGTCTGGTCCGGCGCGAGATCGGCGGCCGGGTCCGGGTGGGGCTGGGCGTGCTGCGGCTGGCCCGGCGGGTGCATCCGCTGCTGCGCGAGGCGGCGCTGCCCGCGCTTCGCGGTCTGGCCGAGGAACTGGGCGCGACCGCCCATCTGACCCTGGTCGACGGTGGCGAGGCGCTGGTGGTGGCCGTGGTCGAACCCAGCTGGACCGACTTCCATGTGGCCTACCGCACCGGGCTCAGGCACCGGCTGGACGAGAACGCGGCCGGGCGGCGATCCTCTCGGCCCGCGCCCGGGCCGCCGGCGGCCCGGCGGGCCCGGACTTCGTGCTCAGCGGCCCCGACGAGCGCTCCGGCGCCAGCGGCGCGGCGCGGCGGCGCTGGGGCTGCCGGGGATCGAGGCAGCGTGGGCGTGGTGATGCTGGGCGGGATGGTCCCGAGCGGGCGGGCCCGCGGGTGGCCGAGGCCGCCACGGAGGTCTCCGAGGCGCTCAGCTGAACCGCGGCCGCCGCCCGGTCCGGGCCGCGGGCCCGGGGGCGGGCGGCCGTCGAGTGGGCGAGCCGCCGAGTGGCTGCGGTGGCGGGTGTGTTTGGATTCCCGGTGTGTCGTTCTCTCTGTCTTCGCTTCCGCGCCGTCCGCTGGTGCTGACCGTGTGCGCGGCCGTGGTGCTGGCCCTGCTCGCGGTGGCCGCCTTCGTACCGCTGCCGTTCACGATCATTTACCCGGGGATCACGGTGAACACCCTCGGCGTGTACGACGGCCAGAAGGTGATCAGCATCACGGGCACCCGCTCCGGCAGACCAGCGGAGAGCTGCGGATGGTGACCATCGCGGCCACCCCGCCGCAGGAGTCCGTCTCCATCGAGTCCGCGCTGCGGGCCTGGCCCAACCCGAACGAGGCGGTGGTGCCGCGGGCCGCGGTCTACCCGGCCGGACAGTCGGTGGCCCAGGTCAACGCGCTCAACCAGCAGGAGATGGACCAGTCGCAGCAGGCCGCGACCACGGCCGCGCTCAGCTACCTGAAGCTCTCGCCGTCCGCGGTGAAGATCCAGCTCAGCCTCGCCGACGTGGGCGGGCCCAGCGCGGGACTGCTGTTCACCCTGGGCATCATCGACGAACTGGACGGCAACGGCACCGGCCGGCCCGGACCGGCCGGTGACCTCACCGACGGCAACGTCATCGCCGGCACCGGGGAGATCGACGACTCGGGGGCGGTCTCGCAGGTCGGCGGGGTGGCGCTGAAGACCAAGGCGGCGGCACGCGACGGCGCCACGGTGTTCCTGGTCCCGACGGCCGAGTGCTCCGACGCCGAGGCCGGCCTGCCGCGCGGGCTGCGGCTGGTGCCGGTGAACTCGCTGGACGACGCGCTCAACGCGCTCAGGGCGTTGCAGACCGGCGTCGGCCAGGTGCCGTCCTGCTCCTGAGACCGCCGCTCTCCTGAGCCCGCCGCCGGTTCGGCGGGCCGTCGGGTCGCCGGTCAGAGGGCGACGGCCTCGCCGACCAGCGGCAGCACCCGGTACGGCACCGGGTTCTCCAGGGCGATGGCGGTGGCGGCGCGCACGATCCCGTCGAAGCCCACCACCAGGTCGATCACCCGCTGGAGGTCGGCGTTGGAGCGGGCGACGATCCGGCACAGCATGTCGCCCTGCCCGGTGATGGTGTGCAGCTCCAGCACCTCGGGCACCGAGGCCAGGTGCGCCCGGACGTCCGCGCCCTGGCCCTGGGAGATCTCCAGGGTCGCGAAGGCGGTCACCGGGTAGCCCAGCGCCCCGGGTCGAGCTGCGGGGCGAAGCCCAGGATCACCCCGTTGGAGCGGAGCCGGTCCAGCCGCGCCTGGACCGTACCGCGGGCGACGCCGAGGCGGCGGGAGCACTCCAGCACGCCAGGCCGGGGATCCTCGGCGAGCAGGGACAGCAGCGCGGCGTCGAGCTGGTCGATTCCGGCCATGGGAGCTCCTCGCTGGGCAATGTGTCCAGCGGTCCTCGGCAGTCGCTGGGCCTCCAGTACAGCATGCTCAGCGATTCAGGGAACAGTTGCGCACCCCGGCGATCAGCGCGACGGTACCGGCATGCCCCTCTCCCACCCGGAGGACGCCATGACCGATGATTTTCCCGTCAAGGGAATGGACGCCATCGTCTTCGCCGTCGGCAACGCCAAGCAGGCCGCGCACTACTACTCCACCGCCTTCGGCATGCGGCTGGTGGCGTACGCCGGACCGGAGACCGGCGAGCGGGAGACCGCGTCCTACGTGCTGGAGTCCGGCGGCGCGCGCTTTGTGTTCACCTCCGTCATCAGGGCGGCCACCGAGCGCGGGCGTTCCTGGAGCGGCATGTCGCCGAGCACGCGCGACGGCGTGACCGACCTGGCCATCGAGGTCCCCGACGCGCGCGCGGCGCACGCCTACGCGGTCGCCCACGGCGCCACCTCGCTCGCCGAGCCCCACGAGCTCAAGGACGGCAACGGCACGGTGGTGCTCGCCGCCGTCGCGACCTATGGCGAGACCCGGCACACCCTGGTGGACCGCAGCGGCTACGACGGCCCTTACCTGCCCGGGTACCAGGCCCGCGGTCCGCTGGTCGAGCCCCCGGCGCGGCGCTACTTCCAGGCCGTCGACCACTGCGTCGGCAATGTCGAGCTCGGCCGGATGAACGAGTGGGTGGCCTTCTACAACAAGGTCATGGGCTTCACCAACATGAAGGAGTTCGTCGGCGACGACATCGCCACCGAGTACTCGGCGCTGATGTCCAAGGTGGTCGCGGACGGTACCCGCAAGGTGAAGTTCCCGCTGAACGAGCCGGCGGCGGGCAGGAAGAAGTCGCAGATCGACGAGTACCTGGAGTTCTACAACGGCCCCGGGGTCCAGCACCTGGCCCTGGCCACCGGCGACATCGTGGCCACCGTGCGGGCCATGCGCGCCGCCGGCGTGCAGTTCCTGGACACCCCGGACAGCTACTACGACACCCTGGGGAGTGGGTCGGCGAGACCCGGGTGCAGCTGGAGGAACTGCGCGAACTGAAGATCCTGGCCGACCGCGACGAGGACGGCTACCTGCTCCAGATCTTCACCAAGCCGGTGCAGGACCGGCCGACGGTCTTCTTCGAACTGATCGAGCGCCATGGCTCGATGGGCTTCGGCAAGGGCAACTTCAAGGCCCTGTTCGAGGCCATCGAGCGCGAGCAGGAGCTGCGCGGCAACCTGTAGCCGGCGGTTCCCCCGCCGGTCGGCCCTGGGCGGTATTGCTCAGCCATTCGCCGCGAATCCCTGGACGGGGGGATTCGCGGCGTGGCTCCATGGACACGAACGACCGGCCGGTCGGGGATCCGGCCGGCCCGGCCGCACCGCACAGCACCGCACCGCACCGCGCAGCACCGCACCCACCGAGCCTCACGAGGAGCGAACCATGAGCGACCACAGCGACCTGCTGGAACGCCTCCGCGCCGGGCTGCCGCAGGACGCCGTCGTGGTGGACCCGGATGTCACCGACTCCTACCGACACGACATGGCCGGGTTCTGCGAGGCCGGAATCCCGGCCGTACTGGTCTTCCCGGACACCGTCGAGCAGGTGCAGCACATCATGCGTACCGCGACCGAGCTGCGGGTGCCGGTGGTCCCGCAGGGCGCCCGCACCGGGCTGTCCGGCGCCGCCAACGCGGTGGACGGCTGCATCCTGCTGTCGCTGGTGCGGATGAACCGGATCCTGGAGCTCGACCCGGTCAACCGGATCGCGGTGGTCGAACCGGGCGTGGTCAACGCCGAGTTGTCCCGCGCCGCGGCCAAGTACCGGCTCAGCTACCTGCCGGACCCGTCGAGCTGGGAGACCTGCACCATCGGCGGCAACATCGGTACCGGCTCCGGCGGTCTGTGCTGCGTCAAGTACGGGGTGACCGCCGAATATGTGCTCGGCCTGGACGTGGTGCTCGCCGACGGCCAGCTGCTGCGCACCGGGCGGCGCACCGCCAAGGGGGTGGCCGGCTACGACCTGACCCGGCTGCTGGTCGGCTCCGAGGGCAGCCTCGGGGTGGTCGTCGGTGCGGTGGTGGCGCTCAAGCCCACCCCGCCACCGCAGTTGGCGCTGGCCGCGGAGTTCCCCAGCACCGACGCCGCCTGCGCCGCGGTCTGCGCCGTCATGGAGGCCGGGCACACCCCCTCGCTCATGGAGCTGATGGACACGGTGACCGTGCGCGCCATCAACTCCCTGGCCCAGATGGGCCTTCCGGACTCCACCGCGGCGCTGCTGGTCGCCTTCGACAGCCTCGACCCGGCCGCCGACCTGGCCGCCGCCGGTGAGCTGTGCCGGCCGGGGCCACCGAGGTCGTCCCGGCCGCCGACAGCGCCGAGTCCGACCTGCTGCTCCAGGCCCGCCGACTGGTGCTGACCGCGATGGACCGGCTGGGGACGACCATGGTCGACGATGTCGCGGTGCCGCGCACCGCCCTCGCGCCGATGCTCCGCGTGTGGCCGAGATCGCCGAGCGCTTCCAGCTCACCATCGGCACCTGCTGCCACGCCGGCGACGGCAACACCCACCCGGTGGTGGTCTTCGACGGCCAGGACCCGGAGCAGACGGCCCGGGCCCGGGAGTCCTTCGACGCCATCATGGCCCTGGGGCTGGAACTCGGCGGCACCATCACCGGCGAGCACGGGGTCGGCGTGCTGAAGAAGGACTGGCTGGCCCGCGAACTCGGCCCGCTCGGGCTGGAGTTGCAGCGCCGGGTGAAGCAGGCCTTCGACCCGCTGGGGCTGCTCAACCCAGGAAAGGTGCTGTGAAAAGATGCTGACTGGCCGTCAGTCATGAACTGACGGCACGTCAATCATGGGATCAGGGACCCGTCAGGGACCCCAGGTCTGGATGAGCGGGGCGTGGCCGTTCCAGGTCACATAGAAGATCGAGTCCAGCGTGCCCTGTTCGAAGTCGACCCGCAGCCATTCGTCGCCGGTCCAGGTGTGCATCGACCAGCCGCTGTCGGCGACGGCCGAGACCAGGCTCGCCGACGATGTGCCCATGGCGACCACGATCCGGCCGCCGGGCCGGTTGTAGCCCTGGATCTGGCCGTTGGCGAAGGCCGACCCGGCCGTGGGCAGCCCCGACCCCGGGTGGCCGTGGGCTGCGGACGGGTGCTGGGCCTGCTGCCCGCCGTCGGTGACGACGGCGCCCGCTTCGTCGGCGCGGGGTGACGGCGGGACGATCGAGCCGGGCAGCGGCGGCACCGAGGCGGCGGTGCTCACCGGCGCCACCGAGAGCATCCGCGGCTGCTCGTACGAGGAGTCCCGAGCACCCGGTGCACGCCGAGCCAGGCCACGGACACGGCCGCCGCCGTCGCCGCCGCCCAGGCCGCGGCCCGCACCAGTCCCATGCGCACGCGCCCCAGTATGGCCTGCGGCGGGTGTTCCGCCCGCACCCCGATGGCGTAGCGTCACACACCATGGCAACGGTCCTGGTGGTCGAGGACGACCCCTTTGTGCGATCCGCCCTGATACGTCACCTTTCGGGAGCGGGACACGCGGTGCGCAGCGTCGGCACCGCGCTCGAAGCGCTGCGTGAGGTCGCCCAGGTCGGCTGCGACGTGGTGATCCTCGACCTCGGGCTGCCCGACCTGGACGGCAGCGAGGCACTGAAGATGATCCGCGGCCTCACCGACGTCCCGGTGATCATCTCCACCGCGCGGGACGACGAGACCGAGATCGTCCGGCTGCTCAACGCGGGCGCCGACGACTACCTGGTCAAGCCCTTCTCCGGGGAGCACCTCAGCGCCCGGATGGCCGCGGTGCTGCGCCGCGCCGGGACCACCTCGGGCACCGGGCAGCAGCTCCAGGTCGGCGGCCTGCACATCGACCTCCAGCGCCGCGAGGTCACCCTGGACGGCGCCGACCTGGACCTCACCCGCCGCGAGTTCGACCTGCTGGCCTTCCTGGCCGCCCGCCCCGGCGTGGTGGTCGCCCGCCGGGAACTGCTCGCCGAGGTGTGGCGCCAGCCGTACGGCACCGATCAGACCATCGACGTGCACCTGTCCTGGCTGCGCCGAAAACTCGGCGAGACCGCCTCCCAGCCGCGCTATCTGCACACCGTGCGGGGTCGGCGTCCGGCTGGACGTCCCGGCCGACCCCGGCGCCGACGGCGCCGACGGCGGCACCGACAGTCCGCAGGGCCCCGGGGCCTCCGGCGCGCCGGGGCGGTCCGTGCCGTGAGATGGGCCCTGGTGAAGGTGTGCATCGCGGTCACCACCATGGTCGCGCTGGCCTTCCTGATCCCACTCGGGCTGATGGTCCGGGAGAGCGCCAGGGACCGGGCCTTCACCGGCGCGGAGGGCCGGGCCGCCGCGCTCGGCCCGGCGCTGGCGATCACCACCAACCTGAACTCCCTGCAACGCGCCGTCGCCAGCACCGAGACCGGAACCGACGGCAGCGCCACCGCCGACACCGACAGCGCGGTGCATGTGCCCACCGCGTCCGGCATGGTCACCATCGGGAACGCCAGGACCACCCCGGCGAGATCCGCAGCGCCGCCGCCGAAGGCCGCAGCGGCACCGTCCCGGTCCCCGGCGGATACGCCTACCTCCAGCCCGTGGCAGTGGCCAGCGGCGGGATCGCGGTGGTGGAGGTGTTCATCCCGGACTCGCAGCTGGACCAGGGCGTGACCACCGCCTGGCTGGTGCTGGCCGGCGTGGCCGTGGTGCCTGCTGATCTCCGTCCTGGTGGCCGACCGGCTGGGCACCCGGATCGTCGGCTCCGCCCGACGGCTCGCCGGGGCGGCGCGCCCCTGGGCGCGGGCGACCTGGCCGTACGCGTCCCGCAGGCCGACGACTCGCCGCCGGAGCTGCGCGAGGCCGCCGCCGCCTTCAACACCATGGCCGACCGGGTGGTACGGCTGCTGGCCGCCGAACGGGAGCTGGCCGCCGACCTGTCGCACCGGCTGCGCACCCCGCTGACCGCGCTGCGGCTGAACGCCGCTCGCTCGGCACCGGGGACGCCGCCGAGCAGACCCGCGAGGCCGTCGCGCAACTGGAGCGCGAGGTCGACCAGATCATCCGCACCGCCCGCGGCCGCGGCGGCAGCTTCGACTCCGCGCCCGCACCGCTCAGCGACGCCGCCGAGGTCATCCGGACCGGTGCTTCTGGTCGGCGCTGGCCGAGGACGAGAGCCGGGAGTGGCGGCTCTCCGGCGCGTCCGGCCCGGCCGTGGTCCCGGTGGGCGCCGCCGACCTGGCGCGGCCCTGGACGCGCTGCTCGCAATGTCTTCCGGCACACCCCGAGGGCGCCGGCTTCACCGTCGACGTGCACGCCACCGCGGACCTGGTGACGTGGGTCGCGGACGCCGGTCCGGGCACGCCGACCCCGACCAGCGGCGCTCCGGGCCAGGGCCACGGCGGCGAGGCTCGACCGGCCTCGGCCTGGACATGTCCGCCGGGTCGCCGAGTCCACCGCGCGGGGTGCTTCCAGCTCGGCGCTGGGCGGCACCGAGATCGCGCTGCGGCTGCGGACCGGCCCCTCCAGCCGCCGCAGGCACCCGGAGCGCGGCCGACGACCTCCCCGTCCGCCTGGTGCGCTGAGCTGCGCCCGCCGTACCGCCCCCGGCCCCGCCGCCAGGGCTTCCTTAAGCCGGTCTAAGGGAGCCACACCCCTGTCTGTGCGGGCCGGGGCCCACGCCCGGCCGGTAGCGTCGGCCGCGACCGGGCCTGGCCGGAGCTGGACCGGACGGGCTGCGCGGACGCCCCGACCAGGGCCGGAACCGTGCGCCCGCCCGCCTTCCCGTCGGCGGCCCCGCCGCCCGGTCCCATCTCTGCTTCCTGTAGTGCGGTCCACGGAGGTACCCGTATGACGTCGTCAAAGCACAGCCGCAACACCGGAACCGGCCGCCGCAGGCGCTCCCGCCGCGGAACCGTCGCCGGAGCCTCCGCCGTGGCCGCGGTCCTGGCCGGCGGCACGGTGGTGGCGCTCGCGGCCGGCGCCAGCGCCGCCACCGTGGCGCGGTCTACTCCAGCACCAGCGACTGGGGGAGCGGCTACAGCGGGCAGTACGAGATATCCAACAGCAGCAGCTCCACCCTCCACACCTGGTCGCTGACCTTCGACCTGCCCGCAGGCGACACCGTCACCTCGCTGTGGAACGCCACCTACCAGGCCGCCGGCCAGCGGATCACGGTCACCCCGGCCGGCTGGGACGCCACCCTGACCAGCGGTCAGAGCGCGGTCGTCGGCTTCGTGGTCAGCGGCTCCGGCGCGCCCACCAGCTGCACCATCAACGGCGCCGACTGCTCGACCGGGGTGTGGCCGACCACCAGCGGCCGGCCTTCCTCCCCGCCACGGCCACGGCCGCTCCCACGCCCAGCCCAGCGCCACCACCGGCGCGAGCCCCAGCCCCAGCGCCACCACCGGGGGCACACCGAGCGCCCCCGCGTCCCCGACCACCGGCACCGGGACCGGCAGCGGGAGCACCGCCGACGCGGCGTTCTCGCCCTATGTCGACACCTCGCTGTGGCCCAGCTACGACACCGTCGCCGCCGCCAAGGCGGGCGGGGCCAAGAACTACAACCTGGCCTTCATCACCGCCGGCAGCGGCTGCACCCCCGAGTGGGGCGGCGTCAGCACCCTGGCCGCCACACCCGACCCGGGCGGGATCGCCGAACTGCGCGCCCAGGGGCGACGTCCGGGTGTCCTTCGGCGGCGCGAACGGTACCGAGCTGGCCGAGGCCTGCACCTCCGCCGGCTCCCTGGCGGCCGCCTACCAGCAGGTCATCTCCGCCTACCAGCTGACGGAGATCGACTTCGACGTCGAGGGAGCCGCCGCCTCCGACACCGCCGGGATCACCCGCCGGGACCAGGCCATCGCCCAGCTCCAGGCCACCGCCAAGGCCCAGGGCAAGACCCTGGACGTCTCCTTCACGCTCCCGGTGCTGCCCTCCGGCCTGGTCCAGTCCGGCACCGACCTGCTCCAGGACGCCAAGGCCAACGGCGTGACCATCTCCGCGGTCAACATCATGGCCATGGACTACGGCGACTCCGCCGCCCCAGCCCCAGCGGCCAGATGGGCACCTACGCCATCGACGCCGCCACCGCCACCGAGGCCAGCTCAAGAGCATCTTCGGCTGGACCGACGCGCAGGCCTGGGCGCATGTCGCGGTCACCCCCATGATCGGGGTCAATGACACCAGCGACGAGGTCTTACCGTCGCCAACGCCACCCAGCTGGCCGACTTCGCCGCCACCAAGCACCTCGCCTGGCTGTCCATGTGGTCCGCCGCACGGGACCAGGAGTGCTCCGGCGGCGCCCAGAGCTACGCGTCGCCGAGCTGCAGCAGCATCGTCCAGTCGCAGTACGACTTCGCCAAGGTCCTCGGCGCCTACACCGGCTGACCCGGCGCCTACGCCGGCTGACCCGGCCGCTACACCGGCTGACCCGGCCGCCGCCGGACCGGCCGCACCCCCATGGTCCGCGGGCCCTCGATCGCAGCAGGTCGCAGGGTCCGCGGACCATTGTCGGTGGCATGTGATTGGCTGTAGCGACCGGTCGACGCACAGCGGCGATCCGCTATGGTCACCCTGGGTACACACTTAGGGAGGGTTGTGTGACGAGCCTCGGCGTGGACGCGAAGGACGACGGTGCCCCCGCGCCCATGGCGTCCTTCCCCCGGCGCCGCTGCGGGCGGCGCTCCGCGCACTGCGCGAAGCCCCCCGGCGGCAGACCCTGATCGCGTTCTGGGCCGGACTGGGCTCGCTGTTGCTGTACGCCGTGGTCCGTCACCTGGCCCAGGTGTCGATGATCGACATGGTGGTCTACCGGGCCGAGGGCGCGGCGGTCGCCCACGGCCACGACCTCTACGACCTGCGGGTCACCTCCTACAGCCTGCCCGCCACCTACCCGCCGTTCGCGGCGATGCTGTTCACGCCGACCGCCTGGCTGCCCGTCCCTGCTGCGACCGCTGTCACCTGCGCGAACCTGGTGCTGCTCGGCGTCTTCGGCTACTCTCGGCACTGCTCGCGGGCTGGCCCAGGCCCGCCATGAGACCCGCACTGGTGTTCCTGACCGTGGGGCTCGGGTCTGGCTGGAACCCGTCTTCACCACGCTGCGCTACGGCAGATCAACCTGCTGATCGGGCCCTGGTGCTCTACGACCTCACCCGCCCGGACAGCCGCCGCAGCAAGGGCGTCGCCATCGGCCTCGCCGCCGCCATCAAGATCACGCCGGGGCTGTTCGCCGTCTACCTGCTGCTCAGCGGCCGGGGGCGGGCCGCCGTCACGGCCGGCCTCAGCTGCCTGGCGACCATACTGGCGCGATCGGCGCGATGGTGCTGCCGCACGCCTCGATCCAGTTCTGGACCAGCGACCTCTACGACACCCGCCGCGTCGGCAAGGAGTACATCGTCGACAACCAGTCGCTGCGCGGCGTGCTCGACCGAGTGCTGCACACCACCACCCGCACAGCGGGTCAGCACCGCTGCGCTGAGCGCGGTCGTGGCGGTGTTCGGCCTGGCCGTGGCCGTGGCGATGCACCGCGAGGCGGGGGACTTCCCCCGGGCCGTCGGCTGGTCGGTGCTCTGCTGCGCGATCACCGCGCTGCTGATCTCGCCGATCAGCTGGACCCACCACTGGGTCTGGTGCGTCCCGCTGCTCGTACTGCTCGCCGCCGAGGCCGCGCAGGAGCGCGCCCGCGCCTGGGTACCGGCCTCCGGGCGCGGCCGGCCGCGCCGCCGCTGGCGTGCCACCGCCGTCGTCGCGACCCTCGGTTTCTGCTCCTTCGCCATGTGGCTGGTACCGCACAAGGGCCTCAGCAACCTGCGCATCCCCTACCCGCTGCAACCCGTCGCGGCCGTCTATCCACTGCTCGGCCTCGCCTTCCTGCTGCTGGCCGGGGAACGTCTGCGCCGGCACCGGCGCAGACGCCGAAGGCGGCCCGCGACCACGCATACCGCCTCAGTGCCCAGCCAGGAGAGCGGCCAGGGCCCCGTCCAGGTCCAGGCCCTCCTCCTCACGGCCGGCCGGGACCAGTCGTAGGCAGCGCTCCAGCCAGTTCGCGACGACCCCCGCCGGGGCCTCGATCAGCGCGTCTCCGGCCGGGGAGCTGAGCGCCAGGCACATCACGCCGCGCCCGTCGACCCGGGTCGGCCAGACCCGGACATCGCCGTGCCCGCATGGCCGGAACACCCCCTCGATCAGCAGATCCCGGGCGAACACCCAGGTCACCGGGGTGTCCTGGCCCAGGTGGAAGGTGATGTGCACCGCGTAGGGGTCGATTGTCCGGTAGCTCAGCAGGGCGGGCACCGGCACGCTCCGCTCCGGTCCGAGCACCAGACTCACCGTCAGTTCCTGTCGCACCTCGCGCTCGCCCGCGCCCAGCGTGGTCTCTTCGCTGTCCATCGCCATGCCCCTTCCTCCGCTTCCTGCGCCAGCTCCGGAGACCCCCAGCCGGGCCCCGCTACTGGTTGAAGAGCGGATCCGCCGCCGACTCTTACAGCGGTTCCGGAAGAGATTTCGCGGAACCCCGGAAACGGGGCCCCGGGCAGGTCGGGGAACAGGTCGCGGAGCTGGCCTCGGAACTGGCCTCGGGGCGGCTCCGGCCGGGTGCCGGCAGTGCCGGGGGCGGGGCCGGGGAATCGGCCGGACGGTACCGCGTCGATGCCCGATCCGGGCGCGTTGTCCGGCAACCGGCCCGTACTGGACCACGCTGGTACTACTCTTTGTCACGGCTTGATGACACGGTGCATCCTGGTGGCCCAGAAAGCGCCGTCCGGCAACGCAGACGAAGCAGGTCCATCCCCATGTCGGTTCCACCCTCTGCCGGGCCCGAGGCCGAAGGCCGCCCTACGGCCGGCTACTACCCGGACCCCTCGATCCCCGGCTATGTCCGCTACTGGGACGGAGACCGCTGGCTGCCCGGCACGAGCCGACCCGCGCCGTCCGACGGGGAGGCGCTGCCGCCGCCGCGCGCGGCGGCGCACGCGGGCGCGTCCCCCATGAGCTTTGTGCCCCCGCCCGCGCCCTTCCCCGAACGGACGAGCCTCCGCTGCCGCCGGGCCCCTCGCCGCTGCCCGGGGCCTCCGCACTGTCCGGCGCCTCCGCGCTGTCCGGGTCCTACGCGCCCTCCGCGCTGGAGGAGTCCGGGCCGATCTACCTGGACGAGACCACGGGCCTGCCGGTGCCGCAGTCCACCGGGCCGACTCTCGCTCCGCGCGGCTGGAACGCGGATGCCGCGCAGCAGCACGGCCTGATGGAGACCGGCCGGGTGCCCCGCCGGGTCTCCTGGGGCGCCCCGGACGCGGACGCCCCCACCCCGCCGCCCACCCACCCGGCCACCGAACCCCTGCCCGGGGCTGGGGCTGGGGCCGGGGCCGGGGCTGGGGCCGGGCCGGCGGCCGACTACGGCCAGCAGTTCCAGTCCGCGTCCGTGTTTGAATCCGGGGTCTTCGAGTCGGCCTCCCACCCGTCCGCCGCCTTCGAGTCCGCCGCCTTTGAGCCCGTTGCCTTTGAACCCGCGCCGCCCGCTGCGCCGGTGCGTACTGCGCCGACCGTGATCCCCGGGGGCCGGGCCGAGGAGCCCCAGCCCGCCCAGGCGCCGGTCGCGCCCTCGCCGGCCGAGTGGTCCCGGCCACGGCTGCGTGCGGTGCCGGACCGCCCGGTGCCCCCACCCGGCGTCCCCGCCGACCGGTCGGCGCCGCTGAGCCCGGCCATGGCCGCCTTCACCGCCCCGGCCGCACCCGTTCCCGCCCCCGCCCCCGCCGTTCCCGCACCAGTCCCAGCCGCTTCCGCCGCTCCGGCCCCTGCCGCCCCGGTCGCCCGCGCCGCCACGGTGCCCGCGCCCGCTGCCCCTGCCGCTCCGGAGGCCGCCCCGGAGGCTGCCCCGGACGCGGCTGCCGCTCCGGCTCCTCGGCGGGTCCGCGCGGTCGGCGCGCGGCAGGGCGGGCCCCGTCCGGCGCTGCTGGGGCGGCGCCTCGGGGCGCGGCTGGTCGATGTGGCCGTGGTGGTCGGTGCGGTGACCCCGGTGGCGCTTCCGCTGGTCCACTCGGTGAGCTCGCATCTCCAGCAGAAGATCGACGTCGCCCGCAGTCTGGACGGGGACAGTACGGTGTGGCTGGTCGACGCGACGGTGCTGCGCGGCGTCGGTCTGCTGGCGCTGGCGGTGCTGGTGGTCGGCCTGGTCTACGAGGCGCTGCCGACGGCCGTGTGGGGCCGGACCCTGGGCAAGGCGCTGTTCGGGCTGCGGGTGCTGGATCTGCGCTCGCGGCGCCGTCCCGGCCTCGGCCGGGCGCTGACGCGCTGGCTGTCCTATCAGGTGCTGCTGCTGCTCGCGGTGGGCGTCCTGGACGTCATGTGGTGCATGGTGGACCGCCCCTGGCGGCAGTGCTGGCATGACAAGGCGGCCGGGACCTTTGTCACCTCCGGGGCCTCGGCCGGGCCCAGGAAGGGCTGACTCACCCGAGCGGAGCAGCATGGCGCGTACGGTACTACTTTGACCGCTTATCAGGTGATCTACTCGATGTATGACGACACCTGAGCCGCCCGACGAGCCGAGCCCGCCCTCGTTCGAGAAGCCGACGGCGGGCGGTTCGCCCTATGGGACACCCCCCCTACGGGACGCCTCCACCGCACGCCCATCCGCCGACCAATGGCACGCCGCAGGCCGGGGCCGGGGGCCGCTCTACGATCCCAGTCGCAGCGGCACCAACCCCTACGGCACCAGTCCCTACGGGCCCACGCCCTATGGCGCCCCTCCGGTCTCGGCGATGCCGCCGTTGGGCGGGCTGGGCCACCGGCTGCTGGCCCGCATCATCGACGGGGTGCTGCTGGCGATCGTCGCGATCCCGCTGTCGGTGGTCCTCTATGCGGGCTCCGGCCACGGCCGTACCGGCCGCACGCTGCTGATCGACCTGTTTCTGGCGCTGCTCGGGTTCTTCTACGAGGGCCTGATGCTGACGCTGGCGGGTGGGCAGACCGTGGGCAAGAAGGTGATGCGGATCCGGGTCGCGGTGCTGGCGGACGGCTCGGCGCCGACCGGCCGCACCGGCTGGATCAGGTCCGCCGTGTACTGGCTGCCGAGCCTGTTCAGCTTCCTGATCATCCCGGCGCTGTTCTCGCTGCTGAATGTGCTGTGGTGTGTCTGGGACCGCCCCTACCGCCAGTGCCTCCACGACAAGGCTGCCAAGACGGTGGTGGTCAGGACAAATTGACGGAACATCAAAACAGGTGCGAGGCCGGTGCCGTGGTTCTCGGCACCGGCCTCGGGCTCTTCCGGACGACGTCTTCGCTGGGCCACGGGGGTTGCAGGATCCGGCGGGGGCGTCGGCGCTATCGTCGGCTGCTCTCGCGTTCCGGGATGGACTCCACGGCGGGGGCTGCCGCGTGCCGGGCGTGCACGGGTCGGTTGCGGGCGACCGTGAGGGTGCGCCGGCTCCCGCTCCCGCGTCGGGCGGGGGCGGTTATCGCCAGCGCGGCGGCGATGGTGCCCAGGGTGATGCCGAGTATCGCCATCAGTACGGTGACGACCAGGCTGTGGGTGCCCGAGGCGGCTAGCAGCGCCACGGTGGCGATGACCACGGCGACTGTGCCGTAGCAGATCTGAGCTGGGGTCAGGCGGGGCATGGTTGTTCCGTCCTTCGCAGCGGGGGTGCCTTGGAGGTTCATCTGCGATGTACCCGTGGACCGCACCGGCGACCCCAGCGGCCCGGCGGCGGAGGAGGGGCACACGGGGGCGCACGGACTCATTGGGCGGGCGGACGTTTGTCCTATGCCAGCGGCAGCCTCCGGTCGGCCGGACCGCCCCGACGGCCCCGCCACGGTGGCGACCCGGCTGCTGGACGCGCGTAGCCGCTCCGCCCGGCCGTACCCGGAGTCGGCCCCTCCGCCGCCCCCCGGGTGGCTGCGACTCCGGGGGGTCCGGCGCGCCGAGATGGCTGATGATCCATCAGATGTCGTCAGCCATATGTGCGATGTTCATCTGCGAATGCGCTTCATGAGGCGCGGGGCGATCTCTTTGGACGCGCGTAGACAAGTGGTCATGACAAGTTAACCGGAGGGGCATTCCTTCTGTTCTACGCGCGTGGTTCTCTGGATGCGCGTCGGTCCACGCGGACTGATTAACCGTCAAATACCCAGGGAGACACCTATGTTGCGCGCATCCATACGCCGTGCAGGAATCGCCGCCGCCACGTGCGTCACTGCTTTCAGCGTTGCCACGGTCCCGGCGAGTGCGTCCGCCGACCCGTACTCCGCCTTCGTCTTCAATCTGGGCACCAGCCAGCCGACGATCTATTCGTTCATCAACTCCGCCACCTCCACGCTCGACATGACCATGTACGAGCTGTCGGACACCACCGCGGTCAACGACCTGATCGCCCGCGAGCAGGCCGGCGTCAAGGTCCGCGTCATCCTGGACCGCGAGGAGACCAAGACCAACGCCGCGGCCTACTCCGCACTGAAGGCCGCGGGGGTCGGCGTGGTCTACTCCTCGCCCGCGTTCGTCTACACCCACCAGAAGACCATCACGGTCAACGACGACAAGTCGCTGGTCCTGACCGGCAACCTGACCTCCGAGTACTACCCGACCAGCCGTGACTACGGGGTCTTCGACAACGACCAGACCGACGTCGCCGCGATCGAGAAGGTCTTCGCCGCCGACTACGCCCACAGCTCGATCACGCCCAGCGACGGCGACAACCTGCTGTGGTCGCCCACCACCGCCGAGGACCAGCTGCTGTCGGTGATCAACGGCGCGACCACCACGCTGGACGTCGAGGAGGAGGAGTTCAGCGACTCCGACGTGGTCGACGCGATCGCCAACGCCGCCGAGAACGGTGTCACCGTCCGCGTCGTGCTGGAGGACCCGTCCGACTACTCCTCCGAGGTCCAGGAGGTCGAGGACGCCGGTGCCACCGTCGTCGGCTACTCCTCCACCACCGGCTTCTACATCCACGCCAAGGCGATCGTCGCCGACTACGGCCTGTCCACCCAGAACGTCGAGGCCGGCTCGATGAACATGACCAGCAACTCGCTGGGCAGCAACCGCGAGCTGGGCATCATCCTCAACGACTCGGGCGTGGCCTCGACCATCGAGAACGCCTTCAACAGCGACTACGCGGGCGGCACCCCGGCCTGACCGTCCCCGCCGACGGCAGGACCGACCGGTCCGGGCTGAATCCGCGTGTGTGCCGGGCGCCTGCCCGGCACGCACGCGTTCATCCGGCCGGAAGCACCACCGGGGTGCCGGTCAGCCGCACCCCGGCCGCCTGCAACTGCTCCAGTGCGGACTCGGTGGTCTCCTTGGCCACGCCCGCGGTCAGGTCGAGCAGCACCCTGGTGGTGAAGCCCTCGCGGGCCGCGTCCAGCGCGGTCGCCCGGACACAGTGGTCGGTGGCGATGCCCACCACGTCCACCTCGGTGACCTCCCGCTCGCGCAGCCACTCGGCGAGAGTCCGGCCGTTCTCGTTGCTGCCCTCGAAGCCGCTGTATGCGGCCGAGTGGGCGCCCTTGTCGAAGACCGCCTCGATCGCGCCGGAGGTCACCGAGGGCGCGAAGTTCGGGTGGAAGCCGACCCCCTCGGTGCCGGCCACACAGTGCACCGGCCAGCTGGAGACATAGTCCGGGGTGTCCGAGAAGTGGTCGCCCGGGTCCACATGGTGATCGCGGGTCGCCACCACATGCGCGTATCCGGCCGTCGCGTCGGCGACCAGGTCGGTGATGGACGCGGCGACCTCCGCCCCCCGGCGACCGCGAGGCTGCCGCCCTCGCAGAAGTCGTTCTGCACGTCGACGACGATCAGTGCGCGGTGCATGGGTTGACCTCGCTTATGGGGTGCGCGGGCTTGCCGGGGACTGCGGTCTGCGGGGTGCCCCGGGCCCCGGTGGGGCCTCGGTGCGGGTGCTCCGGTCGGTGCGTGTGCTTTGGGGGAGAGCGTAGGGACCGGGCCGGACGCGGGGAAGGGCAACGCGTGCGACATCCGACACGGTCCGCTCCCCGCGCTCAGCCGGCGTGACCCGAACGGGTGATGTATTCGGTCGGGATCACCGGCTCGCCCTTGGACAGCTGGGTCGCCGACATCGGCAGCTGCTCGCGCGAGCGCAGATGACGGGCCCGCGCGTCGGCCAGCGGCTCCCGCCCGACGATCTCGCCGCCCTTCACCAGCGTACGGTGCAGCAGCCGATCGGTCAGATCGTGCGGGACCGGGCCCACGCCGACCACCTCGGCCTCGGCCACCCCCTCCGAGTCCAGCCTGCGGGCGCCCCACTTGCGGCCGCCGCGGCTGGACTTCGCTCCAGCGGAACGTTTCGCCACCGGCACCAGCGGCGCGTCCGGGTCCTCCGAGGCGGCCCGGGCGACCAGCTTGTAGACCATCGCGCAGGTCGGCTGCCCGCTGCCGGTCACCAGCGAGGTGCCCACGCCGTAGCCGTCCACCGGGGCCGTGCCGAGCGCGGCGATGGCGTACTCGTCCAGGTCGCTGGTGACCGTGATCCGGGTCTTCTTGGCGCCCAGCTCGTCCAGCTGCCTGCGGACCCGGTGCGCCAGCATCAGCAGGTCACCGGAGTCGATCCGGACCGCGCCCAGTTCCGGCCCGGCCACGTCGATCGCGGTGCGCACCGCCTCCCGCAGGTCGTAGGTGTCGATCAGCAGGGTGGTGCCACGGCCCATCGACTCGATCTGCGCGGTGAAGGCGTCCCGCTCGCTGTCGTGCAGCAGGGTGAAGGCGTGGGCGCTGGTGCCGGTGGTTCGGAATGCCGTACTGGAAACCGGCCTGGAGGTCCGTCGCCGCGCGAACCGGCGACATAGGCGGCGCGGGCCGCCGAGACCGCGGCCAGCTCGTGCGCCCGCCGGGCCCCCATCTCGATCAGCGGCCGGGCGCCGGCCGCGGCCGACATCCGCGAGGCGGGGGCGGCGATCGCCGAGTCGTAGTTGAGCACCGACAGGATCGTCTCCAGCAGCACGGCCTCGGCGAACGAGCCCTCCACGACCAGCACCGGCGAGCCGGGGAAGTAGCACTCGCCCTCGCCGTAGCCGCGGATGTCGCCGCGGAAGCGGTAGTCGGCCAGCCAGGAGAGAGTGGCGTCGTCGACCACCCGTTCGTCGGCGAGCCAGTCCAGCTGGGGGTGGTGAAGCGGAAGGCCTCGACCGCGTCCAGCAGTCGGCCGGTCCCGGCGGTCACGCCGTAGCGGCGGCCCTCGGGCAGGCGGCGGGTGAAGACCTCGAAGACCGAGTGCACCACTGCGCAGTGCGGCCTGGAGCATGGTCAGCTCGTAGCGGTCGGTGAGCAGCGCGGTCGAGGCGGTGCCTGCGGCGGCACTCGCGTGGAGGGGAGCGGCGTCCATGCCGATGATGCTACCGCTAATACTCGTCAGTTTGACGATTTCTCCGGTGGGTGAGTCCCGGATCGCCTCCGCATCCCCCAGATGGCAGCATGGGAAGGTACGGCAGAACCTTCCCCCTCAGCCTCGGGCCGGGCCGCTGGCCCACCCGGGGACCCCGTCGAACAGGAGCCACCGCCGTGAGCGTCGCGCCGGCCGAGATCGAGCGCACCGAGTCTGAGTCGGAACCGGTGCCGGTGCGGGAACCAGACCTTCCCTGGGTCACCATCGTCCACAACGACCCGGTGAACCAGATGAGTTACGTGGTCTATGTGTTCCAGGCCTATTTCGGCTACCCCAAGGACAAGGCCCGCAAGCTGATGATGGACGTACACCAGAGGGGGCGGGCCACCGTCTCCAGCGGGACCCGCGAGGAGATGGAGCGCGACGTGCAGGCGATGCACGGCTACGGGCTCTGGGCGACCTTGCAGCACGACAAGTGACCCCCCTCCCGGCCCCCGGGCCCTGAACCCCGGCAGGCCTCTCCAGCCCCGCCGGTCCAGCTCAGCCCCGCCAGCCCAGTCAGTCCCACAAGTACCCGCCAGTCCCCGCAGCCCACAAGTCCCCGCAGCTTCGAAAGGCGACACGGAACCCCCCATGTCCGGACCCTTCAAACCCGCTCCTCACGGCGGGGCCGCCCTCGCCCTGGACGCCGTCGAGGCGTCCATCCTGCGCAGCCTCACTGTGCAGATGCTGGAAATGATCGGCCCCGGCGACGAGCCAGGGCCCGACGCCGACCCGCTGGCCGGACTGTTCGCCTCCGGGCCCAGCGAGGCGCCGCAGGACCCGGCCCTCGCCCGGCTCTTCCCGGACGCCTACGGCGAGGGGCCCGACGCCGCCGAGAACTCCGCCGAGTTCCGCCGCTTCACCGAGAACGACCTGCGGCCCGCAAGCGCGACGACTGCCTCGCCCTGATCCGCTCCCTGGACCGGGCCCCGGCCGACCAGCAGGGCGACGTCCAGGTCGAGCTGGACGCCGACGGCTCCCGGCACTGGCTCGGCGCGCTCAACGACCTGCGGCTCACCCTCGGCACCCGGCTGGAGGTCAGCGACGACGACGGCGAAGAGCTCTACCAGCTGCCCGACGACGACCCGCGCAAGCCGCAGACCATGGCCTACCTGTGGCTCGGCTGGCTGGAGGAGAGCCTGCTCGAAGTCCTGATGGACCTGATGGACTGACGGCCCCGCCGGGCCCCGCCGGGCCCGGCCGACCGGCGGGGCCCGGCGGCCGGACGTGGACACGGGCCGGACGTGGACACGCTCCGGCTCCCGCGCGGGCGCGCCCTATCCTGGCGCCATGTTGACCATCACCCGCTCCCTGCACGACCAGATCGTCGCCCACGCCCGCGCGGACCACCCGGACGAGGCCTGCGGCGTCGTCGCCGGCCCGGCCGGACCGACCGCCCCGAGCGGTTCATCCCGATGCTGAACGCGGCCCGCTCGCCCACCTTCTACGAGTTCGACTCCGGCGACCTGCTGAAGCTCTACCGGGACATGGACGACCGCGACGAGGAGCCGGTGGTCGTCTACCACTCGCACACCGCCACCGAGGCCTACCCCTCCCGGACTGACGTCTCCTACGCCTCCGAGCCGCAGGCCCACTACGTCCTGGTGTCCACCGCGGACTGCGGCAACGAGGAAGGGCCGTTCCAGTTCCGGTCCTACCGCATCGTCGACGGGGTGATCACCGAGGAAGAGGTCCGCCTGGTCGAGGACGGGAGCTGAGAGCACGGCAGCCGAGGAGGCGGCCGCGGCCCCGCCGACGCGCAGCCGGGCACGGACACGCCGAGAAGGGAAATCCCACTCCTCGGGACGGTCGCGTCCGCCAAGCGAGACAGGCATGCCTTCCCGCGGCCGGGAATCGATAGCATGACCGCATGCGTTACCCCGATGTGAGCACCCCGACCGCAGGCACCCGCCTCGTGGCGCGACTGCACGTCGACCTGTGCCGCCTCGCCAGCGCGATCTGTACCGCCTGCTGACACCCCTGGCGCGGCCCCAATCCGCCCGCCTACCGGGCAATCACCGCCTGAACCCCACCCAGCCTTCCCACTGGAGCGCAGCCATGGCCATCGAGGTCCGCATCCCCACCATCCTCCGCACCTACACCGACGGCGCCAAGGCCGTCGAAGGCAGCGGCGCCACCCTGGGCGACCTCTTCACCGACCTCGACGTCCGCCACCCCGGCATCCGCGAGCGCCTTGTCGACGCCGGCGAACTCCGCCGCTTCGTCAACGTCTACCTCAACGACGAGGACGTCCGCTTCCTCGACGGCATCAACACCGCCGTCGCCGCAGGAGACAGCGTCACCATCCTTCCGGCCGTGGCCGGCGGGTCCGTCTGATGCGCTACGACACCCCGCTCGACGCCGTCGGCAACACCCACTGGTCGGCCTGCCCCGGCTCTCCGCCGGGATCCCCGGCAACGAGTCGGGTGTCGTACGCCTCTGGGCGAAGCTCGAGGACCGCAACCCCACCGGATCGATCAAGGACCGCCCCGCGCTCCACATGATCGAACGGGCCGAAGCCGACGGACGCCTCACCCCGGCTGCACCGTGCTCGAACCCACCAGCGGGAACACCGGCATCTCCCTGGCCATGGCCGCCCGGCTCAAGGGCTACCGCATGGTCTGCGTCATGCCCGAGAACACCAGCGAGGAACGCCGCCAGCTGCTCCGGATGTGGGGCGCCGAAGTCATCCCCTCCCGGCCGCGGGCGGCTCCAACACCGCCGTCCGGGTCGCCAAGGAGCTGGCCGCCGAACACCCCGACTGGGTCATGCTCTACCAGTACGGCAACCCGGACAACGCCGGGGCGCACTACCAGGGCACCGGGCCGGAGATCCTCGCCGACCTGCCCACGGTGACCCACTTCGTGGCCGGCCTCGGCACCACCGGCACCCTCATGGGCGTCGGCCGCTACCTGCGCGAAAAGGTCCCCGGCGTGCGCATCGTGGCCGCCGAACCGCGCTACGACGACCTGGTGTACGGGCTGCGCAACCTGGACGAGGGCTTTGTCCCCGAGCTGTACGACGGCTCGGTGCTGACCACCCGCTTTTCGGTGGGCTCCGCCGACGCCGTGCAGCGCACCCGGGAACTCCTCCAGCAGGAGGGCATCTTCGCCGGCGTCTCCACCGGCGCCATCCTGCACGCCGCACTCGGCGTCGGCCGCAAGGCCGCGCAGGCCGGCGAGCGCGCCGACATCGTCTTCGTGGTCGCCGACGGCGGCTGGAAGTACCTCTCCACCGGCATCTACACCGCGGGACCAACGAGGAAGCAGTCGAGGCCCTCCAGGGCCAGCTCTGGGCCTGACCACCCGAGCCTCACCACCCGAGCCTCACCACCCGAGCCTCACCACCCGAGCCTCACCACCCGGGCCCGGACACCCGGGCCCGGTCGTCTGCGCCGAGCAGTTGCGCCCGAGCAACTGTGCCCGAGCACCGGAGCCGAGCACCGGCCCCCGCCCGGCCGCGAGCGCATGTTCCAGCGAACCCCCGTATGTGCGGACACACACGGGGGCCACACCCTGGAGACTCCGTTCGCGGCCGGATCCATATCCGCTTTCTGACCCGAAATCGTCACAGAACGACGACAAGGGACATTCCTCCGCATTGCCCCGGCCGGACGGGAAAAGGCTTGGGCAACGGCCCGACCACCGCCCTCAGCAGAACGGCGCTGGTCACACCCCGGCGGAGGAGAGATGAGCCCTCGCAGTGCTGAGCTCTGGTCCTATGTGCAGATCGCGGCGCATATCGGCGTCCAGCCCGACACAGTGAAGTCCTATCGGCGGCAGGGTGTACTGCCGGAGCCGGACGTGGTCACCGTCATCGGGCAGCCCGCTGGTACGCCGACACCATTCGCGCCTGGAGCGCCGCCCGCCCCGCAACCGGGACCGCTGAGGCCCCGCCGAAATATCCGCACACCCGTACCGGGGGAGCGCCCCGCGCCCCCCGTACTGGTGATTCCGACCACAACCGGCCCCGCGGACGACTGCGAAACGTTAGCGCCGCCTTACTCTCGACTCTCACGCAGTGAAGCGCAGCGGCGGCACGAGCAGCAGGCGGAGGACGCGGTATGGACCTGACCGTGGTGGGAAGCTCGGGGAGCTTCCCGTCAGCCGACTCGCCCTGCTCCAGCTATCTGGTCCAGGCCGAGGGCTTCCGGCTGGTGATCGACCTCGGCAACGGTGCCCTGGGCGCGCTCCAGCGCTACTGCGGCCTCTACGAGGTCGACGCGGTCATGCTCAGCCACCTGCACGCCGACCACTGCATCGACATGTGCGCCTACTACGTCGCCCGGAACTACCGCGTCGAAGGCTGCCCCGACCCGCTGCCGGTGTACGGCCCGCACGGAACAGCGGAACGGCTGGCCCGCGCCTACGACATGGACGAGCACCCGGGCATGAAGCAGGTGTTCGACTTCAACACCCTGGACACCGCGCCCTTCCAGCTCGGCCCGTTCACCATCACCGCGGCCCGGGTCGCCCACCCGGTCGAGGCCTTCGCCTTCCGGGTCGAGCACGGTGGCCGGAGCCTGGTCTACTCCGGCGACACAGGCCCCTGCCAGCAGCTGATCGACCTCGCCGGCGGCGCCGACCTGCTGCTCAGCGAAGCCGCCTTCACCCACGGCAAGGAGGAGATCCCCGACCTCCACCTGAACGGCCGTCAGGCCGGAGAAGCCGCCGCCAGAGCCGGGGTCGGCAGACTGGTGCTCACCCACATCCCGCCGTGGACCGACCCCGAACGCAACCGCGCCGACGCCGCGGCAGCCTACGGCGGCCCGGTGGAACTCGCCCGGCCCGGCGCCGTCTACGAGATCTGACCCCGGACCACCCGAGCCCCACCCGCTACTTGACGTTGGCCTCCTCCAACTCCTCCGCGTCGTCCTCCCGCCCCGGGGTCTTCAGATCGAACCGGGTGATCACGACGCGGAAGACCGTGTAATAGACGACCGCGAACACCAACCCGATCGGGACGATCAGCCAGGGCTTGGTCGCCAGACTCCAGTTGATCGCATAGTCGATCAGCCCGGCCGAGAAGCTGAAACCGTCGTGCACCCCCAGCGCCCAGGTCACCGCCATGGACACACGTCAGCACCGCGTGAATCGCGTACAGCACCGGCGCGACATAGAGGAACGAATACTCGATCGGCTCGGTCACCCCGGTCATGAACGAAGTCAGCGCAACCGAGATCATCATCCCGGTCACCTCCTTGCGGCGGCTCGGCTTGGCACAGTGCGCCATGGCCATCGCCGCCGCCGGCAGCGCGAACATCATGATCGGGAAGAAACCCGAAGTGAACTGGCCCGCAGTCGGGTCACCGGCCAGGAACCGGTTGATGTCACCATGCACCACCGTGCCGTCCGGCTCGGTATAGCTCCCGAACTGGAACCAGAAGAAGACATTCAGGAACTGGTGCAGACCAAAAACCAGCAAAGTCCGGTTGGCCACACCGAAAATGCCCGAACCAGTCGCACCCAGCCCGGTGAGACCGCTCGCGAAATCATCCAGCCCCGACCGACCGGCGGCCACACCCACAGGCAGACCACCGCGAACAGCAGCGCCACCCCCGCCATCACAATCGGCACCAGCCGGCGCCCGTTGAAGAACCCCAGCCAGTCCACCAGCTTCACCCGGTGCAGCCGCTGCCAGAAATACGCACTCAGCAACCCGATGACGATCCCGCCGAACCCCCGGATTCTGGATCGTCGGAGTAGCGATCGCACTGAACGGCCCCCCGGCCGGGCCGGTCACACACCCCGTCCGTCAGAACCGCCGGACGCACACACTTCGCGAAGGTCTGCAACACGTTGTAATAGACCAGGAACCCGGCCACCGCCGCCAGCGCCGTCGAACCGTCCGACTTCTTTGCCATACCAATGGCAACCCCCACCGCGAAAAGCAGCGGCAACCCCAGCGAACCATTGAGCAAAGCCCCACCCGCCCCGCCGAACACCTTCACCAGATTCGACGGAAACCCCCAACTCGTATGAATGTCCGGCTGCCCCAGCCGGTTCAGGATGCCCGCCGCAGGCAGTACAGCGATCGGCAGTTGCAGACTCCGCCCCATCTTCTGCAAGCCGCTCACCAAACCCTGCCACCACGGCGTCGGCGGCGTGACGGCACTGGCCGAACTCATGAACTCTCCTCGCCGGACCGTTCCGGGCCCGCTCGCCTGCCTCAGCCCGAGCCCTTCCCCTGACCCAAGCCGTCATCTTCACCGTCAAAAGCGATCAAAGCGCGCAAAGTCCCACCACCGTGCGTTACTTTGTAAACCGGACACAAGGGTCGACGTGCCGTCGACACGCCAAGGTCGAGAACGGGAGCTCAACACATGCCCACAAAGGCCGAAAAGATCGTCGCGGGCCTCGGCGGCATCGACAACATCGAAGAAGTCGAAGGCTGCATCACCCGCCTCCGCACCGAGGTCGCCGACCCCGCACTGGTCGACGAAGCCGCCCTCAAAGCCGCCGGCGCCCACGGCGTAGTACGGATGGGTACCGCCATCCAGGTCGTCATCGGCACCGACGCCGACCCCATCGCCTCCGAGATCGAAGACATGATGTGACCACCCCGCAACCCACCCGCACCACACACCCGGGCAACTGACACCGCCACACCCAGCCCGCCCTTTCCCACCCGATAGGGTCGGAACCATGACACGCATCGACGGCCGTACCGACGACCAGCTCCGCCCCATCACCATCGAGCGGGGCTGGAGCAAGCACGCGGAAGGATCAGTGCTGGTCTCATTCGGCGACACCCGCGTGCTGTGCACCGCCAGCGTCACCGAAGGCGTACCCCGCTGGCGCCGAGGCAGCGGCGAAGGCTGGGTCACCGGCGAATACGCGATGCTTCCCCCGCCACCAACACCCGCAACGACCGCGAATCCGTCCGCGGCAAAATCGGCGGCCGCACCCACGAAATCAGCCGACTGATCGGCCGCTCCCTGCGCGGCGTCGTCGACACCCGCGCCCTGTCCGAGAACACCATCGCCATCGACTGCGACGTCCTCCAGGCCGACGGCGGCACCCGCACAGCCGCAATCACCGGCGCCTACGTCGCCCTCGTCGACGCCGTACGCTGGGCCCAGGCCAAGAAGATCACCCGCTCCAAGGCCGAACCCATCATCGGCGCCGTCAGCGCAGTCAGCGTCGGCATCATCGACGGCGTACCCATGCTCGACCTCTGCTACGAAGAGGACGTCCGCGCCGAGACCGACATGAACATCGTCTGCACCGGCGACGGAACCTTCGTCGAAATCCAGGGCACCGCCGAAGGCACCCCCTTCGACCGCACCCTGCTCAACCGACTGCTCGACCTCGGCCAGCTCGGCTGCGCCGAACTCGACGAGATCCAGCGCAAGGCACTGGAGGGCTGACCGCATGACCGCCGTACGACTGATCCTGGCCACCCGCAACGCCCACAAAGTCGGCGAACTCCGAGCCATCCTCGGCACCGCCGGACTGGACGTCGAACTCGTCGGCGCCGACGCCTACCCCGAAATCCCCGACGTCCGCGAAACCGGCGTGACCTTCGCCGAGAACGCCCTGCTCAAAGCCCACGCCCTGGCCCAGGCCACCGGCTGCCCCGCAGTCGCCGACGACTCCGGCCTGTCCGTGGACGTCCTCGGCGGCGCCCCCGGCATCTTCTCCGCACGCTGGGCCGGCCGACACGGCGACGACAAGGCCAACCTCGACCTGCTGCTCGCCCAACTGGGCGACATCGCCCCGCCCCACCGCGCCGCACACTTCAGCTGCGCCGCCGCCCTGGCCCTCCCGGACGGCACCGAGCACGTGGTCGAGGGACAGCTGCGGGGAACCCTGCGATTCGAGCCGGTCGGCCCCAACGGCTTCGGCTACGACCCGATCCTCCAGCCCGACGGCTACACCGTCACCTGCGCCGAGCTGACCCGGACCAGAAGAACGCCATCAGCCACCGAGGCCAGGCCTTCCGAGCCCTGCTCCCCATCCTCCGCAAAGCCCTCGGCTGACCGGCGGGAGCCCAAAACGCAGGCTGCCGCCCGCATCGGCGGGCGGCAGCTGGCGTTGTGCGCTCGGTGGGACTCGAACCCACAACCCCGGCCACCTAAAGACCGTCCCTCTGCCAATTGGGGCACGAGCGCAGCACGCCAACCTTATCCGATGCCCACGTCATCGCTGCGCTCAAGGGCTTCGCCCGCAGATGGTGCCTGCTGCCGTCGCCGCCGCTTGTTCCTGCCGCAGTATGTGGCTGTGATCGCGTGGCAGTTGGGGCACAGCAGGCGGAGATTCTCCGCTCGGTTGTCTGACCAGTCGCCGTTGATGTGATCCACTTCGAGGGTCATGGGATGGTCCATCCAGATGCCCGGGTTGCCACATGTTGCACACTTATCAGCTCTGCCGGTCTCGACTAGGGCGAGGCGGATCCGCTGCCCAGGAACCCGCTTTGCGGATGGGGAGCGCTGGACCAGGAAGTTGACGGCGCGTCCGTTCAACCGCTTGCCACGATTGTGGGCCTGTCCGGTGAAGTGTGACGTATCGATGCCGAACTCCCTGATGCGCCGGGCGATGTGTGCCTGGGTGCCGCCCGCTGGGCGCAGTCCCAGGTACCTGACTACTCCCGCGTAGCTTTCGGAGTGCGCGACGCCCTCTTCGAGAAGTTCGCGGGTGTGCACCACGGCGGGCTGAGTGAAGTGGTCCGTCGGGATGGCGAACTCGTTGAGTTTGCGGCGGAGGTAGATGCGCCGCTGGGGCGTGGCCTCCAGACCCAGAAGGGTCAACAGGTGGTCCTGGGAGGACGCTTGCGGCGCAAGTTCGGCGAGGGCGGCGCGGGTGCGGGTGGTGGGCATGGGGGCTCCCTGCGGGGTTGGGCAGGGGTGGAGGCGGGCGGGCGCGACCGGTCCCTGCGGGGATGGGGTGGGGGCGGTCGAGATTGCCGGGCGCCTGGGGTGGCGGGTGGCCTCGTACGGTTGAACGAGGGGTGGCCGGGCGGGTTAGGGGGAGGTGGGTGTGGCGTCGGTCACATGGGTTTGTTTACGTTGGTGCTGGTGGTGGTCGAGACCAATAGGACTAGGCCAGTCGACGGCGCAACCGCGCTGACCTGGAACTTCGTTGAACCTTAAAGAAACTTAAGTGACACGTTGCTGAATGGTGTCTTGACGGTGAGGGTTGGTCCAGGCCAATTTATGCAACACGCGGTTGTTACTGAGTGGTCGAGTGGGGGCCTCGGATCAACTGCCGTAGCGGGACCGCAGGTTCAGTGACGGATGTTGTGGTTGCGGAGGCAGAGATGATCGAGAAAGCCGTACAAGGGCAGGTTCGGCGCTTCAGACGGGAGCTGCTGGCGGTCTGTACCGCCGCGCTGCTCGGAGTCGGCGGGCTGCTCGCCGTGGACGGTCCGGCCCAGGCCGACAGCACTCAGTTGCTGGTCAACCCGGGCTTCGAGAGCGGGAATCTGAGCGGTTGGACCTGTTCCACCCTGGACAGCGTGGTGACCTCCCGGTCGCCGGCGGCTCCTACGCCCTGTCCGGTACGCCCGCCGGTCAGGACGACGCGCAGTGCGCGCAGACCGTGGCCGTGGCTCCGAATTCGACCTACACCCTGACCGGCCAGGTGCAGGGCGACTATGTCTACCTGGGGGCGACCGGAACCGGGGTGACCGCGTCCACCTGGACTCCCGGCGCCAGTAGTTGGGCCAATCTGTCGACCAGCTTCACCACCGGTGCGAGCACCACCTCGGTGCAGGTGTATGTGCACGGCTGGTACGGCGAGGGCACCTTCGGTGCCGACAATCTGTCGCTGACCGGCCCGGCCGCGCCCGGCGGCGGCCAGTCCCGGCAGCCCGACCGGGCTGCCGACGGTCAGCACCAGCCCCAGCCCACGACCACCCACCACGGGCACCAGCCCACCCCCACGACCAGCCCCATCCACCCCACGCGCCCCCGGCCACCGGCTTCACGCACCCGGTCTACCTGATGCCGCTGGACAACTCCCGCAGGCGGTCTCGGACATCGTCGCCAACTCCGGTGAGAACCAGTTCATCCTGGCCTTCGTGCTCGACTCCGGGAACTGCACCCCGGCCTGGGACGGTGACGCGACCACGCCGGTGTCGACGGACACCACCGTGCTCGCCGACGTCAACGCGATCCGCGCGGCCGGGGGTGATGTCAGTGTCTCCTTCGGCGGCTACAACGGCACCGAGCTGGGCACCGACTGCGGCAGCGCCGGCGCGCTGGCCGCGGCGTACCAGCAGGTCATCACCAAGTACAACCTGACCAGGATCGACCTGGACTGGGAGAACGGCAGCCTGGACGCCAACATGGCGGTCCGCTGGGGTGCCATCAAGCTGCTGGAGGCCGAGGACCCCGGCCTCCAGGTCTCGCTGACCATTCCGATGACCACGGTCGGCCTGCCGGACACCGGCAGGGACGAGATCCAGCAGGCGATCAACGACGGTGCCCGGATCGACCGGATCAACATCATGGACTTCGACTTCGGCCTGGACAGCGGCACCGAGACGGCGGCCGCCGAGGGCGTCGCCAGTGATGTGGTGGCGCAGCTGGAGACCCTGTACGGCTGGAGCTCGGCCACCGCCTGGGCGCACCTGGGCGTGCAGCTGATGAATGGTCACACCGACCAGCCGAGTGAGCTGTTCACCCAGTCCACCTTCACCGATCTGCTGGGTTTTGTGCAGGCCAACCACGCGGCCCAGTTCTCGTACTGGGACGTCAACCGGGACCGGGCCTGCGATCCGAGTGTCCAGCACAACTGGGCGGACGGAGCGTGCAGCAGTGTCACGCAGAACCCGTACGACTTCACCAAGATCATCACTCAGTTCAACGGCTGATCCGCGCAGGCCCGGCTGACCCCCACAGACCCACCCGCGCCGGGTGGCGGTAGGTAATCCCCCACTTGCCTGCCGTGGTCACTCCCCGGCGCGGGTGACGCCGTACCCCCCCACAGAGAAAGTGAGTTCCCCATGTCGGATCGTTCCCTGTCCGTGCGCCGAGGCCCGGAGCGGAGGTTGAAGCGCAGTACTGCTCTGGCCACGGCCACGGTGCTGTTCGCGGGTACCGCGGCTCTTGCCTCCAGCATGACTTCGGCGAGTGCCGCGACCACGAACCTCCTGGTCAACAGCGGCTTTGAGTCCGGAAACCTGAGTGGCTGGAGCTGCTCGACGCTGGACAGCGTGGTGAGCACGCCGGTGCACAGCGGTTCCTACGCGCTCGAGGGTGCGGCGTCCTCCGGGGATGACGCGCAGTGTACGCAGACCGTGACGGTGCTGCCGAGCACGACGTACAACCTGTCGGGTTATGTCCAGGGTGCGTATGTCTACCTGGGTGCCACCGGTACCGGGGTGACCGCGAGTGCGTGGACTCCCAGCGCTTCGACCTGGGACCAGCTGTCGACCAGTTTCACCACCGGCGCGAGCACCACCTCGGTGCAGATCTACACGCACGGCTGGTACGGCGAGGGCACGTACTTCGCCGATGACATCTCGCTGAGCGGTCCTGGCGGCAGCGGCAGTCCGACTGCTTCGGCTCCGGCCAGTTCCCGCCCTCGTCGCCGACGTCCTCGCCGTCGTCGTCGCCGAGCTCGTCGGCTCCCGCGAGTTCTTCGCCTTCGTCGTCGCCGTCCTCCTCGCCTTCGTCCTCGGCGCCTTCCAGCGCCTCGCCGAGTGCGTCCGCGACCAGTACCAGCGGTTCCGGGACGGCGCCGACCGGCGACGGTCTGGTGACGACGCCCACCAACGTCACCGCCAAGGTCTCCAACACGGCGGTGACCCTGTCGTGGACGGGTTCCACCGACAGCTCGCAGACCGGTGACGCGCCCGCGTACTACGTGTATTCGGGTGCCAACCTGATGGCGACCTCGATGGGTGACTCGGTGACGGTCAGCTCGCTGCTGCCCGGCACCAGCTACACCTTCACCGTTCAGGGTTATGACAAGGACGGGCACGCTTCGGCGGAGTCGGCGCCGGTCTCGGCGACGACGGGGGCTGCGGCGAGCGGGCCCATGAAGTCCGCGTACTTCGACCAGTGGGGCATCTACGGGAACGCGTACTACCCGAAGAACGTGGCCCAGTCGGGTGCGGCCTCGGGCCTGAAGGTGATCACCTACGCGTTCGAGAACATCGACCCGACGTCGCACACCTGCTTCGAGGCGGTCAAGGCGAGCGACTCGACCAACGAGTCCGACCCGGATGCGGGTGACGGTGCCGGCGATGCCTTCGCCGACTACCAGAAGTCGTACACCAGCGACATCAGTGTCGACGGTACGTCGGATGCCTGGTCGCAGCCGATCAAGGGCAACTTCAACCAGCTGCGTGAGCTCAAGGCCGAGTACCCCAACCTGCGGATCGTGCTGTCGATCGGTGGCTGGACCTACTCGAAGTACTTCTCGGACGCGGCGGCCACCCAGGCTTCGCGGCAGGCCTTTGTGTCCTCCTGCATCAACATGTTCATCAAGGGTAATCTGCCGACCGGCATCTCCGGTGACGCCTCCGGTGGTACCGGTTCCGCGGCGGGCCTGTTCGACGGTATCGACATCGACTGGGAGTACCCGGCGTCGGCCGACGGCCACACCGGCAATGACTACTCGGCTGCCGACACCGCCAACTACACCGCGCTGCTGGCCGAGTTCCGCAGTGAGCTGGACGCCTACGGCAACAGCATCGGCAAGCACTACCTGCTGACGGCGGCTCTCCCCAGCGGCCAGGACAAGATCGCCGACATCCAGCCTGCGGCGATCTCGCAGTACCTGGACTACGGCGACATCATGACCTACGACATGCACGGTGCGTGGGAGACCGATGGTCCGACCGACTTCCAGGACCCGCTGCACAGCTCGCCGAGCGACCCGAGCCCGGTGATCGCGCCCGGCAACGAGCAGTACAACATCGACGAGACAATCAAGGCGTACACCAAGGGTGATCCGGCGTACGGGATCACCGGGGGCTTCCCGGCGAGCAAGCTGGTGCTGGGGTGCCGTTCTACTTCCGTGGCTGGTCGGGGGTGACCGCGGGTACCAACTACGGGCTGTACGAGCCGGCGACCGGGGCCAGTCCGGTGCAGACGTACACCCAGGAGGCGGGTATCGCCGACTGGAAGGAGCTGGTGGCGCAGGGGCTGACCACCGGGTCCACGGTGCACTGGGATCCGACCACCGACAGTTCCTGGATCTACAGCAACGGTGATTTCTACACCGGTGACCCCGCAGGCGATCACTGCCCGCGGCTCGTACGCCACCGCGAACGGCCTGGGCGGCATCTTCGCCTACTCGTTCGAGGGCGACGACAGCTCCAGCACGCTGATCAACACCCTGGTGAACTCCATGCCGTAAGGCAGTGGGGCGTACCGGGGACAACCGAGGGCGGCACACCGGCCGGTGTGCCGCCCTCGGCGCGCCCGCGCGGAGCTGCGGTTCAGCTCGGGGCCGGCGCGCAGCTCGGTTCAGCTCGGGGCCCGGCCGGGGGTTTTCAGCTCGCGACGGACAGGTCGCGGAGCAGCTTGGCGACATGCCCGGTCGCCTTGACGTTGTAGAACGCGTGTTCCACATTCCCCTGCTCGTCCACGATGACCGTCGAGCGGATCACTCCGGTCACGGTCTTCCCGTAGAGGCTCTTCTCGCCGAACGCGCCGTACGCGGTCAGCACCTCCTTCTCCGGGTCGGCCAGCAGGGTGACCTGGAGGTCCTCCTTCTCGCGGAACTTGGCCAGCTTCTCGGGCTTGTCCGGCGAGATGCCCAGGACGTCGTAGCCGGCCCCGGCCAGCAGCTCCAGGTTGTCGGTGAAGTCGCAGGCCTGCTTGGTGCAGCCCGGCGTCAGAGCCGCGGGGTAGAAGTAGACGATGACCTTGCGGCCGAGGTGGTCGGCGAGGGACACCTGCCTGCCGTCCGCGTCCGGAAGGGAGAAGGCCGGGGCGGTGTCGCCGGGCTTCAGTCGCTCACTCATCTTGGATGCTCCTGGTACTCAACGTTGGGTGGTCGCGCACACAGAACGTACTCCGAAGGCGGGTGCCGCTGCGCGTGGCGGCCCGTCACCTGACAAACTGTCCGAGAGCATCAGGTTTGGCGACGGAGGGAAGGTGTCCTCGTGGGCGAGGTCAGCACGAGGGGTCGGGACGGCAAGGACGTCCGCAGCGCAGCCCAGATCGAGGCGGACATCGTCCGGACCCGGCAGCAGTTGGCGGCCACGCTGGACGAGCTGGCGGTGGCGGTGCACCCCTCCACGATCATCGGATCGGTCAAGGCGCAGGCCAGGGCCGCGGTGGAGCAGAAGACCGGCGAGGTGTTCGTCGCGGTGAACCGGAGCGTCGAACGGGTCCGGGCGCAGTTCGTGGACGAGAAGGGCAATCCGCGCAAGGAGCGGATCGTTCCGGTCGCCGCGGTCGGCGCGGCTGTGGTCGTGGGGGTTGTCCTGCTGCGCCGACGCCGCAAGTAGCGGCCCGGCGGGGTGCCGCCGCGCGGCCACGGGCGGGATTCGGTCGCGGATCCCGGTCGGCAGTGGTTGTCCGGGTCGTGCGGTGTACCGTCCAGGGTGAACGATTCCACCGAACGGGGTTTTCCCCTTGGCGAGAAGCTGCCCATCCGGATGCTGCACGACCGGGTGCTGGTCAGGTCGGACGGCCCGGAGGGGGACCGGCGTTCGACCGGCGGCATCCTGATCCCGGCGACCGCCGAGCTGTCCCGCCGCTGCGCGTGGGCCGAGGCGGTCGCC
This sequence comes from Streptacidiphilus sp. 4-A2, assembly GCA_014284505.1. Taxonomy (GTDB): domain Bacteria; phylum Actinomycetota; class Actinomycetes; order Streptomycetales; family Streptomycetaceae; genus Streptacidiphilus. Next base: position 5,489,898 of record JAAFYY010000001.1, on the reverse strand, counting down.
GTCGGTCAGAATGTGCGCAGCATCGAACCGGGTGACCGGGTGCTGTACGACCCGGAGGACCGTTCCGAGGTCGAGGTGCGCGGGGTGATGTATGTGCTGCTGCGTGAGCGCGATGTGCATGCGGTGGCGTCGGAGCGGGTGGGCGACGGCTCGGGCAGCACCGGCCTCTATCTCTGATTTTCACCGGCTGTTTCTGACGTCACACCGGCGGCCCGGCGGCTGTCCGGTGGCTGCCGCTCGGGCGGGCGGAGCTGTGCTCCGCCCGCTGTCCGGTCTCCGCTGTCTGCGGGGCCGAGCCGTTCGCCCCGGTTCCGCCAGGTTCCGCCCGGTTCCGCGTGGCTCGGACCTGCCGTACCGCGCGGCGCCGGGTCCGGCCCTGGTCACTGCGGGGTGCTGAGCCTTCCGGCCGGCCGGGGTCGGGTGTCGCGGGTGTCGACTGGGTGGGTGTGGACGGGGTGGGGGGTGGACGGGGTGGAGGGGTCGGTACCTCCGGGGTGGAGGGGGTGGACGGGGTCGGCGGTGCGCTGGGGGTGGCCGGTGCGGCCGGGTCGAGGGGGTGCTCGGGGTGCTCGGGGTGTTGTCGGCGGGGGTGCTCGGCGCGGGTGCCGGCCGGGGTGGTGTGTCGGCCGCGGCGGGAGCTCAGGCGAACTGGGCGACCGGCTGGCCGTTGAGGGCCGAGGTCATGTAGTCGGTCCAGATCTGGGTGGGGAAGGCCCCGCCGTTGACCCGGCTGACGCCGGTGGCCTGGCCGAGCGAGATCCGGGCGTGGGTCTTCGGGTCTTCGGCGAACAGGCCGATCGCGGTCGACAGCTGCGGGGTGTAGCCGACGAACCAGGCCGACCTGTTGCTGTCGGTGGTGCCGGTCTTGCCTGCGGCCGGGCGGTCCAGGTCCTGGGCCAGGTAGCCGGTGCCGCTGGGGCTGACCACGCCCTCCAGGACCGAGGTGACGGTGTCGGCGGTGTCCCGGCTGAAGGCCGTGGTGGCCTGGTGGGCCGGCAGCTGCCGCTCTTCGCCGTCGTGGCTCAGGGCCTGCACCGACCAGGGGTGATCTGCTGCCCGTGGTCGGCGAAGGTGGCGTACGCGCCTGCATCTGGATCGCGTTGGGGGTGGCCACACCGAGCGCGAGGGACGGGTCGCCGGCGCTCATGCTGGGGGTGTCCGGCGGCAGCCCGGCGGAGATGGCCGCGTTGCGGACGTTGCCGAGGCCGGCGTCGGCGGCTTCCTGGGCGTAGACGCTGTTGACGGATTTCATCATGGCGTAGCGCAGGCTGATCTCGCCGTAGTTGAAGTCGTCCTCGTTGGGCGGCGCGTAGGACTGGCCCTTGGGCAGGCCCTGGACCGGGCGGCCGCTGTTCCCGTCGTAGACGGTGGACGGGGTGATCGGTACCCCGTCCTGGGTGGTGGCGTGCTGCTGGAGTGCGGCGGCCAGGTCGAAGGCCTTGAAGGTGGAGCCGACCTGGATGTCGGTCCGGGTCGCGTCGTTGTACTCCTGTGTCGCGTAGTCCGGGCCGCCGTACGCGGCCACCAGCTTGCCGGTGGCCGGGTCGACCGAGCCTGCGGCGGCGCGGACGTCCTTTGCCTGGGCGGTGTTCGGCAGCTGGTCGGAGAGCTCCGTCTTGACCGCGGAGGCCAGGGCGTCCTGGTCGCCCTTGACGAAGGTGGTGGTGATCCGCCAGCCGCCGGCGGCGAGCTGGGCCGGGTCGACGATGTTGTTGTCGGTCAGGTACTGGTCGGCGATGTCGATCAGGTAGCCGGCCTGGCCGCCGACGCCCGCGGTGGCGCTGGGCTGCTTGACGGCGGGGAAGGTCCCGGCCGCGCGCTGGGCCGGGGTGAGCCAGCCGAGCTTCTGCATGCCGTCCATGACGTAGTTCCAGCGGGCGACGGCGGCGGCCTTGCCGGCCGGGGTGGCGGTGTCGACGTCGTAGGCGCTGGGGGCCTGGAGCAGCGCTGCGAGGTAGGCGGCCTGGGGGGCGTTCAGCTGGGAGGCGTTGATGCCGTAGTACGCCTGGGCGGCCGCTTGGATGCCGTAGGCGCCGCGGCCGAAGTAGCTGGTGTTCAGGTAGCCGGCCATGATGGTGTCCTTGCTCTCGGTCTGGTCGACCTTGAGTGAGATGAACACCTCCTTGGCCTTGCGGGCCACGTTCTGGTCCTGGTTCAGGTAGTAGTTCTTCACATACTGCTGGGTGATGGTGGAGCCGCCCTGAAGGCCGCGGCCGCTCACGGTGTACCAGGCGGCGCGGGCCATGCCGCTGACGCTGACGCCCCGGTTGGTGTAGAAGGTGCGGTCCTCGGCGGAGACCGCGGCGTGCTGCATGGTGAGCGCGATCTCGGAGATCGGCACCGAGACCCGGTTGACCTCGCCGGTCTGCCCGATCTCGGTCTTGTTGTCGGCGTAGTAGTAGACGTTGCTCTGGGCGGTCGCGGCCGCGTTCGGGTCGGGGACCTGCACCACGAGGTAGAGCAGCACGAAGGCGCCGATGCCCAGCAGCAGCACGGTCAGCACCCCGCCCAGGGCCATCCGCCAGGTCGGGATGGCGCGGCGCCACCACGGCTTGGCCTTGCGGGCGGCCTTGCGGGCCTGCTTGCGGGCGCGGCGGCGCTCACGCCGGCCGGCGCTGCTGCCCTCGGCGCGGTCCTCGGCGACGAGGGCGTCCGGGGCGAGGGGGTGGCGGGGGCCGTCCGGGCCGTCCGGGTAGCCGTCGGCTGGTCCCCAGCCCGGTCCCTGTGGTCCTTGGGTCATCGTGCGCACTGCTCCTCGGGCCTTGCGGACGCGCGGCCGGCCCTGTGGTAATGCTGGGCCGATCGGCGGAACGCGGCTTGCTACTGGTGACGGTTGATCCGATTATGTTCGGTCAAATCATCTGCTGTCCCTTTGGTGACGATTAAACCCGATGCGAGCGGGGCCCCATACCAGCTACGCTTCCGGCTCGCGCGGCCACATACGGTCACAGTCCCTCGCTCGGGGCTGCGGCGCCGTACCTACTGCACGACATTTCACGGGGAAGTGGTTCCCGGCCGGCTGCGGGGTCCGGGCCGGCTCGGCCCGTCTCCTCGGCAGCCTCCCGGGATACTCCCGGGATAGGGGACGTCAGAACGCGTGTGCGGTGAGCGATGGGAATCGCGGGTGGTGGGCGTGGTTGATTGAGAAGAGCGCGGGCGGTTGACACGATGTCCGTATGGTCCGAAAAGCGCTGGTTGCGGCGATGACGCTGCTCTCATTGACGGTGGCGGTCTGCGGCTGCGGTTCGGCGCGGCGGGCCTCGTCCTCGGAGGACTCGGCCCCCGCCATTGCGAGTGCCCCCAGGCAGACGCCGGTCGATGCCGGGCCTGTTGCCGCCGCGGCGGGCGCGGCGCTGCCGCTGGTGCCGGAGCCCTCGCAGGTCGCGGCGCTCGGCGGGCCCGGGTATCCGATCGGCGCGGGGACCGTGCTGCGCGCCGTCGGCGGATCCGCCGCCGACGGTGTGGCCGGGTGGCTGGCGGCCGGACTGGCGGTCAGCACCGGGCACCGTCCGCAGGTGCTGGGCGCCGGGCCCGGCGGGGTGACCCTGCGGCTGGACCCCTCCGCCGGTACCGGCCCGGAGGGGTACGGCCTGGTCTCCGGGCCGGACGGGGTGGTGGTCACCGCCGCCGCCGGGGCCGGGCTGTTCCACGGCGCGGAGACCCTGCGGCAGCTGCTGCCGGCCCGGGGCGCCGGCCCGCTGCCCGCGGTGCGGATCGCCGACCGGCCGCGTTTTGGCGTCCGCTCGGTCCAGCTCGACGTCGCCCGGCACTTCTTCCCGGTGCCGGTGGTGGAGCGGATCATCGATCTGCTGGCCGAGTACAAGATCAACTATCTGCATCTGCATCTGACGGACGACCAGGGCTGGCGGATCCAGATCCCCGGCCTGCCCCGGCTGACCGGGGTCGGCGCGGCCACCGAGGTCGGCGGCGGCCCGGGCGGCTACTACACCGACGCCGACTACCGGGCGATCACCGCCTACGCGGCGGACCGCTATGTCACTGTGGTCCCCGAGGTGGACATGCCCGCGCACACCCATGCCGCGCTCACCGCCTACCCCGGCCTGGGCTGCGCCGCGAGCGCGACGGCGCGTCCGTACAGCGGCACCGGCGGGGCCAATGACAGCCTGTGCACCGGCCGGCCCGAGGTGTACACCTTTGTCGACCAGGTCATCGGCGCGCTCGCGGCGATGACGCCGGGACCGTACCTCGACATCGGCGGTGACGAGGCGTACGGGATCACTCCCAGCGCCTACGACTCCTTCATCGTCCGGTCGGCGATCGTCCGGGCGCACGGCAAGCAGCCGACGGCCTGGGCGGACGCGGCGAACGGGGCCCGGGGCCCGGCGCTGCTGGGGAGTGGCATCCGCTGTCGCAGCAGCCGGCCGGGCTGATCGCGCGGATCGGGACAGCGGTCCAGGGCGGTGCGCGGGTGCTGATGGAGCCCGCCGACCACGCCTACTTCGACCAGAAGTACGACCCGCACACGCCCCTCGGCACCAACTGGGCGGGCTATGTCGGGGTCCCGCAGGTGTACGACTGGGATCCGGCGGTGCTCCTGCCGGGTGTCCCGGCGGATTCCGTGGCCGGGGTGGAGGCGGCGCTGTGGACCGAGACCCTGTCGACCGCGCAGAACCTGGAGGTCATGCTGCTGCCGCGGCTGCCGGCGCTCGCCGAGGTCGGCTGGACCCCGCAGCCGAGCCGGGTCTGGGCCGCGTTCCGGCCGCGGCTGGCCGCCCAGGCGCCGTACTGGGACGCCCAGGGGCTGGCCTGGACCCGGGTCGACGACATCCCCTGGCCCTGAGCGCGCCCTGAGCGCCCTGAGTGCCCTGAGCGGGGCCGGGGTCAGCTCCGTTGCAGCGAGCGCAGCGCGGCGTGCACCAGGTCGACGGTGGCCAGGGTGGTGGAGGCGTGCGCGCACAGCCGGATCTGGTCCGGGCGGACGGTCGCGGTCACCCCGTGTGCCTCCAGGGCCCGGCCGACCAGCGCCGGGTCGGTCTTGGGAAGCGTGAAGGAGACGATCCCGGCCCGCTCGTGCTCCGCGGTCGGCGAGAGGACCCGGCCGCCCGCGGAGCGCACGGTGTCGATCAGCTCGTCGGTGCGCTGGGCGATGTGGGCGGTGATCCGGCGCATCCCGGCGCGCTCGATCAGCTCCAGGGCGCGGGCCAGGCCGCCGGCCGCGACCGGGCTGAGGTTGGTGACCGAGAAGCGCCGGGCGTCCTGGGCCGGCGGGTGCTCCCGGCTGTCGAAGACGGCCGGGTCCTCGACCCCGGTCCAGCCGGTCAGCACCGGCTCCAGCCGTTCCAGGGCGAGATCCGAGGCGTAGAGGAAGCCGGTCGCCCAGCCCGCCCGCAGCCACTTCTGACCGCCGGTCACCAGCAGGTCCGCCGCTGTCCAGGGCAGTTCGGTGGCGCCCAGGCCCTGGATGGCGTCCACCACCAGCAGCCGGTCCGGGCCGATGACCTCGCGGATGCCCGCCAGGTCCGCGCGGAAGCCGGTGCGGTAGTCCACCGCGGACAGCGACACCGCCGCGGTCTGCCGGGTGAGCGCGGAACGGACCAGGTCAGGGGTGATCCGGCCGTGCCTGTCAGGGGTGAGTGGTACTGGTTGTACCCGGCCGAGAGCGGCGGCGCGCTGCCACGGGTACAGGTTGGCGGGGAACTCGTACCTGGGGAGCAGCACCTCGCCGCCCGGCAGGCCGAGGGCGGCATGGAACAGTCCGGTGCTGGTGTTGGGCAGCAGGGCGACCCGGGACAGTTCGGCGGAGGCGGCGTCCAGCCCGAGCAGCCGGGCCGAGGCCTGGCGCGCCCGCAGTTCCTGGCCCATCAACTCGTCGACGGTACGGGAGGTGCAGTGTGATGACTGGGTGAGCAGACCGGTGGTGGTTTCCACCACGTCGGCGGACGGCGGACCGAAGCGCCCGTAGTCCAGGTAGCCGTCCGGCTCGATGAAGTATTCGGCATAACCGGACAGGCCACCCGGGCCCGGCAGAGCAGACAAGGCGGGTATCTCCCGAACTTCGATCTCGAAGAGGTAAGACTGGGAACGTGGATACGCTCGAAGACAGTAAGGCCGACCGCCCGTTCGGGGTGCGCTACACCGCGTCGGACGAGGTGAAGCGGCGTGGCGTGCGCCGGATGAAGGCCATCGCCACCGGATTCCTGGTAGCGGCGACGCTGATCTATGCCCTGGCCAGCTGGGGTGTCCATGCCCGGGTCGGGGCCTGGGCGGGGTATGTCCAGGCGGCGGCCGAGGCGGGCATGGTCGGCGCGCTGGCCGACTGGTTCGCGGTCACCGCGCTGTTCCGCCGCCCGCTGGGCCTGCCGATCCCGCACACCGCGATCATCCCCACCAAGAAGGACGTCTTCGGGCGCAGCCTCGGCCAGTTCGTCGGCGAGAACTTCCTGTCGGTGGAGGTGGTCCGGGGGCGGCTGCGCGGTCTGGGTGTGGCCCGGCGGCTGGGCGTGTGGCTGTCCGCGCCCGGCAGCGCGGAGCGGGTCACCAAGGAGGCGGCGGCGGCGCTGCGCGGCGCGCTGGCGGTGCTCCGCGACGAGGATGTGCAGGCGGTCGTCGGCGAGGCGGTGACCAGGCGCGCGGCCGCGCAGCCGGTGGCCCAGCCGCTGGGTTCGATGCTGGCCCGGATCGTGGCCGAGGGCGGCCACCGCGGGGTGGTCGACCTGTGTGTGCTGCGGGCCAACGCCTGGCTGGTGGAGCACCGGGACACGGTGATCCGGACCATCGCCGAGGAGACCCCGGGCTGGACGCCCAAGTTCATCGACCGGCAGGTCGGCGTCAAGGTCTACCGTGAGCTGCTGCGCTTCGCCGAGGAGGTCAGGGACGATCCGCAGCACGCGGCGCGGGGCGCGGTGGACAGCTTCCTCGAGGACTTCGCCAAGGAGCTGCGGACCGATCCGGAGACCATCGCCAAGGTCGAGCGGGCCAAGGCGGGGCTGCTGGCCCGGGCCGAGGTGCAGGAGCTGATCGCCTCCGGCTGGAGCGCGATCCGGGCGATGGTGCTCCAGGCCGCCGACGACGAGGACAGCCAGCTGCGGGTGCGGCTGCGCGACGGCATCCGCAGCTTCGGCACCCGGCTGGCCACCGACCAGCGGCTCCAGGCCAAGCTGGACGGCTGGCTGGTGGACGCCGCCGAGCACCTGGTGGACACCTACCGGGGCGAGATCACCTCGCTGATCTCGGAGACCGTTGCGGGCTGGGACGCGCAGGAGGCGTCCCGCAAGATCGAGGCCAATGTCGGCCGCGACCTCCAGTTCATCAGGATCAACGGCACGGTGGTGGGGGCCCTGGCGGGGCTGCTGATCCACACCATCTCGACGCTGGTCTGACGCCCGCCGCCCCGGCCCCGTGCGGCTGCTGTGAGAGGCTGCAAGCTTCTGGACCGGAGCGGAGGGAGCAGTCGGATGGCAGCGGTAGAGGGTGCGGCGGCGTGGGGCGGGGCACAGGAGGGAGCGCGGAACGGCGGTCTTGAGGCGTTCGTCGCCGGGCTGCCCAAGGCGGAGCTGCATGTCCACCACGTAGGTTCGGCCTCCCCGGCGGTGGTCGCCGAACTGGCGGCCCGCTACGAGGGCCGGACCTCGGTGCCGACGGACCCGGCGGCGCTGGCGAAGTACTTCGAGTTCACCGACTTCGCGCACTTCATCCAGGTCTACCTGTCGGTGGTGGACCTGATCCGCGACGCCGCCGACGTGCGGGCGCTGACCTACGGTGTCGCCGCGGACATGGCGCGGCAGAACATCCGCTACGCGGAGCTGACGGTCACCCCGTACAGCTCGGTGCACCGCGGCATCCCCGGCGAGGCGTTCATGGAGGCCATCGAGGACGCCCGCAAGGCGGCCGAGGCCGAGCTGGGCGTGGTGCTGCGCTGGTGCTTCGACATCCCCGGCGAGGCCGGTCTGGAGTCGGCGGAGATCACCGAGCGGCTGGCGCTGGACCTGCGTCCGGACGGGCTGGTCAGCTTCGGCCTGGGCGGTCCCGAGATCGGGGTGCCGCGGCCGCAGTTCCAGCCGTACTTCGACCGGGCCCGTGCCGCCGGGCTGCACAGCGTGCCGCACGCCGGCGAGGCCACCGGCCCGGAGACGGTCTGGGACGCGCTGCGGTTCCTCGGCGCGGAGCGCATCGGCCACGGCACCAACGCGGTGCGCGACCCGCGGCTGCTGGACTACCTGGGTGAGCACGCCATCCCGCTGGAGGTGTGCCCCACCTCCAACATCGCCACCCGGGTCGTCGAGCGGATCGAGGACCATCCGATCCGGCAGATGGTGGACGCCGGGCTGTTTGTCACCGTCAACAGCGACGACCCGCCGATGTTCGGCACCGACCTGAACCGCGAGTACACCGTCGCGGCCGGGCTGCTGGGGCTGGACGAGGCCGGGACGGCCGAGCTGGCCCGGCAGGGCGTGCGGGCCTCGTTCCTGGACGACGCGGGCAAGGCCGGGATCATCCGCGAGATCGACGCCTATCTGGAGGGGTGGCAGCGCCGTTCCTGACCCTTCCGGAGGGGTGTGGCTCCAGCAGCTTGTCCAGTAAGTTGTATGGACAAGTTGTTGGAGCTGTTCATGTCCGATTAACCCGGAGGCTGCCGATGCGTCACTCCGAAGGCCGAGGGTCGGTCCTGTGAGAGTCATCGTTGTAGGAGCAGGCGCGCTCGGGACCATGCACGCATGGCATCTGGTCGAGCGCGGCCACGAGGTTGTCCATCTGGAACGCGAGACGCAGGCGCGCGGCGCCTCTGTGCGCAACTTCGGCCTGGTGTGGGTCGGCGGCAGGTCCTCCGGGGCCGAGCTGACCACCGCCCGCCGGGCCCGGGAACTGTGGGAGGAGATCGGCGAGCGGGTGCCCGGGGTGGGCTTCCGGGACAGCGGCTCGCTCACCGTGCTGCGCACCGAGGCCGAGTACGCCGTCGCCGCCGAGGCCGTCACCAGGGCCGATGCCGCCGAACGCGGCTGGGAGCTGCTGGACGCCGAGGCCGTGCGCAAGCTGAACCCGGCTCTGCGCGGCGAGTCGCTGGGCGCCCTGTGGTGCTCGCGGGACGCGCAGGTCGAGCCGCGGGTCACCCAGCGCGAACTCCAGGCGCACCTGGCCGGCTCCGGCCGCTACACCCTGCTGACCGGCCGGGAGGTCCGCCAGGTCGAGGGGCGCGCGGTCCGCGACGACCGCGGCGAACTGCACCAGGGCGACGCCGTGGTGCTGTGCACCGGCGCCTGGCTGGGCGGCCTGGTCCGCGAGCTGGCCCCGGAGCTTCCGGTGCGCCGGGTCCGGCTCCAGATGATGCAGACCGAGCCCCTGGGCGAGCGGCTGACCACCTCGGTGGCCGACGCCGACAGCTTCCGCTACTACCCGGCCTACGCCGGGCCGGCGCTGGAGGCGTTGAACGCCTCGCAGCCGCAGCCGCAGGTCGCCGCCGAGCACCGGATGCAGCTGCTGATGGTCCAGCGCGCGGACGGCTCGCTCACCATCGGCGACACCCACGAGTACGACCAGCCGTTCGGCTTCGACGTGGTCGAGGAGCCGTACGCCTACCTGACCGGGGTGGCGGAGAGCCTGCTGGGCCGCCCGCTGCCCAAGGTGCGCCGCCGCTGGGCCGGTGTGTACGCCCAGTGCCTGGACACGACCGAGGTGGTGCACCGCGAGCAGGTGCGCGACGGCGTGTGGCTGGTGACCGGCCCCGGTGGCCGTGGCATGACCTGTTCGCCCGCCATCGGCGAGGCGACCCTGAACGAGATGGGACTGTGATGGCTGATCAGACTTCCGCGACCGGAGCGGCCGCGCCGCGCACCCGGCTGGTGGTGCTGGACATGGCGGGCACCACAGTCGCCGACGACGGCCTGGTCGAGCGCTCCTTCGACGCCGCCGCCGCCGAGCTGGGCGTGGTCACCGGCACCGAGCGGCACCAGCAGATGCTGGGGTACGTCCGGGACACCATGGGCGAGAGCAAGATCAGCGTCTTCCGGGCGCTGTTCGGCGACGAGGAGCAGGCCCAGCGTGCCAACCGCGCGTTCGAGGCCGCCTACCACGACCTGGTGGAGCAGGGGCACTGCGCGCCGCTGCCCGGCGCCGAGACGGCCATCCGCGAGCTCCGGGCGGCCGGCCTCACCGTCGTGCTGACTACCGGTTTCTCCGGCCCGACGCAGCAGCGCATCCTGGACGCGCTGGGCTGGCAGGGCCTGGCCGACCTGGTGCTCTGCCCGGCCGACGCGGGCGGCCGCGGCCGCCCCTACCCGGATCTGGCGCTGGCCGCGCTGCTGCGCACCGGCGCGGCGGACGACGTGCGGGAGCTGGCGGTGGTCGGTGACACCGGCTACGACATGCGCTGCGGCGCGAGCGCCGGGGCGGGCGTGGTCGCGGGCGTGCTGACCGGCGCGCACGGCGCCGAGCGGCTGCGTGCGGACGGCGCCACCGCGGTGCTGGCCTCGGTGGCGGAGCTGCCCGTACTGCTCTCCCGCTGACCGCCCCCAGGGGCGTCCGCACCGGCGGTTCGAAGGCCCTCCCGGGACAACGGGAGGGCCTTCGCCGCCGGTTCAGACCAGGTCGACCATGTCGGCGATCGAATGGACCACCCGGGTCGGCCGGTAGGGGAAACGTTCGACGTCCTCGGCCTGGGTCAGGCCGGTGAGGACGAGGAAGGTCGACATTCCGGCTTCCATGCCCGAGACGATGTCGGTGTCCATCCGGTCGCCGATCATGGCGCTGTTCTCGGAGTGGGCGCCGATGGCGTTCAGTCCGGCGCGCATCATCAGCGGGTTGGGCTTTCCGACGAAGTAGGGATCCACGCCGGTGGCCTTGGTGATGAGCGCGGCGACCGCACCGGTGGCGGGGAGCGCGCCCTCGGCGGAAGGCCCGGTCTCGTCGGGGTTGGTGGCGATGAAGCGGGCACCGGCGTTGATGAGCCGGACGGCCTTGGTCATCGCCTCGAAGGAGTAGGTCCGGGTCTCGCCCAGGATGACGAAGTCGGGGTCGGTGTCGGTGAGCACATAGCCGACCTCGTGCAGGGCCGTGGTCAGACCTGCTTCGCCGATGACATAGGCGGTGCCGCCGGGCCGCTGGTCCTCCAGGAACTTGGCGGTGGCCAGCGCGGAGGTCCAGATGTGCTCGACGGGGACGTCGAGCCCCATCCGCGCCAGCCTGGCGTGCAGGTCACGCTGGGTGTAGATGGAGTTGTTGGTGAGCACCAGGAAGGGCTTCCCGGAATCACGAAGCCGCTTCAAGAAGGCGTCAGCCCCGGGGATCGGCACGCCCTCGTGGATGAGGACTCCGTCCATGTCGGTGAGCCAGGACTCAATGGCCTTTCGCTCTGCCACGTAGGTGTCTCCTAGGTCTTGCGATGGTTCTGAACGATTCGTACATCGCTCCGGACCGGACACCGGCGGCCGGCCGGGCACCACTGGCTGCCCCAGCACCGCCAGCCTAGTCGCCCGGGGCCGTCGGCCCCAGGGCCCGCTGGTCACGCCGCCGGCGGACGCCCGAGCCGCGGCCCGGCGGCGCCACGCAGTCCGGGGCGGGCACGGTTTCCGCCGCCGACGGCCCCGTCCTCGTGTTCGAGGGCAGGGCCGTTCGCGTCGCCGGTTCACCCGGACGGCTCTGATGCCGCGTCAGTCGGGGTATGTCGCCACGGCAATATCTGTTATCTCGTCATATTTTGGGCCCAAGGGTGAAGGCCGAGACCCACCTCGGCCGGCCCGGACCGAGAGGAGCCCTGCGTGTCCAGCAGGACTGACGAGCAGACGGATCGAGCGCGGGGCGCCGGACGGGGACGTACCGCCGGGTTCCGCGCGGCATGCGCGGTGGCGGTGTCCGCGCTGGTGGTCGCCGGGACCGGTCCGGCGTTCGCGGCCGCGCCCGGCGGGCGGCGGCTGCCCGCGCCCGCCTCCCGGCCCGCCCACGCCACGGCGCCCCATGCGGCGGCCGCCCATGCGGCCGCCGCCGGTGCCGCCGCTGCCCGGGCCGCTGCCGCGGTCCAGGCCGCTGCCGCTGCCCGGGCTGCCGGTGCCCATGGTGCGACCGCCCGTACGGCCGCCGTCGCGCCCGCCGTCCCGGCCGGGGTGGGGGCCAGGAGCCGCACGGTCTCCGACGACATCAGCGGCACCACGCTGGTCACCTCCGGCGACACCTCGGCCCAGCCGGCGGCGGTCTCGGTGATCGACGTGATCATGGTCGCGCCCACCGCGAGCCGCCCCGGCGGCACGGTCGACCTGCGCACCTTCGCCGACTGCGAGGGCGGCGCAACGGCACGGTCACCTCGCCGGCGCTGGCCGCCCCGGCCACCCTCACCCTGGCGGCCGACGGGGGCCTGTTCGCCGAGGCCGTCGTCGCCAGGGACGTCAAGCCGGGCGACTACACGCTGGTGGAGAGCTGCGCCGGGAAGACCGTGGCCACTGGACGGGTGACCGTGCGCGCCCTCGGCGCCCCGGCGGCGGGCGGCGGCTGGGGCGCGACCAGGCTCGCCACTGCCTCCGGGCTGGGCAGCGGTTCTGGGTCCGGGTTCGACCCGGCCTTCGGACTCGGGGGCGCGCGGGCGGAGGGCGGTGCGCCCTCCCGGACCGATGAGTACGCCGCGCTCGGCCTGATCGCGGCCGCCTCCGCCGGCGCGGTGCTGTTCGCCTGCCAGCGCCGGCGCGGCCTACCGTGGCTGAGCCACGGCTGCCGGGGCGTTCGCTGCGGCGCACCCTGAGCCTGGCCACCGGCACGCTGTCGGGCTGCCTGTGCGCGGTGGCCCTGGGCGGGGCGGCGCTCGGGCTCGCCCACACGCCCCAGCCCGGCCCGTACTCCTCGGCCGGGGCCTGGCGCCCGCCGCGTCCACCCCGGCCTCGTCCTCCGACGGGCTCCGCAGTTCCGCGGACCAGGACTCCGGGGACCGGGGCCCGGCCGACCGGCCGACCGGCGCCACCCATGCCCCGCTGGCCAGATCCACGCCGATGCAGCTGGAGGTGCCCTCGATCGGCCTCCGCGCACCGCTGCTCGGCTGGGCATGGACAGCAGAGGCGCCCCGGAGCTGCCCCGTTCTCGCAGCCCAGGACCGCCGGCTGGCTCCGCGACTCGGTGACCCCCGGCGAGGCCGGGACCGCCGTGCTGGTCGGCCACGTCGACACCCGCACCGGCCCGGCCGTCATGTGGAACCTGTCGGCGGTCCGCCCGGGAGCGCTGGTCGAGGTGTCCCGGCTGGACGGCACCACCGCGCTGTTCACCGTGGACCGGCTGAAGAGCTACGCCAAGGCCGCCTTCCCGGCCACCCTGGTCTACGGCCCGACCTCGGACGCCGAGCTGCGGATCATCACCTGCGGCGGCGGCTTCGACCGCGCCCGGCAGGAGTACACCGGCAATGTGGTGCTCTTCGCCCACCTCAGCGGGGTGCGCTGAGCAACGGCGACCGGGGGCGGGGGCGGAGCGGAACCGGGCTGTCGGTGGCACCCGGTACGGTGCTGTGCAGTCGGCTCCCCCGGAGCCGGTTCCCACTGGAGGTCGCACCCCGATGTCACTCTCACCGTCCCCGCTCGACGAGTTCGTGCTGCCCGAGTCCTGGCAGGGTGTGCTCGCGGGGAGACCGCGAAGCCCTACTTCGGGCAGCTGGCCGAGTTCGTCGCCGGGGAGCGCGCGGAACCAGGTCTTCCCGCCGGTCGGCGAGGTGTTCTCGGCCCTGGAGGCCACCCCGTACGGCCAGGTCAAGGTGCTGCTGCTGGGCCAGGACCCTTACCACGACGACAACCAGGCGCACGGGATGTGCTTCTCGGTCAAGCGTGGGGTGCGGGTTCCGCCGTCGCTGCGCAATGTCTACAAGGAACTGCTGGCCGACCTCGGCGTGCCCGTGCCGGCCCACGGCAACCTCCAGACCTGGGCGGACCAGGGCGTGCTGCTGCTCAACGCGGTGCTGACGGTGCGCGCGCACGAGGCCAACTCGCACAAGGGCAAGGGCTGGGAGACCTTCACCGACGCGGTGATCCGGGCGGTGAACGAGCAGCCCGACCCGGTGGTCTTCGTGCTGTGGGGCGCCTACGCCAAGAAGAAGCTGCCGCTGATCGACACCAGCCGGCACCGGGTGGTCCAGGGAGCGCACCCCTCGCCGCTGTCGGCCAGGCTGTTCCTGGGCAGCCGCCCGTTCTCGCAGGTGGACAAGCACCTCGCGGACCTCGGCCGGGAGTCGATCGACTGGAACCTGCCGGAGTAGCGGCGGAACCTGCCGCCGACGGCGGTGGCGTCCCGGGGCCGAGCCCGCCCCGGGGCGGGCTCGGCAGACCGGCCCCGGGGCGGCCGGAGGCAGGCTCGGTGAGGCATGCCAGGTGCGCTTTGCCGGATGGGCTCTGCCGGATGTGTGCCCTGCCGGATGCGTGCCGGCGGGCGCGTGCTCGCGGGTGTGTGCCGGCGGGTGCGTGCTGTCGGGCCGGTGGGTTCAGCCGACGGGGGCCGGGGCGGCGCTCTCCGCCTGGGCCGCCACGGCCTCGCGGGCCAGTCGGCGCTGGCGCTGCACCATGCGGGCGATCACCGCGCTGACTCCCGCCCGCGGCCAGGCAGGACACCGCGAAGCTCACCCAACTGGTGTTGAAGGTATGGGCGTTCAGATACCCCAGGCCGACGATGTAGGTCGCCCAGACCGAGGAGGACAGCGCCGACCAGCGCAGATAGTGGCGCGTCGGCTGCTTGCTGGTGCCCACCACCAGGTCCAGCAGGCTCCGTCCGCCGGTGACGAACCGGAACAGCAGTATGGTCCGGCCCTTCTTGGTGTCCAGCAGCTCCAGCACCTGCGTGGCCGCGGTCGCGGCGCCGGGCTTGCGGTTGAGGCGCCGCTGCGCCCAGCCCGCGGCGCGGCGGGCGGCCCGGAGCAGCAGCAGGTCCCCGCAGAAGGAGGCGAGGGCGACACCGACACCGAGCAGCCACGGGGAGGCCGCGTGCTGCGAGGTGTTGAGTGTGGCGGCGATCACTATGGTGCCGTCCGGGATCAGCGGCATGAAGGCATCGGACACCACCGCGAGCAGCGCGGCTATGGAGATCCAGGAGGAGTCGAACAGGGACGCAGCCGCGCTCATGGGGCTCCTTGCTGGTTGTTGTCCGACGGATGGGGCCGTTCGCCGTAAAACAACGCTAGCCGGTCCAATGATCCCACCCCGCGCCCCTGCTGGGCACCAGCCTAAGCCGACTCTTACTGAGGCCTGGACCCGGTACCCGCCCGAAGTGTCCCTGGGCTCCTCCGGCACCGCTCCCAACAGGGAAGCAGGAAAGGAGGACAGGATTCCGTTGCTTACTGTGACGAGCTGTTCACCGTTCGTCCGCCGAAGTGTCGGTTGACGGTCGTCCAGTGTTTCTAGGGTCGACCAGGTGACTGTCACGACCGCACGAACACCATCGGTGACGACCCCTGGGGGATCGGGGGTCTCTTCCCTGGCCGTGGCCGCCGCGCCGGGGCGGGATCGGAGCGGGGCGGCGGCGGGGCGCCCGCGCGGCCTGCGCGCGCTGGCCGGCGTGGCCGGGCATGCCCCGGTGCGCAGGCTCCGGATGCAGGCCGGGACCGCCCTGCTGCTGGTGGCGGGGCTGCTGGCGGCGGTACTGACCGCCTTCGGCGCCGCCCGGGCGGACCTGCACCAGCTGGCCACCGTCTCGGAGCCACGGGCGGTCGCCGCGGCAGACCTGGACCAGGCGCTGGCCGATCTGGACGCCCAGCACGCGAACGAGCTGGTGGTCGGCTACCCGTCGACGCCGCCTCCGCCGGGGCAGTCGCCGGTGCTGGTCGACGACGGGGTCCTGGCCGAGCTCACCGCCCAGGCGGACCGCAAGCGGGTGAGCGCCGACCTGGCCACGCTGGCGGCCTCCGGTCCGGCCTCCGACCAGGGGGTGCAGTCGCTGCTGAACAGCCTCTCCCTGTACGACGGTCTGACCGGCACCGAGGAGTCCTCCGCCACCGGCCAGGCCTATCCGGTGGTCGGAAGCCGTCGGCCGTCGCCCTCGACTACTACGACCTCGCCGAGGACCAGCTCCAGCAGAACCTGCTGCCACAGGTGCGGGCGCTGCTGGCCGGCGCCGAGCAGCAGGTGGCCGGCGACCGGGACGCGGCCCAGCGGGACGCCCGGATCGGGGCGCTGCTGGTCGGGCTGCTGGGGCTGCTGGCGCTGGGGCTGCTCGGGTACTGGCAGCTGGACCTGGTGCGCAGGCACCGGCGGGTCTTCAATCCGCCTGCTGCCACGCGCCGCGGTGCTGGCGACCACGCTGGCCGGGACGGTGGCGCTGCTGGGGATGTCCGGGCAGGTGGGCACGGCGGTGGCGCAGGGGTACAGCCCCTATGCCGGGACGGCGCAGGCGCAGGTGGCTGCGGCGAACGCGGAGGCGTCGGAGAGCCGCTGGCTGGTCGACCAGCCCTATCGGCCGCTGCTCCAGCAGCAGTACACGGAGCTGATGCGGACGCTGGGCGCGCCGTCGAGCCCGGATGCCGCGGTGCCGGCGGTGGCCCGGACCCGTGCGGCCTATCTGGCGGCCGACGCGCAGCTGCGCACGCTCGCCGACGCGGGGGCGCTGGACCAGGCATCCGTGCAGCTCACCGGGGTCACCCGGGGCGAGGTGGCGTTCGCCTACTACGACTTCAGCGTCCAGTTGAACCGGCTGGCCGCGCAGCAGCTCGCGGTGACGGCGCAGCACTTCGGCTCGGCGCAGGGCGACCTGTCCGGCTGGACGGTGCTGCCGGTGCTGCTGCTGGCGGCCGCGCTGCTGCTGGTGGTGCTGGGGGTGCGGCCCCGACTGGCCGAGTTCGCCTGAGCCCGCCCCGGCTGCCGTGACAGCCCACGCCGCCGCCCCGGTCCTGGCGACCGGGGCGGCGGCCTTGTGTGCTCCGTGTTCTGACTGTCCGTCAAGATATGTGGAGATGGCCAGCCTTCCAGGATGACACAAGGACAGTTCCTGTTTGACGGTTGTCACCGACTGTTCGCCTGATTGACATAGACACGCTATCTACGCGCGTTTCACTCGTTCTTGGCAGAGCTGGACCGAAATGCGGAGTTGGCGAATGGCGCACTACAGCGAGACGTCCGCGCGGGCAGGGCGGACCACCCCGCGCGGCGCATCAAACGGGCACGTGAGAGTCCCATCGGCTGGCTCTATCCGGCCCCGGCGCTGTTGATCTTCGCGGTCTTCGTCATCGCCCCCACCGCCTACACGATCTACATCAGCACCTTCAAGTGGAACGTACTGAACACGTCCATGTCCAAGTACATCGGCTTCGCCAACTACCAGACGCTGTTCAGCTCCAGCACGCCCAGCTTCCTCAGCAGCGCCTGGCGCTCGCTGTACTTCAGCGGGGCGACGGTGATCGGCGGGACCGTGCTCGGCCTCGCCATCGCGCTGCTGCTGCAACGGGGCGGGAAGCTGCTCAACGGGGTCCGGGTCGCGGTCTTCGCCCCCTACATCACCCCGGTGGTGGCCACCTCGGTGGCCTGGGTGTGGATCTTCAACCCCCAGTTCGGCCTCGCCAACAGCCTGTTGAGGGTGCTGCACCTGCCGACCGAACAGTGGCTCCAGTCGTCCACCTGGGCCATGCCCTCGGTGATCGTCTTCAGCCTGTGGCACGAGGTGGGCTTCACCGTGGTGCTCTTCCTGGGCGGACTGTCCGTGCTCTCCACCGAGATGAGCGAGGCCGCCCGGATGGACGGCGCCAACGCCTGGCAGGAGTTCTGGCACATCACCTGGCCGCAGCTGCGTCCGGTCACCACCTTCGTGGTCGTGATCACCAGCATCACCTCGCTGCAGGCGTTCACCCAGTTCTACGAGATGAGCTCGGGCGGCCCCGACTACGCCACCACGACGCTCAGCTACCTCCTCTACCAGGAGGCCTTCCTGCTCTTCCACACCGGATACGGGGCGGCGCTGGCGGTGGTCCTGTTCCTGGTCACCGCGGCCTTCACGCTGCTCCGCCGCTGGTCCTCCAGCAATATCGCCCGGCTCGGCTGAACCCGGGCGGAGCCACCCGCGGCTCCGCCCGGCCCGCCCGGCCACGCCCGACTGCTTCACCCTCAACCGCACCACCCGCAAAGCGCTTCACCCTCAACCGCTTCACCCTCAACCGCTTCACCTCCACGGCAGTGCCTGTGTCCTCCCGTCTATCCAAGGGGTAAACCCGACATGTCCCGTACCCGCAGCAGCGTCGTACTGCTCGCCTCCGCCACCGCGCTGGTTGCCCTGGCCGGCTGTTCCTCCTCCTCCAGCGGCACCACCGCCAAGGCCGGCGGCAAGGTCAGCATCAGCTTTATGTCGATCATGGACAGTGGCACTCAGAAGTCCACGCTGGTGGCGCTGACCAACGCCTTCGAGAAGGCCAACCCGGACATCACCGTCAACCTTGAGTACCAGACCAGCTACGGCAACCTGCTCGCTAAGGAGACGGCCGGCGTCTCCGCCCACAACGCGCCGACCCTCGGCCAGGTGTACGAGAGCTGGGCGGCGACCTTCGCCAACAGCGACGCGATCCTGCCGGTCAGCCAGTACGCGGGCAGCAACAGCCCGGCCGGTCTCTCCGCCTTCTACACCGGGGTCCAGAACGACCTCAAGCTGCCCGACGGCAAGCTGTGGATGTGGCCGTTCAACAAGAGCGTCCAGGTCATCTACTACAACCAGAACATGCTGAAGGCCAAGGGCCTGACCGCGCCCACCACCTGGGACCAGTTCGCCACCGACGCCAAGGCCGTCTCCGGCAAGGGCGTCACCGCGATCACCGTGGACCCGGGCTCCAGCGCCTCCCCGGCCGGCGGCCAGACCCTGTTCGCGGCGCTCGCCGACGCCTACGGCACCCCGGACATCGCCCCCGACGGCACCCCGCAACTGAACAGCCCGGCTGCGGTCAAGGCGCTCACCTACATGCGCACCCTGGAGAACGAGGGCGCGCTCGGCGTCGGCACGGACTACCCCGGCGAGACCGCCCTCGGCGCGGAGAAGGGCGTGTTCGACCTGAGCAGCGCGGCCGGGTACTACTACGAGAACCAGGCCGTGGGCGGCAAGTTCACCCTGGGCACCGAGGTGCTGCCGACCGGCCCCTCCGGCACGCCGAGCAACATCATGTCCGGCACCAACGTGGCCATGTTCGCCGACGCCTCCCCGGCCCAGCAGTCCGCCGGCTGGAAGTACATGCAGTTCCTGGCCTCGGCCTCCAGCCAGGCGCAGTGGTCCGAGCAGACCGGCTATCTCCCGGTGACCTCGGCGGCGCTGCCGCTGATGAGCTCCTTCATCGCCAAGAACCCGTACATGACCACGGCCGTCGCCGCCCTTGAGTACGCCGTGCCGCAGCCGCCCTACGCCTGGGTCCAGCAGGCCGAGGGCGAGGAGGTCGTCGCGATCCAGGCGGTCCTGGAGAAGAACGAGGACCCGGCCACGGCGCTGAACGCGGCCCAGAAGGCAGCCCAGGCGGACAAGCAGGCCGACCAGTGACCTTCGCTGCACTTGGCGCCCGCACGGGCGACCGGACCGAGGTGCGTCGCCGGGGTTCGCTCCGGCGGCGCGCCTCGGCGCGACCCGGCCGACCGGTCGGCAGTTCGCGGACCGGCACCGCGGTCAGCCGGACGGTCGCGGTGCTGGTCGGCCTGGTGGTCCTGCTGCCCTTCTACTACGTGGTCGCCACCTCGCTGAACTCCCCGAGCGCGACCGCCTCGCTCTCCGGCATCCTGCTGCCGCACTGGCACTGGAACAACTACTCGCGGGCCTGGGCCGCCGAGCCCTGGGGCCGGTTCTTCCTGAACACCGTCCTGGTCGGCGCGGCCACCACGGCGCTGACCCTGGTCACCTCGCTGCTCGCCGGGTTCGCCTTCGGCGTCATGCGCTTCCGGGGCCGGAACGCCCTGTTCGTGCTGATGCTGTCGGTGCTGCTGGTGCCCACCACGGTGCTGCTGATCCCTGACTACGCCATCGCCACCGACATCAACTGGCTGAACACCTACTGGATCCAGATCATCCCGTTCGGCGCCAGCGTCTTCGGGATCTTCCTGGTCCGGCAGTTCTTCCTGGGGCTGCCCACCGAGCTGTTCGACGCCGCCGAACTGGACGGCGCGGGGCGGATGCGGATGCTCTGGCACATCGGTATGCCGATGGTGCGGCCGGCGCTGCTGATCATCGGCCTCAACACCTTCATGGCCAGCTGGAACTCCTTCCTGTGGCCGCTGATCATGACGACCAGCCCCAGCGTCCAGCCGATCGAGGTGGGCGTGTCCAGCTTCGCCGGTGCCGACGGCACCGACTTCACCGCCATGTGCGCGGCGGTCACCTTCACCACCATCCCCGTGCTGGTGCTCTTCCTTTCCCTGCAACGGCAGTTCATCACCGGGGCGATGGCCGCCACCGGAGGTGTTCGTGGCTGACAATCTGATGGAACCCCAGCAGCTGGTGCTGGTGACCGACTTCGACGGAACCCTGTACCGGGGCGACGCCCCGGTCCACTACTACGCCGAGCGGGCCGCACACCGGCTGGATCCCGGGCCGGCCGGGAACTGCTGGACGGGGTCGACCGCTACCTCGACCAGGGCGCCTCGGTGCTGCCCGAGGCCGTCGACGGCTGGGAGTCCGTCGCGGTGCTCGGCCGCCGCCTCGGGCTGGACCAGGCGGCGCTCAACGCCGCCTTCACCGAGACCCGGGCCAGGATGGCCGGGCCCGGGATCGAGCTGGAGGTACCGGCCGGGTATGCCGAACTCCTGGCCGGGCTGCGGTCCCAGGGGTTCGGGTGGTGCTTGCCACCAACAGCCCCAGGGAGGGGCTCGATCCCCTGCTCCAGCGGCTTGAGGTGCTGCCGCTGGTGGACGAGGTGATCGCGGGCACCGGCAAGCCCGTCGGCCTGGACCGGCTGCTCCGCCGCGAACTCGGCCTGCCGCAGGGCCCGGAGCCGGTCGCGGCCGCCGACGGCGCCAGGCTGCTGGTGGTCGGCGACCACTGGCGCAACGACATCGAACCGGGCCTGCGGCTCGGCGCGGTCGGCGCCTATATCGACCGTTTCGGCCGGGCCGACGGCCCCGCGCACGGCAGTGCGCCGCTCGTCGAGGACCTGCTCGACACCGTAAGGACCTGGGCTGGAGCCCGGTCGACCGCTGATAGGAATTGAGGATCTATGGTCGCCATCGAATTCTGGGGTGGCCTCGGCGTCATCGGCGGAAGCAAGATCATGATCGAGGACGGCGGCCACCGCGTGCTGCTGGACATCGGCCTGGACATCCCCTCCGGCCGGGACCCCTTCCGCCGCCCGGTCCAGCTGCGCCCCGGGCGTGAGCTCTCCGACCGGCTGCGGATGAACGCCGCTCCGCGGATCCCGGGCCTGTTCGACCCGGCCGCGCGACCCCGACTCGGGCAGGCGCGGCGGATCGACGCCGGGCGGCTCGACCCCCGGCGGATCGTCTGCCGCCGGGGCACGGCTGGCCGGGGAGCTCGGCGACCCGATCGGTGAGACCGCCGTCTTTGTGAGCCACCCGCACATCGACCACGTCGGGCTGGCCGGCTTCCTGCGTGAGGACGTCGCGGTGCACGCCCACACCGACGCGGTCGACCTGCTGGAGGCGCTCAGCGCCACCGGACAGGGCCTCACCCACGGCGACCCCGTGTGGCGGCGGCTCGCCGACGGGCAGCGGACCCAGGTCGGACCGATGGAGGTCGAGTGCGTCCTGGTGGACCACGACGTCCCCGGGGCCAGCGGATACCTGGTCCGCACCTCGGCCGGGACACTGGCGTTCACCGGGGACATCCGGTTCCACGGCCACCACCCGGAGCGGGCCTGGGACTTCGTCGACCGCGCGGCCGGGTGCGAAGTCCTCGCCACCGAGGGCACCACCCTGGGCTGGGACATGAGCGGCCCCCTCCGGACGAGAACGACGTCCAGCGGGACTTCACCGCCGTCCTGGAACAGACCCCGGGGCTGGTCCTGCTCTCGCTGTACCCGCGTGACCTGGACCGGGTGCGGGCGTTCCTCGGCATCGCCGAGGCGGCCGGACGCCGTGTCATCTGGCCCTCAGCCACCGCGGCCTTCCTGCGGCTGCTCGGGGTGGAGGGCGTGCTCGCCGCCGAGCAGGCGTCGTGGGCCGACGTCCATGACGCCCCGTCCGCGTACATCGTCGTGCCCGACCCGGACGACCTGCCCTCGCTGCTGGACCTGCCGGTCGGCGAAGGCTGCCCGGAGAGCGTCTTCGTGCACGCCAACGGCGAGCCGCTGGGCCCCTTCGAGCCGCGCTGGAACCCTTCACCGACTGGCTGTCGGCGCTGGGCATCCGGCTGCGGCAGATCGGCTGCTCCGGCCACGCGAGCCAGGACCACCTGCACACGATGCTGGAGCGGATGCGCCCGAGCACCGTCTTTCCGATCCACACGACTGCTCCCTCCCGTCTGCATCCACCCACCGGCACCAGCCGGGTGGTGGCGCGGTACGCGACCCGCTACGACTTCGCGGGGCGCGCGCTGTAACGCGGGCCGCAGCCCGCCGTTCGTACCTGTTGTCCGGGTCTGCTCCCGGGCATGGCCGCCATGGCCCCGCCCCGCCGTCAGGAACGCGGTAGGGCGGGACGGCAGGTCGCTGAGGTTCCGTCAATGCCGCAGGTGGGCGCGGCGCCGAGAGGCCGGCATGAGCAGCGTCTCCGACACGGAGGTGCGCAGCTCATGGGTGAGCCGGCAGGAACACGGGCGGTGTGGCGGAGGCCGGCCCTTGCGCCGGCCTTCGCCGGACTGCTCGTCGGCTCGGGCGGGATCGCGAACAGCCTGGTCCCGCTGTTCGCGATCGGTGTCTTTGTCGGCTTCACCATCTGCCAGGTCGGGATGGTCCGGCACTGGTACCTGAACCGGGCGCCCGGCTGGCGGGGCAAAGCAGCTCTCAATGGATTCGGCGCCCTGCTCACGGCAGCAGCAACCGCTGTGGAGACCCTCACCACGTTCACCGAGGGTCCCTGGATCATCTCTATCACGCTCCCGCTGGTCCTGCGTTTCTCCCGGATACATCACTCCTACGAGTGAACAGCGGAGCAGCTCCCACTCGGCCGCATCCCCAAGGCCCCGGTCCGCACCCACTCGCTGGTGTCGTCCTGGTCGGCGCGGTTGGACCTGGCCGCTGCACGACCGCCGCAGCTCGTTGATCGCGCACGCGGTCCGCCGCGGTACCGGTGCCACGGTGTGCCGGCTGCGGCTGCGGCTGGAGGCATAGCCCCGGACGGCCAGGTCAGGACCCGGTGCCCGGCCCCGGGAGTCCGCGGGCCGGAGCCGTCGGCCTCGCCGCTCCGGGCGGCGCCGCGCCGCGAGCGCGGGGCGCGGCCGGGCCGGATGGCCGATGCAGGTCAAGATTGCGTAAGCACCGCCGCGGTGCGTGTCAGGAAAGCGTTAACGCCGCTGCTCATCAGAGGTGTCATGCGGTTGCCTGCAATGAGTTCCCATCGTGGGAACGACCGCAGCGGGAAGGAAACGCCGCAGGTGTCGCACCAGTACGACAGCCCCGCGTACTACGCGCGCTCCGGTGCAGGCCGAGGACGTCTGAAGGTGCTGCTCGGCGCGGCCCCGGGAGTCGGCAAGACCTACCGGATGCTGGACGAGGCCCGGCGGCGGCAGGACCGCGGCAGCGACGTGGTCGTCGCCTACGTCGAGTGCCACTCGCGCCGCCACACCGAGGACCGGCTGGACGGTCTAGAGGTGATACCCCGGCTGCACCGGGACTACCGCGGCTCGGGTTCACCGAGATGGACACCGAGGCGGTGATCGCCCGCCGTCCGAGGTCGCCCTGGTGGACGAGCTCGCCCACACCAACATCCCGGCGGGCGCCACGACAAGCGCTGGCAGGACGTCAGGAACTGCTCGACGCCGGAATCGACGTGCTGACCACGGTCAACGTCCAGCACCTGGAGTCGCTGAACGACGTGGTCCAGACGATCACCGGGGTGCCGCAGCGGGAGACCGTCCCGGACGAGGTGGTCCGCCGGGCCGACCAGATCGAACTGGTCGACATGGCCCCGAGGGCCTGCGCCGCCGGATGGCCCATGGCAATGTCTACACCGCGGAGAAGGTCGATGCGCGCTCTCCAACTACTTCCGGGTCGGCAACCTGACCGCGCTGCGCGAGCTCGCGCTGCTGTGGCTCGCCGACGGGTCGACGAGGGCCTCCAGACCTACCGTGCCGAACACGGCATAAGCCGGGTCTGGGACCCGGGAGCGGTGGTGGTCGCGCTCACCGGCGGCCCCGAGGGGAGACCCTGATCCGCCGCGCCTCCCGGATCGCCGACCGCTCGGCGCGCGAGCTGCTCGCCGTCCATGTCGCCCGCAGCGACGGGCTGACCGACGCCAATCCGGCCGCCCTCGCCGCCCAGCGCCAGCTGGTGGAGACCCTCGGCGGCAGCGCCCACTCCGTCGTCGCGACGACATCCCGCGCGCGCTGGACTTCGCCCGCCGAGAACGCGACCCAGCTGGTGCTGGGCACCAGTAGGCGCAGCCGACTGGTGCGCGCGCTCACCGGCCGCGGCATCGGTGAGACCACGGTGGAGCTCTCCGGCGACATCGACGTCCACATGGTGACCCATGAAAGTCCGGCAGCGGACGCAGGCTGCCCCTGCCGGGCGGATGCGCTCACGGGCGGCTGCGTACCGCCGGAGCCGTGGCCGGGCTGCTCGTGCCCGCGCTGCTGACCGGGCTGCTCACGCAGCTTGCGCTCGTCGGTCAACACCACCAGCGACATTCTGTTGTTCCTGCTCGCCGTCGTCGGCACGCCTGCCTCGGCGGGGTGATCTCCGCCCTGGTCGCCTCCCTCACCGCCTCGCTGCTGCTGAACTACTACTTCATCCGCCGATCCACCGGTTCACCATCTCCGACCCAACAACGTGCTGGCGCTGTGCGTCTTCGCCGTCGTCGCGATCATCGTGGCCAGCATCGTGGACCACGCCACCCGGCTCGCCAGCCGGGCCGCGCGGGCCACCGCCGAGGCGGAGACGCTCTCCGCCGTCGCCGGCAGCGTGCTGCGCGGCGACGAGGCCGTGCCGGCGCTGCTCGCCCGGCTGCGGGAGACCTTCGGCATGGTGAGCGTGACCCTGCGCGTAACGGCGATCCGGTAGCGGGGTCCTCCGCGGAGCTGGTCGCGGCCCTGCCCCGGCTCCGGACGACATACTGGCACCCGCCACTGACAATGCCGCCGGAGCCGACGGCGGCCGCCGCGACCGGGCCGAGCCCGAGCACAGCGACGCGGTTGAGGAGATCGCGGTCGGCGCCG
This sequence comes from Streptacidiphilus sp. 4-A2, assembly GCA_014284505.1. GTDB lineage: Bacteria > Actinomycetota > Actinomycetes > Streptomycetales > Streptomycetaceae > Streptacidiphilus. Next base: position 5,464,719 of record JAAFYY010000001.1, on the reverse strand, counting down.
ACTCGGTGCTGGTGCTGCGCGGCCGCAGCCTCCCCGCCGCCGACCGGCGGGTGCTCTCGGTGTTCGCCGCCCATGTCTCCGTCGCCCTGGAGCGTGCCCGGCTGGCCGAGGCCGCGGCCGAGGTGGAGCCGGTCAAGGCCGCCGACCGGCTGCGCACCGCGCTGCTGGCCGCGGTCAGCCACGACCTGCGCACCCCGCTGGCCGTCGCCCTCGCCTCGGTCAGCTCACTGCGCAGCGAGGATGTCGAGTTCAGCCCGGAGGACCAGCGGGAGCTGCTGGCCACCGCCGAGGAGGCACTGGACAAGCTCACCCGGCTGGTGGAGAACCTGCTGGACATGAGCCGGCTCCAGGCCGGGGCGCTCACCCTGGACCTCCAGCCCACCGCCCTGGACGAGGTCTACTCGACCGCCCTCGGCTCGCTGGCCGGTATCGACGTGGCACCGGTCTCCGCCCGCGGCCTGGAGGCCGCGCCGCCGGTGCTCGCCGACCCGCCGCTGCTGGAGCGGGTGCTGGCCAACCTCATCGCCAACGGCGTACGGCACACGCCCGCGGGTACGCCGGTGCTGCTCACCGCGAGCGCCCACGGCGACCGGGTGGAACTGCGGGTGATCGACCGCGGCCAGGGCCTGCCGCCCGAGGACCGGGACCGGATCTTCCAGCCGTTCCAGCGGCTCGGCGACACCGACAACGGCACCGGCGTCGGCCTCGGACTCGCGCTCTCCCGCGGGCTGGCCGAGGCCATGGGCGGCACGCTCGGCCCCGAGGACACCCCCGGCGGCGGCCTGACCATGGTGCTTTCCCTGCCCGCGGCCCGGCATGAGCCGCTGTCCCAGGCACAGCCCGGGCTGCGCGGCCAGGAGCCGGACCGCAGACCCTTCGCGGCGGACACCGCCGGGGACCGTCCCGCTGAGGACGGTTCCGCCGGGGACCGTCCCGCACCCGACGACGACCGCGGCCGTCAGCCAGCCCGCGACCACGCGACCGCACCGGAAGGAACAACTCGTTGACCCGCGTCCTGGTCGTCGACGACGAGCCACAGATGCTCCGAGCCCTGCGGATCAACCTCAGGGCCCGCCACTACCTGGTGGCCACCGCCTCCGACGGCAACGCCGCGCTGCGCCTGGCGGCCCGGACCCCGCCCGAGGCGGTGATCCTCGACCTCGGTCTGCCCGACCTGGACGGCGTCGACGTGATCCACGCGCTGCGGATCTGGAGCAAGGTCCCGATCATCGTGCTCTCCGGCCGCTCCGGCGCCGCCGAGAAGGTCGCGGCGCTCGACGCCGGGGCCGACGACTATGTCACCAAGCCCTTCTCGATGAACGAACTGCTGGCACGGCTGCGCGCGGTGCTGCGCCGTCCCTCGCCGGAGGAGGCCCCGCTGGCGGCCGACATCGGCGCCTACACGGTGGACGTGGTGAACTGCACCGTCCGGCTCCGGCCGGAGGCCGCCGAGCTGCTCCGGCACCCGGCCGAGCGGCCGGAGGAGCCCCGGCTGACGCCGACCGAGTGGCGGGTGCTGGCACTGCTGCTGGGCCACCCGGGACGGCTGGTGACCGGACGCCAGATCCTGGACGACGTGTGGGGACCGGGCCACGAGTCCAAGACCAACTACCTCCGGGTCTATCTGGCCGGGCTGCGCCGCAAGCTGGAGAGCGACCCGGCCCACCCCCGGCACCTGCTCACCGAGCCGGGGATGGGCTACCGCTACCAGCCCTGAGCCGGTGGCGGTGTGCGGTGCCGGGGCGGCGGTACGTCGGTACGGTCCGCCGCCGGCCGGTGCCGGTGGCGGACCCCCCGTCGGTCAGCGGCGGTACTCGGCGAGCCGCGGGCGGGCGCCCAGCAGGCACAGCACCATGACCACCAGGCTGCCCCCGGCCAGCAGCGGCAGCCGGTCCGACAGCTCGCTGCGGCCGCTCGCGGCGGCGTTCTGGTAGGCGTCGTCGTTGATGGCGATGAGCTTTGTCAGTGCCGCGTCGTAGAGTGCGAAGTCGGCGTTGGAACCGCCGGGGGCGAGGCTGGTGTTGTAGGCGACGGCCGCACCCAGCTGCCCGGATGTCATGAGTGCGCGCAGGTGCCGGTCGTCGAGCTGGTACTTCTGGTAGGCGGTCAGCGTGGCCTCCGCGGCCGCGCGTTCGCCCGGGAAAGTGATGTTGTGGAACTCGGCCCCCAGGAAGCCGCCGAAGTCGATCCGGGCATGGTCGGCCTGGTAGTCGTCGATGGCGGCGCGCAGCGGGGCGTCATAGCTGAAGACGGAGGTGGCAGAGCTGAGGTCGGCCAGTTGCTGCGAGTCGGAGAAGAAGGACTGCTGGTACTGCTCCCGGCGGTCCTGGTCGAGGACGTAGCGGCTCTCGTCGGCGTTGGCGTCGTAGGAGACGGCACGGGCGCGGTCCAGCGCGACGACCGAGTCGAAGGCGTCGCGGCGGGCGGTGTGCAGCGCGGTGCGCTCGTCGGGGTAGAGCGTGCAGGCGAGGCCGAGCAGGAGCACGGTGAGCAGCGTGGCGGCGGCCATCGGCGGATTGAACACCCGGCGGTAGCGCAGCAGCAGCCAGCCCTGGACCCCGAGAAGGGAGAGCAGCAGCAGTCCACCGAGGGCGAGGGTGGCCACCTCGGCGTCGGTCAGGTCGGAGCGCCGGCTGTTGTAGGCGTCGTTGAAGGCGGCGTTGTCGGCCTGCAGCAGCCGGTCGGCGGCGGGCAGCAGCGCGGTCTGCATCAGGTCGGTGGCCTGGCGGTACTCGCTGAGCGCGTCGGGGTCGGGGCGTCCCGAGCCGGCCTTGGCGTGCTCGTTGAGCTCCATCGCCCGGGCGGCCAGGTCGTCGTAGCTGCCCATGTCGTCGAGCACGGCACCGAGCGACTGCTGCACGGCGGCGTCCCCGGCGGCGCTGAGGGTGGCCGCCTGGAGGGCGCGGTCGGCGCTGACCCGGTCCGCGCTGTAGGTCTTCAGGGCGGTGGCCAGATTGCCGGCCAGAGCCGGGTTGTCGCCGTCGACCAGGATGTTCGCGGTCTGGGCGTCCTGGTCGGTGAGCGACTGGTAGAGCGCACCGGCGTCGATGACCTGCGGCGCCTGGCTGCTGGTGACCGCGCTCCAGGTGGACTGGGCGCCGCTGCCGGCATTCCAGCAGAGCAGGCCGAAGGCGGCGGTGAGCACCAGCAGACCGACCAGGAGTCCGCGCAGCCGGGAGGGGGTGTCTGCGAACCGGGCCCAGCGGGGCAGCCGCCGTGGCAGATGGGCGCTGTGCGGGTGGCCGGGAGATCCGTGCTGCCCGCCACCGGCGGGCGGGGCGGCGGCGCGGCCCGGCGCGCCGGGCCCGGCGAGGCTCTGCGGGGTGGTCCCGACTGGTTTCGACGCGACCTCGCCGACCACTGACATCGTCCCCCTACCACCCTCCTGCCGACCGGATCCGCTGTGGACCGGCCGCACGCGCGCGGAAGGCACGACGCGCCCCCCGGCGTGAAACTCTGCGCCCGGCCGGGCTCGCCGCCGCCGGTCTTGACGCTCTCCTGATGCCCGGTCGGGTGATCTTGACGGAGCGTTGACGTCCGCATCCGCGTCCCGGCCGCCCGGCCGGGACGGCGGCCGACCACCGGCACTGCGCCCCTGCTCGGGGCCGGTCCGGGAGGTGCGGGCCCGGGACAGCGCGGGGCCGGGACCGTGCGGGTCCTGGGCAGAGCCGGGGCCGGGTGGCGGGGTGTCAGGAAGTCGTCAGCGGACCGCCAAGGTCGCGTACGGACCGCCCGGGAAGGGGACGGCCGCCCGGTCACCGCTCGTAGATTGCGCACAGGCGGTGGTGCCACCGCCCGGAAGCACGGAAATCCTGGAAACCCTGGGGACAGAAGGGGCGTGGCGGCGATGGCCGAGATGCCGGGCCGGGTAGTGGTGGGAGTCAGCGGTTCGCTGGGCAGTCTCGCTGCCCTGCGCCGCGCGGTGGTCGAGGCCCGGCGGTCCGGGCGGCCGCTGCTGCCGGTCCTGGCCTGGACCCCGCCCGGGGGTGAGCTCGGTTACCGGCGGTCCCCCTGCCCGCAGTTGGCGAAGGTCTGGGAGGACAACGCCGTCGAGCAGCTGTGCAACGCCTTCGAGGAGGGGCTGGGCGGCCGGCCCACCGATCTGCTGGTGCAGCCCATGGTGGTCCGGGCCGACCCCGGCTCCTCGCTCTGCGAGATCGCCGACGACCCGTCCGACCTGCTCGTGGTCGGGGCCGGTCGGCGCGGGGGGCTGGCCCGGCTGGGCCATGCCGGAGTGAGCCGCTTTGTGCTGGCGCACGCCGGATGCCCGGTGCTGGCGGTGCCGCCGCCGGAACTGCCCAGGGGGACCGCCCGCGCGCTCCGCAGGCTCGACCTGGGGGACCTGGTCCGTCGTGGCGGAGGGCTGGTCGCCCCGGCCGCCGGGAGCCAGTGGCCGGACGGGCTCCCGGCGGAGGTACGGGATCAGCGTCCGGCGGCGGAGTCCGAGCGGCGTCGCGGCTCGGCCGCGGACTGACCGGAGCGCATCGCCCGGGCGGCGGCTCCCGCCCGGGCGGGAGTCCTGGCCGGGTTGCCGGCGGCGGGCCGCTGCGGGTGCCGGGCCGCGGGATGTGCCGGATGCCCCGGGTGCCCCGGGTGCGCTGCGGTGTGCCGCGGCAGTACCGGCTGCCCGGGTCGCGGGAGCCCATGCGGGCGGTGGACATCGGCCGTGCTTCCGGGGCCGGCGCGGCGGTCAGGGCCGGGCCCGAGGCCGGGGCTGCCGCCGGAGCCGCATCCGGCTCCGTGCCGGGGCGGGCGTTCCGGGCCCGCTGGAGGAGGTAGTCCACCACCGGGACCGTCCCGGCAACGCCGCCCTGGGCCAGGAACGGCGAGGTCCGGTAGCGACCGCCGACGATCACGCTGGGCATCTCGTGTGTCTCGTACTGCTCGCGCAGGGCCGGGGCGTCCGCGGTCTCCCGCGCGACCTCCGGCGAGTCGTAGGCCGCGCGGAAGGCGTTCGCGTCCAGCCCCTGCTCGGCGGCCCAGTCGGCGGCGGCGTCCACCGTGGTCAGGTCCCGCTGCTCCACGCCCACGGCGTGGAAGACCTGCATCACCAGCTGTTGCGCGACTCCCAGCCGGTCGAGGGTGTAGTAGAGGTGCGCGTACGCCAGCATGACCGGGGTGTCCGGCCAGGCGGCGGGGATCCGCAGCACCCGCACCGGCGGGTCCTGGCGCGCGGCCCACTCGTCCAGCGGGGTCTCCAGCTGGTACGAGTGCTTGCACTTGTACCAGAAGATCTCGACCACCTGGTCCTGCGCGGCCCGCGGCACCGGATGCGCCAGCTGGACGTAGTCAGTGCCGTCGCGGGGGGCCGGGGCGGCCACTCCGGCTGGTGCCTGGGATCCGAGAACGGTCATGGCGAGGCCAAGCGCGGCGCACATTCGGAGCAGTGACTGCTTGATCGGCTTCTGGCTCATGGGGGAACCCTTGCAACAACGGCACGGGCGGGCCCCGGGGACACGGCGGAGCGGCCGCCTATTCCCCCGCTCGGCGGACACCCCGCCCGGCGGACACCCCGCTCGGCGGACACCCCGCCCGGCGGACACCCCGCCCGGCGGACAGCCCGGGCGGGGCGGGCGCGGACGGCCCGGTCAGCTTCCGGTGGCGCCGCTGGTGCTGGCGGCCGGGACGTTGATGGTGTGGGTGAACCAGTCGAAGTACATGGCGCCGGAGATCAGCAGACCGACCAGCCCGAGCCCGAGTGCGGCCCAGGCGATGGCGCGGGCCCAGCCCGGCATCGGCTTCATGGTCAGGAAACGGCCGAAGAGCAGCACGGCGATGCCGATCACGACCGCGGCGATGGCGAAGATCCCGTTGAACTCCGCGACCTTGTGCCAGGGCGAGGTGTACTCGGCGGCGAACTGCTGGGCGTTGGACTTGCCGGAGGTGGCGAGGCTGCCGATCAGCTGCTGCCGCTGGTAGACCATGGTGCCCAGCCAGGTGCCGGTGACCGACGCCAGGCCGAGGGCGGCGCCGACGATGGCGAAGGCTCCGCCGACCGCGCCCTTGGAGGTCTCCGAGGTCAGTGCCTCCAGCTCCTCGTCGGTGAGGTCGGCCGGGTCCTTGTCCTCGGGACTGAGCTGGCTGTGCGGGCGCGGGACCCAGGGCCGCAGGGCGGGCGGTACGTTCTCCTCGCCCTCCCCGGCGCCGGCCGGCGCCGCGGTGGTGGTGACGGTGGCGGTGGCGGCTGCCGCCGCCGCGGCGGCGAGCGCGACCGTCGGGTCGGCGGCTATGCCCTCCCGGGGTCGACCGGCTTGGGAGCGTCTGCGGAGTCTGTGGTGGACATGCGCCGCACCATAGCCGTGGATTGTGAGATCCGGATGAAACTGCCAGGAGCCGGTGAAACCGCGTCTTCGCAGATCCACGGCCCTGTGCCAGGTCGCTGGGGTGATGCTCCTGTACGTCTCCGCCATGGAAACGCTTCAGGTGTTGTACAGAACCGACTGCTCGGTTCAGGGGGTCGGGCTCGTAGGGTCGAAGGGTGGGCCGGTCCGCCTATCCTGCGGCGGTCCGTTCGGCCTGACCTGGGTAGACATGGAGTGCTGAAGAAGATGACCGATCTGCGCGAGTCACCTGAGGCAGTGGACGGATTCGACGTGGCCCGACCGGTGTCGAGCGGCGGCGACAGCCGCAGCCGGGTCGCGGAGCTGCTGGCCATCCAGGAGTCGGCCCTGGCAGGTCCGAGCGAGGCGGCTACCGAGGCGCAGCATGCGAAGGGGAAGCTGACGGCGCGGGAGCGGATCGCGTTGTTGTTGGACGATGGTTCGTTCAACGAGGTGGAGCCGTTGCGTCGGCACCGGGCGACGGGGTTCGGTCTTGAGGCGAAGAAGCCGTACTCGGACGGGGTGATCACCGGCTGGGGTTCGGTGCACGGTCGTACGGTGTTCGTGTATGCGCATGATTTCCGGATTTTCGGTGGGGCGCTGGGTGAGGCGCATGCGCAGAAGATCCACAAGATCATGGACATGGCGATCTCGGCGGGTGCTCCGCTGGTGTCGTTGAACGACGGTGCGGGGGCGCGGATCCAGGAGGGGTGACCGCGCTGGCCGGGTACGGCGGGATCTTCCAGCGCAACACCCGGGCGTCGGGGTGATCCCGCAGATCAGTGTGATGCTGGGGCCGTGCGCCGGTGGTGCGGCGTACTCGCCGGCGCTGACGGACTTCGTGTTCATGGTCCGTGAGACCTCGCAGATGTTCATCACCGGCCCGGACGTGGTGCAGGCGGTGACCGGCGAGAAGATCTCGCAGAACGGCCTGGGCGGCGCGGACGTCCACTCCGAGGTCTCCGGGGTCTCGCACTTCGCCTACGACGACGAGCGCACCTGCCTGGAGGAGGTCCGCTTCCTGCTGTCGATGCTGCCGCAGAACAACCGCGAGACCGCGCCGGTGGAGCCGACCGAGGACCCGGCGGACCGGCGCTGTGAGGCGCTGCTGGACCTGGTTCCGGCGGACGGCAACCGGCCGTACGACATGCGCAAGGTGATCGAGGAGATCGCCGACGACGGCCAGTTCATGGAGGTCCACGAGCGCTGGGCGACCAATGTGATCGTGGCGCTGACCCGGCTGGACGGCCAGGTGGTCGGCATCGTGGCGAACCAGCCGCAGTCGCTGGCCGGGGTGCTGGACATCCACGCCTCCGAGAAGGCCGCCCGCTTCGTGCAGATGTGCGACGCCTTCAACATCCCGCTGATCACCCTGCTGGACGTCCCTGGCTTCCTGCCCGGGGTGGACCAGGAGCACGGCGGCATCATCCGGCACGGCGCCAAACTGCTCTACGCCTACTGCAACGCCACCGTGCCCCGCATCTCGCTGGTGCTGCGCAAGGCCTACGGCGGCGCCTACATCGTGATGGACTCGCGCAGCGTGGGCACCGACCTGGCGTTCGCCTGGCCGACCAACGAGATCGCGGTGATGGGCGCGGAGGGCGCGGCGAACGTGATCTTCCGCCGGCAGATCAACGCCGCCGAGGACCCGGAGGCCATGCGCGTCCAGATGGTCAAGCAGTACAAGGACGAGCTGATGCACCCCTACTACGCGGCCGAGCGCGGGCTGGTGGACGACGTGATCGACCCGGCCGCCACCCGCGGCGTGCTGATCCGCTCGCTTGCACATGCTGCGGACCAAGCACGCCGACCTGCCCGCCCGCAAGCACGGCAACCCGCCCCAGTAACCCATAGGCGACCAGACGGTCCCGCTACCCGTTCCGCCCGCAAGCCCTAGGAGAAAGCCCGTGAGCACCGCAGTCGCACCCGATGTGAATACGTCTGCCGACCCGCTGGTCCGGGTCGTCAAGGGCAGGCTCGCCGACGAGGAGCTGGCCGCGCTGACCGCGGTGCTGCTCGCCCGTGCCGCCGGTACCCCGGAGCACGACCCGAGGCTGAACCAGGCGCAGGCCCGCTGGCAGCGCCTGGAGCGCCGTCCCGGCTACCGCTCGCCGGTCAGCTGGCACAACTGAGCCGGACGCCGAAAGGCGGAGCCGTCGCCCCGTCCGGACCGGACGGGGGCGACGGCTCGGTGGGTTCCGGCCGGCTCAGCAGGGGCCGTCGTTGGTCCACACGCCGGCCGCGTCGCCCGGGTGTCGTTCTGGGTCCACCACTTGGCGGTCCACTGGTCGCCGTTGTAGCTCACCACCGCGCCGCCGGTGTAGGCCGTGGCCGGGTTCCAGGCCGCGGCGGTGCAACCGGTCGGGGCGGTGGTGGTCGGGCTCGCGGTCGGGGTTCCGCCGGTCGACGAGCTGGGCGTCGGGGTGGGCGTGGCCGAGGAGCCGCCGCCCGGGGTGGTGGTCGGCGTCGGGGTGGGGCTGCTCACCGGCGGGGTGGCCCCGGCGAACACACGCTGTACTTGGTGAAGTCCCATGGCTGCTGCGGCACGCTGCTGCAAGTGCCGGACGTCTGGCCGTTGTTGTCCGCCGGGGTGCACTGCTGGTCGCGGTTGACCGACCAGTTGGTGTAGCGGGCCAGGCCGACGCTGGTGGCGAAGTTCAGCACGGTCTGGAAGTCCGACTGGTAGAAGTACTCGCCGGTGTCGGAGCGGCCGTTCATCATCGAGATGCCCTCGTGGGCGTACGCCTGGGCGGATGTCCAGCCGAAGGTGTTCATCAGGATGGTGTTGAACGCCTGGAGCGCGGAGATCTGCGAGGCCGCGCCGGTGAAGCCGCCGTCGAAGGGCATGATCGAGAAGTTGTTCGGGTGAAGCCGTCGGCCTTCGCCTGGTCGAGCATCTGCTCGCCGAACCAGCCGGTGCCCGCGGTGGTTCCCGGGTGGTCACCGAGACATACAGGCCCGGGTTGTCCTGCTGGAGGATCTGCGCGGCGCCGATCTCGTTGGCGACGGCGGTGGCGTTCTCGTACTCCGGCTCTTCGAGGTCGAAGTCGATGGCGTGCAGGCCGTACTGGGTGATGACCTGCTGGTAGGCGCGGCGGTTGCGGCCGGGGTGCCGCAGGCCTGGCCGAGCTTGGCCTTGTAGCCGCCGATGGAGACCGAGACGTCGCGCCGGCCGCACGGATGGCGGAAATCATCGGACCCACCGTGGTGTCCGTGGAAACCGGGTTGGTGCCGTCCCAAGTGGGCGTACAGCCACCGCTGTTGGGGCGAGGATAAAGGCGAGCTGGAATGCCTTGAGCCCGGTCGCGGCCATCACCGCGGTCGGGTCGGCGGGTTGTTCTGCAGCGGCATCAGATGGGGCTGCGGCATACCGTTGCTGCTCAAGGCAGTTGGGGGTGGCGGCGGTGGTGGACGCCTGGGCGCTGCCGCCGGTCGCCGCCAGACCGGTGGCGACGAGTCCGGCCGCGGCGAGCAGAGCCATGACGCGTGGGGCTGTGGGGAACACGTGGGGACTCCTCGTGGGGGAGAGGAACACTGACGGGGTGTACGGCTGCCCACGATGAGGGAGGGTTCAGTGGAACGTCAATAGAATGGACTAGACCTAGGACTAGACCAATTCTGGTTGACGTTCTCTTAAGCCGGCATTCAGCCGGCGATCAGGAAGGCCACGGTCGTGCCCCGGCGCAGGCGGCCCTCGCCCAGTCCGGCGAAGAGTCCGAACATGGCTTCGCCTCGTAGGTCGGATCCAGCGCGACCCCGTGCCGCTCACGGAAGTCCGAGGTGAAGGCCAGCAGTGCGGGTGTGGTCCGGCCGTAGCCGCCGAAGTGGTACCCCTCGTCGATGCGCCAGTTGGAGGTCGCCGCCCCAGGGCGGCCAGTTGCAGTGCGGCGGTCTCCGCCGCCAGCGGCGCATGCTTCAAGGAGGCGTAGCCGATCGCGAACTGACTGTCCGTCAAGCCGTCTGCCAGTCCTGCCAGAGTGCCTCGGTGCCGACCGAGAGCACACCAGGACGCGCCGGACCGGGCCAGCTCCCGCCCCAGCGCCACACATCCGCGTACTCCGGCCGGATTGCTCCCGCCTCGGGCACGACCAGCGCCGGGCCGTGCCGGTCCAGCAGCGGCCCAGGACCGCCGCCGACTCGCGCTCGCCAGGCGGAGCGGTCGATGAAGTCCAGCTCCATGCCCCAGTCCGCGGCCTGGGCCAGCGAGGGGTTCAGCGGGCGGTTCCGCAGCTCGTCGCCCGCGGACCACGCCGACCGTCCGCAGCCCGCCGGCCCGCCGGCGGCGCGGTCGCACGCAGATGGTTGGAGTACGCGCCGCCGAAGGTCAGCACGGTGTCCAGCCCCGCCGCCCGGGCCGGCCAGATTGGGCAGCAGCTTGCGCCACTTGTTGCCCGGCACGGTCGGATGCAGCAGGTCGTCCCGCTTCAGCAGCACCGTACCCCGGCCCGGCGCAGCCGCTCGTCCGCGAGCTCCTCCAGCGGAGAGGCTCAGCGCGCGTCCAGACCCGGCAGGCCCGGCAGGCCCGGCAGGCCCGGCCCGGCCGCCGCCGGGAGGGCTGCCGGGGCCGGTGCGGGCCGGGTCCTTCGGTCATCCGGTCAGCCCGTACGCCTCGGCCACCAGCTCGTACAGTGCTGCCTGGCCTCGTGGCCGTGGATATTCTGGTGATCATCAGCTCGCCGCGCCGGTGGCTTCCGCAGCTCCTCCAGGCCCTCACGGACCTCCGGCACGTCGCCGATCACCACATTCGCCAGCCAGGAGTCGATGAAGTCGCGCTCGATCTCGGTGTAGGCGTAGTTCGCGGCCTCCTCCGGCGTCGGCACCAGGCCCGGCATCCGCGCCGCAGCCGCAGCATCCCCAGCGCCCCCGAGGCGGCCAGCCGGCGGGCCTCGGCCGGGGTGTCGGCGGCCACCGCACCCACGCCGATCAGCGCGTACGGCTCGGCCAGCACCTCCGAGGGGCGGAACGACTCCCGGTACAGATCCAGCGCCGGCACCGTGTTCGCGGCACTGAAGTGGTGCGCGAAGGCGAACGGCAGCCCCATCTCCCCGGCCAGCCGGGCGCTGAAGCCGGAGGAGCCGAGCAGCCAGATCGGCGGACGCCCGCTCCCCGGCGCGCTCGCCTGCCCGGGGACCGCCCGCAACCGCTGGTAGGGGTGGCCGTGCGGGAAGTCCGCGTCCAGGAAGTGGATCAGCTCGTCGAGCAGCCGGGGGAACTCCTCGGCCGTCTCGTCCAGCTGCCCCCGCCGCAGTGCCCGCGCGGTCGCCGGATCCGTGCCGGGCGCCCGGCCCAGCCCCAGGTCGATCCGCCCCGGATGCAGCGCGTGCAGCGTGCCGAACTGCTCGGCGACCACCAGCGGCGCGTGGTTCGGCAGCATCACCCCGCCGGAACCGAGCCGTATGGTCGTGGTCGCCGCCGCCAGGTGCGCCAGCAGCACGGCGGGCGCGGAACTGGCCACGCCGGGCATGCCGTGGTGCTCGGCGACCCAGAACCGATGGAAGCCCCAGGCCTCGGCCTTGCGGGCCAGGGTCGTGGTCGCGGCCAGTGCCTGGGTCGGGGTGTACCCGTTACCGACTGTGGCCAGGTCGAGGATCGACAGGGGGGTGGGTGCGTCGGCATGACTCACGGTGATCGGCTCCCGGACGGCGAACGGAACGGACACCTGGTGCCAACCCGCACCCGGCCGGGTCTGTTCCCGACGCCGGGACGCGAGGGTGGTCAGCAGCACCCTCCCAGGTCAGGTAGTATTTCTGCTGTGCCCAGGCGGGAAGCAACAAGGCCAGGCACGATGCGCCGCTAGCTCAGTTGGTTAGAGCAGCTGACTCTTAATCAGCGGGTCCGGGGTTCGAGTCCCTGGCGGCGCACCGTAGGAACGCAGTGCGACCAGGGCTTTCTCGCTTCGGCGGGGAGGCCCTGGTCTTTTTTGCGCCCATGTCTGTACCCGTGGCGGGGACGCCTGGAAGCGCGGACGCGGGATCGCCGCACCGGTGGCGGGGCCGGGGCCGTTGGGCGTTCGGGTGGGAAACGCGGTCGCTGGCGGGCGAGTTCGGCTCGTAGGGTCGGCGTATGTGCCGGTACGGGATGCACTCCTACCGGACGGAGGTGCGCGAGCGGCGGGCTGCCTCGGTGCGCCTCGGCCTTCCGCTCCGTACCGTGCCGGCTTGCCGGGAGCCGTGTGAGCCGTCGGAGCGGTCGGAGCCGTCGGAGTTATGGGAGGCGGCGGAGCGTCAGTGACCCCCGTCGCCCGCGTGGGTGGTGGGTGGGCCGCCGCGTCCCTGTCGGGAGTCAGGCCCGGCGGGGGCGGCGGCGGTCCTGGGGCTGGTTTTCTCATGACTTAGTTCGAGCTGTGATTTAACTTCTGGAATACTGCTCCCGTCAAGGGGTTGGGCCGTGGCGGCCGCGGGGTTGCCGGCGTGCGTCCGGCGTGTTCGCGGCGATAGGGTGCAGCGCGGTCCCGCGCCGCTCAGGAGAGGAAGGCCCATGGCAGACCAGGCCGGAAGGAACGTCCGGGATCTGCGGCGGTCGAACCGGTCGCTGCTGTTGCGTCATCTCTACTTCCATGAGCAGGTCAGCCGCCAGGACTTGAGCCGGGCCACCGGTCTCAGTACCGCCTCGGTGAGCAATGTGGTCGCGGAGATGATCGAGGCCGGGATCGTGGTCGAGGCCGGGGCGGTGGAGTCGGAGGGTGGCCGGCCGCGGATCCTGCTGGAGGTCGACGCCTCCCGGTTCCAGGTGGTCGGGGTGGACGTCGGGAGACCCATGTCCGGGTGGAGCGGTTCGACCTGGCTCTCAACGAGCTTGCCCGCGCGGACATCCCGATGCGTGCCGGGCACTACGGGCCGGAGGTGGTGGTCGAGGCGATCGCCTCCGGCCTTGCCTCGGTCGGCGCCCGGCCCGCGCCCGGCGGCGCGGCGGACGGAGCCAGGCCGGCGGTGCGGAGATCCTCGGCGTCGGCATCGGGGTGCCCGGGATCGTGCAGGCCACACCCGAGGCCGTGGTGCACTGCCAGACCATCGGCTGGGACGGCGTCCCGCTGGAGGCGATGCTGCGCGAGGTCACCGATCTGCCGGTGTTCATCGACAACGGCGCGACCACGATGGGCCAGGCCGAACTGTGGTTCCGGTCCGGGCCGGAGGCGGCGGACACGGTGTTCCTGCTGGTCGGCTCCGGGGTGGGGGCCTCGGTGCTGGCCGCGGGCGCGCCCTACCGCGGGTCGGGCACCGGCGCGGGCGAGTGGGGGCATGTGACCGCGGCGATCGGCGGACGGCGCTGCCGCTGCGGCTCCCGGGGCTGCCTGGAGGCCTACACCGGCGCCGAGTCGGTGATCGCCCGCTACCGCGAGGCGATCGGCGCCCCACCCGCGGACGGCGCCGACGAGGAGGCGGCGCTGCGGCAGATCCTGAGCGTCGCCGAGAGCGGTGGCTCCGCGGCGCAGGCCCGTGCTGCCCGGGCGGTGCTGGACGACACCGCGCTGCACCTGGGTGTGGGCATCGGCAACCTGGTCAACCTGTTCAATCCGGAGCGGGTGATCATCGGCGGCTGGGCGGGACTGCTGCTGGCGGACCGGCTTGCTGGCCCAGGATCCGCGAGACCGCCCGTGAGCACGCCCTGCGCTACCCTTCTCGCGGACCGTGATCGAACTCGGCCGGCTCGGCCCCGACGCCGTCGCCCGCGGTGCGGCCACCCTCCCGGTGGCCCGGTTCCTCAACTCCGGTGGCGCGGTCGTGGGCCGTGCCCCGGCGATGACCGCCCGGCACCGGCTCTAGCGGCTTGCCGACCGGCGCGGACCTCCGGGGACCGGGGTGAGGTGGTCGGTCGCGTGAACGGACTCACACCCGGCAGGCCCTGTTCCTGATCCGGGCGATCGCGCATGCTGTGGGGATGTCGGCGTCCGGCAGGCCGGTGCGCCCCGATCGCGGAGGCTGGCGCGTGCCCCAGAAGCAGAACCATGACAAGCACATCGCGGTCGTCCGAGTGGGTGAGGGCCCGGCCCTGCGTGAGGACGAGATCGACGGCTGGCATCGGCTGCGGACGGCCTCCGAGGAGGCCGTGGAGGCCGTGGAGGGCGAGAAGGCCGAGGGCGCATGGGAGGCCGCGGGCGGGGCGGGTCCCGGGGAGCCCCGGGCCGAGGGGCCGGACCGCAAGCGGGTGGCGGCGACCCTGGGTACGTCGATGCCGGGCGGCCGGACGCTGCGCTGGCTGGCCCGGGACGCCGACGGCCAGGCGGTCGGACGGGCCTGGCTGCGGCTGCCGGAGGCCGGCGCCGTGCCGGGCCCGGCCCGGTTCCGGATCGAGGTGCACCCCGGGCACCGCAGGCAGGGCGTGGGCTCCGCGCTGCTGGCGGCGCTCCGGGCGGAGGCGGTGGCGGAGGGGCGGCCGAGCCTGCTGGTGGCCGCCCCGGCCGGTACGGCGGCCGAGCGGGCGCTGACGGCCTGGGGCTTCGCCCCCGGCTCGGAGCTGGTGCGGCTGCGGCTGAGGGTGGCCGACTGCGACCAGGCGGCGCTGCGCGCCACGGTGAAGGCCGCCAGCGAGGGTTACCACCTGGTGCGCTGGCAGGGGGTGGTCCCGGCGGACCTGGTGGCGCCGTACACGGAGGCCAGGAACGCGATGGCGGACATGCCGGGGGAGGGGGCGGGCCCGGCCCGGGCGAGCTGGGACGAGGCGTGGGTGCGGGCCATGGCCGAGGTCGCCGCCACCCGCGGCGACGCGCTGCTGACGGTGGCCGCGCTCTACCTGGACGAGCAGGGGCAGGAAGCGGTGGCCGGGTTCAGCGAGATCGTGCTGAAGGCCGGCGGCGGCCCGTCGGCCCGGCAGTCGGACACCGCCGTGGTGCGCGCGCACCGGGGGCGGGGCCTGGGGCTGTGGGTGAAGGCGGCGATGCTCCAGTGGCTGCTCGGGGCGCATCCGGAGGTGGCGGAGGTGACCACTGTCTGCGCCGACAGCAACCGGCACATGATCGCGATCAATGAGCAGCTCGGCTTTGAAACGGCGGGCCGGGAAACGGAGTTCCGCCTGCCGCTGGGGTGAGGGCCGGGCCGGCCGGGGCGGGCACGGGCACCGTGCGGGGACGCCGTCCGTGGCCACCGTGCGTGGGTGCGGACGGTGGCCGGTGCGTGCGCGAAAGCTCTGCGGACGGGACGCGCAAGGGGTGTGCAGGGGCGCGTGGGCGGTGCCGGAAACCGGTGCGGGCGACCCGCACGCCCGTGGTACGGGGGGTTGCTCCGCTCCGGCGGTGTCCTCGCACGAGTGAATCGCTCCGCTAACGGTGGCTCAGCCATGAGCTCCCGACCTATGATCGCTACCGTGCGTAGTGGTCGAGCGGAGCACAGGACAGGAGAGCTGTGCCAGGCCCGAGCGGAGCCCAGGGCGGCGAGGACGGCAGCGGTGCCAGTACGGGGGTTGGCGCGGGGTCGGGTACGGGTACGGGCGTTGGCATGAGCATGACTACAAGTACCGGCATGAGTGCTGTCGCGGTGAAAGTACCTCCATCGAGGCTGTCCTGGATCTCAAGGCCGGCGCGACGCCACGTATGTGCGTGTCCGGAGGGCACCTGGCTGTCGGGATCTGCCCCGAATGTGACGAAGCTCACGCAAGTACGGCGCATCTCCAGGAAGCGCTCCGGGCCAGCGAGACCCGGTTCCGCGCCGCGTTCACCGATGCCGGTATCGGCATGGCCCTGGTCGACTCCGACGACCGCATCATCGAGGCCAACCAGGCGCTGGCGGAGATGCTCGGCCGGACCGTGCCCGAGCTGATCCGGCTGCACATCCATGAGCTGATGGACGTCGAGGAGGACCCGCGCCGGATCTACCGTGAGCTGGTGCGCGGCGACCGGGACCGGATCCGGCTGGAGAAGCGGCTGATCCACCGGCAGGGCCACCCGGTGTGGACCAACATCACCGTCTCGCTGATCCGGGGCGCCGACGGACTGCCGCAGTACACGCTGGCGATGGTCGAGGACGTCTCCGAGGCCCGGCGGCTCGGCGACCGGCTGAACTACCAGGCCATGCACGACCCGCTGACCCGGCTGCCCAACCGCTCCCTCTTCTTCGAGCGGCTGGCCAGGGCCTTTGACGGCGCCGACCGCCGGGTCGGGCTCTGCTACCTGGATCTGGACGGCTTCTCCGCCGTCAACGACACCCTCGGTCACCATGTCGGCGACGAACTGCTGGTCGCCGTCGCCCACCGGCTGGAGCAGTTCACCGCACGCGGCCACCTGGTGGCGCGCGTGGGCGGGGACGAGTTCGCCGTGCTGGTCCCGCAGAGCGCCGGGGTGCGGAACTCTCCGCGCTCGCCGCCGAGATCGTGGAGATCCTGGGCGCCCCCTACGACCTGGCCGGACAGCGGGTGGTGGCCACCGCCAGCGTGGGCGTGGTGGAGCGCCCGGTCCCCGACGGCACCCCGACCGAGCTGGTCAAGGACGCCGACGCGACGCTGTACTGGGCGAAGACCGACGGCCGGGCGCGCTGGGCCTTCTACGACCCGGAGCGGATCGCCAGCCAGATGACCCGGCAGGTACTGGCGACGACGATGCGGCCCGCCCTGGAACGGGGCGAGTTCGTGGTCGAGTACCAGCCGCTGGTGGGCCTCCAGGGTGGCCGGGCCGAGGCGGAGCTGCTCGGGGTCGAGGCGCTGGTCCGCTGGCAGCACCCGCAGTTCGGCAAGCTCTCCCCGGACCGCTTCATCAGCATCGCCGAGGACACCGGCGCGATTGTCCCGCTCGGCCGCTGGGTGCTGGAGACCGCCTGCGCGCAGGCAAGTGACTGGCTGGAGCGCTTTCCTGACAGTCCGTTGTATGTCAGCGTAAATCTGGCGGCCCGTCAGTTCCGGGATTCGGACGTGGTCGCCGATGTCGCCGAGGTGCTCGGCACGACCGGCCTCCCGGCGCGGCTGCTGCAACTGGAGCTGACCGAGAGCGCGTTCATGGCGCCGGCGGGACGCCCGCTGGAGGGTCTGCACGCGTTGGCCGCGATGGGTGTGCGGATCGCCATCGACGACTTCGGTACCGGCTACTCCAACCTCGCGTACCTCAGCCGGCTGCCGGTGCATGTGCTCAAGCTGGCGGGCTCGTTCGTGGAGGGCTTCCATGACACCGTGGCCGGCGGCGAGGCGGTGGACGAGCAGATCGTCTCCGCGCTGGTCCAACTCGCCCACACGCTGGGCCTCACGGTCACCGCCGAGGGTGTGGAGAGCGAGCTGCAGGCCGGGCTGCTCCGGGCGACCGGCTGCGACAGCGCCCAGGGCTGGCACTTCGGCCGGGCCAGCGCGCCGGGTGAGATCGACCGGCTGCTGGAGCGCGGGGCGTAGCCGGCGCGGGCCCCGCGCGGGCGCCGGCCGCCCGGCCTCGCCGGCGGGCGCCGAGCCTGTGCCGCTGAGGGCCTTGGACGACCCGGTGCCCGGCAACCGGCGCCGGTGGGGGCCCGGGCGGGCGGCAGGGCGGTGGTCAGCGGACCGAGTGGATCCGCCAGACCAGGGCCGCGCCCAGCAGCGAACTGAGTGCCGAGGCCGTGTACAGCCCGCTGTAGCCGCCCAGGTTGTGGATGATCACCGCCGCGAACACCGGGACCAGGACATACGGCAGGGTCCCCATCTGCACGGCCACGGCCAGGTCCCGGGCCGAGTCGGTCTCGGACGGCAGCACCTGGGTGACCAGCGCCAGGTCGACGCCGACATAGACGCCGAAGCCGACGCCCAGCAGCACCGAGCTGACCAGGGTCATCGTCCAGGTGGGCCAGGCTGCCAGCATCAGCGCGGGCACCGCCATCAGCACCGAGCCCAGCGAGACCAGCGGCCGGCGCCGCCCCAGGCGGTCCGACAGCCGTCCGCTGACCACGGCCACCGCGACCACCGCGCCCGCGTTGATCGCCACCACCAGCAGCAGATCCCCCTTGCGGTGCACCACGTCGCTGAGGAAGTAGGGGATGTAGAGGGTGCCCAGGCCGTAGCCGAGGAACATGATGAACCGGGTCGCCAGCGCCCAGGCGAAGTCGGGGTGCGCCGGGGGTCGATCCGCCAGCCGTCCAGCAGCAGTGACCAGGACAGCGGCTGCCGCTCCGCAGGCGCGAGCGGCCGGTCGGGTGTGGAGCGGGCGAAGGGCAGCACCAGCAGCAGGGCGGCCGCCAGCACCAGGTACCCGGCGAGGTTCCCCGGGGCGATCCCGACCAGCACGCCGCCGAGCGCCAGCCCCGCCGCCTGCGGCACCGCCGCCCAGCCCAGCACCCGCCCCCGCTCGCCCACCGGGACCTGGTCCGGGACCACGGTGTTGAGCCCGGCCCCCAGTGCGCACATGGCGGCCGACAGCAGCAGCGCCCCCAGCGACACCGCCCAGACGGTGGTGGCCAGGCCCGTCTCCAGCAGTACCGCCATCGACGCCGCCGCCCCGCCCAGCATCCACGGTCGGCGCCGGCCGAAACGGCCGGTGGTGCGGTCCGACAGGGCCCCCGCCAGCGGCGCCGCGAACAGCCCGGCGACCGCCCCCAGGGCGCTGGCCCAGGCGTAGGCGGTGACCTTCCCCTGCGGGTCGATCGCGGCTATCTGCTGGGGTATCAGAAACGTGCTCGGAGTCTGCAACGCGATCTGCATACCGAAGTTGGCGACTACGAAGCCGAGCAGCCAGCGTCCGCCGACCGCTGCCCCGGGCGGTGTGGACGGGGTCGCGGTCTGCGGGAGGTTGTCGTCGGTGACATGCGCCACTGCTGCTCCTCGGGGCGGGGCGGGGCGGGGCGGGGCGGGCTGAGCGGTGTTCGCGGACATGACGAGCGGCATTAGATGAGCAATGCTCATGTTTTTGGCTGGGCTCATGGTAGGGAGCGGCCGGGGGTGCGCCAGGGTTCTGACAGATCCGGCCGCCCGCCGTCGACGGCCTCGGGGCGGGGGCTCGCGGCGCGGCGGGCTGAGGTCGGCCGGAGGCGGGCCGGACGCGGCCATCCGGGTGGGATTCGATACGACATTCGGACGGTTCCGCTGCGGTTCGTCCGGGCAGAGGGGCCGGAAATCCGGTCGCGCGTGCATCGTCGGTCTTGCGCCGCGCGTCCATGGAACCCCGTCCCTCAATGCCCAGCCCCGTGTCCGGTCCGTTTCCTGCCCGCTTCCTGCCCCGCTTCCTGCCCCGCTTCCTGACCCTCCAAGTCCGACCTTGCTCGTCCTCTGTCCTCTGTCAGAAGGGACTGCACGTCAGATGTCCAGATCCAGCGGAATCGCCGTAGTCGTCGGCGCGGTGCTGATCCTGTGCGCCTCGTCGGCGCGGGCCGCCGCCCCGAGCGCGGACGGGTTGAACGTCCTGACCGTCGCACACCGGGTGCTCGGTGCGGACGGGGGTCGGGTCACGGCCCTGGTGCCGACCGGGCGGATCACCCTGGAGGTGCCGCCGGAGGCGCTGCGCGGACCGACCGACGTCCGGGTCACCACCGCCTCTCCGTCCGGGGTGGACGGGCTGCTCGCGGACAAGGGCCTCACCTCGCAGCGGACGGTGGCCGCAGTCGGCATCAAGGCGTACACCCTGGCCGGTGACCCGCTGTCGGAGCCCTTCGCCCGGCCGCTGGCGCTCACCCTGGCCGGACGTGCCCTCGGGGCCCCGGTCGAGCAGGTGGTCCAGCTGAACCTGGCCTCGCCCCGCGCCCTGCCCGCGAGTCTTTCCCCGGGCAGCGTCAGGATCATGACGGACAGTCAGTCCGATCTGGCGGTGGTCGCGCCCAAGGGTACGATGCTGTCGCCGGCGCTGCCGGCCGGCTCCCGCCCGCTGGTTCCGGTGTCCGCCGGGGACGCGGTGACCTCCACGGACGCCCGGATCCATGCCGCGGACGCGGCCAGTACAGGCGCCAGAATCGGCAGACCACCGTCCTTCGGACGGCTGCTGGGGGCGATCGCGCTCTCCATGGGCACGGCGCTGGCCGTCGTCTTCCTGCACCGTCGCCGACCGCAGCCCCGCGGATGAGCGAGCACAAACGGCCGTTGGCCGTCGGGCAGGTGGTCCTGGTCTGTGCCGCCGGAGCGTTGCTCGCGGCGTTGGTGGGAGCCGGACCCGCGCCGGAGCCGAGGGCGATCGCATCGGACTCCGTTCGGGAAACGCTCTCGGAGGGCTCCTCCTCCGATGCGTACCTTTCCATGACGCCAAGTCAGATTCCGTTTCTGCAAGGCATGTTTGCTCCCCGCAGGGCGGCTGTCGAGGCCCCTGCGGCGGCGCGGGAGGAGGTTCCGGCCTTCGGTGCGCAGCCGCTCTCGGTGAGCGGTGTCGGCACTGTCTTTGTCCCGCCGGACGGCGCGGGAATGGTCCCGGACGGTGATGCCGCCGACATCGAGGCCGGACTGGGCCAGGCCGGAGCCGCCTATGCGCCGTCCAACCTGCCGATGCCGCCGAGGAACGGCGGCGTTCCCCGGCTGCCGCACACCGTCTACCTGGCCTATCTCGCGGCCGAGTCCCGGGAGCGGCGCTCCCGGCCGGGCTGCCGGCTGGACTGGCCGATGCTGGCCGGGATCGGCCAGATCGAGTCCTCCCAGGCGAACGAGGGCAGCGTCCGGCCCGACGGCACCACCTACCCGCCGATCTACGGACCGACCCTCGACGGCCGGCACGGCTATGCGGCGGTACGCGACACCGACCACGGCCGGCTGGACGGCGATCCGGTGTGGGACCGCGCGGTCGGTCCGATGCAGTTCATGCCGGCCACCTGGGCGGAGTGGGGGTCGACGGCAACGGCGACGGCCGGGCCGATCCGCAGAACATCTATGACGCCGCGCTCACCGCGGCCCACTATCTCTGCTCCCAGGAGCGCGACCTGGCTGATCCCGCGCAGTACACCGAGGCGGTGCTGTCCTACAACGACGACGGCGCCTATGTGTCGGCGGTGCGGGCCTGGGCGGCGTACTACCGGGCGAGCACGCTCGCGCAGCAGCGACCGCCGTCGGCCCAGCCCGGTCCGCCGTCGAAGCCGAAGCCGAAGCCGCAGCCGAAGCCGGGCCCCCGGCCCGGCCCGACGGCGACGCCGGCACCGACGACACCCACGTCGCCGGCCGCGTCGTCGCGTCCGCAGCCGAAGCCCTCGCTGCCGGGGTCCGCACTGCCGGGGCCGGGGGCGGTCACGACCCCGCCGCCGACGCTGGAGCCCACCCCGCCGCCGACCCTGGCGCCTTCCCCGGGATCGGGGCCGCCGGGGCCGTCGAGGCCGCTGCGGCAGCGCGCCCGCTGACCGGCCCGGGGCGGCCCGGAAGCCCGGTTGCCGCCCCCTGTCGGACCGGACCGGCAGACTCTCCTCATGACACCCGAAACGCTGAAGGCCGCCTGCCTGGCACTGAACGGAGCCGAGGAGACCTTCCCCTTCAACGCGGAGACCTCGGTCTTCAAGGTCGGGGGGAAGATCTTCGCGCTCAGCGCCCTGGACGCCGAGCAGTTGAGCGTCAGCCTGAAGTGCGATCCGGAGCTGGCGCTGCGGCTGCGCGCGGCGCATCCGGCGATCACCGGCGGCTGGCACCTCAACAAGCGGCACTGGAACACCGTGCGGCTCGACGGCACGGTGCCGGACGAGCTGCTCCTGGAGATGGTCGAGGACTCCTACGACCTCGTCTGCGCCCGGCTGCCACGGGCCGAGCGACTGCTGCTGGACTGGCCGGGGAACCGGCGCTCCAAGGAGAACTGACGACCGGTCATCACCTCCCGCTAGGCGCGGCCGGAGACCTGGCCGTCGGCTATCAGCACGCCGCCCTGGGTCACGGTCAGTGTCAGCGGGCCGGCGCCGGGCGCGCAGCGGACCAGACACGGCCGGTCCAGCTCCGCGTAGTGGTGGAAGTCGACCTGGAGCGAGCGCAGCACGAACGGCCGCGGGTGGCCCACGCACCAGGCGGCCTGACGCATCGCCTCGACCATCAGCATCCCCGGGACATGGTCGAGGGCGTGGTCGAAGAGCACCGGGTGGGTCTGGTCCACCCGCAGCTCCCAGGTGCGGGGGTCGGCCGTCGGTGAGAGCACGGTGTCCTGCGTCCGGTCGCGGCCGACCAGGGCCGGGAGCAGCGGTGGCGCGGGCGGGTGCGCCGCCGGCGCCTGCGGCGGACGGGCACGCACCCGGTCGTAGACGCCGGGGGGCAGGCAGTCGAACTGGGCCTTGCCGATGCCTATCGGCGCGTCGTCCCGGTAGAGGTGTGCGTGGTAGGCCATGCCCGCCAGCCGGCGGCCGCGGTGGCGCTGGTCGTGGCAGGTCAGCCGGATCAGCAGGGTGGTGGCTCCGCGGTCGAGCCACAGGCCGTCCGGATCGCACTCCACGCTGAGGCTGTGCATCACGAACTGGTGGCCGAAGGGCACCCCGAGCTCGGCGTGGGAGACCAGCAGGCCCGCCTGGCGGACGGCCTCGGCCAGTATCAGCGGGTCGTGCCTGCCATCGGTGGTGGCGTAGAAGCTGTGCGACCGGGGCAGTTCGGCCCGGACCGTGAAGGAGTCGGCGGATTCGCGCTGCCAGCCGGTCAGCAGCACCTGCGATCCGGCCTCCCGGTGCACCAGTTGACGTGGCACGGCGCTCCGTGGCTGCTCGGCGTCGGGCATCGGCCCGGCCTCGGCTCCGGCGCCGGTCGCGGCTTCGGTTCCGGTCTCGGTTCGGGCGTCGGATCCGGGACGGCTCCCGGGCCCTTGTCCGGGCGCCATGGCTGTGGTGGAACTGTGCAGTGCCGGTATGCCAGGTGTGATGCCCGACATGCTGATACCTCCCGAGTCACCGTGCATCACTGGTGGGGCGAGGGGCGAGTACCCTCTGGGTCACCTGCCGGAGTAGTAGAATACCTACGAGTCGGTTTTTTTCAATGGATGTACGGAGGAAATAGGTGGCGAGGCAGCAACGCGCGGAGGAGAGCAGGCGCAGGCTTCTGACGGCGGCGGCTGAGGTCTTCGACGAGCGCGGGTTCGCGCTGGCCACACTCACCGAGATCCACAACCGCGCGGGCCTGACCAAGGGGGCCCTGTACTTCCATTTCTCGTCCAAGGAGGAGCTGGCCGAGGCCGTGGTCGAGGAGGAGGCCACCTGGTACCAGGAGGTGGACGTCAGTGGTCCGCCGATGCAGGTGGTGATCGACCTCTCGCACGGCTTCGCCCGGGCGCTGCTCCAGGATGTGCGGATCCGGGCCAGCACGCGGCTGGTGCTGGAGAATACCTACACCCAGACCGACGGCGCATCGCACCGGGCCTGGGCCGAGCGGCTGGCCGAGCTCATGGCGCTGGCGCAGGCGACCGGGGACTTCCGGCCCGAGCTGGATCCGGGTGCGGTCTCCGAACTGATCGTCGGCTCCTTCCTGGGCGTGCAGACGCTGGCCCAGCTGTTCACCAGGCGTGCGGACCTGGAGGCCAGGGTCACCCTGCTCTGGCAGGCCCTGCTGCCGGGGCTGGTCCCGGCCTCCCGGCTGGCGCGGTTCGCCCCCGGTGGTTCGCCCAGGGTCTGGGCGAGCGTCGAGGTGGAGTAGCGGCGGAGCGGAAGCCGCTGGTCCGGGTGCGGGGGGCGGCAGCGGCGCGGGCCGGGAGAGCGCTCCCGGCGCCGCTCGGCCGTGCTGCCCCGGCCGGCCGGCGCCGGCTCGCCCCGCAGTGGGCGTCTTGGTTCGGCCACCGAGGAATTCCCGAGTCCGGATACCCCTTCCCACCGGGCATTTTGGCTGCTTTCCTTGCGCCCATGACTTCCAGGAATGGCCTGTTGGACGGCAAGGTCGCCCTGATCACCGGGGCAAGCAGCGGGATAGGCGCGGCCGCCGCGCGCGTGTTCGCGGACGAGGGCGCGGCGGTGGTGCTACTGGCCCGCCGCGAGCGGCAGTTGAAGGAGCTGGAGGCCGAGCTGTGCTCGGCCGGCCACCGGGCGGTGGCCGTGGTCGCCGACGTGACCCGGCCCGAGGAGGTCGGCCGGGCGGTGGACACCGCGGTCGAGAGATTCGGTCGGCTGGACGTCGCCTTCAACAACGCCGGGTACGGCGTCGACCGTACCCCGCTCCATTCCTCGACGAGTCGGTCTACGACTCCATCATGGACGTCAATGTCCGCGGCGTCTGGAACTGCCTGCGCAAGGAGATCCCGGCGATGCTGGCGGTGGGCGGCGGCGCGATCGTCAACACCAGCAGCGTCGGCGGACTGGTGGCCACCCCGGTGGCCGCCCCTATGTGACCGCCAAGCACGCGCTGATCGGGCTGACCAAGGCCGCGGCGGCCGAATACGGGGCGCAGGGCATCCGGGTCAACGCGATCGCGCCCGGCACCACCCGTACCGAACTTGTCGAGACCTGGTTCGCGGCCAACCCCGGGGTCGAGCAGCTGTTGCACGCGGCCTCGATCCAGCCGCGCACCGCCGTGCCCGAGGAGATCGCCCGGGCCGCGCTGTGGCTCTGCAGCGATCAGTCCTCGTTCGTCACCGGCGCGGTGCTCCCGGTGGACGGTGGCTTCACCACTCTGTGACGCCGACGGCCGTGTGCGGCGCCGCGGTTCCCCGCTCGCCCGGCAGGCCCCAGGCGGCCGCGACCCCCGCCCTGCTCCGGGGCTCGGCTCGGACCGGGCCGCGTTCCGCGGCCGCTCCGGCCAGTAACTGCCACAGATCCCGGATCCGGCAGGGCAGTTCCTCGTCGAGGTGGAGGAACGACAGTGCCTGGGCGCCCAGCACCGCGGAGATCAGCAGATGCGCCACCGCGGCCGGGGTGTGGGTCGGCTGGATCGCCCGCGCCGACTGCGCCTGGGTGGCGAGCTGGACCATCCGCTCGGGATCGGCCCGAGCGGGACGCTGCTGCCGCGCTCGTCCGGCGGCAGCTCCGCGGCCAGCCGCAGCGCCGCCCGGATCCGGATGTCGGCCCGCAGTTGCTCGTCCAGGCCCACGGTGAGCCGCTCCAGCGACACCAGTGGCGGCTGGCCGGGCTGCTCCGCGTTGTAGGCCAGGGCGGTCCAGGCGTGGTCGGCGTGCGTGAGCAGGGCGCGGGCCAGCTCCTCCTTGGAGCGGAAGTGGCCGTACAGGGCACCCTTGGACATACCGGTACGAGCCACCACCGCGTCAAGTCGGGTCTGTGCGAAGCCCCGTGCCGCGAACTCTGCCGCGGCCGCGTCGAGTACCTGCTCACGCGTCCGCCGTGCCCGTTCCTGCTTCATTTGCCGCTCCTAGGTCCCGCCTGAGCAGGAACATACCAGGAAGTCTTTTTTAGCGCACCCGTGATCTGACCTCGGCGGGTCAATGTCAAGCGTGCGTTGTGGCAACTTGACTTGGGGGTTGAAACATACCTCCGTCGCGGTATTGTTGCGGCCAGTTCTCCACCACTCCCCAGCGAGGAGACCCGTGGCCATTCCCGTCAGCTACGTCATGCCCGCAGGTACGGGCCCCTCCGGGGACAGGTGCAGAGCGACGGTCGGTCCTGGCTCCGTCGGGGGGCGGATCCGGGGCCGCGAGGAGGAACCTCCCGGAAGGCGCCGGAGCGCAGTGTCATGACCGAGGCCCAGACCCCTGTACGCATCGCCGAACCGCGCACCCTGCCCACCGGTATCGGGCTCAACTACCTTGGCTTCACCGGCGCGATGGGCCTCTCCGCCCTCGGCGACGCCTCCTGGTACATCGCACTCACCTGGACTCTCGCCCGCGATGTCAGCCCCGCCGTGGTGGGTTCGCTGCTGGCGCTGGCCGCGCTGCCGCGCATGGTCGCCCTGCTCGGCGGCGGGCTGCTGGCCGGGCGCAGTGGGCCACGGCGGGTGATGATGGTCTCCGACCTGCTCCGCTGCCTGGTGATGCTGGCCGCGGCGGGCCTGATCGTGCTCAGCACGCCTTCGGTGCCGCTGCTGTTCGTCGCCGCGGTGCTGGTGGCCCTGCTCAGCGCGGTGTTCATCCCGGCCTCCGGCGCGGTCAAACCGCTGCTGCTGGAGGATCGCGACCTGGTCCGCGGCAACGCGCTGTATGTGTTCGGGCTGCGTGGCGGCCAGGCGCTGGGCGGCCCGCTGGGCGCCTGGCTGATGGGCATCGGCGGGTCGCACTGGTCGCGGTGGTGGACGCGCTCGGCTATGCCGTGTCCGCGGTCGCCTCCTGGCGGTCCGGTACCACCGGCCGCCGCCGCCGGTGGCCGAACGCCCGCGCTTCTGGCCGCAGTTGGCCCAGGGGCTGCGCTATCTGCGGTTCGAGCGCGGGGTCATGACGGCGGTACTGCTGATAGCGCTCACCGAGCTGGCCTGCGCGCCGCCGGTCAACCTCGGTCTGGTGCTGCTGTCCCACCAGTTGCACTCCGGCGCCGGCGGCGCGGGGCTGCTGCTCACCGGCTACACCCTCGGGGCGATCGCCAGCACCGTGCTGGCGATGGCGCTGCCGCCGCTGCGGCGCGGTGGCCCGGCCCTGGCCGTCGACACCGCGCTGGCCGGCGGCTGTCTGCTGGGCGCCGGACTGCTGCACTCGTTCTGGCCGGTGCTGGCGCTCTACGCGGTGCTCGGCCTGGTCACCGGGCAGTCGGGGGATTCTGGTGTCCATCACCCAGCGGCTCACCCGGGGGCCTTCCGGGGCCGGGTGATGGCGGTGCTGTCGCTGGTCGTCTATGCGTCCGTCCCGCTGGCCAACCTGCTCTTCGGCGTGCTGGCCGCGTCGCTCGGCCCCGGCGAGGGCGATGGTGGCGTTCTCCTCGCTGGCCTTCGCCGCCTGCGTGATCACCATGCTCACCCCCCGGCTGCGCGCCGCCCGCCTCGGCTGATTCCGGAGCCGGGCCGGCAACCTGACTGCTCGCAAACGGAGTTGAACGAAGGAGGGCGCCCGCCCGGCAGTTGTGCCGGGCGGGCGCCCCCGGTGCTTCAGCCATGTTCACGGCGCGGTCGGCGGTGGCGGCTGGTGCCGTCCGGCGCCGGGGGTCCCGGGGCGGGACGGCGGGTCAGGGCCGGGCTCCGGTGCCGGAGCCCCTGGTCCTGACAGTTCAGGCGGTGGCCGCCTCAAGCTCCGACAGCTGCCCGAGGACCTTGGCCAGGCCCTCGACGACCTCGGCGTCGTCGGCCGGGTGCAGCTCGGCGAAGCGGATCACGGAGCTGGGGATGGACAGCTTGACGTCCTCCAGCACCTGGGCGCCGGCTATGCCGGCTGCCTTGCGGGTGGCGTCCTGCGCCCACACGCCGCCGAACTGGCCGAAGGCGGTACCGATGGCGGCGACCGGCTTGCCGGTCAGGGCGCCGCTGCCGTACGGGCGGGACAGCCAGTCGATGGCGTTCTTCAGGACGGCGGGGAGGGTGCCGTTGTACTCGGGCGAGAAGAAGAGCACCGCGTCCGCCTCGGTGACGGCGGTGCGAAGCGCGGTCGCGGCCTCGGGCGTGGTGCCCTCGACGTCGATGTCCTCGTTGTAGAAGGGGATCGAGGCCAGTCCCTCGTAAAGGACCACCTCGACGCCCTCGGGGGCGTTCTTGACTGCGGCCTCAGCGAGCTGGCGGTTGTGGGAACCGGAACGAAGGCTGCCGACCAGGGCCAGGATGCGTACGGACATGGCATAACTCCCGGGATGTGTAACCGGACTTGGGTCCATTTCGTGATCACCGTACCGGACTGCGGTCCGATTGTCTTCCCTGAGCGCTACCCTTTGCCCATGACCGAGCCATTTGCTCCGCTTTCCATGCCGCAGAAGGATCACGGTGGCCCGACGGACCTCGCCCTCGTGCCGACCGGCGAGACGGCGCGCCTGCGTGCCGACGCCGCCCGCAACCGCACCCGGCTGCTGGAGGTGGCCGCCCGGCTGGCCGCCGAGCGCGGATCGCGAACGTGACCATGGACGACATCGCCTGCGGCGCGGGCGTCGGCAAGGGACAGTCTTCCGGAGGTTCGGCGACCGGACCGGGCTCATGGTGGAACTGCTCAGCCACCACGAGGAGCAGCTCCAGGCCGCCTTCCTCTCCGGACCGCCGCCGCTGGGCCCGGACGCGCCGCCCGGGGAGCGGCTGCGGGCCTTCGGTCCGGCCGTCATCCGCCAGGAGCACACGCACCGGGACCTGTACCTGGCCGCACACATGGACCTGGACCGGCGGCGCACGACGCCGTCGTACCAGCTCCGGCTGGCCCATGTCCGGATGCTGCTGCGCGCGGTGGGGGCGGACTGCGACATCAGTCTCGTCGCCCACACCCTGCTCGGCTATCTGGAGACGGCGCTCGTCGACCACCTGCTGACCCGCCGCGGGATGCCCCTGGAGCGGGTCGAGGACGGCTGGCGCGACCTGGTGGACCGGTACACGGTCCGATGTACCGGCGGCCCGGCGTAGCCGCAGGGCGGGCGGACGCCGGTCAGGTGCCGGCCGCGGTGCGCAGCTTGTCGGCGCGGTCGGTGCGTTCCCAGGTGAAGTCGGGCAGTTCGCGGCCGAAGTGGCCGTAGGCGGCGGTCTGGGAGTAGATCGGGCGCAGCAGGTCCAGGTCGCGGATGATGGCGGCCGGGCGCAGGTCGAAGACTTTGGTGACGGCGTCCTGGATGGCGGTGACCGGGACGGTTTCGGTGCCGAAGGTCTCGACGAACAGACCCACCGGCTCGGCCTTGCCGATGGCGTAGGCGACCTGGACCTCGGCGCGCTTGGCCAGTCCGGCGGCGACGATGTTCTTGGCGACCCAGCGCATGGCGTAGGCGGCGGAGCGGTCGACCTTGGAGGGGTCCTTGCCGGAGAAGGCGCCGCCGCCGTGGCGGGCCATGCCGCCGTAGGTGTCGATGATGATCTTGCGGCCGGTCAGGCCGGCGTCGCCCATCGGGCCGCCGATCTCGAACCGGCCGGTCGGGTTCACCAGCAGCCGGTAGCCCTCGGTGACCAGGTCGATCCCGGCCTCGGCCAGCGCCTTGAGCTCGGGCTCGACCACGAACTCACGGATGTCCGGGGTGAGCAGCGACTCCAGGTCGATGTCGGAGGCGTGCTGCGAGGAGACCACGACCGTGTCCAGCCGGACCGCCTTGTCGCCGTCGTACTCGATGGTGACCTGGGTCTTGCCGTCGGGCCGCAGGTACGGGATGGTGCCGTTCTTGCGGACCTCGGTCAGCCGCTTGGAAAGCCGGTGCGCCAGGGTGATCGGCAGCGGCATCAGCTCGGGTGTGTCGTCGCAGGCGTAGCCGAACATCAGGCCCTGGTCGCCGGCGCCCTGCTTGTCCAGCTCGTCGGTCTCCTCGACGCCGTCGGCCAGCCGGGTCTCCACGGCGTCGTCGACGCCCTGGGCGATGTCCGGGGACTGCGCGCCGATGGACACCGAGACACCGCAGGAGGCGCCGTCGAAGCCCTTCTTGGACGAGTCGTAGCCGATCTCCAGGATCTTCTCCCGGACGAGCGCGGCGATCGGCGCGTAGGCCTTGGTGGTGACCTCACCGGCGACATGCACCTGGCCGGTGGTGATCAGCGTCTCCACCGCGACCCGCGAGGACGGGTCCTCACGCAGCAGGGCATCGAGAATCGTGTCGCTGATCTGGTCAGCGATCTTGTCGGGGTGACCCTCGGTCACCGACTCCGAGGTGAACAGGCGACGGGACATGGCTCACTCCTGCCAGTTGACGAACGGTCGGTCCGGCCGCGCCCGCGGGGACGGCTGCCGGGGCGACGCGGGCGGGAGGGGGCATCGGCGGCCGCATGCCCGCCGCCCGGCGTCGTGGAGGTGGTGCGGCGGCGCCGAAGGCCTGCTTCCCGTCGGCGGACCGGCAGCAGGCCTTCGGCCGGTGTTCAGCGCTTGACGCCGGTGATGACCGCGTCGCCGATGCCGACCAGGAGGCGACCGGTCGCCTCGAAGCCCACCTCGGCGGCCCACTCCTCGTACTCGCGCATGGTGTACACCATGCCCTCGCCGGAGGCGATGGTGAGGAAGTACGCGGACAGCGCGGCCGCCACGTCCGGGCCGGTCTCGTCGTCGTCCGCCTTGGGCGTGGCCACGAAGAGGTGGGCGCCGGGCTCGACGGCACGCGCCGCCTTGGCGATCAGCTCCTTGTTGCGCTCGATGGACCAGATCTCCAGGAAGTGACCGAAGAGGACGGCGTCGCAGCCCTTCGGGAACTCGTCCTTGAAGACGTCCAGGCCCACCGCGCGGACCCGGTCGCTCAGACCGAGCGAGGCGATCTTCTTGTTCGCCCGCTCCGCCACGGTCGGCAGGTCGGCGATGGTGATCTGCAGGTGCGGCCAGCGACGCGCGAGGTGCGTCGCGTTGACCGCGGTACCGCCACCGATGTCGAGCAGGTGGGTGACCCGGAGAGGTCCAGGCGGTCGACCAGCTCCTCGGCCATGACCCGGCTCACGGAGCCCATCATGTTGTGGAAGACGGTCTCCTTCGCCGGGTCCTCGGCGAGACGGCCGTACAGCGTGCTCGACTCCCCGGGGATCTCGCGCTGCAGACCTATGTTGCTGTACTCCTTCAGCGACTCGTAGAACCAGAACATCGGCCGGTAGTTGATCTGCTGCTCCCACGGCACGAACGCCGCCGGGATGTCGTCCAGCTTGCCGGCGAGCGGCTCGGAGACCGGAGTGTTGAAGTAGCTGTCACCCTCCTTGCGCAGCAGACCGGCGCTGGTGCAGCCGAGCAGCAGGATACGGGCGGGCTGCTCCTGGATCCCGAGGCGCTCGGCGACGTCCTTGCGGCTGAGGCCGGGCTCGCGGCCGAGCAGCTCGAAGAGCCCGAACTGGCAGGCGGCGCTCAGGTACTGGAACCGGTAATGCCCGTAGAAGAGCTCACGCAGCGGCTCGATTGCACTCGTCGAGGGTTCGATCGAGGTGTCCGACATCCTGTTCACTCCCAGAATCAGTGCGTTGTGAATACCCGGTGGCACTCCACGCGCGGCTGGTGACCGAACCATGCGCTCCTGCACCTGGTTTGCCGATATCGGCGACGGTTAGCACCATGAATTCAGACGGACCGCGATCAGTGCGTCTGGCCGGCCACTCAGCGGAGGCTTGAATAAAGGCTGTCCTACGGGGAGATGAGGAGCATCACGTATTCATGCGATCTCCGATGCGGCCCTGTCGCGCCTTCGCGGAGGTCCGTGACGCGTGGTTCCGGGAGACGCGTGATTCCAGTGGCGCGGTCGGACGCTTTCGGGCGCGCGGGCCCGGCGCGGCAGTGACGGCGCGGCGGACGGGGCGCGGGGCGGACGGGTCGCCGCGGCGGGTGAAGGGCCCGCTGGGGCACCCGCACGGGCGGGTCGGCCCCGGACGCCGAAAAGGCCCCTCGCGGGAGCACACGCTCCCCCGAGGGCCTTACTGGCCCTGCTGCCACGGCCGCGCAGCCGGACGCGTCCTGTGCGCGGCAGCGGTCGTACGACGCAGAAGGCGCGCCCACCGCCGGCAGCGTCGCGAGCTGCCGGCGGTGGGCGCACAAGAGGTGCTGCGGTGGCGCCCCGGGTCAGGCGTTTTCCTTCCGCGGTGCCAGCAGGCTGATCGCCGCGATGGCGACCGCGAGCCCGGCGGCGATGAGGAAGACCACCTGGTAGCCGGCCGCGAGGGCGTGCACGCTGTTGCCGCCCTTGACGATCGCGTCGGCCTTGGCGCTGGCGGCGGTCGTGAGCACGGCCAGACCGATCGAACCACCCACCTGGCTGCCGGTGTTGGCCAGACCGCCGACGATGCCCGCGTCACCCTCGGGGCGTTCGCGGTCGACGCGGCCATGAAGGTGGGGAAGGTCAGACCGATGCCGACGGAGATGAGCAGCGTGGGCCCGAGCACGGCGGCCGCGTAGGTGCTGCCGGCGCCGGCCAGGGAGAGCCAGCCGAAGCCGGCCACGAAGAAGGCGCTGCCGGCCAGCACCAGGGGCCGCACACCGAACCGCGGCAGCCAGCCGGAGGCGAAGCGGGCGACCACCATGAAGCCCACCGCCGCGGGCGTCTGCCCGAGCCCGGACTCCAGTGCGCTCAGGCCGAGCACGTTCTGCAGGAACAGCGAGGTGAAGTACCACATGGCGATGGCGATCATGCCGAACAGCAGCAGCATGGAGTTGCCGACCGCGATGCTGCGGATCCGGAACAGCCGCAGCGGCACCATCGGGTTGGCGGTGCGCGACTCGACCACCAGGAAGGCGATGATCAGGAGCAGGCCGCCCAGCACCGGGCCGATGACCGAGCCGGACGTCCAGCCGTTGCCGACGATGTGCATGACGCCGAACACCAGCGCCGCCAGCCCGATGGTGCCGGTGAGCGCGCCCACAAGGTCGAGCGACTCCCGACGGGCGTTGTGCGTGGCGGCCAGCGAGGTCAGCGCGACGGCGATCAGGACCGCGCCGATCGGCACATTGATCAGGAAGACCCATCGCCAGGACAGGCCGGTGGTCAGGGCGCCACCGACGATGGCGCCGGCCAGGCCGCCGACACCACCGGAGGAGGCCCACGCGCCGAACGCCTGGCGCGTTCGCCGGGCTCGGTGAAAGCGGTGTTGATCACGGCCAGGGTGCACGGGGCCATCATCGCCGCGCCGACGCCCTCCGCGACCCGGATCCCACCAGGACCGCCGGATCGGTTGGCCAGGCCGGCGACCAGACTCGACGCCGAGAACACCAGCAGTCCGGCGGCCAGCATCCGGCGCGGGCCGAACAGGTCGGCCGCCCGTCCGCCCAGCAGCATGAAGCCGGCGAAGGTGAGCAGGTAGCCGTTGACCACCCAGGCCAGGCCGGTGTCCGAGAAGCCGAGGGCCCCGCGGATGGTCGGCAGGGCGACGTTGACGATGGAAGAGTCCAGAATCACCATGAACTGGCAGGCACATACCAGCGCGAGGACGAGCCAGGCCCGTCCGTTCGCTGTTCCCGCGTCACCGCGGGCCGTACTGATTGTTTCAAACTGCTCGGTCGCCACTGACGCCTCCATAAAGCGAATTCACCGTGCCCGTCATGAATGTGCTGCCTGCTCCTGCGGCGTTCTGCCGTCCGCCGCGCCCCGGATCCGGTCGATGACCGCGAACGGGTCGGCGGGGGAGCTGTTTCCGCGCCAGGCGACATGCTGGTCCGGGCGAACCAGCGCCAGGTCGCAGCCCCACAGATCGCGTACCTGGTTGTCCTTGACCACGACATGGCTGACCGGCAGGCCCCGTTCGGCCGCGGCCGCCAGCAGCGCGTCGGCCGTTCCGTCGTCCACCGTGTCCAGCAGGGTGAACTCACGGCCGAAGCGGTCGAAGAGCTGATCGCCGTCCGCCAGCACCAGGCTCGGCGGCCGGGCGCCCGGCCAGCTGCTGGGGATGTAGCGCAGCAGGTCGGCGCGGGGCTCGCTGCTCCCGTCGGGGCAGATGATGGGGGATCCGGTGTACCGGTAGTCCAGGTAGATCCCCTCGTAGGTGTTCTCGCCCGGCTGGGCCGCGAGGAACCGGCCCTGCTCCTGCGGCGTCGCGCCCTCCTGGCCGAGGCGCATGAACTGGAAGTGCACGTCGAGGTGCCGGCGGGACATGGTCATGTTGCGCAGGCCGACCGGCCGCCGCTCCGCCTCGTAGCTGTCGAGCAGGTGCGGCCCGCCGTAGCCGTTGACCACCGCTGCCAGCTTCCAGCCCAGGTCGACCGCGTCACCCGCGCCGGTGTTCATGCCGTGGCTGCCGGAGGGGAACATCTGGTGCGCGGCGTCACCGGCCAGCAGCACCCGGTCGGACCGGTAGCGGTCGGCGATCAGGTACCTCGGCGTCCACCGCGAGGTGACATGCACCTCGTCGATGTCCAGGTCGACGTTGAGCTGGGAGCGGATCCATGCGGCCGGATCGGCCGGCGCCGGGTCGAAGTCCTCCTGCCGCAGCGAGTGGAAGGCCCAGGTTCCGGCCTCGTCCAGGGAGATCAGCACATAGCGGTTGGTGAAGTAGTGCCAGAAGTAGCCGTGCCGGAACAGGTTCTCGGTGTCGGAGCTGCGGAAGGTGACCGAGAAGGCGGCCGGCAGCTCGCGGACGCCGCCGCCCTCGCCGTCCGCGACGCCGCCGTCGCTCAGCGGGATCCCGAGGGCGCGGCGGACCGTGCTGCCGGCGCCGTCGCAGGCCGCGAGGTACGCCGACCGGACCGTCAGCGAGGTGTCGGTGGTCAGGTCCCGGACGGTGGCGGTGACGCCGTCGGCGTCCTGTTCGAGCGACTCGAACCGCCAGTTCATCCGGACGTCGATCAGCGGGTGACGGCGGCAGTGGTCGAGCAGCACCGGTTCCAGCTGGGCCTGTGAGATCCGCTGGTACGGCTGGCTGGGCTGCCCGCCGTCCCGGCTCTCCCGGATCTCCTTCCACTTCTGCTCGACCGAGGGCTGCTGCCAGATCGCCAGCCGCTCACCGTCGAGCCCGTCGAGAGAGCACGTCGAAGGGGTACTCGGCGGGCACGCCGGCCTGTCGGATGTCGTCCGCCGTCCCCAGCCGGGCGTGGTGCTCCATCGTCCGGGGATTGGTGAACTCCATCTTGGGGTGCTCGCTGGGGCCGGAATTCTGTTCGGCGAGCAGGCACGGCACACCGTGGTGGGCCAGCTCCAGTGCCGTCATCATCCCGACCGGGCCGGCTCCGACCACGACTACGGGGACGTTATTCATGCTTTCCAAACCTCCGCTAGCGGGGAGACGTACGCAGCATCGCCGCCCCGCCATGTCGTCGCATCACGTGATTGCGGGATCTTGTCCCGATCGGGAACCGAATGGGCCGGGTTGCGTTCCGGCCGCGGCGCCGAGGGCGACTGCCGGGTTCACACGGCGGTCGGCCCGGGGCGGGGGCGTTCCACCCGCCCGCCGAGGCGCTGTCAGTCCTTCTTGCCCAGCAGGGTGGCGGCCCACTCACGGCTGTAGCCCTCGACGACCGGAAAGCCGCCTTCCAGCGGGGTCGCGGCCTTCGACCAGTGGTACCGCACGCCCGGGTTGTGCAGCGGCTCCCCGTCCGCGCCGAACAGCGTCGCGCTGCCCTGGACCGGGATCCGCCTGGCCTCCTCCCAGTCCCGGTAGACCTCGGCCCGGCCGCTGCCCGCGCGATCGCGTCCGCCAGCCGGTCGGTGTCGACGAGCGGGCACTCCCCGGCCACCTCCAGGATCACCGAGGGGACGCTCACACACCTGCTGTCCACCAGGAAGGCGCGGCGCAGCGCGGCGTCGAGCTGGTCGCTGCCGGGCAGGCCGCCCACGGCCGGGTCCTTGGCGGCCTGGACCGCCTCCATCGCCGGGAGCATGGTGACCGGGTAGGTGTGCGCGGGGGCGTCCCCAGAGCCCCTCCGCTCAGATGGCTGGCGGCGATGGCGACGATCTCGCTTTCGATGATGTGCTTCGGGGTGGCCATCTCGTTGAAGAGCTCCAGCGGGAACACGCGGTGATCCACCGTCAGCTCGACGTCCAGCCGCTGCGCCTCGGCGTGCAGCGTGTCCAGCGCGAGCGTCGCCCAGGGGCAGCTCAGGTCGGACCACATGGTGATGGTGCGGGGTTGGTCAGGCACGGATCAATCCTCCTGGGATTCGGGACCCCCAGGATCCGTTGCCCGGGGTGGCCGCGGCATCGCGCAACCACGCGATTTCGGGGAATGCGAACACCCCCGCGGCGGCGGCCCTGGTGAGGCGTCCGTGCGGGGGCGTTCGATTGACGCACCGTCAAATGAATAAGTGTCAAATGTCGGAAGGGGCGCGGACCGCCGGTGTCAGCTGGTTGGTGTGGTGCCGGCGCCGGATCTCCTCCACCGCCCGTTGCAGCTCGGCCTCGTCGGTGAGCCGCTGGGCGAGCAGGTCGGCGATGTCCTGCTGGTAGTTCTCGTGGCCGGCCGGCGTCCCCACGAGCAGGAAGCGCATGGGGACGTCCCCCGGGTTGCGGAAGCCGTGCGGGCAGCCCTTCGGCACGTACAGCACGGTGCCGGGGGTCGCCCGGGTGACCTTCTGTCCGGACTTGGACTCCCAGGTCGTCCACGAGCCGGGCTCCGAGGTGAGCACCTTCGGCTCGAAGGCGAAGAACTCCACCTCGCCCTCAAGGACGTAGAAGACCTCCTCGTGGGTGGAGTGGCTGTGTGCCCCGACGTCGAATCCGGGCGCGAACTCGCACTCGACGGCCAGCAGGTTGGGTGTGTGGGTCTGGCCCACCTTCAGATTGACCTGGTGGCCGATGGGACGGCCCTCACCCGGTGCCAATGTGAATCCGTCGAAGCTCATGTCTGGCATGTCCTCTCGTCATCGGTGGTGGATCACCGCGTCAACGCGGGTTCCCCGGTTTCGCGGCTGCTGCGGGGCCGCAGTGCGCCACCGCCTGGCGGGTGGTCAGCACGGCGGCGCAGCGGTCCGCGGCCTGGTTCAGTGCCTGCCGGTGCTCGGCAGGGCCGAAGTCACCCAGCGCGTCCGAGATCAGGAAGGGCTGGATGTCGTTGGCGAAGGCGTCGAACGCCGAGGCCAGGCAGCCGATGTGGGCGTAGACGCCCACCACCAGCAGCTGGTCGCGCTCTTGACGTTGCATCAGTTCCAGCAGTCCGGTGCGGTGGAAGGCGCTGTACCGCCACTTGGTCAGCACGGTCTCGTCGGGGGCGGGTGCGATCTCCGGGAGCAGCTCACGGTCGTGCGGCGCGCTGCTCATGCCCGGCCCCCAGAAGTCCTGGAGCAGGCCCCGCTGTTCGCGGTCCATGTCGCCGGGCTGGGCGGTGTAGACGACCGGCACGCCACTGGCGCGGGCCAGGTCGAGCAGTGCGCGGACGTTGTGCAGCATGGATCCGGCGGGCTCGGCGGTGCGGTCGAAGGGTGCCAGGAAGTATCGTTGCATGTCGTGCACCAGCAGCACGGCCCGGTCGGCCGACGGCATCCAGGACACGCGGTTGGGCGGCAGCTCACTCTCGGTGGGCAGCGCGTAGGGCGGATCGGCGGGATCGCCATCTCGATTCTCCTTTCCGGCAGGGTGTCGGTGCCGGGTCAGCCGAGCGCCGCTCCGCCGTCGACACAGAGGTCCTGGAGGGTGATGTGGGAAGCCTGGTCGGAGAGCAGGAACAGGACCGCCTGGGCGACCTGCTCCGGCGTGCCGACCCGGCCGAGCGGAATCCCCACGCGGAACGCGTCGAGCGAGCCGCGCACGGTGGCGTCGTCCGCCCCGTCGCCGGCCGTGTCCCACATGGCCCGCAGCATGGGGGTGTCGGTCGAGCCGGGGGAGACGGTGTTGCAGCGCACGCCCCGGGCGGCGAGTTCGAGGCCCAGGGACTTGGTGAGCATCACGGACGCGGCCTTGGACGCGGCGTACGCGCCCATGCCCACGCGGGGCACGCTGCCCGCGTTGGAGGCGACGGTCACCACGGCGCCCCGGCCGCGGCGGGCCATCCGCCCGGCGACGGAGCGGCAGACCGCGAAGACACCGCGCACATTGACCGCGAAGGTTTCGTCCCACTCCTGGTCGGTGAGGTCCACCAGGGCGCCGGTGCGGAGCACGCCCGCCACGTTCACCAGGAGTTCCACCGGGCCCAGTTCGCGTTCCACCTGCTCGGCCGCGGCCTCGACCGCCGCGCTGTCGCGCACGTCCACGCACATGGCCGCGGTCTTCACGCCGGTGGCCGCGAGTTCGGCCGCGACATCGGTGGCCGTCACCGGATCCGCGTCCCAGAGCGCCACCTGCGCGCCGTGCGCGCCGAGCAGGCGGGCGACGGCCGCCCCGATTCCCCGGCCCGCACCCGTGACCACTACCACGCGACCGGTCACTCCCTGGGTCTCGGTCGATTCAACAGCGCTGGCGCTCATCAGCTGGTTCTGCCTTTCTGGTTACCGGGTGGGTGTCTGTTGCCCCTGGGCTCCGGCGACGCCGGAGCCGGCCTCGGCCACCGCGTCGTAGCCGAACAGCCAGGCCCGCTGACGCAGGCCGAAGTCGGCGTCGAGATCCGCGTCCCGCTCGCGCTGCCGGTCGCCGTCGTCGACATGGTGGTTGCGCTCGTTCTCGCGGATGAACCGGTGCACCTGGTCGGCGCGCGGCCGCCGCAGTTCCTCGTACCGGCGCAGCGCGTCGGGGACGGTGGCGGTGGTCGCGTCCTTCAGCTGGACGGCCAGGGCCAGGGCGTCCTCCAGGCCCAGTGCGGCGCCCTGGGCGCCGAAGGGCAGCATCGGGTGCGCGGCGTCGCCGATCAGGGTGACCTCGCTGCTCCAGCGCTCCACCGGGTCGCGGTCGTACAGTGCCCAGCGGGTGACCTCGGGCGCCGCGGACAGCAGCGAGACCAGTTCCGGCGCCCAGCCGGCGTAGGCGTCGAGCAGTTCCTCCTTGGAGCCCTCGGCCGACCAGGACTCCCGCCGCCAGTCGCCGGCCGGGGCGGTGGCCGCGATGCTGACCGAGTTCCCGCCCAGGATCGGGTAGGCCACGGCGTGCTGGCCCGGTCCCATCCAGATGGAGACGTGCGGCCGCTCCTTCGCCGCGGGCCAGGCCTCCACCGGCACCACCGCCCGGTAGATGGACTGCCCGGAGAAGCGGGGCTGGTCGCCGATCAGCTGCCCGCGGACGGCCGAGCGGATGCCGTCGGCGCCGATGACGACGTCCGCCCTGGTCTCGAAGCCGTCGGCGAACCGCAGCGTCACCTGGCCGTCGGCCTCCCGTACCTCGACGCACTCCATGCCCAGGTGCAGGGCCGGCTCGGGCAGTTGCTCCACCAGGGCGCTGTGCAGCCCGGCCCGGTGCAGGGCGAGGTAGGGCGCGCCGTACATCTCCTCGCAGGCCTCGCCGAGCACGGTCCGGGCCAGTGTCGTACCGTCGGACCAGGTGCGTACGTCGATCGATTCGGGGCGCACGCCGATGTGGTCCAGACAGCGGCCCAGACCGAGGGCGATGAGCAGCCGGGAGCCGTTGGGCGAGATCTGGATTCCCGCGCCGATCTCACGCAGGTTCCGGGCCCTTTCGAACACGTCGCAGGCGAGGCCGCGCTTCGACAGCGCTACGGCGAGTGCGACACCGGCGATGCCGGCGCCGACGATCGCGATCCTCGGGGGTGCCTCTGCCAATGGTCTGTTCCTTTCATGCACCCGGCTGATCGGAGCAGCCGTGGACGGTCCGGTGTCTGAAGCTCACTCAGTAGTGCTTCGGGGGTTGATCAGTAGTAGAGGAGGGCCTTGCTCCAGTCCTCCTCCGGACCGAACAGGCTGCGGGGCTTCACCACGTCGTGGACGCCGGTGAGCACCTCCTGGGGCACGAGCGTGCCGAGCGCGATGCCCTCGACCCTGGCCGGGACGGCGCCGTACTCGGCCTCGATGGCGGCCGCCAGGGCGGTGCGGGCGGCCTCCCGGTACCGGGCGTCCACCTCGATCTCGACTTCGAGGAGATCGGCCCCGGCGCGCGCGCCAGAACATCACGCCGTACTCCACCGGCAGCCCGAAGACCAGCTCCTCCAGGCGGGCCTGGGTGATGGCCGCGGAACCGACCTGGTGGCCGAAGGAGGAGCGCCCGAAGACACGCACGGTGGGCAGCTGCCAGTCGCACGGGCACGGATCGAGGGAGACCTCGACGTTGTCCTCCAGGTTGTACCGCAGCAGCGGCATGGCCTGCCGGAACAGCGGGGTGACCACCAGCTGCCCGGTGCCCTCGGCCGACAGCGTGCCGGTCCGCGGGTCGTACACCTCGAAGACGGCCCGGTCGGCCCACAGGTGCAGCCGGCCGTGGGGGCATTCGCCGGCCAGGCTGCCGGTCTCGGTGGAGCCGTACTCCTCGACCACCGGGACGCCCCAGATCTCGCTGATCCGGGCCCGGCGCGCGGGGCTGAGCGGCTCGCCGCCGACGAACAGCGCCCGCAGGGCGGGGAAGTCGCGGTTCGGGACCAGCCCGGCGGCGCGCGCGGCCGCGGCCCACAGCAGGATCTCGGTCGGCATCGACCAGGTCAGGCTGACATCGAGGTCGTGCAGCACCCGCAGCACCCGCGAGTAGGGCATGGCCAGCGAGCGGTTGTCGCCGGGCACGACGGTCGCCCCGCGCAGCCGGGCCGCGGCCTGCGCCAGATGACCGGTGATCATCAGCGCGTACGGGGTGCGCACCAGGAAGGTGTCGTCCGGCCCGATGCCCACCCACTTGCGGGCGTAGCGCTCGGCCAGATCCGTCCAGTCGGTCTCGGTGTAGTACGAGGGAGTCGGGCTCCCGGCCGTGCCGCTGGACTCGTGGTAGGTGGCCAGCTCGCCTTTGGGAACGGCCAGCATGCCGAACGGATAGGCGTCCCGAAGGTCCTGCTTGCTGGTCAGGGCGAGGCCCTCGAAGTCGCCGCGGGAGGCGGGCGCGGGCCCGTCGCCGAAGCGCTGCCGGTAGAAGGGCGACTGACGCGCCCATACGAGCAGTTCGGGGAGCTGTTCGTCCTGGATCTTGCGGAGTTGCTCCTGGTCGCGCCAGTCGCCCAGCTGGGGGAGGCGCGCCGAGGACTGCCGGCTCATGGTGACTCCAGTCGGAGGATGCGGTGGGCGTTCTGCCAGAGGACCTGCTCCAGCACGGACTGCGGCAGGCCGAGGGCCCGGTACTTGGCCAGCTCCACCGAGGGGTGCTGGAGCGGGTGCTCCGCGGCGAAGAGCACCCGCTCGGCGCCGAGCCGCTCGATGGCGACCCGGACGGTGAAACCGAAGCCCCCGGAGGTCTCGACGACGACATTGGGACGGGGCGCACCAGGTCGATCCCGTAGGTGTCGATCAGGCCGATGCCGAGGTGACCGAGGACGAACACGGTCCGCGGGCGCTTCGCCGCCTGCGCGGCGAGGTCCGACACCCGGCAGCCGTCCCGGTCGATGCAGACGACGTAGACCGGGTGCCCGAACTCCGCCGCGAGGTCCAGGAAGTCCGTGCTGCGCGGATCGTCCAGGGGGATCCCGTGCACCGCCGGGGACAGCTC
This sequence comes from Streptacidiphilus sp. 4-A2, assembly GCA_014284505.1. GTDB lineage: Bacteria > Actinomycetota > Actinomycetes > Streptomycetales > Streptomycetaceae > Streptacidiphilus. The sequence continues at coordinate 5,423,753 of JAAFYY010000001.1, read as the reverse complement.
CAGCGCGGCGAACCCGGAGCCGTGCGCGCGGTAGTCGGCCGCCCCGTGGTGCGGGTTGCCGAACCAGAACGGGGCCAGCCGGCCGCCCGAGGCCCGCGCGGCCTCCAGCACGCCCAGGTTGTCGGCGTCGGAGGTCACCTGCCCGCCCTCGATCAGCTGGCGGGCGAGTACGTCCAGATCGATCACGCCGCCCGCCGCGACCCCGGCGCGGTCGACCCCGCTGCTGTCCATCGCGGACAGCAGGCGGTCGAGCGCGCCGGGGGCGGCGGGCAACCGGGCGTGCAGATCGAAGACCGGTTGCCGCTCCATCAGGAGGTCGTCCCTACTTCTCGATGCAGAACTCGTCGATGGCGTAGCCCACGTGGCGGTCTGCGGTCGGCAGGTAGCCGAGGACCTTGTCGCCGGGCTTGAGCTCGGTGCTGTTGAGCACCACGCCGCCCGGGCCGAGGACCCGGACGTGCCAGTCGTCCTGGAGGATCAGGTTGGCGGTGCGGCCGTCGGGCGCGACGGCGTCGATGGAGATCAGCGGACGGGACTCGATCTTCACCCGTCCGACGGTGACCACCCGGGTCTGGCCCTTGACGTCGACCGCCAGGACCTTGCTGCCGGCCTTGAGCTCGCTCAGGTAGTTGGTGCGGTCGTTCTCACCGGAGATGGTGTACGACATGATCGCGCCCGCGTTCACGCGGAACGGACGGGTCGGCATGTAGGGCAGCGGGTGCGTCTCGCTGACACACAGGATCATGCCCTTGGAGTGCGAACCGACCAGGATGCCCTCGTCCTCGCGGAAGTGGGAGCAGGTGTCGACGCAGGCACGCTCGCCCATGCCGATGTGCGCGGTGCGCACCACCTCCAGCTCGGTGAGCTGGAGGTCGTCGGGCTGGGCCAGCGCGGAGGCCTTGAGCGCGGTGGCGTCGCCGACCTTGACCGGGGCCATCATCACGCCGTCGGAGCCGTGCTCCAGCACGCCGAAGATGATGGTGGCCTCCTCGACGTCCGCGGCGACCGTGATGATGCTGCCCTCGGCGCGGGCCGCGGCGGCGAGCACGATCTCCAGCGGGATCTTGGTGGGGTCGCGGAAGAGCAGGACGGCCCACTTCTCCTGCCGCGAGGCCTCACAGGCCTCCTCCAGCGACTCGGCGTCGACGATCTCGACGAAGCGGCCGAACTCGATGGTCGGGTGCGCCTTGGCGAGCTCGGCGCGCTCGCCGAGGCGGTCGTCGGACAGGATCACCACGTCGACCGGGCCGAACTCGGCCGGGAGCTCCTTGCCCTGAAGGAAGAGGACCTTCTTCACGGTCGGCGGCAGCCCCTTGAGGTCGGAGGGACTGTTGCTGACGACGCCGTCGATCCGCTGGTGCACGGACTCCTCGATGACGGCCTTCTTGGCGCCCTTCAGCGAGCGGACGTCGATCCAGGTGAGCTTCACGGGTACACGACTCCTCAAGAGTTGGTTGACAGCAGTTGGTGCGGGACTACGCGACACCGGCGGGCACGGCTTCCCGGCGGGGCGACCGGGGCAGGGCGCCCCCGCCGTGCACGACCCGGGCGATCCTGCGCGCCATCGCACCGGGATCCGGTGCCTGGAAGACATTGCGGCCCATGGCCACGCCCGCGGCGCCGCCGCGGACGGCGTCGTCCACAAAGCGCAGGACCTGGTCCTCGGTGTCCAGCCGGACGCCGCCGGCCACGATCACCGGGACCGGGCACGCCGCGGCGACGTCCGCCATCTCGTCGGGGGTGCCGGTGTAGAGGACCTTCACGATGTCCGCGCCGAGGTCGGCGGCGAGCGAGGCGGTGTGCACGACCAGAGCGGCGTCGCGCGGGTCGCCGATCCGGGGGCCGCGCGGGTACATCATGGCGAGCAGCGGCACGTTCCAGCGGTCGCACACGTCCGCCACGGCGCCCAGGTCGGCGATCTGCTGCCGCTCGTCCTCGGAGCCGAGGTTGACGTGCACGCTGACCGCGTCGGCGCCCAGGCGCAGCGATTCCTCGACGCCGGTGACCAGGTACTTGGCGTCCGGGTCCGGCGCGTGCATGGTGCTCGCGCTCAGATGGATGATCAGCGACATCCCGGTGAACCGGTCGGTCTGGATATGCCGCAGGCTGCCCTTGTGCAGCACCACCGCGTCCACCCCGGTGCCGACCAACTGGCCGACCAGGCCGTCGATGCCGCCGCGCGGGGCGATCGGGCCGTCCGCGACCGAGTGATCCAGCGGCACGATCATCAGCCGCTCGTCCCGTGGCGGAAGAGGCGCTTCAAACGCAGACTGCGGGCGAAATGGTTGACTGACACGCTCTGTCCCTCCCTGATCCGGTGGCTCAAAGCGCCACTGTCTGCTTGGTGCCGGCGTCTTCTCCGGCCAGTTCGAACTCCTTGTGCAGCAGCCGCAGCGCCTGCACCCTCCGGTCCGCCGGCACCGTGACGGAGGCCCGCACCTGGGAGGAGGAAACCCAGCTGGTGGCGATCCCGGCGCCGGCGAGCAGCGCGGTCATCCGGGCCACGTACTCGGGGCGGTTGAGCAGCCCCATGCCGATCAGCGAGACCTTGGCCACGTCCGGGTCGATCCGGACCTCCCCGCCGTGGGCGGCGACGGCCCTCTCCAGTGCGGGCCCGGCCTCCGCGACATCGCTCCTGCGGATGGTGAAGCCCATGCGGAACTCCTCCTCGTTGGGACCCGACCGGGCGATCAGGTCCATCGGGACGGCGTGCCCCGCGAGGACCGACAGCACCTCGGCCGCGAGATCGCTGCGCCCCCGGGCGTGGACCAGAACCCGCGCCACGTCGGGGTCCGACGTGATGGCCACGACCGCGCCCCCGGTTTCCAGCGAGGTCATGGGGTCCTCTTCCTCTCCTTGTCCGACAAGCGTTCCCTCCTGAGTTCCGAGTGAGGTACGGACGTGCAGCTCGACCCGGTGCAGCGCGGCGAGTTCCACCGCCCTGGGGTGCAGGACCTTGGCCCCGGCGAAGGCCATCTCCGACATCACCGCGGCGGAGATGAAGGTGAGCTTGCGGGCGTCGGGAACATGCGTCGGATCCGCGGTGTAGACCCCGTCGACGTCGGTGTAGATCTCGCAGCACTCCGCGCCCAGCGCGGCGGCCAGCGCGACGGCGCTGGTGTCCGAGCCGCCCCGGCCCAGGGTGACCGTGTCGCCCAGGACGTTCTGGCCCTGGAAGCCGGTCACCACGGTGACGTTGCCCTGGTTCAGCAGTTCGTTGATCCGGGTGACGTCGATCCGGTCGACGATCCCGGCACTGGGCTTGCCCACCACCGCGATTCCCGCCTGGGCACCGGTGAGCGAGACCGCCGGCACGCCGAGGCGCAGCAGGGTCAGTGCCAGCAGCGCGGCGGAGGCGCTCTCGCCTGTCGCCAGCAACTGGTCGGTCTCCCGCAGCTGTTCCGCCCCGAAGCCCGAGCCGAAGCCCGCCGCGAAGCCCGAGCCGGAGCCCGAGCCGGAGCCGCCCGCCGCGGCGGCCTGCACCAGCAGTTCGTCGGTGGCACCGGCCCGGGCGGAGACGACGACCACGGTCGCCGCCCCGCGGTGATGGGCCTCGGCGACTCTCGCGGCGACCGCGTCCAGGCGCTCCGCACCGGCCAAGGAGCTGCCACCGTACTTCTGTACCAGCACGCCCATGTACGCCCCCGTCGACTCTGGCTTCCGGCTGTCTCGGTGCCTGCGCGTCCCGGTGACCCGGTGGCGCCTCAGGCATCCGTTCGAACGGCGTGAACCAGCCTTGTTCAGCCGGGGGTTCGGGTCATCGCCGTTTCACGGGATATCTGCGGGCCCGAACCGCGGCACGGGATGCCGGGGATCACGCGAAGCCGTGATCCCCGGGGACTGGACGCCCGGTGAGGATGGTGCGCAACGCCGCGTGTCCAGCGGGGGGCCGTGCGGGATTCTGAAGGAGCCGACCGACGTGGGTGTCGAAGAACTGGGAAGCCGCATGCGGGACCAGGCGCGGGTGCTGGTGGCCGGCGCCGGTCCGGCCGGCGCGATCCTCTCGCTGGAGCTGGCCCGGCACGGCGTACGCAGTCTGGTGGTGGACCGCGCCGCGGAGCCGCCGCTGTTCCCGAAGATGGACTACATCAACGCCCGCAGCATGGAGTTGCTGCGCCGGCTGGGACTCGCGGACCAGGTCCGCGACGGGGCCGTGCCCGCCGGGTTCGACGCGGACTTCCTGTTCGTCCTGGACCTGGACCAGCCGCCGGTGTCGGTGTGGCGCCAGCCCTCCCCCCGGAAGCAGGCCGCCCGGTACGCCGCGGCCACGGACGGCACCGGGGCGGCCGAACCGTACCTGCGGATCACCGGCTCGCTGCTTGAGGACGTCCTGCGCCGGGCGCTGCGGGCGAACCCGCTGGTGGATTTCCAGGAGAGCGTCGAGCTCACCGGGCTGGAGCAGGACGCCGACGGGGTCACCGTCACCCTGGCCGACCGCGCTGCCGGGCAGGCCGACCGCGGGCGCCGGGTGCGGGCCGACTACCTGGTCGGCTGCGACGGCGGGGGCAGCGCGGTCCGCCGCGCGCTCGGCATCGACCTGCCGGTCAGCGGCCCCTCCAGCAGCCGCTGCTCGGTCTACCTCCGCAGCTCCGACCCGCTGCTGCGGCGGCACGGGCGGGCGTTCATCACCACCAGCGCGCGGGGCATCACCCTGGTCTCCCGGGACGAGGCCGACCTGTGGACGGCCTCGTTCCAGATACCCGACGGCACCCGCTTCGAGGGCGACCCGGTGGCCGCGATGTCCGAGAAGCTCGGCGAAACCATCACCGTGGACGAGGTTCTGACGGTCAGTCACTGGACCGGCACGCTTGCCGTCGCCGACCGCTACCGCGCCGGACGGGTCTTCCTGGCCGGTGACTCGGCGCACCAGTTCTACCCGTTCGGCGGCCACGGCGCGAACAACCGGTATCGGGGACGCGGTGGACCTGGGCTGGAAGCTCGCCGCCCGCCTCGGCGGCTGGGGCGGCGAGCCGCTGCTGGACAGCTACCAGGACGAGCGCCGCCCGGTCGCCCTGTTCTGCAAGGAGATGTCCAGCAACCTGCTGGAGGTCTGGCGGCGCTTCGGGCAGCTGGCCCGGGAGGGCGCCTCCCGCGAGCAGCTGGCCGGATTCCTGGAGCGTGAGTCGTACCAGGTCGACAACTCCGGCATCCACTTCGGTCACCGCTACCACCACTCGGGCGTGATCGCGCCCGGGCAGGGCCCCGCCCCGCGCTGGGAGTGGACCGGGATCACCCCCAGCGTCTGGCCCGGCGGACGGGTGCCCGCGATGCGGCTCGACGACGGATCCGAGCTCTTCGACCGGTTCGGCCCCGGCCTCACCCTGGTCGACCTGTCCGCGGCGGACGCGGGCGCGCCGCTGGCCAAGGCAGCCGCGGCGCAGGGCGTGCCGCTGACGCACCTGGCGCTGGACGCGCCCGCGGTCCGCGCGGTCTGGGGCGCCGACCTGGTGCTGGTCCGGCCCGACCAGCACGCCGCCTGGTGCGGCGACCGCCTCCCCGAGGACACCCCGGCGCTGCTCGACCTCGTCCTGGGCCGCACGAAGGCGGTCCGGGCATGAGCGACCTGCTGGACGTGCTGCTGGACTCCGCCCGGGCCGCCGCGACGACGACGGCGCGGGACGGCGCGACGACGGCCCCGGCCGCCGCGACGACGGCCCCGGACGGCGGGTCACCCGCACCCGAGGCCTTCGCGCTCCTGTACCGGCCCGAGCGCACCGGCGACCAGGTGGAGATCCTGCTGGGCACGCCGGGAACCGCGGAACTGCTGTCCGAGCTGCCACTGCCACTGCCACTGCCGCAGTCCGGTCCGGGCGCCGCCGGGGAGCCCCGGCACGACCTGCTGGCACTGATCCCTTACCGCCAGGTCACCGAGCGCGGGTATGTCTGCCAGGACGACCGGGCGCCGATCCGCACCCTGGCCGTGCGCCGACAGGGCCGCGTCCCCCTCGACGACGTGCTGAGGCGGCTGCCGCGGACCCCGGTCGAGCTGCGCGACGCCCGCTTCGACCTGGACGACGAGGAGTACGAGCGGATCGTCCGCGAGGTGATCGAGCAGGAGATCGGCACCGGCGAGGGCGCCAACTTCGTCATCCACCGCACCTTCACCGCCGAGCTCCCCGGCTTCGGTCCGGAGCAGGCGCTGTCGGTCTACCGCCGACTGCTCGCCCGCAGCCAGGGCGCCTACTGGGTCTTCCTGGTGCACACCGGCGACCACCTGCTGATCGGCGCCCCCCGAGCGGCACATCAGCGTGCACGCCGGTACCGCGGTGATGAACCCGATCAGCGGCACCTACCGCTACCCGGCCTCCGGCCCCGACATCGGCGAGCTGACCGAGTTCCTCCGCGACCGGAAGGAGGCCGACGAACTGCTGATGGTGGTGGACGAGGAACTCAAGATGATCGCCGGGTTCTGCCCGGACGGCGGTGTCGCCCGGGGCCCCTACCTGAAGGAGATGGCCCGGCTCGCGCACACCGAGTACCTGATCGAGGGCCGGACCGAGGCCGGGGTCGACACGATCCTCCGGGGCAGCCTGCTCGCCCCGACGGTCACCGGCAGCCCGCTGGAGAACGCCTGCCGGGTCATCGCCCGGCACGAGGCCGGCGGCCGCGGCTACTACAGCGGTGTGGCCGCGCTGATCGGCCGCGACGCCTCGGGTGAGGTGGCGCTGGACTCCGCCATCGTCATCCGCACCGCCGAGGTGGACGCCGAGCGGCGGCTGCGGCTCGGCGTCGGCGCCAGCCTGGTCCGGCTGTCCCAGCCGGCCGGCGAGGCCGCCGAGACTCGCGCCAAGGCCGCGGGACTGCTCGCGGCCTTCGGGGTGGGCGAGGGCGGCGAACCGGCCGCGCCCCTCCGTCCGGCCGTACCGGGCCGGCGGACCGCGGCCCTGTCCGAGCATCCGGAGGTCCGGGCCCTGCTGGCCGAGCGCAACCGTACGCTCGCCCGCTTCTGGCTGGAGCCGGGGCGCGGCGACACCCCCGACCGGCCCGAGCTCAGCGAGCGGCGCGGGCTGGTCATCGAGGCCGAGGACACCTTCACCGCCATGCTGGCACGGCAGTTGCAGGCACTCGGCTGCCGGATCGACGTGCGCTCCTGGCGCGAGCAGCACGACCCGACGCAGTACGACTTCGCCGTCGTCGGCCCGGGACCGGGCGACCCGCGGGACCTGGCCGACCCGAAGATCGCGGCGCTGCGCCGGGCCGTCCGCGGCCTGCTGGCCAAGGACGTTCCCTTCCTCGGGATCTGCCTCGGGCACCAGGTGGTGTCGGGGGTGCTCGGTCTGGAGCTGGTGCGCCGGGAGCGCCCGAACCAGGGCGTGCAACTGCCGGTGCGGCTGCCCTGGGGCGAGGAACTGGTCGGTTTCTACAACACCTTCGCCTCGGTCAGCCCCGCCGACAGCTTCGGGCTCCCCGGCCTGCCCGGTCCGGTCGAGGTCTCCCGCGATCCCGTCACCTGCCAGGTGCACGCGCTGCGCGGCCCCGGCTTCGCCACGCGCAGCCCCCGAATCCATACTCACCGAGCACGGCACCAGGATTCTCAGCGAGCTGCTGTGCGGGGTCCTGGCCCCCGTGCCGGTCTGATCGTGCCCACGTTATTCCAAGGACAACGAGGACAACGAGGAATTCCTATGCCGCAGACTCCCGCCGAGGGGCTGCCCGGCAGTGCGCTCAAGGGCGGCACGCCACCCGGCAGTTCGCTCATGTCGCCGGAGGTGCTCAGCCATTCCGCGACGCGGTGGCTGACCCAGCACCTCCTGGACCGCGAGGAGGGCGGGGTGCACCGCGCCGCGCCCGCCGTCGGCGGCCCGCCGATCACCGGCCACAAGCACCTGTCCGACCAGTCCGACGCGGTGCTGGCGCTGGCCGACAACGCGCCGCAGGAGCTGCCGGTCGCGCTCCAGGGGCTGTACGCCCTGCTCGACAGGGACGGTCTGCCCGGCTTCTCCGAGCTGGCGGACCGCTCCTGGCGGGTGCAGTCCGCAGGCCGGGCGCGGACGCTGCGCCATCAGTTCCATGCGGCCACCGCGCTGCTCGTGGGCAGCCGGCACACCGCCGACCCGGTCGCCCGGGTGCGCGCGGTCGACCTGCTCAACCGCTGCTTGAGCACCTGTCGGCAGGGGGCCTTCCCCGGCCGCGTCAGCGAGGACTGGAGACAGACGGTGGACGGCAACCCCTCGCCGCTGACCGCGGCCGCCGCGCTGCGGGCGCTGGCCATCGCGGACGCGCTCGGCGAATCCGACCTTGACACCGAACAACTCCCGCAGATGGTCGCGACCCTGGACCGGCAGGTCCGCGAACTGCCCTCGCCCGGCAGCGATCCGCGGATCGCGCTGGCGCTGGCCCACGCGGCCCGGCTGCTGGACTCGGCCGAGCAGGTCGACGCCGCGCACCGGACCCTGGACCAGGCCGTGCGCCACTTCGCCTCCAGGGACGACACGGTGGGGATCAGCGCCGGCGACGCCGCGTACCTGCTGCTGGCGGGAGCGGTGCTGCGCTCCGACGGTCATGACGACCGCGGTGCCACCGCGGTCTCCCGGGCGGCGATCGGCCGCCTGGCCGACCGTCGGCACGGGGGCTTCCACACCGTCCCGGCCCAGGCCGGCTCCGCCTCCGCGGTCAAGTACGCGCAGGCCCAGTCCACCCTCGCCGGCGCCCTGTGCGCCGCGTCCGCGCTTCCCACCTCCCGACAGGGCTGGCCCGCCGATGACGCCGACGAATGAACCGGCCACGGCCCCCGCCGTGACCGCCCCCCCGCCGTGACCGTCGCCCCCGCGCCGGCCGGCCTGCGCCAGTGGACCAGCGGTCCGGCGGCGCAGAATCCGCAGTGGCGCGACCACCCCGCCTACCCGTCCGCCATGGAGGCGCTCTCGGCGGCGCCCGCCCTGGTACGGCCCGGTGACCTGCCGCGGCTGCGGGCGGCGCTCGCCCGGGTGGCCCGCGGCGAGGCGGTCGTGGTGCAGGCGGGCGACTGCGCGGAGAGCTTCTACGAGTGCACGCCCGAGGCGGTCGGTGCCCGGCTGCGGATGCTGGACGGGTTCGCCGAACTGCTGGGCGAGCGGACCGGCCGTCCGGTGGTGCGCATCGGCCGCATCGGCGGCCAGTACGCCAAGCCCCGGTCGAAGCCGGTCGAACAGGTCGGGGACCGGCTGCTGCCGTCCTTCCGCGGGCATCTGGTCAACTCCGAGGTGGCGGCCGGGCCGCCCGCCAGGCCGATCCCCGCCGCATGCTCTGGGCGTACCAGGCCGCCTCCCGCACGCTGGGCTGGGTGGACGACCACCGCTCCGCGCGCGCGGCGGCGGAGCGGGCGGCGGGGCACGGCGACCGGTCGCTCGGCCCCTGGTCCAGTCACGAGGCCCTGGTGGTCGACTACGAGGCCGGTCTGCTGCGCGAGGACCCGCGACTCGGGACATACCTGGCGTCCACCCACCTGCCGTGGATCGGCGAGCGCACCCGCGACCCGGACTCGGTGCATGTGCGCATGCTCCGCTCCATCGCCAACCCGGTCGGCTGCAAGGTCGGACCGACCGCCCGACCTGACGAACTACGGCGACTTTGTGAACTGCTCGACCCGGACCGCACGCCGGGGCGGCTCGTCCTGATTGCGCGGATGGGACGGGAACGTGCCGCCGAGGCGCTGCCCGGACTGGTCGCCGCGGTCCGGGAGGGCGGGCATCCGGCGGTGTGGCTCTGCGACCCATGCACGGCAACACCGTCACCGCCGCCAACGGCCTGAAAACCCGCCATCTCGACACCCTCGTCGGCGAAGTGCGGATCTTCCTGCGGACGCTGGCGGAACAGGGGGTGCCGGTGGGTGGAATCCACCTGGAAGCCGCAGGTGAGCCGGTCACCGAGTGCGTCGGCGGCCCGGTCGCCGAACAGGATCTGACGCATCGTTACACTACGCTGTGCGACCCGCGGCTCAGCCCGGAACAGGGGCGGCAACTGATCGACAGGTGCTTCTGACCGCACCCCCGCGTCACCGGCGCCCGACGGCCGAGGCCCGTCGGGCGCCGGCGCTTTGTCCGATTTCCGCCATCTCCACCGCGGTCCCGACCGCTGCGAGCGCCGGCACGAGGATGTTGAAGGCCCCGTCATTCCAAGTGGATCGAAGTTGACGCGATTTGGTCACTCGACCATACAGTGGCCGTGTGCGACCTTTTCGCTGCGGACCGACTGAGGCACATCAGGAGGTCCGAGGGAGCAGTCAACGGTGTGCGTGGATTCGGGGGAGAATACACAGATGACCATGGCACCCTTGGTCGGACGAGAGCGGGAACTGGCTCGTATCCGCAAGGCGTTGGACAACACGGACAATGCGATGGGTGGCGCCGGTGAATGTCTCATCATCGAGGGTGCGCCCGGAATCGGGAAAAGCCGGTTGCTGGCCGCCGCTACCGCGTACGCCACCGAACTCGGCATGGCCACGGCCGTGGGCCAGGCAACCGAACTCGACCATGTCGCGCCCCTGAGTACCCTGCTCAGCCCGCTCACGAACGGCTCACCCCCGGTCATCGACAAGTTCGACCAGCTCGGTGACCCGGCCGCCAGCCAGTTCTGGCTGATCGACCAGCTCGGCGAACGACTTGAACGCCATGTCGCCCGGCGGCCGCTGCTCATCGCCATCGACAATGTCCAATGGGCCGACGAGCTCAGCGCGTTGGCGCTGCGGCTGCTGGTCCCCTCGCTCGCGTCGTCCCCGTCCTGTGGATTCTGGCTGTCGCAACGCACCCACCCGATCGCCCGGGCGCGGCGTGGTCGACCTGCTGATCCAGGAGGGCGTCGAGCGCATCGAGCTCGGCCCGCTCGACGACGACGCCGTGCACGCCCTGTCCGCGGCGCTGCTCGGCCGGGAGCCCGACCGGGGCCTGCTCGGGCTGGCCCGCCGCAGCGCCGGCAACCCCTTCCTGCTGGAGGAGCTGCTGGTCCGGCGGCGCAGCCGGGAAAAGCCGCTGTCGGCCTCCGCCGGCGCCGCCGATCCGACGGTGACGGCGTCGACGGAGCCGACCTGCCGGCCGGCTTCGTCGACGCGGTCCGGCGCCACCTGCACGGCCTCTCGCCCGACGCCCACCGGCTGCTCGAAGCGGGAGCCGTGCTCGGCCGCCCGTTCACCGTGCACGAGGCGGCGGGCCTGTGGGGCCGGCGGGCCGTCGAACTCGTCGCCGCCGCCGAGGAGGCGATGCAGCAGGACGCGCTGATGGAGACCGGGACCGAGCTGGCGTTCCGGCACGACCTGATCCGGGAGTCCGTCCTCAGCGCCATACCCAGTCCGGTGCGCAGGGTGCTGCACCGCGAGGCGGTCACCGTGCTGCGCGCCGAGAACCGGCCGGCCAGCGAGATCGCCGAGCACCTCATCTACGGCAGCTCGCACTGGAGCAGCCAGGCCGTGGACGCGCTGCACACACCATCCAGCAGCTTGCCCGCACCGCGCCCAGTACCGCCGCGGACCTGGCCCTGCGCACGCTGAAGGCCATCGGCGAGGACCACAGCGCACGGCCGCGCCTGGCCGCGGAGGCGGTCGGCCTGCTGTCCAGGGTCGGCCGGCTGGCCGAGGCGCAGGAACTGGGCGAGGCGGTCCTGCGGACGGCATGTCCCCCGAGACCGAGGCGATGCTGCTGTACGGGGTCGCCTCCGCGCTCAAGCACGCCGGCCAGGACGCCGCCGCCGTCCACTACGCGGAGCGGGCGCTGGCACTGCCGGGCGTGTCGACCCGGTCCGCGCCCAGGTGCTGGCCATCAAGGCCCACGCGCTGCTCAACACCGGCGCCCTGGAGGACGTCACGGCGGCGGCCGACCAGGCCGTCCAGCTCGCCCGCGGCTCGGCGCGAGCACCCGTCGATGGCCCTCGGCATCGCGCCCAGAGTATCGCCGCGCAGGCCTCCGGCGACATCGCCACCGCCGTCACGCTGGCCGGCGAGGCGGTCCGGATCGCCGACGAGCACGGCGGCGCGGCGGCGCAGCTCCACCCGCGGCTCTGGCTGGGCGCCGCCATGGCGGCCGCGGACCGCTTCACGGAGGCCGCTGCCGTCTACGAGTACGGCCAGCGCGAGGCCCACCGGTTCGGCACCGCCTGGTCGCAGCCGCTGTGGCACTACCACCGGGCCGAACTGTGGCTGGCCCGCGGCCTGGTCGACGACGCGGTGGCCGAGGCCGAGGCCGGACTGCGCATCGCCGAACAGCTCTCCATGATGGCCATGGGCGTGCCGCTGCTGGCCATGCTGTCCCGCTTGGCCATGCATGCGGGCGACCTGGCGGCCGCGCGCCAACGGCTGGACGGCGCCCGCCGCCTCGCCGGGGAGGGCATCGGCTCGCGGACCGAGGACCTGATGTGGTGCACCGCCCTCTCCAGGAGGCCGAAGGCCGGCCGCAGGAGGCGATGGAGACCCTGAACCCGCTGTTCGCGGCCTGCCGGCCCGGGTGGTGCTCTTCACCCAGGAGCCGGGCGCCGCCCCGAGACTGGCGCGGCTCGCCCTGCGGACCCGCGCCCGGGATGTCGCCCGCCTCGTGGCGGACTCCATCAGCGAACTGTCCCGGCGCAACCACGGCTGTCTGTCGCTGGCCGCCGCGGACACCCACACCCGTGGACTGCTGGAGGCGACCCGGCGGTGCGACTAGGCGACCGGCGATGCTGCGGGCCGCCGTCGAGGCCTACCAGGACAGCCCCAGGACGCCACTGCGCGCGAGGCCCGGAGGACCTGGGCGCGGTGCTTCAGCAGACCGGCTACCGCCACGAGGCGACGGACTTCCTCCGCGAGGCACTGGCCCTGTTCACGACGGCCGGTCTGCGCCTGGACGCCGACCGGGTCTCCGAGCGGCTCGGCCGTCCCCTGGAAACCCGGCCCGCGGCAGAGCCGGCCCGGCGCGCCTCCCCGGCCTGGAGCCAGCTGACCCGCTCGGAGATCAAGGTGGCCCGGCTGGTCGCCGAGGGCCTCACCAACCGCGAGGTGGCGGCGCGGCTCTTCCTCTCACCGCACACCGTGGACAGCCATCTGCGGCACACCTTCTCCAAGCTCGGCCTGTCCAGCCGGGTGGCCCTGACCCGCTGGGTGCTGAAGCAGGACGCAGAAGCCACAGAGGCCTGACCCCGCCCGGCCCGCCGGCCGGCCGAGCCGCTGCCCGGCCCGCCGGCCGGGTCCGGCCGGCGTCCGGCCTCCGGGCCGCTCAACGCCCGCTGGATCCGGCCGGGTTGCGCTCCTTGCGGACCTGCGCTTTCCAGCAGCGGCGGGGAAAACCCACGAGTCAGCGCCGCCGCCGAACGCGTCCGTTCCCTCGCCTGGTTGATGCGCGACCGCGTCGGCCCCCCACACGCAGGTCGACCAGGCCCACTCCATCACGCCGCCGGGGGAACGGGAAGCCTTTTGGTATCGGGGGCAGGAAGGAGGGCCTGACACTACGTCCTGTATGGAAAGACCCGCTCCGAGCCTTTTACGTCGAGTTCATCCAGTACAGCCGATTCGAGAGAGACGACCGGCTCCGCCGAGAGATGGTGCTTCCGGTTTCTGAACCGGATCATCGAATATACGAAGTCAGCCGAGTGATTCTCGGTTCCGAAGCCACCGCCCCTCTCGAACAGTGTCATCAGTGGTTCGAACGGATCCGCAAGGTCAGGCAGGCTCCCTGCGCGGGCATCCAGGAGAGCAGCCCAGTGCGTTGCGGCGACACAGCTTTCTTCCGCGTTGGGTCCGATACCCGCCTTGAGGAAGCTTTCCAGCCGCGGCATCAGCCGCGGATCGGCCCGCACGGTCGGATCCGCGTATGCCACTGGGTCGAAGAACGGCCATCCATCGGTGCCCGGTCTGCGCCCGCGCTCCCACCAGCAGCTGCAAAAACGATCTGGGCCCCCTCCCCGGAGGGAGAAGGCCCAGATCGAACTGCCTATCCGCTGTGCGCCGCCAGGGACTCGAACCCCGGACCCGCTGATTAAGAGTCAGCTGCTCTAACCAACTGAGCTAGCGGCGCTTGCTGACGTGCAGAACATTACATGAAGGAGGTGCCAGATGCCGAATCCGTTCGGCTAGGCCCAGGGCAGATCGGTCTCCAGCGGGCGGGGGCGGCGGGTGACCGGGGCCGGCATCGGGCCCGGTTCCGGCTTGGGGGTCCGCTGGAGTTTCGGGGTGCGCTGTGGGGTCAGGGTGCGTTGCGGGGCTGGAGTGCACTGCGGGTTCGGGGCCGGGGTGGTTGTGGGGGGCGGTGGGGTCGGGCTGGCTGCGGGCCGCGCGGACGCAGGCCCAGAGCAGCACCGAGGCGCCGGGCAGCCAGGGCTGGTGGGAGTCGGGGGCGACGATCCAGCGGTTGGGGGCCTCAGGGGCGTCCAGCATGCGCCGTACCGGCGGGACGGTGATCGCGTCGCCCAGGCCGTGGCACAGCAGCGGCGGCACCTGGCGGGCCCACTCCTCCCACACCAGCAGCGTGCGCAGCCGGGCGGCAGCGCCGACCTCGACGAAGACCAGGATCCGGCCCCGGTGGGTGGCGACCGGGCCGCAGCCCGGCCCCGACTCCCACAGCTCGTCCAGCACCCGTTTCCCGAACAGGCCCGGCAGGTTCACGGCATCGAAGGTGCGTCCGCACGGCAGCACCGTGGGCGCCCAGGGCTGGGACTCCCACAGGGCGCGCATGCTGCGCGGGTACTCGCTCGCGGAGGCCAGCCAGGCCTCCCCGGCGACGGTGACGTACTCGATCGACTCATGCGTCCACATGTCCACCCCTCTAGAGCTACCGGGGGTGGAACGGGCGGGAGGGCGAAAAGCGGGAACGCCGGACAGGCTCCGCAGGTGCGGCGTATCCTCCCCGGCATATGCCAGAGGCGGCCCTGTCGGGAGCACAGCACAGCCGGACGGTCGGCCCTGGGGCGTGCGTTCTGGGGTGGTGAGCTCTCGGGCGGTGAGCTCTGGGGTGGTGGGCTCTGGGACGGTGCGGCCGGTGCCGCTTCGGATCAGTGCTGCCGCTGCTGGAGTCCCCGGCCGTGCTCGACCATCTTGGCGGCGTAGTCCGGCGTCCAGTCCGCGCGGGCCGCGATCTCCTCAAGGCTGAGCCGGTCGAAGTGCCGGGGGTCGGCCAGCTGGGCGGCCGCGAGCGCCTGGAACTCGCTCGCCCGCTCGGCGGCGGCGCGGAAGGCCAGGGTCAGCTCGGTGGAGCGGCGCAGCAGTTCCCGTGGATCCTCGATCGAATCCAGGTCGAAGAAGTGCTCCTGCTCCGGCTCCGCCAGCCCGGGCTCGAAGAGCAGCGGGCAGGCCGAAGCCTCCGCTGCGGCAAGCGGTCGGCGGGGGAGTCGGACATCTGGGCACCTCCGTGCGGGTCGCGAGTCAGGGCCGGTGGATGGAGCGCGGCGGTCGGGTTACCGGGCGCACCCGGCGGACCAGCCATATTCCATTGTCGGCCAGGCCGCCAGGTACGGAACAGGGCGGCACCCTGACGCTATTCCCGTGCCACGGCAATGAAAGCGCGACTGCCGGGTGCCCGCCGGGCGCACGCCCCGTCCGTGCCTAGCCGAGCGCCCGATGCGCGGACAGATGCGCCAGCACCGCGTGGTTGGCCTCCCAGCCGTCGGGGAACTTCACGCTCACCCCCAGCTGTACCGGCTCGGTGGAGGGGTGCTCGTCGAGCAGGTCGGCGATGCCGCCGCGGGCCACCACGATGCAGGCGTGCCGGTGCCGGGAGGCCAGCACGCACAGCCGTCCGGTCTCCAGATGGAACGCGGTCGCGTCCGGGCGCCCCGAGAGCGGGTGCAGCACCACCGTCACGTCGTACTCCCGCCCTGCAACCGGTTGGCGGTGTCCACGGTCACCCCTCCGCCCCGCCGACGGGTACCCGAGGTGGGTCAGCGCGGCGCGGACGGCCGCGGCCTGGTCGCGGTGGGCGGTGCCGACGGCGATCCGGTCGGCACCGAGATCGCTCTCGCCGCGCTCGGAAAGGCAGCTGCCGCCCCGCTCCAGCAGCCGCCGGACGGTCCCGGCGACCGCCTGCACCGCCTCCGGATCGGTGCGCACGGTGTGCCTGGCCGGGAGCTCCAGCAGCCCCATCCGGTTTCGGCGGCGATGTCGATCACGCGATCGGTGGCCGAGCCGTCACCGGCGGTGCGCAGCCGCAACAGCCGGTCACCGGGGCCGGTCCCGGCCCGGAACGGGGCGTAGGGGTAGAAGGCGGCGGAGACCAGCGGCGCGGCGGAGGCGGGGAGCCGCCAGGAGACCGGCAGCCGGTGCGGCACGATCCGGGGGTTGTGCGCCAGCAGCGTCACCACCGCGCTGCTGGACGGGTCGTAGCTGAGCCCCGCCCACTGCTCGGTGCCGACGATGGTGAACGGATCCAGCTGCCCGGGATCGCCGACGAACAGCGCGCGCTCGAACAGTCGCGCCACGGCGAGCAGCGCGTCCGAACGCATCTGGTAGGCCTCGTCCACGATGGCATGCCGCCACGGATCGACCCCTTCACCCACTGCCACTTGGCCGCGGTGGACACCACCACCGACTGCCCCAGCAGGTCGGCCGCCTTGGTCGACGCCAGCACCTGCGGATGCCGCAGGGCAGCCGGATCCGGGGCGGCGTCGCTGCCGTGCAGACGTCCGACGGTCAGCTCCGGGGCGGCCGTGGCCAGCCGGTCCACCAGGTCGTCCACCTGGCTGTTGGTCTGCGCGACGATCATCAGCCGCTCGCCTGCCGCCACCAGGTCCCGTGCGGCCCGGACCACCAGCGTGGACTTGCCCGCGCCGGGCGGGGAGTCCACCACGGTGCCGCGCTCGGCGCCGTGCAGGGTGGCCTCCAGGATGGCGGCGACGGCGCGCTCGGCCTCGGCGCCGGGGCCCCGGGCGGGCGGGCGCGGGCGGCAGCGGGCTCACTGGTCGGCCCCTTCCATCGCGGATCCTCGGGTTCCTTCGGTCGTGGACACCGGGCCGGCGCCGGGGGCGGTGCCGGTGCCGGTGCCGGGGCTGGTGACGGGCCTGGGTTCGGGCTCTGCCCCGGGCGCGGCGGTGTGCGTGCCCGGTGGGCCGCCGTGGGTCCAGGGGTGTCCTCCGGCTCCGGCAGCGGCGCGGACTGGCGGGCCGTCAGTTCGAACAGGGTGAAGCAGACCCGCTCGCCGACCTCGGGGACAGTGCCCGCCTCGGGCTCCCGCTTCCGGCCCATCCCGCTCAGCAGCCGGACCGTGACACCGCCGGGCCGCACCGCCACCAGCTCGGCCCGCTGACTCGTCGGGCCGCCCGCACGGTGCAGTTCGGCGCCCGGCTCGGCGTGCGGCTGGTCGACGGTGCGCACCGTCACCAGCGGCCTGGGCCGCGGGTCTTCCCGCTGGTGTCGTACGCCGGTTCGACCTCCTGCACCACCCCGGCCAGCGCCTCGCCGGCCAGCCGGTGCTCGGCCATGGCGAGCGGATCGTCCAGCGCCTCCTGCACCCCCACCGTGGTCTGCTCCCGCTCGCGCTGCGCCAGCTTGCGGGCGGCGGTGACCGCGTCGTCCCACACCGGCTGCGGCGGCTCACCCGCCGCCACCCGGTCCCGGTGCGCGGTGTAGGACCAGCGGTCACCCGTCCAGCGATCGGGCAGATGCGCGGCCGGGGCAGCGTCCGCAGCAGCTCCAGGCCGCGCCAGAGCTGCTCCCAGACCGGGAGCAGGATGCCTTCCAGCAGGCCGTCGATATCGCGTTCGCGGGCGGCGAGCTGCTCCCTGAGCTCCGCCTGCTGCCGAAGCTCCGCCTGCTGCCGCTGCCCGGTCCGCTGCCCGGCGGGCAGGTCCGCCAGCTGGCGGGCGGCGTCGTAGCGGACGATCGCCGGTGCGAGCAGACCGCTGTCGAAGTGCGGGTCGGTGGTCGGCCCGGCGGGCGGGCACAGCAGCTGGCCCTTCTCGTCGCGCTCCGTCTCCGCGCGCAGCGCCGCCCGGGCGCCGGTCGTCCCCTCCGGCGGGTCGATCCAGGCCAGCAGCGAGCCCAGGTGCTGATCCTCCAGAGAGCTCTGACCGGTGGCCCAGTGCCTGCCGAGCAGGTCGGTCATCGCCAGCAGCATGGAGGAGCCCGGAACCTGGGCGCGGTCCCGCAGCTGGGTCAGCCAGCGGCCGAGCAGCGGGACCCGCGCGGGCGCGGGGAACGGGCCGGGATCCGGATCGTCGGCGGTGCGCCGGAACCGGGTGGAGCGGCCGAGCAGCCCGAGCAGCTCCACCCCGCCCCGGTTGGGGCCACCAGCTGCGGGGCGTCCAGGCAGAGCTCCCGGCTGACCTCCGTCTTCTCCCCGGTCGCCGGGTCCTTGGTCTCCTTGGTGAGCACCTCGACCGCTCCGCCGAAGGACTCCAGATAGGGCAGCAGTTCGTCCGCCAGTTCGGCCAGGAAGGTGAACCGCCGATCCCGGTCCAGCGGTTGCGGGACGGTCAGCAGCCTGGGCCGCTCCCGCTCCTGGCCGAAGCATACCGCCAGCGGTGCGCCGGTCTCGCCGGCGGCGGCGAGCGGTACCAGCAGCATGGGCCGCTCGGTGAGATGCCGGTGCCGGACGGTGGCCAGCGGCTCCGCGTAGCCGCTGTGCATGGCGTCCAGCCGGGCGAGGGTGCTGAGCAGGCTCATCCGCGACCGCCCGCGGCGGCGGCGAGTGCCGGGGACAGCGCCTCGGCACGCAGCGCCGCGGCATAGGCCAGCCTCGCGGCAGCCTCCTCCCCGGCGCCGCCCGCGTTCCCACTGCCCGTCCCGGCCCCGTCCCTTCCGTTCGCTGCGTTTGCTTCGCCTGTTCCGTTCGTTCCGGAGGCGGCGGCCAGCGCGGCTGCCACGGTGTCGAGGCTGCCCAGCTCGCCGCGGACGCCTCGGCCGAGCACCTCCACCGAGCCGGCGCAGCGCGCCTCGTCACGGCAGTGGAAGGCCAGTTCGCAGGCGGCCAGGCAGTCCGGCGAGTAGGCGGCGGCCAGCGAACCGACGGCGCCGCCGCTGTCGGCCCCGGACGCCGCCAGGTCGAAGCTCGCGCCCTCGGGCAGGGCGTCCAGCAGTTGCTCGACCCGGGTCAGCCGGTCCAGCTGGCGGCGGGTCACCGCCATCGGCTTGCGGACATCGAGCAAGGCCGCCGCCGCCCGGTTGGAGAAGTCCCTCGGGCACACCAGCAGCACCGTGTCCGCGGCCGCCCCGGCCAGCCCCGTCGGCCGGGCATAGGGATCGTAGGGGTCGTCCGAGGGCTTCTCCCCGGACATCTCGGCGGCGGTCGCCCGCAGAGCCAGCACATAGACGGCGGCCTGCCGGGCCGCGGCCCCGACCTTCGCCGGGTCCGCGCTGCCGTCGAGGATCGGGAAGGACTTGATCTCCACCACCGTCCAGCGGCCGTCCGGCTGGACCACGACCAGATCCGGCTCCAGCAGCACTGGGGAACCGGCCACCTCAAGCCGCAGCAGCGGATGGTCGAGCAGTGTCCAGACCCCCGGGCTCTCCGTCGCCCGCGCCAGCGCGGCCCTGGTGGAGGCGACGCGCTGCGCCGGGAGCCGGGGATCGGCCACCAGCTCGGCGATCCGCACCGGACAGTCGTCGTCACGGCCGTACGGGGGCGCCAGGGACAGGTGTCGGCGAAGCAGTTCCAGCAGCTCGCCGTACCCCTCCGACTTCACCCGCTTCTCGAAGCGCAGCCCCCGGGCGATCGCGAAGGGGGACTGGCCGAACGGTGCGGGGCTGCCGAGCCGGGCGGCCAGGGCGGTCTTGTCGACCCCGGCGGCGTCCAGCACCGCGCGGCGGCGGCAGCCGGGGTTTGCGGCGAGCGCCGCCAGCGCCCGGGCGTCGAGACTGCGCTGCGGCGCGCCGCCGCGCAGTCCGGCGAGGCGCTGCTCCAGCGGGGTGCGGTGCTCCCCGGATTCAACGTGGTCCATGGTGCAGGCCAGTCTCGCATCCGCCACTGACAATCTGTGCCGAAAGCAATCTGTACCGAATGGCCGGTGCCTGGTTCGGTGCCCGCCCGCCTACGGCTGATCAGGGATCATGGAGGTGCGGGTCGGTCCGTCCGAGCCGTACCACCGCTGCCCCGCACCGAAGGAGTCGTCCATGCCCTCGCGGATTCTGCTGGTCCGGCACGGCGAGACCGCATGGTCCGCCACCGGTCGGCACACCGGCCGGACCGATATCCCGCTCACCGAGGAGGGCCGGGAGATGGCCCGGGCTCGGCGACCGGCTCAAGCGGGAGCCCTGGGGCGGGCTGCCCGACGCCCAGGTGCGCACCAGCCCGCTCCGGCGGGCCGCCGAGACCTGCGAGCTCGCGGGCTTCGGCGGACGGGCCGTCGAGTCCACGGACCTGCTGGAGTGGGACTACGGGCAGTACGAGGGGCGCACCGGCCCGGACATTCGGCAGAGCGACCAGCCCGGCTGGCTGATCTGGCGCGACGGCGTGCCGGGCGGGGAGACCCTGGACCAGGTGGCGGCCCGGGTCGACCGGTTCATCGACTGGACCGCCGAGTCCGGCGGGGTGCCCGATCCGGACACCACCACCATGCACAGCGCCGACAACGACATCGTGGTCTTCGCACACGGGCATCTGCTGCGCATCCTCACCGCGCGCTGGCTCGGCCTTCCGCCCGAGTACGCCCAGCGCGTCACCCTGCGCCCGGCCACCCTGTCGGTGCTCACCTGGGAGTACGGCGCCCGAGCCGTCGAGCTGTGGAACGACGGCTCGCACCTGGCCTGACCGCCCCGGCCGGGTGCCCGCAGAGGTGGCTGTGGTGACGGCGCGCTGGGGTCGGGGCGGAGGGGGTCGGGCGGCGGCGTCGGGGCGGTGGGGGTCGGCGCGCTCAGCCGTTGCCCGGTGCTCGGCGGAGGAGCGCTGCGCGGCGGCCAGCACCGCCAGCGTGGAGACCGCGTCCCGGGCCTCGACCGGCACCGGGGCGCGCCCGCGCAGCGCCTCGGCCACCCCGGCGTAGTACTCCTGGTAGCAGCCGGGCAGCGTCGGGTACGGCACGGCCGCGTCCCCGGCGCCGAGCAGGCCGTACCCGGCAGGAGGCGTCACCCCCAGCCCGCGTCGGCCGGGGTGCGGCCCTCGCGCAGCGCCGCCTCCTGACCATCCAGGCCGTGGCAGACATAGGCGCTGTCACTGCCCAGCACCCGGAAACGCGGACCGGGGCTGCCGGCCACGGCGCTCATCCACAGGTGCGAACGGGTGCCGTTGAGATGCCGCAGGGCGACAAAGGCGTCGTCGTCGGTCTGCGCGCCGGTGCGACGGCAGTCCAGTTCGGCGTACACCTCGCCGACCGGACCGAACAGGGTCAGCGCCTGGTCGACCAGATGACTGCCCAGGTCGTAGAGCAGCCCGCCGGCCTCGGCCGGGTCGCCGAGCTCCCGCCAGCCGCCCTTGAGCTGCGGACGCCAGCGCTCGAACCGCGACTCGTAACGGTGCACCTCGCCCAGCCTGCCCGAGCCGACCAGCTCCGCGACGGTGCGGAAGTCCCCGTCCCAGCGCCGGTTCTGGAAGACACTCAGCGGCAGCCCCAGCCGCTCCGCGAGCTCGGAAAGCCCCTGTGCCTCCTCGGCCGAGGCAGCGAGCGGCTTGTCCACGACCACGGCCACGCCCGCCTCCAGCGCGGCGGTGGCCTGCGCCACATGCAGCCGGTTGGGGGAGGCGATCACGACCAGGTCCAGATTGAGCGGCCAGAGCTCCTCCACCCGTCCACCACCGCCGCGCCCGGGTGCCCGGCCCGCACCTGGGCCTGGCGTTCGGGGTTGGCGGTGACGACAGCTGCCAGCGACAGCCCGGGGGTGGCGCTGATCAGCGGGGCGTGGAAGACCGAACCCGCGAGGCCGTAGCCGACGAGCCCGACCCGCAGCGCGGGAACGGAGCGGAGGGTAGTCATGCCGTCAGGTTAACCAGGCCCTGCCCGGCGGCAGGGGTGTCTCAGCCGGCCAGCGCGGCGTCGTAGCGCTGTATGAAATCCGCGACCTCCGGCACCGACCGGTGCGGGCGCAGCTGGGAGGCGGTGTCCGCGACCATGGCCCTGATCCGGGTCGAGCGCACCTCGCTGAACAGGGCCACCACCTGGCAGCCGCTCTCCGCGGCCGCGGCCGGTTCGCCCGCGCCGAGCTGGTCGCGGGCCAGCTCCGCCGTGTAGAGGGCGCGGTTGCGGACGAACTGGGGCTGCTGGAGCTCTATCGCCCGGCGGGCCCGGTCAGTGGCCAGATCCCAGGCGCGCAGCGCCGACCAGCACTGGGATTCCAGCCCCAGCAGCTCGGCCTCACCGTAGAAGGACATCCATTCGGGTCGGCGTCGCTGCGGCCGGTCTCGAAGAGCTTGCCGGGCGGTCCCGATCGACCGCTCGCAGGCACCGCGGTCCTGGAGCAGCGCCCAGCCCCCGGCCTCGCGCATCGCCAGCAGTGACCGCAGCCGGTCCGAGCCGAGCCCCTGGGCGGCCTGCCGGGCGGCCTGGGCCGCGCGGACCGCTTCCCTGGGGCGGTCCGCGTCGCGGGCCAGGAAGGCGCTGTTGCAGAAGGAGTGGGCTTCCAGCCGGGCATCGTCGGCCATCCGCGCGGTGGCCAGGGCCTCGGCGTAGAAGGAGCGGGCCTCGACCAGCCGGCCCGAGTCGTGGGCCAACCAGCCGACGGAGATGGCCAGTTCCCCGGCCGCGGCCTGGAGCCGCTGCTCGACCCTGGCGCTGAAGCTGCCGCAGTTCAACAGCTGGTAGGCCCGGCGCAGGGCCCGGCCGGCCCGGTCGAACAGGGCGTCCGCGCCATGGGCGTCGTCCAGTAACCGGATGTCGCGTACGGCGGCCTCGACCCTGTGGGCGTCCGCGGCGCCGACCCTGGTGCCCAGGGGCACCTCGGCGGCGGCCGGCTGGTCCAGCCCGAGTGCGGTGGCCACCGCGGCCGGACCGCCGGTCAGGAACGTGCGTCGGTGCACGTCGTCGTTCTCCTCGTGGATCTCGAACAGGTCGCTCCGGCGCGGCTCCTGGCCGCCCCCGGGTCGGTGCCGGGCCGCCTGCGGGCGGCGCACCTCCTGGCGGGGGCGAAGCCCAGCTCCGGCAGAGAGCAGCCGGGGAACATATGCCGGAAGACCCGTTCATAGGCGTAGTTGGGGCATCTGATCTCCCCCGACTCGATCCGGCCAAC
Source organism: Streptacidiphilus sp. 4-A2 (assembly GCA_014284505.1). Classification (GTDB taxonomy): domain Bacteria; phylum Actinomycetota; class Actinomycetes; order Streptomycetales; family Streptomycetaceae; genus Streptacidiphilus. Next base: position 5,400,733 of record JAAFYY010000001.1, on the reverse strand, counting down.
GTAGCGCGCGTCGCAGGAGACGTGCTCGCCGATCTCGCGGGCGGCGCGGCGGACACTGGCGGCGAACTCGCCGGGGGAGAGATCCCCGCGAAGCGCGCGCATCAACTGGTTGGGGGAACGGTCGAGGGTGTTGCTCATGGGCCTGCCCCTTGTCTGGCGGGGGTCTGACGGGTCTGACAGGTGCAGCGGGTGCAGCGGGTGCAGCGGGTCCAGCGGGCCGGACGGAGGTCCGGCGGGCTGCTGTGGTGCGTGGTTCGCCACCGCGAGCACGACAGTACTCTCGGTAGCAAATCGAACACGTGGGGTTTTCGACAAAGCGGACACCTTCGTCGCAATCCGCCATGAAATGCCATGTCTTGCTTGGCATTCCACCCGTGGCTTTCCACCACGATGGGACGTTGTTCTGGGCAGAGGCGCCGAATACTCGGTCGCCGGCCACCGGATGTCGTCGGCGCTCGGCTCCACTGTCGAGGCGCACGGTTGAGGAGGTTCCCATGCACGGCGTTGTGCGCAGCGGCCCGCCCATCGGCAGTGGCCCGTACCGGCCCGGTGACGGGAGCGGTCGGGCGGCCCCGGCCTGCGACCTGGTGACCGTCCCGGAGCGGCAGGGGCTGGAGACCGTGGACATCCTGCGGCTCCGCGGGGCCTGCGGCCCGGTGCTGCTGGAGGACGCCGAGTCCACGCTCTCGTTCCTGGTTCCGGTCGGCGCGGCCGACGCCTGGCACCTCCCGGGCCACTCCTGGACCCAGGCCCCGCCGCCGGAGAACGACCGCAGCTGGCTGTACCCCCCCTCACCCGGGCGGGCGCTCACCGACCCCGCGCTGCTCCGCGCGGCCCTCGGCGAGGCCGCCCGCACCCTCGCCGCCAGCGGCTCGGACGGGGCCTGACCAGCGGCTCCCGCTCGGATGGCGGCATACTCAGAAGGTGGCACGCAAGCAGCAGGGCAGCAGAAACGGTGGTGCGCGGCAGCGACCCGCCCGCGACCAGACCGCCGAGGACCAGTCCTTCCGCGCTGACTCCGGCCGCGACCGGCAGGATGGGCGGTCGGCGGCCGGGCCGGCCGGGGTGCGGGTGGGCTCCGGCCTGGCGGAGATCGTCCGCGACCGGGACCGCGCCGATGCCTGGACGCTGCTGCTCGACGGCGCGCCGCAGTCCCATGTCGACCTGGCCGACCCGCGTCATCTGTCCTTCGAGTACCAGCGTCGGCTGGGCCATCTGGTGGACCTGGCCGCCGCGCCGGGCAAACCGGTCACCGCGCTGCACCTCGGCGGCGGCGCGCTGACCCTGGCCCGCTATGTCGCCGTCAGCCGTCCCCGCTCGCGGCAGCAGGTGGCGGAGATCGACACCGAGCTCACCGAACTGGTCCGCCGCGAGCTGCCTTTGGACCGCACCTGGCAGCTGCGGGTGCGCGGCGGCGACGCCAGGGACATCCTGGAGCGCAGCCCGGAGGCCGCGGCCGACCTGGTGGTGGCCGACATCTACAGCGGTGCGCGCATCCCGGCGCACTGCACCTCGGTCGAGTTCGCCGCGCTCGCCGCCAGGGCGCTGCGCCCGGACGGCCGGTTCGCGGTGAACATCACCGACGGCGGGCAGTTGGCGTTCGCCCGGGGCCAGGTGGCCACGCTGCGGGCGGTGTTCGCGGAGGTGGCACTGATCGCCGACCCGACGGTGCTGCGCGGCCGTCGGTTCGGGAACCTGGTGCTGGTGGCGGCGCAGCAGCCGCTGCCGCTCGACGAGTTGACCCGGCGGACCGCCACCGACCCCTTCCCCGGGCGGGTGGAGAGCGGCCCCCGCCTGGTGGACTTCCAGGCGGGGGCCGCTCCGGTCACCGACGGGAGCGCGAGACCCTCACCCGCGCCGCCGCCGGGAGCCTTCAGCTGACCGGGGTCAGGTGCAGGATGATGTACTCGTACCCCTGGCTGTTGGGGGTGGGGCTGATGTACGGGTTCGTCGAGGTGGGCCAGCCCGTGTAGTTGAGCGAGCTGTACTGGTACCAGGCCGCGCCGTAGAGCACCGGCACCGCCGGGACGTCCGTGGACATCAGCTGTTGCAGGGTGTCCAGCGCCGCCGTCTCCGCCGCGGGCGTGGTCGCGTTCTCGTAGGCGGTGACCGCCGCGGTGGCCGCCGGGCTGCTGTAGCGCTCCAGGTCGCCGCCGGCGGGCTGGCCGATCGGCGCGGTGCCGCTCGGGTCCAGGATGAACTGGAGGCGCTGGAAGGTGGTCGAGCCCTGACCCCAGTGCAGGGTGGCGTCGAAGTTGCCGTTGGTGACCGCGGTGCCCCAGGTGTCGCCGGTGTAGCCGCCGTTGGCGGAGACGTCGAAGCCCGGGCGTCCAGTCCGGCGGCGATGGCCTTGGCGTCGCACCAGTAGTCGCCGAAGCTGTTGGGGTCGATGATGGTGAACTTGATCGTCTTCCCGCCCTTGGTCCACTTGCCGCCGGTCCTGGCGTAGCCGTCGGCCTGGAGCAGTGAGCTGACCTTGGCGGCGTCCGGGCCCGACTGGAGGTCGTTGGTCAGCGCGGGGTCGAGCGCCCCCGAGTCGGTGGGCAGGGTGACCCCGCCGGAGGAGGTGGCCGGGGCCTCGTAGTCGGTCTCGCACTGGGAGGCCAGGCTCGCCCGGTCCACCCCCGCGCTGATCGCCTGGCGGACCTTCGCGTCGGCCAGGGCCGGGGCGTCCGCGCTCTTGTTGTTCAGCAGCAGCGAGACCGTGTTGCCCGCCGGGTAGTAGGGCGCGCTGGACTGGAAGAGGTGGTTGTGCGCCGGGTCCTTGGCCACGAACACGCTCTGCACATTGGCGATGTCGTTGCCGGTGAGGTCGACGTCGCCGGAGGCCAGGGCCAGCGTCGCGGCGTCGTTGGTCGCGTAGGCCGGCAGCGAGATCCGCGGCACCTTGGGCTTGGCGCCCCAGTAGGAGGGGTTCACCTTGTAGGTGATGTCCTGGGTGCTGAAGCTGTCGACCAGGTAGGGGCCGGTGCCGATGGCCTGTGCGGCGGGGATCACCGCGTTCACCGGATTGGTGACCGAGGCCCACAGGTGCTGCGGCAGGATCATCTGGTTGGCGATGCCGACGAAGTTCGCCGACTGCGGCGCGGCGAAGTTCATCACCACGGTGTCGGCGTCGGGGGTGGTGATGCTGGTGGCCGTCGGCACATTGCCGGTGTTGGCGGCCGGGAACTTCTGCAGCAGGTTGAAGGTGAACGCCACGTCGGCGGAGCTGAAGGGCTTGCCGTCGCTCCACTTGACGCCCGACTGGAGGGTCATGGTCAGCGTCCTGTTGCCGTTGGACCAGGCGTAGCTCTTGGCCAGCCACGGGATCGGGGCTCGCTGGCATTGATGCTGTTGATCATGAAGAGCGGTTCGTAGACCAGCGAGTCGGTGTTCTCGATGGTGCTGGCGGAGGTGGGGACCAGCGGGTTGAAGTCGTTGGAGAAGGAGGGCTCCGGGTTGTCCTCGATGACCAGGGTCTTGGCGCTGCCGCCCGCGGCGGCGCTGCTGCTGCCGGAACTGCTGGAGCTGGAGCTGGTGCAGGCGGTGAGGCCCAGGCCGATGACGGCCACCAGGGCAAGCCCCTTCATGGTGGTGGTGCGACTCATTGTCGTAGGCTCCTTGTGTCCGGTCGGCACGCTGCCGGCCAGCGGTGGGCGGCCACGGTATTGACGACCGTGGCGTGCCGGGTCTTGGCGGATCTGTGACTGCTGGTGCGGTGGTGCATTGCGGTGCGGGCCGCGGCCCCGGAGGAGTTGCACCTCGACCGGGGCCGCTCCTGGCGGCTGGGCGGAAGGCGGGCCCCGGCGTCGGCCGGGTCTCGCGGGGTCTCCCATGACAACTCCCTGTGGCTCGTTACTTGTTGGTGCTCGGAGCCGGAGCCGGGCCCGGCTCCGGCTCCGCGGCCCGCGGAACGTCACCAGCGGTGTCGGCGGCGGGGCCGGGCGCGTTCTTTTCCGGGTCGCCCGGCCGGTGCAGCCAGCAGGCGGCGACCTGGTCGGCGGCGACGCTGAAGGCCGGGGGCCGGCTCTCCGCGCAGACCGCCATGGCGAACGGGCAGCGCGGGTGGAAGCGGCAGCCGCCGGGCGGATTCACCAGGCTGGGCGGGGAGCCCCGCCCGCGCAGCACCGGCGGTTCGGTGCGCCCCGGATCCGGCGCGGCGTTGAGCAGCAGCTGGGTGTACGGGTGCGCGGGCGCGTCGGTGATCTGGGCGGCCGGGCCGGACTCCACCACCTCGCCCGCGTACATCACCACCACGGTGTCGGCGAGATAGCGGGCCGAGGCGATGTCATGGGTGACATAGAGGACGGCCAGCTGCTCCCGGCTGCGCAGTTCGTCCAGCAGGTTGAGCACGCCCAGCCGGATCGAGACGTCCAGCATGGAGACCGGTTCGTCGGCGAGCAGGACCTTCGGTTCGACCGCGAGCCCCCGGGCGATGGCGACCCGCTGCCGCTGGCCGCCGGAGAGCTCGTGCGGGTACTTGTCGATGAAGTCGGCGGCGGGGCTGAGCGAGACCCGTTCCAGCAGCTCCAGGGTCTTGGCGGTGAGTTCGCCGCGCCCGGAACGGCGGTGCAGTTTCAGCGGGCGCTCCAGGTGATAGCGCACGCTGTGCACGGAGTTGAGCGAGGAGAAGGGGTCCTGGAGCACCAGGTGCACCTGGCGGGTGTACTCCCGGCGGGAGCGGCCGTCGCTGCCCACCAGCTCGCCGTTGAGCAGCAGTTCCCCCGAGGTGGGGGTGATCAGCTGGGTCAGCAGCCGGGCCAGGGTGGACTTCCCCGAGCCGCTCTCCCCGACGACGGCGGTGACCGTGCCCCGGGGCAGGGCGAGCGAGATGTCCTCGACGGCGTGCACCACCTGCCTGCGTGACGCGGGTCCGAACTGGCTCACCGGGAAGTGCTTGGTGAGCCGCCGGGCTTCGAGTACCGGCACGCCGGGACGCCTGGGGCCGTGCACCACGGGGGCTGCCGTGTCGGCCGGGCGGTCCGTGGCGGCTGCTCCGCCGGAGGTCGGGGTCATCGCGCGCTCCCAGGGGTCGTGTCGCCGGACGCAGACGCAGACGCGGACGCAGGCGCAGGCGCGGACGCGGACGCCGACGCGGGGCCGGTGCCGGGCCCGGCGTCGTCGTTGAGCCGGACGGCCAGCGGTCCGGGTGGCGACTGCCTGCCGTCCTGGAGCCAGCAGGCGGCCAGCCGCTCCCTGCCCGCGGGCTCGCGCTGCGGCCGTGCCAGTCGCGGGGTGTCGGTCCGGCAGCGGTCCAGGGCGAAGGCGCAGCGCGGGTGGAAGGCGCAGCCCTGCGGGAGGGCGGTGAGCGACGGCGGGGAGCCCGGGATCCCCTCCATCCGGACCCGTTCGCCGTGCAGCGCCGGGAAGGAGTTCAGCAGGCCGAGGCTGTACGGGTGCCGTGGGCTGCGGAACAGTTCGGTCGCCCCGGCCCGCTCCACCAGCCGTCCGGCGTACATCACCGCGATGGAGTCGGCGAGTTCGATGAGCAGCGACAGGTCGTGGGTGATGAAGATGATCGCGAAGCCGAGCCGTTCCCGGAGCTGCATCAGCTCCTCCAGGATCTCCCGCTGGGTGACCACGTCAAGGGCCGTCGTCGGCTCGTCATGATCACCACCTGCGGCTCCAGCGCCAGCGCCATCGCGATCATCACCCGCTGGCGCATGCCGCCGGAGAGCTGGTGCGGATAGCTGCGCAGCCGGTCCTCGCTGATGCCGACCATCCGCAGCAGCTCCACCGCGCGCTCGCGCCGCCCAGCCGCGGTCAGCTGCTTGCGGTGTGCCTTGAGCACATCGGTGAGCTGGGCGTCCACCCGGGCCACCGGGTTGAGCGCGTGCATCGCGCTCTGGAACACCACGGCGAGCTGCGACCAGCGGATCCGGCGCAGTTCGGCGGCGTCGGCGGCCAGCAGGTCCACGGTCTCGGTGTGCCCGGAGCCCTGCGGGCGGTTGTGGAAGAGCACCTCGCCGCCGGTGATCACCCCGGGCGCCCGCAGCAGCCGGGTCAACGCGTATGCCAGCGTGGACTTCCGGATCCGCTCTCGCCGGCCAGGCCGAGCACCTCGCCGCGGTGCAGGGTGAGCGTGGCGTCGGTGACTCCGTGCACCGCGTCCTTGCCAAGGCCGTAGTCGACGCAGAGGTTCCGGACTTCCAGCACCGGGTCGGCGGCCGACAGGGTCGTGCTCACAGGGACTCTCCATTCGCTGCGGCGGTGGCCTCGGACGCGGCGTCGGGGTCCGCGCCGTCGCGGGCGTCGGCCAGGGCCTCGGGCAGGGCGTCGGGCAAGGCGTCGGGCAAGGCGTCGGCCAGGGCGTCGGCCGAGACATCGGGCCGGGCCTCGGCCGGGTCGGCCCGGACGACCGCGGTCGGACCGGCCGCGGCGGTGCGCAGTACCGGCGTCAGGCCGAGGGTGAACCGCACCCCGTGCCGCCGGGAGCGGGAGGAGCGCAGCCGGGGGTTGATGATCTCGTCGATGCCGAAAGTTCAGCAGTGCCAGCGCGATGCCGACCAGCGCCACGCACACCGCCGGCGGCACGTACCACCACCAGTAGTTGCTGAGCATCGCGCTGGACTGCTGCGCGCTGTTGAGCATGGTGCCCCAGGTGTTGCTGGCGGGGTTGATGACGCCCAGCCAGGACAGCGAGACATAGGTGCCGATCGCGTAGATCACGGTGAAGATGAAGGAGGAGGCCAGGATCGGCAGCAGGTTCGGCAGGATCTCGAACACGATGATCCGGGGCTTGCGTTCGCCGATCACCCGCGCGGATTCCACATAGTCCTGGTTGCGCAGCGCCAGGGTCTGCGCCCGGAGCACCCGGGCGCCCCAGGACCACGCGGTCAGTCCGATCACCAGCCCGATGATCAGCGGGTTGTTGGTGTCGGCGGGCGGCAGCGGCCGCATCACCACGATCAGGATCAGCAGCCCGGGCAGGGCCAGGAAGATATTCGCGAGGACCGAGAGCAGCTCGTCGGCGACCCCGCCGAGGTAGCCCGCGGTCACCCCGACCAGCACCGACAGCACGGTGGCGACGGCCCCGGCGAGGAAGGCGATCAGCAGTGTGTCCCGGCCTCCGGCCAGTACCTGCGACAGGATGTCGTGCTGGAACTGGTCGGTGCCCAGCGGGAACCGGCCCGAGGGCGGCTGCGGGACGCTGTTGCTGGTGGACGCCTGCCAGTTGGGCGAGTGCGGGGCGATGATCGGACCGAACACCGCCAGCAGTGCGAACAGCAGCAGCAGTCCGCCGCCGACGAGCACCTTGGGGGAGCGGGGTATGCGGGAGGCCCTGCGCGCGGTCGGCGCGGCGGCCGAGGAGTTGGCCGGTGCGTTGTTCGGCGCTTGGTTCGGCGCTTCGTTCGGTGCGTTGTTCGGTGCGTTGGTCGCGGCGGGAACAGCCATCGGTCAGCCCTCCCTGCGGGGCGGGGGTCGAGGATCACATAGGCGATGTCCGCCAGCAGGTTCGCCCCGAGCACGGTGAAGGTGACCACCAGCAGGATTCCCTGCATCACCGGGTAGTCGGCGTTGAGGACGGCCTGGTAGATCGCGTAGCCGACGCCCGGATAGGAGAAGACGATCTCGGTGACGATGGAGCCGGTGACCACCAGGCTGATCGACAGGGCGAAGTTGGAGATGCTGGGCAGGATCGCGTTCCGGGCCGCCACCGCCACCACCCGCCACTGCGGCAGCCCCTTCGCTGCCGCGACCAGGACGTAGTCCTCGTCCATGGTGGTCACCATCATGTTGCGCATGCCGATGATCCAGCCCGCGATCGAGGCCAGCGCGACGGTCGCCGCGGGCAGCACCCCGTGCTCCGCGACGCTGCTGATGAAGGGCCAGTTCCAGCCCTCCGGAACCGGGTTGCGCCCGGTGGTGTAGCCGCCGTTGTAGGGGAAGAGTTTCCAGTAGAAGCCGCCGGTGAGCAGCAGCAACAGCGCCAGGATGAAGTAGGGGACCGCCTGGAAGAAGGTCATCACCGGCAGCAGCGCGTCCAGCAGCCCGCTGCGCCGCCAGCCGATCACGATGCCGAGCAGCGTCCCGAGCACGAAGGCGACGACGGTGGCCGAGCCGATCAGCCCGATGGTCCAGGGCAGGTCGTTGGCCAGGATCGTGGTCACCGGCACCGACTGGAGGGTGGAGGTGCCCAGATCGCCGTGCAGCAGCCGGCCGAGATAGCCGAGGTACTGCGAGAGCAGGCTCTGGTGGCTGTCCAGACCGTACTGGGCGGACATCGCGGCGAGCTGCGCCCGGGTGAGGGTGGTGCCGCGCAGGGATTGCAGGATGGTTTGGAGCGCGTTGCCGGGGAGCATCCGCGGCAGGAAGAAGTTCAGGGTGACGGCGGCGTACGCGGCTATCAGGTAGAAGCCGAGGCGGCGCACGATGGTGTTCATGTGTCGGCTCCTCTCAGAAGATCCGGCGCCACACGGGCGGGTGGGAGTCGGGCGGGCAGCCGCAGCTCTCGCGGCGGACGAGTCGGGTGGGGAGCACGATGTCGGGCAGCGGGTGGTCCGCGCCCTCTGTGGGAGCGCTCCCGCCGCTGTCGGCGGTGATCATGTCGTGGAGGACCTCGAAGGCTCGGGCGCCGATCTCCTGGATCGGCTGGCGCACGGTGGTCAGCTGGGGTCGTAGGTGCCGGGCGAACGGCAGGTCGTCGAAGCCGGTGACGGCGACATCGCCGGGTACATCCAGTCCGTGCTCGGCCAGGGCGTAGATGACGCCGAGCGCGGTCTGGTCGTTGGCGCAGGCGATGGCGCGGGGCAGGGTCGCACCCAGGGCGATCAGGCCCCGAATGATCTGCACCCCGCTGCCCGCCGAGTAGTCGCCCTGCCAGGCCGGTCCGGTCAGGCACTCCGCGCCCAGCGCCTGCACCTCGGCGGCGAACGAGCGGCCGCGGACGATGTTGTCGGGGCTGTCGGCGTGGCCCGCGATATAGGCCAGCCGCCGGTAGTCGTGGTCCTGGACCAGATGCCTGGCCAGTTCGCGCATGCTGGTCGCGCTGTCGCCGCGGACATTGGCGCTCGGTCCGCCGCCGGCACCGGCCAGGGTCACCACCGGCACCGTCCTGGCGATGCTGGCGATGCCCGCCGGGGAGAGCACCTGGTCGTGCAGGATCAGCCCGTCGCACTTCCCGGCGATGGTCAGGATCCGGTTGGGCAGCGTGTGTTCGTCGATGTTGACGGAGCTGACCAGCAGGTCGTAGCCGCGGCGCTGGGCCACGATCTCGATCCCCCGGTTGATCTGGTCGCCGAAGAGCAGGCTCTCGGTCTCGTCCTCGAACATGCCGTCGTCGGTGCCGTAGACCCGGCGGAAGACCACGCCGACCACCTGCTTGAGCCGGTTGCTCAGCGCGCGGGCGGCTCCGTCCGGGACGAAGCCGAGCTCGCTGATGGCCTTGTGCACCCGGTCGCGGGTCTCCGGCCGAGGGTTGTCCCGCCCGTTGAGCACGCGGGAGACGGACGCGATGGAGACACCGGCGCGGCGGGCGACATCGTAGATCGTCGGTGTCGGACCGGTGCCGGTGCGTGCGTCCATGGGGGGACCTCTCCAGGTCTGGGGATTTCCGTAAGCGCTTACCGTGCGCTGTCTGCGATGAAGGTAGGACCGTGCCCTTGGTCCCGCAAGAGTCGGCGTCAGCCCCGTTACGCTGATGTGACTTTCCGTCGGTTCATTCGGCCGAAATCCCGGTTTTTCCTTCAGGAAATGAACGGTCAAGGGGTCGGCTCTGCATTGCCCGGCCCCGGGCCGAGTGACCGTCAATCTCTCATCCAGGCAGGTGGAATGGGGGAAGCGCGGGTTCCGGAACGACTTCAGCGGGGTCGGCCGGCTTCGGATCCCGAACCCAGGGGGAATTTCTGAACCGGCGCCACTGATCCCGGTGCGCGCGGCGGACGGCGCCGCGCGCGCGGCGGCGCGTGCGCGTTGCTGATGCGTCTGGAAGCGCTTACCCGGGCAGTGCTATTGGGCGGCCGCTAGTGCCCCCGGGGGAGTCCGCGGTGCTTGTACGAGGCGATGCCGGTCAGTGCCAGGCCGATGGCGATGGGGATCAGCGCGGAGCTGTGGTCCTCGGCTCCGCCGGGGCGCAGCGTCGACGCCGGGACGTTGTGCAGCCCGGCATGCGGTCGTGGGCTCCGCGCCGAGTGCGGCGGCTGGGCCGCGGTCGACGGCAGCTGGGTCGAGCTCCAGACGAACAGCAGCGAGGCGAGGAGGATTGCGGGCCGCAGTCGAGCAGGGGCCGTGGGAGTGTGGCGCATGGCGTCGGAACTCTCTCGGGGTTGGACGCCGAGCCCCGCCGTCGGCGTTCTGACCCGCACAACGAGCCGCGTCGCGCCCCGTAACGGGAGCGCGACGCGGCATCGCAAGCCCTGCTCAGGCGCTGGGCACGCCCCCGCGGCGGATCGCCTCCGCATACCAGTGGGCGCTGGCCTTGGGGATGCGCCGCTGGGTCGCGTAGTCCACGTAGACCGCGCCGAAACGCTTGCCGTAGCCGTACGCCCATTCGAAGTTGTCCATCAGCGACCAGAGGAAGTAGCCGCGGACATCCGCGCCGTCCGCGATCGCGGCGTGAATCGCCGCCAGATGCCCCCGCAGATAGGCGATCCGCTCCGGGTCGCGGACCTCGCCCTCGGGATTGACGTAGTCGTCGAAGGCGGCGCCGTTCTCGGTGACCAGCAGCGGCAGCCCCGGGTGCTCCCGGCTGAGCCGGCCGAGCAGGTCGTACAGGCCGGAGGGGTCGATGCTCCAGTTCATCGCGGTCCGCTCGCCCGGGGGCAGGTGGAACACCACGTCCTCGGAGCCTGGCCAGGGCGAGTGCTCGCTGTTGCCGTGGCCGTCGTTCCTGGTCGCCGCGCCGATTCCGGCACCCCGCCCGTCCGTCCCCAGCCGGGAGGAGACCAGGGTGGGCGTGTAGTAGTTGACGCCCAGCAGGTCGATCGGCGCGGAGATCGCCGCCAGGTCGCCGGGGTGCACCAGCTCGTCCCAGTCCAGCAGGTGCGCGGTGTCGGCGAGCAGGTCCTGCGGATAGGCGCCGTCCAGGATCGGACCGGTGAAGATCCGGTTGCCGACGGCGTCGATCCGGCGCGCGGCCTCGCCGTCGGCCAGGCTCGGACTGAGCGGCCTGACCTCGTGCAGGTTCAGGGTGACCGAGAGCTCCGCGCCTTCCGGCAGCGCGGCCCGCAGCGCGGTGACCGCGCGTCCGTGGCCGAGGTTGAGGTGGTGCGCGGCCCGGAGTGCGGAGGCGGGCTCGGTGCGCCCGGGGGCGTGCACACCGGAGCCGTAGCCGAGGAAGGCGGTGCACCAGGGCTCGTTGAGCGTGGTCCAGAGCCGGACCCGGTCGCCGAGCGCCTCGCCGAGCAGTGCCGCGTACTCGCCGAAGCGTTCGGCGGTGTCACGCACCGGCCAGCCGCCGGCGTCCTCCAACTCCTGCGGCAGGTCCCAGTGGTAGAGGGTGGCGACCGGGGTGATCCCGGCCTCCAGCAGCCCGTCGACCAGGGCGCGGTAGAAGTCCAGGCCGCGCTCGACGGCCGGTCCGCGCCCGGTGGGCTGCACCCGGGACCAGGAGACCGAGAAGCGGTACGCCTTCAGCCCCAGCCGGGACATCAGCGCGATGTCCTCGCGGTAGCGGTGGTAGTGGTCGGCGGCGGTGTCGCCGGTGTCCCCGTTGCGGATCCGTCCCGGGGTGTGGCTGTAGGTGTCCCAGATGGAAGGGGTGCGGCCGTCCTCGGCCGCGGCCCCCTCGATCTGGTAGGCGGCGGTGGCCGCGCCCCAGAGGAAGTCGCCGGGAAAGCGCAGCAGGCCCGCGGTGGCGGTGCGGTCCTCGGTGCCGGCCCGCGGGTGCTCGCGGACGGGTACGGCCGCCCCGGGGGTCCCGACCGGTGCGGCTGAACGGAGTGCGGTCATCTGGGAGCGCTCCCAATGGTTGATGGTCGGTGATGGCGGCCGGGCGTCGGCGCGGCCGTCCGCAAGAGCGGCCGGGTGGGGCGCGAGGGTTGTCCGGATGGTGATGGGAGCGCTCCCACGAAGCCTGCCGAAATCGTCGCCCTCAGCAGACCCGCTGTCAAGCAATGCGGCTCGGCCTCCCGGCCGGACAGCAGCCCATCCGCACCGGGGTGGTCTAAGGTGCCAACGAACGAGAAGGAGGTGCGCGATGACCCATGCCACCGAACGGTCGCCGGAAGGGCGTCCCGCCCGGCCCACACTTGAGGCAGTCGCCCGGCGTGCCGGTGTCGGCCGCGGCACGGTGTCCCGCGTGGTGAACGGCGCCCCCGGAGTCAGTGAGCAGGCCAGGGCCGTGGTCGAGCAGGCCATCGCCGAACTCGGCTACGTCCCCAACCGGGCCGCGCGCACCCTGGTCACCAGCCGCACCGACGCGGTGGCACTGGTCATCCCGGAGACCGAGAGCCGGCTGGCGTCCGAACCCTTCTTCGCGCAGATCATCCGAGGCGTGGCCAGCGAGCTCTCGGAGACCGACATGCAGCTGCTGCTGATACTGGTCCGCACCGACCAGGAGCGCACCCGGCTGGCCAGCTACCTCAGCGGGCACCGGGTCGACGGCGTGCTGATGGTCTCCGTGCGCACCGACGACCCGGTACTCGACCTGCTCGAACGGATCGGGGTGCCGGCTGTCCTCGGCGGCCGCCGCTCGCTCACCGAGCCGCTCAGCTATGTCGACTGCGACAACCGCGGCGGAGCCCAGAGCGCGGTCCGCCACCTGGTGCGGCGCGGCTGCACCCGGATCGCCACCATCACCGGCCCGCTCGGCATGGAGGCAGGACGCAGCCGGCTGCTGGGCTACCGGCAGGCACTGGAGGAGGTGGGACTGCCCTACACCGAGGAGCTGGTGGTGCACGGGGACTTCACCGAGGAGACCGGCCACCGGATGATGGCCGGGCTGCTGCGGCAGCGGCCCGACCTGGACGGGGTGTTCGCGGCCTCCGACCTGACCGCGGTCGGCGCGCTGCGCGCACTGCGCGAGGCCGGGCGCGGCGTGCCCGACGATGTCGCGGTCGTCGGCTTCGACGACTCCTCGGTGGCCCGGCACACCGACCCGCCGCTGACCACCGTCCGCCAGCCGACCGAGCAGATGGGGCGGACCATGGCCCGGCTGCTGCTGGAGGAGATCGCCGCGCCCAGCCGGACGCACCACCGGGTCGAGCTGCCCACCGAGCTGGTGCTGCGCGCCTCCGCCTGAAGGGCCCTTCCATCTGCCTCCGGCCTGAAGGCCCTTCCATCTGCCTCCGGCCTGAAGGGCCCTTTCCGCCTGGCGCGCTCCGCGGCCTGACGCGGCCCCTCCGCGGGCCGGTTGTCGGTGGCGTGTGGGAGCGTGGTCCGGGTGAGCATCCAGAACCCCGGAAACGACGCCGACGCCCATGACCTGCTGTCCGACCGACGCGATCTGAGCGGGGTCGACTTCGCCGGTCTGGATCTGCGCCGGGCACTCGCCCGGCCCGGCGCGCCCTACACCTTCCACGACTGCTCCTTCGACGGCGCCGACCTGCGCGGCGCCCAGCTGGCGGAGGCGGCCTTCACGGAGTGCCGGCTGGACCGGGCCGATCTCGGCGGCGCCATGCTGGAGCAGGCCCGGTTCGAGCGCGGCAGCGCGTCCTTCCTCAAGGCCGGTCGGGCCGACGTCACGGATGCCCTGTTCACGGGGGTGGACCTGGCCAACTCCCATTGGGCCTCCGCGCTGCTCGCCGGTACCCGCTTCGAGGAGTGCCGGCTGGTGGGTGCGCGGCTTTCCGCCGCCCGCGGGATCGGCTATGTCTTCGTCCGCTGCCATCTGGGCCTGGCCGATGTCGCGGGTCTGGACTTCCGCGGGCAGACCCTGGACGGGCTGAACTTCACCGAGGCGGATCTCAGCGGCGGCGACTTCCGGGACGCGGTGCTCGACGGCTGCCGGCTGGCGGGGGCCGAGCTGCGCTCCGCCCGCTTCGCCGGTGCGGATCTGCGCGGTGCGGATCTGGGCGAGGTTGCCGTCGACGACCTGCCCGTGCTGCGCGGGGCAGTCGTCTCCGAGCGGCAGGCGGCGGCCCTGGTGGCGGTCTTCGGCATCCAGGTGGTCCCGCTGAACCGATGATCGGCACAACTGTTCCGGTGTCCCTGACTGCCGAGTAGCGTGGTAGACGACCGCTTCTGATAGCCGTGCGGACCTGAGTCGGGGTGCTGGACATGCTCGTGGTCGATGTAGTTCTGGGGGTGCTGGGGCGGGTGCGCTATGGCTTGCCACCGGGGTCAGAGTCGTTCAGCAGTTCGAGCGCGGTGTGGTGTTCCGCTTCGGCAAGGTGCACAGTTCCATCCGGCAGCCGGGCCTGACCCTGCTGATCCCGATCGCTGACCGGCTGCGCAAGGTGAATGTGCAGATCATCACCATGCCGGTGCCGGCGCAGGAGGGCATCACCCGCGACAACGTCACGGTGCGGGTCGACGCGGTGGTGTACTTCCGGGTCCACGACCCGGTGCTGGCCTCGGTCAATGTGCAGAACTACACCTTCGCGATGTCCCAGGTCGCCCAGACCTCGCTGCGGTCCATCATCGGCAAGAGCGAGCTGGACGACCTGCTCACCAACCGGGAACCGCTGAACCAGGGCCTGGAGCTGATGCTGGAGAGCCCGTCCACCGGCTGGGGCGTCATGATCGACCGGGTGGAGATCAAGGATGTGGCCCTGCCCGAGTCCATGAAGCGTTCGATGTCCCGCCAGGCGGAGGCGGAGCGTGAGCGCCGGGCCCGGATCATCACCGCCGACGGCGAGTTCCAGGCGTCGCAGAAGCTGTCCGAAGCCGCCATGATCATGAGCGAGACCCCGGCCGCGCTCCAGCTGCGGCTGCTGCAGACGGTGGTCGAGGTCGCCGCGGAGAAGAACTCCACGCTGGTCCTGCCGTTCCCGGTCGAGCTGCTGCGCTTCCTGGACGGGGCCACCCCCGACCACGCCAAGTCCCCGACCTCCGTACCGCGCAGGCCGATGCCCGAACCGGTCTCGCTGGACGAGGCGCTGGCCGCGCTGCCCGACATCGCCCCCGCCCCGACACCGGGCAGCCCACCGAGATCGAGGACCTGCCGATCGACGGCGTCCCCCGGCTGGAGAGCCTGGAAGGGCTGAGGAGCGTGGAGGGCGTGGAGCCGGCCGAGCCGGGGGAGCGGAAGGCGGAGGAGGGCTGAGCGGCCCAAGTCCGCTGCGGCCGGGCGGTGCCGGAGCCGGTCGCCGCACAACGAACCGGGCCCTGACCTTTTGTAAGGTCAGGGCCCGGTCCTGATGGGGTGAGTGACGGGGCTCGAACCCGCGACACCTGGGATCACAACCCAGTGCTCTGCCAGCTGAGCTACACCCACCATCTGTCCGCGCTCTATGCTCTGTCGCGCTGACGGAGATAACTCTACAGGATCCCGACCGGTGCTCACGACCGCCTTTCTCAGGACCGGCGGTCGTGTTCGCACCAGAGGTATCGGCAGGTCAGGCCGGTGGCAGCTGGTGACGTGCGGCGATGGCGCGGGCCGCGTCGGTGTCCGGGCCGGGCTGGGGCACGAACACAGCCTCGCGGTAGAACGCCAGCTCCGCGATGCTCTCCCGGATGTCCGCCAGCGCCCGGTGGTTCCCCTGCTTCTTGGGGCTGTTGTAGTAGGCGCGCGGGTACCAGCGCCGGGCCAGTTCCTTGATCGAGGAGACGTCGACGATCCGGTAGTGCAGGTGCGCCTCGAGCGCGGGCATGTCCCGGGACAGGAAGCGCGGTCGTGGCGACCGAGTTGCCGCACAGCGGGGCCTCCCGGCCTCGGGGACATGCTCCCGGACATAGGCGAGCACCTGGGCCTCGGCCTCAGCCAGGGTCACCCCTGTTCCAGCTCGGTCAGCAGCCCGGAGGAGGTGTGCATCTGCCGGACCACCTCCGGCATGGTCTCCAGGGCGGCGGCCGGGGGCGCACCACGATGTCCACGCCCTCGCCGAGGATGTTCAGCTCGGAGTCGGTGACCAGGGCCGCGACCTCCACCAGCGCGTCCTGTTCGAGATCGAGCCCTGTCATCTCGCAGTCGATCCAGACCATGCGATCGTTCACGCGCTTCACCGTCCTGAGTGGATGTCTACCGCTGCTGGCCTTGCCCGAGCCGGACGGCGCCGAGGCGATCGACCGGATCTCGCATAGTCGATCATCTGTCGTCCGGCGCGCAAGTCAAACCGGGCGTGCCGGGTGGCGGGCGGACGGCCGCCGCTGGACGGTCGTCGGTCGGCATGCGTCGGTCGGCATGCGTCGGCGGGCGGCCGTCGGCGGGCGGGCCCGGCGCCCGGGACTCAGTCCCGGGCGCCGCGCTGGTAGACCACGGTGGCGCCGTCCGGATGCGACCGGGCCGCGCCCGATCCGCCGGACGGATCGGGGTAGGCACGTTCGCCCCGGCCGTCCGCCGCCGCTGTGTGGTCGGTGACCCCCGGGTCACCGGGCGCCGGATGTCCGGGCCGCCGGGGCCGGGTGTTCGGCCTGGGCGGCCGGCCCGGTTCCAGGCCCTGCACCGGACCGCCCTGTGCCGGTACTCCCGGCACCGGGTGCACCAGCCCCCCATGCCCCGGCACCGGGTGCCCCTGGGCCGGGATGCCGACGCCGGGCACCGCGGAGAGCGTTCCGGCGGCCCCGCCGGACGAGGGCACGGGCAGTGCCTCCAGGGACGGAACCGTGCTCTGCCGTGAGCGGAACGACGTCCGGTAGACCGCGGGGGAGACCCCCAGCTGCCGCCGGAAGTGCCCGCGCAGGGCCACCGGGGAGCGGAAACCGCACCTGCGGGCCACCTCGTCCACGGACACGTCGGTACTCTCCAGCAACCGCTGCGCCTGGAGGACCCTGCGAGATCAGCCACTGCAACGGGGCACTGCCGGTGAGCGAGCGGAAGCGCCGGTCGAAGGTCCGACGGCTCATATAGGCGCGGGCCGCCAGGGTCTCCACGTCGAACTGCTTGGAGAGGTTGTCCAGGGCCCAGGTCACGACCTCCGCCAGCGGGTCGTTGCCGATTTCTTCGGGTAAAGACCTGTCGATGTACTGGGCCTGGCCTCCGGTGCGGCGGGCCGGCACCACGAGCCGGCGGGCCAGGGCCGCGGCTGCCTCGGTGCCGTGGTCGGTGCGCACCACATGCAGGCACAGGTCGATCCCGGCGGCGGTGCCCGCGCTGGTCAGCACGTCGCCGTCGTCGATGAACAGCTCGCGCGGGTCCACCTGGATCTGCGGGTAGCGCTTGGCGAGGGTGGGCGCGTACATCCAGTGGGTGGTCGCCGCCCGGCCGTCCAGCAGTCCGGCGGCGGCGAGCACGAAGGCGCCGGTGCACAGCCCGATGATCCTGGCCCCCTCGCGGTGCGCCTTGCGCAGCGCCTCCAGGGCTTCCGGGGGCGGGAGTTGGGCGGCGGAGCGCCAGGCGGGCACGACCACGGTCCCGGCCCGGCCGATGGATTCCAGCCCGTAGGGGCGGTCATCGTCAGGCCGCCGGTGGTGGCCAGCGGGCCCTCCTCGCCGGCACAGACCAGCAGGCGGTAGCGCGGCACACCGGCGTCCTGCCGGTCGACGCCGAAGACGGAGAGCGGGATGGAGCTCTCGAAGATCGGCGCACCGCTGAACAGGAGTACGGCGACAACTTCGGGGCGGCGGCGCCCGGAGAGCTTCCGCGGGCCGAGGCCTGCGCCAGGGCCTCGTCGAGGGGGACGGGGGCGGCCACGCCACCGCGTTCAACGGGGCCGGGGGCGGGGACCGCTCCATATCGGCTCTGCGGGGACATCGCGCCGTCCGTCGTTGTGGCGCTCCTGCTCACCCTGCTCAAGGCGCTCCGGCCCCCCTCGGTCGTATGTGCCGCCGACGCGGGCGCTGCGAACGATCGGGTCTCCCGGTGGAATTCCGGGACTGCCGAGCGCGCGGCCCACGTCTGAGACGTCATGGTTGTTCTGTCCTGTGCTGCACTTCTCGGCCCCTGCCCTCGCCAAGATCGAATCTACTGCGTTCAGCGATGCTGGTGCGACAAGTTCACCATCTAACGCTATGTCGACATGGCAATTTGGCGTGAAGCATTCGATCACCGAGGGTCGCACCCGATGGCCTTTCGGGGAAGGGGGCGTGTCAGGTGCTGGCCAGTTGTCGCACGCCCCGTTGGCTGGTTCCACAGAAGGCCCTGGTCAGTGCGGGTGTCTTGAAGCAGCCCCCATTCAATCGCGGTGGATGGCCCCGAAGTTGACCGAAAAGCGGCGTTCGGAGGCATTGGGGGCGTGCAGGGGCGCGCAAGGGGGCGCAGAGCGGTGGCCGATCGGCCTAGCTGAGCACGCTGGCTGAGTCGAGGATCAGCCCGACCGCGTCCGGGAGGGTCTCGGTGATGGAGGTGGCGCGTAGGCGGTTTCGGGCCAGGGGCGGCCGTGGGCGAGCCAGACGCTGCGCAGGCCGGATACCACTGCTCCGGCGATGTCGGCGGGTGCGTGGTCGCCGACCATCCAGGTGTCGGCGGCCCAGGCCGAGCGTTCGGCGAAACCGCAGCGGCGGGCGGCGATCCGGAAGATCCGCGGATCGGGCTTGGCGCAGCCGACCTCGCCGGAGATCACCCAGCCGTCCACCAGCTCGTCAGGCCGGTGCGTTGGATCTTCGCCAGCTGGTGCCCGGTCGCTCCGTTGGTGACGATGCCGAGCGTCCAGCCGGCCGCCCGTGCGGTCCGCAGTGCCTCGCGGTGGGGGGTCGGGCAGACGGTCAGCTGGGTGAGGGTCTCCCGGTACTCCTTCAGCAGGGAGTCGATTCCTCGGAGAGTCCGTAGCGATCGACCGCGGCGCTCATCAGGGTGATCCGGTCGAGATGGCCGCCGCAGTCGAGAGTGATCAGCCAGCTGAGGTCCTCCGCCGGAAGGGCGCGCACCGCGAGGAACTCCGTGGCCCAGCCACGGAAGGCGAGATTGCGGTCGATCAGTGTGTTGTCCAGGTCGAGCAGCATGAGAGGAGGCATGGGTGGCATCGTTTCAGTCCCTTGGCATATGCACGAGGCATACGGCCAAAACTGACCGAAACGTGTGATCCTGCCCGCCGATGGGTCGCTTCGGGCCGCCTGCGGGCCGCCTTCGCGACGTCTTCGGGCCGCTGTGGACCGCCGTGAGGCGCCGTGGGCGGGCCGTTGCTCCCACCCTGCCGGGATTGCCTGCGATTGCCCAGGAACGGCCCCTGGGGGCGTCCAGGAGGCTCGGCGGCGCCCGGGGTGGGAATGGGCGCCGTCGGCGTGCCAGGAGGGCCCTGCGGGCCCCTGCCCATGGGGCAAAGGGTCGCGGGACACCGTTGCGCACACGCCTTTGCTGCGGCATGCTCCATGCACGCCCAGCGCGCCCCGGCGTACGCGGCCGCCATTCGTGGTAACCGTGTCCTCCTAGCGCTCTGCGTCTGGGCGAGAACAGATTGTCGCCGTACCCTGGAGGGAAGAGGTCGCGCAAGCCATCACCCGGCCGTTTCGCACCTGGAGCGGAGTGTGGTGCTGGTGCTCCTGGTCCAACAGTCCCGGCGTGACCATGCAGAACTGTCCTCATCCCACCTCGTCGAAACTCTCATGACCATGGCCGGTTACGAGCTTCCTGAGCCCAACGAAGGCAGATCCGCGGCTCGCCCACGGAGCAGTCGAAGCCGCGACCGCCAAACCCCGATCGAAGTTGTGGAAACCGCAGCTCAGTTGGCCGCCCAGCCGCGACGGGGACGTACCTCGCAAGAACCCGCACCCGTACCCGCCCGAGCCCCCGACGGGAACCCCTCC
This sequence comes from Streptacidiphilus sp. 4-A2, assembly GCA_014284505.1. GTDB lineage: Bacteria > Actinomycetota > Actinomycetes > Streptomycetales > Streptomycetaceae > Streptacidiphilus. The sequence continues at coordinate 5,381,032 of JAAFYY010000001.1, read as the reverse complement.
CCATATGGCTGGTTTGAACTTCAGTCGCAGGTGTCCGCAACCTGCGATCCGGCATTCCTCCATGGTGTCGTCGTCGGATTCGACGGATCGGTCTCCAGCGAGCGAGCGCTGGCGTACGCCGTCGGTATGGCCCGCCGCTCCCGGGCGGGGCTGGTCATCGTGCATGTGGCCAACAGGCTCCCCGCCACGGTCTGGGCCGGGTGCGAGCCCCCGGTCTTCGTGGACGTGCCGGACCACCGCACCGAGGTGCTGGGCCTGGAGCTGGCATGCTCGGAGTACCTGTGCGATGTCCCCTGGGTACTGGTCGAGCGCGGGGGGACATCTGCCACGAGTTGGAGGAGGTGGCCCGCGAGTACGCGGCAGACGCGATCGTCGTCGGCGGCACCCACGGGTTCCTCGGCCGGATCTTCGGCTCTGTGGCCGGTCGGCTGGCGCGGCGCGCCAACCGACCGGTCGTCGTCATCCCCTGAGCCGGGCGGCCGGGGAAGTCCGCCCGGCTCAGGGGATGCGGGGATGGATGTGATGGGGGTGCCGGTCGGCCCAGTGCCGGCCGGTCGGGATGCGGGTTCCGCCGGGATGCGCCTGAGCACGGACCGCTGTGCGGCCGGAGCTCAGGGCAGGCGCAACCCAATGCAGGCGCAACCCAATGCAGGCGCAACCTAGGGGCAGGTGCTACCCAGGGCCAGGCGCAACCCAGGACGGGTGACGCACGACGCGCGCAACCCGGCTGAGTCGAACGGCGGTTCAGCTGAAACGTGCACCGGGGTCGGCGGACGGTCAGGCGGAAGGCAGGCCCAACTCGCGGGCGATCAGCATCCGCTGGACCTCCGAGGTCCCCTCGCCAATTTCCAGGATCTTGCTGTCCCGCCAGAACCGGGCCACCGGGTACTCGTTCATGAACCCGTAGCCGCCGTGGATCTGGGTGGCTTCGCGGGCGTTGTCCACGGCCGCTTCGGAGCAGTGGAGTTTGGCGATGGCCGCCTCCTTCTTGAACCGCTCACCGGCCAGCAGCCGGGAAGCGGCGTGGTACCAGGCCAACCGGGAGGTGTGCGCGCGCATCTCCATGTCGGCGATCTTGAACTGAACGGACTGGTTGGCACCGATGGGCCTGCCGAAGGCGCGCCGCTGCGCGGCGTAGCTCAACGACTCGTCCACGCATCCCTGGGCCAGGCCGGTGGACAGGGCTGCGATCGCGATACGACCCTCATCGAGGATCCGCAGGAACTGTGCGTAGCCCCGGCCTTGCTCACCGAGCAGGTTGGCGGCCGGTACGCGGCAGTCGACGAAGGAGAGCTCCCGGGTGTCCGAGGCGTTCCAGCCGACTTTGGAGTACTTCTTGGATGCCGTGAACCCAGGGGTCCCGGTGGGAACGATGATGGTGGAGATCGAGCGTGTTGGCGAGCCTGCTTCGGCTTCTTCCCCCGAAAGAGTGAGGGCGGCCACGGTCACCAGCCCGGTGATCTCCGTTCCGGCATTGGTGATGAAGCACTTGGAGCCGTTGATGACCCACTCGTCGGTGTCGGCGTCGAAACGGGCCGTGGTGCGGGTCGCCCCGGCGTCCGAGCCGCCCTCGGGCTCGGTCAGGCCGAACGCACCGAGCATCTCGCCCGAGCACAGCCGCGGCAGCCAGGTGCGCTTCTGCTCCTCCGTGCCGTAGCGGTAGATCGGCATGGCACCCAGGGACACGGCGGCCTCCAGGGTGATCGCCACCGAGGAGTCCACCCGGGCCAGTTCCTCCAGGGTGAGGCAGAGCGCGAAGTAGTCGCCGCCCATGCCGCCGTACTCCTCGGGGAAGGGGAGGCCGAACAGCCCCATCCGCCCCATCTCGGAGATGATCTCGTACGGGAATTCCTCGTGCTCGTAGTACTCGCCGATCTTGGGCGCAATCACATCACGGGCGAACTCGGCGACTGTGCGCCGCAGTTCCTCGTACTCGGAGTCGAGCCGGTGGTCGAGCATGGTGGTGTCTCCTGAGGGTGGGGAGGGGCGCTCGCGGTGGGTTGCCGCTACTGCTGTGCGTCGCTGCCGGTCAGGGCGCGCACGGCGCGGGAGGGACTGGGGCGGCCCAGCCGGTCGGCCAGCCACTTGCTGGTGGCGGCCAGCGCGGGCAGGTCGACGCCGGTCTCGATGCCCAGCCCGTTCAGCATCCAGACCAGGTCCTCGGTGGCGAGGTTGCCGGTGGCGCTCTTCGCGTACGGGCAGCCGCCGAGGCCGCCCGCCGAGGAGTCCACCGTGCTCACGCCGCAGCGCAGCGCGGCCAGGGTGTTGGCCAGCGCCTGCCCGTAGGTGTCGTGGAAGTGCACGGCCAGTTGCTCCGGTCCGATGCCGCGGGCGGCGAACCCGCCGATCAGGTCGGTGACCTGGCCGGGCGTACCCGTGCCGATGGTGTCGCCCAGGCTCAGTTCGGTGCAGCCCAGTTCGAGCAGCCGGTGGCCGACCTCGACCACCTGCGACGCGGGCACCGGCCCCTCCCAGGGGTCGCCGAAGCACATCGACAGATATCCGCGGACCGGGATCCCCGACTCCAGCGCGCGGCGCACCACCGGGGCGAACATCTCCAGCGAGGCGTCGACGCCCCGGCCGAGGTTCCGCTCGGCGAAGCTCTCGGTGGCGCTGGCGAACACCGCGATGTCCCGTACCTGGTGGGCGAGTGCCCGGTCGAGCCCGCGCTCGTTGGGAACCAGGACCGGCAGCCGCAGCCCGGGGTACTGCCCCGGCAGCGCCTGCACCAGCGGGAACAGCTGCTCGGCATCGGCGAGTTGGGGGACCCACTTGGGGTGGACGAAGCTGGTGGCCTCGACCGTCCGCAGGCCGGCCGCGGCCAGCCGGGCGATGAACTCGGCCTTCACCTCGACCGGCAGCGAGGCCGGCTCGTTCTGCAGCCCGTCACGGGCGCCGACCTCGTGGATCCGCACGGCGCTCGGCAGGCCGTCCAGCCGGACCGGGGCGGGCAGCCCGAGTTCCAGGACGGTGGGTTCGGTCGCGGACATCAGCTGACCTCCTCGTGCGCGGTGACCACGGCGAGCAACTCGTCCATGGCGACGGTGCCGCCGGGAACGACGCGCAACTGCTCGACAGTGCCGTCGTGGGGCGCGGTGATCACATGTTCCATCTTCATCGCCTCAAGGATCAGCAGCGGCTGGCCCTTGACCACCTGGTCCCCGACGGCGGCCTTGACCACGGTGACCGTGCCCGGCATGGGCGCGTTGAGGCCCGCGCCCCGCGCACCGGCCGGGCCGCGCGCCAGGTCGTCGAGCGGGTCGTAGGAGTGCACGGCCCAGCTGTCGCCGTTCCGCCCGAGCCAGTGCACCGCGCTGTCGGCGGTGTGGTTGTCAGTGGCGTGCGAGAAGGTGTGGGTCAGGCCGTCCTGGCTGAGGGTGATCCGGTCCGGCCGGGCCGTCACCCGCACCGGGAAGGGAGCGCCGGAGCCGAGGCGGACCTCGAAGCCGCCCTCCGCGTCGGCGGCCGAGTTGTCAGTGGGGTCGAGTACGGTCCGGACAGAGGTGGGGCGGACCCTGGCCTCGACCGGTTCGCTGCCGGGGAGGCGCAGCCGGTGGAGGGTCCAGGCGGGTTCCCCGCCGGTACGCCAGGCAGAGGGGAGAGCGAAGGGATCGGTCCATCCGTTGTCGGCGACGGCCGGCGACAGGTCGAGCTGCCGGGCCAGTGCGGCGGCGGTGAACACGGGGTCGAGGCGGTGGTCGGGGGCGCTGTCGGCGTCCTCGGTCGGACCGCTGACCGGGGTATCGGCCGCTTGGGCGGCCGAGGCGGCGGGGCTGTCGGCGGGGTCGGCCGTGGTCAGCTCCAGGTTGCGCTCGACCAGGCCGGTGTCGAGCCGTCCGGCGGCCACGTCCGGGTGGGCCAGCAGTCGGCGCAGGTAGCCGGCGTTGGTGGTGACCCCGAGCGAACTGGTCCCGGCGAGGGCGGCGCGCAGCCTTCGCAGGGCGGTCGCCCGGTCGGGGCCGTAGGCGATGACCTTGGACAGCATGGGGTCGTAGCTGCTGCCGACGCTGACGCCGGGGGCGAGCCCGGAGTCGACCCGGATGCCCTCACCGGAGGGCTCCTCCAGGAGCAGCACCCGGCCGCCGGTCGGCAGGAAGCCGCGTCCCGGGTCCTCGGCGCAGATCCGGGCCTCGACGGCATGGCCGGTGCTGCCGATGTCCTGCTGGCCGAAGCCGAGGGGTTCGCATGCGGCGATGCGCAGTTGCTGCTCCACGAGGTCCAGCCGGGCGCCGTGGACGGTGGCGGTGAGTTCCGTGACCGGGTGTTCCACCTGGAGACGGGTGTTCATCTCCATGAAGAAGTAGGAGGAGGGATCGTCACCGGGAACGATGAATTCGACCGTGCCCGCACCGGCGTAGCCGCAGGACTCGGCTGCCCGGACGGCGGCCTGGCCCATGGCTGCCCGGATCTGCGGGGTGAGCAGCGGGGAGGGGGCCTCCTCGATGAGCTTCTGGTGCCGCCGCTGAAGGCTGCACTCGCGCTCGCCGAGGTGGACCACATGGCCGTGGGTGTCGGCGAGCAGCTGGATCTCGATGTGTCGCGGCCGGTCGATCCATCGCTCCAGCAGCAGGGTGTCGTCGCCGAAGGAGGCCCGTGCCTCCCGGCGGGCGGCGGCGATCTCCTCGCTGAGCCGGGACGCGTCGCGGACCAGCCGCATGCCCTTGCCGCCGCCGCCCGCTGACGGCTTCAGCAGCACCGGCAGGCCGATCTCCGCTGCCGCGGCCAGCAGTTGCTCGTCGCTGAGGGAGTCGCCCTCGCTGCCGGGGACCACCGGTACCCCGTTGGCCTGGACGGCTGCCTTGGCGTGGATCTTGTCACCCATCAGCTCGATGCTGGAGGGAGGAGGGCCGATGAAGACCAGCCCCGCGTCGGCGCAGGCGCGGGCGAAGGCAGCGTTCTCGGCGAGGAAGCCGTAACCGGGGTGCACCGCCTGGGCCCCGGTCCGGGCGGCAGCCTCCAGGATGCGCCCGATGTGGAGATAGCTGTCGGCGGCGGATTCGCCGTCGGCCGGGCCGAGCAGTACGGCCGTGTCAGCGGCGCGCACATGCGGGGCGTCGGCGTCGACGCCGCTGTGCACGGCGACCGAGCGCACGCCCAGCCGTCGCAGGGTGCGGGTCACGCGGACCGCGATCTCGCCGCGGTTGGCGACCAGGACGCTGTCGAACATGGGGGTGAGCCTCCGTCACATTCGGAAGACGCCGTACGGGCGCGGGTCGGGGAGGGGGGCGTTGGCACAGCTGCTGAGGGCCAGGCCGAGCACGGTGCGGGTGTCGGCCGGGTCGATCACGCCGTCGTCCCAGAGCCGGGCGGTGGCGTAGTACGCGCTGCCCTGGCGCTCGTACTGCTCGCGCACCGGACGGCGGAACTCCTCCTCGTCCTCGGCCGACCAGGCCTCGCCGCGCTGCTCGAACTGGTCGCGGCGGACCGTGGCCAGCACGGAGGCGGCCTGCTCGCCGCCCATGACCGAGATCTTGGCCCCCGGCCACATCCACATGAAGCGGGGTGAGTAGGCCCGTCCGCACATCGAGTAGTTGCCGGCGCCGTAGGAGCCGCCGATCACCACGGTCAGCTTGGGGACCCTGGTCCCGGCGACCGCGGTGACCATCTTGGCGCCGTGCTTGGCGATGCCGCCGGCCTCGTACTGGCGGCCGACCATGAAGCCGGAGATGTTCTGCAGGAAGAGCAGCGGGATGCCGCGCTGGTCGCAGAGTTCGATGAAGTGCGCGCCCTTGAGGGCGGACTCGGCGAAGAGGATGCCGTTGTTGGCGACGATGCCGACCGGGTGGCCGTGGATCTGGGCGAAGCCGGTGACCAGGGTGGGGCCGTACTCGGCCTTGAACTCGGCGAAGCGGCTGCCGTCGGTGATCCGCGCGATCACCTCGCGTACGTCGTACGGGGTGCGCGGGTCGGCCGGGACCGCGCCGTAGAGGGTGTCCGGGTCGACGGCCGGCGGCTCGGACGGCTGTACCGGCCAGGGGCGCGGGGTGCGCGGGCCGAGCCCGGCGACGATGGTGCGCATGATCGCCAGTGCGTGGGAGTCGTTCTCGGCGAGCTGGTCGGTCACGCCCGAAGTCCGCGAGTGCAGTTCGCCGCCGCCCAGCTCCTCGGCGGTGACCACCTCGCCGGTGGCGGCCTTCACCAGCGGGGGCCCGCCGAGGAAGATCGTCCCCTGGTTGCGGACGATCACGGCCTGGTCGCTCATGGCCGGGACATACGCCCCGCCCGCGGTGCAGGAACCGAGGACGGCGGCGAGCTGCGGGATGCCCGCGGCCGACAGCCGGGCCTGGTTGAAGAAGATCCGCCCGAAGTGGTCGCGGTCCGGGAAGACCTCGTCCTGCATGGGCAGGAACGCTCCGCCGGAGTCCACCAGGTAGATGCAGGGGAGGCGGTTCTCCTGGGCGATCTCCTGTGCCCGCAGGTGCTTCTTGACGGTCATCGGGTAGTAGGTGCCGCCCTTGACCGTGGCGTCGTTGGCGACCACCACGACCTCGCGTCCGGCCACCCGGCCCACGCCGGTGATCAGCCCGGCGGCCGGGGCGTCCCCGTTGTACAGGCCGTCCGCCGCCAGCGGGGAGAGCTCCAGGAACGGCGAGCCCGGGTCGAGCAGCGCGTCCACGCGTTCGCGGGGCAGCAGCTTGCCGCGTTGGGTGTGCCGCTGCCGGGCCCGCTCCCCGCCGCCCAGTGCGGCGGTCGCGAGCTTCGCCCGGAGTTCCGCGACCAGCGCGCGCTGGGCGGCGTCGTTGCTGCGGAAGGCGTCGGAGCCGCGGTCCACGGCTGTCTCCAGCCGGGGAGCGGAGGTCTGAGCGAGCAACATGGCCGTGCGCTCCTTCGTGGGCCCGCTTACGTCGATGACGTTAATGACGGTTAACTCGCTCGCAGGTTAACCCTCGCTAACCGGCAGCGCAAGGGCGACACTTGGGCGGGCTGGGGCAGCCGGAAAGCCCGGCGCTGCCCACAGTAGGTCGGGGCATAGTCGCTGACCTGCACATCTGTCGTCGGCGCGGCTCTGCCGGACCGGCAGTGAGCAGCCGGGGGCTGCTGCGGCGGATCGAGGACACCGCCATGACGGGGGTGCCGATACCGGCAGATGGCAGACAGACCACGACGGATGGCGGACAGTGGGGTGGGCCCCGGGCAGTCCGGTTTGGGTGCGGTCAGGGCGTTAACAGTCAGTAACCCTGATGTCTAGGATGGTGGGATGCCGAGCCAGCCGAGCCCCGTAGAGAGTCCCCGCCGCGCGCAGATCCGCCGCGAGGCCGCCCGGCTGTTCGCTGCCCGGGGCTTCCTGGGCGTGGGTGTGGACGAGATCGGCAAGGCCGTGGCATCTCCGGCCCCGGCATCTACCGGCATTTCGCGGGCAAGGACGCGATGCTCGCCGACCTGCTCGTCGGCATCAGCCAGCGGCTGCTGACCGAGGGCCGCCGCCGGGTGGACGCGGCTGCCGACGCCGCCGCCGCGCTGGACGCGCTGCTGGACGGCCATATCGACTTCGCCCTGGACGAGAGCGCGCTGATCACCCTCCACGACCGGGAGCTGCTGCACCTGCCGGACGCGGAGCGGCACCAGGTTCGCAGCCTCCAGCGGCAGTATGTGGAGCTGTGGGTCACCGTGGCCGGTGAGGCCTTCCCCAGCCTCGGCGAGAAGGCGCGGGCCTGCGTCCATGCCGTCTTCGGACTGCTCAACTCCACCCCGCACAGCGCCGCCGCCGGCAACGACCAGGATCACCGGGCCATGGCCGAACTGCTGCACCGGCTCGCCCTCGGCGCGCTGGCCGCCGCCGCGGCCGGCTGACCCACGGCGCGACCTGCCCCGTCGGGCGGGGGCAGCCGGCGTCCGGGCAGCCGGCGTTCGGGCAAAAGTAGCCGGGCGGCGGGTGCTCAGGCGGAGCGGAGCTCCTCCAGGTTCTCGTCCAGTGCGCTGTCGTACGCCCGGCGCGCCTCGTTGACCTCGTCCATGTGCGTGTTGGCCCAGGCCGAGATGACATCCACCACCGGCAGCAGGCTCCGCCCGAGCACGGTCAGCTCGTAGTCCACGCGCACGGGTACCGACGGGGTGATCTGCCGGGAGACCAGGCCGTCCCGCTCCATGGTCCGCAGTGTCTGGGTGAGCATCTTCTGGCTCACCGCAGGCACCTTGCGCAGCAGGTCGCTGTAGCGCTGCTGCTCCTCGCTCAGGGCCCGCAGCAGGACGCAGGTCCACCGGTCGCCGACCCGGTCGAGCAGTTGCCGCCCAGGGCACTCGGCGAACCACTTCTCGAAGGTCATGCGCGCCTCTTCGCGCCGCTCGGCCGCCGTGCGCGTGACCATGTGTGCCCCTCCCCGGTGCGGTACGCACTTCAAAGTGCGTCCTTACGGACCAACGGTAGCTGTCGCCAGGATCAACAGTGCCGGGCACGAATCAACTCCGGCCACAGCAACGGGAGCAGCGCAGCATGTCGAATCCGCGACAGACCCGGACCCAGATCCAGACCCAGACCCGTACTCACGCCGGGACGCAGAGCCAGAGCCAGATCCAGGCCCAGACCCTGGCCCGGGCCCAGACCCCGGGCCAGGCGTTGGGGCGGATCGAAGCGCAGGTCCGCCCCCGCCCGGTTGATCCGGACACCGGGGGTGCGCCGCCCGGTCCGGGGCCGGCGGGGAGCGCCGGGCCGGGCGCGGCGGCGTGCAACTGCTGGCCCTGGCTGCCGGGTTCGTGATGGCGGCGGTCGACGCCACCGTGGTGAACGTCGCCGGGCGCACCCTCCAGCAGCGGCTCGGCCTCGGCCTGTCCCAGCTGACCTGGGTGGTGGACGGCTAACCCTCTCCTTCGCCGCCCTGCTGCTGCTCGCCGGACGCTGGCGGACCGGTTCGGGGCCAAGCGGCTGTACCTGGCCGGACTGGCCGTCTTCGTCGTGGCCTCGCTCGGCTGCGCGCTGGCGCCGGACGGCCTGCTGCTGGTGGCCGCGCGGCTGGTACAGGGCGCCGGGGCGGCACTGTTCATGCCCAGCTCGCTGACCCTGTTCACGGTCTCCTTTCCGGATCCGGCCCGCCGGGCCAGGATGGTTGCGCTGTGGTCGGCGATCGTCTCCGGCTCGATGGCCTTCGGCCCGGTGATCGGCGGGCTGCTGGTGGACAGCTTCGGCTGGCGCAGCATCTTCCTGGTCAATCTGCCGGTCGGGGTGTTCGGCCTGCTGCTGGCGGCCCGGGTGGTGCCCGCGCTGCCGGGCGCCCGGCCCGCTTCGCCTGGACGGGGCACGCGCTGGGACTGGGGATGCTGGCGCTGCTGTGCTTCACGCTGATCGAGGGCTCGGTCCTGGGGTGGGTTTCGGCGCCGATCCTGGCTTCGATCGCCGGGACGCTGCTGCTGGTGACGCTGTTCGTCCGGCATCTGCGGACCGCGCGACGGGCGGTGCTGCCCGTCGAGCTGTTCGCGAGCAGCCGCTTCTCGGCCGCCAACGCGGTCGGCTTCCTGATCAACGCCGGGGTGTACGGGGAGCTCTACCTGCTGGGGCTGTTCCTCCAGTCCGCGCGTGGGGCCGACCCGTTGCAGGCCGGGGTGGAGATGCTGCCGGTGACCGGGGTGTTCGTGCTGGGGAACCTGCTCTTCGCCCGGTTGACCGGCCGGTGGGGCGTGCGCGGCCCGCTGATCGCCGGGCTGCTGCTGGCGGCGGTGGCCATGCTGGGGCTGACCACGGTCTCCGCCGCGATGCCCTATGCGGTGATGGCGGCACTGCTGGTGGTCGCCAACCTGGGTGTCGGCGTTGCGGTCCCGGCGATGGTCGCGGCGCTGGTGGAGGCGGCCGGCCCGGAGCACGCCAACGCGGGTGCGGCGACCATGAACGCCAACCGGCAGGTCGGCACGCTGGTGGGGGTGGCGCTGACCGGGATCGTGCTGGCGGCCACCGGCGGCCAGTGGTACTCGGCGGCGGCGGTGGACTTCGGGTCGCGGCGGCGGCCTACCTGGTGGCGACGCTGCTGGTCTGGTGCTTCCTGCGCTCCCCGGCGCGTCCCTGACCGCGGCGCCGGAGCCCGCCTGGAACCGTAACCGGCCGGAAGCCCGAGGGCCCGGGGCGCGAGACGCCGGACCACGGGGAGGGCCCACGCCCTACGACCGTGGTCCTGGCCGGTTCGGACTCCCGCCCGGTGCGGTCCGGGGAAGAAGGGGACAGCATTGGACGCTGAGGGATCTGCACCGGATCCCGAGCGGTACACCTGACGAGGACCACCTGACAGGGACCACCCGACGGGCACCACCCGGCCGGGACACATAACCAGGAGGACGGCACCATGGCAGCCAAGGACCTGACCAGCTGATCGCGGAGGCGCGCGTGGCGCGCTGGTGACCCTGAAGCGGGACGGACCGTCCGCAGCTCTCCAATGTCAGCCATGTCTTCGAGCCGTCCACCGGACTGCTGCGGATCTCCAGCACCGCGGACCGGGCCAAGGTGGCGAACCTTCGCCGGGACCCCCGGGCCAGCTACTACGTCAGCAGCAAGGACGGCTGGACCTATGCCGTCGCCGAGGGCACGGTGGAGCTCTCCGCGGTGGCCGCCGATCCGCAGGACCCGGTGACGGACGAGCTGGTCGAGGTCTACCGGCAGGTCGCGGGCGAACATCCGGACTGGGACGAGTACCGGGCCGCCATGGTGGCCGACCGCCGGCTGGTTGTCCGGCTCACGGTCGACCGGGTCTATGGCTCCGGAAGCTGAGCCGTCCCCGGCCGGGGACGGCCGGGGAAGGTCTGTAGACGCCCGAGTCCCGAGACAGTTAGCATGGCTAATTATGTTCCTGGCTCATCGGTCTCACGGGGACCACAACGCCGACGCCGCACCCGACGCCGGACCTGGCTGGCTGCGGCGTCTCACGTCCTACTGCTGGCGCTATCGGCGCAATGTCCTGCTCTCGGTCGGCGCGTCGCTGTTCGGCATGGCCGTCAGCGCGCTGGTGCCGCTGATCCCGCGTCTGATCATCGACGATGTGATCGTCGCCCACACCCGCCATCTGCTGCCCTGGGCGGTGGCGCTGGTGGTGGCCGCGGCGCTGGTCTTCGTGGCGACCATGGTCCGCCGGTACTGGGGCGGCCAGCTCGCCCTGGACGTCCAGCACGACCTGCGCCGGGAGCTCTTCGACTCGCTGACCCGGCTGGACGGAGCCCGCCAGGACGCCCTGGAGACCGGGCAGGTCGTCGGCCGTGCCACCTCGGACCTCCAGATGATCCAGGGCCTGCTGTCGATGCTGCCGATGATGATCGGCAACGTGCTGCTGTTCGTGCTGTCCATCGTGGTGATGCTGTTCCTGTCGCCGCTGCTCACCCTGATCGCCATCGCGATGGCCCCGGCCCTGTGGTGGTTCGCCACCCTCAGCCGCAAGCGGCTGTTTCCGGCGACCTGGGCCGCGCAGCAGGAAGCCGGTGCCGTGGCCGGCGTGGTCGACGGGGCGGTCTCCGGTGTCCGTGTGGTCAAGGGCTTCGGGCAGGAGGAGCAGGAGCTCGACCGGCTGGAGCGCACCAGCCGCAGGCTGTTCGCCAAGCGGCTGCGCGGGGTCAAGCTCAGCGCCCGCTACGGGCCCGCGATGCAGGCCATCCCCTCGCTCGGACAGGTGGCGGTGCTCGCCTTCGGCGGCTATCTGGCCGTCCACGGCGAGGTCAGCCTCGGCACCTTCGTCGCCTTCTCCACCTATGTCGCCCAGATGACCGCGCCGGTGCGGACGCTGACCATGCTGATGACCGTCGGCCAGCAGGCCCGGGCGAGCGTGGAGCGGGTGTTCCAGCTGATCGACGAGCGTCCGGTGATCACCGAGCGCCCGGACGCGGTCGAGCTGGACGCCGCCGGGAACGAGCCGGCCGCCGGGGTGCCCGCGCTGGCCTTCGACTCCGTCGACTTCGCCTACTCGGCGACCCTGAAGCCGGTCGTCAGCAAGTTCAGCCTGGAGCTCGCCCAGGGCGAGACGGTGGCCCTGGTCGGTGCCTCCGGGTCGGGGAAGTCCACCGTGGGCCTGCTCGTCCCCCGCTTCTACGACGCGACCGCGGGCAGCGTCCGGGTGCACGGCCACGATGTGCGTGACCTGACCTTCCGCTCGCTGCGGGCCGCCATCGGCATCGTCCCCGAGGACAGCTTCCTGTTCTCCGAGTCGGTGCGCGCCAACATCAGTTACGGGCGGCCCGACGCCACCCTGGCCGAGATCCAGGCCGCCGCCCGGGCGGCCCAGGCGGAGGGCTTCATCCTGGAGCTCCCGAACGGCTACGACACCGTCGTGGCGAACAGGGGCTGACCCTCTCCGGCGGCCAGCGCCAGCGGGTGGCACTGGCCCGCGCCATCCTCACCGACCCGAAGCTGCTGCTGCTCGACGACGCCACTCGGCGGTGGACGCCCGGGTCGAGGCGGAGATCCATGAGGCGCTGCGGTCGGTGATGCATGGCCGGACCACCCTGCTGATCGCACACCGCCGCTCCACCCTCCAGCTCGCGGACCGGATCGCGGTGCTCGAACACGGTTCGCTGGTGGACCTCGGCACCCATGAGGAACTCGAAGCCCGCTGTCCGCTCTACCGCTCGCTGCTCACCGACCCGGAAGCGCTCGCCGGGGACCTGCACACCGTGGACCCGGTGGCGCAGCTGCTCGCCGAGGCGGCCGAGCACGGCACCTCGGCCGTGGGCGCGGAGGGCGTCACCCCCGAGCTCTGGGACCGTGAGCGCTTCCCCGACGACGCCGACGACGAGTCCCCGGGCGCCCGGGCCGCCGGCGGTGTTGGGCGCCGGCGTCGGTACGGGCGGCGGCGGGCGCGGCGGCAAGGGCGGCGGAGGCGGCGGAGGTGGCCGCGGTGGCGGTGGCGGCGTGATGAACGCCATGGGCTCGATGCCGGCCACCCCGGACCTGCTGGCCAAGGTCGCCGCACTGCCGCCGGCCAACGCCACCCCGGACATCGACCTGGCCGAGGCCCGGCGCCCGACCCGCAGTTCAATCTTCGTCGCATGCTGGGCCCCTTCCGAATACCGCTGGCGATAGACCTGGCGCTGCTGGTCGCGGACGCCCTCGCCTCACTGGCGCTGCCGATCCTGGTCCGCCACGGCATCGACAGCGGGGTCACCAAGAAGGCCGGCGCCGCGGTGATGGCCGCCGCCCTGATCGCGCTGATCGTGGTGGTCGGCGACTGGCTGGTCGAGTGGGCCGAGACCCAGATCAGCGGTCGCACCGGCGAGCGGGTGCTGTACTCGCTGCGGGTGAAGATCTTCGCCCACCTGCAACGGCTGGGCCTGGACTACTACGAGCGTGAACTCGGCGGCCGGATCATGACCCGGATGACCACCGACGTCGACGCGCTCAGCTCCTTCCTGCAGACCGGCGTGGTCACCGCCGTGGTCAGCCTGCTGACGTTCATCGGCATCTTCGTGGTGCTGCTGGTGCTGGACGTGCGTCTGGCCCTGTACGTCTTCGCGGTCCTGCCACTGCTGGTCATTGCCACCGTGGTCTTCCGGAAGAAGTCGACCGTCAGCTACACCCTGGCCCGGGAGAAGGTCAGCACCGTCAACGCGGACCTCCAGGAGAACGTCGCGGGTATGCGGATCGTGCAGGCGTTCCTGCGCGAGGACCGCAACCGTGAGCGCTTCGAGGAGCTCAGCAGCGACTACCGCCGCACCCGGATCCGGGCGCAGCTCTACATCTCGCTCTACTTCCCGTTCGTGCAGTTCCTGTCCAGCGTCGCCGCCGCGGTGGTGCTGATCGTCGGCGCGAACCGGGTCACCGCGGGCACGCTGACCGCGGGCGCGCTGGTCGCCTACCTCCTCTACATCGATCTGTTCTTCTCCCGGTGCAGCAGCTCTCGCAGGTGTTCGACGGCTACCAGCAGGCGGTGGTCGGCCTCAGCCGGATCCGTGACCTGCTGCGCACGCCGACCTCGACCCGCAGGCAGCCGAGCCGAGGCCGGTCGGACGGCTGCGTGGGGACATCGTCTTCGACGACGTGCACTTCTCCTACAACGCCGCGATGGACGCCAAGGCCGGTACCGGCGCCCCTGCGGCTGCCGCTGCTGCGACCGTATCCGGTGGCACTGACAACGCGGCCGCCGACAGCACCGGCGCGGACCGGGCCGTCGGCGGCAAGCGGGCGGCCGAGGTGATCACCGGTGTCCGGCTGACCATCCCGGCAGGCCAGACCGTGGCCCTGGTGGGGGAGACCGGTGCCGGGAAGTCCACGCTGGTGAAGCTGATCGCCCGGTTCTACGACGTCACCGGGGGCGGTCCGGGTGGACGGGATGGATCTGCGCGAGCTGGATCTGGCCGGTTACCGGCACCGCCTGGGCGTGGTCCCGCAGGAGGCGTACCTGTTCGCGGGCACGGTCCGGGACGCCATCGCCTACGGCCGCGAGGAGGCCTCCGACGCGGAGGTGAGGCCGCGGCCCGGGCGGTGGGCGCGCACGAGATGATCGCCGGTCTGGCCGGGGGCTATCTGCACCGGGTGAGCGAGCGCGGCCGGAACCTCTCGGCCGGGCAGCGGCAGCTGATCGCGCTCGCCCGGGCGGAGCTGGTGGACCCGGACATCCTGCTGCTGGACGAGGCCACCGCCGCGTTGGACCTGGCCACCGAGGCCGCCGTCAACCGGGCCGCCGATCGGCTGGCCCGGCGCGAGGGCCACCGCCGGACCACCGTGGTGATCGCCCACGGCTGACCACCGCCGCCCGCGCGGACCGGGTGGTGGTGCTGGACCGCGGCCGGGGGTCGAGGACGGTTCGCATGCCGAGCTGCTGGAGGCCGACGGGACCTACACCCGGCTGTGGCGCGCCTTCGTGGGCGACGAGGAGTCGGCCGGGGCGCGCTAGCGCCGGCGCACCGCGTCGGCGCTGCTCACAGCAGTGGTTCGTCGTCGCCGGGGGAGTTGCAGGACTTCCTGGCGGCGGCGGCCGGGCCGCGGCCGGTGGTCGGAGCCGCTGCGGGGCGCGGCCGAGCGCGGCGGGACCACCTTCTCCTGCGCGTCCGTGCGGGTGGTCACCGCCCGCCACCACAGTTCGAACGGCACGCCCTCGGTCTCCCGCTCCACCGCCGTCCGGGCCTCGGCGGCCCAGTGCACCCGGCGCACCCGCCACTGCGCGCGCAGCCCGAGCAGCGCCCGGTCCAGCTCCATGGCGGTCAGCTGGTGCTCCGAGCAGACCGCGTGCTCGGGCAGCGCGGTCGGCACGTCCCAGCGGAAGACATGCACCTCGCACGCGGCCGGGCCGCTCTGGACCAGCGCCAGCCCCCAGAGCTGGTCGAGACCGGCCCCGTCGAAGCGCTCCAGGACCAGCATCCAGCGCTGCGCGTCGGCCTGGGCCTCCATCCGGCGCTGGATCTCGCAGTGGATCGGCCAGTAGGCGTCGGAGGCGGCGCGCACCCGTCCGGGATAGCGCCCGGCCGCCTCGGTGTACGCGGCCTCGGCCGACACCGTGGCGCGTTTGCGCGCGCCGGACTGGGTGCGGGCCGACGCCCGCCGGGCGCGCCGCTCGGCGGTCCGGATGTCGACCGCGGCGCTCTCCAGCACCAGCAGGTAGCGGGCGGCCGCGGCCCGCCAGGCGTCCCACTCGGCGCGGTCCACCGGGATCCGCACGCCCCCGGTCGAGTCCTCCTCGTCGGCCAGCGCGTACAGCTGCGGTTCGGCGACGGTGACGGCCCGCCCGCGCTGAGGTAGCCGGGCTTGTCGAGCAGGGCCACCCGCACCCACATGTCTCCGATCACCGCGTCACCCCCGTCTGCCGTTGCTTCCTGCGGGCTGCTGCTTCTCGCGATCCACTGCGACCTGGTTTACCCAGGGCAGGGCCTGGTTACGCGGTGCCGGGCCGGTCGGAAGGCCAGCGCGCGGCACGCAGCCCGGGCTGGGCGACGGCCCAGCCGGCCCCGCAGGCCAGCAGCGCGGCCAGGACCAGCAGGGCGCCGGTGCTGCCCAGCCACTGGAGCAGCAGCCCTCCGGCCCCGCTGCCCAGCGGGATACCGAGGCCGACCACGGTCATGGCGGAGCCGATGGCCCGGCCGCGCAGCTCGTCCGGGACCTGGCGGAAGATCAGCACGTCCAGCAGCACGCTGAGCGCGGGGATGCCCAGCGTTGTGCAGAACAGCACCGCCGCCATCGGCAGCGGGCCGCGCACCAGCCCGAGTGCGGCCGCCAGCGGATCTCGGTGGCGGTGATCCCAGCAGCAGCCAACCGGGGCGGAACCGCCGGTGCAGCGGCTTGACCAGCCCGGCTCCGGCCAGTCCGCCGACCGCCGCACCGCTGAGCACCAGGCCGATGCTCCAGGACGGCGCGGACATGCGGTGCAGCTGGTAGATCGCGGCCAGGGTGAGCGGCGCTCCGGCGGCATTGAGGAAGGACACCAGGACCAGCGCGGTCCGCATCGCGGGGTCGGCCCAGAGCACCTTGATCCCGTCCAGGGCCCCGGCGAAGACCCCGCCCCGGACGGTCCCGCGCTGCGCCGAACGGGGGCGCCCGGCGCCTCGGCGGGGCGCACGATGACCGCGCACACCAGGGAGATGGTGAAGGAGGCGGCGCTGAACAGGAACGGCAGCGCCCGGCTCAGGCCGTAGAGCAGTCCGCCGAGGGAGGGGCCGACGAGTTCCGCGAGGCCGCCGCGGACCTCGTCCTGGGTGAGCGCGGCGGTGAGCTGCGACGGTGTCACCACGGTGCGCACCAGCAGGGTGCGGGCGGTGCCGACGAACGGCTGGGCCGCCCCCAGGAGTACCGCCGCGACCAGCAGCGGGACCAGCGCCAGCCGGTGCGTGGCCCAGCCCAGGGCGACCCCGGTGGCGGCCAGCGCCCGGACGCCCTCGGCGGCCACCATGATCCGCCGGTGGTCGTAGCGGTCGGCGAACTGCCCGGCCGGCAGGCCGCAGGTCACGGTGGCGGCGGCCTGGAGGAAGCCGAAGAGCCCGGCCATGGCCGGGATCCGGTCATGGCCAGGATCACCAGCGGATAGGCGACATCGGCCGCGGTGATCCGTGAGGGCGGTGGTGGAGCCGATCCACAGGGTCTGGAACCGCCAGTTGCGGTGCAGCGGTACCTCGGTGGCGGGCACGGCCGCGGTGCTGGCGGCTCTGGTCAGGCTCTCGGTCACAGCAGTCCCCTCAGGAGCGCGAACGCTAGTACGTGAATGCTCACCGGATAGTGAGCATTCACGTTTAGGTGAATGATGTCGCCAGCGTGAGCGCTTGGCAAGGGTTCCTGGCAGGATGGGGCCATGGACGATGAACGGACACCAGCCGAGGACGCCGTGCCCGGCGTGCGGCTGCTCCAGGACACCGACACCCTCAAGGCGCTGTCCGACCCGCTGCGGGTGACCATGCTGGGGGTGATGATGGAGCCCGGCGACGGCGGGGCGCTGCGCCCCTGGACGGTCAAGGAACTCGCCGCCGAACTCGGCGAGCCGCAGACCAAGCTGTACCGGCACATCAAGCAGCTGGAGGAGCGCGGACTGCTGCGCGTCGCCGGGACCAGGCTGGTCTCCGGCATCGTGGAGCAGCGCTACCTGGCCGCGCAGACCGGGCTGCAACTGAGCCGCGACTTCCTGGGCAGCTCCGCCGCCTCCGACACCTCGGCGCTGCTCGGCGCCGGGATGGACAGCTTCCAGCAGCAGTTCGCCGGGGTGCGCTCCGGCAGCATCGACCTCAACACCGAGGCGCTGCCCGGGATCTCCTACCGCAGCCCGCTGATGGTCCTCGCCGACACGCGGATGCGGCCCGAGCGCGCCGCCGAGTTCCGGGACCGGATGGCGGCGCTGATCGAGGAGTATCTGGGCAAGCCCGGTGAGCCGAGCCCGGAGCCGCCCCCGGTGGCCGGAAGCGTCGCCGTGAACGTCATGCTCGCGCTCTACGGCCAGGAGCAGCAGGCCCGGGAGCGCCGGACCGGCGAACCGGCCGGCCGGCCGGCGGAACAGTCTTCGGCCGGGGCCGATCCGGCCGGCTGAGCCGTCAACTCCCGCCGTTTCCTCCGGTGGTGGGATGTCCCGTTTCCGGCGGGCGATCGGGGGATGAACGGCCTGGCTGATGAGATGCTAGGACGCATCGACGGACAGCGGCACGGGGGACAGGAATGACACCAGGCGGCGGACGGGCCTACCTCGCGCAGCAGTACACCGAGGTCGCTCGGGATGCCGAGCTGCGCCTGGACGAACTGCTCGCGCTGGCCGCGGAGCCTTCCCCCGCTGTCGACTTCGATGCCCTGCAACGGAGTTACGAGCCCCGGCCGTTGCCGCCGGAGGCGGTGGCCGAGCCGCCCCGCTGGGCCGACTACGCCCCGGAGCCCGGCCCCTCCGGGCCGGCCGGGCCGGGAGGGTCCGGCGGGCCGGGGAAGCCGCTGCTCAGCGGCGCTTACCAGCAGCAGCTCGCCTCGGCCAGGCTGCGGCACCAGCGCGCTCTGCGCGAATACCGGGGCCACGAGAAGGAGTTGCGCGTCCTGGCCGAGCAGGCACGGCTGGCGCACGAGCAGGAGCAGCAGCGCGCCCGCAGCGTGAGGGAGTACAACGACCGGCTGCGCGGCTACCGCGCGGCCTACGAGGCGGGCGAAGCGGCCGCGGTCGAGTCGGTGCTGGAGCGCGCCCTGGCGGCCGCCGGGCGGCTGCCCGGGCTCGAAGTCCCGGCGCGGGTCTGCTACCGCGCGCTCACCCGGACGGCGGTGGTGGACCTGGTGCTGCCCAGTCCGGCGGTGGTCCCGGCGGCGCTGGAGTTCCGGGTGGTGGCGGACGGCGGTGTGGAGCCGGTGCCGCGCCCCGGCAGGAGTCGCAGATCCGCTATCTCCAGCTGGTGGCCCGGCTGGTGCTGCGCGCCCTGGACGCGCTGCTGGCCGCCGACACCGAGTCCCAGCTGGACGGCATCGTGGTCAACGGCCGTGCGGTGACCGCGGAGGCCGGTGAGACCTGCGTGGTCAGCGTGGACGCCCGGCGCGGCGACCTCTATGCGCGCACCCTGCTGCCCTCCGTGCACGGCGACGCGGTGGACCGGCTGCGGGAGCTCGGCTGCGCGCTCACCGACGATCCGTACACCCCGGCCCCGGTGGCGGCGTACGCGGCGGCTCCACCTCCGCTCCCGCGCCCGAGGAGCTCTCACCCGGCGAGTTCGCCGCGCTGATCGCCGACCTGTTCGAGCATCTGGGACTGGACGAATGGGAGCTGCGGCTGCACGGCCGGGACGGCCTGCTGGCGCTGGGCCAGGGCGACGGACGGCAGCTGGCCGACGCGCCCTATGTGGTCTGTGCGGCCCGGCGGCCGCTGGTGGTGAGCGCGGAGGCGGTCCGCAATGTCGCCGAGGTGGTCGAGGAGGAGTCGGCCGAGCGCGGGATCTGGGCCACCACCGGCAGCTTCCACCCGGACGCGGTGATCGCCGCCGCCTCGCTGCCGGAGCTGCGGCTGATCGACGGCGGCGAACTGCGGGCCCTGGTCCGGGCCCATCTGGGCACGGAGCTCGGCGGCTGAGAGCGGCTGAAGGCGGCTGAAGGCTGCTGACAGTGACCGGGGGCGGCTGACGGCGACCGGGGGCGACTGGCGGCGACCGGGGAGTGGCTGGGGGCGGTACTGGCGGCGCTGCGGCGTGGGCGGGCACCCCGTCCGGAGCAGTCCGGCGGGCGGACGGGCGCACGGCGCGCCACGATGGTCGGGAGGGCGCGTATCCGGGCCCGTGCGGAGGGCGGCGGCGACTGGGCAGGGCGCCGTCGCCCTCCTGCCTTTCCCGTCCCGGCCCGGGACCGGTGCGGACCAGCCGCGGGCCGGGGCGGGCATCCCGGCGGGCGTCACGTCCGCCCCCGGCCGCAGGCGGGACCGGGCGGAGCCGGACGGGGGCGGTGGCCGGGCCGGATCGCCGGACGAGAGCAGGTGGCCGCAAGGTGAATCCGTCAGTGTTCGTGGCCTGCGGGGCCTTTGTGATGACCCTCCTCGGCGGCCTGGTCGCGGGCCGGGTCGGCGACCGGCGCCACCTGGTGCTCGGGCTGGCCGCCGGGCTGATGCTCGGTGTGGTCGGCTTCGACCTGCTGCCGGAGGCGCTGCACGCGTCCCCCGGCAAGCTGTTCGGGGTGGAGCACGGCCTGCTGATGTTCGTGCTGGGCTTCCTGGTGCTGCATGTGGTCGAGCGCTCGGTGGCGATCCACCGGGCCCATGAGTCCGAGTACGCGGTGCACCACCACGGCCCCCGGCACCCCGGTGGCGACCCGCCCGCCGTCGGCGCCGGCCCGGGGCAGGTCCCGGCGGGCAGCCATGTGCACGGGCGCAGCGAGAACCTCGGTCTGGCCGCGGCCTCCGCGCTGTGCCTGCACAGTGTCATGGACGGGTTCGCCATCGGCGCGGCCTTCCAGGTCGCCGACAGCTTCGGCGCGGTGGTCGCCATCGCCGTCATCGCCCACGACTTCGCCGACGGCTTCAACACCTACACCATCACCCGGCTCTACGGGAACAACCGCCGACGCGCGGTGGTCCTGCTGCTGTGCGACGCGGTCGCCCCGGTGCTGGGCGCCGGGATCACGCTGCTGTTCACCATCCCGGAGTCCGTGGTCGGACTCTATCTGGGTTTCTTCGCGGGCTTCCTGATGTACCTGGCCACCTCGGACATCCTCCGGAGGCGCACAGTCCGCACCCCTCGCGCTCGACGCTGCTGTGCACTGTGCTGGGCACCGGATTCATGTGGCTGGTCATCGGCCTGGCCAACTGAGGCCGGCTGATGCCGACCGGGCGGGCCGGCGCCGACCGGGCAGAGCGGCGCCGGATTCAGCCCTGCGGGGTTCAGCCCCGCCGGGTTCAGCCCTGGGCGACCGCGGTGCGGTAGACGGCGGCGATCAGCGGGCCGAAGCGGGGGCTGTAGGAGATGTCGTCGGTGTTGCCGCCGGTCTGGTAGCCGCCGATCACCCCGACCACCGCGCCCCGGCCCGAGCCGGTGGGCAGGGCCCCGGCCAGCAGCGGGCTGCCGCTGGTGCCGCCGGGCAGCCCCGGGCAGTCGAACTCCAGCTGCCCGGCACCGAAGCCGCGCAGCCGGCTCAGGCAGTGGACCGGCCGTTCGGTGCGGTCGGGGTAGCCGACGGCCACGGCGGGGACCGGATCGACGTCGGCGATGAAGTCCAGGGCCTCGGAGCCGACCGCGTCCTGCACCCGGCCCTGGCCGTCCATCGGCGCGGTGGTCAGAAAGGCCACGTCGTAGTTCTGGTCGCCCTGGTGGGCCCAGTGCGTGTCCACCACCGCCCGGCGTACCGCCCAGCGACCGTAGGGCGCCCGGCCGGAGACATAGCCGGGGACGAACATCAGGTCGTTGCGGGCCTTGCCGCTGCCGGGGGCGACCACGCAGTGGGCGGCGGTCACCAGCAGGTCGCGGCCGGGGCTGTCGACCACCGCGGCGGTGCAGAAATGGCCGCGCAGGGCGCCGTGGGCATCGGCGAACAGGGCACCGACCCGGGTGTCCCGCCGAAAGCGGTGGAGCGCTGCACTTCGGTCGCCGACGTCCGGCGGAGCGCCTGCTCCGGTTCGGCCGTCGCGGGCGGGGCGATGGCGGCCGCGCGGCGCCGAGCAACGAGGTGACCGCGGCCGCGATTCGCAGACGGTACGTCAGGGATCGGTAAGGGTGCGTCATATGACTTGATCCTTGGCGAGCTTCAGGGGCGTCGCCACCGATCGGGGCATGCGGGTGAAAGGCGGGGCCCCGGCCGGGCGGCGGGTCAGCCGCTCTGCACCGGGTTCGGCTGTGCGGCCTGGTGCTGCGGGGGTGGTGCCGGTGCCCGGGGTGCGCCTGTTCGTACGCCGCGTCGGCGGTCCGCAGCATCAGCAGCATGCCGGCCCGCTGCTCGGGGCTGATCGCGCCGAAGTAGTCCTCGGCGACCTCCTGGCGGACCCGGTTGATCTGCTCGACCATGCTGTCGCCCGCCTCGGTGAGCCGGAGCAGGATCGCCCGGCGGTCCTCCGGGTCCTGGGTGCGGGCGACCAGCCCGGCGGCTTCGAGCGCGTCGACCACCGTGGTGACCGAGCGCGGCGCGATCCGCAGCCGCTCGGCCAGCTGGTTCAGCCGGATCAACCCGCCGTGGTGATGGGCCCCGTGGGCCAGTACCTCCAGCGCCCGGCCCTGGGAGGGGGTGACCCCGTAGGGGGAGAGCCGGTGGAAGGTGTCCCGGCGCATCCGCTTGCTCGCCCGCATCACCGCGTCGGCCAGCTCCACCTCGTCCCGCGCCGCGGCGGAGGTTCCGGCGGGGTGATCGGCGGTCACGGGGGCTCCTGGTTCGATGGGAACAACCAGGATATCGGGCGCGAACAGGAGAAGGCGGTCCCGGTGCGGGTTGTCATCGAGAAATTAGAGAGCCTGGCTCATATTTTCTATTAGGCTAGCCTAAGTTAGAGTCCAGGCAGGCCCGGCGACACCGGGCCCGGCTCCATCGCGTCCAGGAGGACACCATGCCCCGCTCCGAAGCCCGCGTCGCCACCGACCGTCCGCACCGCTACGCCAAGCAGCTCGCCGCCCACCTCGGCCGCAAGGCCGAGAGCAGCTGGGACGAGGAGGCCGGGCGCGGCGCCCTGACCTTCGGCGCGGGCACGGCCACCCTGGTCGCCGAGCCGGGGCTACTGCTGCTCACGGTCGAGGGCGAGGCCGAGAACCTGGACCGGTTGGAGGACGTCGTCGGCCGCCACCTGGTGCGTTTCGGCACCAAGGACGAGCTGGTGGCCGAGTGGCACCGGGACAACGGCCTGCCCGGCACCGTGCAGCGCAACCAGGCCGAGGACGCCGAGCAGCACTGAGCACCACTCCGGGGCGTCAGTTCAGGTTGAGCTTGAATCCCAGATGGGAGCCGGTGAACCCGAGCTGCTCGTAGAAGCGGTGGGCATCGGTCCGGGTCCGGTCGGAGGTGAGCTGGACCAGGTCCGCGCCGAGCCGCCGGGACTCCTCGATGGCGTGGCGGATCAGGGCCGAGCCCAGCCCGTTGCCCCGCTCCGAGGAGCTGACCCGGACCGCCTCGATCATGGCCCGGGTGGAGCCCTTGCGGGCCAGCCCCGGGATCAGCGACAGCTGGAGCGTGCCGACCACGCGGCCGTCGCGCTCCGCCACCAGCAGCCACTGGCCGGGGTCGGCCGCCATCCGTTCGAAAGCGGCCCGGTAGGGGGCCAGATCCTCGGGGACTCGCGGAGCGCGCCCAGGGGATCGTCCGCGAGCATGGCCACGATCTCCGGGAGGTCTTCGGCGACGGCCGACCGGAAGCTGGTGTCAGTCATGATCGTCAGCCTAGACCGGCCGGCCGACACAGTCGGCCCAGCAGTTCCGCCCCAGGAGTCCCAGGCGAGGTGCCCCGGGCCAAAGGCGTCAGGCCGGGAGCTGGGCCTCGATCGCGGCGATGACCTCCGCCGCGTCCGGCTCGGTACGCGGGCGGAACCGGCCCGCGACCGTGCCCTCGGGGAGAGCAGGAACTTCTCGAAGTTCCACTGGACGTCGCCGGCCTCGCCCGCCGCGTCGGCGGTCCGGGTCAGCTCCGCGTACAGCGGGTGCTGCTCCGCGCCGTTCACGTCGGTCTTCTCCAGCAGCGGGAAGGTGACGCCGTAGCTGGTCGAGCAGAAGGTCTGGATCTCCTCCGCGCTGCCCGGCTCCTGTCCGGCGAACTGGTTGCTGGGCACCCCGAGCACGGTGAAGCCGCGCTCGGCGTACTGCTGCTGGAGCTGCTCCAGCGCGCTGTACTGCGGGGTCAGGCCGCACTTGGAGGCGACGTTCACCACCAGTACGGCCTTGCCCCGGTAGGCGTCCAGCGTGGTGGCTTCGCCGCCGAGGGTGCGCAGCGGGATGTCGTACAGGCTCATCGAGGATCCTCCGTGGTGCGGCAGGTGCGGGTCGTCACCCACAACACTGCCCCATCACGGCTTCTTCCCGGCGGCTTCTTCCCTGGTGACAGCAGCAGTTCCCGCCCCGACGGTGGCTCAGCGGCCGTTGACGGGCGGGCTCAGGGGCTGCTGACGGCGGCTGCTCAGGTGGCGCTGGTGATCAGCAGCAGCTCGGCGCCCTGGGGGTCGGTTATCGCGGCCACCCGGCCGACGCCGGGGTGGTCCGTCGGCCGGAGCCGCACCGTGGCGCCGAGGGCGAGCGCCCTGGCGGTGCTCGTGTCGCAGTCCTCGACCTCGAAGTACGGTGTCCACGGCCTGGTCCCGGAGGCGGACTGCGTGATCCCGCCGAAGTCGGCCTCCTCGCCGCCGGTGTGCGCGACCGAGTAGGTGGGTCCGGGTCGATCGGCACCTCGTGGACTGCCAGTCGAGGACTGCCCGGTAGAAGTCGCGGGCGGCGGCCGCGTCGGCGGTGTGCAGCTCGACCCAGCACAGGCTGTCCGGGCGTTCACGGTGTCCAGGCCGACCGTGTCGCCGGGCTGCCACACGCGAAGCGACCGCCGGGGGTCGGTGAACTGGGCGAACCTGCCCTCGTCAGCACCTCGGCCGGGGCACCCGGACCGTGCCGCCGCCTGTTCGACGGCCTTGGCGGTGGTCGGCGTCGGCGTGGCGAAGTAGACGGTCCACGCGGGCCCGGCGCCGGGCTCGTCGAGCGGGCCGTAGGCGGCGACCCGCTCGCCGTCGAGGGTGAAGAAGCCGTAGCCGCCCATGCCGGGCCCGGCGGAGACGCTCTGCCAGTCGAACAACCCGCTGTAGAAGGCGATGGCGGCCTCGGTGTCGGAGGTGCCCAGGTCGACCCAGTTCGGCGAGCCGGCCACGAAGGAAGTGCTCAACACGGTGTGCTCCTGCGGGAAGTGAGGGTGCTCATCCCCTCCGGTGGGGATCGGCCCAAGTCTTGCGCCCGCCACTGACAATTCCGGGGGTCCCGGACGCACCGATCCAGAAGAATCTTTTCAGGTCTCTTTCTGTCAGTTTCGATCATGTTCGAAAGTGGTGGCCGGTGCCCCGCTCCGGCTGTCGGAGCCGGGCGATACGGTGCAGGCGACGCCCACCGCAGACGGGACAGCGCAGACAGGACAGCGCAGACAAGACAGCAGGGCAGGCCGCAGGGCACACCGCAGGAAGGGGGCAGGGATGGCCGCAGGGCCCCGGGCTGCGAACCAGTCCGCTCCGCAGATCCAACTGGCAGTCGTGGAAGGCGTGCTGGAGCGGATCACCTATGCCAACGAGGAGACCGGCTACACCGTCGCCCGGGTGGACACCGGGCGCGGCGCCAATGACCTGCTCACCGTCGTCGGCGCGTTGCTGGGGCGCAGCCGGGCGAGAGCCTGCGGCTGGAGGGGCGCTGGGGCAGCCACCCCCAGTACGGCAAGCAGTTCACCGTCGAGAACTACACCACCGTGCTGCCGGCCACGATCCAGGGCATCCGCCGCTATCTCGGATCCGGCCTGATCAAGGGCATCGGCCCGCGGCTGGCCGACCGGATCGTGGAGCATTTCGGCACCGAGACGCTGGAGGTGATCGAGCGGGAGCCGCAGCGGCTGATCGAGGTCCCCAAGCTGGGGCCCAAGCGGACCAAGCTGATCGCCGCGGCCTGGGAGGAGCAGAAGGCGATCAAGGAGGTGATGATCTTCCTCCAGAGCGTCGGGGTCTCCACCTCGCTCGCGGTCCGGATCTACAAGAACTACGGCGACGCCTCCATCGCGGTGGTGCGCAACGAGCCCTACCGGCTGGCCGCCGATGTCTGGGGCATCGGCTTCCTCACCGCGGACCGGATCGCCCAGGCCGTCGGGATACCCCATGACAGCCCGCAGCGGGTCAAGGCCGGGCTCCAGTACGCCCTCTCGCAGAGCGCGGACCAGGGCCACTGCTTCCTGCCCGAGGAAAGCTGATCTCCGACGCGGTGAAGCTGCTGGCGGTGGACATCGGCCTGGTCATCGAGTGCCTGGCGGAGCTGATCGCGGAGGAGGGCGTGGTCCGCGAGGAGCTCCCGGGCGGGCACGGCGGGCCCGGGGACGACACTGTCGGGGAGCGGGTCGCCGCCGTCTACCTGGTGCCGTTCCACCGTGCCGAGATCTCCCTGGCCGGCCAGCTGCTGCGGCTGCTGCGCAGCTCCGAGGACCGGCTGGGCGCCTTCGGCGGGGTGGACTGGACGAAGGCGCTGGCCTGGCTCAGGGGGCAGACCGGGGCCGATCTTGCGCCCGAGCAGGAGCAGTCGGTGCGGCTGGCGCTCACCCAACGGGTGGCGGTGCTCACCGGCGGTCCCGGCTGCGGCAAGTCCTTCACCGTCCGCTCCATCGTCACCCTGGCCCGGGCCCGCAACGCCAAGGTCGTACTGGCGGCGCCGACCGGCCGCGCGGCCAAGCGCCTGGCCGAGCTCACCGGCTGCGAGGCGTCCACCGTGCACCGGCTGCTGGAGCTGAAGCCGGGCGGGGACGCCGCCTACGACCGGGACCGCCCGCTGGACGCGGACCTGGTGGTGGTGGACGAGGCCTCGATGCTGGACCTGCTGCTGGCGAACAAGCTGGCCAAGGCCGTGCCCCCGGGCGCGCACCTGCTGCTGGTGGGCGACGTCGACCAGCTGCCCTCGGTGGGCGCCGGGGAGGTGCTGCGTGACCTGCTCGCGGCGGACAGCCCGATCCCGGCGGTCCGGCTGACCCGGATCTTCCGCCAGGCGGCCCAGTCCGGGGTGGTGACCAACGCCCACCGGATCAACGAGGGCGTGCCGCCGATCACCGACGGGCTCGCCGACTTCTTCCTCTTCCCGGAGGAGGACACGGAGGCCACCGCCGGCCTCACGGTGGACGTGGTCGCCCGCCGGATCCCGGCCAGGTTCGGCCTGGATCCGCGCCGGGACGTGCAGGTGCTCGCCCCGATGCACCGGGGCCCGGCCGGGGCCGGGAACCTGAATGTGCTGCTCCAGGCCGCGGTCACGCCCTCCCGGCCGGACACCCCGGAGCGGCGGTTCGGCGGGCGGACCTTCCGGGTCGGCGACAAGGTCACCCAGATCCGTAACAACTATGACAAAGGTGCCAATGGCGTCTTCAACGGCACCGTCGGGGTGGTGACCGCGCTCAATCCGGAGGAGCAGCGGCTCACCGTCCTCACCGACGAGGACGAGGAGGTGCCCTACGACTTCGACGAGCTGGACGAGCTGGCGCATGCCTACGCGGTCACCATCCACCGCTCGCAAGGCAGCGAGTATCCGTGCGTGGTGATCCCTGTCACTACCAGCGCCTGGATGATGCTCCAGCGGAATCTGCTCTACACCGCGGTCACCCGGGCCAAGAAGATCGTCGTACTGGTCGGCTCGCGCCGGGCCCTCGGGCAGGCGGTAAGGGCTGTTTCCGCAGGTCGCCGCCATACTGCCCTGGATCACCGGCTGCGTTCCGGTTGACCTCCGCAACCATCGGCTGTTGTCAGGAAGTGAACGGACCGGGCCGGTTGTTTTGTAGGTCCCAGCCCTTTTGGGTCACCCCGACTACCCTAGGTCGCTCGAATGGGCGATGGTAGTACTAAGTCAGGGCACCCCTTGAAGAGGTTCATTTCGCTGGTGAGGGAAGACGTGAGCGACAACTCTGTAGTACTCGGCTACCAGGGCAACGAGTACGAGTACCCGGTGGTCGACGCCACCGTCGGCAACGGTGGCTTCGACATCTCGAAGCTGCTGAGCCAGACCGGCCTGACCACACTCGACAACGGCTTCGGCAACACCGCGGCCTGTAAGTCCGCGATCACTTACATCGACGGCGACCAGGGGATTCTCCGCTACCGCGGTTACCCCATCGAACAGCTGGCCGAGCGTGGGACCTTCCTTGAGTCCGCCTACCTGCTGATCAACGGGGAACTCCCGACCACCGACCAGCTCGCCGGATTCCAGCACGACATCTCCCAGCACACGCTGCTGCACGAGGACGTCAAGCGCTTCTACCAGGGCTTCCCCCGGGACGCCCACCCGATGGCGATGCTGTCGTCCGTGGTCAGCGCGCTGTCCACGTTCTACCAGGACAGCCACAACCCGTTCGACCCGGAGCAGCGCTACCTCTCGGCGGTGCGGCTGCTGGCCAAGCTGCCGACGATAGCGGCCTACGCTTTCAAGAAGTCCCAGGGTCACCCGTTCGTCTACCCCCGCAACGACCTCGGGTACGTGGAGAACTTCCTGCGGATGACCTTCGCGGTCCCCGCCGAGGAGTTCGAGCTCAACCCGGTCGTGGTGAACGCCCTGGAGACGCTGCTGATCCTGCACGCGGACCATGAGCAGAACTGCTCCACCTCGACGGTCCGGCTGGTCGGCTCCTCGCAGGCCAACCTGTTCGCCTCGATCTCGGCCGGCATCAACGCCCTGTGGGGCCCCCTGCACGGCGGCGCCAACGCGGCCGTGCTGGAGATGCTCACCGCCATCCAGAAGGACGGCGGAGACGTCGACGCCTTCATCCGCAAGGTGAAGAACCGCGAGGACGGCGTGAAGCTGATGGGCTTCGGGCACCGGGTCTACAAGAGCTTCGACCCGCGCGCGCAGATCATCAAGGTCGCCGCCCACGACGTGCTGGCCCAGCTCGGCAAGGCCGACGAGCTCCTCGACATCGCGCTCAAGCTGGAGGAGCACGCCCTCACCGACGACTACTTCATCTCCCGCAAGCTCTACCCGAACGTCGACTTCTACACCGGCCTGATCTACCGCGCCATGGGCTTCCCGACCAGCATGTTCACCGTGCTGTTCGCGCTCGGCCGGCTGCCCGGCTGGATCGCCCACTGGCAGGAGATGATCACCGACCCGAGCAACAAGATCGGCCGCCCGCGGCAGATCTACACCGGGATCGAGATCCGCGACTACGTCGCCATCGGCGAGCGCTGACCCGCCGAAGAGCGACGGCGACCGCCGAAGAGTGACGACCGGGCGCTGACGGCGCGCCGGAGAACGGGGCAGGGGCCCGGCCGAAACTCGGCCGGGCCCCCGCTCGTGCGCCTGAAACCCGTGCGCACGGCGCCCGGTACGCCAGGGGAGGCCGCTCAACCCACCCCGTCGTACACGTGCGCCGTGCGTGGTCGGCCGTCCAGCGACGGCGGCCGACGGTGGAGTCCGCCGGAACTCCAGCCGGGTGTCGGGCGACTGACCGCCCAATACCCGGCACACGTGTTGTAACACGTCCACGGGGCGTGAAGGTTACGGCTGGCCCATGTGACTCTCCTCTCACACCGCTGCGTGCGGCTCCGCCTACGCCCTGTACTGGCTCCAAGTCCCCATACACCGTCGTCAGAAGGACGGCGCGATGACCCGGCGGCCTTTGTCCGGAGTGCACCATGGTAAGAATCAGCCCATCGGAACGAAGGGGCTGATATGGGCAGGAACGTCGTCGTAACCGGTGGGGGTACGGGCATCGGCCTGGCCACGGCGCGGCGGTTCGCGCAGAACGGCGACGACGTGACCATCGTCGGACGCAGACGCGAGGTGCTGGTCGAGGCCGCCACCGAGCTCGGCCCCCGGGTCCGGCCCATCGCCTGCGACCTGGCCGACCCGGACGCCGTTGAGTCGCTGCTGGGCGACCTGCCGAGCCGGGTCGACGTGCTGGTGAACAACGCGGGCAGCCGCGAGATCGGCGTCGGCGCCGGGCCGCATGCCGTGGTTGCGCGCTGGCGCGGGGACTTCGAGCGCAATGTGCTGACCGCGGTGCTGCTCACCGAGTGCGTCCGGGACCGGCTGACCCCGGGCAGCGGCCGGGTGGTCACCGTCAGCTCCATCGCCGCGCTGCGCGGGGCCGGCTCCTACGGCGCGGCCAAGGCCGCCCTGCACGCCTGGAACCACTCCCTGGCGGCCCAGTTGGGCCCGTCCGGGATCACCGCCAATATCGTCGCCCCGGGCACGGTGGCCGGTACCGAGTTCTTCGGCGGCCGCCTGGACGAGGCCGAGGCGGTCCGGCGCAGCGGCCGCACCCTGGTCGGCCGGATCGGGGTGCCGGATGATGTGGCCGCGGCCGTCTGCTTCCTCGCCTCGCCCGACGCCGGATACCTGACCGGCGAGATCCTGAACGTCAACGGCGGTGAACTGCTCGGCCGTTGACGTCCGGGACGGTCCGCGGCGGCGGCGCAGGAGCCGGAAGGTCAGGGCCTGGCCTGGAAGCCGCGCAGTCGCAGACTGTTGCTGACCACGAACACCGAGGAGAAGGCCATCGCGGCGCCCGCGATCATCGGGTTCAGCAGGCCGAAGGCCGCCAGCGGCAGCGCCGCCACGTTGTAGCCGAAGGCCCAGAACAGGTTGCCCTTGATCGTGCCCAGGGTGCGCCGGGACAGCCGGATCGCGTCCGCGGCCGCCAGCAGGTCGCCGCGGACCAGGGTCAGGTCCGCCGCCTGCATGGCCGCGTCGGTGCCGGTGCCCATGGCCAGGCCCAGATCCGCCTGGGCCAGCGCGGCGGCGTCGTTGACCCCGTCGCCGATCATGGCCACCGTCCGCCCCTCGGCCTGGAGCCCCGGATCACCGCGGCCTTGTCCTCGGGCAGCACCTCGGCCACCACCCGGTCGGCCTCGATGCCGACCTCCGCGGCGACACCGAGCGCGGCCGCGCGGTTGTCCCCGGTCAGCAGCACCGGAGTCAGCCCCAGCGCGCGCAGCCGGGCGACCGCCTCGGCGCTGCTGGGCCTGACCGCGTCGGCGACCTCCAGCACGGCCCGTGCCGCGCCGTCCCAGCCCACCGCGACCGCCGTCCGCCCGGCCGCCTCCGCGGCGGCCTTGGCGGCCGCCAGCGGCGCCGGCAGGTGCTGTGCCCAGTCGGCCAGGAACTGCTCGCGCCCGGCGACCACCGAGTGCCCCTGCACCACGCCCTGGACGCCGCGTCCGGGCAGGTTCTGGAAGTCGCTGACGGGCGGCAGCTCCCCGGCCTCCGCGGCGGCCTCGGCCACCGCCCGGCCGATCGGGTGCTCGGAGGCGTGCTCCAGCGCGCCGGCCAGCCGCAGCGCCTCCGCCGCGGTGGTGCCGGCCGCCGGGTGCACCGCGACCAGGGTCATCCGGCCGGTGGTGACCGTGCCGGTCTTGTCCAGCACGACGGTGTCCACCGCCCGGGTGGACTCCAGCACCTCCGGGCCCCTGATCAGGATCCCCAGCTGCGCGCCCCGGCCGGTGCCCACCATCAGCGCGGTCGGCGTGGCCAGCCCGAGCGCGCACGGGCAGGCGATGATCAGTACCGCCACGGCGGCGGTGAACGCCTCGGTGGCGCTGCCGCTGACGGCCAGCCAGACGACCAGCGTGGCCACGGCGACGAGCAGCACCACCGGCACGAAGACCGCGGAGATCCGGTCGGCCAGCCGCTGCGCCGCCGCCTTGCCGTTCTGCGCCTCCTCGACCAGCTTTGCCATCCGCGCGAGCTGGGTGTCCGCGCCGACCCGGGTGGCCTCGACCACCAGCCGTCCGCCGGAGTTGACCGTGGCGCCGGTGACGCTGTCGCCCGGGGAGGTCTCGGTGGGCACCGACTCGCCGGTGAGCAGCGAGGTGTCCCACGCCGAACTGCCCTCGACCACCACGCCGTCGTGGGCGATCTTCTCGCCCGGCCGGACCACGAAGCGGTCGCCGACGGCCAGTTCGGCCACCGCTACCCGGACCTCGCGCCCGTCCCGCAGTACGGCGGCGTCCTTGGAGCCCAGCGACAGCAGGGCGTGCAGGGCGGCCCCGGCCCGCCGCCGGGCGCGGGCCTCCAGGTAGCGGCCGAGCAGGATGAAGGCGGTGACCCCGGCGGCGGTCTCCAGGTAGAGGGTGCCGGAGGCGTCGGCGGAGGACAGGCCGAGGCTGAACCCGTGGGTCATCCCGGGACGTCCGGCGGTGCCCAGGAACAGCGCCCAGGTGGACCAGCCGAAGGCGGCCAGGGTGCCGATGGACACCAGGGTGTCCATGGTGGCCGCGCCGTGCCGCAGGTTGGTCCAGGCGGCCCGGTGGAAGGGCAGCCCTCCGTAGACCACGGCGGGGCCGGTCAGCGCGAAGGAGAGCCACTGCCAGTAGCGGAACTGGAGCGCGGGCACCATCGCCAGCACGATCACCGGCACCGCCAGTGCCGCGGTGACCAGCAGCCGCTGCCGCAGTGCGGCGAGCTCCGGGTCGGCCTGGGCGGTGCCGGACTCCTCCTCGGCGGCGGCCGGCGGCCGGGGCGGCTCGGCGGTGTAGCCGGTCCGCTCGACGGTCGCGATCAGGTCGTCCACGCTGGTCCCGGCCGGGTGGTCGACCACGGCCTTGGCGGTGGCGTAGTTGACGCTGGCCTGGACGCCGTCCATCCGGTTGAGCTTCTTCTCGATCCGGGCGGCGCAGGAGGCGCAGGTCATGCCACCGATGGCCAGCTCCACCCGGTGCTGCGGAAGGGGTGCGACGGCCGCTTCGGCGGTCCCCGCGCCCGGGCTTGCGGTGCTCATGATCCTGCGCCTCCTCACTGCGGACCGGTGCCCCCGATCCGGTCGCTGTTCGTCGGTCCTGCGGCGGTCCTGCCACGGTCTCCTGTGCGGTCCGCGGCCGCTCCGCCGGGCTTCAGGCCCGGCTTCGCGCCAGGTTTCGGGCCTGGCCTCAGGCCCGGCCGACCAGCTGGTAGCCGGCCTCGTCGACAGCGGCGCGCACCGCGTCGTCGTCCAGGGGCTGCTCGGAGGAGACGGTGACCGTCCCCGCCTTGGCGTCCGCGTCGACCCCGGTGACGCCGGGCAGGGCGCCGAGCTCCTCGCTCACCGACTTCTCGCAGTGGCCGCAGCTCATGCCGGAGACGGTGAAGACGGCAGTGGACATGTTTCCTCCAGGATGGATCGGTTCGCGCGCTGCTCGCTGCATCGGACGGGTGGTGCTCCGTCATTTGGTAACACCATACCCCTGGGGGGTATTCCCGGGATCGCGGCGGCGGTTTCGCAGGGGAAGCCGGTGCGCCGATGCAGAGAGTAGCCAGCGGTGGGCGGTTTGCCCCGTCTCGTCGGGCGGCGCGGGCGGGCGTGTCCCGGCGGACGGCGGCGGATCGCGGCGGACGGGGGCGGACGGCGGCGGACGGCGGCGGACGGCGGTCCGCCGGGCCTGCCGCCGGGCCCGGGTACGGCGAAGCCCGCCCGGCGGGAGGCCGGGCGGGCTGGGGACGGTACCGGCGCGCAGCCGGTGCGCGCGGGGTGGGTGCGGGTCAGAGCGGGAGCAGGTCCGGGCGCTTGGCCTCGACGTGGTCGCCCGAGGACTCGCCGCGCAGCCGTCGGCCGACCCAGGGCAGCAGGTACTCGCGGGCCACTGCAGGTTCTCCCGGCGGAGCTCGGCGGTGCTGTGGGCGCGCTGCGGCGGCCACGGCGTCTCCGGGTCGCCCGCGTCCAGGCCGAGGGCGCGGGCGGCCAGCTGGGCGACCCGCTGGTGGCCCTCGGGGGAGAGGTGCAGCCGGTCCTCGCTCAGCGCGCGCCGGTCGCGCACCGCGCGCAGCGCCCAGATGTCCGCCACCGCCAGGCCGTTGCGGTCCGCGATGGCACGCAGGTGCGCGTTGTAGGTGGCGATCTTGCCGCGCAGGTGGCGCAGCACGGGCGTGTCACGGGTGTCGAAGCCGGTGCAGATCAGCACGGTGCCGCAGCTCTCGCGCAGCCGCGCGGCCGCCGCCTCGAAGCGCTCGGCGACCTGGTCCGGGTCGCTGCCCGGGCGCAGGATGTCGTTGCCGCCGGCGCAGAAGCTGACCAGGTCCGGCTCCATCCGCTGGACCTGGGGGAGCTGCTCGGCGATCACCTGGTCCAGCAGCCGCCCGCGGACCGCGAGGTTGGCGTAGCGGAAGTCGTAGCGCCCCTCCTCGGTCATCGGGCGCTGCTCGGCGAGCAGCCGGGCCAGGCGGTCGGCCCAGCCGGCGTAGCCGCCGCCGGGGTCGGGGTCGTTCAGGCCTTCGGTGAAGCTGTCCCCGAGGGCGACATAGGAAGTGAGGTCGGTGTGCGGCGGCTGCTCGGGCATGGTGAAAATACTTCATGGTGTGAAGTGACCTACGCCACCGTAGGTAGGGCTTGACGGGCGTGAGATGTCCCACGCGCGCCCGGGGAATACCTCCCGCCGGATCGCGGTAGGGCACTCCGATGCCCGGCGTCAGGGGTGCCCCGAGGTCAGCGGTGCCCCGCCGTCAGGCGCCCCAGCCCTGCGGGGCGCCCCAGTCGGGCGGGGACGGCCGCCGGGCGGCTGGGGGCCGGTGTGGTGGCCGGAGCGCCGGGCGGAGCGGATCAGCAGCCGCAGCCAGAGCAGGCCCAGCACCGCGACCTGGACCAGCCCGGCGGTGGAGAACAGGGTGAACAGCTCGGCCTGGTACTCGCTGGGGTGGGGCAGGTAGCCGAGGTCGAACAGGCTCTGGTGGAAGCCGGGCTCGGTGAGCTGGGCGACGACCCAGGCGGCGATGCCGTGCGAGCTGTCCCACAGCGCGTGCAGCGCGGAGACGCCGAGGTA
Source organism: Streptacidiphilus sp. 4-A2 (assembly GCA_014284505.1). Taxonomy (GTDB): domain Bacteria; phylum Actinomycetota; class Actinomycetes; order Streptomycetales; family Streptomycetaceae; genus Streptacidiphilus. Next base: position 5,346,818 of record JAAFYY010000001.1, on the reverse strand, counting down.
GGTGAGCAGCACCGGGCCGTTCAGGACGAAGTGGCCGTTGCGGCGCTCCCGGAACAGCACCCCGCCCAGGATCGCCGTCCACAGCCCGTGCCCGACCGGGGCGACCACTCCGCGCAGGATCTCGGTGGACACCAGCTCCCGCAGGGACAGGCCCTGTTCGGTGAGTACCGCGTTGAAGGCGTATCCGGCGCTCTCGAAGGCCGCGAAGCCGAAGCCGACGGTGGCGCCCAGGACCAGGCCGTGGCGCAGCCCGGAGGCCGGGATCCGCCGGGTGAGCAGGATCAGCGCCCAGGCCTTCACCGCCTCCTCGATCAGCCCGACCCCGGCATAGACCCAGACCGAGCTGGAGAGCAGGTAGTACTCCAGCAGTGAGGCGCCGAGCACGCCGATGATCCCGCCGACCGCGAAGCAGCTGACGATCCGGTCGGTGCCGATGTCCGCGCCGTAGCGCTCGTGGCCCAGACCACGAAGGTGCCCGGCACCAGGAAGCTGCCCAGCAGCACGATGGTCGGCAGCAGGTTGCTGTTGCCGGTCCAGTAGGTGACCAGCACGGTGGCCAGCCACAGCGCCAGTCCGCCGAAGAAGCACTGGGCCCAGTGCCGGCTGCGCAGGAGACCGGCCGCGGCCGCTCGGGTGACTGCCGGGCCCCGCCGACCGGGAGTGCCTGCGCTGGTCATCGTGCTGGGCCTGCTTCCCCTGGTGGTCCGGACGGTATGCGGCGCCGCAGCACTATGGCATGGCTGGTGGTGAATGGAAGGCTTATGCACCCAAGGTGATGCTGTGTCGCATATGGGGTTCTTCCGATAGATTTCTGCCGTGGAGCAGCAGCCGCCCGACGAGCAGGAGACCGGTTTCGGCACGCTTGCCACGTCCTCCTCGCTGCGGCTGCGCGACGACGCGGCGCTGCTGCGGGCGCCTTTCCGGGTGCGGGTGCTGACCCCGCTCGCGGCGATGGTGCTGGTGACCTTCTTCGACCTGCTCTCCGGCCACGGCACGTATCTGGCCTCGCTGATGTCGGTGGTGCCGCCGCTGGCCGCGCTCTCGCTGTACCCGATGGAGCTGGTGTGGGTCAGCTGCTTCGGCATGGGGCTGCTGGTGCTGCTGAGCCGCTACGACGGCCTGGAGAACCCGCCCGACCAGCGGCTGTTCTACGGGACGCTGATCGCCTACGCCGCGCTGACCGTGGCCGGGGCGGTGATCTCCCAGCTGCGGGTGGACCGGACCAGGCATCTGGTGGCCGTCAGCACGGTCGCCGAGGCCGCCCAGCACGCGCTGCTGCGGCCGCCGGGGCCGCTGGTCGGCAGCATCCGGCTGGCCGCCCGTTATGTGTCGGCCGCCGACTCGGCGCAGATCGGCGGCGACCTCTACGCGGTGCTGGACACCCCGTTCGGGGTACGGGCGATCATCGGGGACGTCCGGGGCAAGGGGCTGGGCGCGGTCCGGGCGGCGTCGGTGGTGCTCGGGGCCTTCCGGGAGGCGGCCTACGACGAGCCCGACCTGGAGGGGGTGGCCCGCAGACTGGAGACCAGCGTCCACCGGCATGTGCCCACGGGCGAGTTCATCACCGCGCTGCTGGTCGCGCTCGGCTCCCCGGACCGCGTGGGGCTGCTGCACCTGGGGCATGTGGCGCCGCTGCGGGTCTCCCCGGACGGCACGGCGCGGGTGCTCGACCCGCCGGATCCCTGGGTGCCGCTGGGCCTCGGCGACATGGCCGCGGGCGACCCGGAGAGCTGGACCGTGCCGTTCGCCGCCGGCGACGTGCTGGTGCTGTGCACCGACGGGGTGGTGGAGGCCAGGGGTCACGCCGACGGCACGTTCTACCCGCTGCTGGAGCGCGCGCCCGGCCTGGTCGCGGGCTGCGCCGGGGAACTGGACGCGGCGGTCGCCCGGGTCTACGCCGATCTGCTCCGGCACACCGGCGGTCAGTTGCGGGACGACGTGGTGCTGCTGCTGCTCGCCCGCGACACGGAGGGCCCGGCCGCCGCGGCCGCGGCCGTGGAGCCCGCGCCCGGGCTCTGAGCGCCTGCTCCAGCTGTTCGGCCGCTTCACCCGTTCGGCGGAGTCGCCGTGCGGGCGGAGGCGCGCCGGTGGACGCTGGGGCCACTGGCAACCCAGGGAGCAGACCATGTTTCAGGCCATCTGGATCGTCATCGTCGGTGCGGTTCTCGGGTGCATCGCCAAGCTCCTGCTGCCTGGCAAGCAGTCCATCCCGATCTGGCTGACGGTGCTCTGCGGCATGATCGGCGCGCTGCTGGGCAACTTCCTGGCCTCGGCGATCGGGGTCAGGCACACCCACGGCATCGACTGGATCCGGCATTTCCTGCAACTGGTGGGCGCGGTGGTGGTGGTAGCCGCCGGATCCTCGTTCTACCCGCAGGACCGGGCGAAGCGGTCGAAGCGATAGCGCCGCCGGCCGGCCGCCTCCCCGGCGCGCGGAGCGCGGCGGCCGGTCCGCGCGCCGGTTCGCGCCACCGGTCCGCCCCGGAACGGCACCCCGCGCGGCGCGATTATGCTGGCGCGATGCCAGCCCAGGGACCCATAGCAGCGGCGGCGCGCCGCCCGTCCGGCGCGCCGCGCCGAACCGTCGGCGGCCCGGCGCCGCGGGCCGCCTGGCTCGGCGGCACCCTGCTGCTGACCCTCGGCGCCCTGCCGACCGCGCTGCTGCTGGCCCCGGCCGTCGGCTCCGCACCCGGACCGGCCCTCGGCGGACTGCTGTTCCTCGGTTCCTGCGCGCATGTCGCCGGGACCGGCTGGTTCTACGCCGTCCCCGAGGTGCGGCGGCAGCTCGGCGCCCGCCGGGGACGCTATGTCACCGCGCCGCTGGCACTGGTCGCCGGGAGCGCGGTGCTCGCCGGGAGCCTGCCCCAGCGGCCCTTCGAACTGCTGCTGCTGCTGCCCTACTTCGGCTGGCAGTTCCTGCACTTCCAGCAGCAGAACCGGAACCTGGCGGGGCTGGCCTCGGCCGCCTACGGCAGCGGACCGCTGCGCCGGGGCGAGCGCCGGGCACTGACCGCCGCCGGGATCGCCGGGATCTGCGGGCTGATCAGCCATCCGGCGCTGCTGCGGCTCGCCGACGCGCCACGGCTGGGCGCCGCCTTCCCGCTCGCCGCGGCCGGGTACGCGCTGGCCGTCGGCTACGGGGTGGTGCAGCTGACGCGGCGCGCCCCCGGGGACCGGCGCGCCGCCGCCAGCGGGCTCTACCTGATGACGCTGCTGTTCTTCCTGCCGGTGTTCCTCTTCCAGTCGCCCTTCACCGCGGTGGCCGCGCTGGTCCTCGCCCACGGCTTCCAGTACCTGCTGATCCTCGGGCTGGTCGCGGGCGGAGGCGGCGGACCGCGGCAGGCACGGCTGGCCTCACTGGCGGTGCTGCTCGCCGTCTGCCTGGGCCTGGGTCTGCTGCTCGACCTGGCGTCGCGGCTGCACACCGGCGCGCAGGCGCTGGACCGCGCCGGTTACGGGGCCTATCTCGGCGCGAGCATGGCCCACTTCGTGGTGGACGCCGGGCTGTGGCGGCCGCGCGAGGAGTTCCCACGCGGCTTCCTGGCCCGGCGCCTGCCCTATCTGCTGGGCTGACCGGTCTGCTGGGCTGACCGGTCTGTTGGGCCGACCCGGTATCTGCCGGGCTGACCGGGCCACGGCGGGCACCGCTGAGCGCTCCCCGCCGTGGCCTGGAGCGCTCCGGGGTGATCAGTAGCGCCCGCCGGTCGGGGCGGGCAGGGCGTCCAGCTGCGCCAGGTCCTCGGCGGTGAGCGCCAGGTCGGCCGCGCCCGCATTGTCCACCAGGTACTTGGGCGTCTTGGTGCCCGGGATCGGCACCACCAGGCTGCCCTGGGCGACCACCCAGGCCAGCGCCACCTGGGCCGGGGTCGCCCGGTGCCGCTCGGCGATCGCCCGCACGGCCGCCACCAGTGTCTGGTTCGCGGCCAGCGCCTCCTGCTGGAAGCGCGGCAGGGTGCGCCGCCAGTCGTCGGCCGGGAGGTCCTCCACTCCGGTGAAGCGCCCGGCCAGGAAGCCCCGGCCGAGCGGGGAGAAGGGCAGGAAGGCGATGCCCTCGCGCTCGCAGTAGGGCAGCACCTCCGTCAGCGGATCGCGGGTCCACAGCGACAGTTCGGACTGCACCGAGGCCACCGGGTGCACCGACCGGGCCCGGCGGATCTCCTCCACCGTGACCTCGGACAGGCCGATCCGCAGCGCCTTCCCGGCCGCCACCGCCTCGCTCAGCGCGCCCCAGGTCTCCTCGACCGGGACCTCCGGGTCGATCCGGTGCAGCTGGTAGAGGTCGACATGGTCCGTCCCGAGCCGGCGCAGGCTCGCGTCGATCGCCGCCCGGACGTGCTCCGGCCGCCCGTTGCGGACCAGCTGGCCGCCCCGGGCCAGGCTGTCGGCGCCGTCGTAGGTCAGACCGACCTTGGAGGCCAGCACCACCCGCTCGCGCAGACCGCCGGCCAGGGCCCGCCGACCAGCTCCTCGTTGCTGACGGGCCGTAGACGTCGGCGGTGTCGATCAGGGTCACCCCGAGGTCGACCGCCTGCCTGATCACCTGGACGGAGGTGGCGTCGTCCCGGCCTCCGGGTCATAGGCATGGGTCATCCCCATGCAGCCCAGCCCGATGACCCCGATCTGCGGACCCTTGCTGCCCAGCGTGGTGGTGCGCATCCTTGCTCTCCTCTGTGGAAACCTGCGGAAACCCGTGGAAACCGGTGGCGGCGGGTATCAGCCTGCGCTTCGAGTGCGCTCCAGGTCAAGCGGCGGCGGCGGGTCGCGGAGACCGGCGGCGACCCGAACCGGAGACCGGCGGCGACCCGAACCGGAGACCGGCGGCGACCTGAACAATTGAGGACATCAAGGGTCGGAGTAGGCTTCCCGTCATGAGCAGCACCGCGCCGACCAACGCCCACGCCCACCAAGGCGCACCTCATCGAGGAGTTCGCCGCGCTCGGCGCCGCCTACTACCAGGACTTCGCCGCTGTCGCCGCCCGGCACGGGCTGACCCCGGTGCAGGCCAAGGCGCTGTCGGTGCTGCTGCGCAAGCCGGTGCCGATGCGCGGCCTGGCCGAGGCGCTGGTGTGCGACGCGTCCAATGTCACCGGCCTGGTCGACCGGCTGGAGACGCGCGGGCTGGTCCGGCGCGAGGTCAGCGCGGTCGACCGGCGGATCAAGATCGTGGTCGCCACCGAGGCCGGGGCCGCCGCGATCCGAGCTGTCCGCGACGACATGCAGACCACGCACCAGGCGCTCGACCTGCTCGACGACCGCGAGCGCACGGTGCTCTACGAGCTGCTGACCCGGCTGCGGCCGGTGCTGGAGCAGACCGACGAGTCCTGAGCGGGTGCCCCGCGCGGGGCACCCGCTCCCGGGCCGGAGCCGCTCAGCCGAGCGCCTCGATCGCCCGCAGGATCCGCTGCTCGGAACTGGGTACGGGGTCCCCAGCGGCTGCGCCCACAGGCTCACCCGCAGCTCCTCCAGCATCCAGCGGATCTGCGCCACGCCGTCCTCGTCCATGCGGTCCGCGGGCAGGTCCGCCAGCAGATCGTCGTAGGCGTCCCGCATCCGCAGCATCACGCTGGTGCGGTCCCGGTCCCGGTGCGGGTCCTCGGGCAGCTTCACCAGCCGGCGCTCGACCGCCTTCAGATAGCGCAGCAGATCCGGCAGCCGGCGGCAGCCGGTGTCCGCGACAAAGCCCGGGTGGACCAGTTCGGCGAGCTGGGCGCGGATGTCGGTGAGCCCGGTGAGCAGCAGCAGGCTGTTGCCGATCGCCTTCAGCCGCTCGTTGACCCGGTGGTTCACCGCCAGGATGTTGGCCACCTTCACCACCGCGTCGGCGGTGGTGTCGTACAGCTCGGCCCGGACCGAGTCGCGCAGCCGCTTGTAGGAATCCTCGTCCCAGGCCGGTCCGCCGGCGTCGGCGATCAGCTTGTCCGCGGCGGCGGTGAGGCAGTCCGCGAACAGCGCCTCGGTGCTCCCGTGCGGATTGGAGGCCAGCGCCAGCTTGGCGCCGTTGCCCAGCCGGCCCTGGATCGAGTTGACTGGTGAGGGCACGCCGAGCAGCAGCAGCCGCCGGGTACCGCCGAGCATCGCCCGCTGCTGGGCGTGCGGGGTGTCCAGCAGCCGGACCGAGACCGACTCGCCGTCGTCGACCAGCGCCGGGTAGCCCTTGACCGTCTGCGCGCCGCGCTTCTGGATGAAGGAGTGCGGCAGCTCGCCGATGGTCCACTCCTTGAGCCCGCGCTTCTCCAGCCCGCCCGCCGCCTCGGCGATCGCGGCCTGGGTGCGGCTGCGCAGCTCGATCTTGAGCGCCTCCAGGTCCTTGGACTCGCCGAGCTTGCGGCCCTTCTCGTCCACCACCCGGAAGGTGATCCGCAGATGGTCCGGTACCGACTCGTAGCTCCAGCTGTCGCGCGGCACCGGGATGCCCCGGAGCCGGTGCAGCTGCCACTCCAGCAGCTCGACCAGCGGCTTGTCGTCCGGCGGGGTGCTCTCCAGGCCGCGCATCACATGCTTGGCGAAGTCCGGGGCGGGCACGAAGTTGCGGCGCAGCGCCTTGGGCAGCGAGCGGATCAGCGCGGTCACCAGATCCTCGCGCAGCCCCGGGATCTGCCAGTCGAACCCGGCCGGGCGGACCTGGTTGAGCAGCGTCAGCGGGAGGTGCACGGTGACGCCGTCCGCCTCCGCGCCCGGCTCGAACTGGTAGGTGAGCGGCAGCGTGAGCTCGCCCTGCCGCCACACCGAGGGGTAGTCCCGCTCGGTCACGGCGGTGGCGTTGTCGTTGACCAGCAGCTCGGGGGTGAACGTCAGCAGGTCGGGGCGGGTGCGGTGGGTCTGCTTCCACCAGCTGTCGAAGTGCGCCCCGGAGACCACCTCCGAGCCGACCCGCTGGTCGTAGAAGTCGAACAGGGTCTCCTCGTCGACCAGGATGTCCCTGCGCCGCGCACGGTTCTCCAACTCCTCGACCTCGTCCAGGAGTTTGCGGTTGTCATGGAAGAACCTGTGGTGCGTGCGCCACTCGCCCTCGACCAGGGCCCGGCGGATGAAGAGCTCGCGGGAGAGCTCCGGGTCGATCTTCCCGTAGCCGACCTTGCGCTGCGCGACCAGGGTCACCCCGTACAGGGTGACCTTCTCGAAGGCGACGACCTGACCCCGGTCCTTCTCCCAGTGCGGCTCGCTGTAGCTGCGCCGGAGCAGGTGCTGGGCCTGCTCCTCGATCCACTCCGGCTCGACCTTGGCGGCGATCCGGGCCACAGCCGGGAGGTCTCCACCAGCTCGGCGGCGATCACCCAGCGCGGCGTCTTCTTGAACAGGGCTGAGCCGGGGAAGACCGCGAACTTGGCGCCGCGGGCGCCGAAGTACTCCTGCTTCTCGGCGTCCTTGAGGCCGATGTGCGACAACAGCCCGGCCAGCAGCGAGCGGTGGACCGCATTGCCGTCCACCTCGTCCGAGGGGTGGCCGACGTCGATGTCCAACGAGCGTGCCACCTGGCGCAGTTGCGCGTCGATGTCCTGCCACTCGCGTATCCGCAGGTAGTTGAGGAACTCCGACTTGCACATCCGGCGGAACTGGCTTGAGGAGAGCTCTTTCTGACGATCCTTCAAGTAGCGCCAGAGGTTCAGGTAGGTGAGGAAGTCCGAGGTCGGGTCGGTGAAGCGGGCATGCAGCTGGTCGGCGTGCGCCCGCTTCTCCACCGGGCGCTCACGCGGGTCCTGGATGGAGAGCGCGGCCGCGATCACCATCACCTCGCGCACCACGCCGTGGCGGCTGCGCCTCCAGCACCATCCGGGCCAGCCGCGGGTCCACCGGCAGCGCGGAGAGCTGGCGGCCGACCGGGGTGAGCCGGTTGGTGCGCTCGGAGGTGTCCAGCGCGCCCAGCTCCTGGAGCAGTTCCACGCCGTCCTTGATGTTGCGGCGGTCCGGCGGTCCAGGAACGGGAAGGCGGCGATGTCGCCCAGCCCGGCGGCGGTCATCTGCAGGATGACCGAGGCCAGGTTGGTGCGCAGGATCTCCGGATCGGTGAACTCCGGGCGGGAGAGGAAGTCCTCCTCCGAGTACAGCCGGATGCAGATGCCGTCGGAGGTACGGCCGCAGCGGCCCTTGCGCTGGTTGGCGCTGGCCTGCGACACGGCCTCGATCGGCAGCCGCTGCACCTTGGTGCGGTGGCTGTAGCGGGAGATCCGGGCCGTGCCCGGGTCGATCACATAGCGGATGCCGGGGACGGTCAGCGAGGTCTCGGCGACATTGGTGGCCAGCACGATCCGGCGGCCGTTGTGCTGCTGGAAGACCCGGTGCTGCTCGGCCGAGGACAGCCGCCGTACAGCGGGACGATCTCGGTGAAGCGCAGGTTCTGCTTCTCCAGCGCGTCGGCGGTGTCCCGGATCTCCCGCTCGCCGGAGAGGAACACCAGGATGTCGCCCTGGCCCTCCTCGCCGAGCTCGTCCACGGCGTCGCAGATCGCCTGGACCTGGTCGCGGTCGCGGTCGATGTCGTCCGGCGCGTCCGACTCCTCGTCCACGGCGTCGTCGACGACCGGTCGGTAGCGGACCTCCACCGGGAAGGTGCGCCCGGAGACCTCGATGATCGGCGCGTCCTCGCCGCTGCGCGGGTCGGCGAAGTGGTGGGCGAAGCGCTCCGGGTCGATGGTGGCGGAGGTGATCACCAGCTTCAGATCCGGGCGCTTGGGCAGCAGCTGCTTGAGATAGCCCAGGATGAAGTCGATGTTGAGACTGCGCTCGTGCGCCTCGTCGATGATCAGGGTGTCGTACTGGCGCAGCAGCCGGTCGTTCTGGATCTCGGCGAGCAGGATGCCGTCGGTCATCACCTTGACGGCGGTGTCCGGACCGACCTGGTCGGTGAACCGGACCTTCCAGCCGACGGTCGAGCCCAGGTCGGTGCCCAGCTCCTCGGCGACGCGCTCGGCCACGGTGCGGGCGGCGATCCGGCGCGGCTGGGTGTGGCCGATCAGGCCGCGCACTCCGCGCCCGAGCTCCAGGCAGATCTTGGGGATCTGGGTGGTCTTGCCGGAGCCGGTCTCGCCCGCGATCACCACCACCTGGTTGTCCCGGATCGCCGCCAGGATGTCCTCGCGGCGGGCGCTGACCGGCAGCGACTCCGGGTAGACCGGGGTCGGGATCGAGGCCCGGCGGTTGGCCAGGCGCAGCTCCGCCGCCTCGACCTCGCCGGTGACCGCGGCCAGTTGCCGCTCGCGCTTCTCCGGTTCGCGGACCTTGCGCAGGCCCTCCAGCCGGCGGCCGAGGCGTTCCTCGTCGCGCAGGGCGAGCGCGGGCAGCCGGGCGGCCAGGGCGGACACCTCGCCGGCCGGAGCGCCGCCGCCGGCCGGAGCGCCGCCGCGACCGCCGGCGCGGCGCGGGGCCGCGGTGTCGGTACCGGCCGGGTGGTCGGGGTGTTCCGGGTGCACGGTGTCGGTGGGGCCGTCCGCGTGGTCGGCGCCGGATGCGGCGGTGTGCTCGCGGGGGGCGCCGGAGCGGGCGCGGCTGGAGCGGCCGCGGGCACGACGGCGGGCCTCGCCGGGCTGCCGCTCGCCGGGCGCGGTCCCGGCTGCGGCGGTCTCGCCGGGGGCGGTCCCGGCGGGCCGGGCATCGGCCCGCGCGGCATCGGCCTGCGCGACGCCGGGGTCGGCGTCGGCCCCGGCGGCGGGCGGCCGGGGGCCTCGACGCCGGGGTCGGCGTCGGCCCCGGGTGCGCCGGGGCGTGCCTCCGGCCGCGGTCCGCCCGGACGGCGGCCGCGGACACGGGTGCTGCGCGGGGGCGCGCGGCGTCGTCGGAGCCGCTGGGGCTGCCGGACGGCGCGGCGGGGGGCTGGACTGCGGCGGTGGAGCTCTGCGGGGTACCCATTGCGTCCCCCAGCCTACGCAAGCAGCCCCCTCACCTGTCGAGCCGATATCGGTGCAGCCCGTCCAGGTCGTCCCCGCGGGTGAACCCGGCCCGCCGCAGGACGGCCTGGGAGGCGCCGTTGTCCGGCTGGGTGGCGGCGGTGACCGCCCGCACGGCCGGATGGCCGAGGGCGAATCCGGCGAGCGCCAGCAGTGCCTCGGTGGCGTAGCCCAGGCCGCGGGCCTCCGGGGCCAGCTCGTAGCCGACCTCGACCGAGCCCCGGTGGTCCGGCGGGCCGTGGAAGCCGCCGCCGCCCAGGGCCACGCTGTCGCTGTCGCGGACGATCACATACAGGCCCCAGGGCGGGCGGTGCCAGCCGACCTCGGCGGCGCGCTCGACGATCCCCGCCAGGTCGCGGGTCCCGCTGCCGGGGCCGCCGCCGAGCCAGGTCCAGCCGCCGTCCTGGCCGTGCGCCAGCTGCCTGGCGTCGTCGGGCGTGGCGGGGTGCAGCCGCAGCCGCTCGGTGCGCATCACGGGGCAAAGTATCCCCGCTCGGCCGCCGCCCGGCTCCCGCCCGGCATCCGGCGGCAGGTGGCCGCGGCGCGGGCCGGGCGGGGGAGTGGGCGGGAGAGCCGGGTGTCAGACCGTGCTGGAGACCCGCAGCAGCTTGCCGGTGCTGGTGCGGCTCTCCAGCAGGCGGTGCGCCTCGGCGGCCTTCTCCAGCGGGAACTCGGCGGTGACCGGCAGCCGGATGCCGCTGGTCGCGGCCAGGGCGAAGGCGTCCTCGGTCAGCCGGCGCAGCCGCTGCGGATCCTCGGCGCCGAGGCCGAGAATGCTGAACCCGGACACCGACAGGCCCCTGGTGCTGAGCTCGGCGAAGCCCGCGCTCCAGGGCGCCGAGTCGCTCGCGTTGCCGAAGGAGACCAGCCGCCCGTAGCGGGCCAGCGAGGCCAGCCCGCGTCGCCAGCTCTCGCCGCCGACCGGGTCCAGCACCAGGTCGACCCCCCGGCCACCGGTCGCCGCGGCCAGCTGCCGGTCGAAGTCCTCGCCGACGAAGACCTGGTCGTAGCCGAATTCCAGGGCGTACTCGGCCTTCTCGGGCTGGGAGACCACACCGTAGACCCCGCCTGCCCCGGCCAGCCGGGCGATCTGGCCGACCACCGTGCCGACGCCGCCGGCCGCCCCCTGGATCAGCACGCTCTCCTGCGGGCGCAGTCGGCCGAGGTCGTGGATCAGCGCGTGGGCGGTCGGCAGCACGGTCGGGAGTGAGGCGGCGGCACGCAGGTCCAGGCCGTCGGGCAGGGCGAAGACCCGCTCCGCCGGGGCCACGACCACCTCGGCGTAGCCGCCGGACCTCACGGTGGCGACCACCGGTGTGCCGATGGCCGGCCCGGTCACGCCCTCGCCCAGGGCGCGGACCCGGCCGGACACCTCGATGCCGGGGATGAAGGGCAGCCGGTCGACCCGGTAGCCGCCCGCCCGGGCCTTGACGTCGACGAAGTTGACCCCGGTGTACGCGACCTCGACGGCGATCTCGCCCGGGCCGGGCTGCGGCTCCGGAAGGTCGAGCAGCTGGAGGTTCTCCGCCGGGCCCAACTCCTCGACGACGACTGCGTGCATGAGGGACCCCCGGTAGAGTGTTCAGTGCTTTGCGAACATCCACAAGTGTACGGATTTCATCGAACACTTCAACCGCCTGATGCGGCGACCGCCGTGCGAGGTCGGGCTGCCGGAGGAGGGGGAGGCATGAGTCGTCGCGCGGCGCCGCAGCACAACGACCCGAGCGAGGTACCGGTGGAGGTGGTCTTCGCGGCCCTGGCCGACCCGGTCCGGCTGGCGATAGTCAGGCAGCTGGCCGAGAGCGCGGACTGGTCGCGGACCTGCGGCTCCTTCGACGTGCCGGTGGGCAAGGCCGGGGTGAGCCACCACTTCGCGGTACTGCGCGAGGCCGGGCTGGTCGAGCAGCGGGACGAGGGGGCGCCGCTTCAACCGGCTGCGGCGGCCGGAGGTGGAGGAACGTTTCCCCGGGCTCTGGCGACTGGCGCTGTGAGCCTGCCGGTGCGGTGAGCCTGCCGGTGCGGTGAACCCGTCGGCGCAGCGGGCTTGCCGGCGCAGTGGGCCGCTGGTGTGCTGACCTCGGTCGGTGGGTCGGCCCGCGCCGCTCACTCCTCCTCGGAACCCTCGAAATCCTCCTCCGCGCCGCCCTTGGCCTCCCCGTAGCTCGTGGCGACATGCGTGTCCAGCGGGAAGTGCACCGGCGTGTCCCCGAAGACCAGCCGCCGGGCCTCCTCCCGGCGGCGGTCACCGCCGCCCGCACCTCGTCGGCCAGCTGGCCCGGGGTGTGCACCACCACCTCGTCGTGCTGGAAGAACACCAGCCGCGGCCGGTCGCCCGGGACCGCCGTCGGGATCTGCGCCAGCCGCCGCCGCAACGCCGCGATCAGCGCCAGCGCCCAGTCCGCCGCGCTGGCCTGGATGACGAAGTTACGGGTGAAGCGCCCGCGGGAACGGCTGTCCCGGGCCGCGTCCTCGGTGGCGGCGTCCGAGCCGCCCTCGGCCGGATCCAGCCAGCCCACCGACGGCGGCGGGCACACCCGCCCCAGCTGCGAGCGCACCACCCCGCCGGTCTCGCCGGTCCGCGCCGCCGCCTCCACCAGCCCCATGGCCTGCGGGAACCGCCGCCGCAGCACCGCGACCAACTGCCCGGTCTCGCCGGTGGTCTGCCCGTACATCGCGCCGAGCAGCCCCAGCTTGGCCCGGGCCCGGTCGCCGCCGAAGGCCACCGCCGCCAGTCCGGCGTACAGGTCGCCCTGGGCACCGGCCCGGATCAGCCCCGGGTCGCCCGACATCGCCGCCAGTACCCGCGGCTCCAGCTGACCGGCGTCCGCGACCACCAGCAGCCAGCCCGGATCGGCCAGGGCCGCGCCGCGCATGATCCGCGGGATCTGCAGCGCCCCGCCGCCCCGGCTCGCCCAGCGGCCGGAGACCACACCGCCGACCACGTACTCCGGACGGAAGCGCCCGCCCCGCACCCAGGCCTCCCGCCAGGCCCAGCCGTGGGCGGCGTGGATCCGCGACAGCTCCTTGTAACGCAGCAGCAGCGGGGCCGCCGGATGGTCCACCTCGCGCAGCACCCAGTTGCGGGTGGAGGTCAGGCTCACCCCCTGCTCGGCGAAGGCCCGCAGCACCTGGGACGGCGAGTCCGGATTGAGCGGACGCCCGCCGAGGGCCTGCTGGAGCTCCACGGCCAGCGCCGCGAGCTTGGCGGGCTGCGCGCCGCCGTGCGGCCGGGGGCCAAGCAGCTCGGTCAGCAGCCGGTCATGGGCCTGCGCGCTCCACGGCAGCCCGTCGAAGGCCATCTCGGCGGCGATCAGCCCGCCGGCCGACTCGGCCGCGCAGAGCAGCCTGGTCCGCGCCGGTTCGGCGGTGGCCGCGATCCGCCGCTGCTGCTCCGCGTGCACGGCGACCAGCGCGGTCAGCGGGTCGACGCCGGGCGCCAGCCGGCTGCGGTCGGGCGCGAAGAGGGAGTCCTGGTCGCTGTCGCCGCCGGGACCCTCGGGCAGGTCCTCCGGCACGTACCCACCGCGCAGCCGGGCCCAGGCCGCGCCCAGCGAGCGCGGCTGGCCGTAGCGCTCCTCCTGGCCCAGCAGCAGCGGCTCCACCAGCTTGACGTCATGGCAGCGGGCCAGCCGGCCCTCCGGCAGATCCGGCAGCAGCCGCGGATAGAGCTCCTCGGTCGCGGCCCACACCCAGCGGGGCGCGGCGGCGGCCTCCTGGGCGGTCATGGCCGCGGCCAGGTCGCGGACCCGCAGCGGCTCGTCCAGCGGCTCGCCGGTCTCGTCCAGCGGCTGGAGCCGTCCGCCGCGGCCGTCCTGGTCCGCCGCGACCGCGACCCGCGGTGCTCTCTGGCCTGCCACCTGTCGCCTCCCTGTGTCCGCCGGTGGCCGCGCCTGCCGATGGCCCTGTCTGCCCGGGCAGCCGCAGCCGCCGGTCGTCCTGGTCCGGAACGTACCACCGGGTACTGACAGCGCGGCGCGCCCGCCCGGGCCGGCGTTCCCGGGCGGGGCGGCGGGTGCGGGCGGCGGCCGGACGGGCCTGCCCGGGCCTTACCCCTCCAGCCGGACCGGCATCAGCAGCGAGAAGGCGGACGCCTCGGGCTCGGGCGGGCGGATCGCCAGCGGCGCCATCGGGTCGCCCAGTTCCAGCACCAGATCGTCGCGGCCGCCGACCCGCAGGGCCTCCAGCAGGAACCCGCGGTTGACGCCGAAGACCGTCCCCGGGCGGGCCTGCGCGGCTCGGGCTGCGGCTCCGGTCCTGGCATCGGCTCCGGTTTCGGTCTCGGCTTCGGCTTCGGCTTCGGTGACCACGGTGATCGTGCCGTCCTCGGCCACCGACAGCAGCGACAGGTCGTAGCCGACCCCGTCCTGCTCGCGCTCACGGCTGACCGAGGCGCCGGCCAGCAGCGCCTCCTGGAGCGCGGGCACCCGCACCGGCAGCCGGCGTCCGGCCGGGAGCAGGGACAGGCGGCGGTAGTCGGGGAAGTCGAAGTCCAGGGACTGCCCGGCGGCCTGGCTGCCGTCGACCTCCAGGGTGATCCGGCCGCCGTCGAAGAGCAGGTCCGCGTTCGCGTCGGCGCGGCCGCCGAGCAGCGCCCGCATCGCGTCCACCAGCACGGTCGGGACGATCGCCCGCACCGCCGGACCTTCCAGGGCGGTGGCCGCCGCGCCTGCCAGCGACATCCGGTAGCGGTCGGTGGCGACCAGCCGCAGCGCGCCGGCACCGGCCTGCGCTCCGGACTCGGCGTCGAAGAGCACGCCGCAGAGCATCGGCAGCTCGGGGTCGGTGGCGGCCGCGAAGCGGACCTGGTCCAGCGCCGCCGCCAGGTCGCGGGCGGGCAGGGTGACGCGGGTGTTGGGGGTGGTCCGGTCGGACGTGGCTGTGCTGCTCACAGGGGTCTCCCTCAGGGCGAGTAGGGCGCTGACTGCGGAGAGTTCGCGGCGGGCACCGGCCAGCCCGTCCTCCAGCCGCCGGAGGTGGGCCTCCAGCAGGCCGCGGACCAGTGAGGTGTCCTCGCTGGCCCAGCCGGCCAGGAGCAGCCGGATGTCCGCCAGCGGCAACTGGACCCGGCGCAGCCGGGCCAGCAGCCGGGCGTCTTCCAACTGCTCCGGCGCGTACCAGCGGTAGCCGCTGGCCGGATCCACCCAGGACGGGACGAGCACCCCGGCCCCGTCGTAGAACCGTAGGGCGCTGACCGTCAGGCCGCTGTGGCGGGCCAGTTCGCCGATGCTGTGCATGTCGCTCTCCACAGCGTGGACTCTGGGGGCTCGACCAGGTCGAGGGTCAAGCCGCGCCCGGCCGGCTGCCCGGAAACGGGCTCAGCGGGTCACTGGGCTCAACGGGCTCGCCGGGCTCAGCGGGTCGGGGAGAGGCCGAGGCCGGCGCCGGGGGGGAGCGCGCCGGGTGATCACATAGCCGCGCGGGGCGGCCAGTCGCAGCCAGGCCGGATGCCGGTACAGCGCGACGCTGTCGACCCGGTGCAGCAGCCCGGCCAGCTGCGCCGCGTGCAGCGCACGCAGGTCAGCCCGCTGGGGTCGACCTGCCGGGACCAGATGGCCTCGGCCAGGGCGTCCGGGTCCTCGCTCTCGCGGCGAACTCGGTGACCGCGGCCCGCACCGCGGCCCGCAGCGGCTCGGCAGGCAGTGCGCGCAGGTGCTCCCAGCCGTGGCGGGCGGCAGCAGTCCGGCCCAGGCCGGTCCGGTGATCACCGGCGGAAGCGTGATCGCGGCCGTGGTGTCCACGGCGTCCAGCAGCTGCCCGGCGGAGACGGTGAGGTCGACCGGCTCGGGGTGGTCCCTGAGGGTGTCGGGGCCAGCCCGGCGGTGCGGACCACCAGCGGACCGCTCTCGCCGAGCGGCAGCCGGGCGAAGACCGCCAGGCCGGACCGGGCGGTCTGCACGCGGACGGCGGCCGCCTTGTCGAAGCGGAGCAGCCGGGCCAGGAAGACACCCAGGTCGGCGGCCTCATGGGGGTCGGCCAGGTGCAGAGCGGTCACGCGGCGGCCGCCGCCGTCTCCAGGTAGCCGGCGAGGAACTCGCGCTCCCCGGCGGTCAGCCGGCGCGGGCGGGCCGCCGCCAGGTCGTAGGGGACCACGACCGTGGAGGCACGCACATAGACCTGCTCCTCGTCCTTGACCTCGTAGGCGACCGTGAACGAGGCGTTGCCGAGGCGGGTGAGCCAGGTCTCGATGGTGACCGGGGTCGGCCGGTAGACCAGCGGGCGCAGGTAGTCGATCTCGTGGCGGGCCACCACCGAGCCCTCGGAGAAGGCCTTCTCCCCGGCCTCGCCCGCGTTGGTGAAGGTCAGGTCGATCCGGGCCTCCTCCAGGTAGCGCAGGAAGACCACGTTGTTGACGTGCCCGAATGCGTCCATGTCGGACCAGCGCAGGGGGCAGGCGTATATGTGGCGGGCCACTGTGTCTCCGAGGGTGCTGGGTTGCCGGTTGCCGGGGCGGGCCCGCTGCCTGCTGCGCGGACGCCGGGCAGGGCGGGCCTGCCCCGGCGGTGTTGCGGATCTGCTCCGCGCCCTGGGGCGCGGGGCCGTCAGCCGGCGGTCACCCGCGGGTGAGCTTCCGGTAGGTGGCGCGGTGCGGCCGGGCCGCGTCCGCGCCGAGGCGCTCCAGCTTGTTCTTCTCGTAGGACTCGAAGTTGCCCTCGAACCAGTACCACTTGGAGTCGCCCTCGTAGGCCAGGATGTGGGTGGCCACGCGGTCCAGGAACCACCGGTCGTGGGAGATGACCACGGCGCAGCGGGGAACTCCAGCAGGGCGTTCTCCAGCGAGCCGAGGGTCTCGACGTCCAGGTCGTTGGTGGGCTCGTCGAGCAGCAGCAGGTTGCCGCCGACCTTGAGGGTCAGCGCCAGGTTCAGCCGGTTGCGCTCACCACCGGAGAGGATCCCGGCCGGCTTCTGCTGGTCCGGGCCCTTGAAGCCGAAGGCCGAGACATAGGCGCGGGAGGGCATCTCGACCTGGCCGACGTTGATGTAGTCCAGCTCGTCGGAGACGACGGCCCACAGCGTCTTCTTGGGGTCGATGTTGGCGCGGCTCTGGTCGACGTACGAGACCTTGACCGTCTCGCCGATCCGGACGCTGCCCGAATCCGGCTGCTCCAGCCCCAGCAGCATCTTGAACAGGGTGGTCTTGCCGGCGCCGTTGGGGCCGATGACGCCGACGATGCCGTTCCGGGGCAGGGTGAAGCTGAGGTCCTCGACCAGCAGCTTCTCCCCGAAGGACTTGGTGAGGTTGTTGACCTCGACCACGATGCTGCCCAGGCGCGGGCCCGGCGGGATCTGGATCTCCTCGAAGTCCAGCTTCCGCATCTTGTCGGCCTCGGCCGCCATCTCCTCGTAACGGGCCAGACGGGCCTTTGACTTGGCCTGGCGACCCTTGGCGTTGGAGCGGACCCACTCCAGCTCTTCCTTGAGGCGCTTGGCGCGCTTCGCGTCCTTCTGGCCCTCGACCTTGAGGCGGGTGGCCTTGGTGTCGAGGTAGGTGGAGTAGTTGCCCTCGTAGGCCAGGGCGCGACCGCGGTCGAGCTCCAGGATCCACTGGGCGACGTTGTCCAGGAAGTACCGGTCGTGGGTGACCGCGACCACCGTGCCCGCGTACTTGGCCAGGTGCTGCTCCAGCCACTGGACCGACTCGGCGTCCAGGTGGTGGGCTCGTCGAGCAGCAGCAGGTCGGGGGCCTCCAGCAGCAGCTTGCACAGGGCGACCTTCTCACCACCGGAGAGGGTGGTGACCGCCCAGTCCCCGGGGGGCAGCCGAGGGCGTCCATGGCCTGTTCCAGCTGGGCGTCGAGGTCCCAGGCGTTGGCGTGGTCGAGCTCGTCCTGGAGCTTGCCCATCTCGTCGAGCAGGGCGTCCGAGTAGTCGGTGGCCATGAGCTCGGCGATCTCGTTGAAGCGGTCGAGCTTGACCTTGGTCTCCTTGACCCCGTCCTCGACGTTCTCCAGCACCGTCTTGGTCTCGTCGAGCGGGGGCTCCTGAAGGAGCATGCCGACGCTGTACCCGGGGGAGAGGAAGGCCTCACCGTTGGAGGGGTGCTCCAGCCCGGCCATGATCTTCAGCACCGTGGACTTGCCGGCGCCGTTGGGACCCACGACGCCGATCTTCGCGCCAGGCAGGAAACTCAGCGTCACGTCGTCAAGAATGACCTTGTCGCCGTGCGCCTTCCGGGTCTTGCGCATGGTGTAGATGTACTCAGCCAAGATGAACCGTCCGGCGTCGTTGGGGGGTGGCTACAGCCTTCCATTGTGCCGCACCGGGAGGGCGCTCCCGGCAGGGTGGTGCGGCTGCCCCCGCTCAGTCGCCGGGCGGCCCGGCTGCCGGGACCGGCGGCCCGCCCACCGGCACCGGCTCGGGGGTGCGGCGGGGACCGGCGCGGACCGCGCGGCCATCGGGGCCACCAGCGCCGGGCGGCCGCGCACCGCCCGGCGGAAGGCCGAGGTGCCCCGGCAGAGGTCGTGCCCGATCGAGGCGGCCTCGATCTCCGGGACCAGCCCGCCGGGGTGCCCCTCGGTGCCCTCACTCGCGGATCCGCAGGCGGCCGGTCACCAGCAGCGGATCACCTCGCCCGACCGAGGCCAGGAGGTTCTCCGCGAGCCAGCGCCAGCCCCACACCAGGAACAGGCTGGTGTCGCCGTCGACCCAGCCCTGCCGCTGGCGGTCGAAGCGGCGGTCGGTTGCGGCCAGCCGGAAATTCGCTACCGGCACACCGGCGCTGGTAGTCGAATACTTCACATCGGAAACGACATTTCCCACCAGAGTCACCGTCGTTCCGTTCATGGTCTGCCCCGTTCCCTTGTCGTGTGCGCGATGGCGGCCTGTACGACGAGCCTGCCCGATCCGGGAGACGATTCGGGGCGAAGGCGGGCGATCTGTGGACAAGTAGCCCGCTGTGGAAAACGCCGCCACTCGATCGGGTGTACTTGCCGGAGGGCGAGACCGCCTTTCAGGTGATGCCCGTGGAGCCTTGCCGGTTGCCGCTCCGCGCCGGCCGAGTCGTAGCGCGTCCATAACGGGTGAGGCAGCAGCGCCGTAACGACTGAACAACAGCCACGACTCGGGGCTCCCGCACCGCTGCGTACTCAGAGTCCACCTGCGATTATCAGACCGCTCCGCAGTGGAACCGGCCAACCCCCGCTCCCGATGGAGCGCCAGGTGCAGAGCCCGTCCGTGCTTATCCTGTCCCACAACAGCAGGGTGGCCGGTGATCGCCGGGTCCCTGTCCCGCCCCCATAGCTCAGCGGATAGAGCAGGTGCCTTCTAAGCACTTGGCCGCAGGTTCGAGTCCTGCTGGGGGCACTCGCAGTGAAGCCGGGCCGTCGTGCCCGCGGGGCCGGCGGCCCGCTCCGGACACCCGGGCGGGCCTGGCCTGATGCCGCCGCCGACGGCCGATGCCGGGCGGGGCCTCCGGGGTGGGCGCGGACGCGTCGGGCGCTCCGGGTTGTCCGTGTGGTCGGCATCGAGTTCCCGGCAATTCAGTCAGATGTCCACGGGCGCTTGAATAATTGCCGGAGCGCCCTACAAGTTTTCTATTCCTCTTGTCATGTTCGCGACCTATCGCTAGCGTTGCCATCGCCCTGCCACCCCACGAGGGGAGACACCGATTCCGAGGTTCCGTCCTGCTCATCCCGCAGGCGAGTCCGCGGCGACAAAATCAACTGGAGATACCGTGCATCCCCACTTTTGATCCGCCGAGGCCGGCTGGATCGTTCGTCCGCTTCCGGGGCTCTTCGTCCCAGCGGCAGATCAGGGCGGGTCCTGGGGGCGGCCCCAGGGTGCCGGGCGAGCCGCCCGGCGGCCGGGCGCGTTCCGCGCAGGCCTTCCCGGCAGCTGTCCGCCCGATCGGTGCGAGTGCCAACCGATCGGCTACGAACTTGTATTCGCCCGTTCCGGAACCCAGCGGCGAGGCCGGGCGCGGCGGCCGGAGCCGCTGAAGTACCGGTGATGATCCCACTGTGCGACTGCGGCCGCACCTTTTCGTCCGGATTGCCGGGGGCGGTCCGCAGAGTCGCGCCTGTCTTTTTCTGTCGATTCGCCCCCCGACTTTCCGACCTATTGCCGGTCCGCGTCTTTCGGCGGATGCGGGCACGGTCGCCGGGTGGCCTTTCCCGGGCCGACAGCCCGAGCACTATCAGCATGGCATGCACCCGTCACGGTAGAACGTAAGAACCTCCCTTGAAAGCAATCGTCTGCGGGCGCCGCCGCGGCGATCAGTCGATGAGGAATGACGTTGTCTGTGCTCACGGTCCAGGAGGCGGCGGAACGAAGTACGAGTCCGCGGAAATTCTCGCTCCAAGCGGGTGAGATCGGTACATTCGGCGTGTGCGGATGCGGAGGCTGCACATTCGACTTACCATTGCTGGCCACTCCCGGGCCATTTCATGGGCGAGCTGGGGGTCGGGCCCGATCAATGGAGTATTGCCAACCTTTCCGATGACATGCCCATGATGGTTTCGGATGTCGACGACAATGCCGCCCAGACCGTGGTCTGGCCGGGGAGTGGCAGCCGTTCAGTCATGACATGGCGATAGTGAAACCGCTCGACAAGGCGGGGGCGCTGTCGGTGACGGTTTTCTTCACCCCGGGCCCACCGGCCGGCCGGGCGGGGGCGGGCGGCTGTCCGGCGATCGGACGCCGCCGCGATCCGGAGCTCGACCCCGACGCGCGCTACTTCGCGGTGCTGGCCGAGCTGTGCGCCCCGGTACTGCTGGACGGACCCGACGTGCCGCCGCCCACCTCGGCCGAGATCGCCGCACGGCTGCGGCTGAGCCCACGGGCGGTGGACGCGCATATCGACTACCTGGTCGAGAAGTTCGCCATCCCCGACCCGGAGATCCGCAGCGCCGGCTGGAAACGCCGGGCGCTGATCGCGCATGTGCGCGCCAAGGACAGCATCACGCGGGCGCTGCTGCCCGCCTGCCCCGCGGCCACGGCCGTGCCGGGCACGGAATACCGAAGGGACGACTGTGCCGTACACCGATCTGATCCATGAGGCTGTGCGGACCCGGGCTGCCGAGCGTCCCCATGCGCCCGCCCTGGTGCACCCCGGCGGCTGCGTCGGCTACGGAGAGCTGGACCGCTGGTCCGACCGGCTCGCGGCGCAGCTGGCCGGGGCCGGGATCGGCCCGGGAATGTGGTGCCGGTGCTGCTGCCGCCCTCACCGGAGCTGGTGGCGGTGCTGCTGGCGGTGCTCAAGTGCGGCGCGGCCTATGCCGCCCTGGACACCGGCTGGCCACCGGAGCGGATGCGGGCGATCGCCGGACTGCTGCCCGGTCAGCCCGCCGTCACCGGTCCGGGCGCCGGCCAGGGCTTCGCCGGCCGCCGGCTGGTCCTCGCCCCGACGGCAGGGAGACCGGACGGCGCGCCGGGCGCGCCGCAGCCGGACAGACCGCGGCGCGACCTGCTGCGGCCGGACCTCGCGCAACGGCCGCCGGCGGTGGTCGCCGCCGACGGCGCGGCCGCCATGGTGTTCTTCACCTCCGGCAGCACCGGCGCGCCCAAGGCGGTGCTGTCCCGCACCGGGCCACCGCCCGGCTGTTCGACGGCCCCACCTTCGCGGCCTTCGACCCGGGCACGGTACTGGCACAGATCGCCGCTGTGCCCTGGGACGCCTTCGCCCTGGAGCTGTGGGGACCGCTGCTGACCGGCGGCACCTGTGTGCTGGTCACCGAGCGGCCGCTGACCCCGGCGGGGCTGCGCGAGACGGTGGCGAAGCACGGGGTCAACACCGTCTTCCTGACCACCTCGCTGTTCCACCTGCTGGTCGAGGAGGATCCGGGGGCCTTCGCCGGGCTGCGCACGCTGATGGTCGGCGGCGAGAAGCTGTCCGCCCCGCACGCGGCCCGGCTGCTGGCCGCCTGGCCGCAGCTGCGACTGGTCAACGGGTACGGGCCGGTGGAGAGCGCGGTCTTCGTCCTCGCCCACCGGGTCCGGGTGCGGGACACGGCGGCGGAGATCCCGCTGGGGCGCCCGGTGCCGCGCACCGAGGCTGCTGATGCGCCGTGACGAGCCGTTCGGGAGGGTCTGCGCGCCCGGCGAGGTCGGCGAGCTGTGCGTGGCCGGGGACGGGCTGGCCGTCGGCTATCTGGGCGATCCGGAGCTGACCGCGCGGAAGTTCGTCACCGTGCCGGTCGACGGGCAGCCGCGCCGGCTGTACCGCACCGGCGACCTCGGCAGCCTCGGGCCGGACGGCGTGTTCCACTTCCACGGACGGTTGGACCGGCAGGTCAAGGTGCGCGGGCACCGGCTGGAGCCGGCCGGCATCGAACGGGTGGCCGACGCCGTGCCCGGGGTGGGCCGCTGCCTGGTGGCCGCGCACCGCGACGGCAATGGCAACGCCACCGGGCTGGTGCTCTTCTATCTGGCCGGGCCGGGTGCTCCGACCGAACCGGAGCTGACCGCCGCGCTGCGGGAGGCCCTGCCCGGCTACTCGGTGCCCGACCAGGTGGTGGCCGTCGGCCGGATGCCGCTGTCCGCCAACGGCAAGGTGGATGTCGCGGCGCTGCTCGCGGCCCATCCGGCGCCGCGAGCCGGGCGCCGGGCCTCAGTACATCCGGCCCCAGCACGCCGGACAGTACGCCGGGCCGGGGCAGGCCGGGCTGGGGGATTTCGGGGGAGGCACCGAGGAGCAGGTGGCCGCCGAGGTCGGGCGCTGCTCGGGCTGGCCGAGGTGGACCGGAGCGAGTCGGTGTTCGCCCTCGGCGGCACCTCGCTGACCGCCGTCCGGCTGTCCGCCCGGCTGGGCGCCAGATTCGGGCGCGGCATCCCCGTGTCGCAGCTGAACCGCACCCCCACCGTGGCCGGGCTGGCCGCCTGGCTGGACGGGCTCGACCCGGCCGCGACGGCCGTACCGGCGGAGCCGGGGGTGGGGCCGCGCTCAGCAGCATGCAGGAGTCCTTTGTGCTCCAGCACCTGCGGTCCGGCGCCGACCTGGCCAACCACTGTGTGCTGAGCTGGGCGGTGACCGGGCCGCTGGACCCGGTCGCGCTCGCGGCGGCCGTGGCGGACGTGCACCGGCGGCACGGCTACCTCTCCGCGCGCTACGAGAGCGAGGACGAACTGCTGGCGGTCGACTCCGGGGAGCCGGTGGAGTTCGTCCGGCTGGCCGCCGAGGCGCCGGAGCAGGCGGAGCGGATGCTGGCGGAACAGTTGCTCCAGCCGTTCGACCTCGGCGCCGGGCAGGTCTGGCGGGCGGTGCTGGTGCGTGAACAGCCGGGTGAGCGCTGGCTGTTCGCGGTCGCGGTGCACCACGCGGCCTTCGACGGCTGGTCGCAGCACCTGCTCTCGGGCGAGCTCGGCCTGGCGTACAGTGCCCGGCGGTCCGGCCGGGAGCCGGTGTTCGCCGATCCCGTGCCCGGCCCGGCCCGCACCCACCGGTTGCTCCAGGAGCTGGCCGCGGCGGTGGACCTGTCCGCCCAACGGGCCTACTGGGCCCGGACGCTGGCAGGTGTCCCGGCACTGGACTGGCCGGCCCCGGCGGGGCGGGCGCAGGACGGTCCGACCCGGATCGAGTACCCGCTGACCGAGGAGCTCCGCGCCGGGGCCGATGCGGCGCGGCGGCAAGGCACCGGACTGCTGGCCGCGCTGGCGGACGCGGTCTGGCGGACGGTCGCGGAGCAGACCGGGCAGCGGGACTTCGCCCTCGGGGTACCGGTGAACCTGCGCGGCACCCAGGAGTTGCCGCGGCGCGCTGCCTGATCGACACCGTCTGTGTGCGGCCCCGGCCGGACGCGGACACGGACCCAGGCAAGGAACCAGGCACGGACGCCAAAGCCACGGACGCCAAAGCCACGGACGACAAAGCCACGGACGTGGACGCGGACGCTGCCGTCGGTGCGGTGGCGCGGGCGGTGGCCGGGGCGCTGGCCGCCGCCGACCTGCCGTTCGCCGAGGTGGTCCGCGCGGTGCGGCCGCCGCGCAGCCACCGCCATCCGCTCTACCAGGTGCTCGCTGCGGTCCAGGACTGCCCCGCCGCTGCTGGAGCTGGACGGCTGCCGCACCGTCATCGACGAACGGGACGAACTGACCGGAGCCCAGGCGGAGTTGATGGTGGAGCTGGTCGTCGCGCCGGGTCTCCCCCCGGCTGCGGGTCAGCCGCGACCCGGCGGCGCTGACCACCGGACACTCTCGGAGCTGGCCCGCGGCGTGCTGGAGCGGCTGGGTGCCGGGGTGGCGGGCGGCTCGGCGGGCGCCACCGGCTGACCGCTGCGCCGGGCGGGCGGGCAGGCTACGGCTGCCGTTCGGCACAGCCCGGAAAGAGCGGGCGGACGGCCCGGCGCGGAAGGCCCCGGCGCAGACGCGCCCGGATGCGGTGGCAAGAAACAGATGGTCAGTCAGAAAACAGCAGCCGGTTAGGGGATGGCTATCACGATCCCCGCTCTCCGCAATGCGGGCGGCCGCCGGCGCCCGGGGTCCGGCGGAAGCCCGCCGACGCATGATGCGTCGGCGGCCGCCGCGCGTCCAGAAGATCCGCGTCCCGAAGTTCCGCGTCCCGAAGATCCGCGAAAGTTCCGCGAACCCGCGGTCGTGCACACCTGCCGCCGCCGGTTGTCCAGAAGGGAACACCGTGACTGTCCAGCAGCCGACTGCCCCGCCCGACACGGCGACCACGGCTCCGGTTTCCCCCGCCGCGCGGACTGTGGCTGATCAACGAGCTTCATCCGCACAGTTCCCACTACAACGTCTTCTTCTCGGTCCGTCTGGGCGGCCCGGCCGATCTGGACGCGCTGCGGGCCGCGGTGCGCCGGGTGGTGGCCAGGCACGAGGCGCTGCGCACCACCTTCGAGGCGGTGGACGGCGTCCCGGTGCAGCGGATCGCCGACTTCGTCGACATCCCGCTCCCGGTGACCGACCTCGGCGGGCTGCCCGCCGGGGAGCGGGCGGAGCGGGCCGGGGAGCTCGCGCAGTCCTGGTGCGAGCAGCCGTTCGAGCTGACCGCCGGACCGCTGCTGCGCACCGCGGTCTTCCGGCTGGAGGAGCAGGACCACCTGCTCTGCCTGGCGCTGCATCACATCGTCTGCGACGGTCAGTCGATCACCGTGCTGTTCGAGGAACTCGCCGAGCTGTACGCGCAGGAGTGCGGGGCGCGGCCGCGGCCGCCCTGCCGGAGCTGACCGCGCAGTACCGCGACTATGTCGGCTACCAGCGGGCCCTGCTCGACGGCGGGGAACTGCTGGACTGGTGGACCGGTTATCTCTCCGGCGCGCCCGACCTGCTCACCGTGCCCGGCGACCGGCCGCGCCCGACTGTGCGCGGCATCGCGGGCGCAACCCGGGTGTTCCAGCTCCCGGCCGCGCTGATGGCGGACGTGGCGGCGCTCGGCGGGCGGATGCGGATGAGCCCGTTCATGGTGCTGCTGGGGGCGTACTCGGCGCTGCTCGGGCGGCTGACCGGCGCGGCCGACCTGCTGGTCGGCATGCCGGTGACCGACCGCCCGGAGCCGGAGTTCGAGCCGTTGATCGGGCTGTTCGTGGACACCCTGCCGGTTCGGGTCAGGACCTCGGCCGGCCAGACCTTCGGCTCGGTACTCGAAGGGGTGCGCCGGTCGGCCCTGGATGTGCTGTCCCACCAGGGGGTCTCCTTCGACCAGTTGGTCGAACGGGTGCGCCCGGACCGGCTGCCCAGCCACACGCCGCTGGTGCAGGTGGCCTTCAGCGCCGATCTGGCGCCGATGGCCCGGCCCCGCTTCGCCGACCTGTCGGCCGAGCTGCGGCTGCCCGAGCCGACCACCGCCAAGTTCGATCTGGACCTGTCCATCAACGCCGCCTCGGACGGCCGACGGCTATGTCGGGGTGCTCAGCTACAGCACCGAGCTGTTCGACCCGGGCACCGTCGACCGCTTCGTGGAGCAGTTCGTCCGCTTCCTGACCGCCGGTGTGGCCCGGAGCTGCCGCTGCACGCGCTGCCGCTGCTGGGCGAACGGGAGCGGGCGCTGATCCTGGACGAGTGGAGTCGGCCGGAGCCGGTCAGCGGCGCCGAGGAGCGGGTGCACGAGATGTTCGCCGCCAGGCCGCCGCCACGCCCGCGGCCCCGGCAGTGAGCTGGGGCGGGGGAGACCAGTTACGCCGAGCTGCACGAGCTGTCCGAGCGGATCGCCGAGCATCTGCGCGCGGCCGGGGCCGGGCCCGAGGACATCGTCGGGGTGCTCCAGGAGCGCGGGGCGGGAACGGCCGCGACGCTGCTGGGCATTCTCAAGGCGGGCGCGGCCTATCTGCCGCTGAGCTCCACCCACACCCGGCCTATCTGGCCCGGCTGCTGGGCGCGGCCGGGGCCCGGTACGCGGTCGCCGACGCGGTCACGGTGCACCGGCTGGCCGAGGCGGACGCCACCGTGCTGACCGTCGACGAGCTGACCTCCGGGCCGCGCGCGGCGGTGACCCCGGTGCGCCGTCCGGAGCCGGGGAACCTGGCCTATGTGCTGTTCACCTCGGGCTCGACCGGCGAGCCCAAGGGAGTGGCGGTCACCCATGCCTCGCTGTCCATCGTGGTGGCGACCATGCGCCGGATCTACGGGCTGACCGCCGCCGACCGGGTGCTCCAGTTCGCCAGCCTCGGCTTCGACATCGCGGTGGAGGAGATGTACCCGACCTGGTCGGCGGGGGCTGTGTGGTGCTCGCCCCGAGCCGCAGCCGGGGCCGGAGGAGCTGACCGGGCTGATGACCCGGGAGCGGATCACCTTCGCCATCCTCACCTCCAGCTACTGGCGGCAGTGGATCACCGACGCACACGCCCGGGGCCTGCACCCGGCCCCCAGCCTGCGGCTGGCCTCCATCGGCGCCGAGCCGGTGGACGCGCAGGCGCTGCGGCTCTGGCAACGGGACACCGGGGCCGGTGTTCAACGTCTACGGGCTGACCGAGACCACCGTCAACGCCACGGCGACGCTGCTGGAGGACCCGTTCACCGGCGACCGGGTGCCCATCGGCCGTCCGATCAGCGGTGTCGAGACCTATGTGCTGGACGCCGAGCTGAACCCGGTGCCGGTGGGCACCGCCGGGCAGCTGTACATCGGCGGTGACTGCCTGGCCCGCGGCTATCTGGGCCGCCCGGACCTGACCGCCGACCGGTTCGTCCCGCACCCGTTCTCCGCGGTGCCCGGCGCCCGGCTGCACCGCTCCGGGGACCGGGCCCGCTGGCTGCCGGACGGGCGGCTGGAGGTGCTCGGCCGGCTGGACAGCCAGCTCAAGGTGCGCGGCTACCGGATCGAGCCGGGGCATGTCGAGGCCGCCCTGTGCAGCCACCCGGGATCGTCGACGCCGCGGTGGTGGTCCGTACCGGACCGGGCGGGCAGGAACGGCTGATCGGCTATGTGGTGCCCGCCGGCGGCGGCCCGGTGCCCGCCGACCTGCGCGTCCATCTGGCCGGGCGGCTGCCCGCGTATCTGCTGCGTCCGCGGTGGTTGCCATCGACGCGATCCCGCTGAACGCCAACGGCAAGGCGGACCCACGGGCGCTGCCGGAGCCGGCCGAGACTGTGGTCGCGGGCGTGGCCGCCCGCACCGGGCTGGAGCGGACGCTGGCCGGGATCTGGCAGCAGGCGCTGGACCTCCCGGAGGTCGGCGTCCACGACAACTTCTTTGAGATCGGCGGGAGTTCACTGGCCCTGGCCAGGGTGCTCGCCCGGCTGAACGAGGAGCCCGGGCCGCGGGTGCCACTGGTGGCGCTCTACGAGTTCCCCACCATCGCCTCACTGGCACGGCATCTGACGGAACGACAGCAGTCCGCGTCAGAGCCGGAGTCGGGGCTCCAGGACGAGCGGCGGGCCGAGCGTCTGCGAGCCGGGCGTTCCCGTCTGGCCGCCACTCGGCGCCGCGAGGGCCGAAGCTGAGCCCATGACAGGTGAATATCTGTCAGAAATGTTCGAGAGAAAGGAAATTGGCTCGATGTTCGACGACGATGGCGACCGGCGCTATGCCGTGGTGCGCAACCAGGAGCAGCAGTACTCGCTGTGGCCGGCCGACCGGCAGCCGCCGGCCGGCTGGGAGGCGACCGGGCCGGTGGGCCCCGCAGCCAGTGCCTGGACCACATCCGCCAGGTGTGGACCGATCTGCGGCCGCTGAGCCTGCGCAACCGAATGGACGGGTGAGCGATGGCCCCGGAAAGCCTGTGGCGGCTGGCGCGGTTCCGCAACCTGTGGCTCGCGCAGACCGTGAGCCTGCTGGGCACCCAGGTGACCCTGCTCGCCTTTCCCTTTGTGGCACTGCTGCTGCACGGCACCGCGCTGGACGTCAGCCTGCTGTCGACGGTGGAGTTCGTGCCGATCCTGATCCTCGGCCTGCCCGCCGGCGCCTGGGTGGAGCGGCTGCCGCTGCGGCTGGTGATGCTGGTCGCCGACGGCGCCCGGGCGCTGGCGCTGGCGGTGGTGCCGATCACCTGGGCGGCCGGGGTGCTGACCCTGCCGGTGCTGTTCGCGGTGGCCTTCGTGTGGGGCTGGGCACGCTGTTCTTCGACGTGGCCCAGATGTCCTATCTGCCGGTCACCGTCACCGAGGAGCAACTGGCGGACGGCAACGCCAAGCTGGAGGGGTCGCGGTCGTTTGCCCAGCTGGGTGGTCCGACCGTCGGCGGTTTCCTGATCCAGCTGGTCAGCGCGCCGACCTCGGTGCTGATCGACGCGGTCAGCTATCTGGGCTCGTTCGTGCTGCTGCTGTTCGTTCCGGAGACCGAGCGCAGGGCCGCGACCGAGGAGAGCCAGGGCCTGCGGGGAGAGATCGGCGAAGGCGTCCGCTTTGTGGTCGGCCACCGGCTGCTGCGTCCGCTGGCACTGTGCGATGCCACCGCCAACCTCGCCTTCGCCGCGGTGCTCGCGCTCCAGGTCTTCTACGGCGACCGGGTGCTGCACCTGGGTTCGGGGGCGATCGGCATCGTGCTCGCGGTCGGCAACGCCGGAGGACTGCTCGGCGCACTGGCCTGCGGGCCGCTGGCCAAGCGGATGGCACCGGGACTCCAACTGCTGGGCGCGATAGCGGTCTGCACGGTCGGCCTGGTGCTGCTGCCGCTGGCGCACGGCGCGGTCGGCTTCGGAGCGGGCCTGTTCGTGGTCTATGTCGGGGTGGTCTACAACGTGAACTCCGTGACCATGCGTCAGATGCTGACTCCCGGGCGGCTGATGGGGCGGATGAACGCCACCCTGCGCTTCATCGAGTGGGGCACGCTGCCGCTCGGCTCGGCCCTCGGCGGTGTGCTGGTCGCCCCGCTGGGGATGCGCGGGTGCTCTGGCTGGCGGCCGGGATCTGCGGACTGGCGATCCTCCCCCGCTCTTCTCGCCGGTGCGCTCGCTCCAGGCCACGGCCGGGCCGGATCAGGAAGCAGAGGACGCGGCGGTTGCCATGGAGATAGCCGAGGGGGCGGTATGAGTACGGACGATTCCGCTGCGGACATCCCGACTGCGGACACTCCGACTGCGGACATCCCGATGGTGGCGGTGGTCGGCATGGCCGGCCGCTTCCCGGGAGGCGGGGGCTGGCCGAGTTCTGGGCCGGGCTGGCCGAGGGGCGCGAGTCACTGACCCGACCGGCCGACGACGAGCGTACCGGCCGGGTGGCCGCCCACGGCATCGTCCCCGGGGGACGGCTTCGACAGCGACTTCTTCGGCTACGCGCCGAGCGAGGCGCTGCTGCTCGACCCGCAGCAGCGGGTGTTCCTGGAGTGCGCCTGGGAGGCGCTGGAGCACGCCGGTTACGACCCGCGCGGCTACCGCGGCCCGGTCGGGGTGTACGCCGGCTGCGGAGACACCGGTCACCTGGACAACCTGCGTGCCCACCGGGCGCGCTTCCCGAGGTGACCGAGCTCCAGCTGCGGCTGGCCAGCAGCGCCGACTTCCTCACCAGCCGGATCGCCTACAAGCTGGGGCTGACCGGGCCCGCGGTCACCGTGCAGACCGCCTGCTCGACCTCGCTGGTGGCGGTGCACACCGCCGTTCAGGCACTGCTCGCGGGCGAGTGCGACCTGGCCCTGGCCGGTGGGATCACCCTGCACGACCCGTTCCCCTTCGAGGACGCCGGCGAGGAGCAGGACATCGTCGCCGGCGACGGCCACTGCCGGGCCTTCGACGCCGACGCGGCCGGCACGGTCGCCAGCGACGGTGCCGGGATGGTGGTGCTCAAGCGGCTGGAGGAGGCGCTGGCGGAGGGGGACACCGTGCACGCGGTGATCCGCGGCTCGGCGGTCACCAACGACGGCTCCGCCAAGGTCGGTTTCACCGCGCCCGGCGTGGACGGGCAGGCCGCAGCCGTGCGTTCGGCACACCTGGTCGCCGACATCGACCCGTGGACCGTCGACTACGTCGAGGCGCACGGCACCGGAACTCTGGTCGGCGACCCGATCGAGGTGCGGGCGCTGACCAAGGCGTTCGGCGGCGGGACGCCGACCGGCTCGGTACTGCTGGGCACCGTCAAGACCAACATCGGGCACACCGACGCGGCCGCGGGCGTACTCGGGCTGATCAAGGTGGTGCTCTCGCTGCACCACCAGCTGATCCCGCCGACGCTGCACTTCCGCACCCCAACCCGGAGGCGGACCTGCCGGGCAGCCCGTTCCGGGTGACCGCGCGGCCGACCCCTGGCCGCGTGGCGACCGTCCGCGCCGGGCCGGGGTCAACTCGCTCGGCCTGGGCGGCACCAACGCCCATGTGGTGCTGGAGGAGGCACCGTCGCCGCGCCCGGGCCGGCCGAACCGGCCGGGCGTACCAGCTGCTGCCGCTGTCCGCGCGCACCCGCCGCGCTTTCCGCCGCCGCGGCCGACCTGGCCGCCACCGCCCGACCGATCCGGCCACCGGAGACCCCGCCGGCACCGAGCAGCCCGCCGCCGAGCAGGCCGCCATCGGACAGCTCACCGCCGAACAGCCCACCGCCGCAGCGGCGTTGGCGGATGTCGCGTACACGCTCCAGGTCGGCCGGCACCCCTTCCCGCAGCGGGTTCGTGGTGGCCCGGAACGCCCGGGACGCGGCGCGGGCGCTGACCGGGGCGGAGCCCGGACGGCTGATCCGCGCCGACCGGCCCGCGCCGGTCGAGCCGCGCGAGACCGTGTTCCTCTTCCCCGGGCAGGGCGGCCAGCACGTGGGCATGGCCGAGCAGCTCTACCGCCGATACCCGGGATTCCGGGCCGACATCGACGCCTGCGCCGAACTCGCCGCGCCCGCCCTGGAAACGGACCTGCGCCAGGTGCTCTTCCCGGACCCGGAGCGCGCGGAGGCGGTGGCGGCGGCCCGGCGCGGGCTGGCCACCATGGCGATCGGCCAGCCCGCCGTGTTCGCGGTGGAGTACGCCCTGGCCCGGCTCTGGCAGTCCTGGGGCGTGCGGCCCGGCGCGGTGCTCGGGCACAGCCTCGGCGCCTACCCGGCCGCCGCGATCGCGGGCGTGCTCTCGCTGCCGGACGCGATGGCGCTGGTACTGGCGCGCGGGCGGCTGCTGGGCTCGGTCGGCCCCGGCGCGATGCTGGCGCTGCCGCTGTCCGTCGAGCAGCTCGGGCCCCGGCTCGGCGCCGAACTGTCGGTCGCCGCCGTCAACGGGCCCGGCCAGTGCGTGGTCGCCGGCCGCCCCGACGCGGTGCGCGGGCTCCAGGAGGCCCTGGCCGCCGAGGGCGTGGAGGGGCAGCTGCTGCACATCAGCACTGCCGCGCACTCCCACCTGGTCGAACCGCTGCTCGCCGACTTCGAGAAGCAGGTGGCCGAGGTCCGGCCGCAGCCGCCGGAGCTGCCCTGGATCTCCGACCGCAGCGGAGCCCTGGTCAGTGCGGACGAGGTGACCGACCCGTCGTTCTGGAGCGGTCACCTGCGCCACACGGTGAACTTCAGCGCCGCACTGGGAACGGTGCTCGGCAGCGGCGACGCCGCCCTGATCGAGGTCGGCCCCGGACGCACCCTGGCCGGCCTCGCCCGCAGGCACCCGGAATGCGCCGAGGACCGTCCGGTGGTGGCCTGCATGCCGCACCCGGCGGACGAGACGGACGGCTCGGCAGTGCTGCTGGACGCGGTCGGACGGCTGTGGCAGGCCGGGGTCGGCATCGACTGGAGTGCGCTGCACGCCGACCGTCGGCCGCTCCGGGTACCGCTGCCGACCTATCCGTTCGAACGCCGGTCGCTGCGGATCGACCGCGCCCCCGCCCCGCGGCCCGTCCCCCGAGCGGAGCCGCAGCCGCTGGGCACGCCGCTGGTCACGCAACCGGCCCCGCAGCCGGACCCGCAACCCATGGCGCAGCCCGAACCGCGGCCGGTCCCGCGGCCGGTGGCGGACGCCGGGCAGTGGGCGACCACGACCGAGCAGGTCGTCGCCGCCGCCTTCCGCTCGATCCTCGGGGTGGAGCGGCTGGACGGTCACCGCTCGTTCTTCGAACTGGGCGGTGACTCGATGCTCGCCTCCCGGGTCGCCGCGGTACTGCGCCGGGAGCTGGACCAGCCGGTCGGGGTGCGGACGGTGTTCCGGACGCCCACGGTCGCGGGCCTGGCCGCCGCGCTGGACCAGCAGCGGGCGGCCGGCCGATGACCGGCCGGTCGCCCTGGCTGCTCTGCCGGGAGCCCAGACCGCAGGCCCGGATGCGGCTGTACTGCCTGCCGCACAGCGGCGGATCGGCCGGGGAGTTCCTGTTCTGGGCCGACGGCCTGCCCGGGTACGAGGTCTGGGGCGTCCAGCCGCCAGGCCGGGGCGAGCGGATCGAGGAGGAGCCGTACACCGCGATGCCCGAGCTGGTCCGGGCGCTCGCCGACGAGGCGGAGTTCACCGGCCCTTACGCGCTGTTCGGGCACAGCCTGGGCGCGGCCGTGGCCTACGAGCTGGCGTCGGAGCTGCGGGCGCGCGGCCGGGAGCTGCCCGCCGGCTCTACCTCTCCGGGCACGAGGCGCCGCATCTGCACCGCGGCGACCCGGCCCTGCCCGCCCTCGGCGACGAGGAGCTGCTGGCGGAGCTGGGCGAGAGCTACGACGCGGTACCGCCGGAGCTGCGCGAGGACCCGGAGTGGTTCGCGCTGCTGCTGGCCGGCCTCCGCGCCGACCTGCGGATCGTGGCCGACTACCGCCGCTCCGCCCCGGCCGACCCGCTGCCGGTGCCGCTGACCGTGCTCGGCGGCACCGACGACCCGGACGTGACCCGCGACGACCTGGCCGCCTGGGCCCCGTACAGCACCGAACCCTTGCGGCTGCGGATGTATCCCGGCCGGCACTTCTACTTCAGGGAGCAGGAGCATGACGTCCACCACCACCTCACCGCCGACCTTGACCGGGCTGCTCGATGAGCTCTTCCTGGGCCGGGTCCGCTGGGATCTGCTGCGGCCCTTCCCGGAGCAGGACGCCGCCGACCGGGCGCTCGGCGACGCCGCGGTCGCCCGGATGCGGGAACTGCTGCGCACCCGGGTGAACCCGGCCGCGCTCGACCTCGACGGGGAGCTGCCCGCCGACCTGCTCGGCCTGCTCCGCGAGGAGGGCTTTCTGACCATGCTGATCGCCCCGGAGCTGGGCGGCCTCGGCCTGTCGCCGATGAACACGCTGCGGGTGGTGCAGGTCACCGCCAGCTGGAGCCCGGCGATCAGCTGGATGCTGTCCATCACCAACGGGCTCGGTTCCGGCAACTACCTGCCGCTGCTGGCCGAGGGCCCGCTGCGGGAGCTGGTCCTGGAGAAGGTGCGCGGCCGGGCGGTCTCCGGCAGCGCGGACACCGAGACGGGCGGCGCGGCCAACCGGAGCCGGGAGACCAGGGCGGTACTGGTCGAGGACGGTGCCGCCTACCTGCTCACCGGCGAGAAGATCTACATCGGCAACGGGGCGCTGGCCGAGATCGTGGACGTCACCGCCGCCGTCGAGCACGAGGGCGTCGACCAGACCCGGGTCTTCTTCGTCAGCACCGACACCCCCGGGGTGGAGTCGGTCGGCCGGCACGAGTTCATCGGTCTGCACGGCTCGCCGATCGGGGTGCTGCGCTTCAACGGGGTGCGGGTGCCGGCCGAGCAGCTGCTCCCGGCCTCCGCCGACGAGTGGCGGGACGAGCCGGAGCTGGTCCGGCTGGCCGTGCTGGGCCGGATGCTGATCATCGCCTCGCCCTCGCTGGCCATCGCCAAGCTCTGCCTCACCTGGTCCCGGGAGTTCGTCAACCGGCGGACCATGGACGGCCGCCCGCTGGGCGACTACGAGGAGATCCAGCGGCTGGTCGCGCAGACCGCGGCGGACGTGTTCGCGATCGAGAGCGTGGTGCAGTGGGGCATGCTCAGCGGCGACCTGGCGGAGCTGACGCCGGAGCTCACCGCGGCCAAGAACCTCACCTCGATGACCTGCTGGCAGGTGATCGACCGGACCATCTCGCTGATGGGCGGTGAGGGCATCGAGACCGCCCGCAGCAAGGCCCTGCGTGGCTCCACGCCGCTGCCGGTCGAGCGCTTCGCCCGCGATGCCCGGGGCCTGCGGGTGGCCGGCGGCGTGGACTTCCTGCTCGACTACTGGACGGCGCTGGCCGCCCTCGACGGCCTGGCCGGACTGGACGGTCCGGCCGGACTGGACGGCGGCGAGAGCGGGCAGGGCCGGGAGCAGCCTGAGCTGCGGCAGCCGCCGACCGACCGGTTTCTGTCCCCGCGCTGCCAGAAGCACCTGGCCCGGGTGCAGTCGGAGGCCACCGCGCTGGCGGCGCACTGCCGTGGGCTGCTGGACCAGCACGGCCTGGAGGAGCTCACCGAGCGCGAGCACCAGGTCATGCTGGTCGGGCAGGTCGCCAGCACCCTGCTGGGGATGGCGCTGACCCTGGCCCGGGCCGCGCACCTGGCCGAGCAGGGCAACTCCGCGGCGCTGGAGCTGGCCGACATCTCCTGCACCGAGGCCGGGCACCAGCTGTCCGGGCTGTGGGCCCGGCTGGCCGAGGAGCCCGCCGCCGACTACCCGGCGATCAGCGAACGCGTGCTGCACACCGACCAGTTGGACTTCCTGCTGGACGGCGTGATCACCGACCTGCCGCCGTACGCCGCGGACGGCAAGGAGGGCCGTGATGCGGACTGATCCGGCGGCGGCCGACAGCGCGCCCGAGGAGTGCCTGCACCGGCTGGTGGAGGCGGCCGCCGCGGCGTACCCGGAGCGGGTGGCCGTGGTCCACGCCGGTACCGTGCCCGGCCGCGCCGACAGCGGCACCACGCTCAGCTATGCCGAGCTCGACGCCCGCGCGAACCGGCTGGCGCACCGCCTGGCCGGGTTCGGCCTGGGCGCACCGCGGTCGGTCTGCTGCTGCCGCGCTCGGTCGAGTTCGTGGTGGCCGCACTCGCGGTGCTCAAGGCCGGCGGCGGCTATGTGCCGCTGGACGCCGACTACCCGCCGGAGCGGCTGCGGATGATGCTGGACGCCGCGCGCTGCCCGGTGGTCCTCGGCACCGCGGCGCTGCTGGCCGGGCTCCCGGCGGACACCGGGGTACGGGCCGTGGCACTGGACGCCGTGGACGCCGCCGGTGCCACCGATGCCCGGACCGCACCGCCCGCACCGCCCGCACTGCCGACTCATCCGGACGCGCTCGCCTACACCATGTTCACCTCGGGCTCGACCGGCGTGCCCAAGGGCGTGATGGTCACCCACCGGGGCGTGGCGCGGCTGGTGCGGCAGCCGGGCGCGGCCCGGGTGGAGCCGGACGAAGTGGTGCTGCACGCCTCCTCGACCTCCTTCGACGCGGCGACCTTCGACATCTGGGGCGCGCTGGCCAACGGTGCCCGGCTGGTGGTCGCCCGCGCCGGACGGCTGTCCGCGACCGAGCTGGGCGAGCTGCTGCGGCGGCACCGGGTCACCACCGTCTTGCTGCCGACCGGGCTGTTCCACCTGATGGTGGACGAGCGGCTGTCGGACCTCGCCGGGCTGCGACGGCTGGTGGTCGGCGGGGACGTGCTCTCCGCCCCGCACGCACGCCGGTTCCTCCGGGCGGTGCCCGGCTGCGCGCTGGTGAACGCCTACGGCCCGACCGAGGTCACCACCGCCACCACGGTGCACCTGGTGTCGCCCGGGCAGGGCGAGGAGCAGAGCGTGCCGATCGGCCGGGCCATGGCGGGCACCAGCGTCCGGCTGCTGGACGAGGAGCTGCGGCCGGTCGCCCCGGGCACCCCTGGGCAGCTGTTCGCCGGTGGTCCCGGGATCGCCCGGGGCTATCTGAACGACCCGGCGCAGACCGCGCTGCGGTTCCTGCCCGACCCCTGGCAGCCGGGCGCGCGGCTGTACGCCACCGGTGACCTGGCCCGGGAGCTGCCTGACGGCACACTGGAGTTCCTGGGCCGGATGGACGACCAGTTCAAGAAGCGCGGCTTCCGGGTGGAGCCCGGCGAGGTGGAGGCGGCGCTGCGGGCGGATCCGGCGGTGCGGGACGCGCTGGTGCTCGCCGACGGTGCGACCGCGGACACCCGGCGCCTGGTCGCCGTGCTGCTGCTGCCGGCGGCAGGCCGGGCCGCCGCGGAGGTGGTCGACGAGGTCCGGGTCCGGCTGCGGGCGGCGCTGCCCGAGTACCTGGTGCCGGACCTGTGGGCGGCCGTGGACGCCTTCCCGCTCACCCCCAACGGCAAGGTGGACCGGCGGGCGCTGCTGGCCCTGGCGGTCGCCGCCCCGGAGCAGCAGCCGCCGGGGCAGGGCCGGGGCAGGGGCAGGCGGAGCGGCCGGACGGCGAACGGGCCGGGCAGCCGGTCGGAGCGGAGGAGGAGCAACTCGCCGGAATCTGGCGGGAACTGCTGAAGCTGGAGCGGCAGGTGGGCCGCGCGGACAACTTCTTCGACCTGGGCGGGCACTCGTTGCTGGCCAACAAGGTGGTCGCCCAGGTACGCCGCCGGATGGGTGTCTCGGTACCGCTGGACGCGGTCTTCGACTACCCGACCGTCGCCGAGCTGGCGGCTGTGCTGTGCAGGCTCCGGGACGGTTCATCCGTCGCCGAGAAGGTCTGAGCGGCCCGGGTTCGACCTGCTCGGGCCTCCCGCTCCGCCAAGCAGTGGGGCCCGGTGACCGGATTCCTCCGGTCGCCGGGCCCCACTTCAGCAGGTGCTCAGCCGCGGGCCGCCGCGACGGCCGCGCCCAGGGCCTCCTTGATCCGCGGACCAAGCCGGGAGAACCCCAGATCCTTCATCGCCGCGCGCAGCAGCTCGTCGTCGGTCCGCTCGACACCGTCCGCGTCGAGCCAGCGCACGATCGACAGCAGCTCGTCGGCGGAGTACGCGCTCACCGGCCGCCCGGGCGCCACATCCGGCCGCTCGCCCCCGACCTCCACCGCCACGGCAGCCGCGGGCTCGACCTCGGCCTTGACCTCGGCCTTGACCTCGGGCTCGGCCTCAAAGGCAGCCTCGGGCTCCGCCGCGACCTCGGGCTCAGGCTCGGGCTCCGCCGCGACCTCGACCACGGTCTCGGCAACAGCCTCGGTCTCAGCAATGACCTCGACCTCGACCTCGACCTCGGCGACGGTCTCCGTCTCCGGCTCGGCCTCCACGACGATCTCGGGCTCGGCCTCGGCCTCAATTGCGGCCTCAACTGCGGTCTCGACGTCGGCCACGGCCACGTCCTCGGCCTCAACTGCGGGCTCGGACTCGGTCTCGGCGACAACCTCGGTCTCGGCGACGGCTGCTGTCTCGTCCGAGGCCTCGACGTCCTCGGCCTCGGTCGCCACCTCGGGCTCGGGGCGGTGTCCTCGGCCGCCACCTCCACGGCGACCTCTGCCTCCGCCTCGACCGGGACCTCTTCGACCTCGATCTCGACCGCTGCCTCGGCCTCAACCGGCGCCTCAACCGGCGCCTCGACCGCTGCCTCGGCCTCGACTGCTGCCTCGGCCTCAACCTCGGCCTCGACCTCGGCCTCAACCTCGGCCTCGACCTCGGGCTCGGCGGTCGGCTCGGCGGCGGCCGGGGGAGTGGCCGGGGTGGGGTCGCCCTCCTCGCGGGGGTTGGGGAGCAGGGCCTGGAGGGCCTCGGTGCTGGTGTCGGCGGAGGTGGGGAAGTGCAGGTCGCAGGCCGCTGCCAAGGCCTCGCCGTCCGCACGCTGCTCCGTCAGTTCCGCCAGCAGCGCGCCGTGTCCGCGCTGCTCGATGCTGTCGCGCAGCGCGCGGAGGGTCGGCAGCCGGTACAGCGTGCCCTCGTCGGCGGCCAGTTGGTCGACCAGTTCGGCCAGCTCCGCGAAGGGCATGCCGGCCAGGGCGTACTCGGGCAGCAGCCGGTCCAGTTCGCGCAGCCCGGTCTGGGCGGCTTCGACGGCCTGGACCGCGCTGTCGATGACGGCCTCGTCGGCGGGCAGTGCCGGGCGGGCGCCGCTGGGGAGAGGGCCGCCCAGGCGTCGCGGTCGGCCGCGGCGGACACCAGGGCCTGGTGCAGCGCGGGCCGCCGGGCGCCGGGGGTCGCCGCGAAGCCGCGGACGGCCCGGCGCAGTGCGCGCCGCTGGCCCCAGCTCAGCTTCACGCCGTGCTCCTTGCGCCAGCGGCCGTCCCCGGTGGCGGCGGTGAAGGCGGTCAGCTCGTGCGAGGCGAAGACCGCGGGGGTGAGGACGGCCAGGGTCGTCCGGACCCGGTGCAGCAGGGCGACCGCCTCGCTCAGCGCGGCGACCGTCGTCAGCTCGCCCAGCGTGGTCTCCGCGTGCAGCCGGGTGGCGGCCTCGCGGGTGGCGGGCAGGTCCCGCCCGCGCAGTTCGGCGAGGGCGGTCGAGGCGGCGCGGGCCTCCTCGGGGTTGGTGATGGTGTCGACCGCCGCGTACCAGGCGTGGGTCTTGGGGGTCAGCGTGAAGCCGCC
Organism: Streptacidiphilus sp. 4-A2; assembly: GCA_014284505.1. Lineage (GTDB taxonomy): Bacteria > Actinomycetota > Actinomycetes > Streptomycetales > Streptomycetaceae > Streptacidiphilus. The sequence continues at coordinate 5,308,248 of JAAFYY010000001.1, read as the reverse complement.
GAGGTCGGCGTAGCTGAGCAGGTCCTCGCGGACGCTTGACTGAATGTCGCCGGCCGGTTCGGTCGCTTGGGCCGTGGTCGTCTCATCGGTGGACGGTTGGAGCGCGGTCATAGTGTGGTCCGATTCGTGGCAGGGAGGACTGCTGCGCCTGGCTGGAGAAAGCGCGGCAGGCGGGCTGCCGCCGGACGGCTCCATTCGGGTGAGGCCGTTCGACGCGGTATTCCGTGGGGCGCGAACGCTCACGATACGGGTGTGGCGAGGTGCGGTGCACGCACCCACGTCGCTGTTGCTCCGCCTGCGCCGAGGTGGGCGGCCTGTGGGCGTGGGCCTGAGGGCTCCAGGCGCCCTCGGACGGCCCTGGAACGATTCACCAACATGACTGAGATTTCATCGACATGAAATTTCATCAGATCAACGCGGGCCGGGCGTCGGGCGGTTCAGGCCGGGGTCGGGACGGAAAAGCCGTGTGCCGCAGACGGAGGCTGCGGGCACACGGCGGGTGCGGGCTGTGGGCCGGCGGCGGGCCCGGGGAGGAGCGGTTCCCCCGGGAGTGCGCCGACCGGCTGTCAGCGGGCTGCGGTCAGGAGGTGGCGGTGGTCTGCTGTCCGGACGCGCTGCCGGCCAGCCACTGCGACCAGCTCAGGTTGAAGTCGGCGTAGCCGTTGTCACCGGCCGCGTCACCGCCGGGGAACCGGTGTGTGAATCGGTCGCCCACCTCGACGTGTCGTAGAACCACTTGGAGTCGGACAGCGACAGGTGCACGCAGCCGTGCGAGCCGTAGCTGTGACCGGGCTGCGGGTCGCCGGTGGAGTAGTGCACGTAGGTGCCCGAGGTGGTCAGCTGGACATCGTTGGGCAGGGTGATGTCGTAGAAGTTGGGGTTGCTCGGGTCACAGGTGATGTCGACGCTGCACGAGGTCATCCGCACCTCGGGCGCCTTGTCCATGACGGCCATGGTGCCGTCCCAGGACGGGAACTGCGGGCTGCCCGCGTCGATCGGCATCTCCCTGACCAGGGAGCCGTTCCGGTAGACCTTCATCGAGTGGTCGGGCGCGGAGACCTGGGTCTCCACGTCGGCACCGATGGTGAAGCTGTGGGTGTAGCCGTGCACGCCGTACCTGCCGTTGCCGTCGGCTATGCCGGTCAGCGCGGCGTTCAGGGTCACCTTGGTGCCGACGGCCAGTACTGCTGCGGACGCCAGTCGACCCGGGTGCTGCTGAACCAGTGCCAGGCACCGGTGACCGGCACCGAGGTGGTGACCTTCATCGCGTTCTCGACCCCGGCGCGGGCCGAGGTGGCGACCGGGTTGCTGAAGACGACCGAGATCGGCATGGCGACGCCGACGGTTTCGCCGGTCTCCGGCTCTATGGTGTTCAGCAGCATCGGCGGCCCGGACGGGTGCGACGGGGTCGGCGACGCGCTCGGCTTGGTGCTGGCGCTGGCGCTGGAACTCGCGCTGCCGCTGCTCGTGCTGGGCGTGCTGCTCGCCCCGGTCAGTTTCGCCGCAGAGGCAGAAGCACTGCCCCCGCACGCGCTAGCGCTTGCCAGTACCGCACTCACCAGGAGTGCGATGCCGATGCCGCCCTTGATCCGCCCCACGCGTCTGCTCCGCTCACGTCACTTCATCAGATACTTCGACACTCTCAGAGACAACGGACTCTATGCAGACGGTTGCAGCAGACCAGTAAAGCAAAGGCCAAGATTGGGACACAGCCGTGTATCCTTCGCGCCGCCTGTGTTGCCGCTGTGCTGGTCAGCCCGGTGCGTCTGCTCCCGTGGCCGCTCCGAGGGCGTCCTCAACCTATCCTGCCGCCCGCCCCGCCCCGGCACCAGAGTGCCTTCGGCCATGAACGGATGTGCGATGCCAGGGGTGCCGGGCCGGGCGCCCCGGCACCCGGTCGGCGCAGTCCGGCGGGTGCTCCGGCCGCCGCCGGTCAAGACTGGCGGTGCCGCGAACCGACCCCACGGAGCCTCTATGACGACCAAGCGCCGCATCGCGTCCGCAGTCCTGCTCTCCGCCCTGATCGCCGCGCCGATGGCCGGCTGCTCCAGCGGTGCCGCCTCCAACCTCGCCTCCTCGGCGACCTCGGCCGCCGCCGGGCTGGGCTCGTCCGCCGCCTCGGCCGCGGCCTCCGCCGCCTCGTCGGCGCTGGGGTCGATCAAGGACAGCATCAACGCCACCGCCGACGTGAAGGTCGGCTCCCCGGCCAAGGCCTCCGACGACGACGCACCACCGCCGAGGTGACGGTCACCAATCCCACCTCGGACCCGCACACCTACACCGTCTCGGTCTCCTTCAAGAACCAGGACGGCTCGCTGCTGGACGTGGTGGTGGTCACCGTCCCGGACGTGTCCGCGCACGGCGCGGCGCAGGCGACCGCCCGCAGCCACCGCGACCTGACCGGCGCGACCAGCGTGGAGATCACCGCCGCCGTCCGCCACTGAGCCGCCGTCCGGCGACCAACTGCGTCCATTCCCGGTCGGGTTCGCCCGGGACCGTGCGTCCGGCGGCGCGCCAGTCCTCGGCGAGCCGGGTGAAGACCGGCGTGTCGGCGCCGGTTGTCGGCTCGGCGGGCGGACTTTCGTCCGCGGGCAGCAGCGCCACGGCGGTCCACCGGGGAGAGGTCACACCGGGCCAACGCCGATCCTGGTGAACCGTTACGTCGACTAGGCCGACCCGGGGGCGCGGGCTCCCGGGTCGCGAGCGGATGCCCTCCAACGGCCGCCGTCGGTGCGCGCCCCGGGCGGTGATCGCTTTGACTGGGAGAGCAGCCGGACCGCTGCCCCCCCTGGACAGGAGGCACGCATGGACGCCCGCGCGGCCTGGCAGCGTGCTGCCGACCGGTCCCGGAGCCGGAAGACGGCGGTGAAGTCCTGGCTCGCGCGGTTCCGGACGGAGGCCGAGCTGAAGTTCCCGGTGCTGACCGAGCTGACCACCCGGCTGCTGTCCGCCCATGTACTGGACGCCGCCAGCCGGCTGGCCGCGCAGGCGTTCCTGACCTTCGTGCCGCTGCTGTTCGCGATCGGGGCGTTCGCCCCACCGTATGTCCGTGACCAGTTGCAGAGCTCCATCCGCGCGGTCTTCGGGCTGGGCGGCGGCTCGGAGGAGCAGATCCGGGAGGCGTTGAGCAGCGCCGAGGGCAAGGGCGGCGAGGAACTCCGGGAGACCACCGGAATCATCGGCCTGCTGATGGCGCTGCTCTCGGCCACCAGTTTCAGCCGGGCCGTGGCCCGGGTCTGCGCGCGGGCCTGGCAGCTGCCAAGAGTCCTGCCACCGTGGTGGCCTGGCGGTGGCTGGCGTGGGTGTTCGCCTGGCTGGCGGTGCTGCTGTTCCAGGGGCCGCTGCGGACGGCTTCGGGGTCGGGCTGTGGCTGGGGTGCCGCTGAGCTTCCTGGCCAGCCTGCTGGTGTGGTGGTGGACCCAGCATCTGCTGCTCGGCGGGCGGGTGCCGTGGCTGCCGCTGCTGCCGGCTCGCTGCTGGCGGCGACCTCGCTGACCGGCGCTGTCGCTGACCGCCCGGCTGTACATCCCGAAGGCGCTGAACCGGACCCTGAACGACTACGGGTCGCTGGGCCTGGTGCTGACCCTGCTGTCCTGGCTGATCGCCCTGTGCGCCTCGCTGACCTTTGCCATCACCATCGGCGCGGTGCTCGCGGAGGGGCAACCGCTGAACCGCTGGCTGCCGGCGGTGCCCCGGGCCGACGACCCGGCCCGGCCGGACGACCCACCCGGGAGCACCCCATGACGGACGACCCGCGACCCGAAGACCCGCGACCCGAAGACCTTCGGCCCGGTGACCCGCGGCCCGCCGAGCCGCGGCCCGCCGAGCCGTTGGGACCGGAGGAGCGGGCCGAGCTGGCCAGGCTGCGGGCCGAGGCCGCCGCCAGGAAGCCCCGGTACCGGCTCCGCTCGCTGGCCGCGGCGGTGCTGATCGTGCTCGGCTGCGTGCTGGCGCCGCTCAGCGTCGTCTCGGTGTGGGTGGCGGACATCGCCGGGGACACCGACCGCTATGTGGCCACGGTGGCGCCACTGGCCTCCTCGGTGCCGCTCCAGGACGCCGTCGCGGACCTGGCCGCGACCCAGGTGACCCAGCGGCTGAACATCAACGACCTGCTCCAGCAACTGGCCCCGAGCGAAAGGCCGCTGATCGGCCGCGCGATCAGCGGGCTCAGCGGGCCGATCAACAGCGCCGTCGCCGACCTGGTCCGGACGCAGACCAAGAACGTGGTCTCCAGCCAGTGGTTCCGGACCTTCTGGATCCAGGCCAACCGGAGCATCCACAGCACCGTGGTGAAGGCGCTCACCGGCCAGGGCGGCAGCGCGGTGCAGCTGGTCGACGACGCGGTGGTGATCGACCTGGCACCGGTGATCGACCAGGTGAAGCAGCGGCTGGTGGGGGTGGGGGTGACGGCCGCCGCGGCGATCCCGGAGATCCACACCCGGATCACCGTGCTCAGTGCCGAGAACATCGGCGCGGCGAAGACCTGGTTCCGGCTGCTGCGGCTGGCCGGCGACTGGCTGCCGGTGATCGCGGTGCTGCTGGGCGCGGGCGGGGTGCTGCTGGCCGCGCGCCGACGCCGGGCACTGGTGGCGACGGCCCTGGGCGCGGCCGCCGCGACCCTGCTGCTCGGCCTGGGCCTGGTCGTCTTCCGCAGCTTCTACCTGGACGGCCTGGCCGCCGGGGTCTCCCCGGCGGCTGCCGCCGACGTCTACGACAAGCTGGTGCGGTTCCTGCGGACCACCGTGTGGACGGTGGTGGTGCTGGGCGTGGCGGTGGCTCTCGGCGCCTGGCTCGGCGGCCCGGGGCGGAGGGCCACGCAGCTGCGCGGGGGTCTGAGCGACGGGCTGGCGGCGAGCCGGTCCGCCGCCGACCGGGCGGGGCTGCGCACCGGACCGGTCGGCCCCTGGGTACGGCGTTACCGCAGCGCGCTGACCTGGCTGTGCATCGGCGGCGCGGGGCTGGCGCTGGCGCTGTGGTCCTATCCGACGCCCTGGGTGGTGGTCGGACTGGCACTCGCCCTGCTCTTCGCCCTGGCCGTGCTCGGCCTCCTGGCCGAACCCGAACCCGAATCCGAACCCGGACCGGAACCCGGACCCGGCGACGAACCCGGACCCGGCGACGAACCCGGCCCCGGACCCGAACCCGGCCCCGGCACCGGGTGAGGGTGCGGTCTGCTCAGCTCTTCGCGGCCGGGGCCGCGCCCCGGTCGATGCCGCGTACCACCAGCGAGTCGTCCTCCGGCCGGTAGCGCAGTTCCCGCTCCGCCGGCTGCTGACCGGCCGGGCGGAACCCGGCGAGCTGGACCTCCAGGAACCGCCGCCAGATCTCCGGCGCCACCGCGGCTGTCTCCTCGATCAGGCCGCGCAGGGACAGCACGGTCAGATAGACGTCGGTCAGCATCAGGTCCGCCCGCACCGCGCCGGCCTGCCGCGCCCGCTCAAGGAGCTGGCGGAGCATGGTCCAGAGCTCCTCCCGGCGCGGGTCGGAGGTCGGCAGGTTGCGCTGCCACAGCCGGGACAGGCAGCCGTGGTGCGCGGACATCAGCCGGCCGGTGTACCAGAGGTACTCCTCCAGGCCGTCGCCGGACGCCTCGGCCACCGTCCGCCGGGCGCTGGCCAGCAGCTCTTCGAGCAGCGCGTCGTTCAGCGCCTGGACCAGCGCCTCCTTGGTGGGGAAGCGCCGGTACAGGGTGCCCATGCCGACCCGGCCCGCCGGGCGATCTCCTCGACCCCGGCGTCCGGGCCCTGCTCGGCGAAGACCTCCCAGGCGGCCTGGAGCACCCGTTTGCGGTTCTCCTCGGCATCGCGGCGCAGGGCCTTGGTGCTGCCGGAGGGCGCGGACTGCGCCGGGCGGTCGGTCATACGAGGTTCGCTTCCTCACCCTCGGGGCTGCGTCCTGCGGGGTCCGGGGGCCGGAACGGTCGCCCCGGCGGCCTTGCGGGGCGATCGGGATGATCATCGCCGCGACCGCTGCCAGCACCGCGGCCCCGGCCATCATCCAGAAGGTGGTGGTGTAGCCGGACGCCTTGGGGAGCGGGTGCGCGATCGTGACGCCGTTGGCAAGGATACTGGCCGCCACACCGCTGCCGATCGCGCCGCCGATGGTGCGGATGTTGGCGTTCATCCCGCTGGCGACACCGGTCTGCGAGGGCGAGACCGCCTCGACCACGATCGAGGACATCGAGGAGAAGGCCAGGCCCATGCCGATGCCCATGACGCTGGAAGCGACGTAGATCTCCCAGGACTTGTCGTCGGCCAGGCCGAGCAGCACGAACGGGACGATGGTCAGCAGACTCCCGGCGACCAGCACCAGCTTGGAGCCGAGGCGCACCGACAGCGGCCCGCTGAGCACGCCGAAGATGAACATGCCGATGGTCATCGGCAGCATGTAGAGGCCGGACTGGGTGATGCTCGCGTCGAAGCCGTACCCGGCCAGCTTTTCCGGGGTCTGCACCAGCTGCGGCAGGAAGGTCATCGTGGTGTACATCACCACGCCGAACAGCAGGGCGACCAGGTTGGTGGTCCACACGGCCGGGATCCGCATCATCCGCATGTCGATCAGCGGGTTGGCGGAGCGCAGTTCGACCAGGATCCACAGGGCGGCGCAGACCACGGCGGCGGCGAACAGCCCCAGGATCCGGCCGGAGCCCCAGCCCCAGGTCGGGCCCTCGCTGACGGCCAGCAGCAGCGCCACCAGCCAGGCCGAGAGCAGCAGCGCCGCGCCCCAGCTGATCCGGCCGGGGGTGCGCACGGGGACTCGGGCACGAACAGGAAGGTGGCCACGGTGGCGACGCCGGTCATGATCGCCGGAATCCAGAACAGCCAGTGGTAGTCCAGGTTGTCGACGATCGGGCCGGCCATCAGCAGGCCGATGCCGCCGCCGAAGGCGGTGAGCGCGGCGGTGATGCCGACCGCTCCGCGCACCCGCTCGGCGGGGAACTCGTCGCGGATGATGCCGAAGGAGATCGGCAGCACGCCGCCGCCGAGGCCCTGGACCACGCGCGCGATGATCATCAGTGAGATCGAGTGCGCCAGGCCCGCCATCACCGAGCCGGCGGTCAGCGCGAGCAGGGTGACGATGAGCATCCGCTCCTTGCCGACCATGTCGCCTATGCGCCGAGGATCGGGGTGGCGACCGACGCCGAGAGCAGATAGCGGTCATCAGCCAGGTCGTCCGGTGTCCTGGCTGGTGTGCAGGGCCCTGCATCAGGGTCGGCAGGACCCGGGATGACCATGACTGGAGCAGGAGTAGGCGGTCACTCCGCAGGAGCACGGCGAAGGTGACGTTGTAGTGCGGGCGGGAGCCGGTTCGGGCCATTTGGATTGTTCCCACTGGTGAGGTTAAGCGGAGATGCGACTCCGCATGCGTACGCTAACATAAGCGGAGATTAAACTCCGCATCCTTTTTCCGGTGACCGCCGCCGACCGCCCGGTGCTCTGGCCCGAACGCAGAAAGCCGCCGGGAGCGGCAGTTGGCCCTCCCCGGCGGCGGGCGCACCCCGCGCGCAGAGTGCGCGGAGTGCGCGGAGTGCGCGGATCGCGCAGATTGCTCAGATTCGCGCGGATCGCTTCAGCGGCGACGCCCCTCCTCGGCCAGCAGCTCGTAGGAGCGCACCCGGTGGCGTGGCCATGGGTGATGGTGGTGACCACCAGCTCGTCGGCGCCGGTCGCGTCCCGCAGCCGCTCCAGCTGGTCGGCCACCTGCCTGGCGGTGCCCACGAACTGGGTGTCCACCCGGTCGGCCACCAGCGCGCGGTCCTCCTCCGTCCAGGGCAGGGCCCGGGCCTCGTCCGGGGTCGGGAACGGGATCGCGCCCTCAGCGGTGCGGATGCTGCGCACCCATGGGCCGTATCCGGTGGCCAGCTCCCGCGCGGTGGCCTCGTCCCCGGCCACCACCACGTCGGCGGAGACCGTCACATACGGCCGGTCCAGTACCGCCGACGGACGGAAGGCCGCCCGGTAGCCCTCGGCCGCCTCCAGCACGGTCCCCGGGCTGACGTGGTAGTTCGCGGCGAAGCGCAGCCCGTTGGCACCGGCCGCCTCGGCGCTCTCGCCGCCGCTGCTGCCGAGGATCCACACCTGGAGGTCCGCGCCCTCGCCCGGCACGATCCGGGCCGGCTCCCCGTTCGAGGCGCGGAAGGTCCCGGCCAGCAGTGCCAGGATGTCGCCGATCTGGTCGGTGTAGGGCTGGGGCTGGGCGCCCGGCTGCCCAGCAGCTCCTTGTGCAGCGCGAAGCGGGGCGAGCCCAGCAACTGGGCGAAGGAGAATTTCGGCGGTATCAGCAGCCCGTTCGGGGTCCGGCCGTCCACCACCGGCACCGCGCCGACCAGTGCCGCTCGCGGACCGGCGCGGCCGGGGCGGGCCGCCGGAGCGGCCCAGGCCCAGGTCGAGCCGGCCCGGGTGGAGAGCGTCGATCAGGCCGAACTCCTCGACCGTGGACAGTGCGGTCCGGTGGCCCAGCTGGACCGCGCCGGAGCCGATCCGGATGGTCGAGGTCGCCGACGCGGTCAGCGCCAGCAGCACCGCCGGGAGGTTCCGGCGACGCCCGGGTTGAGGTGGTGCTCGGCGAACCAGTAGCGGGCATAGCCGAGCCGCTCGGCCTGCCGGGCCAGGTCGATGGTGTTGCGCAGCGCCTCGGTGGCGTTCGACCCGGAGGAGATCGGCACCAGGTCGAGGACGGCAAGCGGGGTGGTGCTCATGGTCGTTGCCCCTTTCGGTTGTGCGGGGTCGGTCTCAGACGGACACGGCGGCGGGATCGGCGGCGGTGCGGACGGGCTCGGAGGGGTCGACCGGGGCCCAGGGCCACGGCGGGTCCGGGATCTCCCGGCGCAGCACCGGCGCGATCTCCGACTGGAACAGCTCCAGCGCACCCCGGTGCTGACTGACCGTCAATCCACCTGGCTCGGCGTGCAGATGCTGCACGGCGTGGCCGAACTGCTGGTGGTAGCGGTGCACCTTCTCGATCACCTGCTGCGGGCTGCCGATCAGCGCCGAGCTGCGCTCGACGAAGTCCTCCAGCGAGCTGAAGACCGGCTCCTGCCCGTGCTGCTTCCACATCCGCGTCTGCGCCTCGAACACCGGGCGGTAGGCGTTCACCGCGTCCTGCGACCTGGGGGTCGCGTAGTAGCCGGCGCTGCCCGCGCCGACCGCGGCCGCCGCCGGGTCGTGGCCGTAGTGCGCCCAGCGCTCGCGGTAGTGGCGGACCAGCTCGGCGTAGGGCTCGATCGGGTTGGTCACATTGGCCGAGAACAGCGGGTCGCCGTAGCGCGCGGCCAGGTCCGCCGACTCCTTGCTGGTCGCGCTGCCGTGCCAGACCCGGACCGGCCGTTGCAGCGGCCGCGGCCACACCTCGGCCTCGTGCAGCGAGGGCCGGAACCGGGCCTGCGCGGTGACCTTGTCGTTGCGCCAGATCTGCCGGAACAGCTCGTAGCTCTCGGCGTTGCGGTCCCACTGGTCCTCGGGGGTGACCTGGAACAGGTCGCGCTGCGCCGAGCCGTTGCCCTTGCCGATGATCAGCTCCAGCCGGCCGCCGGAGAGGTGGTCCAGGGTGGCGTAGTCCTCGTAGGCCCGCACCGGGTCCAGCAGGCTGAGCGTGGTCACCGCGGTGAACAGCCGGATCCGGGAGGTGAGCGCGGCGATATGGCTGAGCAGCACCGGCGGTGAGGAGGAGATGAACGGCCGCTCGTGCCGTTCGCCGACTCCGAAACCGTCGAAGCCCAGCTCCTCGGCCAGCAGCGCGTTGTCCAGCACTTCGCGGAACCGCTCGCCGGTGGGCGTCAGCGCCCCGGTGACCGGGTCGGGGGTGTGCGTGATCAGGGTGATGGCCAGGAACTTCACCGGGCCACCGCCCCGGCCCCGGCGGGCGCGAGCACGGAGGGCCGGTCCAGGCCGAGGTGGTCGCGCAGGGTCTCGCCCTGGTACTCGGTGCGGAACACGCCGCGCTCCTGGAGCAGCGGGACCACCTGGTCGGCGAACCCGTCCAGGCCGGTGGGGGTGATGTGGGGGACCAGGATGAAGCCGTCGCTGGCGTCCTCCTGCACAAAGCGGTTGATGGTCTCGGCGACGGTGGCCGGGGAGCCGATGAAGGACTGCCGTCCGCCGACGGTCGCCATCAGCTGCCGGATGGAGAGCTTCTCGGCCTCGGCCCGCGCCCGCCACTCCCGGGCCAGCTCGACCGGGTCGCGGCCGGTGCGGACGCTGGCCCGGCCCCGGGCCAGGGTGTGCTCGCCCGGCAGCGGGTCGATCGCGGGCAGCGGGCCGTCCGGGTCGTAGCCGGACAGGTCGCGGTTCCACACCTGCTCCAGCAGCTTGATCGAGGTCTGCCCGCTGAACTGCTGCAACCGCACCTCGTGCGCGGTCTCCGCGGCCTCGGCGTCGGTGTCGCCGAGGACGAAGGTGGCCGCCGGGAGGATCAGCAGCTGGTCGGGGCGGCGGCCGTAGCGGGCCAGGCGGCCCTTCACGTCGCGGTAGAAGGCCTGCCCGGCGTCCAGCGTGCTGTGCCGGCTGAAGATCGCGTCGGCGGTGGAGGCGGCGAACTCCCGGCCCTCGTCCGAGTCCCCGGCCTGGAAGATCACCGGCCGCCCCTGCGGGGCCCGTGGGACGTTGAACTGCCCGCTGATGTCGAAGTGTTCGTCCTGGTGGCGGAAGGACCCGGCGCCCGGGTCGGCCAGGAAGATCCCCGACTCCTTGTCGGCGACGATCTCGTCACCGCGCCAGGAGTCGAACAACTCCCATGCGGTACGCAGGAACTGGGCGGCCCGCGAGTAGCGGTCGCCCTGGGCCAGGAAGCCGCCCCGGCGGAAGTTCTCGCCGGTGAAGGCGTCCCAGGAGGTGACCACGTTCCAGGCGGCGCGGCCGGCCGACAGGTGGTCGAGGCTGGCGAACTGCCGGGCGACCTCATAGGGCTCGTTGAAGGTGGAGTTGATGGTGCCGGTCAGCCCCAGCCGGTCGGTGACCGCGGCCAGCGCGGCCAGCACGGTGAAGGTGTCCGGACGGCCGACGACGTCCAGGTCGTAGATCTCGCCGCCCTGTTCGCGCAGCCGCAGCCCCTCGGCCAGGAACAGGAAGTCGAACTTGGCACGCTCCGCGGTCTGCGCGAAGTGCACGAAGGACTGGAAGTCGATATGGCTGCCGGAGCGCGGATCGCTCCAGACAGTGGTGTTGTTGACGCCGGGAAGTGCGCGGCGAGGTGGATCTGCTTGACGGGCTTGCTCATGGGTCGGACAGTCCTTCCGGGCGTCAGCGGGCGGCGGCGGCAACAGCGGCGGCGGCAGCGGTGGGGGCATAGCGGTTCTCCGGCCGCGGCAGCCCCAGCAGGCGCGCAGCGTGTCCGCCTCGTAGGCCTGCCGGAAGGCGCCGCGGCGCTGGAGCTCCGGCACCAGCCGCCGGGTGATCTGCTCCAGGTCGTGCGGCAGCGCACCCGGCCGCAGCCGGAAGCCGCTCAGCCCGGCCTGCCGCAACTCCAGCAGCAGATCAGCGAGTTGCCGGCGGTGCCGGTGAACACCAGTGCGTCGCTGGTGTACTCGGCCTGCGCCAGCTGGTCCAGCCGGTCCTTGCGGGCCGTGGCGGTGGCCGCCTGGTCGTCCAGGAAGACCACCAGGTCGCCGAAGACGTGCACGGTCTCCCCGGAGCGCCCGGCGGCGGCCTGCGCGGCGCGGATCTGCGCCACGGCCGCGCGGGCCTGGGCGGCGTCCCGCGGGGTGGTGTAGCCGACGTCGGCGGCACGGCCGACCAGCCGGTACGGCACGGCGGAGTGGGCGAGCGCGGTGACCAGCGGCTGGCCCTGCGGCGGGCGGGGCGTGATGGACGGGCCCTTGACGCTGAAGTACCGTCCCTGGAAGTCGATGTAGTGCAGTTTGCGCCGGTCCACGAAGCGCCCGGTGGCGGCGTCGCGGATCTCCGCGTCGTCCTCCCAGCTGTCCCAGAGCCGGCGCAGCACCTCGACATAGTCCTCGGCCTCGTCGAAGCGCTCGGCGACGGCCGACTGGAACTCGGGGGCGGTGAAACCGGCCTGGTCGGAGGGCAGCGGCAGCAGGGTGCGGCGGCCGAAGTGCGCGGTCTCGTCCGGGCGGGTGGAGACCTGGACCCGGATCCCGGCCCGCCCGCCGCTGACGTAGTCGAGGGTGGCGATGGCCTTGGACAGGTGGAACGGCTCGGTGTGGGTGGTGACCGCGGTCGGGATCAGCCCGATCCGGCGGCTCAGCGGGGCGATCCGGGCGGCGGTCAGCACCGCGTCCAGCCGCCCGCGCACCTGGTCGGTGCGGTCGTCCGGGCCCTGGTACGGCAGCGAGGACTGGACGCTGAGCGAGTCCTCGATGGTGACGAAGTCCAGCAGCCCGCGCTCGGCCTCGGCGACCAGGTCGCTCCAGTAGCGCGCGCTGAGCAACTCCCTTGGGCGGGCCTGGGGTTCGCGCCAGGCGGCGGGGTGCCAGCCGGCGCCGTCGAGGGCCGCCGCCAGGTGCAGCGGCGCGGCGGGGGAGGGGTCGGCGGAGCCGGGCGGGGGGAAGCCGGCCTCTGGGTTGCCGGTCGCTGCGGAGCCGGTCGCTGCGGAACTGGTTGCTGCGGAGCCGGTCTCGGGGGAGCTGGACGAGGAGGGCATGACGAGTTCGCTCTCTACTCGGCTGCGGGCACGCTGATGTCGCCCGCAGCCCCGGAGTGGGTGGCGCTGGACATGACCGAACCGGGGTGGTGCCGGGCGCGCGTCGATGCGGCGGGGGCGGACCGGTTCGGGAAGGGGTCAGTGGCGCGGCTGCGGCGCGGAGCGCTGCCGCCGGATGCCTCGGCTGTGCGGAAGGGGCGTCGTCAGCCCGTACACAGGGCGCCGGCGACGCGCTGGAGGTCGATGTGGCGGCGGGAGTAGGACCCGACCAGGCCGCCGTGCGGTGCGATCCGGGCGAACGCCTGCGTCTGCTGTGCCTGCACTGCCGTCACCTCCGCCTCGATCCGGCCCGAGCCGCTCGCTCCTGCGCTTGCGCTACCCGGACGGGCCCGCCTGGTCGTCACCTGGAGCACCCCGCCGCGTGAGGAGGGTTGCCGGTCAGCAAGCCAGGGCTTGTCGCTGACACTCATAACCTGACCGGAGGCTATCCGGGCGGGGAGGCCAGTGCAATCCCCAACGGCCCCGGGCGTTGCCGGGCCGCCCACGGCGCAGGGCGTCGTCGCAGGTGGGTGGGGTGTGATGGGCCGTACGGCGGGCCGCTTCATGATCGCTTCGCCCGCCCGTGGTCTCGATCGGCAAGACAGCCCCCGCCCATGCCTCGGCCGTTTGCCGCTATCCCCGCAAAAGCTGTGAGAAGCCGTGAAAAGCCCTGAACCGCCGCGATCGGCGGCGGTTCAGGGGCGGCGGTTCAGGTACGGCGGTTCAGGGGGCGCGGGGTCAGCCGACGGTGATCACCGGGCGGTGCGCGATCGGGAAGTTCACCGAGCGGGCGATGAAGCAGACCGCGTGCACCTCGCCGTGCAGGGCGCGGGCCTTGTCCACCATCGACTCCTCGGCCACGGTCACCTCGGGGTGCAGCGTGACCGAGCTGAACTGGCCGCCGCCACCGGTCTCGTCCATGGTCATCACGCCCTCGGCCCGGTCGGCGTAGTCGGTGACGACGACGCCGTCGGCCGCGCACAGATGCAGGTACCAGAGCAGGTGGCACTGCGCCACCGAGGCCAGCAGCAGCTGCTCCGGGTTCCAGCGGGCCGGATCGCCGCGGAAGGCCGGGTCGGAGGAGGCCGCGATCGGCGGCCGGCCGTCCGCCAGCAGCTCGTGGTCGCGGCTGTACGAGCGGTAACTGCCGGTGCCGGAACCCAGGTTGCCGGTCCACTCCACCGTCACGTCATAGCTGTGGGTCGTCGTCATGGCAGGAGCGTAGGGCCTGTCCGGGAGTGGCTCAGGGGTGCAGCTTCCGGCCCTCGGCCAGCATCGCGACAAAGGTCTCGATGCGCCGGGCCCGGGTCTGCGGCCTCTTGGCGTCCTGGACCCGGTACAGCACCGCGTACCGGTTCGCGCCGTCCAGGGTCTCGAAGAACGCGGCGGCGGCCGGGTTCGCGGCCAGCGCCGCGGCCAGGTCCGGCGGCACCGGTCGCGCGGCCGGCACCGTCGTAGGCGGCCTCCCAGCGGCCGTCGGCCCTGGCCCGCTCGACCTCGGCCAGCCCCGCCGGACGCATCCGGCCCTGCTCGGCCAGGGCGGTCGCCCGGTCCCGGTTGATCTTCGACCATTTGCTCCTGGCCGTGCGCGGGGTGAACCGCTGCAACCAGAACGCGTCGTCCAGCGCGCCCTTGCGGCCGTCGATCCAGCCGAAGCAGAGCGCGCACTCCAGGGCCTGGGCATAGTCGAGCGCGCACGCCCGGGGCCTTCTTGCGGAGCTTCAGCCAGATCCCGGGGGAGTCGGCGTGGTGCTCCGCGAGCCAGGCCTCGAACTCCTCGGCCGACTCGAAGGCGACGGTCTCGAGATCGTCGGCGGCCATCAGCCCTCACCGTCCAGGTAGACCCAGGCGCCCTGGTCGCGGACGAAGCGGCTGTGCTCGTGCAGCACGTCCTCCTGCCCGTGCTCGCGGCAGTACGCCCGGAACTCGACGCTGCCCTCGCTGTGGAAAGCGCTGCCGCCCTGGACCGACAGCACCTCCAGCCGCACCCAGCGCTGGGCCGGGTCGAGCTCCAGCCGGGCCGGCCGGGTCGAGGGGTGCCAGCTGCGCAGCAGGTAGGGCTGGTCGCCGACGGCGAAGGCGCTGTAGCGGGAGCGCATCAGCGCCTCGGCGGTGGGCGCGGCGGCCCGGCCCTGATGGTAGACGCCGCAGCACTCCTGGTACGGCCGCCCCAGCCCGCACGGGCACGGCCCGGTCACCGGCGCCGCCACTCCGGCCGCCGTCTCGGTCGTCGCCTCGTTCGTCGCCTTCGTCTTCGCTCTCGCCATGCGGGCATTGTCCCCCAAGGCAGCGGAACCGGCCCGGCGTCCTGGCTTGATCAAAGCCCTGACCTGGGCCCGGCCGAGCCGATAGGCTCGGGGCGTGACCGAGCAACTGACCGTGCCGGGGCCCGGCGAGGTACACCTGTGGCTGCGCGAGACCGCCCGGATCCCGCGCGAGCCGGATGTCCTGGACGCCGAGGAGCAGGCCCGGGCGGCGCGCTTCGTGCGCCCGCAGGACCGTGACCGCTATGCCGCCTCGCATCTGCTGCTGCGCCGGATCCTCGCCCGCTACACCGAGACCGCGCCGGAGCAGCTGCGCTTCACCCGTGAGGTGTGCCCGTGCTGCGGCGGCCCGCACGGCCGTCCGGCGCTCGCGGACCTCCCCTCGGCGCCGCACTTCTCGCTCTCGCACGCGGGACCGCTGGCGATGGTCGCTGTCGCCGGCGACCCGGTGGGCGCGGACGTCGAGCAGTGGCCCGCGGCGGACGCGATCGACGGCCTGGTCGACGTGCTGCACCCGGACGAGCAGGCGGAGCTGAAGGCCGTGGGCAACGACCTGAGCGCCTTCTCCCGGCTGTGGACCCGCAAGGAGGCCTACCTCAAGGGCATCGGTACCGGCCTCGGGCGGGCGATGGACCTCGACTACGTGGGTGACCGGCAGCCCGCCCCGGTCGGCTGGAGCCTGGCCGACACGGCCGCGCCCCCGGCTTCGCCGCCGCCGTCGCGCTGCGCTCCGACCGCCTGCTGATTCACACGCAGTGATCCACACGCAGTGATTCAGCGGCAGTGATCAGGCCGCAGTGATTCAGCCACAGTGATGGTGATCCACACCTTCGGCCCCGGCCGTCGGTGTGGCACCGTTGGACCATGACCGTACGCCGTCCCTATGTCCTGCTCAGCGTCGCCATGTCGGTCGACGGGCACATCGACGACGCCCCCCGAGCGGCTGGTGCTCTCCGGGCCGGAGGATCTGGACCGGGTGGACCGGCTGCGGGCCGGCAGCGACGCGGTGCTGGTCGGCGCGGGCACGCTGCGCGGGGACAATCCGCGGCTGCTGGTCAACTCGCCGCTGCGGCGCGCCGAACGGGTCGCGCTCGGGCTGTCCGCGCATCCGCTGCGGGTGGTCCTCACCGGCCGCGGTGAGCTGGATCCGGAGCTGCGCTTCTGGCACCACGGCGACGAGCGGCTGGTCTACGCCCCGGACCGGGCGCTGCCCCGGCTGAAGCGGCTGGACGGCCTGGCCGAGGTCGTCGGCACGGGTCCGGAGCTGGACCTGGGCGCGGTCCTGGACGACCTGGGCGGGCGCGGGGTGCGCCGGCTGATGGTCGAGGGCGGCAGCGCGGTGCACACCCTGTTCCTGACCTCGGGCTGGCCGACGAGATCCAGCTCGCGGTGGCCCCCTTCTTCGTCGGCGTCGACGCCGCCCGCGCTTTGTCAACGCCGGGCGCTTCCCGCAGGACGCGCTGCACCGGATGGTCCTGGCGGAGACCAGGACGGTCGGCGACATCGCGCTGCTGCGCTACCTGGTGCCCAGGCCGCCGGATCCGGCGCGGCTGACCGAGGCGGACCGGCGGGCGCTGGCGCGGGCCGTCGAGCTGTCCCGGGCCTGCCCCCCGTCGCAGACCGCCTACTCGGTCGGCGCGCTGGTCGTCGCCGAGGACGGCACCGAGCTGGCGCGCGGCTACTCCCGGGAGACCGGCCCGGCCGTACACGCCGAGCAGGTGGCGCTGGCCAGGATCGACCCGGCCGACCCGCGGCTGCGCGCCACCCTCTACAGCACCCTGGAGCCGTGCAGCGCCCGGGCTTCCGACCCGACGCCCTGCGCCCAGCGGGTGCTGGCGTCCGGGATCCGCCGGGTGGTGCTCGCCTGGCGGGAGCCCGCCCGGTTCGTGGCCGACTGCCAGGGGGTGGAGCTGCTGGAGCAGGCCGGGGTGACCGTGCTGGAGTGCCCCGAGCTGGCGGCCGAGGCCCGCGAGGTCAACGCCCACCTGCGCTGAGGCCGCCGCGCGGCCCAGCCGCGCGGCGACCGGCTCACTCCCCGGCGTCCTCGGCCTGCCCGGACTCCTCGGACTGCTTCGACTCCCCGGCGTCCTCGGACTCCCCGGCCTGGGGCCAGACCCCGACGTGGTCCGGCTCCAGGGTCAGTCCGACCCGGTGCTCCAGGCCCAGGGCCTCCACGAACTGGCGCGGCAGCTGCACCCGTCCGGCCCGGTCGAGTACCGCGTACTCGCGCGACTCCAGCGACTCGGCGCCGTCCTTGCCGGTGGCGACCCGGCGCAGCACCTCGGAGCTGGCCCGGCCGTCGCGGATGGCGACCGTGCGGCGTACCTCCCCGGCGACCATCAGGTCGTGGGTGACGATCACCACGGTCGCGCCCAACTCCCGGTTGATGGTGCGGAAGGCCTCGAAGATCTGGTTGGAGGTCTCCGAGTCCAGCTCGCCGGTGGGCTCGTCGGCGAGCACCACCGAGGGCTGGTTGGCCAGCGCCACCGCGATGGCGACCCGCTGCTGCTCACCGCCGGACAGCTGCTGCGGGCGGCGGTCCATGCAGTGGCCGACGCCGAGCAGGTCCAGCAGCTCGGCGGATCTGGCGGCCCGGCTGCGGCGCGAGCCGCGCCCGACCGTCCGCACAACTGCATGGGCAACGCCACATTCTGACGTGCCGTCATAAAAGGCAGCAGGTTGCGGGCGGTCTGCTGCCAGACGAAGCCCACCACGCTCTGCCGGTAGCGCAGCCGTTCCTTGGCGCTCATCTGGAGCAGGTCGCATCCGGCGACGCTGGCCCGCCCGGCGGTGGGCACGTCCAGCCCGGCCAGGATCTGCAGCAGCGTGGACTTGCCGCTGCCGGACGCGCCGACCAGGGCCACCAGGTCCCCGGCGGCGACGGTCAGGTCCATCCCCTGGAGCGCCTGCACCTCCACCCCGTCGGCGGAGAAGATCCGCACCAGCTGGTCGACGGCGATCACCGAGTCGTGCCCGTAGGCCGGTTGCCGGCGTGCGGCGGCGACGCGGTCGCGCAGTTCGTCCAGGGTGGGGACGTGGTCGTCCTCGGTGGTGGTCATCGCTGGTCCCCTGCCCTCAACTCGGTACTGATCTGACGTTTGCCGACCACCGCCGCCTCGGCGGCACCACGGCGGCCCCGAGCAGCAGCAGCCCCAGCGCCGGGCCCAGGTCGGCAGCGGCGCGGCCTTCAGTGCGGCCGGGCCGATCGAGCCGACCGGGCTCAGCCCGCGGTCGAGCCGACCAGCGCGGACAGGTCCAGCGCCGGGCCGAACAGCGGGATCGCCGCCAGCCCCAGCGCCGCCCGGCGAGCACCCCGAGCACCAGCTGCGGCAGTGCCTCCAGCATGATCAGCCGGTAGCCCTGGCCGGGCGTCAGCCCCATGGTGCGCAGCCGGGCCAGCAGGGTCGCCCGCCCGGGCGCGGCCTGGAGCAGGGACAGCAGGATCGCCAGCACGCTCAGCAGCGCCGCCGCGGCCACCGTCCAGCCGTACAGGTCGGTGCCGCCGGTCTGCTGCGGCGACGACTTGTCGAGCGCCGCCAGCACCTCGCTCCGCACCTGCACCTCGACGCTGACCGGCCCCTCGGTGCGGGCCGTGACCGCCCGCAGCGCGTTGCCGTTCACCGGGCCGCTGAGCAGCAGCGTGGTCGGGGCCAGCACCGGGCCGCCCTGCGGTGTCGGCAGGTCGGCCAGGGCCGCCCGGGACACCATCAGGAAGCCGCCGCCGTCCGGGATCAGCGCGTGGTCCAGCGTGCCCACCACCCGGACCTGGAAGGTCCCGAAGAAGTTGGTCAGCTGCTGCGGGCGCGAGCCCAGGTAGGCCGCCACGTCCGGGGTGGCCAGCACCGGGACCGGGCCGTGGCCGCTGTAGTCCAGCAGCGACGGCTGGAAGCTGTCGCCGCCCATGCGCCTGGCCAGCGCGGCATAGGGGACCGGGTCGACACGTTCACGTCGTAGCTCAGACCGGTGCTGCCGAACTGCTCCTCGACGTCCTGCTGGATGGCGACCACCGAGCGCACCCCGGCGCTGTGGCTGACCGCGGTGACCAGCGCCGGCGGCAGCGAGTCCAGGATCGAGCTGACATCGGCGTCCGCGCCGACCTCCTGCACCGCGGCCTGGGCGCGGCCGTCGGAGATGCCGGTGAGCACCTCCGCGCCGAAGGTCCCGACGGTCAGCGCCAGCAGCAGCGCCAGCAGTGGCAGTACCGCCACGGCCGCGGAGGCGCGTCCGGCGCGGGCCAGGCCGAGGAAGCCGACGGCCCCCGGTCCCGGGCCCGGCGGCGGGCCAGCGCCCGCAGCGGCCAGGGGTAGATCCGCAGCAGCACCAGCGCCCCGGAGAGCGCCAGCAGCAGCGGCGCGCAGCTCAGCAGCAGGTTCACCCCGCCGCCGGTGGTCACGCCCTGCCTGCGGACCAGCACCGCCGCGGCCGCGGCGGCCACCAGCACCCCCGCCTCGGCGACGGTGCGTCGGCGTGAGGGCCGGGCCGAGGTCAGGTCCGCCCGCTCCCGGGCGCCGGGCGCGCGGCGGCAGCGGGCCAGCGCCCGCAGTGCGATCGTCACGGTGGCCGTCAGCCAGACCGCGGCGGCCGCGAGCAGGGCATAGGCCGAGCGCGGCCCGGGCAGCAGCCACAGCGCCAGGACGGCGCCCGGCACCGCGCCGAGGGTGGTGCACACCAGGGTCTCGCCGAAGAACCGGCGGGCCAGCGCGGGCAGGCTGCCGCCGCGGGCCCGCAGCAGCGCCAGCTCCCCGTCGCGGCGGTCGGCGGCCAGGCCGCCGGCCATCAGCAGCACGGTCAGGGCCACTCCGGCCGCGCCGGCCGCGCCGATGCTCAGCAGCGGCAGCACGGCACCGGACTGGCTGGTGAAGGCGGTGAGCAGGGTGGGCACCGAGGTATTGATCACGACGCCGTTGGGCACGGCCGACAGCCCGAGCAACTGGCTTGCCAGCGGCCCGCTCTGGAGGTCGGCCAGTTCCGCCTGGTCCGCGCCGACCTGGTAGGCGTGCAGGCTGCCCGGGTCCAGCGGCAGCCACCAGTAGGCGTTCATCCCACCGAAGCCGGCCAGGGCCGGTTTGGCGTCGTCGGAGATCAGTGCCTCGGCGTGCCAGTAGTGCTTGGGGTTTCCCCCGGGGTCTGGTCCAGCGCGGGCTGGGCCAGGTCGGGTTCGTCGGCCCAGTAGGGCTGCGCGGGGTCGGTGGGGGCGAACAGGCCGACCACCTCCAGCAGCGCCGGAACGCCCTCGACGGGGGTGAAGTGCAGGACCGAGCCGACGTGCACGCCCAGCTTCCGGGCCGTGTCGGCGCTGAACGCGGTCTCCAGTTCGAGCGTCCCGCCGACCTCGCTGCCGGTGCCGAGCGGCAGCCGGCCGGAGACCAGCCGGGAGTGCGCGGCGGCGTCGGGCTGCCAGTCCAGGGTCAGCACCGGCGGCAGGCCGTCGGGGACGGCCAGCGCCGGGTCGGTCAGCGTGTCCTTGGTGCCGGAGGTGTGCAGGCCGTAGCTGACGCCGCGGCTGTCCAGCCGCAGCGGCGGGGGGACCGCCGCCTCGACCTGCCTGCCGACGGCGGCCAGGCCGGCGTCGCCGACCTGACCCGGGGCGCCCAGATTCGCCCGGCCGTAGCCGAACTGCGAGGTGGCCAGCAGCGAACTGTCGGCCAGGTCGCTGGAGGTCATCGACTGCCGCAGCGCGGAATCCTGGTAGCGGTCGAGCTCCAGCGGCAGCGCGGCGGCCAGGAAGGCGCACACCAGCACCAGCAGGGTCAGCGCCAGTGCCGCGCCCCGGGAACTGCGCAGCCGGGTGAGCACCCAGGGGGCGGACGCGGGTGGTCCGCCCGGGCGGGCGGGGGACTGCTTCATGACTCCTCCGGTTGCCGCAGCTGCCGTGCCGGGTCCCCGCCGCGCAGCCCGGAGACTGCGGCGACCAGCAGCGGGACCGCGACGATGGCGGCGAGCAGCAGACACAGCTGCCCGCCGGGTATCCGCACCAGCACCTGGGGCACCGGCTGCCGGGCCTGCGCGTCAGCACCACGGCACCCGGCACCACCAGCCGGGTCACCAACTCGCCCAGCAGCAGCCCGATCCCGGTGCCGATCAGCGCGGGCAGGCCCAGCTGGACGGCGGTGCTGCGGGCGACCGTCCCGGTGGGGGCGCCCAGGGCCCGCAGCACCGCGGTCTCACCGGCCCGCCTGCGGACCGCCCCGGCCGCGTCGGCACTGAAGCCGACCGCGGCCAGCACCACCGCCAGGGCCACCGCGGCCAGCAGCGCCGCCTCGGGGCCGGTGCCCAGCGGGTCGGCCTTCAGTGTCGCCGCGGTCTGCGCGCGGCCGAAGGCCGCCTCCACGTCGGAGCGCGCCCCCAGTTCGGCCAGCACCCGGGCGGCGGTGCCGGGGGCGGAGCCCACCGACAGCCACCACTCGGACGGGGCCAGCGCCGGGCTCTGCTCCACGGCGGCGCGGCGGTTGTAGGAGCCCAGGTCCACCAGCAGCGCCCCGCCGTACTCGGACGGGTCCGAGCTGCCGTAGCCGCTGCCCTGGACCAGGGTCGAGCCGTCGATGCCCTGCTCGGCGGCGGAGCCGGTGCCGGGGATCGCGGTGACCGAGGCCACGATCCTGACGTCCACCGCGCCGGAGCCGGTCGGCACCGGCACGATCGAGCCGACCCTGGCGCCGGAGGAGGTCAGGAACCGCTGGTCGGCGATGCCGGGCAGAGGGCCGAGCACCGCGCCCTGGGCCGGGGTGACGGTGACCATCACCGGTGGCGGCGGGCCCTGGGCCAGTACGGAGTCGGCTCCGGCGGTGTTCACCTGGCCCGAGTTCAGGTCCAGCACCAGCGGCTTGCCCGGCTGCGCCACCGCCGAGATCACCGAACCGGGGGCGTACACACTGCCGACGGGGCTGCCGGTCTGCGGCTGGTAGGACCCGCTGCCGTTGTCGAAGGAGGCGGTCCAGTCGACCCGGCCGGGACGGCGGCCGTCCCGGTCCCCGCACCGAGGCGACGGTGAACCGCTGGTCCACCTCCCCGTCCCAGGAGACCGGGTGGACAGCTGGAGCCCGCTCACGGTCAGCGGGTAGGCGGGGGTGCCGGACCCGGCCGCCGCCCGCAGGTCGAACGAGAGCGTGTGCACCGCGCCGTCGATGGGGACCTCCACCGGCGGCAGCGTGGAGGAGATCCCGTAGCGGTCGGTCACGGTGACCATCAGCTCGTCCGAGGTGCCGGACATGGAAGCGGGGGCGACCGTGCCGCCGCCGGGTCGGGTCAGTGTCGCACTGGTGTCCACCACCAGCGTCGCCGGGCTGCCGGGCAGCTGGATGCCGAGCTGGGCGGCGGGCTGCGGCGGGTCGGCCAGCGAGGCCAGCAGCCGCCCGGCCAGCTGCGCCGACAGGTCCTTGCGCCAGTCCTGCTGCCCGGCCTCGGTCCGGGTGTCCAGGGCGATCAGTTCGCCGGTGCGGCTGGCGCTCAGGCTCAGGCTCTCCCGGCCGACCGGCACCGCGGCGGTCACCCCGGGCAGCGAGCCGAACGCGCCGCCCTGGCCGAGCAGCGGGGCTGTTCGCGGCGATCCGCACCGCGCCACCGGTGTTGAAGGCGGCCTGGTCCGTCTGCGACTGCTCCCAGCTGCTGCTCTGGCCCAGCGCCATGGTGCCCACGGCGGCGGCCAGCGCCAGCAGCAGCACCGGGCCGGTGCCCTGCTGGGCACGGCGCGAGAACTGCCAGCCGACCAGCGCCGCGGCAGCCCGCGGCCGCGCGCGGCGAGCCGCTCGGCCAGCCGGGCGACCGGCGGCAGCAGCCGCAGCGCCAGCAGCGTACCGGCGCACAGCGCCAGCGCCGGGGCGGCCACCAGCACCGGGTTCACGCCCGTGGAGCCGCCGCCGGAGCCGTTCGTCCCGGCGCTGCCCTGGGCCGAGTACACCCGCAGCTGCCAGTAGGCGACCGCGGCCAGCGCGACCAGGGCCACATCCGCCCCGCCGCGCAGCACCCGCGGCAGCGCGGTGCCCGCAGCCGCCGCTGCCTCTGCTCCGACCAGGAGCGGGCCCGGGTCAGCGTGGGGGCGAGGATCACCAGCGCGCCGCCCACCGCGCTCGCGGCGGCGGCCCAGTACACGCCGTCGGCCAGGGGGCCGTTCAGGCTGACCCCGGAGGCCCGCAGCGGGCCGTACGAGGCGAGCAGCCGGATCAGCGGACCGGCCAGCAGCGGCGACAGCACGGCCGCGGGCACGACCAGCACCAGCGCCTCACCGGCGGCGAGCAGGGTCAGCCGCCGCGGGCTCGCGCCCCGGGCCCGCAGCAGCGTGTTCTCCGCCTCCCGCTCCTCGGCCAGCAGCCGGGCCGCGACCAGCAGCGTCATCACCGCCAGCAGCACCAGTTGCAGCACCGCCACCAGCAGCGTGGAGCGGGCCACCTGCACCCCGGCCTGGAGCTGGGTGAGCAGCGGCGGCAGTTCGGTGGTGGCGCTGATCCCGTTGTACGCCGGGTTGCTCTGCGCGGTCAGCGCGGCCACCACGGCGCCGTTGGCGGCGGCCAGTGTGCCCAGCGAACCGCTGCGCAGACGGCTGAAGTCGGCGACGGCCTGCCAGCTCCCGGCGTTCTGGGCGACCACGCCGTCGGCGAAGCTCCCGTCGTCGACGAGCAGCGGGCCGTAGCTGTTGCCGCTGCTGGTCAGCGAGACGCCCTTGCCGCCGAGCGGGTCGAGCTGCCAGTAGCTGTCGGTGGTGCTGCGCACCGCGTACAGGCCGGTGATCCGGATCAGCAGCGGGTGCTGGCTCAGCCGGTCGACCAGGGTGACCAGGGCGCCGGGGCGCACCGGGGCGCCGTGCGTGCCCAGCCGTTCCGCGGCCGCCAGCGGGACCGCGACCGGTACTGCCGCGCCCGGCGTGGCCGCGGTGGGCCAGCTTCCGGTGACCAGCCGCAGCCGGCCGCGGTCCAGCGAGGCCAGGCTGGTCACGTCCGGGTTGCCGCCGGCGGCGGCCCGGGGCAGCGCGGGCAGCGCGTAGGGGTCGGACATGGAGACCGTGCGGAGCCCGACCGGCAGCCCGGGGAACGCCTGGGCGGCGATGGCACGCACGCTCGCGTCGGCCTGGGCCCGCTGCTGGTAGTCCAGATTGTCCTGGAGCAGCAGCGGGGTGCCCGCGGAGTCGGTGCTCTCCAGCGTCCGCCGCACCCCGGCGTCGCCGACCGAGGAGCTGAAACCGGCCAGCGCGGCCAGCACGCTGGTCGTGAGCAGCACGGTGAGCAGTGCGGCCGCGATCAGCAGCCGGTGCGCCCGCAGGCGCAACATGATGAATCCAGCCACCGAGTACCCGACCCCCCTGATTCGCGGGCGATCCTGACACAACGGCCAGTGGTGGCGGAAGGCTTTTGTGGCTATGTGGTCCGAGGGGGCAGTTCCCCTCGAATTATGGTCGGATTCAGCCCGGTGTGTTCACCATGGACATGGCGGCATAGACCAGGTAATCCCACAACTGCCGTTCCAGTTCCGGCTCCAGGCCCAGTCCGTCGACCGCCGTGCGCATGTTCCGCAGCCAGGCGTCGTGCGCGGCCTGGTCGACCACGAACGGTGCGTGCCGCATCCGCAGCCGAGGGTGCCCGCGCTGGGTCGCTGTAGGTGCGCGGACCACCCCAGTACTGCATCAGGAACAGCGCCAGCCGCTCCTCGGCCGGGCCGAGATCCTGCTCCGGGTACATCGGCCGGAGCACCGGGTCCGCGGCGACGCCCCGGTAGAAGTCGTGCACCAGCCGCCGGAACGTCGGCTCGCCGCCGACCTGGTCGAAGAAGGTCGGCGGCTGCGGGGTTCCCTGCTCGGTCTGGTCCACATGACCATGGTCGCAGACCGCCACCCGCGGCAGCCACCCCGCCGGGCGGCCGCCCGGCCCCGGGGAGCCGCCCCGGCGCGGGGAGCTCTCAGGAGCGGTGCACGGTGATGGTGGTCCAGGCGCCGACGTGGATCCGGTCGCCGTCCTTGAGCGGGATCGGCTGGTGCGCCGTGATCGGGTCGGGCCCGCCGTTGAGCGTGGTGCCGTTGGTGGAGTCCTGGTCGATCACCACCCAGCCGCCGTCCGGCTGCTCCTGGAGCAGCGCGTGCTGGTGCGAGGCGCCCGGGTCCTCCGGCGCTATCGACAGGTCGATCTCCGGCACGGTCCCGCGCTGGTGGCTGCGGCGGCCGATGCGCAGCTGCCCGCGCCCGGTCAGCGGCACCCGCCGCTCCGGGGAGTACGGCGGGAAGTACAGCCCGGCGGCGTCGGGGCCGCTGCGCGCCATCATGTCGTCGAAGTACTCGCGGTCGGCGTTGACCACCGCCATCCAGGTGCCCCGCCCGGTCGGCTGCTGCTGCGGCTGCTCGCCGACCGGCGGCTGGAGCACGAAGTCGGTGCCGAAACCGCCGTTGGTGTCGCCGGTGGAGTAGCTGACCCGCCGTAGGTGCCCGCGGGCACCCCGTACGGCGGCGAGCTCTGCTGCTGCTGCGGGTACCCCTGCGGCGGCGACTGGTAGGGCTGGGACATGCCGTAGTCGGGCCCGGGCGAGGGCCGCGACTGCGGGCCGGGCTGCTGCGGCGCCTGCGGCTGCCCGCTCTGCGGCTGCCCGCCCTGCTGCTGCCCGCCCTGCGGCTGGAGAGGCGGCTGCTGGAGGTGCTGCTGCGGCGGCTGCTGCTGGAGATGCGGCGGCTGCTGCTGGAGGTGCTGGGCCTGGGGCTGTCCGCCGTGCTGTTGTCCGCCCTGCTGCGGGGCCTGGGGCTGTCCGCCCTGCGGCGGCTGGTTGTAGCCGGGGTAGGCGGGCGGCTGCGGCTGCGGGGTCCGGCGCGAGGGCGAGGCCAGCTCGTAGTCGTAGCCGCACTCCTCGCAGTAGCGCTCGGTCTGCGGAGTGCTACAGATCGGGCACATCATCAGCCCGGTGGTGCTGGGCGGATGCTGCTGGTACGACGGCTGCTGCTGGCCCTGCGGTGGCTGGGCCTGCTGGCCAGGGGCGGACATGGGCCAGCCGCAGTAGTCGCAGTAGTCGGCGGTCGGCGAATCGTGGCCCTGCGGACAGATCGGCATGGGAACCCCCCTCTGGCTCGTGGGTGCGGCCGGCCCGGGCCTCCTGGGCCCGGGTCCGGCCGCCGCTGTGTGCTGCTTCGGTCGGTGGCTACTTCTTCACGCGAACGGTCTTGGTCGACCTGGTCTCCAGGGTCTTGGAGTCCTCTTCGCTCACGTTCTTGCGGAATCGAACGGTACCTTCCTTCGCGTCGACCACGTCCACCACCTTGGCAAGCAGCTTGAAGGTGTCCTCATTGCCCGATTCGTGCGCCAGCTGCACGGCCCGGCCCAGCTTGGCGGTCGCATTGTCGACATCCCACGCCGGTGGGCGTCCATGCCCTCCTGGATCGCCACCGCCAGGTCCGCCTGCCCGGTGTAGTGCGCGACCTGCGGGTTCATCTTGGTGGAGGCGGAGATGTCGTCCGTCCAGACGGCCTTGACCAGGCCCTGGGAGAGCACCTCGGTGCTGCCGTCCGGCTGCGGGACGACCAGGCTGATCCGCCCGGCCAGCATCTCGTTGCCCACCGCGGCCGCCGGGACCTCCACGCACACGTGGTAGTCACGGCTCTCGTCGCCCCACGAGCCGGTCGGATAGTCGCCCACCCGTCGCCCGCCGCCGCCCTTGTCCGAGGCGCTTCGCGCCGCACCTTCCACGGGACCGCTCTCCTTGCGCCGCCCGGTCAGGTCCTCCACCGTCGGCGCGACCTGCTTGACGAAGCGGACGGTGGCGTTCGCCGGGGTCCACACCCGCAGGGCGACGTCGGCGACCTCCTTGCCCATGGCGTTCTGCATCATCGAGCGGAAGTCGGCGGCCAGCCCGGAGGGGTCGGCCACGATGTCGACCGTGCCCAGCAGCGTCGAGGAGATCCGGCGCAACTCCTCCACCTCCCAGTCGGTGCCCACGCCCCGGCAGTCGGCGGTGAAGTGGCCCTGCACCCGGTCCAGCACCCGGGAGAGGTCACTCGGCTTCTCGTGCTCGTTGCGGCCGTCGGTGAGCAGGATCCCGTGCCGGATCGATATGTCCGGGCGCGAGCGGAAGAGCTGGTCGGCCTTGCTCAGCCAGGTGCCGATGGCGGTACCGCCGCCGGGGTGAGCCGCCGCAGCGACTGCTTGGCCTCCTCCCGGCTGCCGGCGTGGGACACCGCCAGCTGCCCGCTGCCCGGGTAGACCTCCTTGGCCTCGTGCGTACCGGCGACCACCGCGAAGGCCACCCCGTCGCGGACCGCGTCGATCGCGGCGGCGGTGGCCTCGCGGGCGGCGCGGATCTTGGTGCTGGGGTAGTCCATCGAACCGGAGCAGTCGACCATGATCACGACGGCCGCGTCCGGACCGTCGCTGTAGTTGCCGACCTGCGCGCTGACGGTGCCGCCGCCGGTCGCGGTGACCGTGACGATCGCGTTGACCTCACGCGCGCCCTCCGCCAGGTACGCGTTCTGGAAGATGTCGACGGCGAACTGGGGAAGATTGGACTTGGCGAGCCTGGCCATGTGTCAGCTCTCCTGGTTCTGGGACGGAAGCTGGTTCGGGGACGGAAGGGCACTGGGTGCGGTGGGCAGACAGGGCAGGACAGCGACCGTGATGTTGTCGTGCCCGCCCCGCCCGCAGGCGAACCTGACCAGCTCCTGTGCGGCCTCCAGCGGCCGGACACGGGCATCGGCGGGCACCACCGCGCCGAGCGCGGCGGCGGACTCCTCGTAGTTCCACAGGCCGTCGGTGCAGACCAGGACGACCCCGGGGGCGTCGGGGGTGAACACCATGGTGTGCGGCTCCACCTCGACCGCGTCCGCGCCCAGCCAGCCGGTGATCGCGTGCGCCCGCGGGTCCGCGTACGCCTCGGCCTCCGGCATCAGCCCGGCCTCGACCATCCGGGCCGCCCAGGAGTCGTCCAGGGTGAGCCGCAGCGAGCCGGCGCGGTCGTCCGGGAACCAGTAGGCGCGGCTGTCGCCGACCCAGCCGACGGTCACCTCGCCCTCGCAGGCCACGGCGCCGACGATGGTGCAGGCCGGGGAGTTGCGGCTGGGATCCAGCGGGCCCTCCTCGGCCAGCCGGTCCACCCGCCGCGCCGCGGCCATGATCGCCTCGTGCAGCGCGGCCTTCGGCTCCACCCCGGACTCCAGCGACCCCAGCAGATGCTCGCTGGCGGTGTCGGCGGCGGCCTGTGACGCCTCGTCCGGCCGGGTGGCCGAGGAGACGCCGTCGCAGACCACCGCGACCACGGCCGGGGCCCCGCCGGGACGTGAGGTGGCGGCCACGGCGAAGGCGTCCTCGTTGCGGTGGTGCCGCCGGCCCCGGTCGCTGACCCCGCACACCCCGCCGAGGGCGCGCTCCTGGTGGTCGCGCGGCCGCGGCTGGGAGAGCCCGCAGGACTCGCAGTAGCCGTCGGCGTCGATGGCGCGGGCGCCGCAGCCGACGCAGACCCGGCCCGCGTCCGGGTCGATCACCGGGACCACCTCGGTCGGGTCGTGGTCCGGCTCCTCCTCCCCGGTCTCCTGGGCGGGGTCGCTGACCAGCATCCGGGCGGGCGCGGCCAGCACGAAGTCACCGGTGCTGCCCGGCGCCGCGGCCGGCTCGGCGGACTGCTCCGGGGAGGGCGCGGCGATACCGGCGCGCGGGTCGGCCACCGCCGCGGGGGCCAGCTCCAGGCCGCACCCCTCGCAGAAACGGTCGCCCTCGCCCACCGGCAGCGCGCACCGGGGACAGGAAAGTGTCAACTGGTCCATGCGTCCTTACACCCACGTCCTGGGCCGGGTGCGGTTCGCCCGCTCCACCCACTCGATCCGCTTCTCGGGCTGTTCCGCGAGTCGCGCCAGTACCCGGTACGACTGTTCCAGGGCGAACCGTAGTTCCCGCTCCTGGGCCGGATGTCCCAGCAGCAGGACCGGGCCGGCCCCGGCCGCCCCGTCCGGACGCCCGGCGACCACCCAGCCCAGGGCCTTGCCGAGGAGCTCGGCGGAGAGCTCCTCGCGCCGCCGGGTGTCCAGGCCGAGCCCGGCCAGCTGGGTCGAGCAGGCGTCCAGGTCGGCCCGGAGCGGCTCGCCCGGCGCGCGGTCCCGCAGCCGGGCCCGGACCGCGGCGACCCGCGCGGAGACATAGTGGTTGGAGGTCTCCGGCACCGACTCCAGCGCGCTCACCGCCCCGGCCCGGTCGCCCGAGGCCAGCCGCACCCGCGCCAGCCCGAAGGCCGCGCTGACATAGGAGCGGTCGGTGGTCCACACAGCCGGTAGAACTCGGCGGCGTCCTCGCGCTCGCCCAGCGCCTCGGCGCAGATGCCCAGCGCCAGCTTGGGCGCGGCCTCGCCGGGGAAGGCGTCGTAGACCGCGTCGAAGGCGTCGGCCGCCGCGCCCGCCGCCGCGCTCGGCAGCGGACCGCCGGGCGTGCCGGAGGCCACCAGCGCGGCCAGCCCCCGGTACCAGACCACCCGCCAGTCGTCCGGGTGGTCCACGAACAGGCCGGCCAGTTCGGCGTCCACCGCGGCCAGGTCGCCGAGCTCGATCATCGCCCGCAGCCCGCGCAGCCGCAGCTCCACCGAGTTCACCGGCGCCGAGGCCAGCGCCGCCAGCACATCGCCGGGCGCGGTCGCCATCAGCGCGGCCAGGAACCCGGCGTTCGGGTCCGCGGGGTCGATCCGCGGCACCGGCAGGGCCAGCGCCGCCTGCCGGGTCTCCAGCGGCAGCACGGACGGCGCGCCGGTCGCGGCGGCGGCGGCACCAGTGAGCTCGGCCTGGGCCCGGCGCTGCCGCAGGCGGCCGCCGGAGGCGGGGGCGTCGAAGGCCGCCGGGCCCACCAACTCGGTGTCCACCACCCGCAGTTCCGGGCCGAACAGGGTGGAGAGGGCCGGGCGCGGCGCCTGGTCCTGGAGCGCCAGCACCTCCCGCAGCACGCCGGTCAGCTGGTCCGCCATCTCCTGCGCGGAGGAGAAGCGCTTGTCCGGGTCCGGGTCGGTGGCGCGGACCAGCAGCCGGTAGAACGACTCGTACCGGTCGAAGACCTCGACATCCTCCGGCCCGGGCAGGCTGTCCCGGTAGACGGTGGCATAGCCCTGGAAGTCGAAGGTCAGCACGGCCAGCGAGCGGGCCACGGTGTAGAGGTCGGACGCCGGGGAGACGCCGTCGCTGGCGATCTCCGGGGCCTGGTAGCCGATGGTGCCGTAGATCGGGCCGTCGTCGTCCTGCTTGCGGACCGCGCCCATGTCGATGATCTTCAGCTGGTCCTCGGACTGGATCACGTTGTCCAGCTTGAAGTCGCAGTAGATCAGCCCCCGGCTGTGCAGGTAGCCCAGCGCGGGCAGCGCCTCCAGCGCGTAGGCGATGGCCTGCTCGACCGGCAGCGGGTCGCGCCGCCCCTCCGGGGTGCGCCGCGCCTCGGCGATGTCCTTGAGGGACTTGCCGCCGACGTACTCCATCACGATGTAGCCGTCGCTGGTGCCCTTGCGCGGGTCCGGCTGCTCGACGAAGTTGATGATGCGGACGATGTTGGGGTGGTCCACCTCGGACAGGTAGCGGCGCTCGGCGATGGCGACCTCCAGCGCCTCCGCGTCACCGGTGTCCAGCAGGCCCTTGAGCACCACCCACTTGTCGTTGACCCTGCGGTCTATGCCCAGGTAGATCCAGCCCAGGCCGCCGTGCGCCAGGCAGCCGACCACCTCGTACTGGCCGCCGACGACGTCCCCGGCGAACAGCTTCGGGGTGAACGAGTACTCGGTGCCGCACTTGCTGCAGAAGCCCTCCGGGCGCCCCGGGCTGCCGCCCCGCGAACGCCCCACCGGGGACTCGCACTTGCTGCAGTACCGCTTGCGCTCCGGGACCTCCGGGTTCGCCAGCACCATGCTCAGCGGATCGGGGCGGGGCACCCCGGGCACGGTCACCAGACCCGCGCCGAGCCGGCCCCGGGTCGACTGGCTGGTGCTGCTGCGGGTGCTGCGCACCGAGACCGAGGTGCTCCCGCGCGAGCTGCCGCGCGAGCCGCGCGAGCGGCCGGACATGCTGCGCGAGGAGGGACGGGAGGTGCTGCGCGAGCTGACCGGGTCCGCGCCGCCGGTGCGCGCGGCCGGAACCGCGGCCACGGCCGGGGCGAGGCCGCACTCGGTGCAGTAGCCGTCCGGGTCGATCACCCCGGAGCCGGTGCACTCCGGCCGTCGGCAGGGCGAACCGGGGCCGGCGGCGGTCCCGCCACCGGCCCCGCCGCCGGTCGCGGCCGTCGTCGCCGGCTTGGCGGCCGGAGCCGCGTTGGACGCCGGCGCCAGGCCGCACTCGGTGCAGTAGCCGTCGGCGTCGATCACCCCCTGGCCGGTGCAGTCGGGCCGGGTGCACGGTGTGCCCGTCATCGCAGTCATCCCCCTCAAACCCCGTAAGGGCGGCCGTCCAAAGGCCCGTTCTGGCTGTTCTGTTCGTACTGGTCCTGCTGGTAACGGTGCTGCTGGTACTGGCCCGGCGGGTACCGGTCCGGCTCCGGCGGCCGGTACGCCTGGGCCCGGGCCTGTTCCTGGCCCTGGCCTTGGCCTTGGGCCTGGCCCTGCTGGTCCGATCCGGGGCGCAGCGCCTGCTGGTAGCGGCGTACCGCGTGCTCGGCGGCCCGCAGGTCGCAGGGCGCGCTCCAGAGCATCCGCCGGGCCTGGTCGTAGCGCTCCATCAGCTCCGGATCCTCGGAGACCCCGAGCCGGGCGCCCATCGCCTTGTAGGCGTCCAGCCGGCCGCGCAGCTCGGCCCGCAGTGCCAGCGGGGCGGTCACCGCGGTCAGCGCCTCCCGGGCCCGCAGCAGCTCCCGCTGCGCCGCGCCCTCCAGGGTGTCCAGCAGTGGGCCGAGCCGGTGCCACTGCCCGTGCCGCCGCAGCTGGTCCGCCTGCGAGAGGCGCTCCCGCAGCGCGCTGGCCGGACCCGGCACCGCCGGGACCTCGGTGGCGGCTATCTTCGCCAGCACCTCGCCGCGCGCCCGCCGGGCCTCGGCCAGCGTGGCGTCCGCGCGGGCCAGGACATCGCTGACGCCCTCCAGCCGCTCGTCGGCGTCGTCCCGCAGCCGCAGCAGGTCCTGCAACTCCAGCCGCAGGTCGTCCAGTGCCCGCGCCGAACGGTCGTAGCGGCCGGTGTCGACGGTCCCGGCGAGCGGCTCGCGCCCGCCGGCGGCCGGGTCGCCGGAGGATCTGGGGTCGCCGCCCGGCCGGGGCGTCCAGAACGCCAGCGGGTCGGAGACCACCTCGGCGCGCAGCGACGCCAGTTCGCGGCCCATCTCCTCCAGCGCGTCCCCGGCCGGGTGCTCCCCGGGGTGGACGCCGACCGAGCGGGCCAGCGCCCGGACCCGGCCCAGCTCGGCCAGCAGCAGGTCTATCCGCGCGGGCAGCGCCGACCAGACCGCGTCCGCGGCCGAGGCCACCTCGATCACCCGGCCGTACCAGCCGTTCATCCGCTCGACCAGCTCGGTCAGGCTGACCTGCTCGCTCAGCCGGGCGCCGCCGGTCAGGCTCAGCCCGCCGTTCGCCGCCCGTCCGGCCGAGACGGTCACCCCGCTGCCCCGCAGCAGCTCGGTGAGCTCCTGCAACTCCGCCTGGTTGGGCCGGTTGCGGCGGGAGCGCACGGCCCGCGCGGCGGCCAGCGCCTCGGTGTAGGTGTCGAACATCGACCACAGCCGGCCCAGGCCCGGCTCGGCCTGGCTCCAGCGTTCGAGCGTCCGCCCGGTCAGCTCCGCGCCGTCGAGCAGCCGGCAGCCGGGGTGGTCCTGGAGCGCCAGCAGCGAGGCCTCGACGGCCTCGCGTTCCGCGCCGAGGCGTGCCAGGGCGCGGTCGACCTCCTCCCGGGTCATCACCGAGCCCCCCGGTCCCGTCAACGCCATGCCACTGCCATTTCGCTCGCCCGCCCCCGTCGTGCCGCCGCAGCGGCGGTCAGGCCCGCTGATGGCCGGCCCGCCTGCTGGTAGCCAGATTGTCAGAACCTTGACGCGCAGGGCAGGCCGGGTGGTCGCCCTGTTGAGATCTTGACGGGCCGCTCAGCCCGCGTAGGTCACATTCGGCGGGCCCGAGGACGGGCCCATGGCGGCGGAGAGCCAGGTCTGGTACTCGGAGCTCCACTGGTCGGCGCGGAACTGGTCCAGCACCGCGTTCACCCGGCGGACCAGGTCGTTCTCGCCCAGCTTCATGGCCACACCGTAGGTCTCACTGTCCATCAGCCCGCCGACCAGGTGGATCGTCGGGTCCTGGGCGACCTGGCCGGCCCCCAGCGCATTGTCGGTGACGGTCGCGTCGACGCTGCCCAGCTGCATCAGCACCAGGCAGTCGAGCTGGTTCCCGACCTGGACCACGGTCGCGCCGAAGTCCCCCGCTGCTGGAGGATCTGGAGCGCGCTCGAACCGGTCGCCGCGCAGACCCGCTTGCCCTTGAGCGTCCGGTTGTAGCCGGTGACCGACGAGGAGTCGGGCACCAGCACCTCCTGCCCGGCGTCGAAGTAGGGGGAGGAGAAGGCCACTTGCTGCTCCCGGGCGCAGCTGATGGTCATCGTCCGGACCACCACGTCGACCTCGCCGCTCTGGAGCGCCGATATCCGGTCCGCGGTGGGTACCGAGAGGAACTCCACCGCGTCGGCGTTGCCGAGGATCGACTTCGCCAGGGCGTGCACCAGGTCGATGTCGAAGCCCGCGAGCTGCCCGGTGGCCGGGTTGCGGAAGCCCCACAGGTAGCTGTTGGTGTCGATCCCGGCGATCAGCTTGCCGCGCTCGATGATCCGCTTCACGTCGTTGCCGGAGTCGGAGGTGCTGGGGGTCAGGCTCACATTGGGGTTGCAGTCGGCCGTGCTCTGCGCGGAGGCGGGCTCCGCCGGGGCGCCGGACCCGGCGGCGGTGAGCGTCACCGCGTCGGTGTCCGGCCGCGGGTCGGCGGCCGAGCTCGCCGGGAAGGTGACCGTGCCCAGCAGCAGCGCGCCCGCCGCCAGCACCGCCCACCGGGTCAGTTTCGAGATTCCCTGCTGCTGTGCCATCGTGCTCCCGCCCCCCGTCGTCGCCTGCCCCTTCCCTGCGGACATCGCCCGCCGCCCCCTCACCGGTACTCCGCCGCACGGCGGTTGATGCCCCAGAGCGCGGCCAGGCCGCCGAGCACCGCCAGCGCCAGCGTTCCGGCCGCGAGGCCGGCGGTGTCGCCCCGCCCGCGCGCGGCCAGCTGGTCGACATTGGCCCGCTCGTGGCTGATGGCCGTGTTCAGGCTGGAGTCCAGCTGCACGAAGGCCGCGTTGGTGGTGGTGGCCGAGGCCGTCCCGGGCGTGCCGATGGTGTCGGCGACGGCCGCGTCGTAGTTCCCTGCCGCGTTGGCCGTCATCGCCGTGTCGTGGCGCTGCTGCCAGGTGCTGAAGTCCGCCTCGGCCGCGGTGACCGCCTGCTGTGCCCCGGTGTCCGCGGAGGTCATCGCGGCCGCCCTGGGCAGGTACCCCTGCGGCCCGGCCAGCTGCTTGCTGACGGTGTCCCAGTCGGTCTCGTAGCTGTCGGTCGACCCTCTGGCCACCAGGTTGAGGTTCTCCGCGCCGCGGCACTGGAGCGCCTTGATCTGCGCCTCGTTGAGCACCTGGAGCGGCGCGGAGCCCCGCGCGTAGCTCTGGCCCAGGTCGGAGCCGGCCAGGCTCTGCGCCGCGGTCAGCCAGACCAGCGCCAGCACCACGGCCGCGGAGGCCAGCAGCAGGCCCGGGTTGAACACCCGGTTGGTGTCCTGGAACAGCCGTATCTGCGCCCACACCAGCGCCGCCAGCACCACCAGCGCCAGCCCGATCGCGGCCCAGGGCAGGGCGCGGGCGCTGCCGTAGTCCTGCTGGAGCCGCCCGGTCTCCACCGTGTAGAGGGTCTGTGCCTCGGCCAGCATGGTGGTCTGCATCTGCGCCGAGGCATAGCTCAGATAGGCCCGCCGAGCGGGTAGCCCACCCGGTCGTCCGCCCGGCGACGCCCACCAGGTCGGCGTAGCTCGGCAGTTGTGAGCTGAGCTGCTGGATTCGCGCTGCCCGGGGTCGCCCGGGCCGGCGTCGGCGGCGGCCTGGGCGAGCAGCGTGGAGGCGGTCTGGAGGTCGCCGTTGTACTCGTCACGAACGGCCGCCGTCTCGTCCCCGGCCTGGAGGAAGCCGGTGGCGGCGGTGGTGTCGGCGTCGGCCAGGGTACGGAAGATCTGCGCCGCGTCGTCGCTCAGCGGCTGGCTGTGCTCGACCACATTGGCGGCGGCGTCGGACCGCTGGGCCACCTGGACATAGGAGAGCACCCCGAACAGCACCGCGAGCAGGGCCAGCACCGAACCCAGCGACCACAGCCGCCGTACCGGAACGCTTCCCATGCGCCGCAGTCGCGCTCCGATGCGCCCCGGCGCGCGGTCAGGGGCCGCGCGCTGTCGGCCGGTTGCGCCCCGCCCGGGCGCCTGCCGCGGCCGCGGTACGGTGGCCGTCCCGCCCCGCTGGGCGGCGCCGGCCCGAAGCCCCCGCCACCGCTGTTCCCCGGTGTCGACATGGCGCCCACCCCTTCCCTGTGTCCGCCCCGATCCCCTTTCGCAGCAGTATGGCCGCAGCCTCCGACATCCACACCGCAGTTGTGGTGATCTTGAGCTTTCGTCGTGCAGCTGTGACCCGACCAGGACAATCCAGACGACACAGCCCGGGGGCGAGCCCCCGTCGCCGCAAGCGGCGCGGCTACTCGTAGAGGCGCTTGTCGTCGATGTCCACGGTGACCACGCCGGGTGGGTAGTCGTCCTCCGGCGGTCAGGATCAGGTTGGCCGTGGGGCGGTGGATCGTCGGCAGGGCCGCATGGACGGCATGGCCGGTGTCCTCCGCGAATCCGCCGCGGAGCAGTTCCGCGACGGTGAGCACGGCCACCGGGTCCAGATCCTCCACATCGATGCCGGGCAGTGAGAGCGCGTGCCGTCCGGCGCCCCCACCTCGCGCTCGGCCGCCAGCAGGCAGAGTGCCGGGATGACCAGGTGCCTGAAAGGTGACGCGGCGGCGGTGTCCGCCAAGCGCGCGAGCCCGCGGTGCCCGACGGCCAGTGCCGTGACGGCGCTGGTGTCCAGGACGATCATGCGGCGCTGCCACGCGAGCCGGCCGCCGACGCCGCGGCTTTCCGGGCCCCCAGCTCGTAGACCCGTTCCAGCACGTTCGGCATGGCATCGAACTCCTCGTCGGCCATGGTCACGCCCATCTGCTCGCGCAGAATCCGCCGCCCCTCCCGCACCCGCTCGGCGAGCTGCTCGCTGGTCAGCTCCTGCCTGGCCAGTGAGGCGACCAGGCCCCCTATGGTCATCCCGCGCTCCTTGGCCAGCGCCGCGAGGCGGTCACGGGTCTCCTCGGGCACCTTGATGGTGGCATCGCTGCTCTTGGCCATGCAGAAAAAATACACCTGTGGTGGAGAAAAGTAGAGCGAATGCGGTCACCAGCTGGGGCGGACCGGGCCGCGCGGGGAGAGCCGGGCCAGGTCGGCGCAGAGGCCGTGGAAGCGCCCGGGGCCCAGGGCGGCGATCCAGGGCGCGACGGTGTCGGCCGCGGCGGTGTCGGCGGCGCGGGTGCACGCCCAGCCGCGTTCGGTGAGCACGACCAGGCGGGCGCGGGCGTCGGCGGGGTGCGGGTGGCGTTCGACATAGCCCTTGCGGACCAGCTCCTCCACCAGCTGGCTGGCGGCCTGCTTGGTGACCCCCAGGTGCTCGGCCAGTTCGCCGACGGTCGCGCCGTCGGGCGCCAGCCGGGCGAAGGCGTAGCCGTGCGCCGGGCGGATGTCGTCGAAGCCGCGGGCCACGACCCCGGCCTGGATCCCGGCGACCAGTTCTCCGGAGAGGGCCAGCAGCAGGGCCGGGAGGGCGCGGGCGTCGGCTGAGGTGTCCATGGGGCAAGTCTCCCACGAAAGGGCAAGCAGCTTGACTAATGAATGGACAAGCGGCTTGACTGTTTCTGGAAAGACAAGCAGCTTGACTGATTCGGAGGCCGTCATGCCCTATGTCCGCAGTACCGACGCGGTGGTCCATGAGATCCACGGCGCGCGCTTTGTCTCGCACGCCGCCCCGGTGACCGGCAGCGCGGAGATCTGCGCCTGGCGCGCGGAGATCCCGGCCGGAACGGCCGGGGTGGCGCACACGGTGAGCCAGGAGGAGGTGCTCCATGTGCTCGCCGGCACCCTGCGGTTCAGCGTGGACGGCGAGGAGGCCGAGCTGGCCGCCGGGGACACGGCAATCGTCCCGGCCGGGGCCCGGTTCCGGCTGGACAACCCGGGCGGAGCACCGGCATCCGCCTGGGTTTCCACCCGGGTCGGACTGACCGCCACCCTGGCCGACGGCGCCACGCTCACCCGCCCTGGGCCAACTGACCCGGGCTCCCGCCCCCGTGACCACAGTGACCACAGTGACCACCGGGAAACCGGGGCGGCCCGGCCGGATCCAGATCCGGCCGGGCCGAGGTGCGGACCGCCCCCTCAAGCGGGCCGCGCCGCCCGCCCGCGCGCGAAGGCCTCGCGCAGGCGCTCCTGGGTGCCGGGCGCGGCGCCCCGCCCGGTCGCCGCCAGATGGTCGAACCCCAGCAGCGCCGCGCCCACCACCGGCGGGGTGTCCACCACCCGCGGCAGTGCCCGGGGGGCGTCCTGGGCGAGCCGCTCCCGTACCCGGTCCAGCAGCAGCGGCCGGCGGGAGGCCAGCACACCGCCGCCGAGCACCACATCCGCCGGGGAGTCCAGCAGGTCGAGCCGGCGCAGCGCGACCACCGCCATCCGGACGATCTCGTCCGCCTGGCGTTCGACCAGCCCCAGGGCGACCTGGTCGCCCGCCTCGGCCTGGGCGAACAGCAGCGGCACCAGCTCGTGCAGCCGCTCCGGCGGCAGCGTGCCGAAGTGGACCGCCTGGGCGACCGCGTCGGCGGTGGGCAGCCCGAAGTGCGCTGCCGCGGCGGAGGCGAGCGCGGTGTGCGGACCGCGCCCGTCCTCCGCCCTGGCGGCGGCGAACATGACCTCGTCGGCCAGTCCGCCGCCACCGCCCCAGTCCCCGGTGAGCACACCGAGGGCCGGGAAGCGTGCGGTGCGTCCGTCCGGGAGCAGACCGACGCAGTTGATTCCGGCGCCGCAGACCACGGCCACCCCGCGCGGGGTCCGTGCCGGAGCGCAGCAGCGCGAAGGTGTCGTTGGCGACCACCGCCGTCCGGCCCCAGCCGTAGCCGGCGATCAGCTCCTGGAGCAGCTGCTCCTCCACCGGCATGTCCGCGCCCGCCAGGCAGGCCGAGACATGGCTGGTCAGCGGCCCGTGCCCGGCAGTGAGCCCGTGCCCGGGGTGAGCCCGGGCCCGGCGGTGAGCGCGATCCCGGCCTCCGCCGCGGCGCCGGCGACCAGCGGGGCCAGGCCGGCGACCGCGTTCTCCACCCCGACCAGGTAGGGGACGAAGCCGCCGCCGCGGGCGCGGCCGAGCACCCGGCCGTCGGCCGCGACCAGCGCCACATCGGTCTTGCTGTTCCCGGCGTCGATGGCGAGCACCCCGGGCACCAGTTCCGGGCCCCGCCCCCGGCGCCGCCCGGCCCGAGCGGTCCGCCACCCGG
Organism: Streptacidiphilus sp. 4-A2; assembly: GCA_014284505.1. Lineage (GTDB taxonomy): Bacteria > Actinomycetota > Actinomycetes > Streptomycetales > Streptomycetaceae > Streptacidiphilus. Next base: position 5,269,844 of record JAAFYY010000001.1, on the reverse strand, counting down.
CTCCGGTCTGCCGGTGCGCGCGGCCTGAGTCTGCGTCACGCCCATGCCAGGTGCTCGCGGTTGTGGTCCAGCAGCCGGTCGGTCAGCTGTTCGGCGAGGTCGATCTGGCCGACCAGCGGGTGCGCCAGCAGCGCCCGGAACACCCGGTTCCGGCCGCCGTGCAGCGCTGCCTCCAGGGCGAGCTGCTCATAGCCGGTGACGTGCGCGATCAGTCCGGCGTACAGCGGCTCGACGGCCGGTACCGGCAGCGGGGCCGCGCCGTCCGCGCCGACCACGGCCGGGACCTCGATCACCGCGTCGTCGGGCAGGAACGGCAGGGTGCCCCGGTTGCTGACATTGACCACCTGGATGTTCCCGGCGGCCGATCCGGTGCCCAGCAGCGAGGCCACCAGGTTCACCGCGGCCTCGGAGTAGTAGGCCCCGCCGCGCTTGGCGAGCAGTTCGGGCTTCTCGTCCAGGTTCGGATCCCCGTACATCTCCAGCAACTGCTTCTCGATCTCCGCGACCGCCGCGGCCCGGGAGCCCTTGCCGCGCAGCTCCCGCACCACCCGGTCGTGCTGGTAGAAGTAGCGCAGGTAGTAGGAGGGGACCGTGCCCAGCTCGCGGACCAGCGACAGCGGCAGCTCCAGGTCCTCGGCGATGGCCGGGCCGAAGTTCTCCAGCAGCTCCGGCAGCACGTCCCGGCCGGTGGCCGAGCCGGGGGCGTCCAGCAGTCGGACGCCGCGCTCCCAGGTCAGGTGGTTCAGCCCGACATGGTCCAGCCGGATCCGCTCCGGGGAGACCCCGAGCAGCCCGGCGAACTTCCGCTGGAAGCCGATGGCCACATTGCACAGGCCGACGGCCTTGTGCCCGGCGGTCAGCAGGGCCCGGGTGACGATGCCGACCGGGTTGGTGAAGTCCACGATCCAGGCGTCCGGGTTGGCCCGGCGGACCCGCTCGGCGATGTCCAGCACCACCGGGACGGTGCGCAGCGCCTTGGCGAGCCCGCCCGCGCCGGTGGTCTCCTGGCCGACGCAGCCGCACTCCAGCGGCCAGGTCTCGTCCTGGTTGCGGGCGGCCTGCCCGCCGACCCGCAGTTGCAGCAGCACCGCGTCGGCGCCCTGGACGGCCGACTCCAGGTCGGTGCCGGTGGTGATGGTCCCGGGGTGGCCCTGCTTGGCGAAGATCCGCCGGGCCAGCCCGCCGACCAGGGCGAGCCGGTCCTCGGCCGGGTCGACCAGGACGAGCTCGCTGATCGGGAGGGTGTCGCGGAGGCGGGCGAACCCGTCGATCAGTTCCGGCGTGTAGGTGGATCCGCCGCCGACCACGACCAGCTTCAGTGCCCGGGCGGGCGCGGTGGTGGCGGTGGCAGCGGTGCTGCCGGCGGTGTCGGTGCTGGTGCGGCTCATCTGCCCTGGACCCCTGTCAGTGTCACGCCTTCGGGAAAGTCGAGGAAGGCTGTTCCGTGCGAAGCTCTGGTGTGCCGGGGCGCGGTTGCGCGGCCGGTCGCCGGTCGACGGCGCTGTCGACAGCCCGGATCGTGCCCGGGGGCGCGGCCCGCCTGGCCGCGGTGCCCCGGTGTGCGGTGCCTTCGGTGTGCGGTGCTTTCGGTGCGCGGTGAAGCTGCGCGGTGTAGCTGCTCGGTGTGTGGTGAAGCCGCTCGGTACCTGGTGGAGACACTCAGTACGTGGTGAAGACGCTCTCCCTGGCCGTGGTCAGCGCGATCTGGAGCGCCCCGGCGACCACCGGGGAGCCCTGTACCGTGCTGAGCGCGAGCCTGGGCCTGGGGACCGCCAGGCCGGTCAGCTCCTCCTGCACCAGCGCCCGCAGGGCCTCGCCCCCGGAGAGCGGGATGTCGCCGCTGAGCAGCACCAGCTCCGGGTCGACCACCGCGACGATCGCGGCCAGGCCGGTGGCCAGCCGCCGCGCCAGCGCGGTGAGCACGGTGGCGTCGCCGCCCTCGGCGGCGGTCACCGCGGCGGTCACCGCCTCCGGCGCGGTCCGGGCGCTGATCCCGTGCTCCCGGGCGAGGGCCAGCACCGCCGGGGCGCCGGCGAGCTGCTGGAAGCCGCCGGAGTTCTCCCGGCGGACGTTGCGCAGCAGCGGCGCGCCCGGCAGCGGCATGTAGCCGACCTCGCCCGCGCCGCCGGTGTGCCCCCGGTGCAGCCGGCCGGCCAGCACCACCGCGGCGCCGACGCCGTCCTCCACCCAGAGCAGTACGAAGTCCTGGACGCCCTGGGCGGCGCCGAGCCGCTGCTCGGCGATCGCCGCCAGGTTCACGTCGTTCTCCACGGCCACCGGGACGCCGAGGCTCTCGGTGAGCTCCTCCAGCAGCCGGGGGAGTGCCAGCCGGGCAGGTGGGGTGCGTAGCGGAGCTTGCCGGTGCCGGAGTCCAGTGCGCCGGGGGTGCCGATCACCACCTGCCGCAGCTGCTGCCGGCTCAGGCCCGCGGCCGCGGCGGCGACGTCCACCGCCTCGCGGACCCGCTCGATGCTGCCGGTCGCCTGCCGCCCCGGGGTGGCCACCCGGTGCTCGGCGACGGTGGTGCCGGTGATGTCGGCGACGGCCAGCCGGATCCGGGAGGCGTTGACGTCGAGCCCGGCGACAAAGCCGGCCTCGGGGTTGATCTCGTACAGCTGCGCGCCGGGGCCCGGGCGCCCGGCGGTGGTACCGACCGGGACGACCAGCCCGGCGCTCTCCAGCCGGGACAGCAGTTGCGAGGCGGTCGGCTTGGACAGGCCGGTGAGCGTGCCGAGCTGGCTGCGCGACAGCGGTCCGCGTTCGAGCAGCAGTTCCAGGGCGGCCCGGTCGTTGATGGCGCGCAGCAGGCTGGGAGTCCCTGGTTGCGCCGTGCCGCCGGGGCCGCTGGTCATCTGCCTCGCTCCTCACTCCGCGTCGCGGCCCGTTGCCGGGCACTGCCTCGACCATACTGTTAGGAAGGTTTCCTAACTTCTAAGAGGAACGTACGGGCCTGCCGGGGCAGTGTCAATGGAACAGACGCAAAGGATCAGGCGACGCCCGGATTGTGCCGCCGTCCGGGGCACGCCGACAAGCCCGGCGCGGCGCACGGGCCGGGCCGGGCCGGGCCGGGCCGGGCCGGGCGAGGGCGCGCGAGGCCGGGCCGGGCGCTGGGCCGGGTCGGGTCGGGCGAGGCCGGGCCGGGCGAGTGCGGGTCGCAGGCGGCGGGGCGGCCGCTGCCCGCGGTCGGGCTACTTCCTGCCGCTGCCGGGCACCGCGTCCTCCGGGACCGGTATCGCCGCGGTGGCCCGGGACTGCGCCGACAGCGGATCCGCGAGCACCGACGGGGCGTTGATGTCGGCGATCGGATCCGCGGACTTGGAGCGCGGCGAGGGCAGCGCCACCGGGCCGAGCTGGATCCCGGCCGAGTCCAGCGCCAGCTTCACCCGGCGCCGCAGCTCACGGGCGACCGGGGCGGACTTGCCTGGCATGGTCTTGGCGGAGAGCTGCACCACCACCGAGTCCGCGGCGAGCGTGTCCACCCCGAGCACCTGCACCGGCTCCCACAGCTGCTCGCTCCAGGGCTCCTCCTCGGCCATCTCCTCGGCGGCCGCCAGGATCACCTTCTCGACCAGGGCGAGATCCTCGTCGTAGCCGATCGGGACCTCCACCGCGGCGGTCGCCCAGCCCTGGCTCAGGTTGGCGATCCGCTTGACCTCGCCGTTGCGGATGTACCAGATCTCACCCCCGGGGCCGCGCAGCTTGGTCACCCGCAGGCCGACCTCCAGCACCGTCCCGATGGCCACGCCGGTGTCGATCTGGTCGCCCACGCCGTACTGGTCCTCCAGGATCATGAACACCCCGGAGAGGAAGTCGGTGACCAGGTTGCGCGCGCCGAAGCCGATGGCCACCCCGGCCACCCGGCGCTGGCCAGCAGCGGCGCCAGGTTGATGCCCAGCACCGAGAGCACGGTCAGCGCGGCGGTGCTCATGATGCCGAAGGAGGCGACGCTGCGCAGCACCGAGCCCATGGCCTGCGAGCGCTGCTTGCGCCGCTCGGCGTTCTCCAGCAGGTTGTTGATCAGGGCGCTGCCCTGCTCCCGGTGGCCGCCGTGCGCCATCCGGCTGACCATTCGGCTGATCAGCTGCCGGACCGTGGCCCGGATCACCAGGGCGACCACGGTGATGAAGACGATTCTGACCCCGCCGGTGACCCAGCCCTGCCAGTGGGCGTCCAGGTAGCTGACGGCCTGACCGGCACTCTGGGTGGCCTCGTTCAGGGTGGGGTGCGCGCTCGGGCTCTCCGTTGCCATCAGCGCATCCTACCGAGGGTGCGCAGGTCCGACCGCGCACCCGGTCGGCGTACGGAGGTCCACCGGATGGCCGCTCGCCGGGCGTGGACGTGCATTTCGCTGTGATCCTGGGCATGAACGGTGTGGGGCAGCACACACCGCTGGCCCGGTTCTCCTGGATTGGTGGCGCGGCGGGGAAGGCTGAGGCGACACTGAGGGGGAGATCGCCAGGGGTGCCCGCAGACCGTGGGCACACCCGGCGGGGAGCAGTCCAAGAATCATGCGTGACCGGTACACCGTCCACCCGGACGGCGTGCTCGTCCCGGCGCGAGCCACGCGCCGTCGGCGGAAAGGGAGGCCATAGTGCCGCATGTCCTGGTCCTCAACGCGTCGTACGAGCCACTCGGCGTCGTCTCGATGCGCCGCGCCCTCGTTCTGGTCCTCGACAAGAAGGCGGTCAGCCTTGAGGACTCCGGGGTACTGATGCATAGCGCCACCAGCGCCGTTTCGGCGCCGTCCGTCGTCCGCCTGACCCGCTTCGTGCGGGTCCCTTTTCGTGGTCCCGTCCCACTGACCCGGCGCGCGCTGTTCGCCCGCGACGGGGGCCGGTGCGTGTACTGCGGTGGTGTCGCAACCAGCGTCGACCACGTGGTCCCGCGCAGCCGCGGCGGCCAGCACCGCTGGGACAACGTGGTGGCGGCCTGCCGCCGCTGCAACCATGTCAAGGCCGACCGTCATCTGGCGGACCTCGGCTGGCGGATGAAGCGACCGCCCGCCCCGCCGTCCGGGCTCGCCTGGCGGATCATCGGGACCGGGCACCGCGATCCCCGGTGGCGTCCCTACCTGGAGCCCTACGGCTCCCGGGAGGAGGTGGCCCATGTGGCCCCCGAGGGCCCGCCTCCGCCGTGGGAGGCCCCGGCCGAGCTGAGCGCCTAGCGCCCGCGCTCCGCGCGTCCGGACCAGCGGATCCGCCTACGACGCCCTCCGCCCCGCCCCAGCGGGGACCGGGGGCGCCGCGCTGCCCGGCCGCCGCTACTGCTCCCCGGTGAAGGCGGGCGGGGTGAGCGAGCCGCCCGGCGTGGCCGACGGGCCCGGGGCCGGGGTCGAGGCGGGGCGCTGGGACTGCCCGTCGGCGGCACCGGCGGCCCGACCGGGTCGGCAGCGGCGTGGCGCCCGTGCCCGGGCGCCGGGAGCGCCCGAGGCGCCGCTCCCCGGCGTCGCGGTTCCGGTCCCCGGCGTTCCGGTACCGCCCCCCGTGCCGCCGGTGACGGCGATCGGGTAGACCTCGATCCCGGTCAGCGAGTACCCGTCGGCGGCCGCCGACTCGACCCCTGCATCCGCACATAGGAGACGTCCGGCGTGTCCAGGTACACCGTCTCGTCGCCGCCCTGCCCGTCCAGCACCGAGGCCGCGGTGGTCCAGTGCACCCCGTCGGCCGAGGTCTGCACCAGGTACTGCGCCCCGTAGGCCGCGGCCCAGTGCAGCACCACCTTGCCCAGCGTGGCCGGCCTGGCCAGCTGGAGCTGCACCCAGGAGTTGTCGATCGCGGGCGAGGCCCAGCGGGTGCCCGGGTCGCCGTCGTTGACGTTCGCGGACATGAAGTCGGCGCTCAGGTCGCCCGAGGCCGAGGCGGTGGCCGTCAGCGCCAGGTCGGTCCCGGCGGTCCGCGGATGCACCCGCACCCGCACCAGTTCGCTGACCGTGCGTCCGTCGGCGGTGAACTCCACCGGCACGCTGTAGCTGCCGGCCGCGGTCGCCGCCCCGGCGGTGAACTCCAGCTCCGCCGAGGTCTGGCCGCCGCGGGTCAGCGAGAGCTGCCCGCCCGGCCGCACCGTCAGCCCCCTGGCCGCCGCCGGGGCCGCGCCCGCAGCGTCCCGCTCAGGCTGCCGGTGCCCAGCGCCTGGACGGTGACCGGCAGCTCCGCCGTCCCGCCCGCCTCCAGGTCCAGGCCCGGCTGCGGCAGTTGCAGCGCCGCCACCGGGGTGTCCGCGTACCAGGGGACCACCTGGTAGACCACCGGGCCTGGTCCCCGGCCGCCCACACCAGGCGGATCCGGTCGACCGCCACCCGGGAGTCCGCTGCCAGCTGGGTGTAGCCCGACCCCAGCGCCCCCAGCGAGACCCAGCCACGGCCGGCCTCGTGCACCTGCACCGAGCCGGCCGCCCGCACCGACTGGTCGGTGAGCACCACCACCTGGTCCAGCGGACGGGCCCGGCCCAGCGACACCGTCAGCGCGTCGCCCGCCCGGGGTGCGGCGGCCGCGCGGTAGGCGGTCCGCGGCGAGCCGTCGATCACATTGGCGGCCGGATAGCCGGGCAGCGCCGGGGGCCGTCCGCGGTCACCGACTCCGGCTGCCCGGGCGGCACCGGCGCGGTGACGCTGAACTCCCGTACGGCCACCGCGCTGTCCTGGGTCGCGGTGGCCCGCAGCCGCACATAGCGCGCCACCACCCCGGCCGGCAGCGTCGCGTCCACGGTCGGTCCGGTCGTGGTAGCTGCCGATGGTGTGCCAGCTGCCGTCCCCGGTGGAGTACTCCAGCACCGCGTCCTGCAGGTAGTCCCCGGCCGCGTCGCTGCCGGTGGGCCCGCCCATGGTGATCCGGACCTCGCCGACCGGCTGCACACTGCCCAGGTCCACCCCGACCGAGTCGCCGACCTGCGGCGGGTTGTCGCTCCAGTAGTAGCTGTCCGGGTCGCCGTCCACCATCTGCGAGGGGTCGTCACCGACCATGCTGCCCATGGTGGTGGTCGCGGTCACCGGGGCGCCGCCCAGGCCCGCCCAGCTGTCCCAGGACGCCAGCGCCTGCTTCAGGAACGGGTCGAGCACCCCCGCGCCGACGGTCACCGGGGCGGCGGCCAGCTGCTGCTCCAGCTGCTGGAGCCGCGACTGGAGCGTCCAGGCCGCGGCGCCCTGCCCGGAGTGCTCGGCCGTGAGCAGGTCCACCGCCGCCTCCCCGGCCTGCCCGTAGAGCGCCAGCTGGGCCAGCCAGGCGCCGTCCTCGCTGCTCAGCGCGCCGCCGTCGAGCCCGGCCAGGGTCGCCGGAGCCTGCGCCATGGTGCTGAACGCGGCCCGCAGCGCCGCCGCCGCCGTCCGCGCCCTGCCGCGCCCAGAACGCGGCCAGCAGCGGTTGCAGATAGGCGGACTCCGGCTGCCCCAGCACCGAGGAGGCGCTGTTCCCGGCCAGCGCCTCCAGCGCCGCCACGGTCCGCGCCGCGGCCGCCCGCTGCGGCCCCGGGCCGCCTCGCCGGTGGGCGAGGCCAGCGCGGCGACCGCCTGCTGCCAGGAGCGCTGCGGGTCGTAGCCGGAGGGGTCCCAGGCGAAGTCCGCCGCGGTGGCCACCGGGATCCGGGAGGCGAGCGGCTGCTGCATCGCGCTCAGCAGCAGCGCGGCCGAGCCGGTGGCCACCGCCGGATCCCGGCCGACATAGGGGCCGAGGTAGAGCCGGTCCGGCTCCGAGTCGTTGACCGGGTACTCGTCCTCGGTCACCAGCGGGTGCTGGAACGCCTGCTGGGCGGTGGTGACATCGGCGCCGGTGATGATCGGCGGCTGCACACCCACCCCGGTCCAGGCCACCTGCACCGACGGGTCCAGATCCTTGGCCAGCGCGGTCCGGTAGGGGGTGGCGCCGTCCTGGTAGTACTCGCTGGGCAGCACCGACAGCGGGGCCGCGCCCGGATGCGCCGACAGGAAGCGCTTGAGCACCACCGCCACCAGGTCCGCCTGCGCCCGGGCGGCCGAGGACGGCCCCTGCCGTAGGTCTCCAGATCCTGACGGCAGTTCCAGTGGGTGTAGCTGATATCGGTGAACTGCAACTGGAAGGCCCGCACCCCCAGCCCCACAGCGACTCCAGCTTGGCCACCAGCGCGTCCTGGTCCGGCGCGAGGTGTAGCAGACGGACTCGCCCAGCGAGAGCGCGTAGCCGAAGGTGATGTGGTTGTCCGCGGCCCGCTGCGCCATCGTCCGCAGCGCCGCCTGCTGGGCCGCCGGGTAGGGCTCGCGCCACTGGGTGCTGCGGTAGGGGTCCTGGCCCGGCGCGTAGAGGAAGAAGTTCTCCTTGCCGCGGGAGGAAGTCCAGCTCGTCCAGGGTCTGCGCGGTCGTCCACGGAGTCCCGTAGAAGCCCTCCTCCAGGCCGCGCACCGGCGTCGAGGGCCAGTCGGTGACCCGGGCCCCGGGCACCGCCGCCACCCCGTCGGCGGTGCTGCCGACCAGCTCCCGCAGCGACTGCACGGCGTTGTAGGTGCCGTCGGCGTCCACCCCGGCCAGCACGACCGCGGCGGCCCGGCCGCCGGGCACCGCCAGCAGGCCCGAGCTCAGCACATAGCCCCGGCCGGCAGCCCGGCCGGGGTCAGCGCGGACTCCCCGCCCCGGCCGTGGCCAGCCCGCGCAGCGCCCGGTCGGCCCCGCCGCCCGCGCCCTCGGCGATGCCGCCGACATAGACGGTGAGGGTGCCGGGCGCCGGGGTGGCACTGCTGTCGCCGGACTGGAGCAGCCGGCGTACCCCGGCGTCCAGCAGCAGCTGCCGCACCGGACGCGACGGCCGCCGGGTCGGCCCTGGCGGCGAGCACCAGGGTCACCGTGGCCGGGACGGTGAACGACTGCCCGTAGCCGCTCTGCGACTGGGCATGCGGATAGAGCGCAGGCATGGCCACGCCGTCGGCGGCGGCCGCCGAGGCAGCGGTGGTCAGCCCCGACGCCGAGCCGGGCGCGGGCGCGTCGGCCTTGACCGTGTCGGTCTTGAGCGCGTCCGTCTTGAGCGGAGCGGTGGCCGGACGGCGGTCGGCGGCCGAGGCCGGAGTGGCCCCCAGGACCAGCCCGCCCACCGCCGCCACCGTCAGCGCGGCCCCGGCCCGCAGCGCCGCCCCGGTACGCCGGGGGCGCGTCAGCGGAAGTCCGCTCAACAGCGGTTCGGTGCCCTTGAGTTCGGCGATCAGCCGGTCGGCGGTGAGCGGCGCCAGCCGCCGCGCGGTCCGGGCGGTGGTCCGCCGCGCGGTCACCGCGGGCGCGGACCGCAGCAGGCCCTGGAGCGTGGCGCTGTGCTCCAGCTGGCGCCGCAGACCGTCACCGACCGCCGCGGGAAGGGAGGGCCGCTGCTCCACTAGCTCTCCTCCGTGCTGTCGCTCCGCGTCGGTCGAACCTCTGCCGGACCGCACACCTGGCCCCCGCGCCGACCGGCCCGGAGGGCTGTCGCAGGGTCAGCCCACCAGAGAGGACTGTCCACTGTCAACGAGCCTGGTCGCTCCGAGCGTTATGTCCGTTTGCATGATGAATCTCCCGCGTTTTTGAGTGACCATCACCCCAACGGCCGGTGTCGTACCCCCCTGTGGGCGGGTAGGAGGCAACGAGCCTTATCGGGCAGGACTACCGCCCGTCCGCGTCCAGTCGTGCCGTAGCGCCGAGGAGCTGTCCCGTGGCAACTGCCGCCCACCCGTCCGCCACGCCGTACGACTCCGCCGACGCCCGGGCGGAGCTGGCCAGGGCCCACGGGGTGGACACCGTGCGGGACTCCCCGGACGGGCCGGTGCCGGTGCCGGAGGGGACGCTGGTGGCGGTGCTGGCGGCGCTGGGCGCCGACGCCTCCACCCCGCAGGCCGCCCGGGACGCGCTGGACCGGCACCGGCACGCCGAGGCCGCCCGGCTGCTTCCGCACTGCCTGGTCACCCGCGCCGGCGAGGCGTTCGAGCTGGGCGCCGGGCCCGGGCGCCGGTTCCCGTCCGGCGCCGAGGTCTGGGTCGAGCTGGAGGAGGAGGCGCCGGGCGCCGGGCGCCGGGTCCGCGCGGTCCAGGACGGGGTGCTGCCGGGCGACCTGCCGGTGGGCCGGCACGCCCTCTGCGCCCAGCTGCGGGACCAGGCCTCGGCCGTACCGCTGGTCGTCGCCCCGCTCCGGGTGCCGGTCCCGGCGGGGCGCGGCTGGGGCTTCCTGGCCCAGCTGTACTCGGTGCTGTCCCGGCGCTCCTGGGGCATGGGCGACCTGGGTGACCTGACCGATCTGGCGCAGTGGGCCGGACATGCCCTCGGTGCGGACTTCGTGCAGGTCAACCCGCTGCACGCGGGGCGGCCCGGCGAGGGCGGCCACCCGGCCGACCCCTCCCCGTACCGGCCTTCCTCGCGCCGCTTCGCCGACCCGGTGCACCTGCGGATCGAAGCCGTGCCCGAGTTCCCCTACCTGCACCCGGCCGCCCGCGAGCAGGTGCTGGGGCTGGCCCGGCGGGGCGCCGCGCTGCGGGACGCGGTGCTGCTGCATGACGACCTGATCGACCGGGACGCGGTGTGGGCGCTCAAGTGCGAGGCGCTTACCCTGCTGCACGCCGTCCCGCGCAGCCCCGGGCGGGAGGCCGCCTACCGGGCGTTCCTGCGCCGGGAGGGGCGGGTCCTGGACGACTACGCCACCTGGTGCGCGCTGGCCGAGGTGCACGGCCCGGCCTGGCGCGGCTGGCCGCAGGGGCTGCGCGACCCCGGCAGCGCCGCCGTCCGGCAGGCCGCCGCGAGCGCGGAGCTGCGCGACCGGGTGGAGTTCCACCGCTGGCTGGCGTGGGTGGTGGACGACCAGCTCGCCGCCGCCGAGGACGCGGCCCGTGGCGCGGGAATGGGCGTCGGCCTGATCCACGACCTCGCCGTCGGCGTGCACCCGGAGGGCGCGGACGCCTGGGCCTGGCAGGGCTTCCTGGCGGCCGGGATCTCGGTGGGCGCCCCGCCGGACGCCTTCAACTCCCGTGGGCAGGACTGGGGCCTGCCGCCGTGGCGCCCGGACGCGCTGGCCGCCGCCGGCTACGACCCCTACGCGGAACTGCTGCGCGGCGCGCTGCGGCACACCGGGGCGCTGCGGATCGACCATGTGATGGGCCTGTTCCGGCTCTGGTGGGTGCCGGAGGGCCGGCCGCCGACCGAGGGCGCATATGTGCGCTACGACCACGAGGCAATGCTGGGCGTGCTCGCGCTGGAGGCGCACCGCGCCGGTGCCGCCGTGATCGGCGAGGACCTGGGCACGGTCGAGCCCGGCGTCCGCGAGGAGCTGGCCCGGCGCGGCATCCTGGGCACCTCGGTGCTCTGGTTCGAACGTGACTACGGGAACGGGAGCGGGAACGAGGCCGGGGATGCGGCGCGAAGCGACGCGGACGCGGACGAGGCCGGGGGTGGGCGACGGGAGGGCGGAGAGGGCGAGCCGCTGCCCGCGGAGCGGTGGCGGGAGGACTGCCTGGCCACGCTGACCACCCATGACCTGCCCAGCACCGCCGCCCGGCTGAGCGGCTCGCACGTCGATCTGCGGCACCGGCTGGGGCTGCTCACCCGCCCGCTCGCGGAGGAGCAGGCGGAGGCGGACGCCGACCGCGAGGAGTGGCTGGGGGAGCTGTCCCGCGAGGGCCTGCTGGCGCTGCCCCCGTGGGGGGAGGGCCCGGCCGCGGACCTGTCCGGCCCGGAGGAGGCGGCCGAGCCGGAGGGCCCCGGCAGCCTGCCGGAGGCGGTCGCGGCCCTGCACCGCTTTCTGCTGCGGACCCCGGCCAGGCTGGTCGGGGTGTGGCTGCCGGACGCACTGGGCGACCCGCGTCCGCAGAACCTGCCCGGAACCTCCAGCGAGTACCCGAACTGGCGGTTGCCGCTGGCGGACGCCGAGGGCCACCCGGCCGGATTCGAATTCCTGACCGAATCACCCCGAACGGCGGAACTGGTTGCGGTGATGGACGAGCTCCGGCGCACGCCGCCCGCCGAGCGCCCCGAACCGGGCCGGGGCGAGCACCGGTAGGCCCCGGCGGGGCGCCGTCCGGCGCCCGGGAAAGTAAAGGGCCACCCAAAGGGTCCACCCCGCCGCGCAGCGTCGCAGGCCCGGCCTCTACCGTGGGGGAGTGATGACTCGAAACTCCCTGCGCGCCGGAGCCGTAGCGGCCGGCACCGCGCTCACGCTGCTCCTTATGACTGCCCCGTCGTTCGCGGCCGCCCCGGCGGGCGATGTACAGCTGGCCGGGCTGACCGTGGCCGAGTCCCTCGGCCTCTACGTCGGCTGCCCGCTCGCCCTCTTTGTCATCATCGCGGGCCTGGTGCTCGCGCTCACCAAGCCCGACAAGAAGATCTGAGCACTTTTCGACTGTCGGACTGAACGACTGCACGACTGTCTGCTGCCGGATTTCGGAACGCCGGACAGTCCGACTGCCTGATGATCTGACGACTGACGGCGCAGCCCCCGCCGCTCCCGCAGAGGGAGCGACGGGGGCTGCTGTGCGCCCGGGGCCGGTCAGCCCTGGGCGGCGGCCCGGTCGGCGGCCTGGGCGCGCAGCGCCCGCTCCACGCCGGAGCGCGCCTCGACGACCATGCGCCGCAGCGCCGGGGCCGGTTCGGCGGAGGCCAGCCAGGCATCCGTGGCGTCCAGGGTCTCCTGCGAGACCTGGTACGACGGGTAGAGGCCGACGATGATCTGCTGCCCCATCTCGTGCGAGCGCTCCTCGAAGATCCCCTTGACCGCGGCGAAGTACTTCGCCGTCCACGGGGCGAGCAGTTCCCGCTGCTCCGGCTGGTACCAGCCGGAGATGACCGCCTGCTGGACGGTGTTGGTCAGCGTCTCCTGCTCCACGACCGCGGCCCAGGCGGCTGCCTTGGCCTCGACCGTGGGCCGGGCCGTGCGGCAGGCCGCCGCGTGCTGCTGCCCGGCGGCGGTGTTGTCGCGCGCCAGCTCGGCCGCGATCGCGTCCTCGTCCGCGACCCCGGTCCCCGCCAGCCGCTCCAGCAGCACCCAGCGCAGCTCGGTGTCCACGGCCAGGCCCTCGAACGTGCGGCTGCCGTCGAGCAGCCCGCTGAGCAGCGCGAGCTGCTCCTCGCCGGTCGCCGAGTCCGCGAACGTGCGGGCCCAGGCCAGCTGCTGGTCGCTGCCGGGGCGGCGGCACGCAGCTGCTCCAGGGCGGCGTCGGCCAGCTGGGACAGGCCCTCGGCCCGCCACTGCGGGTCCGCGTACAGGTCAACGGCCAGCTGGACCTGGCGCTGAAGCGACTGGACCACGCCGATGTCCGACTCCCGGCCGACGCCGCTGAGCACCAGCGACAGGTAGTCCCGGGCGGCCATCTCGCCGTCGCGGGTCATGTCCCAGGCGGAGGCCCAGCACAGGGCGCGCGGCAGCGAGTCGGTGAAGTCGGCGATGTGCGCGGTGACCGCGGCCAGCGACTCCGGGTCGAGCCGGACCTTGGCGTACGACAGGTCGTCGTCGTTGAGCAGCACCACCGCCGGGCGCTTGCGGCCCGCCGGCAGCGGCACCGCGGTGAGCTCGCCGTCGACGTCCAGCTCGATCCGGTCGGTGCGCACCAGCGCGCCGCTCGCGTCCAGGTCGTACAGGCCGATGGCGATCCGGTGCGGGCGCAGCACGGCCTCGCCCTTGGCGCCGGCCGGCAGCGCCGGGGCCTCCTGGCGGACCGTCAGCGAGGTCAGCACGCCGTCGGCGTCGACCTCCAGCTCCGGGCGCAGCACGTTGATCCCGGCGGTCTCCAGCCAGGCCGTGGACCAGGCCTTGAGGTCGCGTCCGGAGGTCTCCTCCAGCGCGCCGAGCAGGTCGGCGAGCCGGGTGTTCCCCCAGGCGTGGCGCTTCATGTAGGTCTGCACGCCCGCGAAGAAGGCGTCCTGGCCGACGTACGCCACCAGCTGCTTGAGCACCGAGGCGCCCTTGGCGTAGGTGATGCCGTCGAAGTTGACCTGGACGTCCTCCAGGTCGTTGATCTCCGCCATGATCGGGTGCGTGGACGGCAGCTGGTCCTGCCGGTAGGCCCAGGTCTTCATGGAGTTGGCGAAGGTGGTCCACGCCTGCGGCCAGCGGGTGCCGGGCGAGTCGGCCTGGCAGAGGATGCTGGTGAACGTCGCGAACGACTCGTTCAGCCAGAGGTCGTTCCACCACTCCATGGTGACCAGGTCACCGAACCACATGTGCGCCAGCTCGTGCAGCACCGTCTCGGCGCGCACCTCGTACGCGGCGTCGGTGACCTTGGAGCGGAAGACGTACTGGTCGCGGATGGTGACCGCGCCCGCGTTCTCCATCGCGCCCGCGTTGAACTCGGGCACGAACAGCTGGTCGTACTTGCTGAACGGGTAGCGGGTGGCGAACTTCTCCTGGAAGTAGTCGAACCCCTGCTTGGTCACCTCGAACAGGGCGTCGGCGTCCAGGTGCTGCGCCAGCGAGGGGCGGCAGTAGATGCCGAGCGGCACCCGCCGGCCGTCCGCCGGGTCGGTGTACTCGTCGAAGACGCCGGTGTACGGTCCGGCGATCAGCGCGGTGATGTAGGTGGAGATCCGCGGCGTCACCGGGAACCGGTGCACCTCGGTGCCCGCGACCGTGCCCTGCTGGGGCTCGGGCGAGACCTCGTTGCTGATCACCTTCCACCCGGCCGGGGCCGTCACGGTGAAGGCGAAGGTGCCCTTGAGGTCGGGCTGTTCGAAGGACGCGAACACCCGGCGGGCGTCCGGGACCTCGAACTGGGTGTACAGGTAGGTCTGCTCGTCGACCGGGTCGACGAAGCGGTGCAGACCTTCGCCGGTGTTGCTGTAGGCGCAGTCGGCGACGACGCGCAGCTCGTTCTCCGCGGCGAGCGAGGGCAGCGCGATCCGGCTGTCGGCGAAGACCTCGGCCGGGTCCAGTGCCGTGCCGTTCAGCACGACCTCGTGCACGGTGGGTGCGACCAGGTCGATGAAAGTGGACGCGCCGGGGGTGGAGGCGGTGAAACGGACCACGGTGCTGGACCTGAAGGTCCCGCCCTCGGCGGCGTTGCTCAGGTCGAGCTCGATTGCGTATGCGTCCACGGTGAGGAGGGTCGCCCGGGTATGGGCCTCCTCACGGGTCAGGTTGGTGCCAGGCACGCTGCGTGACTCCTTCGTCAGTGTCTCTCTCAGCTATCCGGCATCCTCCCACGTCGCACGCCTGGCCGAGCCGCTGGCAGCGGAGGGGCCAGGGCGCGAGGACCGGCCGGCCGGTGGGGAGCGGCGTCGCCCACCCCCCACCAGCCGGTCGGTCTATGGTCGTCCCATGCGCATCCTCATTCCGACTCCGGCCGGTGACGCGGCTGCCACGGTGACCCCGGCGGTCGGCCGGGCCCGGGCTCTGCTCGCTCTCGGCCATGGCGCGGGCGGCGGCGTCGAGGCCGCTGACCTGCGGGCCCTGGCCGCCGGGCTGCCGCCGCGGGGGATCACCGTGGCGCTGGTGGAGCAGCCCTGGCGGGTGGCCGGAAAGCGGGTCGCTCCCGCGCCGAAGACCCTGGACAGCGGCTGGCTGCCGGTCACCGCCCGGCTCACCGCCGAACATCCGCTGCCGCTGGTGGTCGGCGGCCGCAGCGCCGGGGCCCGGGTGGCCTGCCGTACCGCTGCCGCGAGCGGGGCGGCCGGGGTGCTGGCGCTGGCCTTTCCGCTGCACCCGCCGGGCCGCCCGGAGCGCAGCCGTGCCGCCGAGCTGCTGGAGACCGGCCGCCCCACCCTGGTCGTCCAGGGCGCGACCGACCCCTTCGGCCACCCCTCCGAGTTCCCGCCGCTGCCGCCGACCCACCGGCTGCTCGGACTGCCCCAGGGCAGTCACTCGTTCGCCGCGCCCAAGTCCGCCCCGCTCACCGCGGAGGAGCTGCTGGCCCGGATCACCGACATGGTGGGCGACTGGATCCTGGAGCTGGTCCGCGAGGGCTGAACGCCCGTCGGCCGCCCCGCGCCCGGGCAACGGGGCGGTGGAGCGGCCGACAGGTCAGCGGTGCTGTTGGGTCAGCGGTGCCGGTGGGTCAGCGGTGCTGAAGGGTCAGGAGGCCGCGTCCCGGGCCTGGGCGCGCAGGGCGCGGGCCAGGTCGTCGCGGCACTCCAGC
Organism: Streptacidiphilus sp. 4-A2; assembly: GCA_014284505.1. GTDB lineage: Bacteria > Actinomycetota > Actinomycetes > Streptomycetales > Streptomycetaceae > Streptacidiphilus. Next base: position 5,253,811 of record JAAFYY010000001.1, on the reverse strand, counting down.
ACCAGCCGCCGCAGCGCCGGGGCCGCGTCCTCGTGCTCGGCCAGCCAGGCGTCGGTGCGCTCCAGCGTCTGCGTGGTGGTCACCAGGCGCGGGAAGAGCCCGCTGACGATCCGGATGGAGATCTCGATCGAGCGCTCCGCCCAGATCTTCTCCAGCACCTCGAAGTAGCTCTCGGCGTAGGGCGCGACCAGCTCCCGCTGCCCGGCCTGCTGGAAACCCGCGATCCGGGCCTCCACCAGCGCGTTGGGCAGCTCGTTCGAGTCCACCACCAGCCGCCAGGTCTCGGCCTTGGCCTCCGCGGTCGGCAGCGAGGCCCGGGCCTCGGTCAGCTGCCGCTTGCCGCTGGCGGTGTCGTCCCGCTCCAGCTCCGCGTCGAGCTGCCGCTGGTCGGCCGCGCCGCCCGCCGCCAGCGCGTGCAGCAGGGACCAGCGCAGTTCCTGGTCCACCGCCAGCCCGTCGATCCGGGCCGTCCCGGCGAGCAGCCCGGACACCAGCTGCAGGTCGGCCGCCGAGGTCGCGGTCTGCGCCAGGAAGCGCGCCCAGGCGAGCTGGTGGTCGCCGCCGGGGGCGGCCGCGCGGAGCTCGGCCAGCGTGCCCTCGGCGAGCCTGGCGGCCCACTCGTCGCGCCGCTCGGGCGCGACATACATGTCCAGCGCCGACTTGGCCTGCTGGTGCAGCGACTGGAGCACGCCGATGTTGCTCTCGCGTCCGGCGAAGCGCAGCACCAGGTCCAGGTAGTCGCGGGCGGGCACCAGGCCGTCGCGGGTCAGGTTCCACAGCGCGGACCAGGCCAGCGCCCGGGCCAGCGGGTCGGCCAGGTCGCCGAGGCTCTCCCGGAGCGTGGCCAGCGAGGCCTCGTCGAAGCGGACCTTGCAGTAGGTCAGGTCCTCGTCGTTGACCAGTACCAGCGCCGGGCGCGGGCGCCCGATCAGCTCCGGCACCTCGGTCCGGGCCTCGGCGGCGACATCCAGCTCGACTTGTGGCTGCGGACCAGCAGCCCCTCCTCGTCGCGGTCGTACAGTCCGACCGCGATCCGGTGCGGCCGCAGCACCGGGTACTCGGCGGTGGCCTCCTGGAGCACCGCGAACGAGGTGATCCGGCCCTCGGCGTCGGTCACCACCTCCGGGCTCAGCACATTCACCCCGGCCGTCTCCAGCCAGGCGCGGGACCACTCGGCCATGGCCTCGGCGCCGCGTCCGGAGGTCTCGGCGAGCACCGCCAGCAGGTCCGCGAGGGTGGTGTTGCCGAACGCGTGGCGCTTGAAGTACCGCCGCGCGCCCTCGAAGAACGCCTCACTCCCGGCGTACGCCACCAGCTGCTTGAGCACGGCCGCGCCCTTGGCATAGGTGATGCCGTCGAAGTTCAGCTTCGCGTCCTCCAGGTCGCGGATGTCCGCGGTGATCGGATGCGTCGTCGGCAGCTGGTCCTGCCGGTAGGCCCAGGCCTTGCGGCGGTTGGCGAAGGTGATCCACCCGGCGCTGTACTTGGTCGCCGCGACCTGCGAGTAGGCGCCCATGAAGTCGGCGAAGGACTCCTTGAGCCACAGGTCGTCCCACCACTGCATGGTGACCAGGTCGCCGAACCACATGTGCGCCATCTCGTGCAGGATCACATTGGCCCGGCCCTCGTAGGCGGCCTCGGTCACCTTGGAGCGGTAGACGTACTCCTCGCGGAAGGTGACCAGGCCCGGGTTCTCCATCGCGCCGATTTGTACTCGGGCACGAAGGCCTGGTCGTACTTGCCGAAGGGGTAGGGGTAGTCGAACTCCTGGTGGAAGAAGTCCAGGCCTGGCTTGGTGACGGTGAAGATCTCGTCCGAGTCGAAGTGCTGCGCGAGCGAGGCCCGGCACATTCGCGCCCAGCGGGATCTCCAGCGGCGGCCGTCCTCCAGCACCCGGCTGTAGTGGTCGCGGGCCACGTGGTACGGGCCGGCCACGACCGCGGTGATGTAGCTGGAGATGCGCGGCGTCGGGGCGAAGCTCCAGGTCAGCGCGGAGCCCTCGGCGACCGGGTCGCCGCCGGCCGGGGAGTTGGAGAACACCGCCCAGTGCGCGGGCGCGGTGACCGTGAAGCTGTAGGGGGCCTTCAGGTCGGGCTGCTCGAAGGTGGTGAACACCCGGCGCGCGTCGGCCGGCTCGTACTGGGTGTAGAGGTAGGTCTCGCCGTCCACCGGGTCGGTGAAGCGGTGCAGGCCCTCACCCGTTCGGCTGTACGCGCACTCGGCCTCGACCAGCAGTTCGTTGTTCTCGGCCAGCCCCGGCAGGGCGATCCGCGAGCCGTCGAACACCACGGCCGGATCCAGCTCCCGGCCGTTCAGCACCACCCGGGTGACCGCCGGGGCGAGCAGGTCCGCGAAGCTGTCCGCGTCCGGCTCCGAGCAGCGGAAGCGCAGCAGCGTCTGCGAGCCGAACCGGCCCGCGCCGTCGCCGTCGGCGATCGGCCGGACGGCCGAGCGGAGGTCGAGCCGGACCTCGTAGGCGTCCACGCTGAGGATGCGGGCCCGCTCGGGCTTCGTCGCGGGTGAGATTGGTCCCGGGCACTGCGCTTCTCCCTATCGTTCGGTGTCGTCCGGCAGATGTAGGGACCCGGACGTCGAACCGCGAGCTGTCTGGTTCCCGGGCATCCTTTCACGGGCCGCCGACCCGCCCACCGGGCCGAACCGGCCAGATCCGCGCCCGTTCCGCGACCCGGTGCGCCGGGCCGGGAATGGACTGGCCGGATGGCACGTTCCCGCTGGAAAGCAGTCGATTCGCGTTTTGCTGACCACTTTCCGAGGAGCACCGATGTCCGCCGCCACAGCGAACACCCCACGCCCGTGGACTTCTGGTTCGATCCGCTCTGCCCCTGGGCCTGGATGACCTCCCGCTGGATGCTGGAGGTCGAGCAGCAGCGGCCGGTCAGCGTGCGCTGGCACGTGATGAGCCTGGCCGTGCTCAACGAGGACCGCGACCTGCCCGAGAAGTACCGCGCCCTGATGAACGAGGCCTGGGGTCCGGTCCGGGTCTGCATCGCCGCCGCGCAGAAGCACGGCGACGAGGTGCTCGGCGCGCTCTACACCGCGCTCGGCACCCGCTTCCACAACCAGGCCCTGCCGCGCACCCGGGAGACCATCGAGGCGGCCCTGACCGAGGCCGGACTGCCGGTCGAGCTCGCCGACGCCGCCGACTCCGAGGAGTACGACCAGGCCCTGCGGGCCTCGCACAGCGAGGGCATCACCCTGGTCGGCGAGGACGTCGGCACCCCGGTGATCGCGGTCCCCGGCGCGGACGGCGCCCAGGTCGCCTTCTTCGGCCCGGTGGTCACCCCCACCCCGCGCGGCGAGGCCGCCGCCCGGCTCTGGGACGGCACCCTGCTGGTCGCCTCCACCCCGGGCTTCTACGAGATCAAGCGCACCCGCACCGCGGGCCCGAGCTTCGAGTAGCCCCACCTCCGGGCCTATCGGTCCGGGCCGGCCTTGGTCCGGCCCGCCCTTGGCCTGGCCTTCCCGGCCTGGCCTCCCGGCTCGGCCTTCCCGGCCTGGCCTCCCGGCTCGGCCCTCCCGGCCCGGTCACCAGGCCTGGCCCCTCAGCCCCGGCCGGCACGGGGGCGCGGCGTCCACCCGCCGCGCCCCGTGCCGCGCTGCGCCGACGCGCCCGGCCCTGGCGCGCCCCGGCGTGGCCGTCCAGCCGTTGGCCTGGCTTTTTGTGGGGAATGCCCACCGCGGACGGTCGGGCTCAGCCGGTAGGTTCACAGTCGTTCACAGCAACTCCGGCCCGTCCCGGCAGTCCGCTGCCGGGCCCGCCCCTGCCCTCGCGGAGATGACACCCCATGAGCCTCGCCACCGCCACGCTGCGCCCTGGCAGCGTCCTCGCCGACCTCGTCCCCGCCTCCACCCGGGCCCGCGGCTACGCCCGGGATCTGGCGCTGGTCGTCGGAGGCGCGGCGGTCACCGGCCTGGCGGCCCAGATAGCCGTGCCGGTGCCCGGCTCGCCGGTCCCGGTGACCGGCCAGACCCTGGCCGTGCTGCTGGTCGGCACCGCGCTGGGCGCCCGCCGCGGTATCGCCTCGCTCGCGCTCTACCTGCTCGCCGGGATGGCCGGGCTGCCGTGGTTCGCGCAGGGCACCTCCGGTCTCGGGGCGACCTTCGGCTATGTCATCGGCTTCGTGGCCGCCGCCGGGCTGGTCGGCGCGCTGGCGCGGCGCGGCGCGGACCGCGGCGCGCTGCGCACCGCGGGGGCCATGGTGCTCGGCAACCTCACCATCTACGCCTTCGGGGTCACCTACCTGGCCGCCAGCGTCCATGTCTCGCTGGCCAAGGCCGCCTCGCTGGGTCTGTACCCCTACCTGGTCGGCGACGCGCTGAAGATCGCGCTGGCCATGGGCCTGCTGCCGGCCGCCTGGAAGCTGGTCGGCCGCAAGGGCTGATCCCGGCCCTGATCCCGTACCGGGCCGACGCGCAGGGCACGCGCAGGTCGTGCCACACTGACGACCATGCGCGTGTACCTGGGATCCGACCATGCCGGATACGAACTGAAGCAGCACCTGGTCGAGTGGCTGACCAAGGCCGGACACGAGCCGGTGGACTGCGGCCCGCACATCTACGACGCCGTGGACGACTACCCGCCGTTCGTGCTGCGTGCCGCCGAGCGCACCGCCGCCGACCCCGAGGCCCTGGGCATCGTCATCGGCGGCTCCGGCAACGGTGAGGCCATCGCCGCCAACAAGGTCAAGGGCGTCCGCGCGGCGCTGGCCTGGAGCGTGCAGACGGCCGAGCTGGGGCGCGAGCACAACAACGCCAATGTGGTCAGCATCGGCGCGCGGATGCACACCCTGGACGAGGCCACCAGCTTTGTCGAGACCTTCATCGGCACCCCGTTCTCGCAGGACCCCCGGCACATCCGCCGGATCGACATGATCAGCGAGTACGAGACCACGGGCGAACTGCCGCCGGTCCCGGCCCACCACCCGCAGGGCTGAGCCCGACCCGCCACTCCCTTTCCCCGCTCCCCCCGAGCAGTCCGGACCGATGCCCGAAGGCCACACCCTCCACCGACTCGCCGCCGAATACCAACGGGTGTTCGGCGGCCGGTCCGTGCGCGTGAGCAGCCCTCAGGGGCCCTTCGCGCCCGCCGCGCTGCGCCTGGACGGGCGGGTGCTCGGCGCCGCCGAGGCGCACGGCAAGAACCTGTTCCTCGGCTTCGAGGGCGTCGGCTGGGTGCACGTCCACCTGGGCCTGTACGGCAAGGTCCGCTTCGGCGAGGGACCGGCCCCGGCGCCGGTCGGCCAGATCCGGCTCCGGCTGGCCGGCCACGAGCAGTACGCCGACCTGCGCGGACCCACCACCTGTGCGCTGATAAGCGGCTTCGAGAAGCAGGACGTCCAGCACCGGCTCGGCCCCGACCCGTTGCGTCCGGCCGACTCGCCGGATCCGGCCTGGCAGCGCATCAGCCGCAGCGGCACCACCGTCGCCGCCCTGCTGATGGACCAGAAGGTGCTCGCCGGGGTCGGCAACATCTACCGCGCCGAGGTGCTCTTCCGGCAGGGCATCGACCCGTACCGGCCCGGCCGGGACCTCACCCGGGCCGAGTGGGACGCGATCTGGACGGATCTGCGCGGGCTGATGCGCGACGGGGTCAGGGACGGCTGGATCGACACCGTCCGCCCGGAGCACACCCCGCAGGCGATGGGCCGCGCCCCGCGCCAGGACGCCCACGGCGGCGAGGTCTACGTCTACCGCCGCGCCGGGCGCCCCTGCCTGGTCTGCGGCACCCCGGTCAGCAGCGAGACCCACGCGGCCCGCAACCTGTTCTGGTGCCCCCGCTGCCAGCCTCCGTCGGCACCGGGCACCGGCGACGCCTGAGAGCCGCCTCCCGGCCCGGCAGGGCGGTACCCGGCGTGCCGCCGCGGCGTGGGCGCGCGGCAGCTTCGCCGAAGCCCCCGCGCGCAGAACTTTTTCCGCGCTCCCCGCCTGTGGAACGCGCGGCGCGGCACGCCCGGCGCCGGTCCGCGCCCGGGCGCCCCGGGCTCCCGGAGCCCCGGCATCCGCCCCGGTCACCGCCCCGGCCACGGCGGCCGGCCGGGCCGCCCCGACCCGGAAGCATCCCCAGCGGACACCCCGGGAAACCGTGCACCCAGCCGCTCCGGCCCCGGCGGAGCGCCGCGGGCACCCCGGCGGACCCGTTCCGCTCGGTACTGTCCTGCACAACGCCCGCCATCCACAGCGGCACGACAGGCAGCGGCAGGGAACGGCACAGCGGCACCATGGCTTCGGGGGAGACCGGGAGATGGTTCAGACCTGGGGAACAGGGACGGCGTCCCACTGCCAGGGGCCCCCGCGGGCGGTTCCGACCAGCCCATACCTGACCGCGACATCGACGGCCGGTACATCGGCTCGGTAAGGTCAGCCTCCATGTCAGCCGGATCGCCCGGGCCGCCGGCCCCGGATCCGCTCGTGGCTCGGGGGCGCAGGGCGCTGTACCGGGCCCGACGCAGGCTGCGCCGGGCCGCCGTGGACTACTTCCGCGGCGACGCCTCCGACTGGCTGCCCTTCGTCGGGCTGCTGGTCCTGGTGCCGCTGATCACCCTGGCCACGCTGCTCCCGCTCTGGTGCCCGCCGACCGCGCTGGCCCTGCCCGTCCTCATCGCCGCCCTGCTGCTGCGCCCGGGCAGCCTGGTGCTGCTGTACGCCGTCGCCGCGACCGCGCTCGGGGTCGAGTCCGCCGTCCTGGGTCCGTACAACGGCTCCGGGCCCGGCCGGGTGACGCCCGGGGACGTGCTGATCGTGGGCGCGGTCGGGGCCGGCGGGCTGCTGCTGGCGCAGCTGCGCAGCCGGGTCGGCGTGCCCTGGCGCGGTGGCGGGTCGATGCTGTTCGACCTGCGTGAGCGGCTCAAGGTGCAGAGCCAGATCCCGGCGCTGCCCGAGGGCTGGCACGCGGAGATGGCACTGCGCCCGGCGGGCGGGCAGTCCTTCTCCGGGGACTTCCTGGTGGCTGCCAGGACCGGCGAGGACAAGCGGGTGCTGGAGGCGGTGCTGGCGGACGTGTCCGGAAAGGGCATGGACGCGGGCTCCCGGGCGCTGCTGCTCTCCGGCGCCTTCGGCGGCCTGCTGGGCTCGCTGCCGCCGCACGGCTTCCTCCCGGCCGCCAACGGCTATCTGCTGCGCCAGGAGTGGGACGAGGGCTTCGCCAGCGCCGTGCACCTGGTCCTGGACCTGGAGACCGGCGGCTACGAGCTGCTCTCGGCCGGCCACCTGCCGGGCATGCAGCGCTCCATGGGGGACGGCGGCTGGCAGACCATGGAGGCCGAGGGGCCGCTGCTCGGCATCTACGACGGCGCCGAATTCCGGGGCCTGCGCGGCCAGTTGCGGCACGGCGATCTGCTGATGCTGTGCACCGACGGGATGGTGGAAGTCCCCGGGCGCGATCTGGCGGAAGGCATGGACCGGTTGATGGGGGAGGCCGACCGACTGATCGGTTCGGCCTTCACCGGCACCGCCTGGCGGCTCATCGAGTCCGTCGCCAAGGACCTCAACGACGACCGCGCACTGCTGCTGATCTGGCGCGAATAGCCGTGAAGCGCCGCTGACTTGTAGCATTCACCTTGAGATCTTCACGCGTACTTCGGCCATTCTCGGCTGAATTGGATCACCTTGAGCAGCTGTAACCCCTGAAGTGCTTTACGGAGCCCTTCACTCCGGAGACACTGGAGGGCGGGCGGGGAGGGAGGGAACTGTGCCGCAGCGACGGCCCAGCGCACCGGCCTGCCAGGTGGCCCAGACCTCAGCGTGCCGCCAACGAGGAAGTGGACCCGAGTGACAACCTTCTCCGTCTCCGCCGTCGTCCTACTGGGCATCCTCCTGATCGTCTTCATCAGGAACAAGAGTATGAGGCTGGGCTATACGGTCCTGGCGATCCTCTTCGGCTTCTTCCTTGCGAAGACTTCTGCGGCCGCTCCGCTCCAGAGCTTCATCGACCAGGTGGCCAATACCATCAACGGCATCGTCAAATAGCGTACTGACGTTCCGTCAACTCATGGAACGTCAGTTCGTCGGCATTTCGGCGGCCTCCGGCACCGGCCTTCCGGCGCGGGCCTCCGGCACCGGCGTCGCAGTGTCGGGGTCGCCGTGCCGGTGTTGCGGTGTCGGGGTTGCCGTGCCGGTGGCTTGTCGCTGCCTTCGGGTCCGGTCAGGGCCGGAGCCATCGCCGGAGCAGCCTTGCGCCCGCTCCGGCCGCCGTCTGCCCGCGGGCCTGCCGGGACCGCCCCTCGACCCCGGCCGGCGCCTCGACCCCGGCCAGTGCCGCGGGGTCGGCGACCAGCAGGATGAAGCACCGGGCCCAGGCCAGCCGCTCGCCCCTGGGCCAGGGCAGCGCCCGCAGCGCCGCCGAGGCGTCGGGTGCGGGTTCCCCGTTCACCCGCACTTCGGCGACCTCGTCCCCGCTGCGGCCGCCGAAGAAGAAGCGCACCCCGTTGACCATCGGCTCCCGCAGCCGGGGCAGCACCTGCGCGGTCACCGTCGGCAGCAGCAGCTGCCCGGCGACCCAGTCGCCCAGCGGCCCGCTCTCGAAGCCGAACACGCAGGCCGGACCCTGGACCGTGTGCCAGCCCGGGACCCCGCCCGCCGCCCCGGGGGCGAAGTGGTCCCCGTGCACGCCGCGCCGCTCCAGCAGCTCCACCATCGCCGAGGCGGTCGTGGTCCGCCACATCCGCACCGCGTTGGTCAGCCGTTCCTCCTCGGTGCGGCCGAGGCCGGCGGTGCAGTCCCAGACCACCGGGCCCGCCCCGTCGCCCAGCCGCAGCACATAGCCGAGGTCCACATGCCCGCCGGTGTCGTCGGCGTGCTCGCGGACCGCCACGGCGGTCGTCCCCGGGCCGCGCACCACGCTGCCGTCGATCTCGAACTCGCGCCCGAGGCAGGCCATCTCCCGGACGATGCTGTGCTGGATCACCTGCATTCGCCGCGTGGGGCGCACTGTGCGGCTCCGCTGATGCGTGAAGGGTGAACCGTGGGCGGCACGAGCGTACCGGCGTTCGATTCGTTCAGTCCGCCCGGGGCGCCAGCCACTGCTGGAACTCGACCAGGTTTCCCTCGGGATCGCGCAGGTAGGCCACCCGCAGCCGCTCCCACTGGGTCCGCGGCTCGGTCTCCCAGCGCGCGCCCGCGCGTGCAGCTCCGAGCCGACGGCGTCCAGATCGTCCACCTTCAGCACGATCAGCGCACGGTCCCCGCTGCCGGGCCCGCCCAGCCAGGGGGCGTCCGTCGCGAGGTGCTCGCGGGCCTGGAGGGCGATCGCCGCCCCGCCCCCGGGCAGGCTGAACTTGCCGTACGGGCCCGTGTCGTCGTCCACCTGCGGTTCCAGCCCCAGCACGTCCCGGTAGAACCGGAAGCACGCCCCGAAGTCCTGGACCACCAGTCGGATCTGTACCAGCTCCATCGTCCCGCCCCTCAATGCCTTCTTGTCAGCCAATGCTTTTTGTCAGCGCTGCTTCTTGATGACCGTGGCCCGGCGCTCCACCTCGGCCAGGAACCACTCCGGCACCTCGCCGGTGGCCCGCAGATGCTTGCGCTCCTCGGCCGAGAGCGTCCCGGAGGCCGCGTCCACGGCCAGTGCGTAGTCGCCCATCCGGTCCGACGACCCCTCCCGCCGCATGTCCCCGCCCAACCGCGTCCCGCCGTGCCCGCCACGCGCTCCGCCCAGCAGGCTGAACACCCCGACCAGGCCCGGCTTGCGCGACTTCTTCCCCAGCTCCTCGCGTACGGCCAACCAGCACAGCCGGTCGTCGTTCACCTGCGGTACCCGCTTCTCAGTCGCCATGACGGCGCTCCCCGAACCCATCCGTGTGATCGTCCGATTGGGAACCTACTCCTGCCCCCACCCGATGGCACCCCACTTCCGCCACCACCAGCCGGAACGGGCACAGCCCAGCCGACTGAACAGGCACGCTGGAGAAGCAGCCCCAAAACGCAGACCGGCCCCGGCTCTGCGATCAGGTCGCTGAGCTGGGGCCGGGTCGTGTGGAGCGGGCGACGGGAATCGAACCCGCGTAGCTAGTTTGGAAGAGTCCGCCCCCGGATCCGTGCTGACCAGCCAATCCCCTGACCTGCGCCGGAGCCCCGCTCACGCCGCTGTTCCCCGCGAATCCCCGCCGCTTCCCGCCCAACCTGGCACGCCTGTGGCACGCCGTCCCTGGCGCCAGATGACGTGAACCCTGCCCTTGCGAACGCTCGCGACGCGGCAGCGATCCAGCGGACCGCCGGCCGATGGCCCCCAACCTTAGGTGACGCTTCTCACGCTGCCCGGGCTCACCCCGGCTGTGCGGTCAGGTTCGAGTTGACGATTCTGCCAGCTGTGTAGGAGGCCTGTCTCTGCGACGATTGCCGGGTGAGCAAGCAAGTGTGGGACGCGCTGACCAAGGCCGAGCTAGCCTTCTTCCTCAACTCCTGGAGGGGGACATCCTGCCGGGGTCTTGGCCGACCTCGACGATGACGATTACTCCCGGCCGGTCAGCGAGCGGGGATCTTGCTCGGTCTCATCGATCGCGGGTGGATCGAGGTCCGCCGGGTCGCGCCGTGGACCTCCCCTTCCGGGAGAGATGGCATCCAGGACGGCGAGCTGGTGCCTCGCGCTCAGCTTCCGGCGATTCTTGAGGAGCCCGCCAGCTGGGAGTACCCCGACGGGGACTGGATCGGCGCATTGACCCTGGTCGAGACCGAAGCAGGCGAGAAGATCAGCCGTCTTTCTCCCGAGGAGATAGCCGAGGAGGCCCTCAGGCCGCGCCCTGCGGCCAGCCGCCCCAGCGAGGAGTCCTCGCCGTGGCATAGCCCGCATCTCGGCGAAGTCACCCGGTCCGACCACTAACATCCTGCGAGTGGTGGGGTCGTCCGCACGGGAAAAGACGGGACCCGGGGTGCGGAAAGGGCCGTCTACCCCACCACCACAGGGCAGGTCCTGGAGGTCTGAAGAGAATCGAACTCGCGCTCTGAGCTTGGGAAGCACTGCCTCTGTGAGTATGCAAAACCGGCCTTGACCTGCCTTTTCGCCCCGCTCGGGACGGGCGAGCTGCTGGGCTGACAGACCTCAGTCTCACCGTGATTTACCGCTCGCCTCCGCCCGTTGGGGCACGCAAGGGGCACGAGGCCCGGTTCTGCGCAGCTGACTCGTTCTTGCCCCATCTCGAGTAGCCCCGCTCGATCTTGTGATGACCGAGTGACGGTCTGACCTCGGAGCCGGACCTGGACGTAGACCTCAGGGGAGCCGTTGGCCGAGTCCTGGGCGGCTACATCCACGGTACGGGCTTGAACGGTGGGGTGGAGCAGTCCCCCAGGCCTGAGAAGCTGACTCGGACAGCCGCCGGCCGCGCCGTCGAAGCTGCGCGCGATCAAGTCGAGTCCATCGATAAAGAGGTACGTGTGCACGGCGCTGCAAAGGTGCGGCCCGGGACAGACGCTGATCAGAAGCGCGCTGACCGAGCCGTGCCCCAATTGATCAATTCGGATGGTGCGCACCACGGGCGGAGACCTACGCAGCATCATGGAGCCGAGCTTAGGTGCGTACCGGTTCGCCTGGCAGTTCCCACCTACAGCCCTGTCTGCGGCGAGGGTTGCCTGAAAGGGACTGTGAACGGACATTGTGGCACCAATTAAAGAATCTTCTTGGCATGAGGTGCGATATGCGTTCCAGCAGGAGAGCCAGCAGGCATTCTCCCTTGGAGAATATCCTGGGCAGTAACCCAAATAATCTCAGGAACTCCTGACTGAATCAGTTGCCTGAATGATTCCGCTTGCGCAGAATTTGGCAAGAGCTCATAAATGTCTGCTATGAGAATTTCCCTCATGTTGGCTAGTGGACTCACGCGAATCCGATCATACAGAGTGCCTTTGAAGTCTTGCATCGTGAAAGGGAATTCCACGCCCGAACTATACCGGATTCGATCAGCTCTTCATGAAACTCTCGCACGGTGATCTTCACGGCCTTCACGGGATTTGAACCAGTTGTAAAAGGAGAGCAGATACCGCCCCTTGATGCGGATTCGCATGTCATCGGCGCTATGTTGGTCGATCGGGACGAGATCATCATCGACCGCCCCGATGCCTGCGAGAAATTGACGCCCGGAGAATGAGACCTTATGAACTCCGCCAACCGGCTGGAACTGATCCGGAAACCTGCGTCCTCGGATGAGGAGGTACCGGCCATCAATCTTCACTCGAAACAAATAGGAGGTTGATATGCGCACATCAACTCCATAGAATCTAAGCGAGTAGTAAATATAGCGAATTGCCGTAAGGTTATTGACTATCGACTCAAAAAACGGGATGCTCAAACCGGAGGATGCACCGATCGCGAGATTGAACCATACCGGGTTTTTGATGAAAAAGCTTGCGGCTGCTAGGCTTACCGCCAAGCAAAAATAGACGGCCACCCTTATCATGGAGTTTCTCCTACCTAGGGATTGGGAATTTCGGTGGCGTAGTAGAGATATTCTGCGGTCCACCTAAGAGCAGACGCTGGAGTCCTGAGGCTCCGCAGAAGCGAAGTCGGCATGTGCTCTCTCTCGTGCATTGCAATCAGAATGGCCCGGCGTGTCGATGTGAGGGGCTCGTGTGTAAACTCAGCCTTGAGCAGCTGTCCATCTGAGACCTTTCCGTGTCTGCCGATATATCGAGCTGCAAATTCGCGCGTAAGGCTGTTGATGTTTCTGTCACGTAGTACTTCCCACGCGCTCCGCTTGATGCGGTTTGAGCTAATTCCCTGTCTGATGGCAGACTGATATATCCGCTGCGTGAAATGCGGGTACCTGGGCGGTGAGGTCCTATCAAGCGCGTCTTCCATAGCTCCTTTAATGTCCGTCAATTTACTAGGGAAATGTTCAAGATAATCAAATAGATCTGCGGAAAGGTGCTGGTTGTCAACCACGTTGCGGAGTACCCAGTCTATTGCCCTGGGATCACCTCGATCGCCGAGCCTGCGAAGGAGAACTTTATATCGCGGTCATTGACGATATCTCCTTCGGTTGCGGAGACGATGAGCTCATATAGAGCTTCGAGGGTGCCTGGGAGCGATGCCCGCAAACCGTAACTAATCGCATCCTTGATCGTATTATCGAGCTGCTCTATCGACCCATCTCGATCGTATATCTTGGTCTTGGTTGAGGACATTGACATCCTCCTTCCACGCAGTCCGCGATTGATTTCTAGCAATGCGCTGCGCAATGCCTCCCAACTTTCATCGATAAGCAGCATGTCATCGGAGTAACGCAGATATCCGACGCCTTGTTGTTCGACCAGCTCGTCTATTGGCAACAGGTAAAGATTGGCGAGGATTCCCGAGGCGTCGCAACCCTGCGGTAGGCCCCAAGCCTGCCCCCTTTGCTGGAACCCATCCAGAAATGCACAAATTTGATTTGCGATCCTAGGATCTGCATGAACGGTATCCAGGTCAGTACGCAGGGTTCCTGTGTCCACATTCTCGTAGAACGATACTATGTCTGTTCTCGCTAATTGAGAATTGGCATGCTTTCGAAGCATGCGATATCCTTGCTTGTGCATAGTAAGCCAGGAATTTACTGGATTCCTGAAGTCCAATCCCGGCCTTTTCCATGGCGAACTGAAGACATTCATAGATACGTGGCCATCTATAGCATCGGCAATTGAGTACACGAGAGTCTCATAGGTGAGGCGATCCCGAATATCAAATCGAGCTATGGGGCGAACTGCAATATCATTTTTCGGCTTTTCGATCAGTTCGACGAATTCGGGCCTTGGTTCTGGGTTTTCCAGGTATCGCAGAAGATGCTCTCGATAGCTGGTCCAGTTAAGCTTTACATCCGTGTGCTGAATTATATCCGGCGCGTCGGCTGATTTGGCCTTAGTGATGGTCTTGAAGTAGGCGCTCCTAATGCCTTCACGGTACGGGCCTTGGTTATTCATATTCTCCGCATCCGACTGCCGCGTGGACGGTTCCACGGTGGTTCCCCGGATGCCGTCGCTGTTGCTGGGCCTCCACCGAACCTACATAGTCTCCGTCAACTGGCTCGCGTTTCAAGCACTTTGGCCAGATCGCTACTAAGACGACGGGTCGATTGCCTAACGCTCGGCTACGCCTTCCCGAAGGCTCCCTGTACGTGGGGCGTCAACACAGCAAGGATGAGACCCGGAGTGCAGAAGGGATCACTTGCTTCGCCGCCAAGCGACTGAAGGCCGGCGGGCACCACACTCCTCGCAGCTGCCATCCCGTCTGCCGTCGTCCCACACGTACGTGGAGCGGGCTTGCCCCCCTGGTGTCCAGGTGGAGTGCCCAGCTGGACGAACGACCTGGACACCAGGGGCCAAGGCTGCTCGGCTTTGCCTGGGGCGACGGCAGGCGGGATGGCAGCCCCCACCCCTCAACCACATCGAACCGGTACTCGCCGGCCGGGCCTTGGCCATCCCGGAGCCGGAGCGCCCCCGCCGGAGGCACTGTTCTGACCAGTGGTTGGAGCCTCGGGCAACCCTCGCTGCATGCGTCTGAGGAGTTGGGTGCGCGGGGTGGGCGGCGCGCTGGAGCGGGGCGGAGACAGGAGCGGCGGCGCGTCGGACGCGCCGCGCGCCCGGAGGAGCGTCAGCGACGACGGGTCTTGAACCCGTAGAGAAGGTTGTTACTCACTGAACTCCGAGCGCTGTCCTACTTCGGTTGATGCTTGACACTCCGGCTTCAGTTGATGCTTGACACTGTCCGTCGGCATGGCCTTCTGACGATCAGCCAATGATCACCAGGAGGCCCTGTTGGCACTGGTGGAGTTGAGCATCATGGAACAGCGCTACCGCGCTGTCATGGAGATCGAGAACGGCTGTCCGGTGACCGACGTCGCGCGCGCTACGGCGTCTCACGGCAGACCGTGCACACCTGGAAGAACCGCTACCTGCAAGGAGGGCTGGCCGCCCTGGCCGAACGCTCGCACCGGCCCCGGGCCTGCCCGCACCGCACCGGCACGGACATCGAGGCCGCCGTGTGCGAGATGCGCCGCCAGCACCCCGCCTGGGGACCCGCCCGCCTGGCCTTCGAGCTCGGCCGCAAAGGCATCGCCCCAGTCCCCTCGCAGGCCACCCTCTACCGCATCCTGGTCCGCAACACCCTGATCACCCCGGGCCAGCGCCGCCGGCCCCGCTCCTCCTACACCCGCTGGCAACGCGACGCACCCATGCAGCTGTGGCAGATGGACCTCATGGGCGGCGTCATGCTCGCCGACGACACCGAACTCAAACTCCTGTCCGGCATCGACGACCACTCCCGCTTCGCGGTCGTCGCCCACCTGCTGCCCCGCGCCTGCGGCCGCGCCGTGTGCACCGCCTTCGCCACCGCCCTGCGCCGCCACGGCATCCCCGAGGAAGTCCTGACCGACAACGGCAAACAGTTCACCGGCCGCTTCACCCGACCCCGCCCCGTCGAAGTCCTGTTCGAACGCATCTGCCGCGAGAACGGCATCACCACCCGCAACACCGCCGTCCGCTCACCCACCCCACCGGCAAAGTCGAACGCTGGCACCGCACCGTCCGCGAGGAATTCCTCGCCGCCCACGACCCCTTCCCCACCCGGCCGCCCGGCGCCGCCCATACCTGGATCACCGACTACAACTCCACCCGCCCCACCAGGCCCTGAACATGGCCACCCCGTCACCGCCTTCCACCCCACCCCCACCACCGACGACCGGACCAGGCGGACCCGTCCCGCTCAAGCTGCCCGCCGACCTGACCCCGCACCCGCCCCGTCCGCAGCCCCCGCGACCCGCCGCCCCCCGAACCGGCGTCCGGAGCGGTCGAGTTCACCGTCACTGTCCCGGCCAGCGGCAACCTCGGTGTCCTGGGCCAACAGCTCTGGCTGGGCCGCGCCGCGCCGCCACCCAGCTCACCATCTGGGTCGACGGCACCACCCTGCACGCCTTCGACGGCACCCGCCGCCTCAAAACCCGCCCCTACCCCTCACCCCACCAGCTCACCCGCCTACGCAACCAAAACGACGCCCGCCCGCCCGACCCGCACCCTCCAACGCCCTGCCCGCCGGCCCCCTGCCCCCGGACGCCGTCATCGAGGCCCACCGCACCGTCAACCGGGCCGGATGCGTCGCCCTGGCGGCACCCAGTTCAGCGTCGGCATGCCCCTGGCCGGCCACCGCATCCTGCTGCGGATCGACGCACGCCTCGTCCACGTCGTCACCGACGGCCAGCTCCGACGCACCCTGCCCAGCCCCCTGACCCCCGCAGCCCGCAGCGCCTGCACGGCGCACGCCTGGCCGGACCACCCCCACGGCCCGAACCCACCCTCCAACTCACCCGCGTCGTCTCCGGCCAAGGCACCCTCCACATCGCCGGCTGCAAACTCCAGATCGGCACCGCACCGCGGCAAAGTCCTCACCGTCACCGTCCACGACACCCACTTCCACGTCACCGACGGCGACACCGACCTCGGCACCCACCCCCGCACAAAAAATCCAGGAGGTTGCCGCCGCCGCAGCGGCATATCGACTACGGAACCTAGCCCCGCGTCAACCATCAACCGACACCAAACCGTCAAGCATCAACCGAAGAACGACATGGAACTCCGAGCGCCGGTTGGTGAAGGCGCAGAACAGGGTAACTGATGATCGGCTTGTCGGGTGGTGGAGTAGGGGCAGGAAGAGGACTGGGCGGGCGGTCCATTCGAGGGGAGGGGTGGGTCGTGGTGACGGTGACGGGCCCTTGGCCAGAGCTTCGGCAGCTTGGGCCTGATCGCTGTCGATCCAGTGGGTGGCCTGTTCGTGATCGTCGGGGTCAACGGTGCAGAGGACGATGCCGAGGCCGTTGGTGATCCAGCGGATCGCATGGCGGGGTTGGTGTGTTGTGGAGGGCGACCAGTACGGGGGGCTCGCCGGTGGTGGGGTTCAGGGAGCGGCATTCGGCGCGGTAGCCGGGGTGGGGCAGGGGTGCAGCTGGGATGGTCATGGGATGCCTTCGAGGTGCAGAGGGGTTAGCGGGCTGGGATGTCCTGGAGCTGGAGTTCGGCGGTGACGGTGTGGCTGAGGTGGTCGCCGGTGATGGCGACCTGGTGGGCGAGTATCTGGACGATGTCGAGTCCGCGGCCGTGGGTGGCGTCGGCGCCGACCTGCTGGACTTCGGGTGTGTGGGTTTGGTGCCCTCGTCGGTCACGGCGACGGTGATCGTGCCGGGGTGGACGGTGAGGGCGACCTGGAATGTGCCGCCGGTCTCGGCGCTGGCGGTGTGGCGGAGGGCGTTGGTGCCCAGCTCGCTGACGATCAGGGCGTCGTCGGCGTACGGCGTCCCGCTCAGGATTTCGCGGACCCAGCGGCGGACCCGGCGACTTCTTCAGGGGAACCTGGGCAACTCAGCCTCCAGACCCGTGGGCTACTCATATACTCGTCCATACAGTTCCTTTATGCTGGTGGGCCGCCATGGGTCGTGGTTTGGAGCTAGATGAGTTTGACGCCGTCGTGTGCGCGGATCGCGGGCGGGACATGGCGTCGAGCGCGTCCAGGACACGGATCGCGTATGCCTCGTCGGCGAGCTCGCTGACTTCGTCGCGGCTGGCCCAGCGCAGGGCGGGTCTCGTCGCCGGTGGTCGGCCGGCCGTCGATGGCTTCGCAGCGGAAGACCATGGAGACGATCAGGCCGGTCATGTTCTTGTACACGCGGTGAGGACGGCCGGGAGCGCGATCTTGATCCCGGTCTCTTCCAGCACCTCGCGCTGAGGGCGTCGGGGATGGTCTCGCCGGGTTCGAGTACGCGCCCGGTGGCTCCCAGTGGCCGTTGTCCGTCGCTGGACGAGGAGCGCGCGGTCCTGGGTCGGACGATGACCCCGGGCGACGCTCACGGAGTGGGGGCGTTCAGCGTTCACGTTGGTCCCGTCCAGTGGTTTAGGCTCTCCACCGTAGCAAGAGCACTCGCCCGCTCGTCTAAGATATCTGAAGGAGTACAAATGCCTCCTCTCTCTTCTGGCCTGCTCGGGGCCCTGGACTCGACCAGCGACCGTGCCGTGTTCCGGAGATCGCTGATCAGCTGCGCGAAGCGATCGACAAGGCCGCTTCGCCGAGGGGACAAGCTTCCCTCGGAAACGGAGCTGATCGAGAACGGCGTCTCGCGGATGACCGTCCGCACTCCTCTCCGTACTCCAGGGGGAGGGACTGGTGGATCGGAGCACGGGAAGGGCGTGTTCGTCCGCCCGCGCCCCCCGGTCCGGCGTCTCGCCTCGGACCGCTTCGCCCGCCGGCACCGCGAGCAGGGCAAGTCGGCCTTCACCGTGGAAGCGGAGGCGGTCGGAGGGCGCGCGGAGGTGGACGGCCTGGTGGTGCGTGAGGAGAAGCCGTCGCCGGACATCGCGGCTCGGCTGGGTGGTGCCCGGAAGGTGCTGGCGCGTCGTCGCCGGTACCTGCTCGACGGGCGGCCGGTGGAGTTCGCCGTGTCCTACCTGCCGCTCGACCTGGCGCGGGACACTCCGATCGCCCGGCCCAACCCCGGCCCCGGCGGTATCTACGCCCGCCTCGAAGAGCTGGGTCACCGCCTGGACCATTTCGATGAGGAGGTCAGCGCGCGGATGCCCACGCCGGAGGAGGTGAAGACGCTGCGGCTGGCGTCCGGGGTGCCGGTGATCCACCTGATCCGCACGGCGTACGACACCGAGGGCCGTCCGGTGGAGGTCTGCGACACGCTGATGGCGGCGGACGCCTATGTGCTGGCCTACCAACTGCCTGCCAACTGAGGGCTGTTGGGAGCACGGGCGTGAGCGTCGGTGTCATCTGCCGGAACTCGTACACGCCAGCACGCCCACTTATCTAGACGAGTAGCCAGGCTCTGTGGCACGGTGGTTCTCGCAGCCGCTTCAGCGGTCGCAATCACTGCTACATATATAGACGAGTAGCTGTCTCGATGAGGAGAAGGTGTTGCGTTCCATTCGAGTTGAGACCTCGTCGGCCACGATCCTGCTGACCGAGGCCCCGGAGACGAAGGTCAAGGACCGGCAGACCGGTGAGATCGCCAAGGACGCGGTCAGCTGCGAGGCGCTGAAGACGATCGGCGTCGTCTACATCGAGGACGGCGAGTCGTCGCTGATCAAGGTCGCCATTCCGGAGAGCGGGGTGGGCGAGGGTCTGGCGCTTGGTGCCCCGGTCTCGCTGCCCGGCCTGGTGGCTCGTCCGTGGGAGGGCACGTTCAACGGCCAGCAGCGGCACGGCATCGCGTCCCGGGCCGCTGCGGTGATGGCCGCCGCGTTCCCGATGGCGATCGGGGCCTGAGGGATGTCGGGCCTGCTGACGCTCATGGAGGTAGTGGCACGGGACGGGCGCGTCGGGGGAGTGAATCCCCGGAAACAAGACCGGCCCCGGCTCTGCGATCAGGTCGCTGAGCTGGGGCCGGGTCGTGTGGAGCGGGCGACGGGAATCGAACCCGCGTAGCTAGTTTGGAAGACTAGGGCTCTACCATTGAGCTACGCCCGCAGTGCGCACACGGGGTTGCCGTGTGTTCGGGGCAAGCCTAGCGGACGAGGTCGGGGCCGTGCACACCGGTTGATCGCCCGGCGGGTCCTGGCTGGTCGCGGGGTGGGTCGCGGGGTGGTGCGTGCGCCGGGGCGCACGGTGGTGGTGTGCCGGGGCGCAGGTGGAAAACCTGGCAGGCGCCGGGGGGTGAGCATGTACGCTACGTCTCGTCCAGACGGGGTGTGGCGCAGTTTGGTAGCGCGTCCGCTTTGGGAGCGGAAGGTCGTCGGTTCGAATCCGGTCACCCCGACCATGTACCAGCGGGACCGTCGTCACCAGCAGGGCGACCGGTGCCGGCAGAGCGATCACGAACGGCCCCGCCGACCACGGCGGGGCCGTTCGCATGTCCGCGCCGGGTGCCGCGGTACGCCGGTGGCGAACCTGACGGTGCGTCACGCGGGCCGCCCCGCGGACGCCGGGCCGCCCGTGCTGTCGGCGGTCGCGGCCCTGTTCGCCTCCGGCCGCGAGGCGGCCGACCGCGCGCTCCGGGAGCGCCCCGCGGCCGTCCCCGCACCGGCCCGTGGGCCCGCGCCGAAGCGGGCCGCGGGCCCTGCCCGTGCCCCGGTGCGGGCCGCGGCGCCGGGGTCGGCGCGGGCCCCCGGCGCCCGGCCCGCCCCGGCTCCGGAGGGCCCGCCGGTGAGCCCGGCGGAACCGGTGCCGAGTTGCCGGGGGCAACGCAGATTGTGGTACCGGTAGGATGGGTCGCTGGCGGGTGTATGCGTGGCATGTCCATCGGGACGGGTCCACGACAACAGCCGCCGCGAGGGCGAGGAGCGAGCTCACCGTCCACCACCACCCCGGCGGGCGATGTCGCCTCTGACTTATCACCCGTCTCGCCGCGTACTGGACCACAGCGCGCGGCGGACACCCTGACCGCAAGCCCCCAAGGAGACCCAACCGTGAAGAGCGCCGTGGAGACTCTGAACCCGACCCGGGTTCGACTCACCGTCGAGGTGCCCTTCGAGGAGCTCAAGCCCAGCCTCGACGCGGCGTACAAGAAGATCAACCAGCAGGTCACGGTTCCGGGTTTCCGCAAGGGCAAGATCCCGGCTCGCGTCATCGACCAGCGCTTCGGCCGTGCCGCGGTGCTGGAGGAGGCCGTCAACGACGCGCTGCCGCGCTTCTACACCCAGGCCGTCGACGAGAACAAGATCGACGTCCTCGGCCAGCCGGACATCGACGGCCTTGAGGGCGTCGAGCGCATCGCCGACGGTGGCGACCTGTCGTTCACCGCCGAGGTGGATGTCCGCCCCGAGATCACGCTGCCGGAGTTCTCCGGCATCGAGGTCGAGGTCGACGCGATCGTCGTCACCGACGAGGACGTCGAGGAGACGCTGACCCAGCTCCGTGACCGCTTCGCCTCGGTGAACACCGTGGAGCGTGCCGCGGCCGACGGCGACATCGTCGTCATCGACCTGGAGGCCAAGGTCGACGGCGAGGTCCCGGAGGACGGCACCGCGACCGGCATCACCTACGCGATCGGCTCCGGCCAGCTGCTGGACGGCATCGACGAGGCCGTCATCGGCCTGGAGGCCGGCGGCACCGCGACCTTCACCACCGAGCTCAAGGGCGGCTCCGCCCAGGGCAAGGAGTCCGAGGTCACCGTCACCGTGACCACCGTGCAGGAGAAGGAGCTCCCGGCTCTGGACGATGACTTCGCCCAGCTCGCCAGCGAGTTCGACACCCTGGACGAGCTCAAGGACGACTCCCGCAAGCGGCTGGTCCGCATGAAGGAGTTCGACCAGGCCACCCAGGC
Organism: Streptacidiphilus sp. 4-A2; assembly: GCA_014284505.1. Lineage (GTDB taxonomy): Bacteria > Actinomycetota > Actinomycetes > Streptomycetales > Streptomycetaceae > Streptacidiphilus. The sequence continues at coordinate 5,232,584 of JAAFYY010000001.1, read as the reverse complement.
TCAGGAGAAGGTCCTCGACAAGCTCATGGAGCTCGTCGACATGCCGTACCCGGAGAAGCTGCTCGCGGACGAGGTGCAGACCCGTCGGCACAACCTGGAGCACCACCAGCTGCCGCAGATGGGGCTGGACATCGAGGGCTACCTCAAGGTCCAGGAGAAGACCGCCGAGGAGTTCGACGCCGAGCTGGTCGCCCAGGCCCAGAAGGGCATCAAGACCCAGTTCGTGCTGGACGCCATCGCGGCCAAGGAGGAGCTCGCCGTGAGCCAGGAGGAGCTCACCGAGCACCTGCTGCGCCGTGCGGCCGGCTCCGGCCTCACCCCTGACCAGTTCGCCCAGCAGGTGGTCGAGGGCGGCCAGGTGCCGCTGCTGGTCGGCGAGGTCGTCCGTGGGAAGGCGCTGGCCGTGGTCGTCGAGTCGGCCAAGGTGACCGACTCCGAGGGCAACGCCGTCGACTTCGACGACGACGAGGACGAGGAGACTGTCGAGGCCGCGGCCGAGACCGTCGCCGAGGTGGTCGACGGCGAGCAGGCCGAGGACACCGAGGCCTGATCAAGGTCCGGGTCGAGGTCCGGATCAAGGCCTGATCAAGGTCAGGATCGAGGTCTGGTCGAGGGCTGATCAGGGCCCGACCGAGGGATGTTCCCGGCACCGCCGGGGCGCCCCGCAGCAGTACTGCCGAAGGGCCCGGACGCATCGCGCGTCCGGGCCCTTCGGCACATCCCCGTAAGGCTTGGTGACCCTGCGCTCACAGCGAACAGTTCAGTGTGAGGGATGGCCAGGCCCCGCCTGCGCGTTAGGGTCCTTGGTACGAGGGGCAGGGTGACTGTCGGTCCACCAGGCCAGGCTGCCGGTGCGACCGCCGGTACCGACCTTCGACCGGCTTTCGACCGAACCTTCGTAAGAGACGCTGTGACGGCGCAGGACCAGCCGTCCGAAGACAATGAGCGGGTGGATACGTGACGACTCCCCAGTTCCAGATGCCCGGCCTGCCCACCATGTCGGGGGCTTCGGCTCCTCGCGCCGCCGGGGACCTCGGCGGCGGCGGTCTGGGCGACCAGGTCTACAACCGTCTGCTCAACGAGCGCATCATCTTCCTCGGCCAGCAGGTCGACGACGAGATCGCCAACAAGATCACGGCGCAGCTGCTGCTGCTCGCGGCGGACCCGGACCGCGACATCTTCCTCTACATCAACTCCCCTGGCGGCTCGGTCACCGCCGGCATGGCGATCTACGACACCATGCAGTACATCAAGAACGACGTGGTCACCATCGCCATGGGCATGGCCGCCTCGATGGGGCAGTTCCTGCTGACGGCGGGTGCCAAGGGCAAGCGCTTCTCGCTGCCCAACTCCGAGATCCTGATGCACCAGCCCTCGGCCGGCCTCGGCGGCTCCGCCAGCGACATCCGGATCCAGGCGCAGCAGCTGGTCCGCCTCAAGCAGCGGATGTCGGAGCTGATCGGCTTCCACAGCGGCCAGAGCACCGAGCAGATCATCAAGGACTCCGACCGCGACCGCTGGTTCACCCCGGCTGAGGCGAAGGAGTACGGCCTCATCGACGCCATCATGCACAGCGCCGCGGACGTCCCCGGCGGCGGCGGCACGGGCGCCTGATCCGGCCCGCGCCAACCACCGTCAACGACCACAGTCCGTACGCTTCGGAGGCCAGACCACATGAACATCCCCAGCCTGTCCAGCGCCCGTGAGCGCGTCCACGAAATGCGCGCGGAGGGCCGCTACGTCCTGCCGCAGTTCGAGGAGCGGACCTCGCAGGGCATCAAGCGCTACGACCCGTACTCCAAGCTGTTCGAGGAGCGGATCATCTTCCTGGGCACCCAGGTGGACGACGCCTCGGCGAACGACATCATGGCGCAGCTGGTGTGCCTGGAGTCGATGGACCCGGACCGGGACATCTCCCTGTACATCAACTCGCCCGGCGGCTCCTTCACCGCCCTCACCGCCATCTACGACACCATGCAGTTCGTCCGTCCGGACGTCGCCACGGTGTGCATGGGCCAGGCCGCCTCGGCCGCGGCGGTGCTGCTCGCGGCGGGCGCCCCCGGCAAGCGCATGGCGCTGCCCAACGCCCGGATCCTGATCCACCAGCCCTACACCGAGACCGGCCGCGGCCAGGTGTCGGACCTGGAGATCCAGGCCAACGAGATCCAGCGGATGCGCGAGCAGCTGGAGGAGATGCTGGCGAAGCACTCCAACCAGACCAGCCAGCAGATCAGCGAGGACATCGAGCGCGACAAGATCCTCACCGCCGACGAGGCGCTGTCCTACGGCCTGATCGACCAGATCACCTCCACCCGCAAGGGTTCGCTGGAGGACTAGCAGCGGTCGGCAGTACGGCTCCGACCTGCGGTGACGCTGTGTGCCGCGCCCGGGCCCGGCTGTACTGAGACAAGCACCACCCAGGCAGTGGGCCCCCGCCCTTGGAGCGGGGGGCCCGGCCTGGCACCATCGGTGGTACCGGCTGTGCACCGCCGGCCCCGCCCCGGCCTGCCGGGAGCCTGGCCGCAGGGCGGTGGGACACGGCAGGATCTGTACTCCTCCTCAGCGGCTCCGATGGCCGTAGAGCGGCGAATTCGCCCAGGGCGGAAGAGCCAAGCCCGCCGAAGTCGGCGGATCGGGGCTCCTGACGGAGTACCGTCGGAAACCAAGCACCAGGCTCCTGCCCCACGGAGCCATTGGCGAAGGGGAAGCACCTCGTGGCACGCATCGGTGACGGTGGCGACCTGCTCAAGTGCTCGTTCTGCGGGAAGAGCCAGAAGCAGGTGAAGAAGCTCATTGCCGGGCCCGGCGTGTACATCTGCGACGAGTGCATCGACCTGTGCAACGAGATCATCGAAGAGGAACTCGCCGAGACCTCGGAGGTGAGGTTCGAGGAACTCCCCAAGCCCCGGGAGATCTACGAGTTCCTGGACGGCTACGTGGTGGGCCAGGAGGCCGCCAAGAAGTCGCTCTCGGTGGCGGTGTACAACCACTACAAGCGGGTCCAGGCGGGCGAGAACGGCAAGCACGGCCGGGACGAGGGCATCGAGCTGGCCAAGTCCAACATCCTGCTGCTGGGCCCCACCGGCTCCGGCAAGACCCTGCTGGCGCAGACCCTGGCCCGGATGCTGAACGTGCCGTTCGCGATCGCGGACGCCACGGCGCTGACCGAGGCCGGGTATGTCGGCGAGGACGTCGAGAACATCCTGCTCAAGCTGATCCAGGCGGCGGACTACGACGTCAAGAAGGCCGAGACCGGGATCATCTACATCGACGAGATCGACAAGGTCGCCCGTAAGAGCGAGAACCCGTCGATCACCCGGGACGTCTCCGGCGAGGGCGTGCAGCAGGCGCTGCTGAAGATCCTGGAGGGCACGACGGCCTCGGTGCCGCCGCAGGGCGGGCGCAAGCACCCGCACCAGGAGTTCATCCAGATCGACACCACCAACGTGCTGTTCATCGTCGGCGGTGCCTTCTCCGGCCTCGAGCGGATCATCGAGTCCCGGGCCGGCAAGAAGGGCATCGGCTTCGGCGCGACCATCCGCAGCAAGCACGAGATCGAGTCCAGCGACCAGTTCCGCGCGGTCATGCCGGAGGACCTGGTGAAGTTCGGGATGATCCCGGAGTTCATCGGCCGCCTCCCGGTGATCACCAGCGTGCACAACCTGGACCGCGACGCGCTGCTGCAGATCCTCACCGAGCCCAAGAACGCCCTGGTCAAGCAGTACCGGCGGCTGTTCGAGCTGGACGGCGTGGAGCTGGAGTTCACCGACACCGCGCTGGACGCCATCGCGGACCAGGCCATCAAGCGCTCCACCGGCGCGCGCGGGCTGCGCGCCATCATGGAGGAGGTGCTGATGTCGGTGATGTACGAGGTGCCCTCGCGCAAGGACGTGGCCCGGGTGGTGGTCACCGAGGACGTCGTGCTCGAGCACGTCAACCCGACGCTGGTGCCGCGCGATCTGCGCACCCAGCGCGAGCGCCGCGACAAGTCCGCGTAGCGGCCAAGGCCGTACGGCGCCATAAGGCGCCAGACGGCGCAGAGCCCGAACAGGCCCCGCCCCCTTCACCGGGGGAGCGGGGCCTGTGGCGTTCCGGCCTTGCTGTCAGCCGCTCAGCTCTTGGTCACCACAACCGAGTTGAGCACGACGTTGTCGTTCGGCTTGCCGTCGTTGCCGCCGCCGCTGACGCCGTCCTTGGCGATGTGCTGGAGGATGTCCAGGCCCGAGGTGATGGTCCCGAACGGGGTGTACGACGGGGCCAGCTGGCTGTCCTGGTAGACCAGGAAGAACTGCGAACCGTTGGTGTTGGGACCGGAGTTGGCCATCGCCACGGTCCCGGCCGGGTAGGTGCCGGACTGGATGGCCGGATCGTTCAGGTACTCGTCGGGGAAGCTGTAGCCGGGGGTGCCGCTGCCGGTGCCGGTCGGGTCGCCGCACTGGAGCACATAGATGCCGCTGGTGGTGAGCCGGTGGCAATGGGTGTGGTTGAAGTACTCCTGCGCGGCGAGGAAGACGAAGCTGTTGACAGTCTTCGGCGTGTCCTTGGCGTCCAGCTTGATGGTGATGTCACCGCAGGAGGTGTGCAGCACCGCCGTGTAGCCGGCTGAGGTGCTGATGCTCATTGCCGGGGCACTGGACCAGTGCTTGCCGTTGGGGCTTCCGGCCGCGACGTTCCCGCAGAAGCCGCTGCTGCTGCCGCCGGCAGCAGCAGTGGACTTGTGGCTCTTGCCGCCGGAGTTCGCCCAGACGGTGCCGCCCACGATCACCGCCACCAGCAGGACCACTGCGCCGATGACGGCGTACAGCCGCCGTCTGGCCTTCGTCTTCTCGGCGGCCCGCAGTGCCTCGATCCGCGCCCGTCGTGCGGCGGCGCTCCTGTCCTCGCTCAAGTCCTCGTCCTCGCTCACCCGGGCTCCGCGCCCCACCTGGGCCGTTCCGGTCGGAACGGCCGTTGTCGCCTGTCAGTTGACCAGAAGAGTCCCAGGTGGGGGCGGAAGGCACGACAGCGGGGGCTACTTCTTGACCTCGGCCACGGTCCGCATGGCCAGGGTCTTGGAGGCCATCGCGCTGAGCGCACCGGAGGGGTCCGTGCCGGCGGTGCCGGTGTCGATGGTGGTGAAGTCCATCAGCGCGGTGTAGGTGCTGTTGTCGGCCCAGACGCAGGTGGGGACCTTGGCGGTGCCCTCGAAGGTCAGGATCGCGCACTGCATGGAGCCGCCGAGGGAGCCCGCGGGCTCGTTGGTCTTGTCGCTCATGGTGGCCGAGCCGGCGGCGGTGACCCCGGTCCAGAACTGGCTCAGCTCCATCGACGCGCCCAGGGTGTCCCCGTAGGCGCCGTCGAAGATCAGCCCGGGGGCGCCCGCGGCGTTGGTGTAGGTGGTGATCACCGGAGTGACCCCGGCCTTGGCCAGGCCCGAGTCCTCGGACTGCGCCATGCTCTTGGCCGCGGCGCTGTTGTCGTTGCGGGTCAGCCCCTGGAACACCTGCGGGGCGACCAGCTTGTACTCCCCGGTCGACTTGGCCACGTCGATCACGGCGTAGGCCACCACGCCGCCGACGATCAGCACGAACGCGGCGCCGATCCCGAGGCCGATCTTCAGGCCCTTGCGGCTCTTCGGCGGCGGGGCCATGCCCCAGCCGGCGTTGGGGTCGCCGTAGGGCGCGCCCTGCGGCGGAACCTGGCCGTACTGCGGCGCGGCGGGGTCGTAGGGCGGCTGCTGGCCGTAGCCGGGCTGCCCGTACTGCGGGGCGGGCTGGCCATAGGGCTGCCCGGGCTGCCCGCCGTACTGCGGGGCCTGCTGGCCGTACTGCGGCGCGGACGGGTCGTACTGCGGGGCGGGCTGGCCGGGGCCAGGGCCTCCATAGGGAGCGGCCCCGCCAGGTTCTCCCTGGGGCGGCGGCGGATAGGTCGACATAGCCGACCATCAGACCAGCAGCTCGCAGGCCTGTCCATTTGCTTTCGACCGGCTGTCCCTTTCGCGGGCCTATGGGCACCCGGGGTCCGCTGATATCGGCCCCGTACCGGTCCGCAGGGGGGTCTGCGACCATGGAGGCCGGCCCAGGAGAGCGGGAGCAGGGATGGACACGCAAGCCGCACCGAACGTGCCGGTGGACGACGGCAGCGAGGGCGGTGGGCGCCGGGCCAACCGCGGAGTCTGGATCCGGGCCACGATCTATGTCATCGGCTTCCATGTCTTCGCGGGCTTCATCATGCTGCTGTTCTACTTCGGCAGCCACCAGCACCACTGACCGGCGTCCCCGCGCCTCTCCGCGCCTCCCGGGCCGGCGCCGCCGCCCGTGGCCGGGTGCCGACCGCAGGAGGGAACCGGTGGCGACCGTAGACTGATGCGTGTGAGCGACACCCCCCGTACCAGCCAGCAGCCCGCCGACCCCGACAGCCCCGCAGCGCGGCTCCGGGAGGTGACCGACGAGCTGACCGCGCGCTGGCCGGAGACCAGGATCGAGCCCTCCCTGGTCCGGATCGAGGCGCTGATGGACATCCTCGGCCAGCCCCAGCGCTCCTACCCGTCCATCCACATCACCGGCACCAACGGCAAGACCAGCACCGCCCGGATGGTGGAGCAGCTGCTGCGCCACTTCGAGCTGCGCACCGGCCGCTACACCAGCCCGCATGTGGAGTCGGTCACCGAGCGGATAAGCCTCGACGGCGAGCCGATCGAGGCCGACCTGTTCGTCGACACCTGGAACGACATCAAGCCCTATGTGGCGATGGTGGACGCCGCCCAGCCGGTGCCGATGTCCTTCTTCGAGATCGTCACCGGAATGGCCTATGCGGCCTTCGCCGATGCGCCGATCGACGTGGCCGTGGTCGAGGTCGGAATGGGTGGAAGCTGGGACGCCACCAATGTCATCGACGCCACGGTGTCGGTGATCGCCCCGATCTCGCTGGACCACACCGACAAGCTGGGTGACACCACCGGCAAGATCGCCTCGGAGAAGTCCGGGATCATCAAGAAGGGCGGCCTCGCGGTCGTCGCCCAGCAGCCGCTGGACGCCGCCGAGGTGATCCTGCGGCGCGCCGTGGAGATCGACGCGGTGGTCGCCCGGGAGGGCATGGAGTTCGGCGTGGTGCACCGCGACGTCGCCCTCGGCGGCCAGCTGCTCACCCTGCGCGGCATCTCCGGCCACGAGTACACCGACGTCTTCATCCCGCTGCACGGCGCCCACCAGGCGCAGAACGCGGCGCTGGCACTGGCCGCGGTGGAGGGCTTCTTCGGCGTCGGCACCGCCCGGGAGCAGCCGCTGGACGAGGACAAGGTCCGCGCGGCCTTCTCCGGCGTCAGCTCGCCCGGCCGGCTCGAAGTGATCCGTAGCAGCCCCACCATTGTCCTGGATGCCGCGCACAACCCGGCCGGGGCCCGGGTCACGGCCGAGGCGATCAGTGAGTCCTTCGGCTTCACCCGGCTGGTCGGGGTGATCGGTACCAGTGGCGACAAGGACTCCGCGGGTCTGCTGGAGGCCCTGGAGCCGGTCCTCAGCGAGGTCGTGATCACCCAGAACTCGACCCAGCGCGCCACCTCCGTCGACGACCTGGCCGAGACCGCGGTGGAGATCTTCGGCGCGGACCGGGTCCAGGTCGAGCTCCGGCTCGACGACGCCATCGACGCGGCGGTGACCCTGGCCGAGGAGGTCGGCGAACTCGCGGCTCCGGCGTGCTGGTCACCGGCTCCATCATCACCGTCGGCGAGGCCCGCATCCTGCTCAGCCCGCGCTGACTGAGTCCCCGCCCCGCCCAGCTCCCGTCCAGCCCCAGCCCCCGTCCTGCCCCCGAGAGAGTCCTGCCCCGAGAGGCCCCAGCCGTGCGTACCCTCTGCTCGTCCACCCTGATCGCCGAGGCGATGGTGGTGGGTTTTGCCGCCCTCGTGGCGATGCATCTCTCCTCTGTCTCCCACGGCACCCTGTGGGCGGTCTGCGGCGCGGCCATGGCGCTGTGCGTGCTGCTGTGCGGGGTGCTCGGGCGCCCCGGGGCGGTGGCGGTCGGCTGGGTGCTCCAGGCGGCGCTGATCGCCAGCGGGGTGGTGATCGGGATGATGTACGGGCTCGGCATCATCTTCGCCGCCCTGTGGTGGGCATCGGTCCACTACGGCCGCAAGGTCGACACCATCAAGGCGGCCCGGGCGGCGGCCGCCGCTGCCGCCGAAGCCGGAGCAGTCGGGGCCGGAGTGGCCGAGGCCTGAGCCGCCCGAGGCCTGAGCGCCGCCCGAGGTCCGGCCGCCCGAAGCCTGACCGGCTGGGGACGCTCGGACCGGCCGGGTAGGCTCGGCAGCGATCGCAGCAGTACGAACAACTGACCCCTCCCCACCCCGGAGCACCCCATGCCGCAGCGCAGCCTCGTCCTTCTGAAGCCCGACGCGGTCCGCCGTGGACTTGTCGGCGAGATCGTCAGCCGGATCGAGCGGAAGGCGAACTGGACGCTGGTCGCGATGGAACTGCGCACGCTGGACCAGGCGACCCTGGAGCAGCACTACGCCGAGCACGTCGGCAAGCCGTTCTACGAGCCGCTGATGGAGTTCATGGGCTCGGGCCCGTCGGTGGCGCTGATCGTCGAGGGCGAGAGCGTGATCGAGGGCGTGCGCGCCCTGGCCGGCAAGACCAACCCGCTGGAGGCCGGTCCCGGCACCATCCGCGGTGACTACGCGACCATCACCCGGGAGAACCTGATCCACGCCTCGGACTCGGACTCCTCCGCCGAGCGCGAGATCAAGATCTTCTTCCCCAACCACGCCTGACCTCCGACCACGCCTGAGCCCCGGCCCGGCCCCGGCCACGCCCGGGCCCCGGCGACGGGGCGCGCGCGGCTGCGCGCCGCGCGCCCGGGTTCGCCCGTCTGCGCCGCCCGCGTCCGTTCGACCCGGGCCCGCGTCTTCGACCGCACGTCAGCTGCTGCCCTCACATGGGTGCTGACGTGCGGTCTTCTGTTTGCGCACGGTCCGCTCGGGTAGCGGTTCCCGTGGCCAAATAATCGGAATTGAACACTCCGCTGAATCGATCAGCCGACACAAGCGTGGCAATAGGGGAAAATCTGATCGTCTGCCTGGATACTGGCACAAAGCGTACGGTCACTGTCTGTGCCTCCATCGCTACCATGGAGACAACTCGGTACTCGTGGCTGACGGCGCGTCATCCGGAGCCCGCAGCCGCCCCACCCTCGAACCCCGGGAAGGCCCCCCAAGCCCATGGCGAACAACAGCATGTCGTTCATCGGTCGTGACATGGCTGTCGACCTCGGCACCGCCAACACGCTCGTGTACGTCAGGGGTCGCGGGATCGTACTGAACGAGCCCTCGGTGGTCGCCGTCAACACCAACACCGGTGGCATCCTGGCGGTCGGTGCCGAGGCCAAGCGGATGATCGGCCGCACGCCCGGCAACATCGTGGCCATCCGCCCGCTCAAGGACGGGGTGATCGCCGACTTCGAGATCACCGAGCGGATGCTCCGCTACTTCATCCTCAAGATCCACCGGCGCCGCTACATGGCCCGCCCCCGGGTGGTGGTGTGCGTGCCCAGCGGCATCACCGGGGTGGAGCGGCGCGCCGTGATCGAGGCGTCGCGGCAGGCCGGGGCCCGCCAGGTGCACATCATCGAGGAGCCCATGGCCGCCGCCATCGGCGCCGGCCTGCCGGTGCACGAGCCCACCGGCAACATGGTGGTGGACATCGGCGGCGGCACCACCGAGGTCGCGGTGATCTCGCTCGGCGGCATCGTCACCGCCCAGTCCATCCGCACCGCCGGGGACGAGCTGGACAACGCGATCATCCAGCACATCAAGAAGGAGTACTCGCTGCTGCTCGGCGAGCGCTCGGCCGAGCAGATCAAGATGGGCATCGGCTCCGCCTTCCCGCTCGACGGGGACAAGGAGGAGCACAGCGAGATCCGCGGCCGGGACCTGGTCAGCGGACTGCCGAAGACCGTGGTGATCTCCGCCGCCGAGGTCCGCCAGGCCATCGAGGAGCCGGTCAACGCCATCGTCGACGCGGTCAAGACCACCCTGGACCAGTGCCCGCCGGAACTGGCCGGTGACATCATGGACCGCGGCATCGTTCTCACTGGGGGCGGTGCTCTTCTGCGCGGCCTGGACGAGCGGCTGCGCCGTGAGACCGGTATGCCGGTCCACATCGCGGAGAACCCGCTGGACTCGGTCGCCCTCGGCTCCGGCAAGTGCGTCGAGGAGTTCGAGGCGCTGCAACAGGTACTGGACTCCCAGCCGCGCCGCTGACCGACCGACACCGCCGACCCCCGCCCCAGGCCCCGGGACCCACCTGCCCCGGGCGCTCCGCCCACCGTCTGAAGGGACCGGCCGAGGACCGTGAAGGACACACGAGAAAGCCGGATCCTGCTCGTCCTGCTGGTGGCCGTAGCCTTCGCGCTGATCACCGTGGACATCCGCGGCGGCGACGACTCCCCGCTGAACGGCGCCAGGGACGCCACCGCCTCCGTGCTCGGCCCGGTCGAGAGCGGGGTCTCCGGAGCTGTCCGGCCGCTCGCCGACGCGCTGCGCTCGGTGCGCGAATCCGGCAGCAGGGGCGACCGGATCCGCGCGCTGGAGCAGCAGAACGCCGCGCTCAAGCAGCAGGTCTCCAGCTCGGACCTGGTCACCAGCCGCAGCACCCAGCTGACCCGGCTGCTCGGCGCGGCCGGGGCGGGCCAGTACACCATCAAGTCGGCCGAGGTGGTCGCGATCGGCGCGGCCCAGGGCTTCTCCTGGACGGTCACCATCGACGTCGGCAGTGACGACGGCATCCAGCGCGACATGACCGTCATCAACGGTGAGGGCCTGGTCGGCCGGGTCACCACGGTCGGTCCGGACACCTCCACCGTGCTGCTGGCCAGCGATCCGGAGTTCAGCGTCGGCACCCGGATGGAGGGCAGCGGCGAGGTGGGCTTCACCACCGGTCAGGGCAACGGCCCGATGCGGGTGGAACTGCTCAACGGCCAGGCCCAGGTGAAGCCCGGCGACCGGATGGTCACCTTCGGCTCGCAGGGCGGACGCCCGTTCGTGCCCGGCGTGCCGGTCGGCCGGGTCACCAGGGTGGAGAACACACCCGGCCAGCTGACCCGGACCGTGCTGGTCCAGCCCTTCGTCAGCTTCACCACGCTCGACCTGGTCGGCGTGGTGGTCCAGCCGCCCGCCGCCGACCCCCGCTACTCGGTGCTTCCGCCCAAGCCGACGGTCAACTGACCTTTCGGCAAGGGCATTTGACGCACCAGCAGGACCGAAGAGAGGGAAGAGAGGCCCGACCGACATGTGGCTGCACCGCACGCTGCTCTCCGGGGCGCTGATCGTCGCCGCCCTGGTGATCCAGGTCAGCGTCCTGGCCCGGCTGGGCCTGCCCGGCGCGGCCCCCGACCTGCTGCTGCTGGTGGTCATAGGGCTCGCCCTGGTGTACGGGCCGGTCGGCGGCTGCCTGGCCGGGTTCAGCGCCGGACTGCTGGCCGACCTCGCACCGCCGTCCGACCACGCGGTGGGCCGCTACGCGCTGGTGCTCTGCCTGCTCGGCTACGCGGCCGGGCTGCTGCGCTCGGCCGGCGGGCAGATCCGCTCGGTGGTGACCCCGCTGCTGGTGGTCGCCGCGGCCGCGTTCAGCACCACCCTGGCCTACGCGGCCGTGGGCGCGCTGGTCGGCGACACCGCCGCCCGGCATGTCGGGCTGCCCGGGCTGCTGGTCACCGCCGTGGTCTACGACGTACTGCTGGCGCCCTTCGTGGTCCCCGGGGTCACCGCGCTGGCCCGGCGCTCGGTCCGGGACGAGCTGGGCGGCGGCTTCGGCGGCGGCGGCTTCTCCGGCCGGCGCCGCAGCAGGCGTGGCGGCCTCGACCGCCGGGGCTCGATCTTCGGCGGGGGCGGCAGCCGTACCGGCGGCGCGGTCGGCCTCGGCAGCGTCCCCGGCTTCGGCGGCACCGAGCGCCCGGCCCGCCGCTGACCCCGCCCGCCGCTGAGCCCGCCCGCCGCGGCCCAGCGCAGTACCTGCACCGGATCCATCTCTAGAGCGGGAAGCGAAGCACATGCCGACATCACCGGAGTCCGGGGGCCGCAGCGTCCGGGTGACCGGCCGACTGCTGGTCCTCCAGGTCCTGGTCCTCTCCCTGCTGGCCACTCTCGGCGGGCGGCTCTGGTACCTCCAGATCCGCGACGGCCGGCAGTACTCGCAGGAGGCCTGTCCAACCACATCCGGCCGCTCCAGGTCCCGGCCGTGCGCGGGCAGATCCTGGCCGCCGACGGGAAGCCACTGGCGGACAACACCACCCAGCTGGTGGTCACCGTCAGCCGCACCGCGCTGCTCCAGCAGCACGACGGCGGCACGGCGGTGCTGAACCGGCTGGCGCAGGTGCTCGGGAAGACCCCGACCGAGGTCCACGACAAGGTCCGGCTGTGCGATGCGGTCACCCCCCAGCCCTGCTGGAACGGCTCCCCGTACCAGCCGATCCCGGTCACCACCCAGGCCACCACCCAGCAGGCGATGCAGATCGTCGAGCGCCGCGAGGACTTCCCCGGGGTCGCCGCCGACCCGACCGCGGTCCGCGACTACCCGGGGCCCAACGGCGCCGGTGCCGCCCAGGTGCTCGGCTACCTCTCCCCGGTCACCCAGGACGAGCTCGACGCCGCCACCGGCCCCGACGGCAAGTCCCTCTACGCCGCCTCCGACCAGGTCGGCCGGGCCGGCCTGGAGTCGGTCTACGACCACCAGCTGCGCGGCCGTCCCGGTGTCGACGACCTGGAGGTGGACAACCTCGGCCGGGTCATCGGCAGCGCCGGGGCACCCCGCCCACCCCCGGCGACGACGTGGTGACCAGCATCGACTCCCGGATCCAGGGCATCGCCGAGCAGCAGCTCCAGCAGGCGCTGATCACCCTGCGCAAGAGCTGGGACCCGGTCACCCACGAGAACTTCAAGGCGGACTCCGGCGCGGTGGTGGTGATGGACGTCCACACCGGCCGGATCGTCGCCATGGCCAGCGCCCCCAGCTACAACCCCAATGTCTGGACCGGTGGCATCTCCGACAAGGACTACGCCGCGCTGACCGACAACAACTCCGACTTCCCGCTGCTGAACCGGGCCACGCAGGGCCAGAGCGCCCCCGGGTCGACCTTCAAGGTGGTCACCACCTCCGGCGCCATCAACGCCGGCTACACCTACACCGACAAGTTCCCCTGCACCTCCGCGATGACCATCGGCGGGCGGGTGTTCAAGAACTTCGAGGGTGAGAACTTCGGCGACATCGACCTGTCCAAGGCGCTGGAGGTGTCCTGCGACACGGTCTTCTACAACATCGCCTACCAGCAGTGGCTCAAGGACGGCGCGATGCGGCCGACCCACCCCGCGGACTGGCTCTACAAGGCGGCGACCCAGTTCGGGCTCGGCCAGCGGACCGGCATCGACCTGCCCGGCGAGGTGGTCGGACGGGTCCCCGACCGCGCCTGGCACAACCGCTACTACGCGGAGATGAAGGACATCTGGTGCAAGCAGGCGGCCAGCGGCAAGGACGACTACGCCACCCAGGTCGCCCGCGAGGACTGCACCGACTTCGCCACCGTGCGCGCCGGTGACGAGGTCAACTACGCCATCGGCCAGGGCGACACCCTGGTCACCCCGGTGCAGATGGCCCGGATCTACGCCGCCCTGGCCAACGGCGGCACGCTCTACCGGCCGCAGATCGCCAAGGCCGTGGTCACCCCCACCGGCGCGGTCGTGGCCACCCTCCCGCCGGTGGTCCAGGGCCACTTGCCGGACAGCCCGCGCACCATCCAGTACATCGACGACGCCACCGCCGGGGTCGTCACCGAGGGCACCGCGGCCTGGAAGTTCCAGGGCTGGCCGCAGGACAAGATCCAGCTGCACGCCAAGACCGGTACCGCCGAGGTCGTCGGCAAGCAGACCACCTCCTGGTTCGACACCTACACCAAGGACTACGCCGTGGTGATGACCATCGCCCAGGGCGGTACCGGCTCCGGCGGCGCGGGCCCGGCCGTCCGCAACATCTACAGCGCCCTCTACGGGGTCCAGCCCAACGGCTCGATCGATCCCAGGAAGGCACTGCTGCCGACCCCGCAGACGGCGCTGCCGGGCTTCGCCCCCGACGGCTCGGTGCTCCAGCCCGCGTCCTTCGTCACCGGCCTCCTGCCCGGCTCCAGCGTCCCCGCGCCGGGGCGCGCCCCCGCCCCCAGGGCGGGCTGCTCCCGGCGATCGAGGCCCCGGAGCGGAGGGCGGCGGCATGAGCGGCCTGAGCGGTCTCTCCACCAGCTACCGCAGCCCCCGCTACAGCCCGCGGCGCGGCGCCGTCGGCCGCCTCCTGGCCCGCGAGTCGCCGCTGCGGCGGATGGACTGGGTGCTGGTCGCCGCCGCCGTCGCGCTCTCCGGCATCGGCTCGCTGCTGGTGTGGTCCGCCACCCGCAGCCGCGCCGACATCAACCACGGCGACCCGCAGTACTTCCTGGTCCGGCATCTGCTGAACCTCGCCATCGGGATGGGCCTGTGCGTGGCGATCGTGCTGCTCGGCCACCACCGGCTGCGCACCGCCGTGCCCTTCCTCTACGGCTTCGCGGTGCTGGCGGTGCTGGCGGTGCTCAGCCCGCTCGGCTCGACCGTCAACGGCGCGCACTCCTGGATCGTGCTCGGCGGCGGCTTCTCGGTGCAGCCCTCCGAGTTCTGCAAGATCGCGATCATCCTCGGCATGGCCACCCTGCTGTCGGCCCGGGTGGACGCCGGGGAGCAGCAGCATCCGCAGGGCAGGGCCATCGTCCAGGCGCTGGCGCTGGCGTCGGTGCCGATCGGGGTCATCCTGCTGATGCCGGACCTCGGCTCCACCATGGTCATGGTGGTGATCATCCTGGCGGTGCTGCTGGCCTCCGGCGCGCCCACCCGCTGGCTGCTCGGGCTGATCGCGGTCGGCGGCCTCGGGGCCACCGCCGTGGTCCAGCTGCACCTGCTCAAGCAGTACCAGATCGCCCGTTTCGCGGCCTTCGCCGATCCCCGGCTGGACCCGGCCGGGGTGGGCTACAACACCGCGCAGGCGCGGATCGCGATCGGCTCCGGCGGCCTGTCCGGGCAGGGCTGTTCCACGGGATGCAGACCACCGGGCAGTTCGTGCCCCGAGCAGCAGACCGACTTCGTGTTCACGGTCGCGGGGAGGAGCTGGGCTTCCTCGGTGCCGGGCTGGTGATCCTGCTGCTCGCGGTGGTGCTCTGGCGGGCCTGCCGGATCGCCCGGGAGGCGCTGGACCTCTACAGCACGGTGGTGGCCGCCGGGGTGGTCGCCTGGTTCGGCTTCCAGGGCTTCGAGAACATCGGGATGACCCTGGGGATCATGCCGGTGGCGGGCATCCCGCTGCCGTTCGTGAGCTACGGCGGCTCCTCGATGTTCGCGATCTGGGTCGGTATCGGGCTGCTCCAGTCGGTGAAGATGCAGCGGATGGTGCCCGCCTGACCGGGCGCGTCGGCAGGGCGGCCGTTCGCGTTATCCTGAGGGGTCCGTCCTGGTGTCCACACGAAAGTCCTCCTCTATGTCTGTCGAGTCGGTCTTCCCGCGCCTGGAGGCCCTCCTCCCGCACGTCCAGAAGCCGATCCAGTACGTCGGTGGCGAGCTGAATTCCACCGTCAAGGACTGGGACGCCTGCGATGTCCGCTGGGCCCTGATGTATCCGGACGCCTACGAGGTCGGGCTGCCCAACCAGGGCGTCATGATCCTTTACGAGGTGCTCAACGAGCGCGAGGGCGTCCTCGCCGAGCGCACCTACAGCGTCTGGCCGGACCTGGAGGCGCTGATGCGTGAGCACCAGGTGCCGCAGTTCACGGTGGACGCGCACCGCCCGGTGAAGGCCTTCGACGTGTTCGGGCTGAGCTTCTCGACCGAGCTCGGCTACACCAACATGCTCACCGCGCTGGACCTCGCGGGCATCCCGCTGGAGGCCGCCGACCGTACTCTGGACCACCGATCGTGCTGGCCGGCGGGCACGCCGCGTTCAACCCGGAGCCGATCGCGGACTTCCTGGACGCGGCCGTGGTCGGCGACGGCGAGCAGGCGGTGCTGGACATCACCGAGGTGATCCGCGCCTGGAAGGCCGAGGGCCGCCCCGGTGCGGACGGCCGCAGCCCGCGCGACGAGCTGCTCTACCGCCTCGCCCGCACCGGCGGGTGTACGTGCCCAAGTTCTACGACGTCGAGTACCTGCCGGACGGCCGGATCGGCCGGGTCGTGCCCACCATCTCCGGCGTGCCGTGGCGGGTGTCCAAGCACACCGTGATGGACCTGGACGAGTGGCCCTACCCGAAGCAGCCGCTGGTCCCGCTCGCGGAGACGGTGCACGAGCGGATGTCGGTGGAGATCTTCCGCGGCTGTACCCGCGGCTGCCGCTTCTGCCAGGCGGGCATGATCACCCGCCCGGTCCGCGAGCGCTCCATCACCGGCATCGGCGAGATGGTCGAGCGGGGTCTGAAGGCCACCGGCTTCGAGGAGGTCGGCCTGCTGTCGCTGTCCTCCGCCGACCACACCGAGATCGCCGACATCGCCAAGGGCCTGGCCGACCGCTACGAGGAGGACAAGGTCGGCCTGTCGCTGCCCTCCACCCGGGTCGACGCCTTCAACATCGACCTGGCGAACGAGCTCACCCGCAACGGCCGCCGCTCGGGGCTGACCTTCGCCCCGAGGGCGGCAGCGAGCGGATCCGCAAGGTGATCAACAAGATGGTCTCCGAGGAGGACCTGATCCGCACCGTCGCCGCCGCGTACGGCAACGGCTGGCGCCAGGTGAAGCTGTACTTCATGGTCGGGCTGCCCACCGAGACCGACGAGGACGTGCTCCAGATCGCGGAGATGGCCCGCAATGTGATCCAGAAGGGCCGCGAGGTCACCGGGCAGAACGACATCCGCTGCACGGTGTCGATCGGCGGCTTCGTGCCCAAGCCGCACACGCCGTTCCAGTGGGCCCCGCAGCTCGGTGTGGCCGAGACCGACGCCCGGCTGCTGAAGCTCCGCGACACCATCCGCAACGACCGCAAGTACGGCCGCAACATCGGCTACCGCTACCACGACGGCAAGCCCGGCCTGGTCGAGGGCCTGCTGTCGCGCGGTGACCGGCGGATCGGCAAGGTCATCCGCGCGGTCTACGAGGACGGCGGCCGCTTCGACGGCTGGCGCGAGCACTTCTCCTTCGAGCGCTGGATGCGCAGCGCCGAGAAGGGCCTGGCCGGCACCGGTGTCGACGTCGCCTGGTACACCACCCGTGAGCGCCAGTACGAGGAGGTCCTGCCCTGGGACCACCTGGATTCCGGCCTGGACAAGGACTGGCTCTGGGAGGACTGGCAGGACTCGCTGGAGGAGGTCGAGGTCGAGGACTGCCGCTGGGACCCGTGCTTCGACTGCGGCGTGTGCCCCCAGCTGGACCTCGACATCCAGATCGGCCCGACCGGCAAGAAGCTGCTGCCGCTGACCGTGGTCAAGTAGCCGCCGCGGCAACCGGATTCCGCCGCACCCGATACGGCCGCCCAGGGGCGCCGGGCTCAACTGCCCGGCGTCCTTGGTGTTTCCTGGGTCTTTCCTGTGCCCTGAGCTGCGCTGCTGTGTCCGGAGCCACGCTCGGGGCCGCTGAGAACAAATCTCTTCCGCTGGTCTGTTACATGTCATCCGCCCGTCATACAGTTACCGACCGGTAGACACCTCGTTGCCCCAGAGTCGCACGGCTGGACTTGTCTGAACAACCTTTCCGGAGGTCCCCCGTGGCACCCGTCACCCGTCGTACCTTCCTCGGCTCGGCCGCCGCCCTCGGCGCGGCACTCGGCCTGGACGCTCTGCCCGGCACCGCGCCCCGCGCGTCCGCCGCCACCACCGGCACCATCACCGACGTCAAGCACGTCGTCGTGCTGATGCAGGAGAACCGCAGCTTCGACCACTACTTCGGCACGCTGAAGGGCGTTCGCGGCTTCGGTGACCGCGCCACCATCGAGATCGCCGGCGGCAACAGCGTCTTCAACCAGCCGAACGGCAGCGGCCGCCAGTACCCTGGCAGCTGAGCGACACCGACACCTGGTACTTCGGCGTGAGCAAGGAGCAACTCGCCCAGTGTGACGGCTCGTTGGACCACTCCTGGTCACCCAGCACGAGGCCTGGAACAACGGGAAGATGGACTCCTGGGTCTCCGCCAAGGGCTCGGTGCGCACCCTGGGCTTCATGAACCGCTCGGACATCCCGTTCATTACGGGCTGGCCGACGCCTACACCATCTGCGACGCGTACCACTGCTCGATCCTGTCGGCGACCGGCCCGAACCGCACTACCTGTGGTCCGGCGAGATCGACCCGGCGGGCGCTGCGGCGGCCCGGCCTACGACGGCGGCTCCGAGTCCGGCCTGAAGTGGCAGACCTACGCCGAGACGCTCCAGAACGCCGGGGTGAGCTGGAAGGTCTACCAGAACGCCTCCGACAACTTCGGCGACAACGCGCTGCCTACTTCAACCAAGTTCACCAGCGCGCCGAGCAGCAGCCCGCTGGCCCAGTACGGCATGGGCTCGGTGCCCAGCACCGGCAACACCCCGGTCGACATCGCCAACGCCCTCGGCGCCGACGCCAAGGCCGGCACCCTGCCGCAGGTCTCCTGGGTGGTCGCCAGCCAGCTCTACTCCGAGCACCCGGACGGGCCGCCGGAGAACGGCGCCTACTTCGTCAACCTGGTCATCCAGGCCCTGGCGGCGGACCCGGACGTGTTCAACTCCACCGTGCTGTTCCTCAACTACGACGAGAACGACGGCTTCTTCGACCACGTCCCGCCGCCGGTCGCCCCGGCCGGGACCGCCGCCGAGTTCTACTCCGGCGAGAACATCGGCCTCGGCTTCCGGGTCCCGATGATCATCGCCTCGCCGTGGACCCGTGGCGGCTTCGTCGACTCCCAGGTCTACGACCACACCAGCGTCATCCGCTTCCTGGAGACCTGGACCACGGCCCTGGGCACCCCGCCGTCTGCAACAACATCAGCACCTGGCGCCGCCAGGTCTGCGGCGACCTCACCGGCGCCTTCGACTTCGCCAACCCGGTCTACGGCCTGCCGGCCCTGCCCGCCGCCACGGCCACCATCAGCCAGGCCACCGCCAACCTGATGGTCAACCCGAGCCCGGGCAACAACTCCATGCCCACCCAGGAGCCCGGCACCAAGCCCGCCCCGCGCTGCCCTACCAGCCCAACGCCTGGGTCGACCACATCGAGTACGACGCCAACAACGCGACCCTGCTCTGGCTCGACCTGGCCAACCAGGGCCCGCAGGCCACCGCCTACGCGCACTACTCGGTCTACTCCAACGCCGGCAACACCGGCGGCCCCTGGCAGTACACCGTGGCCCCCTACAACGCCGCCACCGGCACCGACGGCAGCGCCAGCGCCTCCTTCAGCATCGGCGCCAACAACGGCAACGGCGCGTACGACCTCACCGTCGTCGGCCCGAACCGCTTCCTGCGCCACTTCGCCGGCAACGCCACCACCGCCGGGAGCACCGCCGAGGCCGTCACCTACTACGCGACCGCCCCGAACACCGGTGCGGAGGCGGTCTGGTTCACCATGAAGAACACCGGCACCAGTGCCGTCACCTTCACCATCACGTCGAACAACTACCGCACCGACGGCCCCTGGACCTACAACGTCGCCGCCGGTGCCAGCGTCTCCGACTACTTCAACGCGGTCACCATCGCCAACGGCTGGTACGACTTCACGGTCACCGTCAGCAGCGACTCCAGCTGGAGCCGCCGCGCCACCGGCCACATCGAGGTCGGCGCGGTGAGCGTCACCGGCTGACGCTCCACAGCCCCGCCTGCGGCTCCCGGGATGTGCTCCGGGGGCCGCAGGCCTTTTCCTTGGGTCCCGGCGTCAGCGGGTGCCAGGCATGTGGATGGCGGTCCAGCCGGTCGGGAGGGAGCCGCCGGTGCTGGAATTGATCCGGCCCGAGCCGTTGCAGGCCATGCAGCGCTCCACCCGCAGCACCGTCCTGGTCCGGCCGTCCGGGCTGACGCTGTAACGGGTGTACTTGCCCGAGCCCTCGCACAGGATGCACGGATCCCCGCCGGTCACCTGGTGGGCATGGCCGGTGCCACTGCACGACTGGCACTCCGACTTGCTGATCCGCCCGGCCCCGCTACAGGTCAGACAGCGCCCCGAGGGCACCGAATCCGCGAGCTTGCGGCTCACCCCGACCCCCTCCGGCCGCGCGGCCGCCGGACGGCAACGATCCTCAGCACCACGGTCGCCTCCACTCCCCGGACTTCTCTGGACGGACCGAGCGTAGCCCGCCCCGGGGGCGGAGCGGAGGAACCTTGCCCTTGCCGCCCCCGCTTGGAGCAAGTGGCCGCCCCCGCATTCGGCCCGGCTTTTCCTGCGGTGCGTGCAGAAACGAAACATCTTGCTATTCGATATGCCGCTCCTCCGATTTCGCCCTGTGGCAGGGGCAGCTGCACCGGTGCGGCACAGGGCTGGAGTTCGGCCCGGCCCGGTA
This sequence comes from Streptacidiphilus sp. 4-A2, assembly GCA_014284505.1. Taxonomy (GTDB): domain Bacteria; phylum Actinomycetota; class Actinomycetes; order Streptomycetales; family Streptomycetaceae; genus Streptacidiphilus. Next base: position 5,212,102 of record JAAFYY010000001.1, on the reverse strand, counting down.
GTCGAACCGCCCGGAGCAGAGCGCGTGCAGGGTGGGATGGTCGTCGTCGAAACAGCAACCGGAGCGCCGCGCGGGCAGTGCGCCGTCCTCCGTCATCAGCGCCGCCCGTTCCGGCTGTTGCTGTTCAACTCGCCTACTCTCGCACGCAGTTCGTCCTGCCGATCGGCAGGCTCCAGGTCGCGGTCCCGCGTGGTCCATTCGACACCGCCGCCCAGCGGCCGCAGATACACCAGCCCGGCGAGCCGCCCCATCACCACCCCGACCCGGTCCTGCGCGCGGTCCCGCACCAGCGTCCCGATCGGGGACACATCCTTTTTTGTCACCAAGCCTGCCTCATCGCTGTTCGTCCCGGATTGGCCCGGTTGACCTGCGGAAATGGCGCCGCGTTCCCCGGTTTCCGCCGATTTCCCGGTGATTACAGGATTGCGCCCGGAATGGGAGTGGTACAGCCTTTTCCAGGGACGGCAGTTGCCGAGGTTCCCGCAGTGACTCAGTGACCTTGTCCCCGGTCGGCCGATCATCAGTTCATTTGTGCGAATGGGGAAGTGGGAGTGGTAAAGCGACGCGATGACGGTGCGGAAACGGCCGGGGGCGCCTTCGGCGAGCTGGTCCGGATCAAGCGCGAGGACGCCGACCTGACCCAGGACGAAGTGGCCGCGCTGCTCCATGTGGAGCGCTCGTTCGTGACAAAGATCGAGAACGGCGAACGCATCCCCGGGGCGGAGCTGGTGGCCGAGTGCGACCGGTTCCTCAACGCGCGGGGGAGTTGATCAAACTCCACCGCAGGATCAACTGGCAGGCCAGACTTCAGTTCTTCCCGGACTGGTTCAAGCGCCGCGCGGTGATGGACGAGCAGTTGATCGAGCTGTACGAGTACCAGACCCTGCTCGTCCCGGGCCTGTTGCAGACCCAGGCATACGCTCGGGCGCTCTTCGAGCGGGTGGTGGGCACGGATGCTGACAGCATCAACGAGAGCGTCGATGCTCGAATCAGCCGACAGACACGCTTCCTGGTGCCGGGCGGCCCGCTCTACGTCGCTCTGCTCGACGAGAGCTGCATCCGCCACCAGGTGGGCTCCGTCGAAGCGATGAAGCAGCAACTCGACCACTTGCTGAGGATGGGCGAGCTGTCGAACATCTGTATCCAGATCATCCCCTTCAGTCGGGCCAACGTCGAAACCCCGAATGCGGATCTCTCCCTGATCACGCTGCCCAGCGGCCGACAGTGGAGCTACTCGGAGACCCTGAGCAATGCGGAGTTCAGCAGTAATGTGAGGGTGATCACGGGCCACCGGCGGATCTATGATCTGTTGCGTGCGGATGCACTATCGGCCTCGGAATCCGCCGTCATGATCCGCGAAGCAAGGGAAGGGCACACTACCCATGAACAGCAACGATCTCTCGTCTGCCCCCTGGCGCAAGAGCAGCTACAGCGGCAGCAACGGCGGAAACTGTATCGAAGCGGCCCCCGGATTCATCACTGGCGTCGTCCCGGTGCGTGACAGCAAGGACCCGCAGGGCCCGGCGCTGATGTTCGGGGTGGCCGCCTTCGCGTCCTTCGTCGCCGCCGTCAAGGCCGCCGACCCGTCCTTCGCCCCCGGCGAGCAGTACGTCACGCGCTGACCCGCGCCCCAGCGCCCCCGCCGTGCCAACTGCGCTGGGGGCGCTGTTGTTTGCGGTCGATAGTGGGTAATACCCGCTCATGGATCTCACCTCTGCCCCCTGGCGCAAGAGCAGCTACAGCGGCAGCAACGGCGGCGACTGCGTCGAAGCTGCGCTCGAATACCTCCCCGGCATCGTCCCGGTGCGTGACAGCAAGGACCCGCAGGGCCCGGCGCTGCTGCTCGCCGCCGACGCGTTCGCGTCCTTCGTTGCCGCGCTCAAGGCCGCCGACCCGGCGTTCGCTCCTGGGGAGCTCTACGTCACGCGCTAACCCAGCGCCCCCAGCGTGCAGCCGCGTTGGGGGCGCTGTGCGGCGCAGTACGGGGTGTCCAAGACCACCGTCGCCGAGGCTGTCGCCGTGCTCGAAGCCGAAGGTCTCGTTCCTGATGGGGCCGTGCTGGAGATCAATGGCACGCGGATGTCCGCAGAGGAGTTCGAGATCGGGTACTCGATCACGCGGCATCCTTCGGCTGTAGGGGAGCGATTTGCGTAGGGGGCCGATGTGGTTCAGCAGTCTGCGGACTTCACTTCAGTCGGGTGGGGAGTTCGAACAGAGCCATCGTGTGGGCGAGTTGTCGGCGTGCCCACGCGTACCGGCGGGTGTCGGTGTACTCACGGAAGGCAGATTTGATCACTAGGACCAGCATCAGATGCACGGTGTACAGGCGTCGTCTGGTCAGCTCGGTCTCGGTCAGCGGGTCGCGGCCGTAGCCGCGCAGGAACGCGGTCGGGTCGCTGAATACGGCGGGCAGTACGAGGGCATTGAGGCAGCCCTCCATCAGGGGGTCACCGTAGAAGGCACGTTCGTGGTCGATGATCGCGACGATCGACCCGTTCTTGACCAGCACGTTGTCGTCGTACAGGTCCCATTCGACCAGCCGTGGTTCGACTACCTCGTCCAGGCTCCCGGCGTGCTCGTCGAGCAGGGCGCGGACCTCGTCGTAGCCCCGGCCGAGTTCCACCGAGCGCCGTTCGCCGTCCCGCAGCACGCTCTCGACCATGCCGGTGAACGCTGTGCGCCAGCTCGCCTGCCCAGGACCGGCCAGCGGCCCGAACGCCTTGCCGCGGATCGTGTTGAGTTCACGGTTGGCCGCCCCGAGCGCCTCGTGGTACTCCGCGAGCTCCGACGCCGGCAGGTCCTCCCTGACGATTCCGAGGTTGTCGGCGTCGATGTACGGCATGAAGAAGTAGTCCGCATCGCACAGCTGCCGGGTCCGGTCGGCGAAGTCCACCGTCGGCACCGGCACGTTCGTGTGCTCGTGAATGAGCGCGATGGCGGTCAGCTCGTTGGCCATCGCTCCACGCTCGAAGCTCATCACCTCCACGTCGGCCGGTGGCGCGATCTTGAGCACGACGTCCCGACCATCGCGCAACCGGATGCGGTAGGCGACGTTGAACCACCCGTGCCCCAGCTCGCGCACCCATGACTCACCGTCGGAAACCTGGTCATCGCCGTAGGCTCTCGCGACCATCGCCCGTAGTGCCGGGACCGTCTGCCGGTTCTTCGTGATGCTCTCCACCCGGACTCCCTCGTTCTTCTCGGCTTCACAGAACGCTGTAGGACCCGCCGGCGGGACGGACGCCGCTCGGCAGCGACCGTATAGGACTGAGGTTGATCACGTCAGTCGGCGCAGGTCATCCAATTCGGCGGTCGACGCAAGCAGCTCGCGGCAGGACACTGGATTCGATCAGCTCCCTGCCCACGGCGGGCGCGATCGCGTCCTTCACCGGGCCGGGCGGGGGCGTAGATTCCGGGCCTGAGGACAGGCACGGATGAGGAGCACGACTGATGAGCACCGACAACCGCGTGGGGCCGCCCCACTTCGGCAGTGAGCGCGAGATGCTGCGGGCCTTTCTGGACTGCCAGCGGCAGACGCTGGTTTCGAGATCGGGTACTCGATCACGCGGCACGCTTCGGCGGAGCTGGGCTGACGGGTGAGAGGGCGGCGCTGATCAGGTGGGAGTCGGCTACTTCGTGCGTCTCGAAGGACCAGCCCGCAGGCGGTTCGGGGGCGCCTTCCGGTGGCGGCAGCAGGACTGCCCCTTGGCCGGTCAGTTCGAAGCCGATGGTGCGCAGGGGGCGTCGCAGGCCCTCGCCTGTCGCCTTGGTGAAGGCTTCCTTGAGTGTCCACAGCCGCAGCAGCAGATCAGCCCGCTGGTCTGCCGGAAGGTGCCGCAGGAGTGCCAGTTCCTGCGGCGCGCATACCAGTTCCTCGGTGAGGGCGCCGGAGATCCGGCGCCGGCCGGGCTCGACATCGACCCCTATCCGCCGGTTCCAGGCGAATCCGGCGACCAGGAGGCGGCCGGTGTGGCTCAGGTTGACGTCGAGGCCGGGGTGGCCACGCAGGTAGGGGCGACCGTACTGGTCCGGCGCGAGGTCCAGTTGCTCGGGCGGGACGCCCAGCGCCGCGCCCGCCAGCTCTTTGAGCAGCCTTCGGGAGGCGGCGAACCGGTTCCTGATGCCCGAGTCGTGAATGGCGTGGAATCGGGGTGCCTCGCTCCCGAGCAGCGGGACGTCAGCGCTCCGGGCGCCGTCCGCAGTCGCCCAGTCGTCCACCGTGGCCCAGCCGACAGCGGCACCGTCGCGGTCCAGGCCGGACAGCAGCGCCGACCAGGATCGGGCGCTGCTGTCCACCGGATGGGGGAGGAGCGGACTTGTGGAGCGGAGCCGGTGTGTTGTCCTCACCGTCCGTCCGCGACCGGGGTCCCTGCCGTGCCGCGCAGGCCGATGCCGACGGTGAGTGCGGCGAGTGCCAGCAGCCCGGCCGCACACAGGAACACCGTGCTGTAGCCGGCCGTGAGACTGCCCGGCATCGCGCGGAACCGGGCCGAGGCGACGGTCACCAGGATCGCGAGGCCCAGGGAACCACCCATCTGACGTGAGGTGTTGAGCAGCCCGGAGACCAGCCCGGCCTCGGATGCGGCGACTCCCGAGGTGGCCAGTGCCGCCAGCGGGGTGAAGGACATCCCCATCCCCAGGGCGATGAGCAGCCCAGGGCCGGCCACGCCGGACAGATAGCCGCTGTGGGCGGTGAGCGTGGACTGCCAGAGGAAGCCCCCCGCGCTCACCAGTGCGCCGACGATGACCACAAGCCGGGCCGGCAGCCTGCCGAGCAGGCGCGGGGTCAGCACGCGAGCGCTGAGTACCACCATCACGGTGTGCGGCACGAAGGCGAGACCTGCGGTGAGGGGGTATTTCAGGACGTCCTGCACATAGAGCGACATGAAGTACCACATGCTGAAGAAGGCCGCGCCGGTGCCCAGTACGGTGAGGTTGGCGGTGGCCACCCTGGGTGTGCTGAGCAGCCTCAGGGAGAGCAGCGGTGCCGTGCTGGTGCGCGTTTGCAGCGCGACGAACCCGCCGATGGCGGCGCAGCCGACCAGCAGCGGCACCAGTGTCCGCGGACTGGTCCAGCCGTGGACGTTTGTCTCGATCATGCCGTACTCGACCAGTGAGAGGCCGCCGGTGACGGACAGCACGCTCCAGATGTCGAGCCGCTTGCCCTCGGTCCGCGGTACGTCGCGAAGGAAGCGTGCTGCCACGACCACCAGGGCGATGCCGATGGGCAGGTTGATCAGGAAGACCCAGCGCCAGGAGAGCGTGTCGGTCAGCACCCCGCCGAGCACGTTGCCGACCGCGCCGCCTGCCGCGCCCACCGCGCTCCAGGTGCCCAGCGCTTTGGTGCGGCGAGGCCCCTCCGGGAGACCTGTGGTGAGGATCGCCAGCGACGAGGGGCCGATGGCCGCCGCCCCGGCGCCCTGGACGAATCGGGCCGTCACCAGCATGCCCGACGACACCGACAGACCGCAGGCGAGACTCGCCAGGGTGAAGGTGGTCAGGCCGAGAATGAAGACCCGTCGGCGTCCGAAGACATCCACGGCGCGTCCGCCCAGCAGCAGCAGCCCGGCGAAGGTGACGGCGTAGCCGTTGACCACCCAGGCCAGTCCGGTGGTGGAGAAGTGCAGGGCCCGGCCGGTGGAGGGCAGGGCCACATTGACGACGGCGGCGTCCAGTACCACCAGGAACTGCCCCATGCAGGCCATGGCCACGATCAGGCCGAGCCGGCGGTCGCGGCCGGGCACCGCGGCCGGCCTGGACACGGCTTCGGGTATCGACTGGGTCACCCAGGACTCCTTCTCTCTCGCCCCGCGCGTTTCAGCGCAGGTGCGTGCCGCCATCGACGAGCAGTACCTCGCCGGTGGTGTATCGCGCTTGTGCCAGTGCCAGGACCGCGTGGGCGACGTCTTCCGTCGTCCCGATGCGCTTCAGCGGGGACGTGCTCGACACCCAGGCGCGGGGTTCGGCGAAGTCCGCGGTCCAGGGGTGTCGATGAGACCTGGCGCCACCGCGTTCACCCGCACTTCGGGCCCGAGGGCGGCGGCGAGCAGACAGGTCATGTGGTTGATCGCGGCCTTGCTGACGGCGTAGGGCACCGAGCTTCCGGCGGGCCTGCATCCTGCGATGGAGGAGATGTTGATGATGGAGCCGGAGCCGGTCGCCTTGAGGTGCGGGACAGCTGCCGCGCACATCTGCCAGGTCCCGATCACGTTGACGTCCAGGATCTCCCGCCAGATCTCGGGGGTCGCGCCGTCCAGGTCGGCGTGGGGCAGGATGACCGTCGTGCCGGCGTTGTTCACCAGCAGGTCGAGCCGTCCGAACCGGTCGACCGTCTGCGCGACCAGGGCGCGGGCCTGTTCCGGGTCGGCCACGTCGCCCTGGATGTAGTGGGCTCCCGGCAGTTCGGCGGCCAGTGCGCGGCCGGCGTCGACCGAGCGCGCGGAGTTGACGGCCACCCGGTATCCGGAGGCGGCCAGCGATCGTGCCACGGCGGCTCCGATGCCCGACGATGAGCCGGTGACCAGGGCGACCGGGCTGTTGTCCGTGTTCTCAGTCACCATTTCACTCCCTCTGCCCCCTGCGGGGCGCTGCTTACTGCGGGCCGGTGCGGCCGGTGGTCAGTTGTCCTTGACGTCATCGCGGTGCACCGTGCGGATGTGGTTCAGCAGCCGGTTGTCCTGCCGGACCAGGATGTCCTCGACCATGCAGGTGGGTTCGTGGGTGACCGTGCCGTCGGCAGTGGTCACGCTCGTCACCGCCGAGTAGCGGACGCGCAACGTGTCCTTGTCGGTCTGCTCGATGACGGGCAGACCGAACCAGTGGCGCCGCACCACTCCGGCGAGGCGGGTGCGTTCCACGCCCTGTTCGGTCGCGGCCGCGATGGCTGCCCGGCCGTCCACCCGCTTGTGCGGATAGTGCACGAATGATCCGTCGACTGTGAAGGTGTCGGCGAACTCCTGCGCCGCGCCGCCGTCAAGGCTCTGCATCTGGACGGCGTAGAACTGCTGGATCTCGAAGTAGGTGGCGCTGTCAGTCACGGGTTCCTCCAGGTCAGGAGAGAGTCATCTGGGGGAGAAGCTGCCGCTTCGGCATCTAGATCCGCTGGACTCGGTCTGGAGGCCGGTTTCCAGAGCAGCACCATCCGGCCTCCAGCGGCCGAACCCAGGATTCCTGCCGAGCTGTGCTGGTTGGGGATGTGCCGATCGAGACGGAGGAGACTGTGCAACTACACGGACGGACAGCTGTGGTGACCGGGGGACGAGGAATCTCGGCCGCTGCCTGGTCGAGGCGTTCCTGCGGGAGGGAGCGCGGGTGATCGCCGCCGGCCGGGATCCCGAGCCGATCGGTGACCTGCTCAAGGAGCGCGACGACGTCGTGTTCTGTCCCGTGGACGTCCGGGACACCGGATCGGTCGAGGAGATGTTCGCCACCGCGGCAGCCTCCTTCGGCCAGATCGATGTGGTGGTGGCCAACGCCGGGGTGAGCCGCCCGGGGGGTGGAAGCTCTGGCGGAGGAGGACTGGACCCAGACCTTCGACACCAACGTGCACGGCACCTTTCGCACCGTCAAAGCCGCTGTGCCCTACCTGGAGCGGGCCGGTGGCGGGCGGATCATCACCCTGTCCTCTGCTCTGGGCGCCAGGGTCGCTCCCGGAGCGGCGGGCTACTGCGCGTCCAAGTCCGCCATCGAGATGCTGACCAAGGTGTCCGCGATCGAGCTGGCCGAGCGGAAGATCACCGTCAACTGCCTTTCCCCGGGCCTGATCGACGAGGGCATGGGGCGCGCCCTCGCGCAGACTCCGGTGGTCTGGGACAAGTACCGTCCCAAGCTGGCCTCCGGGCGACTGGGCACCGGAGCGGAGGTCGCCGCTGCCGCGGTCTTCCTGGCGAGCGAGGCCAGTTCCTACGTCAACGGTCTGGTCCTTGAGGTCAACGGCGGGCTCGACTGGTGAGCCCGCTCTTCGCCGGTGCCTCTTCGGCCCGCGGCGCAGCCACCAGCACCACCCCGATCTCTCACCCGAGGAGGCCTCGTGTCCGTACCGGTCGCGACCGACATGCTCTTTGACCTGGAACTCTTCTATGCCCGGCAGCAGCACCGACTGGACACCGGCGATGTGGAGGGCTTCCTCTCGGACTTCACCGAGGACGGCAGCTTCGGCGTCGGGCAGGCGGAGCCGCTGCGGGGTCGTGCGGCCATCGGCCGGGCCATGACCGCACTGGTGACGCGGTTCGCTGAGACGGAGGTGACCCGGCACCACTGGTTCGGCATGCGGAAGGCCGATCTCCAGGCCGACGGCGTCCTGCGGGTCACCTACTACGCCATGGTGTCGCACACCTCGGCGGACGGTTCCGTGCGCATGGAGCCGAGCAGTGTGGTCGTGGACCTGCTCGAAGGTGCCGCCTCGGGGGCGCTGCGGGTGCGTTCCCGGAGCATCACCCTGGACCTGGCCCCCGCTGTCTAGCGGTACAGCCGGCATGACACGACGTCGGCCCGCTCGACCCCACCGGGTTCGAGCGGGCCGACGTCGTCTGCCGTCAGCGCACCAGCGCCAGATGCGGCTGCCAGGAGCTGTACCGGCCCTTGTGATAGAGCAGCGGGTCCCGGGTGAAGACCTCGGCTGCCTCCACCCGGGCGAAGAAGACCCAGTGGTCACCGGCCAGGGTGGAGTCGACCACCCGGCACTCGGCGTACGCGAGCGTCGCCTCGGTCAGCACCGGGGCGCCGGCCGCATGCTCGGAACGCCGCCAGGCCACCTCTGCGAACTTGTTGTCGCTCTTGCCGGCGAAGAGACGGGAGGCGTCCTCGCCGGCGTCCGAGAGCACATTGACCACGAACGCCTGGGAGGAGGCGATCGCGGGCAGTGTCTGTGACTTCTTGTCGACGCACACCAGGAGCAGCGGCGGCTCGGCGCTCACCGCGCACACGGCGTTGCAGGTGAACCCGCGGGGTTCTCCTGCGTCGTCCAGGGCGGTGATGATCGCTACGGAGGTCGGAAAGGAACCGAAGACATCGCGGAAACGCTGCGGACTTATCGCCACGGGAACCACCCTCATCCTGGTCGAATGGCTTGCTTCAGGTCTGGCCGGGGCCTGTCCGACACAGTCGGGGACCCGGCTGGAGACGTGCTATCGGGTGGCTGAGGCCCGGTCCGGAATCAGTTCCAGAGCACTTCCAGAGCACTTCCAGGGCCGACTGCCAGCCTGACCGGGTCAGGCTGGCTCATGGGTTGTCGAGACGGCAGGTACAACTCCGACGAGGGAGAAACAGGCCCATGGAATTCGGTATCACCTTCTTTCCCACCATTGGCCCCGCGGACCGTCCCGCCGACCAGTACTTCGACGAGTGTCTCGCCTTGTCGGAGCTGGCGGACGATCTCGGGCTGCACCATATCCGCACCGTGGAGCACTACTTCTTCGACTACGGCGGCTACAGCCCCGACCCGGTGACCTTCCTGGCCGCCGCCGCGGCCAGGACCAGCCGGATCCGGCTCGGCACCAGTGCCGTCATCCCCGCGTTCACCCACCCGGTCAAGCTCGCGGGCAAGCTGGCCATGCTGGACAACCTCTCGCACGGCAGGCTGGACGTCGGCTTCGGACGGGCTTTCCTCCCCGACGAGTTCGAGGCGTTCGAGATCCCCATGGACGAGAGCCACACCCGGTTCCAGGAGGGGATCGAGGCCTGCAAGCGGCTGTGGTCCGAGGAGGACGTGGTCTGGGAGGGCACGCATCACCGGTTCGGCCCGGTGACCCTGCTCCCCCGGACGGTACAGCGGCCGCACCCCCGGTGTATGTGACCACGGCCCGCAGCATCGACTCCTGCGCCGCGGCCGGACGGGCCGGGCACAACCTGCAGATGGTCGGCGCGATCCTGACCAGGGAGCAGGTCCAGGACCGGCTCGCGGCGTACCGCGACGCCTGGGCCGAGGCCGGGCACGTCCCGGGTACCGAGCGCGTTCAGTTGAGCTACCCGGCCTTCATCGCCGAGGACAGCGCGGAGGCACTGCGTATCGCGGCCCTCGACGAGACCCGCGGCGGTGACCGCCTCGCCACCGCGGTGCGGTCCTGGGCCGGCCGGAACAGCTCCGCCTACCCCGGCTACGAGAAGCTCGCCGAACAGGCCACCCGCCCCTCGCTGGAGGAGCGGATCAGCGACAACAAGCTGCTGGCGGGCACCCCGGCGGAGGTCTCGGGGCAACTGGCGCAGATCGCCGAGTGGTTCGGAGGGGACGTCGTGATCAGCGTCGCGGTGCACTCCGGCCACCTGCCGGTCGAGGCGGGTGCCCGCACGGTGCGCCTGCTCGCCGAGGAGATCGCCCCCAAGTTCAGCTGAGAATCCCAACTGAAGGAACATCAGAAATGACTTCACGCATGCGATCGAGCCGCACCGCCCGCCTGGGCGCCACCGTCACTGCCGTCGCCCTGGTCGGCCTGCTGGCCGCCTGCGGCTCCAGCGGGCACACGTCTTCCACGGCCAAGGCCGACACGGCGGCCGCGAGCTCGGCCGCGGTGAGCCCGGTCGGCAAGTGGCAGGTCCAGGTGCAGACTTCGCTCCCCTCCAGCGGGACCGCGGTGCTGACCTTCAACAAGGACGGCAGCCTGATCCAGGCCGGGTCGGACACCCTGCCCGGGACGGGCTGGTGGCAGCCGACCTCCAAGCCCGGCGTCTTCACCATCGAGGTGGTGATCCCGCTGACCGACCATCTGACCAACAAGCCCGAGGGCACCATTCGCGGATTCGAGAACGTCACCCTGAACGGGAACGTGCTCAGCACCAGCGGCCACGCGACCATGTACGACCCGCTGGGCAAGCAGCTCCAGTCCTTCACTCTGAGCAGCAGCGCCAATGGCAAGCTCGCCTAGGGCCGTCGACGGCGAAAGCCCGGTGCGGAACGTGCTGTCGCGCCGGGCGGTGCTCGGTCTCGGCGGCGGTGCGGTGGTCGTCGGCGGAGCGGCGCTGGCGCTGCGCGGGCTGGGCGGCGCCGACGCCGCCCAGCACCGGGCCCTCCCGCAGCCGGGCTGGGGATCCACCGGGAACGCGGACACCACCTCACTGCTCACCAGCGGGTTCAACCAGCTGGTGAGCGACCTGCCGCTGCCGAAGCCGTTCCAGCGGCCGCTTCCGGTGCCCCCGGTGCTCCAGCCGCGGAGCAGCGGGGACGCGGACTACTACGAGATCGTCCAGACCGAGGCGCTCGCCGAGATCATCCCGGGCTACCGCACCCCCATCTGGGGCTACAACGGGATCTTCCCCGGGCCGACCGTCGTCGCCACCTCCGGGCGCAGGACTGTGGTCACCCACCGCAACGAGCTCCCGGTGCCGACGGTGGTGCACCTGCACGGGGCCACACGCCCCCGCCGAGCGACGGCTATGCGACCGACTACCTGACCTCGGCGGCCTCCCTGGCCGCCGAGCGGGCGAACGCGGCCAGGCCCGCGCCGACGGCGGGGACCTCGATGGCGGGCATGCCGATGCCGTCCATGTCCATGCCGCCGGATCCGCTGGCCAAGGTGGAGTCCGGGGAGCGGGTCTACGACTATCCGATGGACCAGCGGGCGACCACCCTCTGGTATCACGACCACCGGATGGACTTCACCGGGCCCTCCGTCTACCGGGGGCTGGCCGGCTTCTGGCTGATCCAGGACGAGGAGGAGGCAGCCCTCCCGCTGCCGCGCGGCGAGCGGGACATTCCGCTGATGATCTGCGACCGGGCCTTCAACGCCGACGGTTCCTTCCACTACCCGTCGCTGGATCCCACGCTGTGGAGCCCGGGGGTGGAGCAGCCCTACATGCAGGGGGTGCTCGGCGATGTGATGCTCACCAACGGGGCTGCCTGGCCGGTGCTGGACGTCGACACCGCCCGGTACCGCTTCCGCATCCTCAACTCGTGCAACGCGCGGGTGATGCAGCTGGAGCTGGAGGGCCCGAACGGGACGCTGCCCTTCGTGCAGATCGGCTCCGACGGCGGTCTGCTCGCGAGCCCGGTCGAGCACCAGTCCCTGGTGATCGCGCCGGCCCAGCGTTTCGACGTGGTGGTCGACTTCAGCGGTTGCAAGGCCGGTGACGAGATCACTGTCCGCAATCTCGCCGGACAGGGTTCGACCGGGTCCGTGCTGCGTTTCAAGGTGACCCGCGAGGTTGCCGACACGTCCTCCGTGCCGGCGAAGCTCTCCACGGTGGAGCCGTTGGTCCCCACTGCGTCGATGAGTCGTCGGACCATGGACTTCCACCGCTACCCACCGGCTGGATGATCAACGGAGCGCCGTTCGACCCGGCCACCTCCGACGCGAACGTCCCCGCGGCAGCACCGAGGTCTGGACGCTGGTCTCCGACTACCACCACCCGGTGCATCTCCATCTGGTGCAGTTCCAGGTGCTGTCACGCAACGGCGCGCCGCCCGGGCCGTACGACGTCGGGTGGAAGGACACCGTCTTCGTCAACGGCGGTGAACGGGTCGAGGTGATCGCCAAGTTCGACGGGGAGCCGGGGCGGTACATGCTCCACTGCCACAACCTGGAACACGAAGATATGTCCATGATGGCTAATTTCTGGCTTGTCTAGCCATTTCCACGCTGTATGTAGGGATTTGAGGGGAACAGGTATGCCGAGCCAAACCGGTCAGCAGCGGGTCGCCGTGGTCACTGGCGGCACCAGCGGAATCGGCCTTGCGGTCGCCCGCCTGCTCGCCACCCAGGGGCACCAGGTGTTCATCGGGGCGCGCAGCGCGGAGAACGTGGCCGAGACGGTCGTCCAGCTGCGCAAGGAGGGACTGGAGGCCGACGGGACCACCCTGGACGTGCGCTCGAACGAGGACGCGGCCGCGTTCGTCGGCGCCGCGGTGTCGCGCTTCGGCACGGTGGACGTCCTGGTGAACAACGCGGGGCGGAGCGGCGGCGGGGTCACCGCCGACATCACGGACGAGCTCTGGCAGGACGTGATCGAGACCAACCTCAACAGTGTGTTCCGGCTGACCCGGGAGGTGCTGAACGCGGGTGGGATGCGGCACAAGAGCCGCGGCCGGATCATCAACATCGCCTCGACCGCCGGCAAGCAGGGCGTGGTGCTGGGGGCTCCGTATTCCGCGTCCAAGCACGGCGTGGTCGGCTTCACCAAGGCTCTGGGCAATGAGCTGGCACCGACCGGGATCACCGTGAACGCGGTCTGCCCGGGCTATGTCGAGACTCCGATGGCCCAGCGGGTCCGACAGGGCTACGCCGACGCGTACGACACCGACGAGGAGGCGATCCTGGCCAGGTTCCAGGCCAAGATCCCGCTGGGCCGCTACTCCACACCGGAGGAGGTCGCCGGACTGGTCGGCTACCTCGCGTCGGACACGGCCGCGTCGATCACCGCCCAGGCACTCAACGTCTGCGGCGGCCTCGGCAACTTCTGAGCCAGGCCACTGAGATCCAGGAGGGATGAACATGGCAGATCAGCATGTGCGTGAGACCGAGCACGAGATCACCGTCCAGGCCCCGGCGGCCGTCGTCTACCGGCTGATAGCGGAGGTCGAGAACTGGCCCCGGATCTTCCCGCCGACCATCCACGTCGACCAGTTCGAGCGTGGTGAGGGCTGGGAGCGGATCCGGATCTGGGCGACGGCCAATGGCGAGGCGAAGAGCTGGGCCTCCCGCCGCTCGCTGGACCCGGAGCGGCTGCGCATCGACTTCCGCCAGGAGGTGTCCACTCCTCCGATCGCGGCGATGGGCGGGAGCTGGGTGATCGAGCCGCTGTCGGAGGGCACCTCGCGGGTGCGGCTGCTGCACGACTACCGTGCGGTGAACGACGATCCGGCAGGTCTCGCGTGGATCGACGAGGCGGTGGAACGCAACTCCCGCTCCGAGCTCGCCGCACTGCGCGAGAATGTCGAATCCGCGGTCGCCGAGGACGAGTTGCGGTTCTCCTTCGAGGACACGGTGGAGATCCGGGGCGCCGCCGAGGACGTCTACGACTTCATCGACCGGGCGGACCGCTGGACCGAACGGCTGCCGCACGTGGCTTCGGTGCGGTTCGACGAAGCCGACGCCGGCCTGCAGACGCTGGAGATGGAGACCCGGGCCAAGGACGGATCCACGCACACCACCAAGTCGTTCCGGGTGTGCCGGCCGCACCAGCGGATCTCCTACAAGCAGGTCACCCTGCCGGCTCTGATGTCCCTGCACACCGGTTACTGGACCTTCACCGACCAGGGCGGGGGTACCACCACTGCCTCCTCGCAGCACACAGTGGTCCTGAACCCCGCGAACATCGCCCCGGTCCTCGGACCGGAGGCGACCGTCGCCGACGCCAGGGAATATGTGCGCACCGCGCTCAGCACCAACAGCCGGGCCACCCTCGGCTTCGCCAAGCAGTACGCCGAGCGCCAGCAGGAGGCGATATGAGCCGGCAGCCCGCCACCGCCCTGAGCCAGGCCGAACTCTATTACCAGGTACAGCAGTTCTACGCCGCTCAGATGCGTCTGCTGGACCGCGGTGAGGCTGCGGCATGGGCCGGCAGCTTCACCGAGGACGGGGTCTTCCACCAGAACGTCGATCCGGAGCCGCTGCGCGGCCGGGCGGCCATCACCGCCGCGGCGGACAAGCGGCTCAAGGTGCTCGCGGCCGACGGCCTGACCCGTCGGCACTGGCTGGGCATGCTCGAGGTGTACGCGCAGCCCGACGGGACCGTGCGGACTCACTACTACGCCATGGCCATGGCCACCCCGCAGGGGGTCCGCTCCAGGTGTACGCCAGCACGGTCAACGAGGACCTGCTGGTCGCAGCGGAGGACGGGAGCTGGCTGATCCAGCATCGCACCGTGGTCCACGACGGCCGCGCGTAAGCGGCGGAGCAGCACCCGGGACGGCAGCCCGGCGGCCTCAGGCCGCCGGGCTGCCGTCGCGCGCACGGCTCCGCTCAGGCGTGGCAGGTGGGCAGCCCGCCGTGGTGGCGGATCATCTCAGCGAAGACCTCGCCTATGTCGAGTACCTCCCCGGCGCGCGCCCGCCTCCAGGTATCCCCGGTAGAGGTTCGGCACCAGCCGCTCCGAGTCGAGCAGCTCGCCGAACGGTCCGAGGTCGGTCCCGGCCGCGACCTGCATCGGGGTCAGGCCGGCGGCCAGCCCTTCGGCGGCCAGCCGCTGCACCCATCGCAGGTAGTCGGCGGCGGTGTCGAAGACCTCCGGTCCGCAGACCGGGCCGTGGCCGGTGACGATCGTGCGCGCGCCGAGGGCCCGCAGCTCCTCGATCGCATCGAGTGACCCCGACAGGGAGCCCATCGGGCAGAACGGGGTCACCCGGACATCACCAGGTCACCCGTGAACAGTACCGACTGCTCCGGCAGCCAGACGATCGTGTCGTCGCTGGTGTGGGCGGGCCCCAGGCGAATCAGCTCGGCCCGGATGTCCCGATGTGCAGGGGTGGTGCGGTCCCGGTAGAGCAGGGTCGGCGGCGTGACCTTCACCTCGCCCCACTCCACCTCGGGCCACAGGCCCTGGAGGTGCAGCCCGGCCGCGAGCACCTGCTCCCTGGTGCCCTCGTGCGCGACGATCACCGCCTCGTCGGCGAACACGCAGTTGCCGAAGGTGTGGTCGCCGTGGAAGTGCGTGTTGACGACGACGCGGGGCGCCCGTCCGGCGAGGCCGAGCACCGTCTCCCGCAGCGTGCGGGCCCGGGCGACCGTCGCCGCGGTGTCGATTACTGCGGCCTCTCCGCAACTGGTCAGGATCCCGGCGTTGTTGAGGCACCAGCCGCCGTCCGGCTGGAGGTAGGCGTAGACCCCGGACGCAACCTCTTCGACTGTGTAATGCTTTTCACTGGCTCTCCCGGATGGACCTGTCGTCTCTGCGGTACCACCGTGCTCGTCGGCGGTCGAGGCCCCCTGGAACGCAGATCCAGGCTCTCTCCAGAGGTGATCCAGACCTGTGCCGGACCCTTGGGTCACGCCGCCGAGATTCGGCGGGGTACTTGAGAGGATCCTTCCCATGCGGCAGAGATTGCTCGCAGCGGTCGCGGCGACTGTTGCCCTTGCCTCCGTTGCCCTCGCGCCGAGCGCCCAGGCGCAGTGCCCGACCCTGCAACGGACCGTCTACGACGACTTCAGCAACGGCTTCAGGCGACCGGGACCGGGCCAAGTGGTTCACTGTGCCCACCGGCACCATGACCGCCGGGGACGGCGTCCCGACCACCTCCGCCTCGGGCCTGAACGTGGTGCCGACCGGCACCAACCCGGTCACCGGGGAGCCTGCCTTCGCCTACACCACCGGCCAGGAGTCGGCGGGCGGCGACGGCTCCCGGGACGAGCTGAAGTGGGTCACCATGACCTCCCACGAGTCGAGCTACGGCTACCCCGGCTTCGACGCGCCCGTGGGCGGCCAGGTCGGCTGCGACATCAACATGGCCAGCCAGACCTTCGGTGCCGAGCAGAACCCGTTCGGCATCGCTCCCCAGCAGGCGGACAGCGACCTGCGGCTCGGCTCGGGCGTGGCCATGGCCACCGACTCCGAGACCGACACGGTTTTCGACTTCTTTGTCACCAACAACACCGTCTACGCCTACTACGAGCGGCTGCGGATGCCCGGAACCACCTATGCGGCGTTCAGCTACGCCGTGCCGGTGGCCACCCGCACGCCCGGGGAGAGCGACGACTACCAGATGGTGCTCGACCGCAACTCGGGCACGGCCACCTGGAAGCTCAACGGCAGGACCGTGCTCACCGTCGACAAGATCGGCACCCTGGAACTGCCCCGCAAGTACCTGCTGATCGACCACGGCGGCACGCAGGAGCAGGTCTTCCCGCGCCAGCTCAACTGCGGCGTCGGCATGTTCACCCTGCTGGACGGCGCGAGCCAGAACGGGCAGGGCCTGGTCCAGCTCGACTCCACGCCCGGCTTCTACTACAACCCGAAGATCGGCCAGCCCGCTCCCGAGAGCTTCCTGGACGAGACCTCGCAGCCGCAGAACCGGCTCTGGGGCGAGGGTGTCGAGCTGAACGTCTCGTCGGTCGCCGTGCTGACCGGACAGTCCTCCTGACCCGCGGCTGAGTGAAGAGGTGCAGGATGAGTGAGCCCCGGACGAATGAGCCGTTGCCCGTCGCCGCGGCCGCCGCGGCGGCAGTCGCCGCCAAGTACGCCGACGAGATGGACAGCGCCCGCAAGGCGCCGCCGCGGTCGTGTCGGCCATTGTCGAGGCCGGTCTGGCCCGGCACTTCGTCCCCGCCCAGTGGGGCGGGAACGACGGCACCTTCCGCGAACTGCACGAGGCACTGACCCTCATCGGCGAGGGCTCCGCATCCGCGGCCTGGTGCGCCGGAGTCTGGTCCAGCGCCGCCCGCATGGGTGTCTACCTGCCCCAGGCCGGCCAGTCCGAGCTGTGGGAGCAGGGCCCAGACACCTTGGTGGTGGGCGCGCTGATCCCCTCAGGCCTGGTCGAACGGGTGGCAGGCGGCTGGCTGGTCACCGGCGCCTGGCCGTTCACCAGCGGCGTCGACGCCGCCGACTGGGCGCTGGTGTGCGGGATCCCGCCGGCCGACGAGCCCGGCGGGCCGCGCTTCTTCGCGGTGCCGCGCGGGACTTCGGCATCAAGGACAGCTGGCACAACGTCGGCATGTGCGGGACCGGCAGCAACACCCTCGAACTGGACCGGGTGTTCGTCCCCGAGCACCGCTCCTTCCTCCGGTCCCGGATGCAGGAGGTGCGGCAGTGGGTCCGGTGCCCGCTGCCACACACCCCGGTCCGGGTGTTCGGCGGACTGACCTTCGCCTCTCCGGCGCTGGGCGCCGCGCGTGCGGCACTGAACTCCTGGACGGCGGACATCGGCGCCCGCAGCGGTCCGGCCGGTCCGCTCAGCCAGAATCCGGCCATGCAGCAGACCCTGGCGCGCGCGAGCGGGGAGATCGACACGGCGGCGCTCCTGCTGGAGCGGGTGGCCCTGGTCGGCGACGACGAGGAACTCACGCCGCTGCTCGCCACCCGCTGCGCCCGGGACTACAGCCTGGCCGTCAACTACCTGGTCGACGCGGTGGAGCGGCTCTTCCGCGCCCAAGGGGCCCGTGGGCAGGCCGAGTCCTCCCTGGTCCAGCGGGCCTGGCGGGACATCCACTGCGCGGCAGGACACGTCGGACTCCAGTTCGACACAGCGGCGACCGCCTATGCGGCCGCGATTTTCCAGCAAACCGTTTCCATCGGCAAACCGACAACATCCGGCAAGCCGACAACATGAAGAATGGTCGTACCCATGACTGACAACAACCCGATCCTGGTGACCGGCGCGACCGGCAGCAGGGCGGCGCCGTCGCCGCGAGCTGCTGCGCCGCGGCCGGGCGGTCCGCGCGCTGGTCCGCGATGCCGACAAGCCCGCCGCGCGCGAGCTTGCGGCGGCCGGGGCCACCCTTGTGGTCGGCGACCTGGAGGACAGCGCCTCGCTGAAGGAGGCGCTGTCGGGCGTCCACGGCGTCTTCAGCGTCCAGACCTTCCTCGGCGAGGGTGGTGTCGTCGCGAGGAGCGCCAGGCCCGGGCTCTCGCCGACGCCGCCAAGGAAGCCGGTGTCGAGCACTTCGTCTACAGCTCCGTCGGTGCCGCGGACAGTGCCGACAGCGTCCCGCACTTCGCCAGCAAGGGCCGGGTCGAGGTCTACCTGAAGCAGCTCGGCCTGCCCTGACGGTGCTGCGCCCCGCCTTCTTCATCGACAACTACGCCTTCTTCGGGCCCACGCCGGACGAGCAGGGGGAACTGGTGCTGGCCCAGGCCCTCCTGCCGGAGACCCGTCTCCAGATGATCGCCGTGCAGGACATCGGCGTGTTCGCCGCCAACGCCTTCGACCGGCCCGAGGCCTACCTGGCCGCACCGTGGAGATCTCGGGCGACGAGCTGACCGGTGACCAGATCGCCGAGGCCTTCGCCCGCGTCACCGGGCGTCCGGCCCGGTTCCAGCCGGTGCCGGTCGCCCAACTGGCCAGCTTCAACGCCGAGCTGGGCGCCATGTTCGAGTTCTTCAACGTCCACGGCTTCACCGCCGACATCGAGGCGCTCCGGGCCGAGCACCCGGGCCTGACCAGCCTTGCCGACTGGATCCAGCAGACGGACTGGCAGCCAAGCCGTCGGCGCACTGATCCGCGCACCGTCCAGGAGAGTCTCCGGAGCCGCCATCGGGCGGTTCCGGGGACTCTCCGGCTGTACTTCCCGCACACTCATCCAGTGGCAGCTCCCACGGGAGCCACCACCGAAGGTCCCACACGAACGAGGAGTTCTGCCTTGGTGGCATCGGTTGTATTCGACGAGTTCGGCGGCGCCGACGTACTGCACCTGGCCGAGGGCCCGGCCCCGGAGCCCGGTCGGGGGAGGTCCGGATCCGGGTGCGGGCGGCGGGGGTGAACGCGGTCGACTGCAAGATCAGGCGTGGGGAGTTCGCCGGGGGCCGGCCGGCCGCGGCGGGCAGCACACTGGCAATGAGTTCGCCGGTGTGGTGGACCTGCTCGGCGCCGGGGTGAGCGGGGTGGCCGTCGGCGACGAGGTGCTCGCTTCGCCTCGGCGGCGGCCTACACCGAGTCCCTCGTGGTCCCGGCCGATCAGGTGACCACCAAGCCGGCGGGCCTGTCCTGGGAGCTGGCCGGGCGATCTCGGCGGTGGGCCAGACGGCCTACAACTCGCTCCAGGAGCTGAAGGTGGCGGCGGGCGAGACCCTGCTGGTGCACGCGGCCGCCGGCGGAGTGGGCACGGTGGCGGTGCAACTGGCCCGGCAGGCCGGCGCCACCGTCATCGGTACTGCCAGTGAGCGCAACCACGACTACCTGCGTTCGCTCGGCGCGATCCCGGTCAGCTACGGCGAGGGCTGGAGCAGCGGGTCCGCGAGCTGGCGCCGGACGGGGTGGACGCGGCGTTCGACTGCATCGGCGGCGCGGCGATCGAGGTCTCGGTGGCGCTGGTCGCCGACCGGGACCGGATCGGCACCATTGTCGACCAGCGGCTGGCCGAGCAGTTCGGCATCCGGCGGCTGCGCGGCACCCGCTCCACGGACATCCTGCGGATGATTGCCCGTCAGGTCGCCGCCGGTGAACTGACCGTGCCGATCTGGCGGACCTTCCCGCTCGCCGACGCCGGTGCCGCGCACCGCGAGGTGGACACCGGCCATGTCCGCGGAAAGGTCGTACTGGTCATGGGCTGACCAGCGACAGCGGCGGCCGCCGCTGGAGGCGGAACTCCAGCGCGGCCGCCACCTGTTCCGGGAATCCGGACGCCCGCTGGAAGAAGTGCCCGCCGGAGACCAGGTGCAACCGGTGGCCTCCGGTCGTGCGCGAGGCCCAGTCCGCCAGCTGATCCGGGGGTAGACCGGGTCGTCCACCGCCGCCCAGACCTCCAGCGGGCAGTCCAGCGGCCGGCCGAGCGGGGGGCGGCTGGCAATCAGTTCGAGATCGGCCCGGAAGACCGGGAGCATCCGGCGGCCGGCGTCGGCCCGCTGCTCCGCGGCGGCACCGGCCGCGCCCGTACCCGCCGTGCCCGTAGCCGTCGTGCCCGTACCCGCCGTGCCCGTAGCCGTCGTGCCCGTACCCGCCGTGCCCGTAGCCGTCGTGCCCGTACCCGCCGTGCCCGTAGCCGTCGCGCTGAGCCGCGTCGTCAACCGGAGCAGGTCCGCATCGCTGGACCGCCCCGCCGACTCCGCCAGCACCGTCTGCCCGGGCGCCGGAAAGGCACCCACGCCGAGGAACACCGGCGGCGGCCCGCCGGCTTGCTGCTGGTGGGCCGCGAGCAGATAGGCGATGAGCGCACCCATGCTGTGTCCGTAGAGCGCGTACTGTCCGTCGCTCAGAACCGGCGCCAACTCCCGTGCCAGCACCGGCAGCAGCGCTGCCGCCTCGGTGAACGGCTGCTCCCTGATCCTGGTCTCCCGCCCGGGCAGCCGGACCGGCAGTATCTCCACGCCAGGGCCCACGGCGCGCTGCCAGCCCGCGAAGGCCGATGCGCCCGATCCGGCCGGGTGGAAGCAGATCAGCCTGGGCGTGCCCGTACGGCTCGGCCGGCCAGCCAGGTAGGACGTCATCACGACTCACTCCTCGCTGCGTCAGGGGCCTGCCGCACGGCAGGACCGCTCCGAGGGGATCATCGGCCAACTCCCTCCAGCCCCTCTGGAATCGGCGGGGTCGCGGCGTCCATGGGTCTTCCAGAAAGGCTTGAGTGCGGTTGGCGAGTCTGATCCCGGATGTCAATCCACCGATCGACACAAGGAGGGCTGCAGATGGACAGACGAGTAGTCGTCACCGGGATCGGCGTGGTGGCACCGGGAGGCGTGGGCGTCAAGCGGTTCTGGGACCTCATCACCTCAGGCACGACCGCGACCCGACGGATCTCACTCTTCGACCCGGTGGGTTTCCGCTCCCAGATCGCCGCGGAGGTCGACTTCGACCCGCTGGCGGAGGGGCTCGACCAGCAGCAGGCACGCCGCATGGACCGGGCAGCGCAGTTCGCGACCGTCAGCGCGCTGGAGGCGGTCGCTGACGCCGAACTGGATCTGCGCAGCCTGCCGCCGCACCGGCTGGGCGTGGTGGTCGGCAGTGCGGTGGGCGCCACCATGAGCCTGGACCGCGAGTACGCGGTGGTCAGCAACGGCGGTACGAGTTGGGAGGTGGACCACACCTACGCGGTTCCGCATCTGTACGACTACTTCGTGCCGAGCTCCTTCGCGGCCGAGGTCGCCTGGGCCGTCGGCGCCGAGGGCCCCGCCACCGTTGTGTCCACCGGCTGCACCTCCGGTCTGGACGCGGTCGGTCACGCGGTCGAGCTGATCCGGGAGGGCTCGGCGGACGTGATGATCGCCGGTGCCTCGGATGCCCCGATCTCGCCCATCACCCTTGCCTGCTTCGACGCGATCAAGGCGACCTCACCGCGCAACGACGACCCGGAGCACGCATCCAGGCCGTTCGACCGGACCCGCAACGGGTTCGTCCTCGGCGAGGGCTCCGCCGTGTTCGTGCTGGAGGAACTGGGGGCCGCGCTGCGCCGCGGTGCCCGCGTCTACGCCGAGATCTCCGGCTTCGCCTCGCGTTCCAACGCCTACCACATGACCGGTCTGCGCCGGACGGCCGGGAGATGGCCGAGGCCATCCGCAGCGCCCTGGATGAGGCCAGGCTTCCGGCCACCTCGATCGACTACATCAACGCCCACGGGTCCGGCACCAAGCAGAACGACCGGCATGAGACCGCGGCGTTCAAGCAGGTGCTCGGTGACGCCGCCTACCGGACACCGGTCAGTTCGATCAAATCGATGATCGGTCACTCCCTGGGCGCCATCGGCTCGTTGGAGATCGCGGCCTGCGCGCTCACCATCGAGCACGGTGTCATCCCGCCGACCGCCAACCTCCATGAGTCCGACCCGGAGTGCGACCTCGACTACGTTCCGCTGACGGCCCGGGAGCAGCGCGTCGACCGGGTGCTGACGGTGGGCAGCGGGTTCGGCGGATTCCAGAGCGCCATGGTCCTCAGCAGTCTCGACAGGAGCGGCATGTGAACGCCAACGCCACCAAGCCGGAAGCGGTCATCACCGGAATCGGCGTGGCCGCACCCAACGGCCTCGGGACAGAGGACTTCTGGTCCTCCACCCTGGCCGGCAAGAGCGGCATCGCCCGCCTGGACGCTTTCGACCCGAGCGGATACCCGGCCACGCTCGCCGGGCAGGTGCCCGGGTTCGACGCCGCCCAGCACATCCCCAGCCGCCTGCTCCCGCAGACGGACCGAATGACCCGGCTCGCTCTGACGGCCACCGCCGAGGCGCTGGCGGACGCGGCGGTGGACCTGGCGGCGTTGCCCGAGTACGCGGCCGGCGTGGTCACCGCCAGTTCGGCCGGCGGCTTCGAGTTCGGCCAGCGTGAACTCCAGGCACTGTGGAGCAAGGGCAGCGCCCATGTCAGCGCCTACCAGTCCTTCGCCTGGTTCTACGCGGTCAACACCGGCAGATCTCCATCCGCCACGATCTGCGCGGGCCGAGCGGAGTGCTGGTCAGCGAGCAGACCGGTGGACTGGAGTCACTGGCCCAGGCCCGGCGCCAGGTGCGCAAGGGCAGTCGGCTGATGGTTTCGGGAGGCGTCGACGGGGCGATCTGCCCGTGGGCTGGGCAGCCCATGTGGCCGACGGGAGGCTGAGCCGGAGCAGTGAACCGGCACAGGCGTTCCTTCCCTTCGCCGAGGAGGCGAACGGTCAGGTCATCGGCGAAGGCGGGGCGATCCTGGTGGTCGAGGACGCGGCCGCGGCCCGGGAGCGGGGCGCCACCGTGTACGGATCGGTCATCGGCCATGCCGCGACCTTCGACCCCGGCCCGGCTCGGGGCGGGAGCCGGGCCTGCGCCGCGCGATCGAGCAGGCGCTCGCCGACGCGCGGATCCCGGCCGGCGAGATCGACGTGGTCTTCGCCGACGCGGCCGGGCTCCCGGAGCTCGACGCGGCCGAGGCGAAGGCCTTGAACGAGGTCTTCGGCCCGGAGGCGGTGCCGGTCTCGGTCCCGAAGACCATGACCGGCCGGCTGCTCGCGGGCGGTGCCGCGCTCGACGTCGCGGCCGCGCTGCTGGCGCTTCGGGACCGGGTGATCCCGGCTGCCGTCCACGTCTCACGGGCGGCCGCCGATCACCGGATCGACCTGGTCGTCGGCCGGCCGCGACCGGCCGAGCTGGAGCACGCGCTGGTGCTCGCCCGGGGGCGGGCGGCTTCAACTCGGCACTGGTACTGCGCCGCGGCTGAATCCCGTCCCGTCAGCCGCCCTGCCCGCGCCGGCCCGGCCTGCCGCCTGCCCGCTCAGCCGACCATGTTGTCCACTCACCCTATTTTCCGTTCATTCACGAAGGGTCAGACCATGAACCTGTTCACACTCAACGAACTCACCGAGCTGCTGCGTGAGTGCGCCGGTGAGGAGGAGGGCGTCGACCTCGACGGCGACGTCCTGGACCAGAGCTTCATCGATCTCGGCTACGACTCGCTGGCGCTCCTCCAGGCCACCGGGCAGATCGAACTGCGCCATGGGATCAAGATCGCCGATGAGGCGGTCGCCGAGGCCGAGACTCCCCGGCTGTACCTGAGCATCGTGAACGCGGCACTCGGCGTCCCGGCTGCCTGACCCGGTGTGCGGGCGGGCCGTTCCCCTGCGGTCCGTCCCGCCCGCACCAGACGTCGACTGATCGAAAGGCCAGCATGAGCGTCCTCGACGAACTTCCACAGATGACCGGCGCCGCCCAGGAGCACACGCTCCGGGAGCGTGTCGCAGAACTGAGCCGTCTGCGAGGGGCGATCCACGACGGTCCCAGCCGCGCAGCCACCGAAGCCCAGAAGGCCAAGGGCAAGCTCACCGCCCGGGAGCGGATGGACCTGCTCTTCGACCCGGGTACCTTCAATGAGATCGAACCTTCCGTAGGCACCGGGCCACCGGATTCGGCCTGGAGCACCGCCGTCCCTACCGACGGCGTATAATCGGCTGGGGTCTGGTCCATGGGCGCAATGTCTTCGCCTACGCCCATGACTTCAGGATCTTCGGTGGGGCCCTCGGCGAAGCGCACGCGCAGAAGATCCACAAACTGCTCGACCTGGCGGAAAGCGCCGGCGCGCCGGTCGTGGGCCTGTGCGACGGTGCCGGGGCCCGGATCCAGGAGGGCGTCACCGCTCTCGCCGGATACGGCGGGATATTCCAGCGGAATGTGCGCAACTCCGGTGTGATTCCGCAGATCAGCGTGATTCTGGGCCCTTGCGCGGGTGGTGCTGCCTACTCGCCGGCCCTGACCGACTTCGTCTTCATGGTGCGCGGTACCTCGCAGATGTTCATCACCGGACCTGACGTCGTGCAGGCGGTCACCGGTGAGAGCATCAGCCAGGACGGGCTGGGCGGCGCCGACGTGCACGGGAGCCTCTCGGGTGTGGCGGCCTTCGTCCACGACGACGAGGAAAGCTGCCTGGAGGACGTCCGCTACCTGCTGTCCATGCTGCCGGCCAACAACCGGGAAGTGGCACCGGTGGAGGACCCGGAGGACACTCCCGACCGCGGCGTCCCGCAGCTGCTGGACCTGGTTCCGGCCGATCCGAACCGCGCCTACGACATGCGCCGGGTCATCGAGGAACTCGCCGATGACGGCGAGTTGTTCGAGGTGCACCGGCACTGGGGGAGAACATCATCTGCGCCCTGATCCGGCTGGACGGCCATGTGACCGGGGTGGTGGCCAACCAGCCCCTCTCCATGGCCGGTGTGCTCGACATCACCGCGAGCGAGAAGGCTGCCCGGTTCGTGCAGACCTGCGACGCGTTCAACATCCCGCTGCTGACCATGGTCGACGTACCGGGATTCCTTCCCGGTGTGGATCAGGAGCACGGGGGCGTGATCCGGCACGGTGCCAAGCTGCTCTACGCCTACTGCAACGCCACGGTGCCCCGGGTCCAGCTGATCCTGCGGAAGGCCTATGGCGGCGCCTACATCGTCATGGACTCCCGTTCCATAGGCACGGACCTCGCGTTCGCCTGGCCCACCAACGAGATCGCGGTGATGGGCGCGGAAGGAGCGGCCAATGTCATCTTCCGGCGGGAGATCACGGCCGCCGACGATCCGGAGCTGACCCGCAAGCAACGGATCGAGGAGTACCGAAGCGAGTTGATGCATCCGTACTACGCCGCCGAACGCGGCCTCGTCGACGATGTGATCGATCCGCGGACACCCGGAAGGTCCTGGTGGGGGCGTTCGCGATGCTGCGGACCAAGTACCGCAGTGTGCCCAGTCGCAAGCACGGAAACCAGCCGCAGTGAGCGTCCCCGGAACCGATCCGGGTGGTTCGCGGCAGCCCCGACAAGGAGGAGCTGGCCGCGGTCCTGGCTGTGCTGCTGGCCGGCCGGGTGCAGGCGGGGGTTCCGGTGCGGCCGGACAGGAGCGGCGCCGCCGCCGGCTGGCCCCGCCGGAGCACCGAGGCCGGCTTCGGCGCGGCCTGGGCCACGCCCGGGAGGAGGATGTGGTGAGCGTTCGGTCGGGGGGGAGTGCGCGCGTCTGCGCCTCTCCCACCCGACCGGCCTTCAGCTGAGCATACGGCGGGGGCCGAAACACTCCATGTCCAGCTCGTCCAGGGACTGCCCGGCCAGGATGGCGCACTGCAACGCCTGCACCCGGGCGGCGGGCTCCACGCCGAGCTCGCCGACCAGGGTCCTGCGGAGCCGCTGGTATTCCTCGAGGGCCCGCCACGCGTTGCCCGAGCGGTAGAGGGCTTCCATCAACTGGCTGCTGAAGTTCTCGTCCAGCGGCAGCCGCATGACCTGCACCCGCAGTTCGGCGATGAGGGCGGAATGCCGCCCGAGCTGGAAGTCGGCCCTGATCCGCTGCCGGAGCGCGCCGAGCCCTCCTCCAGTGACATGGCGTCGATCCGCAGCACGGGGCCGAGCCTGACGCCCTCCAGGGCGATCCCCGCCACAGATCCAGAGCCTGCCGCAGCAGGCGTGACGCGGACCGGGGATCGCCGGATTCCAGCGCGAAACCACCCCGGGTCGAGAGGTGGCGAAACGCCGTGACGTCCGACTGGTCGGTCTGACTGCGAATGGCGTAGCCGCCGTAGCTCGTCTGCAGGACCTCCCGGGCACCGCCCGCAGGGCCGCCGATCGCTGCCGATATCTTTCGGCGGATCTGCATCACGTAGGTGTGCAGGGTGGCACTCGCGCTTTTGGGGACGTCCTCGCCCCAGATTTCGTCAATCAGTTCCGATGTGGCGACCACTCGATTGCACCGTAGTGCGAGCAGGGCCAGCAACTGACGCGGCTTGGTTGCGGTTGGAACAAGTGTCACATTTTGCTCGCTTATGACCAGCGGTCCGAGCGCCTTGATTTCCACTCAGCATCCCCCTGCGGCTTGTGGCGTTGTCGGCATCACCCTAGCACGCATTGCGGGCCAATCTTAGACGCGAGGTCATATTTGCATGCGGGCTTAAATTGTGATCTGCATCACTCCGATCTGCACGGAATGCGGCTCTGGATGGGGCATATGTGCCGTTCTGTTGGCATTCTCATCACGGGCCACAGTATGCGGATAGTGATCAAATGATGACAGAATCCAAAGTTTGACTCCGAGTCTAGAGTTGGACTGATCTCCGGAGTTCGGTTGGATTTGCCAATCAAACTCTGTAAAACTTCATGATTCGGGCATTCTCTGTCAATCTATCCGGGGGTTAGGACATGGGTCGGACGGGCAGTGGTAGCGACATCGCAATCGTGGGTATGAGTTGCAGATTTCCGGGCGCTTCGGGAGTACTGGATTTTTGGGAGAATCTGCTCGGCAATGCGGACTCGGTGGGGCCGGTTCCGGCGGAGCGATTCGATGTCGACCTGTATCATTCGGAAACCGCCAGTGTTCCAGGAAAGACCGTTTCGCGATCCGGCGGTTTCCTCGCCGAGCCCTTCGCTTTTGACGCGCCATTCTTTGGGATTTCACCGCTGGAGGCCCGCCGCATGGACCCGCAGCAGCGCCTGCTGCTGCCCGTGGTCTGGGAGGCCCTGGAGAACGCCGGCATCGTCCCGAGCACCCTTGCCGGGAGCCGGACGGGCGTGTTCATCGGCCAGGCGACGTCGGACTACGCAGTACACGGCGACATCGCCGACCATGATCTCTCCGAGATGACCGGCAGCCACCTCCGTGCGATGACCGCCGGACGCATCTCCTACGCCCTGGACCTCCGTGGGGCCAGTGTCCTGCTGGACACCGCCTGCTCCTCGTCGCTGGTTGCCGTGCACTCCGCGCGGCAGAGCCTGCTCCTCGGGAGAGCGATCTGGTCATCGCCGGCGCGGTCAACGTCATTCTGTCGCCCTGGGACGCCGTCGCCTACTCCCAGGCACAGATGCTCTCGCCCGACGGCCGTTGCAAGTTCGGCGATGCGGGGGCCGACGGTTTCGTGCGCAGCGAGGGGATCGGCGCCCTCGTCCTGAAGCGGCTCGACGACGCGCAACGGGACGGCGACAGGATCCTCGCGCTCCCCTCGGCAGTGCCGTGACGAACGACGGACGGGGCAGCGGCCTGCTGCTCCAGCCCGCCGTTTCCGGGCAGGTGGATACGATCCGTGAGGCCTGCCGCAGCGCGGGGGTCGAGCCGGGGAGCTCGAACTACGTGGAAGCCCACGGCACGGGCACGGCCGTTGGCGACAATGTCGAACTGCGGGCGCTCGCCGAGGTCACAGCTGCTCAGAGCGGAGACCGGCGTCCCCTGCGGATCGGCTCGGTGAAGACCAACATCGGACACACCGAGGCAGCTGCGGGTATCGCCGGTCTGATCAAGGTGGTGCTGATGGCCCAGCACGAGATGATTCCGGCGTCTCTCCATATGACCAGCCCCAACCCGCTGCTCGCGGCGGAGACCTCCGCGCTGGAACTGGTGGCCCGCAACCAGCCGCTGGACAAGGCCGGTCCGCAGGCGCTGTTCGGGGTCAGCTCCTTCGGACTGTCCGGCACCAACGCGCATGTCGTGGTCGGGGGCTACCCCCGGGGCGAGTCTGCCCAACGGCGGAACCTGGCCGAGCTGCCGGCCGAGCGGCCCACCCATCTGCTGGTGCTCAGCGCCCGCAGCCGGCGTTCCCTGCTCGGGCTTGCCGGAGCATACGCGGAGTACCTGCGACCCGGTGGCGCCGGACGGGATCAGCCGCTCTGGGACATCTGCGCCACGGCCGCGCTGCGACGGGAGGCGTACCCCCACCGCCTGTGGGTGCTGGGGGATACGCACGACGAGATCGCGGACCGCTTGCTGGCCCTGGCCGCCGGCGAGAAGATCCGCGACGGCGGAATCGGCCAGGCCGGCGGCACGTCACGGACGCCCGTCTTCGTGTTCCCTGGTCAGGGCTCGCAGTGGCTGGGCATGGGGCGGACGCTCCACAGGAGTTCGACCGCATTCCGCGAAGCACTGCAGGCGTGCGACGCGGCCGTCAGCCGGGAGACCGGCTGGTCCGTGATCGACCTGCTGTTCTCGCAGAACGACGAATTCCTCGGCCGGGTGGAGCAGGTCCAGCCGGTGCTGTGGTCGCTCCAGGTGGCGCTGGCCGCGACCTGGCAGGACGCGGGCGTCGACCCGGAGCTCTGCCTCGGCCACAGCATGGGTGAAATCGCCGCGGCCCACATCTCCGGCGCGCTCTCACTCGCTGACGCCGCTGCCGTGGTCTGCCGCCGGAGCCGGCTGATGAGCGGGCTCGCCGGTCGGGGCGGCATGATGGCTGCGAACATCTCGGCGCCGGAGGCCGAAGCCCTGGCCGGGGTCTGTGCAGGCCAGGTCGTGATCGCCGCCGAGAACGCTCCGACGGCCACCGTGCTGGCCGGTGACCACGCGGCACTGGAGGAGATCGCCTCGAAGCTGGACGGTCGCGGTGTCTTCAACCGACACATTCAGGTCACCGTCGCCTCCCACTCGCCCTTCATGGATCCGTTGAGAGCCGACATCCTGCGGGAACTCGCACCACTCGACCCACGGAAGCCCGATCTGGAGATGATCTCCACGGTGCGCTGCGCCCCGGTCTCGGGAGCCGACCTGGATGCCCGGTACTGGATGGACAACCTGCGCCAGCCGGTCCGCTTCGCCAGCGGGGTGCGGCTGGCCGCCGGGTCGTCCCCCCGGCTGTTCGTCGAGATCAGCCCGCATCCCGTGCTGACCGTTGCCATGGAGGAGACGCTCGAACAGGCACGGCTCGACTCCGCTGTGGTCGGGTCCACCCGGCGCCATCAGGACGAGTCCCTGCAACTGGCGAGGGCTCTCGGAGCATTCTTCGCCCTTCACGGGCGGACCGACTGGCAGCGCTGGTTCCGAGGGGAGTGGCACGCGGTCCAGCTGCCCGCATATGCGTGGGACGAGGAGAGTCTCACGCGGATTCCGGTGCTCCTGCCGGCTGCCGGGACGGCCACCCACACCCGGGACTACCAGCAGGACGCCGCCGGAGTCGGGGTGCGTCCGCACGGCCTCCCCGTGGTTCCGCTGTCGCTTTGCCTCGCGCTGGTGCTCGATACCGCCAAGGCCGTCCACGGAGCCCGCGACTATCTGGTCGAGGACGGCCGTCCGAGCCCCGGCCTGGGAGAGATCCCGGACGGGACCAGCGCCACCCTGCGGGTCGTGCTCACCGGAACCGCCGAGCGGTGCTCGGCCTCGGTCTGGCTTCAGGACCCGGTCAAGGGTCCGCTGCTCTGCCTGAATGCCGACGTGCGTGCTCTGCCGGAACCCGGTGCTGCGGCGGGTGCGGCGGGGGACACCCCGGTGACGGACCGGACAGTCGAGGCGGACCAGGCGGTCGACCTGGACCAGGCGCTCGGCCGGTGCGGTGAATTCCTCAGCCGCGAGGCGTTCCTGCGGCTCGCGGCGGCCAGGGGCTACCGGATCACGCCGGAATTCCATTCGGTCCGTCAACTCTGGCGCAGGGACGGGGAAGCGGTCGCCACCTGCGCGTCCCGACCGGCGTGAACGCCGCGGCAGCCTGGGAGGCCTGTTTCCAGCCCCTGCTGGCGGCGTTGCCCGCCATGGGAGCGAAGCCGGGGGTCTGGCTGCCGACCGCCTTCGCCCAGGTGCGGCTGGCCGGTGACCTGCCGGAGGAGTTCTGGGTCAGGGCCGGTTTCGCGGCCGACGACCCCTACGGGGCGGGCGGTCGTGCGGATGTCGTGGTGGCCGACTCCCACGGCGTGGTCCTGGCCGAGTTCCTGGGTATCGCCCTCCGGGCCCCGGCTCCCGGCATCGTCAAGCTCCGCGCAGCAGGGGCCTCTTGCGAGCCATCGCCGCAGCCGGCGATCTCGCACGGCTTTCGGTCGAGGGGATGTACGAGTGGACGTCAGCACTGCGGGGACCCGTGCCGAGTGCCGCAGGCGCAGACCGAGCCGCCGCCCAGGGGCAGGATGCGTCGGCGCATGAAGAGCTCGGGACGCTCTTGGCCGAGGCCGCCGACCCGGTCCCGGCGGTCCCGCCGGTCCTGCTGGTCCCGCCGGTCTCGGCGGTCCCGGGTGTTCCGCCCACGCCCGCACGCCCGGACGATGCCTCGCGGGCGCTGCTGGACTGTGTCGCCGAGACGCTGGGCCTGCCCGTCGACCGTATGGACGAGCATCGCGCCCCGCGTGACCACGGTCTGGACTCGCTCATGGCCCAGCGGGTGAGCCGCAGCCTGAGGGACAGTCATGGCGTGGACATGCCGCCGAACATGCTCCTGGGAGGGGACAACTTGGGCAGCTTGATGGACAGGCTTCGTACCGCGGAGATGGCCCAGGCCTGAGCTGCGACGGAGCGCCGAGGTGGGGCCGACCGGGTCGGCCCCACCTCGGGCTTGAAGGCCGTGGGTCCGTACATGACCAATCAATCTTGTACTATGGTACATTTAGTCATGGCCCTGCTGTTCCGTCCAGCCTGGTTCTACTGATGCTTCTCTGACATTTGAGCGTGGAGTTCGCGTGGATATTCCGGAACCTGATGCCGCCGAGGCCACCCTCGGGCGCCGTGAGCGCAACAAGCGCAGGGTCAAGGAGAGAATCTACTCATGCGCCATGGAGCTCTTCACTGAGAAGGGTTACGAGCACACGTCGGTCGACGAGATCGCCGAGGCTGCGGACGTGGCCCGGGGAACGTTCTTCAACCACTATCAGCGCAAAGAGGATCTGATCACAGCCTGGGAGGGACGCCGTCGCAAGCACCTCCTGAAAAACTGGGAGCACCTGGCGATGCCTCGGCGAGACGACCTGCGGACAACGCTGAACTGCCTGATGGACATCTTGCTGCCATGAACGAGCATGAAGGGCAAGGTTGCCCAGGCCATGCTCACAGCCTGGGTCAAGGCTGGTCGGCCGCTTGAGGAGGAGCCGTACTCCGCCGGGATCTTCGCCGAGGTGGTGGAGCAGGCGCGCCAGGCCGGTGAGATTTCCGAGCATGTCGACTGCGCGCAGGTGGGCCTGTTGATTCGCGATGCCTACCTCGGTGCGCTCTACCGGTGGTCCCGGGGCGGTACCCGGCTGGCTTCGGAACTCAACACCATCACCCGGATCATTCTTGAGGGCATCAGTACTGGCCCGCCCGCGCCACGGCCGTCGGCTCCGCATCAGGCAGCGCGATCCCCAGCGTTTCCTGATGTCCCACCGGGCGGGCGGGGCGTAGATTCCGGGCCTGAGAAGCGAGTCCCAAACCGAAGGTAGGGTCACGTTTTCCCAGGTGAGGTGTGTGGCCGTCGGTCGGTAGGCATGCTCGGAGCGTCGTGTCGGTGCGGGCGTGCTGGGAGGTGGCGGATGCCGTCGGTGCTGGGAGTGTTGGAGCGGCGCGAGCGGGTGGCGCTGGCCCGGGCAGAGGAGTTGCGGGCCGAGTTGGAGCGGCTTCAGGCTGCTGTGGCCGAGGCGGATGAGGCCGCGCGGCGCGCGGTTATCGCCCGCGAGGAGACGGTCGTGGCCTTGGCTGAGGCGGCCGAGGAAGCCGTCGTGGTCGGTGTGCCGGTGAATTTGCCGGCCGCGGGTGTTGCTGGCCGCGGGTGGAGGTCCCGCTGTGGTGCGAGGGGGTGGGGATCGAGGTGCTGCCGCCCGAGTGCGCGCGGATCGTGGCCCTGGTCCAGGAGGATGCCGCCGGTGGGGGACGGAGTGCGGGCACGGGCGATGCGCGAGCATCTGGGCTGGTCAGCCAGTGATGCGCGGGAGCAGGCAGCGCGGTTTCGGGCGAAGCGGCTGGTCGAGCGGGGCTGGTTGACCGAGGGGCGGCCAGGGCTGTTCAGGCCGCGGGCCGCTTGACGCGGCGCGGTGCTGGTCGGCCGGAGCGGGCCAGGCGGCGGGTGGCCGGGATGCTCGCGGCCACCAGGCCATCGCCTCGGCACTGTCGATGCGGGTCTCGTAGTCCCGGGCCAGCCGCCGGGCCCGGATCAGCCAGGAAAAACTGCGCTCCACGACCCAGCGGCGCGGAAGCACCACGAACCCTTGGCGTCGTCGCTGCGCTTGACGACGGTCAGCGAGGGTCAGGACGGCGTGGGCGAAGGTGACCAGCCAGCCGGTGTAGGCGCCGTCGGCCCAGACCAGAGTGATGCGGTGGTGTTCGGCGCGCAGTTGTTCCAGGAGGTCGCGGCCGGCGTCGTTGTCCTTGACCGACGCGGCGGTGACGATCACGGCCAGCAGCAGGCCGAGGGTGTCCACGGCGATGTGTCGTTTGCGGCCGTTGATTTTCTTCCCGGCGTCGTAGCCGCGGGTGGCGGCGCCGACGGTGGCGTCAGCCTTGACCGACTGCGAGTCGATGATCGCGGCGGTGGGTTCTTCCTTCTTGCCGGCCAGTTCGCGCAGCATCTTGCGCAGTCGGCCGTAGAGCTCCTTGGTGTAGTCGTTGTCGCGCCAGCGGCGGAAGAACCGGTATGCCGCTCGCCACTTGGGAAGTCGGCGGGCAGGCCGGCCCAGCGCACGCCCTCGGTGACCAGGTAGCGCACGGCGTCGATCATCTGCCGGTGGCAATAGCCCTCCGGGCGGCCGCCGCGTCCGTTCAGCCAGGCCGGGACCGGCAGCAGCGGCCGCACGATCGCCCACTCCGCGTCGGTCAGGTCGGAGCCGTAGCGGCGGGTTCGGTCGGGCTGGTCAGCGGCATTCCCGAGCCG
Source organism: Streptacidiphilus sp. 4-A2 (assembly GCA_014284505.1). Lineage (GTDB taxonomy): Bacteria > Actinomycetota > Actinomycetes > Streptomycetales > Streptomycetaceae > Streptacidiphilus. Next base: position 5,178,584 of record JAAFYY010000001.1, on the reverse strand, counting down.
GTGTGCGAGGCAATCGCACGACATGCCGGAGCTGGACGCGGACGGAGCGAACACGGCACAGTGGGACACCAGGGCCTCCTGATGGTTCGTTGACTCGACATCACCGAACTGCGCAGGAGGCCCTTCTTCTATGCGCCGGCCGCGGAGCGATCACCCGAACGAGCCTGATAGGCACGGAAGTTCGAGTGTCAGTCGTGTCCCTCGGTTTGGGAATCGCTTCTGAGGACAGGCACGGATGAGGAGTACGACTGATGAGCACCGACAACCGCGTGGGGCCGCCCCACTTCGGCAGTGAGCGCGAGATGCTGCGGGCCTTTCTGGACTACCAGCGGCAGACGCTGGTGATGAAGTGCGAGGGGCTCGGTGACGAGGAGTTGCGGCTCCGGTCGTCGCCGCCGTCGACGCTGTCGCTGCTCGGGCTGGTGCGGCACATGGCGGAGGTGGAGCGCACCTGGTTCCGCCGGACGTTCGAGGATCACGACGCGCCCATGGTCTGGTCCGACAAGGTCGACTTCCAGGCCGCCTACGACGCGAGCCGGTCGACCCGGGCGGAGGCGTTCGCGGCCTGGGAGGCGGAGGTGGAGAACTCGCGCCGGATCGAGCGCGAGTCGGACTCCTTCGACCGGGCCGGGTATCAGCCGCGCTGGGAGGAGGAGGTGTCGCTGCGGATGGTGATGGTCCATGTGCTGCTGGAGTACGGCCGCCACAACGGCCACGCGGACTTCCTGCGCGAGGGCATCGACGGCACCGTCGGAGCCTGAGGACGGCAGGGCTCCGGGCCAAAGTCCGGCCCGGAGCCCTTGATTGACGCTATGTCAGCCGCTGATGCTGTGGCGGCCGTTCTCGACGTGGCCGGTGTAGCGCTGCGACCAGGACGGGTCCAGGTCACAGGTCAGGGTCACGTCGTACCAGCCCTCGGCCGAGCCGTGGATGTCCACGCTGTGCCGGTTGTCGCGGCCGGGCTTGACCACGTACTGGACCGGCTTGCCGGTCTGGTAGTTGTTCGGGGTGACCGTGAACACCGCGATCGAGGTGCCGGTGTTGGCGAGGGTGAAGTGCAGGCCGTTGCCCTCGTTGTCGGCGGTCACCGCGAGCTGCGCGCTCGGGGTGGTGGCGTTGCCGGTGAAGCGGCGCAGGAAGCGGTTCGGGCCGGTGACCGTGAGGTCGTACTGCCCGTTGCCGTAGCCGGTACCGACGTTGAAGAAGTCGCTGACCGTGCCGCCGGCCGGCACCGTGTACTGCCAGGGGCCGCCGCCACGGTAGGCGTTGGCGTACACCGCGAAGTGCGCGGTGTTCCTGGCCTCGGGCCGGTGTTGTCCATCTCGATCCACACCTGCGCCGAACCGCCGCTGCCCGCCGTGTACTTGCTCAGGTTCGCGTTGGGCTGGTACGGCAGCGCCCGGGCCGGACGGGTGCCCGACTCCTGCACCGGCAGCGCGTTGTCGACCGGCGAGGGGTTGGGCAGCGGGCCACAGGGGCCAGATGGTGGCGGTGGTGTCCGGGAGCTGCGGCATGCCGAAGACCGGCTTGCTGAAGTCCAGCGTGCTGGTGAGGTCACCGCAGACGGCGCGGCGCCAGTCGCTGATGTTCGGGCAGGTCGCGGGCTTGCCGATGGCCTTCGTCCAGACCTCCAGGAACTGGATCACCGAGGTGTGGTCGAACACCTCGGAGTTGACCCAACCGCCGCGGCTCCAGGGCGAGATGACCGTCATCGGCACCCGGATGCCAAGGCCGATGTTGGTCCCGGAGTAGAACTCTCCGGCGGTGCCGGCCGGCGCGGCGGGCGGCGGGACGTGGTCGAAGAAGCCGTCGTTCTCGTCGTAGTTGAGGAACAGCACGGTCGAGTTGAAGACGTCCGGGTCGGCGTTCAGGGCGTCCATGACCAGGTGCACGAAGTGCGCGCCGTCCTGCGGGGTCGCGTACGGGTGCTCCGAGCTCTGCTGGTCGGCGACCACCCAGGAGACCTGCGGCAGGTTGCCGGAGAGGACGTCGGCGCGGATCGCGTTGGCGATGTCGAGGTGTTGCCGGTGCTGGGCACCGAGCCATGCCGTACTGGGCCAGCGGGCTGCTCGCGGACGCGGAGGTGAACTGGTTGAAGTAGGCCAGCCCGTTGTCGCCGAAGTTGTCGGAGGCGTTCTGGTAGACCTTCCAGCTCCCCGGCGTTCTGCAGCGCCTCGGCGTAGGTCTGCCACTTCAGGCCGGACTCGTCGCCGCCGTTGTAGGCCGGGCCGCCGGCGGTGCCCGCCGGGTCGATCATGCCGGACCACAGGTAGGTGCGGTTCGGGCCGGTCGCCGACAGGATCGAGCAGTGGTACGCGTCGCAGATGGTCCAGTTGTCGGCCAGCGCGTAGTGGAACGGGATGTCGGCGCGCTGGAGGTGACCCAGCGTCCGGACATTGCCCTTGGCCGCGACCCAGGAGTCGAGCTTGCCGTTGTTCCACGCGGCGTGCTGGTCCGACCAGCTGTGCGCGAGGTCGCCGTTGCACTGCGCCAGCTCCGGGTCGGCGCCGCCGGCCGGGCTGGTCGCGCTGAACGCCCAGGGGTACTGCGCCCGCTGCCGTTCGGCTGGTCGAAGACGCTGTAGCCGCCCGCGAGTTCGATGGTGGCCCGGTCCGCGAAGCCGCGCACGCGCGAGGGTGCCGTAGTAGTGGTCGAAGCTGCGGTTCTCCTGCATCAGCACGACGATGTGCTTGGCGTCGCTGTGTGCGTCAGCTTGGGCTTGGGCTGGTGCGCCGTGTGGCGGCGGCGCCCTCGGCGGCCGGGGCGGCGGAGGCCTGCGCGGCATCGGCCAGGGAGCCCACGGTGGCCACCGACGGCGGCGGCACGGCCGAGGCGGCCATGAACGTACGACGGCTCACGACTCTGCTGGTTGAGACCGGGGCCGTCGGGGACGGGCGGAAGACTGCGGTTGCTGGTCCATGGTGCTGGGGCTCTCTTCGGCTGATCTGGTGCAGTGCGCCGCCACGGCCTGAGGGCGCACCGCACTGTGGCCTGATCAGGGGGTGGCCATCGCTACCAGCAGGGGGCTTGCCGGAGAACACTTCGTGTCGCGGACATTGCGCTGTCCCTGGTTGCGTACAGATCGTCAGGAGATGTCCTGAATTTCGGACGGACCGTAAGGCCGGAGTGGTCTGCTTCAATCGCGGGATGACCGAACACGGGAAAATCGAACTGCATGTGCTGCGCGTGTTCTGCGGACCGGACGGCGGCGGGGGCAACCTGCTCGGCGTCGTCCGCGACGGCGCGACGGTGCCCGGTACCGCCGCCAGGCAGGCCCTCGCCGCCGAACTGGGCTTCAGCGAGACCGTCTTCATGGAGGACGCAGCCCCACCGATGCAGTCCCCGCCGATGCAGCCCCTGCCGGCGCGGCGGACGCCGTGACGGTGGACATCTACACCCCGAGCGTCCGGCTGCCCTTCGCCGGACATCCGCTGGTGGGCGCCGCCTGGCTGCTGCGCACCGAGGGCGCCGCACCGGCCGAGCTGCGGGTGGCGGCCGGACGGGTGCCCTGCCGCTGGGACGGTGAACTCGACTGGATCACCGGCCGGGCCGCATGGGCCTCCGGCCGCACCACCCGGCGCCACGACTCGGTGGCCGAGGTCGACGCGCTGCCCGCGCCGCCGCCCGGCACCGGCTGGCTCTACGCCTGGGCCTGGGCCGACGAGACCGCCGGCCAGGTCCGCGCCCGCGCCTTCCCGCGCCGGGGCGACGCCGTCATCGAGGACGAGGCCACCGGCGCGGCGGCCGTGGTGCTCACCGCGGAGCTCCGGCGCCCGCTGGACATCCGCCAGGGCGTCGGCTCGCAGATCCTGACCCGGCCGCAGCCGGACGGCGGCATCGAGGTCGGCGGCCGGGTCGCCGCAGTGGAGCTCCGTCGGCTCTGAAGCGCCTTACGCCCCGCTGGGTCAGGCCTGCCCGGCCGGGTCAGGCGCGGCAGAGGCAGAACGGGTGCCCGGCCGGGTCGGCGAAGACGCGCCAGCCCTTGGTGCCGGAGAAGTCCTCCAGCAGGGTCGCGCCCAGGGCCAGCACCCGGGCCTGGGCGGCCTCCAGGTCGGTGACCTCGATGTCGAGATGCGCCTGCTGCGGCTGGTCCTGGCCCGGCCAGGACGGGGAACGGTAGTCCGGGACCCGCTGGAAGCACAGTCCGCTGCCCTTCAGCTCCACCCACTCGGAGCCGTCGTCGACGACCTCGCCGCCGACCAGCCCCGCGTAGAAGGCGGCCAGGGCCACCGGATCCGGGCAGTCGAGGGCATACGCCTGAACCTTGCCGATCATTGCTGTCTCCCGTGTCCCGGCCGGCAGGCCTGTCCGTACGTCCTGTGCGCCGGATCCCACCGGGCGGTCTGCCCAAGCGCGCGCCGGAAACACCGGCCCGGAAACACCGGCCCGGAAACACCGGCCCGGAAACACCGGCCCGGAAACACCGGCCCGGAAACACCGGCCCGGAAACACCGGCCCGGAAACACCGGCCCGGAAACACCGGCCCGGAAACACCGGCCCGGAAACACCGGCCCGGAAACACCGGCCCGGAAACACCGGCCCGGAAACACCGGCCCGGAAACACCGGCCCGGAAACACCGGCCCGGAAACACCGGCCCGGAAACACCGGCCCGGAAACGCCGCGGAACGGCGGACACCCCGGGCCGCGTACCCTTGGGGTGTACACCCGTCCCTGCTTCCTAAGGACTGAGCGCACTGGCACGCCGCACGCCCGACGGTCCGCCGCCCGCCCCGGTGGTGCAACGCATCCGTCTGCGCTACACCAAGCGCGGCCGTCTGCGCTTCACCAGCCACCGTGACTTCCAGCGGGCGCTTGAGCGCGCGCTGCGCCGCTCGGCCGTGCCGATGGCGTACTCGGCGGGCTTCTCGCCGCACCCGCGGATCAGCTTCGCCAACGCGGCCTCCACCGGCTCCGCCAGCGAGGCCGAGTATGTGGAGCTGGCGCTCAGCGCCCACCGCGACCCGGAGCAGCTGCGTGCGCAGCTGGACGAGTCGCTGCCGGTCGGCCTGGACGTGATCGACGCGGTCGAGGTCCGCACCCCGAACTTCACGGAGCGGCTGGAAGCCTCGGTGTGGGAGCTCAAGCTCGAAGGGGTGGAGCCGGAGACGGTGCGTGCCGCCGTCGCCGCCTTCCTCGCGCAGGAGAGCGTCGAGGTCGAGCGGCTGACCAAGAACGGCGTCCGCCGCTTCGACGCGCGCGGGCCCGTGGCAGCACTCGAACTGGCCGAATCGCAGGTCGGCACGGGTATGTCCGGGTCGGTGGAAAGTAGTACCGATATCCCCGCAGGCCGTGGCTGTGCGATACTGCGGCTGGTTGTTCGGCACGTAACACCCGCCGTGCGACCCGATGACGTCCTGTCCGGTCTTCGCGTGACGGCCGACCTGGCGCTGCCGGTCCCCGCTGGGGTGACCAGGCTGGCGCAGGGGCCGCTAGACGAGGAGTCCGGTGCGGTGACCGACCCGTTCGCGCCCGACCGTGGCGCGGCAGAGGCCCTCCCAACGGAGGCGGCCGAGCCGCAGCCCGTGTAGGCGGCGGTCGGCCGGTCTGGCCCGCGCCCTGCACCACCACCGGTGCATCGCGGCTCGTCGTCGAAGGACTCCACCGCGCTGGTGCGGTGCCCCGGGAGCCACCCGGGGCCCGGACACCAGCCGTACCCGACTGGTACGGCTCGGCGCAGCCAAGATCTGAAGACTGGCCGGACCAGAAGACTTTTCAGCGGGACCGCACAGCGGGCCGCTGATCTACACATGTGAGCCCCTGTGCGGCGCCCGCCCCTGAGCGCGGCGCCCGGGGCCTGACGGAGAACCGCCCGGATGCCCGATAACAACGAGCAGAACGAACAGAACGCCGCCGCGGCTGAAGCCCCGGCGCCCAAGGCCGCCCCGCGCCGCCGCCGCGCGGCCAGCCGCCCGGCCGGCCCGCCGGAGGGCGCCGCCGCCGAGTCGGCCGCCGCCCCGCCGCCACCTCGGCCGCCGCAGAGCCTGCCGCGCAGCCCGCCACTCAGCCTGTCGCCGAGTCGGAGCAGCCGGCCGCCGAGCCGGTGAAGCGTGCCCGCCGCACCCGCAAGAAGGCCGTCGCCGAGGCCGTCGCCGAGCCCGAGGCCGCCGTCGAGCCGGGTGTGCCCGACCCGGCCGTCGCCCAGCCCGCCGCCCAGGCGGAGGAGCTGGTTGCCGCCGAGCCGGTGAAGCGTGCCCGCCGCACCCGCAAGAAGGCCGTCGCCGAGCCCGAGCCCGCAGTCCAGCCGGTGGTGCCGGAGCCCGTCGTGGCCGAGCCGGTCGCCGAGGAGCTGCCCGCCGCCGAGGACGCCGCCGAGGCCGAGGCTGAGCCCGTGGCCGAGCCCGCTGCGGCTCCCGCGCCGGTGGAGGAGCCCACGGGGCACCGCACCCGCCGTCGCGCGGTGCGCCCGTCCACCGCGATCTTCCAGGCCCCGGTGTTCGAGGAGCCGGTCGAGATCGTCGTGCCAGCCCGTCCGGCCGCGCCCGCCGCCGCCTTCACCCCGCCCGCCGCCGTCACCCGTACGGCCGCGCGCCAGGAGACCGCCCGCCAGGAGCCTGCCCGCCAGGACACCGCGCACCAGGACACCGCCCGCGCCGACGACCGCGCCGAGAGCAGCGAGCCGAGCGCCGAGCCGGTCGAGGACGGCCGCCGCCGCAGCCGTCGCCGGGCCACCGCGCCCGTCGCCGCGCCGGTCACCCAGGCCGCCGAGGCCGACACCGACACCGAGGCCGCCGAGGACGAGGTCGTGCGTCGGCCCCGCCGCAGCTCCGCCCCGGCCGCGCCGACCGCGCCCGCCGTCTTCCAGCTGTCCTCCGGCCGGACCCCGCTCGGCACCGAAGCGGCCCGCCCGGCCAAGGCCGCGGCTCAGGCCCCGGCCAAGGCGCAGGCCCCGGTCCAGGCCCCCGCGCCTGCTGCCGCCGCCGAGGAGCCCGAGGAGGAGCCGACCGGCCGCCGCCGCACCCGCCGCCGGGCCGTCTCCGCCGCCCCCGCCTTCGAGGCCCCGGCGCTGAGCCCGGAGCCCGAGCTGGAGGAGGCCGAGGAGCTCGACGAGGCCGAGGACGCCCAGGAGGCGCAGGAGCGCCAGGAGTACTTCGCCGGTGACGACGGCCGCTCCTCGCGCCGCCGCCGCCGTGGTGGCCGTCGCCGCCGCCGCGGCGAGGGCGACGACTTCGAGGCCGCCCCGGCCGACGAGCAGCCCGCCGCCGACACACGACGCGTCCAGGAGGACGACGAGGAGGGTGACGAGCTCGGCGAGGCGCTGTCCGCGTCCAGCCGTCGCCGTCGTCGCCGTCGCCGCCGCAGTGGGGACGCCTCGGTCGAGGTCGAGGCCGTGAGCAGCGAGGACGACCCGGAGCGCACCGTGGTCAAGGTCCGCGAGCCGCGCCGCCGGGCCGCCGCGACCGCCGCCGCCGACGCGCCGTTCGACCCGGACGAGGTGCAGTCCATCAAGGGCTCGACCCGGCTGGAGGCCAAGAAGCAGCGCCGCCGCGAGGGCCGCGAGCAGGGCCGCCGCCGGGTGCCGATCATCACCGAGGCCGAGTTCCTGGCCCGCCGCGAGGCCGTCGAGCGGGTGATGGTGGTCCGCCAGTCGGGCGAGCGCACCCAGATCGGCGTGCTCGAGGACGGCGTGCTGGTCGAGCACTACGTCAACAAGGAGCAGGCCACCTCCTACGTCGGCAATGTGTACCTGGGCAAGGTCCAGAACGTGCTGCCGTCGATGGAGGCCGCCTTCATCGACATCGGCAAGGGCCGCAACGCGGTGCTGTACGCCGGTGAGGTCAACTTCCAGGCGCTCGGCGTCAAGGGCGGACCGCGCCGGATCGAGTCGGTGCTGAAGTCCGGCTCGTCGGTGCTGGTCCAGGTCTCCAAGGACCCGATCGGCCACAAGGGCGCCCGGCTGACCAGCCAGATCTCGCTGCCCGGCCGCTACCTGGTGTACGTCCCGAGGGCTCGATGACCGGCATCAGCCGCAAGCTGCCGGACACCGAGCGGGCCCGGCTGAAGAACATCCTCAAGAAGATCGTCCCCGACGACGCGGGCGTCATCGTCCGCACCGCCGCCGAGGTGCTTCCGGGAGGAGCTGACCCGCGACGTCCAGCGGCTTCAGCAGCAGTGGGAGGACATCCAGAAGAAGGTCAGCAGCGGCAACGCGCGACCCTCCTCTACGGCGAGCCGGACATGACCGTCCGGGTGGTCCGCGACATCTTCAACGAGGACTTCACCAAGGTCATCGTCTCCGGCGACACCGCCTGGAGACCATCCACGAGTACGTGGCCGGGGTCGCCCCGGACCTGGCGCCGAGGCTCCAGCGGTGGACCTCCGAGGTGGACGTCTTCGCCACGTACCGCATCGACGAGCAAGCTGATGAAGGCGCTGGACCGCAAGGTCTGGCTGCCGAGCGGCGGTTCGCTGGTGATCGACAGACCGAGGCCATGATCGTGGTCGACGTTCAACACCGGCAAGTTCACCGGGGCAGGGCGGGCAACCTCGAAGAGACCGTCACCCGCAACAACATCGAGGCGGCCGAGGAGATCGTCCGTCAGCTGCGGCTGCGCGACCTCGCGGCATCATCGTGATCGACTTCATCGACATGGTGCTGGAGTCCAACCGCGACCTGGTGCTGCGTCGGCTGCTGGAGTGCCTGGCCGGGACCGACCAAGCACCAGGTGGCCGAGGTCACCTCGCTGGGCCTGGTGCAGATGACCCGCAAGCGGGTCGGCCAGGTCTGCTGGAGTCCTTCTCCGAGACCTGCGTGCACTGCAACGGGCGCGCTTCATCGTGCACATGGAGGCGGCCCCGCCGGTGCCCAAGGGCTTCTCCGGCCCCAAGCCGACCGAGGAGCCCCAGGCCGGCAGCGGCAAGCGCCGCCGGCGCGGACGCGGCGGGGACGCGGCCGAGGCACACGAGCACGAGCACGAGCACGAGGCGGAGCTGGAGCAGCTCGCCGAGGAGCTGGTCACCCATGGCCTGACCGGCGACGAGGCCGAGGACCTGGAGATCGTCGGCGCGGAGCCGGCCGAGGCGGAGACTGAGACCGAGGCCGAGGTCGAGGCCGAGGTGGAGCAGCCGGCCGTGCTGGTCGAGGCGGTCGTCGTCGAGGCGGCGCCGCCCGTGGCCCCGGTGGCCGACGCGGCGGCTCAGGCCGAGGCCGAGGAGCTGGCCGAGGCAATGATCGAGGCTCCGGCCCGTCCGGCCCGTACCCGGCGCCGGGCGGTCCGCAAGGCCACCGCCCCGGCCGGTCCGCCGGCCGGGCAGGAGGCGGCGGTGCTGGTCGTCCCGGCCCGCACCGAGGCCCCGGTGGCCGAGGCCGAGCCGGTGGCCGCCGAGCCCGCCGCGGTGGAGCCGGTGGCCGAGCAGGCCGTCGTCGAGGCTGCCGAGCCCGTCGGGGTTGAGGCCGAGCCCGTGGTCGAGGCTGTGGAAGCAGTCGAGGCGCCGGCCGAGGAGGAGCCCGCCGCCCCGCGCAAGCGGGCCCCGCGCAAGACGGCTGCCAAGAAGACCGCGGCGGCCGAGGGCGCTCCGGCGAAGAAGGCGGCTGCCAAGAAGACCGCGGCCAAGAAGACCGACACCGCGAAGAAGACGACGGCCAAGAAGACCGCCGCCAAGCGCACGTCCGCCAAGAAGGCCGCCGTCGGGACGCCCCCGAGGCGCCCGTGGCCGACTGACCGCGTCCGCGTGCCGCTGCCCGCCCGTCCCTCCGGGGACGCGGCGGGCAGCGGCGTCCCGGGCCGGATGCGCCCCGGACCACCCGCTCCGGCCTGGGCAGCTGTCCGCGCTGGGCTGGTTTGACCGGTGGCTCCGCGATCCGTAGCCTTGACCCTCGGCGTGCTTTGCATTCGGCAGTGTCACGTCCCGTCCTTGAGCACATCCCTCCTGAGCCTCGCGCCCGGGAGAGGCCCCTCGCCGTTTCGCTGCGGGGAGGCTGGCGTCAAGGGCTTCGATCTAGTGGAAGTGGGTTCGCGGTGTACGCGATCGTGCGTAGCGGCGGTCGGCAGCACAAGGTTGCCGTCGGCGATGTTTTCGAGTCCGACAAGGTCGACGCCAAGGTTGGCGAGACTGTCGAGCTCTCGACGATCCTGATCGTCGACGGTGACGCGGTCACCAGCGACCCCTGGGTCCTGGCCGGTGTCAAGGTTCGCGCCGAGGTGGTCGACCACCACAAGGGCGAGAAGATCAACATCATGAAGTACAAGAACAAGACCGGTTACCGCAAGCGCATGGGCCACCGTCAGCGCCACACCGCGCTCCGCGTGACCAGCATCGACTCGGCGAAGTAAGGGGCAAGGGGAGATGGCTCACAAGAAGGGCGCAAGCTCTACCCGTAACGGTCGTGACTCCAACGCACAGCGCCTCGGCGTGAAGCGTTTCGGCGGCCAGAAGGTCAACGCCGGCGAGATCATCGTCCGCCAGCGCGGCACCCACTTCCACCCGGGTGCCGGCGTCGGTCGCGGTGGCGACGACACCCTGTTCGCGCTCCAGGCCGGTGCGGTCGAGTTCGGCACCCGCCGTGGCCGCCGCGTCGTGAACATCGTCCCGGTCGCCGCCTGATCCAGGCCGCCCGCAGGACTGTTCAACGCGTGACAACGTGATATCGAGGGTGGATCGGAACATTCCGGTCCACCCTCGGTGTTTCGGTAGTAAACCACTCCCGATCGAGAGGCACCAGCACCATGACCACCTTCGTGGACCGCGTCGAACTGCACGTCGTCGCGGGTAACGGGGGCCATGGCTGCGCCTCCGTGCACCGGGAGAAGTTCAAGCCGCTGGGCGGCCCGGACGGCGGCAACGGCGGCGGTGGCGGCAGCGTCACCCTGGTGGTCGACCCGCAGGTCACCACCCTGTTGGACTACCACCACACCCCGCACCGCAAGGCCGGCAACGGCAAGCCCGGCGCGGGCGACCACCGCACCGGCGGCGACGGCTACGACCTGGTGCTGCCGGTCCCGGACGGCACCGTGGTGCTGGACCGGGACGGCGAGGTCATGGCCGACCTGGTCGGCAACGGCACCAGCTTCGTGGTCGCGGCCGGCGGCCGCGGCGGCCTCGGCAACTCCGCACTGTCCTCCGCCCGGCGCAAGGCCCCCGGCTTCGCCCTGCTGGGCGAGCCCGGCGACGACCGCGAGATCGTGCTGGAGCTCAAGTCCGTCGCCGACGTGGCGCTGGTCGGCTACCCGAGCGCGGGCAAGTCCTCGCTGATCTCGGTGCTGTCGGCGGCCAAGCCGAAGATCGCGGACTACCCGTTCACCACCCTGGTCCCCAACCTGGGCGTGGTCACCGCCGGGGACACCATCTACACCATCGCCGACGTCCCCGGGCTGATCCCCGGCGCCAGCCAGGGCAGGGGCCTCGGCCTGGAGTTCCTGCGCCATGTCGAGCGCTGCTCGGTGCTGGTGCACGTGCTGGACTGCGCGACCCTGGAGACCGACCGCGACCCGCTCTCCGACCTCGACATGATCGAGACCGAGCTGGCCCAGTACGGCGGCCTGGAGGACCGGCCCCGGCTGGTCGCGCTCAACAAGACCGACATCCCGGACGGGCAGGACCTGGCCGACATCACCCGCGCCTCCCTGGAGGAGCGCGGCTACCAGGTCTTCGACGTCTCCGCGACCTCCCGCAAGGGTCTGCGCGAGCTCAACTTCGCGCTCGCCCGGATCGTCGCCGAGGCGCGTGCCGCCAAGCCGGTCGAGGAGGCCACCCGGGTGGTGCTGCGTCCGACCGCGGTGGACGACGCCGGCTTCACGGTCAGCTACGACCAGGCCGAGGACATCTACCGCATCGTCGGCAGCAAGCCCGAGCGCTGGATCAAGCAGACCGACTTCTCCAACGACGAGGCCGTCGGCTACCTGGCCGACCGGCTGGCCCGGCTCGGCGTCGAGACCGAGCTGGCCAAGGCCGGGGCCAAGGAGGGCGACACCGTCGTCATCGGGGCCACCGAGAACGCCGTGGTCTTCGACTGGGAGCCGAGCATGGCCGCCGGCGCCGAGATGCTCGGCCGCCGCGGCGAGGACCACCGCTTCGAGAACCCGCGCGACGCGGTCACCCGCCGCCGCCAGCGCGAGCTGATCCGCGACGACGCGGCGACCGAGTACGCCAAGTTCGACGCGATGCCGCGCCGTGAGATCGAACCCGACGAGGACTTCTGAGCATGCGCCACCCCCTTCCCAAGGCCGAGCTGCACCTGCACATCGAGGGCACGCTGGAGCCGGAGCTGGCGTTCGCGCTGGCCGAGCGCAACGGGATCGACCTGCCCTACGCCGGTCCTGACGAGCTGCGGGCCGCCTACGCCTTCACCGACCTCCAGTCGTTCCTCGATCTGTACTACCAGCTCACCGCGGTGCTGCTGACCGAGCAGGACTTCGCCGACCTGGCCGACGCCTATCTGGCCAGGGCGGCGGAGCAGGGCGTGCGGCACGCCGAGATCTTCTTCGACCCGCAGGCCCACACCGCGCGCGGCGTGGACATCGGCACGGTCATCCGCGGCCTGTCGGGCGCGCTGGAGCACAGCCGGGAGCGCTACGGCCTCTCCACCGGGCTGATCCTCAGCTTCCTGCGCGACCTGCCCGCCGAGGACGCGCTGAAGACCCTGGCCGACGCCGGCCCCTACCTGGACCGGATCTCCGCGGTCGGCCTGGACTCGGCCGAGGTCGGCCACCCGCCGGCGAAGTTCGCCGAGGTCTACGCCGCGGCCAGGGACGCCGGGCTGCGGCTGGTCGCGCACGCGGGCGAGGAGGGGCCGCCGGAGTACATCACCGAGGCGCTCGACGTGCTCGGCGTGGAGCGGATCGACCACGGCATCCGCTGCCTGGAGGATCCGGCGCTGGTCACCCGGCTGGCCGCCGAGCAGATCCCGCTCACGGTCTGCCCGTTCTCCAACGTCCGGCTGCGCTGCGTGGACCGGCTGGAGGACCACCCGCTGCCGCAGATGCTGGCGGCCGGGCTGCTGGTGACCGTCAACTCGGACGACCCGTCGTACTTCGGCGGCTATGTCGAGGACAACTTCCAGGGCCTGCACCGGGCACTGGGACTGACGGACAGTCAGCTCGAACGGCTGGCCCGTAACTCCTTCCTGGCCTCGTTCGTCGACGATGCCCGCCGGGGCGAGCTGCTGGCCGAGCTGGACGCGGCGGCCGCCGCCCCCGGGGTGTCCGCCAGCTGAAACCCGGGTGAAGCGGGCGGCGGGTTCGCGAGATACTCGCCGCCGGAAGTACCGGCAGAAGCCGGCCGGCGGCTGTCGGCCGGAGAGGCTCGGAGTGGGGAGCGACACGGTGACAGGCACCCTGCGGGAGGACGTGCTCAGCGCGCGCCGGATCGTCGTCAAGGTGGGGTCCTCCTCACTGACCACGGCCAGCGGCGGGCTCGACGCCGACCGGGTGGACGCGCTGGTGGACGCCCTCGCCGAGCGCCGCGGCGGCGCCGAGGTGGTGCTGGTCTCCTCCGGTGCCATCGCGGCCGGCCTGGCCCCGCTCGGCCTGGACCGCCGCCCCCGGGACCTGGCCCGGCAGCAGGCTGCGGCCAGCGTCGGCCAGGGCCTGCTGATGGCCCGCTACACCGCCTCCTTCGCCCGGTACGGGCAGCGGGTCGGCCAGGTGCTGCTGACCGCCGAGGACGCCAGCCGCCGCGCCCACTACCGCAACGCCTTCCGCACCCTGGAGCAGCTGCTGGCGATGGGCGCGGTCCCGGTCGTCAACGAGAACGACACCGTCGCCACCGCCGAGATCAAGTTCGGTGACAACGACCGGCTCGCCGCGCTGGTCGCCCACCTGGTCCGGGCCGACCTGCTGATCCTGCTCTCGGACGTCGACGGCCTGTACGACGGCGACCCAGGCAAGCCCGGCAGCAGCCGGATCGACGAGGTGCACGGCCCGCAGGACCTGGAGGGCGTGGTCATCGGCAGCGCCGGCAAGGCCGGGGTCGGCACCGGCGGCATGGTGACCAAGGTGGAGGCCGCCCGGATCGCCACCGGAGCGGGCATCCCGGTGGTGCTGACCGCCGCCCGGCACGCCGCCGACGCCCTCGCCGGACGCCGCACCGGCACCCTGTTCCACCGCACCGGCCGCCGCTCCGCCGACCGGCTGCTCTGGCTGGAGCACGCCAGCGCGCCGCGCGGCGCGATCAGGCTGGACCCGGGCGCGGTACAGGCGGTGGTGGAGCGACGCAGTTCGCTGCTCGCGGCCGGGGTCACCGGGGTCGAAGGGGAGTTCGCCCCTGGCGATCCGGTCGACCTTCTTGATGAAAACGGCAACATCATCGCTCGTGGACTGGTCAACTTTGATGTGCGAGAGCTTCCCCTGCTGCTGGGGCGGTCATCGCGGGACCTGGCGCGGGAGTTGGGCCCCGCGTACGAGCGCGAGGTGGTGCACCGGGACGACCTCGTAGTGCTGCCCGCCGTGCTCGGTTCACCCTGACCGGCGGCGACGGCGGCGCGGGGGTCGTTCGGACAGCCGGGCACGACAACGGAGGACACCACCGGACAGGAGGCCGCCGATGGGACGCAGGCGCCAGGGAGTGCGACCCGCGGGGCAGCGGATCCGGTACTCACCAGCATCGAAGGGGGCGCGTCCCGGGGCATGTCCGCCGCCGGTCCGGCATCGCACGCCCCGGTACCGCGCGGCGTCACCCGGCTGCCCCAGGACCGGCCGTCCCAGGAGGACACCGTCGACCGGGCCCGGCTGTGGCATGTGGTGCTCAGCGTCGCCGGGGAGCCGACCCCGCTGGCCGAGCTGAAGCGCGGGCTGGAGCAGCTGGCCCACGACCACACCCCCTTCCTGACCGCCCGCTACGCCACCGACCACGGTGAGATCCGCTACTGGGAGCAGGCCGAGGACCTCCATGACGCGGCCGCGATGGCGCTGCGGCTCTGGGGCGAGCACAAGGCCAGCGCCAAGCTGCCGCCCTGGGAGATCGTCGGCCTGGAGGTGGTCGACCGGACGACCTACCACAAGCGGATCGCCGAGGGGTACGGCGAGTCGCCCGCCTTCGTCGGCGGGGTGCACCCGTTCTGAGGGGTGCACCCGTTCCGACCTTGCGTCCGGTACTGACGAACCTGCGTCCGGCACTGATGAACCTGCGTCCGGTGCTGGCGCCGCGCGGTTCTGAGACGCCACGGCGGGCTGTCGGTCCGGCCGGTTAGGCTTTCGTCATGAGCAGCTCTCCCGACTCCGCCGCCCTGTCGAGCACCCCGCAGCGCGGGGCCGTACCGCCGCTGCCGCAGTCCGCGCCGCAGTCGCCGGTGCTGCTCGCCGCGCGCCGGGCCAGGGCCGCCGCGGCCGAGCTCGCCCCGCTGCCCCGGGCGAAGGACCAGGCGCTGCTCGCCGTCGCCGACGCGCTGCTGACCCGCACCGAGGAGATCGTCGCGGCCAACGCCGAGGACGTCGTCCGGGCCCGGGCGGCCGGCACCAGCGACTCGGTGGTGGACCGGCTGACGCTGAACCGGGAGCGGGTCGCCGCCATCGCCGCCGACGTGCGGCATGTCGCCGGGCTGCCCGACCCGGTCGGCGAGCTGGTCCGCGGCTCGACCCTGCCCAACGGGCTGGACCTGCGGCAGGTCCGGGTGCCGCTGGGCGTGGTCGGCATCATCTACGAGGCCCGCCCCAATGTCACCGTGGACGCCGCCGCGCTCTGCCTGAAGTCCGGCAACGCGGTGCTGCTGCGCGGCTCCTCCTCGGCCCTGGCCTCCAACCGGAAGCTGGTCGAGGTGCTCCGCGACGCCGTGGTGGTGGGCGCCGGGCTGCCCGCAGACTGCATCCAGCTGGTCCCGGGGGAGGGGCGCGACTCGGTGCAGGAGCTGATGCGGGCCCGCGGCCTGGTGGACGTGCTGATCCCGCGCGCGGCGGTGCGTCGCTGATCCGGACGGTGGTCGAGCAGTCCACCGTCCCGGTGATCGAGACCGGCACCGGCAACTGCCATGTCTATGTGGACGCCACCGCCGATGTGGAGATGGCGGTGCGGATCCTGGTCAACTCCAAGGCCTCGCGTCCCAGTGTCTGCAACTCGGCGGAGACGCTGCTGGTGCACCGGGACATCGCCGACGCCTTCCTGCCGGCCGCGCTGGCGGCCCTGGCCGAGGCCGGGGTGACCGTCCACGGCGACGAGCGGGTGCTGGGCTGCGCCGGGGCGGTCGGGTCCAAGGCGGTTGTGCTGCCGGTCACCGCGGAGGACTGGGAGACCGAGTACCTGTCCTATGACATCGCCGCCGGGGTGGTGGACTCGCTGGACGACGCGGTGGCGCACATCCGGCAGTGGTCCTCCGGCCACACCGAGGCGATCGTGACCGACTCCCAGGCCGCGGCGCGCCGCTTCACCCAGTTGGTCGACTCGGCCGCGGTCGCCGTCAACGCCTCCACCCGGTTCACCGACGGGGCGCAGTTCGGCTTCGGCGCGGAGATCGGGATCTCCACCCAGAAGCTGCACGCGCGCGGCCGATGGGCCTGCCGGAGCTGACCTCGACCAAGTACGTGGTCACCGGCGACGGCCAGGTGCGTGGCTGAATGCCGGTCTGACCCGGCGTCCGCCCGCCGATCCGGAAAGGTACAGGTGGGTGGAGCCACAGACAAAGCGGCTGCGGCGGCATTACGCTGCTCGTACACCCGATGCCTGAAAACCTGAGGCAGCTTCGCCACGAGATGCGGGGGCTCTGTGTATTCCGAAGGCTATGACGCAGGCAGTGCCAATCACGGCGGCGGGCGGATGACGAGTTCGCGACACTGATCCTCGATGAGCGCTTTGTGCGGGCGGCGCTGATCCACGAGCCCTCGGCGCGGGAGCGCCAGGCGGTCCTGCCGTACGCGGGCGGATCCGGCAGCGCGTATCCGCGCAAGTCCGGACGCCAGCGCTGGCGCGGGGCTCCGGCCCGGGGCCGGCACCAGGCCCTGCCCGGCCGCTGGCAGCGGGTGGTCGCCCAGTTGATGCTGGTGGTGCTGGGCGTGCTGGCGGTGCTGGTGGCCGTCGCCGCGGTCAGCCGCGGCACCGGGACCCCGCAGAAGCCTGCCCAGGCGCCGACCGCGACCGCCGCTCCCGTACACAGCTGACGGCATACAGCTGACGGTGCACCGACCGTGCACCGGGGGTGAACTGACCGTGCGCGAATCACGGGTGCTTTGCCCGATTTGTCGGCCATTTGCTGACCGGTTGTCAGCAGCGCTGCCCGCTTCGTCCCGCCGGTTCGAGTTCCGGTCCTGATCCGCACACAGAACTTGCCCCCCGGAGCCCCGCACCAGGCCCGGGGCGACTTACCCTATGGAGCATGGGTGGCCGGGAAGATCCGCCCCGGGCGCATCCGATGGCGGTTCCGGGGAGACGACGACTTGCGACCCGTCGTTTTCGACGAGTCGTTCATCAGGGCTGCCCGGATACAGGAGCTCTCCGCACAGGAACGGATGGCCGCCGGTATCCGGCCGGTCCGGCGACGCGGGCGCGGCGGCCTGCCGCGCCAGGCGCTGGCCCTGATGCTGCTGGTGTCGCTGGCCTTCGCGGCCGCCGTCTACATGGGCTCCAAGCACCCCTACCCGGGCTCCGCCGTCAGCTCGGCCCAGCTCAGCATGATGGTGGTGCCGTTGCAGCCGGGCGCGGGCGGCATCCCCACCGGCGCCCGGGTCACGGTCACCCTGGCCCGGCCGCCCCGACCGGGGTCCCGGCCTCGCCACCCCTCGGGCTCGGTCTCGCCGTCGCCCAGCGGCCCGGTGGACCCGGGCCCCTACGCCGGGACGGCGGTGGAGGACTACCCGATCGGCGGCGCCGGGATCCAGCTGCCGTTCCCGCACCACACCGACAACTTCAGCAGCGACCAGGTACTGCATGCGCTGAAGATCGTCTACAACTACCTGCATGCCTCCTCGCTGGACCCGGGCGTGCTCAGCGGCGGCAGCGCCTCCTCGGTCCGCCAGCTGCTCGCCCCCGGGCAGTACCGGCAGTTCGACGACAGCCTGGCCCAGCCGCGGGACGACCAGCAGCACGAGGTGACCGGGTGGCTGATCCGGTTCGACCCCAGCAAGGTGCGGCTGGTCGACGGCGACGAGGTGCGGGTGCAGGGCGACCTCAGCTACCGGCAGCTGGACGCCGGGACGCTCCAGGTCACCAGCGACTACACCTTCGTCTATGCGCTGGCCCAGGCCCCGGCGGCCGCCCAGCCGCAGACCGGGGCCTCGGCGTCCGCCTCCGCCACGCCGTCGGCATCCCCCTCCGCGTCGCCGTCCGCGTCGCCGTCCGCCTCGCCGTCGCCTCGCTCAGGCCGTTGTTGCCCCCGGCGGCCCGTCCCTCGGCCACGGCGGGCCCGAGCGCGGCCACGCAGCCGCCGATCGTACTGTTCACCGTCCGCCGGGAGATCGACTACCAGTTCACCGTGGACGACCTGGCCGCCGACCGGGTCGAGCTGACCAACTCGGTGGTCGAGGCCGGCCCGATGGCCTGCGACGCCGACACCAGCTCGTACCTCCAGCGCTCTTTCCCGGCCGCCACCCCCGCCGCTGAGCCCGGCGTCCAGGGGAAGCGGGCGACACCCACCCCGGCCGCCACCCCGGGGCCGGGCGCCGGCATCGACCCGTTCGACCACACCCGCCCGGCCTGGGACATCTGCGGCGTACTCACCGGGCCCACGCTCCAGCACGACCTGCCGCAGACCGTGGGCTGAGGGCCCTCAGGCCCCCAGCCCGGTCTGCCGGCCGGCGCCGGTCAGTCGGACTCGGGCGCGGCGTCCGCCGGGCCCCCGCCCGGTGTCCCGCCGGCCGCGTCGCCGGCCGTGTCGGCCGCGGGGGCGGAGGAGCGGTTGCCGGCGAAGACGTCGCGCAGCTTGCCGCCGAGGTCGCCCGCGCCGCCGGCGACGTCCCGGATCAGACCGATCAGCGGGTCCTTGGTCTCCTTGAAGGACTGCGCGTAGGAGTCCGCGGCCGCCTTCACCTGGTCGGTGACCGAGGTGTCGGGGTCCTCCTCACGGCGCGGGTAGGCCCCGGCCATGATCGAGCGGTACTCCTCGCCCTCCGACCACTGCTTGATCTGGCGCACCCGCACCGCCACGAAGGGGTGGGTCTGCGGCAGCAGCTGGAGCAGCTTTATCACGCCGTCCCGCAGGTCACCGGCCCGGTCGTACTCCTCCGCCTGCTCCAGCATGGCGTCGGTGTTCATCTCGTGCAGGTGGTGCCCGCCGGCCAGCTTCATCAGGCCGCGCATGGATGCCTGCGGGTCCTGGCCCACCAGCAGCCCGGCCCGGTCGCAGGAGATCTCGGCCTTGCGGAACCACTCCTTGAGGGCGGTGATCACAGCGGTGATCGCGAGACCGCCGAGCGGCACCCAGGAGATCTTGGAGGCGATATTGGTGAGGATCAGCAGCATCGTCCGGTAGACGGCGTGGCCGGACATCGCGTGGGCGACCTCGTGGCCGATGACCGCGCGCATCTCCTCCTCGTCGAGCAGCTCGACCAGGGCGGTGGTGACCACGATCACCGGGGCGTCCATGCCGATGCACATGGCGTTGGGCACCGGGTCCTGGGTCACGTACAGCGGCGGGACCTTCTCCAGGTCCAGGATGTAGGCGGCGTCGCGGACCATGTCGTGCAGGCCGGCGAACTGCCGCTCGGAGGCCCGGACCGCCGAGGCCAGGAACAGCAGCCGCACCGCGCGCTCGGAGACCATGCCGCCGAGCTTGCGCAGGATGTCGTCGAAGCCGCTGAGCCTGCGCAGCGCCACCAGGGCGGAGCGGTCGGCGGGGTGCTCCCAGGCCCGGGTGGAAATGCCCGGGAAGCGCTTGCGGTTGCGGCTGGGCACACTGCCGCCGCTGGGTTCGGTCATTGAGTGGTCCTCCCGATCAGTGGCGGCCCTCCGGTTGCTTCGACCGGCCCCCGCCGTGCTTGTCCTTGCTGCCACATGCCGTGCTCTACCGCTCGTCCCCTCAGCGGCCCACAGTACGCCCGGACCCTGTCAGGCCACCCCGGTCCCGCTGACGGATCTCCGGGCCGGGCGGTCTAACCTGGTTCCACCGGTCGCACCCCACGAGGAGCCAAGCCAATGCGCACCACCACCGCCCTGCACCAGCTGGCCGCCATCTCGGACGGTTCCGGCCCGGGCATGTTCCTGCGCATCATCGTCATCGTGTCGGTCGTGGGCGTCGTCCTCATGGCCTTCTTCCTGCTGCGCGGCTACCGGGACTGAGCCGCGTCGCCGCGCCCGGCCCGCGCACCCCGGCGGCCCTTCCGGGCACACTTCGCGCATTCCCCGGGCATTCCCCGGGCACTGCCCAGGCGTTGCCCGGTGCTCCCGGTGTGCTTCCCGGGTGCTCTTCGGGGCACACGCCGTGTCAGACGTGTGGAGCCGCCGTGCGGTTGCGCGGGGGCTGCCCGTAGCATGGGCGGGATTGACCGGCATCCACAGCCGCCGAAGCCCTCCGAGTCAGAAGGTCCACCACGATGAGCCTCACCGCGATCGCTCCTGCCGTCTCCCAGCTCGCGGACGGCGGCAATCACGCCAGCCTCAACCCGATCTTCACCGGCGGCAGTGCGCTGTGCATCTTCATCATCCTGCTGCTTGTGGTCACCCGCTTCAACAAGGACCGCTAGTCCGGACGCCGGCCCGGCCGTGCGCGCAGCCCGTACGGCCGGGGCGTTCGAATTCCATGCGGATCACGTACAGTGACGGGTCATGGGAGAGCAGGCTGAATCCGCGGACGTGCCCGTGAAGAAGCGTCTGGGCGTCATGGGCGGGACGTTCGATCCGATCCACCACGGGCACCTGGTCGCCGCCAGCGAGGTGGCGAGCCAGTTCCATCTCGACGAAGTCGTCTTCGTCCCGACCGGTTCGCCGTGGCAGAAGGACCGCAGTCCGGTGTCGCCCGCCGAGGACCGGTATCTGATGACGGTCGTCGCCACCATGTCCAACCCGCAGTTCTCGGTCAGCCGGATCGACATCGACCGCGCCGGCCCGACCTACACCACCGACACCCTGCGCGAGCTGCGTGCCCTGCACGCCGACGCCGACCTGTACTTCATCACCGGGGCGGACGCCCTCTCGCAGATCTTCTCCTGGCGGAACGCCGAGGAACTGTTCGACCTCGCGCACTTCATCGGAGTGACCCGGCCGGGGCACACTTTGACCGACCCCGGTCTGCCCGCCGGCGGTGTGTCCCTGATCGAGGTGCCCGCACTGGCCATCTCCTCCACCGACTGCCGCCTGCGGGTCTCCCGGAACGAGCCGGTCTGGTACCTGGTGCCGGACGAGGTCGTGCGATACATCGACAAGCGCAAGCTCTACCGGAACCTCGGCGCGTGATCCGCGCGGTGGCGGGGGAGACCAGCACATGTACGGCGAATGAGCAGCGATAGGGGCGGCGTGACCGACAACGAGGGCCGGCAGTACCCGCCCCAGGAGCCCGCGCCGCAGCAGTGGCAGCCACCCCAGCCCGGCTCCTACCCGCAGGAGCCGTTCCCGGAGCCCGGGTACGGGCAGTACCCGCAGGAGCCGCAGGCCCAGCCGCAGCACGCCCAGCAGCCACAAGCCCAGCCGCAGCCCGGCTACCCGCAGCCGCAGCCCGGTTACCAGCAGCCCGGCTACCAGCCCTACCCGCAGCAGCCCGGGCCCGGCCCCGGCTACCCGCAGGAGCAGCAGCCGTACGGCTACGGCCAGCAGCACGGCTACGACGCGCAGGGCCGCCCGGCGGCCGTGCCGCAGCCCCGGCCGCAGCAGCCCGCCGCCCGCAGCAGCCCGGCTACGGCGGCCAGAACGGCTACGGGGGCTATGACACCGGCCAGTACCTGGCCGGGCCCGACCGTGCCTCCGAGCCGTACCGCGCCGAGTCGTACGCGGCGAACCCGTACCCCGCCGAGCCCTATCCGGCGGAGTTCCCCGCGGAGCCCTACGGCGCCGCCCGGTACACCGCCGACCAGTACGCCCCGACCCAGCCGCCCGCCGCCCCCGCGGCGCCGGCGGCCGCCGCGCAGCCGGTGCCGCCGCAGCGCCGCAAGCCCCCGGCGCCGGGAGCCGCCCCGGCCGCCGGTGGAGCCCCGGCGGCGGGGACCGGGCCCGCCGGGTACATCAGCGAGGAGTTCGCCTTCGTGAGGACGCGGAGGAGTCCGCCGACGTCATCGACTGGATGAAGTTCAGTGAGACCCGGGGCGAGCGCCGCGACGAGCGCCGGCGGCTGCTCCGCGGCCGACTGCTGGTGCTGGGCGTGCTGCTGGCGGTGGTCGCGGTCGCCGGGGCCGGCTATCTGTGGGCCGACGGCAAGCTGTTCGGCTCCTCCGGCCACACGGTCGCCGCGGCCACCGGCCGCGAGGTGGTCGCGGTCCATCTGCACGACTCCGCCGACCACATCTACACCGCGCTGCTGGTCTCCGACGCGGGCACGCACAAGGGCGCGACGCTGCTGATCCCGGGCAACCTGGACATCCCGCCGGACGGCGGCGGGATGGTGCAACTGGCCGGCAGCGTCGACAGCCAGGGCAACGCGGCGATCAGGACCAGCCTGAACACCATGCTCGGCAGCGACATCACCGCCAGCTGGAGCCTGTACACCTCGTTCCTCCAGGTGCTGGTGGACCAGTTGAACGGGATCACCGTCGACGCCGACACCACCGTCACCCAGAACGGCAAGACCGTGGTCAGCCCGGGCACGGCCACCCTCACCGGCGCCGCGGCCATCGCCTACGCCACCTACCAGGCAAGGGCGAGGACGCGGGCGCGGCGCTGGCCCGCTACGGCCAGGTGCTCCAGGCGGTGATCAAGGCCATGCCGTCGGACCCGACCGCGGCCGCCGCCGACATCACCGCCATGGGCGAGGTCAACGACCCCTCGCTGCCCGACTCCACCCTCGGGGCGCTGCTGGCGACCCTGTCCGCCGACGCCAACGCCGGGAACTACCAGACGGTCACGCTGCCGGTGGAGCCCAACGGCGCGCTCGGCCCGGGGCCGGCACCGTGGTCACCCAGCTCCTCGGCGGCAGCGTGGGCGGCGCCGCGAACGGCACCACCGCCGCCCGGGTCTCGCTGGTCGACGCCACCGGCTCGCGCGTCCGGTCTCGCTGGCCGAGGCCACTGTCACCAACAACGGCTACACGCTGGTGCCCGGCAACGCGACCGCTGCCACCGGTCCGCCTCCACCATCACCTACACCTCCGACGCCCGCGCCAACGACGCCCAGCAGCTTGCCGAGGACCTCGGCCTGCCCCGAGCGCCGTGAGGAAGGTCACCACCCGCAGTCGGTGGACCTGCTGGTCACCCTGGGCAAGGACTACGACCAGGGCTGACCTCCGGTTGTCCGCGGGCCGGGTCGGCGGCCCGCGGAATCGGCAGCGCGGGCTGTCTGCCGTTCATGAGATCCTGGAGGGTACCCGCGTCCCCGAACCGAGAGCACCCAGTGACTGCAACCGACCGTGCCGTCGAACTCGTCAACGCCGCCGCCCAGGCGGCCGCCGACAAGCTCGCCCACAATCATCGCCTTCGACGTCAGTGATGTCCTCGCCATCACCGACGCCTTCGTGGTCGCCTCCGCGCCCAACGACCGCCAGGTCAAGGCCATCTCCGACGGCATCGAGGAGGCGCTCCGCGAGCAGCTCGACGCCAAGCCGGTGCGCCGCGAGGGCGAGCGCGAGGGCCGCTGGATCCTGCTCGACTACCTGGACATCGTGGTCCACGTCCAGCACTCCGAGGAGCGCTCCTACTACGGCCTGGAGCGGCTGTGGAAGGACTGCCCGGAGATGGACCTGCCCGCCGACGCCGTGGCCACCCGCAACCAGGCCGACGAGGAGGGCTTCATCCGCGAGCCCAACGAGTTCGACCACGTCGAGGCGGTCCTTGAGGCCGAGGCAGATCGGAGCCGGCGCTGAACGGGGGGCACGCGGTCGGCGGATCGTCTTCTGGCGGCACGGTCAGACCGCCTGGAACCTGGAGGGCCGCTTCCAGGGCAGCACCGACGTCCCGCTGACCGAGACCGGCGTCGCCCAGGCCCGCCGCGCCGCCGGCTGCTGGCCGCGCTGCGCCCGGACGCGGTGATCTCCTCCGACCTGAGCCGGACGGCGGCGACCGCCGCCGCCCTGGCGGCGGTGACCGGTCTGGACGTCACCCATGACGCCGGCCTGCGGGAGACCTACGCGGGCGTCTGGCAGGGCCTGACCAACGCCGAGATCCAGGAGCGCTACGGCGAGGAGTACCGGCTGTGGCGGCTCGGCGAGCCGGTGCGCCGGGGCGGCGGCGAGCTCAACACCGAGGTGGCCGACCGAGCCGTGCCGGTGGTCCTGGACGCGGTGAAGTCCCTGCCGGAGGGCGGCACGCTGGTGGTGGTCAGCCACGGCGGCACCATCCGGATGGCCATCGGCCGTCTGCTCGGCCTCGACCCGTACCACTGGGAGGCCCTGGCCGGGCTCTCCAACTGCTGCTGGTCGGTGCTCGGCGAGGGCGCGCGTGGCTGGCGGCTCCAGGAGCACAACGCGGGGACGCTGCCCGAGCCGGTGCTCGGCGACGACACCTGACGGCGGCACCTGACAGCGGCACCTGACGGCGCCCGCTCGCAGGCGCCGGGGGACGACGGGCGGGGCCGGATTTCGCAGTTCGGCCCACCTGCCGCTAAAGTCTTCCTCGTTCGCACAACAGCTTTCCGGCCAAGTGCGGAACACGGAACACATGGGGCTGTAGCTCAGTTGGTAGAGCGCTTGCATGGCATGCAAGAGGTCCGGGTTCAATTCCCCGTAGCTCCACGCAGGAACCACCGCACGGTGGTGCACGGCAGCAGGAAAGTCAGCAGTACCACGCGGGCTGTAGCTCAGTTGGTAGAGCGCTTGCATGGCATGCAAGAGGTCCGGGGTTCAATTCCCCGTAGCTCCACAGCAGTAGAAGGAACAGGCCGTCTCCGGTGATCCGGAGGCGGCCTGTTTCGTTCTCCCCTGTCTCGTTCCCCGCCTGCTGCCTGCCCGGCCGCTCAGTGCCTGTGGGTGGCGGCCGGGGCCTGCGGGTTGGCGATCAGCCAGCCGATCCGCTCGCGGCTCTCCTCGTCCTGCGGCAGATGGACCACCACCCTGGCCTCGGGCATCCCAGGGCGGTGAGCAGGGTGGAGGTCATCCGCACCTCGCCCACCGCCGCGTGCCGGAAGATCTTCGTCCGGGTCGAGTGCGCCGCGACGTCCCGCTGCGCCCAGAGCCGGGCGAAGTCCGGGCTGGCCTCGCGCAGATCGCGGATGAAGTCCTCCCAGTACGGCTCGCCCACATGCTGGCCGTACTCGGAGCGCAGCACCGCGACCATCCGCGGGAGTTCCTCGGCGCGGTTCACAAAGGGGTTGCAGCAGGCCGGGACGGTCGCCGTGCACCACAGGGTGTTGCGCCGCCCGAAGGGGCTCAGTGTCGGCCCCGGAAACAGCGCCTGGTAGGCGTCGTTCCAGCGCAGGATGTCGTAGCGGGCGTTGGAGACCGCGGCGGGCAGCGGGCTCAGCGCGTCCAGGATGCTCTGGATCTCGGGGGAGACCGGGCACCCGGCCAGCTGCGGCGGTGCGGCGCGGATCCCGGCCAGGTGGTACAGATGGGCCTGCTCGGCGCCGTCCAGCCGCAGGGTCCGGGCGATGGCGCCGAGCACCTGTTCGCTGGCGTTGATCGGGCGTCCCTGCTCCAGCCAGGTGTACCAGGTGACTCCGACACCGGCGAGCTGCGCGACCTCCTCGCGGCGCAGCCCCGGGGTGCGGCGGCGCAGGCCGGGCGCCATGCCGACGTCCTCCGGGGTCACCCGGGCGCGGCGGGTCCGCAGGAAGGCCGCGAGCTCGGTCCGCCGGGTACCGGCGGCCCGGGCGGGGCACCGGCCGCCGCCACCGCTTCGGCTGCTGCTGCTTCGGTGGGGGGAAGGGCGACCGTCGGGGGCAGTTCCGTCAGGCTCATACGGTCATCGTGCCGCACAATCCACACCACTGACAGGTGTTGCCAGTACCAGGATCACCAGGCTCTAACTACCTGTATCCGGGCCGCCCAGGATGGCCGTATGAGCCAGCTGCGCACCACGCCACAGCCCGCCGACCCGCCGCCCGCCCGTCCCGCCGGCCCGGCCGGCCAGGGGCACGCCGCTGCCGCGCCACCGGCCCCGGCCCCGGCCAGGCCGAGGCTGGTCCTCGGGCTGATCCTCACCGGTCAGTTCATGGCGCTGCTCGACGTCACCATCGTCAATGTCGCCGTCCCTCGATACAGACCGACCTCGGCGCCTCCGGGGCGGCCCTGCAACTGGTGGTGGCCGGCTACACCATCGCCTATGCGGTGCTGCTGATCACCGGGGCACGGCTGGGCGAGCGGCTCGGCTACGGCAGGGTCTTCCAGCACGGGCTGCTGCTGTTCACCTTCTCCTCGCTGGCCTGCGGGCTGGCGCCGGACACGGCCGCGCTGATCGGCTTCCGGGTGGCCCAGGGCGTCGGCGCGGCACTGATGGTGCCGCAGGTGATGAGCCTGATCCAGCGGATCTTCAGCGGGGCCTCCCGGGTCCGCGCGCTCAGCGTCTACACGGCGGTGCTGGCCACCGGCGGTCTGGCCGGGCAGGTCCTGGGCGGGTGCTGGTCAGCGCGGACTTGCTGGGCTCCAGCTGGCGTCCGGTCTTCCTGGTGAACGTGCCGATCGGGCTGGCCCTGGCGGCCGCCTCGCGCAGGCTGCTGCCGGCCTTCCCGGGCAGCCCCGGGCGCAGCCTGGACCTGGTCGGGCTGGTGCTGCTGGCGGCGGCCATCGGGCTGCTGGTGGTCCCGCTGGTACTGGGCCACCAGGAGCACTGGCCGGTCTGGGGCTGGGTGATGTTCGCGGCGGGGGTGCTGCTGTTCGGGGTCTTCGCGGTGTTCGAGCACCGGCTGGCGGAGCGCGGCGGCCACCCGCTGATCCACCGCCGGGTGCTGCGCGCGCCCGGGCTGGTCCCGGCCGCGGCGATCTTCATGATCATGGTCGCGATCAGCGGCTTCAGCTTCTCGATGACGCTGCACCTGCAGACCGGCCTGGGCGCGGGCCCGCTGCGGGCCGGGCTGACCCTGGCCCCGATGATGGTCGGCCTCGGACTGGCCGGGCTGTACTGGCGCCGGCTTCCGCAGCGGCTGCACCGGCTGATGCCCGCGGTCGCCCTGGTGCTGGCCGCGGTCGAGTTCGCGTTGCAGGGGTGGTGGCTGCGCGGCGGCTCATCGGTCGACGCCTGGCAGGAGGGCCTGTTCCTGCTGATCGGCGCGGCCGGCGGCTGCTCCTACAGCCCGCTGTTCAGTCGGGCGCTCAGCCGGGTCGACCCGGCCCAGGCCGCGGACGCCAGCGGGGTGCTGATCACCGTGGTCCAGCTGAGCCAGGTCATCGGCATCGCGGCGGTCGGCTCGGTCTTTCTGGGTGAGGTCTCCTACCCGGCCACCCGGGCCGCCTCCGGCCACGCCCTGGCCGTGGTGACGGCCGTCTGCGCGGCCCTGTTCCTGGCCGGCTCCTTCTTCGCCCTCCGCAGCGGCTCGGCCCTGACCGTCCCGTCCCCGATCCCCGCAGGTCGGGGCGCGACAAGGGATTGGTGGGCAGGTAGGCGAACCGTGTACAGTAGCTCTAGCCGCTGCGGGGGACCGCGGCAGGGCGATGGGGCTGTAGCTCAGTTGGTAGAGCGCTTGCATGGCATGCAAGAGGTCCGGGGTTCAATTCCCCGTAGCTCCACTTGTGGGAGATCCCGCCAGATCCTTGTGATCCGGCGGGATCTCGTCGTTTCCGGCCCTGCCCGCGGCGCGGTTCGGTGGGCGGTCCGGCGGGCGGTTCGGCGGGCAGGGGCCCGCCGGGCGGTGGTTCAGCGGGCGGTCGTTCAGCGGGCGCTGCCGAGGTCGCGGTCGGCCTCGTCGCCGGACAGCAGCAGCGTGGTCTCCTCGATCCGGCGGAAGCGCCCGTCCGGGGCGAACTCGCCGAACAGGTAGACCTCCATCTGCACGGTCGACCCGTCCTTCTTGGTCACCCGCACCGTGTGCCGGTCGGCATAGAGCTCGTCCGTGCGCAGTTCCTCGTGCACCTCGACGCTGCCGTCGGCGACGACTCCGCGCAGATGGGCGATGTGGTCCAGGAACTCGGCGCGGTCCGCCCAGCTGCCGTCGGTGCGCTGCCGGTAGTCCGGGGCGAAGTGCCGGCCCGCCGCCTCCTCCAGGCTGAGGCCGGGGTGAGCAGCAGGTCGGTCAGTGCGGTGGAGATGTCGGTGCGGAACATGGCTGCCTCCAAGGCGTTCATTATGCGTGCTCTGCGCACGCTTCGTGAGAACCGTACCACCAAAAGCGTGCGCGGGGCACGCTAAGCTGACTGCCGTGGACAACAACGACGCCGGACACCTCATCGCCGACGCTCTGGGCACCCTGCTGCGCCGCAGCACCCGTGCCCGCCTCTACCAGGATCTGACCGAAGGGCTGGGTGCGGGGATCGACGAGCTGACCTACCCGGTCCTCAGCGGGCTGGCCCGGGGCGGGGCGTGCAGCGCGGCCGAGCTCGGCACGCAGATCGGGCTCGACCGCTCCAATGTCACCCGCCGGGCCGACCGGCTCGAACAGGCCGGTCTGCTGCGCCGTGAGCCCGACCCGCCGACCGCCGGGCCACCCTGCTCCGGCTGACCGGCCCGGGCCGGGACTCGGTGGCGGTCATGCGCGAACGCCTCGCCGACCGGATCCGCGCCTCGCTCGCCGACTGGCCCCCCGAGGAGGCCGAGGCCTTTGCCCGCGGCCTGCGGCGCTTCACCGAGGAAGGCCCCTTCGGCTCGCCCGACGCGCACTCCTCGCCCGACGCGCGCCTCTCGCCCGACGCGCGCCCTTCGCCCGACGCGCGCCCCGGCCGGTGAGGAACTATGCGGTCCGGGCCGGCGTCGGGGGTGCGGCAGGCATATGAACGGCCGACTGGGGCGTGTACGCGCCGAGGAGGCGGGCCGTGCACCCTAACTGATGAATAATCAGCCCATCGCACCGGCGATCGGCGGTGCGGGCGGGAGACCTCAGCTGCGGCTGCGCAACCTTCAGGTATATGCGCTGCTCTCAGAGAGGTGTTTCATGCGTCGCAGCTGGTCCCGTCCCAAGACCGGTACCGCCGTACTCCTGTCCATCCCACTGCTGTTCGCCGGGGGGCTGGGCGCCGAAGGCCTGGGCGCCGGCCCCGCGCGGGCCGCGACGGGGGTGGCCTCCTCGGTACGGGTGCCGCTGCCCGGCACCGTGCCCGGCTGGACCGCGCAGGCCACGGACCAGGGCCTGGTGGACCCCTCCGCGGCGGCCAGCGCCCGGGTCTACCTGGCCGGGCGCGACCCGGCCGGGCTGGCCGCGCTGGCCCGGGCGGTGTCCGATCCGGCCTCGCCCGCCTACCGCCGGTTCCTGAACCCGGCCGAGACCGCCAGGCGGTTCGGGCCCACCCCCGGTCAGGTGGCGGCGGTCCGCACCTGGCTGACCGGCTCCGGGTTCACCGTCACCGACGCCAGCACGCACTACCTGGCGGTCCGCGGCACCGCCGCGCCGTCCAGCGCGCCTTCGGGGTGCAGCTGCACGCCTACCGCAAGGACGGCCGCACCTACACCGCGCCCTCGGTCGTGGCCAGTGCCCGGCCACGGTCGCCTCGGCGGTGCTCGCGGTCACCGGCCTCGACACCTCCCCGCACCGCGCCGTGCACGGCAGCCGCCGCGACGTCCTGCCGCCGCCCAGCCCGGCCTATGTGAACGCCGGCCCGTTCTCGCCCTACTTCGGCGCCACCCCGGCGACCGGCTTCCCCCAGGCGTACGGCAAGGCGCAGCCGTTCGTGGTCAAGGGCTTCGACGCCACCGAGCTGCGCCGGGCCTACGGCGCCACGGCGACCGGGCTGACCGGCAAGGGCGTCACGGTCGCGGTGGTGGACGCCTTCGACTCGCCCACGCTGGGCCCCGACGTCGCCCAGTACGCCGCCGCCCACGGCGACGCCCCCTATCGGCAGGGGCAGTTGACCCGGATCGACCCCGCGGTGTGGACCGACACGGTCGCCGCCAGCCAGGAGTTCCCCGGCGGCTGCGGCGCGGCCGGCTGGTACGGCGAGCAGAGCCTGGACGTCGAGGCCGTGCACGGCGTCGCCCCCGACGCCGACCTGGTCTATGTCGGCGCGACCTCCTGTCAGGACTCCGACCTCACCGACGCCCTGGACCAGGTCGTGGACCGGCGGCTCGCCGACATCGTCAGCGACTCCTGGAGCGACCTGGAGACCGACACCGACTCCTCCATCGACGCGACCTACGACCAGACCTTCATGCGCGGCGCGGTCGAGGGCATCGGCTTCTACTTCTCCAGCGGCGACGACGGCGACGAACTCGCCGCGAGCGGGGCCAAGACCGTCGGCTCGCCGGTCTCGCTGCCCTGGGTGACCGCCGTCGGCGGGACCTCGCTGGCGCTGGACCGCAACGGCAACTACGGCTTCGAGACCGGCTGGGGCACCGACGGTGCCCCGCTCAGCAAGGACGGCAGCAACTGGGGCCGGCTGCCCGGGACCTTCCTGTCCGGCGCCGGCGGCGGCACCAGCGCCCGGGTGCCCGAGCCCTTCTACCAGTACCCGGTGGTGCCGACCGCGCTGGCCGGGGCCAATGGCGGCCGCAAGCGGGTGGTCCCGGACGTGGCCGCGGTCGCCGACAGCGGCACCGGCTTCCTGGTCGGCCAGACCCAGACCTGGCCCGACGGCTCCACCAGGTACGGGGAGTACCGGGTCGGCGGGACCAGCGTCGCCTGCCCGGTCTTCGCCGCCGTCCAGGCCCTGGCCGAGCAGGCCGCGGGCGCACCGCTGGGCTTCGCCAACCCCGAGCTCTACGAGCGCTACAACACCCCGGCCTTCCACGGGGTGACCGACACCCCGCTGGGCCCGCGGACGGCACTGGCCCAGGTCCGGGTGGACTACCACGACGGGGTGGACGACACCTACGGCTACGACGTCAGCCTGCGCACCATGGGGCACGACAGCTCGCTGCACGCGGTCAAGGGCTACAACGACGTGACCGGGGTCGGCTCGCCCGCCCCGGCTATCTGGCCTCCTTCAGCCCCGGCTTCAAGGGCTTCGCCGGCTACCCGGGCTCCGCCCGCTTCGCCCGGCCCGCCGGCACCTCCAGCGCCTCCGGTGTCTCCGGTCGCCGGTGCCTCCCGCGCTCCCGGGGGACCGTCGCTAGCCGCGACGGTCAGTCATGGCCCCTGTCCCGCCGCGCAGGCGGGGGCGGGGGCCATGTCCGTTCCGGAACGGTTTGCAGTGATCGCATGACGTATCGATCACGCTTTGCTGAGAGCTGAGAGAACGTCAGGAAGGACAAAAATGGTCATTCTGTGCCAATGTCCTCCCTTAAAAGGACATTAAATAGGCCTAATTGGCACACGATTAGGCTTCGATCTTCACTTGACTTCCACATACCTCTCACGCGAGCCTTACCACGCTGAGCATCGACTGAGTGACGGCCGAGCTTCCGTCAAAGTCAGGGCAGGGCAGCGGGGTCCCCGCATGCGGCCGGCCAGCCACCACGCCACGTCGACCGTCTGCGGAGTGCATATGCGATTCCCTGTGCCCATGGAGCTCGTGGCCGACGGCTCATCACCAGGGCCTGACTCCTACCCGCAGGTCGGGGCGGAGGAGCACGCAGCCGCGACGGTTGCCGTGGTCGGGCTCGGTTATGTGGGCCTGCCCACCGCCCTCGCCCTGCTCGCGGCGGGCAACCGGGTCATCGGGCTCGACGTCAGCGAGGCCGGCTGGACGCGATCCGCCGCCGCGACGTCGACCTGCTCCCGAGCGACCACGAGCGCCTGGCCACCAGCCTTGCCGAAGCCGGTGCCGAAGCCGGTGCCGACGCCGACGCCGAAGCGGCGGGTGCGGCCGGGGGTGAGGGCGGCAGCTTCGTTCTTACCTCGGACCCGGCCCGGGTCGCCGGGGCCGCCACCGTGCTGATCTGCGTCCCGACCCCGGTCGACCGGCACCAGGTGCCCGACCTCCGGGCGATGGCGGCGGCCTGTGCCTCCGTCGTCGCTCATGCCGTCCCGGCCAACTGCTGGTGCTCACCTCCACCACCTATGTCGGCACCACCGGTGACCTGCTGGTTCGGCCGCTGGCCGAGCGCGGCCTGGTGGCCGGGACCGACATCCATGTCGCCTTCTCCCCGGAGCGGATCGACCCCAACGCCCGGCACACCCAGGAGAGCACGCCCAGGGTGGTCGGCGGCACGGGAGCCCGCTCCACGAGCTGGCCGCCGCCGTACTGCGCCGCACCGCCCTCGGTGCATGTGCTGCCTCCCCGGAGGAGGCGGAGATGACCAAGCTCTGGAGAACACCTTCCGGGCCGTCAACATCGCGCTGGCCAACGAGTTCGCCGAGAACTGCCGCGGACTGGGGCTGGACCCGGCGCCGATCATCGAGGCCGCGGCAACCAAGCCCTACGGCTTCATGCCCTTCTACCCCGGCCCGGCGTCGGCGGCCACTGCATACCCTGCGACCGCGCACTACCTGCTCTGGCAGCTGCGGCCAAGCGGATATCCTCGCCGCTGATCGACGCCGCGATGACCGCCATCGCCGGGCGTCCGCGCCAGGTGGTCCGCCGGGTACGTGAGCTGCTCGCCGACGCGGTCTCAGCATCTCCGGCGCGCGGGCTGCTGGTGGGCGTCGCCTACAAGCCCGGTGTCGCGGACCTGCGCGAGTCGCCCGCGCTGGAGATCCTGGAGGAACTCCGGGAGGACGGCGCCAAGGTGCACTTCACCGACCCGCTGGTGCCCGCGGTCCGGATCGGCGCGGAGGTGCTCGTCAGTGAGTCCGCCCGCAGTACGGGAACTGGGACCTGGTGCTGGTGCACACCGTCCACCGGCGCGACCTGGACTGGCTCACCGGTCTGGGAGCGACAGCCGGGCATCGTGCTGGACGCCACCTACCGGCTCGACTCGTCCGGCGAAGGCGATCCTGTGACGACAGCCTACGGTTCCGAACCGCAGTACGGCCAGCCTAAGTCCGACGACTCGTACAGTCGGCGGGAACCACCAGCCGGCGCGCCGTACCATTCGGACCAGCCATATCAGCCGTACCAGTCAGGCCAGCAGTACCCATCAGACAGTCGTACAGTCATCCGCGACCTACAGTCGAGGAGCGTACCAGCCCCATCCGCCCACCGTCCCGGCGCAGCCGCAGGCGGCCTGGGGCGAGTGGGACCGCTGGCCCGCGGCCGGTGAGCGGAGCACGCCACGGCCGCCACCGCGACCGCGACCCTGCGCAGCGGCTCCGGCGTTCCGGCCCGCGCCGCCGCTCCGCCGCTGCGCTCGGCCGACGCCGCGTTCCGCCCCGGGCCGATGCGCCGGCTGCTGGACCGGATGCATCCCTCGGTGCGGCATGCCACCCGCCGGGTGCTCACCCTGCTGTGCCTGCTGCGTTGCTGCTGATCCTGGCCGCGAGGCGCCCAGGCTGGAGCAGAGCCCGCTGGTCTCGGCTACGGCTTCACCGTGCTGGTCGGCACCATTCCATGCTGTTCATCGCCTACAGCCGCTATGACGACCCGTCCGAGCGGACCCTGCGCAAGCGCCCGCCGACCTGGGCAGCTTCCCCGCTGTCCTCGGCCACGCCCAAGGTGAGCTTCCTGCTGGCGTCAAGGACGAGGTCGACGTCATCGAGGAATGCGTCCGCTCGATGATCCTCTGCGACTACCGAACCTCGACGTGATCGTGGTCGACGACCAGTCCGAGGACGGCACGGTCGAGGTGCTGCGCGGCTGGAGGCCGAGCTCGGCATCACCGTGATCTACTGGAGAAGAACCTGGGCAAGAAGCACGCCTGGTCAAGGCGTGCGAGATCGCCGACGGCGAGGTCATCGCCTTCTCCGACTCCGACTGCATCCTGGCCCGGACGCCCTGGCCCGCTGTGTCGAGGCCCTGGTCGCGCACCCGGAGCTGGGCGCGGTCAGCGGCCACGCCCGGCGCTGAACGCCGCCGACACCATGTTCCACAAGATGCAGGACGTCTGGTACGAGGGGCAGTTCGGGTGGCCAAGGCGGCCGAGTCCACCTTCGGCTCGGTCACCTGCGTATCCGGCCGCTGGCGGTGTTCCGCGCGACGCCATCTACAACTACCTCCCGGCCTGGCCGGTGACCGCTTCATGGGCGCCCCCTTCCGCTTTGCCACCGACCGCAGCTGACCGGCTATGTGCTGGGGCAGAAGTGGCGCGGCAAGGCCTCAAGCAGAAGTACGCGACTCGCCGTTCGTCACCGAGCGCGACTACCTGAGCGCAAGTGGCGGATCGGCTACGTCCAGTCCGCCAAGGTGTGGACCAAGTCCCGGCCCGCTTCCGGCCCTCTGAAGCAGCAGATCCGCTGGAAGAAGAGCTTCATCCGGAACTGTTTTTCACCGGCTCCTTCATGTGGCGCCGCGGCCTCGGCCCGGCCTGCTCTACTACGGGCACGCGCTGTGGGTGGTGGCCGCCCGATCATGGCCTTCCGGCACATCGTCTGGGGCCCGCCAACGGAGCCGCCTTCCTCACCCTGCTCTACCTCTGCGGCGTGGTCCTCAAGGGTGCGTGTGGGGACTGGCATTCAAGATCGACAACCCCGGTGACACCGCTGGCGCTACGGCCGCTGATGAGCCTGCTCTCGTCGCTGCTGCTGGCCTGGCTGCTGCCGTACTCCTTCGCGACCATCCGGCGCGGTGTCTGTCCAGGAGCGACGTGATGAAGGCCCTGCGTGCTGTGGGGCGGCTGATCGCCGCCTGATCTCCATCGCGTCGTCTGCGGCATCTACGCCATCGTGCAGCAGAGGGAGCATCCTTCCGTGACCACCCCCCCCGGCGCGCAGCCGGGCGGGTCGGCCTCGCTGCCGCCGGAGATCCGCGCCGCCCGGCGCGCGGCACGCCAAGGGCGCGCGCCGCGGCCACTGGACGCGCGGCTCGGCCTGCTGGCGCTCGCCCTGGCGATCCTGGCCATGCCCTTCTACGCGCGGCCGAGTAACGAGTACCAGAAGTACATGACCCCGCAGCCCCCGGCACCGTGGTCCAGCTGGACGCGGACCAGACCGCGGCTGGTCCGGCTCGGTGAGGCGCTGCCCGCGACCACCGCGCCGATCGTGCTGACCTACCACGACATCAGCCGACCAACACCAGCGAGTACGTGGTCAGCCCGACCACCTTCGCGGCCAGATGGCGGCCTCCAGGCGGGCCGGCTACCGGCCTGACCAGCCAGGAGTTGCCGACTACCTGCGCGCGGCCGGCCCGCCGCGGTCGGTCTACATCACCTTCGACGACGGCACCAACGGCTGTGGGTCTACGGGGACAAGATCCTCGCCAAGTACACATGCACGGCGCTCGTTCCTGATCTCGGAGCGGGGTGGACCACGACCGCCCCTACTACTGACCTGGAACGAGATCAGCCGGATGGCCGCCTCTGGCCGCTGGGACTTCCAGGACCACACTACGACCTGCACTACCGGACCGCCATCGACGCGCAGGGTGACCAGGGCTCGGCGCTGGCCAACCGGCTTGGCTGCCGACCCAGCACGGCTGGAGACCTACGGCAGTACCAGTCCCGGGTGGAGGCGGACATCGACAAGTCCATCTCCACCATGGAGGGCCACGGCCTGCCCGGCGCTGTTCTTTCGCCTACCCTTACTCGGAGTCGGACCAAGGCCAACCTGCCAAGCCCGGCCCACATCCGACATCATGGCCAAGTACTTCGTGGCCACGCTGACCGACGTCTCCTCCCGGCGCTGACCGCCAGCCGCCGGGCCGGCACCATGCAGAAGTGCAGCGTCTTGAGGTGCTGAAGAGCACACCCTCGATGCTGCTCCGAGCTGGCGCAGTGGACCCAGGTCGCTCCGAGGACTCGACCCGCTGTCCGAGCCACACAGTGGACCGTACGACGGCTCCAAGCAGGGCGGCTCGGCCCGTTCACCGGCAAGGGCCCGTACCAGGCCGGGCGCACTACGCGGCCGCCGACTTCCGCCAGATGAGCAGCCTCGACTGGGACGACTACCAGGTCGACGCCACCGTCTCCGGGCTGTCGGACGGCACCAACCAGGCGTCCATCTCGGTCCGCGACGACAGCGCGGAGCCCATCGTGGTCGGCATCAGCCGCGGCACGCTGTCGATCTCCCGGGACAACATCAAGCTGGCCGAGAAGAAGATCGCCGACGTCTCCCGGCACACGGTCGAGGTGACCGTGCAGGGCCCGGTCACCACCGCCCGGGTGGACGGCACCGCGGTGCTCAGCTGGACCTCCAAGGTCACCAGCCCGACCCAGCTCACCGGCGGGTTCGGCATCCGGGTCGGGATCAACCGCCCCGGCGTGGCCTGGCCGGTGTTCGACAAGGTGAGCGTCTCCGAGGCGGCCCCCGCGGTGCGTCCCGGCGGCCCGGACGCCCTGCCGGTGTCGGAGGCCGTCCTGCTCGACCCAACGCCCGCTGGAGGTCGCGCCCGGCCTGACCGCGCCGTTCCGGATCACCTCGCAGGAACTGGAGCCGCAGTCTTCGGGCAGCCTCTCCGTCTACGGCGCCTACCAGCCCGAGCGCACCGCCGCCTGGACCGACTACACGGTCAGCGGCACGGTCTCCCGGCTCAGCAACACCGCGGTCAGCGGGGCGGTGTGGGTGCGCGTCGGCAGCCCGCTGGCGATCAGCGTCCAGATCTACCGGGACCAGCTTGAGGTCTTCTCCGGCGACGCCGACAACCAGCAGCTGGTTGGCGCCCGTGCGCTCACCGCCGCCGGCACCCACCTGGTGTCGGTCACGGTGACCCCCACCGCGACACTGGTGTCCGTGGACGGAACAGTGCGGATGACCCTGCTGGCCAAGAACGAGACCGGCGGCGTCGGCTTCTCGGCGTACCGGGACCTGACCCGGCGCACCTGGCCGACGATTACCGGCTTCAAGGTGACCGGGACGGCGTCATGAGCCGGGGCACGCCCTCGCGGCGCGCCCTGATCGGCGGGCTGGTGGCGGGGCCGCGGCGGTCGGCGTCGGCGCGGCGCTGGAGTTCGGCGGCCTCGGTGGCTCCGGCGGCTCCGGTGGCTCCGGCGGCTCCGGTGGTTCTCAGGGCTCGGG
The DNA here is from genome assembly GCA_014284505.1 of Streptacidiphilus sp. 4-A2. Classification (GTDB taxonomy): domain Bacteria; phylum Actinomycetota; class Actinomycetes; order Streptomycetales; family Streptomycetaceae; genus Streptacidiphilus. The sequence goes on along the minus strand of JAAFYY010000001.1, from coordinate 5,141,647 downwards.
GGACAGCGTGCAGCCGTTCACGGCGAGCTTCCCCGGCAGCGGGCTGGTCACCAACGAGTACGCCTACCGGGAGCCCAGCAGCCCGCAGGCGCACGACTCCGCGGACTGGATCGTCACCAGCGGCTCGCTCTTCGCCCAGGACGGCTGCGGCTGGACCGGGGTCCCCGACCTCCGGCGAGACCGGCACCGACTCCGCCCGGTACAACGACTCGGCGGTGTTCCGCCTGGTCACCCGCCGCCGCGACTTCGGCTCGGTCCGGGTCAGCAGCTCGGTCAAGGTGGACCAGCCGATCACCACCAAGCGCACCCCGGCCTCCGAGTGGGACGGTGCGCACTTCTGGCTGCGCTACCACAGCCCCTCGGAGCTGTACGCGCTCAGCTTCCGCCGCCGCGACGGCATGGTGGTGATCAAGCGCAAGGTCACCGCCCACGACTCGGCGGCGGTGGACGGCGGCGACTACGCCACCCTGGCCCAGGCCTCCTGCCCGATCCCCTACGGGAGCTGGCAGCAGGTCTCGGCGAGCGCGGTCGACGGCCCCTCGGGGACGGTCCAGCTGTCCCTGGAGATCAACGGCAGCACCGCGCTCTCGGTGGTGGACCACGCGCCGGGCGCGCTCAGCAAGCCCGGCGGGGTCGGCCTGCGGGTGGACAACTCGGAGCTCTGGTTCCGGGACTTCACCGCCACGCCCCTCGGCTGACCCCGCGGCGGCCCGGCCGTCCGGCCACAGCGGACGTTCACCGGTGGCAGGCGCTGCGGTAACCTGTGGCCATGCGAACCGCGCGTCTGCTCCTTATCCGGCCGCGCTGACAAGGACCGGCCCGCCCGAGGCGGTGTGGCCGGAGTCAGCGTGGCGACCCCTCCTGCGAGGGGTTTTTCTGTTTTCTTTCGCAGTTTCGCAGGGAGACGGCTTCGGCCCGGGCCCCCGGTAGGCGACCGGGCCGGGGCCGCACGGAACGGTTCTGCTGGTGGACGGGCCCGGTACGGCCCGCCCGAACCCCTTGATGGAGTTTGAGGACGATGAGCGAGACCACACCCGAGGCGCCCGAGGCGTACCGCTACACCCCGCGCTGGCGGCGCGGATCGAGAGCGAATGGCAGGACCGCTGGGAGCGCGAGGGCGCGTTCGACGCCCCCAACCCGCGCGGGACGCTGGCCGACGGCACGGACGTCACCGGCAAGCCGCACGCCTTCATCATGGACATGTTCCCCTATCCCTCGGGCAGCGGCCTGCACGTCGGGCACCCGCTGGGGTACATCGCCACTGACGTCTACGCCCGCTACATGCGGATGACCGGCCACAATGTGCTGCACACCATGGGCTTCGACGCCTTCGGGCTGCCGGCCGAGCAGTACGCCGTGCAGACCGGCACCCACCCCCGGGTGACCACCGAGGCGAACATCGTCGAGTTCCGCCGCCAGCTGCGCAGCCTGGGCCTGGGTCACGACCAGCGCCGCTCGGTCACCACCATCGACCCGGCGTACTACCGCTGGACGCAGTGGATCTTCCTGCAGATCTTCAACTCCTGGTACGACCCCGAGGCCGGCCAGGCCCGTCCGATCGGCGAACTGGTCGCCCGCTTCGAGCGCGGCGAGCAGCCCACCGCCGACGGCCGCCCCTGGGCCGAGCTGAGCCCCGCCGAGCGCGACGAACTGCTGAGCGACTACCGGCTGGCGTACATCAAGAAGGCCCCGGTCAACTGGTGCCCCGGCCTGGGCACGGTGCTGGCCAACGAGGAGGTCACCGCCGACGGCCGCTCCGAGCGCGGCAACTTCCCGGTCTTCAAGTCCAATCTGCGCCAGTGGATGATGCGGATCACCGCCTACAGTGACCGCCTGATCGACGACCTGGACCTGCTGGACTGGCCGGACGCCATCAAGCTGCAGCAGCGCAACTGGATCGGCCGCTCCGAGGGCGCCAAGGTCGACTTCGCGGTGGTCGGCCACCCGGGCTCCGCGGTCACGGTGTTCACCACCCGCCCGGACACCCTGTTCGGCTCGACCTACATGGTGCTGGCCCCCGAGCACGACCTGGTCGACACCGTCGTCCCGGACGCCTGGCCGAGCGAGGACCTGCCCGCCGAGTGGACCGGCGGCCACGCCACCCCCGGCGAGGCCGTGGCCGCGTACCGCAAGCAGGCCGCCGCCAAGTCGGAGGTGGAGCGGCAGAGCGAGGGCCGCGCCAAGACCGGCGTGTTCACCGGCGCGTACGCGACCAACCCGGCCGGCGGCGAGCAGGTCCCGGTGTTCATCGCCGACTACGTGCTGGCGGGCTACGGGACCGGCGCGATCATGGCCGTCCCGGCGCACGACGTCCGCGACTTCGAGTTCGCCCGCGCCTTCCGGCTGCCGATCCGCTGCGTGGTGCAGCCGACCGACGGCCGCGACACCGACACCGACGGCTGGACAGCGCCTTCGTCTCCTACGACGCGGTGATCGTCAACTCCGCCAACGCCGAGATCTCGCTGGACGGCCTGGGCGTCGCCGACGCCAAGAAGGCCATCAGTGAATGGCTGGCCGCCCGCGGCATCGGCGAGGGCACGGTCACCTTCAAGCTGCGCGACTGGCTGTTCAGCCGCCAGCGCTACTGGGGCGAGCCCTTCCCGATCGTCTACGACGAGGACGGCGTCGCGCACCCGCTGCCCGAGTCCATGCTGCCGGTCGAGCTGCCCGAGATCGACGACTACTCGCCGCGCACCTTCGACCCGGACGACGCCGACACCTCCCCGGAGACCCCGCTGTCCGCCGCGAGGACTGGGTCACCGTCGAGCTGGACCTGGGCCGCGGCGACGGCGTGCGGACCTACCGGCGTGAGACCAACACCATGCCCAACTGGGCCGGTTCCTGCTGGTACGAGCTGCGCTACGTCGACCCCGACAACAGCGAGGCCGTGGTCGACCCGGTCAACGAGCGCTACTGGATGGGCCCGGACGCGGCCAAGCCGGCCGGCGGCGTCGACCTGTACGTCGGTGGCGCCGAGCACGCGGTGCTGCACCTGCTGTACGCGCGGTTCTGGCACAAGGTGCTGTTCGACCTGGGCCATGTCAGCTCCGGCGAGCCGTTCCACAAGCTGTTCAACCAGGGCATGATCCAGGGCCAGGTCTACCGCGACCAGCGCGGCTTCCCGGTCCCGGCGGCCGAGGTCGAGGAGCGCGACGGCGCCTGGTACTACCAGGGCGAGCAGGTCAGCCGGGAGGTCGGCAAGATCGGCAAGTCGCTGAAGAACGTGGTCGCCCCGGAGGAGGTCACCGGTGAGTACAGCGTGGACACCCTGCGCCTGTACGAGATGGCGATGGGCCCGCTGGACGTCTCCGTCCCTGGGACACCGCGCCGTCGTCGGCTCCTACCGCTTCCTGCAGCGGCTGTGGCGCAACGTCGTCGACGAGGAGACCGGCGCGGTCGTCGTCACCGACGAGGAGCCGGACGAGGCCACGCTGCGGATCCTGAACAAGACCATCGACGGCGTCCGCAAGGACATGGCCGGACTGCGCTTCAACACGGCCGTCGCCAAGGCCACCGAGCTGAACAACCACCTGGTCAAGCGGGCAGCACGCCCCGGGTGGTGGCCGAGCAGACGGTGCTGCTGGTCGCGCCGCTGGCCCCGCACATCGCCGAGGAGCTGTGGTCCCGGCTGGGCCACGACACCTCACTGGTGCACAGCCGCTGCCGGTGGCCGACCCGGCCTACCTGGTGGACGACACCGTGACCTGCGTCGTGCAGGTCAAGGGCAAGGTCAAGGCCCGGCTGGAGGTCCCCCCGGCGATCTCCGACGCCGAGCTGGAGACGCTGGCGCTGGCCGCCCCGAACGTGGTCGCGGCGATCGACGGCGCCCAGGTGCGCAAGGTGATCGTCCGGGCGCCGAAGCTGGTCAACATCGTCACGGGCTGAACCGACTGACGTGACTGGCCGGCGTCGGGTTCGGGTCGGGTTCGGGGCTCGGGGTGACCCTGAGGTTCCCCTGAACCGACCCGGGCACCGCGTCGGAACAGAGGTGGATGTCCCCCATCGGGCTACGGTGGGGGGACATTCGTCGTTCCGGGGGCACGCTCTGCGGAGCGCCCCAAGGCGCGGAGTACGGACTCAACAGGATCTATGGGGGAGGGAGACCGTCGTGGAGGCACTCGCCGTTGTGCTCGGCATCGTGGTGCTGTTTGTGGGCGCGGTTGTCGGGCTGGTCAGCCTGGCCGTGGTGAAGACCCGCCAGGCCGTACGACGGGCGGTGCCACCTGCCCGCCGCGCCGCCGAGGATGTCGCGATCAAGGCCCGCGCGCTCACCCGCGGCGGTGCCCACGGCCAGGTCGCCGGCCTGCGCGCCGAGGTGCGCACGGCGCTGTCGGCCTCCCGCCGGGTGCTGGAGGCGGGCTCGGGCAGCGACCCGCAGCTCTCCGAGTCGTTGCTGCTGCTCACCCGGCTGGACGAGCACGCCGACGAGCTCGACACCAAGCTGCGCCTGCTGGAGCGCGAACCCGACCAGAAACGGGTGGAGGGCCAGTTGGCCGGTGTCCGCGAGCGCGCCGACCGGATCGTCCACTCGGCCTCCTCGCTGCGCTGGGCCGCCCAGGACCGGCTGCACCGCTTCGCCGACGAGGACCTGGCCCGGCTGAGCGAGGAGTGCGAGGCGGAGGCAGGCGCGCTGCGGCACTGGACCCCGGCCGCGCCCGGTCCCGCCGAGCGGCCGCAGACGTCCTGGACGGACAGCGCCGGCCGCGGCTGCGGAAGGCCTGACCGGAGGCCTCCGCCCGGCTCGCCGCCGCCTGCCCGCTGCCTGCCCGCTCCATCCCTGGTCCCGGCCGGCCCCCGCCGAGGGGGACTTCTCCTGCGGGCCGTTCAGGACGCTCGCGCCACCCCCTGCCAGGGCCGGGACCTGGGCTCAGGTTCCCCTGTCCCTCCCCGGCTGCGGAGGGTAATCTCCCGGACATGCGCGTCGCCATCGTCACCGACTCCACGGCCTACCTACCTGGCGAGGCGATCTCCCGGTACGGGATCGACGTGGTGCCGCTGAGCGTGGTGGTGGGTGACGAGGTGCTGTCCGAGGGCGGCGAGGCATCCTCGGCGGACATCGCCCACGCGCTCCAGCGCCGGGTCCGGGTCACCACCTCCCGGCCCAGCCCGGAGGCCTCGCCAGCGCCTACCGCGCGGCTGCGCCCGGGGAGCGGAGGCAGTGGTCTCGCTGCACCTCTCGGCCGAGTTCTCCGGGACCTACGAGGCGGCGCTGCTGGCCGCGCAGGACGCTCCGCTGCCGGTGCGGGTGGTGGACACCCGAATGGTGGCCATGGCCCTCGGCTACTGCGTACTGACCGCAGCCGAGACCGTGCTGGCCGGGGGCACACCGGACGAGGTGGCGGCCGCAGCGGAGAAGCGCGCGGCGGCCACCTCCGGCTTCTTCTACGTGGACACCCTGGAGCATCTGCGCCGCGGCGGCCGGATCGGATCGGCTCGGGCACTGCTCGGCTCCGCCCTGGCGGTCAAGCCGCTGCTGCACCTGGAGGACGGCCGGATCCAGCCGCTGGAGAAGGTCCGCACCGCCACCCGGGCCATCGCCCGGCTGGAGGAGATCGCGATCCAGCAGGCCGGGCTGGCGGAGGTGGACGTCACCGTGCACCACCTGGCCGCTCCGGAACGGGCCGAGGCGATCGCCGAGCGGCTGCGCGAGCGGATCCCGGGGCTGCGGGAGCTGTATGTGGGCGAGGTGGGTGCGGTGATCGGCGCGCATGTGGGTCCGGGACTGCTCGCCGTCGTCGTATCGCCCCGGTAATCACCCTCCCGGGTGAGGGAGTTGTCCACACCCCCTGGTTGTCCACAGGGCGCCGTCGATGCTGCTCGGGCGGCCTGGCGGCGGTCTAGCGTCGTCGCCATGAGAACCGCGACCACCCCCTCCCGCCGCACCCCCGACGTCGAGGTCCGGCAGCGCCTGGACGCCCTCTTCAGCCCGCAGCCGGCCCCGCTCCGCAACGCCCGCCCCGCCCCACCGGCAGAACCACCACCCGCCACCCCGCCCGACCTGCCTGACCCGCCCGGCCTGCCTGACCCGCCCGGCCTGCCTGACCCGCCCGGCCTGCCCGACCCGCCGGCCTGCCCGACCCGCCCGGCCTGCCTGTCCTGCCTGATCCGCCCGAGCCCTCCGGCCTGCTTGCCCAGGCCGAGTCGCCCGACCCGCCTGCTCCGGTGCGGTCGCCCGACCCGCCGCCTCCGGCCGCTCCACTGTTCTTGGCTTCGCCGGCACTGTCGCCGATCGTGTCCGACCTGCCTTCGTTGCCTCCGGTACTGCTGTCCGCCCGGCCGGCCTTCGTGCCGTCGGCTCCGCCACCCGGTGGCTCCGGCGCGGGGGAGTTGTCCGCGCTGGAGCCGGATCCGGTGGAGCTGGGACCACCCGGAGCGGGAGACGGCGGAGCGGGAGACGGCGGAATGGGAGACGGCAGGGCGGCGGCGCCCGCGGGCAAGCGGGCCCCGCTGCTGACCCGGCTGCCGCTCGCACTCCAGGAGCGGCTCGACCTGGACCGACGAGCCCTGGTCGGCCTGTCCGTGCTCCTTGTCCTCGCCCTGGTCTACGGCATGCAGCACTTCTGGTCCGGTCGTCCCGAGCCGGTTGCCGTGCCGGTGGCGGACAGCGCGGTCAGCCCCGGGGCGATGGCGCTCGACCCGGGACCGGTCGCGGTGTCGGCCGCCGCCGGGTCACCCGCGCCCGGCCCCGGCCCCAGCGCCGCTCCCGCAGCTGGGCCGTCGCGGCCCAGCGCGCTGGTGGTGGATGTCGCCGGGAAGGTCCGCGCACCGGGCCTGCGGACCCTCCCGCCGGGCTCCCGGGTCCAGGACGCCCTCTCGGCGGCGGGCGGCCCGCTCCCCGGGACTGATCTGACCGGGCTGAACCTGGCCCGGCCGCTGGGCGACGGCGAGGAGGTGCTGGTCGGAACGGCCCCCGGAGCGGTCGGCGCGCCGGGGGCGCGACCGGTGCCGGAGGCTCCCCGGGCTCTCCGGTCACCCCGGTCAGCCTCAACAGCGCGACCGCCCAGCAACTGGACGCGCTACCAGGGGTGGGGCCGGTGCTGGCCCAGCGCATCATCCAGTACCGCGAGCAGCACGGCGGCTTCCAGTCGGTGGAACAGCTCCGCCACGTCAGCGGCTTCGGTGAACGCAGACTCCAGGACCTCAGGTCCGCGCTACGGCCCTGAGAGCGCCTTTGAAGACAGTCCCAGCAGCGGCTCTGAAAGGAGGCGACATGAGACAGCATCCGGACCGGGGCGACCGGCGGCCGGGGCGAACGGCCGCGCCGGGACCGGCCGGCGCGGGGAGCACCCGCCCCAGGACCTCCGCCTGGTCGGCCCGGCCTTCGCGGCCTGGGGCTGCGCCGCCGCCGTCCTCAGCACCGGGCCGGGCGCGACCGGGTGGGTGCTGGCGGCGGCCGCGGTCGCGGTTCTGACCGCAGTCGCGCTGCTGCTCACCGACCACCGCGCCAGGGGCCGCGCGGACCGCCCTTCCGCGCGGGACCGGCCCCCGTCCCCGCGTCGGCTCGCGTGGCGGTGCCGGCCACTGCGGGTCCTGTTCCTGCCGCGTCCGCTGGCCGGGCTGCTGCTGAGCGCGGGTGCCGCCGCGGTCGCCACCACGCTCGCCACGGCGGACCTGCACCGGGGCCCGGTCCCGGGGCTGGCCGCCCAGCGGGCCGACGTGACGGTCGACATGACCGTCACCACCGACCCGCGTCCGGGGAACAGCCCGACCGCCCGCGGCTATGTCCTGCTCCGCGGGACGGTGACCAGGTCCAGGTCGCGGTCGCCCCGGGGCAGCGCCGGTGCCGCCTCCGGGGCGCGGTCCGCACCCGTACGCCTGTCACCGTCCTCGCCCGGGGCCGGGGGCCGAGCGCTGGCTCGGACTGCTGCCGTCGACCCGGCTGCGTGCGGAGGCCAGGCTGGGCCCGGCGGAGGACGGCGGCGACAGCGCCGCCGTGCTGTTCACCCGGGGACCGCCGCGGATCCTGGCACCGCCCTCGCCGGCGCAGCGGGTGGCCGGGGCGCTGCGGGCCGGTCTCAGCCGGGCCTGCGACCCGCTCGACCCCGACCCCCGTGGGCTGCTCCCGGCCCTGGTCGACGGGGACACCAGCCGGCTGTCGCCGGACCTGGAGCAGGCGTTCCTCACCACCGACCTGGTCCACATCACCTCCGTCTCCGGCTCCAACCTCTCGGTGCTGATGGTGCTGCTGCTCGGCGCGGCCACCCGCTCCCGAACGCCGGAGCGCGGCGGGTCGCGGCCCGGCTGGGCCTGCCGCTGCGGCTGACCGCGCTGCTGGGCGCCGGCTGCACCATCGGGTTCGTCGTGCTCTGCCGTACGGATCCGAGTGTGCTCAGGGCCGCGGCCACCTGTCTGGTGATGCTGCTGGCGCTGGCCACCGGCCGCCGGGCGGCGCCACTGGCGGGGCTGGCCGGGGCGACGCTGCTGCTGATGCTGATCGACCCGTGGCTGGCACGCTCCTTCGGCTTCGCCCTGTCCGCGCTGCTCACCGGGGGACTGCTGACCCTCGGTCCGCGCTGGAGCAGGGCGCTGGTCCGGCGGGGCTGGCCCAGGCACCTCGCCGAGGCGGTGGCCTGCGCGGCCGCGGCGCAGGCGCTGTGCGGGCCGCTGCTGGTGCTGAAGGCGGCCCGGCTCAGCCTGGTCGCCGTCCCCTGCAATCTGCTTGCCGAGGCGGCGGTGGCTCCGGCCACCCTGCTGGGATTCGCCGCCATGGCCACCGCTCCGCTGTCCCTGGGCGCGGCCACGGCGCTGGCCCGGCTGGGCTCCGTGCCCACCGCCTGGATCGCCGGTCTGGCCCGCCGAGGGGCGGAGATCCCGGGCGCGGAGATCAGCTGGCCCGGCGGCTGGACCGGGGCGCTGCTGCTGGCGGCGGTGATCTGCGCGGCGGTCGCCTGCCTGCCGGTACTGCGACGACGGCTGGTCGCGCTGCTGCTGGCGCTCGTGCTGCTGGCCGTCCTGCTGCGCCCGGCCCCGGTCACCCGACTGGTCACCGGCTGGCCGCCGCCGCACTGGCGGGTGGTGGCCTGCGATGTCGGCCAGGGTGACGCGCTGGTGCTGTCACCGGGTACCGGTCCCGGGATTGCCCCGGGCACCGCTCTGGTGATCGACACCGGGCCGGATCCGCGCGCTGTCGATCACTGCCTGCGGACGCTGGGGTCACCCGGATCCCGTTGCTGCTGCTGACTCATGAGCATGCCGATCATGTGGAGGGGCTGCCCGGGGTGCTCAGCGGCCGTCGGGTGGGCACGATCGAGACCACCAGCGACACGGATCCGCAGGGTGAGACGGCGCGGGTCAGGCGCTGGGCCGCGACGGCGGGGTGCCGCTGGTGCGGGCGCTCCCTGGCGAGCGGCGCAGCCTGGGCGAGCTGCGCTGGCAGGTGCTGTGGCCGGACGGGCCGCTCGGCGCGGACACCCCGGGGCCGAACAACGCCAGTGTGGCGCTGCTGGTCACCGCGCCCGGGCTGCGGATGGCTTTCCTGGGGGATCTGGAGCCGCCCGCCCAGGCCCGGCTGCTGGAGCGGCTCCCGGCCTTCCCGGGGTTGCGTCGGCTGGACCTGCTGAAGGTCGCCCATCACGGCTCGGCCAAGCAGGACGCCGACCTGATCCGGGCGCTGGCGCCGCGGATCGCGCTGATCTCGGTGGGCCTGGGCAACTCCTACGGCCACCCGGCCGCCTCCACCCTGGAACTGCTGCGCTCGGTGGGCAGCAGGGTGCTGCGGACCGACCTCGACGGGGAGCTCGCGGTCATCGACGAGGGGGCCGTCTGACCGCGGCGACCAACCCTCGATAATGGTGTGATGCACGATGAAAAGCCGTATGTGGATGAAGATTCATGGGTGTTGGTCCTTCCCGATCGCGACGCCGCCGAGGCCGTCTCCGACGAGCTCGGGCAGCGTTATCCGGACCTGCCGGAGCCGGAGCTCCACCGCGAGGCACTCGCGGGTGAGGACGACGCAGAGGACGCCCAGTGGCTGCTGGTCCTCCAGGCGCCGGTGCCGGACGGGCTCAACCGGGCAGCACTGAGCACGCTGGCTGCGGAGTACGACGGCTGGCTGGAGTGATCCGGCCGGAGTGAGCCGGGCCGGGCAACCGCAGCAGTTCCGGGTAACCGGAGCAGTGGACGAGCAGGGCGGTGGGAGCAGCGGGGGAACAGGGGGAGCGGGTTGTCGGCGGCAGCCGCTAGGCTGGCGACGATGGCCAGGAAATCCAGTGAAGACCTGCTCTCCCCGCTGACGCTGGTCGTCGGCCAGGAGGAGCTGCTGCTCGACCGCGCCGTGGCGCAGACCACCTCCGCGGCCCGGCAGGCCGATCCCGACACCGATGTCCGCGATCTCCAGCCGGGCGCTCTGCAGCCCGGCATGCTCAGCGAGTTGACCAGCCCGTCGCTGTTCTCCGAGCGCAAGGTGATCGTGGTCAGAGCGGCACAGGACCTCGCCGCGGACACCGTCAAGGAGGTCAAGTCCTATCTTGAGGACCCGGCCCCCGAGGTGATGATGGTCCTGGTCCACGCGGGCGCGGCCAAGGGCAAGGCGCTGCTGGACGCGGCAAAGAAGGCGGGCGCCCGGGAGGTGCTCTGCCCCAAGCTCACCAAGCCCGCCGAACGGCTGGCCTTTGTCCGCTCGGAGTTCCGGGTGACCGGCCGTTCCGCGACCGAGGACGCCTGCACGGCGCTGCTGGACGCGGTCGGCAGCGACCTGCGTGAGCTCGCCTCGGCGTGCAGCCAGCTGGCCGCGGACACCGAGGGCACCATCGACGAGACCGTGGTCGCCCGCTACTACACCGGCCGGGCCGAGTCCTCCGGCTTCCAGGTCGCCGACCTGGCGGTGACCGGGCGTACCGCCGAGGCCCTGGGGCAGTTGCGCTGGGCGCTGGCGGTGGGGGAGAAGCCCACCGGCATCGTCTTCGCGCTGGCCTCCGGGGCGTGCCATCGGCCGGGTCGCCACCGCCGACCGGGGGATGCGTCCGGGGGATCTGGCGCGGGAGCTGGGTATGCCGCCCTGGAAGATCGACCGGGTCCGCCAGCAGCTGCGCGGCTGGACCGGCGACGGTGTGGCGACGGCCCTGCGCGCCATCGCCGAGACGGACGCGGCGGTCAAGGGCGGTTCGGGCGATCCCGCCTACGCCCTTGAGCAGTGCGTGGTCACCGTCTCCCGGGCGGCCCGCTCCCAGCGCTGAGCGGCGCGCCCGCACGCAGCCCGGCCCGCGTGAAGGACCGGCCCGTACGCAGCCCGGACAGCGTGAAGGCCCCTGCCTCGATCGAGGCAGGGGCCTTCACGCTGTCCATGACTGAAGCCGGACTGCACCGCACCCGCGTGGCGAACGCAGGCCGCGTGCGGTGCGAGAGTGCGCACAGCTGACCGGGTAGAGGGCCGGAGGGGCTGTGCGGGGCCGGAGCGGCGCGGTTGAGAGGGACCGCGTCATCCGTTCCGGCGGGTGGTCGTCAAGCGCGACCGAGAAAGCAGATCAGCCTTGAAGTGCGGATCAGCCCTGGAGCCCGGCAGCCCGCGCGGCGAGCGCGGACTTCTTGTTGGCAGCCTGGTTCTTGTGGATGACGCCCTTGCTGGCGGCCTTGTCGAGCTTCTTGTTGGCCTCGCGGGTCAGCACGAGAGCCTTCTCGACGTCGCCGGCCTCCATGGCCTCACGGGCCTTGCGGACGGCGGTCTTCAGCGAGGACTTGACAGCCTTGTTGCGCTGACGAGCCTTCTCGTTGGTCTTGATGCGCTTGATCTGGGACTTGATGTTCGCCACGAATGAGCCTCAGTCTTGAGTGTTGGAACTGGGTGTCGGTACAACCGCGCCAGCGGCACGGCTGCGCCGGTGTCCGCTTCGCCGACCCGCCGCCCACCACGCGGTGAGTGGGCATGCGGCATCGCAGACACGGTGACCCAGGCTACCAGGGGTGTCGTGGCTACCCAAAATGCTCGACCAGCGGGAACGGCGAGTAGAAGTGGTGCAGCAGCTCGCGCCAGCTCTGGTACTCGGGTGACTGCCGGAAGCCCTCGGTGTGGTCCTCCAGCCGCTCCCACTCGACCTGGAGCAGGAAGCGGGACTCGGCGCCGGGGTCGAGGCAGCGCAGCAGCCGCAGTGAGACGAAGCCGGGCTGGACCTCGATCAGCGGGCGGGCCTGCGCGAAGGCGGCGAGGAAGTCCTCCTCGTGGCCGGGGCGGACATCGAGACGGGCGGATTCCAGGATCATGGTCAGGGATCATGCCGGACCCACGGCGTGACCGCGCCCCTGGCCGCCCCCGGCCATGCCCACGACCGCGCCCCTGACCGCCCCCGGCGGGGAGAGCCCCTCGCGGGGCACCCGCCGGAGAGCCGCTGGAGAGCCGGGAGGGAGCCGTGGGAGGGAGCGGGGGACCCGCCGCGGGTGGCTCTGAGCGGCCCGGCCCCCGGTCGTGGGACGATAGGCGGGGAACACCCCGCGACGACCCTCCGTCCTGCTCCTCCACTCGACACCATTGGATCCTGCGTGCCCGCCATCCCCGTCAACGTTCCGGAGCCCAGCCGCACCGACCCGGCGCTGATCCGCAACTTCTGCATCATCGCCCACATCGACCACGGCAAGTCCACGCTTGCCGACCGGATGCTCCAGATCACCGGTGTGGTCGACCCCCGGATGATGCGTGCGCAGTACCTCGACCGGATGGACATCGAGCGCGAGCGCGGCATCACCATCAAGTCCCAGGCGGTGCGCCTGCCGTGGGCGCCGCTCGACGGCGCCGGTCAGGGCACCACGCACATCCTGAACATGATCGACACCCCCGGCCACGTCGACTTCACCTACGAGGTCTCCCGGTCGCTCGCGGCCTGCGAGGGCACGCTGCTGGTGGTGGACGCGGCCCAGGGCATCGAGGCGCAGACCCTCGCCAACCTGTACCTGGCGCTGGAGAACGACCTCACCATCATCCCGGTGCTCAACAAGATCGACCTTCCGGCCGCACAGCCGGAGAAGTACTCCGAGGAGCTCGCCCGGATCATCGGCTGCGACCCCAGCGACGTGCTGCTGGCCAGCGCCAAGAGCGGCCTGGGCGTGGAGGCGATCCTGGACGCGGTGGTCGAGCGGATCCCGGCCCCGGTCGGGGTCAAGGACGCCCCGGCCCGCGCGATGATCTTCGACTCGGTCTATGACACCTACCGCGGCGTGGTCACCTATGTCCGAGTGGTGGACGGTGAGCTGACCAAGCGCGAGCGGATCACCATGATGTCGACCGGCGCCGCCCACGAGCTGCTGGAGATCGGCGTCATCTCGCCGGAGCCCAAGGTCGCCGACGGCCTGGGGGTCGGCGAGGTCGGCTACATCATCACCGGGGTGAAGGACGTCCGGCAGTCCAAGGTCGGTGACACCATCACCTCGCTGCACCGCGGCGCGACCGAGGCGCTGGGCGGCTACAAGGACCCGCTGCCGATGGTCTTCTCCGGTCTCTACCCGCTGGACGGCAGCGACTACCCGCTGCTGCGCGACGCCCTGGACAAGCTCCAGCTGAACGACGCCGCCCTGGTGTACGAGCCGGAGACCTCGGTCGCGCTGGGCTTCGGCTTCCGCTGCGGCTTCCTCGGGCTGCTGCACCTGGAGATCATCCGGGAGCGGCTGGAGCGCGAGTTCAAGCTGGACCTGATCTCCACCGCCCCGAACGTGGTCTACCGGGTGGTCATGGAGGACGGCAGCGAGATCACCGTGACCAACCCCAGCGAGTTCCCCGGCGGCAAGATCAGCGAGGTCAACGAGCCCGTGGTGCGCGGGACCATCCTCGCGCCGAACGAGTTCGTCGGCGCGATCATGGAGCTCTGCCAGGGACGCCGGGGCGCCCTCCAGGGCATGGACTACCTCTCCGAGGACCGGGTCGAGCTGCGCTACACGCTGCCGCTGGCCGAGATCGTCTTCGACTTCTTCGACATGCTGAAGTCCAAGACCCGCGGCTACGGCTCCTTCGACTACGAGCCGATCGGCGAGCAGGCGGCCGACCTGGTGAAGGTCGACATCCTGCTGCACGGTGACGCGGTGGACGCCTTCTCGGCCGTGGTCCACAAGGACAAGGCCTACAACTACGGCGTGATGATGGCCGGGAAGCTGCAGAAGCTGATCCCGCGCCAGCAGTTCGAGGTGCCGATCCAGGCCGCCATCGGCTCCCGGGTGATCGCCCGCGAGACCGTGCGGGCCATCCGCAAGGACGTCCTCGCCAAGTGCTACGGCGGTGACATCTCGCGTAAGCGGAAGCTGCTGGAGAAGCAGAAGGAGGGCAAGAAGCGGATGAAGATGGTCGGCCGGGTGGAGGTCCCGCAGGAGGCCTTCATCGCCGCGCTGTCGACGGACTCCGACGCCCCCGCGGACAAGAAGAAGTAGTACCCGGCCAGAGGAACGGCACCCGGCGCGCCGCGCCGGGTAACAGGTGGGGCTCGTGTGGCCACGAGCCCCGCCTGTGCCTGCTGGGGTTGCGGTAGCCTCCCGCTGACAACCTGTCGCGTGAGGAAGCCGAGCCGTCCGATGCCTGAGCAGAGCCACTCCGTCGTCGATCCGCGGGTCTTCGCCGCCACGGGGCTGGACCGGCTGGGGGCGAGCCCGCTCCGGGCGGTCGATCCGCAGCGGGTCGGCCCGTTCCGGATCCTGGCGCTGATAGGCAGCGGCGGTATGGGCCGGATCTATCTGGGCCGGGACCCGAACGGCGGCCTCGGGCTCGCCGCGGTCAAGGTGATCAGGCCGGAGTACGCCGAGGACGTCCAGTTCCGCCGCCGGTTCGAGCGCGAGGCGGAGGCCCTGGCCAGGGTCCAGGGCGGGCAGACCGCGGTGCTGCTGGGCCGGGGCTTCGACCAGGACCTGCTGTGGATGGCCACCGAGTACATACCCGGGCTCAGCCTCTCCGCGACCGTCGCCGAGCACGGGACGCTGGACCTGGCCGCGGCCTGGCGGCTGGCCGCCGACCTGGGCCAGGCGGTCGGCGCGATGGAACGGGCCGCGGTGGTGCACCGGGACATCAAGCCTCCAATGTGATCCTCGGCCCGGACGGCTGCCGGGTGATCGACTTCGGTATCTCCCAGGCCGGTGACACCAGCTCGATCACCATGACCGGACAGCAGGTCGGCACCCCCGCGTACATGTCGCCGGAACAGGTCAGGGGCCTGCCGGTGGGCACGGCCTCCGATGTCTTCGCGCTGGGCTCGGTCCTCGCCTACGCGCTCACCGGCAACGCCCCGTTCGGAGACGGGACCAGCGTCGACGTCCTGCACCGGGTGGCCTTCGACCCGCCCAAGGAGGACGTGCTGGCGCGGGTCACGGCGGCCGATCCGCAACTCGCGGAGCTGGTGGTCGCCTGCCTGGCCAAGGACCAGGGGCAGCGGCCCACCCCGGAGCAGGTGGTGGCGGCCGCGGCGACCAGGCAGGTGGACGCCGTGGTCGGCGGGGCTGCACGAGTCGATTATGACGCGTATTCAGGTCGCCTCCGCAGTAAGCCAGTTGCCGCTGGAGCCGCTGGAGTCGGTGTCCCCGCCGGAGACGCTGATCCTTTCCCGCCGCACGCCGTCCGACGCCGCCGCGAGCGCCGCGGTACCGGAGCCGGCCCCCACCTCGGACGCCGCCACCCGGACGCTCCCGCCCCGGACGCTCCCGCCCCGGACGCTCCCGCCCCGGACGCCGCCGCCCCGGACGCCGCCGCCACGCCGGTGGGGCTCCGGGCCGCCGCGCCCACCCCGGTCGCGCCGCGGCAGTACGGGTATCCGGTGGGCCAGCAGCCGACCCCGCCGACCGTGCCCGCGGTGCACTCGGCCGCGGCACACCTGCAGCCGCCGTATGCGCAGTCCGGGTACCCGGACCCGGTGGCACGGACGCCGACCTCGGCCGCGCCGATGGCGCCCTATGTGATCCAGTCCGCCGCGCCCGCGCCGCAGTTCCAGTCTGGCCGGGAGTCGGGCCGGGAGTCGGGCGGTGGGTCGGTTCGCGAGCGGCAGGGCGGACGGCGTACCGGATTGCTGGTGGCCGCCGCGGTGCTGGCCGTGGCCGCCATCGCGGGCACCGCCGTGCTGCTGACCGGCTCCTCCGGGCAGCACGCCGCGGCGGCCGGGGCGTCCGGCGCGGCCACACCGACCGGCCCGCAGGGCGTGGGATACCAGAGCGACCCGGCCTCGCCCACGCCGTCCGGCTCGCTCACGCCCTCCACCACGCCGTCCGCCTCGAACACCCCCGGCGGCCGGGCCTCCACCACGCCGCCGGCCGGGAACCGCAAGCACCAGGGCGGTGCGCCCAGCCGGCCGGGCACGCCGGTCGGCGCGACCACGCCGGCCACCCCGGTGACGGCCACCACCCCGGTCACGGCCACCACCCAGCCCGCGCCGCCGCCGCAGCAGCCGGCCTGGATCACCAACTGCGGGCTACTACTCGGGCAGTGCCGAGACCGATCCCGGATCCACCGACGTCGCCGCGGTGAAGGAGATCCAGTGCATCCTCACCTACCGCGGCTACAACGTGGTGGACGGGATCGACGGCCAGTACGGCCCGAACACCAAGGCTGCGGTGGAGGCCTTCCAGCGGGACAAGGGGCTCGGCGTGGACGGCGAGGTCGGGCAGCAGACCTGGCCCGCGCTGCGCAGCTCCAGCTGACCGGTGGACAGAAGACCGCCACCCCCCGGCCCGGGGGCCGAGGGGTGGCGGTCTGTTCGCGGCGCGGAGGTCAGTCGACCTCCGCCACCGCCTGCGAGAACTGTGCGGAGTACAGCCGGGCGTAGGCCCCGTCCGCCTCCAACAGGTCGCTGTGGTTGCCCTGTTCGACGATCGCGCCGTTCTCCATCACCAGGATGGTGTCCGCGTCGCGGATCGTCGACAGCCGGTGGGCGATGACGAAGGCGGTGCGGCCGGTACGCAGCTTGGCCATGGCCCGCTGGATCAGCACCTCGGTGCGGGTGTCCACGGAGCTGGTGGCCTCGTCCAGGACCAGGATCGACGGCTCGGCCAGGAACGCCCGGGCGATGGTGATCAGCTGCTTCTCACCCGCGCTGACCCCGGTGCCCTCGTCGTCGATGACCGTGTCGTAGCCCTCGGCAGGGTGCGGACAAAGCGGTCGACGTGCGCGGCCCTGGCGGCGGCGATGATCTCCTCGCGGGTCGCCCCCTCCCGCCCGTAGCCGATGTTGTCGGCGATGGAGCCGCCGAACAGCCAGGTGTCCTGGAGCACCATGCCGATCCCGGAGCGCAGCTCTCGCGGCGACATCTTGGCGATGTCCACGCCGTCCAGGGTGATCGGCCGCCGGAGACCTCGTAGAACCGCATCAGCAGGTTGACCAGGTGGTGCTTCCCGGCGCCGGTGGCCGACGATGGCACCGTGTGACCGGGGTCGGCGGTCAGCGAGAGGTCCTCGATCAGCGGCTTGGCCGGGTCGTAGCGGAAGGCCACGTGCTCGAACGCGACCTGGCCGCGCAGCGCCTGGGGGCGCTCCGGGAGGGAGGTGTGGTGCGAAGCACCTCCGTCAAGGGTGGTGGTGGGTGACGGGTGGGCCGGGTCGGGCTCCTGCTCGGGAGCGTCCAGCAGCTCGAAGACCCGCTCCGCGGAGGCGACGCCGGACTGCACCAGGTTGGACATGCTCGCGACCTGGGTCAGCGGCTGGCTGAACTGCCGCGAGTACTGGATGAACGCCTGCACGTCGCCGATGGACAGTGCGCCGGAGGCGACCCGCAGCCCGCCGACGACCGCCACCAGCACATAGTTGATGTTGCCGATGAACATCATGCAGGGCTGGATCATCCCGGAGACGAACTGCGCCCGGAAGCTGGAGTTGTAGAGCTTCTCGTTCTGCTCGCGGAAGAGCTCCGCCGACTCCTCCTGCCGCCCGAAGACCTTGACCAGGGCGTGCCCGCTGTACATCTCCTCGATGTGCGCGTTGAGCTTGCCGGTGGTCTTCCACTGGGCGACGAACTGGGGCTGCGCCCGCTTGCCGACCTTGGTGGCGATCACCACCGAGGCCGGGACGCTGAGCAGCGCGATCAGGGCCAGCAGCCAGGAGATGTAGAACATCATGCTGAGCACGCCGATGATGGTCAGCAGCGAGACCAGGATCTGGCTGAGCGTCTGCTGGAGGGTCTGCCCGATGTTGTCGATGTCGTTGGTGACCCGGCTCAGCACCTCGCCGCGCGGCTGCTGGTCGAAGTAGCGCAGCGGCAGCCGGGAGATCTTGTCCTCGACCTCGGCGCGCAGCCGCTGGACGGAGCGTTGCAGCGCCCGGTTCAGCAGCCGGGCCTGGACGATGCCGCACAGGCCCGACAGCACGTAGATCCCCAGCACCCACAGCAGCACGCTGCCGACGGCGTTGAAGTCGATGCCCTGACCGGGACGGACGTGGTGCATCGCGGCGAACAGGTCGGCCTGTCGGCCGTGGCCCGTCCGGCGCAGTTGGGCGACGTAGTCGGCCTGGGTGACACCGGCCGGCAGCTTCTTGCCGAAGACCCGGCCAGGATCAGGTCGGTGGCGTTGCCGAGGATCTTCGGACCGATCACCGACATGGTGACGCTGACCAGGGCCAGCACCAGCGCGATCGAGATCAGCGCGCGTTCCGGGCGCAGCAGCCCGAGCAGCCGCTTGCCGGAGGCCTTGAAGTTCAGCGACTTCTCGACCGGTCCCCCGGCCATCATCCGGCCGGGGCCGGGCATCGCGGCGGGGCCGCGGCGCTTGGCCGCCGCTTCCTGTTCGGAACTCATGCCGCCTCCGCCTCGGTCAGCTGGGAGAGGACGATTTCGCGGTAGGTCTCGTTGGTGTCCATCAACTCGTGGTGGGTTCCGGTGCCGACGACACTGCCCTCGTCCAGGACGATGATCCGGTCGGCGTCGCGAATGGTGCTGACCCGCTGGGCGACGATGACCACGGTGGAGTCGGCGGTCTCGTGGGCGAGAGCCGCGCGCAGCCGCGCGTCGGTGGCGTAGTCCAGGGCGGAGAAGGAGTCGTCGAACAGGTAGATCTCCGGACGGCGGACCAGCACCCGGGCGATGGCCAGGCGCTGGCGCTGGCCGCCGGAGACATTGGTGCCGCCCTGGGCGATCGGGGCGTCCAGGCCTTCCGGCAGCTTCTCCACGAAGTCCCGGGCCTGGGCGGTCTCCAGCGCGGCCCAGAGCTCCTCGTCGGTGGCGTCGGGGTTGCCGTAGCGCAGGTTGCTGGCGACGGTGCCGGAGAACAGGTAGGGCTTCTGCGGGACCAGTCCGACCACGCGGGAGAGCAGTGCCGGGTCCAGGTCGCGCACGTTCACGCCGTCGACCAGCACGGTGCCGTCGGTGGCGTCGGACAGCCGGGGGATCAGCGTCAGCAGGGTGGTCTTGCCGGAGCCGGTGCTGCCGATGATCGCGGTGGTCTCGCCGGGGCGGGCGTCGATGTTGATGTCGCGCAGCACCGCGGACTCTGCGCCGGGGTAGCGGAACTCGGCGCCGCGCAGCTCCAGGTACCCGGTCCGCTTGAGCTCGCGGACCGGCACCAGCGGCGGGACCACGGTGGTCTCGGTGTCCAGCACCTCCTCGATGCGCTCGGCGCAGACCTCGGCGCGGGGGATCATCATGAACATGAAGGTCGCCATCATCACCGACATCAGGATCTGCATCAGATAGCTGAGGAAGGCGGTGAGCGCGCCGATCTGCATCGCGCCGCTGTTGATCCGGTACGAGCCGAACCACAGCACCGCCACGCTGGAGACGTTGACCACCATCATCACCAGCGGGAACATCAGCGCCAGCAGCTTGCCGACGCGGATCGCGTTCTGGGTGAGGTCGGCGTTGGCCTCGCCGAAGCGCTCGCGCTCGTAGCCGTCCTTGACGAACGCCCGGATCACCCGCAGGCCGGTGATCTGCTCGCGCAGGATCCGGTTGATGTTGTCGATGCGCACCTGCATGGAGCGGAACAGCGGGCGCAGCCGGCTGACGATCAGGCCGATGACCACGCCCAGCACCGGCACGATCGCGACCAGCAGGGTGGACAGCGGGACGTCCTGGTTCAGCGCCATGATGATGCCGCCGACGCACATGATGGGCGCGGAGACCATCAGCGTGAAGGTCATCAGCACCAGCATCTGGACCTGCTGGACGTCGTTGGTGCTGCGGGTGATCAGCGAGGGGGCGCCGAACTGGCCGACCTCGCGGGCCGAGAACGACTGGACCCGGTCGAAGACCGAGGCGCGGATGTCGCGTCCGAGCGCCATGGCGGTGCGTGCCCGAAGTACACCGCGCCGATGGCGCAGACGACCTGGGCCACCGTGACCCCGAGCATGATCCCGCCGGTCTGCAGGATGTAGGTGGTGTCGCCCTTGACCACGCCGTTGTCGATGATGTCGGCGTTGAGCGTGGGAAGGTAGAGGGTGGCTATGGTCTGGATCAGCTGCAGCAGCACCAGGACCGAGATGGGCCTGGTGTAGGGGCCTAGATGGGCCCGCAGGAGTCGGATCAGCACACGGTTCTCTCAGGAGGTCGAGGTGGGAGGGGTGGTGCACCCGCTGGGCGCCGTCGCGTCGCGCGCCAGGCCGTCGGTCTGCGTACGTTGTACCTGTCATCACCGCAGTCCGGTAAGGCATACAGTGAGATCCTCATCGTAGGTTGCTTACTTGCCGACCGGCAAGCCATTTTGAGGGTGTTTGCCGACTACTTGTCGGTAACCCGTCCGCAGCTCGCCCTTCTCGCCCCTTACGTGCCGGGCCCGGAAGTTCTACCCTGAGCGTGCCCCGTAGTTACTCGTGGGTTAACAAACGTCTCGGCCCGGACGTTGGGCCGCCGGAGGTAGCCGTGAGCCCCACCCCCAGAGCTCCGCAGCGCAGAGCCCCGCCGTCCTCAGCGCGACCGCGACCCCCGCCACTGCGCTGGTCGAGCAGCGTCCGAACTCGGTCGCACAGCTCTTCCTCTCCCGGGTGGCGCAGACCCCTGACCGCGAGGCCTACCGCTATCCGGCTCCGGTGGACGAGCATGCCGCCGACGGCGCCCCCGGTGCCGAGCAGTGGCTCTCGCTGACCTGGGCCCAGGCCGCCGCGCGGGTCGAGGCCGTCGCGGCCGGGCTGATGTCGCTGGGTGTCCGGCCGGAGGAGCGGATCGCCATCTCCTGCTCCACCCGGATCGAGTGGATCCTCACCGACATGGGCATCATGTGCGCCGGGGCGGCCGTCACCGCGATCTACCCCAGCACCAACGCCGACGAGACCTCCTTCATCCTGGAGGACTCCGGCAGCCGCGGTGTGGTGGTGGAGGACGCCAAGCAGCTGGCGAAGATCCTCGGCGAGTGCGGTCACCTTGCCCGAGCTGCGTTCGTCGTCACCATCGACGGCAGCCCGAGCGACGAGCAGCGTGGAGTGCTCTCGCTGGACGAGCTGAGGAGCGCGGCCGGGCCCACCTCAAGGAGAGCCCGCAGGCGGTCCGCGACACCGTCGCCGCGATCGGCCGCGACCAGCTGGCGACGCTGATCTACACCTCGGGCACCACCGGCCGCCCCAAGGGGCGTCCGCTGGTCCACGACTGCTGGGCCTACGAGGCCGCCGCAGGTCACCAACGGGCTGCTGACCAAGGACGACGTCCAGTACCTGTGGCTGCCGCTGTCGCACGTCTTCGGCAAGGCACTGACCTCCAGCCAATCCAGGTGGGATCGATCACCGCCGTCGACGGCGGGTGACCGGATCATCCACAACCTGCCGGTGGTCAGGCCCACCTACATGCCTCCGCGCCACGGTGTTCGAGAAGTCTACAACGGCATCGCGTCCAAGGCCCGGGCGGGAGGGCGGGGCCAAGTACAAGATCTTCATGTGGCCGCCAAGTCGCCCGCGACTACGCCCGCACCGGGCGCAGTCGCTGATCGCCACCGGCACCCGGAAGGTCCCGTTCACCCTCGCGGCGCAGCACGCCGTCGCCGACCGGCTGGTCTACGCGAAGATCCGGGAGGCCTTCGGCGGCCGGATGCGGGCCTGCATCTCCGGCAGCGCGGCGCTCGCCCGGACATCGCCTACTTCTTCTCCGGGGCCGGGTGCACATCCTGGAGGGATACGGGCTGACCGAGAGCAGCGCCGGGACCACGGTCAACCCCGGCGAGGACTACCGGGTGGGCACCGTCGGCACGCCCCTGCCCGGCTCCGAGGTCCGGATCGCGGAGGACGGCGAGATCCTGCTGCGCGGCCCGGGCGTGATGCGCGGCTACCACAACCAGCCGGAGCGCACCGCCGAGGTGCTGGAGAGCGACGGCTGGTTCCACACCGGTGACATCGGCGAGATCGACAAGGACGGCTTCGTCCGGATCACCGACCGCAAGAAGGACATGTTCAAGACCTCCGGCGGCAAGTACGTCGCCCCCAGCGAGGTCGAGGGCCGGTTCAAGGCGGTCTGCCCGTTCGTCAGCAACATCCTGGTCATCGGTGCCAGCCGGAACTTCTGTACCGCGCTGATCACCCTGGACGAGCCGGCCATCATGCAGTGGGCCTCCAGCCACGGGCTGGGCGGCCGCTCCTACGCCGAGGTCTGCGCCTCGGAGCAGGTGGACAAGCTGATCGACGGCTTTGTACGGGAGCTCAACACCGGTCTCCAGCGCTGGCAGACCATCAAGAAGTTCACCGTGCTGCCGCGCGACCTGGACATCGAGCACGGCGAGCTGACCCCCAGCCTCAAGGTCAAGCGTCCGGTGGTGGAGCGCGAGCACTCCGCCGCGATCGAGAAGATGTACGCGGGCACCGTCGAGGCGTAGCGCCCGGCCGGCGACCGGTCTGTGCCCGGCCTGCGGCCGACCGGCGCCCGGCGGGGCGCCGGGCGCCGCTCCTGATGCCGGACAATGGGATCCATGCCCTCCGCACTCCCTGACGGCGAAGCCGTCCCCGCCGACGGGGCCCTGCCCGAGCACGCCCTGAGCGAGCTCGGGCAGCGGCCCTTCGGTTTCTACGTCCACGTCCCCTACTGCGCGACCCGCTGCGGGTACTGCGACTTCAACACCTACACCGCCTCCGAGCTGCACTCCTCCGGGGCCGTGGCCTCGCAGGAGACCTACGCGGACAATCTGGTCGCCGAGATCCGGCACGCCCGGCGGGTGCTGGGAGACGCCGAGCTCCCGGTGCAGACGGTGTTCCTCGGCGGTGGCACGCCGACCCTGCTCCCGGCCCGCGACCTGGTCCGGATGCTGGCCGCGATCCGGGACGAGTTCGGCCTGGCGCCGGGGGCGGAGGTCAGCACCGAGGCCAACCCGGAGTCGGTCGGCCCGGCCTATCTGGCGGAGCTGCGCGCGGGCGGCTTCAACCGGCTCAGCTTCGGCATGCAGAGCGCCCGGCCGCGGGTGCTGGAACTGCTGGAGCGCCGGCACACCCCGGGACGCCCGGAGGCCTGCGTGGCCGAGGCCAGGGCGGAGGGCTTCGAGCACATCAACCTGGACCTGATCTACGGCACGCCGGGCGAGAGCGACGACGACTGGCGGGCCTCGCTGGAGGCGGCGCTCGGGGCCGGTCCCGACCATGTCTCGGCCTATGCGCTGATCGTCGAGGAGGGCACCAGGCTGGCGGCCCGGATCCGCCGCGGCGAGATCCCGATGACCGACGACGACGTCCACGCCGACCGCTACCTGATCGCCGAGGAACTGCTGAGCGCCGCCGGTCTCGACTGGTACGAGGTGTCCAACTGGGCAACCGGTCCGGCGGCCCGCTGCCGGCACAACGAGCTGTACTGGACCGGCGCGGACTGGTGGGGTGCGGGCCCCGGCGCGCACAGCCATGTCGGGGGCGTGCGCTGGTGGAATGCCAAGCATCCGGCGGCCTATGCGCAGGCGCTCGCCGAGGGCCGCACTCCGGCGCAGGGGCGTGAACGGCTGAGCGAGGAGGACCGCCGGGTCGAGCGGATCCTGCTGGAGCTCCGGCTCGCCGACGGCTGCCCGCTGGACCTGCTGCACGAGGCCGGGCGCAAGGCCGCCGGGCAGGCTCTGGCCGACGGCCTGCTGGCGGCCGCGCCCTACGCCGACGGGCGGGCGGTACTGACCCTGCGCGGCCGGCTGCTGGCCGACGCCGTGGTCCGGGACCTGGTCGACTGAGCCGCCGGGGCCGGCCCGGCCCGGACTCAACCGACCCGGACCCGAACAGCCCGGACCCGACCGGCCCGGACCCGAACAGCCCGGACCCAAGCGACCGGACCCGACCGGCCGGACCCGACCGGCCCGGCCGCCGTGGTCAGCCGGTGACGAAGTCGATCAGTTCCTCGACCCGCCCCAGCAGTGCCGGTTCCAGGTCGCGGAAGGAGTCCACCGAGGCCAGGATCCGGCGCCAGGCGTCCCTGGTGTCGGCGGCCCAGCCCAGCCGGCGGCAGACGCCGAGCTTCCACTCCTCGCCGCGCGGGACCTCGGGCCAGGCCGCGATGCCCACCGAGGAGGGCTTCACCGCGGCCCAGACGTCGATGTACGGGTGGCCGACGACCAGCACGTCGGCCCCGCCGACCTGCTCCGCGATCCGCGACTCCTTGCTGCCGGGGACCAGGTGGTCCACCAGCACGCCGAGCCGCCGCCCGGGCTCCGGGGCGAAGTCCGCGACGATGGCCGGAAGGTCGTCGATGCCCTCCAGGTACTCCACCACCACGCCCTCGATCCGCAGGTCGTCGCCCCAGACCCGCTCGACCAGCTCGGCGTCGTGCTTGCCCTCGACATAGATCCGGCTGGGCAGCGCCACCCGGGCCCGGGCACCCGGCACCGCCAGCGAGCCGGACGCGGTCCGGGCCGGGGCCGAGGGCGCGGCCGCCGCCGCGGACACCGGCCGGACCAGGGTCACCGGCCTGCCGTCGACCAGGAAGCCGCCCGGGTCAGCGGGAAGACCCGCAGCTTGCGGTGACGGTCCTCCAGCGTGACGGTGAGGCCCTCGGCGGTCTTCTCGCAGCGCAGCACCGCGCCGCAGAAGCCGGTGCTGCGCTCCTCCACCACCAGGTCCCGCTCGGCGGGCACCTCCGGCGGAGGCGTCGAGCGCTTCCAGGGCGGGGTCAGATCGGGGCTGTAGTGGCGGGACGAGGGGCTCGCGGTCACAGTCCGGGCGCTCCCCAGACCGGGAACCAGCGGGTCAGCTCCTGCTCGATCCGCAGGTCGTTGCCGAGCATCGCCTTGATCTGGATCTCCAGCGGGTTGTCCCGCTTCTCGCCCCGCAGCGGCGCGAACGGGTAGAAGCTGCCGCGCTTGTACAGGTAGACCAGGGCCAGTTTGCGGTTCTGGGCGTCGGTGAAGTTCACCAGCGAGCAGAGCAGCTGCGGGCCGAAGCCGGTGCTCTCCAGCGCGGTGTTCACCGCGTGCACGTCGTTGACCAGCGAGACGATGTCGTCCGGGGCGTGCCGCGAGGTCAGCCAGGTGTAGCCGTAGTCGTCGCGGGTGGGCTCGATCGGGACATGCCCCTCGCTGCCGGTGTCGGCGTCCAGCAGGGCCTGTACATCCTGCTGGATCTGCGCGAAGGCGCCGCCCTCGACGGCGGCGAAGCACACCGATCCGACGCCGGTGGGCTTGAATCCGGCCGCGGCCTCCAGCGTGATCGCGGCCGAGGGCAGGCCGAAGAGCTGGTCCAGGTCGGGCTTGACGGGCTTGGTGCGGCCGAGCAGGGCGTCCAGGAAGCCCATGGGGTGCTCCTCGTGAGGCAGGCGGGGCAGGAGGCAGGAGGCGGGAGGGGCGGGAACGGGGGGCGGTTACGAGCGGCCGAGCTCGGCGCTGATCTTGCCCAGCTGCTCCAGCCGCTTCTCCAGCGTCGGGTGGGTCGAGAAGGCGTTGCTCATGGCCTCGCTCGGCTTCAGCGCCGGGGCGAAGTAGAAGGCGTTGAACGGCTGCGCGCGGCGCAGGTCCTGGGTCGGGATGGCTGCCATCTGCCCGGTGACCTTGGTCAGCGCGGAGGCCAGGGCCGAGGGCCGGCCGGTCAGCAGCGCCGCCGAGCGGTCGGCGGAGAGCTCGCGGTAGCGCGACAGCATCCGGGTCAGCAGGAAGCTGATGGCATAGGCGACGGCACTGACGGCGATCACCACCAGCATGATCATGCCGCTGTTGTCGTCCCGGTTGTCACGCCGGTCGAAGCCGCCGAACATGCCGAACTGCACACCGATCCGGGTGATCACCCCGGCCAGCACGCCCAGGAAGCCGGCGATGGTCATCACCATCACGTCCCGGTGCGCGATATGGGAGAGCTCGTGGGCGAGCACGCCTTCGAGCTCGGCAGGCTCCAGTCTGCGCAGCAGGCCGGTGGTGACGCACACCACAGCGTTCTTCTCGTTGCGCCCGGTCGCGAACGCGTTCGGCACGTCACTCTGTGCCACCGCCACCCGCGGCTTGGCCATGTCGGCCAGTGCGCACAGCCGGTCGACCGCCCCGTGCAGCTCCGGGTATTCCTGCGGCGTGACCTCGCGGGCGCCCATGCTGAAGGCCGCGATCTTGTCGCTGAACCAGAACTGCGCGATGAACAGGCCCCCGGCGACGATCACGACGATCGGCCAGGCGCCCTTGAGTACCACGATCAGCACACCTACGAAGACCACATACAGCAGCCCGATCAAAAACATCGTCATGAGCATGCGGTTGGTCAAGCCGCGGTCGGGTGCGAAGCGTGTCCTGGCCATGGCCCCTCCTCAAAGTGTGCCTTCACTGACAATTCTGCCCTGCTGGGCCTACCCACAAGTACGTCCGGGACGGCCCAGCCGTTCCGGTGGCGCACTCTTCCGCCTTACACTGGCCGGACGGGTGCTGGCACTCCTGTTACCAGAGTGCCAGAGCCGACCGGATGTCAGGAGGTGCGTGCCCCGTGCTCGACGACCGCAAGCTCGCGGTGCTGCGTGCCATCGTGCAGGACTACGTGGGCACTGAGGAACCCGTCGGCTCCAAGGCCTTGGTGGAGCGGCACAATCTCGGCGTGTCCCCGGCCACTGTGCGTAACGACATGGCTGCACTGGAGGACGAGGGCTACATCCAGCAGCCGCACACCAGCGCCGGGCGGGTGCCCACGGACAAGGGCTACCGGCTCTTCGTCGACCGGCTGACCGAGGTCAAGCCGCTGTCCGGCGCGGAGCGGCGGGCCATCACCAGCTTCCTGGACCACGCCCGACCTGGACGACGTGGTCACCCGGACGGTGCGGCTGCTGGCGCAGCTGACCCGCCAGGTCGCCATCGTCCAGTACCCCTCGCTGTCCCGCTCGGCGGTGCGCCATGTGGAACTGGTGGCGCTGACGCCGACCAGGGTCATGATGGTGCTGATCACCGACACCGGCCGGGTCGAGCAGCGGCTGATCGACTGCCCGGCGGCCATCGGCGAGAACACGCTCGCGGACCTGCGGGCCCGGCTCAACAGCAAGGCCGGCGGCCAGCGTTTCGCCGAGGTGCCGACGCTGCTCCAGGACCTCCCCGAGGCCTTCGAGCACGAGGACCGGGGGTCGGTCACAGCCGTGCTGACCACCCTGTTCGAGGCCCTGGCGGAGCAGACCGAGGAGCGGATCGTGCTCGGCGGCACCGCCAACCTGACGCGCTTCCCGCATGACTTCCCACTCACCATCGCACCGGTGCTGGAAGCCCTTGAGGAGCAGGTGATCCTGCTGAAGCTGCTCGGGGAGACCGCTGACGCGGGCATGATGGTCCGGATCGGCAAGGAGAACGCCTACGAAGGTCTGAATTCCACGTCCGTCGTGTCGGTGGGCTACGGTTCGGGCGACGAGACCGTCGCCAAACTGGGCGTGGTCGGGCCGACGCGGATGGACTACCCGGGCACCATGGGCGCCGTCCGGGCGGTGGCACGATATGTCGGCCAGATTCTGGCGGCGTCCTAGGGTCCTTGCCTGAGCTGGATACTGGAACGTCGGCGCGAACGGAAACAAGCGGAGCATTTTGGTGGCCACGGACTACTACGCGGTACTCGGCGTCCGGCGTGACGCGGGGCAGGACGAGATCAAGAAGGCGTTCCGCCGGCTGGCGCGCGAACTGCACCCCGACGTGAACCCAGACCCCAAGACGCAGGAGCGTTTCAAGGAGATCAACGCCGCCTACGAGGTCCTCTCCGACCCCAACAAGCGGCAGATCTACGACCTGGGCGGCGACCCGCTGTCCGCCAACGGCGGCGGCGCGGGCCCGGGCGGCTTCGGCGCGGGCGCGGGCTTCGGCTTCAGCGACATCATGGACGCCTTCTTCGGCGGGCGGCCGGCGGCCAGCGCGGTCCGCGCTCGCGGACCAGGCGCGGCCAGGACGCGATGATCCGGATCGACATCGACCTCGAAGAGGCCGCGTTCGGTACCACCAAGGACATCCAGGTCGACACCGCCGTCGTCTGCACCACCTGCAACGGCGAGGGCGCGGCCCCCGGCACCTCCGCGCAGACCTGTGACATGTGTCGCGGCCGCGGCGAGGTGTCCCAGGTCACCCGGTCCTTCCTGGGCCAGGTGATGACCTCACGGCCGTGCCCGCAGTGCCAGGGGTTCGGCACCGTGGTGCCCACCCCTGCCCCGAGTGCGCGGGCGACGGCCGGGTCCGCGCCCGGCGCACCCTCACCGTCAAGATCCCGGCCGGTGTCGACAACGGCACCCGGATCCAGCTGGCGGGCGAGGGCGAGGTCGGCCCCGGCGGCGGCCCCGCGGGCGACCTGTACGTCGAGATCAGTGAGAACGCCCACTCCACCTTCCAGCGCCGCGGCGACGACCTGCACTGCACGGTCACCCTGCCGATGACCGCGGCCTCGCTGGGCACCAAGGTGCCACTGGAGACCCTGGACGGCACGGTCGAGATCGACGTGCGCCCGGGCACCCAGTCCGGACAGTCGATCCCGCTGCACGGACGCGGCATCACCCACCTGCGCGGCGGCGGCCGTGGCGACCTGATAGTGCATGTCGAGGTGCAGACCCCGAGCAAGCTGGACCCGGACCAGGAGGAGCTGCTGCGGCGGCTCGCCAAGCTGCGCGCGAGGAGCGGCCCTCGGGCACCTTCGCCCCGGCCAGCAGGGCCTGTTCTCGCGTCTCAAGGACGCCTTCAACGGCCGCTAGCACCATCCGGGTTCCTACCCGCCGCCCGGCACCGACAGGTGCCGGGCGGCGCGGGCCTGGGCCCGGCACGACCAGAGCTGGAGAGAACCACCGTGACCGCCCCCGTGTTCGTCGTGGACACCGCCCGACTGGCGCCCGTCGGCGCGGTCGTCCGACTGGACGGCCCGGAGGGCCGTCATGCCGTCGCGGTGCGCCGGCTGGCCGTCGGCGAGCAGGTGGTGCTGACCGACGGCGCGGGCGCGGGGGTGTGCGGAAACGTCGTCGGCGTGCTCGGCAAGGAGGCGCTGGAGGTCGAGGTCAGCGAACTGCTCGCGGAGCCCGAGCCGGAGCTGCGGCTGGTGGTGGTCCAGGCGCTGCCCAAGGGCGACCGGGGCGAGCTCGCGGTCGAGCTGATGACCGAGGTCGGCGTAGACCGGGTGGTGCCCTGGGCCGCCTCCCGCTGCATCACCCAGTGGAAGGGCGAGCGCGGAGCCAAGGCGCTGGCCAAGTGGCGGGCCACCGCCCGCGAGGCCGGTAAGCAGTCCAGGCGGCTGCGCTTCCCCGAGGTCACCGACCCGATGAGCACCCGGCAGGTCGCCGGGCTGCTCGCGGGCGCGGCCCTCGGCGCGGTGCTGCACGAGGAGGGCTCCCGGCCGCTGGCCTCCGCGCCGCTGCCGTCCGGCGGCGAGCTGGTACTGGTGGTCGGCCCCGAGGGCGGGGTCGCCCCGGACGAGCTGGCGCGGTTCGCGGAGGCGGGCGCCGAGCCCTACCGGCTGGGCCCCTCGGTGCTGCGTACCTCCACCGCGGGCGTCGCGGCCGGCGCCCTGCTGCTGGGCCGCAGCGGCCGCTGGGGCTGAACCCCCGCTCGCGTACTGCCGCCCGGCCCCGCTGCCCGGCCCTGGTCGGACGGTCCTCGGCGGCTCCAGGACCAGCCCCGTGGAAACGCCGGATCATCACACCGTAGGGTCAGGCCCATGGCTGATGACTCCCCGTTGATCCGCAGTCTTCGAGCCGCTGTCGAAGCGGCTCCGGCGGACGTACCCCTGCGGCTGCACCTGGCCGCGCTGCTTTTGGACGCAGGAGCTCCGCAGGAGGCGGTGGCGCAGGTCGCCGTCGCACTCCAGCACGAGCCGGCGAGCGGCGAGGCACGAGAGCTGATGCTGCGGGCCATGGGCGTGGGCCCGGCCCCGGACCTGCAGACCGCCCCGACCGGTTCACCGGGCCTGACAGCGACACCGGGTCCGGCACCGGTATCGGCACCGGCACCGGCACCGGCCCGCTGGACGGCTTCGGCCCCGGCTCCGCGCCGATGGCGGACCCGTCTCAGTTCCCGGACCCGTCTCAGCTCCAGGACCCGTCTCAGCTCCCGGACCCGGCGCAGTTCCCGGACCCGGCGCCCGGGCCTGACAGCATGCCCGCCTTCGACTGGCGTACCGCCGAGCAGCAGCTCAGCGATGTGGTCCAGCCGCGCTTTGTGCAGCCCTCCGCGGCCGACGGCGAGGACGACCCGGGGGAGGAGCCCGCCTGGGACATCGAGACCAGCCATATCGGCCTCGCCGACGTCGGCGGCATGACCGAGGTCAAGAAGCGGCTGGAGGCCGCCTTCCTCGCGCCCATGCGCAACCCCGAGCTGCGCCGCCTCTACGGCAAGTCGCTCCGCGGCGGCCTGCTGCTGTACGGGCCGCCCGGCTGCGGCAAGACCTTCATCGCCCGCGCCGTCGCCGGGGAGCTGGGGGCCAAGTTCATCACCGTCAGCCTCAGCGACGTGCTCGACATCTACATCGGCCAGTCCGAACGCAATCTGCACGAGGTCTTCGCGGCAGCCCGCCGGAACGCCCCCTGCGTGGTCTTCCTGGACGAGATCGACGCTCTCGGCGGCAAGCGCAGCAGCCTGCGCCACAACGCCATGCGCGGCACGGTGAACCAGCTGCTCACCGAGCTGGACGGGGCGCAGTCCGACAACGACGGGGTGTTCGTGCTGGCCGCCACCAACCACCCCTGGGACGTGGACAACGCGCTGCGCCGCCCGGGCCGGCTGGACCGGACGCTGCTGGTGCTGCCGCCGGACCAGGCCGCCCGGGAGGCGGTGCTCCGCTACCACCTGCGGGACCGCCCGATCGAGGGCGTGGACCTGGTCAAGCTGGCCAAGAAGACCGACGGCTACTCCGGCGCCGACCTCGCCCACATCTGCGAGTCGGCGGCCGAGTCGGCGCTGCTGGACTCCGCCGCCAGCGGCCGGGTCCGGATGATCGGCATGCGCGACCTGCTGGACGCGGTCGGGCAGGTCCAGCCGTCCATCGAGTCCTGGTTCGCGGCCGCCCGCAATGTCGCCATGTTCGCCAACGAGGGCGGCATGTACGACGACCTGGTGGCCTTCCTCAAGAAGAGCCGCAAGCTGTGAGCGGGGAGGAGGGCGCGGGCCGGCTGCAACGGGCCCGGGCGCTGCTGGATCTCGGCCGTCCGGAGCAGGCGGCCGCGCTGCTGGCGGAGGCGCTGGCCGAGGAGCCGGGGAACGCCGAGGCCTGGTGCGCGATGGCCCGCTGCCGCTACAGCCAGCGGGACTACCAGGGCTGCCTGGAGGCCACCGGGCAGGCGCTGGTGGCCAGGCCGGGCATGGTGGTCGCCTGGCGCTTCCGGGCGCTGGCGCTGATCGAGCTGGAGCAGTGGGAGGAGGCCTGGAACGCGGCCGGTGAGGCGGTCCGGCTGGAGCCCGAGCACTGGTACGGGCACATGCTGGTGGCCAAGGTGCTGCTGGCCAACACCAGCGGGCGGTTCCACGAGGAGGTGGCCGGTCCGGCTGCCGCCCGGGCCCGCGAGCTGGCCCCGCACGAGCCGGACACCCACTTCACCATCGGTCTGGTCTTCGACCGCTCCAACCGGCCGGCCGAGGCCGAGCAGAGCTACCGGGAGGCGCTGCGGCTGGCCCCCGAGCACCGGGGCGCGCGCAACCAGCTGGCGCTGATCCAGATGCGGCGCGGGGACAACTACGGTGCGGTGCAGGGCTTCGCCGCCGTGGCCGCCACCGGCGAGGGGGCGTTCCGGGCGGGCGAGCACAATCTGCGGGTGGTCACCGTGCGGCTGATCGCCCCGGCCCGGTGGATCTCGCTCGGTTCGTTCTTCCTCAGCGAGTTCCTGGTCGAGTCGCAGTCGACGTCCGGCTGGCCGGCCCGGATCGTCTGCCTGGCGGTGGTCGCCGCCGCCTGGACGGTGTGGCTGCTCTGGGCCGTGCGGCAGGTCCCGCAGCCGCTGCGGCAGCCGCTGCTGCGCAGTGGCAGGGCCAGCCGCTATGTCGGGCTGACCCTGGCCGGGGTGTCCGCGCTGACGCTGGCCGCGCTGGCGCTGCTGCTGGTGCCGCCGCTGGCCGGGCAGGCGACGGCGGTGCTGGTGGTCGGGATCGTGGTGCAACTGGCGGCGCTGTCGGCGGCCCGGCGGGCCGCGGAGCAGGAGCGGGCCGCCCTGCGCGGCTGAGCGCGCCGGGCGCGGTGACACCGCCGGTACGATGCGGGCACGGCACCACAGGACCGTGCCGCCGAGCAGATGGAGATGACGACATGTCCGGAGAGCCCCAGGCGGACTGCCTGTTCTGCGGGATCGTGGCGGGGAGGATCCCCTCGACGGTGGTCCGCGAGACCGAGGACACCTTCGCCTTCCGCGACATCAGCCCGCAGGCGCCGGTGCACGTGCTGGTCGTCCCCAAGGCGCACTACCCCAACGCCGCCGCGCTCGCGGATGCCGATCCGGCGCTGGCCGGGGCCCTGCTGGCGGAGGCCGGGCGGGTCGCCGAGGACGAGAAGATCACCGAGAGCGCGGGCGGGTCCGGCTACCGGCTGATCTTCAACACCGGTGCCGGGGCGGGCAGACCGTGTTCCACGCGCATGTGCATGTCCTCGGCGGCGACCACAAGCTGACCGGGAAGATGGTCTGACAGGTGTCGCGGCGCGAACTCGTGGTGCTGGGGACGGCCAGCCAGGTCCCCACCCGGCACCGCAACCACAACGGCTACCTGCTGCTGTGGGACGGCGAGGGCCTGCTGTTCGACCCCGGCGAGGGCACGCAGCGCCAGCTGCTGTACGCCGGGGTCAGCGCCGGCAGCATCACGCACGTCTGCGTCACCCACTTCCACGGCGACCACTGCCTCGGCCTGCCCGGGGTGGTCCAGCGGATCAACCTGGACCGGCCGCCGCACCCGTTCACCGTGCACTACCCGGCCTCCGGCCAGGTCTACTTCGAGCGGCTGCGGCATGCCAGCGCCTTCCACGAGACGGTGCCGCTGCTGCCCGACCCGATCAGCGCCTCCGGGGTGCTGGAGGCGTCCGGGGCGCCGTTCGAGCTGCGGGCGGTCCGGCTGTCGCACCCGGTGGAGTCCTTCGGCTACCGGCTGACCGAGCCGGACGGCCGGCGGCTGCTGCCCGAGCGGCTGGCCGCGCACGGCATCGCCGGGCCGCTGGTGGGCGAGCTCCAGCGGCTGGGCACGGTCACCGCGCCGGACGGCCGCACGGTGGCGCTGGAACAGGTCAGCGAGGTGCGCCGGGGGCAGAGCGCCGCCTTTGTGATGGACACCCGGCTGTGCCCGGGGGTGGCCGAGCTCGCCGACGGGGTGGACCTGCTGGTGATCGAGGCGACCTTCCTGGAGGCCGACGCCCGGCTGGCCGAGGAGCACGGCCACCTCACCGCCGCCCAGGCCGCCAGGACCGCCGCCGAGGCGGGGGTGCGCACGCTGGTGCTCACCCACTTCTCACAGCGCTACCCCGACCTGGAGGGGCACCTGACCGAGGCCCGGCAGCACTTCGACGGCGAACTGGTGGTGGCCGAGGACCTGGCCCGCGTACCGGTGCCCCGGCGCCGGTGATCGAGTCGCAGCCCGGTGCCCCGGCGCCGGTGAAGGCCGCAACCCAGGTGAACAGTGGTGAAAACCGCTGGCGTCGCCCCCGCCCCCGGCGGACCATCATTGCCACTGGCCCTTCCGTCCGTCGTACCCTGGACTCACCGGAGCCGAGAGCCCGGCGGACCCTACCGAGATGGGATGAGGCAGGCCCCAGCGCCGACCCATGACTTCCACGAATCACGATGCGCGCACCGCGCACGCAGGCTCCCGTTCGGCCGCCGCTGACGGCGCCGGGAGCAGCGTCCAGGCGAAGATCGTCATCCCCGCGAATCACCCGATGGTGACCGTACTCGGCACCGGTGACTCGCTCCTGAAGGTGATCGAGAAGGCCTTTCCCCGTCTGGACATCCATGCCCGGGGCAACGAGGTCACCGCGACCGGCGACCGCGCCGGAATTGCGCTGGTCCAGCGACTGTTCGACGAGATGATGCTGGTGCTGCGCACCGGCCAGCCCCTGACGGAGGACTCCGTGGAGCGCTCCATCGCCATGCTCCGCAAGGCGGAGGAGGACCCGAACAGCCCGGAGGGCTCGAAGAGCCCGTCCTCGGTGTTCACGGCCAACATCCTGTCCAACCGCGGCCGCTCGATCCGCCCGAAGACGCTCAACCAGCAGAACTACGTCGACGCGATCGACCGGCACACCATCGTCTTCGGCATCGGCCCGGCCGGTACCGGCAAGACCTACCTGGCGATGGCCAAGGCGGTGCAGGCGCTCCAGGCGAAGCAGGTCACCCGGATCATCCTGACCCGTCCTGCGGTCGAGGCGGGGGAGCGGCTCGGCTTCCTGCCGGGCACCCTCTACGAGAAGATCGACCCATATCTGCGGCCGCTCTACGACGCGCTGCACGACATGATCGACCCGGACTCGATCCCGCGGCTGATGGCTGCCGGGACGATCGAGGTCGCCCCGCTCGCCTACATGCGGGGTCGGACCCTGAACGATGCCTTCATCATCCTGGACGAGGCGCAGAACACCAGCGCCGAGCAGATGAAGATGTTCCTCACCCGGCTGGGCTTCAACTCCAAGATCGTGGTCACCGGCGACGTCACCCAGATCGACCTACCCGGCGGCACCACCAGCGGGCTGAAGGTGGTCCAGGAGATCCTGGACAATGTGGATGACATTCACTTCAGCCACCTGACCAGTCAGGACGTCGTCCGGCACAAGCTGGTCGGCAAGATCGTGGATGCCTACGGGCAGTACGACGCCCGGGTCCAGCAGCCGCGCGACAACCAGACGCCCGGGGCGCGCGAGCACGGTGCCCGCGCGCCCCGCCAACCCCGACACACCGAAAGCTGAGATTCCACTCCCCCATGTCGATCGACATCAACAACGAGTCCGGTACGGAGGTCGACGAGCAGGCCATCCTGGACGTCGCCCGCTTCGCCCTGGACCGGATGCGCATCCACCCGCTCTCCGAACTGTCCGTGATCGTCGTCGACGCGGAGGCGATGGAGGCGCTGCACGTCCAGTGGATGGACCTGCCGGGCCCCACCGACGTGATGTCCTTCCCCATGGACGAGCTGCGTCCGGCAAGGAGGACGAGGAACTGCCGCAGGGCCTGCTCGGCGACATCGTGCTCTGCCCCGAGGTCGCCACCGCGCAGGGCGCGGCCAACGGGCACTCGATGGACGCCGAGCTCCAGCTGCTCACCGTGCACGGCGTGCTGCACGTCCTCGGCTACGACCACGAGGAGCCGGAGGAGGAGCAGGCCATGTTCGGCCTCCAGAAGCGGATCCTGGACGACTGGCGCGCCTCCCGCGGCGAGACCGGCCCGTCCCCGGCCCCCACCACCCGGTGAACGGGCGCAGGACAGGAGTGAGTGGCAGTTCGACATGAGTGGCAGTAGTACCGGCTTCCTCGTGATTGCCGTGGTGCTGGTGGTCTTCGCCTGGCTCGCGGCCTGTGCGGAAGCGGGCATCTCCCGGGTGTCCCGCTTCCGCGCCGAGGAGGCCGTCCGGAACGGCCGCCGGGGCGCCGAGCGGATGCTCACCCTGGCCCAGGACCCGATCCGGTTCCTGAACCTGGCCACCCTGATCCGGGTCACCTGCGAGATGGCCGCGGCCGTCCTGGTGACCGTGGTCTGCGTGCGCTCGCTGCACCAGACCTGGCAGGCGGCGCTGGTGGCCATCGGCGCGATGGTGCTGGTGTCCTATGTGGCGGTGGGTGTCTCCCCGCGCACCATCGGCCGGCAGCACCCGATGAACGTGGCCACCGCCTCCTCGGTGGTGCTGCTGCCGCTGAACCGCATCCTCGGCCCGATCCCGAGGCTGCTGATCCTGGTCGGCAACGCGCTCACCCCCGGCAAGGGCTTCCGTGAGGGGCCCTTCGCCTCCGAGGCCGAGCTGCGGGCCCTGGTCGACCTCGCCGAGCAGGACTCGCTGATCGAGGACGAGGAGCGCCGGATGGTGCACTCGGTTTTCGAGCTCGGCGACACCATCGTCCGCGAGGTGATGGTGCCCCGGACCGACCTGGTGATGGTCGAGCGCGGCAAGACCGTCCGCCAGGCGCTGACGCTCGCGCTGCGCAGCGGCTTCTCCCGGATGCCGGTCGTCGGTGAGAACGAGGACGACGTGGTCGGCATCGTCTATCTCAAGGACCTGGTCCGCTGCACCCATGTGAACCGGGAGGCGGAGTCCGACCCGGTCAGCGCGGTGATGCGGCAGGCCACCTATGTCCCGGACAGCAAGCCGGCCGGGGACCTGCTGCGGGAGATGCAGCGGGACCGGATCCATGTGGCCGTGGTCATCGACGAGTACGGCGGCACCGCCGGGCTGGTCACCATCGAGGACATCCTGGAGGAGATCGTCGGCGAGATCACCGACGAGTACGACCGGGAGGCCCCGCCGGTGGAGATCCTGCCGGACGGCGCGTTCCGGATCACCGCACGGCTGCCGGTGGAGGAGCTCGGTGAGCTCTTCGGCATCGAGCTGGACGACGAGGACGTGGACACCGTCGGCGGGCTGCTGGCCAAGGCCCTCGGCCGGGTGCCGATCCCCGGTTCCGGCGCGGAGGTGCCGGTGCCGGAGGAGGACGCGCCGGTCGCCGCGATCCGGCTCACCGCGGAGAGCACGGCCGGCCGCCGCAACCGCATCGGCACGCTGCTGGCGCAGCCGGTCCCGCGCGAGCGGCGCGGCCGCGGCGGCCGTCGCGACGCCGAGAGCCGCCGGGACAGCGAGAGCCGCCGGGACAGCGAGAGCCGGAGGGATGCGGAGAACCGCCGGGACGCCGAGGAGGACGACCGGCACGGCGGCGAACGGCACCCCGAGCGCGCCGGCGAACGTGCCGGGGAGCGTCCGGGGAGCACCCGGGGGACAGGTAGCCGGGCCGCCGTTTTCACCGGGCCGTCGTCCGCGCCGCTGCGTATCGCTGCGTGCGGACGGCGGCCCGCGGCGTATCCGTGCGCGGGAGAGGCGCGCGGACGCCAAACCGTGCAGGTGACGCCCGCCGGCCGGGGGCAGGGTGAGGATGTGCGGGAATCGCCCCTGTGAGGAGAAGCGTCATGACCGACATTGCGAGCCTGCGTGAGTCCGCTGCTGTGATTCTGCCGGAGTTGGTGGGGTTGCGGCGGGAGTTGCATCGGGAGCCGGAGGTCGGTCTGGAGTTGCCGTTGACGCAGGGGCGGGTGTTGGGGGCGTTGGCGGGGTTGCCGTTGGAGGTGTCGGTGGGGAGAAGCTGGGTTCGGTGACGGCGGTGTTGCGTGGTGGTCGTCCGGGTCCGGTGGTGTTGTTGCGGGGGATATGGATGCGTTGCCGGTGGCGGAGGCGAGTGGGTTGCCGTTTGCTTCGCGGTTTGCGGGGGTGATGCATGCGTGTGGGCATGATCTGCATGTGGCGGGGCTGGTGGGGCGGCGCGGCTGCTGTGCGAACGCCGCGAGGAACTGCCCGGCACCGTGGTGTTCGCCTTCCAGCCCGGCGAGGAGGGGACGGCGGGGCGCGGATCATGCTGGAGGAGGGGCTGCTGGACGCGGCCGGCGAGCGGCCGGTGGCCGCCTACGCCCTGCATGTCGCCGCCTCCATGCTGCCTGCCGGATGGGCCGCCACCAGGCCCGGTCCGATCATGGCGGCGGCGGACTCGATCACGGTGACCATGCGCGGGCGCGGCGGGCACGGTTCGGCCCCGCATGCGGCGCTGGACCCGGTTCCGGCGGCCTGCGAGGCGGTGCTGGCCCTGCAGACCATGGTCACCCGCCGCTTCGACGTCTTCGACCCGGTGGTGGTCACCGTCGGCAGCTTCCACGCCGGGACGGTCAACAATGTCATCCCGGACGACGCCACCTTCGGCGCGACCATCCGCTCCTTCTCCCCCGAGTCCAGGAACCGGGTGCTGGCGGAGGCCCGAGGGTGGTGCGTGGCGTCGGCGAGGCCCACGGCCTCACCGT
Organism: Streptacidiphilus sp. 4-A2; assembly: GCA_014284505.1. Lineage (GTDB taxonomy): Bacteria > Actinomycetota > Actinomycetes > Streptomycetales > Streptomycetaceae > Streptacidiphilus. Next base: position 5,103,474 of record JAAFYY010000001.1, on the reverse strand, counting down.
GGAGGTGTCGGTCAAGGAGGGCTACCCGGTCACCGTCAACGACCACACCGAGGCGGCCTTCGCGGCCGAAACCGCGCGCGGGCTGCTCGGGGCGGACCGCTATGTCGAGATGCCGCATGCCGTTGCCGGGGCCGAGGACTTCGCGGTCATCGGCGAACTGGTGCCCGCCGCCTATCTGATGCTGAGTGCCTGCCCGCCCGACCGCGACCCGTTCAGCTCGCCCTACAACCACTCGCCGGAGGCCGTCTTCGACGACTCCGTGCTCGGCGACGGCGCGGCCCTGCTGGCCGCACTGGCCCTCGGCCGGCTCCGCCGGGGAACTGACGAGTAGTCATCGACCTGGTCCGCCCTGACCGGGTGGGCACCGGACAGGCGGGCCGGACCGGGCAGGCGGGGCGTGGCGGAGCTCACTGGAACCGGGGGCGGTGCTCCGGGCGTCATGATCGGCATGCCGAGGGGCGATTCCGCCTGCTCGCACGCCGACAGGAGGCCACCCGACCGTGAACCAGCCCATCCGTCGGGTGTCGGTGTTCAGCCTGGTCCTCGTGCTGGCGCTGCTGATCCGCGTCAACTGGGTGCAGATAATTCGAGGCCGGCTCCCTCGACGCCAACCAGAACAACGCCCGGGTCAAGATCGAGGCGTACAGCTACCCGCGCGGGCAGATCATCGTCGGCGGACAGGCCGTCACCAGGAGTGACCTGGTCAACGGCAACAGGTACACGTATGTGGACTCCTTCCCGCAGGGCCCCATGTACGCGCCGGTGACCGGCTACTCCTCGGTCCTCTACGGCACCAGCATGCTGGAGGGCGTCGAGGACCCGGTCCTCAGCGGCAACGACTCCCGGCTGGCCGTCAACAACTTCGAGGCCCTGCTGACGGGCAAGCAGAAGCAGGGCGGCAACGTCGTCACCACGATCGACCCCAAGGTCCAGGCCGCCGCCTACAACGCCTTTGTCAGCGAGGGCAAGACCGGCGCCGCGGTGGCCGTTGATCCGGCAACCGGGGCGATCCTGGCCCTGGTCAGCGCGCCCTCCTTCGACCCCGGCGTCTTCGCGAGCGGCAGTGACGCCAGCGGTCCCGCCTACAACAAGCTGCTCTACGACCCCGCCAGCCCGATGCTGAACCGGGCGCTGCGGCAGACTTATCCGCCCGGCTCGACCTTCAAGCTGGTCACCGCGGCGGCGGCACTGGAGACCGGGGTGGTCACCGACATCAACGCCCGGACGGACACCCCCGACCCGCTGCCGCTGCCGGACAGCACCACGAAGCTGAGCAACGAGGACAACGACCCGTGCCTCAACGTGTCCATGGAGGCCGCGTTGGCGGTCTCCTGCAACACCGTCTTCGCCAAGTTCGGCGACGAGGTCGGCAATGCCCGGATGGTGCAGGAGGCCGACCGGTTCGGCTTCAACAACCCCAGCCTGAACATCCCGGTCCGGGTTGATGCCAGTGTCTTCGACAGCGGCATCAACCGGCCAGCAACATGCTCTCCTCCATCGGCCAGTTCGACACCCGGGCCACGCCGCTGGAGATGGCCATGGTCGGCGCCGCCATCTGCAACAACGGCTCGCTGATGCAGCCCTATCTGGTCGCCCAGGAGCGCGCGGCCGACGGCAGCGTCATCTCGCAGACCACGCCGAAGCAGCTGTCCCAGGCCACCACCCCGGCTGTTGCCGCCGAGATCCAGACGATGATGGTCGATGTCGTCCAGAACGGCACCGGGACCACCGCGCAGATCCCCGGCGTCACCGTCGGCGGCAAGACCGGAACCGCCCAGCACGGCGTCAACAACTCCGGCAATCCCTATGCCTGGTTCGTCTCCTACGCCAAGGGGCCCGACGGCAAGGACATCGCCGTCGCCGTCGTCATCGAGGCCAGCAGCACCCAGCGCACCGAGATCTCCGGTTCGGGCCTGGCCGCGCCCATCGCCAAGCAGATGATGGCGACCTACCTCGGCAAGTAGCGCCCAGCGGGCGGGTGTTGGCTCAGTCGGCCCAGGCCGCCCACGGGTCCAGCGGGACATAGCCGCGGGTGCGGCCGGCCTGGTCGAGCAGATGGCCGACGAGTTTCACCGGCCGCAGCACCAACTGCCGCTCCCGCACCCGGGCCTGCGGAAGTTGTCGGCCGATCTCCTCCTCCAGTGCGCGCAGATCGGTGAGTTGATGGACGATCAGAAATGCGGCGAGGTTCGCCGACCCGACCGTCACCGCGCACATCCGGGTCTGCGGCAGTGCCGCGAACCAGCGCGCTGCCTGCTCCAGACGGTCGGCCGGGAGCTCCAGCCACAGCATCACCGAGACCGGGTGCCCGGCCAGCCGCGGTGACGCGTCGCAGCGCAGCAGCAGCCGGCCCGACTCGCGCAGATCCTTCAGCCGCCGCCGGACAGTGGAGGCCGGCAGGCCGGTGCGCTCCGCCAGCTCCGCGTAGGGCATCCGGCCGTCCTGCCCCAGCGCCGCCAGCAACGACCGGTCGGCCGCGAGCTGCTCCGCCCGAGCGGGCGTCCGACGGTCAGCGGCGGGGGCGGTCCGATGGCCGCGCGCTGCCCGGTGTCCAGCGCGCCGTCCCGCCAGCGGCTGCCCTCCCGGACCGTGCGCTCCACCAGCGAGGTCCGGGTGCGCAGCACCCCGGGCAGGGCGCCGATCCGGTCCAGCACATAGCGGCCCAGCTCCGGGCGCACGGTCGCGGCGACGGTCAGCAGCAGATCGGCGCTCCCGGTCACCAGCTCGATGGACGCGGTCTGCGGGTCCCGGGACAGCCGCGCGGCCACCTCGGACGCCTGGTTGGCCAGGCATTCCACCTCCACCAGCGCGATCACCCCGTAGCCGAGCCGGTCGGTGGAGGGGTAGCAGGTCACCCAGGCGTCCCCGGCCGCCGTCAGCCGGGCCCAGCGGCGGGACAGCGTCGCCGGGTCCACGCCCAGCGGCCGGGCCAGCCGCGACCAGGGCGCGCGCGGATCCATCCGCAGCGCGTCCACCAGTGCGAGATCCAGCTCGTCGGTCACGGCTCGGTTCCGGGCAGCTGCTGCGGTGCGGAGGGCTGCGGTGCGGAGGGCCGTGGTGCGGACGGCTGCTGCTGCGGCAGCCTGCGGTGGGTGCTCATCGCCGCCCAGGGTAGACCGCCGCCAGGCCGCAGCCCCGGATGCCGCGGGGGTTACCGCGACGGCACCCGAACTGGTAGATGTTTCAACCAGGTCCGGCTCACCCCGTCGGCCCGACTCACTTCGGCCGATCCGCGACGAAGCAGACGAAGCAGGAGAACCCCATGACCTCGACACCCACCTTGCGTGAGTCCGCTGCTGTGATTCTGCCGGAGTTGGTGGGGTTGCGGCGGGAGTTGCATCGGGAGCCGGAGGTCGGTCTGGAGTTGCCGTTGACGCAGGGGCGGGTATTGGGGGCGTTGGCGGGGTTGCCGTTGGAGGTGTCGGTGGGGGAGAAGCTGGGTTCGGTGACGGCGGTGTTGCGTGGTGGTCGTCCGGGTCCGGTGGTGTTGTTGCGGGGGATATGGATGCGTTGCCGGTGGCGGAGGCGAGTGGGGTGTCGTTTGCTTCGCGGTTTGCGGGGGTGATGCATGCGTGTGGGCATGATCTGCATGTGGCGGGGCTGGGGGCGGCGCGGCTGCTGTGCGAACGCCGCGAGGAACTGCCCGGCACCGTGGTGTTCATGTTCCAGCCCGGGGAGGAGGGGCTGGCCGGGGCCAGGGCCATGCTGGAGGAGGGGCTGCTGGACGCGGCGGGCGCCCCGCCGGTGGCCGCCTACGCCCTGCATGTCACCTCGGCGACCTACCCGAGCGGCACGGTCGCGGTCCGGCCCGGTCCGATCATGGCGGCGGCGGACACGCTGACGGTGACCATGCGCGGGCGCGGCGGGCACGGTTCGGCCCCGCATGCGGCACTGGACCCGATTCCGGCGGCCTGTGAGGCGGTGCTGGCCCTGCAGACCATGGTCACCCGCCGCTTCGATGCCTTCGACCCGGTGGTGATCACCGTCGGGACCATGCACGCGGGCACCATCAACAATGTCATTCCGGCCGACGCCTTCTTCGAGGCCACCGTTCGCTCGCCCGAGGGCCGGGAGCGGGTGCGCGAGGAGTCGCTGCGGGTGGTGCGCGGCATCGCCGCGGCCCACGGTCTGGAGGTGGACGCGGTCTTCACCGATGTCTACCCGCCCACCGTCAACAACGCCGGCGAGGCCGCGCTGGCCGTCGAGGTGGCCAGTGAACTGCTGGGCGCGGAGCGGGTGGTGATGATGCCTCAGCCTCAGGCCGCGGCCGAGGACTTCTCCTTTGTGGCGGAGCGCCTCCCCTCCGCCTTCTTCTTCCTCGGTGCCTGCCCGCCCGGTGTCGACCCGGCCACGGCCCCTACAACCACTCCCCGCAGGCGGTCTTCGACGACTCCGTGCTCGCCGACGGGGCCGCGCTGCTCGCGGAACTCGCCATCCGGCGGCTGAACCGCGACCAGTCCTGAACCGCGACCAGCACTGACCCGCGCGGCAGCGGCCGCCGCCCCGACGGCCCCGGCCGGACCTCTCGGAGGTCCGGCCGGGGCCGTCGGGGTTTCCGGCGGGTGCCGGAGTTTCTCGGCCTTACCTCCCAATACGCGCTATTGGCAGGTTAGTTGACAGACCTGCTGTTTCCGCAGCGGCCGGGACGCGGTTCCATTGACCCGGCGTCAGTCAGTGGACTATACCTATCGCGTATCTGGTCTATACCACGTTCGGGGGGCGTGGGATCCGGCCGGATGTGCCGTGCGATGCCGCCCTCCCCCGCTCAGGTCTCCGTATTCGACGTACTCGACCGACTCGACAGAGGAGAGCACATGTCCGCATCCTTCTCCCTCGGCGCCACCGGGCGCCGCGCGCTCGTGGCGGCGACGGCCGCGGTGAGCGCGGTTGCACTGCTGGCGATGGCGCCCGGCAGCGCGCAGGCGCAGCCGCAGCCGCAGGCCAGGACGGCGGCCGCACCGCAGAACGGCGGCTACCCCGGTTCGCAGAAGCAGCTGGTCGGCTATTTCACCCAGTGGGGCATCTACTCCGGCTTCCTGGAGAAGAATCTGGTCACCACCGGGGAGATCAAGAATCTCACCGAGCTCGACTACGGATTCAGTGACATCAGCGCCGACGGCACCTGTGACAGCGGCGACAGCTGGGCGGACTACCAGCGCCCGTTCGCGGCCGGGGAGGCGGTCGACGGGCAGGCGGACGCCTCCGGGCAGGCGCTGATGGGCAACTTCAACCAGCTCCGCGAGCTCAAGGCGGAGTACCCCAGACTCAAGATCGTGATGTCGATCGGCGGCTGGGCCTGGTCCGGGCAGTTCTCGGCGCTGGCGTCCACCGCGGCCGGCCGGGAGAAGTTCGTGGCCTCCTGCATCGACCAGTACATCAAGGGCGACATTCCCGGGCTGCCGGCCGGTGCCGCCGCGGGCATCTTCGACGGCTTCGCGGTGGACTGGGAGTATCCGGACGAGCCGGGCAACGGCAACCCCTACGGTCCGCAGGACACCGCCGACTACACCGCGCTGATGCAGGAGTTCCGCAGCCAGCTGAGTGCGGTCAGCGCGAGCGGGGCCGGCGACCGGCACTACCTGCTGGCGGCCAACACCGCGGGCAACCCGGTCTTCGCGGCCAAGCTCCAGCTGAAGCAGGTGGCGAAGGTGGTGGACTGGTTCAATGTGATGACCTTCGACTACCACGGCAGCTGGGAGCCGAGCGGCCCGACCGACCTGTCCTCCGCGCTGTACACGGACCCGCGCGACCCGAACCCGGCGGCCAACCGGTTCAGCGTCGACCAGTCGGTCAGGTACTACGAGTCCCAGGGGGTCCGGCCCTGGCAGATCTCGCTTTCCATCCCCTACTACGCGCACGAGTGGACCGGGGTCGCCGCAGGCCCGAACGGTGACGGGCTGTTCCAGGCCGCGACCGCGGGCGGCGGCACGCCGAACTACAACCAGGTCGTGGCCGCGCCCGGCAAGACCTACTGGGACCCGCTCTCCGAGGAGCCGTACAAGTACGACCCGGCGAGCGGCACCTTCTACACCTACGACGACCCGGCCTCGGTCTGGATCAAGGGCCAGTACATCGACGCCAACGGGCTGCGCGGGACCATGGTGTGGTCGCTCGACGGCGACACCTCCGACGGGCAGCTGACCGCGGCGCTCGGCGCGAGCCTGCACACCAACGGCAACCCGCGCTGACACCTGGCAGCCGCCGGCAGCCGCTGAAGGCCGACCTGCGCCGGATCGCCACCATGGCGGTCCGGCGCACGCCGGTCCGGCCTACCGCTGTCCGGCCATGGACGAGTGCGGCCGGTCGACCGGGCCGTATCCTCGTACCCATGAGCGAGCTGGCGGCGGGAACGAACCCGGAGCGTGCGTTGGACCCGGAGACTGCATTGGACCCGGAGACCGTGCTGGACCCGGAAGACCGGAAGATCATCACCCTGGCGCGGTCCGCCCGCGCCCGCAACGGCGTGTCCGAGGGCGCGGCCGTGCGGGACGAGACCGGGCGCACCTATGTCGCCGGGACCGTCGCGCTGGAGTCGCTGCGGCTCAGCGCCCTGCGTACGGCGGTGGCGATGGCGGTGGCCAGCGGGGCCAAGGGGCTGGAGGCGGCGGCCGTGGTCGGCGCGGCCGAGCAGCCCGCGGCGGAGGACCTGGCCGCGGTGCGGGATCTGGGCGGCGTGGGCACCCCGGTGCTGCTGGCCGCCCCGGACGGGACGCTGCGGCTGGTCGCCCAGGCCCGCTGAGCGGGCCGACGACAGTCGGCCGGGCCCGGAGCGGGCCGGGCCGGAGCGCCATGGCAGGAGGGGTGGCATGGGGGGCGTGGCGTTTGTCGCGGGTGTGCTGTTCGTGCTGATGGGGATGGGGCACTGGCAGGAGGACCGGAATCCGGTCTGGCTGGCGGTCTCCATCATCGTCGCGATCTTCACCGTGGGCGGTGGGCTGGGGGCCCTGTTCAAGCGCGGGAAGTGACTCCCGGCCGCCCCCGGCGGCGCGGCTCGGCCACCCCGGCAGAGGCGGCGGCACCGGGGGGCTCCGCGGATGGGGGAGAATGGTCTCCATGAGCTCTCGCCCCACCCAGCAGTCCGCCAGGCCCGCCGACGCCGCCGAAGCCACCCCACAGGGGGACCGGCCGCACCGCTCGGGCTTCGCCTGCTTCGTCGGGCGGCCCAACGCGGGCAAGTCCACGCTGACCAACGCCCTGGTCGGGACCAAGGTCGCGATCACCTCCGACCGCCCGCAGACCACCCGGCACACCGTCCGCGGCATCGTGCACCGCCCGGACGCGCAGCTGATCCTGGTGGACACCCCCGGCCTGCACAAGCCGCGCACGCTCCTCGGCGAGCGGCTGAACGACGTGGTCCGCTCGACCTGGGCGGAGGTGGACGTGATCGGCTTCTGCGTCCCCGCCGACCAGAAGCTCGGCCCGGGCGACAAGTTCATCGCCAAGGAGCTGGCCGGGATCAAGCGGACCCCCAAGGTCGCGGTGGTGACCAAGACCGACCTGGTGGACTCCAAGCAGCTCGCCGAGCAGCTGATCGCGATCTCCCAGCTGGGGGTGGAGCTCGGCTTCGAGTGGGCCGAGATCATCCCGGTGTCCGCGGTCGCCGGCAAGCAGGTGGACCTGCTGGCCGATCTGCTGGTGCCGCTGCTGCCGGAGGGCCCGCTGCTCTACCCGGAGGGCGACCTCACCGACGAGCCCGAGCAGATCATGGTCGCCGAGCTGATCCGCGAGGCCGCGCTGGAGGGCGTCCGCGACGAGCTGCCGCACTCGCTGGCGGTGGTGGTCGAGGAGATGCTGCCGCGCGAGGGGCGTCCCGAGGGTCGGCCGCTGCTGGACATCCACGCCAATGTCTACATCGAGCGGCAGAGCCAGAAGGCCATCGTGATCGGCGCCAGGGGCGCGCGGCTGAAGCATGTGGGCACGGTCGCCCGCAAGCAGATCGAGGCGCTGCTGGGCACGCCGGTCTATCTGGATCTGCATGTGAAGGTCGCCAAGGACTGGCAGCGCGACCCCAAGCAGCTGCGCAAGCTCGGCTTCTGACGCCGCCTCGGACGCCACTTCGGATGCCACTTCGGCCGACGCCTCGTCAGACGGCGTCGGCCGGGCCGCGGTTGGATCAGCCCGAGTCGCGGACGACGATGTGCGAGGCGCCCAGGGTGTGCAGCTCGGGCGGGGTGTCCGGGTTGCGGATCAGCCGGTCGATCAGCTGCGCCAGCCTTGCGCCGTCCGGGATTTCCAGCCGGACGGTGGTCAGCCGGGGCCTGGTCAGCCGGGCCAGCAGCACATCGTCCGCGCCGACCAGGGCGACATCCTCGGGGATCCGCAGTCCGGCGTCCTGGAACGCGCTCAGCAGCAGCAGCGCGTACTCGTCGTTGTAGGTGAACAGCGCGGACAGGCCCGACTCGCGCCAGCCGGCCGCGAGTTGGGCCGCCGACTGCTCGGTGTAGTCGAGGGGGAGCGGCTCGACCCGGCTCCCCGGGCCGCCGTGCTCGGCATAGGCGGCGCGGAGCCCCTCCAGCCGCGGGCGGCTGAAGAAGCCGAGTCCGGGGTCGGCCGGGACGATCGCGCCGATCCGCCGGTGGCCCCGGGAGAGCAGATGGGCGGCGGCCACGGTGCCGATCTGGATCTGATCGAGCATCAGCGAGTGTGCGCCCTCGACGGGTTCGCCGCCGATGGTGAGTACGGCCCGGGTGCCGGAGCGGCGCAGCAGCTCCACCCCGCGCGGGGTGATCCCGGAGCCCGCGCCCACCAGCACCGCGGTCGGGCGCAGTTCGGCCCAGCTCGCGGCGGCCTCGGCGGTGCCGGAGTCGGCGTAGACGGCGATCGGGTAGCCGAGGGTGCGCAGCGCGTTGCGCAGCTCGGTCAGGAACGAGTTGAACAGCGGGCCGAAGACCAGCTCCGGCATGGTCAGCAGGACGATCCCGGTGTGCCCGGCGCGCAGCGCCCGGGCGGCCGCGTGCGGGACATAGCCCAGTTCCTCGGCGGCTTCGCGGACCCGTTTGCGGGTCTGCTCGCTGACGCGCCCGGTGGCGCTGTCGTTGAGCACATAGGAGACCGTGGCGCGGGACACCCCGGCGCGGCGGGCGACGTCGGCGCTGGTGGGCGTGGTGCGGGAGGCCGGTTGCTGTGTCATACCGCTGTACATCCTTCCAGACCCGGAGCAGCGGTGGCGGCCCGGAAGTATGTGATCGTCTGATTGCACGAGTAAGCCCGTGCGGGTCATCATTCTGCGGGGGTCCGTTCCGGGACGCCGGGGCGGGCCCAGGGGGCCGCGGCTGCCGCGGCCCGGCTACCGGCCCTGTGCCAGCACCAGCCCGATCAGATCCCGCTGGCCGTCGGTGAGCTGGGGTTCGGTGCAGTACACGGTGCCGCGCTCGTCGACCGTGATGGCGTAGTGGAAGCCGTCCGGCACGCCGAAGGAGGCGGTGCGGGTGCCCGAGCTCAGCACCTCGCGGGCCAGGGCGTGGATGTGCGGGGCGTCGGGGCGGCCCTCGGTGTCGAGCGCGGCGCGCCGCTCGACACCGCTGACCCCGCCGTCGCGGATGACCTGGATACGCATAGTGTCCAGTGTGCTCCGTTGGGTGTGCGCGGCGACAGGCCCTGCGCCCTATGCGGGCCGCAGGGGCGCGTTAATTCTTGTCGCGTCCGAAGTCCCGGCCGTCGATTCCGCGCCCACTCCGGCGCCCACTCCGACGGTGGTCCAGGCCGCCTGTACCGCCCGCAGTTCCGCGCCCGGGCCGTAGCGGGCCCGGGCGGCGTCGGCGGTGGCGGTGGCGAAGGCCGCGAAGTCGGCGTCGGAGGGGAGCCGGCCGCCGGTGAGCACGTCGTACCAGATCTGCCCGGCGCGCTCCCAGGCGTGGCCGCCGAGGGCTTCGGCGGCGAGGTAGAAGGCGTGGTTGGGGATGCCGGAGTTGAGGTGCACCCCGCCGTTGTCGGCCTCGGTGTCCAGGTAGCCGGCCATGGTCGCGGGCTGGGGGTCGGTGCCGAGCCGGGCGTCGTGGTAGGCGGTGCCCGGGGCCTTCAGCGAGCGCAGGGCCACCCCCTGCACGCCGGGCGCCAGCAGCCCGGCGCCGATCAGCCAGTCCGCCCGGTCGGCGGTCTGGCCCAGGGCGTACTGCTTGACCAGGGAGCCGAAGACGTCGGAGACCGACTCGTTGAGCGCCCCGGACTGGCCCTGGTAGTCGAGGTTCGCGCTGTACTGGGTGACGCCGTGGGTGAGCTCGTGCCCGATGATCTCGACGCACCCGGTGAAGTCCTGGAAGAGCGTGCCGTCGCCGTCGCCGAAGACCATCTGCCGCCCGTTCCAGAAGGCGTTGTCGTAGTGCACGCCGTAGTGGACGGTGGCGTCCAGCGGCAGGCCCCGGCCGTCGACCGAGCGGCGGCCGTAGGCGTCGAGGTAGAAGGCGAAGGTGTCGCCGAGGCCGTCGTAGGCGTGGTCCACGGCCTGGTCGGCGACCGGGGCGGAGCCCTCGGTGCGGACCACCGGGCCGGGCAGGGTGTGCTGGTGGTGGCCGTCGTGGACGGTGCGGCGCGCGGTCGGCTCCGGGGCGCGGCCGGGCCGCGGGCGCGGGTACGGCGGTACGGCGCCCGGCGCGCTGCTGCCGGTGCAGGGCATCGTGGGTGAGGGTGCGTCGGGCGGCCTCGCGGACTGCGGCGTCCACATCGTGGGCAAGGTGCTCCAGCAGATGCGGCGGAATGATTCCGCAGAAAACGGACGATACTCCGGGGAGATGTACGGTCATATCGCCCAAAGTGTCAGAGATCACATGCCCTGTCAGTCACCGAAAGGAGTGGTCCGTGTCCGTACCGTCTCGACAGGTGGAACAAACCGGGGTTTGAGCTGTGGTCGCGATCGGCCCTGGGTTAGGGTGAACTCCATCATGCGCATCGGGCTGCTTCTTCTTAGCTGCCGCGGCGAGGGCCTGTAGTTCACACGAGGCCGACTCCCTCGCCGCGGGCGTTCGTGCTGTGCGCTGCTTCTGTGCCGCAGTTTGTCGGTCAGCCGCACCGATCAGACATCCCACCGATCAGGGAGCATGAGAAGCATGTCCGAGATCCAGCAGCCCTTCGCCGAGCGGCCCACCCCGATCACCGCGGCCAGCGTGCGCCAGCGGCCCTCGAAGATGCCCTACCAGCGCTACGAGCCCTTCGGCGCGGTCGATCTGCCCGACCGCACCTGGCCGGGCAAGGTGATCACCAAGGCGCCGCGCTGGCTGTCCACGGACCTGCGCGACGGCAACCAGGCGCTGATCGACCCGATGTCCCCGGCCCGCAAGCGCGCCATGTTCGACCTGCTGGTACGGATGGGCTACAAGGAGATCGAGGTCGGCTTCCCCTCCTCCGGTGCCACCGACTTCGACTTCGTCCGCTCGATCATCGAGGAGGACGCGATCCCGGAGGACGTCACCATCAGCGTCCTGACCCAGGCCCGCGAGGAACTGATCGAGCGCACGGTGGAGTCCCTGATCGGCGCGCCCCGGGCGACCGTCCACCTGTACAACGCCACCTCGCCGCTGTTCCGCCGGGTCGTCTTCAAGGGCTCCCGCGAGGACGTCAAGCAGATCGCGGTCGACGGCACCCGGCTGGTGATGGAGTACGCGGAGAAGCTGCTGGCCGGCTCCACCCCCGACGGCGGCACGGTCTTCGGCTACCAGTACTCGCCGGAGATCTTCATCGACACCGAGCTGGACTTCGCGCTGGAGGTCTGCGAGGCGGTGATGGACGTCTGGCAGCCCGCCGAGGGCCGCGAGATCATCCTGAACCTGCCGACCACGGTCGAGCGGTCCACCCCCAACGTCTACGCCGACAAGATGGAGTGGATGTCGCGGAACCTGTCGCGGCGCGAGTTCGTCGCGCTGTCCACCCACCCGCACAACGACCGGGGCACCGGCGTGGCCTCCGCCGAGCTGGCGGTCATGGCCGGGGCGGACCGGGTCGAGGGCTGCCTGTTCGGCCAGGGTGAGCGCACCGGGAACCTGGACCTGGTCAACGTCGGCATGAACCTGTTCTCGCAGGGCGTGGACCCGATGATCGACTTCTCGGACATCGACGAGATCCGCCGCACCTACGAGTACTGCAACCAGATGAACGTACCGGAGCGCCACCCCTACGCCGGCGACCTGGTGTACACCTCCTTCTCCGGCTCGCACCAGGACGCCATCAAGAAGGGCTTCGAGGCGCTGGAGGCCGACGCCGCGGCGGCCGGGCACCCGGTCGGCGAGCACACCTGGGGCGTCCCCTACCTGCCGATCGACCCCAAGGACGTCGGCCGCTCCTACGAGGCCGTGATCCGGGTCAACAGCCAGTCCGGCAAGGGCGGCGTCGCCTACGTGCTGAAGAACGACCACAAGCTGGACCTGCCGCGCCGGATGCAGATCGAGTTCTCGAAGATCATCCAGCAGAAGACCGACGCCGAGGGCGGCGAGGTCACCCCGGCGCAGATCTGGGGCGCCTTCGAGGACGAGTACCTGCCCACCCCCGGCGCCGCCTGGGGCCGGATCCAGCTGGGCGACTACCGGCTGGGCGCCACCCCCGCCGGCAAGGACACGATCGAGGTGGAGGCCGTGGTCGACGGCGCGCCGGTCTCGCTGTCCGGCATCGGCGACGGCCCGATCGACGCCTTCTTCGCCGCGCTGGCCTCGATCGGCGTGGACGCCAGGCTGCTGGACTACGTCGAGCACACCATGAGCCAGGGCTCCGGCGCCCAGGCCGCCTCCTACTGGGAGTGCGCCGTGGACGGCTCGGTGCGCTGGGGCGTCGGCATCGACACCAGCATCGTCCGCGCCTCGATCAAGGCGGTCGTCAGCGCCGTCAACCGCGCGCAGCGCGACTGACACCCGCAGTTCATCCTTCCGGCCCCGATTCGGCCCCGCACCGGCTCCCCGCTGTTCAGCGGGGGGCCAGTGTGTTTTCCGCCACAATTTCCGGACCCGCTGGCCGCTCGGGGTACTGACAGGGCGTCAAGGTCGTGACAGCATCGGGACAACCGGCAGCGGGGTCGGTGTGGCAGGCAGGGGAGTCGCGCCATGACGCAGTTGGTGGGTGTCAGCGCCCGATGGCGCACCGACGTGCTGGGCGAGTTCTTCTGCCCGGGCTGCGGCGGCGACCGCAACTACCGCAGGCAGCGCGGACGACGATGGCTGCGGCTGCTGGCACTGCCGCTGCTGCCACTGGGCGACGCCGGGAGCTCCCTCCAGTGCACCTCCTGCTCCGCCCGCTACGGCCTGGACGCGCTGGAGCGGCCGACCTCCGGGAATCTGCTGTCCATGCTGCGCACCGCGCAGTACACCATCGTGCTCGCGGTGCTGGCGGCCGGCGGCACCGGCGGCCGGGCCACCCGCGACGCCGCGGTCTCGGTGCTGCGCGAGGCCGGGTATGCCCTGGACGAGACGGAGGTGCTGGCCGCGCTGGCGGCCCTGCGCGAGGGCGACCAGGAGCTCTCCGGGCTGTACGGCTGCGGCAGCGGCCTGGCCGTGGAACTGCACACCGCGCTGGAGCCGCTGGTGCCGCACCTGTCCGTGCCCGGGCTGGAGCACCTGCTGCTCCAGGGCGCCTGCATCGCGCTGGCCGACGGCTCCTACCGCCCCGCCGAGCGGGAGATGCTGCGCACGGCCGGCAGCTGCATGGGGCTCTCCGCCGCCCGGATCGACGCGACCCTGACCGCGGCCACCCGCCAGCCGCACTCCTAGGCCCTGCTGTCCCCGCTGCCCCGATGTCCCCGCTGCCCCGCGCGGTGCGCGACAATGGCGGCATGGCCCTCTTCCGCGACGACGCTGTGGTGCTGCGCACCCAGAAGCTGGGTGAGGCGGACCGCATCATCACCCTGCTCACCCGCCAGCACGGACGGGTCCGTGCCGTCGCCCGCGGGGTACGCCGCACCAAGTCCAAGTTCGGCGCGCGGCTGGAGCCGTTCTCCCATGTCGACGTGCAGTTCTTCTCCCGGGGCGAGGAACTGGTCAGCCGCCATCTGGCGCTGTGCACCCAGGTCGAGACGATCGCCCCGTTCGGCGCCCGGATAGTGGCCGACTACGCCGGCTACACCGCGGGCACCGCGATGCTGGAGACCGCCGAGCGCTTCACCGAGAACGAGGGCGAGCCCGCGGTCCAGCAGTACCTGCTGCTGGTCGGCGCGCTGCGGACGCTCGCGGCCGGGGGACACGCGCCGCCGCTGGTACTGGACGCCTTCCTGCTGCGGTCGCTGTCGGTCAACGGCTACGCGCCCAGCTTCGACGACTGCGCCAAGTGCGGGCTGCCCGGTCCCAACCGTTTCTTCTCGGTGCAGACCGGCGGGGTACTCTGCCACGACTGCCGGGTACCCGGCAGTGTCGTACCCTCCCTGAGACGATGGAGTTGCTGGGAGCACTGCTCTCCGGCGACTGGGAGTCGGCGGACGCCTGTGAGCCGCGCCACTGCCGTGAGGGCAGCGGCCTGGTCGCGGCGTACGTCCAGTGGCACCTGGAGCGGGGCCTGCGCTCGCTGAAGTACGTGGACCGTTAGCGGGCGGGCGACGCACCTCGGGCCGGCGCGGGCCGGCCGAGTGGACCGAGTGGAGAACTGAAGGCTCATGGCAACTGCACGACGTGGACTGTTCGGGGGCGCCAAGCAGCGGGAGTACCTGCCGCCGTCCCTTCACCCCAGCGGCGCGCGTCCGCCCGCGATCCCGGCCGAGCTGGTTCCCCAGCATGTGGCGATCGTGATGGACGGCAACGGCCGCTGGGCCAAGGAGCGCGGTCTGCCGCGCACCGAGGGCCACAAGGTCGGCGAGGGTGTGGTCCTGGACGTCCTCAAGGGCTGCCTGGAACTCGGGGTGAAGAACCTCTCCCTGTACGCCTTCTCCACCGAGAACTGGAAGCGCTCGCCCGACGAGGTGCGCTTCCTGATGAACTTCAACCGCGACGTCATCCACCGCCGCCGGGACGAGATGCACGAGATGGGCATCCGGATCCGCTGGGCCGGGCGGATGCCCAGGCTGTGGAAGAGCGTGGTCCAGGAGCTCCAGGTGGCCGAGGAGCTGACCCGCGACAACGACGCGATGACGCTGTACATGTGCGTCAACTACGGCGGCCGGGCCGAGATCGCGGACGCCGCGGCGGCGCTCGCGGCCGATGTCGCGGCCGGCCGGCTCGACCCGAAGAAGGTCAACGAGAAGACCCTGGCCAAGTACATGTACCACCGGGACATGCCCGACGTGGACCTGTTCGTCGCCCCAGTGGCGAGCAGCGACCTCGAACTTCCTGCTCTGGCAGTCGGCCTACGCGGAGCTGGTGTTCCAGGACGTGCTGTGGCCCGACTTCGACCGCCGCGACCTGTGGCGCGCCTGCGAGCAGTACGCCTCCCGGGACCGCCGCTACGGCGGGGCGCAGCCCAATGACCCGACCGTGCCGGAGCAGCTGGTCCACTAGCTGGTCCACCAGCTGGTGCTCCAAGGCGTGACCTGCGGATCCGGCAGGGATCCGCGGGGCACACCCTCGCCGCCGCGCGCGGGCGTCAGGGCAGCTGCTCCTGCTCCGCCGCCTGCGCCGCGCAGTCGGCGCAGGTGCCGAAGATCTCCAGGGTGTGCGCGATGTCCACGAAGCCGTGCTCGCTGGCGATGCCCTCGGCCCAGCGCTCCACCGCCGGGCCCTCCACCTCCACCGTGCGCCCGCAGCGGCGGCACACCAGGTGGTGGTGGTGCCCGCTGCTGCACCGCCGGTAGACCGCCTCGCCCTCGTCGGTGCGCAGCACGTCGATCTCGCCGGCGTCGGCGAGCGACTGGAGGGTGCGGTAGACGGTGGTCAGGCCGACCGAGTCGCCACGGTGCTTGAGCAGGTCGTGCAGCTCCTGGGCACTGCGGAAGTCGTCCACCTCCGCCAGCAGCGAGGCGACAGCGGTGCGCTGTTTGGTCGACCGCGCGGGGAGGACGGGTTCGCGGGCGGCGTCACCGGAATCTCCTCTAAGGTCTCGAAGGGCTTCGGACTGGCTGTCTAGGCCGCCATTGTGCCAGTCCGGAGGCTTCCGCGGGGGCGACGGGCGCGGGCGCGGACGCAGTCCCGGGCACTCCCATCGTGTGCGAAATGGAAACCGTTGTCAAATACGGGCCCGGCCGGGCACCGCGCCGGGCTGCTGTCCGGGGCTCCTGTCGGGTTCACGTCCGAAACGAATTGAAGCCTCGGCGGCCAGGGCCGGTAACCTGAATTATTCGGTCCCGCCGCCGACTCAGCGTCGGCGCGGGGTCCCGCGTGCAATGAAATCCATCACTGACCGCATTCGTCGTACTGAAGAGAGCACTGTGGCCGCCGACAAGATCGACACCATCGTCAGCCTGAGCAAGCGCCGTGGCTTCGTTTATCCCTGCAGCGAGATCTACGGCGGCCAGAAGGCCGCCTGGGACTACGGTCCGCTGGGTGTCGAGCTCAAGGAGAACATCAAGCGGCAGTGGTGGCGCAATATGGTCATCGGCCGTGAGGACGTCGTCGGCCTCGACTCCTCGGTGATCCTGGCCCGTGAGGTGTGGGAGGCCAGCGGCCACGTCGCCACCTTCAGCGACCCGCTGACCGAGTGCACCTCCTGCCACAAGCGCTACCGCGCGACCACCTGGAGGAGGCGTACGAGGCCAAGCACGGCCACGTTCCCGCCAACGGCCTGGCCGACATCAACTGCCCCAACTGCGGCAACAAGGGCGGCTTCACCGAGCCCAAGCCGATGTCCGGGATGCTCGAAACCCACCTCGGCGCCTTCAACGCGGGCGACCCGGCCGGCCGGGCCTACCTGCGCCCGGAGACCGCCCAGGGCATCTTCGTCAACTTTGCCGCGGTGCAGCAGACCTCGCGGAAGAAGCCGCCGTTCGGCATCGCCAGACCGGCAAGAGCTTCCGCAACGAGATCACGCCCGGCAACTTCATCTTCCGCACCCGCGAGTTCGAGCAGATGGAGATGGAGTTCTTCGTCAAGCCCGGCGAGGACGAGACCTGGTTCGACTACTGGCTGCAGGAGCGCTGGAACTGGTACCGCGACCTCGGGCTGCGCGAGGAGAACATGCGCTTCTACGAGCACGCCAAGGAGAAGCTGTCGCACTACTCCAAGCGCACGGTCGACATCGAGTACCGCTTCCAGTTCGGCGGCAACGAGTTCGGTGAGCTCGAAGGTGTGGCCAACCGCACCGACTACGACCTCACCCAGCACTCGGAGCACTCCGGCCAGGACCTCAAGTACTTCGACCAGGAGTCGGGCGAGCGCTGGTTCCCGTATGTGATCGAGCCCGCGGCCGGCATCAACCGCGCCATGCTGGCCTTCATGCTGGACGCCTACCGCGAGGACGAGGCTCCCAACGCCAAGGGCGTGATGGAGAAGCGCGTGGTCATGCGGCTCGACCCGCGGCTCGCCCCGGTGAAGGTCGCGGTGCTGCCGCTGTCCCAACGCCGCCCTGTCGCCGAAGGCCCGCGGCCTGGCCGCGGACCTGCGCAAGCACTGGAACGTCGAGTTCGACGACGCGGCGCGATCGGCCGCCGCTACCGCCGCCAGGACGAGATCGGCACGCCGTTCTGCATCACCGTCGACTTCGACACGCTCGACGACAACGCGGTCACCGTGCGCGAGCGCGACACCATGGAGCAGCAGCGGATCTCGCTGGACCAGGTCGAGGGCTTCCTGGCCGGCAAGCTGCTGGGCTGCTGAACCCCGCCACGCCAACGCCGCCGCCCGGCGCGTCCCGTACAGGACGCGCCGGGCGGCGGTGTTTTTCCGGCGGCTTTCTCCGGCGGTGTCCTGCCTGTCGGCGGCGCGCCCGGGCGGTTATCCGCGCGGCAGGGCGCGCAGTGCCAGCCGCAGGCAGAGCCCGGCCAGGGGCAGCTCCACCAGCAGGGCCATGGCCAGGGCCGAGCGAAGCCGGCGCCCGGGGGTCGAGGTGGTGGTGTCGAACCAGGCGTCGCAGACCAGCAGCACGGCCGTGGCCACGGCGGTCAGGCTGCGGCGCGGATCACCGCGGCGCAGCAGCACCCCGGTGCCGATCAGACCGAGCGCCTCCAGACAGTCCAGGCCGACCCAGGCCAGTGACCAGTGGCAGGCGGTCGCGGTGGTCGGCAGCGTGGTGGCGAGCACCACCAGCCAGGGCAGCAGCGCCAGCCCGAGCCCGACCAGCACCCGCGGCAGCAGCCGGCCCCGGACCGGGCCCGCGCCTCGCGACGCCCGGCGCTTCCGGGCGCCCGGTGCTTCCCGGACGTCCGGCGGTGAGCGGGCCGACCGGGCGGGCGGCCGCACCGGCCGGGGCAGCAGCACGGTGGTGGTCATCGCGACCACCCGCGCGGACCGCAGCCGCTCGCTCCGGCCGTCCGGCGCGCACCAGGACGTGGTCGTAGCTGCCCCCGTCAGCGCGAACCAACTCCCCGGCGGCGCCGACCGCTTCGGCCGCCTGCGGCTGCCGGTGCCGCTGGCTGAACCACACCGAGGGCGGCAGCCCGTCCGGTGGCAGATGCCCCAGGCCAGCACCGTCGCCCGTCCGTCGCTCTCGCACGCCGGGCCCGCGCAGCACGTCCGCCGCCAGCGGCCTGGCGACCGGACATCCAGCAGCAGACCGTTGTTGTAGACCTCCAGGGCCACCCGCCCCCGGGTTCCCGGGCGAAACACAGCGACCAGGGCGAGTCAGCAGCGCGCACCCCGGCAGGTCCAGGTCGATCGTCGAGTTATCGGTGTTCCCCCCTGTGCGGCCCGGCTTTCGGGCCCGGTGAAGAGCCTGCCGGGAATCCGGCCCGGAGTCGGTAGTGCGCGAATCCGAAACGGGGGTGGTGCCAGGTCCACCCTTAGGTGGAATCAGGGTTCATGGTGCGTGCTGATCATGGGACTTAGGCTCTGCCGCATGGCAACGATCAGTGCGGACCCGGGCAGCGCGCCGCAGGCATCCCCCGGGTGGGCCGTGCTTCGCCTGCTGTGGGCCCCGTTCACCCGCCGCGGGTGGCGGGACACGGCCTTCGGCGCGGCCGGGGTACCGCTGGCCCTGCCGGGGCCGCTGGTGGCGGTGCTGCTCCCGGACGACCTCTTCGGCTGGAGCGGGACCGCACTGCTGGTGGCGCTGCTGCTGGCCCAGCGGCCGCTCACCTGGCTGCAACGGGACCGCTTCCGGGTCCTGCTGGACCTGGAGATACCCCCGCGCCGGAGCGCGAGGGGCGCTGGTTCGGCGTGGGCACCCTGACCTGGCTGCGCTCGGAGTCCACCTGGCGGCAGTTCGGCTACCACCTGCTGGCCGCGCCGCTGGTGTCGCTGTGCGCGGTCGGCGTGCTCATCGGCTGGACCGCCGGGCTGCTCGCCGTCTCCGTCTTCGGCTGGGCCTGGATCTTCCCGGCGGCCACCAGGGTGCAGCTGTGGCAGGGGAGTTGGGATGTCGAGCTGACCGTGGGCGGGGCAGCGCTGCTGCTGCTCATGCCGTGGGCGGCCGCACTGGTGGTCGAGCTGGACAAGCGCGCCGCCGCGGCGCTGCTCGGCCCCAACCGGGCCCGGGAGCTGCAACGCCGGGTGGAGTCGCTGGCGGAGAGCCGCAGCGAGGTGGTGGACGCCGCCGACGCGGAGCGCCGCCGGATCGAACGCGATCTGCACGACGGCGCCCAGCAGCGGCTGGTGTCCCTGGCGATGAACCTGGGGCTGGCCAAGCGCACCCTCCGGGGCCTGCCGCCGGAGCAGCAGGCGGCCCTGGCGATGCAGGTGATCGACGAGGCACACCAGGAGGCCCAGGCCGCCATCGCCGAACTGCGGGACCTGGTCCGCGGGTTGCACCCGGTGGTGCTGGAGGACCGGGGGCTGGACGCGGCGCTCTCCGGCATCGCCGCCCGCGCCCCGCTGCCGGTGCGGCTGACCGTGGACCTGCCGCAGCGGGCCGCCGCCCGGCGGTGGAGGCGGTGGCCTACTTCACCGTCTCCGAGGCGCTGACCAATATCGCCAAGCACGCCCGTGCCTCGCGCGCCACCGTGGACGTGCGGCAGACTCACCACCGGTCCGGGGGCAGCAGACTGGTCGTCACCGTGACCGACGACGGGGTCGGCGGCGCCGACGCGGCCAAGGGCAGCGGGCTGTCCGGCCTGCGCCAGCGCGCCGCCTCGGTGGACGGCACCCTGAAGATCACCAGCCCTCTCGGGGTCCGACCATTCTCACCGTGGAGTTGCCATGCGAGCTGTGATCGCCGAGGACTCGGTCCTGCTGCGAGTGGGACTGGTCAAGGTCCTCGAAGCGGTCGGCTACGAGGTGGTGGCCGCGGTCGGCGAGGCCGAGCAGCTGCTGGCCGCGGTCGCCGAGCACCAGCCGGACGTGGTGGTCACCGATGTGCGGATGCCGCCCGGCTTCACCGACGAAGGGGTGCGCGCCGCCCTGCTGATCCGCCGTCAGTGGCCCGGGGTCGCGGTGCTGCTGCTGTCGCAGTACGTCGAGGAGCGCTACGCCGCCGACCTGCTGGCGGGCAACACCCGGGGCGTGGGCTACCTGCTCAAGGAGCGGGTGGCCAATGTGGACGACTTCCTCGACGCGCTGGAGCGGGTCGCCGCCGGGGGCACCGCGCTGGACCCGGAGGTGGTCTCGCAGCTGCTGCTGCGCAGGCAGAGCGGGCCGCTGGACTCGCTCACCCCGCGCGAGCGCGAGGTGCTGGCGGCGATGGCCGAGGGCCTGTCCAACGCCGCCATCGCGAAGGCGCTGGTGGTCAGCGAGAGCGCGGTGGCCAAGCACATCAACAGCATCTTCACCAAGCTGCAGCTGTCCCCGACCGAGGGCGAGCACCGCCGGGTGATGGCCGTACTCCAGTTCCTGGACCGGGCATGACCGCTCCCGGGCCGACCATGACCGCGCCCGGGCCGGGCCGGGCCGAGGCCGGCCCGCCGTCCCGCGGCCGCCGACGGGCCTGGCTGGCCGTCGCGCTGGTCACCGGGCTGCTGGTGGCCCTGGGAACCGGCGCCGGAATGCTGCGCAAGCTGGGCCAGCAGAGCTACTCCGGCTCGACGGTCTACCGCCACGACTTCAGCGCGCTGGTGGTGGACACCGACGCCGGCAGCGTCAGTGTGCGGCCCGGACCGGTCGGCCAGGTGACCGTCAGCGAGCAGCTCCACTGGACCACCCTCCGCCCGACGGTGCGGGTCAGCCGGGACGGCGGCACCCTGAAGATCGCGGTGAGGTGCGTCGGCGTGGAGATCTGCCCGCCCAGCGGCCTGGCCGACCTCTTCGGCGCCGAGGCCGACCTGACCATCCTGGTACCGCCGCAGATCGCGCTGACCGCCGACGGCGGAGCCGGCAATCTGGACGTCGAGCGGCTCAGCGGCCCGGTCGACCTCCACTCGGGCGCGGGCGACCTGTACCTGAACCAGCTCAGCGGCCCGGTACGGGTGGCCACCGACTCCGGCGCCCTCAACGCCGTCGGCCTGCGATCGGCCCAGCTCACCACCCGGAGCGACTCGGGCCCGGTCGACCTGTACTTCGCCCTCCCGCCCCGGGTGGTGCGGATCACCACCGCCTCCGGGCCGGTCTATGTCGGGCTGCCGACGGGCAGCCGCTACCGCATCGGCGGCAGCTCCGCCTCGGGCCCGCGCACGGTGGGTGGAGGGCTCGCCGACAGCTCCGCCGTGGGCGGCATCAGGGTGACTCCGCCTCCGGGCCGGTGGACATCGAGTACCAGCAGGGCGGCGGCGACTAGCTCGGCCGCTGCTGCCCCTGGCCGCGGCCGAGCTGCTCGCGCGCCTCCATCAGCGCGAAGCCCAGCAGGTTCAGCCCGCGCCAGTGCGGCGGATCCTGGGCGCGCTGGTCCGCCGCGTCCAGGCCTATGCCCCAGACCCGGTCCAGCGGGCTGGCCTCCACCAGCACCCGGTTGCCGGTGCCCAGCAGGTACTCGCGCAGGGCCCGGTCCTGCCCGAACTTGGCCACGTTGCCGGCCACCACCAGCGCGAACCGGGCCTCGGCCCAGCGCTGCTCGTCGAAGCCGCGCACCAGCCGGCCGTGGTTCTTGGCCTCGGCCGGGGTACGGGCCGCGAGTATCCGCGGCAGGGCCTCCTCGTCGCCGAACAGCCGGGCCTTGCCCGCCATCATCCAGTGCTCGGCAGTGGCGTATGTCACGCCGTCCACCGTGAAGGGCGCGGGCCACCACTGGCTCAGCGAGCCCGCGCCGGCACTGCCGTCCCGCTGCGGCCGGTGGCCCCAGAACATCAGCCACTTGGGCCGCGCCCCGGCTGCCAGCGCCGCGGTCAACTCCTCCCGGCTGCGCGCCCGCACCGGGTCCTGCTGCCTGGTCTCCATGCCCGCATCCTGGCACCCGGCACCGACAATCCGCCCCCGGGTTTTCACCGGAGGTATCCAACGCCGGGGCGGGTTACGGAAGGCGGGTCGTGGGGTGGTCAGGGCCTGGGAAAGGCGTGACGAGTCCTGGCTCCGCTCGATGGATCCGAGGTAATCTCCTCATATGCTCATCCTTGTTTCCCGCCGCCATGTCGATCTCATGCGGGTGACGAGCATGTCCTGTCGCGATGACGTCTGACCCCGGCCCCCTCATCTCATCAGCGCCGCACCCCAGGACGCGTCATGTCCCAGCAGCTTTCGTCCCCGCAGCTTCCCCTGATCGACCTCTCCCACATCGACCGTGAGGCCCTGCACCGCGCGGTCCGCGATGTCGGCTTCTTCCACCTCACCGGCCACGGCGTGACCGCCGAGCAGACCGACTCCCTGCTCACCGCCGCGCGGACCTTCTTCGCCCTGCCCGAGGCCGACCGGCTGTCGATCGACAACCTCAACTCCCCGCACTTCCGCGGTTACACCCGCACCGGCAACGAGCTCACCCGCGGCACCCGGGACTGGCGCGACCAGCTGGACATCGGCGCCGAGCTGCCCCCGCACCGGCCCGGCCCGGGGAGCCCGGGTACTGGTGGCTGGAGGGCCCCAACCAGTGGCCGCAGTCCCAGCCCGGACTGCGCACGGTCGCCCTGGACTGGATCGACCGGCTCAGCGCCGTCGCCCACCGGCTGCTGCACGAGGTCCTGGCTGCCATCGGCGCCCCGAGGACTTCTACGACGACGCCTTCGCCGGGCACCCGCACACCAACCTCAAGCTGATCCGCTACCCCGGCCGCGCACCGCAGGGCGACGACCAGGGCGTGGGTGTGCACAAGGACTACGGCTTCCTGACCCTGCTGCTCACCGACGGCGTGGGCGGGCTCCAGGTCGAGGGCCCGGACGGCCGCTTCCAGGACGTCCCGCACATCCCCGGCGCGTTCGTGGTCAACCTGGGCGAGCTGCTGGAGGTGGCGACCGACGGCTACCTCAAGGCGACCAACCACCGGGTGATCAGCCCGCCCGGGGCCCGGGAGCGCTACTCGGCCCCGTTCTTCTACAACCCGCGTCTGGACGCCCGGATCGCCCCGCTGCCGTTCCCGCACGCGAGCCAGGCCGACGGCGTCACCCAGGACCCGGACAACCCGCTGTTCGCGGAGTACGGCTGGAACTCGTTCAAGGGCTGGCTGCGGGCCCATCCCGAGGTCGCCCGCAGGCACCACCCCGACCTGGCCGGCTCGCTCCCGGGCTGAGCCCGGCGCCCCGCGCGTCAGCCATGTAGGACAGCGATGTAGGACAGCGATGTATGACAGCGATCCCCCGCAGCCGGTCAGGCTGCGGGGGATCGGTGCTTCTCCAGCGCGGTGCTTCTCCAGCGCGGTGGTTCTTCGGTGCCGTGGTTCTTCGGTGACCTTTCGCCCGCCCGGTTACCCGACCCGGCTCGGCAGCCGGGTGGAGAGCACGGTCACACCCAGGGTGAGCACCAGTTGCAGCGCCAGCACCACGGTCAGCGCCTCGTGCATGCCATGGCTGGGCGCGAGGGTCAGGAACAGGGTGCCCAGGGTGGCGACACCCAGGGCCAGGCTGGACTGCTGGGTGGTGGCCAGCATGCCGCCGCCCACACCGGCCCGCTCGGTCGGGATCTCCGACAGCACCAGCCGGATCAGCGGCGGCATCACCAGGCCCTGCCCGGTGCCCGCGATCGCCATGCCGGGGAGCAGCACCAGCGGGCTGAGCCCGTGCCAGTCGCTGTACACCGTCAGCGTCAGCACCAGCAGGCCCACCGCCTGGATGATCGCCCCGGTCCGGATCACCTTGCTGCCGAAGCGGTTCAGCAGCCGCGGTCCGGCCAGCGAGGCGGCGAAGAAGCCCACGGCCATCGGCACCATGGCCAGGCCGGAGGCGATCGGTCCCTCGTCCAGCCCCTGTTGCAGGGCGACGGCCATGACCAGCATGAACCCGCCGAACCCGGCGAAGAAGGGGACAGCCATGGTCAGTCCGGTACGCAGCCCGTGGATCCGCAGCAGCGAGAACGGGATCAGCGGCACCTCCCCGGAGCGCTCGGCCCGGCGCTCCACCCGGACGAACGCCGCCACCAGCACCGGGAACAGTGCCAGCAGGGTCCAGGTCCACCAGGGCCAGCCGCGCGGCCCTCCATCAGCGGGACCAGCAGCGACAGCAGCGCCGCGGCCAGCAGCGCGGTGCCGGGCAGGTCCACCCGCGCCGGGTTGGCCGAGCGGGTCTCCGGCACCGAGCGCAGCGCCAGCAGCACCGCGACCGCCGCGACCGGGACGTTCACCAGGAAGATCAGCCGCCAGCCGGTGCCGAACAGGTTGGCGGAGAGCAGCACGCCGCCCAGCACCTGGCCGATGACGACGGAGATCCCGCCGACCGCGCCGTAGATGCCCATGGCGCGGGCCTTGCGCTCGCCCTGGGTCGCGGACTGGATGGTGGCCAGCGCCTGCGGCAGCATCAGCGCCGCCGCCGCGCCCTGCGCGACCCGGGCGCCGACCAGCGCCAGCGCGGTCGGGGCCAGGCCGCAGGCCAGCGAGGTCAGGCTCGGAAGGCGATGGCGCCGGCGATGAACAGCCGCCTGCGTCCGAACAGGTCGCCGAGCCGTCCGCCGAGGACCAGCAGCACCGCGTAGGCGATGCCGTAGCCGGCCACGAACAGTTCCAGGGTGGCCGGTCCGGCGGTGAGGTCGCGGTCGATGGTCGGCAGCGCGACATTGACGATGAAGAAGTCCAGCATCGGCAGGAAGGCGCCGAGCAGGACGGTGATCAGCCCGAGGGTGCTGAGCCTGGGCTGCTGGGCAGGGGGCCCTGCGGGGCGGGCCGCTGGTTGCGGGGTCCGTGCCGCCGTTCTGCCGGGCGGCCGGGGCTTCGTCCCCGGCCGGCCTGCGGACACGTGGCAGGACGCTGGCTGCTGAATGCGGGCTAGTGGTCACGGGTTCTACGATCCACCTCTCCTTAGCCTGGTACCAGTGTCTGGTTATCCTGTTATCGGGAGTACCTGGCAAGGGGATGCGCGATGAGGCATCCTGGCAGACATGAGTACCGCAGCCGCCCCGCTCGCGCTGGTCCATTCCGCCGCCGACTCCGACGAGATCCGCCGCCGGGAGCTGGCCGCTTTTCTGCGCAGCCGCCGGGAGCGCATCGCCCCCGAGCAGGTTGGCCTGCCCCCGGCGGCCGCCGCCGCACGCCGGGGCTGCGCCGGGAGGAGGTGGCGCAGCTCGCCGCTGTCGGCGTCACCTGGTACACCTGGCTGGAGCAGTCCCGGGACATCCAGGTGTCGGTGCAGGTGCTGGACGCCATCGCGCGCGCCTTGCTGCTGGACCCCAACGAGCGTGCCCATCTGTTCTCGCTCGCCGAGAGCCAGGATCCGGCGCCGATCGCGACCTGCCCCACGATCACCCCGGCGGTGACGGCGATCATGCAGGGCCTGGAGCCGCTGCCCCGCGGTCGCGGCCAACATCCGCTGCGACGTCCTGGCGTACAACCGCACCTACCGTCACCTGATCACCGACCTGGACACGGTCCCCGCCGAGGACCGGAACTTCCTGTGGCTGGCCTTCACCGACCCGAGGTGGAAGGAGGGGCTGGTGGACTACGAGGCGGCCACCGCCTCCCTGGTCGCCAAGTTCCGCGGCGCGATGGCCGACCATGTCGCCGAACCGGGCTGGAAGGCGCTGCTCAAGCGACTGCGGCTGGCCTCGCCGGAGTTCGACGAGCAGTGGCAGCGGCACGAGGTCGGGCTGACCTCGCACGGGGAGAAGCGTTTCCGCAATCCGTATGTCGGCCTGCTGCACTTCGAGTTCACCAACCTGTGGCTGGGCCCCCGGCTGGGCACCAGGCTGGTCACCTACACCCCGCCGACGACGAGACCCGCGAGCGGGTGGACCGGCTGCACGCCATCGCGCTGGAGATCGAGGAGCAGGAGCGGGCGGAGCAGCAGCTCCAGGCCGCGCACGCCTGATCCGCCACCGCGCACCGCGGCCGGCCCGGCGGAGTGGACCGCGGCCGGATGGGACAATGAGGGGCCGACCCATGCGCCCCCGGAACGGGAAGTAGCCGAATGACCACGATCGCCGAAGCCCCCGCCGTGACCGCCCCCCTGCGCCTGGGGGAGCGGATCGAGGTGTGGCCGCCGGTCGTGCTCGCGCCCATGGCCGGGATCACCAACGCCCCCTTCCGCAGCCTGTGCCGGGAGCAGAGCGGCGGCAAGGGCCTGTTCGTCTCCGAGATGATCACCACCCGGGCGCTGGTCGAGCGGGACCAGAAGACCATGCGGCTGATCCGCTTCGACCCGTCCGAGCAGCCGCGCTCGATCCAGCTCTTCGGGGTGGATCCGGGCATTGTCGGCCGCGCGGCCCGCATGATCGCGGACGAGGGCCTGGCCGACCACATCGACCTGAACTTCGGCTGCCCGGTGCCCAAGGTCACCCGCCGGGGCGGCGGTTCGGCGCTGCCGTACAAGCGCAACCTGCTCCGGCAGATCCTGCGCGAGGCCGTCGCCGGGGCGGGCGACCTGCCGGTCACCATGAAGATGCGCAAGGGCATCGACGACGACCACATGACCTACCTGGACGCCGGCCGGATCGGCGCGGAGGAGGGCGTGGCCGCCATCGCGCTGCACGGCCGCACCGCGATCCAGCACTACAGCGGCACCGCCGACTGGTCGGCCATCGCCCGGCTGCGCGAGGCCGTGCCGGCGGAGGTCCCGGTGCTGGGCAACGGCGACATCTGGTCGGCCGACGACGCGGTCCGGATGGTCCGCGAGACCGGGTGCGACGGCGTGGTCGTCGGCCGGGGCTGCCTGGGCCGCCCGTGGCTGTTCAAGGAGCTGGTGTCGGTCTTCGAGGGCGACACCCAGTACGCGCCCCTCGTTCCCCTATGTCGCGGGCGTGATGGTGCGCCACGCGCAGCTGCTGGGCGAGTGGATCGGCGACGAGCGGCACGGCGTGGTGGACTTCCGCAAGCACGTCCCCTGGTACACCAAGGGCTTCTCGGTGGGTTCGGAGCTGCGCCGCGCGCTGGGCCTGGCCTCCGGCCTGACCGAGCTGACCGAGCTGCTGGCGCAGGTCGACCAGGAGCAGTCCTGGCCGCAGAGCGCGGACGGCCCGCGCGGCCGCACCTCCGGCGCGCACCGGGTGGTGCTGCCGGAGGGCTGGCTGGACGACCCGTACGACTGCGCCGTCCCCGACGCCGAGGCCGAGCAGGACACCTCCGGCGGCTGACACCCGCACTGCACCCCACCCCACTGCACCCGACCGCACCGCACCGCACCCCACCGCACTGCACTCGCGACGCCCGGCCGGGCCACGGCCGGGCGTCGCGCCGTTGCACCCGGCTGCCGCCGGCCCGTGCGGCCGAACCCACCCGAAACCGAACCCGACCCGCACCCCACCCGACCCGACCCCACTCGAACCCCGCCCGAACCCCGCCCGAACCCCGCCCGAACTCCGCCCGAACCCCACCGGAATCCCGGCCGAACGCCACACCACGTGATGACGACGTGACGCCGACGCGGGGCCGACGCCTGCCCGAAGCGGGGCTGAACGCACTCCGAACGCAGCCGGAACGCGGACGCCAGGGGCCGTCGAGGCTGAGGATTCCTACGCCGGACGGCCCAGTGGCCCCCGTCGCGGCACGTGACCCTGGCCACATTGACGGCTACTTTGCGTCAGACGGACATGAAACTGCCGGGTGGCCGGGGAGTGGATCGGCTTCCTAACGTGCACACGCCATACGGCTGGATCTTTGTGCAGGTCATCAACCCAAGGTAACCCGAACGCCACGGATCAGATGCGGATTGTCATGATCCTATGATCTTGTGGTTTCACTGCGTTCACCTAGTGAACGCTGTCTAGCGTCAACCAGACGATTTTGATTTCACAGGCGAACTCCGATCAGACGCTTTCGATCTATCGGGTTACCGATGGGTACAGGGCATCGACGGACGATTGGGTGAGCTGAACCGCCTTTGATCTGGGTATGTTCTCCGGCGTCAGGGCAACCGTGCGGCAGGAGACCGAAACCGTGTCGGCAGAGCAGAAATTCGTCTACGACTTCACCGAGGGCAACAGGGACCTGAAGGATCTGCTCGGCGGGAAGGGCGCGAACCTCGCCGAGATGACCAACCTCGGGCTTCCAGTCCCCCCGGGTTCACCATCACCACTGAGGCCTGCAAGGTCTACCTGGAGACCGGCACCGAGCCGGCCCCGCTCCGCGACGAGGTGAGTGCGCACCTCGTCGCCCTGGAGCAGAAGATGGGCAAGAAGCTCGGCGACGCGGCGGACCCGCTGCTGGTGTCGGTACGCTCCGGGGCGAAGTTCTCCATGCCCGGGATGATGGACACCGTCCTCAACATCGGCCTCTCCGACGCCTCGGTGGTCGGCCTGGCGACGCAGTCCGGAAACGACCGCTTCGCCTGGGACTCCTACCGCCGCCTGATCCAGATGTTCGGCAAGACCGTGCTCGGCGTCGAGGGCGAGCTCTTCGAGGAGGCCCTGGAGGCCGCCAAGCAGGCCAAGGGCACCGGTGACGACCTCGACCTGGACGCCGCCGACCTGAAGAAGGTCGTCAAGACCTTCAAGGGCATCGTCAGCACCCACACCGGCCGGGACTTCCCGCAGGACCCGCGCGAGCAGATGGACCTCGCCGTCCACGCCGTCTTCGACAGCTGGAACAGCGACCGGGCCAAGCTCTACCGCCGCCAGGAGCGCATCCCCGGCAACCTGGCCACCGCCGTCAACATCTGCTCGATGGTCTTCGGCAACCTGGGCGCGGACTCCGGCACCGGCGTCGCCTTCACCCGGGACCCGGCCAGCGGCCACTCCGGCGTCTACGGCGACTACCTCCAGAACGCCCAGGGCGAGGACGTGGTCGCGGGTATCCGCAACACCATGCAGCTCGTCGAGCTGGAGGGCCTGGACAAGGCCAGCTACGAACAGCTGATGTCGATCATGAAGACCCTGGAGCACCACTACCGGGACCTCTGCGACATCGAGTTCACCATCGAGCGCGGCAAGCTGTGGATGCTGCAGACCCGCGTGGGCAAGCGCACCGCCGCCGCCGCCTTCCGGATCGCCGTGCAGCTGGTGGACGAGGGCCTGATCGACCTCGACGAGGCGCTGCACCGGGTCACCGGCGGCCAGCTGGCCCAGCTGATGTTCCCCCGCTTCGACGAGGCCGCCAAGACCGAGCGGGTGGCCCGCGGCATCGCCGCCTCGCCGGGCGCGGCCGTCGGCAAGGCCGTGTTCGACTCGTACACCGCGGTGAAGTGGTCCCGCTCCGGCGAGCAGGTGATCCTGGTCCGCCGCGAGACCAACCCGGACGACCTGGACGGCATGATCGCCGCCGAGGGCATCCTCACCTCCCGCGGCGGCAAGACCTCGCACGCGGCCGTGGTCGCCCGCGGCATGGGCAAGACCTGTGTCTGCGGTGCCGAGGAACTGGACGTCGACACCAAGAAGCGCCGCTTCACCACCCCCGACGGCCGGGTGGTCGAGGAGGGCGAGCTGATCTCCATCGACGGCTCCAGCGGCAAGGTCTACCTCGGCGAGGTGCCGGTCGTGCCCTCCCCGGTGGTCGAGTACTTCGAGGGGACCCTGCACGCCGGGGCCGACGAGGAGGGCGGCCTGGTCCAGGCGGTGCACCGGCTGATGGCCCACGCCGACGTCCGCCGCCGGCTGGTGGTCCGCGCCAACGCGGACAACGCCGACGACGCCAACGCGCCCGCCGCTACGGCGGCCAGGGCATCGGCCTGTGCCGCACCGAGCACATGTTCCTCGGTGAGGAGCGCCGCAAGGAGGTCGAGCACCTGATCCTCGCGGACAACGACAAGGACCGCGAGGCGGCCCTGTCGGTGCTGCTCCCGCTCCAGAAGTCCGACTTCGTCGAGCTCTTCCAGGCCATGGACGGGCTCCCGGTGACCGTGCGGCTGCTGGACCCGCCGCTGCACGAGTTCCTCCCGGACATCACCGAGCTGTCGGTCCGGGTCGCCCTCGCCGAGGCCCGCAAGGACCCCAACGAGAACGACCTGCGGCTGCTCCAGGCGGTGCACAAGCTGCACGAGCAGAACCCGATGCTGGGCCTGCGCGGGGTACGCCTCGGGCTGGTCATCCCCGGGCTGTTCGCGATGCAGGTCCGGGCCATCGCCGAGGCCGCGGCCGAGCGCCGCCTGGGCGGCGGCGACCCGCGCCCCGAGGTGATGATCCCGCTCGTGGGCACCGTCCAGGAGCTGGAGATAGTCCGCGAGGAGTGCGAGCAGGTGCTCGCCGACGTCGCCAGGGCGACCGGGTCAGCCTCAGCATCAAGCTCGGCACGATGATCGAGCTGCCCCGGGCCGCGGTCACCGCCGGGCAGATCGCCGAGGCCGCCGAGTTCTTCTCCTTCGGGACGAACGACCTGACCCAGACCGTGTGGGGCTTCTCCCGGGACGACGTCGAGGCCAGCTTCTTCACCGCCTACCTGGAGAAGGGCATCTTCGGGGTCTCCCCGTTCGAGACCATCGACCGGGACGGTGTCGGCGCGCTGATCAAGCACGCGGTGCGCGAGGGCCGGGCCACCCGCCCCGACCTCAAGCTCGGCATCTGCGGCGAGCACGGCGGCGACCCCGACTCGGTGCACTTCTTCCACGAGGCCGGGCTGGACTACGTGTCCTGCTCGCCCTTCCGGATCCCGGTGGCGCGCCTGGAGGCAGGCCGCGCCGCCATCGAGACGGCGGGCAGCGACTCGCGCTGACACTCCCTCACCGGGGGCCCTTGCCCAGGGCGACCCTCACCCGGTTGTCAGCGTGGGGAACCCCCTCCGCGCGACCTGTCCCCCAGCGAGGACGGGAGCGGAGGGGGAGCTGCCCGCACCAGGACGCGGCGGAGCTCGGCGCAGAGTAGCCGCCGTGTACCAAAGCCGGGCGGTGGAACGGACAATGCGTCCGTTCCACCGCCCCGGCTCTTTCGCGTCCCCGGACCGGCCCGCCCGGGCAGCTGCCAGGCCCGGCGGGGATGCTCGGGCGGGAATGCTCAGGCGGAGATCAGCGGGCGCAGCTCGGTGACCCGGCTCGGTGCCGCGTGCACCCGCTGCTCCAGCCGGGCGCGGGCGGCAGGCCACTCCTCGTCCAGGATCGAGTAGAAGGCCGTGCCCCGGACCAGGCCGTCGAGGCCGCGGTGTGCGCCCGGTGGACGCCGTCCAGCATCGCGCCCAGGCCCTCGATCGCGGCCCGTGAGCGGCTGTTGCGGGCGTCGGCACGCATCGACACCCGGCGCACGCCCCAGGTGCCGAAGGCATGCCGCAGCATGAGCAGCTTCGCCTCGGTGTTGATCCCGGTGCCCTGGGCCGCCGGCGACAGCCAGGTGGCGCCGATCTCGACCGCGTCCGGGACCGCTGTCAGCGGATCGCCGACCGGGCCGCGCGGGGCCGGCGGCCAGATCACCGGGCCCTGCCAGTAGTCCAGTTCGCAGAACCGGGTCGAGCCGACGACCAGGCCGTCGCTCGCTCTGACCGTGGCGAAGGGCAGGGCACGCCCGGCCCGTTGCGCGGCCAGGGCGTCCGCGACGTACTGGGCGGTGGCTTCCGCACCGTGCGGGACGGGGGTGAACGTATAGCTGCTGCGGTCCTCGGCGGACGCGGCTGCCAGCGCCTCGATGTGGCGCTCCGCGAGGGGCTCCAGCCGCACGGTGCGGCCGTGGAGGAAGACGGATTCGGGCACGGGCCTGATCCTTCAGCGGTCGGGACAGGAGGGTGCGCCCAGCGGTTCCGGGAACGGCGACGGAGCGCGTCAGCCGAGGCGGCGCAGGGAGCGAGGGGACAGTTTGTGTCCGGAAGATGGCCGAAGAAGGAACGAGAGCGCGAATGACAGCGGGCGGCCAGGTGAAGGCAAGGTGCGATGCGTGGGGACGTGCGAGAGTAGAACTGTGCCATGGTCTGCTGACGGCAGCGATGGGCAGCGAGAGGACCATACCCGCAGCGCGGGAGTAAGTCATCCCGCGCCGCGCCCGGGAGTGTCCGTGGGGGTGGAGGGCTCCCGGGTCCGGGAATGAACCGCTGGTCGGGATGCTGTGTTCCAGGGTAGGAGTCCGCCCGAAGAGGGGATGCGGACCTCGGGAGATTGGGTTTGACCGTGCTGGATCCGCAGGCGCTTTACGCATTCGAGCCGCAGGCCCTGGCTGCCGTCGAGGCCGCCTTCGGCCAGGGCGGGAGCACGGGCGGCAGCACGGGTGCGGCCGGTCCGGTGCTGCTGCACTTCTTCGAGGGCTTCATGGACGCCGGTGACACGGGCGCCCAGGTGGTCTCCCACCTGCTGGAGGACGACGGCCGGGTGCTGCTGGCCAGGTTCGACGCCGACCGGCTGGTCGACTACCGGGCCCGCCGCCCGACCATGGTCTTCGACCGCGACCGCTGGGCCTCCTACGACGCCCCGGCGATCGACCTGTACCTGCTGCACGACGCGGTCGGTGCGCCGTTCCTACTGCTGAGCGGCCCGGAGCCGGACGTCGAGTGGGAGCGCTTCGCGGCTGCCGTGGGGCAGCTGGTGGAGCGCTTCGGGGTGCGGCTGGCGGTCAACTTCCACGGCATCCCGATGGGCGTCCCGCACACCCGGCCGGTGGGGCTGACCCCGCACGGCAGCCGCGAGGACCTGATCGGGCTGTACCCGCGCTGGTTCGAGAAGGTGCAGGTCCCGGCGAGCGTCGCGGCGATGCTGGAGTTCCGGCTGGCCGAGGCCGGGCACGACGTGCTCGGTTTCGCCGCGCATGTCCCGCACTACCTGGCGCGGACCGCCTATCCGCAGGCCGCAGTGGCCGTGCTGGAGGCCGTGCAGGCGGCGACCGGGCTGGTGCTGCCCGGGGCGGCGATGCGGGCCCGGCAGGACGAGGTGCGCGCCGACGTCGACCAGCAGATCGCCGAGGGCGACGGCGAACTGCGCAGCGCCGTGGCCGGCCTGGAGCAGCAGTACGACGCGGTGGCGGGTGCGGCCAACCGGGAGAACCTGCTGGCCGAGCCGACCGATCTGCCGTCCGCGGACGAGCTGGGCCGGGCCTTCGAGGAGTTCCTGGCCGAGCAGGGCGACGGCCCCGACGCCTGACGGCCGGCCGCTGAGCAGCGCCGCCGGGCAGTCCCGAGGAGCGCCGCTGAGCAGCGTCTGCGTGCCGCTGGGCAGCCGCGGAGCAGTCACTGAGCAGGTGTGGAGCAGTCACTGAGCAGGTGCGGAGGCCGGTGCCCGGCGGGCGCCGGCCTCCGCGCTGTCAGCGGCCGATCTTGGTGGTGGTCTTCGTCGTTCCGGCGACCACCCGGGCGTCGTCCAGATGGTCGCTGAGCCACGGGAAGACGGTCGGGAACATCCGCTGCCAGGTGCCCCAGTTGTGCCCGCCCTCGGCCAGGACCAGCGGCGGGGCCATGGTGGTCGGCCACTGCACCGCCTGCTGCAACGCGGTGATGTTGGACACCGGGCTGAACCGGTCCTGTGCGCTGGTGGCCGCGAAGAGCGACACGTCGGGCTTCTGCCTGGCCAGCCAGATCGGGCTGTTGAGCTTGCGCAGGGTCGGATCGGCCAGCACCGAGGGGTCGCCGCTGAACGGGTCCGGGTCCATGGACACCGCGGAGGCGAAGGTGTTGGGGTACTGCATCGCCAGCTTCGCCGAGCACAGGCCGCCGGTGGAGAAGCCGATGATGCCCCAGGCCTTGGCCTCGGTCAGGGTCCGGAACTGGGCGTTGACCAGGTCCGGGACGTCCTTGGCGAGCCAGGTGGCGTTCTTGCGGGGGGGTGTCGCTGCAGTCCGTGTCGATGCCGCCCGGGTCGATCACCGGGATCACCACGATCGCCGGCTTGACCGCGCCGGAGGCCATCAGCTGGGCGATCGAGTTGGGCAGGTTGCCGCCCTCGACCCAGGAGCTGGGCGAGCCGGGCACCCCGTGCAGCAGCACCATCACCGGGAAGCGGAAGTTCTTGTACTGCGGCTGGTCGTACTGCGGCGGGGTCCACACCAGCACCTCGCCCGAGAGCTTGGAGTACTTGCCGCGGAAGTAGGTCTCCAGGATCCCATCGCTGGCCTGGGTGAACACCGCGCGGTTGGCCGGGGGGCCGGGCATGGCGGCGGTCACGCTGCCGTTGTCATCGCCGAGCAGGTCGTTCCAGGAGGAGTACAGCCCGTAGCTGTTGTTGATCCAGACCGCGACCACCGCGATCGCGGTGACCTGGCAGATCGCGATCATCACCAGCCGGGAGAACCAGCGCAGCGGGCTCGGCCCCGGGAGCCGTGCCCACAGCACCAGGGTCCCGATCACCGCGAGTACGGTCGCCACGATCAGCAGGTAGAAGAAGGCGCTGCCGGTCAGGCTCACGGGCGGGTTTCTCCGTCTCTCCAGGGCCGGGGACGGTCCTGGTGTCCTCGGAATGCTCTGCGCCGCCCGCCGGCTGCGGGAGCTTATGTCCAGTAATCAGCCTAACCGAGTCGGCGGGCGTTCAGGCCGGGCCGGCCGGGTGGGGGCCGTCCGCGGCACCCCGGACCGGGCGGCCGGAGCCATCAGCGCGAAGGTGTGCGCGACGTGACCCGGACCCGCCGGACTCGTTTGAATTGCCCGTGTCCGATGCCCGGTTTACGGCATAGTTATGGAAATGGTTGCCCTTGCTGATAGCCCGGAGCAGCAGCGAACCGCACCCGGCGGAACACGGCACGAGCGGACAGGACGGTGTACGGAGCAGCTGGTCGCGCATATCATCCGTCGATATACATGGTTTGCCGGCATGGTGGTCAGGCGCTTGCGCCGGGAGAGGCGGAGCGCAGTGACGCGGTCCCAGCTGCGGGTCCTCACCCGGACCCTGGGTGTGCTGGCCTTCGGTGTCTGCTTCGCCCTGGTGCTCGACCAGGCCGACCACGGTTCGGGGGACAAGCTGGCCGCCGCCCCGCAGACGGTGGAGCACCGGGCGATGCCCGCCCCGGCTCCGGCCGCGGTGCCCGCGGTGCTCGCCGGACCCAAGGCCACCCCAGGCACCGCCAGCACGCCCTTCGTCGGCATGCCCATGGTCGGCGCGGTGTTCCTGAGCGGACAGGGCGGACACCCCGGCAGCCACTACTGCACCGCCAGCGTCGTGGACAGCCCGGGCGGTGACGTGATCGCGACCGCCGCGCACTGCATCGAGGACCCGTCCAACGGCAGCACCACCGCGGCGCCCTTCGTCTTCGTCCCCGGCTACCACGACGGCAAGGAGCCCTACGGCGCCTGGACCCCGGTCAAGGTGCTGATCGACCCGCACTGGACCGCCAACGCCGATCCCGACTACGACATCGCCTTCGCCGTGGTCCAGGAGCCCGGGCACCCCGGCGCGCGGCTGTCCCAGCTGGTCGGTGCCGAGGGCATCGCCTTCGGCACCAAGCTCCCCGCCGTGGTCAGCGGCATCGGCTACCCGGCGTCCGCGGAACAGCCCATCGCCTGCCTGAACACCCTCAAGCCGTTCCAGCCCACGCAGTCCGAGTTCGACTGCGCCGGATTCGCCGACGGCAGCAGCGGCGGGCCGCTGCTGCTGGGTGTCGACCCGGCCACCGGACGCGGCAGCCTGGTCGGCGTCATAGGGGGCTACCAGGAGGGCGGCCTCACCCCCGAGGTCTCCTACGCCGCGACCTTCTCCGGTTCCGTCAGAAACCTCTACCAGCAGGCGATCGCCGTCCGCCCCACCGGCTGACGCCGGACCCGCTGGAGCGTGTCCCCGCCCGCTGACGCCAGACCCGCTGGAGCGTGTCCCCGCCCGCTGACGCCAGACCCGCTGGAGCGTGTCTGGGCCGGCTTGTCGTACCGTCCGAATACCCTGGGGCGATATGGACGAGACCTCGCTGGACAGCACCTCGTACAGTGCCGCCGCGCAGGAGCGCTGGGTGGTCGAGCCGGACAAGCGCCCCGGCCGGACGGCCTTCCAGCGTGACCGGGCGCGGGTGCTGCACTCCGCCGCGCTGCGGCGGCTCGCCGGGACCACCCAGGTGGTTGCCCCGATGGCGGCCGACTTCCCCCGGACCAGGCTCACCCACTCGCTGGAGTGCGCCCAGGTCGGCCGGGAGCTGGGCGCGGCCCTGGGCTGCGATCCCGACCTGGTGGAGACCGCCTGCCTGTCGCACGACATCGGTCACCCGCCCTTCGGCCACACCGGAGAGGAGGCGCTGGACCTGGCCGCCGCCGACTGCGGCGGCTTCGAGGGCAACGCCCAGAGCCTGCGGATCCTCACCCGGCTGGAGCCCAAGCGGTTCACCGGCCGGGAGGGCACCGGCCGCGGCCGCAGCGTCGGCCTCAACCTCACCCGGGCCGCGCTCGACGCCGCCACCAAGTACCCGTGGACCAGGGGGGCCCACCCCGAACTGCCGCACAAGTACGGCGTCTATGCGGACGACCTGGGCGTCTTCCAGTGGCTGCGGCAGGGCGCGCCCGAACACCACCGCTGTTTCGAGGCCCAGGTCATGGACTGGTCCGACGACGTGGCCTACTCCGTCCACGACGTCGAGGACGGCATCCAGGCCGGGCATCTGGATCCGGCCGTGCTGCGTTCCGCGGCCGAGCGCGCCGAGCTGTGCCGGGTCGCCGCCCGCTACGCGCCCACCGCCGAGGCCGACGAGTTCACCGAGGCGCTGGACCGGCTGCTCGCCGAGGAGTGGTGGCCGCGCAGCTACGACGGCTCGGCCCGGGACCGGGCCGGGATCAAGGACGCCACCAGCCAGCTGATCGGCCGCTTCTGCACCGCCGCCGAGCAGGCCACCCGGGCCGCCCACGGGCCGGGGCGGCTCACCCGCTACCGCGCCGACCTGATCGTCCCGCACTCGGTGCGGGTGGAGTGCGCGGTGCTCAAGGCCGTCGCCGATCTCTATGTGATGCAGCGCGCCGACCAGGAGCAGCTGCGCGGCTGGCAGCGGACGGTGATCCGGGAGCTGGCCGAGGCCCTGGTGGCGGGCGCGCCCGCCGGGCTCGACCCGGTCTTCCGGGCCCTGTGGGAGGAGGCCCCGGACGACGCCGGGCGGCTGCGCGCGGTGGTCGACCAGATCGCGACCCTCACCGACGCCTCCGCGGCCGCCCGGCACCGGGCACTCACCGCGGGCTGAACCGACCGGGAGACGGAAGGCCGGGAGGCCGGGCGTCGGCGGTCTTCACGAACACCCGCCCTTGCGGGACGCTGACACCTTCGGCGGGGCAGTAGCAACTGAAGGCAGCAGCCAGAAGCAGCTACCAAGGGCAGCAAGCAGGGGCAGCAACCAAAGGCAGAGCCGGGCACACTCGCAGAGCGGTAGGAGAACGCACATGGTGGACGCACACGAGACCCATGTCATCGTCGGAGCCGGGCTCGCCGGGGCCAAGGCCGCGGAGACCCTGCGTGCGGAGGGCTTCACCGGGCGGGTGATCCTGGTCGGCGACGAGCGCGAGCAGCCCTACGAGCGGCCCGGCCTGTCCAAGACCTTCCTGGCCGGGAGCAGCCCGCGCGGCGAGCTGTTCGTCCATGACTCCTCCTGGTACGCGGCGCACGAGGTGGAGCTGCGGCTCGGCTCCCGGTGACCCGGCTCGACCGCTCCGACCGGTCGGTCGAGCTCGCCGACGGCACGGTGCTGGGCTACGACCGGCTGCTGCTGGCCACCGGCTCCTCCCGCGCAGACTGGACATCCCCGGCATCGACCTGGGCGGCGTGCACTACCTGCGCAAGCTCGCCGACTCCGAGCGGCTGCGGGCCACCCTGCAGACCCTGGGCCGGGAGAACGGGCGGCTGCTGCTGATCGGCGCGGGCTGGATCGGCCTGGAGGTCGCCGCCGCCGCCCGCACCTACGGCGCCGAGGTGACCGTGGTGGAGCCGCAGCCCACCCCGCTGTACGGGGCACTCGGCCCCGAGCTCGGCGAGTTCTTCGCCCGGCTGCACACCGAGCGCGGCGTCCAGTTCCACTTCGGCGCCTCGGTGACCGCGATCGAGGGCGAGGACGGCATGGTCCTGGCCGCCCACACGACGACGGCGACGAGCACCCGGCGCACGCGGTCCTGGTGGGGGTGGGCGCGGTCGCGCAGACCGCGCTGGCCGCCGGGGCCGGCCTGGAGATCGCCGGCCCGGAGGAGGGCGCCGGCATCGCCGTGGACTCCTCGCTGCGCAGCAGCGACCCGGCGGTCTTCGCGGCCGGGGACGTGGCCAGCGCCGCGCACCCGCTGTTCGGCCGCCGGCTGCGGGTCGAGCACTGGGCCAACGCCCTCAACGGCGGCCCGGCCGCCGCCCGCGCCATGCTCGGCCAGGAGGTCGTCTACGACCGGGTGCCCTACTTCTTCTCCGACCAGTACGACCTGGGCATGGAGTACTCCGGCCATGCCGTCCCCGGCTCCTACGACCATGTGGTGGTCCGCGGGGACGCGGCCAAGCGCGAGTTCATCGCCTTCTGGCAGGCGCCGGACAACCGGGTGCTGGCCGGGATGAACGTCAATGTCTGGGACGTCGCGGGCAGCATCCAGCAACTGGTGCGCTCGGGCCGCCCGGTCGACCCGGACCGGCTGGCCGACCCGGCGGTCCCGCTCGCCGAGCTCTAGCGGGGGCCGCGGCCGGCCCGGCCTCCGCTCGCCGCTGGGCGGGCTTGTCGGCCCCCGGGCATACACTGCACGACGTGGCAGGGCGGATCAGGGACGAGGACATCGAGGCGGTGCGCAACGCTGCCCGGATCGATGCTGTGGTGGGGAGTACGTCCAGCTCACCAATGGCGGCGGCGGGCAGCTGAAGGGCCTGTGCCCGTTCCACGACGAGAAGTCCGCGTCCTTCTACGTCAGCCCCAGCAAGGGCGTCTTCAGCTGCTTCGGCTGCCAGGAGAGCGGCGACACCCTCGGCTTTGTGATGAAGATCGAGCACCTCTCCTTCGTCGAGGCGGTGGAGCGGCTCGCCGGGCAGCTCGGGATCACGCTGCGCTACGAGGGCGGCAGTTACCTGCCCGGACGCCAGCAGGGTGAGCGGATCCGGCTGCTGGAGATCAACAAGACCGCCGCCGCCTGGTTCACCGAGCAGCTGGCCGGTCCCGAGGCCGAGACCGGCCGCCGCTTCCTCAAGGAGCGCGGCTTCGACGCGGCCGCCGCCGCCCACTTCGACCTCGGCTACGCCCCCGGCGGCTTCGAGAACCTCACCCGTTTCCTGCGCGGCCGCGGTTTCACCGACCGCGAGCTGCTGCTCTCCGGCATCTGCTCGGAGGGCCAGCGCGGCCCCATGGACCGCTTCCGGGGCCGGCTGATCTGGCCGATCAAGGACACCACCGGCGAGGTCATCGGCTTCGGCGCGCGCCGGCTGCGCGAGGACGACAAGGGCCCTAAGTACCTCAACACGCCGGAGACCCCGCTCTACAAGAAGTCCCATGTGCTCTACGGCATCGACCTGGCCCGCAAGGAGATCGCCAAGTCCGGCCGGGCGGTGGTGGTCGAGGGCTACACCGACGTCATGGCCTGCCATCTGGCGGGGTCACCACGGCTGTCGCGACCTGCGGCACCGCCTTCGCCGAGGACCACATCAAGATCCTCCGGCGGCTGCTGATGGACACCTCCCAGTACCGCGGCGAGGTGGTGTTCACCTTCGACGGTGACGCCGCCGGGCAGAAGGCCGCGCTGCGCGCCTTCGCGGACGACCAGAAGTTCGCCGCCAAGACCTCCATCGCGGTCAGCCCCGGCGGTATGGACCCCTGTGAGCTGCGGCTCGCCCAGGGCGACGAGGCCGTCCGCAACCTGATCGAGCACCCGGTCCCGCTGTTCGCCTTCGCCATCCGGGCCTCCGTCGCCCAGCACAATCTGGAGACCGCCGAGGGCCGCTCCGCCGCGCTGGAGCAGGCGGCGCCGATCGTCGCCGCGATCAAGGACACCTCCATCCAGCACGACTACGCGTGCAGCTGGCCGGGATGCTCGGCATCCTGGACGAGCCCTTCGTGGTCCGCCGGGTCTCCCCAGCTGGCTCCCAGCTGGCCCGCTGGCAGCGCGAGCGCGAGCAGCAGCGGGAGCGCTCGGCCCAGCAGCGACCCGGCGCCCCGGGCCGGGCCGGTCAGGCCCAGCAGGCCCCGGCCACGCCCCGGCGCCCGGCCTTCCGGCTGGACCCGCGCGACCCGGCCCAGTTCGTCGAGCGCGAGCTGCTGAAGCTGGCGCTCCAGTACCCGGCGCTGGTCGCGCCCACCTTCGACGCCTACGGCGTGGACGAGTTCCCCACCCCGCCGTACGCCCTGGTGCGGACCGCCGTCGCCGCCGCCGGGGGAGTGGCCGCGGGCGCCGCCGCGCCCGACGCCTGGTCGCCCAGGGTCCGCGAGGCCGCGCCCGACGACGCGGTGCGCGGCCTGATCACCGAGCTCACCGTGGAACCGGTGCGCACCCGGCGGGCCGCCGACGCCGTCTACGCCGGCGACTTCCTGGTCAAGCTGCGGCTCCAGGCGGTGGACCGGCGGATCGACGACTGCCGCGCCCATATGCAGCGGCTGGGCCCCAGCGCCTCCGAAGAGCAGCTCGGCGCCGTCCGCGACGAGCTGTGGCAGCTCCAGCAGTACCGGCAGGCGCTGCGCGAGCGGGGCACCGCCGCGCTCTGAGGGCTGCCCGGGCGGGCCCGTGGACGGGATCCCGGGCCAGAAAGTCACTGCACGTGTCTCACCGGCGCGTCGGCAGTGGAGCACACTGGGTGATGGTGCCCCATTCCCCTGAGCACGGAGCCGTCGAGCCGGACGGGTCCGCGCCATCCGCGTGCCCGAGCGGCGGCGGCGAGGTCCCCGCCTCCGTTCCGATGCCGCGCGCCCCCGATGCGGCAGCCGGTCCCGGCCCCGGATCCGATCCCGATCCCGCGCCTGGTCCCGACCCTGCCACTGATTCCGGCTCCACCATTGAGCCCGGCTCCACCACTGATTCTGGCTCCACCACTGAGCCCGGCCCTGCCGATGGCCCGGATCCTTCCCGTGATGCCGATGACAGGGATGCCGAGGCTGATGCCGGCGATCGGGTCCCCCCGGTGCCGGAGGACGCCGCCGGTCCCGCCGCCGACCTGATCCGCCAGTATCTGCGCGAGATCGGCCGGATCCCGCTGCTCACCGCCGTGGACGAGGTGACCCTGGCCCGCCAGGTCGAGGCCGGGCTGTTCGCCGAGGAGTATCTGAACTCCCGTCCGGACCTGGACGATCTGGTCCTCGCCGACGAACTGGACCAGCTGGTCGTGCTCGGCCGGATCGCCAAGCGCCGGCTGATCGAGGCCAATCTGCGGCTGGTGGTCTCGGTGGCCAAACGCTATGTCGGACGCGGGCTGACCATGCTGGACCTGGTGCAGGAGGGAAATCTGGGGCTGATCCGGGCGGTGGAGAAGTTCGACTACGCGCGGGGCTACAAGTTCTCCACCTACGCCACCTGGTGGATCCGGCAGGCGATGAGCCGGGCCCTGGCCGACCAGGCGCGGACCATCCGGGTGCCGGTGCATGTGGTGGAGCTGATCAACCGGGTGGCGCGGGTGCAGCGCCGGCTGATCCAGGAGCGCGGCTGCGAGCCGACCCCGGCCGAGGTCGCGCAGGCGCTGGAGCTGCCGCCGGAACGGGTCACCGAGGTACTGCGGCTGGCCCAGGAGCCGGTCTCGCTGCACGCGCCGGTCGGCGAGGAGGACGACGTGGCCCTCGGTGACCTGATCGAGGACAGCGATGCCCCCTCGCCGGTGGAGTCCGCCGCCTTCATCCTGCTGCGGGAGCATCTGGAGGCGGTGCTGTCCACGCTGGGTGAGCGGGAGCGCAGGGTGGTGCAGCTGCGCTACGGGCTGGTCGACGGCCGTCCGCGCACCCTGGAGGAGATCGGGCGGATGTTCGGGGTCACCCGCGAACGGATCCGCCAGATCGAGTCCAAGACCCTGAACAAGCTGCGCGACCACGCCTTCGCCGACCAGCTCCGCGGCTATCTGGACTGACCGCCCCTGCTGCTGCCCCTCCTACTCCCCGGCCTGTGGCTGCCCCGCCTGGGACTGTCCGGCCTGGGACTGTCCGGCCTGGGGGTGCATCTGCTCGCGCAGGGCCGCGTACTGGCTGCGGATGGCCTCGCCCACGGCGACATCGTCGCCCGGGTCGACCGTCACCGACTCGCGCAGCTCCCACTGCGGCGGCTCGGCGGTCCCCGCCAGCGCCCAGGCGGCCTGCCGGGCCGCGCCCAGGGCCGCGTAGTCGCCGGGCTCGGGGATCACCACCGGCACCCCGAAGATCATCGGCGCGATCGCGCGCACCGCGGGCAGCCTGCTGGCGGAGCCGGTCAGGAAGATCCGACGGACCGTCACCTTGCGTTCCCGCAGCACGTCCAGGGCGTCCGCGAGCCCGCATAGCATCCCCTCGACCGCCGCCCGGGCCAGGTGCTCGGGGCGCATCGAGTCCACCCGCAGCCCGGCCAGCGTGCCTGCCGCCTGCGGCAGTTGCGGGGTGCGCTCGCCGTCCAGGTAGGGCAGCAGCACCAGCCCGTAGGAGCCGGGGGTGGACCGCAGGGCGAGCTCGCTGAGCCCCTCCGCGTCGGTGCCGAGCAGCTCGGCGGTGGCCCGCAGCACCCGGGCCGCGTTCAGCGTGCCGACCTGCGGCAGATGGCGTCCGGTCGCGTCCGCCAGCGCCACCACGATGCCGCTGGGGTCCAGCAGCGCCTCGTCGTGGACCGCGTACACGGTGCCGCTGGTGCCCAGTGAGACCACCGCGTCGCCGGGCCCGAGGCCCAGGCCCAGCGCGGTGGCCATGGTGCTGCCGGTTCCGGCGGAGATCAGCAGGCCCTCGGGGCTGTGCCCGGCGGCCTCGGCCGGGCCGAGCACCTCCGGCACCGCGGGCTCGTGCCCGAGCGCCAGCGCGAGCAG
Organism: Streptacidiphilus sp. 4-A2; assembly: GCA_014284505.1. Classification (GTDB taxonomy): domain Bacteria; phylum Actinomycetota; class Actinomycetes; order Streptomycetales; family Streptomycetaceae; genus Streptacidiphilus. Next base: position 5,060,417 of record JAAFYY010000001.1, on the reverse strand, counting down.
GTCCGGCCGGTACTGCCCGGTCTGCGGCGACCAGTAGCCGGTGCCCGAGGCGTCGCCGCGGTCGGTGGTCCGCCGCGCGGACTGGCCCAGCAGCTGCCACACCAGCCAGTCGTGCGGCAGCAGCACCTCCGCCACCCGCTTGGCGTGCTGCGGCTCGTGCTCCGCCAGCCAGCGCAGCTTGGCCACGGTGGAACCGGCGTGCGGCACCGCGCCGACGGCCTCGGCCCAGGCGGCCGGGCCGCCCAGCTCCGCCACCAGCTGCGCCGCGGCGCCCGCGGAGCGCGGGTCGCCGCGCAGCAGTGCCGGTCGCACCAGGACCCGCCCGCGTCCAGCCCGATCATCCCCTGCTGCTGGGCGGAGACGCCGATGGCGCGGACGCCCTCCAGCATGCCGCCCTCGGCGGCCGCGCCCAGCGAGCGCAGCCAGGCCTGCGGGTCGATCTCGGTCGGAACGCTGCCCGCGGCCGAACCCGGGTGCGGCGCCCGGCCCTCCCGGAGCACCGCCCCGGTGTCGCTGTCGCAGACGACGATCCTGGTGTTCTGGGTCGAGCAGTCAAGGCCAGCAGAAATCGCCATATCGAGATCATGCCTGATGGGACGACATTCCCACAGCTGGTTGCCGAGGGTGGTGCCGACCTGTTCGGCCGACCGGTGCCTACCTGGCCGAGCTGCCCCAGCCGTCGGCGGAGGCCGTGCCCGAGCGCTCGCGCAGGTAGGGGACGCGGTCGGTGACCGAGCTGGGCAGCCGGTCGCCGACCTTCCCGGCCACCGTGTCGGCTGCCCGCCCGGCCGCGGTTCCGGCCGCCTGCTTGGCGCTGCGGGTGGCGCTCTGCACCGCCGGGGTCTGCGCCAGGTCGCGGGCCGTCTTGCGGAGCTGCTCGTAGCGTTCGCGCCCGGCACGCGTGCCCAGCACATAGCCCAGGGCCAGACCCGCGAGGAAAGTGAGCTTGCGCATATCGTCTCCACCTCTGTCAGCGGCCGTCGCACCGAGCCGTGCCCGCGCCGCTAGCTGTCTCCCGCACTGCTCCTGCTCAGTCCCGGAGCCTAAGGCCGTGCCGGTGGGCGCGCTAACCTGCCGCGCCGGGGGGCCGGGCCGGGGCCCGGCGGCGCCGGGGGCTGTGCGCTGACGCCTACCCGGTCCACCCGGCAGTGAACCCGCGCAGCTCACCGGCCCTTCGCTATCGATTGGCGGAGCACCCCCCTACGTGCGCTAATGTATGTCCCGCAGCCGACACCGGGCCGTGCTCGACAGAGCGTGACCGGCAGAGGCAGTGCCTTCCCCCATAGCTCAATTGGCAGAGCAGCCGACTGTTAATCGGCAGGTTATTGGTTCGAGTCCAATTGGGGGAGCTCCGAGGGCGACCTCGGTTGAACGGTCCTCCATAGCTCAATTGGCAGAGCAGCCGACTGTTAATCGGCAGGTTATTGGTTCGAGTCCAATTGGAGGAGCTTTCCTCTCCGCAGGCCCCGGCAGACGCCGGGGCCTGCGGCGTCTCCAGGGTCGGATGCGTGAGTTCGGGGGCCGGTATGGCGCACTACGGGATCGCGGCACTGCTGGTGCTGATCGCGCTGATCGTGCTGCTGGTGCTGGGCGCGCTCCGGCGCCGCCGCTCCGGCCGCCCCGGCTCCCGGCCCGCGGGCCCGGCCGGGAGCCGCCCGGCCGGCGCACCGGGGCGGCTGCCGGAACCGCGGGAGATCTGGTGGGCCGAGGTGCCGTTCGAGGACGGCCCGGGCTCCAAGGACCGGCCCTGCCTGGTGCTGCGCCGGGGGCCGCGGACGGTGACGGTGCTGAAGATCACCAGCAAGCACCACGCGGAACTCCCCGGTGTGATCGAGCTGCCGCCGGGGACGGTCGACGACCAGGAGCACCGCGCCAGCTGGCTGGAGACCGAGGAGTCCCGGGAGGTCCCGCCGGCCGGGTTCCGGCGCCGGGTGGGGGTGGTGGACCCGCAGCTGTGGGCGCGGGTCCGCAAGGCCAGGGCCGGGGCCCGGTAGCCGGGGCCCCGGCAGTCGGGCTCGTGCAGTCGGGCTCGTGTAGTCGGGCTCGTGTAGTCGGGCTCATGCAGTCAGGTGCGGCAGCCGGGCACCCCGGTCGGGCTCAGTAGCCGTCGACGTAGCCCTCGACGTCCTCCAGGGAGTCGATCTCCTCGTTGAGCAGCCGCAGTTCGCGTCCGCCGAGGAAGGGCACCAGCGCTCCGCAGTCCCGGCAGGCCCGCGCGTAGTAGGCCTCGTAGCTCGGGCGGGCCCGGAACAGTCCCGGGCGGGCGAATCTGATCAGCGGCGCGGCCTGTCCGTCCGTGGTGTTCATCAGCTCGCCGATGGGGCTCAACCGCCCTGTGCCGCATATGCCGCAGTTCATGCGCGGACGCTACCGGATTGCCCGGCTCCACCGATAGCCCGCAGAGTTCGTACGGCGAAGGCCCGCCGACGGGGGATGCGGCGGGCCTTCGACCCGCAGGCTATGTCCTGATTGTCACGGCTGTCCAGAGCCTGGATCCGGGAGGGACACGGAGAGCGCCGGGGCGGGTCGACGGGGCCGGCAGGATGGCCGGACCGGCCCATTCGAGTGAAAAACGGCCTGTCGATGCACGCATCGGCAGGCCGTTCCTCTAACGTGTGGCCTGGTCAGGGCCTACTTCGCAGTGTGGGGCGGGTGGGACTCGAACCCACGACCAAGGGATTATGAGTCCCCTGCTCTAACCGGCTGAGCTACCGCCCCGTGCCATGAGCGACGGCGGTCGTTTCGACCGGTCGTCGTACATCAGCACGAGTGGCCCACGGATGGGCCACTCGCCGCAGCATAGCTGGTGGGGCATGCCCTTCGCGCGGCGGGTGCCATCTTCCGGATCTCCCGCGGAGGATTCGCATCGTCAGCAGGACTGTCAGCCGGACCGGCTGCGGCGGGCCGCCCGGACGCCCGCGGCAGCCAGCAGCAGCAGACCGAAAGCCGGGTAGACCGAACCGGGCAACTGCTGCCACAGCGCCAGGTGCAGGCTGCTGTCGGTGTGCCGGTGGGGACCAGCCACATGCCGTACCCGAGGAAGGTCAGCAGTCCGAGCGCCAGCAGCGGCCGCCAGCGCATTCGGCGCAGTCCCGGCGGCCGGGCCTGCTCGGCGGCCGCCTCGGCGGCCAGCAGCACCAGCACCGGTACGCACCACACCCAGTGGTGGGTCCAGCTGATCGGGGACACCAGCAGCGCGGTCAGAGCCGCGCAGACCACCCCCAGGCCTCGGCCCTGGGCAGCCGGCAGTCGCGGGCGGTCCGGGCCGCTACCGCGAGACCGACCACGGCGGTCAGCCCGGCCGCCAGCGCCCAGGACAGCCCCGGATCCCGCTCGTGCAGCAGCCGGGCGAGCGCGCCGTGCAGTGACTGGTCGTCGACGATCCAGGTGGCCCCGACCCGTTTGGAGTCGTAGAGGTAGCCGGTCCAGAAGTTCCAGGAGGAGTGCGGCAGGGTGACCCAGCCGCAGAGCACGGTCCCGGCGAACCCGGCGAAGGAGACCAGCGCGGCCCGGGGCCGTCCGGTCAGCAGCAGATAGATGCCGAAGACCCCGGGCGTCAGTTTGAGGCCGGTGGCGATGCCGATCAGCAGGCCCTTGCTGCGGGCCCGGTCCGGCCGGTTCAGGTCGGCCAGCACCAGGCAGGCGATGAGCAGGTTGATCTGGCCGTAGCGCAGGGTGGTGTAGACCGGCTCCAGCCAGACGCCCAGCAGCACCGACAGGGCGACGGCGAGCGGCCGGGTCCGCCGCCCGGGCCAGCCCACCAGCCGGAAGGAGAGACCGGCCAGGGCGCCGAGCAGGGCCAGGTTGGCGCAGGTGACCACGGCCCGCAGCACCGGCAAGGGGACCAGCGTGGTCCAGGTGAACAGCATTGCGGCGAACGGGGGATAGGTCGCGTAGAGGTGCCAGTGCGGCACGACCATGGTGTACAGGTTGTGGCTGTGCCGGACGCTCTCACCCTCGTCCCGGTAGACGACCATGTCGACCATCGGGAAACGCTCCAGCTGCCGCACGCCCTCGTAGCCCAGCAGCGAGACCAGGCCCAGGCCGAGCAGCAGCAGGGCGCTGCCCGGGCGCCGGCCGAGCAGGGCGCGGAACCTGCCGGGCGGCCCGCTGTCCGGGGGCCCGGACGGGCGCTGGGCGGGTGCCCCGGGGCCGGCCGTTCGATGATGGTCGTGTGCTGACTACTGCCTGCCGACACGTGCCCCCGCTACCGCCATGACGCCCGCCCCGTGCGCCCGCCGCCCGGCCATCGATGCTAGGGGTGCCTGCTTGTTCCGTGCGCCCCCCGGCGGGCGGAGGTCCGCTCGGGAGGGTTCGTCGTCCGGGTGCTTGCCGGGGCAGTCAGGGGCTGCTAAGGCCCGGGTCACTGCTCTGGGCGCCGTCGATGATGCGCCGCAGCAGGTCCCGCAGCTGGGTGCGCTCGTCCGGGCCGAGCGCGGCCAGCGGCTCCCTGGCGAAGCGCAGCGACTCGCGCAGTTCGGCGGAGGCCGCGCCACCGGCCTCGGTGGCCACCACCAGCTTGATCCGGCGGTCGGCCGGATCGGCCTGGCGCTCGACCAGCCCCCGGCCCTCCAGCCGGTCCACGATGCCGGTGATGTTGGAGGGCTCGCAGCTCAGGGTCTGGGCGATCTGCCGCATCGGCAGCGGGCCGAGCCGCAGCAGTCCGAGCACCTTGGCCTGGGCCCCGGTGAGCGAGCGGGCGGCAGCGGCCTCCTCGTACTCCTTGTGGAAGAGCGCGACCATGCGTGCCATCAGGTCGACCACCTCAAGGGTGATCGGGTCCTGCTTGCTCAACAGCTGCTGCTCCTGCGGTTGCGACATGCCTCCAGGGTACCTGAATATTTGACATGGTGAACCTTTCTCTCGCACAGTTACTTGAGCTGGTCAATGAACGATGACGTAAAGGAAGATCCCCATGGCTGAGCAGATCCCCGCGACCGGACGTGAGTGGCACCTGGTGGCGCGTCCCGACGGCTGGCCGGTGCCCGAGGACTTCGCCCTGGTCGAGGCGCCGGTCCAGGCCCCCGGTCCGGGACAGATCCTGGTCCGCAACGAGTACCTCTCGGTCGATCCCTACATGCGCGGCCGGATGAACGACGTGAAGTCGTACATCCCGCCGTTCCGGCTCGGGGCGGTCATGGACGGCGGCGCGGTCGGCCGGGTCGTCGCCTCCGAGGCGGAGGGCTTCGCGGTCGGCGACGCCGTGCTGCACGGCCTCGGCTGGCGCGAGTACGCCACCCTGGACGCCGCCGCTGGGGTCAAGGTCGACCCCGCGCTGCCGCTCCAGTCCTACCTCGGGGTGCTCGGCATGCCCGGGCTGACCGCCTACGCCGGGCTGCTGGAGGTCGGCAGCTTCAAGGAGGGCGACGCCGTCTTCGTCTCCGGCGCGGCCGGCGCGGTCGGCAGCATCGTCGGCCAGATCGCCAAGCTGCGCGGGGCCTCGCTGGTGGTCGGCAGCGCCGGCTCGCCGGAGAAGGTCCGCCGGCTGGTCGAGGAGTTCGGCTACGACGCCGCCTTCGACTACCACGACGGACCGATCGCCGAGCAGCTGGCCAAGGTCGCGCCGGAGGGCATCGACGTCTACTTCGACAATGTCGGCGGCGAGCACCTGGAGGCGGCCATCGGCGCGCTCCGGGTGCACGGGCGTGCGGTGCTCTGCGGCGCCATCGCGCAGTACAACGACACCGCCCCCGGCCGGGCCGCGCAACCTGGTGCAGGTCATCGGCAAGCGGCTGCGGCTGGCGGGGGTGCTGGTGGGCGACCACTACGCGCTCCAGCCGCAGTTCCACGCCGAGGTCGGCGGCTGGCTGGCCGAGGGCAAGCTGCTCTCCGAGGAGACCGTGGTCGAGGGCTTCGACCAGGCGGCGGCGGCCTTCCTGGGGCTGCTCCGCGGCGCGAACACCGGCAAGATGCTGGTGCGCGTGAGCGGCTGACCGTCCGTCATGCCGGTTGGCCCGGGTGGCGCGGTGAGTCCCGGGCGGCGACCCGAGCCATGGGCTTCGGCGATGATAAATAAGTTGATATGAACGCACATCCCGCCCGTACGGGCGGGATGTGCGTGCTTTCGGGTGGTTCCGCTGGACAGCCCCCATGGCGGCCCCGCTCGCGGTAGCGTTTCCTCAGCCACCCGCTTGATGCGTCGTTACCTGGTGTGACTGTCAGGTGACATAGTGTTTGCAGCATGGTGTTTGTACGAAGTCACTGCGGGCATTGATGACCAGACGTGGCACGAGGCCGCTGGGGAAGGCGCCCCTCGCACCACACTGGAGGTCCGGTGACGACTCGTGGAGTCCTGTACCTGCACTCCGCGCCGCGCGCGCTGTGCCCGCACGTCGAGTGGGCGGTCGGCGGCGTGCTAGACACGCGCGTCAGCCTCGACTGGATCCGCCAGCCCGCCGCGCCCGGCAGCTGGCGGGCCGAGCTCTCCTGGCAGGGCGAGCCCTCGACCGCCTCCCGGCTGGCCTCCGCGCTGCGCGGCTGGCAGCTGCTGCGCTTCGAGGTGACCGCCGAACCGGTGGCCGGCTGCGAGGGCGAGCGCTACAGCAGCACCCCGGAGCTCGGCATCTTCCATGCCGTCACCGGCCTGCACGGCGACATCCTGATTCCGGAGGACCGGCTGCGCTCGGCGCTGCTGCGGGCCCGGATGGGTGAGGGGCCGCTGGAGGCGGAGATCTCCCGGCTGCTGGGCAAGCCCTGGGACGACGAACTGGAGCCGTTCCGGCATGCCGGCGAGGGCACCCCGGTCCGCTGGCTGCACCAGGTCGTCTGAAGCACCGGCCGGCTCAGGGATTTGGGATCGTCCGACTATCAGGCTGTTTGACCCTCGTTGCCCCCGTATGAGTGGTGAACCTGTCCGGACCGGCCGGTCCGGACAGGTGGCAGAAGGGCGTGCTCCGTGCCCGGCGGGCGGCTGGGCGGCGGGCGGTTCGCGGGCGGTCGAATTCCGGCCCGCCCCGGTCCGACATCACGGCGATGTGAACCTGACATTGCATCCACTCGCCGTGGTGACAGTACGTCCATCAGTTTGCTCCCGCCTCTTGCGCGGCAATTCACCCCCCGTGTACACATCACTGGTGCGCTCCGAACGAGCGTTCACACGGGTCGCCTAGCGCCCTTGTCCTGACGTACCTTCACTCCTGGAGTCGTCATTTCCGAAAACAAGTCCACCCACGGACGGCGGACGCGCATAGCCACCGTCGCGTTCGCCACCCTCGGCCTGGCCGCAGGTTCGCTGGCGCTCGCGGCCCCGTCCCAGGCCGGCACCGTCGCACCGCAGGCCAAGGTTCTCGCCAACACCCACCCGCAGTGGGCGACCGCGGCAGCGAACAAGGGCGCCGTTCCGGCCTCTGCCCAGACCAGCGCGACGGTCTACCTGAACAGCCAGAACGCCTCGGCGCTGGCCGCCTACGCCCAGGCCGTCTCCCAGCCGGGCAACCCGCTCTACGGGAAGTTCCTCACCGCCGCGCAGGCCAAGGCCCAGATCAAGGTGCAGGACTGGCTGACCGATGCGGGTCTGCACATCGTCAGCACCAGCGACCACCAGATCGACGTCACCGGTGACTCGGCCTCGATCAAGCGCGCCTTCGGCACCTCGCTGAACCAGTACCAGGTCAAGGGCCAGACGCTGCACGCCCCGGCCTCGAACGTGGTGATCCCGGCCTCGGTCGCCGGCACGGTGCTCGGCGTCACGGGCCTCGCCTCCTCGGCCCCGACCGTCAAGCCGACCTATGTCCCGCTCACCGCGGTCGCCAAGGTCACGGCCAAGTCGGGCAAGGCCGGTCTGGCCACCACGCCGACCTGCTCCACCTACTGGGACCAGAAGAAGGCCACCGGTGCCCCCGTCGGGTACACCGCGAGCACCTACTACGACGAGTGCTCCTTCAAGCCGTCGCAGCTGCGCCAGGCCTACGGGATCAACCAGACCGGCCTGACCGGCAAGGGCGCGACCATCGCCATCGTCGACGCCTACGGCTCCTCGACCATGCTGGCGGACGCGAACCGCTACGCCACCAGCCTGGGCGACAAGGCCTTCCGCAAGGGGCAGTACACCGAGTACGTCACCCCCGCGCAGTGGAACAGCCTCAGCGCCTGCCAGGGTGCGGCCGGCTGGGCCCCGGAGGAGTCCCTGGACGTCGAGATGTCGCACGGGCTCGCCCCGGACGCCAACGTCGTCTATGTCGGTGCCAACTCCTGCAACGACAACGACCTTTCGGCCGCGCTGGCCAAGATCGTCGACAACCACCTCGCGGACATCGTGTCCAACTCGTGGGCCGGCATCATGTACTCCAACCAGGCCGGTGACGGCGAGACCGCCACCTCGATCGACGCCTACGAGCAGATCTTCGAGCAGGGCGCAGTCGAGGGCATCACCTTCGACTTCTCGGCCGGCGACTGCGGCAACGACTCCCCGGCCGCCGCGGCGACCGGTGCGAACTGCGACCCGAGCACCACCGAGGCGCAGGCCGAGTACCCCTCCTCGGACCCGCTGGTCACCGACGTCGGTGGCAGCGCGCTCGAGGTCGGGGACGCGAAGGGCGACTACAAGTCCGAGACGGACATGGGCACCCTGATCTCCAACCTCACCGCGAACGGCAAGGGCTGGAGCCCGCTGCCCGGCAGCTTCTACTTCGGTGGCGGCGGCGGTACCAGCAACTACTTCCCGCAGCCGTACTACCAGAAGGGGATTGTGCCCAGCAAGCTGTCGCACACCCTGATGACCGGCGCCACCAGCGCCACCGCGCAGCGGGTCACCCCCGACGTCGCGATGAACGGTGACCTGTTCACCTCGGTCCTGGTCGGCTTCTCCGACGGCAGCCCGTACAGCGTGGGCGGCTACGGCGGCACCAGCGTCGCCTCCCCGGAGTGGACCGCGGTCCAGGCCGACGCCATCCAGGCGCGCGGCGGCCGTGCCTTCGGTTTCGCGAACCCGGAGATCTACGACCGGTTCGGGACCAAGGACTTCCACGACATCGTCAACTGGACGGCCGTCAACGGCCAGCCGCCGCTCAGCGCGGTGTTCGACAACGGCCTGCAGAACGGCACCCTGAACGCGGCCCTGGTCGCCTTCGGCCGTGACTACGGCCTGGTGGCCACCCCGGCTTCGACGACGCCACCGGTGTCGGCTCGCCGGACGCCTCCTACCTGGAGTCCTACTACCGCTAGTCCGCGGGCAGCAGCCAGGCAGGTCTGATCAGAACGCCGGGGCCCGGCGGGGAGAAATCCCCGCCGGGCCCCGGCTCGTTGCTGTCTGTGGTCCGGCTTCCGGCGGACCCTGCGGGCCCGCTTCCGGGCGGGCCCGCCGACGGGTCAGTCGCGGCGGAAGGGGGTCAGTCGCGGCGGAAGGCCAGCACCACGTTGTGGCCGCCGAAGCCGAACGAGTTGTTCAGCGCCGCGATCGGGCCCTGCGGCAGCGCCCGGGCCTCGCCGGTGACGATGTCGGCGTCGACCTCCGGGTCCAGCTCGTCCACGTTGATGGTGGGCGGGGCCAGCCGGTGGTACAGCGCCAGCACGGTGGCGACGGTCTCGATGCCGCCCGCGCCGCCCAGCAGGTGGCCGGTCATCGACTTGGTCGCGGAGATCGCGATGTGGTCGACATGGTCGCCGAGCTGCTTGCGCAGCGCCTTGACCTCGGCGACGTCGCCCTGCGGGGTGGAGGTGGCGTGCGCGTTGAGGTGCACCACCTCCTCCTTGCGGAGGTCCGTCGAGTCGAACAGGTGGGCGAGGGCGCGGGCGATGCCGGCGCCGGTCGGCTCCGGCTGGGCGATGTGGTGGGCATCCGAGGACAGCCCCTGGCCCACGGCCTCGCAGTACACCCGGGCGCCGCGGGCCGCCGCGTGCTCGGCGGACTCCAGCACCACCACACCCGCGCCCTCGCCGAGGACGAAGCCGTCCCGGGCGGTGTCGTACGGCCGGGAGGCCTGCTGCGGGTGCTCGTTGTTCTTGGACATGGCCATCATGTTGGCGAAGGCGACCACCGGCAGCGGGTGGATCGCCGCCTCGGTGCCGCCGGCCACCACCACGTCGGCGCGGCCGGTGCGGATCATCTCGATGGCGTAGCCGATGGCCTCGGCGCCGGAGGCGCAGGCGCTGACCGGGGTGTGCACACCGGCCCGCGCGCCGATCTCCAGACCGACGTTGGCCGCCGGGCTGTTGGGCATCAGCATCGGCACGGTGTGCGGCGAGACGCTGCGCACACCCTTGTCCTTGAGGACGTCGTACTGGTCGAGCAGCGTGGTCACCCCGCCGATGCCGGAGGCGACGACCGCGCCCAGCCGGTCGGGGTTGACCGTGGAGCCCGCCGCGGTCGCGGCGACCTCGAAGCCGGCGTCGGCCCAGGCCTCGCGGGCGGCGATCAGCGCGAACTGGGCCGAGCGGTCCAGTCGGCGGGTCTGGTGCTTGGGGATGATCTCGCCGGGCTCCACCGCTGTCCGGGCGGCGATGCGCACCGGCAGGTCGGCGGCCCACTCCTCGGTGAGGAGCCGGACTCCGGAGCGGCCGTTGGCCAGGCCCTCCCAGGTGGAGGCGACGTCGCCGCCGAGCGGCGTGAAAGCGCCGATCCCTGTGACGACCACGGCGCGGTTGTCGTTGGTCACTGCTGTGTCTCCCACGTCTGCGTCTGCCTGGTAGGGCGGAACTCGGTTTGTCTGGGTCTTGGTCTTCCGGGCCCGCGCGAGCGGGTCCGAAAGGGGTCGGGGCGCCCCTTGGACGAGGCGCCCCGAAGCGAGCGTGAGGGCAGAGCCCCGGGGCTCAGGAGTTGGTGACGATGTAATTCACCGCGTCGCCGACCGTCTTCAGGTTCTTGACCTCGTCGTCCGGGATCTTGACGTCGAAGCGCTCCTCAGCGGCGACGACGACCTCGACCATGGACAGCGAGTCGACGTCCAGGTCATCGGTGAACGACTTGTCGAGCTCAACGTCCTCGGCCGGGATCCCGGCGATCTCGTTGACGATCTCAGCGAGACCGGTCAGGACCTCGTCCTGGGTTGCCGCCATGTTCGGCACTCCTTCTGTGTTGTGCGCTCTCCGTGACCCACCGGAATGCGGATCGCGGTTGTCTCTGTGGATGCGCTGATGGTTACTAGGGGAGGGTAACGACTGCCGCTGCGTAGACGAGACCCGCCCCGAACCCAATGATCAGAGCGAGGTCGCCGCTCTTGGCCTCACCCGTCTGGAGCATCCGTTCCATGGCCAACGGGATGGAGGCCGCGGAGGTGTTGCCGGTCTCGGCGATGTCCCGGGCGACCGGGATGCCCTCGGGCAGTTTGAGCGCCTTGATCATGGCGTCGATGATCCGCATATTGGCCTGGTGCGGTATGAAAGCGCCCAGCTGGTCCGCGGTGATCCCGGCCGCGTCCAGAGCCTTCTGGGCGGCCTTGGCCATGTCCCAGACGGCCCAGCGGAAGACCGGCTGGCCCTCCATCCGCAGCGCCGGCCACTTGGCCTCGCCGCTCTCGCCGACCCCGTTCACCGCGTCCGGCTTGCCGAAGGCGGTGTCCCAGGCCTGCGTCTGCGAGATCACGTCCTTCTGCGAACCGTCCGAGCCCCACACCAGCTTGCCGATGCCGGGGGTGGCGGACGGGCCGATCACGGCCGCTCCGGCGCCGTCGCCGAAGATGAACGCGGTGGAGCGGTCGGTGATGTCGGTCAGGTCCGACAGCCGCTCGACCCCGATCACCACCACGTACTCGGCGCTGCCGCTGCGGATCAGACCGTCGGCCAGGCCCAGGCCGTAGCCGAAGCCGGCGCAGGCGGCCGAGATGTCGAAGGCGGGTGCGGTGCCGCAGCCCAGGCGCTGGGCGATCTCGGTGGCGATGGCCGGGGTCTGCTTCAGGTGCGAGACCGTGGCCACGATCACCGCGCCGATCTGCTCGGGACCACCCCGGCCTGGGCGATGGCCTTGCTGGCGGCCTGCACGGACATCTCCGCGACGGTCTCCTCGGGCCCGGCCCAGCGGCGCTCGGTGATCCCGCTGCGGGTGCGGATCCACTCGTCGGAGGAGTCGATCCACTCCAGCACCTCGGCGTTGGGGATCACCCGGACCGGACGGTAGCCGCCCACGCCCATGATCCGCGCGAACGCGGCACCGGTGCTCGCCTTGATCTGCGGTTGGAACTCCGCCGCCTCGTCATGGTGCTCTGCGGTCATGCGATTACCCCTCGGGTGCGGCGTGCTCGGCAATCAGCTCACGGGCCTTGTCCAGGTCGTCCGGAGTCTTGAGGGCGAGGGTAGCCACTCCCTTGAGATTGCGCTTCAGCAGTCCAGTAAGCGTGCCGGCCGGGGGAAGCTCGATCACCGCGGTCGCGCCCATCGCCTCCAGCATCTCCATGCACAGGTCCCAGCGGACCGGGTTGGAGACCTGCGACACCAGCCGGGACAGGATCTCCGCCCCGGAGTCCAGGGCCGAGCCGTCCGCGTTGGACAGGTACGGCACCGCCGGGTCGGCGACCGGGATGCCGGCGGCGATCCGGCGCAGCCGCTCCACGCCAGGAGCCATGTACTCGGTGTGGAAGGCGCCGGCCACCTTCAATGCTACGACCCGGGCCTTTGCCGGAGCGTCCGCCCGGAAGGCTTCCAGCTGCTCCAGCGGGCCGGCCGCGACCAGCTGGCCGCCGCCGTTGTTGTTCGCCGCGATCAGGCCGTACTTCGCCAGCTTCTCGGCGACCTCGTCCGGGTCGCCGCCGAGGATCGCCGCCATACCGGTCTCGACCTGGGCCGCCGCCTCCGCCATGGCCAGCCCGCGCTGGCGGATGAAGGCCATCGCCGACTCGGCGGACAGCACCCCGGCGAGGGCCGCGGTGGTGGTCTCGCCCACGCTGTGCCCGGCGAAGACGCCGACCCGGCGCAGGTCGGCGGGCTCCGGGAACAGGGCCGCCGCGGCGGCCAGCCCGGCCGCGACCAGCAGCGGCTGCGCGACCGAGGTGTCCTTGATCGCGTCCGCGTCCGCCTCGGTGCCGTAGTGCACCAGGTCCAGCCCGGCCACGGCCGACCACCAGTGCAGCCTGTCGGCCACACCGTCGACCTCGAGCCACGGGGCGAGGAATCCTGGCGTCTGGGCGCCCTGTCCGGGAGCAACGATAACGAGCACGGAACCAACCTTCTCTCGCCGGGTGTACCGGGCGCGGGTGGGGACGGCGACGAAGAACGGCACCGTCCGTTGTGGACTCCCTACAGCAGCGCGTTTATGCAGTTCATCCCGCCCGCAGTCGGCCCAGGGCCAGGGCGATCCGCAAGGTGAAGGCCGAGCGGACGTCCGAGGGCGCGTAGCCGGTGACGTCGGTCACGCGTCGTAGCCGGTAGCGGACGGTGTTGGGGTGGACGAACAACATCCGGGCCGCGCCCTCAAGTGAGGACGCCTGCTCCAGATAGACGGACAGAGTATCGAGCAGGGCCGAGCCCGCTTCGTCCAGTGGGGTGTAGATCTCCTCGACCAACTGCTGCCGCGCCGCCTGGTCGCCCGCCAGCGCCCGTTCCGGCAGCAGGTCGTCCGCGAGCACCGGACGCGGGGCGTCCGGCCAGGCCGCGCACGCCTTCAGCCCGGCGGCGGCGGCCTGCGCCGAGCGGGTCGCCGACAGCAGGTCGCCCACGGTCGGGCCGATCACCACCGGACCGGCCGCGAACTGGCCGATCAGCGAGCGTGCGGCCGGCACCGGGTCGAACACCCGGTCCGGCTTCCTGCCGCCGTCGCCGACCACCACCACCAGCCGCGCGCCAGCACCCCGGTCAGCACATGCAGCTTGGCGTGCCGGGCGGCCCGGCGGATCGCCTCGACCACCAGCTCGCTGTCGCCCGAGGGCGCGCTGCCCATCACCACCATCACCCGGTCGGGGACCCCCAGCCCAGGGCGGCGGCCCGGGACAGCACCCCCTCGTCGGCGTCGCCGGAGAGCAGCGAGTTGACCACCAGCGCCTCCAGCCGGGCATCCCAGGCCCCCCGGGCCTCGGCGGCCTGGGCGTAGACCTGGGCGGTGGCGAAGGCGATCTTCCCGGGCGTAGACCAGCACCGCCTCGCGCAGCCCGTCCTCGCCGCCGGGCGCGGCGACCTCGTCGATGGCCTCCTCGACCACCTCGATGGTGGTGCGGATCATCTCCACGGTCTGCCGCAGGGTGACCGCGCGGGTCAGCTCGCGCGGGGCGGTGCCGAAGACGTCGGTGCTGATCGCCTGCGGGGCCTCCGGGTGCCGGAACCACTCGGTGAACGCGGCGATACCGGCCTGTGCGACCAGGCCGATCAGGAGCGGTGCTCCGGCGGCATGTTCCGGTACCAGGAGAGGTTCTCGTCCATCCGGGCAATGGCCGCGCTGGAGAGCTTTCCGGCGGCACGTTCCAGCCGCTTCAGGGTGGCGGCGTGCCGCTCGGCGCGCTCGGCGGCGGTGCGCCGTTCTATGGCCGTACCGCGCGGCGAACCCCGTCTGGGCGGCTCGGCCAGGTCGTCCGGCCCGGCGGCCGCGGCCGCGACCCGCTCGGCGCTGGTCCGCGCGGAGGTCTTCGACGCGCGTCCGCCCGCGGGCCGGGCGCGGGCTCCGGCGGCGGGCGCCGGCTCCGGCACCGGTTCCGCCTGCGGGCCGGGCTGCGGTCCGGGCGCGGTTCCGGGCCCGGATCCGGGCTCGGCGGACTCGGGTCGGGCTGTTGGTCCGGCTGTGGTTCGGACGCCGGTTCGGACGTCGGGTCGGACTTCTTCGCGGAGGCAGCTGGCACAACTCAAGCCTGCCCTACCCGGAGCGCTGCGCGTGCCGGGCAGCGCGTCGGCGGTGCGTGGCAACGGTCACAGCGGCCCCGCGCGATAGCGTCTGCGCATGGACGAGCAGCCCGATCCCGCCCTGACGGTCCACCGTGCCGCCGAGCGGTACCGCTCCGAACCCGAGCCCGGGATCGAGACCCGGCACGCCTTCTCCTTCGCGGGCCACTACGACCCCGGCAACACCCACTTCGGCGCCCTGCTGGCCTGCAACGAGGAGACGCTGGCGGTGGGCGCCGGCTTCGGTCCGCACCGGCACCGCGACACCGAGATCGTCACCTGGGTGGTCGACGGAGCGCTGGCGCACCGCGACGACCGGGGCCATGCCAGCGTGGTGCGGCCCGGCCGGCTCCAACTGCTGAGCGCGGGCAGCGGGGTGCAGCACACAGAGGGCAATGTCGGCGGTGCCGGCGAGCCGGTGCGCTTCCTCCAGTTCTGGGTTCAGCCGGACGAGACGGGCACCGAGCCGCGCTACGGCACCCGGATGGTGGTGGACGGCACCACCGTGCTGGCCGGTCCCGAACAGCTGCGCCGCTCCGACGCGGTGCTGCACCTGGTGCGTGCCGAGGCACACCGCCCGCTGCCGGAGCTGGCGCCGGCGGCCTACCGCTATCTGCATGTGGTGCGCGGCGGCTTCGGCTTCCGCACCCGCTCCGGGCCGCGCGGGGTGGGGCAGGAGCTGGGCCCGGGCGACAGCCTGCGGATGACCGGCGAGGCCGGGCCCTTCCAGCCGGTGGCCGGGCCGCTGGGGGTGGAGGCGCTGCTGTGGGAGATGCACTCGCCGCTGCGCTACGGCTGACCCGGCCGGACCGGGTGCGCCGCCCCGCCGCCTCAGCTGTGCGGGTCGAGCTCCGCGAGCACGGCGTCGCTGAAGCGCGGCCACAGCTCGGCCGCCCAGGGGCCGAAGTCCCGGTCGGTGAGCACGACGCAGGCCGCGCCGGCCACCGGGTCCACCCACAGGAAGGTGCCGCTCTGGCCGAAGTGCCCGAAGGACTCGGGGGAGTTGCCCGACCCCATCCAGTGCGGCGCCTTGTGGTCGCGCAGGTCGAAGCCGAGGCCCCAGTCGTTGGGCCGCTGGTGGCCGAAGCCGGGCAGCACGCCGCTGAGCCCGGGGAAGGCGACCGTGGTCGCCTCGGTCAGGGTGGACCGGTCCAGCACCTTCGGCGCCTGGAGCTCGGCCGCGAACCGGGCCAGGTCGGCCGCGGTGGAGACACCGCCGGCCCCGGCCGGGCTCTTCGCCGCCGGATCGATCCGGGTGTCCGCCATGCCCAGCGGGCCGAACACCGCCTCCTGCGCGTACTGCTCGAAGGGGATGCCGGTGGCCTGCCGCACCGCCTCGGCCAGCAGGTCGAAGCCCGCGTTGGAGTACAGCCGGCGGTCACCGGGGACAGCCATCGCCCGGTGCTCGTCGAAGGCCAGACCTGAGGCGTGCGCCAGCAGGTGCCGAACGGTCGAGCCCTCCGGCCCGGCCGGGTCGTCCAGCTCCAGCGCGCCCTCCTCCACCGCGACCAGTACCGCGTAGGCGCTGAGCGGCTTGGTCACCGAGGCCAGGGCGAAAGCATGCCGCTGCGGCCCGTACTCACCCGCGAGTGTGCCGTCGCGCCGCACCACCGCGGCCGCCGCCGTCGGCACCGGCCAGTTCTCGATCATCCGCAGGCTGTCCATGGGCACAACCTATCTAACCGCCCTTCCGCCGACTTCTCCGTGGTCCGGGTGGCGGCCGCGGCTTGCTTTGAGTGCACTCCAAGTCGGTAGGTTCAACGGCAGACGAAGCGGAAGGGAGCGCTGGATGTCACTCGCGATCGCACTGCCCCTGGAGGAGGAGCGCGGACCGGAGGCCGACGACACGCCGCGCTACACCATCGGCGAGGTCGTCACCCGTACCGGACTGACCGCGCACACGCTGCGCTGGTACGAGCGGATCGGCCTGCTGGAGCCCCCGGCGCGCTCGCACTCCGGGCAGCGCCGGTTCAGCGACCGTGACGTCTCCTGGCTGGAGTTCCTCAGCAAGCTGCGGCTCACCGCGATGCCGGTGGCCGACATGGTCCGCTATGCGCAGCTGCGGCGCGAGGGCGAGGACACCTCGGCCGCCCGCAAGGCCCTGCTGGAGGAGCACCGGGAGGTGCTCAGGAATCGGATAGCGGACCTCCAGGCGACCCTTCTGGTCATCGACTGCAAGATCGACATGTACGCGGAGAGGCAGCAGTAATGAACAGCAACGTCATTCCGACCACCACCCTGGGCTCCGGCGCCGTCGTCGGCGTCCAGGGCCTCGGCTGCATGGGCATGAGCGAGTTCTACGGCGACACCGACACCACGGAGGCGCTGGCCACCCTGGAGCGGGCCCTGGAGCTCGGGGTCACCCTCTTCGACACCGCGGACATCTACGGCAGCGGCCACAACGAGGAGCTGATCGGCCCCTTCGTCCAGGCCAACCGGGACCGGGTGGTGCTCGCCACCAAGTTCGCCATCGAGCGCCGCGCCGAGGACCCGCACTACCGGGCATCCGCAACGACCGCGGGTACATCCGGCAGGCGGTGGAGGCCAGCCTGCGCCGCCTGGGCGTGGACGTGATCGACCTCTACTACATGCACCGGCGCGACCCGCAGGTGCCGCTGACCGAGTCCGTGGGCGCGATGGCGGAGCTGGTGCAGGAGGGGAAGGTCAGGCAGCTGGGCCTGTCCGAGGTGACCGGGGCGGAGCTGCGCGAGGCGCACGCGGTGCACCCGATCGCCGCGCTCCAGTCCGAGTGGTCGCTGTTCTCCCGGGACGTCGAGCTCAGCGCGGTGCCCACGGCCGCCGAGCTCGGGGTCACCATGGTGCCGTACTCGCCGCTCGGACGGGGCTTCCTGACCGGTGCCTTCAACAACGCGGGCGAGCTGGCGCAGGGTGACTTCCGCCAGTTCCAGCCCCGCTTCACCGGCGACAACGCGGCCCGCAACGCGGCGCTGCTGGCCCCGCTGCACGCGATCGCGGCCGCGCACGGCGCCACCTCGGCGCAGGTGGCGCTGGCCTGGGTGCAGCAGCGCGCCGAGGTGCACAAGCTGTCGGTGGTCCCGATCCCGGGCACCCGCAAGCGCACCCGGCTGGAGGAGAACGCCGGGGCCACCGCGCTGCACCTGAGCGAGGAGGAGCTGGCCCAGCTGGAGCCGATCGCCGGGCAGGTGGCCGGGGACCGCTACGCGGACATGACCAGCACCTCGGCGGCGCGCGAGTAGCGCCGCACGCTCCCGGCCCGCCCCGGCACCGGCCCGGTCCGCCCACTGTTGCAGAACCGCGACAGTCGGCGGACGGGGCGCTGACCTGCGGCTGCGAACCTTGGGGTGATCGCGATCCGTCGCGTTGTCCGTACCATCCGCATCGTTCGCACCATCCGCATGGTTCGTATCAGCCGCACAGCCCCGGGGGCCCAGATGTCCGTCCGCAGCCGCTACACCTTCAGCTTCAGCGCCCTCGCGGTCCTCTGCGGTTCCTTCCTGCTGCCGAGCGGTCCGGCCCAGGCCGCCTCCGCCGCCGCCTACAACGGCATCTCGGTCAGCGGGAAGGCGTCCACCGAGCGGGTGGTGATCGGCAGCGCGGTCGAGCTCACCGGCCAGGTGACCGCGGACGGCAACGGCCTGCCGCTGCCGGTCACGGTCTTCGCCCACACCGAGGGCGGCCCGGCCGGATACCGGAAGGTGGCCCAGGTCTTCTCCGACTCGGACGCGGACTACCGGCTCACGGTCCGGCCGCGGGCCAACACCTCGTACATCGTCCAGGTGCTGGGCTACGGCGGCCGGATCGAGTCCGCCCCGGTGGAGGTCGCGGTGGACCACCGGGTCACCCTCCAGGCCCCGCCGCAGGCGCCGGGCAACCGGCGGGCGGTGTTCTCCGGCAAGGTCACCGGCGGCGGGCACGAGCAGGTCATGCTCCAGATGCTGGACGGCGACCACTGGCGCGACATCGCCTCGACCCGGACCGACGCGGACGGCCACTACGCGGTCGAGGTCCCGCTGGAGCGGCGCGGTGACGCCCACTGGCGGGTGACCACCCCGGCCACCCCGGGCTCGGCGCCGGGTTCTCCCCGGCGGTGGTCGTCCGCGAGGCCTGACCGGCCTGCCGGCGGCCGCGGGCCCGCAGGCCGGGCCCGGGCACCCCCGCCGACGGGGGAGACGGCGAGGGCTCCGGGTCCAGCCTACGGCAGCGGAGCGGCGGACGGGCGGCGCGCCCGGCCGCGCTCATCGGCGGTGCCCACCGGCCGGTGCCCACCAGCCCCGCGCGGGTCGCTGCTCACCGGCCGGTGAGCAGCCGCGCGGGCCGTTGCTCACAGGCCGGTGAGGCAGCCCTCTCCCTGGTGGTGCGCCGCCCAGCAGCACCCACGTCGCCGTAGCGGCCGAGCGCGATGTCCGCGAAGTTGCGCAGGCTGGCCGTGCCCGGGTTGAAGTAGCCGGTGTGCCCGTAGGAGCCGGTCGAGGCGATCACCCGGGAGCCGAAGTCGGAGCTGGTCGGATCGGCGCCGTGGCCCAGCCCGTCCACCTCGACGAACGGCACCGCGCTGATCCAGTCCCCGGGGTTGCGGGAGGTGGCCCAGAGCCGGACCCCGTCGCCCAGCGCGGTGGCGTCCGGGATGTCCATCCCGGGGCTGCCGAGCACCACCATGTCGCTGACGCCCTCCTCGGAGTGGATCTCCGGACCGGCGATCCCGCAGACCACGGAGCCGTAGGAGTGGCACACCAGGGTCGGCGCCGCCACCGGGGCGGTGGTCACCGCCAGCCCGGCCATCAGGCTCTCCAGCCGCGGCGCGGCGGCCTCGGCGAGACGGGCGGTGGCGGCGTCCGCGCCCAGGCCCACCGGCGTGACATAACCTGCCCACGCTATGACCGCGGTGCTGGTCCCCGGGGAGACCGAGGCCTCCTCGGTGCGCAGCGATTGGGCCATTCCGGCCGGGACCTTCAGCGGCTGGGAGGCGTCGGTGAAGTGCTCCAGGTCCACATCGGAGCCGGGCACCAGCACCGACACCCGCTGGGCGGTGGACAGGTCGCCGAACACCTCGGCGACCAGCCCGCGCCCGCGCGGGTCGAAGGCCAGCACCTGATGGCCCGGGCTCAGCAGGCCCTGGAGCGTGGAGACCCGGGTGGCCGCCGTGGTCCGGTCGGCCGCGCTGGTGGACGGGTCGGCCTGCTTGGCCAGCTGCCGCGCCAGCTCCTGGCGCATCGCCTGCTGGTTGGCCTGGTAGCGCAGGGCGATCGGCGCGCCGTCGAAGTTGCCCACGACCAGCGGGTACTCGCGGACCAGCCGCTGCTGCTGGGCCGGCGTCAGTGCGGCGAAGAACTGGGCGACCGTCGCGGCGCTCGCACTGGCCGGGTCCGGCATGGCGCGTCCCAGCGAGTGGTCGTGCAGCCAGGCGGAGGTGCCCGCGGGAGGGGTGGTGATCGCGATCTGCTCGTCGGAGACGGCGGCTCCGGCCGCTGCTGCTCCGGTGCCCGCGAGAACGGTGATGGAGACCATGGCCGCTATCAGCGAGCGCCTGAACCGCATACGCGTGTGTCTCCTCGGGAGTCCGGCGACCGTCGCGCGGGCCGAGCCCGGAGGTCTAGCGGGGGTGATGTCCTGCGCAAGCGTATGCGCATTTCCGCGATCGAATCGTCTTTCTCCCGTGACTGTTTCTGCGACAACTGTCACATATCACCCCGGAACGGATTCGATTTCACTGTTCTCTCACAGAGAGGCAGGGGCGCTCCGGAACGCGTGCTGCCTCATGGGGCACGCCGGGGGCGTGCGCGGGGGCACGCGCCGTGCGGGGCCGGAAACCGGCCGGGCCGGGGCGCCTGCTGTCGGTGACAGCGGCGGCCCCGGCCCGTCCACCGGTCGGCCCGGCTCAGCCCCTGGCGGGGGCTCAGACCTCGGCGTCCTCGGCCTGCTTGCTGTGCACCTGGTCCCAGGCCTCGGCCACGTAGCGCTCGCGCTCTATCAGCGTCAGCTCGGGGAAGTAGTCCTTCAGCCGCTCCACCACCGTCTGCTCCGGCTCGTGGCACTCGTGCAGCAGGAAGGCGGCCTTGTGAATGATCTGGTTGTCCATGTGCGGTGAAACCTCCCGACACCCGCCTGCCCTGTGCCGACGGAACCGGGCCACAGCATATGTGGACGCAAGGGACCGGTGGGGCCAGGGGGCCTGCTGTGCCGGGGATCACCTGCCGGACAGGCGGGGCCCCACCTGGGAGCGAGCCCTGGAAGGCAGGCCCTGGCCAGCACGCTGCCCGCCCGGTGACCGAGGTCACCGGGCGGGCAGCGTTGTGGGGCGGGGCTGGGATCAGGCGTCGCCGCCGGCCGCGCCCGGGTGGGCCGACGCGACGTCCAGCAGCTGGTAGCGGTCGATGGCCGCCTTCAGTGCCGTCCGGTCCACCTTGCCCTGCTTGGCGAGCTCTGTGAGCACGCCGAGGACCACCGACTGCGCGTCGATGTGGAAGAAGCGGCGGGCGGCGCCACGGGTGTCGGCGAAGCCGAAGCCGTCCGCACCCAGCGACTGCCACTGGCCCGGGACCCAGCGCGAGATCTGGTCCGGCACCGCGCGCATCCAGTCCGACACGGCCACGAACGGGCCCTGTACGCCGGACAGCTTGCTGGTGATGTACGGGACCCGCTGCTCCTCGTCCGGGTGCAGCAGGTTGAACTCCTCCACCGCGATGGCGTCGCGGCGCAGCTCGTTCCAGGAGGTCGCGGACCAGACGTCGGCCGCCACGTTCCACTCCTCGGCGAGGAGCCGCTGGGCCTCCAGCGCCCACGGCACGGCCACGCCGGAGGCGAGGATCTGCGCCGGGATCTGGCCGCCGGTCGCCGGGGCGTACCGGTGCAGGCCCTTGAGGATGCCCTCGACGTCGACGTTCTCGGGCTCGGCCGGCATCCGCATCGGCTCGTTGTAGACCGTCAGGTAGTAGAAGACGTCCTCGCCGTGCGGGTGCTCGGCACTGCTGCCGTACATCCGCCGGATGCCGTCCTGCACGATGTGCGCGATCTCGAAGCCGTAGGCCGGGTCGTAGGCGACCACGGCCGGGTTGGTCGAGGCCAGCAGGTGGCTGTGGCCGTCCGCGTGCTGGAGGCCCTCGCCGGTCAGCGTGGTCCGTCCGGCCGTGGCGCCGAGCACGAAGCCGCGCGCCAGCTGGTCCGCCATCTGCCAGAACTGGTCGCCGGTGCGCTGGAACCCGAACATCGAGTAGAAGACGTAGATCGGGATCAGCGGTTCGCCGTGGGTCGCGTAGGCCGAGCCGGCCGCGATCAGCGAGGCGGTGCAGCCGGCCTCGGAGATGCCGTCGTGCAGCATCTGCCCGGTCGGCGACTCCTTGTACGCGAGCAGCAGGTCGCGGTCCACCGACTCGTACTGCTGACCCATCGGGTTGTAGATCTTGGCCGAGGGGAACAGCGAGTCCATGCCGAAGGTGCGGTACTCGTCGGGGGCGATCGGCACAAAGCGCTTGCCGATCTCCTTGTCCCGCATGAGGTCCTTGAGCAGCCGGACGAACGCCATGGTGGTGGCGATCTCCTGCTGGCCCGAGCCCTTCTTCAGGGTCTTGTAGGCGTCGTCGCCCGGGAGCTCCAGCTTGCGCGGCCGCACCTTGCGGGTCGGCACATAACCGCCGAGCTCGCTGCGGCGGTCGTGCATGTACTGGATTTCCTCGGAGTCCCGGCCCGGGTGGTAGTAGGGCGGGTAGCCGGCGTCCAGCTGCGCGTCGGTGATCGGCAGGTGCAGCCGGTCGCGGAAGCGCTTGAGGTCCTCGGTGGTCAGCTTCTTCATCTGGTGGGTCGCGTTGCGGCCCTCGAAGTTCGGGCCCAGCGTCCAGCCCTTGACGGTCTGGGCGAGGATCACCGTGGGCTGGCCCACGTGCTCGCGGGCCGCCTTGAACGCCGCGTAGACCTTGGCGTGGTCGTGGCCGCCGCGACCCAGGTGCTGGATCTGCTGGTCGGTCATGTCCTCGACCATCTTGCGCAGCCGCAGGTCACCACCGAAGAAGTTCTCCCGGATGTACGCGCCGGACTCGGTGGCGTACGTCTGGAACTGGCCGTCCGGGGTGGTGTTCAGCTTGTTGACCAGCACGCCGTCGCGGTCCTGGGCGAGCAGCGGGTCCCAGCTGCGGTCCCAGACGAGCTTGATGACGTTCCAGCCGGCGCCGCGGAACTGCGACTCCAGCTCCTGGATGATCTTGCCGTTGCCGCGGACCGGGCCGTCGAGGCGCTGGAGGTTGCAGTTGACCACAAAGGTCAGGTTGTCCAGGTTCTCGCGGGCGGCGAGGGACAGCTGGCCCAGCGACTCCGGCTCGTCCATCTCGCCGTCGCCGAGGAAGGCGTAGACGTGCGAGCTGGAGGTGTCCTTGATGCCGCGGTCGGTCAGGTAGCGGTTCATCCGGGCCTGGTAGATCGCCCCCAGCGGGCCGAGGCCCATGGAGACGGTGGGGAACTCCCAGAAGTCCGGCATCAGCCGCGGGTGCGGGTAGCTCGACAGGCCGTAGGGGGCCTTCGACTTCTCCTGGCGGAAGGAGTCGAGCTGCTGCTCGCTCAGCCGGTCCAGCAGGAAGGCGCGGGCGTAGATGCCGGGGGAGGCATGGCCCTGGAAGAAGACCTGGTCGCCCGACTCGCCGTCGGCGTCCTTCCCCCGGAAGAAGTAGTTGAAGCCCACGTCGTAGAGCGACGCGGAGGAGGCGAAGGTGGCGATGTGCCCACCGACGCCGATGCCGGGGCGCTGCGCCCGGGACACCATCACCGCGGCGTTCCACCGGGTGGCGTTGAGAACCTTGCGCTCGATCTCCTCGTTGCCGGGAAGAACGGCTCGTTCTTGGTGGCGATGGTGTTGATGTAGTCCGTGCTCCGCATCTCGGGCACGGCGACGCGCTTCTCGCGGGCGCGCTCGATCAGGCGCAGCATCAGGTAGCGGGCGCGCTCACGGCCCCGCTCGTCGATGGCCGCGTCGAGGGACTCCAGCCACTCGCTGGTCTCCTCGGGATCAAAGTCCGGGACCTGGCTGGGCAGGCCGCCAATGATGATCGGGTTGCGATCGGATCCGGAAGCCACGCTGTTCCTTCACTAGTCGGTCGTCACTGAGAGGTGGTGTCGCGCCGCCTCCATCGTGGACCGCAGGTTGAGAAACGTCATCTCTACCCATGGGTAACCGGTTCGCATCCAGTGTCCTTTTCGGACATTGGACTCCCTTTCGGGTGAAACCGGTCCCGCCCTGCATCGGGAACCCGTGATGGGAGTCCCCGCTACGACGAGGTGGCCCGACCGTCGCCACAACGCTGTGGTGAGTGGGCTGGGGAGGGCCAAACAGGAACTCTACGCCCGCCGGAGGGGTGCTCCGGTTGTGAGTCCGGCATGCGGTCGCCCGGGGCGGCCGCCCGAATGCGGGGAGTGACGGCGGCGCTCCCCGGGTAGATGAGTTGTCAATCCGCTGCGCGACTCCGCTGCTTAGGTTGATACTGGGGCAAACAGGCGTGATGTATGTCACCCTCGGCGGCGTGTCGCGTTGTGGGACAGCATCGAACGGGCGGGATCGGCCGTCGGGTACTTGCGCTGAGCGTCCCGCCCGTGTGGACTACCGCCACAGCCCTGACTTCCGGAGACAGGGTCGGATATAGGAGGCAATTCCCGTGAGCGCGACCGCGGACCCCGCGGAGGACAGGTCCAACCCGATCAACCGGTTGGGTTTCCAGCCCGGACAGGTGGTCCAGGAGCTCGGCTACGACGACGACGTCGACATGGACCTGCGTGAGTCCGTCGAGGACCTCATCGGCACCGAACTTGTCGACGAGGACTATGACGACGTCGCTGACGCCGTGCTGATGTGGTTCCGCGACGACAGCGAGGACGGCGACCTCACCGACGCCCTCGTCGACGCCCAGGAATACCTGGTGGAGGGCGGCCTGGTCTGGCTGCTCAGCCCCAAGACCGGGCGCACCGGGCATGTCGAGGCCAGCGACATCGCCGAGGCGGCGCAGACCGCCGGCCTCTCGCAGACCAGCACCGTCAGCGTCAGCAAGGACTGGCAGGCCGTGCGCCTGGCCACGCCCAAGGGCGCCAAGGCAGGCCAGCGCTGACCGGCTGATGGAGCTACATCCCAGGTGACTGACGGAACCGGCCCCCCGCACGCGTGAGCAGCGCGTGCGGGGGGCTGCGCCCTGTCCGCGTCCGGGTCCGCGCACCCGCTCGCCGCGCACCCGCGCTCCGCGCCTGCCCTCCCGCGCCTGCCCTCCCGTACCGGCGCTCCGGTACCCGCTTTCCGCGTCCGGGGCCTGTGTTTCGGCGTGGTCCGAGGCTGGTGCTGCCGAGCGCTGTCGGCATGGGCAGAATGCCGGTATGGACGATCAGGGCGGCCCACCCCATCCCGGCGGACGGCGCGGGGTGGCCGACGGCCCGCCCGGGGAGCTGGACGCGCGGGTGCTCGGGGCCTGGGACGCGCTGCTCGCCCTGGCGGCGGAGCGGGAGGAGCTCGGCCCGCTGGCGGAGCTCGGGTCCTGGCCCGAACGTCCGGTACTCGAACGACTGGTCGAACAAGCTCGGGGTGGAGTTCCGCCCGGGCCCCGGCCCGACCGGCTGGACCACAGCGGCGACGGCCCGGACGCGATCCGGGCGGCCCTGGCCGAGGCCCGCGACCGGGTCGCCGCCGCGCTGACGACGGCCGCCGCGCAGCCGGAGCTGGCGCTGGCCGAGCCGGACTCCGCGCTCGGCCCGCTGCCGCTGCTCACCCAGATCCACGCCATGTGCCATGAGCTGGCCCTGGCCGCCCTGCGGCTGCCGGGCGCCGCGGCCGCCGGACTGCCCGAAGCGGTCACCGACGCCGGGGTCGCCGCACTGGTGGACGTCGTCGGCGCGCTCGCCCACCGGCAGGGGCTGCGCGCCCGGGCCGCCGTCTGGGGTCCGGGCACCGCCGGCTGGCAGTTCCGGGCCGACGGCGCCGGCTGGACCACCGAGCCCTGCCCGGTCATCCCGCCGCCGGGTGTCCCCGGCATCGAGGGCGCGGCCGCGACCGTGCTCGGCGTGCCCTCTGGCCGGGGCGCGCTGCCCGCGCTGCTCGCCCGGGGCGAGATCAGGCTGCACCGGATCGGCGGGCTGATGGCCCTCGCGCCGCTGGTGGAGCAGGTTCCGGGACTGCCCGGCGGGGCTCTGCTGCGGCGGGCGGTGGGCGTGGTCGGACTGCTCGGCAGGCTGCCGGGGATGCGCTGAAAGGGCGGCCTCCACGGTGGTGGTGCCGAGGTGGCAGGATGTCCCCGGGCACGACGACCGACAGGGCCGCACCGCAAGGACACGCGGGCGGCCCGCAATCATGAGGGGTTGACACCATGGCTATCGAGGTCGGCAACGAGGCTCCGGACTTCGAGCTGAAGAACCAGCACGGCGAGACTGTGCGGCTCTCGGACTTCCGCGGTGAGAAGAACGTCGTCCTGGTCTTCTACCCGTTCGCGTTCACCGGCGTATGCACCGGCGAGCTGTGCAGCCTGGAGAAGGAACTCCCGCAGTTCCAGAACGACGATGTGCAGATCCTCGCGGTCTCCAACGACTCGCCGTTCACCCTCCGTGTCTTCGCCGAGAAGGAGGGCCTCCAGTACCCGCTGCTGTCCGACTTCTGGCCGCACGGCGGGGCCTCCCGCGCCTACGGCGTGTTCGACGAGGAGAAGGGCTGCGCGGTCCGCGGCACCTTTGTGATCGACAAGGCCGGTGTCGTCCGCTGGACCGTGGTCAACGGACTTCCGGACGCCCGTGACCAGCAGGAGTACCTGGCGGCGCTCGCGGCGCTCTGAGCCCGCCCCGCACCGCCGGCGCGGGCCCGGAGCCGTCGTGCTCCGGGCCCGCGCCCGCCGGGTCCGCCCGCGGGCGGACCGGGCCCGCTCGGCCATCGGTCGCTGTCCCGCTGTCCGCCGGGGCGGTGACGCACGGTGCGGGCGACGGTGCGTGCGGCTGCGCACCTGGGGAACCCGACACTACGATCGGTCCGTTGGCTTGACAGCAACCGAACCGCACCGACGGGGGCACGCCGCAGTGCTCCCCCAGCAACTGGAGGACTCGTGGGTGTCAGCCTCAGCAAGGGTGGCAATGTCTCGCTCAGCAAGGAGGCGCCGGGCCTGACCGCCGTGCTCGTCGGCCTGGGCTGGGAGGCCCGGACGACCACCGGCGCCGACTTCGACCTCGACGCCAGCGCGATCCTCACCGCCGAGAGCGGCAAGGTCGCCTCGGACAAGGACTTCGTCTTCTACAACAACCTCAAGTCGGTCGACGGCTCGGTCGAGCACACCGGCGACAACCTCACCGGTGAGGGCGAGGGCGACGACGAGATCATCAAGGTCAACCTGGCGGCCGTGCCGGCCTCCGTCGCCAAGATCGTCTTCCCGGTCTCGATCTACGAGGCCGAGTCCCGGCTGCAGAGCTTCGGCCAGGTCCGGAACGCCTACATCCGGGTGGTCAACCAGAGCAACGGCCAGGAGATCGCCCGCTACGACCTCTCCGAGGACGCCTCCAGCGAGACCGCCATGGTCTTCGGCGAGCTCTACCGCAACGGCGCCGAGTGGAAGTTCCGCGCCATCGGCCAGGGCTACGCCTCCGGCCTGCGCGGCATCGCCCAGGACTTCGGCGTCAACGTCTGACGCCGACGTCGCACATCGGCATCAGGCGCCGGCGTCTCCGATGCCGGTGTCCGGCGTCTGTCCGGTGTTGTCGTCCGGCTCGGTGGCGGAGGGGTCGACCTGGCGGGGGAGGGTCCGACCCGTCCGCTGCCGCCGCGCGCCCGCTGCCGCTTCGGGTCGTCCCGCCGGGGCCGCGCCGTCCCGCCCTGGCGGCGGACGGCGCGGCCCCCGGTGTATACCGGGAGGTACCTGGCACGTGTCGCAGTTCTAGACTGCGGCGCAGAGCCCGGGCCAGCTCGGTGCCCGGGCTGTTCGGAAGGGGAGATACGGATGGGTGTCACTCTCGCCAAGGGCGGCAATGTCTCACTGTCCAAGGCCGCACCCAACCTGACGGCCGTGCAGATCGGCCTGGGCTGGCAGGCACGGTCCACCACCGGCGCCGACTTCGACCTGGACGCCAGCGCGCTGCTCTGCTCCGGCGGCCGGGTCCCGCGCGACGAGTACTTCGTCTTCTACAACAACCTCACCAGCCCCGAGGGCTCGGTCCAGCACATGGGCGACGACCTGGTCGGCGGCACCGGGGCCGAGGACGACGAGGTGGTGAAGGTGGATCTGACGATGGTTCCGCCGGAGGTGGACAAGATCGTCTTCCCGGTGTCCATCTATGAGGCCGAGGCGCGGCTGCAGAGTTTCGGCCAGGTCCGCAGCGCCTACATCCGGGTGGTCAACCAGGCCGACGGCACCGAACTCGCCCGCTACGACCTCTCCGAGGACGCCTCCAGCGAGACCGCGATGATCTTCGGCGAGCTCTACCGCTACAACAACGAATGGAAGTTCCGGGCGGTCGGACAGGGTTATGCCTCTGGACTTCGGGGCATCGCCCTAGACTTTGGGGTTAACGTTCAGTAAGAAAAGATGCGAGCAGTGCGGGGCCCCGGCCGAGGACGAGCGGACGGCGGTCCCCGCGCTGCGTCCGCCGCGTGTCAGCGAAGAAAAGGACGACCCCAGTGCTCCTGCGTACCTTCGGCTGGTCCATGGGGATCACCGTCATCGGCTTGGCAGCCGCCGCATATGTGTGGGGTGCTGACGGCTTTGGTGTCGTCCTCATCCTCTCCGTCCTGGAGATCTCGCTCTCCTTCGACAACGCGGTCATCAACGCGACCATCCTCAAGCGGATGACGCCGTTCTGGCAGCGGATCTTCCTCACCGTCGGCGTGCTCATCGCCGTCTTCGGCATGCGCCTGGTGTTCCCGCTGCTGGTGGTCGCGCTCACCGCGCACATCAGCCCGCAGACGGTGATCTCGCTGGCGCTGGACTCCAGCAAGACCTCGGGCGGGCTCACCTACGCGCAGCACCTGGACGCCGCGCACCCGGCCATCGCCGCCTTCGGCGGGATGTTCCTGCTGATGATCTTCCTGGACTTCATCCTCGGGGAGAAGGAGGTCCGCTGGCTGGAGTTGATCGAGCGGCCGCTGGAACGGATCGGCAGGCTCAACCAGTTGTCGGTGGTCATCTCCCTGATCGTGCTGATGCTCTCGGCCCGCTTCTTCGCCGGGCACAGTGCGGAAACGGTCCTGCTGGCCGGGGTCGCCGGACTCACCACCTATCTGGCCGTCAACGGACTCTCCGAGGTGTTCGAGGGCGCCGGTGAGGACGAGGAGTCGGACGACGAGGAGGCCGAGGGCGCGGCCGAGCCGGGGGCGGCGGGGGAGGTCACCCGGCCCGCCCGCAGCGGCAAGTCGGCGGTGCTGGTCGCCGGGAAGGCCGCGTTCTTCCTCTTCCTCTACCTGGAGGTGCTCGACGCCTCCTTCTCCTTCGACGGAGTCGTCGGCGCCTTCGCCATCAGCCAGGACATCTTCCAGATCACGCTCGGCCTGGGCATCGGCGCCATGTACATCCGCTCGCTGACGGTCTACCTGGTCCGCCAGGGCACCCTGGACGACTACCTCTATCTGGAGCACGGCGCGCACTACGCCATCGGCGCGCTGGCGATCATCCTGATGGTCTCCATCAAGTACTCCATCCCGGAGGTCGTCACCGGGCTGATCGGCGTCGCGTTCATCGGCCTGGCCCTGCTCTCCTCCGTGCTCAGGAACCGCCGGATCGCCGCCGCCGAGGTCTGAGGCCGGAGGTCTGCGGTCTGGGTTCTGAAGGTCTGAAGGTCTGAAGGTCTGAGGTCTGACACAGCGGCCCGGCCGCCCCGTTCGAACGGGGCGGCCGGGCCGCATGTTTCGGGTCTGGCGCTCGGGCCGCTGTCTCGGGCCGCATGTTTCGGGCCGCCGTCTCGGGCTGGGCCGGGGTCAGGCGCGGCGGCGGCCGGCGTCGCCGAAGCGCAGGCTGAGGATCTGCTCCAGCGCGGCCCGGGTGGCCACCGCGATCGCTCCGGTCAGCACCGCCGCGTCACCCAGCGCCGAGACCTCGACCCGCGGCGGGTAGGGCACCCGGGCTGCCAGCCGCTCGCTGACCCTGGGCAGCAGCAGGTCCCCGTTCAGCCCGATCCCGCCGCCGAGGACGACCAGTTCCACATCCACCACCGCGGCCAGGGTGGCCAGATAGCCGACGATCCGGCGGACCTCCTCGTCCACCACCGCCGAGGCGTCCTCGTCACCGGACCGGGCCAGCGCGAAGACCTGTTCCGTGCTCAGCTCGCCGGTCAGCTGCCGGTGCCCGCTCAGCCTGGTCGCCGCGTACTCCAGCAGCGCCCCCGCGCAGGGGTCGTTGGCCTCGAAGGTGTCCGGGTCGAGCGCGCAGTCCAGTTCGCCCGCGGCGCCAGCGAACCCCCGGTGCAGTTCGCCGCGCAGGATCAGGCCCGCGCCCACGCCGGTGCCGACCGAGAGGAAGGCGAAGCTCTCGGCGTCGGTGCCGCTGCCGCTCTGGGTGCCGTGGCGCTGCTCGCCCAGCGCGGCGAGGTGGATGTCGTTCTCCATGGTGACCGGCAGCTCCAGCGCCGCCTCGAACGCGTCCCGGGCCTGGAAGCCGTCCAGTGCGGGCACATTGGCGGCCTGCCAGATCCGGCCGTCCCGGCGGTCCACCACGCCGGGGACCCCGACCGCGGCGTGGGCCAGCGCGCCGCGGGCGATGCCCGCCTCGGCGCAGAGCTCCTCGGCCAGGGCCGTCGCCGCCGCCACCACCTGCGCCGCCTCCATGCCCTCGACCGGGACGTCCCGGCGGACATGGACGATTCCCTCCAGGTCGGCGATGGCCCCGCGCAGCCGGCGGGCGCCGACGTCCAGGCCCAGTACGTGCGCCGCCTCCGGCCTGGGCGCGAAGAACAGCGCGCCATAGGTCGGGCCCAGCTCCTCGCGCACGGTCTCGGAGACCAGCCCCATCTCCAGCAGATCCTGGAGCAGTGCCGAGACGGTCGGCTTGGAGATACCGGTGCGCCGCGCGATCTCCGCACGGGAGACCGGCGGCGCGGTCCGGATCACGTCGAGCACGGTACGGAGGTTGATCTCCTTCAGCGTGGAGGAGGTCGCTGGCCTGGCAATCATGAGGACACTGTACGGGGCTGAGCTGTACGTTACTCAGCCAAACTGCTGTTCCAGATCCTTGAGCTTCTTCTCCAGGGAGTCCAGCCGGGGCATGGTGTTGACCTCTTCCTCGCCCACGGTCTCCGCGGTGGACGGGGCGACCTCGCGGCGGCGGCGGTGCGGCAGCAGTCCGCGCGGTGAGGCGGGCTCCAGCGCGGCCGCGCTCTCGGCGCCGCCCGAGGCCTCCAGCGTGGTCAGCTCACGCAGCGGGGCGGAGCGCGACAGGGCCTTCAACTCGGCCCGCTCGCGCCGGTTCTCGGTCCGCTGGCGCTGCGCGGCGGCCTCCCGCTCGCGCTTGTCCTCGCGCACCTCCTCGACCGCCTCGTCCAGCGAGCGGACGTTCTCCAGCAGCATCAACGACCAGGCGCGGTAGGTCTCGAGCGGTGCGCGCAGCCAGCGGACCATGCGGATCTGCGGCAGCGGGCGGGGCACCAGGCCCTGCTCGCGCAGCGCCGCCCGGCGGGTCTGCTTCAGCGCCCGGTCGAACAGCACCGCCGCGGAGAGCGACATCCCGGCGAAGAACTGCGGGGCGCCGTTGTGGTCGCCACCGCGCGGCGCGTGCACCCAGTTGAACCAGGCCGAGGCGCCGGCGAAAAGCCAGACCAGCAGCCGCGAGCCGAAGGCGGCGTCGCCGTGGCTGGCCTCGCGGACGGCCAGGACCGAGCAGAACATGGCCGCGCCGTCCAGGCCGAACGGCACCAGGTACTGCCAGCCACCGGACAGGTTCAGGTTCTCCACGCCGAAACCGACCAGGCCGTGGAAGGACAGCGCGGCGGCAACCGACGCGCAGGCGAACAGCAGTACGTAGGACGCGCTGCCGTACAGGGTCTCCTTGCGGCGGCGGCGCTGCTCGCTGCGCTCCCAGGAATCGTCCTTGGGGTCGGCCGCGTGCTTGGGCTTCTTGGAACGGAGCAGGCCCATGATCACCGCAATGGCGAGCGCGGTGGCGCAGGCGATGACCAGCCACACCAGCTGTATGGACGATAGGTTCATGCGGTAGAGCCTCGGCTTCGGGTCGGCGGCAGGGGAAGACGGACGGGTACGGATTGGGCACCGCACAGCCCCAGTTGGCGCCGTCCGGTACCGGTTGCGACCGCGGTCCCCCAGAGGCGGCGGAGTTGACGCCGCGACACGCGTGCGGGGAGACGATATCGCGTCGCGGGGCTGCACATCGTACGGGTGAGTCAGTTGTTGTGTCCGCAGCGGGTGCGGGTGTATCCCGGGCGGCGCGTGAGCCGGTTCCGGACGCCCCGGATGGCCGCACTGTCCTACGGGTACGGAAGAGTGGTGAGCGGAGGTCTCCGGATGGGTAGCCCGGAGGTAGTGACTGATGGTCAGGCTCCGGCGGTCGGGCGGGGGCGCGGCCGGAGCGGACAGGGGGAGTGATGGCAGGGCTGAAGGACTTTCTGCGCAAGGCCGAAACGGGCTTCGACAACGGCATGGACCGGGTGACGCTCACCAAGAGCTCACCCGAAGTGGCCATCACCGAAAAGGGACTTGTGGCCGGAACCATGCAGGTCAACCTGCACTGGACCACCGCGAGCCCGATCGCGAGCGGCGCACCCCGGCGGCGTTCTGGCGCGGGCTGCTGCACCCCAACCTGTTCAAACCGATGCCGCTGCCGGTGGCCGGCGGGCAGCCGCTGGCGGTGGACCTCGACCTCGGCTGCATGTACGAACTGACCGACGGCACCAAGGGCGTGGTGCAGCCGCTGGGGGAGCTCTACGGCGACCTCCAGCACCCCCCGTTCATCAGGCTCAGCCGCGACGACCGCTCCGGCGGGGCCTCCGGCGAGACCATGTACATCGACCTGTCCAAGAAGGACAGCTTCCGGCGGCTGCTGGTGTTCGTCTACATCTACGACGAGACCCCGGCCTTCGACCGCACCCACGCGCTGGTGACGCTCTTCCCGCCGAACGGCAGGCCGATCGAGGTGAAGCTCGACCAGCACACCGCGCAGGCGCGGTCCTGCGCGGTGGCGCTGATCGAGAACCGGGACGGGGTGCTCAAGGTGCGCCGCGAGAACCGCTATGTGTACGGGTTCCAGGCGGAGCTGGACCGGCTGTACGGCTGGGGGCTCCAATGGCAGCGGGGGTACAAGCCGGTCGGCTGACCGGCCGGTGCCCTGACGGAGCTGGAGCTGGTCGCTGGGCCGAGCCGGGGGCCGTTCAGCCGTTCAGCCGTTCAGCCGGCCGCCGGCAGGAACTGCGGGCCCTGGAGCGGCAGGGCGAAGCCCTCCGGCTCGGGCAGCAGCGGCTGGTGGGTCGGCGGCGGGGGCACATAGGCCGGGCCGGGCAGGACGGTCGGCCTGGGCGGCAGCGGGGTGGTCGCCTCCAGCCCTGCCTGCTGCGGCACCGGCGGCTGCGGGACGGTCGGCCGCTCGGAGGGGGACTGCCCCACCGGCAACGACACCGGCACCGGCGGCTGTGGCACCGTCGGCCGTTCGGACGGCGGCGACACGGTTCTCCGCGGCACGGTCAGCCGCTCGGAGGAGGCAGCGGCGGCGCTTCCGGCGTTGCGGGCTGCTGCTGCGCGGACTGCTGCTGTGCGGACTGCTGCTGTGCGGACTCGGGCTGCGCGGACTGCTGTGTCGCGGGCTGCTGTCCTGCGGGCTGCCGGGGTGAGGGCCCGGGCGTGCCCGGTTCCTCCTCGTCGTCCACGGTCACGCCGAAGTCGGTGGCCAGGCCGACCAGCCCGGAGGAGTAGCCCTGCCCGATCGCCCGGAACTTCCAGCCGCCGGACCTGCGGTAGACCTCCCCGCACAGCAGCGCGCCGACCGAGGTCGCGTCGGTGATGTCGAAGCGCGCCAGCGGCTCGGCCCCGGGGCCCCGGGCGATGTCGTACAGCAGTACGCACAGGTCGGTGAGCTGGCCGAAGTGACCGCCCTCGGCCGAGCCGCCGACGATCACCCGTTCGACCTCCGGCGGCAGCTGGGCGAGGTCGATGTCCAGGGTGTCGGTGACGTCCTCCCCGCGCCTGGTCTTGGAGCGGTGCCGGACCCGGCCGGTGGGATGCCGCGGCTGGTTGTAGAAGACGAAGTCCTCGTCCCGCGCCACCCTCCCGTCCGCGCCCAGCAGCAGCGCGACCCACGTCGACGTCCGGCCCGCCGGGCGCGACGCGCCAGCGCAGCACGGCGCGTACGGCGTCGACGGCGGTCAGCGGAATGTTCGAGCCTTTGGGCATCACCCGGGTCATGACCTCATCCTGCGTCACCGGGGCGTGTCGACAACGACCGGCCGCTCCGGAGCCCGGGGCGGAGCCCGCTCGCGCAGGCCGACACCGTTTAACGTGGGCGCTGATCGAAACGTCATGTTTCCAGACTGGTGTACGGCTGATTCTTACGTACGATGACCAGCCAACGCCCGGTGCTTCCCGGACGTCCACATCCCTTGCGCGAGGCACAGCACACCCAGGGGCCAGGCACCATTTCAGCCAGCTGGACGCCGCGACCCGGCAGCGACTCTCGCACGAGCCGGTCCGCTTCGACCGGGACAGTGCCCCGAGCTGCTCTCCGCAGCCCTGCGCCACCCTCTACTCCCCGGCGACCCGCCCACGGCTGCACCAGGACATCCGCAGGCAGGCCGCCCGGGGTGTGACCTCCATGGTGCTCTGCCTGGAGGACGCCATAGACGACCGAGGTCGCGGCGGCGAGGCCAATGTCGTCGGCCAGCTGTCGCGACTGGCCGAGCTGGCGGACCTGCCCGAGGCGAGCACTGGCCGCTGCTGTTCCTGCGGGTGCGCAGGCTGAGCAGATCACGATCTCGCGCCCGGCTCGGCCCCACGCTGCGCCTGCTCTCCGGCTTCGTCTGCGAAGTTCACCAGGACAGCGGCCTGCCGTTCCTGGAGGCGCTGGCCGACGTCCGGGCCGGCACCGGGCTGCGGCTGTTCGCCATGCCGGTCCTGGAGTCGCCGGAGCTGGCGCATCTGGAGACCCGGGCCGGAACCCTGGCCGGGATAGCCCGGGTCCTGGACAAGTACCGGGAGCAGGTGCTGGCGGTGCGGCTGGGCGTCACCGATCTGTCCTCGGCCTACGGGCTGCGCCGCCCGCCCGAGCTCACCGCCTACGACGTGCAGCTGGTGGCCTCGGTCATCGGCGACGTGGTCAACGTCCTCGGCCGTTCCGACGGCAGCGGCTTCACCATCACCGGCCCGGTGTGGGAGTACTTCCCGGTCCAGGAGCGGAAGTTCAAGCCGCAGCTGCGGAGCTCGCCGTTCACCGGGACCGAGCCGCCCACCGACGAGGTCCGCCGCCGGCTGATCGCCCACGACCTGGACGGGCTGATCCGGGAGATCGAACTCGACCGAGCGAACGGGCTGCTGGGAAAGACCTGCATTCATCCCAGCCATGTCCCGGCGGTGCACGCGCTGGCCGTGGCCACGCACGAGGAGTGGTCCGACGCCGCCGACATCCTGCACCAGGACCGGGGCGGCGGAGTCCTGCGCTCGGCCTACACCAACAAGATGAACGAGGTGAAGCCGCACCGCGCGTGGGCCCGGCGGGTGATGCTGCGGGCCTCGGTCTTCGGCGTCGCACACGAGGACGTCACCTTCGCGGAGCTCCTGGCCGCCTGCCTGTGTACCTGAGCCTGTGTACCTGAGGACGTCCGGCCGTCACCGGCGACTGGTGGACTGCACCCGATCGAGAACTGCGAAGGCAGCAATATGACCGCTGAGATCTCCCCGCCCCCCGCCCTGCCCACAGGTCCGTCCGATCCGTCCGATCCGACTGATACCGCTGATACGGCTACGACTGTCGGTTGGGCTGGTACGGCTGGCCCGGGTCATGGGTATGAGCAGAATGAGCGGGCTGATCAGGCTGAGCGGGCTGACCGGGTGTGGTCGGGGGAATGGGTCGAGCGCAGGCTCGGTCTGCGACTGCCGCAGGGTCCCGTGCGGGAGCTGCTGGGTCTGGCTCTGCGCAGCGGCAACCCGCGCCGGGCGCAGCTGCTGGTCTCGCAGGTGTTGGGCAAGCATGTGCCGCAGCGGCCCGAGACGGTGTACCGGGTGGGCCACGAGCTCGGCCGGGCGGTCCGCGAACTGCTCGGCGCCGAGGCGTCCGAGGCTGTCGTCCTCGGCTACGCGGAGACCGCGACCGGTCTCGGCCACTGCGTGGCGGACGGGCTCGGCGCCGCCGCCCCGGTGCCCTGTCTGCACTCCACCCGCCGGAAGGTGGCCGGGGTGGCCCCGGTCGGCGGCTTCGAGGAGGAGCACTCGCACGCCACCTCGCACCTG
Organism: Streptacidiphilus sp. 4-A2; assembly: GCA_014284505.1. GTDB lineage: Bacteria > Actinomycetota > Actinomycetes > Streptomycetales > Streptomycetaceae > Streptacidiphilus. Next base: position 5,024,341 of record JAAFYY010000001.1, on the reverse strand, counting down.
CTGCTGCCGGAGGACCCGGGCCTGCTCGCCACCGGCGGTCCGCTGGTGCTGGTGGACGACGAGGTGTCCACCGGGAACACCGTGATCAACACCATCGCCGCCCTGCACGCGCGCTTCCCGCGCAGCCGGTATGTGCTCGCGGCGCTGGCCGACGTGCGCGACGAGGAAGCCCGGCTGCGGCTCGCCAAGGCAGCCGCCGACCTGGGCGTGCAGCTCGATGTCGTCGCCACGGTCAGCACCACCGTGGAACTGCCGCCCAACCCGGAGGCGAAGGGTGCCGCCCTGGTCGCGGCCGAGGAGGCCCGGCAGGCCTGCGGCTCGCTGACCGGTGCCACCCGCGCGCCGCTGCGCCGGGTGGACCTGGGCTGGCCCGCCGGACTCCGCGAGGGCGCCCGCCACGGCTTCGGCCCCGCCGACCACGCCCGCCTGGACGCCGCGCTCCCGGCGATGGCCGCCCGGCTGGCGGCCGCGCTCGACGCCCCGGCGGTGGAGGGCGCGCCGGCGACCCGGGCTGCCCGCCGGGTGCTGGTCCTCGGCACCGAGGAGCTGATGTATGCCCCGCTGCGGCTCGCGTCCGCCCTTCAGCAGGCCCTGGACGACGCCGGCCGGGACCACCCCGCCGAGGTGCTGTTCTCCACCACCCGCTCCCCGGCCCTGGCCGTGGACGACCCCGGCTACGCCATCCGCACCCGGCTCGCCTTCCCCGCGCACGACGTCCCCGATGTCCCCGACGCCGCTGATGTCGCCGGTATCGCCGGTGTCGCCGGTGTCGCTGGTGTTGCCACCCGCTACGCCTACAACGTCGCGCCCGGGAACGACCCCGCGCGGCGGTTCGACGCCATCGTGCTGGTGCTGGACTCCGAATCTGAGCGCGCCCCCCTGTACGCCCCGGGCCGTGGGCTGCTGGAGCGGCTGCGGGCGGTCACCGACCTGGTGCTGCTCGCCGTCGTCCCGGCGTACCGGCCCGCCTCCGGGGCCCGGCGGCCGGCCCCGCTGCCGGTCCCGCTGCATGGTCCGGCCTTCTCCTCCTACCGCGCGGAGGAGGTGTCCTGGCTGCTCAAGGACCTGTCCGAGGTGCCGCTGGAGGCCCCGGTCGAGGAGCGGGAGGAGGCGGTGCAGCAGGGCGGCGCCCACTACGCTGAGTCGCTGCCGATCGAGTACCAGCCCTCGGCCGAGTACCAGCGGCTCTTCCAGCAGGCGCTGCGCGACTCCGCCGTCCGGATCGCCGAGGCCGTGGCCACCGTGACCGAGACCGTCCTGGCCGAGCGCGGCCGTGGGGTGGTGCTTGCCTCGCTGGCCCGGGCCGGGACGCCGGTGGGCATCCTGATGCGCCGCTGGGCGCAGCAGGCCCACGGCCTGGAGCTGCCGCACTACGCGGTGTCCATCGTCCGGGGCGCGGCATCGACCAGGTGGCGCTGCGCTATCTCGCCGACCGGCACAACCCGGCCGACGTGGTCTTCGTGGACGGCTGGACCGGCAAGGGCGCGATCACCCGGGAGCTGGCCGCCGCGCTGGACGGCACCGGATTCGACCCGGCCATGGCCGTCCTCGCCGACCCGGCCCGCTGCGTGCGGACCTTCGGCACCCGCGAGGACTTCCTGATCCCCTCGGCCTGCCTCAACTCCACGGTGTCCGGGCTGGTGTCACGCACCGTGCTGCGTCCCGGCCTGATCGGCCCGGACGACTTCCACGGCGCCAAGTACTACCGCGAGCTGGCCGACGCGGATGTCTCCCGCAGCTTCCTCGATACGGTCACCGCCTGCTTCCCGGACGTCCGGGCGCAGCCGCAGGGCGACCCGGCCGACCGCGAGCCGGACTGGTCCGGCTGGGCCGCGGTGCAGCGGATCAGCGAGGAGTACGGCATCCACAGCGTCAACCTGGTCAAGCCCGGCGTCGGCGAGACCACCCGGGTGCTGCTGCGCCGGGTGCCCTGGCGGGTGCTGGTGCGCCGGGGCGCGGACGCCGAGCTCGGGCACGTCCGGTTGCTCGCGGAGCAGCGCGGCGTGCCGGTCGAGACCGTCGACGGGCTGCCGTACAGCTGCGTCGGCCTGATCCACCCGCACTACACCCGCGGGGCAACCGGAGACGAGGGCACAGCCGTATGACGACCGAGCCGCAGTTGCAGCCGACCGCTCTCTCCCCGCCTGGACTTCTGTCCCCGCCTGGCCCGTATCCGCCTGGACCGTATCCGCCTGGCCCGCCGCTGTCCGGGCCGCGGCTGCCTGGGCTGCCGGAGTCCGGGACGCCGGGGGCCGGGCGGGTCCTGGTCGGCAGCGACCTGGACCGCACGCTGATCTACTCGCAGCGCGCCCTGGCCCTGGCCATGCCGGACGAGCTGGCCCCCCGGCTGCTCACGGTCGAGGTGCACCACGGCAAGCCGCTGTCGTTCATGACCGAGCGCTGCGCCGAACTGCTGGTCGAACTCATCGGGGCGGCCGAGTTCGTGCCGGTCACCACCCGCACCCGCAGCCAGTACCAGCGGGTGCATCTGCCCGGGCCGTCTCCCGACTGGATCCCGCGCTACGCCGTCTGCGCCAACGGCGGCCACCTGCTGGTGGACGGCGTCACCGACGAGGACTGGCACGCCGGGGTGCGCGAGTCGCTCGCGGCCGGATGCGCGCCGCTGGCCGAGGTGGTGCATCACCTGGCGCTGACCGCCGACCCCGAGTGGACTCTCAAGCGCCGCGTCGCCGAGGACCTGTTCGCCTATCTGGTGATCGACCGGGAGCAGCTGCCGCAGGGCTGGACCGAGGAGCTGGCCGGCTGGGCGGAGCAGCGGGGCTACAGCGTGTCGCTCCAGGGACGCAAGCTCTACCTGGTGCCGCTCCCGCTGACCAAGTCGGCGGCACTGGTTGAGGTCGGACGGCGTACCGGTGCCCCGGCGCTGCTCGGCGCGGGGGACTCGCTGCTCGACATGGATCTGCTGCTCGCCGCGGACGAGGGCTTCCGCCCCGGCCACGGCGAACTCGCCGACACCGGCTGGGCCGGTCCGGGCGTGACCGCGCTGCGCGAGACCGGGGCCGCGGCGGGAGGAGATCGTCCGCCGCCTGCTCACCCGGGCCCGCGCGCTGGCGCCGCGCTGACTCAGCCGTCTCGCGGTCCAGCCGGCTGGGCCGCGCTGTTGGCTGGGCCGTCCTGTCGGCTGAGCTGCCTGGCCGGCTCAGCCGCAGCAGCCGCCACCGCAGCAGCCGCCGCCACCGCCCTGGCCGGCTGGGCGCGGAGGCGCTCACGCTCGCGGACCCGGTCATGGCGACCATGGACATCAGCTTCACGGCGTCGTCGTGCCCGGCCGGGCACATCGCCGGGGCGTTGGCCTGGGACATCGGACGACGCAGTTCGAACGTGGCTCCGCAGGAACGGCAGCGGTAGTCATAACGAGGCATGGCCGAAGCTTACGTCTCCCCCTGCCTCCGCCACCATGACTCCACGCTTCCGCGCCCCGCCGGTGCTGCCGGATGCCGTCAGCGGCGTCCGCCGCCGCCCTGCTCCTCGCGGATCAGCTGGACCACCCGGGCGGCGGTCTCCCGGACCGCGGCCATCTCCGTCAGGAAGACCCAGTAGTCCGGATGGCGGCCGGTCAGCGCCTCGGCGGCCCGCTCCAGCCGGGCCAGGGCCGCGTCCAGCGGCTCCGCGTGGCGCGGATCGGGCGCGCTGCGCCCGGCCATCGCGAAGCGCTGGGCGTCCCGCAGCGCGAAGCGGGTGCGCTCGATCTCGGCCTGCGGTGCGCGCTGGGCCTCGTTCAGCGAGTGCAGCCGCTCATTGACGGTGCCCAGCGCGCCGTCCGCCGTGTTCAGCAGCTCCCGGGTGGTGGCCAGGATGTCCGCGGTCCTGCCACCGCTGTTCGTCCCGGGCCCGCTCCGCCTCGGCCAGCCGGTTCCCGGCGTCCCGGACCGCCGCCTGCGTCTGCTGCGGGATCTGCTGAAGGTCCTCCCAGCAGGCCGCGCTGAAGCGCCGCCGCAGCTCGCTGAGCGTCGGCTCGACCCCGCCGGCCTTGGTCTGCACGCCCTGAGCCCGGGTCCGCAACGAGGCCAGCCGCTGGTCGATCTCCCGGGCCTGCTGCGGCAGCCGCTCCGCCTCGGCCCGTACCGCCTCGGCGGCCCGCTGCACCTCGGCCGAGGTCTCCAGCACCTTGCGCACCCCGTGCTTGCCCGCCCCCTCGCCCAGCAGCGTCAGCTGCGCGACAGCGCCGCCAGCCGCCGGGCCAGACCGTCCGCGGTCAGCCGGGCGGCCCGGACCGCGTCCAGCGCGTTGCTCGCGTCCAGCCAGGACTGCTTGGCCCGGGCCACCGCCGGGCCGACCTGCTCCAGCTGCGACTGCGCGGCCGCCACCAGCGGCTCCAGGAACCCGGAGAAACGCTCCAGCTCGGTCCTGGCCGACTGGAACTGCTGCCGCGAGTGGTCCAGCCGCTGCCGCGCCTGCGCCACCGCCCCCGGATCCAGCTCCCCGGCGTCCAGATCGGTCGCGTCCAGGGCCTCGATATAGGCGGCGCTGATCTGGTCGATCCGAGTGCCCAGCGCGGCAAAGTCCGCGATCGCCCGGCGCGCGCCGGGCGAGTCGTCCGCCGCGGCCACCGCCTCCACCGAGATCCGCACGTCCCGCTGGACCATGTCCAGGTCATAGAAGGCCTGAGCAGCGGCGTCCTTGGCTGCCTGCGCGTCAGCCCGCATCCCCTCGCTGCGCCGCCACCGCGCCGATCCGCCCGCCACGTCGACTCCCGCTCCACCCAGCCCGCACCACCGGGCCGCCAGGCCCCCGTCCCCTCATCCTCGCACCAGCCCCCTCCCCGCCGCACCCAACCCGACACGGACCACTTCCCGGAGCAGGTAGTCTTAGCTCTCGCCCGGGTGCATAGCTCAGTGGTAGAGCGCTGCTCTTACAAAGCAGATGTCGCTGGTTCGAACCCAGCTGTGCCCACCCAACGCGAGCGATCGCGAAGCACGACAAAGGCCCAGTTCAACGGGATGCTCCCGGAGAACTGGGCCTTGATCGTTCCCAAGGCCGGTCAGGCCGCTGATCACGACCGTGCCACTTGCGTGCCGGATTGCTCCCCGGAGCCGTCGGCTCCTCCTTCGTCCAGGGGCGAACCTCCGCGCTGGCGGAGCGGATGCCGAGACCGGACCCGGGATGCCCTCGGGCGGCGGGAAGCGCTTCGCCGAGCGGTTCGAGCGCCCCCGGGGTAGCCCCGCCCGTAGGTCCCGCGTCCCCGGGCAGGGCTCTGATCAGCACGTATGGTGAAGGGACGACCGTGGGAAACCGGCAGGCGCACAGCCGCGCGCTGGACCGTAGGGCTGCTGTTCATAGTCGGCGGCTTGGGCGCAGCCGCCGTGAACGAAGTCACCGGCTACGGCGCCGGGCAGCTCCTCGCACACGGTGCCCGGGTGAGCGACGGTCAAGCAGGTCACCTACGGGAAGAACAGCAACTCCGTCGAGGTCGATTTCATGGACACGCTGGGCGTCGTGCAGGACGACTGGATCGAGGGCGTCCCGCACCAGTACGGCGTCTCCAGTCTGCTCCCCGTTGTCTACGCGTGGGCCTACAACCGGGACTACCTGCCGGGGACACGCCGTCGGCTGTCGCCCTGACTGCACTGCACTGCACTGCACTGCATTGCGCGGCCTGTCACCGCCGCCTGTGGCACTGATCCAGTGCCCCCGGTTTGCGCCGCCCCGGGCGTGCTGGGCTGCTGGTAGCCTCCCTTCGCTCGCGGGTGTTTTTGACGCCTGCCTTGAGGGGGAATTCGACATGGGGATCACCGTCGACTTTGATCTGACGCCTGCTCAGATGCAGGAGGCGTTGCGGTATGTGGGTACGGGCAAGGGGTTGTTCGCCGGCTGGAAGCGGAGCCTGATGGACAAGGCCGTCACCCAGCTCGCGCCACGGCTCGCCGGGCCCACCACGGTGGAGCTGTCGGAGGCGGGTCTGCGGATCACCACGGCGGATGGCGTGCAGGAACTCGCCTGGACGGAGGTGGCGATGCTGAACGAGCGTCGCCACGGCTGGGCCGTGCAGCACCGGCCGCGTGGGGTCTCGTTCATCCCCGCGTCGGCGATCGATCCCGACGAACGCGCGGCCTTCGCACGGCAGTTGCGAACCTGGGCGGGGTCGAAGTACAAGGTTCGCGAGGGCGGCGTGGCCACCACCTCCGGCGTGACGGGCTGAAACCAGGGACGGCCACAACTCGCCTGACCGAACCACCGGCCTTGTGAGTCGGGTACCCATGAACAACCTTGCCGCCGCCCACCCCATGCCGCTCATACAGGCCATGGTCCTCGGGGCGACGCTAATCCTGACCGGCGCGACGATGCATTGCGGCAGCTGCCGGTGGCTCCTGATCAGAGCTGCTCCGACAGGGTGGTGGCTTCCTGGAAGTCGGCGTGGGCCTCGGCGCGCCTGCCGGTGGCGATGAGGAAGGTCGCCCTGTCGGTCAGGGCTCGGGCGAGGAGGGCGGCGGCCTGGGGCGGGTCCGTTGCGCGCAGGCGGCGGGCGAGTGTGACGCCCTCGTCGAACAGGGGCTGTAGCTGCTGTATGAGCCTGCTGTTCTGCCACTCGCGGTAGGTTGCCGAGCGGATCGTCAACCTGCGCTGGAGGGTTATCAGTTCGGGCAGGCGGTGGGGGTCGGTCCGTGCCAGGGGGCGAGTTCGGCGACGGCCGCGGCGATTGCCGAGCGGCCTTCTAGGTAGGACTGGCGGAGGTCCGGGGACCAGCTGACGTGGTGGCCGAACGGGGGTGTCGGCTCGCCGGGGAGCGGTTGCTCGTCGGCGCGGCCGGACCAGGCCAGCAGGACCACCCACAGACTGTGGTCGAAACCCCATCGCCTGCGCTCGCCGGTCCGGTCCAACTCGGCCAGCAGTGTGCCCACTTCCTCGCGGGCGCCTCGGGCCTGGACGTGTTCTCCGTGGGCGTCGAGCAGCTGGGAGAGCCGGATGAGTTGCAGCACCGCGGTCGACAGCTGGACCCGGTCCTCCTGGAGCCTGTGGCGGGTGTCGGCGACCAGTTCCGTGAAGGCGTCGAGAGCGGCGGCGTGCTGCCCGGCGGCTTCCAGCGCGGCTGCCCAGTTGATCAGGTTCCAACCCCGCTGGAGGTACTGGTTGTTGTCCGCCCGCTCGGCCTCGACGAGCCGCTGGTAGGCCGCCGCGGCCTCGGCGTAGCGGCCCTCTTCGGCCAGGGCCGCGGCCAGCGGATCGAGTCCGTGGGCGGGGCTTGCCACGCGTCCGGCGCTGTGTGCGAGACGGCCGGTCTCGGCCATCTCCTCGCGGACCGCGAAGCCCGCTTCCCTTCGGCCGAGCGTGTACAGCTCGCGTTGGTAGGCGTTCAGGGCGCTGACGAGGATCTCTTCGCGCTTCGGCTCGCTTCGGTCCACCTGCCGGGCTGTTGCGAGCGCCTCCTCAACGAGCTCCAGGGTGGTCTGTGGCAGCGGCCGGTAGCTCAGCCGCAGCAGGGCCTGGGCCAGCCGGGGCAGGTAGGTGAGCGGGCTCACCTGGACGAGCACCCGGTACGCCTCGACTTCCTGGCGCGTACCGGGATGGCCGGAACGGAGCAGTACCGCCCGTGCGCGCAGAACCGCGTCCTGATCGATTTTCTCGGGGGATTCGGATTCATGACGGTGATATTGGGCCCCGCGAAGCAGCCTGGACAAGGTCGTTGAGCTGTGCCGTTCGTCCTACGAAAATGGCCTGTGAGCTGTCATGATGGATTCGCAATCACCATCGCCCGGCATTTCCGGGTCATTCGCAGGCAGGTCCGGCAGAAGCCGGACGGCGCCGCGGCGAGGCGGGCCCGGGCCTCCGGCTCGCGGAGTGCGGCAGTGGATGCGGTGGGGCGTCTGCCGCGGAGCACCTGCCGTTGACGGGCTCGGCGTGGGTGGTTGACCTTGACCTTTGGGGAGGGCGCAGAGTGGGGGTGCCGGGCGCGGGAGCCCGGAGCGAGGGAGCGGGTCATGGGTCTGGTCAGCATCGGCGGGTTCGCGCGGCTTTCGCGGTTGTCGCCCAAGGCGTTGCGGCTGTACGACGAGCTCGGACTGCTGGTGCCCGCACATGTCGACGCGGAGACCGGATACCGGTGGTACGCGCCGGAGCAGCTGGACCAGGCGCGGCTGGTGTCGTCGCTGCGGCGGGTCGGCGTTCCGCTGGCCCGGATCAGGGACGTGCTGGCGCTGGCGCCGGCGACGGCCGCGGCGGAGATCCGCGGCTACTGGACCGGGGCCGAGACGGAGCATGCCGCGCAGCGGGTCATGATCGGCAACCTCGTTGATCAGCTTGAGGGAAGGGGAACCGCCATGTACGAGGTCGCCGTCCGGGAGATTCCGGAACGCAGCCTGCTGAGCCTGCTGCGCAGGGTGCATCAGGACGAGTTCGAGCAGCAGACCCGGGAACTGTTCATCCACCGGTTGCGGGCAGCGGCATCCCCCGGGTCGAGGGGATCGCCGGGGCGCCGTTCACGATCTACCACGGGGAGGTGAGCGCGGACAGCGACGGTCCGGTCGAGTGGTGCTGGCCGGTCCCGGACGACCAGGCGGAGGAGATCGCGGCCGGATTCCCTGATCTGACGCTGCGCACCGAGCCCGCCCACCAGGAGGCGTTCGTCCACCCGGAGGCGCCCGGACGCTGGGCGGGGGCGCAGGCCGAGATCGCCATCCAGTCGATGTACGGCTGGGCCACGGAGCAGCAGCGGATGCCGTCCGGGGTTTGCGGATGCTGCTGGTGCGGAACCCGGCCGGCCTGGCGGCCGGGCCGGACATCGAGTTCGCGGTTCCGCTGCGGTGAAGTCCCGTCGGGCGGGTGGTCAGTCCGGGGCGCTGCCGTCGCCGGGGATCCAGACGCTCGGGTTGCCCGGGAGATGGCTGTACATCGGGGCGCCACGCATGCCCGCCGTGCGGAAGGGCCGGCCGTGGTCGTCGATCCGCAGCAGGCCCTGCTGCGGGCCGCAGCTCCAGGACAGCTCCAGGTACCAGCTGACGTCCCGGCCGACGGTGGTGGCGTCGATGTCCAGGACCTGCGGGTCGGTCGCGGAGACCGAGTAGGGGAAGTCCGTCGCCGGGTCGGCAGGTCCGCCCGGGCGCCGGGGACCGGCTGGGCCGAGGGGAGGCCGAGTCGAGGTCGATCCCGAAGGAGGACGGGACGATGCCGCTGCCGCAGCCGACCCCCAGGTTGTAGGCGTTCCAGGCGGGCGCGGGGTGGGTGCTGAGCACATACACGTACAGCGCGTGCAGCACGACCGTCTGCCCACCGGTGGCCTGGACGGTCAGCTCGATCCGGTCATTGCCCGCCGGTACCGCCCCAGCGCGGACGCCCAGCCGTCGACGTCCAGGCCCGACGGCGGCGGGGCACCTTGCTGGGCGGCTGCGGCAGCAGGTACCACCAGCCGCAGGGGTTCTGCCAGTCGTTGTTCATCACGTCCACGGTGACCGGGCCGGAGGAGCCTGCGGGCGCGCTGATGCCGCCGGACGCGGAGGCGGTGGCCGCCGGGTGCGCGGGGCGTCCGGGTGCGGGCGGGGGCGACGAGGACGAGGCCGAGGAAGGTGAGGGAGGGCCGGGCGGCTGCCCCGGGTCCGGGTGGGAGCGGGGTACGTCGGCGCCCAGCCTGGCCCGGCCTCGCGGGAAGCGGAGGCGGTGGGGTGCGGGGAGAGGGCCCAGGGGTGGCGACGGCCACGGCAGCGGTGACCGCCATGGCGGCGGAGACCGCCAGCACCCGGCTGCGCGGTGGCCGACGCATTCGGGGAAGCCGGGGGAGTGGGGCGAGCTGGGAGGGGCGGCGGGGAGCTGGTGTCAGGTCGGGTGCGGGGCTCGGGGGACCGGCCGGGGCCGGAGGCGGCGGTGGTTCGGCGGCCTGCGGCGGTTCAGCGGCCCGCGATGGTTCAGCGGACGGCGGTGGTTCGGTGGCCTGCGGCGGTTCAGTGGCCTGGAGTGGCTCGGCGGCTTGCGGTGGCTCGGTGGGGCGGTGCTTGGCGGCGTCGGCCAGCAGCCAGGCGCGGTGCAGCGAGAGCAGATCCTCCGGCTTGGCTCCGCAGGCGCGGGCGAGGCGCTCGACCGGCGCGTAGTCGGCGGGCACGGCAGTGCCGTTGCAGTAGCGGTGCAGGGTCGAGGTGCTGACGTGCAGTCGTGTCGCCAGTACGCCGTAGCTGCGCCCCGAACGCTCCTTGAGCTCCCGGAGCAGGGTGGCGAACTCCTCGGTTTCCGTGCTCATTCCAGCATTCCCCCGTCCCGGAAGGGCGTTCCAGGCCTTCCCGTCTCCCCAGGTCAGCGTACGCGGAATCATTCCAGTGTTCCGAATTGCCCGGTAGCGCTGGCGCCTGGACGGAACTGGGGAGAACGTTCAGCCGTCGGGCAGTCCGCCCCTGGCCCGGTCCGCCGGCCAGCGGGTTCGGCCCGGCCGTTCGGCTCAGCCGTTCATCACATCCGTTCGTCACATCCATTCCAGTTCTTTCGCTCAACAGGAGAATCCGATGCGTATCTCGTTCCGCCGGTCCGGCGCGGCCCGGCTCACCGCCGCCGCAGCTGTGCTCACCGCCGCCACGCTCACCGGGGTCGGCGCCACCGAGGCGGTGGCGGCCACGCCGACGCGTGCCCCGGCGCAGCAGAGTGCCAAGGCCCCCGGGTATGTGACCTGCACCGGCAGCGACATCAAGATCACCCTGAGCAATGTCGTCAAGCCGAACAAGCGGCTGCTGCTCACCGCGACCAACACCGGGTCGCAGACCTGCGCGCTGTACTACTACCCGTTCCTGGACTTCGGTGACGCCCAGGCGCCGGTCGCCGATGTCGCGGCGAGCATCCCGCAGGCAGTGGTCTTCCTGTCGCCGCACCAGTCCGGCTACGCCGGGGTGCGCACCTCCACGCCGGGGGCCGTTACGGCTACACCGCGCACACCCTCGGGGTCCTTCGCCGCCCGGGGCAGGGTTCGACCGGGCGGCCCGCAGACCCCGCGCTGCCCAAGGCCGGGGTCCATGTGGACAGCACCGCCCAGGTCACCTACTGGCAGTCCGACGCGAAGCTGGCGCTGAACTGGTGACGGACGGCGGTCACCACCCCGGGCCGCGGCCAGCAGCCGGTCGCGGACCAGGGACAGTTCGGGTTTCCGGCCGAGCCGGGGCGCTGGACTAGATAGGCGGTGTTGATCGGCGGGTCCTCGGGTCGTGCAGCAGCACCAGCGCGCCGGAGGCGAGCGCGTCCTGGCAGAGGTAGCGGGCAGGACGCTGAAGCCGGCGCCCGCGGCGACGGCCGCGAGGACTCCGCGCAGATCGGGAACGGTGAGCGCGGCCGGGCAGTTGAGGCGGCGGTCGAAGACGTGCCGCCAGTAGCGGCGGACGATGGGCAGGTCCTCCGCGTAGGAGACCAGCGGGACGTGCTGGAGCGCGGCGGGCAGCTCGCGCCCGGCCGTCGCCGCCGCCCGGGCGGGGGCGGCGACCAGGACGAACTCCTCGTCGTCAGGGCACCGCGCTGAGGGTGCGGCCGTGCGGCCGGTAGGTGGAGACGACCAGGTCGTGCCGCCCGGCGCGCAGCTCCTCCAGCAGCGGCTCGGTCAGCCCGGTGGCCACCCGCAGTCGGACGCCGTCGGCGACCAGCGGGGCGAGCGCCGGCAGCACCACCGCGCAGAGGAACTCGGCCGGTCCCGCCAGATGACCGGCTCGGCCGGTCCCGGTCTGGCTTCACCGGTGACCGAGGCCAGCTGGTCCAGCGGCCGGAGAGCCTGGCCGCGAGCTCGTCGGCGAACGGCAGCGCGGTGACGCCACGCACCTGGCGTTCGTACAGCTCCCGGCCGAGCCTTCGCTCCAGCGCCCGGATCTGGGTGGTGACCGTGGGCTGGGACAGGCCGAGCAGCCGGGCACCGGCGGTGAACGAGCCGGTTCGGTGAACCGCGAGAAAGGTCCGCAGCAGGTTCAGGTCCAGTGGGGCCGAGCCATTGGCATCCGATCGCTCATGGTTCTTATCCTACGGAAGGCCGATGGCTGCCGCGGGCGGCCGGCTATTCCCGTTCCCCCATTGGATCCCTGATGGGGGCCATCGGCGTTTGTATTGGCCATTGTTACTTGAGCAGGTCTACCTTCGAGCCATGGGCAACCTGACGTTCTGAACCCGGAACGTCAGAGCGTGAACCATCTTTCCCGGAGTGAACTCTCACCATGGCACAGAAGATCCTTTTCGTGATGACCGGCGTGGACCACTGGACGCTGGCCGACGGCAGCAAGCACCCGAGCGGCTACTGGGCCGAAGAGGTCGTCGCGCCCTACCAGGCGTTCACGGCCGCGGGCGGCCAGGTCGTCGTGGCCACCCCGGCGGAGTGGTCCCGACCGCCGACCCGGCCAGCTTCGCTCCGCAGTTCAACGGTGGTGAGGAGGGAGCCAAGCAGGTCACCGCCGCCCTCGCCACGATCGAGGCGCTTCAGCACCCCGTCCGGCTGGAGGACGTCGACCTGGACGCGTACGACGCGGTCTTCTACCCCGGCGGCCACGGCCCGATGGAGGACCTGGCCGTCAACGCCGACTCCGGCCGGCTGCTCAACCTCGTGCTGAAGTCCGGCAAGCCGCTGGGCGTCGTCTGCCACGGCCCGGCCGCTCTGCTGGCCACCGCCGACGAGAACGGCGCCTCGCCGTTCGCGGGCCGCCGGCTGACCGGCTTCACCAACACCGAGGAGATCCAGGGCGGCCTCGCCGACAAGGCGAAGTGGCTGCTCCAGGACCGCCTGGTGGAACTGGGTGCCGACTTCCAGGAGGGCGAGCCCTGGGCCCCGTATGTTGTCGTCGACGGCAACCTGGTCACCGGCCAGAACCCGCCTCCTCCGCCCCGCTCGCTGCCGAGATGCTGAAGAAGCTGGGCTGACCCGGTGCCCGCCGACCGCATATCCGAGGTGCTCGACGCCAGCTATGCCTGCCTGCGCAGGTACGGGGTGCGGCGCACCACCATGGACGACATCGCCAACGAGATGGGCGTGTCGCGGTCGGCGGTCTACCAGTACGTCCGCAGCAAGGACGACGCCTTCCGGCAGCTCGCCGAGCGGCTGCACACCCAGGCGCTCGCGCGGGCCCGGAAGGCCGCCGCCTCCGACGCCCCGGTCGCCGAGCGGGTCCGGCAGGTGCTGGAGGCCAAGCTCGACCTGGTGCTGCAACTCGCCGGAGACTCCCCACACGGCCGAACTCCTGGACAGCAGAGCCAGGTTGTTCGGCGACATCTGCACCGACTTCACCACCCCTGCGCGCCCTGCTCACCGGCCTGTTCGCCGACGCCGGAGTGGAGCAGCCGCAGGACGCGGCCGACATCTGTATCGCCCTGGTCGTCGGCCTGGAGGGGTGCCTGAGCCCGGGCGGATCCTCCGCCGCGCGGTGGACGCGATCCAGGCCGGGCTGGCCGTGCCCGGCTGACCGGCGATGACCCGTCGTGTCCGTACCTCTGTGTCACATCTCCGGCAATCCCATGCGTCCAGCAGCTTTCCCAAGCCAAGGAGTACCTGATGAGCAGTCAGACAGACCGTCCTGCCGACGCCTCCGGAACCTTTTCCATCGGCGGGACCTGCCGGTCAACCGCCTCGGCTACGGTGCCATGCAGATCACCGGGCCTGGCGTCTGGGGCGACCCCAAGGACCCGGACGAGGCAGTACGGGTGCTGCGCCGCGCCGTCGAGCTGGGCGTCAGCTTCATCGACACCGCCGACTCCTACGGCCCGTTCGTCAGCGAGCAGTTGATCCGCAAGGCGCTGCACCCGTACGCCGATGACCTGGTCATCGCCACCAAGGGCGGCCTGAGCCGCTCCGGACCGGGCGACTGGCGCCCGCTCGGCCGCCCCGAATACCTGCGCCAGCAGACCGAGTTGAGCCTGCGCCACCTCGGCCTGGAGCGCATCGACCTCTACCAGCTGCACCGGATCGACCCGCAGGTGCCGCTGGCGGACCAGCTCGGCGAGCTGGTGCTGCTCCAGCAGGAGGGCAAGATCCGCCACATCGGCGTCTCCCAGGTCTCGGTGGAGCAGCTCAAGGAGGCCCGCACCCACGCCGAGATCGTCTCGGTGCAGAACCTCTACAACCTTGCCGACCGCTCGGCGGAGGACGTACTCGACTACGCCGAGGCCGAGGGCCTCGGGTTCATCCCCTGGTTCCCGATCGCCACTGGCGAACTCGCCCGGCCCGGAGGCCCGTTGGACACCTTCGCCAAGCAGCACGGAGCCACCCCCCCCAGCTGGCCCTCGCCTGGCTGCTGCGCCGCTCCCCGGCGGTGCTGCCGATCCCGGGCACCTCCAGCGTCGCCCATGTCGAGGAGAACATCGCGGCGGCCCGGATCACGCTCAGCGACGCGGAGTTCGACGCGCTGACGGCTGCCGTCTGAGTTGGCGTCATATGACCGGCTGAGGGCATCGGTTGATTCCGGTGCCCTCAGCCGTGCCGGGGTGGTGATCAGAGCCGGTCGTCGACCTGGAATACGGTCAGTCCCAGCGACCTCCACATGGCTATCACCGCAGCGCGGTCGTCCAGGACGAATGCCACGTCCCAGCTGTCCCGGATGTGCCGCTCGTAGATCTCCCGCTTGACCACCTCGTCCGGCCTGGCATCGCCCGGGGCGCGCATCAGCAGCACGTCATAGGGGATGCGGTTCCAGGTCAGCCACATCTCGGTGTACCTGCGGTGGCTGGCCTGGAAGCCCCGGCCGGAGACCAGGAGCACCCCGTGGCCCGCCGCCTTCGCCCAGTCCACGACCGTGCGCACCGGCTCGTTGACGGCGTCCAGACCGCACGAGTCGGCGTCGTAGGGGGAGCGGTCGCCGATCAGCGCGAGCGTCCCGTCGAGGTCGACGATCACCGCGGGCCTTTTCATGCCGCCTCCAAGCGGTAGTTGGCCGCCCGGACCCGGCGCAGCCAGGAGTCGGCCGCAGCGGCGTCCGGTTCGGCGGGCAGCCGGCCCGGACGGTCCAGCGCCTCCTCGGCCCGTGCCAGCAGCGGCTCGGCCGCCTCGGGGCGCTGCGCGATCTGCTCACCCAGCCGGCGGACCTCCTCCGGATCGGCCAGCCGGACCGTCAGCCGGCCGGTGTGTGCAACTCCTCGGCCTGGCGCAGGATCCGCACCAGGTGGCGCGCGTGCTTGGCCTGCCTGGCCCGTCAGCCGCCGCGTCCGCTGCCGCCAGCCCGTCCACGCCCTTCGCCGCGCGTGCCCGCAGCTTGCGCAACTGCTGTGCGGCATAGCCGAGATAGGCGGCCCGCACCCCGCGCGCCGAGCGCAGGCGCTCGCGCAGGCCCACCAGTTCGTCGCCGAGCGGGGTGCAGACCTGGTACGTGTCGAGCCAGAGCAGTTCGGTCACGGTCGGGTTCGATCCCATGACCAGCTTCACAGCCTTGCGCGCCTCGTGGAAGGTCTGGTCCGGGTGTGTGCTGACCACGGACTCCCTGGGGGCGGTCAGCCCGTGCAGCTCAAGGGTCGGGGCGGCGAACACTCCCAGGGTGTCGATGTCCGAGCCCGCGTGCGCCAGGCCGTATGCGGTCGATCCGACCACGCCGGAGAGCAGGACGTTCATGGGGATCCTTTCGGCCGGTGGGCGTGACGATCCGGTGGGCGTGACGATCCGATGGGTGCGGCGCTCCGCTGGGTGCGGCGCTGCGTCGGGTCTGACGATCATGTCGTATGCCCGGAATTGGGCCCACTGGTTTATCGCCGCCGGGCAATCGCCGGAGCAACCGCCGGGCGAGCGGCGGGCGGTGGCCTGGTGGGCGGGGCGGGCGCCGGTAGCGTGAAGGGCCGGACGACGTGCGTCCGGCTTCGTTGCGCTACTGCTCACGCTCCTGCGGAGGTCGCACATGACCGGCGGTTCCCCGGCCCAGGCATTCCGGATCGATCCGCTGGGCGCCGACCCGCACGGGAGAACAACAGGTTGCGCGGCTGGGGCCGGTCGCGCTGGTGGAGTTGCACGGCGGGGTCACCGCCTGGGCTGTCACCGGGCACGACGAGCTCCAGGCGCTGCTGGCCGACCCTCGGGTCGGCAAGGACATTCGGCACTGGAGTGCCTGGACCGAGGGCCGGATCCCCCAGGACTGGCCGCTGCTGGCCATGGTCACCGTCCCCGGGATGACCACCTCGGACGGCGAGGACCACCGTCGGCTGCGCAGCCTGGTCGGACGGGGGTTCACCCCGCGCCGGGTGGAGGCGCTGCGGCCGCGGGTCGAGGCGATCGTGGCCGAGCTGCTGGAGCGGTTGGAGCGGCTCGCGGATCCCGGCTCGGGCTCGGGCTCGGGCTCTGACTCCGGCTCCGGCCCCGGCCCGGTGGACCTGTGCGAGCACTTCGCCTATCCGCTGCCGATGCGGGTGATCGCCGAACTGCTCGGCGTGCCGGAGGAGGGACTGGACGCGCTGCACCAGTACTCGACCACCGTCGTCAGCAGCTCGGCCACCCCGGAGGAGTCCGTCGCCGCCTACCGGGGGCTGACCGGGCTGCTCGGCGCGGTTGCCGCCGCCAGGCGTGAGCAGCCCGGCGACGACCTGACCAGCGACCTGATCGCGGTCCGCGACGCCGAGGACCGGCTCTCCGAGCGGGAGCTCGTGGGCACGATGATCCTCATGCTGGTGGCCGGACACGGCACCACCCTGAACCTGATCACCAACGCGGTCCGGCGCTGTCGGCGCACCCGGAGCAGCGCGCGCTGGTGCTGTCCGGGCAGGTGCCCTGGTCCGCGGTGGTCGAGGAGACCCTGCGCTACGACTCCCCGGTGGCCAACTTCCCGATGCGCTACGCCCTGGAGGACATCGCCGTGGGCGGGGTGATCCCGCGCGGCGAGGCGATCCTGGCCGGGTACGCCGCAGCCGGGCGCGACCCGCGGCACCACCCCGGGGCCGACCGCTTCGACCTGGCCCGGACGCCCAGCCGACACCTGTCCTTCGGCCATGGGCTGCACTTCTGCCTCGGCGCGCCGCTCGCCCGGCTGGAGGCCCAGCTCGGGCTGAGCGCGCTGTACCGGCGGTTCCCGCGGTTGACGGCGGTCGACGGAGCCGAGCCGATCCCCTCCTTTGTCAGCAACAGCATGCGGACGCTGCCGGTCCTGCTGCGGGGTGAGCGGGCAGACAGGCGCGCGGAGACCGGACGCGCGGAGACCGGGTGGTGTGACGGGTCAGCTGCTGGAGGCGGCAGGCGGAGCCGTGGCGGTGGGCGGTGCGGTAGGGGGGGATGACCGGGCCGCCGGGAGCGGGGATGGCCGGCCGCGGTCAGTGCGCTGGAGACCGCGCTGTGCACCTGGTCGGGCGTGGAGCCGCCGTCCTTCGCCAGCGCCGCCACCGCCGCCGACAGTGCGGTCACCTGGGCCGACAGCGAGGAGATCTGGGTCAGCAGGTTGCGGTTGTGCAGGTCGAGGTACTCGAAGAAGTCCGCGACCGTGCGGGTCGCCTGGGAGCCGTCCGGGTTTTTGATCCCCATGTCGGGCAGGACATGGCCCATCAGGGTCTCGACGAAGAGCTGGGCGTCTGCGGTGTCACGGGATCCTCCGGGGCTGTGCGGTCGTTCGGGTCTTGGCCAGCGCCCACTGCTGGAGGTGGGTCTGTCGGCCAGGGAGCAGTAGTCCTGGTCCACCGGGTTCTCGGTGTACTGGTGGAACATCCAGGGGTGCTGGATGCCGGGCTGGCCCGCGGGCAGTCCGGCGGTGGCGATCCACAGGAAGTCGCCGCAGTCGGAGGTGGTGTCCACATTCAGCCAGTAGTCCTTGTTGCAGTAGAGGCCCACCTGGTTCTGCGGCAACTTGCCCTGGACGTAGGCGATCCAGGTGTCCTTGTAGGACGCCTGGGCTCCTGGGCACATTCGTGTTGACCGGGTCGTAGCCCTCCCAGTCGAGGGCCACCATCTCGCCGCTGCCGGGCTGTGCCACCGCGAGAAAGCGGTCGGCCTCCGCCTGCGGGGAGTTGGTCATGTCCGGGTAGTGGTAGAGGCCCACCGCCAGTCCGCAGGCCGCCGCGTGGCTGCGCTGCGCCTGCCAGTTGGGATTGGTGTAGCTGAGGCCCTGGGTCACCTTCACAAAGGCGAAGGACAGGCCCGAGGTGTCCGGGGTTGCCGACTGGTACGAGGACCAGTCCTGGCCGTAGATGCCCAACTGGGCCACCGTCCTTCCAGAAGCACGAACGTTCCTCACCTGGAACGTTATCGTCTGCTGCTGACGTCTTGGCGGACAATGCCGCGGGAACCGTTGCGTGCCGGTGGGCGCGCAACCATTGGGTGTTTCGACGGCCGCTATTCGGAGCAGTGCTGCGGGCGAACCATCGGGGCGCGCCGCCACGGCCTGGGCGCGCCGCCATGGCCGCTGCGGGCCCGGCCCTTCGGCATGGGCGGCCCGCAGCGGCGGCCTGGGCGCGGCGATTCCCGCGCCCGGTCCTGGGCGGCCGGTCGTGGACCGGCCGGTCCTATTGGCCCGCGCCGACCTGGCGGGCGAGCTGGTCGGCGTCGGCCAGCTCGGCCAGGGCATCGGCGGCGCGGCGCGGTACCGACCGAGGCGCCGTCGGCACCGGCCCGGGCGAAGCGCTGTACCGCGCCGACACCAGCGCCGTTGTCGGCGCGCCACGGTATGAGCGCCGGTGGCCGGTCGGACGCGGTGAAGCCGGAGCCGGCGGCGGCGAAGGCGGCCTGGTCGGCGGTGTCGTCCAGGGCCCTGGCGGCCCAGGCGGCGAAGCCCGGGCCGAGGAGCTGTTCGCCGGTGGCCAGCTCCTGCCGGTAGTGGCTGTCATCGGCCAGCAGCGCGGCCTCGGCGCTGCTCCTGGCGGTGGCCGGAGGACGGAGGGCCGGATGGTGAGCGGCGGCGGACTGGCCGGTGCCGAGCCGCTGCCGGTACCGCTGTCGATACGGCCGCCGGTGCCCGGGCCGCTGTTGGAGCGGGCGGCGGAGCCTCCGGCGACTGAGGTGCCGGGGCGCGCGCCCGCGGCCCGCGCGGCCCGTCGCTCCCGGCGGGGACGCCCTTTCCGGTGGCCGAACTGCTGGCGGCCGGGCCGGCCACCGCCGCGGTGATGCCGAGCACGGCCAGCAGCACCCCCACGGCCCCGGCGCCCAGGCCAGCCGTCTGCGGCCGCGGCGGGGGAGCGGGGCGGCGGCCCGCTCCGGCGGTGCTGCCGACAGGGGGTCGGCCGGTGTCGGGTCGGGGGCCGGGACCTCGGACGGCGTGGATTCGGGCATGGCGCTGTTCCTCCTGGGGCGGAGTGGGCCGGGACGGATGCGATGGCCACAGGATGTCACTGGGCAGTGACAATCCGTGCGGTGTTTGCCGGATGATGACCCGGTGTTCGATCCGTGCGGTGTTCCATGCCGGCATGCCGCCCGAGGGGCGGGGTCAGCCCCGGTGGCCGAGGCAGATCAGCAGCATCACAAAGGCCGCGAACACATGCAGTCCGATGACGTAGATGAAGACGCGGACGCCGACGCGGCGCTCGGTGCGGCGGCTGCCGTCCTCGGTGGGGTGGGCGAGTGTCGACATGTCGACTCCTTTGAAGGGGGCGCGCGGGGGCGGCGGGGCGCTCGGGCGCGGAGGGCTGCGCCGGGAAGGTCCGGCGGTGAAGGTGTCAGTGACGTCGGTGGGTGCGCGGTGGGTCAGTGCGGGGAGGAGTTCCGCGGTCGGGCTCTGGAGCAGGGTGTGCACGAAGAGCAGGTCCACCCCGGGCTGGTCGATCGAGGCCAGCCGGTGCGGGCGCATGGAGTCGAAGTGCGCGGCGTCGCCCGGTTCCAGCCGGTACTCCTCCCGGTCGAGGGCCAGCAGCAGTCGGCCGTGCAGCACATACAGCCATTCCTCGCCCGGGTGGACCCGGACCACGTCGTCCTGCACCCGGATCGGGATGTGCAGTCGGAGCGCCTGCATGGCCCGCCCCGGGGTACCGGCCGGGCGGTAGGTCCAGCCGCCCGCCTGCCCCTCCTCGCTGCCCGGCGCGCCGAACGTGCCAGGCAGGCCCGAGGGCCTGTCGGCCCGACGGCGCCGGCGCCCGGCGCCCGGATCACCGGTGAGAGCGCGCCCGGGGTTTCCGCCCCGAGCAGTAGCGACTCCACCGGCACCCCGTATGCTCGGAGAGGCCGAGCAGGACCGGCAGTGAGGGCTGGCGTTTGGCGGTCTCCAGCCGGGAGAGGTGTGCGGGTGACAGGCCGACCCGGGCGGCGGCCGCCTCCAGGGTGAGGCGACTGCTCAGCCGGCGCTCGCGGAGGCGGGCTCCGAGGCCGGGCAGGTCCTCCGCCGGGAGGCCGCTGTTGTGCTCCATGCCCCAAGTGCACACCCGCTGCGGCCTGGGAGGCAAGGAGTTTGCCTCAGAGGCAAAAGCCAGTGGGGGAGGGTCGACGGTGAGCACCGCGGTTTCCTGGTTCAGTGTGCCCACTCCGCTGCCCAGCGGGGCGGTGCGAGTGGCGATCACCGACGAGGGGGTGGCCGCCGCGACCTTCGGTGCGGGGCCGGACCTCCCGGATCTGGTCCGTCCGGGTGACGAACCCCGGGTGAAGCTGGTGGCCCAGCGCTTCGCCGAGTACTTCGCGGGCACCCGCCGGGACCTGGAGCTGCCGCTGGACTGGCGCCGCACCGCGGTCGGCCCGCAGCGCAGTGTGCTGTCGACGCTGCAACGGACGGTCGGTTACGGGCAGACCCTGGCCTACGGCGAACTGGCGGTCCGCAGCGAGCTGTTCACGGCGGAGATCGCGGCCGGGCAGCTCGGGCAGGCGGCCCGCGCCGTCGGCTCGATCATGGGGACCAACCCGTTGTTCCTGCTGGTGCCCTGCCACCGGGTGGTCGCCGCGGACGGCCTGGGCGGCTACGGCGGCGGGGAGCTCGGCATGGAGGTGAAGCGCTGGCTGCTCACCCTCGAAGGGGGTGCTGCCGCCCACCTTCGACTGGAACGGGCCCGGCTGAGCGGCAGCGGGCGCCGACCGGAGACCGCCGACCAAAGACCGCCGACCGCCGACCGGAGACGGGAGCGGAAGACCGGGGACCGGAGCGGGGTCAGGGCTTTCTGGCCGCGGCCACGATCTTCTCGGTGGTGTGGAAGAACCGCGCCGTGCCCCGCACCCCGTACTTCTTCTCCAGCGCCGCCACCGGGTTGTCGCCCACCCGGCCGTTGATCCGCCAGGCGACCAGGTAGGCCTCGCCGTCGGTCGCGCCCAGCAGCTCCCACTCGCCCTTGGGGGAGCGCAGCGGCAGGGTCAGACCGGTCAGCGGGCCGGACAGGAAGGCGATGCTGAGCCGGGTGTCCGGGGTGATCTCGACCTGGTCGAACGGGGCCGCCCTGAGGGCCGCCTCCACCTCGTCGACGGTGCGCAGCACCACCGGGATCTCGAAGCCGAACTCCGCGAGCAGCCGGGTCTCCAGCTCCGCGGTCAGTTCCGCACGCCGGGCCGCGGTGGGCAGGTCGGCGTCGAAGAACATGTTGCCGCTGGCGATGTAGGTGCGGGCGCGGTCCAGGCCCATGCCGTCGAGGAGTTCCCGCAGCCGCGCCATCTCGACCTTGCGGCCGCCGACGTTGACGGCTCGCAGGAATCCGATCCAGGTCCGGTTCATCGGGTCGGTGTCTCCTCGGATCGGGTACGGCCGCTCGGTCGGTGCGCGCCGGCAGGCTCAGCCGTTGCGCACCAGCAGGCTCACGTCGACGAGCGACAGGTGGTGCTGCTCGGTGACACGGTAATGCTTGTGCAGCAGCTTCTTCTGCGCCAGCTCGGCCTTGGACTCGCCGCCGACCGGGGTCAGCTCGACCACCCAGATCCGGTCCGGGGCCTTGGCCAGGCAGGCGGTCTGGTTGCGGCAGAACTCCGGGAAGTAGCCGTTGTCCTGCTCGGGGGTGCGGGCGACGAACACCTGGTCGAGGGAGACCCTGGAGCCCAGGTAGTAGGGCACACCCAGGTTGACCATGATCGGGTTGTAGCCCAGGTAGACGATGCCGTCGCCGGGCGGGCCTGCTTCGCCAGCAGGTCGGCGGCGCCCTGGTAGGCGTAGTAGCCGGGGTTGGTGCCGCGCGGGTAGTGAGTCCACTCGTGCGAGCCGTAGGTGCGCACGCCCTCCTGGTTGGGCCAGACCGCGAGCAGGCCCAGGCCCAGGGCGGCGGCCGCGGCCACGGCGGTGACCGCGACCGCGCCCCGCCCGCCGCGCGGCAGCCGGACCCGTTCGGCCAGCAGCCGCCAGGCGCCGACCAGTCCGGCACCGGCCAGAAGCGACCAGGCGACGTCGGTGAAGAGCAGATAGCGGCCGAGGAAGTACGAGGTCCCCAGCTGCGACACCAGCGCCACCGCGATCACCGGCAGCACCCCGCCGGCCACCAGGAACACGGTGGCCGCGCGCTCCAGCCGCTGCCGCAGCGCCAGCGCGAGCGCGGCCAGCACCAGCACGGCGGCGATCAGCTCGCCGACCCGGGAGGCGTAGAGGTCGGTCCACAGGTCCATGGCCAGGTGCTGCGGTTGCAGCAGGTTCGGCTTGGCCAGCCAGGTCAGCTGGTTGTCGACCTGCGAGTGGGCCAGCAGCAGCAGCGGTGCGGAGAGCGCCAGCACCACCAGCACCGAGCCGGCGAACCAGCGCGCCGGGCGCGGGTCGCGCTCCTTGCGCCAGTGCAGCCACACCGCGACCAGGTGCCCGGCCAGGCAGCTCAGGGCCACCACATGGGCGAGGCAGACCAGCAGCAGGGCCGCGGCGTAGCCGATCCAGCGGCCCGCGCTGGAACGCTCCAGCGCGCGCAGCAGCAGCAGGGTGGCCAGCGCCACCGCGAACAGGGCCAGGGCGTAGGCCCGGGCCTCCTGCCCGTACCGGGAGACGGCCGGGATCACGGCGAACACCAGCCCGCCGGCCAGCCCGCCCGCCCTGCCGTACAGCCGCACCCCGATCTGGGTGGTCAGCACCGCCGCCCCGGCCATGGCGAGGGCGGAGGGCATCCGCAGTGCCGTCGGCGAGTTGCCGAAGACGCTGATCCAGAAGTGCAGCACCAGGTAGTAGAACCCGGTGGAGGCGTCGACATGGCCGAGCAGCCCGAACAGCTGGCCGAGACTGCGGGAGGCGGCGCCGGCGCTGGCGAACTCGTCCCGCCACAGCTGCGGGCGGCCGATCTGGTACAGGCACAGGGCGAGTGCCAGCAGGCCCGGCCACAGGCCCAGCCAGCCCGAGTGCCGGTCGGCGTCCGGCGCGGAGGCGGTGGACCGGACCGGGGGTGCGGTGGGTCGGGACTGGGCCGAGGGGTCACGTCTACCTACTGATCGGTCACGGTGCCTGCTGGTTTGGGGCGGATCGGATGGTACAGGCAGACAGCAGGAGTGAGGTGTGAGGGCGGTGTGGCCGGGGGCGGACCGGCCGGCCCCGGGCGGGGCGCCGACGCCCCGCCCGGACCGCCGAGCCGTCGGCCCCGCCTGCGCGGGCGGGGCCGACGACTCGCCCGGTGCTACCAGGCGTAGTCCTCCGGCGCGGGACGGTGCCCGGGGAAGATCTCATCCAGTCGGGCGAGGGCGTCCGTGTCGAGCTTCACCTCCAGCGCCTTGAGCGCGGTGTCCAGCTGGTCGGCGGTGCGCGGGCCGATGATCGGCGCGGTCACCGCGGGCTGGTGCAGCAGCCAGGCCAGGGCCACCGTGCCCGGCTCGGTGCCGAGCTTGTCGCAGAAGTCCTCGTACGCCTGGAGCTGCTCGCGCTGGGTGGCGCTCAGCTTCTGGGCCCGGTCGGCGCTGCGGCCGCCCTCCTGGCCGGCCTTGCGCAGTACTCCGCCGAGCAGGCCGCCCTGGAGCGGTGACCAGGGGATGACGCCGAGGCCGTGGTACTCGGCCGAGGGCAGCACCTCCAGCTCCACGGTGCGTGCCAGCAGGTTGTACAGCGACTGTTCGGCGGCCAGTCCGAGGAAGCCCCGGCGCTGGGCGGCGCCCTGCGCGGTGGCGATGTGCCAGCCGGCGAAGTTGCTGCTGCCCACGTAGAGGATCTTGCCTGGGCCACCAGCACCTCCATGGCCTGCCAGATCTCCTCCCAGGGGGCGGCCCGGTCCACATGGTGCATCTGGTAGAGGTCGATGTGGTCGGTCTGCAGCCGCCGGAGGCTGGCGTCGCAGGCGCGGCGGATGTTCAGTGCGGAGAGCCGGCCGCTGTTCGGCCAGCCGGTGGCGCCGTCGACGCCGGGCATCTCGCCGTAGAGCTTGGTGGCCAGGACGGTGCGCTCGCGGCGGCCGCCCCCCTTGGCGAACCAGGTGCCGAGGATCTCCTCGGTGTGACCCCGGTGTTCGGGGCCGCCGTAGACGTTGGCGGTGTCGAAGAAGTTGACGCCCTGCTGGTGCGCGGCGTCCATGAGCGCATGGGCGTCGGCCTCGGTGGTGAACGGACCAAAGTTCATGGTGCCCAGGCAGAGCCGGGACACGGACAGGCCGGTGCGGCCGAGAGAGGTGTACTCCATGGGGCCAGCCTTGACCTGTGCGGCCCCGTTGTCGAGGGCGGCCCGCCGTCGGGGCGGTAACCGTGCCGCGCCGCCGCCCCCGGGACGGGCGGTCACTGGCCGTTCTGGGTGGCCAGCTCCTGGGCCATCGCCGCCTGGGTGTTCGGGCCGTAGACGCCGGGCGGGTCGCCCTGGACGCCGAACCAGTTCTGGAAGGTGGCGACGTCCTCCGCGGTCCGCCGGCCGTAGACCCCGTCCGCCTGGAGGTTCTGGTCGAGCCCCCAGATGCTGCTCAGGTCCTGTTGCAGGGTCACCACGGCGGGCCCGGTGTCGCCCATGGAGAGGGTCCCGGAGTCGGCGCCGGAGGTGTCCGACGGCGAGGGGGTGGGCGAGGCGGTGGTGGGCGTGGGGGAGGCGCTCGGCGGCGCGCTGGTCGGCGGCGGTGTCGGGCGGCTGCTGCTGACCGGGGTGGTCGGCGTGCTGCTCCGGGGCGCCGGGTGCGTGGTGCGCACGATCGGCGCGGCATGGGTGGGCAGGGCGCTGGGAGTGGCGCTCGGCAGGCCGCTGTCGGTGGTCCCGGACGGCAGCGGCGCGGTCACCCCCGGCTGCGGCAGCGCGACGGTGACCGGTCCGCCGTCCAGCATCCGGGGCACCAGCGCGGCGGCCACCCCGATCCCGGCGATCACCGCTATGCCCGCGCCGATCAGCACGGTGCTGCGGCTGGGCCGGCCCCGGCGTCTGCGGCCGCCGCGCGCGTCCTCGGCCGGACGGGTGACCACCAGGCCGCCGAGCGGCGCGGTGGACTGCTGCTCCGGCAGGTACACCGGCATCTGCCGGGTCGGCGGCGCGGCGAAGGTCCTGGCCGGCTCCACCGGTTCCGGCGGCTGCCCTTCGGCCGGTGCCCGGAGGTCGAGCACCTCGGTGCGGAACGCCTCGCCCGCGAACGGCGCGTCGCCGAACCCCGGCTCGGGGGCCGGCTGCCCGGTCGCCTGGCCGGTCGACTGGCCGGCGTCGGCCGGCCCGGTCCGCGGGGCCTGGCCGTCCAGCGGCTGGAAGTACGGCCGGACCAGCTCCGGGCCGCCCACCACCGGGATGACCGCGGTCTCCTCGTCGAGCCCGCCGAGTCGGCCGCAGGCGCAGCCCTCGGGGGCGATTGGCTCGCCGCAGCCGCCGCAGAGCTGACCCGTCATCTTTGTCGCCCCCACATTGTTCGAACGGTGGACGATTATGCAGGAAGACGGTCCGCTCGTGCAGGGGGGTCCAGTGAGAGGTTTGAACCCGGCGGCGCCGGGAAGCGGCTCAGGGCGACATGACCCGCCCCGGCGCGTCCATCGAATTGTCGGCCAGCTCCCGCAGCATTTGCAGCAGATCGGCGTGCTGCTCGGGTGACCAGCCCTCAAGTTTGTCGTTGAGCAGGGCGAGCCGGGCCTCGGAGAGCTGGCGGACCACTTCCTCCCCGGCCGGGGTGACGGTGATCAGGCCGTCCGCGTCGCGCTGGACCCGGCCGCTGGCGATCATCGCGTCCAGTTTGGGGCGGAGCTCGTCGATCTTGATCTTGTTGCGGCGGCAGATCTCGTCCTCGGAGACGGGCCCGGCGTGGTGCAGCCGGAACAGCCCGTACGCCTGCGGGACGCTGATGTCCACATTGGCCTTGTCGATGCACCGGCCGTAGCGCTCCCAGATGTTCTCCCGGCTGGAGAGCTTGGTGACCATGCGTTCGATCTCGTCGGCCGAGCTGCGGAAGGTCGGCAGACCGGCCGCCTCGCCCGGCTCCGCCTGCCGGTTGGAGGTACGCAGCGGCACCTCGCGCAGGAACAGCGACAGCACGAAGGCGATCACCGCGATCGCGGCCGCCACCAGGTAGACGGTCTGCAGCGAGACGGCGTACAGGTGCAGGAAGGGCTCGATCAGCGGCCGGTCGGCGGCCGGGGCCTTCTGCACCAGCGTCGGGTCCGCCAGCACCGCCTTCACCGGGAACCGGGGCGACAGCGTCCCGTCGGCCTGGGCGGCGCTGATCTTGGAGCTCAGCCGGTTGTTGAGCACGGTGCCGAAGATGGACGCGCCGAAGGCACCGCCGATGGAGCGGAAGTAGGTGACCCCGGCGGTGGCGGTGCCCAGGTCGGCGAAGTCGGAGGAGTTCTGCACCGCGATGATCAGCACCTGCATCACCAGGCCCAGCCCCAGGCCCAGCACCAGCATGTCCAGACCCATCACGGTCGAGCTGGTCTTCTCGTCCACCTGGGCCAGCAGCACCAGCGAGACCGCGATCAGGGCGGTCCCGGCGATCGGGTAGATCTTGTACTTGCCGGTCCGGCTGATCAGCTGGCCGGTGCCGATCGAGGTGACCAGCACCGCCATCAGCGGCAGCAGCCGCAGCCCGGAGGTGGTCGGCGAGTTGCCGTTGAACCTGCGGGATGTAGGAGAGCGCGCCGAACATGCACAGGCCGACCACGAAGCCCATGGCGGAGCAGATGCTGAAGACCTGATTGCGGAACAGCCGCAGCGGCAGCACCGGCTCCTCGGCCCGCTTCTCCACCATGATGAACACCGATCAGGATGACCGCGCCGATGCCGCAGCCCCAGATCTCGGCCGAGTTCCAGCCCCAGGTGGTGCCGCCGAGCTGGCGATCAGCACCAGGCAGGTGGAGGCGGCGGCCAGCAGGAAGGTGCCCAGGTAGTCGATCTTGGGCCGGGTCTCCGGGTTTGGCCTGGAGCGCGGTCAGGATCACCACCAGCGCGACCGCGCCGACCGGCAGGTTGACATAGAACCACCCAGTCTGATGTTGTCCACCAGGAAGCCGCCGAGCAGCCCGACCACCGAGGAGACGCCGAAGACCGCGCCGATCACGCCCTGGTACCGGCCCCGGTCGCGCGGCGGCACGACGTCGGCGATCACCGCCATGGCCAGCACCATCAGCCCGCCGCCGCCCAGGCCCTGGAGCGCCCGGAAGGATCAGCTGGGTCATGTTCTGGGAGATGCCGCAGAGTGCCGAGCCCAGCAGGAAGATCAGGATGCAGATCACGAAGACGTACTTGCGGCCGAAGAGGTCGCCGAGCTTTCCCCACAGCGGTGGTCGCGGTGGCTGCCAGCAGGTAGGCGGTGACCACCCAGGAGAGGTGGTTGGCGCCGCCCAGGTCACCGACGATGGTCGGCAGCGCGGTGGAGACGATGGTCTGGTCGAGCGCGGCGAGGAACATCCCCAGCATGACCCCGACGAAGACCAGGGTGACCTTGGCGTGTCCCTCCTCGATCGGTGCCCTGTCTGCTGTCTCTGTCGCCTGCTGCTGCGCCATCGACCCCTCCGGGTGCCTGGTGGACTGGCCCTCAGGGTCTCAGCGGAGGGTGCCCGCTGCCGCTCGGAGCGTCCGAACGGGCGAGCGGGCGGGCGGGGGCTCCCTCGGCTGCGGCGGGGTGCGTGCTGCGCAGGTGCGTGCTTCAGGCGTACTGGACCGGCAGCTCCTTGATCCCGTTCAGCCAGGCGGACCGCAGCCGCCGGGGTTCTCCGGTCAGCCGGATGCCGGGGACGGTGTCGGCGATGGCGTTTGAAGACCAGGTCCAGCTCCAGCCGGGCCAGGTTGGCGCCGAGGCAGAAGTGCGGTCCGCCGCCCCCGAAGCCCAGGGGGTGGGGTCGCGGAGGATGTCGAACTCCTCGGGCCGGTCGAAGACCGAGGGGTCGTTGTTGGCGGAGCTGTAGAAGATGCCGACGCGCTGGCCCGCGCCGATCTTCGCCCCGCCCAGTTCCACGTCCCGGGTGGCGGTGCGCTGGAAGGACATCACCGGGGTCGCCCAGCGGACTATCTCGTCGGCGGCGGTCTGCGGGCGGCGTTCCTGGTAGAGCTCCCACTGCCCGGGGTGGGTGAGCAGCGCGTGGATGCCGTGGCTGGTGGCGTTGCGGGTGGTCTCGTTGCCGGCGACGGCCAGCAGCAGCACGAAGAAGCCGAACTCGTCGGAGTTGAGGTTGCCCTGCCCTTCGGCACCGACCAGTTGGGTGACGATGTCATGGGCCGGACAGCGCTTGCGCTCCTCGGCGATCTCCATGGCGTACATCATCAGCTCGATCGCCGCGGCGGTGCCGTCCTGCGGGGTGACCGACAGCTCGGGGTCGTCGTAGGAGACCATCTTGTTGGTCCAGGCGAAGATCCGGGCGCGGTCCTGCTGTGGTACCCCGATCAGCTCGGCGATGGCCTGGAGCGGCAGTTCGCAGGCGATGTCGCGGACGAAGTCGCCGCTGCCCCGGTCGCGGGCCTCGGCGACGATCTGCCCGGCGCGGTCGCGCAGGGCCTGCCGCAGCGCGTTGACGGCGCGGGGGGTGAACCCGCGCTGGACGATCTGCCGCAGCCGGGTGTGCTCGGGCGGGTCCATGTTGAGCATCATCACCCCTGCCCGTCGATGCCGTCGCGGTCGATGTCGGGGTGGAAGCGGATGATCGCGGTGTTGGCGGCGGAGGAGAAGGTCTCCGGGTGCACCGACACCTCCTTGACGTCGGAGTGCCGGGTCACCGCCCAGTAGCCGCCGTCGTCGAAGCCGGTGGTGCCCGGCTGCTGGGGGATCCAGCACACCGGCTGGGTCCGGCGCAGCGCCGCGAACTCGGGCAGCGGCACCCGCTCTGGTTGAGGTCCGGGTCGGTGAAATCGAAGCCTTCGGGCAGCGCGGGGCAGGTCATCGGGGCCTCCGGGGCAACCTCCGTGTCGACTGACGCATCGTCAGGCGGTTGTTCGACAGTAGTAACGCGTTCTAGTCGGTGCAAGAGCCTTGCGCGGGTACGCGCACAGAGAATAGAAAGACGGGTAGAAGTAGAACGTGTATCAGTTCTCTTGAGTTCACTGGGCGCCCGGAGGACGAGTCATGGCCGCTGAACCCGTCATCGTCGAAGCAGTGCGCAGCCCGATCGGCAGGCGCGGAGGGGCCCTTGCCAACCTCCATCCCGCCTACCTGCTCGGGGAGACCTACCGCGAGCTGCTGGCCCGCACCGGTGTCCAGCCGGATGTGGTCGAGCAGATCGTCAGCGGTACGGTCACCCATGCCGGTGAGCAGTCGATGAACCCGGCGCGCAGCGCCTGGCTGGCGATGGGGCTGCCCTACGAGGTGGCGGCCACCACTGTCGACTGCCAGTGCGGCTCCTCGCAGCAGGCCAACCACATGGTGGCCAACATGGTGCAGGCCGGTGTGATCGACGTGGGCATCGCCTGCGGGGTCGAGTCGATGAGCCGGGTCCCGCTCGGCAGTGCCTCGGCGCACGGCCCCGGACGGCCCTTCCCGGACGAGTGGAATGTGGACCTCCCCAACCAGTTCGAGGCCGCCGAGCGGATCGCCCGGCGGCGTGGGCTGACCCGGGCGGACGTCGACCGGCTCGGCCTGGGCTCGCAGGAGCGTGCCGCGCAGGCCTGGGCCGAGGAGCGGTTCAAGCGGGAGACCTACGCCGTGCAGGTGCCCACCACCGAGGCCGAACAGCTGGCCGGGCAGGGCATGTGGCGGCTGTTCGACCGGGACGAGGGGCTGCGTGACACCTCCATGGAGGCCCTGGCCGGGCTGCGGCCGGTGATGCCGACCGCGATCCACACCGCCGGGAACGCCTCGCAGATCTCGGACGGCGCGGCGGCCGTGATGTGGGCCTCGCGCCGTGCCGCGCGCGCCCTCGGACTGACCCGCGCGCCCGGATCGTCGCCCAGGCCGTGGTCGGCACCGACCCCCACTACCACCTGGACGGGCCGATCGACGCCACCCGCGCGGTACTCGGCAAGGCCGGGATGCGCCTGGCGGACATGGACCTGGTCGAGATCAACGAGGCCTTCGCCTCGGTGGTGCTGTCCTGGGCGCAGGTCATGGACGCCGACCTGGAGCGGGTCAACGTCAACGGCGGCGCGATCGCCCTCGGCCACCCGGTCGGCTCCACCGGAGCCCGGCTGATCACCACCGCGCTGCACGAACTGGAGCGTGCCGACAAGGAGTTCGCGCTGGTCACGATGTGCGCGGGCGGGGCACTGGCGACCGCGACCATCCTCCAGCGGCTCTGACGGCGGCTCTGGCGGCGGCTCTGACGGCTATGACGGCGGCTCCGGGTTGCCGCTCCGGTCAGCTCTGCGGTGCGGCCGGGCGGATCAGTGTCTCACTGCCCAGCGGGGTGAACCCGGCTGCCAGAAAGGCCCGCAGGGAGCGGGCGTTGCCCGGCGAGACGGCCGCGAACACCGGCTGCCCGGCGGGCACCAGCGCCAGCGAGTCCAGCAGCAGTGAGCGGCCCTGCCCGGCGCCGGGCCGCTCCAGCTCGATGCTCAACTCCCGGCGCCCGGCCAGGCCGTCGGCCAGGGTGACAAAGCCGCGCTCGTCGCCGTACACCCCGACCCGGGTGCGCACGGCGCGGGCGTAGCGCACCCGGGGTGGTCCGCCACATCCTGACGGATCGTCAAAGCGGTTGTGCCGCCGGTTCCCCGGGCCGCCAGCATGACATCGGTCTCGCCGACCACGGCCTCCGGTCCGGCCAGCCAGCGCAGGAAGTCGGGGTCAGCGAGCCGCCGAAGCCGTTCGGGCCCTGGGCCCGGACCTCGGCCTCGGGCAGCGGCGTGGCGACCACGGCGTGCCCGGTGAAGGCGACCGAGCAGGACAGCCCCCGGCCCAGCCCGGGCAGCACCGTCACCTGGCCGTCCACCGGCGGGAACCGGCCGTCGGCCGCCTCCAGCAGCAAACGCAGCAGCGGATGCGGGCGGTCCGGCGGCGCGGTGGCCGCGGCTGTACCGGCGCTCATACCGCCAGCCGCTCCAGGAAGGCGGCCAGCGCGGCGTCGAACTCGGCGGGGCGCTCCAGATTGGGCATATGGGCCGCGCCGTCGATCACCACCAGGGTGGAGTCGGGGAGCCGGTCGTGCATGTCCTCGGCGTCGCTGACCGGGGTGTACTCGTCGTCCGCGCCGACCACCACCAGCGCCGGCACCGCGACCTCGGTCAGCAGCCCGCAGTAGTCGGGCGCTCGGCCCGGCCGCGCAGCGCGGCGGCCGCGCCTCGGGCTCGGTACCGCGCATCATCCGCAGCACATGCGCGGCGACCCCGGGCCGGCTGGTGACGTTGTAGGGGCGACCATCTTGTTGATCACCTCGTCCGCGTAGCCGGCCAGGCCCTCGCGCAGCAGCCGGTCGGCCATGGCGTTGCGGACCGCCCGGCCCCGGCGTCCTCCGCGCGCGGGAAGGTGTCGGCCAGCACGAGGGCCAGCGCCCGCTCGGGGAACAAGCGGTAGAACTCCATCACGATCTGGCCGCCCATGGACAGGCCGCCGATCACCGCCCGGGGCACCTGGAGGTGGTCCAGCAGTGCGGCGGTGTCACGGGCGAAGGTCTCCAGCGGGGTGATCCCGGGGACCACCTGGCTCTCGCCGTAGCCGCGCAGGTCGGCGGTGATCACCCGGTAGCCCTCGGCGGCGAACCGGGCGGCCTGCGGCGCCCACATGGTCCGGTTGAAGGGTGCCCGTGGACCAGTACCAGCGGCACCCCGTCCGGGTCTCCCTGGTCGTCGTAGCCGATGGTCACACCGTTCACTGCCGCGATTGCCATGCGGCTCATCGTACGGAGGCGGGTTTGCGATGATCAACCGGAGCGGTCGCGGACCTGTGGTTTCCGTGCGGTGCCCGCCCCCGGCGCGGCCCGCCGCCGGGGGCGCGGGGAGCGGGCCGGGGTCAGCGCCGCCGTCGCAGGTTCCGCAGATACGAGGCTCCGGCGAGCGCCGCGATCAGCACCGCGCCGATGATCCAGCCGCCGGTCTTCTGGCTCTTGGACGGCTGGTGGTTCCCCGG
Source organism: Streptacidiphilus sp. 4-A2 (assembly GCA_014284505.1). Classification (GTDB taxonomy): domain Bacteria; phylum Actinomycetota; class Actinomycetes; order Streptomycetales; family Streptomycetaceae; genus Streptacidiphilus. The sequence goes on along the minus strand of JAAFYY010000001.1, from coordinate 4,992,274 downwards.
GCCGGCGGAGGGGGACGCCGGGCTGCCGGAGGTGGTGGCCACGGCCGGCGCGGTCGAGTCCCGCGCGCACCACGACTGCTCCGCAACTGCCCTGCTGATAAGCGGAGACGGCGCAGGGCGTGCCGTGGTCGTAGCCGTGGCCTTCAGCGGACGCGGGAGCCACCGTCAGCAGCAGTGAGGTCACCACCAGTGCTGCGCACAGGAATTGACGTACTGAAATATGACGAATCATCATGAACGTTTGCCTTTGGCCCGGTTGTAGCTGACGAGAAATCCGACGCCGATGGCGGCGACCAGTACCACGCCGAAGATCCACCACGGCGAGAGCCCTTGTTGCCGGCTGCCGCGGCCGCGGCGCGGCAGCCGTCGGGCTGCTGGTGGCGGGTGCGGGCACCGAGGCCGGGGCCGGGCCGGTCGCGATCAGCTGCTGCACCAGGTCGGTGGTGCCGAACGCGTGCGGGTTCAGCCCGGTGGCCCGGGCGTCCAGGATCAGCAGCGCCAGTGCCGAGGAGAGCGGCACGCCGGTCTGTCCCTGGATCCACGGCTCGCCGTTCTCCCGCAGCCACTGCACCGCGCCGGTGGCCGCGGCGGACCAGCCGCTGTCGGCGAGCGAGAGCGCGGGCCCAGGCGGTGCTGGAGTAGTCCGGGGCGGCGGCGCCGCCCCGGACAGGGCGGCGGTGATGTGCGAGCCGCCCGAGCTCAGCCGCTCGGCCAGATACCGCGCGGCCGAGGCCTTGGCGTCCGCGCATTCGCCGACGGGTTCGCCGACGGGTTCGCCGGTGCGGACCCGGCCGGCGCGGCGACCGGCAGGAAGCCGCCGGCGGCGGCCAGCGCGGGCCTGGGCGCTGCGGGCGTCGTTGGCGGTCTGCTTGCCGTCCTTGCCCGGCTGGTACGCGAATCCGCCCTGCTGGGCGGCGGGCGCGGAGCAGCCCAGCTGGAACGAGTCCAGGCCCTGGACGGCGCTGCGGCCGTTCTTGACCACGGTGGCCGGAGCGGTCCCGGCGGCTTCCAGGGCGGAGAGGGCCAGCCCGGTGGAGCCCGCGTCGCCGGCCGTGCCGGGGGTGTAGGACCAGCTGCCGTCCTGGTTCTGGACCTGCCGGTACCAGGCCACGGCCCGGCTGACGGGGGCGTGGCCGCCGAGGGCGACCAGTGCCTGCACCGCCATCGAGGTGCTGTTGGTGTTCTCCTGGAGGGCGTGCAGGGCTTGGCCGGATCGGCCCGGTAGGCCTCCCAGCCGCCGTCGGCGCACTGCTGGCCGGTCAGCCAGGAGACCGCGGCGGCAGCCGGGACGACGCCCTCGCATGCAGCGCGATCAGGCTCAGCCCCTGGCGGAACACTCCGTCGTAGGTGGGTCGGTACGGCCGTACAGCCCGGCGGGCAGTGGTGCGGGGCTCGTGGCGGTGTTCAGGGTGGCGGCGGCGGTGCCCGCGCCGGCGGTGGTGCTCATGCTCGGGCGGGGTCGACGCCGCGAACGCGGGCGCGGCCGTGGTGGTGAGCACGGCGGCGGTCAGGGCGGCGGCGCTCAGGCGCGCGACGGTGGGCATGGCAGGCGGTGCCTTTCGGTGAGCGGTGGGTGTCCCTTGGCCTCGACAGGGGCCGCTCGCACCGGTTCCCCTGCCAGGACGCGATCAAGTTGTCGGGACACTGTAGCCGCGGATTCCCCGGCCTCCTAGGTCAGGCCCGCGGCCGCACCGGGGCCGACCCGGCGCCGCACCGGGGTCAGGCCCGCGGCCGCACCGGGCCTGGGCCCGCGGACGGCGCTCACAGCCCCCGGTGCAGCGCCGGGTCGGTCCCGGGGACCTCCTCGGCCAGGCCGGTCTTGACCAGTCGGCGCAGGTGGGCGGCGGCCTCGGAGAGTGCCAGATGCCGGGCCAGGGAGCCGAGCTCGCTCCAGGGCCGGTTCCAGTGCATGCCCTGCGCGGCCTGCCAGAGTGTCAGTGCTTGAGTTGGCTGTGCAGCTCGGCCAGCCGGTCCGCGTGGTGGTCGAGCAGCGCACGGACGCGGGCGGGCGCGTCCGTGAAGCGGTACTGGTGCGCCGGGAGGATCTCCTGCGGCGCGAGGGCGGCGATCCGCTCCAGGGAGTCGAGATAGTCGCCGAGCGGGTCGGTCGGCTCGTCGCCCGGGTTCTCCGGGTAGAGGCTGACCGCTGGACTGATCGTGGGCAGGAGGTGGTCACCGGAGAGCAGCCGGCCGGGGTGTCCCGGCTCGTCGAGATAGAGGCAGACATGCCCGGGGGTGTGCCCCGGGGTCCACAGCACGCGCACCGCGCGGCCGGGGACCCCGGCCGATTCGCCGTGCACCAGCTCCCGGTCGGGGAGAGCGTCGGCCAGCCGGACGCCGCCGCGTCCGCCGTTTTCGGTGCCGCCGCCGCTTTCGGTGACGCCACCGGCTCCGTCGCGTCCGCCGGATCCGGCGCCCAGGCTGCGCAGTGCGGCCAGGTGCTCCTCCGGCGCGCCCGCGTCGCGCATGGACCGGGCCATCCGGCCCGCCCAGCGCGAGGCGGGCAGGCCGGCGATAGCCCGGACCACGGCGGCCTCGACCCCGTGCATGGCGATCCAGGCGCCGGACTCCTCGCGGACATGCCCGGACAGGCCGTGGTGGTCCGGGTGGTGGTGGGTGACCAGGATGCCGTGCACCTCGGCCAGGGCGAACCCGGCGCGGCCGAGCCCGTCGGCGAGGGCGGTGCGCCCGGCGGGGTCGTCCCAGCCGGTGTCCACCAGTACCGGGCCGCGGGCGGTCTCCAGCGCGTACACCAGCGTGTAGCCCAGCGGGTTGTCCGGGATCGGCACCGGGATGCTCCACACCCCGCCGCCGAGGTCCTCGACCGGGGGCAGGGTGCGGCTGCGCCAGGCGAGCTGATCGGGGCCGGGCTCCTCGCTGGGCATGCTGCCGTCCTCCGCCTTCGCTCCAATTACGAGAACAGGTTCTGTTGAGGGTGCAACTGTCGCTGGAGCCTACTGCACGGCCGTTGCCCGATAAGTAGAACTGGTATCAGTTCTATGCGGGATGAAGATGACGGACCGTCAGTAGGGAGCCCGGGCATGGCCGAGGTAGTCGAGTACAGCGAGCTGGTCATCGGCGGCGAGCTGGTCGCGCCGGCGGGCGCCGAGGTGATCGAGGTGGTCTCGCCGCACACCGAGCAGGTCATCGGCCGGGTGCCGCATGCCACTCGGGCCGATGTCGACCGCGCGGTCGCGGTCGCCCGCCGGGCCTTCGACACCGGGCCCTGGCCCAGGATGCCGCTGGAGGAGCGGCTGGCCGTCTGCGCCCGGATCAAGGACGGCATAGCCGCCCGGGCCGAGGAGATCGCCCGCTGCATCAGCTCCGAGAACGGCTCGCCCTACTCCTGGGGCCTGCTGGCCCAGGCCTACGGTCCGATGATGATCTGGGACTCCGCCGTCACCACCGCCCGCGGCCTGGCCTTCGAGGAGCGCCGGGCCGGGCTGCTCAACCCGCTGGTGGTGCGCCGCGCCCCGGTCGGGTGGTGGCCGCGGTGGTGCCGTGGAACGTCCCGCAGTTCATCGCGGCGGCCAAGCTGGCCCCGGCGCTGGCCACCGGCTGCACGGTGGTGCTCAAGCCCTCGCCGGAGACCCCGCTCGACTCCTACCTACTGGCCGAGATCTGCCGCGACGCCGGGCTGCCGGAGGGCGTGCTCAGCATCCTCCCGGCGGACCGCGAGGTCAGCGAGTACCTGGTGGCCCACCCCGGCGTCGACAAGATCTCCTTCACCGGCTCGGTCGCCGCCGGGAAGCGGGTGATGGAGGTCGCCGCGCGCAACCTCACCCGGGTCACCCTGGAGCTGGGCGGCAAGTCCGCCGCGATCGTGCTCCCCGACGCCGACCTGGACGCCGCCGTCCCCGGCCTGATCGGCTCCGCCTATATGAACAACGGCCAGGCGTGCGTGGCCCAGACCCGGATCCTGGCCGCCCGCAGCCGCTACCAGGAGACCGCCGAGCGGCTGGCCGCCGCGGTCGGCGCGCTGGTCGTCGGCGACCCGCAGGCCGACGCCACCCAGGTCGGCCCGCTGGTCGCGCGCCGGCAGCAGCAGCGGAGCCTGGACTACATCCGGGTCGGCCAGGAGGAGGGCGCCAAGGTCCTGGCCGGCGGCGGCACCCCCGGCGGCCTGCCCACCGGCTGGTACGTCGAGCCGACCCTGCGGCGGTGTCGACAACCGGATGCGGGTGGCCCGTGAGGAGATCTTCGGCCCGGTCGTCTGCCTGATCCCCTACGAGGACGAGGCGGACGCGCTGCGGATCGCCAACGACTCCGACTTCGGCCTGTCCGGCAGCGTCTGGTGCGGCGACGTCGAGCACGGCATCGAGGTCGCCCGCGGCGTGCGCACCGGCACCTACTCGGTGAACACCTTCGGGCTGGACTTCAACGGGCCCTTCGGCGGCTTCAAGGAGTCCGGCATCGGCCGCGAGTTCGGCCCCGAGGGCTTCGCGGCCTTCCTGGAGTACCAGACCGTCCACCTCCCGCAGGGCTACACCGGCCCGGCGGCCGGCGGGAGGACTGATGGGCGACCACTGGACGGTGGCGGTGGACCGGGCGGTCTGCATCGGCTCCGGGCTGTGCGCGGCCTCCGCGCCGGAGGGCTTCCGGCTGGACAACGACCGCCGGTCGCACCCGCTCCGGAGCGGGCGGAGGCGTCGGAGCCGCTGCTGGCCGCGGCCGAGGGCTGCCCGGTCGAGGCGATCACCCTGCTGCTGGCCGGCAGTGGTGACCCGGTGTTCCCGCCCGAGGAGTGAGCGGCGCGCGGGCAGTGCGGGAGGGCTGGGCGGTCCCGCCCAGCAGCCGGCAGGCGGTCTCCAGGTCGATCCGGACCTGCGCGATCGACGCCCGCCCGGAGAGCCAGCTGACCAGCGCCGAGTGCCAGGTGTGCTCGATCACCCGGACCGCCCCAGCTGCTCGCGGGTCGGCGGCTGGCCGGAGCCCATCGCGTGCACGATCAGCGCCGTGGTCAGCCGGGTGACCTGGTCCACCTCCGCGCTCGCCGAGCGGTCGGCGAAGGTCAGCGCCCTGACCATGGCCTCCGCCAGCTGCGGCTCGCGCTGGAGGCCGCGGAAGGTGCGCATCAGGGTCTCGGTCACCCGGGCCCCGGGTGTGTCGCCGACCGGCGGGCTTGCGCACCGCGTCCTGGGTCAGCTGGAGCTGGTCCTGCATGGTCGCCACCAGCAGGTGCACCTTCGACGGGAAGTAGCGGTAGAGCGTGCCCAGGCCACCCCGGAGATCTCCGCCACCTCGCGCATCTGCACCGCGTCGAAGCCGCCGCGCGAGGCGAGCTGCGCCGCGGCGTGCAGGATCCGGCGGCGGCGGGCCTCCTGCCGCTCGTCAGCGGCGGCGCGGACAGTCTGGGGTCGGTGGTCATGTGCGGTCCCCCGTCTGCTGGCGCCCTGCGGTGAACGGGCAGGATGAGCGGGCAGCCGGTCTGCTCGACCGCCCGGCGTGGCCCATGATGGCGCAGAGCAGGGTGGCGCGAATCACCCGCCCTGCCCCCGGGGGCCCGCTACGGGCCGGTAACCTCAAGGTCTCATACTGCTCCATCATTGGAACGTGTTCTAGATTACCCTGGCGAGGGCTGTTGTCGGGAGTGCGCGGAGCGGGTGGCGGCGGATGACGACGGTACTGAACTGATCAGCGGTTCACGCAGGTTCTTGCAGAGGAGACGACCCCAGGTGACCAGTGCTGCGAGCGACCCCAGTACTGCGAGTGGCCCCAGTACTGCGAGTGACCTCAGTACTGCGAGTGACCTCGTACCGGCCGACCGGCCGCTGCGGATCGCCCTGCTCTCCTACAAGGGCAACCCGTACTGCGGCGGCCAGGGCGTCTATGTCCGCCACCTGTCGCGGGAGCTGGCCCGGCTCGGGCACGACGTCGAGGTGCTCGGCGGCCAGCCCTACCCGGTGCTGGACGAGCTAGAGCCCGGCACCGGCGGACGCCTCGGCTTCACCGGGATCGCCAGCCTGGACCTGTACCGCAGCCCGGACCCGTTCCGTAATCCGCGGCTGTCCGAGTACCGCGGCCCGGTCGACCTGATCGAGTACGCCACCATGCGCACCGGCGGCTTCCCCGAGCCGCTCACCTTCAGCCTGCGCGCCCGCCGCCACCTGGCCCTGCACCGCGGCCGCTACGACGTCGTGCACGACAACCAGACCCTCGGCTACGGCCTGCTGGGCCTGGACCGGATCGGCTTCCCGCTGGTCACCACCATCCATCACCCGGTCACCGTGGACCGCCGGCTCGACCTGGACGCCGCCGAGGGCCTCGGCCGGAAGCTGTCGGTGCGCCCTGGTACGGCTTCACCCGGATGCAGCGGCGGGTCGCCGAGCGGCTCGACTCGGTGCTCACCGTCTCGCAGAGCTCCAGCCGGGAGATCACCGAGCACCTCGGGGTCCGCCCCGAGCGGGTGCACGTGGTGCCGATCGGCGCGGATGTGCGGCTCTGGTCGCCCGACCCCTCCGTCGCCGAGGTCCCCGGACGCATCGTCACCACCTCCAGCGCCGACGTCCCGCTCAAGGGCCTGGTCCACCTGATCGAGGCGCTGGCCAAGGTCCGCACCGAACGCGACGCGCACCTGGTCGTGGTCGGCCGCCGCCGCGACGACGGACCGGTCGCCGAGACGATCCGGCGACTGGGCCTGGAATCGGCCATCGAGTTCCGCGGCGGCATAGACGACGCCGACTTCGTGGACCTGGTGCGCAGCGCCCAGGTCGCCTGCGTCCCCTCGCTGTACGAGGGCTTCTCGCTGCCCGCCGCCGAGGCCATGGCCACCGGCACCCCGCTGGTGGCCACCACCGGCGGCGCCATCCCCGAGGTGTCCGGACCCGACGGCGAGACCTGCCTGGCGGTGCCCCGGCCGACCCGGGCGCGCTGGCCTCCGCCCTGGGCCGGCTGCTGGACGACCCGGAGCTGCGGCTGCGCATCGGCACCGCCGGGCGCGAGCGGGTCCTCGCCCGCTTCACCTGGGAACGCGCCGCCGAGCTGACCGTCGAGCGCTACCGGGAGTCCATCGCCACCGGGACCGGGCAGCACGCCCGGGCCGGCCGCGGCTGGCGCTACGTGTAGCCGCCGCGGCCCGGCCGGCCCGGTACCGCCGCCTCCCCGGGCGGGGGGGCCCCGGGTGCGGCAGCCGGCCGGCACACCCGGACGACCTACCCGGATGACCCAGCCGGACGATGACCCAGCCGGACGAGAAGTGAACTCCCGGACGACGAAGTGACTGAAGTGAATGGAGCCCCAGGACTGTGCTGACCGTCGACTTCTCCCGATTCCCGATCGCCCCCGGCGACCGGGTGCTCGACCTGGGCTGCGGCGGCGGCCGACACGCCTTCGAGGTCTACCGGCGCGGCGGCCGGGTCGTCGCCCTGGACCGCAACGCTGAGGAGATCCGCGAGGTCAGGCGCTGGTTCTCGGCCATGGACCAGGCAGGTGAGGCCCCGGCCGGTGCCTCCGCCATCGCGATCGAGGGCGACGCGCTGTCGCTGCCCTTCCCCGACGACTCCTTCGACAAGGTCATCATCTCCGAGGTGATGGAGCACATCCCGGACGACAAGGGTGTGCTGGCGGAGATGGTCCGGGTGCTCCGGCCCGGCGGGTCGATCGCGATCACCGTGCCCCGCTGGCTGCCGGAGAAGATCTGCTGGGCGCTCTCCGACGCCTACCACGAGGTCGAGGGCGGCCACATCCGCATCTACAAGGGCGACGAGCTGGTCGAGAAGATGCGCGAGGCCGGGCTCACCCCCTACGGGCAGCACCACGCGCACGCGCTGCACTCGCCGTACTGGTGGATCAAGTGCGCGCTGGGCGTCGACAACGACCAGGCACTGCCGGTCAAGGCCTACCACCAGTTGCTGGTCTGGGACATCGTCGGCACCCCGGTGATCAGCCGGATCACCCGCGCCGCAGAGTCCGCGCTCAACCCGGTCATCGGCAAGAGCTTCGTCGCCTACGCGACCAAGCCGCAGGCCCGCACCTCCGACGCGGCCCAGGGGCTCGGGTGACAGCGGGCACCGGTCCGGTCGCAGTCCCCGAGGTACTGCTGCTGCCCGGCGTGCTCGACGCCGGGCAGGCCGCGGCCACCGTCCGCAGCATCCTCGCCGACCAGCGCGCCGACGGAGCCATCCCCTGGTTCACCGGCGGCCACCTCGACCCGTGGGACCACACCGAGGCCGCCATGGCGCTCGACGTGGCGGGCGAGCACGCCGCCGCCGAGGCCGGCTACCGATGGCTGATGAACCATCAGAATTCGGACGGCTCCTGGTACTCCGCCTATACCGACGGCGTGGTGACGGACCGCAGCCGGGAGTCCAACTTCTGCGCCTACATCGCGGTCGGGGCCTGGCACCACACCTCACGGCCGGCGACGACGCCTTCCTTGAGGAGCTGTGGCCCACCGTCGCCCGCGCCATCGGGTTCGTGATCGGCCTCCAGCGCGCCGACGGCACCATCTCCTGGCGGCGCGAGGAGGACGGCAGCGCGCCCGACGAGGCGCTGCTCACCGGCAGCTCCAGCGTGTACCACGCGCTGCGCTGCGCCCTGGCCATCGCCGACTACCTCGAAGAGCCGCAGCCCGACTGGGAGCTGGCCGCGGGCCGGCTCGCCCACGCGATCACCGCCCACCCCGGGCGCTTCCTCGACAAGAGCCGCTACTCCATGGACTGGTACTACCCGGTCCTCGGCACGGCGCTGCGCGGGCAGGCCGCCAAGGAGCGGATGGAGCACGACTGGGACCGCTTCGTGGTGCCCGGCTGGCGTGGCGTGCGTGCGTCTCCGACCGGCCCTGGGTCACCGGCGGCGAGAGCGCCGAACTCGCGCTCGCGCTGTGGGCGATGGGCGAGTCCGACCGGGCCGTGCAGATACTGCGCGACATCCAGCACCTGCGGCACCAGGACGGCGGCTACTGGACCGGCTATGTGTTCGAGGACGACGCGGTCTGGCCCGAGGAGCGCACCACCTGGACCGCGGGCGCCCTGCTGCTCGCGGTGGCGGCGCTCGGCGGGGACGAGGCCACGGTCACCGTCTTCGGCGGCGAGAGCCTGCCCCGCGGCCTGTCCGTCGACTGCTGCTGAGCGCTCGCCGCACAGCCGACCGCTCGCCGCACAGCCGACCGCTCCCTGAGACGGGCGCGTGGTTGTCAGTGGCTGCTGCTAGCGTCCGGAACTGTCAGCGGGAGACAGGCAGAGCGGGACGGGGTGGTCGCTGTGGGGTGGATGACGCACGAGGAGTACCTGGCGGTGCTCGACGCGCAGGTGCGGCGTTTCGCCGAGGTGGTCGCGGCCGGGGATCCGACGGCCGAGGTGGAGAGCTGCCCGGGGTGGTCGCTGGCTGACCTGGGCCGACATCAGGGCACGGTGCACCGCTGGGCGTTCCAGGCGGTGCGGACCAGGGCCACCGACCGGATCGGCTGGACCGGCCTGCCCGACGCCGAGTCCCCGGACGATCCGGCCGGGCAGGCCGAGTGGCTGCTGCGTGGCGCGGCCGAGCTGGCGGCTCTGCTGCGCGAGCGCGGCGGGGAGGAGCCGGTGTGGAGCTGGGGCGTGGAGCAGCACACGGGCTTCTGGGCCCGGCGGATGGCCCATGAGACGCTGATCCACCGGATCGACGCCGAGACGGCGGCGGATGTGCCGGTGGCGCCGGTCGACCCCGCCCTGGCGGCGGACAACATCGACGAGCTGCTGCACAACGCGGGCGCGGAGCGGTCGCGGGCCCACCCCAGCCGTGAGCTGCTGCGCGGCGAGGGCGACACTCTGCACCTGCACTGCACCGATGTGCACGGCGAGTGGCTGCTGCGGCGTACCCCGGAGGGCTTCAGCTGCGAGGAGGGGCACGCCAAGGGCGACGCGGCGGTGCGCGGCCCGGCGTCCGAGCTGATGCTGATGCTCAACCGGCGACTGCCGGACGGCCGCAACGAGCTTCGGATACACGGTGACAAGGCGGTACTGGGGCTGTGGCTGGAGGGGCTGACCTTCGACTGAGCCCGCCGGACCGGGGCTGCTGAACCGGTCTGCCGGGCTGGGTCAGAGCAGCAGTTCCGCCAGGGTGCGCAGGGTCAGCGGGTCCCGGGCGGTGACCAGCAGGTCGGTCACCGGTCCGGCCCGCCACGCGGCCAGCCGGTCGGCTATCCGCTCGCGCGGGCCCACCAGCGAGATCTCGTCGGCGAAGGCGGCCGGGACGGCGGCGACCGCCTCCGCCCGGCGTCCGTCGAGGAAGAGCTGCTGGATCCGTTCGGCCTCGGCCGGGTAGCCCATCCGGGCCATCAGGTCGGCATGGAAGTTGCGTCCACGGGCGCCCATGCCGCCGATGTAGAAGCCCAGCATGGCCTGGATCGGCGCCAGCCCGGCGGCCACGTCGGTGCAGACCCGGGCGTGGACCAGCGGGGCCACGGTGAATCCGGGGCCGGCCCCGGCCAGGGCCTCGGCGTGCGCCCCGGCCTGCTCCGGCGAGAAGTAGAGCGGCAGCCAGCCGTCGGCGATCCGCGCGGTCTGCGCGATGTTCTTGGGGCCCTCGGCCCCGAGCAGGATCGGCAGTTCGCGCGCAGCGGGTGCAGGATCGGCTTCAGCGGCTTGCCCGCACCGCTGCCGTCGGGGCCCCGGTAGGGCAGCGGGTGATAGCTCCCGTCCAGCTCCACCGGCCGCTCCCGGCGCAGCACTTGGCGGACGATGTCGACATACTCACGGACGGAAGTGAGCGGCGAGCGCGGAAACGGCCGCCCGTACCAGCCCTCGACGACCTGCGGCCCGGACAGGCCCAGGCCCAGCATGAACCTGCCCCCGGAGAGGTGGTCCAGGGTCATCGCCTGCATCGCGGTGGCGGTCGGCGTCCTGGCCGCCATCTGGGCGACCGCCGTGCCCAGCCGGATCCGCTCGGTGCGGGCGGCGATCCAGGTGAGCGGGGTGAACGCGTCGGAGCCCCAGGCTTCGGCGGTCCAGACCGAGTCGTAGCCCAGGCGTTCGGCCTCCTGGGCGAGTTCCACGAATCCGGGGTGGGTGCCGCGCCCCAGTAGCCGAGTGCCAGTCCGAGCCGCATGACGGGAACCCCCTGTATCTGATGCTTCGTCAGATCCCTGGAGGTGAGCGTAGGCCGTCCGCCCCCCGGCCACAACGCCGCTGCGCCACAACGCCGCTGCGCCACAACGCCGCCGGGCGACAACGGATTCGCGCCGCAACGCCGCCGGGCCGGTACGGCTGGTTGCCGTACCGGCCCGGAGGCGGGGTGGAACGCGGGTCGAACGCGGGTCGGACGCGGGCTCAGCCGCGCTGGATGCCCGAGGTGTCGGCAAGCAGGCCGCGCCTGCCCTCCTGGGTCTGGGTCAGCAGCGCGTCGCCGACCTGGGCGATGGCCAGGTACCAGGTGCCGGGCACCAGTTCCCCGACCGGCGCGCCGCCCGCTCCCTGCTCGGGCACGAGCTGGCGCACCGCCGGAACGGCGAACCAGAACGGCGCGAAGGAGGGCGCGCCCTCCGGCGCGGGCGCCGGCTCGGCGGCCTCGGCCGCGGGCTCCGCTGCCGCCTCGGCAGCGGGTTCCGCGGCGGGGGTCCCGGCCGCCGGTTCCGGCTGTGCCTTGACCGGCTTCAGCATCGCGGTGGACCGGTCGACCTGCGGCGGCGCGGCGTCCTCCGGCGCGGGGGTCGGCTCCGGGGCGGGAGTCGCCGCAGCGGGCTCCTGGGCGAAGCCCTGGGCGGGCGCGGGCGCCGGGGTGCCGTAGGGCTGGGCCTGGCCGCCCTGGCTACCCTGGCCGCCCTGCTGCGGGTAGCCGTATCCGTAGGGGTTGGGCTGCTGCTGCCCTCCGGCTGCGGGTAGCCGTAGCCGCCCTGCTGCGGACCGCTGAAGGGCTGCCCGGGGTGGCTCTGCTGCACCGGCTGGCCGTGGTAGTAGGCGCCGGACTGCCCCTGCGGGTAGCCGCCGCCCTGCTCGGGCTGGGCCGGCAGCAGCGGCGCCCGCAGCGCGGGCACCCGCGGAGCCGCCACCGCCGCGCCCGCGCCGATCAGCGTGGCCAGGAAGCCCAGGTAGGCCCCGCGCCGTGGCTGACATCGGCACCGCCGCCGAACAGCGACCACAACGCGGACCAGAAGGCGGCGACGGTCAGCACCGTGCCCCAGTGGTCGAGCTGGATACCGGCGGGCCGGGGGGAGTTCGGCCGCAGATGGGAGAGGACGACCAGGGCAGCGCCTATGATCCCGAGCAGGAACACCGAGGGGAGCAACGGGAAGCTTCCCGAGCTCCAGCCGTTCGATGAGCAGCTGATCCCTGCTGTGCCACAGAGTGTGGAATCGAGCGTGAAGAACGGCAGGAATGAGGAGATCAGCAGCAGGAGAGCCGCAAACGCGAGCGCGGCGTCCCCCTGGTGACGGTTCGGAGGTTCACCGAGTCGAGCCCTCTCATGAGTGGTGATGGTGGGACCGGCCATAGCGTACGGGGGTGAGGGGTCACCATGCTGCCAGCCGCGCGACCGTGTCAATTCTGGTGCAGCAGGTAGGCAGTGAGGCCGGCGGCGATTCCCTGGGCGGCGCCCTGCCGCCAGGACGCCGAGGTCATCCGGCCCGCGTCGGTCGAATTGCGCATGTTGCCGCACTCGATGAAGACCTTGGGTACAGTCGACAGGTTCAGGCCGCCCAGGTCACTGCGGACGTCCAGGCCGGTGCCGTGGTCGATGTAGGTCGCGAAGGGCTCGCCGGTGGCGTGCTGGAAGGCCGCGCGCAGATCCAGTCCCAGGGTACGGGAGGGGCCGACGATCGGCGCGGTGTCCGCCCCGCCGGCGACCACCAGGGCGGGCAGGATCACGTGGAAGCCGTAGTCGTCCGCCCCCGCGCCGTCCCCATGGACCGAGACCGCCGCGTCCGCGTGGGCCGCGTTGCCGATCTCCGCGCGTTCGGTCACGCACGGTCCCCAGGGCCGGTCACCGTCCTGGGTGAACACCACCTTGGCGCCCTCGGCCTGCAGGATCACCCGGGCGCGGCGGGCCACGTCCAGCGTGAAGTCGGCCTCCGGGTAGCCGGCGTCGGTCTCGGTGCCGGTGGTGTCACACGCCTTGCTGCCGTTGCCGACCGGCACCAGCGCGTTGATCTGGTCCGGGTAGCGGTAGTTGCCGGGATTGTGGCCCGGATCGATCAGCACCACCTTCCCGGCCAGCGGCAGCGCGCCGGCCGGGGTGCTCCTGGGCGCGCCCGAGGGCCCGGGCGTGGTCGGACCGCGGGCTCCGGACGGCGTCCGGCGGCCGTCCCCGGGGGCGGCCGCGACCGCCTGCGCGCCCCCGCCGAACAGCGCCCGCCCACCGAGCCACCCGGCGAGACCCAGCGGCACCAGCGCAGCCAGCACGATCACCAGCGTGACCGCGCGCGCCCCCCGGGCAGGATCCGCCGCGGACTCCGGGTACTGGTCGGGCTGCTGGTCAGATGGCATCCGCGGTCCTTGTCGGCAGGCCGTACTGCATCGCTATGGGTGTCCACAGGTCTATGAAGCTGCTCTTGTCCGCGGTCGCCAGCCCGCTCTGGGTCCGGCGGCGGTGTAGGCCGCGTCCTGCGGCGCGTTGTTCGGGGTGCAGCTCCTGGCCACGGCTGCGGCCCAGCTCGCGTAGTCGGCGTCGGCGGTGGCCGACTCGGTCCAGGCCCGGGACAGCACCTGCACCGCCGCCGCGCCCCCTGGACCTGGCTCAGATCCAGCCGGTCCAGCTGGGCCACCAGCGCCTGGTGCGCGGTCGCCGCCTGGGCCAGCGTGCTCTGCGCGGCGGTCACCGCGGCCGGTCCGCGCACTGCGACACCCCTGCCACCGCGTCTATCACCTGCTGCCGGGAGGAGGAGCTCTGGGCGAGCAGCTGGTCCACGGCGGTGGCCTCGCTCTGGCCGTTGCCTGTGTCCGCAGTGCTGCTCGGGCTCCCGCTCGGGCCGGCGCCGCCGCCAACGGCCCGCCGGGCGCGGCGGACGCGGGCCCGGACCCGCCCCGCCCGGGGCGGCCCCGGTCGGCGCTGTCACCGGCTTCGTCGGCGACAGCGGAGTGCCGCGCCTTGGCCGAGCTGCCGCCCAGCCCCAGCACCCGCACGCGAGCACGCCCACCAGTGCCGCGACCACCACCACGGCCAGCACCAGCAGCGGCGCGCCGGCGCCGCCTCCGGCGCGCCCGCTGCGTCAGCGGGCGGTACCGGTCCGGCGGGCGGTACGGATCCGGCGGGCGCGATAGGCCGGACGGGGAGGGGCGCTCGTACGGCCGCCCTGCCCCGGCGAACTCCCCGGCGCGGGCGGCAGATACGGACGCGGCAGTACCGGGTCCGGCTGCTCCGCCTGCCCGGGCACCCGGGGCAGCAGCGCCGTCGGCACCTCGTCCTCCCCGGCCGGCCCGGACCGCGGCAGCGGCGGTGCGGGCTCCCGAACGGGCTCCCGAGCGGGTTCCCGTACCGGCTCCGCGCCGGCCCCGGTGCGAGCTCCGGCCCCGGCCCGGGTTCCCGTGACGGCTCCGGGACGTCGGCCCGCGTCGGCGGACGGCGGCGCACCCATCCGCCCGCGCCACCGTTCGCGGCCGGATCCCACACCGCCGGTGTGGTGCTGTCGTCCGCGTCGGACACGGCTGGACCTCCCCGACCCGTCAGCTGGCTGACTCATCACCCGGCTGACACATCACCTGGCTGTTCGGGCCACCGTACCGAACCACGCGCGCCGACGGCCGCAAGTCGCGGCAGTGCGGTCAGTCCCGGCGCAGCACCCGCAGCGATCCGTGCACGGACACCTCGGCGAAGCCCTCGGCCAGCGCCCGCTGATGGATCCGGTAGGGCGCCTGGCCGCCGTCGGCCGGGTCGGGGAAGACATCGTGGATCACCAGCAGGCCCCCGGCGCCAGATGCGGCACCCAGCCCTCGTAGTCGGCGGTGGCGTGCTCGTCGGTGTGCCCGCCGTCCACGAACACCAGGCCGAGCGGAGCCCCCCACACCGCCGCCACCTGCGGCGACCGTCCCACCAGCGCCACCACATACGGCTCCAGGCCCGCCTGGTAGAGGGTCCGCCGGAACCGGGGCAGGGTGTCCATCCGGCCGACCTCGGGTCTACCAGCGAGGTGTCGTGGTACTCCCAGCCCGGCTGCTGCTCCTCCGAGCCCCGGTGGTGGTCGACCGTCAGCGCCACCGTCCCGGCCCGCCGGGCCGCGTCCGCCAGCAGGATGGTGGAGCGTCCGCAGTAGCTGCCGACCTCCAGCAGCGGCAGTCCGGTGCGCCGGGCCGCCTCCTCCGCCGCCGCGTACAGGGCCAGCCCCTCGTCCACGGGCATGAATCCGGTCGCCGCCTCGAACGCGGCCAGTACCTCGGCCCCCGGCACCCCTGTCGCCCCCGCCGTGTCCGTCATCCGCTGCTCTCCCTGCTGTGCCGGCTGGATCGCCCTGGTGGCCTGTCCGACCTGGACCCTACTCGACGGTACGGGAGCGGCGGCGGCCGCCTCGGGATCGGCCGTGGGCGGCGAAGGCTGACGATTCGTCCCGATTCGTGGTACGGACTGGGCGGAGACTGTCAGGAACCTGTGACGGCGGTGTGATGGGGCCCGTACGGGAACGTGATCATCCGTGGCTAAGGTCGTCTGGTCTGGAAACACCGGCTGATCTGACTGACCGGTGGCAATTTCGAGGAGCTCACGATTACCCGCATACGCACCGCCACTCTCGTTCTCACCTGTAGCGTCGCGCTGGTCGCCGGCGTGGCCGCCTGCGGTGCGGTGCAGCAGATCAGCGCCGGCGAGAAGCTCAGCACGGCCTTCGGCAAGGTCGGCGACAGCGACACCCTCTCGGTCTCGTTCTCCCTGGACGCCACCCCCGCGCAGCTGGTCGCCCTGGACGCCGGTGACTCCGACGCGCTGAAGCTCGCCGACGCCAAGAACATCGCCGGGCTCGGCGCGACCCTGACCCTGAGCTCCGGCAAGCCGCTCGGCCAGACGCTGAAGTCGCTGAAGACCTCCTCCAGCGGGACCTTCGACGTCTCGCAGTACCCCGGCCTGGACCTCGACCTGGAGATCCACTCCGGCGGCCGGAAGCCGCTGTTCGAGGTGCGCCAGGTCGCCGGGACCGAGTACCTGCGGGTCTACCTGGACAACCTGGAGGCTCTCGGCGGTTCGGACGGCAGCACCGGCCAGGAGATCGCCGGGATGCAGGCGGAGGCCGGGCAGATGCCGCCGCAGTACGCGCCGCTGAAGGATCTGATCGCCGGCAAGTGGGTGTCCTACGACCCCCGGCAGATGGCCGCGCTCGCCAAGAACATGCAGAGCGCCGGGGTCGGCTCGGGTGGGCCGACCTCGCTCCCCAGCCTCAGCGCGAGCACCAGGAACAACCTGGTCTCCGCGCTGACCAACCTGTTCGAGCAGAACATCACACTGTCGGACCGGGGTACGACCGACGGCGTCGACCACATCGTGCTCCAGGCCCCGGAGCAGAAGCTGGTGGACGGCATCCAGCAGGCCTTCGCGCCGGTCGCCAAGGCGATCCCCGGCCTCGGCAGCTCGTACCCGACCGCCGCGCCCACGGGCGTGCCCGACCGGAACGTCTCCGCCGACGCCTACATCGGCCAGGACGGCTCGCTGTCCAAGCTCTCGATCGACCTCGGGCAGCTCGACTCGGGCAGCAACGGGCACCTCCCGCTGTCGCTCTCTTCAACGACCGCGCCCGGCCCCGGTCGCGCCCTCGGGGGCGACCGTGATCCCGGAGAGCCTGCTGGAGAGCCTGGCCCAGAACATGGCCGCCGCAGCCAAGGACTCCGACCTCACCGGCAGCGACCTCACCGGCAGCGGCTTCACCAGCACCGGCCCGGGCACCCTCACCGGCGGCGTCTTCACCCCCGGCGCCATCACCGGCTGACCCGCCCCACCGCCCCGCCGCCCCACCGCCCCGCCGTAACCCGGGCCCGGACCACCCTGGTCCGGGCCCGGGCCTGTGCCGGGACGGGGCGTCAGCCGGTGATGCTGGGGGTGCCGGTTTCCAGGTGGCCGGTGAAGCGGCGGGACCAGGAGGAGTCGAGGTTGTTGGTGACGGTGAAGTCGTACCAGCCGTTGTCGTAGGCGACCGCGTTGAAGTAGTCGGAGGCGCTGCCGCCGGCCGGGACGGTGTAGGTCCACGGGCCGTCGGTGCGGTAGTTGTTGGAGGTGATGGTGAAGACCGCGGTCTTGCCGGAGGCGGCGGCGTTGGTCATGGTGAACCAGACCGCGAGGTCGCCGGTGCCGGAGGCGGTCGCGTAGGAGCTGGTGGTCTCCAGGTTCTTGCCGATGGTGGTGGCGTTGCCCGCGAAGTGCCGCAGGAAGCGGTTGGGGCCGATCATGGTGAAGTCGTACGCGCCGTTGCCGTAACCGGAGCCGATGTTGTAGTAGTCGCCCGCGGTCCCGTTGGTCCCGGTGGCGGCGTTGTAGGCGGGGACGGTGTACTGCCAGGGGCCGCCGCTGCGGTAGTTGTTGGCGTAGACGGCGAAGTGGGCCGCGTTGGTGGCGACCGCGCCCTCGTTGGACATCTTCAGCCACAGCAGGATCTTGTTGCTGGCGTCGAACTCGAAGTGGTCGACCGAGCCGTTGGGCTGGTAGGGCAGGGCCCGGGCCGGTCTGGTGCCGCTCTCCTGCACCGGCAGGGCGTTGGTCTCCGGGGCGGGGTTGGGCAGCGGGTCACAGGAAGTCTGCGCCAGGACGATGGCGGTGCTCGGCAGGGTCGGCAGGCCGTAGACCGGGCTGGCGAAGTTGAAGGCCCCGGTCAGGTCGCCGCAGACCTGGCGGCGCCAGGCGCTGATGTTGGGGCAGGCGGCGGGGGTGCCCAGAGCGGTGGTCCAGGTCTCCATGAAGCGGATGACCGAGGTGTGGTCGTAGACCTGGGAGTCCACCCAGCCGCCGCGCGACCAGGGGGAGACGACCAGCATGGGGACGCGGAAACCGAGGCCGATGTTGGTGCTGTCGTAGAACTCGCCGGTGGTCCCGGCGGGCGCAGCCGGCGGCGGGACATGGTCGAAGAACCCGTCGTTCTCGTCGTAGTTGAGGAACAGCACGGTGGAGTCGAGCACGTCGCTGTCGGACGCCAGGGCCTGGAGGACCAGGTCGATGAAGTAGGCGCCGTTGCCGGGAGGGGCGTCGGGGTGCTCGCTGGTGTTCTGGTTGGCCACCACCAGGAGACCTGGGGCAGGGTGCCGGCCCGGACGTCGGCGGCGATGGCGTTGGCGATGTCGACCGGGGTGTTGCCGGTGGACGGAACCGAGGCCATGCCCCGCTGGTAGAGCGTGCTGCTGGTGGGGGCGTTGGCGAACTGGTTGAAGTAGGCCAGGGCGTTGTCGGTGAAGTTGTCGTCGGCGTTCTGGTAGACCTTCCAGCTGACCCCGGCGTTCTGGAGGGTCTCGGCGTAGGTCTGCCAGGTCAGGCCGCTCTCCGAGCCGCCGTCGTAGGCCGGGCCGCCGGCGGTGCCGGCCGGGTCGATCATCCCGCTCCACAGGTAGGTGCGGTTGGGGCCGGTCGCGCTGATGATCGAGCAGTGGTAGGCGTCGCAGACGGTGTAGTTGTCCGCCAGGGCGTAGTGGAACGGGATGTCGGAGCGGTCCAGGTAGCCCATGGTGCGCACCGAGCCCTTGGCGGAGACCCAGTCGTCCATCTTGCCGCTGTCCCAGGCCTCGTGCTGGGTGGACCAGCCGTGGTCCAGCGAGCCGTCGCACTGGGCGAGCGTCTCCGGGGTCTGGCTGTCGGCGGAGGCGGTGTCGCTCAGCTGCCAGGGGTACTGCCGGCCGGAACCGTTGGGCTGGTCGAACACCGAGTAGCCGCCCGCGATGGCGATCGCGGAGCGGTCGGCGAATCCGCGCACGCCCTGGAGCATGCCGAAGTAGTGGTCGAAGCTGCGGTTCTCCTGCATCAGCACGACCACGTGCTTGACGTCGGTGATGGTGCCGGTGGTGCCGGCGGCCGCGGCAGCGCGGGTTCGCCGCCGGGCAGGACCTCAAGGCCGATGGCCGCGCTGAGGGCGGCGGCGGAGCCGAGGAAGGTACGGCGTGAGAGGGGGACACGCTGTCTCCAGTATCTGGTGCGGGTGGGGTGGCGGCGGTGTACCGGCACGTGACGACGGCCGGTAGCACGGTGAGCCATGCCGGAGACTGTGGCGTATGCGTGGCATGAACGGAACATGGCGAACGGACGTCGTCCAAGGGGCGGAACGGTCGGGTCCGGCTGAGCTCGGGGGACTACCGAAATATTGAAACGAGTTCTAATCTGACGGAGTGTCATTCAATTGGAGCTCTGTCCGGATTGTCGGCCGGAGGCCCGGCGGACGTCCCGGCCGGAGTCGGCAGCAGAGGAGTTGACGGTGTCTCAGAAGGTCTATCTGGTCGGCGTCGGCATGACGAACTTCGAGAAGCCGGAGAGCCGGGACTGGCAGTACTGGGACATGGCCCGGGAGGCGGGCACAGCCGCGCTCGGCGATGCCGGGATCGGCTACGCCCTGGTCGAGCAGGCCTGCGTCGGCTACTGCTACCAGCAGTCCACAGCCGGTCAACGCGCGGTCTACGAGCTGGGGTTGACCGGAATCCCGGTCTACAACGTCAACAACAACTGCGCCACCGGATCGTCCGCGCTGATGATGGCGGTGCAGTTCGTGGCGGGCGGGGCCAACGACTGCGTGCTCGCCCTGGGCTTCGAGAAGATGAGCCGGGGCGCCCTCGGCGCCGGAAAGGGCGCGGCCGACTTCGCGGTCAGCCCGCTGGCCAGGCACTACGGGGTGATGGCCGCCCGGCACGGCTTCGCGGCCACCCCGCCGACCGCGCAGATCTTCGGCAATGCCGCCCGTGAGCACATGGACCGTTACGGCACCACCGTCGAGCAGTTGGCCCTGGTCGCGGTGAAGAACCACCGCCACTCCGTGGACAACCCGCGCGCCCAGTTCCGCGACGAGTACACCCTGGATCAGGTGCTCGCGGCGAAGACCATCCACGAACCGCTCACCAAACTCCAGTGCTCGCCGACCTCGGACGGCGCGGCCGCGGTGGTGGTCGCCAGCGAGCGCTTCGTCTTGGAGCACGGGCTTGAGGGGAAGGCGGTGGAGGTCATGGGGCAGGCCATGGTGACCGACACCGAGGAGAGCTTCGCCTCGGGATCGTCCATCGACGTCGTCGGCAGGCCCATGAGCCGGGCCGCCGCACAGGCCGTCTACCGGCAGTCCGGGCTCGGCATCGAGGACGTCGACGTGATCGAGCTGCACGACTGCTTCTCCGTCAACGAGCTGCTCAGCTACGAGGCGCTGGGCATGTGCGCGGACGGCGAGAGCGGCAAGCTGGTCGCCGAAGGAGCGACCGGGCACGGCGGGCGCTGGGTGGTGAACCCGTCCGGCGGGCTGATCTCCAAGGGGCACCCGCTGGGCGCCACCGGACTCGCCCAGTGCGCGGAGCTGGTGTGGCAGTTGCGCGGCGAGGCGGACCGGCGGCAGGTCACCGGGGCGCGGGTGGGCCTGGCCCACAACATCGGCCTGGGCGGCGCGGTCGTGGTGACCATGCTGCGCCGCTCGTAGCCGCTGCCGGGGCGGTGTCGGTGCTGTCGGTGGTGTCAGCGCCGGCGTGCTGTCGGCGACACCGGCGGCGCGGGTAACGCGGGCATGGCCAACGCGGAGCCGATGCGCTATACCTGTCGAGCAGAAACTTAGAACAAGTTCTACAAATCTTTCGCGGGGTCGGCCGTACGGCTGAGCCGGCACCGCGTCGAGCGGCCCCGGCGCGGCCGACTGTGCGGACGGTCGTGCCGGGGTCCACCAACGACACCAGCCGTCGAAAGCCGTTGAAGCACCACTGGAACCAGCCGGGGCGGGCCCACCGCAACACCCGCCGAGGCACCCTCAGAACCAGGAGAGCAGCGATGCCCATCGATCCCGCGGCCGCCCTCGCCGCCCCGCCGCGCACCACCGAGATCGCCTGGGAGCAGCGGGACGTCCTGCTCTACCACCTCGGCGTGGGCGCGGGTGCGCACCGCCCGGCCACCGATCCCGATGAGCTGCGCTACACCTACGAGAAGGACCTCCAGGTCCTCCCCAGCTTTGTCACCGTCGCCGGCGGCGGGCTCGCCAAGGCCGGTGCGTTCACCCTGCCCGGGCTCGACATCAACCTCGCCCAGGTGCTGCACGGCGGCCAGCGCATCGAACTGCACCGCCCCGTCCCGACCTCCGGCCGGGGCACGCTGACCAGCAGCCTGGCCGCGCTGTACGACAAGGGCAAGGCCGCGGTGCTGGTGCTGCGCAGCGAGGCCGCGGACGCCGACGGTCCGCTGTGGACCTGCGACACCGAGATCTTTGCCCGCGGTGAGGGCGGCTTCGGCGGCGAACGCGGCGCCAGTGAGCGGATCCAGCTGCCCGAACGGGATCCGGAGTGGGTGCAGGAGATCCCGGTGCGGCACGACCAGGCGCTGCTCTACCGGCTGTCCGGCGACTGGAACCCGTTGCACGCCGACCCGGACTTCGCCAAGCTCGGCGGGTTCGAAACCCCCATCCTGCACGGCCTGTGCACCTATGGGGTCACCCTGAAGTCGGTGGTGGACACCGTGCTCGGCGGCGACACCAGCCGGGTCCGCGGCTACCGCGCCCGCTTCGCCGGGGTCTTCTTCCCCGGGGAGACGCTGCGGGTGCGGATCTGGGACCAGGACGGCCAACTGCTGGTCAGCGCGACCTCGGTGGACCGGGCTGACGCGCCGGTGCTGGCCGATGCCGTGGTAACCCACCTTCCTTAGACAGTAAGTGATGAATCGTCAGTAAAACTCAACACCCGTACCGAGGCGTACAGGGAGCCGATATGCGCGCAGCAGTTCTGCACGAGACAGGCCAGGAGAAGCTGGAAGTGCACACCGGGGTGGAGCTCCCCGCCACCGGTCCGGGGCAGGTCCGGGTGCGGATGCGGGCGGCCAGCCTGTGCCACTCGGACCTGTCGGCGATGAGCGGGGTGCTGCCGCAGCCCGCCCCTTCGTCCCCGGCACGAGGGAGCGGGCGAGATCACCGAGGTGGGCCCGGAGGTGCGCGGGCTCGCGGTCGGCGACCACGTCGTTGTCTGCTGGATGCCGCCCTGCGGCATCTGCCCGAGCTGCCTGCGCGGCGCGGGCAACCTCTGTCTGGCCGGGTTCGCCAACATGGGCACGCCCAACTACCGCTATGACGGCGCCGACCTCTTTGGCTTCTCCGGCACCGGCACCTTCGCGGAGGAGAGCGTGGTGGCGGCCGGCTGCGCGGTGAAGCTGCCGCAGGACGTGCCGTTCGAGATCGGCGCGCTCATCGGCTGCGGCGTCACCACCGGCGTGGGCGCGGCCATCCACACCGCGAAGGTCGAGCCGGGCTCCTCGGTGGTGGTGATCGGCTGCGGCGGCGTCGGCATCGCGGCGATCCAGGGCGCCCGGGTCGCCGGCGCGGCGCAGATCCTCGCGGTCGACCCGGTGGCCGGGCGCCGGGAGTGGGCGCTGCGCTTCGGCGCGACCGAGGCGGTCACCCCCGAGGGCCTGACCGAGGCACGGCAGCGGCTGACCGCGGGCGAGGGCTTCGACTACGCCTTCGAGGTGGTCGGCAGGTCGGCGACGGTCCGCGCCGCCTATGACGCCACCCGGCGCGGTGGCGCGGTGGTCGTGGTCGGCGCGGGCGCCATGGACGACCTGGTCCAGTTCAACATGTTCGAACTGTTCTTCAACGAGAAGCGGATCCTGCCCTCGCTGTACGGCGGGACGGATGTGCTGCGTGGCTACCGGACCATCATCGACCTGTGGCGTGCCGGACGGCTGGACCTCGCGGGCCTGATCACCCACCACGTCCGGCTCGAAGCCGTCAACGACGCCATCGCGCAGATGCGCAGCGGCGAGGCCCTGCGCACCGTCATCGACCTCTGAGCACCGTCACCTGCCCCTGAGCACCGTCACCTGCCCTGAGCACCGTCGTCGACCCCTGAGCACCGGCCGGAACACCCACCTGGATGGAGTCTGCATGAGCACGTCGCTGGAGGGCCTGACCGCCGTGGTCACCGGGGCCGGGCGCGGCCTCGGCCGGGCCGAAGCACTGGAGTTGGCCAGGCTCGGCGCGAATGTCGTGGTCAACGACTTCGGCGCACCCGGGCGCGACGGCAGTGGCGGGGCCAGCGCCGCGCCCGCCGACGAGACGGTCGCCGAGATCCTGGCCGAGGGCGGCCGGGCCGTCGCCCACCATGGCGATGTCGCCGACCTGGACACGGCCCGGGAACTGGTCGACCTGGCGGTGGACCAGTTCGGCCGACTCGACGTGCTGGTCAACAACGCGGGCATCCTGCGCGACCGGATGGTCTTCTCCATGACCCCGGAGGAGTGGGACTCGGTGATCCGGGTCCATCTCCGGGGCCACTTCGGGACCACCCGCTTCGCCGCGGCGCACTGGCGCGACCGCGCCAAGCAGTCCGGCGCTCCGGTGCACGGCCGGATCATCAACACCTCCTCGGAGGCGTTTGTCGCCGGCTCGCCCGGCCAGCCCAACTATGCGGCGGCCAAGGGCGGCATCGTCGGGCTGACCATGAGCTGCGCCTCCGCGCTGGCCCGGTACGGGGTCACCAGCAACGCCATCTGCCCGCGCGCCCGTACCCGGATGACCGAGGACGTGTTCACCGGTTCGATGGGCGCGCCCGAGCAGGGGATCGACCCACTGGCCCCCGAGCATGTCTCGCCGCTGGTCGGCTACTTGGCCTCCCGGCGGGCCGGGCAGGTCAACGGCCAGCTGTTCGTGGTCCACGGCGGGATGGTCGCGGTCCTCGGACAGCCACCGGTGCTGGCCAAGTTCGACGCGGCCAAGGACCTCTTCACCGTGGACGAACTGGACGGCCTGCTCGGCCCGTTCTACGCCCGGCGGACCCCCGGCGACGGCTACGCCAACGTCTCGGTGCTGGGCCTGAAGCACGAGCACTGAAGCGCGAGCAGTGCTGGAGCACCGAGGCACCGAGGCACCGAAGCACTGGAGTGCGAGCGGTGCAGCAAGGATTCAGCAGCGGGGCCCGACAGCCGGCGCTCAGCCGGTGATGGTGATAGTGACGGTGACGGTGGAACTGGTGCCGGTGGCGTCAGTCGGCGGTGTCGCGCCGGTGGCGGCCGTGGCCGGTGGGTTCGCGGCGTCCCTCCCGATCGTCGGGAGCCACCGAGCCCCGGTGTTTTCCGGCCATGTGGTCGTCCTGCTCGTTCCCCGGCGCGGCGTCCCGGCGGTTCTCAGTGATGTCGGTGAGGGCATCGGACATGAGAGTCGTCATTCTCCGTTGGTGTCTGCGTGTCTGTCTGTCTGTGCGATGACGTCGACCGGCGCTGCCGGTCGACCCGCGCCACCCTATGCAACGAGTGATCCACATTTTGTAGCAGCCGGATAACGAACTGTGCACGATCGACGTCCTTTCGAGCATATGACGGTGACCGGCTGTCAGGTCCGGATCAGGCTGCCCGCCCGGTACGCAGGAAGGTCGCGAGTAGTTCGTGTAGGACCGGACCGCACTCCTCGGCCAGTACCTCGTGCCCGGCCCCGGCAACTTCCACATAGCGGAAGTCGGAGCCCTCGGCCCGGCCCATCCGCAGCAACTCCTGCCGCAGCGTGCGGGACTGGCCTACCGGCACCACCTCGTCCAGGTCGCCGTGCACGACCAGCAGCGGAGCAGTCAGCCGATGACACATCAGCAGGACGTCCCGGGCCCGCGCCCGTCCGCGGGCTCCCGCGCGCCGCCCATCTGCTCGGTCAGCGAGCGCACCTCCGCGGATCCCTCCTGGGCCAGCCGGGCGCCGGAGAGGAACGGTGCGACGACCGCGCAGCGGGCCACCAGCGCGGGCGAGGCGGAGGCCGCGAGCAGTGCCAGGAAGGCCCCGTAACTCACCCCAAAGAGTGAGGCCGGTTCCAGCCCCAGGGCGACGCGCTGCCCGCTGACCGTGGCCAGCAGCGCCAGCACGTCGTCGAGGTCCGGCCCGCCCCAGGCGTCCTGGAGCGCCTGCGCGTGCCCGGGGCCGTAGCCGGTGCTGCCGCGCTGGTTGGGGGCGACCACCGACAGGCCTTCGGCCGCCATCCGCTGGAGCGGCGGGTCGAACTCCAGCCGCCAGGCGTCGGCCGGGCCGCCGTGCAGCGCCAGCACCAGGTGCTGCGCCGACAGCCAGCTGTCCCCGCCGTACACCACCGCCTCCACGCGCCCGGCCGCGCCACGGAGTTCCACGGCGCGGGCCGGATGCCAGCGTCCGCCCTCGGTGGGGGAGGCGCTGCCGTCCAGTCGCCACCCCGGCCGGGCCGGGCGCAGCTCCCGGACCGTGCCGCCCTTGGGGATCCGCCGCAGCAGGCTGTTCATCCCGGCCGAACCGCCCTGCAATGGAGCCAGCCGCAGCGGCATCGTCGGCGCGGGCCCGGCCTCCGGCGGATTGTCCCGGAGCAGGTCCACATCGACGGTGGCCATCCCGGCCGGATGGTCGGGCGCGGAGTACGGCAGCCGCAGCCCCCCGCCGGACCAGTGCGCCACCCCGCCCAGCTGCCCGGCCGGAACCGGCAGCGGTTCGCACCGCCCCTCCGCCGGCCGCCACAGCGCCAGCGAGGAACTCGCGCCCCAGTCGCCCTGGAGCGCCACCCGCAGCTCGGCCGCCGGGACCGTCGGACCGGACGGCGGTTCGATCGCGATCGGGCGCAGGAACCGGGGCGGCTGGTGCAGGCAGTCCGGGAACCGCAGCGGCTGATCGCCGCCGAGCACGCCCCAGCCGAGCCGGTCCGCCCCGGCCGCGTCGCTGCGGACGATGATCAGCCCGCTGGCGGGGTCGGCGACCAGCAGCCGGTCATTGCTGTCCGGTGCCAGCTCCAGTAACGGGCTCATGGTGCCGGTGGCGAGATCCAGCACCACGGTCTTCACCAGCGGACCGCGCCCGCCCTCGCGGACATGGTCCAGCGCCAGCATCCGCCCGCCCCGGTCCAGCCACACCCGCCCCCGGCCGCGCCGGGGAACTCCGCGACCTGCTGCGGCGCCGCGCCGTCCGCGCTGATCAGCCAGACCGAGGTGACCGGGCGGGCGTCCGTGCCCAGCGCCACCGCGACCGGTGCGCCGGGCCCGGCCGCGGGCAGGGCGAGCAGCCGCAGCCCGGGCATCCGCAGCGTGCCCGCGCTCCGCTCGGACACCCCCACGCCGGCCCCCGGGCCGCCGCCGGCCGGCAGCTCCGGCGCGCGCACCACCAGCTCCTGCCGGTCCGGCCGATGCCGGCAGATCAGCACCCGGCCGTCCTGGAGGGACACCAGCTGTGAGCGCGGGCTCTCCGGCCCCGAGCCGGCCCCCGCTCCCGCACCTGCCCCGGCCACGGCCCCGAGCACCAGCGGTACCGGAACCGCCGCCACCCCGGCCCCGCCGGTCACCTGCTGGCCGCTCCCCGCCCCGCCGGCTCCTACCCCGCCGCGGCCGATCCCGCCCCGCCGACGCCGGACCCGGCCCCGCCGACTCCCAGCCAGCCCGCGCCGTGCCCCCCGCCCGCCCGCGCTATGTCCTCGGCCGCCCCGCCCGGCATGCCCCCGCCAGGCATGCCCCCGCCAGGCATACCTCCGCCCGGCGTGCCCCCGCCCGGCGTGCCCCCGCCCCCGCCGCCGAGCCACCAGCTCTCCGGGTACCAGCCGCTGTCCCCGGTGGTCGCCAGGCAGGCGGCGTAGGCG
This sequence comes from Streptacidiphilus sp. 4-A2, assembly GCA_014284505.1. Taxonomy (GTDB): domain Bacteria; phylum Actinomycetota; class Actinomycetes; order Streptomycetales; family Streptomycetaceae; genus Streptacidiphilus. The sequence continues at coordinate 4,965,684 of JAAFYY010000001.1, read as the reverse complement.
CCGTCGGCGGAGAAGGTGAAGCCGAGCCGTCGCAGCACGGGGGCGTAGCCGCCGCGGCCCGACGGGGCGGCGTCCACCAAGGAGAGCGGAACCGATGGTTCCGGCGGTAGGGGTAGCGGGGTCACAGTCATCGGGAGGCTCCACCGGGGGATAGGAGGCCGGACCGTGGAGGTCCTCGGCCGGGCAGGGCAAGGGAAGGCGAGAGCGCCGGCGCCCCCCGCCGCAACAACAGACGCTACTGACCTCCCGCGCACCACCCGAACGGATCGATGGCCCTTCACTCATACGGGTGAGGTCCTCGATGGGGTCCCGGGCGGCGGCCGCCCGTCCGATCACCCCGGGAAACTTCGGTAAAGTCGACGGGTGCCGATCCTTGCCGACGTCCGAAGCCTGTTCGACGAGCTCTACCCGCCCGGCCGGGCGGAGTCCTGGGATGCCGTCGGCCTGGTCTGCGGCGACCCCGCGGCCGGGGTACGGCGGGTGCTGTTCGCCGTGGACCCGGTGCAGACGGTGGTCGACGAGGCCGTGGCCTGGGGCGCGGACCTGCTGGTCACCCACCATCCGCTCTATCTGCGCGGGACCACCACGGTCGCCGCCGACGGCTTCAAGGGCCGGGTCGTGCACACCCTGATCAAGCACGACATCGGGCTGCTGGTCTGCCACACCAACGCCGACACCGCCGACCCGGGCGTCTCCGACGCCCTCGCCGAGGCCATCGGCCTGCGGGTGACCGGCCCGATCGTGCCCGACCCGAGCGACCCGGCCGGACGCCGCGGCCTCGGCCGGGTCGGCGAGCTGCCCGAGGCCGAGCCGCTGTCCGCCTTCGCCGCCCGCGTCGCCGCCGCCCTGCCGGCCACCGCGCAGGGCGTGCGCGCGGCGGGCGACCCGGACCTCCCGGTGCGCCGGGTCGCGGTCGCCGGAGGCTCCGGCGACTCCGTCTTCGACGCCGTCCGCGCCACCGGCGTGGACGTCTATGTCACCGCCGACCTGCGCCACCACCCCGCCTCCGAGGCCCGCGAGGCGAGCCCGCTGGCGCTGGTGGACGCCGCCCACTGGGCCACCGAGTGGCCCTGGCTGCGCAGCGCCGAGCAGCTGCTGCACGCTGCCGCCGCCGAACGCGGCTGGAGCCTTGAGACGCGCGTGTCCCACCAGGTCACCGACCCCTGGACGCTGCACGCCCCGATGACCACAACCCCCGCTGACGCACATCCAAGGAGCACCCCCTGAACGCCGCGCCCGCCGACCAGATCCGCCTGCTCGACCTCCAGGCCCTCGACTCCCGCATCGACCAGCTCGGGCACCGCCGTGCCACGCTCCCGAGCACGCCGAGATCCAGCAGCGCAGCACCGACCTGACCGAGCTGCGCTCCCTCACCGTCGCCGCCGAGACCCAGCTCAGCGACACCAAGCGCGAACTGGTCAAGGCCGAGCAGGACGTCGACCAGGTCGCCACCCGCGCCACCCGCAACCAGCAGCGGATGGACTCCGGGGCGGTCAACTCCGCCAAGGACCTCGCCAACCTCCAGCACGAGATCGGCGCGCTGGCCAAGCGCCAGGGCGACCTGGAGGACATCGTCCTGGAGATCATGGAGCGGCTGGAGTCCGCCCAGGCCCGCGTGGTCGAGATGACCGCCCGCCGGGACGCGGCGCACAGCACCGCCGAGGCCGAGGCCCGCCGCGACGCGGCGACCGCCGAGATCGACGCGGAGGTGGCCAAGGTCACCCGCGAGCGGGAGACCGTCGCCGTGGTCATCCCCGCGGACCTGATGAAGCTCTACACCAAGCTCCGTCAGTCGCAGGGCGGCGTCGGCGCGGCCCGGCTCTTCCAGCGGCGCTGCGAGGGCTGCCGGGTCGAGCTCAGCATCACCGACCTGCGCGAGGTCCGCTCGGCCGCCCCCGACACCGTCGTCCGCTGCGAGAACTGCGCCCGCATCCTGATCCGCACCTCGGACTCCGGTCTGTAGGCCCCGGCGCCGAAGCCCTCGGCGCCGGGACCGCCCACCCGGTACCCCTGCGTACCCTCTGCGTACCTCTGCCCACTCGGTTCGCCGCCCTGTAGAACGGACGTCATGAGCACCCGACGTTTCATCATCGAGGCCGACGGCGGCTCCCGGGGAAACCCGGGGCCCGCCGGCTACGGCGCGACCGTGCGCGACGGCGACACCGGCGAACTGCTGGCCGAGGCCGCCGAATACATCGGCCGCGCGACCAACAACGTGGCCGAGTACCGCGGCCTGATCGCCGGACTCCGCGCCGCCCACGAGCTGGACCCGGCGGCGCGGATCGACGTCCGGATGGACTCCAAGCTGGTCGTCGAGCAGATGTCGGGACGCTGGAAGATCAAGCACCCCGACATGCAGCCGCTGGCCGCCGAGGCCCGCGGGATCTTCCCGCGCGGGCAGGTCGGCTACACCTGGATCCCGCGCAACCAGAACAAGGACGCGGACCGGCTGGCCAACGAGGCGATGGACGCGGGCAAGGCCGGACGCCAGTGGACCCCCAAGCCCCTGCCCCGCAGCGGCACCACCACGCCGCCCGCCGCCGCCGCAGGCGCCTCAACCGCTTCTGCCGGCTCAGCCGGCTCGCCCGGCTCAGCCGCGGAGGACAGCGTCCGCGATCCCAGCCCCGCCTCGGCCGCCGCGGTCGGCTGGGGGCAGGCCGACCTGGGCACCCCCACCACCTTCGTGCTGCTGCGCCACGGCGAGACCGCGCTCACCCCGGAGAAGCGCTTCTCCGGCAGCGGCGGCGGTGACCCCGAGCTGTCCGAGCGCGGACTGGCCCAGGCCGAGCGCACCGCCGCCGGGCTGGCCGCACGCGGCACCATCCAGGCGGTGGTCAGCTCCCCGCTGCTCCGCTGCCGGCAGACCGCGCAGATCGTCGCCGACCGCCTCGGCCTGGAGGTCCGCCTCGACGAGGGCCTGCGGGAGACCGACTTCGGCGCGTTCGAGGGCCTGACCTTCGCCGAGGCCAAGGAGCGCCACCCGGACGAGCTCGACGCCTGGCTGGCCTCCGCCCGGACCGCGCCCCCGGCGGCGAGTCCTTCGCCGCCGTCGGCCGCCGGGTCGGGGTGGCCCGCGACAAGCTGCTCGCCCGGTACGCCGGGAAGACCGTGCTGGTGGTGTCGCATGTCACCCCGGTGAAGACCCTGGTCCGGCTGGCGCTCGGCGCGCCGCCCGAGTCGCTGTTCCGGATGGAGCTCTCCGCGGCCTCGCTCTCCGCGATCCAGTACTACGCGGACGGCAACGCCTCGCTGCGGCTGCTCAACGACACCTCGCACCTGCGCTGACCCGGACTGCCCCGGCAGGCCCTACCGCTCCGGCCGCCCCGACCGCTCCGGCTCGGCGGGCCGGGGCGGTCACAGCTCGCTGACCACCACGTCCAGCGCCCACGGCTTGCCCGGCTTCGGAGCCTGCGCCTCCACCATGTACTTCAACTCCCGCAGTGCTTCCACCAGTTCGGCGGGCGACTGCGGCTGCGCGCCGTCCTCCAGCAGCGAGCGCAGCAGCCGGCCCTTGGTGGCCTTGTTGAAGTGGCTCACCACCGACCGCTTGGTCACCCCGCCGACCACCCGCTCGTGCAGTACCCGCACCGTCGCCGTCCGCCCGGCCACCTCGCCGGCCGGCTTCCACAGCGCCGCGTACGCGGAGGAGCGCAGATCCAGCACCAGACCGGTGGCGACGGCCGGCACGGCCTCGGCCATCGGACCGCGCCAGTAGCTCCCCAGCGCGCCCAGCACCGGCAGCTTGACCCCGCCGGAGCAGCGGTACGGGGGATCCGGTCGCCGATCCGCACCGCCCCCCACAGGCCGGAGAACACCAGCAGCGACTCCTCGGCGCGGGCCCGGGCGGGGGCGTCCAGCGTGGCCAGCCCCAGCGCGTCATAGAGCACCCCGGTGTACAGCTCGCCTGCGGGCATGGCCGCCGCGGTCCGCAGCGCAGCGTTGCGGGCCAGCTCGCCACGCAGCCCCGGAGACAGGCCCAGCACCGCCGAGGCGGCATCCGGGTCGCCCGTGCACAGCTCCACCAGTTCCGCCAGCACCCGCTCCCGCGCCGGGGTCAGCCCGGGCAGGGACAGCCCGTCCAACGCGACCGGCGCACCCGTCCGCGCGGCGGCCTTTCCCTCGGACGGCGGCAACAGCACCAGCACAGCGGTTCTCCCTCGGTGTACGGACCCCAGCCCGCCCACCCTACGGAGCCGGACACCCCAGGGGAAAACGCCCCCCGTCACAACGGCTACCATGGTCCACACGGCGGACGAGCCGGCCGGGCGGTCGCGTCGGGTCCCCAGGGGCCCGCCGAGGAACGTCCGGGCCACACGGCAGGGTGGTGGGTACGCCCACCCGGGGTGACCCGCGGGAAAGTGCCACAGAAACAGACCGCCGGAGGCTCAGGCCTCCGGTAAGGGTGAAACGGTGGTGTAAGAGACCACCAGTGCCCAGGGTGACCTGGGCAGCTAGGTAAACCCCACCCGGAGCAAGGTCAAGATGGAGCACCGCAAGGCGCTCCGCGCTGACGTTCGAGGGCTGCCGCCCGAGTCAGCGGGTAGACCGCTGGAGGCTGTCGGCAACGGCAGCCGTAGATGGATGACCGCCTCCCCGGGCGCCGCAAGGCCCCCGGGAGACAGAACCCGGCGTACAGGCCGACTCGTCCGCCGCCTGTATGCGTGCTGTGACTCCGAGGTGTACTCGCCGGGCTGCACTGCGGACGGTTTTGGCCGGACCGTGCTCCCGCGCGCGCCAGCTGGTGCGGCCCAGTCGTCGGGGCGGACTGACAGGGTGAGGCGGCGGATTGTCCAGTGGGGCCGCATAGACTTCAGCGATTCGGCATGTTTGCTGGTCGCGGAGCTGTCCGTGAGCATGCTGGAACACTGGGTAACGCCCTGGCACTGTTGTGTTACCGGTCCGGGGCACCCATCCTGTCCATCCCGTCCTACGGCTCCCGGCCGCTTGACGGAATCAGAGCACGTGAGCAATGCGCTGCCGAAAGGAGACCGTCTCATGGCATTCGAGCCGTTTGAGGTTGTCGAGATCTGTGCTGGTGCCGGAGGGCAGTCCCTTGGGCTGCACAAGGCCGGCTTTCAGCACCGGCTCGCCATCGAGCTCGACACCAATGCGGCAGCCACACTTCGGCACAACATGGCGCGCCTGCTCATGGAGGAGGATGAAACCCTCAGCCAGGAGGAGGCCACTAAACGTGCGTCAGTCATCGTCCAGGAGGGGGACGTCGCCAGCCCGGATACCTGGACGCCCGAAGACCATAAGGATGTCGCCCTCCTCGCGGGAGGTGTTCCCTGCCCCCCGTTCAGCATCGCAGGCAAGCAGCTTGGTGCCATTGACGAGCGCGATCTGTTCGCCTGGGCTGTGGAGCTTTGCGGGCGGGTACGTCCGAAGGCTCTGCTGCTGGAAAACGTCCGCGGGCTGAGCGGCAACCGCTTCTCCGCTTACCGTCAGCATGTCCTGGAGCGGCTTCACGAGTACGGCTACACCGGTGAGTGGCGCCTGCTCCAGGCCTCCGACTACGGCGTTTCGCAGTTGCGCCCCCGGTTCGTGCTGGTCGCGTTGCAACAGGAGTACGCCGAGTACTTTTCCTGGCCAGAGCCTGAGCCGGAGAAGACCAGGCCGGTTGGGGATCTCCTCCGGGACCTGATGGGACAGGACGGGTGGAAGGGCCTCGACGAGTGGGTGAAGAAGGCCAACGGCAGCGACGGCAAGAGCATCGCCCCCACCATTGTGGGCGGTTCGAAGAAGCACGGCGGGGCTGATCTGGGCCCGACGCGGGCGAAGGCCGCCTGGGCGGCCCTGGGCGTCGACGCGATGGGTGTCGCCAACGAGGTCCCAGGCAGGACGTGGGCCGAGCCCGAAGGAGTCCCCGGCCCCAAACTGACCACCGAGATGGTGGCCCGCATCCAGGGCTGGGACAGCGGCAGCTACCGCTGGGACTTCCTTGGGCGTAAGACCACTGTCTACCGGCAGATCGGCAATGCCTTCCCGCCTCCTGTCGCCGAAGCCCTTGGCCTCTCGATTGCCAGGGCTCTGCGTAAGGAGACCAAGCGCGCTGACGCCGTGGAGTCGGTCAGCCCTGTGCTGGACCCGGTGTATGTCCTGCTGCGCCGCAGCTCCCGGGCTCTGAGCGCCGCCCAGATCGTCCGGCTTCTTGAGAAGTCCGGCGACGCCCTCGGTCTGCCGGAGGTTGAACGGCGCATCGCTCACATCAGCCGGGACTTCGACATCACGGAAGGTGAGCTGAAGACGGGGGAGCTCACCTACCGTCTCGGGGAGTTCAAGGCATTCATCGGCCAGCAGGGCCATGCAAGGCATGACCTGTTCGTGAAGCACAAGGCGAAGATCAGCTAGCGGGGACACCCCGCCGTTGCCGGACCTCTTGTACTACTATCCCGGCACACTCCCCGGGTGGCTGGTGCTCCCAGAAACGAAGCACCAGCCACCCGGCTCCGGTCAGCCGCTCGTCGGTGTCCCGGTCGCGCTGGACATTTCGGCCGATCTTCTCGCGCCAGTATTCGGGGTTTGTCTTCGGCGGCACGAAATGCACGGGACACCCGTGCCAGAAGCAGCCGTCGACGAATACTGCGACCCGGGTCGGCCGGAACAGCAGGTCAGCGGTGCGGCGCATACCCGGCAGCGGCTTGGCCGCTACCCGGTAGCGCAGCCCCGCCGCGTGGACCAGAGAGCGCAGTGCCAGCTCAGGGCCGGTGTCGCGGCTGCGGATCGCCTGCATGTTGCGGCGGCGGCCGGCGGAGGACGCCCAGGTGCCCTCGGGCGGCACCCAGGCGGTCTCATCCGGTCCAGATGTTCCGGTCACATCCTTATGATGCAGCGTCGTTCTGCGGATCCGGAAGCCGGGGCGCCTCCTCGGCCGGGTCGCCCGGGCGCGCCACGACCCAGAGCTCACCGCTGATCTCAGCGCTGGGGCGGTCCGCGTATTCCGGGCGGGCCCGGACAACCCGGTGGGCTACGAATTCGCCTTCGCGCGGGACCGGACCCCCGAGACCTGCGGCGATCGCCTGGTGGACCGGGTAGTCGCCGAGAATGAGAATGCCCTCGGGGCGGAGCTTCGGACGAGCGCGGCCTTTGTCGCCCTCCCTGACCCGGGCCATGTAATCGAGCTGCTGCGCCGCGGTCCGTACAACGCCGCGGCCGATCCGCCTGCCGTGGACAGACCGGAACAGCTCGACGACTCTGGCCTGGCCTTTGCGTTTCCCGGGGATGAGGATGCGTGAACGGGTCTCCTTATCGAGGTGCAGCAGAACATTCTCGGGAAGGGCCGCGTCGTGCCACAGCCACACGATCTGACTGCGGTGCACCGCCTTGATCGTGAGCTTGAGGTCCCGGTTGATACCGCCGTTAAGGATCTCGGGCCGGATGCGTACCAGGCCGGCGCTCCACGTGCTGTGGTAATCGTCTGCCGACACCACCAGGCACAGATGGCCCAGCGCCTCGGGCGGGATCATCCAGGCGCCGAATTTCTGGGAGTACTTGCAGTCGACGTCCACACCGGCGATCTCGTAGTCCATCTGTTTGCCGTCGCCGAAGAGGAATTCGCGCTGAAGATTGATCTCGACCAGGGTTCCGGCATGGGTCTTTTCGGTCTTGAACAGCTCCTCCCAGTCGTAGCGACCGGTGGCCTCACCATTGAGGAGCTGGTCGATGGTGTTGCGCAGCACAGTTGCGAAACGTGAGCCGTCAGGGTCGAGACGGAGCAGCTCGGCCCTGACGCGCTCCAGTTCCGTGTCCACAGCGTCGTACTGTCCGGTGAGCGAGCTCTCAGCGGTCATAGGGATCTGGGTCTCCGGGCGGTAGGGACGGGACGGATACTGGGGGCCCTGGGCCCGACGGATGCTATGCGCGTGCCGCAGGCGTGTTGAGATGCTGAAGGAGCGCGCGCACATCGGCGGCGTTCATTCCGGCACCCGCAGCCGGTTCTTCCTGCAGGTCGGCGAGCTGCTGGACGGCGGGGTCGTCCAGGATACGGCCCATGAATTCCAGCTTCTCCTCCAGCCGCAGGCGCACCACCTCGTCGACCGTGCGACGTGTCGCGAGCACGGTGACGCGCGTCTCGGTACCGGGGGCAAGGCCGAGGCGGTGGATGCGGTCGAGGCTCTGCAGGAAGCGCCCAGCCATGAAGTCGCGGTCCACGTAGACAGCATCGTGGCAGGTCTGGTGCAGGCTGATGCCCTCGCCCAGGGTGGCTGGGTTGGAGATAAGGACATGGCAGTCGGGGTCCTGCCGGAAGCGGCGCAGCTGCTCCTCACGGTCCGGGGTGCCGCCGTGGACCGTAGCGGGGCCGTAAGCCTGCAGCAGCTTCTCCAGGGTGGTGAGGCTGCGTACAAATGTTGTCCAGACCAGGGTTTTACGTCCCTGAGCAGCATTGTCCGCGACGATCTTCACCGTCTCCTGGTACTTCGGTGAGAGCTCGTAGCTCGGGAGGTCCTGCAGCAGTTCGAAGAGGGAGTCCCCGGGGGAGGCCTCCAGTGGAGGGAGCTGGTACTCCAGTGGCTCGTAACGGCTGGCACCCTCCAGGAGGAGGGCCGGGCTGGTCGCCGCCATCAGCAGCCGCAGCACGGCTTTGCCCAGCGCCTCGATGCTGCCGCGCGCGCCTTCCGCGCGGGCTGAGAAGTTCCCCTTAAGCGCCTCGTAGACCTCCGCGTGGATCGGCGGCATATCCACGTAGCGGACCTTCGGTTCGAACGGGGGCAGGCCCAGCTCGTGCTTGGTGGTGCGGGTGAACAGCGGGCGCAGTACCGAGCTGGCATAGGCCAGGTCGCCGCCGCCCACCGCCTCTGTCACCACACGCTTGCCGTGACCTGGCCACACGAACGACAGGAGGTTCTCCAGATCCCGTGCCCCGTTGGGGGCCGGCGTGCCGGTGAGGATCAGCCGCCGGTCAGCCAGGGGGCCGAGCGCCAGGCACGCCGAGCCGTAGGTACCGCTTGCCCCCAGCTTCATCCGGTGGGCCTCATCCAGCACAACCATTGAGGGCCCGGACCTGAGCCAGGACGCCAGGCTGCCCAGGGAACGGTCCAGCCGCTCGTAGTTCACGATGCGCAGCTCCGCCAGTGGATCGGGAGACCGCCCCGTCACCGCAGTGCGCAGAGGCTCCCTGAAGCAGAGGGAGCTCTCGTACTCCCAGGCCTCATATGCGGATTTCGGCCCCACGACCAGGAGCCGCTGGGCTTCTCCGCGCTCACGCATTGCAGCGTAGACCGCGAGCGCGACGCGGGTCTTGCCGGCGCCGGGGACGCTGAAGTTGGCGCTGTGACGCAGCGAGAGCAGCCGGGCGATGTCACGCTGCTGGAACGGTGTGAGGTCAGCGTTCCAGCCGGGGCCGAGCAGTCCGATGACCTCCTCCGGCTGGACTGCGTCGGCAGCACCGCCCGACGGCCCCTCGCTGAGACTGCGCTGCACCGTGTCGGCGTCGTCAAGTACGCCGTTGACGAGTGCCATGAGGTCCTCGTCCCAGTCGACGCCTGGGTGACTCCAGGTTCCCAGCTCGCTGAGGCCGACCAGAAAGTCGTCGAGGTCGATCTCGGCGGACAGCGGGCCGCGCTGACCGCCCGTGGAGATCCGCGCGGTCAGCTGGGCGAAGTCAGCCTGGAAAGCCGGGACGGTGCGCAGTTCCACACGGGTACGCGTGACGTCGAAGCCCAGCCGGAGCGAGGGGGTGTCCACAGATTCGCTCACGGCTGCGGCTGCTTCACGTCTACTGCGGCGATCAGCCAGGCGAGGCCGTTCCCGGGCAGGTCGATGCTGCGCTGCGCCTCAACCGCGAGCTTGCTCATGACGGTGCGGAGCTGATCGATAGCGTCGTCGAACGCTCCCTCGTCGAGGCTCGCGCTGCCCCGGGACATCACCAGGTCGGTGATGGACTGCTCCAGGTCCTTGCAGGCATCACTGATCCGGTCGGGGGCGGCCAGGCGCTTCCTCCGCAGCCGGAAGTCGCGGCCTGCGGTGTCGATGGCCTCGTTGAACGCGTCCGTGTATGAGACGACGACGGCAGACGCAGCAGACTGCTCTGCCAGCGGCGCACTCTCGCCAGCAGCCTCGACAGCCTTAGCCCGCAGCAGGGCGTCGGTGACTGCGCGGGCGGCGGCGACGTTCGCTCCCGCTGCTTTGACGGTCCGGTTCAGCCCGGGAATCGTGACGGTGGACGGTGCAGCGGTCTCAGACGTCCTGAACTCGTCAGGCAGAGTCCTGTCCAGGTATCGGCTGTGGAAGTCAGCGTCGATGTAACGGACATCGGTCTTGGCGAAGTCCAGCACGATCGCGGCCAGCCGTGCCTCCTTCAGAAGGTCGGCCCGCTCCTTGTTCTTGGCATGCTCCTTGACGTATGCACGGTAGAGCTCGGCAAGCTTTTCCTGCGACCGTTCCAGATCCATCAGCCGCAGCGCCATCCCTTCGGCCGTAGTGCTCCGCTTGATCAGGTCCCGCAACTGCTCCAGGACCCAGAGGTCGCGCTCACATGACTTCACGTCGGTATGGAATGCGGTGGCGATGACCTGCAAGGGACGCTGGAGCTGAACATGCTGCTCGTCAATCGCGAGCAGCCGGTTGATGTAGGAGTAGTCGCGCCGCCGGTCGGGCCGCAGCTGCAGGGACAACTCGACATCGTTGATTTCCTTCCAGGAGCACGACGCCGGCAGCACACCCACACGGATGCTGGTGACTTTCCTGGATTCCCTGCTGATCTCGCGCAGCGCGGCACAGCGGGTGTTGCCGTTAACGAGGATGCCGTCACGGGTGATCAGGCCGGGTTCGTTCTGCTGATGGACCTTGAGGTTCTCCTTCAGGACCTCAAAGTCAGGATCGCGGCGGTCTGGTTCCGAGGGCCGGATCGTCAGCAGGTGCTGCAGGTAGTCCTGGCTCGCCGGGCTCCAGGGATCGGCCGTCAGGCCGGTGTCGCGGCCAGGGTCGAGGCTGCGCTGAGCACGGATGCGGTGCGTACCGGGGTTGTAGAACAGGGCATCCAGCGGCATATCGATGACCTCGACGTGCAGAGGGGCATCGTTCCACTCCACCGTCAGGGTCTCAGCAACCCCGTTGTTCTCACGCAGTTCCTTCAGCCGCTGTTCGACCTGGGTGCGGGTGCTGTCAGCAGTCGGGGGACTCCGAAGTCCGTGAACATCTCTGGTAACTCTCCTCAAAGAACGCGACAAACGACAGAAGCCGGGCAGGTGGGGCGGCCGTTTCGGCCGCCCCACGTCAAGGACGGCTGATGCCGCAATTACTGCAGAGCCGCGCGGACTTCGTCCCTGGAGTCCGCCGGCAGTGACCGGTAGGCCGCCCACAGGTCCTCGGTCTCGCTGAAGCCGCGGGCATCCTGCTCGACCCAGGCGGCCAGCATCTTCCGTTCGTAGACGGGCAGACGGTCGATCCGCGACAGTACGTTGCCCAGGTCTGCGGTCAGCTCGCGGCCGCCGACCCGGCAGCGGTTGCACTCGATCACCAGCTGCACGCTGCTCTGGCCAGTGGGCAGCCGGACCGAACGGCGGGCGACGTCAAGCTGCGAAACGATGTAGGTACCGGCGTACGGTTCGCCCGGGCCGATCCCGCACGAGCGGCACTTGTGGCCGTCGCGCATCATCAGCGCGTGCCGCTCAGCGGCCGTGACCGTGACGCCGACCTTCCTAGTTGCCTTGCCAGGTTCCCACACGGCAGCACCCTGCCGTACGAAGCGGTGCTCATGCGAGCCCAGAGCACCGTCCTCGCGGTTTGTGTCGATGCGCCACTCGAAGTCACGCAGGTCGCGCATCCGGCGGTCAATCTGCGACGTCTCGGGGAAGGCATCGCGCAGCTGGGTCTGGTCGCCGACGACGCCGACCTCCTGGACGAGCCAGAGTGCCACACGCTTCATAGTGCTGAGCTTCGGGTCGTTCCAGGACGGCATGGACATGCGGGAGGTCCACCTCTCAGAGCAAAGGGCAAGACATCTCCGAGCAGAGCCGCAGTGAACGCGGCCTGTCAGCTGGTGTCGGCTACAGCATCCAACTCAACAGCAGTGACTCCCGGTTCGGAAGTGTGTTCCTGTCCCACTTCTGCTCCTCTCGCAGCCCCCAAACCAGGACAGCGATCCTGCCCACGGCACACCCGCCGGGCGGCACAATAGTCTGATTCATGCCGTCAACTGTCATAAAGGGGAACCAGTTTGCCGCAGCGCGCGAACTTTGCTGACCTCGATCCCCAGCTCCCCTCCCAGCAGCGGGAACTTGCTGAGGCAGTACGCGGTCTGCTCCTCCGGATCGGTCTCTCCTGCCAGCGCACCGAGGAAAGGATGCTGAAGGAGGCGGGACCGGACGGATATCTGAGCCGGTCTGTGCTGTCCGACCTGGCAAACGGCAGGCGCAAGCGTGCGCCCAGGGAAGAGCCGCTCAGGGCGCTGTATGACTTGGCGCTGAACAGCCAGGGAACCACGGGGGCAGTCGGTTCCTGGGAGGAGCTGGACAGTCTCCGGCAGGCCCTCTCGCCGCTGCCGCCCGAAGGCCAGGATCCGGCCGCTGTCTGCCCGGCCTGCGGGGCTGCTACTCCTCTGGAGGGTGCCGTCGCGGGGGCAGGGCCGGCCGGATCTCCCGCTGCCGTCACCGTGACTGTTGTGCCGGTCCCCCCTCACGACGTGGACCGGCACAACAGCGGGGCGGCAGATTTTTCCTGGCCTGCCGCCGAGGACCTCGCCCTGTACCTTGCTGCCGGCAACCTGGAGCGCGCCAACGGCCTCATGCGACACGTCGGCACCGAAGTCCACCCCACGGAGACCGCGGATGCCGTCGTATCCTGCCGTGACCTCGGGCTGCTCGAAGCCAAGGACACGATCATCGGCCAGCCGGCAACCGGTCCGAGCGGGATGTGCTCCAGATTCTCTACTCACTCAATCAGCGGGATCGGCGTGCTGATGCCGACACGCTCCTTGAACGCGCACTTGCCGCTGCGAACCGTTGACCCCGGCGGCGATCCGGAGTCCGGATGTCGGCACCCTGACGGGTGAGGGCGTGGCTGCGCCCCGGTCGGTTTTGGGGCCGCCGGGGCGTCAGTCGGGTGGGGCGTGGGGGTGGGGTGGTCAGGCGTGGGGGGTGGTGGAGACCTGGTTGGTCAGGCGGACGCTGTGGGTGGCGAAGTGCATCTGGATGCGGTCGCCGTCGGCCATGGTGAAGCCGCCGTGGAAGCTGCTGCGGTCGGCGCCGAGGTAGACGTAGTGCACGCGGCCCGGGTGCAGCAGGGCCTCATGGGCGAAGAGGCCGGACATCATGTCCCGCAGGCCGTAGTGGAGGGCCTTGGTGCCGGTGGTGAAGGTGCCCTGCCAGGCCGGGCTGTGGTCGCGTTCGATGGTGACCTGGCCGGTGACGTGGAGCGGCGGGGTGCCCAGGAAGAGCCACGGGGCGACGCCCGCGTCGCAGAGCTTGGCGTACGAGAGGTGGCCGTTGTGCTGCCGGAAGCGGCCGATGTCGGTGAGGTCGTTGCCGAAGGTGTAGCCGGCGTAGCGCGGGGTGCCGCTCCCGTCGGTGACGTACACCAGGACGACCTCCGCCTCCTCGGTCAGGGCGACGAAGCCGGACGGGGCGCGCAGCGGCTCGCCGGAGACCTTGAGCACGTCGCCGAGGCCCTTGAGGAACCAGTTGGGCTGCGCCTGGGTGCCGGCGTCCACCTTGACGTTGTGGGTCGCCATAAAGCCGCTGACCATGGCGTCGCCGACCGAATCCGGCAGCAGCGGGGGACGGAAGCTCACCTCGGTGACCGGGACGGACACCGGGGTGCGGCCCTCGGTCAGGCCGGCCGTGAAGGCGGCCATGTCGCCGTCCGCCGCGAGCAGGGCGGCGCGCAGGTCGAGGTCGCCCAGCGGGTACAGGCCGAGCTCGGTGTCCTCGGGCGAGCCGAGGCCGAAGTGGCGTTCGCCCTGGTGCGTGCATTCGAAGAGGACGGTCATCGGAGGGTCTCCTCGGGAGTGGTGGAGTGCCAGTGGTCGTCGGTCCAGGCCGCGGCCGCCCAGGGTTCGGCGGAGGCGTTCAGGCGCAGCCCGAAGCCGGGACCGGGGGTGGTGCGAGGGTGTTGGTACGGCGGTCCACCAGGGGACGCGGAGAGACGATCATCTCGGGGCCGGGGAAGAACCGGTCGGACTGGCCGGCCTCGACGGTCAGCGCGTCCGGGCTGCGGAAGGCCAGCGCCCGGCTCGCGTTGATCAGCGGTCCGGTCTCGGCGACCTGTACGCCGATCTGGAAGCCGAGGCCCGCCGACCTGGCGTACTCGATCAGGCGGGCGGAGTTGAGCAGGCCGCCGTTCTTGGCGACGCGCACATTCACCGCGTCGCAGGCCCCGGCGGCCACCGCTGCCCGCGCGTCGGCGAGGGTGCACACCGATTCGTCCAGCATCACCCGGATGCCGGAGTCACGGCGCAGCACCCGCAGGGCGTCCCAGGAGCGCCTGGGCAGCGGCTCCTCCACCAGGTCCACCCCGGCGGCGCGCAGCCGGCGCGCGTGGGGACGGCCGTTTCCGGGGTCCAGCTCATATTGGCGTCGACCATGACCGGAACGTCCGGGCCCAGCCGGTGCCGGATCGCGGCGACCGTGCTGACGTCCCGGCCGATGTCGTCGGACGCCTTGACCTTGACGAAGTGGAAGGGGCCGCGGGTGTCCAGGAACTCCTCGACGCCGATGCTGAGGTCCAGGACCTGGGAGACCGGCAGCGGCGCCCGTCCGGCGGTGGTGGCGGGGGCGTGCCGACCCGGGACGAGCTCGGGTGGCCGGGAGGCCGAGCCGGTGGCCGAGGAGGTCCAGGACCGCCGTTTCGAGCAGGCAGAGCAGGTTGTTGTTCGCGCCGGGGGCGGCCGGTCCCGCCGCCGCCCCCGCCGCCGCCCCCGGCTCCGTGATGCCGGGGCCGAAGGCCGCCTCGAAGCCGTCCTGCCGCAGCTGCGCCAGGAGTTCCTCCGGTGGCACGGCCCGCAGCCGGGCGAACAGCCGGTCCATGGGGACCTGGAGCAGGGCCTCGGTGACGCTTGCGGTGGTCTCGCCGGTGACATAGGACCGTGGCGCGCACTCGCCGAGGCCGGTCGCGCCGTCGACGGTCAGCCGCAGGACCAGGCTGTCGCTGGTGGAGCGGCGGGCCGCCGGGTGGTCGAAGCTGACGTGCATGGGCAGCGCCACCCGGTACAGCCGGGCGCCGGCGTCCGGCGTCGCGGTCCCGGGGGTCGCGGCGGCAGGCATCGCAGCCTCGGGCATCGCTGCCTCAGACATCGTGGCCTCAGACATCGCGGTCCACGGCTTGGAGCAGGGTGTAGGCGGATGCCCAGTCGACCAGTTCGTCGCGGACATCGGTGTAGAACAGGTAGTGCCGGTCGGTCGGGAACTGGATGATCATGCCCCGGTCGGAGACCATCTCGTTGAACGCCCGGTGGGTGTCGTCGAGGTCGAGGATGGGGTCGGTCAGTCCGGACACGAACGCGGCAGGTAAGTCCGGCAGTTGGCGCCGGTCGGAGTCCAGGTAGAGGCGCTCCAGGCCGAGCAGGGTGGCCCGGGAGCGGCGGGTGATCTGCTGGACCGCGAGATCGTCGTGGTCGATGAACTGCTGGTAGCGGGGGTTGGCGGTGAAGTCCGCCGACTTCAGCCCGGCGTCCCACAGTTCGGTGCTCGTCTCGGCGGCCAGCGCCGCCCGCTCCTGCTCGCCGAGCAGCGAGTGCAGCCGCCCCAGCCAGGTCGAGCAGTAGATGGCGGTGTCGTAGCGGACGCTGAAGTCGGGTGGTGCACCAGGGCGGCCAGGAAGGAGCCGCCCAGGCAGTGGCCGAAGAGCGACAGTCGCCGATCAGCTCGCGTACCCGGGTCAGTGCGCCGGTGTAGTCGCTGATGACCGTGTCCACGTCGGGGATCTCGTGGCGCGGCCCGCCGCTGATGCCGCTGCCGCGCCGGTCCAGGACGAAGAAGGCGATGTCGTTGTCCGCGAACCGGGGCCCGACCTCCCACAGCCATCCGGCGTGGCTCTGCAGTCCGTGGAAGTAGAAGACGGCACCCTTGACCTGCTGCCGGGGCCGCCACAGATGGAGGGCCAGTTCGGTGCCGTCGTCGGCCGGCAGCGTGATGATCTCCTTGTGCAGGTCCTGCGGCGGCCGCTTGGTCTCGATCACCGGTGCGCTCCCGTCGTTGCCGTGGCGCCGAGCAGGTCGGCGGCGAAGTCGGTGTCCTTCTGGAAGGGCTTGTACTTGTACTGGGTGGTGTTGCCCTGCTGGCGGCGGGATTCGGCGTAGTCCGCGATGGCGCCGTGCGGGACGGTGGCGAAGGTGAGCGGGCCGAGCCGGCCGCTGCCGCGCTTGGACGCGTATTCGATGTTGATGGTCTGCAGCGCGCGGTCCACCGCCTCCGACAGGTCGCGGTCCAGCTCCGGGCTGGGGGGGGGGCTTCGCCGACCACCACGTAGTACGGCGGTTCGTCCCAGCGCGGCCCGCACATGTAGAGCCCGCCGGACAGCCCTTCGGCGGCCATGGCCTGCTCGATGGCCTGGGTGACCTGCGCCTCGGTGATCTTCTCGCCGGTGAAGGAGTGGAAGATGCCGTCGCGGTGGACGAAGTGCACCCAGGGGGTGCCGTCCACGATCCGGTCGACCCGGTAGATGTCGCCACTCCACAGCCGGTGCAGGCCGTTCACCTGCGTCATGATCAGGTGGTAGTCGCGGCCCTGCTCGACCTCGTCGAAGAGCAGGGTGTCGACCGGCCGGCCGGCGTCCAGCAGCGCGCCCAGGTCCGTCTCGGCCGGCACGAACTCGAAGTACGCCTGGCTGACCGCGAGCGGCTGGCTGTCGAGGGAGTCGTCGACCGGGATGGTGGTCACGCCCTCGGTGCCGCAGCTCATGAACGGCATCGGGGTGACGCCCGGCATGATGGCGTCCAGCCGGGAGCGGTAGAGCCCGGCGGAGGAGGACAGCCAGCAGCTGTACAGGCAGAGCGAGGGCCAGACGTCCTTGAGTGTGAACTCGCCCTGGTCCAGCACGGATTGGAGATGCTTGGCGGCATCGGGATCCGGGTCGGTGTACGGCTTCCCCTCCAGGGTGCCCGCCGCGAGGTCGCTGACCAGGTCGGCGCCGTGCTCGGCGATCAGGTCGCGCAGCGAGATCAGCGTGCTCGGGTTGATCGCCGAGATGAAGTGCAGCTCCCTGCCGACCAGATGGCGGATCCGGTGGTACATCCGGCCGGAGTGCGAGGAGGGTGCCTCGGTGCCGAACCAGGGGGAGGCGGACCACGGCGGGTTCCAGTCCCGGCTGTTGATCCGCGGGTGCCGGTTGCTGATCGCCTGGTACTGGACGCCGTACAGGTAGTCGTCGACGTTCTCGAAGACGGTCTGGGTGTCGAGCGTGGCATGCGGATGGGCGAGGATCTCCGGGTGGTGCTCCATGTAGGTGCCCCACATGGCCTGCATCGCCGGGACGCGATAGGTCAGCATCCAGTGCAGGGTGTACGGGACCCGCTTGGGGACGCCGGTGGTGCCGCTGGTCTTCAGCCAGCGCAGGACCGGGCTGCACGACAGCACGCCGCCCTTGGTCCGGGTCTCCCGGTCGATCTCCGCGGTGAAGTCGGTGTAGCGCATGACCGGCAGGACGTCCCGGAAGGTGCCGGGGTCGGCCGCCACCGAGTCGTAGCCGTGCTCCTTCCAGTGGAGCGAGTCCGCGCTCACGGCCACGATGTCGTGCAGGACCCGTTCCTGCGCCGTGGCGGGTCCTTCAGATCCGCCAGCAGGTTCGCGCGGGCCTGTCGGCATTCCTCAATGAATGGAGTTCGTCGCGCCTTCCAATGGTCCTGCCAATGCGAACTGGCCACGGTTCAGCTTCTCCCTCAGCTCGTTCTGCCTGTGATGCCGACTGCCTGTGATGCCGGTGAGTCATGAGTCCTGTGGGTACGGATGGCTCAGGCGAGCAGCCCGCGGAACCGGCCTCCGTGGAACACGAGGGCTCCGCCGGGTCCGTCAGGGCGCCTTCGGCGGCCGACGCGATGACCAGTTCGTGGTCACCGGCCGGGTGGATCACCGTGATCTCGCAGTCCAGCCAGCCCAGCCCGTCCGCCGGGATGGGGTGTCCGGCGCGGGTGTGGGCCCAGTCACGGCCGGCGAACCGGTCGGCGCCGCGCCGGCTGAACAGGCGACAGAGCTCGGCATGCCGCTCGCCGAGGATGGTGACCGCGAAACTTCCCGTGGCCCGGATGTCCGGCCAGGTGGTCGAGGTGTATGCCGCACACAGGGCCACCAGCGGCGGTGCGAGCGAGACGGAGATGAAGGAGTTGACGGCCATGCCCACGGGTCCCTGTGCCGTCTGCGCGGTCACAAGCACGACTCCGGTGGTGAAACGGCCGAGGATGTCACGGAAGGAACGCTGGTCCAGGGGCTGTTGTAACGGCTCGGTCTGCTGCAGCATGCGGTGCGTCTCCACTCGGTCCGGCAACGGTCTGGGTCGGCGGTGGGGCCTCGGCTCACCGGCGGCGCGGGCTCCCGGGGTCACCGGGCGCCCACGCCGCCGCAGAACGCAGAAGTTCAGCGGGTGTTACCTGGCGGCGCGACTGGCGATCGCCCAGTCCACGGCCTCCTGCGGACGGGCCACGGCACCGTTGATCTGCGGCGCGACATAGCGGGCAGCAGCTCCAGGCAGCGGTTGGTGTTCTCGTACGAGGTCCAGTCCGCGACGTACACCACCAGGGTGCCGAAGCCGCCGGTGGCCTCCTGCATCCGGCGGATCCCGGCGACCACCTCGTCGACGGAGCCGACCAGGGCGCCGCCGGCCTCCACCCGGGCCTCCAGCAGCTTCTCCCGCGGGGTCTCCGGGGGCAGCACGTCGCGCCCGGCGGCTTGCTGAAGTACTCGAAGAGCCAGCGGTCGTAGCCCTCGCGGACCTCGTCGAAGGCCTGCTTGCTGGTCTCGGCGACGTGCACCGGCAGGGCGATCCGCCAGTCCTCGCGGTGGATGGTCCGGCCGAACTCGTCGGCGGCCTCCTCGGCGTGCTTCCACTGCTGGGCCAGGCCGATGTGGTCCGGGGTGCCCGGCGTCATCAGCGCGAACGGCAGCGCGAAGGAGGTCATGCTCAGCCCGTACTGCCCGACCAGGCGGGGGCTGGTCACCGAGGTGCCGGAGGTGGCCACGGCGACCTCGATCGGGCCGGGACCGAACCGCGGCACCTGGAGCTTGGCGTCGTTCAGCTCGTACCAGTCGGTCTTCTGGGTGACCCGCTGGTCACCGTTGACCAGTTCGAGGACGGTGGGCAGGGCCTCGTCCAGGCGCTTGCGCTGCACCTTCCCGTCCAGGCCGAACATCGGGGCGTCGAAGGGCACGCCGGGGCCGACGCCCAGGATGTAGCGGCCGCGGGCCAGCTGGTGCAGGTGCACCGCGCGGCTGGCGACATGGAAGGGGTGGTGGCCGGAGAGCGGGACCACACCGTGCGCGAGCTTGATCTGCCGGGTGCGCTGGCTGGCGGCGGCGATCAGGGTCTCCGGGGCACCGACCAGGCCCCAGCCCAGGGTGTGGTGCTCACCGAACCAGGCCTCGTCGAAGTTCAGGCGGTCCGCGTGCTCCACCAGGTCGAGACTGCGGTGGATCGCCAGGTGGGGATCCTGTCCCGTCTCGTGGACGGGTGACAGGAAAATGCCGATGCGGCTGTGCACTGCTGTTCCTCCAGCATGAAGTGGTGAACGGTGCGAGGCGGGGGGAGGCGCGGGATCACGCCAGTCGGTAGAGCGAGTCCTTCAGCGCGTGGGCGCGCCGGTAGTCGGCGTCCAGCCGGGCGTCGTCGGCCGAGGTCAGGTAGATCCGCGCGGCCGCCGAGAGCAGGTCGGTGGTTGGGCGGATCCGGCTGCCCGCGGGGTACTTGACGCCGGTGAGGAACACGCTGGGGAGGGCGTTGAGCTGCGCGACCACCTCCTGGTCCACCTCCGCCACGACCCCGTCGAGGGTGGTGCTGGCGTTGTAGGTGTAGGCGGACTGGAGCTTGCGGTAGACCTGGCCGGCGTGCTCCTGGACGAACTCCTCCGGGCGGGTGTACGCCGCGGCGGAGAGCCCCGCCTGGTTGGCGCCCAGGCACTGGTCCTGGTAGCCGGGGTTCAGGTTGCCGTTGAGCCGGGTGGCGATCTCGACCAGGACCGGGCCCTGCTCGGTGACGATGACCTCGGCATGGGCCGGGCCCCAGCGCACGTCCAGCGTCCTGAGCACCTCTTCGACATAGGCGATCAGGGCGGGAACCGGCTCCTCGTCGGGGGCAGCAGGATGTCCCGGTTGTAGATGTTCTGGCCGGAGGGCAGCAGCGTCTTCTCGTACTGCCAGACCCCGCAGAAGTAGCGCAGGCCGTCGCAGCTGACCGAGTCGACGATGTACTCCGTGCCCCTGAGGTACGACTGGATCAGCGCCTCGGTGTTGTCGGAGCCGAAGATGTCGCGGGTGCCCAGGACGCGTACCGCCGCGGCCCGGGTCTCCTCGGCGTTGTCGCAGATGTACACGCCGTCGGAGCCGGCGGAGCTGATCGGCTTCACCACCACCGGCCAACTGTTGCGGCCCTCGGCCCATTTGACGAGCAGATCGGCATCGTCGCTCTTGAACTGGTCGGCGCAGCGCACACCGGCCCGGCGCAGCGCCTCGATCATCTCGTACTTGTCGCGGCGGGCCGCGGAGAGCGCGGTGCCGTTCGACTTCACCCCGAGCGCCTCGCTGAGCCGGTCGGCCAGCCGCACCGCGGACTCCTGTCCGGGGACGATCGCGACCGGGCCGTACGGGCGCAGCAGTTCGACCAGCTGCTCCTCGTCGGAGCAGATGATGTTCTCCGCGTAGGCGGTGAGGTCGGGCGCGAGCATGGTCGGCATGAGCTCCGGCGTGCTCTGCACATGGATGACCTGGGCTCCGGCGTCGGCGAAGGCCTTCGGGTAGAAGTTGCCGGCCGAGTAGCCGTCGACGACAACGGCGGTCGGCGCCGCGGGGGTGCTCATTCGTGCTCCTGGGGGGTGTCGCGCGGGGTTTCCTTGATGAAGCGGGCCAGCCGGGCGATGCCCTCGCGGATCGCCTCGGGGGCCAGGTTGCTGAAACCGAGCCGGATCTCGCGGTGGCCGCCGCCGTCGAGGTAGAACATGCTCATCGGCGCCCAGCTCACCCGGTAGTCACGGGCGGAACGTTCCATCGCCGTGAGGTCGGCGGTGAACGGGACGGTCAGGGTGAGGAAGAAGCCGCCGCGCGGGGTGTTCCAGCTGACCCCGTGCTCCTGGCCGGCCGGGAACTCCTCGGCCAGCGCCGCCAGGGTGGCGCTGAGCCGCTCCTGGTAGACCGCGGCCAGCTCCCGGGTGGGGGTGCGCAGATCGTAGCCGTACTCGACCAGATAGCCGCCGATCACCGCCTGGGAGAGGGTGGAGGAGCCGACCGTGTACATCGCCTTGGCCTTGGAGAGGGTCTGGGCGAGGGTCCGGGTGGTTCCGGTGGAGTCGGTGACCTCCTGGTCGGCGATCATGTAGCCGAGGCGGGCGCCGGGGAAGGCCGACTTGGAGAACGAGCCGAGGTAGACGACCCGGCGTTCGGCGTCCAGCGACTTCAGGGTCGGCATGGACTCGCCGTCGCGGGCGAAGAGCCCGTACGGGTTGTCCTCCAGGATCACCAGGTCCTCCTGCGCGGCGACTTCGAGCAGCCGCTCGCGGGCCGCGAGCGGCAGCACCGTCCCGGAGGGGTTGGAGAAGTCGGGCACCAGGTAGAGGGCGACCGGGCGCTTGCCCTCGGCCCGCACCGCGCGGGCGGCCACGGCCACGGCCTCCGGGTCGAGCCCGTCGGGGCCCTCCAGGATTCCGCGGATCGGGATGTCGAGCATGCGCGCCGCGCCCCGGATCCCGACGTAGGCGGGCGAGACCGACAGCAGCACGTCGTCGGGGAGGCGAACAGGCCGCGCAGGGCGACCAGGGCCGCCTCCTGGAAGCCATGGGTGATCATGATCGCCTCGGCCGGGACGTCGATGTTCTCGTCCTGCTTGAGCATCAGTGCGACTTCGTCCTGGATCAGCCCGTTGACCGGCCCGTACTGGAATAGCAGGCGGGTGATGCGCTGCTCGGGCACGCCCTTGTCACGCAGATGACGGAGGTAGCGTTCGACATAGCGGGTGAGATTCGCCAGGTCGTGGTTCCCGTCGTACGGCGCGCCCGACGAGAAGGAAAGCGCGTCGGGAAACCTCAGCGCCGTCTCGCTGAGGATGCGCATGGAATCCATCTCGGGATCGACGATTCCGGCGTGCAGCGAATCCTGCTGGAACGACAGCATTTCAGCGGTTCCCTTCCGCAGTGGAGAGCTCTTCGGACCGGTTCAGCGCGGATATCCAGCTGCCCTTGCCCGGCGCCCATTCCCGGATCCGGATCCCGGCGACGACACCGCCCTTCACATAGGGTTCCTCGTCCAGCAGCCGCTGGAGTTCCTCGCGGTCGGCCACCTCGTAGAGCAGGATGCCGACGTTCTCGCCGGTAACCGGGCCGCCGAGCAGCAGGACTCCGCTGTCGGCGAGCCGGTAGAGGTTCTCGGCATGCGCCGGGTGCAGGCCCTGGCGGCCGTCCCGGTCGACGTTGTACTCGAATTCAACGACAAACTTCGGCACAGCAGCTCCTAGTGAGTTGTTTCCTGGCGAGGGCGGAACACCACTCACATGTAGAGGCCGCCGTTGATGTCGATGACGGTGCCGGTGGAGTAGCCGGCGCTTTCCGAGCACAGGTGCGCACGCTGCCGACGGCCTCGGCCACCGTGCCGTAGCGGCCCATGGGCAGCCGCGACAGCACGGCCTTCTTGGCCGCCTCGTCCCGGCGCTCGAAGGCCCCGGCCACCCGGTCGGTGGCGATGGGTCCGTGGGCCACCACATTCACCACCACGCCGGTGCCGGCGAGCTCGTAGCCCATCTGCTTGGTCATGCCGAGCACGGCGGCCTTCGCGCCCACATAGGCGGCGTTGTTGAAGTGGCTGTAGGTACGCCCGCCCGCGGAGGCGAAGTTGACGATGCGTCCGTAGCCGTTCCGCACCATCTGCGGGGCCACTGCCTTGATCGCGATCCAGGTGCTGACCACGTTTTCGAGGTACGTCTCCTCGAAGTGGCTGCGCTCCAGATCGGCGTAGCCGATGACCCGGGTGTCCCCGCCGACACCGTTCACCAGGATGGACGGGGCGTGCCGCTCGGCGATCCCGGCCAGCTGCTGCTCGGCGGCGGAGATGTCGGTGATGTCACCGACGGCCACCTCGACCTTGGTCAGCGGGGCGAGCTCTTCGGCGAGGCGCTTGACCGCCGCCTCGTCCCGGTCGAAGAGAATGAGCGAGTGCCCTTCCTTCGCAAGCCCTCGGGCCGTCTCCGAGAGGATTCCACCGGCGGCACCGATCAAGAGCGCTGTACGTGTGGTCACGCTAGTTCTCACCTGGCTTGTTTGTGGTGGTGACCCTGAACGGGCAGGGCCCTTCGTAGGGGGAGCCGCGGCATTCATGCCGTTCCGACCGATTCGTTGTAAGCGAACAGTCCGATCGGATAAAGAACTTGAACGAGACTCCGCGCCCAACGGCACGCCATGGGGGCCGTCGGCCGCAGGCGGTTCCCAGAGGACCACATCAACCTCAGTTCAGTCAACGGATTGAAGAGCTGTTCACCAGGCCTTGGCATCAATCTATGGGGGGATATGCCGGATATTTGACTGCTGTCCACGGGGAAGCTGCCGGGTTGGAAACCCCGAAGCCGGGGGCCCTTGCGGGGGCAAAAGCCCGCAAATCGCCGTAGGGCTTGCCTGGCGCTTGGATATCGTCAATCCTGCTCACTGACGTGTCCAAAGTAACGCCGGGGCAGCGCTGGGGGAGCGGCTTGGGTGAATCTCCAAAGGGTGAATTCACGCCAGTGGCCGCAGCTTTTCGGCCACCCTTGTAGCCGGCTGTCCGCCCCCATTTGTTAACCCATGTAAAACCGAGATCGCCGCAACGGGAAGCCGCTTGGCAGTCCTCCGACAAGTCTGCGCAGGTCAGCGGCTTGGGGGCCGTGCCGACGGGAGCGCCGTTGCCCGCAAGCCTGGCGTGCCGGGGTCACCCGCCCCGCGCTGACGGGGCCTCCCCACGAAGGAGACCCCGGACCAACTACCGGATGATCGGACCATGCGAACCAACTCCCCGTGGCGAATAAGCGACTTCCGCACCCTGTTCACCGCGTCCGCTCTCAGTCAGCTCGGCGTCAACATCAACTACGTTGCCGTGCCGCTGGTCGCCGTCGCGGCGCTGAACGCCGGTGCCGGTGAGGTCAGCGCGATCGCGACCCTGAGCACCGTCGCCTTCCTGCTGATCGGCCTGCCGGCCGGGGCCTGGGTGGACCGGCTCAGCCACCGTCGGGTGCTGATCGCTGCGGACCTGTGTCGCGGGCTGCTGTTCGCCAGCGTGCCGGTCGCCTGGTGGCTGAATGTGCTCACCATCGGCCAGCTCTACGTGATCGTCCTGCTGACCGGATGCGCCACGGTGTTCTTCGACGTCGGCTCGCAGAGTGTGCTGCCCCAGCTCGTGGGCACCGACAGTCTGGTTCAGGCCAACTCCGACATCAACACCCTGATTGCGACAGGCAATGTCGCCGGACGCGGCGTCGGCGGCGGGCTGGTCGCCCTGCTCACCGCGCCGGTGGCCGTGGTCTTCGCCGCCGGCGCGTTCCTGGCCTCGTCGCTGCGGCTCGTCGCCGTCAAGCACACGCCGCCGGCCGCCGCCCCGAGGAGCGCCAGCGGGCTGTGGAAGCAGATCGACGAGGGCCTGCGGCATGTCTTCGGCAACAAGGAGATGCGCGCGCTCGCGCTCACCGCGTCCGTCGCCAACCTGGGCTCCGCTGTGATCAACACCATGCTCCCGATCTGGTTCGTCCGTGAACTCCACCTCTCGGCAGGCATGTTGGGCCTGTTCTGGGCAGCCGGGGGAGTCGGGCTGCTGTGCGGCGCCCGTTGCGCCCGCCCGATCGCCGCCCGCCTCGGCTATGGTCGGACCCTCGGTATCGCCGGGCTGTGTCTGGCGCCCGCGGGGCTGTGCGTGCCGCTGTTCGACCGGGGCGCCTGGCTGCTCCTGGCCGGAGCCGCCTGGTTCGTGGCCATGTTCAAGATCGGCATGGACAATGTGATCGGCGTCAGCATTCGTCAGCGGATGACCGCGGACGTGCTGCTCGGCCGGATGAACGCCACCTTCAGGTTTGTGCTGACCGGGGCGCTGGCCGTCGGCGCCGCGGTGTCCGGCGTGCTGGCCGAGCTGACCAATGTGCAGACCACGCTGTGGGTGGGCGGCGCGTTCATGTCCACGGCCTTCCTGTTCGTGTTCTTCTCGCCGGTGCGGATCCGGCGGGAACTTCCCGAGCAGCAGGTCCAGTACGCCACGGTATGAGCTGCGGACGGATATCCGTACGCGGTCACGCAATTCGGGGGAAGTGCGTACAGAGAGTGATCCGGATGAATTCGGCGGTAATCATTCGTCAAGCCCCCGGGCCTGCGGAAGAATAAGGTTGACACCGGCGGCGACCGGCTGCAAAGGTGAAGTATTCGCCCGGTCACCGATTCTATGCGCGCCTGTCGCATGCGCTCTTCAGCGCCATTCGATGCAGAGCGCCACTTTGATCCCCGACCCTGAGGAGAACGATGGCGGTCATCGAAAGCGGCTTCCAGACCGAAGGCACTGCGGAATATGAAGACCCCGCGAGACCATGCGGGCCCTGCCAGGATTCCTCCAGTATCCGCTCACTTTATTCACCGGGAAGCCGATCGCCGGACAGAAACCCCTCTCCTGGTGGACTCCCGGTTTCCATCTCGCCACGGCCGGTCTTTCCATGCTGTTCGGCGTCGTGATCAGCTGCACCGGCCTGGCCCTGGCCGGCCCCTGGTTCCTGTTACTCCTGCTGCCCGGCTGGGCCGTCACCCTGCACGGCATGCGCAATCTGCGCATGATGATCTACCACCAGTGCTCGCACCGGAACATGTACCGCAAACAGCGTCTGGACGCCGCGATCGGCCGGGCCACCTCCAGCCTGCTGATCATCCAGAACTTCGCCCGTTACAGCCGTGAGCATGTCGCCGACCACCACGCCGCGCACCACATGACCCTGCGTGACCCCACGGTCCAGGCCTTCCTGGTGAGCCTTGACCTGCACCCGGGGATGACCCGCCGGCAGATGTGGCGGCGGGTGCTGGGCAAGATCGCCTCGCCCCGGTTTCACCTCACCTTCGCCGTGGCCCGCGTCCGCTCGTTCTGGCATGCCTCGGACCCGGCCGAGAAGGCGATCAGCGTCACCCTCTATGCCGTCGCCGCGGCTGCCACCATCGCCACCGGGACCTGGCCGATGCTGCTCGTCGCCTGGTTCGTGCCGCTCTTCCCGCTGTTCCAGGTGAGCAATACGCTCCGGCTGTGCGTGAAGCACACCTTCCCGGCGCGGGACCTGGCCGTGCGCCGTGGCAAGGAGTATTTCGGCGGCCTCACCAATGCCATCTTCATCGGCGAGGCGGCGCCCTCTCCGCAGCTGCCCGCGCTGCGTCGTGCCGCCGGCTGGGGAAAATGGGCGGCCCGCATGCTGTTTGTGCACGCTCCTTCGCGCTATCTTGTCCTTACCGGCGACACCGTCGTCCATGACTTCCACCACCGCTACCCCGCCACGCCGAAATGGTCGAACTACATCTTCGAGCGCCAGGCGGACGCCGACAACGGCAGCCCCGGGTGGCCCGCCTATCGCGAGACCTACGGACTGGTGTCCGCCATCAATCTGGTCTTCGACTCGCTGTCCGTGGCCGACCCTGAGGAGTACAGCGTCACGCGGCTGCGTGCGGTCAGCAAGCGTGAACTCTTCGCCGCGTTCGACGACTAGTCCGCCGTCCCGTGATGTGATTCCACCAGAAGAATTCCGGAGATGCTCCATGCGGCACGAAAACGCAACCCGCACCGTCATCCTCGGTGTGGCGGCCAGTGACGCCCATGTCGTGGCCAACCAGCTGATCGCCCACTCCCTGCGGGCCCAGGGCTTCACCGTCGTCAATGTCGGCGCCTGCACCTCGGTCGCCGAGTTCGCCGACGCCTACAGCTGGCACCCCGAGGCCGAGGCCGTCATCATCGGCAGCCTCAACGGCCATGCCTACGAGGACCTCCAGGACCTGCCCGCGGCCCGCGCCCAGGGCCTGCTGGACTGCCCGGTGATCCTCGGCGGCAACCTCTCCGTCGGCAGCCACAAGGACGCGTCCGATGCGGAGCGGTTCCGGGCGCTCGGCGTCGACGCCGTCCTGTCCGACCCCGAGCTGCTGCCGGCCACCCTGGACCAGCTCCGCACCCGCGCCCCGCAGCCGCTGGCCGCCTCATGAACGACGCCGCGCCGCCGCCGGAGACCTCGGAACTCCCCACTCTCGCCGAGTCCGTGGCATACGTCCGGGAGCTGGGGAAGCCGACCGCAGCCGAGGTGCTGCACACGGCGCGGGCCACCGGGCGGGTGGCCCTGCAACCGCGCTGCGGTGTCGGCTCGCACGCCCAGATGATGACCCTGCTGCGGGACCTGGAGCAGCACGCCAGACCTGACATCCTCACCCTCACCATCGACTCGCACACCCGGCTGAAGCGTTTCGACAACGCCCGTGCGGTGCTGCTGCGCAACTCCGCCGAGCTCAACGGCTATCCCCTGGTCACCCACGGGTGGCAGCGCGGCCGGGAGCTGAACGAGGCCGTGGCCGCGCCGCTGGAGGTCCGGCACGGCTCGCCCGACGCGCGGCTGCTGTTCGAGACCTCGGTGGCCTCCGGCATCACCTCCTTCGAGGGCGGCGGCATCTCGTACAACCTGCCGTACTCGAAGGCGGTGCCGCTGAGTGAGTCGCTGGCCGCCTGGCGGGACGTGGACGCGCTCTGCGGCGAGCTGGCCGGGCGCGGTCTGGTCGTGGACCGCGAGCTGTTCGGCACGCTCACCGCGGTGCTGGTGCCCCCGTCGATCTCGCTGGCCGTCAGCGTGCTGGAGGCCGTGGCCGCGGCGCGCGAGGGGGTGCGCTGCATCTCGGTGGCGTATCCGCAGGGCGGGCACTTCGAGCAGGACGTGGCCGCCCTGCGGGCGATCCCGCTGCTCGCGGCGAGTTACCTCCCCGAGGGCGTCGAAGTCCACGCCGTACTGCACGAGTTCATGGGCGTCTTCCCGAAGGAGCGGTCCCATGCCGAGGACCTCATCCTCTACGGCGCGCTGGTCGCCCGGCTCGGCGGCGCCACCAAGCTGATCACCAAGACCTATCTGGAGGCGTACGGCATCCCCGACACCCGCGCCAACATCGACGGGCTGCTGGCCTCCCGCGCCAACTCCCCGCTGCTGGACTTCATCGCGCTCGACGAGGAGCGGGTGGGCAGCGAACTGGATTGGATCCTTCAGGAAGTGGCGGAGATCGTGGAGCCGGTCCTGGCAACCACCGACCTCCACAAGGAGATCGAGGCCGCCTTCGCGGAGGGCCGGCTCGACATCCCCTTCAGCGCCAGCCGTTACGCCCGTTCCGAGGTCATCCCGCGCCGCGCGCCGGACGGCGCCATCCGCTACCTGTCCCCGGGCTTACTCCCCTTCTCCGACCGCACCCGCCGGCGCAACGAGGAGAGCCTGGCGACCACCGGTCGCAGCACCGGCCTCGGCGAGATGGTGAAGGGGCTGACCTCGGACGTCAACCACTTCCTGAACGTCTTCGGCGAGAGCCCGGCGGCAGCGTCCTGACGTAGCGTCATAAGGGCTGGCCCCTCCGTGATCATGCTGCCGGACAACGGTTCTCACTGGTCGTCACCTGGCTCACCGTGAAAGACTGTGCGTGCGCCACCGGGACGCTGCGCGCCCCGGCCGGCGCCGTCCTTCAGGCACTTCGCGGACGGTGTGAGCACCCCGCTCGTCCGCCCGGCGGCGCGTCCGCGGGACGCCGCCGAGGCGCACCGGCCGCCGGAGAGCCGGGTGACGAGCGGCAAGTCCGTGCCCGCGATCCGACCCCGTCAGCCACCTCACCCTGCCAGCCACCCACCCCGCCAGCCACCTCACCCTGCCGAGCCGACCGAACCAGATCTGCACACATCACCACCCTAGGAGCCCAGATGGCCGAGCCGACCACCCCTCAGCTTCTCTTCGTCGGCGGTGCCGGGGACGCCACCCTCGCCGTCGACGTCGTCGGAGCGGCGATCCGCGAGGCCCGCAAGCGCGGCCTGCGAATACACCTCACCAACCAGGAAGCCACCCTGGCCGCGACCTCGATGCTCAGCGAGCTCGTCGACACCGCGACCGCCGTCGACTTCTCGGTGCGCGGCACCACCTCCGCCTGGGTGCACGAACGCGTCGCGGCCGGGGACCACTTCGACGTCGTCTTCGGCGTACGGGAACTGGCGCAGGAGGCGGTCGCCGAGGCCGCCGACGCACTCGGCCGCCCCGGCAACCCGCCGCACGCCGTCCACCGGGTCCGCACCAAGGACGAGGCGCGGGCGGCGCTGGCCGCCGCCGGATTCCTCCAGCCGCAGTTCCGGGTCTGCGCCGACGAGGCCGAGGCGCTCGAATTCCTCGGCGGCTCCACCGGACCGTGGGTGGTCAAGCCGCGCGACGCCATGGGCAGCGAGGGTGTGACCCGGATCGACGACGCGGACGCCCTGGCGCAGGCACTGGAGTTCCTGCCGGAGGGGGTCCGGTCCGCGTTCATCGTCGAGGAGTTCGTGGAGGGGCGCGAGTACAGCGCGGAAGGCGTCTTCATCAACGGTGTGCCGCATGTCCTCGCCCTCACCGACAAGGAACTGCTGCCGCCGCCGAACTTCTTCGAGATCGAGTACGTCATGCCGGCGATCCTCCCGAGGACACCGCGCAGGAGATGGAACGGCAGGTCGCGGCCGCCCTCACCGCGCTGGAGCTGCGCTTCGGGCAGTTCCATGTGGAGCTGTGGTGGACCGAGCGCGGCGTCGTCCTCGGCGAGGTCCATGTCCGCAACGCGGGCGGCTGGATCCACCGCATGCTGGCGTATGTCGTCCCCGGCCTTGAGTGGTTCGGCCTGGTCTACGACGACGTGCTGGGCAACCCGATCGACCTGGACGCGCTGAAGCCGGTCCGGGGCGCCGCGATCCGCTTCCTCACCCCGCCGCCCGGCCGGCTGGTGGCCATCGAGGGCTGGGACGAGGTGCTGGCCCACCCGGCCCTGATCCACGCGGAGCTGGCCGTCAGCCCCGGCGACGTCATCGAGCCGCACCGCTCGGTCGAGAACCGCGTCGCGCTGATCGCGGTCGGCGCGGACACGCCGGAGGAGGCGCGGGCACTGGCGCGGAAGCTGGACGTCGGTCCGCTTCGTCACGGAGTCGGAGTCGGAGTGATCTCAGGCGCGCCGCCGCGTGCTTCGGGTACCCGGACGCCCGGACGCCCGGCCTGCTCATGCTGCGGGCCGGGCGTTCGGGCCGGTCACCGTTCGTCCAGTCTCCGTGCCAGGGCTATCAGGTCGGGGGCGTGGCGGATGGTGGGGCCGAAGCCCGGGAGCGGGGTGTGCACCCGGGCGGTCCAGCGGGCCGGGATGGCGGACAGACCGTGGACGGCTCCGGCGAGGCCGCCGGTGACGGCCGCGACGGTGTCGGTGTCGCCGCCGAGGTCGACCACGGCACGCAGTGCCTCCTCGAAGCCGTTGGTGGTGCGCAGCGCCCACAGCGCGTGCCGAGGGTGGGCCAGACCGCGCCGTTGGACTCGGTGGCCTGGAGCGGGTGCCAGTCCCGGGGCGAGTACGCGCTGCCAGCGGGCCCGGTGGGTTCGTCGGCCAGCTCCAGCGCGGCCGGCAGTGAGGCGTGGACGTCCTTGCCCTCAAGTGCGGCGATCAGCAGCTCCTGATAGATGACGCAGCCCCAGCCGGTGGCCGGATCGGCGTGGGTGAGCGCGGAGATGCTGCGGGCTGCCTCGACCCGGCTGGCCAGGCGCTGGTGCGCGAAGCGCAGCGCCGCCGGGACCGCGCGCATCAGTGAGCCGTTGCCGGCGGCGTGCATGTTGTTGGCGGCGTAGTCCTCGGCGGCGCGGTTCCAGGGCAGACGGCTGGTGAGCACGGTCTCGGTGAGGATCCCGATGTCCTTGGGGTCGGCGGCGGCCCAGCGCCGGAACCGGTCGAACATGTCCGGCAGGTCCAGGGCACCGCGCTCCAGCAGGGATTCGGCGATCAGCAGCCCCATCTGGGTGTCGTCGGTGGCCTCCCGGGGTCCCAGCCGCCGCCTCCGCAGAGCTCGTTGCCGTCGGCGCCACCGGGCTGCGGGAAACGGTCGGAGAAGGTGCCGCCCAGGCCGAACTCGAACGGCGCGCCCAGCGCGTCACCCACGGCCCAGCCGACGACCGCGCCCGCGACCCGGTCGCCGTCACTGCCGGGCCCGGTGCGGGGACGGCAGTCGGGACCCTCGTCGGGCGGACCGTCGGGCGGTACGCCGGGCAAACTGCCGGGCGAACTGCCGGGTTGACCGTCGGGACAGCCCTCGGTGCGGCTTGCCGGAAGGCATCCCGCCGGACGGCTTGCGGCGTGGTGATCGGGGGCAGGGGTGGGGACAGGGTCGGGGCGGCTGCCGCTGCCGGGGGTGGCCGAGGCGGCTGTGGTGGTCATGCTTCCCCTTCGCCGGGTCCTTCCGCGGTGCGGCTGCGGTGCGGTGTGGCGCGCTGCGGTTGCTGTGCGCTGCGGCCATGGAGGAACCCGTGAGTACCGGTGCTGAGTGATTCTGCGTTCAACTATGCCCGGCCGCCGCCGGGTTGATCCGCGGCGGCGGCCAGTTTCTCGGGCAGATGATCAGCCGGACCCGGTCCGGGCGTCCGGCGGCGCGAATCGGCGTCCGGCAGTGTGGGTCGGTGTGGGTCGGCGTGAGTTGGTGTGGTTCGGTGTGGGTCGGCCGCCCGTCAGGGGGTCAGCCGGTTCGGTCCGCGGAAGAGGAACACGGCCTCCCAGCGACTCCAGGCCGAGCAGCACCATCAGCACCCGTCCCAGCCCCATGCCCAGGCCCCCGTGCGGCGGCAGCCGAAGCGGAAGCTGTTGAGGTAGTCCCGCAGCGAGTCGGGGTCGACGCCCTGCTCCGCGGCCTGCCCGAGCAGTTGCTCGTACCGGTGCTCGCGCTGGGCGCCGGTGGTGATCTCCAGCCCCTGCCACAGCAGGTCGAAGCTCAGCGTCAGTTCCGGCTGCCCGGCCGAGCGCATGTGGTAGAACGGCCGCACGCCGACCGGGTAGTGGGTGACAAAGACGAACTGATGCCCGTAGCGCTCCTGGATGTGCCTGGCCAGCAGCCGTTCGCCCGCCGGGTCCAGGTCCTCCTTGGTCCGCTCCGAGCCCCAGCCGCCGGCCCGCAGTACCTGCTGCGCCTCGGCCATGGTGATCCGCGGGAACGGCAGTGCGGGGACCACCACCTCCACCCCGAAGCACTCCCGGACGGCCTCGCCGTGCTCCTCCGCAACCGCGGCCAGGGCCCGCGCCAGCATCCGTTCCTCGAAGGACATCACGTCCTCCACCCCGTCGATCCACGCGAGTTCGACGTCCACGCCGGTGAACTCGGTGGCGTGGCGCGAGGTGAACGAGGGCTCGGCCCGGAACACCGGTCCGATCTCGAAGACCCGGTCGATGCCCGCCGCGATCGCCATCTGCTTGTAGAACTGCGGGGACTGGGCCAGGTAGGCGCTGCGGTCGAAGTAGTCGAGCCGGAAGACCTCGGCCCCGGACTCGGAGGCGGTGCCCATCAGCTTGGGGTGTGCATCTCGGTGCAGCCCTCGGCGTAAGCGAACTCCCGCATCGCCCGCTCGACCGTGGTCTGCACGGCGAACAGCAGCCGGGCGGCGGCGCGTCGGCGCACGTCCAGGAAACGCCAGTCGAGCCGGTGCTCGGAGCCGGTGTGCTCGTCCAGCGGCAGCGGCGTCTGCGCCCGGCTGAGCACCTCGATCCGCTCGGGGACGATCTCCAGCCCGCCCAGGCTGACGACCGGGTTGTCGACGACGCGGCCGGTGACCCGCACGCGGACTCGGGGTGAGGCTGTCGATCAGATGTTCCAGCGGGTCCTGTCCGTCGCGTCGGTGGGTGACCTGGGTGGTGCCGGTGTGGTCGCGGACCAGGACGAACTGCATCCTGCGTTGCAGGCGCAGGGTGTTCACCCAGCCGCAGACCGTGACGGTCTCTCCGGTATGTGCGCGCAGGTCGGCGACCAGTACGCGCTCGGTGGTGCGGATCATCGCAGTCCTCCAGGGACGGGCTGATCCCTTGGAAGCGTGGGCGAGAAGGGCTGCTCGCGGTGCCACCACGCTTTCGCCGCCACCGGGGTGACGGCCTCGTTCTGGCCCGTTGACGGGGGCCGGTCGGCGGGCATTTCCTCCCCGCGCTCAGGAGTGTCTTCACCGCTGGACGCGAGGCCGCCTTCACAGCAGTCGGCAGCTCTCTCGGCTCGCAGGACCGGCGGTTACTCGGCTCCTTCATCGCGTTGCCGAGGAGCATAGGCGCGGCCGTCGAGCGGCTGCAACGTGATTGCGGCCGGGTGCTCCACTGTCCCCCGGCCGGGTCGCCGCCCTTCGGGTGAGGCGTGCGCGCCGACGGGCACCACTACCCCGGGGCGGTATCGCGCGGGCGATCGGGAGGGGAGCGGGGGCGGCTACAGCGACGGCTGGCCGGGGCAGCCGGCGGACTGCTCCCTGGGCAGGTAGTCCTCGCCCAGCGGCCCAGTTCGACCATCGCCGGACGCAGCCCGGCCCCGGCCTCGGTCAGCCGTAGCTGACCCGCAGCGGTGGTCCGGGGTCGACCTGGCGCAGCACCAGACCGGCGGCGGTGAGCTCGGTGAGCCGGTCGGAGAGGACCCGTTCGCTGATGCCCGGGACGGCGCGGCGGAACTCGGCGAAGTGGACCGGTCCGCCCATCAGCGAGGCGATGATCAGCCCGGTCCAGCGCTTGCCGAGCAGCTTGAAGACGCGTTCCACCGCGCTGCCCGCTTCGGTGCAGATCGGGTCGCCGATGCCGGGCACGGCAGTGCCTGCGCCTGGTCGGCCTGTTCCGTCGTCATGGGAACAGCTTACGCGCAGACCCACTGCTGCTGCGTAAAAGTAAGCTGGTGTGGTACTACTAGTTACGAACGAAAAACGTGCCCGAAGGCCGGTGTTCCGACCCTCGACAGCTATGAAACTGGAGCACTCCCATGGCCACACTGCTGCACATCGACTCCTCCGCCCTGACCGAGGGCTCCGCATCGCGCGAGGTCACGGCCACTTTCCGGAGCGCGTGGCAGGCCGAGCACCCGGAGGGCACGGTCATCCACCGCGACCTCGCCGCGGACCCGCTGCCGCACCTGGACGCGGCCACGATCACCGCCGGTTACGCCGACCCCGCCACGCTGACCGAGGAGCAGCGGGCCGCGGTCGCCCTGCGCGAGCAGCTGGTGACCGAACTGGAGCAGGCGGACGCCGTGGTCATCGGCGCGCCCATGTACAACTTCTCCATCCCCTCCACCCTCAAGGCCTGGCTGGACCAGGTGATCGTGATGGGCCGCACCGGCGGCGAGGCACCCTCCGCGGCCGGTACACCGGTGGTCGTGGTGGCCTCCCGGGGCGGTGCCTACGGGCCCGGGACGCCCCGGGAGGGCTTCGAGTTCGTCCAGACCTACCTGGAGAAGGTGCTGGCGGGATGCTCGGCCTCTCGGTGGAGTTCGTGGTGCCGGAGCTGACCCTGGCCCGGATCAACCCGGCGATGGCGGCCTGATCGACCAGGCCGACGCCTCGCGGGCCCGGGCGCACGAGGACGCCGGGACGCTGGGCAAGCGGATAGCCGCCGCGCACGCGCAGGCCGCCTGAGACGTCCCCCCGACCCCCGTACCCCGGCAGCCCCACGCCTCGGGTACCCCGTACAGCCGCACCGTCACGAAAGGATCTCCGTCATGGCAGACAGCACGACCGGCGGCGCCAGTCCCGCCGCCGCACCCTCCGGACTCGGCACCGGCCACTGGACTCTCGACGCCGCGGCGTCCACGGTCGGTGTCCGGCACAAGTCGGTGTGGGGCCTGGTCACGGTCAAGGCGGTCTTCACCGAGGTCGGTGGCGAGGGGGAGACCGCGGCCGACGGCACCGCGCAGGGCACGCTGAACGTGGCGGCGGCCTCGGTCTCCTCCGGCAAGTCCAAGCTGGACAACCACCTGCGCAGCGGTGACTTCTTCGATGTGCAGAAGTTCCCCGCGGTTCGAGTTCGCCGCCGACCGGGTCGTCCCCACCGGCCGGACACCGCCGCGGTCACCGGCCGGCTCACGGTCCTCGGCCGGACCCGTCCGCTGGACTTCACCGTGCGCACGGCGCGGCCGGGCGGACGCGGTGACGCTCACCGGGGAGGTGGTGGTCGACCGCGCCCAGTTCGGCATGGACTGGAACCGGGGCGGCATGCTCAAGGGCCTGACCACGGTCGAGCTCTCGCTCCGCTTCACCCGCTGAGCCGGCCCCGCGCGTACACGGCAGACGGGGCCGGGTTCGAGGAACCCGGCCCGGCCGCGACTGTCGCCCGGTTACGGGTAGCTGACCAGGTCCGCCACCGTGCTGCCGGAGTCGACCGCGGCTCCGGTCCCGTTGACGATGTGGCTGATCGTCCCGGTGCCGCCGAGGGAGACGGTGACCATGTCGTGCAGGCCGACCCCGAGGTGTCCGGCACCTCGAAGGCGTGGTCGGCGACGACGGCCGGGTTGGTGCTGAAGTAGCAGTACACGCCGAGGCCGTAGGCCTGGTGGCTGGTGACATTACTGGCGACCTTGTACGACGCGTAGCCGTCACTGCCGCCGTTCATCCAGGCCGCCTGGTTGGGCGGGTCGTACGGCATCTCGCTCTGGTAGAAGTAGGTGCTTCCGCCGTTGCCGTTCCACTGCACCTGGTACTGCTGGTAGTGCTCGACCGCCAGCCCGTAGATGGTGACGTTCGCGCCGTTGACGACCAGGCCGTTGGCGGCGGTGTTGGTGGTCCAGCCGACGGTTCCGCTGTTGCCGTGGTCGCCCGCCACAACCACATGTTGTCGCCGATGACGTTGTCGCTGTTGATCTGCAACGTCTGGTCGGCCTTGCCGACGGTGGCTCCGCCGATGCGGAAGTAGACGTCGGACAGCACGGTCGGGTCGGCCGCGTGGTTCGCGTTCGAGCCGGTCGGGCCGACCTGCATCAGCACCGACGAGTCGGTGCTGCCGGCGTCCACGATCAGACCGCTGATCCGCACACCGTTGACGTCGGCCACCGAGATGGCGGTGCTGCCGTTGTCCGCGACCAGGGTGGCCAGGCCGAGACCCAGCACCACGGTGTCCGGGTTGGTCACGTCGAGGCTGCTGTCGAGCTGGTAGACGCCGGGGTGAACAGCAGGTCCTTGCCTGCCGCCAGCGCCGCGTTGATGGTGGCCGAGGTGTCGGAGGGGTCGCGATGTAGAAGTCACCGATGGGCAGGGAGGTCCCGGCCGGGGTGCCGCCGGCCCAGTCGGTGCCGACCGAGTTGCTCCGGTCGCCCGGCACGAAGACCTGGTAGTTGCCGGAGCTGTCGATGTAGAGGAAGGGCGCCTCGGCGCTGGTCGGGGTCTGCGCGACCGAGGTGTACGGCGGGCTGGGGAAGCTGGTCGAGGGGGCCGGTGTCGCCGACGAAGACCATGTTCCAGTTGGAGCCGGTCCAGCTGCCGATCTGGTCGTTGCGGGAGCCACTGCTGCTGGCTGCCGGAGTTGACCTGCCCGCTGACCTCGGAGTCACCGAGGAAGCCGCCGCTGGACCAGCCGCCGTTGTCGTCGAGCACCAGGTTGCCCTCGACGTCGACCCGCCGCAGCGGCGAGGCCTGCGACACCGCCCACTCGGTGGTGCCGGAGGAGGGGTCCAGGGTCAGGTTCTCGGCCGACCGCCAGAAGTTCTCGGTCGCGTTGCCGCTGTTCCAGGAGGCGTCGGCGCTGACGCCGCCGCCGGTGATGGTGGTCTGCGTGGGGACAGGCCCAGACCCGCGACCTGAGTGTAGAAGCCCACCGCACACTGACGTTGTAGCTGCCGGGGCGAAGCAGCGCGTAGCGCTGGGTGCCGAACTGGTTGGACTCCTGCTGGCTGTAGACGTTGTTGATCTGGGCCTGGATGGTCGCGCTGGACATCGAGGGGTTGAAGGTCAGCACATTGGGACCCAGGTCGGGCGCGCTGCCGCTGGGCGCGGTGGGCAGCGTCCACTGCTGGTTGGCGCGCCGGTGCAGTCCCAGATCTGGAGCTGGGTGCCGGGGTGGTGGACCAGCCGGTGTCGTCCAGGCACTTGCCGGATTCCGGATTGAGCAGCGCGCCGTCGCTCTGGGTTCCCAGACCTGGGCGCCGGTGCCGTTGCAGTCGTAGAGGTCGATGCTGGTGCCGGCGGTGCCGGCGGCGTCGACGTCCATGCACTTGCCGAGCACCTGGAGGTGTTGCCGGAGGTGACGGTCCACTGCTGGGCGGTGGTGCCGTTGCAGGTGTAGACCTGGACCGGGTTGTAGTCGGCGGTGGAGGCCGAGCGGTCGTCGATGCACAGGCCGCCGTAGCCGGTGATCTGCCCGACCGGGGGACACGGCCGCGGCCGCGGCGGCCCGGACGGCGGTGGTGTCGTGCCGGTGGAGCTGCTGTGCCCGGTGCTGTGGCCTGCGCTGTGACCGGTGCTGTGACCGGCGGGGCGTGGCGTGCGTGGCGGCCTGGGCGTGCGTGGCGGCCTGGGCGGCGGTGACCGTGCCGGGGGCGGCGATGGTCAGCGCCAGCACGGCCAGTGCGATGCCTCCGGTGGTTCTCGGCCGGAGCCGCCCCGCCCTGGGGATCAGCTGCTGCATGAGTGCTTCCTCCTGCTGGGCTTCTGCGGAGTGGAATTGACGCTACGTCAACTCGGAAGGGACCACTGCTGGTTGGCGGCGCCGGTGCAGGACCAGAGCTGGAGCTGGGTGCCGGGGGTGGTGGACCAGCCGGTGTCGTCCAGGCACTTGCCGGATTCCGGGTTGAGCAGCGCGCCGTCGCTCTGCGGTACCCAGACCTGGGCGCCGGTGCCGTTGCAGTCGTAGAGGTCGACGGTGGTTCCGTTGCCGTGCCGGCCGCGTCCACGTCCATGCACTTGCCCAGCACCTGAAGGGTGTTGCCGGAGGCGACGGTACTGCTGCGCGTCGGTGCCGTTGCAGGTGTAGACCTGGACCGGGTTGTAGTCGGCGGTCGAGGCCGAGCGGTCGTCGACGCACAGCCGCCGTAGCCGGTGATCGCGCCGGTCGCCGAGCCGGTGCCGGTGCCGCCGCCGGAGCTGCCGGTGATCGCGTTGAAGATCTTCGAGTAGGCGTAGCCGACCGGCTTGTCGTAGCCGTCGACCTCCCAGAACGACAGCTCCTGCACGCCGTTGGCGGCGGCGAAGGACTCCAGGTGGACGCGTTGGCCTGGGTGAAGTTCTCGTTGTCGTCGTTCTGCCCGGCGATGGGGTCAGCCCTCCTTGGCGTAGGCCGCCGAAGTGGAGATCCCGTACAGGCCGCCAGTTGGCTCGCGGTGTCGGTGGAGGCGGATTCGGCGTCCGCCAGGGCGTTCTGGCCGTCGCCGAAGTCCATGGTCATCAGGTTGACCGTGCTGACGTCGACACCTCGCTCTGGGCGTTCTGGAGCACGCCCAGCTCCTCGGAGGGCAGCCCGTTGGGGGCCACTGCCAGGGTGTAGTCGACCTGCACGGCCGGGTTCTCGGCCTGGAGCGCCGCGAGGGCCTCGTTGCGCAGGGTGTTGGCGGCGGAGTCGTCCAGCACGCTGCCCTCGATGTCGAAGTCCAGCCGGGTGACCCCGTAGGTGTTCACACACGTTCGCGTAGGCCGCGGTGAGGGCGGAGACCGAGGTGCAGGTCTGTGCGAGCTCGCCGCCGTCGGCGCCGCCGAAGGAGATGATGACGTTGCCGCCGTCCGCCTTGAGCGCGTTGATCTGCGAGCTGAACGCGCCGACCCCGGAGCCGTCGTCCTCCCACTCCGGGTACAGCCGGACTGCGGGATCAGGAACGCCAGGGTGTAGTACTTCAGGCCGGTGGCGCTCATGTCGGCGGCCATGTCGCCCGCGTCGCTGCTGGAGATCTGGAGGTAGGGGGCGGCGTAGTGGGCGGGAAGGCGCTGGTGGCGGCCTGGGCGGTACTGGTCCGCCGAACGAGCATCCCCATGGCGGCGAGGGGGAGTGCGGCGGCGGTTATCGAACTGCTGACACGTGGCCAGAGCATGGCTGTCCTCCTGCGGGGGCGGTGGTTCGTCGGGCGGGATGCGGGGGTGCGCGCCGACGGGCTGCGTTCAAGAGGTGGTGGCTGTGTTCAAGACATGGAGCACCGGGTCCGGTTTCTACGACCCTTTGTTCAAGGTGTGATTGAACTCGCGGGCCATGCTCGCGTCAAGGGTCTGGACCAATTTTGGGCAGGAAGGATTACTGCTCCGCCGCGCGGGAGCGCCCGCCCGGCCGTGCCTGGATCCGCGCACCGGACCACCCGCCGCCGGTGCCGGTATAACTGCGCTATGAACAGAAAGCCGCCGTCCACCGGGTCGGTCACGCTGGAGGACGTGGCCCGGGTCGCCGGGGTGTCCCGGGCCACGGTCTCCCGGGTCATCAACGGGAACACCACCGTCGACCCGGCCATGCGAGAACTGGTCGAGCGCGCGGTCGCGGAGACCGACTACGTGCCCAACCGGGCGGCGCGTTCGCTGGTCACCCGGCGCACCGACTCGATCGCGCTGGTGGTCTCCGAGCCCGAGGCCCGGGCCGTCGCCGACCCCTTCCTCGGTCGTATGTTCACCGACCCCTTCTTCGGCCGGGTGGTCACCGGCGTCATGGAGGTCATCCGGCCGCGCGGCGTGCAGCTGGTGCTGATGCTGGTGGACGACGCGGCCTCGCGCGCCAACCTGGTCAGCTATCTGCGCCAGGGCCACGTCGACGGCGTGGTGCTGATCTGCGGCCACGCCGCCGACCCGCTGCCCCGGATGCTCGCCGAGGCCAGGGTCCCGGCGGTGCTGTCCGGACGCCCGGGCCGCCCCACCCCGATCAGCTTTGTCGAGGCGGACCAACGGGCCGGTGCAGCCCTCGCGGTGGAGCACCTGGTCTCGGTCGGACGCCGGCGGATCGCCACCGTCGCCGGGCCCATGGACATGCCCTCGAGCCAGGAGCGGCTCACCGGCTTCCGGGAGGCGCTGGCCGCGCACGGTCTGACCGAGGCGGGCATGGTGGAGGGCGACTTCACCCAGGCCGGGGGAGCGGCGGCGATGCGCCGACTGCTGGCCGGGACCCCGGAGTTCGACGCGGTCTTCGTCGCCTCCGACCTGATGGCGCTGGGAGCGCTGCCGGTGCTCGGCCGCGAGGGCCGCAGCGTGCCCGGGGATGTCGCCCTGGTCGGTTTCGACGACAGCAGCGCGGCTCTCGCCTGTGACCCGCAACTGACCACCGTCCGACAGCCGCTGGAGGAGATGGCGGCGCGGATGGCGCAGCTGCTGCTACAGCAGATCGCCGAACCCGCAGAGGCCCTCCAGTCGGCGGTGTTCCACCCGACCCTGGTGCTGCGCGAGTCCGCCTGAACGCCGGAAGCCCCGGCTGACGCATCGTCATGCGTCGGCCGGGGCAGGCAGATCAGGCCGTTCGGGTCGGGCCGGTCAGCCCGGGTCGGGCCGGTCAGTCGGCGGTGGCGATCAGGGTGTCCAGCTTGACGTCCGGGTGGCTCCGGACGAAGCCGTTCATCTGCCACTTGTCCGCGAACAGCGCCAGCAGCACATCGTCCGAACGGCGGGTCAGTACCTCGCCGTTGACCAGCCGCTGGCGGTTGAGCGTGGCGGCGCCCTCGGGGTCGGTCACCCGGGCGATGTTGTAGGGCAGGTAGTCCAGCGTGATCGCGGACGAGAACTCGTGCTCCATCCGGTGCAGCACCACGTCGAACTGCATCGGCCCGACCGCCGCCAGCACCGGCGCCTGGTCGCCGCGCCGGTCGGAGACCAGCACCTGGACCACGCCCTCCTCGTCCAGCTGCGAGATGCCCTTGCGGAACTGCTTGGAGCGGCTGATGTCCTTGGGGCGGGCCACCGCGAAGTGCTCCGGCGCGAACGCCGGCAACGGCGGGAACTCGGCCTTCTTGCCCGCGAACAGGGTGTCGCCGACCCGCAGCGCGGTCGCGTTGATCAGGCCGACCACGTCGCCCGGGTAGGAGACGTCGACCACGGTGCGCTCGGCGCCGAAGACGGTGTGCGCGTACTTGGTCGCGAAGGACCGCCCGCTCGCGGCGCGGGTCACGTTCATACCGCGCTCGAACACCCCGGAGCAGACCCGGACGAAGGCGATCCGGTCCCGGTGCGCCGGGTCCATGTTGGCCTGGATCTTGAACACCAGCCCGGTGAAGTCCGACTCGACCGGGCGCGTGCCGCCGGCCGCCAGCGGGCGCGGGCCGGGCTCGGGCGCGAGCTCCACCACCGCGTCCAGCAGCAGCCCGACGCCGATGTTGGTGAGCGCGGCGCCGAAGAACACCGGGGTGATGTTCCCGGCCCGGAACTCCTCGGCGTTCCAGCCGGGGCCGGAGGAGAGCACCAGCTCCAGCTCCTCCAGCGCGGTCTCCCAGAGCGGGCCCTCCTCGGCCGCCGCCTGCTCGGCGGTGAGCTTCTCCTCAACTGCCTTGTGCGTGCCGCCGGGGACCCGGGTGAAGCGGCGCATCTGCTCGGTGTTGCCGGCCTCGACCAGCCCGCGCAGGTTCCCGGCGGCGCCGACCGGCCACACCATCGGACAGGGGTGATCCCGAGGACGTTCTCGATGTCC
The DNA here is from genome assembly GCA_014284505.1 of Streptacidiphilus sp. 4-A2. GTDB lineage: Bacteria > Actinomycetota > Actinomycetes > Streptomycetales > Streptomycetaceae > Streptacidiphilus. The sequence goes on along the minus strand of JAAFYY010000001.1, from coordinate 4,924,016 downwards.
TCCAGCAGGTCCAGCGACTCGCGTCCGCGGCGGTCCCACTTGTTGATGAAGGTGATCACCGGGACGCCGCGGTGGCGGCAGACCGAGAACAGCTTGCGGGTCTGCTCCTCCAGGCCCTTGGCCGCGTCCACCAGCATGATCGCGCAGTCGACCGCGGACAGCACCCGGTAGGTGTCCTCCGAGAAGTCGGCGTGACCAGGGGTGTCCACCAGGTTCATCACATGGTCCTGGTGCCCGAACTGGAGCGCGGCGGAGGTGACCGAGATGCCGCGCTCGCGCTCCAGCTCCATCCAGTCGGAGGTGACGCCGCGCCGACCGCCCTTGCCGTGCACGGCGCCGGCCGAGGTGATCGCCTGCGCGTGCAGCGCCAGCGCCTCGGTGAGCGTGGACTTACCGGCGTCGGGGTGGCTGATGACGGCGAAGGTGCGACGCCGGTCCGCTTCCAGCAGTACTGGGCAGCGGTGGCAGGCTGGTCGGAGCTCACGTGAATCCTCGGTTTTGGGCTGGTGCGGGCGAACAAACCACCTTAACAGAAAGCGAACGGACCGCCCGGGCTCCGGTCGGGGCCCGGGCAGGCCCGGCAGCTCCGGTGAGACCGGGGCCGTGAAGGCCGCGCCCGCGGGAGGCGGGGCCTGCGGAAGGCGAGGCCCGCGGAAGGCGGGGCTAGAAGATCACCAGCGAGCGCGCCGCGTCCGGCGGTCATCCGCTCGAAGGCCTCCGGGATCCGTCCAGCGTGATCCGGTCGGTGATCAGCGCCTCCAGGTCCAGCCGCCCGCGCGCGACATGCTCGGCCAGCACCGGGATGTCCCGGGCCGGGGCGCTGTTGCCGTAGCAGCAGGCGCTGAGGGTGCGCGCGAAGTGGAACACCTCCAGCGCCGAGAAGGAGACCAGGTCGTCCTTGGCGCCGATGCCCAGCACCGCCCCGCCGCGCCGGGTCGAGGACCAGGCGGCGCGGATGGTGCTGCTGCGGCCGACGCACTCGAAGGCGTGGTCCGTGCTGCCGCCGGTGAGCCTGCGCACGGCCTTGGGGGTCTGCTCGTCGGAGAGCAGGAACTCGGTGGCGCCGTGCGCCGCGCCAGCTCCTCTTCTCCGGCGAGACGTCCACCGCGATGATCGGCGAGGCCCCGGCCATCCGGGCCGCCTGGAGCACGGCCAGGCCGATCCCGCCCAGGCCGAACACCACCACCGACTCGCCCGCGCGCACCCGGGCCGCGTTGTGCACCGCGCCGTAGCCGGTGAGCACGGCGCAGCCGAGCAGCGCCGCCGAGGTCAGCGGCACCCCGTCGGGCAGCGGGACCACCGCGTTCTCGTGGACCACGGTCTCCTCGGCGAAGGCGGCCGCGCCCAGCCCCGGGTAGAGCCCGGTGCCGTCCGGGAGAGTCGCGTAGGTCTCCACGACGCGGCGTACTGGTTCTCGCACAGCCACGGTTCGCCGATCTCGCACAGATGGCACTTCCCGCAGGAGGGAGCCCAGTTGAGCACCACCGCGTCGCCCGGGCGGACAGCGGTCACGCCCTCGCCGACCGAGACCACCGTGCCCGCGCCCTCGTGGCCGAGCACGGTCGGGGTGGTCGGCGCAGCACGCCGGTGGACAGCGACAGGTCGGAGTGGCAGACCCCGGCGGCGGCCAGCCTGACCCGCACCCGGCCGGGGCCGGGCTCGGGCAGGACGATCTCGGTGATCTCAAGTGCTGCGCCCGGCGGGCAGCAGGGCGGCGCGGACCATGGTGAACCTCTTGGGGTGTCGGGAGCGGGACGGCCTGGGGGTGGCCTGGAACGGGGACTTGCTCAGAACTGGAGCGACTTGGCCTGGAGGAACTCCTCCAGCCCGTGCCGGCCCAGCTCCCGGCCGACGCCGGAGCCCTTGTAGCCGCCGAAGGGGGCCAGCGGGTTGAAGCGCCCGCCGTTGATGTCGACCTGGCCGGTGTCCATCCGCCGGGCGAAGGCCGCCGCGGTCTCGTTGTCGGCCGCCCAGACGCCGCCCGCGAGGCCGTAGGAGGTGCCGTTGGCGATCTCCAGGGCGTGTTCCTCGTCCCGGTAGGCCAGGATCGACAGCACCGGGCCGAAGATCTCCTCCTGGGCGACGGTCATCTGCTCGGTGACGTCGGCGAGGACGGTCGGGCGGACGTAGAAGCCGGCGTCCAGGCCCTCCGGGGCCTCCGCGCCGCCCGCCGCGATCCGCGCGCCCTCGCGCACGGCCGCCTCGATATAGCCGCGGACCCGCTCCCGCTGCTTGGCGCTGACCACCGGGCCGAGCCGGGTGGCGGGGTCGGCCGGGTCACCGGGGACGTACTTCGCGGCGGCTTTGACGGCGATCGCCACGGCCTCCTGGTACTGCTCGGCGGGAACCAGCAGCCGGGTCCAGGCGCTGCACGTCTGACCGGAGTTGGACATCACATTGCGACGTTGACATTGACCGCGCGGGCCAGGTCCGCGCCCGGAGCACCACGTTGGCGGACTTGCCGCCGAGCTCCAGAGTGACCCGCTTGATCGCGCCGCCGGCGGTCCCGGCGATGGTCCGGCCGACCGCGGTGGAGCCGGTGAAGGAGACCAGGTCCACCCCGGGTGCGGCCAGGGCCGCCCCGGCCACCGAGCCGACGCCGGTGACCAGGTTGAACACCCGTCCGGGAAGCCCGCCTGGTGCACGATCCGGGCGAACAGCCGGGCCACCAACGGGGTGTCCTCGGCGAGCACCACGTGCACCCGGCCGCCAGCGCCGGGACGACCTTGGCGACGATCTGGTGCAGCGGGTAGTTCCACGGGGTGATCGCGCCGACCACCCCGGCCGGCTCGGCGTAGACGATGGAGTTGCCGATCTGCTCGGTGAACTCGTACTCGGCCAGGATGTCCAGGTACGACTCGGCGACCGCGAGCGGCAGCCCGGCCTGGACGGCGGTGGCGAAGCCGACCGGCGCGCCCAGCTCGGCGGTGACGGTCCGGCGATCTCCTGCTGGGCGGCGGCCAGGCCGTCCCGCAGCCGGGTCAGGTGCGCCAGGCGCTCCTCGGGTGGTCGCACCCCAGGTGCGGGCGGCGGCCCGGGCGGCGGCCACCGCGGCGTCGACGTCCTCGCCCCGCCCGCCGGGACGGTCGCCAGCGGCTCCTCGGTCGCCGGGTTCAGCACCGTGATGGACTCCCCGCTGAGCGACTCCGCCAAGCGCCGCCGATGTACTGGTCTCCGTGCTGCTGCACCGGTTGGTCCTTCCGTCGCGGCCGCGCTGTCGCTGGTGACTGCTGCGGGCTTACTAGCGATGCTAGTTAATTAGCCGGGCGCGCCCGACGCAAGTGCCCGGGAGAGTTCCCGGCTCACAGCGACCAGCACGGCCCGCCCGCGTCGGCCGCGTCGGCCGTGCCGCCCGCGCGTCGGCCGTGCCACCCGTCGGCCCCGATGGCACTGTGTGGATGGTCCGGTGACGCCATGGATGCCGCGGTGACGCCATAGACTCGGCCAATGCGATCGGACGTACGCCCCGCCGCCCCGGAGCCGGCGCCCCGCCCCCCAAGGCCAAGCGGATGCCGCGTGCCCAACGCGAGCAGCAGATGCTGGACGCGGCCGTACGGGTGTTCTCCCGCTGCGGCTACCACGCCTCCTCCATGGACGAGATCGCCGAGGCGTCGGACGTCTCCAAGCCCATGCTCTACCTCTACCTGGGCTCCAAGGAGGCGCTGTTCGCGGCCTGCATCCGGCGCGAGGCGGACCGGCTGATCGGCGCCGTCTCCCAGGCCGCCGAGCCGGGCCTGGAGACCGGCGAACAGCTGCGGCGCGGGCTGACCGCCTTCTTCGCCTATGTCGCCGAGCACCGCGACAGCTGGACCGTGCTCTACCAGCAGGCGCGCGCCCAGGGCGAGCCGATCGTGGCGGAGGTGGCCGCGGCCCGCGGCCAGGTCGTCCGGGCGGTCACCGCGCTGGTCCGCCGGGCCGCCCGGGCCTCGGTACCGGCCCCGCGCGACGGCGGTCCCGCCCCGGCCGGGGTCCGTCCGGACCGGGGCGAGGCGGCCGCGGTCGCCCAGGCCATCGTCGGCGCGGCCGACGCGCTGGCCGGCTGGGTGCTGGACACCGGTCCGGAGCCGCCGGAGGAGACCGCGCGGCGGCTGATGTCGGTCATCTGGATCGGCCTGGAACCCCGGCTGCACGGCGCCCGCTACCCCGAGACCGAATGCCGGTCCGAGCACCAGCAGCCCGAGTGCCAGCAGCCCGAGTACCAGTAGCGGCGACAGCGGGCCCGGTTGCCCGCGCCGCTCGACGAGCCGGTGAACGGCCTCGACCGGGGGTATCCTCGCAGCCCTGCGCTGCCTGGAAGCCCGACCTGCCTGGAAGCCCGACCTGCCTGGAAGCCCGAGCTGCCTGGGAGTCCGAGCTGCCGGAGCGCACGCCGGGCGTGCGCGCCCGGAAGCAGGCCGTGGCCGGGGGCGTACGGCAGTGGGATGTCACCCGTTCGGACGGTAGTGGTTCGCCGCGCCCGAGCGGCCGTGTGAGCGTGGGCTCACTGTCCGTTGATCTCCGGAGGACCCACCGTGTCGACCCCGACGCTCCGCAACTCGATCGCCGCCGCGACGCTCGCCGCCTCGCTGCTGGTACTGCCCGGCTGCTCCAGCTCCAGCAAGTCCACCGCCAACGCCGCCGCGACCGTGGCCTCGCCGACCACCAGCGCCGAGGCGGTCAAGCTGGCCAAGACGAAGTTCGTGCTGAACGCGAGCCTGGCCGCGGGCGCCGCTTACCAGTGGCTGTACAAGCCGTTCAAGGCGGGGACCTTCAAGAGTGGGGCCAAGGGCCGTACCGCGGCGCTGATCAAGGGCGGACTGGCCGGGGCGTTCACCTACAACCGGCTGTCGGCCGCGCTGACCGACGCCAAGGGCGACCCGACGCTGTCCAAGGCCACCGGCGCGCTGTCCGCCGCGGTGGCGAGCATCAAGAGCCTGCCCAGCAAGATCAAGGGCGGCACGGCCACCGACGCGGACTTCAACCAGGTCCAGAACACGGTCAACGGCTTCAAGTCGGCGGGCAGCAGCAACGGGCTCAATGTCACCGACCAGGTCCCGTCGGCGAGCCAGCTGACCCAGATGGTCAGCAGCTGATGACCATCGACTGATGACTGTCGGTTGATGACTGCCGGTTGATGAACAGCAGCTGGCGGTCAGCGGCTGATTTTTGTCAGCTGATCTCTGTCAGCTGATTTCTGGCAGTGCGATTTCTGGCGTGCGATTTCTGCCAGCGATCTCCGTCAGCGATCCCCGTCAGCTGACGAAGACATAGCGCCAGCGCCGCCGGCCGTCCGCACCGAACACGGCCTCGCGGTGGTAGACCGCGATCCGGGCCGGCCCGTCCCCGCGGGCCGGCAGCTCCACCAGGAACTCGGCGGGTATGCGTTCGGCGAGGTTGACGGCCACCGGCCGCCGCCGCCCGTCCAGCGGTCCGCCGACGAACTCGGTCCTGGCCTGTCGCATGCGGTCAGTTTCGCACTTCCGCGACCCGCGCTCACCGCACCCCCGGCGCACCCGTATCCTGCTCAGTACACACTCCGGTAACCCTGGGGTGCGTACAGAGGCGAGAGGGGCTCGATGGAATCCGCGGGCAGACTGAGCAACTGGTGGCGCAAGCGGTCCGGCACCGGAGCCGGACGGACGCTTCGACTGCCGCGGATCAGCGCGCCACGCGGCTGGCCGAGCTGCTCGCCGTGACCGAGGCCGGGTTCCCGGTGGTCCCCGCCGCCCATGCGGTCGACTACCGATGTTCCTGTGAGCGCATCGGCTGTCCCGCCCCCGCCCAGCATCCGCTGTCCTTCGCCTGGCAGTCCATGGCCACGGTCGACTCCGAGCAGGTCACCCGCTGGCTCGACCTCGACCCGGAGGCCAACGCGGTCACCGCCACCGGCCGCGCCCACGACGTGCTGGACGTCCCGGCCGAGGCCGGGCGGCTCGCCCTGGAGCAGATGGACCAGCTGGGCATCGCCGCCGGACCGGTCGCCGCTGTCGGGGAGGATCGTTTCCTCTTCTTCACCACCACCAGATCCACCCTGGACGAGGACGAGTGGTGGACCTCCGAGCTCGACACCAACCCGGAGGACGTCGCCGAGCATCCCGGCATCCGCTGGCACACCCGCGGCAGCTACGTCCTGGTCCCGCCCTCCCGCCTCACCGACGGCTCCCCGGTCACCTGGGTCCGCGGCCCGGACCAGCCGCTGCCGGACCCGCTCCGGGTTCTCGACCTCCTCGCCGACGCCTGCACCGCGGTAGGCGCCTCTCCCGCCCCGGAACACTGGTTCATCGGCTGACCTGTCCACCACGCACATGCCACACCTCCCGTTCGACGCAACGGGCATGGTCCCGATCGTCGGCGTCGGTGGCGGCAACCAGCGCGCCGGTGTCCCAGATGATCACTCGGGCCTGCGTCCCAGCTCGGCGCGCAGGATCTCGCCCGACCGGGCGGCGAGGTCGCCCTTCCCGCTCGACAGGGCGCCCACGAAGTCCGGGAGCGGCCACTCCTCCCCGCCGTCCTCGGCGGGTGTGCTCTCGCGCACGATGGCCAGTATGGGTGCCACCTGGGACTCGGGCAGGCGGTCGATCAGTTCATGCAGCTCTTCTCGCAGCGTGCTCATGGCGTCCAGGATAGGTGCCCCCACCCGGTCATGCGGCTGGCTCGCGCGAAGCCCCGCGGCCGCTGGGGGTCACGGCAGGGTGAGGATCTCCGTGCCGGTTTCGGTGACCAGGAGGGTGTGCTCGAACTGGGCGGTGCGCTTGCGGTCCCTGGTGACCACCGTCCAGCCGTCCGGCCAGATCTCGTGCTGGTAGGTGCCCAGGGTGAGCATCGGCTCGATGGTGAAGGTCATGCCGGGGCGGATCACCGTGGTGGCGTGCGGGCTGTCGTAGTGCGGCACGATCAGGCCGGAGTGGAACGAGGTGTTGATCCCGTGCCCGGTGAAGTCGCGGACCACCCCGTAGTTGAAGCGCTTCGCGTAGGACTCGATGACCCGGCCGATCACGTTGATCTGCCGCCCGGGGCGCACTGCCGCGATCCCGCGCCGGGTGGCCTCCCTGGTGCGCTCGACCAGCAGCCGGGACTCCTCGTCCACATCGCCGACCAGGTAGGTCGCGTTCAGGTCGCCGTGCACGCCGTGGATGAACGCGGTCACGTCCAGGTTCACGATGTCGCCGTCCTGGAGCACCGTGGAGTCGGGGATGCCGTGGCAGATCACCTCGTTGACCGAGGTGCAGATGGACTTGGGGAAGCCCGGTAACCGAGGTCCGACGGGTAGGCCTGGTGGTCGCACATGTACTCGTGGCGATCCGGTCCAGTTCGTCCGTGGTCACCCGGGGGCGATCGCGGCGGCGGCCGCCTCCATCGCCCGGGCGGCGATCCGCCCGGCGATCCGCATCTTCTCGATGGTCTCCGCGGTCTGCACCTCGGGCCCGGTGTAGGGCTGCGGCGCCTTGCGGCCGACGTACTCGGGGCGCGGGATGCGGGACGGGACGCTGCGGGTGGGCGAGAGGGTGCCGGGGACCAGGGGAGCCATGACGGTCAGTCTAACGATGCCCTCCGACGATGAGGATGCAGGCGTGCGGCGGCCCGCGCGGGGCAGCATCCTGAGTGCAGTGACAGCGACAGTGACCAGTGACCAGTGACCAGTGACGAGATCCGACCGGGGAGCAGCTGATGACCGACGGTGGAACCACCAAGAGCGAAGGCGACTGGTACTACTGCCTCAAGCACAAGAAGGTCGAGGAGGGCATGGTGTGTCCGGCCCGCAACCGGCTCGGCCCCTACCGGACCGAGGCCGACGCGTCCCGTGCGCTGGAGATCTCCCGCGAGCGCAACGAGGCCTGGGACGACGACCCGCGCTGGCGGTAGCGCAGACTCGGCTCAGCCCGGCCCGAAACGGATGCATCGGCACATTTCCGGCACCCCCTTGGCGGACTGCCGTCGGCCGTGCCAGGGTGGATCCGCGGACTGGCTCGCACACGGATGGTGTGCGTGCGGTCATGGGGACGGGCAGCGGGGGCACAGCGCGTGGCGGAGCAGCCAGACGACCGGCGGGCCGACCGCCCGGGGCCGCGCGACCTCGGGCCGCTGCTCGGCATCGGTGCGGCAGTCGGACTCGCGGTGGCGGCGCTGTGCCTGCACGCCACCAACAGCGCGCCGCACCTGGGCGTGGGCCCGCTGATCGGCTTCTGGGTGCCGATCACCTTCCTGGCCGCCGTCGGCGGCTGCATGCTCGCGATCAAGTACCGGACCCGGCAGGACGAGCGCCCGGGGATGTCCTCGCGGGAGGAACGGTTCACCCGGGTGGCCGTGGTCGGTGCGTTCGCCATCGTGGCGGGCACGGTGATCGGGCTGATCGTGATCGGTACCGGCCGTCCCTCCGCGAGCGGGCCGCTGCCGCTGCCGCTGCCGAGCCCCTCCCGACCATCACGGTGACGCCGAGCCCGGTTCTTCTCAACCCGCAGCCCACCCGGAGCCAGCCGCACCCGATCGACCTGCGGCCGTACCTGCTGGCCGTGGTCTGCGTGGTGATCGCCGCGGCCGTCGGCCTGCTGCTGTACTACCTGTTCACCCGGCTGGTGGTCCGGCGCAGGCCCGCCCCTTCGGCTCCCTGCTCCCGGCCGACACCGAGCCGGAGGAGGCGCGGCTGGCCGAGGCGGTCGACGCCGGACGCCTGGCCCTGCTCGGCGACGACACCCGGGCCGCGGTGATCGCCTGCTACGCCGCGATGGAGACCTCGCTGGCGGCCGGCGGCCTCGGGCGGCACGCCTCCGACAGCCCGAGCGACCTGCTGGGCCGCGCCGCGGCCGCCGGACTGCTGGACGGATCCGCCCCGGAGAACCTCGCCGAACTGTTCCGGGAGGCCCGCTTCTCCAGCCACCCGATGGGTCCGGAGAAGCTCGCCCGGGCCCGGGCGGCGCTGGACGAGATCAGCGAGACCCTGCGCGCCCGCCAGGAACAGGCGGACGCCGAGGCCGAGGCCTGGCTGCGCGGTGACGACGACCAGCCGCCCACACCGCCCCAGGGCGGCCGGGGCGAGCGGCACCCGCACGGGACGGTGGCCCGATGAGCGCGCGCCGGGCACCGCGGATGGCGGTGATCCCCGAGGCCCTGGCCGTCCTCGGCGTCGCCGCCGTCGGCGCCGAGGTGGTGCTCGGCCTGGTCGGCGGCCTGCCCGCGGCGGCCAGCGGTGCGGCCGTGCTGGTGGTCGCGGCGCTGCTCGCGGCCCGCTACATCGAGGGCGCGGACGCCGTCGACAGCAACGACGGCCGCAAGGTCCGGCTGGTCGGCAGCCGCGAGCCCACGCTGCGCTACTGGGACGCCGCGATCGAGGACGCCCGCGAGTCCCTCTCCGGCTACGAGCTGCACCTGCGTCCGCTGCTGCAACGCCTCTACGCGGTGCGCCTGGCCGAGCGGCACGGGGTGTCCCTGCACACCGATCCGGCGCGAGCGGCTTCCATCGTCGGGGCCGAGCTGTGGCCGTGGATCGACCCCGCCCGGGGCCGGCTCACCCCCGGGTTCTCCCGCGAGCCGGATCCGGCTCTGCGCCAGCCGGTCCCGGACCGGGTGATCGCGGCCCTGGTGGACCGCCTGGAGCAGCTGTGACCCGCCCCCACCCGGATCCCGGGCCGCCCCGGGCCCCCACAGCCCTGAAGTCCTGAAACCCCGAACCCGCAGCCCCGAGCCCGCAGCCCCGAGCCCGCAGCCCCGAACCCCGCAGTCCCGAAGCAGACCCCGCAGCCGTCAAGGAGCACCGTGTCCACCGTGAGCCAGCAGGACGGCCTCGTCCTGACGCCCCAGCAGGCGGGCGAGCGCGCCCACGCCGTCCTCGACGAGGTCGAGCGTGCCGTCGTCGGCAAGCGAGCCGCCCTGGAACTGGTCATGCTCGGCATCCTCGCCGGCGGCCATGTCCTGATCGAGGACCTGCCGGGCCTCGGCAAGACCCTGCTGGCGCGGTCCTTCGCGACCGTCCTCGGGCTGGACTTCAGCCGCATCCAGTTCACCCCGGACCTGCTGCCCTCCGATGTCTCCGGCGCGCCGATCTACGACCAGCGCAGCGGCGAGATGGTGTTCCGGCCCGGGCCCGTCTTCACCAACCTGCTGCTCGCCGACGAGATCAACCGCACCCCGCCGAAGACCCAGGCGGCGCTGCTGGAGGCCATGGCCGAGGCCCAGGTCAGCGTGGACGGCGTGACCCGCGCGCTGCCCTCGCCGTTCGTGGTCATCGCCACCGACAACCCCATCGAGTACGAGGGCACCTACACCCTGCCCGAGGCGCAGCTGGACCGCTTCCTGCTGCGGGTGCGGATGGGCTACCTGCCGGTCGCCGACGAGGCCGTGATGCTGCGGCGGCGGCTGGACCGGGCCGCCCCGGAGGCGGTCCTGGCCGCGCACACCGGCCCGGCCGAGGTGCTGGCGATGCGGGCCAGCCTGGAGCAGGTGGAGATCGACGACGACCTGGTCGACTACATCGTGGCGCTGATCGACGCGACCAGGAAGCACGCGCAGATCCAGGTCGGCGCCTCCCCGCGCGGCGGCCTGGCGCTGGTGCAGCTGAGCCGCGCCCGCGCGGTGATGGCCGGACGTGACTATGTCACCCCGGAGGACGTCAAGGCCGTCGCGGTGCCCGCCCTGGCCCACCGGATAAGCCTGCGGCCGGAGTTGTGGGTGCGCCGGATCAGCGCGGACGATGTGGTGGCGGCCCTGGTCGACAGCGTCCCCACGCCCCGGACCACCCCCGCGAGGCCGTGCCCGCTGCCGCCGCCCCCGCGGCTGCCGCGACCCGTACCGCATGAGCCTCAGGGTCACGGTGGCCCGCCGCGGCGCGGAGAACCGCCCGGCTCCGCGCGGTGCCGCGCCGGCTCCGCCTGCCCCGGTGCTGTCGCCGGAGGTGCGCCGGGCCCTGGGCGCGGACCTTGTCGGCGCCTCCCTCGCGGACCGCGGGACCGAGGCCCCGGCCGCGCGCCCGGACGGCTGGCGCGCCGGGCCGCGCGCCTGCGGCTGTCCACCCTGGTCGCGCTGGCGGCGTTCCTGGCCGTGATGACCGGCCGGCCCTGGCTGCTGGCGCTGGCCGCCGGGCCGCTGTGCCTGCTGATGCTCTCCGGCGGGGAGCGGCCCGAGAGTGCCGTGGCCGTCGCCGACGTGCCCTCCCGGCGCTGCTTCGAGGGCGAGCTGGTGACAGCCACCGTCACCGCCGGCTTCGACGGCGTGGTCGGCTGGATCGACCCCGGGGTCGCCCCCGGCCCCGGCACCGACCTGGTGTCGGTGGACGTCACCGGCCCGGTGGTCACCCTCGGCTTCACCGCCCGCCGCTGGGGACGCTGGTCGCTCGGCACGGTGGACCTGGACCTGTACGACACCGGCGGCATGGTCCGGCGCACGGTCCGGGCCGAGCTCGGCGACGTCGAGGTGTTCCCGATGCCCGTCGACGGCACGTTCACCCCGATCCCGGTCCGGCTGCCCGACCGCCTCGGTGAGCACACCGCCCGCCAGGCCGGGGAGGGCGTGGAGGTGATCGGCGTACGCCCGCACGTGTGGGGCGAGCGCCAGCGCCGCATCCACTGGGCGGCCACCACCCGGCGCGGCAGCATCCAGATCAACCAGTTCGCCGCCGAGCGCGCCGCCGATGCGGTGATCATGCTGGACGCGTTCGCCGACGTCCTCGACCCGGTCACCGGGCTCTCCAGCCTGGACGAGTCGCTGCGCGTCGCCACCGGCCTGGCCCGCACCTATCTGCGCAGCCACGACCGGGTCGGCGTGGTCTCCTTCGGCGGCAAGCTCAAGTGGCTCCAGCCGGGCAGCGGCGACGCCTACTTCTACCGGCTGGTGCAGACCGTGCTGGATGTCCGCCGCGACCTCTCCTACACCACCCCCGACCTGAACCGGCTGCCGCCGCCCGCGATCCCCAACAGCGCACTGGTGTACGCGGTCACGCCGCTGGCCGAACCCCGGATCATCGACGCCCTCGGCGGCCTCGCGGAGCGCGGCAACCCGATCGTGGTGGTCGAGATCCCGATCGGCGACCCGCGCGTGAGCCAGGACGACGGGGTCGAGCAACTGGCGCTGCGGCTCTGGCGGCTGGACCGTCAGGCGCTGCGCTACAGCCTGGTCGAGAAGGGCATCCCGGTCGTCCCGTGGGAGGGCGACACGCTGGACCTGACCCTCGCGCCGCTGCTGCGCACCCGCATCCAAGGAAGAACCGGATGACCACCCCGCCCCCGCCCCGTCCGCGCCCGCACCCGCCGCCGACTCCGCTGCCGGGCCCGGCGAAGCCGCCCTGCCCGGCGATGCCGCCCTGCCCGGCGATGCCGCCCGCTCCGGACGTGGCCGGGACTGGTCGCTGCGCCTGCTCGGCGTGCTGCTGGGCCTGGCCGTCAGCAACCCGACCGGGTGGGGCTCCGGCTCCACGGTCCATCTGCTGCTGCCGGTGCTCGCCGCCGTCGGCGCGCTGGTCGCCGCCGCCCCGGTGACGGGCCGCCCGGTGGCCGGGGACTTCCGGCTGCGGGCGCAGATCAACCGGTTCCGCAACACCGCCTTCGCCAGCGGCTGTGTCGTGCTCGCCGCGCTGGTGCCGCCGCCCGGCTGGCTGGCGGTCTGCGACGCGGCGCTGCTGCTCAGCTATCTGCTGCTGCTGGACGCCGTGGTCGGCGGCCCGCCCGCGGTCCGGCTGCTGCGCCGTCCGGTGGCGCTGATCGCGGCCTACGCCAGCACCGCGCTGGTGCTGGCGGCGGCCCTGCTGCCGGTCCCGGCAACCGGCGCCTGGGCCCGCCTGGTCGCGGCCCTGGCCCTCGCCGCCTCCTGCGCCACCGTCCTCGGCGCCGCCCGGCTCCGCCGCCGCCTCACCCGCCGCGCCTGAAAGCGGCAGCCAGGGCGGCAGTCAGGGCGCCAGCCGGGCGGCGCCGTCGCCACCCGAGTCCCACCGTTCCGACCGCCCATGCAACGCCCTGATCCACCGAAGGCGTCTTACCGGGCAGTGAACGGTTCCATTCCCGGACTCGATCGGCGCCCCCATGTCAGTCACCTCCCCGCCAGGCTCGCTCCGTCGCGTCGCACTGGCCGACCGGCGCCGCGCTGTCCTGGCCTGGGCCCGGCCGACGCTGCTGTGGTGGGGGTGGCCGGGGTCTGCTTCCTGGCCTACTCGGCGGTCTCGCTCAGCCGCCAGGAGAACCTCCAGTCCACCGGCTACGACCTGGGGACCTTCGACCAGGCGGTGCGCTCGTACGCGGGCGGGCACTGGCCCTACTCCGCGCTCAAGGGCAGCGCGCACTACAACCTGCTCGGCGAGCACTTCAGCCCGATCCTGGTGCTACTGGTCCCGTTCTACCTGCTGGTGCCGAGCGCGGACACGCTGCTGCTGGCGCAGGCCGCGCTGCTGGCCGTCGCCGTGGTGCCGCTCGCCCGCTGGGCGCAGCGGGAGCTGGGCCTCGAAGCCGCGGTGGTGGTGGCCCTCGGCTACGGCGCCTCCTGGGGTGTCGCCTCCGCTGTCGGCTTCGGCTTCCACGAGGTGTGCTTCGCCGTCCCGCTGATCGCCTTCTCGCTGGTGGCGCTGGCGGAGCAGCGCTGGCAGCCGGCGCTGCTGTGGGCGCTGCCGCTGGTACTGGTCAAGGAGGACCTGGGCGCCACCGTCGCCGTGATCGGGCTGCTGGCGGTCTGGAAGGGGCAGCGGCTGCTCGGGCTGGCCGTGGTCGTCTTCGGCGCCTGGGCCAGCGTGGCCGAGGTGCTGGTGCTCATCCCGCTGGCCGGCCACGGCAGCGGCCACGCCTACTGGGCCGAGCTGGCGGCCGGGCCCGGACGACGGGCCCAGGTCGGGCTGTCGCACCAGCTGCTGGCGATCCCGTACCACCTGTTCTTTCCGCACGCCAAACTGGAGACGCTGTGCGCGCTGCTCGCGCCGACCGCCTTTCTGGCGCTGCGCTCGCCGCTGGCACTGGTCGCGGTGCCGACCCTGCTGTGGCGCTTCGAGTCCGCCAACCACGCCTACTGGGGCACCGGTTACCACTACAGCGTGGTGCTGATGCCGGTCATGGTGGTGGCCTTCGTCGATGCGCTGGCGGCCGGCCGGCGGCGCGGCTGGTCGGAGCGCGCCGTCCGGACGGCACTGGCGGTCAGTCTGACGGTGACCGGGTGCATGTTCGCCAGGCACAGCCTGAGCGTGCTGCTGGAGCCCGCCACCTGGCGGGTCTCCGCGCAGGCCGGTGCCGCCCGGGCGCTGGCGGCCCGGATCCCGGACGGCGCGACCGTCGCCGCCGACAGCAACCTCGCGCCGCAGCTCACCGACCGCACCACGGTCTACCTCTTCGCCCCCGTGCGGGCTCGCCGCTGCCCACGACGCAGTACGTCATCACCCGCCCGGCCGTCCCGGTTGCCGCCCACGGCAGCTACCTCGCCCGCACGCTGGCCCACGGCTACCGGACGGTCGCCCGGGACGACGGCTATGTCCTGCTCGAAGCGGATCCGGCCGGCCCGCGGAACCGCCCCGCCCTCCGGTGACCGGAGAGCGGGGCGGAGTGCTGCTCGCCGACCTCAGTTGACGGTGACGACAGCCGAGTTGTTGCGCGGGTTCGGGTCGAACGGTACCGGCCCGAACAGTGCCACCGCGCCGGTCGCGCCCTTGATCACCTTGTCGATCCGCAGCACGAACGGGAAGTTGAGCTGCTCGCCGGCGGTAACGACATACGAAGGCTGGTAGTTGTAGCCGCAGAGGTAGACCCCGGACACATGGGGTAGGCCGGCACGCAGGCCTGGGGACGCGCACGGCGGTGACCCCGGCGGGAGCGTGAACTCCAGACTGGGATCCATCGCCGGGTCGGTCAGGGTCGCCGGGCCGTGGTCGTACAGCCCGAGCGTCACCGTGACGTCGCTGCCGGCCTTTCCGCTCGCCTTCGCGCCGGTCACCCCGAAGTCGGCGGTGTTGCGGGCGTTCAGATTGACGACGAGACCGTTCCGGCCGACCGTCCCGGTCTCCGACACGCGCCCGAACGGGGCGGTCGAGCCGTGACCGGCGGAGAGCACCCGCAGCCCTAGAGCCGGGCCGCTGCCCGGGTGCCAGGCGTCGGCCGGCCCCAGCAGGGAGTCGGCCGTCGGGTCGTTCGCGGGCAGCACGAACCCGTACAGCTTGGTGTCCAGCGCCTGCGGGGTGACCTTGAGCGCCAGCGGGCTGGTGAGCTCCAGCTGCTCGCCCAGGGCCACGTTCCCGCTGAAACGGCACAGCTCGGCGGTGAAGCCGCTGCTCATGGCGGCGTACTCGCAGTTGCGGTAGCGCTGCTCGAAGGCCAGACCCGGGGTCAGCTCGAAGAACACCTCGGAGCCCGCCGCCGGGCGGTCCCCGGTGTTGCTGAAGCTCATCGGCTCGGACACGGTGGAGCCGACCCGCAGCCCGGACAGGTCGGGCAGCCCGGTCAGCTTCAGCGAGGGTCCGCCGATGGTGACCGTGCTGCTGCCGCCCACGACCTTGTAGCCGTTGGCGCGGGCGCTGACGGTGTAGCTGCCCTGCGCGCCCACCGCCGCCCCGGGGAGCGGGGTGAACCCCAGCCAGGTCCTGCTCTGGACCGCTCCGCCGGCCGGTGTGCCGTCGCTGAGGAACTGGTCCGCGCAGGTGGCGACCTGGTTCCGGACGGTGCAGCGTCCCAGCAGCTTGACGGTCGCGACCTTGGCCAGCCCCCGGAAGTCGATGGTGACCGTGGCCGGGGTGTCGACCAGTTTGCCGGTGTTGCCGGTGTAGTTGAACGAGAAGTCAGGAGCACTGGCGCCGCCCGGCACGAGTGCTTCCGGGGCCGGGGCGTTCAGCGTCAGCTGCGGCGCCGGTGCGGCGGCGGCGTCCGCCGGTGCGGTGGCGGTGAGCGCCGCACCGGTCGCGGTGATCACCGCGAGAGTGAGCCCGGCCGTACGCCGGGCGAGGATTGAGCCCCCCATGAAACAACTTCCTCCTGTTGAAAGCGAACAGGCGCACCTTAGACCGCCCTGCGTCAACACTGCGGACCGCCCTGCGTCAACACTGCGGACCGCCCGGCGCCGACACAGCGCAGCCGGCGTCTGCCGCCCGGTCCGCTGTGACCCTGGACGCATCGCAGCCGTGTCGTCGTTGGCCGGTCCGGCCCGGTGCGAGGATGCGCACATGAGTACATCCAAGGACAACGCCAGCGCCCCCGCCCCGCCCGGAGCCCGCACGATCTGCCGGACGTGTCCGGTCTGGTGGTCGGGGTCCTCGGCGGCACCGGCCCGCAGGGCCGGGGCCTGGCCTACCGGCTGGCCCGCGCCGGACAGCAGGTGGTGATCGGTTCGCGCAGCGCCGAGCGCGCCCAGGAGAAGGCCGAGGAGCTGGGCCTCGGCGTACGCGGTGCGGACAACGCCGCCACCGCCGCGCAGAGCGACATCGTGATCGTGGCGGTGCCCTGGGAGGGCCACGCCGAACTGCTGGCCTCGCTGCGTGCCGAACTCGCCGGGAAGATCGTCGTGGACTGCGTCAACCCGCTGGGGTTCGACAAGCAGGGCGCCTACGCGCTGGTGCCGGAGGAGGGCAGCGCCGCCCAGCAGGCCGCCGCGCTGCTGCCGGAGTCGCGGGTGACGGCCGCCTTCCACCACCTCTCGGCGGTGCTGCTGCTGGACCCGAGCGTGGACGAGGTCGAGATGACGTGCTGGTGCTGGGGGAGGAGCGGGCCGCCACCGACACCGTGCAGGCTCTGGCGAACCGGGTCCCGGGGATGCGCGGGGTCTTCGCCGGGCGGCTGCGCAACGCCCACCAGGTGGAGTCGCTGGTCGCCAACCTGATCTCGGTGAACCGCCGCTACAAGGCGCACGCCGGTCTGCGGATCACTGACATCTGAGACATTTCGCCGCTTCAGTACCCCCCTGGACACGGCTCGGGCCGGACGTCGGACACAATGGTCCGTGTCCGGCCCGTCCCCGTTCCCGTTCGTGGAGTCCGCAGATGCCCCGCTTCTCGATCCTGCTGTTCGTCCTGTCCGCGCTTGCCCTGGTCGCCACCGTGGTGTCGGTGCTCGCGGGATTCTGGATCGGGCTGGCCTGGCTGCTGCTCGCCGGCATCACCAGCAACATCGGCTGGGTGCAGTGGCGCCGCAGCCGCGCCGGCGCCTGACCGCCCCCGGCAGCGGGAGCTTCAGTGCCCGAAGATGCTGCCGAGGTTCAGGTTGAAGAAGTGGAAGAGGTAGTTCCCCTCGCCTGAGTAGCCCCAGGCCTGCCCGAACCAGCGCATGATGTTGTATATGACCGTGTTGAAGAACCAGTTGTTGATCGTGGTGTTCCACAGCAGCATGAACACGATGATCATGCCGTAGGGCGCGAGGTTCGCGAACGCCCGCCGGTTGTTGTACGACAGCCAGGGCTCGATGATCCCGTAACCGTCCAGCCCGGGGACCGGCAGCAGGTTCAGGATCGCGGCCATCAGCTGGAGCAGCGCCAGATAGCCCACCGCGCTGTAGAAGTACTGCGGTCCGGTCAGGCTCGGCCCGGCCGGCTCCGGGACCGGCGACAGCAGCCCCAGCAGCACCAGCGCGCACACCGCGTTCACCGCCGGGCCCGCCGCCGAGATCAGGCTGTGCTTCCACTTCCCGTGGATCCGGCCGCGCTCGATGAACACCGCGCCGCCCGGCAGCGCGATCCCGCCGAGCACGATGAACACCAGCGGCATGATGAAGCTGTAGACCGGGTGGGTGTACTTCAGCGGGTTCAGCGTCAGATAGCCCTTGGTGCCGATCGAGATGTCCCCGCTGTGCAGCGCCGCCCGCGCGTGCGCGTACTCGTGCAGGCACAGCGACACCAGCCACCCCGCCACCACGAACAGGAACACCCCGATTCTGGGGTTCCCCCAACCGGTCCACAGGGCCCCGGCGGACGCCCCCAGGACGGCGAGCAGCGCCAGGAAGACCGGGCTGATCCGGCGGTCTGAGTGCGGTCGGCGGTCTTGGATGCTCATTACGGCCTTGCTCCGGTCGTCGGGTGGGTGCCGATCATCCCGCCTGGGGCTCCCCGGCGACAAGCGACACCAGGCCAACGATCCGCCCTGCCCCCCTGTTCCGCGTCCCTGCTGCGCCGGCGGACACCGGCGCTCCAGGGCGCCGGTGTCGCGGTCGGGGACGGCCACGGCGAGGGTCAGCAGTGGTGCCGTTCCAGATGCCGACGCATCAGCACCCGGGCGTCCACCGCCGCGCTCTGATCGCCCGAGCCGCGCGCCGTCCGGTGCCGCGCCAGATGCCCCAGGCAGACGGCGCAGCCGGGGAAGGGGTCGGGCGGACGCGGCGGCAGGCTGTAGGAGAAGTCGGACGGCGGCTGCCACGAGGCGCTCACAGCAGGCCCCCTGCTCGCCGCGTTCATCTGCGCCAGCCGGGCCCGGAGCTGGGCATGGCTCTCGGCCTGCGCGGTCACCGGCTCCAGATCGGACAGCGGCGCGTCCCACTCCACGCCCCCGCCGACCGGCCGCAGACGGACCAGCCCGGCCAGTACGCCCGTCACCACGCCCACCCGGTCCTGCTTGGTGTCCCGCATCAGCGCGCCGACCCGCGGAGGCTTTGTCTTCGGGCTCACCGGCAGTCCACCTCCTCCGGATCCAGGGCGATCCGCAGCGCCTGCGCCCGCCCCCGCCGTACCGCCTCGTCCTCGATCAGCCGTGACAGTGCGTCAAGGTCGGCGCAGCCGATCGTGCCCACCCGCACCGCCGGATCGCGTCCCTCGACGGCCACGACCTCGGCCGTGGTCACGGAGAGTTGGATCGACGCCATCGCCCCGGTGAACCGCGCGGAGGCCGCGCGGGCCACGTCGGCGGGGGACGGAATCGATTCCCCTAGCAGCTGATGCGCCATGCCGCACCGCCTCCCGCCACCGAAAGGGGGTGGCCGCTCCGGAGTTCGCGCCGCGGTTCGCCGGCCTGCCGCGCTGAACTCCGTTCCTTCCGGTCCTTCCGGTCCCGCTGGTCCCGCTGATCTCTCCGGTCTCTCTGGTCTCTCTGGTCCAAGGCACTGTCCCGTCGTCGGTCACAATCTGTGCTCCTGTTTGTACTCCAAGAGAACGCCGCAGCCGGTAGGCTCGACAGCACAAAACGGATAACTGCCCGTGATGTGTCCACGGGCGTGCTCATCCGAGCGCCGGGTTCCCGCCGCCCTCCTGGCCCGCGAGCTCGACCGCGCGTTCGACGTCGGCGCTCCCGCCCGTCAGCAGCGCATTCGCACTGTTACGGTCCCATGACACAACGTCGACTGCGGCGGGACATGCGCACGCCAGGCTTGTCCGCACCAGGCAGGCGCGTGGCGCGCTGTCAGAGATTCCGGGGGGAAGCCACCATGTTCAACGTCAAGTCCGTGCGCAGAGCAGGCATTGTCAGCTCGGCCGCTGTTGTCGCACTCCTGGCCGGTGCCGCGGCGCCGGCGCTCGCCCTCGCGCCGAAGGCCGCCGCTCCCAGCCCGACCGTGACCGTCACCTCCGGGCCGGTCAGCGTCACCGAGCCGGTTCACCTGGCGGCGCTGGTACGCGGCGGCGCGACCGAGAGCGTGACCGTCACCCTGGACAACTCGTCCGGCAAGGCTGTCTCCTGGGACCCGACGATCACCACCTACGGTGCGCCGGTCGGGGGTGTCAGCCCGATCTGGATGAACGAGGTCAGGCTCGCGGTGCAGCCGCTGAACGCCCCGCACACCACCACCATGAGCCGGCTGCTCGACAGCGGCTTCGTCACCCAGATCTACCCTGCGGGGCAGGCGTCCAACGCCCGGTTCAGCATTCCCGCGAAGAGCAGGCTGAGCTGGAAGGTGACCTTCGGGCTGAACAAGTCCTACCCGGCCAACGACAGTGACGTGCAGCTCAACTTCGGCTACTGGTCCGGTCAGCCGGTGCGTCCCGGCGGGGGCTCCGATGTCCCGGTGACGGTCCCGACCAGTCCGGGGATCCGCCCGGGCTATCTTCGCGGAGCGCCTGAGCACCGGCACGGTGGCGCCCGGCAAGCCGCTCGACCTGTCGCTGACCCTGCACAACACCGGCAGCGCCCCGTTCAGCTCCGGCTTGCAGCCCACGATCCAGGACATCAACTACGGCGGTGGCGCGCCGCGCGCCCGCTGGCCCTTCAGGTCCTGGAGAACGGGCACTGGGCCAACCTGGCGTACGGTGACGGCCGGTGACGCTGCCCAGCCTGCCGACGGGCTTCGCGGGCAACGCGACCACGTCTACCGGCTCCGGCTGGAGGCGCTCAGCTTCCACGGGCCCGCCTACAAGGACGTGCTGTTCTCGACGACCGCCCTCGCCGACGGCAACTGGTACCCCGTCAGCGGTGTGGAGTCGTGTGGTGAACGTCCAGCGCTGAGGCCCCACGCCCCCGGGCACCCGGAAGCCCCGCCCAGGCGGGGCTTTTGGCGTGTCTCGGGAGAGACATGACCGGGGCATGCCTGGTGCCGGGTTCGTACGTTCCGCTAGCCTGCTCGCATGACCGTTCTGGTGAGCCGACGCCACGTGGACCACGGGCGTGTCACCAGCACCGGCTGTTGTACACCAGTTGACCGGCCTTTCGGTCGCCCCGCGCATCCGTACGTCCTGAGGCGCTGCCTCCGTACCCGCGTGCTCACCTCCCTGCGTATCACCGGCGTCCACTGACGCGCGGCGGCGTTCCTCATGCTCGGAAAGGGCCCTCGTGGCACACCTGTCCCTGTCCTCACGCCTGCGCATCACCGCGCTGCTCACCGCGGCGGCCGCCTTCGGTGCGGTCGGCAGCGCCTCCGCCGCGACCGACGGCTTTGGTCCGCCGCCCCCGCAGAACCCCGCGACCGCCGCCAACGGCACCGCGACCATGCACGGCGACAGCGCCTCCTCCGACACCACCCCCTACGCCGGTCCCGGCGTGGGCGCGGTCAGCTCCAGCCGCACCGCGCTGGCCTCCGCCTGCCCCACCGTGGTCATCGGCTCCGACGGCTACCCGGTCGCGCTGTGCACCACGATCTTCGGCGAGACCCCGACGGTCTATCTGCTCGACCCGCACAACGGCGACCGGCTGGCCTCGCTCGCGCTCGCCAAGGGCAACCTGTTCGGTGGCGTCTACGCCTACCTGGACAACGGCAACGACCTGGTGCTGGTCGACGGCGACGACGACCTGCTGCGCATCGGTCACCACCAGCAGGCCGACGGGAGCTGGGAACTGACGATCGATCAAACTCTGTCCCTGGCCTCGGTGATCCCCTCGGGCGACAGCGTGGTGGGCCTGTCCCCGGGGTGGGACGGCAAGGTCTGGTTCGCCACCCAGGACGGTGTGGTCGGCACCGCCGACACCGGCACCGGCGCCGTCCGCGCGCTCGCCCTGCCCGCCGGGGAACAGGTGGACAACAGCATCTCCACCATTCCCGGATACACCGCCGTGGCCACCGACCACGCCCTCTACCTGCTCACCGAGGGGCCGGACGGCACCCCGGTGGTGGACTGGCGCGCGGCCTACGACCGGGGCCCGGGCCGCAAGCCCGGCCAGCTCAGCTGGGGGACCGGCGCCACCCCCAGCTTCTTCGGCCCCGGCGACGGCACCGAGTACGTCACCATCACCGACAACGCCGCTCCGCACGAGAACCTGCTGGTCTTCACCACGGCCGGGGTCCCCGCCCCGGCCGGGTCGGCCACGCCCGCCGTGCCGCAGCCGGTCTGCTCGACGCCGGTGCTCACCCAGTACGCCGAGAGCGGCACCGAGGACGCGATGATCGCCTCCGGCGACAGCGTCTTCGTCACCGACACCTACGGCTACCCGTACCCGGCGCTGCCCGCCGGTGCCCCGGCCGCCGTGCCCTCCTCCGCCTCCTTCCAGGGCGGCATGACCCGGGTGGATCTCAACCCGTCCGGCGAGGGCTGCTCGGTGGTGTGGAACAGCGATGTCGCCTCCGCCGCGCTGCCCCGGCTCTCGCTCGGCGACGACCGGATCTACACCGTCACCGCGAGCGGTCCGATGGGCCTGGTGGGCAGCGACACCTTCGCCGGCTACCACTACGCGGTGGTCGACCCGGCCACCGGTGAGCTGGAGTCCAGCAGCCTGCTCGGCATCGGACTGCTCGACAACCCGCTCCAGATGACCGGCACCACCGGCCCCGACGGCACCCTCTACCAGGGCACTGAAACGGGGGTGCTGGCCATCCGGCCCAGCAGCTGACCGGCGTTCGGACCCCGCCGCCCGCGCCTCGTGTATCGGGGGCGGGCGGCTATGAACGACAATGGCCGGATGCGGTACGGCATCCTCGGGACCACCCAGGCCCTTCAGGACGACGGCACCCCGGTTCCGGTCGGGGGCCGCGCCTGCGTGCGCTGCTGGCGGCGCTGGCACTGCGGGCCGGACGGCCGGTGGCCGCCTGGGTGCTGATCGACGAGGTGTGGGCGCAGGACCCGCCGGCCGACCCGCAGGACGCCCTGCAGACGCTGGTGGCCCGGCTGCGGCGGGCACTCGGCCCGCAGGAGCTGGTCTCCGCGCCCGACGGCTACCGGCTCACCTGCACCGAGACCGACCTGCGCCGGTTCGAGGCGCTGGCCGCCGAGGACCGCCCCGAGGCACTGCGCGAGGCGCTGGCACTGTGGCGCGGTCCGGCCCTGGCCGACCTGCCGAGCCGGGCCGACGCCGCGGCGGGCTGCGAGGCGCAGCGCGACGGCGTGCAGCGGAAGCTGCTGGCGGCGGAGCTGGCGCTGGGCCGGGCCGGGACGGTGCTGCGGGAGTCGGCCGCCCTGATCGAGCGGCAGCCGCTGGACGAGTCCTTGCAGGCGCTGCGGCTGCGCGCGCTGCGGTCGGCCGGGCGCACTCCGGAGGCACTGCTCGGCTACGAGGAGTTCCGGCTGCGGCTCGCCGAGGCGCTGGGCACCGATCCCGGGCCGGAGCTGCGCGCCGTCCACGCCGAGCTGCTGGCGCCGCCCGCCGCGGCCATCCCCGCACCCCCGGCTGCGTCGGTGCCGGTGTCAGCGCCCGCCGCCGGGCCGGTGCCCGCTGCCGCGCCCGCTGCCGCGCCTGCCGCCGCCGCTGCCGCTGTCCTCGCGACCAATCTGCGGCCCCGGCTGACCAGCTTCGTCGGCCGGGACGCCGATCTGGCGGCGTTGCGCGCGGAGCTGCCGCGGCGGCGGCTGCTGACCCTCACCGGGCCCGGCGGCAGCGGCAAGACCCGGCTGGCCCAGCAGGCCGCCGAGTCGCAGTCCGCCGGGGAGTACCCGGACGGCGTGTGGCTGGTGGAGCTGGCGCCGCTGGACGACCCCCGCTCGGTTCCCGGCGCCGTGCTCAGCGCGCTGGGCCTGCGGGCGACCCTGCTGCATGTCGGAACCAAGTCGGAGGTGCTGGCGGGGCCGGTCGAGCCGGACTCGCCGGTCGACCGGCTGCTGGACCACTGCGCGGGCCGTCGGCTGCTGGTGGTGCTGGACAACTGCGAGCACCTGGTGCAGGCCTCGGCCGAGCTGGCCGAGCAGCTGGTCGCGGCCTGCCCCGGGGTGACCGTGCTGGCCACCAGCCGGGAGCCGCTGGGCGTGCCCGGGGAGGTGGTGGTCCCGGTCGAGCCGCTGCCCGACCCGGCGGCGCTGCGGCTGCTCGCCGAGCGCGGCTCGGTGGATCCGGAACGCGATCCGGAGGCCTGCGCGGAGATCTGCCGACGGCTGGACGGTCTGCCGCTGGCCATCGAGCTGGCGGCGGCGCGGCTGCGGGCGCTGTCGCCCCGTCAGCTCGCGGACCGGCTGGACAGCCGGTTCCAGCTGCTGACCGGCGGCAGCCGCACCCATCTGCCCCGGCAGCAGACCCTGCGGGCGGTCGTGGACTGGAGCTGGGACCTGCTGGACAAGCAGGAGCGGCTGCTGCTGGCCCGGCTGTCGGTGTTCGCCGGCGGCTGGACGCTGGACGCCGCCGAGCGGATCTGCGCGGACCAGCAGGTGCCCGCGGACGAGGTGGCCCCGCTGCTGGCCTCGCTCGTGGACAAGTCGCTGGTCCAGGCCTCCCTGGAAGCGGCTGCCCCGCGCTACCGGATGCTGGAGACCATCCACGAGTATGCGTCGGAGCGATTTCAGGAATTGCCCGACAATCAACAGATGACAGATGTGCATATCTGTCATTACCGCGAGCTGGCCCGCGCCACCGACCCGCTGCTGCGCGGCGCGGAGCAGCTCGACGCACTCGCGCTGCTGGAGACCGAGCACGACAACCTGCGGGCCGCGCTGCGCCGCGCCGTCGCCACAGGCGCCGAACAGGAGGCACTGTGCCTGGTGCTCTCGCTGAGCTGGTTCTGGCAGCTGCGCAACTACGAGTCCGAGGCCCGCACCTGGTTCACCGCCGTGCTCGCCATGCACCCCGGCGATCCCTTCGCCGTGCCGCCGGTCCCGCTGTCGCAGGGGCCGGTGGACCTCGCGCCGCCGTGGAGCCCGGAGGTGCTCGTCGAGGCCCGCCGGGCCGCTGCCCTGGGCGAGTTCCTGGTCGTGCACGCGGACTTCACCCGCAACCCCGACCCGGGCGTGGCGCAGCGGGCGCTGCTGCTGCTCGACGCCTACCCCTCGGATCTGCCCCAGTCCTCCAGACTCCCGGCGCTGTTCCGGGTCTTCGCGATGATGTTCACCGGGAAGTTCGAAGAACTCACCTTCATCGTCGAGGAGATGGTCGAGGCCTGCCGGGAGCAGGGGCGCGACTGGGAGCTCGGCTTCGCGCTCCAGATGCGCTGCAAGATGGCCAACGACCAGCCCGACAAGCTGGACCTGGCCGGCGCCGACGCGCAGGAGAGCCTGGACCTCTTCACCCGGGTCGGCGACAGCTGGGGCATGGCCGAGGCCCTGTCCGGGCAGGCCGAGAACGCCAGCTTCGGCGGTGACTACGAACTCGCGGCGCGCGCCTCGGAACGCGCTCTCGTCCTGGCCCGCAGCATCGGGGCCGAGCAGGACGTTCCCATGCTGGAGGTGCGTCTCGGCGACGCCATGATCTGCCTGGGCCGGATGGAGGAGGGCGAGGAGCACCTGGTCAAGGGCGTCGCCGACGCCCGGGCGTACGGCCCCGGCGGGCAGGGCGCCGGCTTCTTCGGCGCCTGCATGCTCGCCCTGCTGCGCGGACACCAGGGCCGGCTGGACGAGGCCAGGGCGCTGATCGAGACCCTGCTCCCGGAGCAGAACGGCTACTCGATCGGTGACCAGCTGCAAGGACTGGTCGAGGGGATGCTCGGCTGGGCGGACGCCCAGCAGGGCCGTCCCCGGGAGGGGCTGGCCCGCATGCGCGCGGGGCTGGTCCGGCTGCACGAGCGTCGGATGCCGGCGCCCTGGGTGAGTGACCATCTGGCCCTGGTCCTCGCTCCCATGGCCGCGTCCGCCCTGCTGGGGGCCGCCCGCCTGGAGCAGGGGCCGGGTCCGGGCAGGGGCAGGTTCAGGGGCAGGGACGGGAGCAGGGGCGGAGTGGGGCGCGGAGCCGGCCCGGCTCGCGGCGACCCTGTTCGGGGCCTTCGACCAGAACCAGGGCCGCAAGGTCAACCACCACCTCCAGCAGCTGTCGATCGACGCCACCATGGCCGGCCTGCGCGAACTGCTCGGCGACGAGGCGTACGACGCGGCCTACGCCGAGGGCCGCCGCCTGGACATCGCCGAGGCCGTCGCCCTGATGCGCGGCGACGGCCGTGACAACGACGGTCCAGGCGGTCCGAGTGGTCCAGACGGTCCGAGCGGTCCAGGCGGTCCGAGCGGCACTCCGGCGGACGGCGTCAGGTCTTCTTCTTGAACCTGGCGACCGCCAGCGGTGCGAACAGCGCCGTCAGCCCCACCGACCAGGCGATCACCTCCAGCGCCGGATGCAGCGCCGGCCCGCCGTTGATCAGCGCCCGGCTCTCATTGGCCAGCGCCGTCAGCGGGTTGACGTTGCTGAACGCCTGGAGCCAGCCCGGCATGGTCCGGGTCGGCGCGAAGACCGAACTGCCGAACTGGAGCGGCATGATCACCAGCATGCCCGCCCTGCACCGCCTGGGCGCTCTTCAGCGACATGCCGAGCAGCATCGACATCCACACCACCGCCGAACCGAAGAGCATGGCCAGAGCCAGCGCGGCCAGCAGTTGCAGCGGCCCGGTGTGGATCCGCAGCCCGAGGATCATCGCGAACCCGACCAGGATCACCAGCGACACCAGCGCCCGCATGGTCTCCGCCAGCAGCTTGGCTATCAGCACCGAGCTGCGCCCGATCGGCAGCGTGCGGAACCGGTCCATCACCCGGTGGTGAAGTCGGTGTTCAGCCCGGTGCCCACGGCCATCGCCAGGTTCAGGCCGATCTGCCCGAGCATCCCGGGAACCATGTACTGGATGTAGTTCGTCTGGCTGCCGGAGACCGCGCCGCCGAACACATAGACGAAGATCACGGTGAACATGATCGGCATCAGCAGGGCGTCGATCATCGACTCCGGATCCGCCTTGATCCGCATCAGATTGCGCCTGGTCAGCGCGCCGATGTGGTGCAGCGAGGCGCGCAGGCTGATCCGCTGGTCCTCGTAGCCGC
Source organism: Streptacidiphilus sp. 4-A2 (assembly GCA_014284505.1). Classification (GTDB taxonomy): domain Bacteria; phylum Actinomycetota; class Actinomycetes; order Streptomycetales; family Streptomycetaceae; genus Streptacidiphilus. Next base: position 4,897,600 of record JAAFYY010000001.1, on the reverse strand, counting down.
GGGCCTGCTCCGCCGCCGGGGCGGGGCTGTCATCACACTCATGCCACACTCTCCATCCGCCGCTGCTCCGGCAGTCCGGTCGTCGATGCGGGCCCGGCCGGCCCTGCCTGTCCCGCCTGTCCCGCCTGTCCTGCCTGCTCTGCCTTGCGGCCGCCGCCGGTGAGGGCCAGGAAGACCTCGTCCAGGCTCGGCATCCGGGTCTCGATCGCGGCGATGCCGAAGCCCCCGCTGCCGAGCGCCGCGATCACGGCGGTCAGCTGCTCCTCGCCCGCCACCGGCAGGCAGAGCACGCCCTGCGCCCGGTCCGCGGTCGCGCCCTGGGCGGCCAGGCAGGCCACCATCCGGTCCAGCTCCTCGATCCGGGCCGGGCGCACGGTCAGCGTCTGCCCGCCGACCTGCCGCTTGAGGTCGTCCACCGCGCCCTCGGCGATCACCCGGCCGTGGTTGAACACGGTCAGGTCCTGCGCCAGCTGCTCGGCCTCCTCCATGTACTGGGTGGTCAGCAGCACCGTCGAGCCCTCGGCCACCATCCGCTGGACCTCCTGCCACACCTCGTTGCGGGTGCGCGGGTCCAGCCCGGTGGTGGGCTCGTCCAGGAACAGCACCCGGGGCGGCCGATCATGGAGGCGGCCAGGTCCAGCCGCCGCCGCATCCCGCCGGAGTAGGTCTTCGCCGGGCGCTTGGCGGCGTCGGTCAGCGAGAAGCGCTCCAGCAGCTCATGGCCCGGCTCTTGGCGCCCTTGGCCGACAGGTCGAGCAGCCGCCCGATCAGGTAGAGGTTCTCGTAGCCGGAGAGGAACTCGTCCACGGAGGCGTACTGCCCGGTCAGTCCGATCGCGCGGCGCAGCTGCCGGGGCTGCCGGGCGACGTCCCAGCCGGCCACGGTGGCGTTGCCGGCGTCCGGGGCGATCAGCGTGGACAGGATCCGGATCAGCGTGGTCTTGCCCGCGCCGTTCGGCCCGAGGACCCCCCGGACGCTGCCCTCGCGCACGGTCAGGTCGACCCCGTCCAGCGCCTTGGTCTCGCCGTAGTACTTCGCCAGCCCCCGCACCTCGACGGCGGGAGCGCTGCTTGAACTCGATGTCATGCCCCCACTCTCGGGGCCGCCGCCGTCAGCCCGCCGTCATCCGGCGGGGGAGCGGGCGACGGCCCCGCCCGAGCACCGTCAGGCCACCGTCAGCCCGCCGTCAACCGTTGTTCCCGCCGTTCCCGCCACTGGTCCCGCGGTGGTCCCGCCGGTGTTCCCGCCGTTCCCGCCGCCGGTCCAGCCGGTCCACCCGGTGGTGCCGCCGTTGCCGCCCGAGGTACCCCCGGCCGCGCCTGTGCCGCCGTCCGTGGTCCCGCCCGTCGTGCCACCGTCCGTCGTGCCGCCGTTCGTGCCGCCGAAGCCGCCGTTCGTCCCGCCGCCCGTCGTCCCGCCGCCCGTCGTCCCGCCGCCCGTCGTCCCGCCGAAGCCCCCGTCCGTGCCCCCGCTCGTCCCGCCGTCGGTCCAGCCGGTGGTCGTGCCGTCGGTCGGGGAGTCCGTCGGCTGTGGCTGCTGCTGGGCGTCGCTCGGCCGGGGGGCGAAGTTCAGCTCGATGTCCGGCAGCCCGGACATCGAGTCGGTCATCGCCTGTTTCCAGATCGGCCCGGAGGTGAGGTAGCCGAAGGCGTTCGGGTAGTACTCGCCGCTGATGGTGATCCACGGGTCCAGCGAGCGGTTGGGGTCGTCCGGGGTGGACACCACCGTCGCGTCGCTGATCTGTTTGGTGTACCCGGCGAACCAGGCCTGGTCGTCGTTGTTGGTGGTACCGGTCTTGCCCGCGTCCGACCAGTTGATGCCGACCGTGGCGCCGGTGCCCTCGTCCGAGACCACCGAGGCCAGCAGGGTGTTCACCCCCGCCGCCGTGCTCCGCTTCATCACCCGGTGGCAGTCGGCCGACGGCACCGGCAGGTTCCTGCCGGCGGCGGTGGTCACGCTGTCGATCGCGATCGGGCCGCAGTACACGCCGTTGTTGGCGAAGGTCGCGTAGGCGTCGGCGATCTGGAGCGGGGTCAGCGCGTTCACCCCCAGCGTCAGCGACTGCACCTGGGCCAGCGGCACCAGCCCGTTCGGGCTGCCCGCGTAGCTCAGCCCCAGGCTCTGCGCCATATGGACCACGTTGCACAGCCCCGCCCGCTGCTCCAGCGGGACGAAGTAGGTGTTCACCGAGGCGGCCATGGCCTGCACCATGTCGATGTCGCCGGGCGCGGTGGAGGTGTCGTTCATGTCGCCGGCCACCGCCGGGTAGGACTGCCCGTTGCAGTTGGTCATCGGCGGGTAGTCGGCGGTCGCCGGCGCGTACATGGTGTAGCTCAGCGGGAAGCCCTCCTCCAGCGCCGCCGCCGCGGTGACGGCCTTGAACACCGAGCCGGTCTGGAAGCCCTCGCCGCCGTTGTAGTCGGCGTTGGCGTTGTAGTTGATCTCGGTCTGGTCGTGGCCGTCGCCGTAGGGGCGGCTCTGCGCCATCGCCAGGATCTTCCCGGTGCCGGGCTGGACCATGGTGGTCGCCGCCGCCGCCCGGTTGCCGGCCAGCACGTTGTCGGCGACCGCCCGGTTCTCGGCGGCCTGGTCGCGCGGGTCGAGCGTGGTGTGGATCTGCAGGCCGCCCAGGTCCCACAGGGCCTGGCGGGCCGCGGCCGTCCTGCCGAAGGCCGGGTCCTGGAGCACCACGTCCTCCACGTAGTTGCAGAAGAACCCCTCGTCCTGCTGCGCGGTGATGCAGCCGGTCCGCGGCAGGGTGGGCCTGAGGTTCAGCGTGGTCCCCCCGCCGCGGCGGCCTGCGCCGGGCTGATGCTGTCGTAAGTCGCCATCGCGGCCAGCACGGTGTTGCGCCGCTGGAGCGCCTCCAGCGGGTTCAGCAGCGGGTCGTACTCCGACGGCGACTGCTCCAGGCCTGCCAGCAGGGCTGCCTGAGTGAGCGTCAACTGACTTGCGTGGACGCTGAAGTAGAGCTCGGAGGCGGCCTCGATGCCATAGGCGCCCTCACCGAAGTAGGTGATGTTGAGATAGTCGTCCAGGATCTGCTGCTTGGAGAGCTCCTCCTCCAACTTGATGGCGTAGCGCAGCTCCTGGATCTTCCGGCCGGTGGTCTGCCGGGTCGCCTCGGCCAGCTTGGAGGGGTCGTCGCCGGCCTCGTAGATGAAGACGTTCTTGACGTACTGCTGGGTCAGCGTCGACCCGCCCTGGGTGGTGGCCCCGGCGCTGGCGTTCTTGGTGAGCGCGCGCAGCGTCCCTTCCAGGTCTATGGCGCCGTGCTGGTAGTAGCGGTGGTCCTCGATGTCGATCAGGGCGTTCTGCATCACCGGCGCGATCCGGCTGAGCGGCACCGAAATCCGGTCCTGGCCCTGGGCGTAGGACTCGGCGATGACCCCGCCGTCGGCGTCGTAGATGGTCGACACCTGTGCGAGCTGCGGGATGGCCAGGTCGTTGGGGATGTTGTTGAACTCGTTGGCGGCGGCCTTCGCGCCAAGGCCGATGGCTCCCACCGCGGGTATCCCCAGCCCCGCGACAAGCGCGCCGGCGAGGGCGCTGGCGCCGATCAGACGTATGCCGAGAGCAATCTTGCGGCGGGACCGACCCGAGTGTGTGGGAGCCATGACGACACGATAGTTGGCCCTCCCCGGCGCAAGCAGGGGGCGTCCCGCTACGGGTTGTCACAACTGCATGACAGGAAACCGCGAGGGGGTGCGGGCCCGGAAGCGGGGCGCGGAAGAGGGGCGCGGACGTCGGGGTGTGGGTCGGCGTCCGCGCCCCCTGCCGGTGGTGAGCCGGCGTCAGTGGCAGCTTTCCGTCAGTGGAAGCTGTGCTCCTCGGCCGGGAAGCTGCCGCCGATGACGTCCGCCGAGAAGGCGCGCGCCGCGTCGCCGAGCACGCCCCGCAGGTCGGCGTACATCTTGACGAAGGAGGGCACGTTGCCGCTGGTCATCCCGGCCATGTCGGTCCACACCAGGACCTGCGCGTCGCAGCCCGCGCCCGCGCCGATGCCCACGGTCGGGATCTGAAGCGAGGCGGTGACCTGCGCGGCCAGCTCGGCCGGTACCGCCTCCAGCACCACCGCGAACGCCCCCGCCGAGGCCACGGTCTTGGCGTCGCGCAGCAGTTGGTGCGCCGCCTCGTCGCCGCGCCCCTGGACCGGGTAGCCGCCGAAGGCGTTCACCGACTGCGGGGTCAGCCCCAGGTGCGCCATCACCGGGATCCCGGCCTGCACCATCTGCTCGATCGCGTGCGCCGAGCGCTCCCCGCCCTCCAGCTTGACCGCGCCGACGCCGGCCTCCTTGAGCAGCCGGGCGCCGTTGTGCAGGGCCTGCGCGGGGGACTCCTGGTAGGAGCCGAACGGCAGGTCGGCGACGATGAGCGCGCGCTTGGTGCCTCGGACGACGGCTGCGGAAAGCATCACCATCTGGTCCATGGTCACCGGCACGGTGGTCTCGTAGCCGAGGTGGCAGTTGCCGGCCGAGTCGCCGACCAGCAGCACCGGGATGCCCGCCTCGTCGAAGACCGAAGCGGTGAGCGCGTCGTAGGCGGTGAGCATCGGCCAGCGCTCGCCGCGCCGCTTGGCCGAGGCCAGGTCGCGCACGGTCACCCGACGGGAGGTCACGCCGCCGTACAGGCTCTTGCCGACGGACGCGGCAGGCGCGCGGACGCGGCAGGCGCGGCAGGCGCGGGAGTGGCGGGTGTCGCGGAGGAGGCAGGTGGAACGGATGGTGCGACGGCAGGCTGAAGCGAACGTTCTGCATGACAGGTCTCCTGTAAATGGGTCGTCTCGTGGCGCCGCAAGGGCGTCCCCGGATTCCCCTCCATGCTGTCACGCCGCCCGCGCGCGCAAAGAGGCCGGAGGAGGTAGTCCCGGCCAATCACCCGGACGGCCTGCCGGTGCACCTGCGGACCTCGCGACCCTGCCGCACCCGTGCCGCACCCGTGCGGGCATCGTTGTCGAAGCTTTACGATACGAGACGCCCCGTATCGTAAATGCCACTAGCCTGGTCGTATGACGACCACACACCGGCCGAGCGCCGGGTCCCGAGGCGATACATCAGCGCCTGGCCATCCTGGCCTTCCTGCTGTTCAGTCTGCTGGTCGTGGTGCTCGACAGCTCGATTGAACGTCGCCATGAAGACATCGCCAGCCCGCCCCGGTGGGCATCGGCGCCAGCCAGAGCCAGCTGGAATGGGCGGTCAACTCCTACACCCTGGTCTTCGCCGGGCTGCTGTTCACCGCCGGTCTGCTCGGCGACCGGATCGGGCGCAAGAAGACCCTGCTGATCGGCATGACGATCTTCGGCCTGGGCTCGCTGCTGTGCTCCTTCGCCACCTCGCCCGGTGAGCTGATCGCCTACCGCGCGGCCATGGGCCTCGGCGGCGCCTTTGTGATGCCGGCCACGCTGGCCATCATCATGAACGTCTTCGAGCGCGAGGAGCAGCCCCGCGCCATCGGCATCTACTCCGGCGCGGTCGGTCTGGCCATCGCCATCGGCCCGGTGGTCGGCGGCCTGCTGCTGGCGCACTTCTGGTGGGGCTCGGTCTTCCTGGTCAACGTGCCGATCGTGGTCATCGCGCTGATCGGGATGGTCTGGCTGGTGCCGGACTCCCGCGACCCCAGCCCCGGCCGGCTGGACCCGCTGGGCGTGCTGCTGTCCGTCCTCGGCCTGGTGCTGCTGGTCTACGGCATCATCCAGGGTGGCCAGGACGCCGACTTCACCGTCACCAGCGCCTGGGCGCCGATCCTGGGCGGTCTGGCGCTGCTGGCCGTGTTCGTGCTGCACCAGCAGCGGGCCGCGCACCCGGTGCTCACCATCGCCTGGTTCCGCAACAAGCAGTTCTCGGCGGCGGTGGCCGCCATCGGCCTGACCTTCTTCGCGCTGATGGGCGTCACCTTCTTCCTGGTCTTCTACCTGCAGAGCGTCCGCGGTTACAGCGCGCTCCAGGCCGGGACGCTGCTGCTCCCGCTCGCCGCCGCGCAGCTGATCGTCTCGCCCCGGGCCCGGCACCTGGTGACCCGCGTCGGCACCGCCGTCACCGTCGCCTCCGGGATGGCCCTGATCGCCCTCGCCTTCGCCGGGTTCCTGCTGCTCGGCCGCGGCACCGGGATCTGGGTGCTGGAGGTGGTGGCGTTCGTCCAAGGCGTGGGCATGGCGCTGGTGATGCCGCCCGCCACGGTGACCATCATGTCGAGCCTGCCCAGGGAGAAGGCCGGATCGGGCTCCGCCGTCAGCAACACCTTCCGCCAGGTCGGCGGGTCGCTCGGGGTCGCCATCCTCGGCGCGCTGCTGTCGACCACCTACCGCAACGGCATCGACGACAAGCTGACCGTGCTGCCCCCGCGCTGCGCTCCACCGCCGGGCAGTCGGTCGAGGGCACCCTCGGCGTCGTCCAGCAGCTCGGCGGACGGGCGGCGGGCCTGGTCGACCCGGCCAAGGACGCCTTCGTCCACGCCATGCACATCACCTCGATCTCGGCCGGCGTGGTCGCGCTGATCGGCGCCGCCGTGTCGCTGGCCTTCCTGCCCCGGCGCGCCCCGCAGGCCGGACAGGACCCGGCCGGTGCCCGGTCCGCCGCCCGCCCGGCGCCCAGGCCCCGGCCGCCGCTGCTTCGCCGCAGGCCAGGACCGCACCGCGGCCCGAGCCGGAGAAGGCAGAATAGGGGCGTGGACAGCACGGAAGCGGTGGCGACGACGATCCCGGCCCCCTGTCGGCCCCGCCGGGGACGCCCCGCAGCGAGGCCGCGGAGCAGGCGATCGTGGACGCGGCGCTGCGCCTGCTGGACGCGGGCGCCACGCTGGAGGGCATCTCCATCGAGGGTGTCGCGGCCGAGGCCGGTGTCGGCAAGGCCACCATCTACCGGCGCTGGCCCAACAAGGAAGCCCTGCTGCTGGACGTGCTGGTGCGCAGCGAGCCGCCCGAGCCGGAGTACCCCGGGGGCCGGTGCGTGACGCGCTGGTCGCGGTGATGGAATACTTCCGGCTGGGCGCGCTGGCACGGCGCGAACGCACCGCGCTGGCGGTGTTCAGTGCCCAGTTCAAGTCCGTGCCGGAGCTGCACAACCGCTACCACGAGCAGGTCGTCGCGCCCCGCCGGGCCCGGCTGCGGGCGCTGCTGGCCCTGGGCGTGGACCGCGGCGAGATCCGCGGTGACGTGGATCTCGACCTCCTCGGCGACATCCTGGTCGGCCCGATGCTGACCCGGACGATGCTGCACCCGAATGCCGCACTGGACGACGCCGAGGTGTCCGCGATCATCGTGGACACCTTGCTCCAGGGCATTGCACCGGTAGCATCCGGAACCTGACCGCCTCTCCCGGCGTCCTTCCCCTCGTACGCAGACCAACAGGGATGAGCACGGCATATGGGTTCCACGATGGCAGGCACCGCGACCGGGCAGGACACGCAGGGCAGCCGCTGGCGGCGGCTGCCTGGCACGCGCCGCTGGGGCCGCGACGCGAAGGGCCGGTCCACCTGGCAGCGCGGCTGGATCGTCGCGCTGCTGGCCCTGTTCGCCGCCTGCCTGCTCACCTTCCACGGGGAGGTGCCCAACAGCTTCGGCAACCTGGGCAGCCTGCTGGAGACCTTCCTGCCCTGGGTGGGCTGGCGGTGCCGGTGCTGCTGGTGCCGGCGCTGCTGCGGCGGTCCGCGACGGCGCTGGTGGCGCTGCTGGTGCCGACGCTGCTGTGGGTGAACCTGTTCGGAGCACTGCTCACCGACAAGAGCGGTGGTGCCTACGACTTCACCGTGGTGCAGCACAACGTCTGGGCCTACAACAAGAACATCCCGCAGACCGTGCAGGTGCTGGAGGCGGCGCACCCCGACGTCATCTCGCTGGTCGAGGTGTCGGCGACGGAACTGCCGGTCTTCGAGCGCGACCTGGCGGCGGAGTACCCCTACCGGGCGGTGGAGGGCACGGTCGGGCTGTGGTCCAAGGATCCGCTGTCCGACACCCAACCGGTGAACATCAAGATCGGCTGGGTGCGGGCGCTGCGGACCACGGTGGACACCCCGCAGGGCCGGTCGCCGTCTACGTCGCCCACCTGCCCTCGGTGCGGGTGCAGTTCGACGACGGGTTCACCGCCAACGAGCGCGACGTCAGCGCCAGTGCGCTGGGGCAGGCGCTGGCGGCGGAGCAGCTGCCCCGGGTGATCCTGCTGGGCGACCTCAACGGGACCATGAACGACCGCAGCCTGGCGCCGGTCACCTCGCAGATGCACTCGGCCCAGGGCTCGGCCGGTTCCGGCTTCGGGTTCAGCTACCCGGCGGAGTTCCCGATGGCGCGGATCGACCAGATCCTGACCCGGGGGGTCACCCCGACGGAGGCCTGGACCCTGCCAGGACCGGCAGCGACCATCTGCCGATCGCCGCCCACATCGAACTGTGAGCGCTGCTCCCGGAAGCGGGCTCAGCTCTCCCGGAAGCCTGCTCAGCTCTCCCGCCAGCGGTTGGTGATCGGCTGGCGCCGGTCCCGGCCGAAGTTCTTCGGCGAGATCTTGGTCCCCGGCGGGTACTGCCGCCGCTTGTACTCGGCGGTGTCCACCAGCCGGATCACCCGGTCCACCACCGCCGGGTCGAAGCCCTCGGCCAGGATCTCCGCCCGCCCCTTGTCCTGCTCCACATAGGCCGTGAGCACCGCGTCCAGCAGTTCGTAGTCCGGCAGCGAGTCGGTGTCCACCTGCCCCGGCCGCAGCTCCGCGCTCGGCGGCTTGAGGAGGGTGTGCTCCGGGATCGGCGGGGTCTCGCCGCGCTCCGCCGCCACCCGGTTGCGCCAGGCCGCCAGCCGGAACACCTGTGACTTGTAGACGTCCTTGATGGGCCCGTAGCCGCCGACCGAGTCGCCGTACAGCGTCGAGTAGCCCACCGCCAGCTCGCTCTTGTTGCCGGGCGCGAGGACCAGGTGGTTCTCCTGGTTGGAGATCCCCATCAGCAGGGTGCCGCGCAGCCGCGACTGGAGGTTCTCCTCGGCCAGTCCGGTCAGCCCCAGCGCGCCCATGCAGGCGTCGAACATGGGGCGATCGGGACGGTGCGGAAGTTCAGTCCGGTGCGCCGGGCCAGCTCGGCCGCGTCGTCCCGGGAGTGCTGCGAGGAGTAGGCGCTGGGCATGGAGACGCAGTGCACGTTCGCCGCGCCGACGGCGTCCACCGCCAGCGCCGCCACCAGCGCCGAGTCGATCCCGCCGGACAGCCCGATCAGCACCGACCCGAAACCGTTCTTGCGGACGTACCCGCGCAGGCCGGTGACCAGCGCCCCGTAGACCTCCTCCTCCGCGCCCAGCCGCGGGGCCGGGCCCGCGGTCACCGGCTCGGCGGGGGCCGGCAGCGGCTCCTCGGACAGCACGGTGCGCACGATCTCCAGGCCGTCCGCCACGAACCGGCTGCCGCCCGCCGGGGCCGCGTCCCCGGCCGACGGCAGCTCCAGGTCGAGCAGCAGGCAGCCCTCCTCGAACCGCGGTGCCCGGGCCAGTACTTCGCCGTCGGCGGCGACCACCAGCGAGTCGCCGTCGAAGACCAGCTCGTCCTGGCCGCCGACCAGGTTCACATAGGCCAGGGTGCACCCGGCCTCGGCGGCCCGGCGGCGGACCAGCTCCAGCCGGGCGTCGTCCTCTCCGCCTCGTACGGGGAGGCGTTGACCACCAGCAGCAGCCCGGCCCCGGCCTGCCGGGCGGCCTGCACCCGGCCGCCGTCCTGCCAGATGTCCTCGCAGACGGCCAGCGCCACATCCACCCCGTGCAGCCGGACCACCGGCAGGGTGTCGCCCGGGACGAAGTAGCGGAACTCGTCGAACACCCCGTAGTTGGGCAGATGGTGCTTGGCCAGCCGGGTCGCCACGGCGCCGCCGTACAGCACCGCGGCGCAGTTCTGCGGCGAGCCGACCGGCAGCCCGAGCCGGTCGGAGGAGGTGGTGGAGCGGCCCAGGTAGCCGACGACCACCGCCACCGCGCCCAGGCCCTCCGCCGCCAGCCGTTCGGCCAGGGCGGCCAGCGCCGCCCGCGAGGCGTCGACGAACGAGGGCCGCAGGGCCAGATCCTCCACCGGGTAGCCGGTGAGTGCCATCTCCGGGAAGGCCACCAACTGGGCGCCCCGCTCGGCGGCATGTCTGGTCCACCGCAGCACGAGCTCGCTGTTGCCGGCGATGTCGCCGACGGTGGTGTCGGTCTGGTTCAGCGCAAGGCGTAGGGAGGGCACGGGGCAACCCTAATCGTCCGATCGACGCTATGGGGAGCCGTCCCGGCCGGCGGCCTGCCGACGGCCCTCCGCGACCGGGGTCGGATCTGCGATGATGCGAACAGCGGACAAGTCACGGCGTGGGCCACGCCGACACCACCGGCCGCGCCCTGTTAACGCGTACGTAAAGAGCAGAGGTGAGACTGTCGCCATGGGCAAGCAGCAGGAGTTTGTTCTCCGCACACTCGAAGAGCGCGACATCCGGTTCGTCCGACTCTGGTTCACCGATGTCCTCGGCTTTCTGAAGTCCGTCGCCGTCGCCCCCGCCGAGCTCGACCAGGCATTCGAGGAGGGCATCGGCTTCGACGGCTCGGCCATCGAGGGCTTCGCCCGGGTGTACGAGTCGGACATGCTGGCCCAGCCGGACCCGTCCACCTTCCAGATACTGCCCTGGCGCTCCGAGGCGCCGGGCACCGCCCGGATGTTCTGCGACATCCTGATGCCGGACGGCTCACCCTCCTACGCCGACCCGCGCTATGTGCTCAAGCGCACCCTGGAGAAGTGCTCCAACCTCGGGTTCACCTTCTACACCACCCACGAGATCGAGTTCTTCCTGCTCAACGACCTGCCCGCGGACGGCACCACGCCCACTCCGGCCGACCACTCCGGCTACTTCGACCACACCCCGCGTGGCGTCGGCCACGACTTCCGCCGCCAGGCCATCACCATGCTGGAGTCGATGGGCATCTCGGTGGAGTTCAGCCACCACGAGGGCGCCCCCGGCCAGCAGGAGATCGACCTGCGCTACGCCGACGCGCTGTCGACCGCCGACAACATCATGACCTTCCGCACGGTGATGAAGGAGGTGGCGCTGGAGCAGGGCGTGTACGCCAGCTTCATGCCCAAGCCCTTCTCGCACCATCCCGGTTCGGGCATGCACACCCATCTGTCGCTGTTCGAGGGCGACCGCAACGCCTTCCACGAGGCCGGCGCCGAGTACCAGCTCTCCAAGATCGGCCGCTCCTTCATCGCCGGCCTGCTGCGCCACGCCGCTGAGACCGCCGCCATCACCAACCAGTGGGTGAACTCCTACAAGCGGATCTGGGGCGGCTCCCAGCGCGCCGCCGGAGCCGGCGGCGAGGCCCCCTCGTACATCTGCTGGGGCCACAACAACCGCTCCGCGCTGGTCCGGGTGCCCATGTACAAGCCCAGCAAGCAGGGCTCGACCCGGGTCGAGATCCGTTCCCTGGACACCGGCTGCAACCCCTACCTGGCCTACTCGGTGATCCTGGCCGCCGGCCTCAAGGGCATCGCCGAGGGCTATGAGCTGCCCCCCGGTGCGGACGACGACGTCTGGGCGCTCAGCAGCATGGAGCGGCGCGCGATGGGCATCCAGCCGCTGCCGCAGAACCTGGGCGAGGCCATCGACCTGATGCAGCACAGCGAACTCGTCCAGGAGACCCTCGGCGAGCACGTCTTCGACTTCTTTCTCCGCAACAAGCGCCAGGAGTGGGAGGAGTACCGCTCCGAGGTCACCGCCTTCGAGCTCCGCAAGAACCTCCCGGTGCTGTAACGGCGTTTCCGCGGCGCGGATTGCGAAGGCCGACGGGTCTGCCCGTCGGCCTTCGGCGTGCCCGGCGTCAGGAGCGCAAGCGGGGCTGCTCTGATGGCGGATTGTGAGCAGCGACTGACGGAGTGTTGTGTTCCGATTGTCGTACCAAACCGGTACGACCGAGAGGTTCCGATGCTGCACAGCAATCCAGGGAAGACGGTCCGGCTGCGCCGAGCGGCACGGGCCATAGCGGCGTTCGGAGTGGCGTCCGCGGCCGCCGTCTCCCAGTTCGCCTTCGTGCCCACCGCGGGCGCGGCCACCATCGAGCGCAGCGGTCCCGGGCACCACCTGCGGGACGGCACGGACTGGACCGAGCACCCGCTGCCGATCAAGGTCCGTTACGAGGCGGACCTGCACGGATCGGTCGTCACCAGGGCCGGGAACACCCTGATGACCTGCGAGGAGAACAAGCCTCCGGTCGCCAAGTACGCCGCACCCTGCCGGAACGCCCAGAAGGGCATCGGACGCGGCATCTTCAACAACAACTACGACATGCGCTACATCAACCAGTACCCGGGCGAGTTCAAGCTCCCGCCCGGCGAGGGCGGCGGCTACGAGCGGCTGTACTCCTCCAGCAGCTCGCAGCTGAAGATCCCGGCCAACTCCACGGTCAGGTTCGCCCGGCTGTACTGGGGCGGGACCAGGGGCATCGGCGACACCATCCTGCCGCTCACCCGGGTCGACGGGGTGCTGTTCAAGGCCCCGGACGGGCACGGCTACCGCGAGGTCAACACCGACCCCTCGTTCAAGGACCTCGGCTGGATGACCGGGGTGGGCGAGGGCAACGCCCGGGAGCACGGCTACCAGGCCTCGGCCGACGTCACCGACCTCGTCCGGCAGGCGGGCGCCGGCAACTACACCGTGGCCGACATGGACTCGGTGGTGAAGCCGCACAGCTGGGGCGGCTGGTCACTGGTGGTGGCCTACGAGAACTGCGACATGCCGCTGCGGCACGTCTCGGTCTCGGACGGCTTCCAGATCGAGCTGCCCAAGTCCCCGCCGCTGAAGTTCACCGTCGACGGGCTGCACACCCCGGACCAGGGGCCGATCCACGCCGAGCTGGGCTTTGTCGCCTACGACGGCGACCGCACCTACGGCCACGACAGCGTCAGCGTGCAGTCGACCACCGGGCCGCCGACCCTGCTGCACACCTGGGACAAGCCGGCCGACGACTTCCTGAACTCGACCATCGAGAACCCGACGCGCAACAACCCGGTGGTCCGCGCGCCCATGTACGAGAACCAGATGGGGTACGACTCCAACATCGTCGATGTGTCGCGTGTGCTGCGCAACGGTGACTCCAGCATCGCCTTCACCTTCGACACCAGGACGGACGGCTACCAGGTCGGGGTGGTCTTCTCGGCCGTCGACCTGGACCAGAACAGCTGACCGGATCCGACCGGAGCACCTCCGACCGGAGCACCTCCGACCGGAGCGGCTCCGACCGGAGCAGCCTCGATCAGAGCAGTTGACCCGGCTTCGCCGGAACCACGCTCCCGGCGTGCCGGGCCCGGGAACCACCGGGCCCGGCACGCCGCGCCCGGGCGGCTGCGGGCCGAGCGCGCGCAGCCGCCGCTCCAGCGGCCGCTCGACCCACTGGTGGAGCGCGCCCGCCAGCCCCAGGCTGGCGGCGGCGACCAGCAGCCAGCCCACGGCCGCCGCCCGCACACTGTGCGGCGGCCCGCACAGCAGCAGCACCAGCCGCAGGCAGCTCTGGTGCACCAGGTACCAGGCGAAGGACCAGTGCCCCAGCCGCCGCATCACCCCGCAGCCGAGAAAGCCGGGCCTGCCCGGGAGGCGCGTGTCGCGCACCGCCGCCGCCGCGACCAGCAGCGCGAACAGCGGCGCGACCAGCGCCTGCGAGCCGCTGTACGGGCTGTACCAGCGGGAGTCCGGCACCGCGGCGGACCAGGGGATCAGCGCCGCGTGCCACAGCAGCACCGCGCCCGCCGCGCCACCGAGGCCGACCGGCGGCCGCAGCCCGCGCCGCACCGCCACCGCCGCCACCGCGCCCAGCAGGAACTGCGGCGTCCGGGCCAGGGGCAGATAGTCCAGCAGCCACTCGCGGGTCGTCGGCGAGCCGGCCCACGCGCCGCACAGCCACCAGCCCGCACCGGCCGCGCAGGCCCCGGCCGCCAGCAGGGTCAGCGCCCGGTCGCCGCGCCGCCGCAGGAACCGCAGCAGCGCGGGGTCAGCAGATAGAACCAGGCCTCGGCACTGAGCGACCAGGCGGCCGGATTGCCGCCGTACACCTCGGCCGGGGCCCACGCCTGGAGCAGCGGCAGCGACCACAGCGCGGCGGCCAGCGGCAGCGCCGCGCCCAGCAGCGCGGTGACCGCCAGGGCCAGCCCGGTGGTCAGCAGGTGCAGCGGCCAGATCCGGGCGAACCGCCGCCAGTAGAACACCCGGTCCGGGACCGCGGGCCCGGCGCCGGACCAGGCGAGCACAAAGCCGGACAGCACGAAGAAGAAGGTGACGCCGTCCCGGCCGTACCAGACCAGCGGGCTGACCAGCGGCAGCCGGTGGTACTCGCGGCTCAGGTGGTACGCCACCACCAGCAGCGCCGCCCAGAAGCGCAGCCCGGTGAGCGAGGTCAGGGCCTCGCGGCGGCCGTCCGCCCCACGGGGATCCACGCGCGGCCTCCCTCGGCGGGGCTCGGTCGGACCAGGTCGGACCCGGTCGGACGGGCCGTTGTACCGGGGCCCGGTACAACGGCCGGGCCCGGGAAGGAGTCACGGCAGCCCGGGAGGGAAGAACCGGTCAGGGGCACGTAGTCTCGGATTCTGTTCGGGCGTCGAACCGGTGTCAGCGTCGGACCAGTGCCGGAGAGGTAGAGGGGTACCGCCTTGGACGCAGCACGCAGTGAGTCGGCACGCGGGGACGCCGCGCGCGGGGATGCCGTGCCCGGCGCGGCGACGCCCGGCCGCGGCACCCGGCGCAGCAACCCGGCCGCGCGGCTGGTCCGCCGCGGCTTCACCGATCCGGAGGCCGCGGTGCGGCGGCTGGCCGAACCCGCGCTGGCACAGCACTCCGGCGACTCCGTGCTGATCGACGCCCTCGCCGCCACCGCCGACCCCGACCTCGCGCTGCTCGGCCTCGCCCGGCTGGCCGAGGCCTGCACCCCGGACGACCGGCACACCCTGCTGGACACGCTCACCACCAGCAAGCCGCTGCGCGACCGGCTGCTCGGCGTGCTCGGCGCCAGCGCCGCCCTCGGCGACCACCTCGCCCGGCACCCGCACGACTGGCACGCCCTGGTCACCTTCGAGGTCCGCGACATCCACCCGGGGCCGGAGGAGTTCCTGCGCACCCTGTACGCGCACATCTGGGACGACCCGACGACCGGCCCGCGCGCCGACGCGCTGCGCACCGGCTACCGCCGCTGCCTGCTCGGCATCGCCGCCCGCGACCTGACCGGCACCATCGGGATCGGCCAGACCGCAGCCGAACTGGCCGACCTCGCCGGAGCCACCCTGCACGCCGCCCTGGACATCGCCCGGGAGGAGGATCCGGAGGCCGCCGCGGTCTGCCGGCTCGCCGTGATCGCCATGGGCAAGTGCGGCGGCGGCGAGCTCAACTACGTCTCCGATGTGGACGTCGTCTTTGTCGCCGAACCCCGCGAACCCGCCGGGCAGGTGGAACGCCACCCCGACGCCGACGGCAGGGCCGTGCGGGCCGCCACCCGGCTCGCCGCCCGGCTGATGCGGCTCTGCTCGGACAGCACCCGCGAGGGCACCATCTGGCCGGTGGACGCCAACCTGCGCCCCGAGGGCAAGAACGGCCCGCTGGTGCGCACCCTCGGCAGCCACCTCGCCTACTACCAGCGCTGGGCCAAGACCTGGGAGTTCCAGGCCCTGCTCAAGGCCCGCCCGGTGGCCGGTGACGCCGAGCTCGGCCGGGCCTATCTGGCGGCGGTGACCCCGCTGGTGTGGCACGCCGCGGACCGCGAGAACTTCGTCCAGGACGTGCAGCAGATGCGGCGGCGGGTGATCGAGGCGATCCCCGCCGCCGAGGTCGAGCGGGAGCTGAAGCTGGGCCCCGGCGGCCTGCGCGACGTGGAGTTCTCGGTCCAGCTGCTGCAACTGGTGCACGGCCGCGCCGACGACAGCCTGCGCAGCCCGAACACGCTCACCGCCCTGGCCGACCTCTCCGCCGGCGGCTATGTGGGCCGGGCCGACGCCGCCTCGCTGGACGACGCCTACCGGTTCCTGCGTGCCATGGAGCACCGGATCCAGCTGTTCCAGCTGCGCCGCACCCATCTGCTGCCCACCGGCGAGGACGACCTGCGCCGTCTCGGCCGCTCGCTGGGCATGCGCACCGACCCGGTCGGCGAGCTCAACCGCGAGTGGCGCCGGCATGCCCGTGAGGTCCGCCGGCTGCACGAGAAGCTGTTCTACCGGCCGCTGCTGGACGCCGTCGCCCGGCTCGGCGCGGACGAGTCGGCGCTGGCAGGCCACCTGGGCACCAGCCCGCAGGCCCCCGTCCGGGAGGGCGCCGCCCGCGAGGGTGCCGGGCAGCGCAGCGGGCTGAGCGCCGACGCCGCCCGCACCCGGCTGGCCGCTCTCGGCTACCGCGATCCGGTCGACGCGCTGCGCCACCTCCAGGCGCTGGCCTCCGGCGTCAGCCGCCGCGCCGCCCTGCAACGCACCCTGCTGCCGGTGATGCTCGGCTGGTTCGCCGACTCCGCCGACCCGGACGCGGGCTGCTGAACTTCCGCAAGGTCTCCGAGAGCCTCGGCTCCACGCCCTGGTACCTGCGGCTGCTGCGGGACGAGGGCGCCACCGCGGAGAACCTGGCCCGGATCCTCTCCTCCGGCCGGCTCGCGCCCGACCTGCTGCTGCGCGCCCCCGAGGCGGTCGCCCTGCTCGGCGACAGCGACGGCCTTCAGCCGCGCGGCCGGGCCGCGCTGGACCGGGAGGTCGGGTCCGCGGTCGGCCGCGCGGCCGGGGCCCCGGCGGCGGTCTCCGCCGCCCGCTCGGTGCGCCGCCGGGAGCTGTTCCGCACCGCCGCCGCCGACGTGCTCGGCCGGCTCGGGGAGGGCGCGGCCGCGGAGGCGCTCACCGACCTCAACACCGCCGCCCTCGCCGGGGCGCTGACCGCCTGCACGACCGCGCTGGAGCGGATCGTCGGCGGGCCGCTGCCGACCCGGCTGGCGATCGTCGGCATGGGCCGCTTCGGCGGCGCCGAGCTGGGCTACGGCAGCGACGCCGACGTGATGTTCGTCCATGACCCGCTGCCCGGGGCGGACGAGACCCAGGCGGCCAAGGCGGCCCGGCATGTGTTCGAGGAGGTACGCCGGCTGCTCCAGTTGCCCTCGACCGAACCGCCGCTGCTGATCGACGCCGATCTGCGGCCGGAGGGCCGGCAGGGCCCGCTGGTGCGCACCCTGGCCTCCTACGCCGCCTACTACCGGCGCTGGTCGCGGCCCTGGAGAGCCAGGCGCTGCTGCGGGCCCGCCCGGTCGCCGGGACCAGGCCCTGGGCGCGGCCTTCGTCGAGCTGGCCGACCCGCTGCGCTACCCCGCCGAGGGCCTCGACGGGGCAGCTGCTGGAGATCCGGCGGCTCAAGGCCCGGGTCGAGACCGAGCGGATGCCGCGCGGCGCGGACCCGACCACCCATACCAAGCTCGGCCCCGGCGGGCTGGCCGACGTCGAATGGACGGTGCAGCTGCTCCAGCTCCAGCACGGCCACCGGGTCGAGGGCCTGCGTACCACCCGGACCAGGGAGGCGCTGGCGGCAGCCGTCGCCGCGGAGCTGATCGCCCCGGACGCCGCCGCCGACCTGGACGCCGCCTGGGTCCAGGCCGGCCGGGTGCGCAACGCGGTGATGCTGGTGCGCGGCCGCGCCGGCGACAGCTTCCCCGGGGAGCCCCGGGAGCTGGACGGGGTGGCCCGCTACCTCGGCTACGGAACCGGGCACGCGGGGGAGATGGTCGACGACTACCGGCGCTCGGCGCGCCGGGCCCGGGTGGTGGTGGAAGAACTGTTCTACGGGTGAGTTACGGGTGAGCCGGGACTTTGGGGCGCTCAGGTTCGGCTGCCGAGCGCTCCGGGCCCCGGCGCTCGGCGCCCGGCTGGGGCGCCGGGTCGGGCTGGGCCGGTGGCGTCTGTTGCCCGGCCGTCTGCTTCCCGGCCGTCTGCTGCTCACCGGCGGCGGTCTGCTCCCTGGCTCTGCCGACGGCGGCCCGCACCGGGGCCGGTCCGGCCGCGCCCCCGTCCACGCCGCCCCCGTCCACGCCGCCCCCGGTGGGGCCGTCGTCCGGGCCGTCGTCCCGGCCGCTGTGCCGCTCGCCGTGCCGGTCGTCCTGCGCCGCGGTTCCTTCGGTCGGCCGCGCCGCACGGTCACGCGGGAAGGCGTAGGCCCAGCGTCCGTAGGCCAGCCGGGACACGACCAGGCCGAGGAGCGTGCACATGGCCCCGGCCAGGGCGTCCATGAAGAAGTGGTTGGCGCTGGCGACAATCACCACCAGCGTGACCAGGGGGTAGAGCACCCCCAGCAGCTTGACCCAGCGCCGTCGCGCGAGGAAGGCGATGGTCAGTCCGCACCACAGGGACCAGCCGATATGCATCGACGGCATGGCCGCGAACTGGTTGGAGACCTGCGACATGTCGCCGGAGGCCATCGAGCCCCAGGTGTGGTGCTCGGCGACGGTGTCGACGAAGGTCGTGCCGGTCATCAGCCGGGGTGGCGCCAACGGGTAGAAGTAGTAGCCCAGCAGCGCCACCGCGGTGGTCACGAACAGCGCGAGCCTGGCCGGCGCGTAGCGCCCGGGTGTTTGCGGAACAGCCACACCAGCACGCCGATGGTCATGATGAAGTGCAAGGTGGCGTAGTAGTAGTCCATGCCGGTGATCAGCCAGGTCACCGAGTCGAAGGCGTGGTTGATCCGGTCCTCGTAGGCGATACCGAGGTGCTGCTCCAAGTTCCAGACGGAGTGCGCGTTGCTCTGTGCCCGCGCCTCCATCTCCGGGACGGCGTTGCGGACCAGCGAGTAGATCCAGTAACTGAAGCCGATCAGGACCAGCTCGAACCACACCTGCGGTCTGCCCGGATCGCGGAAGTGCCCCAGCAGCGGGCGCAGGAAACCGCGAACCAGGCGGACCCGGAGCGGACGGCTTACGGCTGCGCGAGTGGCTCCGTCAGCGGCGACGGAACCCGGGCGCGCTGCCACGGCGGTCGTACCGCCGTCATGGTCCACCTCAGGCTTCCCCATGGAGAAGTAGTCTGCCATGCGGCCTCCAGCGACCTGGTCACCCTCTGGTTGGGATTCGCCTCCTGGTATCCCTCTGAAGTCCTACTGGCGTATGCCGCCGCGGGACCGAACGGGTGGGAGTGGCGGCCCCACGGGGCGGCGACTCCGAACGCTCTGTCGATCGTACTGCGGGCGCGCGGCGGCGACCTGGTTGCACGTGGCCGCCGCGCCGGGAACGGCCCGCGCAGGTCAGGCCGTCGCGGCCGGACGGGAGACGGCCGGGGCCGGTGCGCACGCTGCGCGGCGGGCGGTGGCGGGCGGGCGGCGGGTCACGGATTCCCGGTGGTTCGGCGGTGGGTTTCCGGCCGTCGGCGGCCCCGGCGGCGGTTGCCGGACTGTAGGCCGTCCGGGTGCTTTCCGGCGCAGCGGTTGCGAACTCGGCCGCCGTGGTGCAGGCCGCCGGGCCGGGGCCGCCGCTGCCGTGTGTGCACCCCGCCGGCCTCCTCCCGCCTGCCCGGCCGGGCGCGGCGCGGCGCGCATGCGCGTACGCACGCACGACAGCGGCGGCCCCGGGGAGCCCGGGACCGCCGCTGCCGGCTGGTACTGCTACTCGGCGGGGCCGGTCGGCACCACCGGGCGACCGAAGGTGGACGCGGCCACCCCGGCGAAGGATGCGTACCAGGCGACCAGACCGGTCAGCAGGCCCAGCCAGCCGCCGGCCTTGGTGATGTTGTTCTGCGCGGTGAAGGCGCCGATGGCGAGCACCACGAAGGTGATCGTCAGCGCGACGAAGACCGCCAGTACGGCCTTGTTCACCCGCAGCGCGGCGATTGTCATATAGAGCGTGAAGACACCCCACACCAGCAGGAACAGCCCTACCGCGTTGCCGGTGTTGGCCGCGGTCGAGCCGGTCAGGCCCGGCAGGGTGCCCTTGACCAGTGCGTAGTAGGACAGCCAGAACGCCCCGAAGGAGCTGAAGGCGGTGGCTCCGAAGTGTTGCCTCTGCGGAACTCCCACATCCCGGACAGGAGTTGGGTGATGCCGCCATAGAACAGAGCCAGTGGCAGGACCACGGCCGAGGCTGACACGTTGAGGAATCCCGCGTTGAACGAGCTGAGGACCAGTGTGGTCATGGGCGAATGCGGCCAGCCCGAGCGGAGCGGGGTCCGCGATCGAGACGGCTGCGGGGCGGTGGTGCGCGGCGCTTGCTGCGCGGGTGATGACATGGAACGCCTCTTCTCCGGTGAGTGACCGTGCTCGTGGCCGAACCCGCCGGGGATGGTGCGCTCCGCCGGACAAGCAGACCCGAGGCAGGCACAAGAAGTTGACAGGGACCAGTATGTGACCGTTCGGCAGTTCAAGCACCGATCAGTTGTCGGCAATCGAGTGAACTTGGAGTGCGAAGGGGGCGCGCCCGCCCCCCTGTCGGGCGACCCCGGCCCGGAATGGGAACAAAACGCCACCGGAGGCCCTTGTCGACGGTCGTGAAATCAATCATCTACACCCGCAGCGGTGGATCCGACGTCCTGGAACTGCGCGAGCGGCCGGTGCCCGAGCCCGGACCGGGCGAAGTCCGGGTCAGGGTAAGCCTGTCCGGGGTCAACCCGACCGACTGGAAGCGCCGCAGCGCCGGGGGCGGCGAGCCGGAACAGGTGCCGAACCAGGACGGCTCCGGTGTGGTCGACGCGGTCGGCCCGGGCGTGGCCGGTGCACGTCTGGGCGAGCGGGTCTGGCTGTGGGAGGCCGCGTGGCAGCGCGCCGACGGCACCGCCCAGGAGTACCTGGTGCTGCCCGAACGGCAGGCCGTGCCGCTGCCGGACAACGCCTCGTTGGAACTCGGCGCCGGCCTGGGCATCCCGGCGATGACCGCGCACCGGGCGCTGACCCTGGGCGCGGGCGGGCCGGAGCGGCTGGCCCCCGGCGCTCTCGCCGGACGTACCGTGCTGGTCGCGGGCGGCGCCGGGGCGGTCGGCAATGCCGCGATCCAACTCGCCCGCTGGGCCGGGGCCACCGTGCTCAGCACGGTCAGCGGCCCGGAGAAGGCGGCGCTGGCGCGGGCCGCCGGGGCGCACCACACCGTCGACTACCGGGCCGGGGACGCCGCGGCCGCCATCCGCGCGCTCGCCCCGGGCGGGGTGGACCTGGTGGTCGAGGTCGCCACGGCCGGCAACGCCCCGCTGGACGTCTCGGTACTGGCCCCCAACGGCGCCGTCGCCTTCTACGCCGACGGAAGCGGTGCCGAAGTGACGTTGCCAGTACGCGAATTGATGACTCGTAACCTCAGCTGGCACGGGGTGTTGATCTACACCATCCCGCTGGAGGCGAAGCTGAACGCGGTCGCCGCGATCGGGCGGGCCGTGGCCGAGGGCGCGCTGCGCGGGGGAGCGGAGGCCGGACTGCCCTGGCACCGCTACCCGCTGGAGCGCACCGCCGACGCCCACGACGCGGTGCAGGGCGCGGTTGTCGGCAAGGTGCTGATCGAGGTCCGGGCCGGCAAGTAGCCCGGCCGGCGGCCCGGGTCAGGCCCGGGTCAGGCCCGGGTCAGGCCCCGGTCAGGCCAGGGCGCCGTCCAGCTGGGCGTAGCCGCGCTCGACGGCGGCGCCCAGCTCCTCGGGGTCGTAGGCCCAGCCCTCGGCCGCCAGAGCCTCGGCCAGCGGCACCCCGGCGGCGTGCAGCGCCGCGCAGTGGTCCGCCACCGCCCGGATCCGGTCCCGCTGCGCCCGGACGAACGCGCTGTCCACCGGCTCGCCGTGGCCGGGGACCAGCACCGTGCCCGGGCCGCAGCGGGTGAGCAGCGCGTCCAGCGTCGGCGCCCACTCCAGCGGATAGCTGTCGGAGCCGAAGGAGGGCGGCCCGGACTCCTCCACCAGGTCCCCCACCAGCAGGGTGTCCGCCTCCGGCAGGTGCAGCACCAGGTCGCCGTCGGTGTGCCCGCGTCCGGTGTGCAGCAGCCGCACCGAGCGGTCGCCCAGATCCAGGGTGTGCGCGGTGTCGACGGTGTGCTCCGGCACGGCCTCCACCAGTTCGGCCATCCGCGCCGCCCACGTCGGGTCCTCGGCCGCCAGCTCGGCCTTGAAGGCCGCGGCCTCCGGGTCGCCGTCCCGGGAGCGGGCCATCTCCGCGGCGGCGGCGGTGTGCGCCCACAGCTGCGCGGGCGGCAGCTGCCGGGGCGCGGTGAACTCCGCGTTGCCCCAGACGTGGTCCCAGTGGGCGTGGGTGTTCACCACCCAGCGCACCGGCGCGGACGACAGCTGCCGCAGGTGTTCCCGCAGCTCCCGGGCCTCGGCCAGGCTGCACCGGGTGTCCACCACGGCGATGCCGTCCGCGCCCACGATCGCGCACACCGTCACGTCCACCGGCTGGTAGCGCCGCTGGAACACCCCCGCGGCGACCTCGCGCCAGCCGCCCACCGTGCCCTTGCCCATCGCCCACCGTCCCCTGTCCGCCCGCCGGGATGCCGCCGGGACACTGCCCGGGTGCCGTCCCGGGCACGCCCCGGACGCCTCCCGGGAGCCGCCTGCCGCCGCCAGGCGCAGGTCGGCGGCGCCGGGACGGCCGGGAGTCCCCATACTTGGGGTGACACTACCGCCGAAGGGACACACCATGCTCGACCAGGTTCTCGTACAGCGAGCGGACCAAGAGGCCGCCGAGGGGAACCACGCAGCCGCCCTGGAGTTGTACGCGCGGGCGTGGGACAGCAGGCACGACGAGGTCGCGGACAAGCTGCTCGACCTGGTCGAGGAGTGGCAGGACGTGGACGCCGCGCTGGAGATCCTCCAGAAGACGGCGGACGGCGGCACTGTCGCGGCCTATGAGGCACTGGCAGTCCTGCTGCTGGAGTTGGAGGAGCCGGAGGAGGCGCTGGAGGCGCTGGAGGCCGCCGGCCGGGGCGGCCGCGATGTCACCCTGTGGACGGCGGCGGTGCTGGCCGACGAGATGGGGGACCGCGAGCGCGGCGAGGAGTGGTACCGCCGGGCCATCGCCACCGGCGACACCGAGGCGCTGAACGACTTCGGGGTCTTCCTCAGCGAGGACCCCTCCCGGCAGACCGAGGCGGAGGAGGTGCTGCTGCTGGCCGTCGAGCGCGGCGACCTGATGGCGCTGGGCAACCTGGGCCGGCTGCACCTGGAGGCCGACGACCCGGAGCGGGCGCTGCCGTGGCTGGTGCGCGGCCTGGACGCCGGGGTGCGCTCGGTGCTGGTGCCGATGGCCGAGGCGGAGCAGCTGGTGGGCCGGCTGGACGCGGCCCGGGAGCACCTGGGCGACGCGCTGGCCGACGGGGTCGAGGGGGCGCGGCTGGCCTGGGCCAACTTCTGCGCCGAGCACGGCAACGGCGAGGAGCAGCGGGCGGCCGAGGGCGAGTTCCGCCGGGCGCTGGCGGAGGACGAGCCGGGTGCGCACTTCGACTTCGCGCTGTACCTGGCCGACCACGAGCGCTTCGACGAGGCGGTGGACGAGTACCAGGCGGCCGCGGCCCAGGGCGAGTCCAACGCCTGGCTGAACCTGGCGCTGATCCACGAGGACCGCAAGGACCGCCGCTCCGCCGAGGAGTGCTACCGCAACGGGGTGGAGGCGGGCGACCTCCAGGCGCTGATGGCCTACGCGGAGTTCCTGCGGCAGTGGGGACGCCAGCAGGACATCACCGAACTGCTGGAGCACGCAGGTGAGTTGGGCGCGGGCGAGGAGGAGCTGGTGGAGCTGCGGCGGCTGGCCGGACGCGGCTGAGCAACCGCGCTGAGCAGGTCCGCCGAGGCGGTGCGGGGGTGTCCGGGCCAGGAACCGGACACCCCCGCGTGCTGCTGGCAGGCCTGGATCAGGCCTGCGTGTACAGCCGGCCGGCGAAGCGGCGGGCGAAGCCGTCGCCGGTGTTGGCGGTGACCGTGAAGTCGTAACGGCCGGCCGAGGTGGCGTCCAGGGTGGTGCTGTAGCTGCCGCCCGCGGCGACGGTGACCGTGCTGGCCGAACCGCCCGAGGCCAGGTAGGCGGCGTTGGGGTTGATGGTGAACACGGCGGAGACGGTGCCCGCGTTGGTGACCGTCAGCTTCAGGGTGGCGCCGTCCTGGTTGTCCACGACATAGGCCTCGGGGTGCGCCTTGGTGGTGCTCGACCAGGTCAGCACATTGCCCTGGAAGCCGCGCAGGTAGCCGTCGGGGCCGTGCAGGTCGATGTCGTAGGGGCCGCCGCCGTAGGTCTTGGCCGAGAAGTAGTCCGAGATGGTGCCGCCCGACGCACAGGTGTAGGGCCAGGCGTCGTAGGTGCGGTCGTTGACGGTGTAGGCGGTGAAGGCGGCGCCCAGCGAACCGGCGGAGACGGTCTGGAACCAGATCCGGCCGGTCGAGGTGTCGGTCCAGGAGGTGGTGTTGAAGACGTAGCCGACCGGCTGGGCCGGACGGTCGCCGGACTCCTGCGCGGGCAGCGCGCCGGCCGAGGGGACGGTCGGGGCGGGCAGCGACTCCTCGTTGTTGGCGGCGGTGACCAGCGCGGCGGTGTTCGGCAGGTTGGTCGGGAAGGCGACCGGGCTGTTGCCGAAGTTGAAGGCGCTGGTCAGGTTGCCGCTGACCTCGCGCCGCCAGGCGGAGATGTTGCTGCACTGGACGCCGGTGACCAGCTCGGCGAACTGGAGCGGGGAGGTGTGGTCGAAGGTCTGCGAGCAGACCCGGCCGCCGGCGGACCAGGGCGAGATGACGGTCATCGGCACCCGCGGGCCCATGCCGATGGGCAGGCCGGAGACGTACTCGGCGGCGGTGCCGGAGGGGGCGGTCGGCGGGGCGACGTGGTCGAAGAACCCGTCGTTCTCGTCGAAGTTGTAGAAGACGACGGTCGAGTCCCAGGTGGCCTGGTCACTGGCGATGGCGGAGAGCACGCCGCTGACGAAGTTGGCGCCGTCGGCGGGGCGGTTCGCCGGGTGCTCGCACTGGGCGGTGGGGGCGACGATCCAGGAGACGGTGGGGAAGGTCCCGGCGGCGATGTCGGCGGTGATGGCCGAGTTGATGCTGGAGACCCGGGCCATGCCCTTGGTGTACAGCGCCGATGAGGTGGAGGCGTCCTTGAACTGGGTGAACCAGGCCAGCGGGTTGTCGTCGAAGTTGTCCGCCTCCTGGTAGACCCGCCAGGACACGCCCGCGTCCTGAAGCATCTCCGGGTAGGTGGTCCAGGAGTAGCCGTCCTCGCTGTTGTCGGTGACCGGGCCGCCGCCGGTGCCGAGCGGGTCGATCATGCCGGTCCACTGGTACAGCCGGTTCGGGTTGGTCGGTCCCTGCACCGAGCAGAAGTACTGGTCGCAGATGGTGAAGGCGTCGGCCAGGGCGTAGTGGAACGGCAGGTCACCACGGTTGTAGTAGCCCATGGTGTACCCGGTCTTCTCGGGATCCAGTTGTTGTTGAGCCCGCCGTTCCAGGCGCCGTGGGTGCCGCTCCAGGAGTGGTCGAGGTCCTCGACCTGCTGGGCGTCGGTGAGCGCGGTGTTCAGGTGCCAGGGCAGCAGGGTGCTGCCGCTGCCGGCCGATCCCTTGGTGTTCTGGTTCCAGACGTTGGAGCCCTTGGGGAAGCGCAGCAGCGAGGTGTCGCTGTAGCCGCGGACACCCTGGAGGGTGCCGTAGTAGTGATCGAAGGAGCGGTTCTCCTGCATCAGGATCACCACGTGCTGCACAGAGGAGAGCGAGCCGCTGCCGGTGCTGGCTGCCATGGCTTTGCGGACGTTGAACGGAAGCACGCCCAGCGCGCTGCCGGCGCCGATGGCGGCGGCGGAGCCGAGCAGTGTCCTGCGGGAGATCGGTGACATGCGGGGACCTTTCGAAAGAGCCGCACGACCGCGCGCCGGGCTGGCGCGGGCCGGGAACACACGGCGCCCATGGGTCGGAACTACCGAGAAAGGTGCTCCAGAAGCCAGCAACTTGTCTGGACATCTTTGTTGTCCGACGGATGAACCGTGTCCGACGGGACAGATTTTCAAGGTCCCCCGGGGCACTCCCGGCCGGGATTCGGGCCGGCTGTCCCGGCGTTCGGGGCAACGGCCTTACTGTGTGGTAACCGTGATGCTCCGGGTCGCCGGTTGGCTGCCGGTCGGCCGTCGGCCTGCCGCCGACGGATGCCGCCGGTTCGGCTGTCATCGCTGGTCACAGCGTTGCTCCGGGTACTGCCCGGGCCCGGTCCCGGAGCCGGCGGGGCCTGCGCCGCAGCCGCCGTCACCACCGTCGCGGCCGTCCCGGCCACCCCCGGCGCCGACCGGGTGCCGACCGGGCGCCGACCGGCCCCGGCGCCGACGGGACGACAGCACCCGGGCCGCGCCCGGTCCTTGTGTTCATCTCAGGTTGGTCCGGCAATGACGCCGAGTACACCACCCGCCCCGGCCTGCCGTCCGGGCGCTGCCCCGGCAGACGTCAGCGGGGCCCGGACCGTGATGGTCCGGGCCCCGCTGACGCGCTGTTCAGTTGCCCGGCCCGGTGGCCGGTGCGCGGTTCAGAACTCGCCGCGCAGCTTGGCCAGAGCCTCGTTCAGCAGGATCTCGCCGTCCTCGTCGCTGCGCCGCTCGCGCACATAGGCCAGGTGCGTCTTGTACGGGGCGGTGCTGGCGGCGGCCGGCGGGTTCTCCTGGTCCGGGCCGGCCGGCAGGCCGCACTTGGGCAGTCCCAGGTCTCCGGGATGGCCGCTTCGCTGGAGAAGCTCGGCCTGATGTGGTGCCCGTTGCCGCACCAGAACGACACCACGGTGCGGGCCGCGAGCTCGCCCCGCTCGGTCTCGCCCATGGGGCCCGCGCCGATTCTGCTCCCGCGAATGCCGCTTCGTCCCTGTGCCACGGTGGTCACTCCCCTGCTCGATGTTTCGCTGCCCGGTCCGCGGCGAGCCGCCAGTGTACGTTCTCGGCCACCCGTCTGCGGACAGCGGGTCCGTTGAGCCCGGCCGGTGGGCCTGCGGACCGCTGTTCGGATTATCACCCCGATCCTGGTGCTGAAGACAGGGCGCCCGTTCCGTCCGGGCCCGAATCGCAGCTGCTACCCCCGCTTGCGGGCCACGATCCGGTGCACCCGGGCGCCGGAGGAGGCATTGACCGACTCCTCGTCCAGCAGCAGCTCCGCCGCGGCCAGGCAGTCGCGGACCGCCTGCGCGTCCACCACCGCGTACAGCCGCCCGTGGTCGTCCCGGCGGTCGGCCCCCTCGGTGATCCGCCAGCTGAGGAAAAGCGTCCCGCCGGGGGCGAGCACCGCCAGCAGCCGGTGCAGCGAGGCGGCCAGGGAGGACGGTTCGAGGTGCATCACCACGGTCTCGCACAGCACATTGGTCAGGCTGCCCTCCTCGACCCCGGGCAGCTCCGGCAGCGGGCTCAGCCGGAAGTCCAGCCCGGGGTGGCGCCGCCGGGCCTCGGCCAGCAGCCCGGGGGAGGCGTCGTAGCCGACGGCGGGGAAGCCATTGGCGGCCAGCCAGGCGGTGTCCCGCCCGCTGCCGCAGCCGATGTCGGCCGTCGGGCCGGGGCGGAACCAGTGGCACAGCAGTTCCTGGAGGTCGACCGGGGCGGGCTGGGTCTCCCAGTCCTCGGCGAAGGCGTCGGCTTTGCTGTCGTAGGCATTGAGGGTGCTGAGGTCCATGACGGCAACCCTCCCGTCAGAAGTATCTCCATGTCAAGCTTCTTCATGTCGAGATAGTTCCTTCCCGGTGCCGCCGGTGCCGCCGGTGCCGCCGGTGCCCCTGGTGCCCCCGGTGCTCACTTGAGCAGTCGCGACAGCCGCCGGTCCGCCAGCGGCCTGCCGCCGGTCTGGCAGGTGGGGCAGTACTGAAGGGAGGAGTCGCTGAAGGAGACCTGGCGGATGGTGTCCCCGCACACCGGGCAGGGCTCGCCGGTCCGCCCGTGGACCCGCAGCCCGCTCTTCTTCTCCGCCTTCAGCTCCCGCAGCGGCAGCCCCCGGGCCCGCTCCACCGCCTCCTCCAGGGTGTCGCCGATGGCCGCGTGGAGCAGAGCCACCTCTTCGCCGGTGAGCGAGCCGGCCGGCTTGAACGGGGACATCCGGGCGGCGTGCAGGATCTCGTCGGAGTAGGCGTTGCCGATCCCGGCGAGCACGGACTGGTCCCGCAGCAGGCCCTTGAGCTGCCGGCGCTCGCCCGCGAGCAGCTCCGCCAGCGCCTCCTCGGTGAAGTCGGCGGCCAGCGGGTCGGGCCCGAGCCGGGCCACCCCGGGCACCTGCTGCGGATCCCGCACCAGATGGACCGCCAGGTGCTTCTGCGTGCCCGCCTCGGTCAGGTCGAAGCCGGCCCGCTCCGGCCCGGTCAGCACCAGCCGCAGCGCCAGTGGCCCCTTCCCCGGCCGGGGCGGCGCCTCCGGCAGGGAGTCGCTCCAGCGGATCCACCCGGCCCGGGCCAGATGCACCACCAGATGCAGCTCCCGGCCCGCAGGTCGAGGAACTTGCCGTGCCGGGACACCCCGTCGAAGGCCAGTCCCTCCAGTGCGGTCACCGGCGGCGTAGGTTTTGAGCGCGGCCACGGCGAGCGGGTGGACCCGGGCCGTGGTGCGACCGATCAGGTGTTCGTGCAAGAACCTGGTGAGGGATTCGACTTCCGGCAGTTCGGGCATATCAACCAGTCTGCCCGCGCGGCCCGATGATCGTTTGACCTCGACCCATGGGCTGCGCCGGACGAGTGGCGAGGTGGGCGCGGCTGCTCCACACCCCCGTTCGGCGTGCTTCCGGCCGCCGGTCGGGGGTGCGGTGATCCGCCGACCGGAGGACATCTCCGCCTTCATAACGGATTCTGGCCCGCCAACGGCCTATCGTTCGAAAACGACACATTAGAGTGATCAGCTGACGTTTGCCCGTCGGGGGCAGCACCACAACGAACGAGGGAAAGCCTGATGGACTTGGTCCAAGGCGTCCGCAGCAAAGTGGCCGCGCTCCGCGCGACCGTACCCGAGCGACTGCGGCTTCCGCTCGCAGTGGCGGCGATCACCCAGGCGGTGTGGCTGGTCTGGTGGGCCGCGCTCTACCCGGGGCTGATGAGCTTCGACTCCATCACCTATGTGTACGAGACCACCACCCCGGGCACTGGATCGCCGACCACTCGGTCCTCTACGACACCATGGTGCTGGTCTGCCTGAAGGTGACCGGCGACCTGTCGCTGCTCACCCTGCTGCAGACCACGGCGATGGCCCTGGCCCTGGCCTACACCTGCGTCGGCCTGCGGGACCTCGGCTGCAAGGGCCGCTGGAGCGCCACGGCCGCCATCGCCCTCGCCGTGCTGCCCCCACCGGCGACTTCATGCTGTACGTCTGGAAGGACGTGCCCTTCGCCATCAGCGCGGTGCTGGTGTTCGCCGCGACCACCCGGCTGGTCGCCAAGCGCTCCCGCGGACTGCGTTCGCTGCGCGCCCGCCCGGCCCGGATCGATGTGCTGATCCTGGTCGCCGGCCTGCTCGGGCTCGGGCTGTTCCGCAACAACGGCGTCGGCTTCATAGTGCTCATCGGGGTCGCCCTGGTGCTGGCCATGACCGGGCTGCGCAAGGGCTTCGCGATCATCGCGGTGGTCTGCACCGCCGTCGGGCTGGCCTGCAACCTGCTGATCTACCCGGCCATCGGGATCAAGCCCGCCGCGCCGCACAACGTCTACGGCCTCAACTACGCCGACATCGCCGTCGTCTACGCAGCGGACCCGGGGATCTTCACCCGAGCCGACCTGACGGTGATGAAGCAGGTCACCCCGCTCTCCTCGTGGAAGTACGGCGGCGACTGCTGGGACGCGGACACGCTCACCTCGCACGACTTCAACGCCGCCGCCGCCGACCGGGTCAACGGCCAGCTGGTGTCGCTCTGGTTCAAGCTGCTGCAGGAGCGCCCGGACATCATCGCCGACTCCCGGATCTGCCACGGCAACATCGCCTGGTCGCCGTTCGCCGGACCGGCCAACCTGTGGGGCTTCACGGCGATGAGCACCACCTCGTACATCCCGGCCAACCTCTGGGGCTACAACCCGCCCAGCCACCACGGCGCGATGTCGCACAGCAAGTACCTGCCGGTGCTCAAGACCCGCCCGCTGTCGACCACCCTGCACCGGATCGTCACCTGGTGGCACGTCCTGTCCCAGGTGCCGCAGTTGCAGTGGCTGCTGTGGCGCGGGGCGACCTGGTGCTACATCGGCTACGCCGCCGTCATCCTGTATGTCCGCCGCCGCGGCGACCGCCGGATGTACGCCCTGGCCGGGTACTGCTCGGACTCCAGCTGACGGTGCTGGTCGCCAACCCGGCCCCGCTGTACCGGTACATGATCGCGCCGATGTTCGTCGGCCCGATGTGCCTGCCGCTGCTCTCCGCCCGCCGGACCCGGTTCACCCCGCAGGTGGTGGCGCTGGACCGGGAGAGGACCTGGTGGGCGCGTCCGGCAGCAGCCGGATCTGATCCCCCGGATCTGATCCTCCCCCCGGATCTGATCCTTCCCGCGAACGGCGGCCCCCGGACGACAGTGCGTCGTCCGGGGCCGCCGTCCGTGCGAGGGGCGCGGGTCAGCCCTCCCGCAGCCGCAGCCAGATCCGGTCGCGGGTCAGCGGCAGCTCGGTGAAGCGCAGGCCGGTGGCGTCGCGCAGGGCGTTGGCCAGCGCCGGGGCGACCGGGTTGAACGGGCTCTCGCTCATCGACTTCGCCCCGAGCGGCCCCATGGCGTCCGCGGTCTCCACGAAGTGCACCTCGGTCCGCGGCACGTCCGCGAAGGCGGGCAGGTGGTACTGCCGGAAGGCGGCGGTCTCCACCGCGCCCCGCCCGTCCAGCCGGACCTGCTCCCACAGGGTGGCCCCGAGGGCCTGGGCGATGCCGCCCTCGACCTGCCCCGGCACTGCATGGGTTGATCACCTTCCCGGCGTCGGCGGCGTGGACGCTGCGCAGGATCCGCAGCTCGCCGCCGGCCGGGTCGACCGCGACCCGGAACCACTGGGCGTTGAAGGCCACCGAGCGCGGGTGCCGCCCCAGTGCCCGGCCGCCGACACCTCGCGCCCGGCCGCCAGCATCGCCGGGTGCAGGTCCCGCAGCGCCAGCCGCCGCCCGGCGCAGCGCACCGCGTCCGCCTCCAGCCGGCACTCCCGCCGGTCGGCGCCGCTGTACTCGGCGGCGAAGTCCAGCAGCAGCGCCGCCAGCGCGGTCCCGGCCCGCAGCACCGCCTTGCCCGCCACCACGGTGCCGGTCGAGCCGAAGGCACCGGTGTCATGGCGCACCACGTCCGTGTCGGACTGGCGGACGGTGATCCGTTCGGCGGTCGTGCCCAGTGCGCCGGAGGCGATCTGCCGGTGCACGGTGGTGGTGCCGTTGCCGAACTCGGCCGTGCCCACCGCCAGGTCGTAGCCGCCGTCCGGCAGCAGGCTCAGCACGGCGTCCGCGAAGTGGCCGCCGGGCGGGCTGGTGGCGATCATCGACAGTGCCATGCCCTCGCCCGCAGCCAGCCCCGCGGCACCTCGCCCGCGGCGGGCGGCTCGGCGGCCGCCGTCCGGATCACCTCCAGGCACCGGTCCAGGCCGTAGCCGCCGATCTCCAGGTCCTCCTGCTCGCCGCTGGCCGACACCAACGGCTCGCCGGGGCCGACGATGTTACGCATCCGCAGCTCCAGCGGGTCCATGCCGATCCGCCGGGCCAGCTCGTCCAGCACCTGCTCCATCGCGAAGACCACCTGGCCGAGCCGTAGCCGCGGAAGGCCCGGCCGGAACGGTGTTGGTGTAGACGGCCCAGCCGTCGACCTTCTTGTTGGGGCAGCGGTAGACCGACACCGACTCCTCGCAGCTGTGGAACAGCACGGCCGGGCCGTGGTTGCCGTACGCCCCGGTGTCGGTCACCACCGCAGCTGGATCGCGGTCAGCGTGCCGTCCCGGCGCGCCCCGGCCTTGGCCCGGACGACAAAGGGATGCCTGGTGGTGCCGAGGTGAACTCCTCGGCCCGGGTGTACTCCAGCATCACCGGACGGCCGGTGCGCAGCGCGGCCAGCACCACGATGTCCTCGACCAGCATCTCCTGCTTGCCGCCGAAGCCGCCGCCGACCCGTCCGGCCAGCACCGGACCCGCTCCTCGGGCAGGTCGAACAGCGCGCACAGCGCCCGCCGGGTCAGGAAGGGGGTCTGCGTGCTGGAACGCACCACCAGCCGCCCGCCGCCCGCGAACCCCGGACAGCCGGATACCCCCGCGCCGCCCGCGCTGTCCGGGCCCGCCGTGCCGCTGACGCCGCCCGCGTCCTCCGCACCGCCCGCGTCCTCCGCGCCGCTCGCGCCGGGCTCGAACCAGGCGAGTGCGCCGTGGTCTCCAGACTGGCGTGCTGCACCGCTGGGTGCGGAAGGTCTGCTCGTAGACCGCCTCCGCCTCGGCGAATCCGTCCTCGACGCTGCCGGTCCCGCCGTGCACCTCGGCGACCACGTTGTCCTGCGGACGCGAGATCCGGGTCGTGGCGGCGTCCTTGACGTGCACCACCGGCGCGCCCGGCGCCATCGCCCGCTCCGGATCCAGCACAAAGGGCAGCAGCTCGTAGTCCACGGCGATCCGGCGGCAGCCCTCCTCGGCCGCGCCCTCGCTCTCGGCCACCACCGCGGCCACCCGCTGGCCGACATGGCGCACGGTGTCGTCCAGCACCCGGGTGTCGTCCGGGTCGTCGGTCGGGTGCTCGTGCTGGGCGGGAGAACAGCCGCTGCGGGGCGTCCTCATGGGTGAGCACGGCGACCACCCCGGGCACCCGCAGTGCCCCGGAGGTGTCGATGGAGCGGATCCGGGCGTGCGGATGCGGCGAGCGCAGCAGCTTGAGGTGCAGCAGTCCCTCGACCGCCAGGTCGAAGGTGTAGCGGGCGGTCCCGGTGACCACCTGCGGCCCGGCCGGCGCGGGCAGGTTACGCCCCACCGTCGCGCCCGGCTGCGGCTGCTCGACGTGGCGGACCCCGCGCACGGCGTCCTCGATCGCCCGGTAGCCGGTGCAGCGGCACAGGTTCCCCTTGAAGGCGCGCGGCAGGTCCTCCCGCAGCTCCTGGTCCAGCGCGGCCGTGGTCATCAGACAGCCGGCGGTGCAGAAGCCGCACTGGAAGCCCTGGGCGTCCAGGAACCTCTGCTGCGCCGGGTGTAGGCCGGCCTCGGTGGCCAGCCCCTCCACCGTGGTGACGGTCCGTCCGTCGGCGCGGAACGCCGGGTAGAGGCAGCTGTGCACCGGCTCGCCGTCGACATGGACGGTGCAGGCGCCGCAGTCCCCGGTGTCGCAGCCCTTCTTCACCCCGAACCAGCCGCGCTCCCGCAGATAGCTGCGCAGGCACTGGCCGGGCCGGGCCGGATCGGCGGTCTCCCGGCCGTTGACGGTCATCCGCATGCCGCGGCCTCCTTCCCCGGGGCGGGTGCGTCCCGCAGCTCCTGGCGGATCTCCTCGGCCAGCCGCAGGGTCATATGGCGCCGCCACTGCGGCAGCCCGTGGAGGTCGTCGAACCAGGCGCCCTCCGGCACCGCGGTCTCCACCGCCCGGCGCAGCCCGGCCGCCCCCGGCGGCAGCGGGAAGCACAGCACCACCGGCCGGACGGTGGCGGCGGTCAGCGTCAGCGTGAGCGAGCCCTCCACCGGGCCGGCCCGGCCGATCAGCAGCGCGGCCGAGCGTCCGTGCCGGTGCAGCGAGGCCCGGCGGAAGGCGGTGCGGGCGCGCAGCGCCGAATCCGGCAGGGTGACCGACCGCAGCAGCTCGCCCTCGCCCAGGACGTTGCGCCCGGCGCCGGTCACGAACTCGGCCACCGGCAGCTGCCGCCGGCCCCCGGCGGGCGTCCACAGCTCGCAGACCCCGCCAAGGGCGGCGGTCAGTGAGATCATCGGCCCGGCCGGCAGTGAATTCACCAGATTGCCGCCGATGGTGGCCACGTTCCAGATCTTGAAAGAGGCCAGGAACGCGCGGCAGCACTGGGTCACCAGCCGCTGGTTCGCCGCCCAGGCGCCCGGTAGCGCGAACCGGGACAGCTGGGCGACGGTACAGGTCGCGGCGATCTCCAGACCCCGGGCCGGACGGTCAGCGGCGGCCAGCCGGTGCCGGAGAGATCACGCAGCCGCCGCAGCCACGGCTGCGGCTCGGAGAACAGCGAGGTGCCCCCGCCCAGCCAGGCATCGCCCGGCCGCCAGGGCTCCGCCCAGTGCGTCCGGCCTGACCAGACCACCGTATGAAGGTCCAACCCGACCACTCCTTCTCGTCACTCCGCGCCCGTCCGGCGCTCCGTACCCAGGCGCCCGGACCCCTTGCCCGGCACGGCCTCCGCCGATCGGCGCGGCGGCGCCTCCGGGCGGACCACCGGCCGGGCGGACCAGGCCCCGGGTAGCCGACTGTTCGATCAACCAAGAGGCATTTACGTCATTGAAGCTCGCAATTACCATGCTGGGACGTGCCTTGCCCTCGCTCATGCGGTCGGACGTCGTGGTACGGAGCGCAAGGAGCGGACATGATCGTCGGAGACCTGCTGGATCTGGAGGACCTGCCACTGAGCCTGGCGTGGGGCACGGCCGACCTGCTCGACCGGCGGGTGACCGGGGTGACCTCCACCGACCTCCAGGACCCGGCCCGCTATCTCCAGCCCGGTGAACTGGTGCTGAGCGGGCTCGTCTGGTGGAAGCCGGAGGCAGGTGAGGCGCGGACGCCCGACGCCGCGCTGCGGTTCGCCACCTCGCTCAGCAGCGCCCGGGTGGCCGCGCTGCTCGCCGGGGAGGGCACCCACGGCCAGGTCCCGCCGAGCCTGGTCGACGCCTGCCGGATCCACGGGATACCGCTGATCTCCATCCCCGAGGGCACCAGCTTCCGCGCGGTCACCGACCGGATCTACCTGCGCCTGTGGGGTGAGCTCAGCACCGGATCCGCCCGGGCGGACGCCCTGCCGCAGGCCGTCCGGCAGGAACTGACGGCGCTGCTGGACGCCGGAGAACCACTCGATCGAGTGCTGTCCCGAGCGGTCACACGGCTGGGTCTGCCTCGCTGCGCGGTGCTCTCGGCCGGCGGCCGGCTCATCGCCGCCTCCGGCGCCGCCACCGAGGCCGCCCACCCGGCGTCCGACGCCGACGCCTACCTGGGGTCCGACGCCGACGCCGCCTACGAGGCCGCTACCCGGGGTCCGCCGCCGACGCCTACGCCGCCGCCTACGACGCGGCCCAGCCGGGGTCCGCCGCCGACGGCATGCCGATCGGGCCGCCCGACGCCTCTCCCTTCGGCGGCTGGCGGCTTGTCGGTGGCCAGGCCGCCGCCCGGGCGCTGGCGGAGCTGCTCACCCCGCGCAGCCTGGGTGCCCGTGCCCGGGACAGCGAGTCGCAGCAAGCCGCGGCCGCCCTGTTCGACCTGCTGGCCGCCCCGGCACCGCCGACCAGGCCGACCTCGTCCACGCCCTGGACGCCTGCGCGCTGTCCGTCGCCGGGCAGCCGGCAGCCGACTGCGGATGGGCAGCCGACCCCGGGGGCGCAGCCGACCCCGGACACGCAGCTGAAAACCGTCTCCGCGCGCATCGACCGGGCGCCCACTGCCTGGGCCGTCGGGGCGCTGACCGAGCTGCTGCGCCTGGCCGGGGTCCCGTTCGCGGCCGGTCCCGACCGGCGCGGGGAGGCCGCCGCCGCGGTGGTGGCCGGACCGGTGCCCGACCTGGGCCCGCTGCTCCCCGGGCTCCAGGCACTGCTGGGCCCCGGTCAGGTGCTGCGGATCGGCGTGGGCCCCGCCGCCACCGCCACCGTCCCGCGCTGCGCGGATCGCTGGTCGGCGCCCGCTACGCGCTGGCCTCGGCCGCCCCCTACACGGACGCGGCCCGGCTGGACTCCCTGGCCGCGCTGCTGGCCGGAATCCCGGCACAGGTCACCGCCGCCTTCCACGAGCGGGTGCTGGGCGCGCTGGCGGCCCACGACCGGGAGAACAGCGTGTCCCTGGTGGCGACCCTGGCCGCCTTTCTGGAGCATGACGGCTCCTGGTCCCGCACCGCCAAGGCGCTGCATGTCCATGTGAACACCGTCCACTACCGGGCCCGCCGGATCGAGCAGCTCACCGGACGCAACCTGGTCCGGCTGTCCGACCAGGCCGACCTGCGGGCGGCCTTGCTCTGCGCCCCCGGTCCAGGCCCCGGCCAGGACTGACCGCGCCCTCAGACGGTGCCGAGTGCCACCTCGGTGGACTTGATCAGCGCGACCACCGGCGTACCGGCGGCCAGGCCCAGGTCGTCCACGGCGTCCTTGGTGATCGCGGCGGTCAACTCGCCCCCGGCGATCGTGATCCGCACCGTGGCCATGGCCCCGCCGGTGGCGACGTCGGCCACCGTCCCGGCGATCTGGTTGCGGATGCTCAGCCCCGTCACCGGCCCGGTGGCCACCGACACGTCGGTCGCCTTGACCATCGCCTGCACCGCGCTGCCCTCGGCCAGCCGCAGCTCCCGGACCGCCTCCAGGGTCACCGCCGAGGTGATGTCCTGCCCTCCGGCCAGCCGGGTCCGGACGGTGGCCATCACCTCACCCCGCTGGACCGAGATGACGGTGCCGGGGATCTGGTTGCGGATGCTCAGGGTCATCATTTGGTCCAACCTCACATGATCGGGAGCCCAGCCTCTCACCCCGCTGCTCCCCGTCCCGGCCGCCACGCCGCACCCCGGGCCGGCCGCGCGGCGGGCCGTCGAACCCGTCGGCCGGGACGGCGGCCGGGTGGCGTCAGTCGCGCAGCAGGCCGTCCAGGACCCGGCCGAAGACCCTGCGGCCGCCGCTCGCCAGCACGGCGTTCAGTGGCGCCGGAGCGCCGCGCAGCCGGATCTCCTCGCGCCACCGCAGCAGGCTCCCGGCGCCGTTCCCGCACCTCGACCTCGGCCCAGCCGAGCACCACCGACCCGCGCTTCTCCAGCCGCACCCGCCCGGGGGCCTGGGGCCGTGGGCGGCTGCCAGAGGACGACCTCCATCGGGTCGTCGAAGCCCAGCGGGCCGACCGCGGTCCGGGCCACCACCACGCTGCCGAGCCCGGCCGTGCCGCCGCCGGCCGTCCCGACCCGGGTCAGCGGCACGAAGGCGGAGTGGCGCGGCCAGTCGGTCACCCGCAGCCAGCACTCCTGCGCGTCGACCGGGACGGACCGGGTGATCTCGAAGAACGCCATGCCCGAAGAGTAGGCACACAGGCACCGCGCCGCCGACCTCCCCGGCCCGCACCGCCCCGGCCCGGCCCGCACCGCTCCGGCCCGCCCTGTCCGGCCCGCACCGACCGGAGCGGTGGCGAAGCCCCCGGTCAGTGCCGAGACTGGACTCAGGTCCGTCCGGCAACCGAGGAGCGACCGTGGCAGGCGCGTCCGACACACTGGCGGGGCTGCCACCGGTCCTGCTGTCCCGCAGGGTGCGCGGGTTCCTCGCCGCCGCCTACCTGCTGCTCGGCGCCACCGTCGCCGCCGACCTGGCCACCGGGCCGCGGTCGACCTTCTCCCCGGTGCTGGCCGCGGTGCCGGTGCTGGCCAGCATCGGCACCCGCAGGGCGCGGGTACCGCTGCTCGCCGGGCTGCTGGCGCTGATCGGCGTGATCGTGCTGGCCGTGGAGAACGGGGGAGTGCCGCTGGTGGTGCATGTCACCTCGGCGGTCACGGTGCTCGCCATCACCTGCACCAGTGCGGCCGCCGTCGTGCTGGTGGCCTCCCGCGAGCGGGAACTGGCGCAGGTGCGCAGCGTCTCCGAGGCGGCGCAGCGGGCGCTGCTGCGGCCGGTGCCCGAGCGCATCGGGCCGCTGCGGATCGCCGTCCGCTACCTGGCCGCCGAGGCCGAGGCCCGCATCGGCGGGGACCTGTACGAGGTGCTGCCCACCCCCTACGGCACCCGGCTGATCCTCGGCGACGTACGCGGCAAGGGACTGCCCGCGGTGGAGACCGCGGCGGACGTGCTGGGGGTGTTCCGGGACGCCGCCCGTTCCGAGCCGGAGCTGGCCGCGGTCGCCGGACGCATCGACGCCGCGCTCGCCCCGCCCGGAGAGCGAGGAGTTCGTCACCGCGGTCCTGTTCGGCCTGCCGGAGCGGGAGGGAGCGGCGCAGATGGTCAACTGCGGCCACCCCGACCCGTTCCTGTGCCACGACACCGGCGTCTACCCGATCGAACCGCTGCTGCGGCTGCCGCCGCTGGCCATGAGCGCCATGGTCGGCACGGTCTACCAGGAGCGCCGCTTCGACTTCGCCGCGGGCGACACCCTGCTGCTGTACACCGACGGCATCTCCGAGGCCAGGGACGCCGACGGGGTGTTCTACCCGCTGGCGGAACGCCTGCTGCGGATCGGCGAACTGGACCCGGCCCCACTCCTGGACCGGCTGCTCGCGGACGTCACCGCCTACGTCCCGGACGGCATGACCGACGACGCCGCAGTCCTGGCAGTCCGCCTGACCGCCCCCTGACGCCACCCCCGGAACCCACCGCCGCCGAACCCGATGCGGCCGCTACTCGCCCACCGGCTCGCTGGGCGGCTGCCCGCCCGGTGGCTCCGGCCTGCTCGCCGTGTGCAGGGAGGCCGCGTGCAAGGACGCCGCGTGCAAGGACGCCGCGTGCAGGGACGCCGCGAGAACGCGGCAGATCTCGACCCGTTGCCCCTGGTCGCAGCCCTCCAGAAGCCGCTTCAGGCAGCGAAGTACCGCCAGGTCGCGAAGATATCGCGTGGCGATTCCCATGACCATGCATGCCGGTATCACCAGCGCCATCCCGGACAGGGTCATGATCCGTAACCCTTCCTGATGGATTCCACGACATCCTTCGCATTGTGGCCGTAGCTGCATGCTCCATGCCGGTTCAA
The DNA here is from genome assembly GCA_014284505.1 of Streptacidiphilus sp. 4-A2. GTDB lineage: Bacteria > Actinomycetota > Actinomycetes > Streptomycetales > Streptomycetaceae > Streptacidiphilus. Next base: position 4,858,918 of record JAAFYY010000001.1, on the reverse strand, counting down.
GATCACCGTGTGATTTCCGAAATGGGCGGAGTGCCGGGAGATCAACTCGATCGCATTCTCCCGCGGTACGGCGTCAGCGAAATCATGGGCCAGAAGGACCGCGCAGAGCGCTTCTACGGTGTCACCGCAGCACCACTGGATCACCAGGTCACCAGCATGATGTGTGTAGCAGTTGGCGAATCCGTGAGGCTCCGCGGTCCTGTTGACCAAATCGGGGCAGCGCAGAATTCGACTCATCAGCAGATCGCGCACCCGAAGGTCCCCGATCCCTCTTGAGGCCGTCCACCCTCAGCCTCCTCCCGCTCTTCGCGAGAGAGACCGGAGGGAACCCGTTTCCACAGGAGTACCTCGCTGTCGCGTGCCGATGGCAGCCGGATGGGGCGCCATCGGCGCGAGTCACGGTGACGCGACCCGAGCCGGCCGCGTCATAGAGATCCAACTGCCTTCCACTGCCCTGAACACGCAGCCCGGGAACCCCGCGGACGCCGCCGTAGGAGTGATCGAACCGTGGGAGGAGTGCACGGACGACCTCGTCCGCCATCTCGGACTCCAGGACCAGCTTTACGCCCTGACTCTCCGGCTTTGCCTCTCGCACACCGAGAAGGGCGCCATTGAGCTGATGATCCCGGAGGCTGTCGGCCAACACGTGGGTCATATGTGCTTCCAGGCCGCGCTGGCGCGCGTCGGGGAATCCACGATCGAGGATCCGAGATACACGTCTGCCTGCGGGCCAGCCTGGAAGCAGTCGAAAGCGTGAGTGACGTCTGGTCGCGGATCTTTTTGGCCAGCCGGTTCGTGTTGCGTGACGTGGACATACGTCGCCCCTTCCGCTTGCCGCCCGGCGACGACAGGAGAGACAGATCGGATGCCCTGATGCGTACGACCATCGAACCGCGGGTGACTCTCAAGAGCCCACTGCTCGCTCCGACGCCGGGATCGGATATAGCGAGACACGCAGCCGCAGCAGCGCGGAAAACACGCTACACCAACGACTCGCGCGCGGGCTGGGGAATGCATGGTGTTGTCGGGAAGAGTCGCCCCTGGGGCCTCTTGGCGGCATACGCCGGTGACCGATCCGCCCTGGCTGCGCGCGGGTGTCTCAGCGGCCGGGGTTGGGGTCGGTGGTGAAGTACTGCCAGCTGCCCCAGGCGTAGTCGGGCATGGTGTTCCAGGGCAGGAATTCCATGTAGGTGCTCCAGCTGGCCAGGGCCGCGTGGGTGGTGCTGACGGTATGTCAGGCTCCGGAGTAGTAGCGCTGAAGGGCCACCACCAGTGGCTGGCCGGTGTGGTCGGGGCGACGGTGGTCTGGAAGAGCGGGGGCTGGGCGGAATCGTCGCGGTAGCGGACCTGGTAGTGGATGCCGTTGATGGTGGTGGTGCCGGGGTTGAGCCGCATGACGTCGCCGACCTGTGCGTAGTCCCAGGCGCTGTGCGTGGCGGTGGCCGGGCTGTAGCGGTAGTCCCGGCATATGAGGCGGTGACGGTGGTGTTGCGGGTGATTCGGTACCAGGCGCTGAGGTTGCCGTGGGCGTCGACGGTGCCGGTTTTGACGGCGGTCCTGGCGCCGCCGTAGGGCTGGGCGTAGAGGGTGACCTGGCGGTTGTTGTAGGTGGTGCCGAGGTGGGCGGTGACCTGCGCCCAGCTGTTGTAGGCGTAGTTGGAGGAATTGGTGGTGACAGACAGGGCGGTGGGGATGCGGTTGACCGTGACTGTCCGGGTGGTGGTGACCGGGAGGTAGGAGGTGCCGCCTGTGTAGGTGACGCTGTAGGTGTCGGTGCCGCCGATGGCGGGGGTGTCGTGGACGGTGAAGCTGCCGCTGGCGTTGACCGGCACGCTGCCCAGGGATATGCGGTGGGGGTGGGCGATGTCGGTGCGGGTGACCTGGATGTTGCTGGTGCCGCCGGTGTCGAGGTGCTGGGTGGTCCAGGTGAGTTGGCCGGTGAGGGTGAGCGGGTCGGCGCGGTTGTCGGTGGCGGGCGCGTTGAGGGTCAGTTGCGGGGCGTATTTGGCGATCTTTGGGGTGTAGTTGAGGATGGCGGCCTGGTGGTGGGCGTCGCCGGGGTAGGTGATGCGGTAGCTGAGCGGCCCGCTCATGGGTGCGGTGTCGGTGAGTGCGAAGTACTGCCATCCGGCGGGTTCGGTCAGGTCGGGCAGAGCGATGCCGTCCGGGTGCGCCGCGTCGAAGCGGGTCACCTGCGGGGTGGTCGGGGTGGCGGGCGCGGCTGTGGCGCTGAGGTAGATGGTTTCGCTGAAGGCCTCACCGGGGGCGGCGTGGAAGTCCGTGTCCGCATGGAGCTGGGTGGGGGACAGGTCGGGCTGGGACTGGATCTGCAGTTCGGGGTTGCCACCGTCCGCGTCGGTGCTCACGGCGTACAGGCGGCTCTCGTCGGGGCCCAGGCCAGTCCGTTGGGCGCCAGTCGGTACGGGGTCTGGATGAGGTAGTCGTTGTACATTCCGCTGTCGTCGGCGGCCTGGGTCATGTACTCGAAGCTGGTGCAGTTGCATCCGGCGATGGTGCCGTCGGGTGCGATGGCCAGGATGGGGTTTGCCAGGCCGGGCGTGTACTGGCCGTCGGGGTGAGGTCGGACATGCGGAAGCGGCCGCTTTGAGTGCCGCTCCAGGAGGCGGCGACCACGTCCTGGCCGTTGGGGGTGACGGCGATGTTGCCGAGATCGGGGATGCCCAGCGGTGCGGTGGCGACGGCGGCGGGCGATATGCGCACGGGTTTCACCTAAATCCCCGGGGCAGGCGTGATTGGGCGCAGGGGCACGCTACTTCAGCACCTGCGATGGTGTGTGGATGCTGTGTCAGTTCGGAGCGGATGCTGACACGAGGCGGGGCCTCCTCCGGCAGGTGGCCGGGGAGGCCCCGGTCCGACATCGCGGTCCCGTTGTTGACGTGGTCGCGGTGCGGTTGGTGTGGGTCAGTTGAGGTCGGTGAGGGGGTGCTGTCGCCGAGGTCGGCGGCGTCAGCGGGCGGGAGGGCGGTGTTGTAGACGTGGACATCGGCGATCTGACCGGTGAACTGGGCCTGGGTTCCGTTGCTTCCGTTGTCGGCTGCGCCGATGAGGAAGGGTCCTCCTGCTTGCCAGGGGCGGGGGTCGTTGCCGGTGCCGGCGAGGTGGCCGTTGACGTAGAGGCTCATGTTGCCGGTGGTGGCGTCGAAGACGCCCACAAGGTGGGTCCAACTCCCTGTGCTGACTGTCTGGTTGACGCCGGCACTGTAGTAGGCGCTGGGGTTGGCGTTGTCAGAGCTGGGGGAGACGAAGGTCCAGCCGTTGTCCGCGGGTGAGTACTGGAGGTAGAAGGCGCAGCGGGCTCCGGTTGTGTCGCGCTGGCACAGAGCGGTCTGGTAGGTGCTGGTGTTGGTGAGTTTGACCCAGGCGGAGACGGAGTAGCTGCTGGTGGTGTTGATGACGGGTGGTGTGCTCGAGGTCGGCATCGGGGTCGCGGCGTAACCAGTGGTGCCGTCGAGTTGGAGGTTGCCGCCGGTGGCGAGGCTGTGGTCGGCGGTGGTCAGGGTGGGGTCGGCGTTCCAGGTGGCGCCGCCGGTGAGGGTGGCGTCGATGCCGGGGTTGCTGGAACCGGTGGTGTCGAGGCTGTCGTGGGCGGTGGTGCCGCTGCCGTCGGCCAGAGTCCAGGCGTGGGTAGCGGTGTTGGTGACGGTGCCCAGACTGACGGGGCTTGCGAAGGTGGGGGTGCCGTTGCTGGTGGGCGGGGCTCCGGGGTATTCGGTGAGCTGGCCGTTGGCGTCGATGACGTAGAGGTCGGGGTTGCCGTCGCTGATACCGGTGGGGTCGCTGGCGCTGAGGGGCCGTTCACGTCACCGGGAGGCGATGTTGGGGTAGGTGCCGGTGGGCAGGTTGATGATGGAGGTTGCGGCCGGTGCGGTGGGCAGGGGAGTGCTGCTGCCGCTGTTCCAGTTCTGTTCGCTGCCGTTGTCGCAGGTCCACAGGATGACGTCGGTGCCGGGGATGGTGGCTGAGCCGGGGTCGGCCAGGCACAGTCCGGATTTGGGGTTGACCAGGCTGCCGTTGGGCCCGTTGGTCCAGGTTTGGGCACCGGTGCCGTTGCAGGTGTAGAGGTCGACGGCAGTGCCGTTGGTGGTGCCGCTGCCGGTGACGTCGAGGCATTTGCCCATGATGTGGACGGTGTTGTCTGCGGCGAGGGCGAAGGACTGAGCGGCGCTGCTCTCGCAGCCCAGATGATCATGTCGGTGCTGTTGGTGGTGCTGCCGCTGGGGTCAGCCAGGCACAGTTTTCCGCTGCTGGCGGTCACGCCTGAGACGAGGGGTGACTGTGCTGTTGGGCGCGTGCAGCAGTGGTGGCAGTGCGGGGTTGCCGGTCGGAGCGATGTCGAAGCTGTAGAGATTGCCGCTCGTGTTGTCCCGTGCCCACAGCGTGGGGATGCTGACGCCTGCGACGGTGACGGTGCCGGGGCTGATCAGGGTGAAGTTGGACCAGTCGCCGTCGCCGAGCAGGACAGGGCTGGACAGGGCCGGACCGCTGACGCCGCGGTAGAGCCACAGTTGTCCGTTCTCGACGGTGATCAGGTCGCTGAACGTATTGGGGGCGTCGAGGGTGGCATAGACGTCGCCGGGTGCGGTGATCTGGGTGACGTCGTTCCAGTTGACTGGGTAGCTGGCGCTGCTGCACCGGTTGGCTGGAGTAAGGGGGTCGCAGGTGGGCTTCGTCGAGGCGAAGTCGGTGACGCGGCCCCGGGTGAATCCGGCGGTGCCGCTGCCTGCTGGGTCCAGGTCGTTCTTGACCGCGTACAGGTCGTGAGTGACGTGGTCGAATGCGTAGAGGTCATCGACGGCACCGCCGACCAGACTGCCACGGTGAGCGATCCAGTAGTCGTTCCAGGTCCCGGTGCCCTTGCTGGAGCTGTTGGCTCCGGTGGGGCTGTCGGCCGCAGGGGAGACCAGGATGGGAGCGGTGTTGGGACCGTGGTTGCCGGAGATCAGGTCCAGATCGCCGGTTTTTTGTGTGGTGGCGAGCAGGTCGGGGACTCCGTCGCCGTTGATGTCACCTGGCTGGATCTTGGTGGCTGGGTTCCAGGGAGCGAAGAAGGTGTAGCTGATGGGGACTTGGGAGGAGTTGCCGGCCTTGTCGACTGCGGCGATGTAGAGGTTGTGGACACCCCAGTTGGCCACCGGCACAGTGATGGTGGCGGTCCCGGTGGGTGCGCCGGTGCTGTCCGTTCCGGTGCTCGCGACGGCTTGTGAGCCGTCGTTGTCGAGGACCGTGGGTTGGTCGTCCATCTTCCAGATGAAGTGGTCGATTCCGCTGGCCTGGCAGGTGCCAAGGGTGCAGGTGTTGGCCGGGAGCGGGTCGGTGGCGCTGACGGTCAGGCTCAGTGTGCTGTTGATGCCTGCGAATCCACTACTGGCCTGGCCGCTGCTCAAGGGCGGGAATTTCGGGTCGGTGGTGCTGACGGCAGGTGTGCCGGGTGGGGTGGCGTCGTAGGCGAAGTGGCAATCCGAGATCCATGGGGAAGTCAGATGCAGGGGGGATTGTCGTCCTGTGCCTGGACACCCCAGCCGTAGGTGTGACCGTCCTGGAGGCCGGTGTACGTGGTGCTCGCAGTGCCACCGGATCCCACCCACGCTTCGGGTGTGGGATTGTCGACGACGGTTGCGCCGTTGCTGCCATTGTTGAGGTTGTTGTCCCAGATATCGAAGTTGGCTTCGAGGCTCTCGCTCATTTCGGTGGTGAGCTTGGCATTGAACGTGACTCCGTTGGCGCTGGAGGCGCCGATCCAGCCGGTGCCGGCGTTGTTGCAGCTGGGGCCGGTCGGGTCGACCGAGTTGGGTACTGTCCAGGCGGAGGAGACGACCGGAGGGACGTCGAAGTTGGTGGTGATGCTGATCGAGGTGGAGAACCGCAAGTAGTTGTCGTCGACGGGGGCATTCGCGGTCTCGTCGCCGAACAGGCCGACGGTCCACGCGGTCACTCCGGCCTTGACCAACTGCCGCACCTGAGAGGTGACGGTGAAGTACGCATCCGCACCGCTGCAAGTGGAATTTGGGTTTTCTCCGTTGGCCACGGTTGTCGGAACTGATGCGTAGTTGGCGTCGTTGGTGGAGGGCTGGTTGTTCCAGTCGGTGTTGCTGTCAATTGATCCGATGGTGTGCAGAGTAACCGGCTGATTCTGGAGCAATTCCAGCTGGCTGCGAAGGTGTCACCGGCGATGATCTTCGAGCTGGATACCTGCGCGTTGCTGGGGATGCCGGCCAGGGAAAGAGTGTAGAAGGAGCGTTCCAGTCCTGTGCCGCAGTTCTCGGCATCGCCCTGGTAGCCGACGCCCTCACCGACCTGCTGCGGCACATCGAATTCGGGCTGGCCTGAGCACTCGCTGTTCTGGTACACCTCGTCGTAGCCCGTGCTCTTTGCGGTGTCCTCAGGGTTGATGGACGGGTCGATGAAGACCGGGTACTGCGTGCCGGAGCCGGTCAGCAGGCTCTCGTCGGGAGTGAGCGCGATCTGGCTCCCGGAGACACTCATCGCTACTGGATCGACCTGGGCCCCCGCACCGGGACCGGCCGCGGTGGAGGAGGCGGCATCGCTGACACCACCGGAGTCGGCGGCCCGCACGGTGGAGCTGCGCACGCGACCCGCGTCCGAGGCTGTCGCACCAGTGGTGCTCGTACTGGAGTCCCACATGACCGGCTTGGGTGCGATGTAGGACAGGCTGCCGTCGGCGGCGGTGGCGTCCAGGTCGCCCTCGGCGTCGGTGGACAGAGCCAGGCCTTCGGTGGAGGTGGACATTGTCAGCTTGGCCAGGTCAGGGTTGGTGGCAGCGCTCGCACTGTGGACGATCAGTACGTCGCTGATACCGCCCTGGTCGGTTGCCGACACTGACAGGTCCACATCGGGCAGGACCGAACTGTAGAGCGCGGTGTTTCCGCTGACCGTCGGGGCGGGCAGGGTGAACGGCAGGCTGTAGGACAACTGGTGTCCGGCTGGGTCGGTCAGCACGGCCAAGGGGCGGTGCCGCCTCCGCTCAGGACGACCCCGTTGGGAGTTGCTGCGGGGCTGTAGGTGCCGTCGCCGTTCTGGACCAGGGTGGCGCTGAGCGGTACCCAGGAGCCGTTCTGTTCGACCCGAACCGGCAGCGGATTGTCGACGGCGCTCAGGGTGCCGTCGGGGTTGGCGATCAGTTGGTGTGTCTGCGTGGTCTGCGATGCCACGGTCACGGGCTGGCCGCTGGAGACGGCCTGTGTGATGGCTGCGGTGACCGGCCCGGGGGACGGATCCGGAGCATCGGCACCGGGCCCGGCTGTGGGGGGGGATCGGGGGCCATGCCGGAGCCTGGATCGGCGAAGGCAGGTACGGCGGTGGTGCCGGACAGCATCAGCGCGGCCAGGACCGGAGCCAAAGCCAGGCGGGGTATCAGCCGCCTGCGCCTGGTGCGCTTCGGGCAGATGCAGGAAACACGGGAGCAGTCCTTTGCTAACGATTGGTAAGAATTGTTGTGGCTTGATTCATAATTAGCCCACTGTTACTGTATGTGGCATGTCCGATTCAAGTCGGATTGATGCTATTCGTCTCCGCATAAATCAGACAGAACTCCGCATTTTGCTGACGAACATTCAGCCGGGTTTGCCGCGAAAGGGTATGGCGGACCCTGGGTGCAATCAATAGCCTTCCTCTCGGCCGCCTGTGGTGGGGCTATGCAAAGGCCCTAGGGGCCGACGGTCGCTGTGGGGGAGTTCCAGGGCTGATTCAAAGTCGTGACCACGGGTGAACGTGCAGGTCGGAGGCTGTGGTGCCATGGCGGCCGTCACGTAAACAACGGAGCTCCGGTTGACGGGGTGACCTACCAAGTCGCCCGTGTCCCGGAGCTCCGATGTGCCGCCAGTCTGCCACCGTCTGTCTGATCAAGTCGCCCGGCCGCGCCGAGCGTGAACTCCCGCTCCTCGCAGACCGGTTGTCTGCTCTGCCCGATCCGCGCGACCGTCGGGGACGCCGCCACCCGCTGACCGCGGTGCTGCTGACCGCCGCGTGCGCGGTCCTGGCCGGTGCCCGCTCCTACCTCGCGATCGGGCAATGGGCCCGCCACGCACCCCAGCACACGCTCGCCCGCCTCGGGTTTCGTCCGCATGGCGTGCTCGGGATCCGCACCGCACCCTCGACCTCCACCGTGCGCCGGGTCCTGCTCGCGGTCTGTCCCGGCGGCCTGGCCGACCTGCTCGGCACCGACCCGACCGGGACCGAGACCATCGCGGTGGACGGGAAGACCGCACGAGGCTCACGCACCCACGTCGCTCCGGCCGCCACCTCCTGGCCGCCGTTACCGGCACGGGCCGAACCGTCACCCAATTACGGGTCCCGGCCAAGACGAACGAGGTCACCGCGTTCCGTCACCTTCTCGCCCCGTTCGACCTGACCGGGGTGACGGTGACGGCCGACGCCCTGCACACCCAGCGCGACCATGCCCGCCACCTGGTCGAGGACCGGAAGGCGCACTACCTGCTGCTGGTCAAGGGCAACCAGCCCCGCCTGCACGCCGCTCTGCGGGCTCTGCCCTGGCAGCGCGTGCGGGCCCGCTACGACCGCGAGCTAGGACACGGCCGCCGCGAGACCCGCTCCCTGCGGGTGCTGACCGTCACCGACCTGCACCTGGACTTCCCCTCGTCCAGGCCGCCAAGATCCTGCGGCACCGCACCGACGCCCGCACCGGGAAGGTCTCGCGGCAGACCGTCTACGCGATCACCGATCTGACCGCCGTCCAGGCGTCCCCAGAACCTCGCCCGGCTCGCGCGCTCGCACTGGACCATCGAGAACCGGCTGCACTTCGTGCGCGACACCGCCTTCGCCGAGGACGCCTCGAAGATCCGCACTGGCCACGGCCCCGAGAACATGGCCACCCTGCGCAACCTCGCCATCGACACCCTGCGAGCCGTCGGACGCACCGGCATCGCGGCCGGCCTGCGCGAGGTCTCCTACACACCCCACAGCCGGCCACTCGACCTGCTCAACCTCCCCTGACCAGCACGGACGTCACACCGCCCCGACAATGAATCAGCCCTGGGGGAGTTCGGCATGGTTGGCAGGCGGCGCTGGTACGTAGGCGTGCGGCACCGAGCGTGGGGCAGGGCGCTGACGGCCGCGACTGCGGTAAGAAGCGAGTCCCAAACCGAAGGTAGGGTCACGTTTTCCCAGGTGAGGTGTGTGGCCGTCGGTCGGTAGGCATGCTCGGAGCGTCGTGTCGGTGCGGGGCGTGCTGGGAGGTGGCGGATGCCGTCGGTGCTGGGAGTGTTGGAGCGGCGCGAGCGGGTGGCGCTGGCCCGGGCAGAGGAGTTGCGGGCCGAGTTGGAGCGGCTTCAGGCTGCTGTGGCCGAGGCGGATGAGGCCGCGCGGCGCGCGGTTATCGCCCGCGAGGAGACGGTCGTGGCCTTGGCTGAGGCGGCCGAGGAAGCCGTCGTGGTCGGTGTGCCGGTGAATTTGCCGGCCGCGGGTGTTGCTGGGCCGCGGGTGGAGGTCCCGCTGTGGTGCGAGGGGGGGGGATCGAGGTGCTGCCGCCCGAGTGCGCGCGGATCGTGGCCCTGGTCCAGGAGGATGCCGCCGGTGGCGGGGACGGAGTGCGGGCACGGGCGATGCGCGAGCATCTGGGCTGGTCAGCCAGTGATGCGCGGGAGCAGGCAGCGCGGTTTCGGGCGAAGCGGCTGGTCGAGCGGGGCTGGTTGACCGAGGGGCGGCCAGGGCTGTTCAGGCCGCGGGCCGCTTGACGCGGCGCGGTGCTGGTCGGCCGGAGCGGGCCAGGCGGCGGGTGGCCGGGATGCTCGCGGCCCACCAGGCCATCGCCTCGGCACTGTCGATGCGGGTCTCGTAGTCCCGGGCCAGCCGCCGGGCCCGGATCAGCCAGGAAAAACTGCGCTCCACGACCCAGCGGCGCGGAAGCACCACGAACCCCTTGGCGTCGTCGCTGCGCTTGACGACGGTCAGCGCGAGGGTCAGGACGGCGTGGGCGAAGGTGACCAGCCAGCCGGTGTAGGCGCCGTCGGCCCAGACCAGAGTGATGCGGTGGTGTTCGGCGCGCAGTTGTTCCAGGAGGTCGCGGCCGGCGTCGTTGTCCTTGACCGACGCGGCGGTGACGATCACGGCCAGCAGCAGGCCGAGGGTGTCCACGGCGATGTGTCGTTTGCGGCCGTTGATTTTCTTCCCGGCGTCGTAGCCGCGGGTGGCGGCGCCGACGGTGGCGTCAGCCTTGACCGACTGCGAGTCGATGATCGCGGCGGTGGGTTCTTCCTTCTTGCCGGCCAGTTCGCGCAGCATCTTGCGCAGTCGGCCGTAGAGCTCCTTGGTGTAGTCGTTGTCGCGCCAGCGGCGGAAGAACCGGTATGCCGCTCGCCACTTGGGGAAGTCGGCGGGCAGGCCGGCCCAGCGCACGCCCTCGGTGACCAGGTAGCGCACGGCGTCGATCATCTGCCGGTGGCAATAGCCCTCGGGCGGCCGCCGCGTCCGTTCAGCCAGGCCGGGACCGGCAGCAGCGGCCGCACGATCGCCCACTCCGCGTCGGTCAGGTCGGAGCCGTAGCGGCGGGTTCGGTCGGGCTGGTCAGCGGCATTCCGAGCCGGTGTGCGAGGCAATCGCACGACATGCCGGAGCTGGACGCGGACGGAGCGAACACGGCACAGTGGGACACCAGGGCCTCCTGATGGTTCGTTGACTCGACATCACCGAACTGCGCAGGAGGCCCTTCTTCTATGCGCCGGCCGCGGAGCGATCACCCGAACGAGCCTGATAGGCACGGAAGTTCGAGTGTCAGTCGTGTCCCTCGGTTTGGGAATCGCTTCTAACGGCAGTCATGGCAATGTGCACCCCCATGGCCGCGGCCCAGAACGGGACGGGTTATCAATTCCAAGGTTCCGTATGGAATCCCAGGGCACTGCCGACGACCCCGGCTGTGGGTAGCCACAAGCTCACCGCCACCGCTGTCCAGCAGCCCAAGGGCTACAAGGCGCTCGCCAGCTACCATGCGGCCGCCCCCCAGTGGCCGGCAGCCGGGACAGTCACCGTCCCCCTCACCCGCGCCGTCGCCTTGACCGCGCCGCCGCATCCCAGTGCGATCAGTACTGGCAGCACGCATGCCACCACGCCTCGGTCTGCGTCTTCCTCTACTGCCCAGACCGTGCCGGTAACTGGTCCGGTCAAGGCAGGCGCGTTGCCGGTGTGGATCGGCCCCGCGACCATGCCGGCTGTCCCTCGAGGCGCCCATGTATCGGTTGCCACTGCGGCGGCACCCTCGCAGGTGCGAGTGCAGGTCGCCTCGCACACACAGACAGTGGCGGCGGGTGCCAATGGCATGCTCCTCGGCCTGTCGAAGGCTGCTGGCTCCATTGGCAGCGGACCTGTGCAGGTGGTGGTCGACTACTCGGAGCTGGCCGAGGCGTACGGCGGTGGCTATGGATCGCGCCTGGAAATGTTCCAGGTCCCCGCTTGTGCCTTGTCCTCACCTTCGGCAAAGGCATGCCGGACCAGGACCCCGATCACCTTCACCAACCGCGCGGCGTCCGACGAACTCGTCGCCACCGTCAACCTCGGTGGCAGCGCTGCTGCGCCGACCGGCATGGGTGCTGCTGTCGCACCAACGGCCAGCACCTCGGGGTCAGGGACCGGGCTTGAGGTGACCTCAGGGGACTCTGGTTCACAGGGTAACTACGCGGCCACGTCACTGAGCCCGTCCAGTACCTGGCAGACGACAGGCACGGGTGCCTACACCTACTCGTATCCGATCGATGTGCCTGCCGGGCTGGGCGGCAGCGCTCCAGCGTGGCGTTCTCCTACAACTCGCAGTCGGTGGACGGCGAGACCAGCGCCCGCAACTCCCAGTCCAGTTGGCTGGGGGACGGCTGGGACTACGACCCAGGCTTCATCGAGCGCTCCTACCGTTCGTGCGGATCCCTGCTGGACTCCTCGGGCAACCACGTCCTGAAGGGCTCAGGGGACGAGTGCTGGGGCGGCGACAACGCCACGATCTCCTTCGGCTCCATCAGCGGGTCCTGGTGCCCACCACCATGGACACCACGGTGCCCGGAATTGTGGCGCAGTGGGAGCTCCAGGGTGACGACGGCACCATCGTGCAGGAGCTGTCCGGCGCGGACAACGGTCTCTATCAGGGCATCTACTACCGAGTGCTGGCCACGGACGGTTCGATCGCCTACTTCGGCGCCGACCATGCCCCGTCCAGCACCGCTGAGAACGCCACCCCGCAGTCGGGCACCCCGGCGGACGCCTCCACCAATTCGGCCTGGGGCGTGCCGGTGCTGCACCCGGTCTCCGGCGACCCCTGCTACAACTCCTCGACGGGCACGGCCTCGAAGTGCTCAGCGAACGAGGGCTGGCGCTGGAACCTGGACTTCACGGTCTCGCCCACCGGCTTCGTCCAGCGCTACGACTACTCGAACGAGACCAACTACTACGACCTGGGCGGCGGCCAGGTCGCCGCGGCCAACGGCTCCGGGACGCTGACCCCCTACACCCGCGGCGGGACGCTCACCCAGATCTCCTACGGCTACCAGCTCGCCGACGAGCTCGCCGGACGTACCCCGGCTGCTGCGGTGCTCTTCTCCTCCAAGCAGCGCTGCCAGACCTCCTCGGGCTTCGACTGCTCGCAGGCGATCAGCACCTCTAACGCCACGAATTTCCCCGACGTCCCCTACGACCTGTACTGCCCCTCCGGCGACTCCACCACCCTGCCGCCCGGCTCCACCACCGTCCCCGCCAACGTGTGCATCACCGCGTCGCCGACGTTCTGGTCCACCACCCGCCTGGACAAGGTCACCACCGAGGTGAACGTCGCGAACAGCGGTCTGACCGCGGTGGACACCTACCAGCTGGGTCAGGTCTACTCCGACGCCGGGGGTGTTGTCGACCCGGTCACCGGGGGCAGTGTCGACCCTGCGGACGCGGGTGAGCTGCAGGCGGTGATGTGGCTCCAGTCCATTCAGCACACTGGTGACGCGGACTCGGCCGCGGGCGCGAGCAGCCCGGTCACCCTGAACGAGGTGTCCTTCAGCGGGACCGAGATCGACAACCGGGTCAATGACAGTTCCCCTGCTGCGCCGCCGCTGTACCACCGCGGATCTTCTCCATCCAGACCGAGACCGGCGAACAGATCCAGGTCGAGTACAACCAGACACCGTGCGCCGGGGTATCGCTGTCCATGGCGAACGCCGATACCAACACCAGCTCCTGCTACCCGGTGTACTGGACCCCGCCGGGGGAGTCCCAGCCGGTCGCGGACTGGTTCAACAAGGTCACGGTGCATTCAGTGACCGTCTCTGACCTGACGATCGCGGGCAGCTACAACCCGGATCAGACGAAGATCCCGGCCGGCTCCCCGAACCAGGTCTCCACGTACTCGTACAGTGGTCCGGCCTGGCACCGGGACGACTCGGCGCTGACGGATGACCAGTACCGCACCTGGGACCAGTTCCGCGGCTACCGCACGGTGACCGTGGAGACCGGGACAGCCCCGGATCCGGTCACCGAGACCAGCACCACCTACCTCCAGGGGATGGACGGCGACTACCTCGCCGACGGGAAGCAACGCAGCGTCACCGTTCCTGACACGGTCGGCGACACCGTCACCGACAGCGACTGGCTGGCCGGCACCGCCCTGGAGACCGACACCTACACTGCGGCCGGCGGCACCATCGATGCCAAGACCGTCGACCCGGTCTCCGATTCCACCGTCGCCGCCTCCAGCCCACAGACGCCCTGGACCGACTGGAACTCCACCGACGATCCGCCACCGGCCACCGAGCCGGCACTGTCGACGCTGCCGCCGCTGACCGCCCGCCGGGTCACCGACGCCACCTCACGAACCTACTCGCTGCTGAAGAACGGCACCTGGCGCGAGAACCAGACAGTCACCGACTACGACACCCAGGGCCGACCCTCCACCACCGACACCATCGCCGACGTCACTGACACCAGCGCGCTCCCGGTCGAGAAGTGCAGCACCACCAGCTACGCGGCCCCGGCCGCGGGCAGTCCGATGATGCTGACCTACCCGGACCAGAGCGTCACGGTCACCGGTGCCTGCGGGGCAGCAGCCCCACCCTGCTGTCCGCCAAGCGCAGTTACTACGGCGGGGACGGGACGCTGGGGAACCTGGGCACCTTCGGGCAGCTCGACTCCACCGGTCGGGTCACCGCCACCCAGACAGCCACCACCTCCTCCACCGGTACCCCTGGCGGCTGGCAGACCACCGCCGCGATGTCCTACGACGGTGCCGGCCGGGTCCTCAAGTCCCTGGATGCCAAGGGCAACGCCACCACCAGCGCCTTCACCCCAGTGTGGACCACGGCCGGCGGCAACACCGATCCGACTAAAGAGGTGTCCACCAACCCGCAGGGCTGGACCACCACCTCCGTGCTGGACCCGCTGCGCGGCCTGGCGACCGAGAACATCGACGCCAACGGTGGCGAGACCGACATCACTTACGACGCCCTGGGCCGTCGTACCGCCGTCTGGCTGCCCGGACACACCCAGAGCGCCTACCCTTCCCTGCCGGACGAGACCTTCAGCTACTCGATCGACCCGGGCGCGGTGGCCGCCCCAGGCGGCACAGTCACCTCCCCGGGCGCGCCCAGCTCCGTGACCACGAACACGCTGCTGGAGGGCGGGTCCTACGCCACCTCGGTCACCATCTACGACGGGATGCTGCAGGCGCGGCAGACCCAGACCTCCCCGCAGGGCGACTCCAACCAGGGCCGCCTGATCAGCGACACCTTCTACGATTCCCACGGCTGGCCCCGGGTCACCTACAGCACCTACTCGGAACCGGACAACCCCCGTCCACCACCCTGTACGCGGCTGACGAGGACGAGATCCCCTCTGAGAACGAGACCGTCTACGACGGCCAGGGGCGGCCGACCACCTCGATCCTGCTCCGCAAGGGTGTTGAGCAGTGGCAGTCCGCCACCAGCTACCCAGGTGCGGACGAGACCGACACCAGCCAGATCGAAGATCCCAGCGGCAATGTGATCCCCGGCGGCGGCGGGACCGCCACCGCCACTATCACCAACGCGCTGGGGCAGACCACGAGCACCGTGGTCGACAACACCAACGCCCAGGTCACCCTCACCGGCGGCCAGGTCATCCCGTCGGGGACCTCGCTGTCCTCCGACAGCGTCCAGCTGACCATGCAGGCCGGCGGGAACCTGGCGGTGACCTCCCTGGCAAGCGGCAGCACGCTGTGGTCCACCGGCACCTCCACCGCTGGCTCCTACGCCGAGTTCGGCACGGACGGCAACCTGTACGTCTACAGCCCGACCGGGACCAAGGAGTGGTCCACCGGCCTGGCGACCGCGACAGGGTCGACCCTGACGCTTCAGGACGACGCGAACCTGGTCGACTACACCAGTGGCGGAACGGTGGCCTGGGCCAGCAACACCGCCCAGAAGGCAGCCCCGGCCGCCGCGACCACCAGCTACGCCTACAACCCTGCCGGCCAGGTCGCGTCGATCAAGGACAGCGCGGGCAACACCTGGTCCTACCAGTACAACCTGCTCGGGCAGGAGACCCAGCAGACCGACCCGAACACCGGCACCACCACCATGGGGCCCTACGACGTGCTCGGGAATCTGGAGCAGACCACCGACGCCCGCGGGCAGACCCTGTCCTACCAGTACGACTGGGACAACCGAGTGGTCGGCGAGTACAGCGGTGCCTGGTCCGCCACCCCGAACCCGGCCAACCAGCTCACCGGTTACACCTACGACACTCTGGAGAAGGGCTACCCCACCTCCTCCACCCGCTACGTGGGCGGCAGCGGTGGTAGCCCATACACCGAGGCCGTCACCGGCTACAACAGCTCCTACCAGCCCACCGGCAGCACGGTGACCGTCCCGGCCAGCGACGGCTTCGCAGCTGCGGGCTCCACCACCGCACCCAGCAGCGGGAACGTGACCTACACCGTGGGTGCCACGTACACGCAGAACACCGGCCTGCTGAACACCACCTCGTACCAGGCCGACGGCGGCCTCCCCGCCGAGACCGTCAGCTACGGCTACAACCAGATGGGCAGCCTCAACGGCTTCGGTTCGACCATCGGCCAGACCACCCCCGCCTACGCCGTCCAAACAGTCCACGACGCCTTCGGCCGGGTCCTGCAGACCAACTACCAGACGCTCTCCAGCCTCAAGCAGATATCGACGTACGACCAGTACGACCAGACCACCGGTGCACTGACCAACACCACCACCGATACCGAGGGCAGCAGCGGGACCGCTCCTGGCGCTGTGGTCGACAACGTCAACTACCGCTACAACCAAGCCGGCGATGTCACCGCGATCGAAGACGTACAGAACGGGGGTGCAACTGACACCCAGTGCTTCAGTTACGACTCGATGCAGCGCCTGACCCAGGCCTGGACCGACACCCAGGGCATCAACGACCCGACCAGCCCCACCGACCCCACCGTCGGCGACATCGGCGGCTGCACCACCGCGACCCCACAGACCACCACTGCCAGGCCGGTCACCGCCCCCACCATCGGTGGCCCCGCGCCCTACTGGCAGACCTACAGCTACGACCTGCTCGGTGACCGCACCACCATGGTCAGCCACGACACCACGGGCAACGCGGCCAACGACACCACCCAGACCATCGCCTACCCGGGCAGCAACGGCACCACCCCGGCCGCAGACCCCGACCAGGCCACCCAGGTCGCCGACAGCAACCCCACGATCGGCAGCACCACCCTGACTCCCGGCTACACCGACCCCACGTCCGGCAGCAATGCCGGAGACACCACCAAGCGCACGGTCACCAGTACCGGGCAGATGCTCTCTGGGGTGACCACTTCCGCCGGTGGAAAGCTGTGCCTGGCCGACCCGGGTGCCTCCACCACCTCCGGCACCGGCGTGATCCTGTGGGGTTGCGGCGGCGGTGGGCAGAGCGTGGTCATCGGGGCCGACGGCACGGTGAAGATCCAGGGGCTGTGCCTGGACACCAGCGGCGGTAGCTCAGCCAACGGCAGCACGGTCGTCCTCGACACCTGTAGCAGCGCCGCCAGCCAGCAGTGGAAGGCCACCGCCACCACCCTGGTCAACGCCAACTCCGGCCGCTGCCTCGCCGACCCGAGCGGCAACCAGTCGCCCGGCGGCGCCAAGCAGATCATCTGGACCTGCGGCAGCGGCGGACAGACGTACACCGTCCCCACCGACAACACCGCCATTCCGGCCGGCCAGACCCAGACCACCACCTACGACGCCGAGGGCCGTACCAGCACGGTCACCACCGGCAACGGCACCACCGCCACCACTCAATCCAGCAGCTACCTTTACGACGCCGACGGCAACCTCCTGGAGCAGACCGCCAGCACCGGCGGCGTCCCACAGACCCGCATCCTCTACCTCTTCGGTGGCGCCGAGCAGATCACCCTCAACGTCCCCAACAAGTCCTGGACCGCTCTGCGCAACTATCAGGGTCCTGACGGCACCACCATCACCCGCACCAGCGCCGGCACTGTCGCCTACCAGATCAGCAACGCCCAGGGCACCGCCGAGACCAGCATCGACTCCACCACCCTGGCCGTCACCCGCCGCTACTACGACCCTACGGCAACCCCCGGCACCCGGCCCGCAACCTGGGTCAGCAGCGACGAGAACCACGGCTTCCTCGGCCAGCCCAGCGACCCCGCAACCGGCCTGGACCTCCTCGGCGCTCGCACCTACGACCCCACCGAGGGCCGCTTCACCAGCCCGACCCCGAATTCGAAGCCGGCGACCCCAACCAGATGGGCGGCTACACCTACGCTGCGGACAACCCGACCACCAGCAGCGACCCGTCTGGCCTGTGCGCCGCAATCTGGGACGGTACCTGCAACCCCGGCCAGACGGGCATCGCCGCCGGCGGCAACGACCCCGAACCGGGCGTTCCTTCGCCAGCTCCGACCAACACGTCCGATGGCAACACGGCCGGCTCGCCTTCGTGTAATCACGCTTCCAAGTTCGGCTGTGACGTCGCCGATGCGTATGCCGCCACCAATGGTCCGGACGCACCCCTGAAGGCACGACCGCACAGCTCTTCGAGGGGCTTGGGGCAGGCGTAGCCTTTGTGGGAATCGCCGGGGCATGGGAGGCATGCGAAGACGTCACGTTCCTCGTGTTCAGTTATGGATGTTCAAGCGCGGCCACCTCGGCTGCACTCGCAACCTGCGGCGCGATATTCGGCGACTGCGGCCCGGAGCCTCTCGGTGATCCATCAAGCCAGAGTGATGAACCCAGGGTTCCGGCGGAGATGGTGACCTTGGCGGCTCAACCAGCGCTGCATCTGCCAAGGGAGCTGCGGCCGCAGCGGGCAAGGCTGCCGAGCAGGATGGTACGTGGGGAACCGGCAGCGAGCTCGATGACACGACCGTCCAGCCGACCACTCCCGGCAAGGGAACCGCCACGGATGGCGACGGTTCATCCACGGGATCGAGCAATGCGTGCACTGCCTGCAAGTGCAGCTTCTCCCCTGACACGCCAGTCCTGCTTGCTGATGGCCACACCAAGCCCATCGGCAAGCTCAAGGACGGCGACGAGGTCGAAGCGGCCAATCCGAACACCGGTAAGAAGGTAGGCGGCCGGGCGGTCCAGCACATCTGGATCAACCACGACACCGACCTCCTCGATGTCGTCGTCGCCACCGGTCATGGCCACACCGCCACCATTCACACCACTTCCAACCACCCCTTCTGGGACAACACCACCCACACCTGGGTCGCCGCAGGCAATCTCAAGCCCGGCCACCAGCTAGCCACCACACCAACGGCCAACACCCACAGTCCTGGCCACCCACGTCACCCCCGGCGCCGCGAACCGCTGGAATCTGACCGTCCAGCAGCTCCACACGTACTATGTACTCGCTGGCACCACGCCGATCTTGGTCCACAATTGCAATGGGGGTGTCGATGCAGCTGGCAATCCGTGTTCCTGCCCGAGCCCTCGGCCTGCCACTTGGACTATCGATGCAATTCAGCATCCAGATAGTGCGATCCATGCCGCCGAAGAAGGTGGCGAGGGGTTGATGGTAACCCTAGATCGAGCTGGCGCGACCGCCCGTCGGGCGGATAATCTCCGTGGAATTCCGACTCAACCTGGAATGGATAGAGATGAGTTCCCTCCGGCCATGTTCGAGGAAGGAGCCGGGGCTGATGTTAAGCACATTGGCGCGGGGGACAATCGAGGCGCCGGCTCGGATATGAAAAACCAACTTGTTGGCATACCTGATGGTGGTAGAGTGATGATCACTATCCAGAGTCTCGACTATATTTTGGATGACGAGTAGGTAATGGAATTCGACAGGCTCGACAAGCTTCTCTCGACTGCGAGTGCAGCTCTGTCGGATGCCCCGCCGAATAGCGATTCGCTCTTCGGCGGGGCCATCCGCCACCTGTACGCACTGCTCTCTAGGAGAAATGGCTTCTATGCATTTGAGTCAGCGCTGCACGTCTTCCCCTCAGGCGGGCCTAGCCTGCCTGGGCGCTCACTTGAAGAGTGGAATGAGCCACGGCTATGGATCGACTCCTATGGAGAGTTGATCTCTCCTGCGCTCTTTTTTGCCGAGGATGTCTTTGGCGGGCAGTTTTCCATTGCCGGGGATACGGTGCTCCGATTTGATCCGGAGACGGCAAAATCGACAGAATTTGCTAGTGGTATTGAAGCATGGGGTGCGCAGGTTCTGGCGCAATATAACTTTGCCACTGGATATTCAATTGCCCACGCTTGGCAGGTTGAGAATGGAGCAATTCCTGTTGGGCATCGATTGATTCCCGGAATCCCCTTTTGTGTCGGCGGGGATTTCGCGGTTGGCAATATGGTGCTTGTGGAGTCGGCGGCTGCGATGCGCTACTGGGGCAACTTCGCCAAAGAGATCGCGCAGCTTCCGGATGGTGCGCAACTCAGATTCAATCCTGCCGTGATTGAGGGGCTGCGATGTGCCGGTTCGTTGCGTGGGGATTCCTCTGGTTGCCGATGCCTCGATTAATTCTGGATGCGAGCCAGTTTGTCCTGAAACCATAACTCCGTTGAAGCGCGCCAGAGGCCCACCGGATCAGTTTCCGGTGGGCTTCTGCGGTGTCTGACGGCAGTAGTTGACGGCAACGTCAGCGGACGGGTGTTGCACAAAGCGGTGGTTCGTCGCCGTTGTCGGGTCGGGTGGCGGTCTGGGCGGGGTTGCGGAGGGCGTTGCCGAGGAGGTCGATGGCGTCGCGTTGGAGGCGGAGCCGGACGTGGGCGTACACCGTCGCGGTCACCCCGATGTGGGCATGGCCCAGCAGCTCCTTGATGACGACGAGTTCGACGCCCTGTTCCAGGAGGAGGGTGGCGGCCGAGTGCCTGAGGTCGTGGAAGCGGATGCGGCGTAGTGCGGCCCGGCGGAGCAGGGCGTTGAAGTGTCGGTTGAGGGTGGCTCCCTCGATTGGGGAGCCGTTGGGGGGGTGAAGACGTAGCCGCTCGCCTTCCAGCCGGTCCCTGCCGCTGTGCGTTCCTGGGCTTGGCGTTCGCGGTGCTGTTCGAGGGAGTGCAGGCACTCGGTGGGCAGGGCGATTCGCCGTTCGGAGCTCTGGGTCTTGGTCGGTAGGGCGGTCAGGCCGCTGGAGTTGGTGCGTTGGAGGGTGCGGCGGATGCTGGCGGTTCCGCCGGTGAGGTCGAGGTCTTCCCAGCGCAGGCCGAGGAGTTCGCCCTTGCGTAGTCCGGTGCGCAGGGCGAGTTCGAACAGCGCGCTCAGCCGGTGGCCGTCCGTGGCCGTCAGGAGCGCGCGGGCTTCTTCGGTGGTGAGGGGTTCGAAGCGGCGGGTCGGGGTGTGCCCATGCGGACGTTGCGGGCGACGTTGCGGGGGATCTCCTCTTCGCGGACGGCGTGCTCCAGGGCGGACTTGAGGACGGAGTGCACGTAGGCCAGCGTCAGCGGCGAGAGCCGCTTGTGGCAGCAGGTCCCGGCCGCGCAGCATTGGGGCTGGTCGCGCTTGGTGTCGATGCCGCGTGTGCAGCATTGGCAGGTGGTGCGGAGCTGGTCGAGCCAGGTGCGGACGTCCTTGGCGGTGAGCTTGGCGAGCTTCTTCTTGCCGAGGCCGGGGATGAGGTAGAGGCGGACGCAGGCGGTGTAGCGGGTGTGGGTGTTCTCGCGGAGCCGGTGGACGGCGACGCTCTCCAGCCAGTAGGTGAGGAACGCGGCCACGCTGCCCTGCGCCGAGGGGGCGGCTATGCCGCGGTTGCTGGTGGCGACTTTCTCCGTCAGCAGGGCCAGCGCCTCCTTCCGGGTAGCCCCGTAGACGTGGATGCGCTTGCGGGTGTTGCCTGCGGCGAGGACGTATCCGGCGGCTTCCCAGCGGCCGTCCTTGCGCTGGTAGACGGTGCCGTCGCCGTTGGCGCGGACCCTGCGCGAGCCGGTGCCGGTGCTGAGGGTGGTGTTGGTCATCAGGCTGCCTGTTCGAGTTGGTGGTGGACGAGGGCGTTCAGGGCGTGGGTGGGGATGCGGCGGGCACGGCCGATGGTGATCGAGGCGAGCCGCCGGGTGCGGATGAGGTCGTAGACGGTGGAACGGCTGATCTTCAGGCGGGCCATGACCTCGGGGACGGTGAGGAGCTCGCTGTCGGCGGTCACGCGATCACCTCCGCCTGGACAGCGGCGGTCAGCGGGACAGCGGAGTGACCGGCCCGGTCACCGGCGCGCCGCGCCTTCCGGAGGCGGCGCGGTTGCTCGATCCGGGCTCGCGGTGTGGTGGCTAGGAGGGCGGCGAGGTGGGCGAGTTCGGGCAGAAGGCCGCTTCCCGCGTACTGCCACTGCGAGATCACCAGGGTCGTGTCCATGTGACCGCGCTGCCTGCTCCCCGCGCGGTGGCTGCTGCGGTGCCCGGCGTTGGGGTCGGTGTGACCGGCGGTCAGGTCAGTGCGGTCACTGCGCTGGTCAGCGGCCGGCTTGCCCGCGCCAGCCAGCTGCTGGGCGTCGCCCTGACGCGTGCGCCAGGCGGTGCGTTCGGCTCGGAGCTGGGTGAGGGTGGTGGAGTAGTGGCGGGTGCGGGTGGAGAAGTGGCCTCGGAAGCCGAGCATGTGTGCCCACTGGTGCAGGCGGAGGTGGGCGTGCTCGGGTCGAGCGCCGAGGTGCCAGGCGGTGTGGATCAGGCGGCGGGCGTGGTCGGTGAGGTCGTGCTGGGCGAGTTCGGCCAGGAACCGCAGTCGTCGGTCCAGGGTGCCGGTGGTGGTTTCGGCTCCCTTGGTGGCGTACTTGGCGATGTAGGCGGCGACGTGCCGGTCGGTGACGGGTCCGTCGCCGGTGAAGTCGGTGCTGCGGATCGCGCGGACATCGATCTGCCGCCCGAACCGGAACACCGTGGGCTCTGTCGACTGTGCCGGGTCGGCCTCCCCGGCCCGGGAGGGGTGTTGGTCCTGGACGCGAGTGCGCTTGGCCGCTACGCGGATGGCGTGGTCGAGGAGCTGGGTGGTGGCCCAGGTGGGTGGGGTGCTGGTGGGGCCGGTGGGTCCGTCGATGCGGATGACGGTGTGGAAGTGGATCTGGCCGCGCTTCTGATACTCGGCGACCTTGGCGTAGGAGAGCGTGGCGTGGTGGCGCAGGGTGCGCTGGGTCAGTCCGGCGGCGTGGGCGATCTCGCGGCGCAGGTGGGTGGTGAAGCGGGCCCACAGGGCGGGGGCGTGGGCGTTCCACAGCACCGCCCCGGTGTAGTCGTGCTGCGGGTTGAGCGGTGTGCCGAGGATCGGGTCGCCGTCGCCGTGCCGGGTGCCGCAGAGGCACGGGGTGGCGCCGGGTTGGTTGTGGACGGGGCCGAAGCCGGGAGCGGTAAGGGTGGCGAAGACGCGGGGGTGGGTGGCGACGCTGGTCGGGACGGTCTTGCCGCCGCGTAGTCCGGCGGCAATGAGCTGGTAGGTGTCGTAGCGGTAGAGGGTGGAGCAGGCAGGGCAGCGGGTGGTGCGGCGGTTGCCGCACCGCAGCAGGAGTTCGCCGGCGGGCAGGTGGCGGGTGTCGAGGTGGTCGAGGATCTGGCCGGTGGCGGCATCGAGGCGGGTGCGGTGTCCGGTCATCCGGATCGGCCGGGCGCAGCCGCCCAGTGAGCCGATCTGCCGGGCCAGGGGTGCGAGGTATCCGGCGGCGGCGAGCTTGGCCAGCCTGGCGGTCAGCCGCGCCCGGCGTTCCAGCGCCGAGTTCCTGTTCGCGGACGTGTCGGGGCTGGTGGTGAGCGCCGGTGCGGCGAACGCCGTGCTGGCGGGAGTGGAGGTGGTTGCGGGGGTGGGGAGTTGGAGCTGCGCGGGCATGGGGACAGACCTCCGGCAGGAGTCGGGAGAAGAGGGGGAGGCGATTGAGGGGCGACCCGGGTGATCGGCGCACGTGGGCACGGTGCGCGTGACGCCGGTCGCGGATGGTGGGCCGGGGATGTCTGGCCTGGTCAGCGGTGGTGTTCACCAGCGGTGCGTGAAGGTAGCATCGCTTCAAGCGCGCATTCAAGTGCATCCCTCCTCATCTATTTCGGTGGCCGGTGGGGACGCGGGTACTGTGGCCCCGGTCTTCCGTTTTGGACGGGCCGGATTTCGGTGGTAGTAGCGCAGAGAAGGCGGGTGACCTGCGGTGACGGTGGGGCGGCGGGGGCGTAGACCGGCGGGCGGCACGGTGTTGCTGACGTTCGAGGTCATCGCCGAGGCCCTGCGGGAGCGGATCCGCTCCGGGGGCTGAAGCCTGGGGACGCGTTGCCGACGCAGGCCGTGTTGATGGCGGAGTACGGGGCCTCCAGCCTGTCCGTGCAGAAGGCCATGGCCCTGCTGAAGCAGGACGGCTACGCGATCTCCCGCCCCGGCAAGGGCGCCTTCGTCGCCCACCCCGACGCCGACGGTGACTCAGGTGACGGGGAGGCGGGGAACACGCCCGTCGGCGGGACGGCGGCGCGCGTCGAGGCGCTGGAGCTGGCATTGGCCGAGACGCTTGATCAGCTCACCGCCCTGAGTGCCCGCGTCGAGGCCCTCGAAGCGGGCGGCACCGAGCGAGGTTGCTGACCCGTCGGCCGCTGGACGGCAGGGGCTGGAGCTGTGCGTCCAGATTTTCTCTACGAGGTTCAAGGCGGGCCCCGCCCGCCGGAGCTGGCCACCGTCGCCGACCGACCCAGGGTCGGACCGGCCCCGAGGTTGTCACGGGCGTCGGCGATCAGCGGTCCGCCAGGTTGTGAGCGGTGCTCGCCTGGTGCCCGGTGGGAGCAAGTTGTGGGGTAAGGACTCCCGGCGCCTTGCGGAGCAAGTTGTCGCCTGCGACCGTCCTACGGCCGGATCGCAGGCAAGGGTCGGCCAGGGGGCCGACCCTTCGTTTCTATCGTCGCGCTCGCCGAGGGCGGTGGCCGACGTCGCGCCGACCCACTGACCGCACCCGCGCCGAGCGACCGGCCCACGGACGAGCCGTGCCGTGTGCCGGGACTCCGACCAGCAGCTGCGCGAACTCGCCCCCGCGCGGTCGGGACGGTCAGGACGCCAACAGTTCAGCGACAAGCCGAGCCGACGAGACTGTCGGGCAGCGGAAGCGACAACCGGCCAGCACGACAGGCTGACCGGAACCGGGCTCCTGGCGCAGCAAGTCGTCCCGTTGGATATCCCAACGGGCTATCCAAGGGGAAGAGGGGCCGACCCGGGGGCGGGTCGTGCGTGCTGGGTGGGGCCGGGCTGCCGGGCAGTCGCCCGTGAGCACGTCAGTCCGTGGCCTTGGGGTGGCCGGTGCCGGCGTAGGTGATCCAGGCGGTGCGGTTGGCATCGTCGAGCAGGTACCAGATACGTCCTCCACCAGTGACTTCGTACTGCCAGCGTTCCAGGGTTTGCCCCTTGTAGGTGGTGGTACCGAGTTTGCCCTTGAGTCGGTGCTGGCGGTCGGGGATGTAGGCGGCGCGGGGAGTGGCGCGGATCCTCTCGAAGGCGCGGCGCAGGTTGCCCGGTGCCTGGCGGCTCAGGTGTTCCCAGCCGTCGGCGGCCTCGGTGTTGGCGAACCGGAGGTCGTACTCGTCGCCGGTCGGGGTGGCGCGGCCCGGTCTCCGCGCTTCGGGCTCACTCCGCTGCTCCGGGCGCGGGGACGGGACCGAGGTCGCCCTCGGGTTCACGGGTGAGCAGTGCGTGCAAGGCGGGGTCCGCATAGATCTCGGCGCTGTGCCTCCATTGGGCGAGCAGCAGTGCGATCGGTGAGAGGTTGTCCAGGGCCACCGCGCCGCGCGCCGTGTCGACCAGCTCGGCGAGCAGGGTGTCGATGTCCTCGGCGGGCAGGAAGGTGCTCCAGGGGAGGGCTTCGGGCAGCGCCTGGCGCAGGGCGCCGATGTTCTCGGTCCGGACCAGCCCGGCGAGCAGGCGGGAGGTGAAGTCCACGACGGTGGTGTCGCGCTCCATTTGGTCGACGCGCATCAGGGCCAGGTCCTCCGCGTCGCGTCTGCGTAGCCGCAGCGCGCGGACGGCGTCGAGCCGACGCGTAGTCGCGGCGGGATGGTGGAGAAGCTCGCTGAAGGGCATGTCCTCGTAGGCCGCAGTCATGACATCCACAGTAGCTCGGATGTCAATCGATGGATAGACGGCGAGGCGGTTCACTCTTCCCCAATGGACTAGACCTCTGACGGCAGTGGTGACGGCAACAACCACGCACGCCGGCGCACATCGGTACACCTCGACGGACCGTTATATAGCCGCTGACCAGGGAAAACGCAGGCAGCGAGCGACCGCAGGCCACACGTACTATGTACTCGCTGGTGTGACGCCGATCTTGGTGCATAACTGCGACAATGACGTAAGCTCCCCCGTGCCGACTCGTCAACCGGCGGCGGTTGGCAGTGGCACACCGGTAAGCACGAACTATCGAGCCAACTTCTTTTCCGCAAACCCGGATGTGACCGAGAGTGATGGATATTGGGTGCACCATGCTGTGGAGCGGCAGGTTCTCAAAAAGTATCCGGGACTATTCACGGCGGACGAGTTGAATGCCCCTGAAAACCTGCGCGGGATTCCAAGCAGTGTAAATAGCGACCTCCATCTGAGTCGAATAAGGGTTCTATGGAATGGGTTCTATGGATCAAATCCGGCAGCTACAAGGCAGGATATCCTGGACTACGCGACATTTATCGACGATTTCTATGGCGGAGAGTTTGAGCCGAGAATCCGTTAGAATTATGGATGCCGCCTGCTAGAATGTGCGACACCCGGCATCTCAATGCCGGGTGTCGCACATCGCCGACTAGCGCATTGGATTTTTGAGCGAGGGAGATTTTCTATGTGGCGAGAACTGGCTGTGGGGGTCTACGGGGGTGCCAGGTTCAGGGCGCCAGTACTCGCCCCAGACCTCGATGAGGCCGAACGTGTGCTGGGTGAGCCTGTGCCGACGGTGCTTAAAGACCTACTGACTGAGACTGATGGAATTATCGGGCAGACGAGCTCGGATGTCGTCTGGTCATTGGGGAGAATCGTTCGAGAAAATCTGAAATTCCGGCAAAATGGTTCCTTTGCCGAGCTCTACATGCCTTTTGATCCATTTCTGTTTTTGGTGACAATGGCGGTGGGGATCACTTTGCCTTCGTGCTCCATCCCGCCAGGGTTGATATCTTTGTCTGGCAGCATGAGAGCGATAGTCGCAAATGGGTAGCGAATAATTTGCAAGACTATCTTTCTCGTCGCCTCCGGCAGGGCGGAGATGACTGGTATGAAAGCTATTAGATTCGAACCTTGATGACCTCCTGAATTCCTGATCATTTGACCGCCGATGCATCTCAGGCGATTTTCTGAAGGAAACTTTCAGGGGATTCCCCGTCAATTAGAAAATGTCCGCCGGAGAGGTAATCGAAATGAGATCGCGAGCGCCTGACGTCAGTAGTTGACGGCAACGTCAGTGGACGGGTGCTGCGCAAGCGGGTCGTCGCCGTCGTCGGGCTGGGTGGCGGTCGCGTTGGGGTCGCGGAGGGCGTGCCGAGGAGGTCGATGGCGTCTCGCTGGAGACGGAGCCGGACGTGGGCGTACACCGTCGCGGTCACGCCGATGTGGGCATGGCCCAACAATTCCTTGATCGCGACGAGTTCCACGCCCTGCTCCAGGAGCAGGGTCGCCGCCGAGTGCCGGAGGTCATGGAAGCGGATGCGGCGCAGTGCGACCCGGCGCAGTAGGGCGTTGAAGTGCTGGGTGAGCGTGGCGCCCTCGATCGGCGAGCCATCGGGCCGGGCGAAGACATAGCCGCTCGCCTTCCAGCCCGTCCCCGCTGCCTCGCGCTCCTGGCGCTGTCGGTCGCGGTGCTGTTCGAGGGAGTGCAGGCATTCGGTGGGCAGGGCGATGCGCCGTTCCGAGCTCTGGGTTTTGGTCGGCAGGGCGGTCAGGCCGCCGCTGTTGGTGCGTTGGAGGGTGCGGCGGATGCCGGCGGTTCCGTCGGCCAGGTCGAGGTCTTCCCAGTGCAGGCCGAGGAGCTCGCCCTTGCGTAGTCCGGTGCACAGGGCGAGTTCGAACGAGGCGCTGAGCCGGTGGCCGTCGGTGGCGGTGAGGAAGACGCGGGCTTTTCACCGGTGAGGGGTTCGAAGCGGCGGGGCGGGGTGTGCCCATGCGGACGTTGCGGGCGACGTTGCGCGGTATCTCTTCCTCGCGGACTGCGTGTTCCAGGGCGGACTTGAGGACGGAATGGACGTAGGCGAGCGTGAGGGGCGACAGGGGCCGCAAGAGCAGTGAATGAGTTGGATCGGGTGCACTTCGGGTGCACATGACGACGGACGGCGGTGCTCAGGACTCTCCATGAAAACCATCGCTGCAGCTCAGGGTCGACTGAGCTGTAGCGATGAGATCGGACATTCTCGTGTTTGTGCAGGTCAAACGTGGTGTATAGATGTCGAAGTACTCCACGAAGAACGCTCTGACCTGCTGGCTTATGGGCGGCAGAGATCATCTTCCAATCGGGTCGACGGGCTCGACTCGCAACACGGTCGCCATGTCCGCTGGTCTACCGGGCGCCATGAACGTCTGCCTCACGCGCGGGACCCCCCGTAGGGCCCTGAAGTGCTCGCGGGTGGGGCACCCTCTCTGGCAAAAGTTTTGCTAGAGTTGTGACATGAGTGATCGCGATCTCGTGCCCGAGCAGGATCCGACCGTTTCCGTCTCGGTCTCCTTCCATGCCAGCGTCATCGACTCGGTGCGCGACCGTGTGGGCAGGCGTGGGGTGTCGCCGTACGTCGAGGCGGCGGTGCGTCGCCAGATCGAGCGCGACAACCTGCAGGCGATGATCCAAGCCAATGAGGAGATCCACGGCGCGCTCACGCCGGAGGAGATTCAGGCGGCCCGCGAGGAGATTTACGGCGCGGTGCCGCGCGGCGAGGTCGCGTGAGTGGGACCTGGGTGCTCGACAGTGAGGCGCTCTCGCTCTATCTGCGAGCCGATCGAAAGATGACGGCACGCCTTGCGGTGGCCTTCCAGGACGACATCCGGGTCGTGATCGCTGCGGCCACCATCGTCGAGGCTGACTACGACAAGGTGCATCCCGCGAGACTCGACTGGGTCCTGTCCCGCCTGGTGGCCGCCCCCTCACTCAAGAACTGGCTCGGACTGCGTCGAACCTGTTGAAGGACGCGGGTCTGCATGGGCACAAGTACGCGATCGATGCCATGGTCGTCGCCACCGCCTTGCTGCCGCCGACAAGCCGGTAATCGTGCTGACCTCGGATGTGGACGACATCTCGACGCTGCTCGGCAACCGACTGGACCGACCCGGCGTCGGGCGGACCAACAGCTCCATGAAGGTTCAAGGTCCTGGCGGTCTGACGCCAGTCGGAACGCCGGCTGTAGCGCGTCAAGGCTGTGGGCTTTTCCACAGGGATCTGCTCGGCTGCACTTCGATCGCTGACGCGAAGAAGCCCTGGAGGGTGTCTGCGCTTGAACCCCAGCGCGGCCTGGGGCAGCCGGAGTCGACGGTGTATCGGCGGGGCCGGGTTCGACCGACCGGTTCGAGAGCTTGGCCGATGCCAGGTCGCGGAGGTCGGCGTTGTGCCTGCTGTTCACAGTGCGGGCGTCAAACGCGTCCTGCCGGGTCCGCGTCAGGCAGAACTGTCACCACGATTTTACTGAGGCCGGAGTGGCAGGCGGTGAGGTCGGCTTGTTCGAGCCGGAGGCCGGGGAGGGATTTCGCCTGCCCCGCGTCCTCTCATTGCGCATGGTCATCCGGTCCCTCAGTGGGTGGCACTGCGCCGGTCCGGACAGTGCCGCCGCGCAGTTCCTGCCGTATACGGCGGCAGGCGTGAATTATCCCCGGAAGCCTCGAAAGTATATCGCTGACCTGCGTCAAAATAAGCGTCACGCAGCCGAATACGGCGACGATGGCCAGAGTCGCCTTGTCCCAGTCCATTGTGTCGACTTCTCCCTCGGTATCAGTCGAGCAGGCCCTGGTCGAAAAGCCAGTCAAGGGCCGCGACACCCAATTGGTCTGGAGCCTCCCGTAGCTTCTCCTCGACGTCTGCAAGGTCCTGCAGCGCCTGGGGTGCACTCGACCGGTCAAGTGAGCCGAGTTTCTGCATCGTGGAGGAGACCAAGGCCCGCCAGCCGGGCATCCCGAAGTGGTCCGACGCCATGTATGCCGCCGCTGCTGCCCGTTGTAGCACGGCCTCCCTCCAGCCATGCTCCTGCATGAGCTTGGACGTGTACCACACCCGGTTATCGACGTTCTGGACGAAATCTGCTGTGGGCTCGCCGGTGGACCGGAGCGTGAAGCGGGAACCGCCGGCCCAGGGCAGCGTCACGTCTGCGGCGATCGCCTGAAACCCGAGAAGAGCTTCAGGCCCGGCATTCTTCGCTGCCATGAATGACTCCCGTGCGATGCGGTACAGATCCACGCTCTGCGCCAGAACCTCTCCCGCGCTCGGCCCCTTCCTTGCGGCTCGGATCTCGTCCAACGGCTCGTCGAGCCAGGCTTCGGTGACGAGTCCAACTGCCGCAGCGCACACCAGCGAATCCGAGTCGTCCGCATCTATGCCGAAGCGTGCGAGCACATCGACGAGATCCCTCCCCGAAGCTCTGCTCCGCGACTCCTTCGGAATGTTGGCGTCGACGAGACGCCGTAGCCGGACGGCGTGCGCGGGTGCCGGATCGGGCCGCTCCACGACAATCCCGCACTCGGCCAGATCATCGAACACTTGATCTGGTCCGCAGTCGATGTCGAAGAAGTCGTGCTGCCCGGAGCAGTCCTGCGGGCATTCGAACTCCTCGCACATCTCCGGCTCGGCGGGGGTCGCGCTGTTGACCACGTGATATGCAAGTCGATCCGCGACCGCTTCTCTGGCTGAGATCATCTCCAAGTCCAACTGAAATTCCGCGTCGTGTACCGGGCTCTCATCAGGGACGATTGACTCCGGTCGCCCTGGGCTCTCGTGTTTGGCCCAACTGTGCGCCGACTCCAAGGCGATGGACAGCCAGGCGACCTTGAGCGGCTCGACCCCATCTCCATCCAGTGCGAGACGGGCCACGGCCTCGGCGGCCAGGCGCACGCCGTCGAGGGTCGCCAGATAGTGGTCCTGAAGCACCTGCCACTCGGCTGCCTCTGTACGAGCACGCTCGGCGTTCTGGGTCAGCGACTGGTCTCGCGCACGGCGTGCCTGCGCCACCAGACGGGTCAAGCACGAGCGGCATCCGAATAGCCCCGACGTGGAGGTTGGGCTGAGGGCGATCGCTGCCTGACCTCCGAACGCCTCCTTGCAGAGGCAGCACTCCAGGCCGCTCACCTGACGTGATGTGGGAACTGCCGGCAGTGCCGAACGGACGATGGCGTGGGCGTACGCAGGGATGTTCACGGTGCAAGCACTCCTTGGTTGAGACGCCGACCTCATGTGGCCTCCCCACCATGCTCTTCGCTGCTGCCAACTGCGTGTCATCGTTTGACAGTCATTCGCTGCAACTGGTCGAAATTTGGCACAGCTGGTCTGAGCTGCTGCAATTAAGGGGCTCATGCAACTTGACAGTTCGCCGGACCGCCTGACGGATCGGTCCGGTTCAAGGAAGACTGCGAGCATGGATGCATCTCCTCAGATGGAAGCACAGCGCGATCTCGTACGTGCGCTGGATGAACTCCACAGTGCGGCCGGCCGACCCAGTGCCCGCAGTATCAGCCAACTCATCAAGCAGGGCGACTACCCGTCCGCCGTCAGCCATGAGACCGTGCGGACGACTCTCAACGGGCAGCGCGTGCCACGGTGGGAGACGGTTCGGTCGATCGTGTCAATGCTCGCCTCGGCATGCGTCAACCCGCCCCGGGATCCCGACAGTGAAGCAACACGCTTCCTGCCGTTGTGGCGGGCAGTCGAAAGCGGCGGGCAAGGCACTATGAAGACGGCACGTGAACTCGCGCTGTCTTCAGGATGGGGAGCCGAGGACGGCAAGTGGACCGGGGAGGCCATCGCGGGCCTGCTGATCAATCCGTTCGGTGCCATCCAGATCGACCCGTCGCTCGCGGTTCCACATGAACCCATCTTCACGGAGGATGAGTGGGTACATGCCGTCGTGCGGATGATCGAATCGGAGGGCGCCGAGTTCGCCATGCAGGCGCTGCTGCGCATCCTCAAGGGCGACTACGTGGGTGCGGAGGAAGGCGTTCCCTTCGGCTACCAAAATTTCGACCATGAGGCGGCCGAGGCATACTCGGCCTTCCGCTACGGCTGCGAACGGCTCCTCAAACGTCTTGCCACCGAGCCCAATCTCCTGCAGCGCTCCTTCGCGGCTATGCACGCCGACGAGACGATGGACCGGGAGGACCGTGTTGCCATGCTCCGGGCCGAAGCGGATCTCTCATTGTTGCGCGAGGTGTTGACGGTCACTCCTGAGACCTGGCACGAGGTCTCGGAAGAGGCGCAGCACCAGGTCTTCGGCTACCTCATCAAGCAAATCAGCCCGATGGGCCGCGCCGGCCTTCCGCTCGACCAGCGTTTCCAGATCGTCTGGCGGGTTCCCGAGCCGGTGAAGGAGTGATCGCGTCCCCCTCTGTACGCGTGCCAGAGCCCCCGCTGCGCTCCGGATACGGACGCAACGGGGGCTCTCAGGAAGCATGTTGATGGTCACTCAGGTGCTGAAGCAGGGTATGAACATGCCTCTGACCTGCATGTATGTGGCTGTTTTCGGGGCCGGTGCACAATCGGTGCACATTTTGCGGGGCATCGACTGATGAGCAACGTGGAGAGACATCAAGCGAAGACCGATGCGGTGGGGTGATCGGCTGTTCGTCGGGCTCGGCCGGGCGGGTGGCGGCGGTACGGAGGTGTCGACGTGGACGACGGGCTGATGGAAGAGGCCGACAGCGTCCGTCGCTCGTGGTGATGCGGGGGCCGGGCTTCTCAGCGCGAGTGCGCTCGGCCCCCGCAGAGCCACCACAATGCGGCGAGCCGCATGCGCCGACCAGCGCAAGCACGTCGTCGGTTCAGACGGTGGCCGGGTTGCTGACGTCGATGACGATCTTGCCTTGGGCGTGGCCGCCCGTCACTGCGTGGTAGGCCTCGGCCGCGGACTCCAGGGTGAAGTGCCTGGGGTCGAGCCGCGGCGTCAGCCGGCCCGCTTCGGCGATCGCCGCTGCCTGTTCCAGGATGTCGCCGTGGTGGGCGCGTTCCCGGCCGGTGAGCAGCGGCAGCAGGGTGAACACGCCGGAGTAGGTGGCGCCGCGGAAGGACAGGGGGGCGATGTTGTGGGTGCCCCAGCCGAGGGCGCTGACGACGTGTCCGGTGTAGAAGCGTGCTGCGGCGAAGGACGCGTCGAGGGTGGCGCCGCCGACGGTGTCGAAGACGATGTCGAACCCCTCGCCGCCGGTGTGGTCGGCGACGTAGGTCGCCACGTCCGTGGCGGTGTAGTCGATCGGGATGGCTCCCAGTTCCTTGATGGTCCGCTGGCTCCGCGGGCCTCCGGTGGCGAACACCTCGGCGTTGTGGGCGAGGGCGATCTGGACTGCCACGTGCCCGATGCCTCCGGCGCCTCCGTGGACCAGTACCTTGTGCCCGGCGCGGATGCCTGCCCGGTCCACCAGTCCCTCCCATGCGGTGATCGTCACCAGAGGCAGGGCGGCTGCCTGGCTCATCGTCAGGTTCCTGGGCTTGTGGGCGAGGAGGCGGGCGTCGACGGCCGCGTACTCGGCCAGGGATCCCTGGATGTCGCCGACGCCGCCGGTCATGCCGAACACCTCGTCGCTCGGTGTGAACCGCTCGACGCCCTCACCGACCGCCTCGACGGTGCCGGCCAGATCGAGGCCGGGGACGGCCGGCAGCACGCGGTGGGCGTGGTCGGCCTGCCCCACGCGGATCTTGGTGTCCAGGGGGTTCACACCGCTGGCGTGGATCCGTACCAGCACCTGCCCGGGGCCGGCCTGCGGTGTGGCGATCTCTGCCAGCTCCAGCGGGGTGTCGAGCTCTCGCAGTACCAGGGCGCGCATGGCTTCCTCGCATGTTGTTGATGAAGAAGGAAGAAGTGGGAGAGACGTCGGGTGCCGCTCACAGACGCGGCGGTGGTCCGATGATCTCTATGTCGTACCGTGCCGCGATTCTGCGCAGTTCCTGCGGGTCCGGCGGTACCTGCGGGGGTCGGCCGGAGCCGTCGTCCAGGACGCCGGCCTCGCGGGTGAACGCTTCGAAGCCGGTGGTGGGGGTGTGCAGGCTCAGGTAGCGCGCCTCAGGCTGGTGATGAGGAAGGAGTGCGCCAGGCCCCGCGGGGAGGAACACCGCAGCTCCGGCGCCGGCGGTGTAGCTGGCGCCGTCGAGTTCGGCGCGCAGTTCTCCTTCAAGGACGACCAGCGTCTCGTCGGCGCTCGCATGCCGGTGTACCGGGGGCGCGTAGCCGTACTCGTTGCGGTGCTCCATCACTGCCAGGCTGCCCCCGGTGCTTTCGCCGGTCACCCGGAAGCGCACCAGTGAGCCGAGGAACCAGTACGCCTGCTGTGCTTCCGCGTCCATGAAGGCCGGCAGCGGGGGAGCGGCGTCGCCGCCCGGGTCGCCGGGTCCTGTTCTGTCGATCGGCATTGGTTCTTCTCCTCTTGCTGGTCGCTGTGGATGGCGCGCTTCTTGCGCGAGGGCCTGGCGCACGCGCCGCTGTGTGCCGGGCCAGGTGGTGGACTCGTTGAAGACCGTCCGCGCTTCCAGCAGGTCCTCGTTCGATGGTGTCCCGGCCCGTTTGTTGATCTGGGCCTTCGCCCTGACCAGGGCAGCTCGTTCGAAGCCGGCGATGCGGCGGGCGAAGCGGTCGACGAAACCGGAGAGTTCGGCATCCGGGAGCGCGCGGTTGATCCACCCGTACCGCTCGGCGGTGCCGGGGCTGAAGTCGTCGCCGCCCAGGATGATCTCCAGGGCTCGCGAGCGACCGGCCAGGACGGAGAGTGCCTCTATCGATCCGCCTCCGGGCACCAGACCGAGAGTCACCTCTGGCTGGGCGAAAACTGCCCTCTCTTGACTGGCGAAACGCAGATCACAGGCGAGCGCGAACTCGTTCCCGCAGCCGTACGCCCGACCGCGGATCTCCGCGATGGTGACGAACGGCGCCCGGGTCAGCCGGGCGACCAGGTCGGACCAACCGGTCAGATCGCTGGGGCCGGCCCGCACTGCGGGCCGTCGCGACGACGTCGCAGTGGGGGATGAAGAACTCCTCGTCGGCGCTGTCGAAGACGACTACCTTGACTGTCGGGTCGGCCTCCAGCGAGTCCATGACGTCGCGTAGTGCGGCGACGGTCTCGAAATCGGCGAGGCTGCGGGGCGGACCGGTGAAGGTGGCCCGCCGGTAGGAGTCCGACTGCCTGCTGGTGACCAGGGGGGACGGACCGGTCATGGTGGCCTCGCTCTCTCGGCAGGCGCCGGCACGCTTGCTGCGCTCAGGCACTGGAACCACCATGGCGCTGCGGCGCTGCTCCTCGCACCAGGGGATGACCCTGGCCGGTGCCCTGGCCGGAGACCGGCGCTCCTGCGCGCTACCCGCCCAGCGCGGTGCGAAGCTGCTTGCGGGAGCTGATGCCGAGCTTGGCGAACACCTTGCGCAGATGCCACTCGACGGTGCGGGCGCTTATGAACAGCTGGGTGCTGATCTCCGGATTGGTCAGGCCCTCACGGGCGAGCCTGGCGATCTGGGATTCCTGCGCGGTCAGTTCGTTGCTGGCGTCCGCACGGCGTTTGCGCACCGTCGCCCCGGTGGCGAGGAGTTCGCGCCGGGCGCGCTCTGCGAAGCCCTCGGCGCCCATCGCGGAGAGCATCTCGTAGGCACGGTGCAGCTGTTCGCGTGCGTCGGTGCGTCGGTTCTCGCGGCGCAGCCACTCGCCGAAGAGCAGGTGGGCGCGGGCCAGTTCCAGCTGCATCCGGGTGGCGGCCAGCTGATCGACCGCCTCGCGGTAGAGGTGCTCGGCATGCTGACCCCGGCTGAGCAGGGCGCGTGAACGCGCTTCGAGCCCGAGCGCCCATGCGGTGCCGGCGGCCGTGGTGGTCTCCGACAGTCGCCGCAGGGCATCAGTAGCGCGCGTGGGCGAACCGCTCCGAGCGGCCGCCTCGATCAGTTCGACCGTCGACCAGGCGGCCACTCCCAGGTCGTTCTGGTTCCCGCTGCCCGATTCCGCTGCGGCCAGCGCCTTGTGATAGCTGCCGATGCCGTTGTACAGCACCGCGTCGGCCCAGTCCGCCGTGGTCATCCCGATGCCGTCGCCGCGCCGCACGACCTCCTCCCTGGTGGCGTCGACAAGTGCCCGGGCCTCGTCCTCGCGGCCTCGCAACGCGACAAGGGCCAGAGCGCCGTAGGGCGTCAGACTGCCTCCGGTCACCTCAGTCGCCGCCTGCGCCTCGTCGACCAGCGCTGCCGCGGTGGTCAGTTCGCCGGAGAACAACAGCAGGACGGCTCGGGAGTTGAGACCGAGGGGCAGTTCGCTCAAGGCACCGGCATTGCGGGCCCAGCTGAGATGGCACGCGGACAGCTTGTCCCACGCGTCGACGTCCCAGAGGTGCAGCGCCGCGTTCCACGCCGGCATCAGCAGGCGGGGCTCCTGCTGCTCGGAGAGCCCGCGGCCGAAGGCGGCCAGCGCCCGCCGCAGGATAGGCACTCCGGCTGCGTAACCCTCGGTGTAGTGCACTGCCAGGCCGTCCAGCAGCAGGTCGGGTGCGCGCGGCGGGTACGACGGTGGTGCCGCGCGCACGGCGCGGGCCACGTCGAGCGGGCCGCCGCCGGGGACGGCCAGCCGCCCGGCGAAGAGCGCGGCGTTCACGGCGTGCAGGTAGGTCGCGCGGGCGAGGCCGAGGTCGCTCCCCTCCAGCTTCCCGGCCGCCCGCAGCAGCAGCAGCGGGGCGTCGCTGCCACGGTTCGACGCATAGGCGAGTTGCGCGCGCAGGAGGTCTGCATGAGCGAACCGGGGCTCGTCCAGCGGGCCTGCCTGTGCCAGGTCCAGCAACTGCTGCGCGGCGTCGTACTCTCCTGCCAGGACCTTGGCCGCGGCCGCGGCGAGCGCCCGCTGGGCCCGCTGGGCCGGGGCCGGGGTCAGCGCCGTGGAACGCTCCAGGAAGGCGGCGGCCGCGGCCATGCCTCCGCGGGACTGGGCTCGATCCGAACAGCGCTCCAGTTCGTCGGCGACATCCTCGTCGGGGCCAGGAGCCGCCTGGGCCCGGTGCCAGGCACGGCGATCCGGATCGAGGTCCGCGTCGGTGGATTCCGCCAGTGCGCCGTGCACGGCCCTCCGGACCTTGGGCGAAGCCGACCGGTAGGCCGCCGAGCGCACCAGCGGATGGCGGAAGCTCACCCGGGCGCCGAACACGAGCAGGCCGGCCTCGGTCAACGGCTCCGCCGCCTGAACCGGGATTCCCAGTTGCGTCGCGGCCCGCCACACACAGGACCGGGTCACCGACCGGGTCAGCCGCCACGAGCTGCAGCAGCAGCCGGGTCTGACCGGGAAGTTCCGCGATCCGCTCCCGGAAGCTCTCCTCGATCCGGCCTGGCAGCGGCAGTACCTGCGGCAGTCCGAAGCCCCCCGCGAGCCGATGCGGCGCATGCCGCGCGGCAGCTCGACAAGCGCCAGCGGGTTCCCCCTGGCTTCGGCCACGATCCGCTGACGCACCTGCTCGTCCAGCGGCCAGCGGATCACCGAGTCCAGCAGCAGACGCGCATCGGCATCCTGAAGGCCTTTGAGCAGGAGCTGCGGCAGTCCACCGAAGTCCGCGCCGGGCTCGCGCGCGGCGAAGACCATCAGCACCGGTTCGGCGTGCAGACGCCGTGCCGCGAACGCCAGCGCCTGCGCGGACGCCTGGTCCAGCCACTGCGCGTCGTCCACCACGCACACCAGCGGACGGTCCCCAGCCGTCTCGGACAGCAGGCTCAGCACCGCCAGGCCGATCAGGAAGCGGTCCGGCACAGGGCCAAGTCGCTGCCCGAACGCGATCTCCAGGGCTGAGCGCTGAGGGGCCGGAATCCGACCGAGACCGTCGAACAGGGGCAGGCACAACTGATGCAGCGCGGCGAACGGAAGCTCCATCTCGGACTCGACGCCCACCACCCGGACCAGCCGCAGGTCCGACGCCGACGCCACCATGTGGTCCAGCAGCGCCGTCTTGCCGACCCCGGGCTCACCGCGGATCACCAGCACCGCACTGCGCCCGCTCCGCGCCTGCTCCACCAGGCCGCTCAGCACCTCGCACTCGCTGCGCCGCCCCCGCAGCCGCATGTCCGCGGAAAGGGCTGGGCCTGCCGAACTGTCGAAGTCGGTCACCTCGCGCCTCTCTTCCGACTCCCCGGGGAACCAGGGGCGTCCGAAAATGTCCTCTTGGGAGATGAGAGGCGGGCGGAGCCACGGGCGCGTCACAGTAACAGTTCGCCTGGCTGCGCGCCTGTTGGCCGACCTCGGTCACGGAGGGTGATCTGTGCTGCACGGAGCAGGGCAGCGGCTCCTGGCCGGGATGCACTGGTCTCCCGCCGGACCGCGCCGAACACCAGGGGTCCGGGCCCGGGACGTCCACGGGCGCGAAGGTCCGCACGGAACACGATCCTGGAGCTCAGAACCGGCCCGCAGAAATGCATTCAGACAGGTGGCGCCAACGGGATCCGGCGCGGTTCGTCACCGCGGATCAGGGTGCACGTACCGTTCTAGCCCATGGTGGAGAGCAGATGACCGAGCCCCGTGAGTCCGACCCGAGCAACTGCTCCATCGAGGCCGCCCTGCTGGGGCGCGACCAGGAACTGCGCCTGCTGCGCGACTTCATCGACCGGGTCCGCAACGGCGGCGGTGCCATGCTTCTCACCGGCGGTGCGGGACTCGGGAAGACCGCCCTGCTGGACGCCGCCGCGACGGCCGCCGCGGACGAGGGCATGCTGGTGCTCCGTGCGGGAGGCAGCGAGTGCGAGTCGGACCTCGGGTTCGCCGCCCTCAACCAGGCACTGATCCCGGTGCTGGACCACATCGAGCGGCTGGGTGCCGATCACCGCGACGCCATCGCCGTCGCCCTCGGCCTGCGCGAGGGCAGTGCCGCCGACCGTCTGGTGGTCTCCACTGCGGTGCTCCTGTTGCTTCGCCATGCGGCCACCGAACGCCCGATCCTGCTGATCGTCGACGATCTGCCCTGGGTCGACCGGCCCAGCACCAGCATCATCAGCTTCGTCGTGCGCAGACTCACCGGCAGCAGAGTCGGATTCCTGGGCGCGGCACGGTCCTACGACCACGACATCTTCGGCCTGCGCGATCTTCCCCGCCGAACGGTGGCCCCGTTGAGCCCGCAGGCGTCGGCGAAGCTGATGGATCAACGCTTCCCCGACCTGGCCGTTCAGGCGCGCACGCGACTGATGGCCGAGGCCCGGGGCAACCCGCGGGCCATCCTGGAACTGCCGGCCACCCGCGGACAGGGGCAGCGAAAGCCCCTGGAGAAGCCGGACCGCAGGGTCCGTCGATTCGCAGGGGCGACGACCGTGGGGCCGGTCAGCGCGCCGCCCCGGGCGGCGGAGCCGCTCCAGTCCCGGGCCGCCCTCAGCGGTCGGCGCACCGCGGTCACGGGCAGCCAGGCGGCCGTGACCGCGCGGACGCAGCTCACTGCGCAGGAGCTCACTGCGCAGGAACTCACTGCGCAGGAAAGGGAGGTCGCCCTGATGGCCGCGTCCGGGCTGACGAACAAGCAGATCGGTCAGCGACTGCTCATGTCCCACCGGACCGTCGGGGCCCACCTCTACCACCTGTTCCCCAAGCTCGGAGTGAGCTCGCGGGCGGCGCTGCGCGACGCGCTGTCAGGCCACGCGAACGCGGGGCTGGTGCGCCAGGACGCATAGCCCTCACCGTCCGCGCTGCGTCGGGTCGGCCTCAGCCGGCCACGGGCGCCGGGCTGGGCCGGTCGGCGGTAGGAACGGCGGTTGCTGGGAACAGCTGGCCCCGCTTCGCGGCCAGCAGGGTTCGGACGGCGATGCCGCCGATGAGCACCGTCGCGGCTGCGAGCAGGAGGTAGGTGTAGACGAGGTGTCCGGGAGGCCGGCCGTAGTCGTTCCAGCGCAGCGCGGCGCTGGCGACGGCGGCCCAGGAGAAGGTGAAGGCCCAGAAACTGGGAGTGAAAGGCAACCGCAGGAACACTGGCAGCAACCGGATCTGGGCGAGCACCATCAGCAGGCCGTATCCGCCCAGTGCCGCGGAGAACGCGTCGATGCGGCCGGCGGTGAGGGAGAAGTAGGCGAGGCTCGCCACGGCGGCGGGCGCGACCTCGATGGCGAGGGTGGGCAGCAGCGGTCCCGGCAGCGACGGCCGGAAGAACAGCCGGAACATGATCATGGAGCCCAGGATGAGCCAGCAGATCAGGCCGAGGCCGAGCATCACCTCGGAAAGCCGGATCTGGCCGACGTCGCCGGCGCTGGCCGAGGCCACGAGCCCGCCGGCGACGGTGGGCAGGAAGTAGCCCGGGTGGAGTCGGTCGAGTTCGAGGGAACCGTAGATCCACTGCCCGGTGAACCAACCGCCGAGCAGCACGGTGAGCGTGAGGAAGAGGTCCACCAGAACCTTTCCGGTCGTCTCCGCGTACGGAGCGACGCCCTGAGCGGCCAGCAGCATGGGGGTGACGACGGCCAATGAGGCGAAGGGCGCGGCCACCGCGTCGGACAGGTCACGACCGAAGCCACCCTTGGTCGACAGCGCGTAACGGCAGTAGCCGGCCAGGACCACCACCCAGACGATCCCGGCCAGGGCACACAGCGTGTTGCCGACGGCGACCGGGGCATGGCCCTGATGGGCTGCCTCCAGCCATGCTCCGGCCAGCCCGGCGAAGCCGAAGGGCATGCCGAAGAAGTTCAGCGGGACGCGTGGTGCTGACATCTTCACTCCTCTTGTGTCCTACCGGCAGCCCGTAGGCGCAGTTGCGCGGGATCCACCGCTTTCAAGGGTCGAGCGAAGCGCCACCCCTCGCATCGGTCATTTGACTGTCACGGCGGGATTTCCCGTGTTCGCGCCGGCGGAGAGCAGTCATTCGACCGATGCCGCGCTCGCCCGTGCAGCTGATGCTGGAGGCGATCCGGCACATCTCTCACCCCTGGAGCTCCACATGCCCTTTGTCAACGTCAAGCTCGTCGACGGCGTCTTCACCGAAGAGGAGAAGCACGCCATGGCCGCCGCCCTGACCGACGTCATGGTCAGGTTCGAGGGGTCGGAGGCCTTCCGCGAGGTCGTCTGGGTGCTGATCGAGGAGTTGCACACCGACGGGTGGCACATCGGAGGCGAGCCGTTCCGCGGTCCGGCCAGCCTGATGGACCATCTCGCTCGCGGCAAGGCCGCCTACGAGTCGATCGACGGGCACCCGGTGACTCGTCCCGCGTTGGCCGAAGCGGCGCCCGTCATCAAGAAGGACTAGCTCGACTGTCGGTGATCTTGGCTGGTCGAGGTCGGGTGCCGAGGCAGGGGCGTTGCAAAGTTTCTTGATCTTGTGAGTGCGTCGGTCAGGCGATGCCAAGCAGGTCGAGTGGGCGGTTGAAGGGTTCGTAAGAGGCGTGGCGCAGGCCGGCGGCGATGTTGCTGTGTCCGGCGTCGCGGAGGGTGTTGATCGCCAGGTTCCGCAGGGTGGCCATGTTGTCGGGTCCGTGGCCGGTGCGGATCTTGGAGGCGTCCTCGCGGAAGGTGGTGTCGCGGACGAAGTGCAGCCGGTTCTCGATGGTCCACTGTGACCTGGCGAGTTGGCCCAGGCGCTGGGGTGAGGCCTGCTGCGAGGTGAGGTCGGTGATCGCGTAGACGGTCTGGCGGGTGCGGGCGCCGGTCTTGAGGTCGGTGCGGTGGCGCAGGATCCGTACGGCCTGGACGGCGTGGGGAAAGTCGAGTCCGAGGTCGGTGACGGTGAGGACCCTGGTTGCGCGGGTCTCCTTGCGTCCGTGGCCGCTCTCGCGGTCGTAGCGGCGCGCGGTGACGTCCTTCCACGGCAGTGACCGCATCTGTCGGTGCAGACCGGGCTGGTTGGCTTTGACCACCAGCAGGTAGTGCGCGTTCTTCTCCTCGACCAGGAAGCGCGCGTGGGCGCGCTGGGTGTGCAGGGCGTCGGCGGTGACGGTGACCCCGGTCAGGTCGTAGGGCTCCAGCAGGGCGGCGAAGCAGGTGATCTCGTTGGTCTTGTCGGGCACCCGCAGCTGGGTCACGGTGCGGCCCTGGTCGGTCATCGCGGCCAGGAGGTGGGCGGCCGGGGTCTGATCGTGACGTGAGCCGCGGGCGGCCTTGCCGTCCACGGCCACCGACTGCGCGCCTGCGGGATCGGCGCCGGTCAGATCAGCCAGGCCGCCGGGGCAGACGCGGCCCAGGATCCGTCGGATCGTGGCGGCGCTCGGCGGAACGCGTACGCTCAGCGCGCCGACCGTTCGGGCTCCGAGCCGGGCCAGCGTGTGCTGCGGGGCGCTGCTGGACCACTGACCGATTGCCGCGTACGACCGGGCCCCGGCCACCACCGCCGAGGCCGCGACCAGCAGCACCGCCACGAACGGGTGACGCACCCCGCGCCGGCGCCGGGGATCAGGCAGCACCCGCAACCGCTCCACCAGCGGAAGCACCGCGACACCCGCCAGAGTGGGCGGCTTGACCAGACAGACGGTGGCAGACTGACGACACATCGAAACTCCGGCGGGGCAGGGCGACTTGGGAAGGTCACCCCGTTCAACCGGAGTTTCGTTGCTTCCGTGACGGGTCACCCTCGACACCCTGCAGCACTACGACCTGCAGACCCGCATGATCATCGGGACTTTGAAACGCCCCTGGGTGCCGAGGGCGCGCCAGGACGTGGACCGGGGAAGCGACTGCTGGTCCAGGAAGGTCCGGAAAACGGTGGGCGGTCCCGGTGAGGGCGGACGTGCGTGGAGTCGGCTGCTGATCCGTCAGTTCCGGAGAAGTGCTCCGCTTCTCGATCCACATGGGAGCACCGGCGTAGCGGAGCGATCGGTCGAGAATCAGGCCGAGCTTGCCGACTTCTGCACCTCGATCACCATCTACGGCTCGGATGGGGCCATCATCGCTTTCCATGACTTCAGGCAGGCGGTATTTCACCCTCCCTTGCCCGCCCTGGTCGCGACGCGATTGTTTGCTGATTTCCTGCTTGGAGCGCGACAGGACACCGGACGCTCCGACACCGACGTCACGAGGGCGCAGATCATGGGAATGCGAATCGGTGACCTGTACGAGGTCGAGAGCCGTCGCTCTGCGCTGGATCTTCCGTTCGATGTGCTTTGCCGCCGGGAAGGCTGGACGGCGCCATGGCTCGCTGCCGGCGGAGTCCCCACACAGGTGCCGAGCTCGTCAGAGGCCGGCCAGGCGGTAGGCAATGCCCAGAACTCGGGCTGATCGGTCCAGCTGATCAGGGTCGGATTGCACATGTGGTGCACATGGTTATCGAGCTGAGCGACTCGCTCAGCTCGATAACCATGCCGGCTCTCAGGTCGGGGACGATTCCGCGGTGAGTGCGACTTTCCGCGTATCTCTCGTTCCCAGGTCAGAGTATTGGCTAGATGTCGAAGTACAGATCGAACATGCCTCTGACCTGCGTGTATGGGGCCCTTCTGGGGGCCGGTGCACAACCGGTGCACTTTGCAGGGCCTCAACGAATGAGAAACGTTGAGTAGCACTGAGAGACGACGAGAGTCCGTGAGTTGGTTGGCCGTTGTACCCACCACGCAGAGCGACCGCGAGCCAGGGCTGATTCATTGTCGGGGCGGTGTGACGTCCGTGCTGGTCAGGGGAGGTTGAGCAGGTCGAGTGGCCGGCTGTGGGGTGTGTAGGAGACCTCGCGCAGGCCGGCCGCGATGCCGGTGCGTCCGACGGCTCGCAGGGTGTCGATGGCGAGGTTGCGCAGGGTGGCCATGTTCTCGGGGCCGTGGCCAGTGCGGATCTTCGAGGCGTCCTCGGCGAAGGCGGTGTCGCGCACGAAGTGCAGCCGGTTCTCGATGGTCCAGTGCGAGCGCGCGAGCCGGGCGAGGTTCTGCGGGGACGCCTGGACGGCGGTCAGATCGGTGATCGCGTAGACGGTCTGCCGCGAGACCTTCCCGGTGCGGGCGTCGGTGCGGTGCCGCAGGATCTTGGCGGCCTGGACGACGTGGGGGAAGTCCAGGTGCAGGTCGGTGACGGTCAGCACCCGCAGGGAGCGGGTCTCGCGGCGGCCGTGTCCTAGCTCGCGGTCGTAGCGGGCCCGCACGCGCTGCCAGGGCAGAGCCCGCAGAGCGGCGTGCAGGCGGGGCTGGTTGCCCTTGACCAGCAGCAGGTAGTGCGCCTTCCGGTCCTCGACCAGGTGGCGGGCATGGTCGCGCTGGGTGTGCAGGGCGTCGGCCGTCACCGTCACCCCGGTCAGGTCGAACGGGGCGAGAAGG
This sequence comes from Streptacidiphilus sp. 4-A2, assembly GCA_014284505.1. Taxonomy (GTDB): domain Bacteria; phylum Actinomycetota; class Actinomycetes; order Streptomycetales; family Streptomycetaceae; genus Streptacidiphilus. Next base: position 4,815,170 of record JAAFYY010000001.1, on the reverse strand, counting down.
TGACGGAACGCGGTGACCTCGTTCGTCTTGGCCGGGACCCGTAATTGGGTGACGGTTCGGCCCGTGCCGGTAACGGCGGCCAGGAGGTGGGCGGCCGGAGCGACGTGGGTGCGTGAGCCTCGTGCGGTCTTCCCGTCCACCGCGATGGTCTCGGTCCCGGTCGGGTCGGTGCCGAGCAGGTCGGCCAGGCCCGCCGGGACAGACCGCGAGCAGGACCCGGCGCACGGTGGAGGTCGAGGGTGCGGTGCGGATCCCGAGCACGCCATGCGGACGAAACCCGAGGCGGGCGAGCGTGTGCTGGGGTGCGTGGCGGGCCCATTGCCCGATCGCGAGGTAGGAGCGGGCACCGGCCAGGACCGCGCACGCGGCGGTCAGCAGCACCGCGGTCAGCGGGTGGCGGCGTCCCCGACGGTCGCGCGGATCGGGCAGAGCAGACAACCGGTCTGCGAGGAGCGGGAGTTCACGCTCGGCGCGGCCGGGCGACTTGATCAGACAGACGGTGGCAGACTGGCGGCACATCGGAGCTCCGGGACACGGGCGACTTGGTAGGTCACCCCGTCAACCGGAGCTCCGTTGTTTACGTGACGGCCGCCATGGCACCACAGCCTCCGACCTGCACGTTCACCCGTGGTCACGACTTTGAATCAGCCCTGGACCGCGAGCGGGAGTGGGCCCTGTCACCCTCACTTGGAGGAGCACCAAAGGTATTTCGTGTAGACGAGCAAGTGCCTGGCCCCGAGCGAAGTCACTCAGGGCCAGGCACTCGTTGAGCGTGCGGTCGATTTAGGCGGCAGTGCGGTACCGGAAGCTTATAGCTGCGCGCGCCTTCTTGAGTGAGCCGGCCACTCTATGCACATAACGGCGTAGGGTGAAAGCAGGATCTTCGTGTCCAAGAAGATCAGCGAGAGTGTAGATATCGACGCCGGCACTCAATGCCTCGGATGCGAAAAGATGCCTCAGCGAATGCATCATCTTGTCGCGGCACTGCTCCCAAAGCCTCCCGCGGCCGACAGGCTTGTCATTCAATGCCTCGATAAGGCCGATGCTTTCAAGTGCGGCCTTCCACAGGTAGTTGAAGTAGTTTTTATTGACAGGCTTGTGCTCACGTGAGGTAAACATGAGCCGCACGGTCACCGGAGGGCCATTGCGTTCGATCCAAGGTAGCGTGATCTCGACGGGTGGGAACTGACGAACATGCTCGGCCAGAATAAATGAGAGCGTGTCATCGAGTGGGACCTTTCGATCCTTCGGGTCGTCATCGCTTCCCCCTTGGGTGGAGCGAAGACCATGACTCCTCTGTCGAATGCAATCTGGCGCTTAATATGCACAAATTTTTCGATCGCCAGCCAGTTGATATCGTCTGGGCTGAAGCCGAAAATCTCTCCTTGCCTCATGCCGATTCCGCGGCCACAGTCCACGGTTGCCTGGTAGCGGTCTGGTAGGTTCTGCTTGATTCCCTCTGAGTCCTCCCAGTCCACTGTGAGATCTTTGGGAGGCTTCTTCTGTCGACGTGGCTTGACTCGCTTGACAGTGCGCGATTCGCAGGGATTTCTGCGAATTAGCTCATCGTCGACAGCCATGTCGAGGATCGACTTAAGATGAGTGTAGATGAGCCCGACGTAGCTCTCGTCAAGAGTTGAGCTTAGACGCTTGATCCAGGCCGCTACTCGGGACGGGGAAATTTGGGCGAGTTGGAGCTCTCCCATCGGGCCGATAATATGGGTCCTGACTCGCGCTATATACTGCGGCTCCGTTCTCGGATTCTTGAATACTTGGTCGGCGAGCCACTGCTCTGCGAGGGCCTTGAGTAGCGTCTCTCCTTTCTCCTTGGCGATGTAACTACCGTCGTCGACCGAGGCGGCAATCTTATTGAGGTGCTTCCTCGCATCCTCCTGTCTGTCGAAGCTCTCGCTTTGCTGCTCACCTTCGAGGTCGCGCCAGCGGGCAAGCCACCTTTTGCCGCGCCCGTGGTCCTTCGAAGGCACTTTCTTGTGCTCGCGGCACTTTGCCTCATCGGCAGATGGACGTGACTTGTGCCAGCGATCGTACGGTTCAGCCATGATGAACTCCTGGGGAAAGCGAGGATGAGTGGAAAATTGTCAAGGGCATGCCAAAGGCGCAGGTGGGGCCGCACGAGGCCGGTAGGCGAAGCGCCGATTGTGTACCTGAACCCGCTGGCTCTCCGGCCGCCGGCTTGCACGAGCTATTGCGTCAGCGAACGGCGGATCGCGAGTAGGGAAAAGGTTGCTTGGGGCGTCGCTCCGCCACTGGGGGAGCGACGCCTCCGCTTGAGTTACGGCTGACTGGCCCGCTTCAGCAGGGCCATCACTTCATCGAGGCTTGCGCCGTCGTTGATGGCGTTCTCGGCATCAGTAACTAGACTCTGCAGTTGAGCAGTTGCTTGCGCTGCCATCTGAGCAGTCTGCTCGTTGAAGCCTTGCAGAAGCTCCTTTGCTCGGTCTTGGAGCACCGATCGTGCATACTCCGCGCTCGTGCGCCCGGCATCAGGGGCGGGAAGATTCTCGATGGCCGACCCGAAGTAGAGTCTCGAATCACTCTCTGGGAGCGGCTTCTCCCCGCGGACCCATTGCAGCAGTGCGGCATTGTCGTTGACAGCCGTGGCTGGGGTGACTCTGACAGCTAGCTCGGTCTCTGCTGAGTCGGGCAAAGTGAGCAGGTGGATGGGGGCAACGTCCAGTACGAGGGCGAGCCCCAGCAGCTCGTCAACGCTCACGTCGCGCTTACGCTCGCCGAGCGCGTTTGGGCGGCCCGACTCGATGTTATTGAGAACTGCATGGGTCAGTCCGGTGAGCCCGTGCTCGGCACAGCGTTCGGCCAATTGCTTGGCCGACCAGCCACGGCGCGCACGAGCTTCCTTGATCCTGCGTGCGACGGCATCACTGACCGACAGTTCGGTCGGTTCTGATCTGCTGGTCACGCGAACCTCCATGTCTGTCTTATTGACCACTCTATGTGGACTACGGCCGCTGTGCAATCGACAGACGGGGTTGAAATTGCACCAACTTCTCTGTTGATGCGACAGAGGAAGTATCGAAGTGCTGCTGTGTCCTGCCGTTCGATGCCGCCAGCGCCCGTGGCGCCCTGGCGTTGGCGATACAACTTTCTTTATTACCTGGGCACTTACGGGTAGCAGCCCCTGTGGGGGCGCTGTCTCTGGTCATCCTTGCGTCTAGCGGTGGGCTTGGTCGTGTCCGGGTCGCCGCTCCAATCTCTGTCTATATGACATACCGTTCCGTCGCCTTGACAGATGACTAGTGCTGAGTTGAAGCTCTGGGTGTGAGTCGAAGCGACAAGAGGACTTGTCGAAACGACAAAGACCTATCAAGGGGCTATGCATGATCGACAGAGAACGTTTGTGGAGCCACAACGAGACCGCCGCCTACCTCGGCATCTCGACGTCCACGCTGTACCAGCTCAACTGGAAGGGCCGCGGCCCGCGGAGCGCGCGGATCGGTAAGTACCGGAGGTACAACCCAGCGGATGTTGTCAGCTGGGTTGAGGACCGATCGGGTGCGACCGGGGCGGCGAAGTGAACCGACGGCGCGCCCCTGAGGCGCTTCCCCGGCACACCTGGTGGACCACGTCCCAGGCGGCCGGCGCGCTCGGCATAACCCCTCACGACCTCCGCGAACTGGGGGTCGTTGGCCGGGGACCGCGCTTCGTCAGGGTCGGATGCAGCAGGCGATACCGGCCGGCGGACGTCCGGGTGTGGGCATTGCTCGGAATCCGCAGCGCAGCAGAGGTGCGGCGATGAAGCCTAGCCCGACGGAAGTTCGGAACCAGCGGCGCTGTACTCGGCTGCCGACCCGTGGGCCGCCACTCACTGGGCGCAACAAACCGACAACCGACCCGAACGTCCCGAGAGCAGAGACCTCGTGAACATCAACCCGATTGACCGCTATGCCAAGGAACCGCCCCGTGCCTGGATCGGGCACATCTGGAACGCCACCTGGAAGGAGAAGTCCGGCCTCTATGCCCGCGGCAAGATCCTCGATGTGGCCCCCGGCCACGTACTCGTGCACTGGCTCGGCCTCGGCCGCCGATCCCCGCAGTGGGTGAGCACAGACCAGGGAACGATCGGCCGATCGGCCGTGAAGGACTTCTTGGACGGCGCGCCACCGACCCCACTTGAATAGGCACAGGCCGCCAATCCCCTTCGGGATTGGCGGCCTGTTGCGTTGAGGCGGCCTGCGGGGGACGAACAAGGGGAGCCGGTCACCGAAGGCTGCCGGTGGCCAGGAGCGCGGCGAGGGCGGAGGCTGCGGCAAGCGCGGCGAAGAGCTGCGGGTAGCCGCCGAGGGGGTGGACGAGAATGGCGGCGGCGAAGGGGGTGAGGGCTTCGGCGATTGCGATGGGGCGGCGAGGATGCCGCTGAGGTGGCCGTAGGCGGTGGTGCCCCAGCGGTCGATGATGGCGGTGGCTTGCAGCAAAGTGAAGTTGCCACGGACGCCGCCAGCGAGGATCACTAGCGCGATCAGGAGCGGCGTGGGGCCGGGAACCAGTCCCAGCAGGAGGGTGGTGGCTCCGCCTGCGGCGATCAGTGCGACGGTGCGGGTCCGCACGGTAGTGCGGCGGGTGAGCGCGGCGTAGGCGGTGCGGCCCAGGGTCTGGCCTAGTCCGCCGAGGCCGAGGGCCCAGGCGGCGAGGGTGGGGCTCATGCCGCGGTGGGTGAGGAGGGGGACGAGTCCGAAGATGACGCCGTACAGGGCGAAGCCGGACACCGTCATCGCCACGGCCAGGAGCAGGAACGGGCGGCTGGTCGTGATCCTGGTCTGCGGGCGCTGACGCGTGAGCTTGGGCAGTGGGCCGGTGTTGTCCCGGGTCCAGGGTGCGCGTAGGGCCACGGCGTGGGCGGGGATGGTGATCGCGGCGAGGACCAGGGCCAGGGCGAGGTAGGTGCTGCGCCAGGTCAGGTGGTTGGCGAGGGTGGCCGTCAGGGGTGCGAAGACGGTGGAGGCCAGGCCGGCGGCCAGGGTGAGGGTGGTCAGGGCTCGCACGCAGTCGGTGCCGTGCCAGCGGGCGAGGGCGGCGAAGGCGGGCTGGTAGAGGGTGGCGGCCATCGCGGTGCCCGCCAGCAGCCATCCTGCGGCGAAGACCGACAGGTCGGGCGCGGTGGCGATGATCACCAGTGCGGCGGTGCCGAGGATGGAGCCGCCGGTCATCAGGAGGTGGGGCCGCGCTGGTCCAGGATGCGGCCGACGGGAATGCCGACGGCGGCGGACAACAGCAGGGCGGCGGTGAAGGCGGCGGTGACCTGTCCGGTGGGCCAGCCGGTCTGGGCGGTGATGTGGCCGGTCAGGACGGGGAACGCGTAGTAGAGGACGCCGTAACCGGTGATCTGGGTGGCGCACAGGGCGGGCAGTGCGGCGCGCGGCCGGGCGGGAAGTGCTTCCCGCCCGGCCGTACTGGTGTGAAGGGTCGTCACTGCCGGTGTCAGCAGCTGCCGGACGTCGGCGCCGGAGCGCCGACACCGATGCTGAGCAAGGTCGGTGCGGGGGCTGCACAGCAGCCGCCTTCGCTCTGGGCGGCGTCGGGATCGTCGAAGAGTCCGGCTCCGCCGCAGACGCCGGTGTCGGGGAGGGTGAGTTCGACGCGGGCGGCGGCCTCGTGGTCGCCGGCGAGGGCTGCGGCGACCGAGCGGACCTGCTCGTAGCCGGTCATGGCCAGGAAGGTCGGGGCGCGTCCGTAGCTCTTCATCCCGACCAGGAACACCCCCTCCTCGTGATGGCTCAGTTCGCCCGCGCCGTGGGGGTAGACGGTGCCGCAGGAGTGCTGGTTGGGGTCGATCAGCGGGGCGAGCTTGACTGGGGCCTGGAGGCGTTCGTCCAGGGCGAGCCGCAGTTCGCTCTGCCAGGAGTGGTCAGGGCGGAACCCGGTCAGGCCGATGATGTGGTCCAGGCCCTCGATGCGGCGGCCGTCGTCGGCCACCAGCACGAGCTGCCCGTCGGCGTCCTCGACGCGTTCGGTGCGGAAGCCCTGGACGACCTCGATGCGCCCAGCTGCCACTGCCTCTTTCGCCCGCAGCCCGAGGGCTCCGCGGGCGGGGAGTTCGTCGGACTCGCCGCCGCCGAAGGCGTTGCCCACCTGGCCGCGCCGCAGCACCCACACCGTGCGGGTGCCGGGCTCGTCCTTGGTCAGCTCGGCCAGCGACAGCAGCGCGGTCAGGGCCGAGTGGCCCGAGCCCACGACGGCGGTTCGCTTGCCCGCGTGGAGAGTCCGGACCGCCGGGTCGGCAGTGTCGGCAGTGTGGGGGCGAGGTAGGTGATCTGGTGGGTGTGTTCGCCTGCTGCGGGAGGCCGTCGCTGCCCAGGGGGTTGGGTGAGGTGAATGTGCCAGTGGCGTCGATGATCGCCCGGACGGAGAGGCGCGCCTGGGTGCCGTCTGTGTCGCTGGTGTGGAGGGTGAAGGGTTGGTCCTCGCGGCCGGAGTCGACGATGCGGTCCCGGCCGCGGCGGGCGGCGCCGGTGACGGTGGTGTTGTAGCGCACGCGCTCGCCGAGGGCGTCGGCCAGCGGCTGGAGGTAGAGCTCGGCCCACTCGGCGCCGGTGGGGTAGCGCTTCGGTTCGGGGCGGGTCCAGCCGGTGGGCTCCAGCAGGCGGGCGGCGGCCGGGTCGACCAGCTCGGACCAGGCGGAGAACAGCCGCACGTGACCCCAGGCCCGCACTGCCGAGGCCGCCGAGGGCCCGGCCTCCAGGACGAGGGTTTCCAGGCCGCGTTCCAGCAGGTGGGCGGCGGCGGCAAGTCCGATCGGACCCGCCCCGACCACGGCGATGGCAGGGTGGCGGTGGTCGGGCTGCTGTTCTCAGTCATGGCTGTCTTCTCCGTGTGGTTCGGATCGTCTGCGAGGTGCCGGGGACCTGGGTGGTGCGCGCGGGGTCAGCAGCAGCCGGCTCCGGCGGCAACTGCTTCGGTCTTCGCGGCGGGATCGCAGCAGGCGGAGGCGGCTTCGGCAGCCTGGGTGGTGCCGCAGCAACGGGCCCGTCGCAGCGGCGGCGGGTGCGGCGGCGGTGGGTTCGGCCGGTGCGGTGGTGCAACAGGCGGTGGCCGGGGTGCTGGCGGTCTCGCTCATGGCGGTACTCCTTGTGGTCGTCGTGTGCGATGGCTCGCAGGGACTAATTCCGCCCCACGCTTTGATTCGACACTTGTCGATACAGGGAAGCTTGCCGCCTGCTTCGACCAATGTCAAGATAGACGTATGTCGAATCTGAGTGTCGCGGAGCTGCCGGTCCTTCAGGACGCGAGCGCGCCTGCTGCCCGCCGGTGACCTCCGCCGAGTGTCCGAGGCGGACGCGGTGCGGATGGCCGCGATGTTCAAGGCGCTCGGCGACCCGGTGCGGCTGCGGTTGTTCTCCAAGGTCGCCTCGCACGCGGGCGGGGAGGCGTGCGTGTGCGACATCCAGGACGTCGGGGTCTCCCAGCCCACCGTCAGCCACCATCTGAAGAAGCTCCGCGAGGCCGGACTGCTGTCCTCCGAGCGGCGCGGGACCTGGGTCTACTACCGGGTCGAGCCCTCGGTGATGGCCGCGATGAGCATGCTGCTGGGCAGCACCGCATCCTGAAACGTCGAGCCCCGCAGGGAGCGCGTGTGTCTGTCGAAGCCGGTCCATCCACTGCTGCTGCCGTCGTGCCGATGGCCGCAGCCCACGCTGCGGCCATCCTGGCGATCTACTAGGCGGGCATCGACGAGGGCAACGCGACCTTCGAGACCTGCGCCCCCTGGGAGGCGTTCGACTCCGGCCGCCTGCCCGGGCACCGCTTCGTCGCCCAGGACCCGGACGGCCAGGTCCTGGGATGGGTGGCCGCGAGCCGGGTCTCTGTCCGTCCCGCATACGCGGGCGTGGTCGAGCACTCCGTCTACGTCCACCCCCGGGCTCGGGGCCGCAGGGTCGCCACCACCCTGCTGGACGCGCTGATCGCCTCCACCGAGGCCGCCGGGATCTGGACCATCCAGTCCGGGATCTTCCCCAGAAACGGCCAGTCTCGCCGTCCACACCCGCGCTGGCTTCCGCACCCTGGGCACCCGCGAGCGCATCGGCCGCCACCACGGGATCTGGCGCGACGTCGTCATGGTCGAACGCCGTAGCCCTGTGGTCGAGTAGCGGGCCGACGACCCGTCTCCCGCGTGCCTGTGCGTGATCGCTCGCAGCAGCACGGTCTTGCCCCACCCATGAGGGCGGGGTTGCCCGGACGCGAGAACCGCGGCGTGGATTTCGGCATCAGTGCTGATGTGTACAGCCGCACTCTTGGCATGGGGTGATCTTGGCCGTCTGCGGATCGGGGTGATCGCCGGTCATCGTACGCATGGGTTCGCTTTCGCCGGCGGCGAGGTGTGCCGTCCTGTTGGCCAACTCCATGAAGCACAGCACGAAGCAGCGCTGCGCGTCCGCGATGGCGAACTGCCCGTCGACCACGCCCGCGTGAATGATCGCGTTCCTGTGCTTGTAGAGACTGTGGACGGCTTCGGAGTACCGGATCACACCCCGCTTGCCGCGCAGCAACAGGCGCACGCGGCGCTGGAGCTTCGCCGCGATCTCGCCGCGGTTGACCCCGTCGGTGAGCATCATCTCGAAGGCCGTGGCCAGGCTCAGGCCCGCTGTCCATCCCTGGTCGGACTCGTGGAAGGAGCGCCGGAAGTAGCTCAGGGCGTCGTGGAGCTTGGTGAAGGCCGCGGTGAAGGCGTCCGGTCGCTCGCGGGGACGGCGCAGGAGCACATGCCGCATGTAGCCGTCGTAGACGAGGTCGACGGCCGCGCGGACTTCCTGGGCGGAAGCGCCGTAACGGTTCCAGTAGCGCGGGTCGATCTCGATGTTCAGTTCGCTGATCTCCGCGAGCGCTGCACGACGCAGGTGGATCGGAACGCAGTCACCGGCCAGGAGCCGCGGGGTGTCGGGGGCGTCGTAGAGGTTGATGTAGTGCTTGACGTCAAGGGTCTCCCAGTTGTTCGTCCGGGCGGAGCTCCACAGGTATCCGACGCGTTCCTGCTCGCGAGGCTGCAGGGTGGAGAGCATGCAGGCGAGCGCGCTGGCAGCCCTCAGTCGTCCCAGGATCAGCGTTTCGGTGTCGTAGTAGCTGCCTGGAGTTGTCGACACGGACAGCACCAGGAGGGGGTTGCGCTTCAACCAGGTTAAGGATCGGCTTCGACGCCAGTGCTCCAGCAGGCCACCAGGAACGGCCTTGCGCACCCCGAAGCTGCGCCGAGCCTCGTCGAGATTCGCCAAGGTCCTGTCCCACGCGTTGCTCTGCGGAAAGATCGCCAAGTCGGATCCCGAGGGGCTGAACACCCAGCGCCGCCCGTGGCTCTGCAGAAAGCCCGCCGCCAGGACGCCGAGGGAGTGCAAGGGGAAGATCACCAGCCCCGGACGTGCCAGCTGCCTGTCCCGCACGATTTCCAGGCAGCGCAGTACCGGATCCTGCGCCGCGTCGATCGCCACCGCCCGGTATAGGAGGTCGTCCAAAACGGAAGGGCCGATGAACGCGTTGCGTGCCCACAGCTCTCGGGCGAGTTGGCCGCGCAGGGCGGACAGGTGGAAGGCATGTGCTCGTGCTTCGCCATCGCTGTCGATTGCCTCCACCAGCCCGTCCACGGAACCGTACGTGGCGAGGTCGGCGGCCCGGCTGTGCAGGTAGTCGGCAGACTTGCCAATGGAGTTCTTCCCGCCGGTGCGCACCTTGTTGATCTCGGCTGCGAGCTTCTTGATGTCGGGAAGCCGCTTCCTGGGTGTCACGATGCCGCCCCCATGGTGATGTTGATGCGGTGCAGTCGGCGCCTCAGCCCTACGGTCCGGAGCCGGATGATCGGTTCCGCCAAGTCTCGCGCGTGGAGCGGGATTGGCGGACTGATTTTCTGTCGCCGCGGCACGATTCCCATGGACGAGCGGGGCGATCTCACCCGTTCGTGTGCTTTCGTGTCCCGCGCGAGACATGCTCCTGGGTGAAGGAGCTCTTCGGCGAGCCCGGGATCGCAGCCCCCTGGTGCACGGCGTGCATTCCCTGTCCCGGTGTGCGTCGGTCTCCCGCCCGAGGTGGCGGGGGACGGGAGACCGGTGATTCCTCGTTCGCGGGTCTGGACGGAGGGTCAGTCGCGTGAGGCTCGGTCGCGGCCGAAGATCAGGGCGACCAGGGCCAGGCCGACGATGCCGCCGATCAGTTCCATGCCGATGAAGCCGGGCAGGGAGGAGGGCTTGATGCCGGCGAAGGTGTCGGTGAAGGTGCGGCCGATGGCGACGGCGGGGTTGGCGAAGCTGGTGGAGGAGGTGAACCAGTAGGCGGCGCCGATGTAGGAGGCGACCGCGACGGGGGCGAAGCGGAGCTGGTCCTTCTTCGCCAGGCCGAAGATCAGCAGGACCAGTCCGGCGGTGGCGACGACCTCGCCGATCAGCAGGTGGCCGGCGGAGCGGTCGTGGGTGGACCACTGCACCAGGGCCTTGCCGAACATCGCGTCCGCCAGTACCGCGCCGCCGATCGCGCCCGCGGTCTGCGCGACGATATAGGCGACGACCTCGCGGGCGGGCAGGTGGTTGTGCTGGCCGCGGCGGGTCCACCAGTCGGCCAGGGTGACAATCGGGTTGAAGTGGGCGCCGGAGACCGGGCCCAGCAGCAGGATCAGCACGCCCAGGCCGAAGACGGTGGCGGTGGAGTTGGCCAGCAGTTGCAGGCCCACGTCGTTGGTGAGTTCGGTGGCCTGGATGCCGGAGCCGACCACGACCGCGACCAGTGCGGCGGTGCCGACCAGTTCGGCCGCGACCTTGCGGAGCAGGGGGTCGGGGCCCAGGTCGGCGACGAGCGGCTCGGCCAGATCGGTGGGTCTGGCCTCGTCTATGGCACTCACGAAGAACACTCCAGGAAGGGCAGGCAGGGCGGAAAGGTGGGGATAGCTCAGGGGCAGGGGCGCTTGCGGGCGGACTCGGCGGTGGTGCGGGCGGTGTCGGCCAGGCCGCCGAGGTGGGCGGCGACCGCTTCCAGGGCGGCGGGGCGGAGCTTGTAGTAGAGGAAGCGCCAGGGCTCGGTCTCCACCAGTCCGGCCTGCCGCAGCAGCCGCAGGTGGTTGGACAGGTTGGTCTGCTTGGCACCGGTCTCCTCGACCAGGTGGCACACGCAAAGCGACTCGGCCGCCAGCAGCGTCACGATCTGCATCCGCAGCGGATCGGCCAGAGCCTTCATTGCTTCAGTATCGACTGATGTCACCATGGGCTGATACGTTACCGGTTGTGGGGCCGCAACGCGACCCCGAGTGGCCACCGGTCCTGGCCGGTGGCCCCTTCCTGCGCTGGAGACACCATGTCCGCGACGCCCCTGCCAATACCGCCCGACCCCCAGCTCCTGTCCGGGGCCGCCCGCCTGGCCCTGCGCTACGGCGGTACTTTCGCCCCCGAGACCGTCCAGCGACTCCTGGCCGACTCCTACCAGCGCCTGGCCGAGACGGCCGCCGTCCGCACCCACCTGGTGGTGCTCGCCGAGCGCCTGGCCGACGAGCGCCTGGCCGCGCTCGCCCACGGCACCGCCGCACCGGGCGGAACACCGCGGGTGCTGTTTGTGTGTACCGGCAACGCCGGGCGCTCCCAGCTCGCCGCCGGCCTGCTCGCCCACGCCGCGAAGGGCCGCCTTCAGGTCTCCTCGGCCGGTACCCGGCCCGCGGGGGTGCTGGACGACTTCGTCACCGAGGTCCTGGCCGAAGTCGGCGCGGACCTGCCGGAGGCGTTCCCCAAGCCGCTGACCGAAGAGGTCGTGGCCGCCGCCGACATCGTGGTCACCATGGGCTGCGGCGACGCCTGCCCCATCCCCGCAGGGCGCCGCTACCTGGACTGGCCCGTCCTCGACCCCCACGGCAAACCCCTGGACACCGTCCGCGCCATCCGCGACGAGATCGCCCACCGCGTCGCCGACCTGGTCGCCGAACTCACCCCCGCCACTTCGTGACCTTCCCTGTCCCCACCCGATCAGAAAGCACCTCGATGACTGCCGCACCCGCCGCCTCGGTCCTGTTCGTCTGCGTCCACAACGCCGGTCGCTCCCAGATGGCCGCCGGATTCCTGACCCACCTCGCCGGTGACCGCGTCGAGGTCCGCTCCGCCGGCTCGATCCCCGGCGACCAGGTCAACCCCTCCGCCGTCGCTGCGATGGCCGAGGTCGGCGTCGACATCTCCCATCAGACCCCCAAGGTCCTGACCACCGAAGCCGTGAAGGCGTCGGACTACGTCATCACCATGGGCTGCGGGGACGCCTGCCCGATCTTCCCCGGCAAGAAGTACCTGAACTGGGAGCTCGAAGACCCGGCCGGGCAGGGCGTGGAGGCCGTGCGCCCGATCCGCGACGCGATCAAGAAGCTGATCGAGGGCTTGGTCGCCGAGATCGACGCCAAGCAGCAGGAGAGCTGACCGCGATGACCGAGCCGATAGTGCACGAGGTCGTCGTGATCGGGTCCGGCCCCGCCGGATACACCGCCGCCCTCTACACTGCCCGCGCCGACCTCAAGCCCGTCGTCTTCGGCAGCGCCATCTTCGTCGGCGGCGCCCTCACGACCACCACCGAGGTCGAGAACTTCCCCGGATTCCCCGACGGCATCCAGGGCCCCGACCTGATGAACAACATGCGGACCCAGGCTGAACGCTTCGGCGCGGTCATGATCGACGACGACATCGTGGCCGTCGACCTTACCGGCGACGTCAAGGAACTGACCGACACCGAGGGCACCGTCCACCGCGCCAAAACCGTGATCGTGGCCACCGGCTCCGGGTACCGCAAGCTCGGCCTGCCGCGTGAGAACGAACTGTCCGGGCGCGGGGTGTCCTGGTGCGCGACCTGTGACGGGTTCTTCTTCCGCGGCAAGGACATAGTGGTCGTCGGCGGTGGCGACACCGCCTTGGAGGAAGCCACTTTCCTCACCCGCTTCGCCGCCTCGGTGACCATCGTGCACCGCCGCGACACCCTGCGCGCCTCGAAGGTCATGCAGGCCCGCGCCCAGGCCGACCCGAAGATCACCTTCGCCTGGAACAGCGAGATCGCCGAGATCCAAGGCACCGACCGAGTGAGCGGGGTGGTCCTGCGCGACACCCTCACCGGAGTCACCCGAGACCTGGCGGTGGAGGGACTGTTCATCGCGATCGGGCACGACCCACGTACTGAGTTGTTCGCCGGCCAACTCGACCTGGACGACGCCGGATACCTCAAGGTCGACGCCCCCTCAACACGCACCAACCTCACCGGCGTCTTCGGTGCCGGCGACGTGGTCGACCACACGTACCGCCAGGCCATCACCGCTGCCGCCTCCGGGTGCCAAGCCGCCCTCGACGCCGAACGCCACCTTGCGGCGCGAGTGGACTCCGACCGCACTGCCGACACGCAGGTGGTCGTCACCACAGCCTGATGCGAGGCGTAGTTTCGCGGTGCCCCCGGTGGTCGTACATCTGCGCGTGGCCGACCACCGGGCCTGGCTGCCTGGAGCGTCGAACGAGCACGTCTTGCCGAACAGGCCACCGGGTGGTCAGCCTGCACTGAGATCAGTCAGACATCGTTGAGACACGACAACTGGACGTCAGTCGGTATCTCATCCGTCGGGCCGGTGCTGAGGCAGCGGTCCAGCGCGGCCGTACTCCATAGCCACCACCGTCCCGTGGCTTGTCGTTGGTGGCGAGGAGGTGCCCCTCGGGGGAACGCCACAGCCCAGACGGAGCCTGTGCGGCCGGTGAGGGTTGGCGGTGAGATGAATCCCTACACGTCTACTGAACGATGCGTCGAAAGGCCACGGCTTCTCGGTTCCAATACCCGTCCATCGAACTTGGTGATCTCGATGTCTTCGCCTGTCCTGGGAGCATCAACTACAAGATCATCGCCAAGGAACATCCCAACGTGACCAGGGTTGGTGACCGTGCCGTCGCTGCCAGCGGTGAAGATCAGGTCGCCTGGCTTCAGGGCGGAGGAGTTGTACACCGGAGTGCCGTCGTTGACCTGCGTGTAGGTGGTCCTGGTGATCGTGATGCCAGCAGCCTGGTACGCCATCATCATCAGGCCCGAGCAGTCGTAGGACGGGTTTCCGGTGCCGCCCCACTGATAGGGCAGGCCCAGCTTGGACACGGCGAACTTGATGGCGGTCACCACCGCGACGGGCGTGCCAGCCGGGAGTGTGAAGCCGGCCGGAAGGCTGACGGGGCTGGAGATCGTCCCGCCGCTTCCGTCGCCGCTCCCGCCAGAGCAGTCAGTTGCTCCGCCGCTGACCGTGGACACCAGTTGGCGGGCCAGGCTCTCCCATTTCGCATAGGCGCCTGGATAGCCGGACTGCTGGACGGCTTGGGCGGCCTGCGTCACCGAGAGGTTCTGCCAGTTCGGGACCTGGACGAGCCGGGCATAAAACGCCTTGCTCGCGTACACCGGGTCCATGAGCTGCGACGGTGAACCCCAACCCTGACTCGGTCGCTGCTGGAACAGGCCGATGCTGTCCAAGTCGCCGCTTGGGAGGTTGACGAGGCTGGACTCCTGCATCGCAGTGGCGATGGCCACCACGGCGGCTTGCTGGGGCAGACCCAGGTTCACCGACACCTGGTAGATGATCTGCGCGTTGTTGATCTGCTCACTGGTCAGGCTCACCCCATCGGTGGTGGAGCCGGCGGTTACAGGAGCAGTGCAGTTGGTCGTACTGAGCACCGCGGGCGTCACCGCCGAGGCACCGCCAGCGGCCAGGGCGACCGTCATCACAAGCACGAGCGGTGATGCAACCCCAGCAGCGACACCGAGCGCCGCCTTGTTCATGAGCCCCCTTCACAGTCGGGCCACTCATGCATCCACAGTTCGAGAACGCAGAGCTAGTCCGATTCACCACAGCTAAGACGTGGGGCGCTAAAGATAGGCAGGATGCAAAAGGGTATGTCAACTACTGTTTCTCAATATTCGGACTTGCATCAGCGAGAGTGAAAGAACGGGCGAGTCAGTTGGTCTGGAATGTCCATATTGATCACCTGGGGTGTGCAGTGGCTTGGCACCGGGAGCCCCGAAATATCGGGGGCCGACCCGGAGGGTAACGATTTGCAAACAAAGAACCCCCAGTTGGAGGGCTCTGCATCTTTGTCCAGAAAAGCGACAAGATGGACATTGTTGGCTAGTGGAGCGGGCGCGTCTACGGTCCCTCGTCGGCGGCGTACAGCCCCTCGATCGCCCGT